>CALSPM010000001.1 GCA_943788235.1 uncultured Cyclobacteriaceae bacterium
CTTTTTGGGTTAAGGGGTCTTCCATGAATTTACATATATGACTTGTAAAAAACTAGCTAGCAAACACAAAATTAGCCTTACAAGGATTTAATATTTTAATAATAAGTTGCTCCATTGTACCCGATAGTCTACCACCAAATAAGCGATAGGGATAGAAGAGTTATTAAACTTAAAGTTAGATAAAATTGTTATGCATGCAGCGTAATTTATGAAATAATAAATACTCAAAATGGATTAATAATAGATCATGTATTATTTCAGGTTACTCAGCCAAACCAATGGCCTTTTCGGAACTGCTCTAATCTAATTAAAGCCTAATTTTTCTCTTCAATTAATAATTAACTTTGTCTCCGTGCAACTTTATTGCTTCATGTGGCATCCCCTTATTGTAACCTTAAATATTAATGTTGTTGATCCAAAAATCAATTGTTCTTGATGAAATCTTGTTGAAATGCAAAAACAAGGATAAAACGGCTCAAAACAAGCTTTTTGAAAAGTTAGCACCTAGAATGCTCGGCATTTGCTTTCGATACATAGCCGATCGGTCTGAGGCTGAACACATCATGATTGAGGGAATGGTTAAAGTTTTTAATAAAATTGGTCAATATAAAGGTGATAGTCCTTTTGAGGCTTGGGTCAGACGCATCATGATCAATGAATGCTTAATGTACTTGAGAAAAACAAAAAAGATGACCTTACTAGAAACTTCTCTTGATACTTATGAGGGAAAAATCGCGGGCCATTGGCCGGAAGATTCCATTGATTCTGAAGTACTTGTTGGATTGATTCAGTCTCTTCCTTTAGGTTACCGTAGTGTATTTAACCTATATGCTATAGAGGGATATTCACATGCTGAGGTTGCCGAGATGCTTCAAATAAGCGTGAATACATCGAAATCACAGTTAAGTCGAGCCAGAAGTTTTTTGCAGAAGAGATTGGTAGCATTAAATATCCAGAAACCTAAAAACCATCGCAATGAAATCATCTAATGAAATCGATCGTAAGTTTAAGAATGGTGTGGACAATTTTGAACTCACGCCTAAATCAAATAGTTGGGATCAAGTGGCCGAGAAAATCGATCAAAATAACAATCATCATTTTTGGATGGCGAGCGCCGCGGCTGTTTCACTGCTCTGCATCTTCACTTTTATATTGGTTCAAACAATGTCTGAATCATCAACCGAACCAGTGCTGGCGGTTAAAAATGCATTTAATTCAGAACTACCCAAGGCCATCCCTGAATTAGAAGTGAATAAAGAATCTGAAGTTCCCGTAATTATTCCGAAGATGGACCTTATTAAGCTGGCTAAGTCACCTGAAATCCTTGAGGATGATCATCCTGAGCGCTCAGCAAAGGTAATGATCTCACTGAAGTCAAAATCCTTTGAACCTATCGCGGTTTCGGAGCCCAAATTCTCGATTCAATTGGCCTATTTGATAGGTTCTGATGATGTAGTTATGAGTAAAAAGGAATCACAAAGAAAGACACTCGCCAAGATTTTAAAATATGCGAGAAACAAGGCTCCTGCCGATATCATTGGAGACTTAAGAGCTGCAAAAAATAACTTTTTGCAGTTTGAAAAAATGATTGCTAAAAATGATTGATTATATAACACCTCCATATATTATGCGCTTTTTCTTATTATGCATCTTGACTTATCCTTTGTCATTATTTGCCGATCCTACCGCTGATACGGTGATTATAGAGTTTGAGGATGAAACCCAAATCATCATTTATGCTGAGACCAGAGCACAATTGAAACAACTCAATGATTACAACATCAATCAGATTGTTTCGGATTTGAATAATGCTGTGGGCGGAAAGGAGTTACCAGATTATTATCATATAAAAAACAACTCTGGTAAAAGATATTTAAAGGATTCAACCCTCATTTATGAAAGTGGGAAGGATTTTAAGATTCGAATGGGTAATGTAACTCTTGAAATTGATGGGCTCAAAGAAGATCAAAGTTTAGAAGATAAATGGTATGAATTGGCAGATGAATTTTCAAATTGGAATTTCGAGGGAGGGCAACAATATCATTACGATAGTATTGAAGGTTTCACGAGAACCTCGAGAGCCTATTATAAAAAAAAGCCATGGATTTCTGATTTGAAGCGTTACAGTTATGACGCATGAAGATCACATATAAAGGCACCCTTCATAATTTTAATATTGAAATGGGATTAAATAATTGGTTAGATAAAGGCGGAAGTCTCAATGGGCTTGCTGATGACAGTTATTCGGTTAAACCCTGGGGCTCATGGTATTTTGGATTGGCCTCAGTCAATAAAACCCAACTTTATAGTATTCTTGTTTTTAGAATGGGGTGCAGGGCTAAGCTGGTACAATTGGAAATTGGAAGATCCAAGTTATCAGGTCACTAAAGCTACCACCCAAGTCAAATTTGCTCAGCCGGTCAATATAAATGATATAGAAGCTATTAAGAGTAAGTTGGTGGCGAGCTACTTGAATGTTTCATTGGTCCCTTTATTCGATTTTGCCCAAGGCACCCGTAAGGTGATCGTGAATGAAGCAGGTAGTTTTAAATGGAATAGGTCAAAAAAAATAGGCTTTCGAATAGGGGTAGGTGGTTACTTGGGCTACCGGATGTATGGACGTTCAAAATATGTGTATAAAGAAGATAATAAGTTGAGAAATAAAGAAAAAGACAATGGAAACTTCTATTTGAGTAATGTACGCTATGGACTCAGAGGTAGAGTTGGCTGGAGAGGAATGGATCTTTTTGTTAACTACGATTTAAATCAAGTTTTCACCAGTGGTAACGGGCCTGAGTTAAATGCCTTTTCCTTTGGGATCATTCTGTAATTAGAAGTCGGCATTAAATTAAAGAGCGTTATTATGATGATTACACTCGTACACATCAAGGCGTTTAGGGGATCACCTTTTTTCGAACACCCTTACATAATCTATGATTAGTTTTTGAGAGGTGAGATCAGGATCTATACCTTGAGCACCACCCCAATTCCCACCCATGGCCAAATTAATAATCAAGTTATGTGCTTGATAAAAAGGCCACTCTAGGTCATTGGCTGTTTTGTCGTAGACATAAGAGGGCACTCCATCAATAAGGCCTATCATTTCATTTGGACTCCACTCCATGGTGTAGGTATGAAAACTACCGACCATATCTGTCACCTGGGTGGTGCTGGTTATCTGATTGTTGCGTTTAAAATAATAGGCAGGAGTATGAACGGATAGATGGGCGATACCATCTCCCGAAAGTGGATGTGTTTCATAACCGACATTCTCTAAAATATCTATTTCCCCACAATATGGCCAGGAGCCCTCATCAACATAGCTATCTCCTAACAGCCATCCAGCGGCCCAATATCCTTTTTTGTCGGGAACACGAGCTCTAAATTCTATTTTCCCATACAAAAAGGAAACTTTACCTCTGGTAGTAAGCCGGGCCGAGGTCCATATATTTGTTTGTGCTTCTTTAAGGGCCTCTATGATGAGATTTCCTTCTTTTACTCTCGCATTTTTTTGATCTGCCTTGGTATAATATTGAATTTCGTCATTTCCCCACCCCCAATTGCCTACATCGAACACCCATTTTGAGGTATCTATCTCAGTTCCATTAAATTCATCAGACCAGACCATGGCCCAGTCTTCACCCTCCATGCGCTGGGTATAGGTTTGAGGTGAGGATTCATGAACGGACATCAATTCAAATGTTATTTTTTGAATCTTAGCCACACCCTTGATATGTAATTTAATCTTATGTGCACCGGCATTCAAGGGACTCCCATCTACAAGGCCATAACCAAGGTTTTTATCAAAGGAAATTTGGCCTGTAATCTTGTAGTGTCTTGCTTCTTTATTGTCTACATAATCTTCAAGATAAACAGTCGCATCGGAGTGATCGGAGCCATAAATTTTTACTTGATACCGTCCTGCTTGAGGGACGTTTAAATCAAAAATGATCCAACCCTGATTTGCCGTATTAAATTGTCCATCTTCCACTTTTACATCTGTTGATATTTCGGAATAGTTAGTTGTAGAGAGTGAGATGACGTCTACTTCTTGAAATTGGACCTCCTTTTCTTGATGCAATGATTTAGCGGTACAACCCATTAAAAAAATGAGAATAGGGGTAATTGATTTTAGAGCCATTTGATCAATGTGGTTTCAAGTTCCTCCAAGGATTTTCCTTTGGTTTCTGGTAATATTTTTAATAAGACAAAGAAGCCCACCGCAGCAATAGCACCAAAGATGAAGAAACTCATGGCGTTGCCTAAGTTTGATAACTCCCATGGAAATACAAGCTGTACGGCAGAGCTTATAAATGAATTAACGAAGGCAACAATGCCAATGGCAATTCCCCTGTACTTAATGGGATATAACTCGGACAATAAGACCCACATGACGGGTCCAAGTGAGAAAGCAAAGCAGGCGATAAATCCTAAAATACCTACAAGAACTAAAGTAGCATTTATTTGGGTGGCTGCCTCAAGAATAAGGCCGTCATTTTTAGAGTAAGTACTGTTTCCCAAGATAGTTTTCATTTCTTCCTTAAAGTCGACATCATTTTGGTATTCATTACCCGCAATAGGGATCAGGTTTTCTGACTTTTCGAATTTGAACTGATAAATATCTTGTAATTTGAGTTGATATGTAGCTTGACTAAAGCCAAAGGCACATAAAAGTAAACTTATGGCAATACCCGCTGTACCCACCAAGCAGTAAGGGTCTTCTTCCTGCTCGATCAATTAAGTACATCGCAATAAAGGTGAAAAGGACAGTAACGGAACTTAATAGGATACCCGATGAAAAAGCAGCATCAGTACCTATACCCGTTTGTTTAAAAATAGAGGTAGCATAAAAATAAATGGCATTTATCCCTGTAATTTGCTGTAAAACACCTACTACCAATCCTACGATCATAATAAAACGTAAACTAGGTTTTAAAATATCGGTCCATTTGACTTGCTGTAATTCTTTATCTTTATCGATACTTTTTTCTATCGAAGATATTTCCTTCTCAGCCCTATTTTTACCGTGAATTTGATTTAGGACTTGTTTGGCTTCTATGTATTTATTTTTAAGATAAAGCCATCTGGGACTCCTTGGCACGAAGAATAATGCCAGAAAATAGAGTAGTGCTGGAAAGAGTTCTACGCCGAGCATCCACCTCCATACATTCTCATCATTCAAGAATAAATGCTCAGGGCTATTGTATTTATTGAAAAAATAATTACTCAAAAAAGCAGCAAAGAATCCCAAAACAATGTTTAACTGCTGTATAGAGACCAAAACTCCTCGATTTTCAGCTGTTGAAATTTCAGCGATATACATGGGTGCCAAAATTAAAGCAGCACCAAAGGCGAGCCCTCCAATCATTCTGGCCAGAGACAACATCTCATAGGTAATCGCATAAGCTGAGAGCAATGCCGATACGGCATAGAGGAAGGCAACCAATAAGAGTATTTTTTTTCGTCCCAAACGATCACTCAACCTCCCAGAAAAAATCATGGCGATCATGGCTGCCCAAGAAGGTGCACTGACCACCCATCCAATCTGCCCATCGGTTAAATTGAATTCAGGTCCGACGTAAGACATCACACCTGAAATAATACCCGCATCAAACCCAAATAAAAATCCCCCGAGAGAAACGACAAAGGAGATGAACAGTAATTTTTTTGACATATTTTTTTAGATTATTGCGGGTTCTTTTTTTGGTTTATGTTCTACTTTCTATTAAAATAAAAGCTCAATTTATACAGAAATTAGTTTGGGATTGATTTTGAAACCCAACGACTTAATTTTTAATTGAAATTGTTTACGTGCAAGGTTTTCATTAAATAGCACGACAAACATCATCTTTGTAGAAATATTGCAGTTTTTAGATGAACTTTTAGTTGTTTTTTTAAGTTAATTGAAGGTATTATTGTTTGTATGCAAAAAGTTAACATAATTGGTTCTGGCTTTTCTTCTTTGTCTGCTGCGTGCTATTTGGCCAAGGCCGGATTTGAGGTAGATGTATTTGAAAAAAACACATCAATAGGAGGAAGAGCTCGAAAGATGGTCAAAGAAGGATTTACTTTTGATATGGGCCCTAGCTGGTATTGGATGCCTGATGTTTTTGACAAGTTTTTTCAAGATTTTGGAAATAAAACCTCAGATTTCTATGAATTGAAACGCCTAGCCCCGGCCTATCGGGTTTATTTTGAAGATGGTACCTCAATAGATATTCCAGATTCATTAGAAGAAATTTTCAAAATATTTGAAAAAGAAGAAGTGGGAGCGGGTCACCTTTTAGCTAAATTTCTTGAAGATGCGGGCCATAATTATCGCATAGCTATTGAGAAATTGGTTTATAAACCAGGTATTTCTCCGCTTGAACTCGTGACCTTTGAAACTGTCAAGAAGCTAGATCAGTTTGTGGTGACCATTAGCCATCAAATAAGGAAACGTTTCAAGAATCCAAAGCTCATCAAAATTTTGGAATTCCCTGTGTTATTTTTGGGAGCTAAACCTCAAAATACGCCAGCCTTTTATAATTTCATGAATCATGCAGATTTCGTTTTGGGTACTTGGTATCCCATTGGAGGGATGTACAAAGTAGTGGAGGCCATGGAAACGTTGGCTTTATCATTGGGTGTGAAAATACATACAGGAAGTAATGTAGAAAAAATAGCTACAGAAAATGGTGTCGCAAATGGCCTAGTGATTGATGGAGTATGGACGCCCTCGGATATTGTGCTGAGTGGGGCAGATTATCATCACACAGAAACGTTATTGCCTAGTCATCTAAGATCTTACAAAGAATCTTATTGGGAGAAAAAAACATTTGCTCCGTCCTCACTATTGTTTTATGTCGGTTTTGATAAAAAACTGACTGGTATACTGCATCACATGTTGTTTTTTGATACTGATTTTGAAGCCCATGCCAGTGAAATATATGACGATCCTAAATGGCCGAAGGCTCCTTTATTTTATGCCAGTTTTACGAGTCTGACGGATCCTTCAGTAGCTCCCGAGGGTAGAGAAAGTGGTTTTTTCCTCGTTCCTTTGGCACCTGACTTAGAAGATTCTGAAATCTTACGAGAAAAGTATTTTGATATAATACTCGCACGATTAGAAAAGCACACTAAGCAATCCATCAAAGCATTCATTTCCTTTAAGGAGTCCTATTGTCTCAATGATTTTAAGGAGGATTATAATTCTTATAAAGGAAATGCCTACGGATTGGCCAATACCTTATTCCAGACGGCATTTTTAAGGCCGAAAATAATGAGTAAAAAAGTAAAAAATTTATATTTTACTGGACAACTAACCGTCCCAGGACCCGGCGTACCCCCTTCTTTGATTTCTGGTAAAATTGCGGCGGAGCTGATCTCTCAAAACACCAGTAAACAAGTATTAACATGACGTTGTTATACGATGATCTGACCCAGGCGTGTAGCAAAGAAGTAACCCTAAAATACAGTACTTCCTTTTATAAGGCTGTAAACCTATTGTCTCCGACCATTCAACAAGACATTCATAATATTTATGGGTTTGTGAGATTTGCAGATGAAATTGTAGATACCTTTCATGAGCACAATCAAGAGGAATTACTTAAGCAATTTGAAGAAGATTTTTATGCGGCACTTAAGTAGGAATTAGTTTAAATCCTATTCTCAATTCCTTTCAAAAAACGATACTTAAATATGACATTGACATATCCTTAGTCGATGCTTTTATGCGAAGTATGAAAATGGATCTTTATAAATCGCAATATAGTACCCAGGAGGAGTATAAGCAATACATATATGGATCTGCTGATGTGGTCGGCTTGATGTGTCTTAAAGTTTTTGTCGAAGGTGATCAGAGCTTGTATGAATCACTAAAAGAAAGTGCCATGCGGTTGGGTTCAGCTTTTCAAAAAGTAAATTTCCTAAGAGATATTAAAAATGATCTAGATGTGTTAAATCGCTCTTATTTTCCCCAAGTGGACTTGGAGAACTTAGATGAACCATCTAAAGACGTTATTATCAAAGAAATACAGGAAGATTTTCAGGCAGCGAAAATCGGAATTGCACAGTTGCCTTTAGTTGCTAAATTAGGGGTCTATACCGCTTATTCATATTATTTCGAGCTTTTGATAAAGTTGAAAAAAACACCGTCATCAAGACTTTTGGAAACTAGAATAAGAGTGAATAATTTTATGAAATCTTATTTATTTTTTAAATCTTATGTAAAAGTTAAATTTAATTTCGTTTGAAACTCATTTTTATTTGGCTCATATTAACTCCATTGAGTATTCCTGAGTTGAGTATCAGGCCGAAATTTCATAGTCAAGAAATTACGCAGGCTTATTTAGATGCATTACAATCAGATGCACAATGGAATTTAAATCCTTTGGTCATGGCTTATGTAGGAGTCTCGGAGACCATGTTAGCAGAAAATGTTTTTTGGCCTAGAGAAAAATGGAATTATTTCAATAGTGGTAAAGAAAAAATTGAAAAGGCGATTCATCAAAACAAAAACAATCCAGAATTACGATACCTCCGTCTGCTAGTTCAACTCAATGCACCTAGCTTTTTAAGCTATGATGAAAGTATTGAAACAGACTTAGAATTTTATATCAGTAATATTTTGAATTCAGGACTAAATATGACTTGGATTAAAAAATTTTGTGATAATTTATTAGATGGGAAACATCTTTCTAATTTACAACATAGTCGGTTGAATGCTTTTTTACTTGACTTAAATGATTAATTTTGAATAGATAAATCAAATTGGTCTCGATGAACATCATTGCTTTTGTAAGTACTTTCTTTTTTATGGAATTCGTAGCTTGGTTTGCCCATAAATATATCATGCATGGCCTATTTTGGAATCTTCATGAAGACCATCATACCAGAGAAAATGAGGCATATATTTTTGAACGAAATGATAGTTTCTTTTTGATTTTTGCCACCCCAAGTATGCTCTGTATCATATTAGGTTCCCATTTCTCTTTTTTTTATCTTATGGCTATTGGCTTTGGTATCGCGGCTTATGGTATTTGTTATTTTTTGGTGCATGACATCTTTATACATCAAAGAATTAAAATTTTCACCAGATCAAATAATGCTTATTTACGTGCCATACGTAAAGCTCATAAAATACATCATAAGAAGCGGTCGAAGGAGGAAGGTGAGTGCTTTGGGATGTTACTAGTTCCGCTAAAGTATTTCAAATCAGAGTGGAGCAAATGAGGCATTATTTATATTTGATAATAGATATTGCAACTATTTTTGTTCCTTTTTTTTTTAGTTTTCATCCTCGTATAAAATTTCATAAGAAATTGAAAGCTTTTTTCCCTGCGATGGTCGTCAGTGGGTGTGCTTACCTCAGCTGGGATATTTATTTTACTGTTCAAGGAATCTGGGGTTTTAATCCAGATTATCTCATGGCGCTGCTTGTTTGGCATTTACCTATTGAAGAAGTGCTCTTCTTTGTATGTATCCCTTTTGCTTGTGTTTTTTCTCATTATACATTGATAGCGATCGCTCCCCAGGGGGGATTGTCTAGAGGTATGACTAATCTGATCAGTGCTTTTTTAGCTCTGATTTTAATTCTGATGGTGGTATTATCTTTTGATAAAACCTACACTGCTTTCAATGCTTTTTTTACATTGACCATATTGGTAGTCACTTTTGTATCAAAACCTATATTGTTGAGAAGGTTTTACATCGCTTGGGGCCTACTTATGTTGCCCTTTTTAATGGTCAACGGTGTGCTTACGGGTAGTTTAATTGATGCACCCATCGTGTGGTACAATAATGCTGAGAATTTAGGTATCCGAATCCTTACCATTCCAGTAGAGGATGTATTCTACGGCATGGGCTTGGTTTTACTGAATATCTTATTAACCGAAGCCTTTTTACCTAAAGCCTTAAAGTATAGAGCTCGTTAATCTTGATGCGATGCAAGGCCTATTTTATAGGTACTCAAGGCTCTTTCACGTGCCAATTTATGATCAACCATTGGGGGGACATAGTCAAAGGAATCTAATTCAGGGATCCATTTTTTGACATAAATTCCTTTACCATCGAATTTTTGTTGTTGAGAAGTTGGATTAAATACCCTAAAATAAGGGGTAGCATCACAGCCCGTACCTGCCGACCATTGCCAGTTGCCGTTATTAGAAGAAAGCTCATAATCTAAAAGTTTTTGAGCAAAATAGGCTTCTCCCCAACGCCAATCAATGAGTAAATGCTTACAAAGGAAACTTGCAGTGACCATGCGCACGCGATTATGCATATATCCCGTGGCGTTCAATTGTCTCATACCCGCATCAACCATAGGATAACCTGTCTTACCTGTACACCATTTTTCAAATTCCTCTTGATCATTTCTCCAAACGATACTATTGTATTTCACCTTAAAGTTTTCAGTGACTACTCTTGGAAAATGGTAGATTATTTGCATGAAAAATTCGCGCCAGATCAATTCGCTTAAAAAAACCGCATCCATGTCTTTAAGCGTACCGATTATTTCCCGGATACTAACACTCCCAAATCTCAAATGTGGACTCAGATAGCTCGTATTGTCTGTGCTGGGTAAGTCTCTACTTTTGATGTATTCGCTCAGTGATGAGAGATCATAGGGCTTTACCTTTATGGTGGCAACTTTGAAATTCATACTACTCAAAGCGGGTACAACTTGCTTTTGTTTATAGAGGGCTTTGAGGTCTGAAGCTTCAGATGTTAACATTTCTTTGCTGAAATGAGAAAGCCATTTATTTTTGTAGGGAGTAAAAACAGTATAAGGTTTGCCATCTGCCTTTAAAACTTCATTTTCTTCAAAAATGACCTGATCCTTGAAGGTATGTAAGACAATACCATTTTCTGAGAGTAATGCGGCAATTTCTTGATCTCTTTTTCGTGCATAGGGTTCATAGTCTTTATTAATGAACACGGACGAAATGTCGTAACTCTCTATCAAAGACTTCCAAACGTTAACTGGATTACCAAACATACATTGTACCCCACTTTCAAATGGATGAAGGCTTGAGTTGATATCTGTTAATAAATCATGAATAAAGCCTAATCGGGCATCTTGTTCTGGTAAGTCACTCAAGATATCTTGATCAAAAATAAAAATAGGAAGTACTTCATGGCCTGATTTTAAAGCTGCCCGAAGTGCGGTATTGTCATCAAGGCGCAGGTCTCTTCGGAACCAAAAAATAGCAATTTTCATTTATTTTGTAAGGTTATTTAACATGCCTATAAAGATAAAACCATGAAAGGGAAAAACAGCATACCAGTAAAGTCGACCCCAAACACCTTTGGGTCTGAAAGTAGCCGTTTGCTCCAAATAGGTTCCTTTAACTTTGAATTCTAACCAAGCTTCCCCGGGGAGTTTCATTTCAGCAAATAACAATAATCTACCTTCTTTTTTGTCCGCATACAAAACACGCCAAAAATCTATGGCATCTCCGACATGGAGCGTGTCTTCTTGCGTTCTACCTCTACGCAGTCCAACCCCTCCAAATAGTTTATCTATAAACCCCCGTAGCTTCCATAGGCCATTAGCATAATACCAGCCTCTCTGACCTCCAATACGCCAAATACGATCAACACATTCTTGCTTATTTGAGATTTGATGTGATCTTTGATCTTGAAAACACCCAAAGACGGGTACTTTAAGAAATTCTGAGATATTGAGATTAAATGCACTGCTGATTAGGGAATCTTTCCAGCTAGATACAATTCGATTTTCTACAATTTCTGATAACGTTCTTTTGAGGGCCTCTTGATAATTTATGGGTTCAATATTTATAATTTTCAGTAATTCAAGATCTCTACATATCACCTCAACTTTCATACTGCTGACTAGAGCAGAAGCCAGTTTATAAGAGGTGGAAGTAACAAAATAGAGCCAATAAGAGGATAATTTTGGGGTCATTATGGGTACCGTAAAGATGAATCGTTTCAAGTTTCGAGCCTTTGCAAACCCTAGAAGTATTTCTTTATAGGTCATTACTGCCGGACCTCCAATATCGAAATTTTGATCATAGGTTTTCTCATTCCCTAAGGTTTTGACAAGACAATCTAGGACATTGTCAACTCCTATAGGCTGACATTTAGTATTGAGCCATTTAGGTGTAATCATGAGGGGTAATTTTTCGACCAAATCACGAATGATCTCAAAAGAAGCACTGCCCGATCCAATAATGATACCTGCGCGTAATGTGGTCAAAGGATAAGAACCCAGTCCTAATTCATGCTCGACAGCACGTCGAGATGATAAATGTGCTGACAATGAGTCCTCATTGGTTATGCCACTGAGGTAAACTACGTGTCGCACATCTTTGCCCTTCATAATTTTACGAAAATGAAGAGCAGATTGTTTTTCTAATTTTTCATAATCACGGGTATTAGACATGGAATGCATCAGATAATAAGCACCCTCAATGTCTTGTGGTATTTTTTCTAGAGATTTGAAATCCAAAAAATCAGCTTCAATGACTTCTATCTTATCTAAAATGGAAGCGGGTGCTGAAAATCTATTTTTATCTCGAACGGTACAAACTATGTGATGGCCATGGTATATTAATTCGAGGAGTAGTCTTTTTCCTATGTAGCCTGTCGCTCCTGTTAGTAATATTTTCATGCGGCAAATATCAAACTTTCTTCTTTCTTAAGATAAGCTTTTTTATGTCTTTCTCAAGGGCATTGGGTGGCGTATAAGGTCCGTATCTACGAAAGGGTATTCCTTCATTGGAGATTAAAAACTTGGTAAAATTCCACTTGATTCGACTTCCAAATAACTCAGATATTTCATTCTTTAAGTATTTAAATACAGGATGTGCATTGGGGCCATTTACTTTTATTTTTGACATCAATTGAAAGGTGACTCCGTATTTTAAAAGGCAGGAAGTTTCCATTGTCTCATTCGATTCAGGTTCTTGAGACATGAATTGATTACAAGGAAAGCCCAAGATTACGAGCCCCTTGGATTGATATTTATGATGTAACTTCTCAAGCTGTTTAAATTGAGGTGCCAAACCACAACGTGTTGCTGTGTTTACAATCAACACTGTTTTATCATTAAATTGATCAAATGAAACCTCATCTCCAGTAGCATTTTCTGCCTTCAATTCATAAAATTCCGGCTTGGGTTGCCTAGGAGCAAATTTGGCAGTAATCATTGTTTAGGCTATTTTTTTTAGCTTCATGGGACTTTTTATTTCAATATGTGTCGCTTTTAGCTCGTGCATCAGATTATATAAACCAAAAAAGGTTCGATTCACATAGATAAAATGTTTTGATCCACGATTTCCATTGTATTTTCTTAATTCGGTTTTTTGAGCAAATTCTTGCGCCATATTTGAGAGGGCATCAAAAAAGGTTTTATTTGAAAAGTCAAAATAATCGGTCTGGAAGGGTTGGGTAAACAGGCTCAGCAGGTCATGAAAGATTTCTTTGAAAAAATCAAGCTCTTTTTTTGAATCATCGAGTCTTAATATTTCGAGCTCATAAAGTTTTTTTTCAAAAAGGATTTTGTTATTGATATTTTCTTTCTCTGAGAGCGTAAAGTAAGGATAATAAAATGCATCTGGTAAACTTTTCATACAACCAAAATCAAGAGCGATGAGCTCTTGGTCTTTTGAGACCAAGAAATTACCAGGATGCGGATCGGCGTGCATTTTTCTTAGGACATGAATTTGATACATGTAAAAATCCCAAAGGGTTTGGCCTATTTTGTTAGCCAATAGGGGATCACTATTCTGGGCGGCAAATTCCGTAAGGTGGAGTCCATTCATCCATTCCATACTTATTATACGGTCGGTTGAATATTCTTTGTAGTATTCCGGGAACCTCATGTGGGGAATGTGCTTGCATGCTTCTGCAATTTCAATACTTTGATTTACCTCAAGAGTATAGTTGGTTTCGTCAATGAGTTTTTCTTCTACTTCTTTAAAATATTTATCAGAATCTTTGCCCTTAATATTGAACATTCGAATAGCGATAGGTTTGATCAAAGATAAGTCGCTGCTGATACTTCCTGCAACCCCAGGATATTGAATTTTTACAGCTATTTGTTTACCGTCTTTTTCAGCTAGATGTACCTGACCAATACTTGCAGCATTGGCAGAGGTAGCATCGAACTTATCAAAAATCTCATGAGCAGATTTTCCAAAATATTTTCCGAAAGTTTTATTGACAAGCGCGGGCGACAATGGGGGTACCGAAAATTGTGAAAGGGAAAATTTCTCTACGTATGCTGCAGGCATGATAGATTTTTCCATACTCAGCATTTGGGCCACCTTTAGCGCACTACCTTTAAGGTTTTTAAGTCCATCATAGATATCATCTGCATTGGCATTGTTTAATGTTTTTTTAGCTTGCTCTTGTTCTTGAGTAATGCGGTTACCATAGTATTTGATGTAGTTAACACCTACTTTTGCTCCGGTCTTAACGATTTTGGTTGCTCGCTGAATTTTTGTTATCGGAATTTGATCGATCGTCTCCATTTAATTTTTCCCCATTATTTTCTCTTTCACAAAAAATTTACCTAAATCTAACAGACTTTTCAGTGGGGTGATATTCATTAGCTCAAAACTCGTTTTTACCGATTTTTCAATAAAAATATCTGTTTTTTCAAAAGAAGCACTGGCATCTTCCATCCAAAAATTAATGGTAAACAACAATTGTTGCCAGGAGAGTTCAGAGAGTCCTTTCTGCTTTACTTCTTCCAGTTTTTCTTGTTTTAAATCCAATGTTTGGATATCTAATCCGTCTACAAATTTCTTGAATAATTCTTTTAGACCAACCAAAACACCATGTGTCTTGAGACTAGCTTTGTGCGATGAGAGGGTCATGATGACATAACTTCTATTGGCTTTCAGGACTTCAAATAAGGTGAAATAAAAGCTGAGTAGTTTGTTTTGCGCGTCGAAATTTTGATACTCTTCATTTTTTTCAAGAAGTATCATGGTATTGTCAAAAAAGTTGCTAAAAATAGATTTTTCGAGGGATTCGAAGGTGCCAAAAAAGTTATAAAATTCAGCTTCAGTAAAACCATTGTCTTTACCAAACTTGTACACTGATTCGGGAGTGCTGCTGTGCTCTAGTACATGCTGCATGTATGCTGTGATGATGTCTTTTTGAGACTTATTTTTCTTCGCCATGTGGTTAAATTTAACTTTCTACAATATTAAACTCTTTGTTTACCGCTATGGTTCGATAATCAAAAATTTCTTTAAGTTTATTTTCAATGATTAGGGTATTGGCTATCATTCCAATGAAACCAAAGGGTGGGATATAGGTAATTGAATCGACCATTTTAACTCCTTTATTGTCAGGGATCAGTTTGTGCTGGTGATGCCACATCTTGTAAGGTCCCACTCTTTGTTCATCTATAAAGTAATCCCTTTCTTTTACCTGAGTGATTTCTGTCATCCAGTTCATTTTTATGCCCAAAAGGGGACTCACTTTATAGGTAATAATCATGCCCGGGTAAACCTTAACATTATCCTCTTTTGAGGTGATATCGAATCCCATCTCTTTGGGAGTGATTTTTTTAAGATTTGAGGGAGAAGAAATGAACTCCCAAACTTGTTCTAGATCAGCAGCAACGTGTTGTTCTACGGAAAATTGATAAAATGCCATATTTATTTTTAGATAAGTAAGTACTATATTTTTTTTGTGACCTAAAGGCAATACCTATTTTTCTATATTAAACGAATGAAGCATAACATTCAAACATAAAATTCTGCTAATTTGTTCACAGAAGGGCTGAATGTAAGAATTATTTTAGTTTTGAACTAAAATTTATTTTTTTCAGTTATTAATTCAGCATTTAATTTTTCTTTCGTAACATATTATGAGTACGTATTCGATGTCTCAAGTAGAGGCTTTGACCGGTATTAAAGCACATACACTGAGGATTTGGGAACGACGCTATAGCTTTTTAAATCCTAGTCGTACTGAAACTAATATCAGATTCTTTTCAGATCTTCAACTCATTCAATTAGTAAATTTCAGCATTTTACTCAGAAATGGACATAAAATATCCAAAGTTGAAAAAATGCCTGACGATAAAATTCATGAGTTGATTGATCAAATTTTAGCGCTTCCTGATCAAGATGTAGATCAGGAAAGAAAAGAAGACATTCAATCCTTGACATTGGCCATGCTGACCATGGATGAAATTAAGTTTGACGAAATATTCAAGCTGCATGTCATTCGAAAAGGATTATTAGGTACCGTCAAGGATTTAATTTATCCATTTCTTCACCATATTGGTATTTTATGGAATACACAAAAAACCATGCCTGCACAGGAACATTTTATTTCCTGTTTGATAAGGAAAAAAATCATCAGTGCCATTGATGCGATTCCACATCCCCCCGCCAATGCCAAAAAAATCGTTTTTTTCCTTCTTGAGGATGAGCACCATGAGGTAGGTCTTTTGTTGGCTTCCTTCATTGCTGCCGAAAGAGGATTTAAGGTGTATTATTTAGGACAAAATGTGCCGGGTGAAAATATTCATGAGGTTTTAAGTATTGTAAATGCAGATTTCATAATGTCTATGTTTGTTGCACCAAAGGCAGACAAGACGGTAAGGCAAATCGAAAAAGTACTGAAAACTACAAAAATACCTTTTTTGATTTCTGGCAATCCGCAAAACTTTATGTCGCTAATACAAAATGAGCGGATCGTTCATCTTGCAAAACCAGAATCATTTATAGATTTCTTAAACGATAATAGAGGGTGAATCCCATTGAATGGAAAATAAAGATCTGTAACAAGTAAAGAAATTGAGACGAGGTTAGGCAAAGCTATCCTAACCAATTTTTTCTTATTCCAATAAACAGTATAATCAAGATAGTATAGCCAATGAAAAAGGGAACAATGTATTCTTTCAATCCTAAAATGAGCATGAGACTTATAAGGAGTAATTGAAAGCCTAGGCCTAGCATTGAAATCGCTGTCATAAACCAATTTGGGAATATTTTACCTTCAGAAGCACTTTTATCAAGCCCATAAATAATTCTGTCAAAGTAACTGTAAAGCAGATGATATATATAAAAAAGGCGCTGTACATTTTTCTGTTGTTCCCCTTTCATTGCGGTAGGTGCCTCTCTTTCAATGATTCTACTCGTAGTATCGCCTCCCAATTTGTTTCTGAGAATGACGTAATAATAATTATATAGTGTGCCTTGTAATTGCAATCCAAAAAAAGCGACTAAAGTGGTTGAAATGCGGGCATCAGAAGTTTTACATATTGCCATCATGATCAACAGATTCAGGATAATATCAGCGATTGAATCAAAGTATCTACCTGTATAGGAAGGTGTTTTTTTAATTCTTGCCAGTTCGCCGTCTGCTGCATCAAGTATGGATTTGATGACTAGAAAAATAGCGGCCAAAACAAGAAAATCATTCAGGATACAATATATGGCAATTAGGCCACTCAAAATAAAAGCAAAGGTCACGTGAATAGGGGTGAAACCACTTTTTCTCAAAGACCCTGCGATGACCCTTGCAGCGGGTCTCCCATAGTCAGAGAGATCAACAAATTGATGTTGTTCGGGTAGTTTTGACATAATTGGTGATTACAAAAATTTAGGCTGTTTATGAAAAAGAAACAAAATTTAATCAGATATTAATGCACAAAGATACTATCTGATCAGAAACGAGTTTAGATTTTTTTAGTGAATATAATTCATAATCCCATTGATCCAGCGGATTAGATTCGATCAGATACCTGCTGAATGAGCTGTACGAGTTGGGCCAAGGAATCAAAAATATAATATTTTCCTTGGAAGCTGTGTCGGTCATAAGAAGCGCCGCTGATTAGCGCCTGAGTGGAAAAAGAGATTTGATTTTTAGGATCAAATGCTATTTTTACCTCTGAAGAAGAATAAAAAGTAGCTCCAAAAGCCTTAATTCCTGATGATTCCCTTATCAGTCCCAACTCAATGAGCATACCTCCAATAAAATCAAGTTCTATTAGTAAATCCGAACGATCTTCCTCCATGGCACGTATATACGTTCTAGCCAACAATTGATACATATCTGAGTAGCTTTTTTCAGCTAAAAAAGGGATATGTCCCATGACGTCGTGCCAGATATCCGGTTCGTCGCAATAGTTGAGTTCATCAGGTCTTCGCACAAATTGGGTCAACGGCATTTGGTAATTACTAATCATGGTATACCATGATTTTTGATCGAGTATGACATTTTCATTTGTTTGTACAAAAGTGTAGCCCGTATAAGGTTTTAAAGCTAGGGTTAATTGTTCGGCTTGGGGTCGTTTATTTTGATTTAAGCCC
Organism: uncultured Cyclobacteriaceae bacterium; assembly: GCA_943788235.1. GTDB lineage: Bacteria > Bacteroidota > Bacteroidia > Cytophagales > Cyclobacteriaceae > UBA4465. The sequence continues at coordinate 18,288 of CALSPM010000001.1, forward strand.
AGTTTTGAGAATCCAGAAATCCAAAGGGTTGAGATGGCATTTAAAGATTGTAAATTTTGAAAATGGATTTCAAATAATTGTTTCCAGTGGTTATCATCATGAGCTAAATCAAAGGTACGCATGTCCTAAAAGTAGATGTTTTAGTTCAAGTTAAATAGAATATTTAAAATGAGCGATCAAATACTTGTTTAGATCTTTTCTAAAAGGAAAATTAAGCTTATTTTTTCTTATAAATTCTAATAATATAATATAGTTTGGATGGCTCGCGCCGGAATGGATGAGGCTATTTTATGTGTTCCAACGTACATATTATAATCTATTTTGACGGTGCTATCGTTCATGATTATGGTCGCATATGAATCATCCGGATTGACGAAAGTAGTCGCTTGGAGAAAGCTTCTGCTACTGACTGTACTGACTCTTTTGGCACCTGGACGGATATATTTTGAAAAATGTCCAATATAATAATAAGTCGGTGTCAAAATAAGCTCATCTGTGTCTGTATCACCGTGGATAGGTGCAAAACAAAAGTTAGCCACATGATTGGGACCACCATTTTGATCTAAGAGGATATTCCAATCGGTCCAGCCTGCTGTCCCTTGGTTAAAATCGTTGATCATAGAGTTACCGTAGCGCTCAGCATTTGGCCAAAACTGATATTTATTGACGTCGAAACTTTCATTGCAACCTTCGGTGAATATCAATTCCTTATCGGGAAATGATTCCTTAACCTTTCCTAAATTCTCAAATTTAGCATCACTTCCGGTCCAGGTTTCATACCAATGGAATCCGGTACCCCACGCATATTTTGCAGCCTCTGGATCTCCTAATATTGTATTGGCTCGATTGGTAATGAGATCTCTGTTGTGATCCCAAACGATAATGTTTTTATCCCCTAATCCTTCTTTAGCTAAAATGGGGCCTAAGTAGTTTTTCAAAAAATCTCTTTCTTCTTGTGCAGTGTAAATGCATGATTCCCAACGCTGGGTAGCCATAGGTTCATTTTGTATGGTTAGACCCCAAATGGGAATGTCAAGTGCCTCATAGGCTTTGATAAATTTGGCATAGTAATGTGCCCAAGATTCGTAAAATTCGGGTAGTAATCGACCTCCTTGAAGCATACTTCCATTAGTCTTCATAAACGCTGGAGGACTCCAAGGACTTACATAAGTCAACAAAGCACCGCCTGCTTTGGTAATGGCTTTTTTAATCAGAGGTATCCGATAGGTCAAGTCTGGTGTGATGTCAAATGTTTTCAGGTCTGCATCACCTTCTTCTATATAAGTGTATGATTGCTCACTAAAGTCACAACTGTGAATCGTTGTCCTCAAGAGGCTATATTTGATCCCGTTTTGTCCATAATAGGCTTCTAATAAGAGCTCTTGTTTTTCAGTAGACAATTTTGCGAAAACTTCAGCCGAAGCGTCAGTTATAGCGCCTCCGATGCCTATCATCGTTTGAAAGGTTTTTTCAGGATTTATAAAAATGGATAATTCTGTTTCTAAGGGTTGCTTGCCTTCTTTGAAATCTAATTCAGCAGTTTTTTGCAACTTTAGATCTGTATCTTTTGCTGTAGTGTAGATAAGGGCAGAGGAGGGAACATATCGTCCAGTATCAGGTATATTTCTTTCAGTCATTGGAGCATTATTTGAGGTACAAGCAAAACAAAGACCAATCGTAAAAACGAAATATAATTTTTCAGCACTCAAATTCATATATTAATATAATGAATGGGATTTTATTAAAAAATGAAAGAAATATAAGTTAAACTATTTTCCGCGCAAAAGTTACCGTTAAAAAAAATTAATTCCTGATTATTTATTTAATTGGATTAAAAAGTGATCTGCGGTTGTATGCAATTCGTTTTTTCTCTCATCTGTCATTTTATCAAAAGTTTTTATAAGTAGACCTAATCGTGGATTTTTAATAAAAAACATGCGATGAACATCCATAAATCTCCAGAATAAGGCATCCCAGATCGGCTGCCAATCTCCTTTGGGATAATCACTCATCTTCATTAAATAATTAGATCCACTGATGTAGGGTTTGGTTGCGAATAGGCCCCCATCTGCAAATTGGCTCATGCCATAAACATTTGGAACCATGACCCAATCATAGGCATCTATAAATAATTCCATAAACCACCGATATACCTCGTCTGGATCAAATTCACAAAGTACCATGAAATTCCCCAAGACCATCAGCCGCTCAATATGATGACAATAACCTGTTTTTAATATTTTATGAATGGTTTGATCGATGGGGTATATGCCGGTAGTACCATTATAAAAGCTTGAGGGTATTTTTCGTTTGAACCCCCAATAATTAGTAGATCGAGAAATAGAACCCTGGGAAATATACATGCCCCTTATAAATTCTCGCCAGCCCATTATTTGACGGACAAAGCCCTCTAACGAATTTAACGGAATATCTACTTTTTTTGTATGAAGAAGCGCTGCATCAATGATGGATTTTGGTGAGATCAGTCCTGTGTTGAGCATCGGGGACATTACACTGTGATTCAAGAAGAGCTCATCTTTGACAATAGCATCTTCATAAGTACCAAACGCTTCGAATCGATGTTTAAAAAAATCTTCTAACCATGTTTGAGTAGCAGGCCCATCAATCGGATACAAAGGTTTTGACGTAAGATTGCCGGGATTCTTCGAATAATGCGTTTCAATATAAGTCAAGGCTTCACTCCAAAAGGAATTATTTAGGGGACTTTTAATGGTTGGTGGAAGCTTATTTTTAGGATATTTTTTCCTGTTTTCATCATCATAACTCCATTTTCCACCGATGGGCTGATCTGCTGCATCTACTAAAATATGTTGTTTGATTCTAGATTGCTTATAAAAAGAAGTTTGAAAATACTTTTTTTTATTAGGGCTAAAGAAGTCCCCAAGATCTGAACGAGTATTGATAAAAATAGAATTCTCGTAGAAGGTAAGTTTGATTTTTTGCTTTTGTGCAGCTTGTTTTATTCTTTTTTCTAACCAATAATCAGTAGGGTCAACAAGATAGATGAGCTCTATTTTTTCGATAGAGAGCAGGCCCAGTAAATGTCCTAAATCTGATCTTTGATCACCTATTTCTATGTAATGCACCGTGAGGCCTCTAGATTCCAAGAGGCTGGCGTGTGCTTTCATGGTAGCTCGGTGATAGGCCAACTTCATTTTATGAAATTTATATTGTGAAAAGAACAAGGGCTCTTCGATCATATAAATATCATATCCATTCTCGTACAAGACATGTGTTTGAAAAAGTTGATTGGGAAATATAATGTTAATTCCTTTCATTTTTTTGGCTTCTGCAACGTTTGCTACAATAAATTACTTGGTCCCATGTAAGTCGCCATTTTTTTCGCCAGTTAAAGGGGCGTCCACAGACAGAACATATTTTATGAGGTAAATTTTGTTTTTTTATCATTAAACTCAGGGGTTTTTTCCGCACGAGCATAAGGGAACTCGCCTACTTTTTTGACTGCATAGTAGGCATTCAGTCCAGAGATACCAACACTGTCCGCAACACCTAAGTCAATATATCCTTCTTCACTCAGAGAGATTTCAGGAATGATTAAATGTAAGATTCTCCCAACTACCATGAGGGTATTACTGGATTTTATGGGGACACTTTCTTCGTGGATTAAGCCCATTTTCAATTTACTTTCTTTGACAAAAGGTGCTGTGAATTCTTTATGGTACTCTTCGGTAAATCCACATTTCTGAAATTCAGAAACATTTTTTTCAAATTTAGCTGAGGTATAATGTGCTTGTTCAATGAAATCAGAGGGAATATGATTGATGGTGAATTGCTTATTTTCTGAAATGTTTTCGTGGGTATGCCTGCGTACATTTTGATCTGGTCGTAAAATGAATCCAAGATAGGGAGGGTTACTGCCTAGATGCACGACGGAGCTGATGATGGCTAAATTCGTTTGATTATTTTTATCTTTGGTGCCAATTAAGTTACCTGGCTTGATACCTGAGACTGAATTAATGATATTCAATCTTTTGATATGAGGCATTTTTTTAATGCTAGATTCTGATAAATACATATTTATTTATTGTTTTCTGACATGTGTTTTTAAAATTCTTTGACTTTCTTTTTTTACTTTTTTGCCTTTCCGGTGGCCCCAAATCTTTTCTCGAGCTATTTTTCCACTTTCCTCCAAATTTACGATTGGAAAGGGATAGTCAGCGCCCATTTCAATACCACAACAAGATTGATCAAAATGATTCATTTTATAAGGTTCATGGATAAAGGGCGTGGGTACATTAACGAGTTCAGGTACCCACTTTTTAATAAATATCCCCTCAGGATCATGTTCGTAAGACTGTTTTACAGGGTTATAAATCCGGACTGTATTAATACCGGTCGTACCTGCTTGCATTTGAAATTGTGGATAATGAATGCCTGGTTCATAGTCAAGGAATAATTGTGCGAGATGATAGACGCCAGTTCTCCAATCTTGGTCTAGATGATGACATAACAAGGATACCAACATGGCACGCATACGAAAATTGATCCACCCCGTGGTATGAAGACACCTCATACAGGCATCTACCAATGGAAAACCGGTACGTCCCGATTGCCATGCCAGTAGATGGTTATTGTTTTCAACTCTTATTAGGGATTCGTAGCCCCTGTTGATACATAAAGTCTCGTAGTCACATTCTACTTCAAATTTTTGAATGAAATGACAATGCCATTTGAGGCGTGTCATGAGACCCCCAAAAGCACGTTTATGTTTTTCAAAGTTTGTGTGATCAGAGACATGATGCATCGCCTGTTTGACGCTCAAATTACCCCATGATAAGTAGGGAGAGATTCTTCCACAAGACTTTCTACTTTCAAGGGGTTTAGAGATCATTTTATGATAATTTTTACCCCGATCATTGGTAAATGAGATCAAGTATTTCCAAGCCTGCGTCTCACCAGCGGCTTGTAAATGCGGAGTAACTTCAATAAATGTTGATTCTAAAGTGGGTGGTAAGGAAAACGGGTGATTGAAGGGTGGTTGGTCGTTTTGAGTGAATATATTTTTGATGGGTGGAATGGCAATATCCTTGAGCCACACGTGATCCCAATTTTTCCGATTGTTCATCCCTCTTATGACTCCACCTTTTTGAAATTGATGCCAATAAACTTTGTTTTTTTTTAAAATTCCCATCACTTTTTGATCTCTGTCCCAAGTCAGTTTGATACCTGATTCTTGATAGGAAAAGACTGATTTTAAATCAAAATGATTGAGCAGAAATTCAAAAAAAAGAGTCGCTTCGGTATAAAAAATTTGTATGGATCGATTGAAAACTTGGAGAGTTTTATTGGCATCGGCCAACGAGTGGTATATAAATTGATGATGTCTTAATGAACTATCGGGATAAGCGAGTAAAGAAGGCTCAAATAAATAAACAATGAGATAGGGAAGCTGCGCTTGCTCTGCAGCTTCAAGTGCTGCATGATCTTGTGTTCGGATATCTCTTTTCATCCAAACGAGGTTCACGACTTTTTTTTTCTCTTTCACAAATATTTCTTACATTTCTTCCAGAAAGCAAAAAAAGAGGGGAAATAGCCCTGCACATCAAACATCCAATCTCTGACATCTTCAGTACCTACATAATGCACATTTAGGGGATGCTCTTTATAAATAATCTCATGATTTGGATAGCTTTTACTTAAGGCCTCAAAGGATCCGACAAATACTTGTAAATTTTTAATATTTACCCCCAAGGCTTGCATGAATTGAAAATTTTTTGGCGCAATCGGATATTGTTCGAAAATTTTAGGTTCTAATAAAAGAACACGGTTATAATCACCTTCTTGGCGCCAATTTGGATCTAGATTATAATAGTTATAAACAAGAATAGGCTCACTCGGTGTCATGACCAATGTTTGAGATACTGGCAGTTCTGTATTGAGTAGAGGCAACGTCGTTGGGACTAAAGCGGTGGGGCAGGGACGATTGACTAAAACATCATAATCTAAGTCTAAGAAGGTATTGTGTTGATTAGTATAAAAAAACTTATTAATGTTCTCTTGATTTGCATAATATTTTTTTGACGCATTACTACCCGCTACCCATTGCCAGCTCAAGGCATTGCTCGCCCAGTCTCCGTCCAATAAATGATAATACATCCATCGCGAGGGGGTCAACCAATGACTTTTGCCCACATTACAAATAACAGCGGCTACGTACATGCGCATGTGATTGTGCATGTAGCCTGTTTCTTCCAATCCTTTAATTGCGCTATCTATGGCTTCGATGCTTGATGACTTTGTCAATATAGCCGTGGGCATTTCATAATGTTGAACCTCTTGTTGTTGACTTTTCAAGTCCGTATTTATTTCAGATTTTTTATGAATCCAAACTTGTTGCCAATAATCACGCCAAGCCAATTCTTGGATATATTTTTCAATAGTTTCAAAGGGATAGTTCTCTTCTAACAAATAGTTAAAAACTTTCTTCGTAGAAATTACACCTCTTGAAATGTAAGGAGATAAGTAAGTGACGGCCCCATCAACGTAATTTCTTGTATGACTATACCTTTCAGGATCTACAGATTTTAGGCGCTGGTATATGTCGTTAAGCCGAGTGGGGAAAGAGATCATTTGACTTCCTGATTTATCGTTTTGATATTTTATTATTTGAGATAGATCTTTGACGCGTGCATTTAAATCTCTGTATTTTAGAATTTCTTTTTTTGCTGTGTTTTTGGCTAGTACCCTGGTGTACCCGCGCCCTCCACAAATTGAAGCTAGATCTTTTCAGTCGCTTCCGCATGAGCGCAATGACCCCGTTTTCTGGAAGGGAAAACTGATAATTGATAGCTTCGAAAGGAGTGCGATCCTCCCAAGCCATTTCAATAATTCTATTCTCCTGGTTTGTAGAAAAAGAAGGATTTGTCATTTGCCTTCAGCAGCTTTAATTTTATTAAGAATTTCTTCCGCTTCAGCGTATTTTTGATCACTCAGCGAACGATTTATTTTTGAAAGTTGGTGGGCATTCTTCAAAAGTTGTTCGTGTTTCTTATACAAATTTTGGAGAGGTGAAGTCTTTTTGAAAATATTTAACATATGTTTGAATAATTGTCATTTTACTTTAAACATGCGCGTGTTTATTAATGTTCCCAAAATGTGTAAATGATTTTTTTTTAATCAGGATCTGTTATTTTCACTCTTTGAAGGAATTACTCTTAAAATAAATGTTCAACGTTTAAGATTGGCTTTAAACCTGTCATTTCCCATCGGGTAAGAGAAATCGGCACACTTCCAATCGCATTTAATTCATCAAAAAAATCTCGTAAAAAAAACCCATTTTCTTGGCTCGATTTCATTTTGGCATAATCGGCAAAAGTTTGCTCTAAGAGGTATTTACCCGTGATATAACTCGAACCATAACCCGGTTGTCTTAGGTATAAATGTTGCTCGAAAATCAATAATTCTTTTTCTGTCTTCATCCAGCCTCGAGGCGTAAATTCCGAATGAATGCCCCCAGCTTCCTCCATAGTCATTTCGTTGGCATGTGCATACAGTGAACCCAATCCTCGAGCGGCTCGTTGAGCAATCATAATATATACGATTTCTCTTACTCTTGGACTTTGATCATACAATCCTGCTTGCATGAACATTTCCTCAACAGCTGTAGCCGTTCCTTCATTTCGAGAATCAAAAATATTATAAAGCAAGGGTCCTTGGCGCAGGGGACTTTTTGGTGGATGCCGATCCATGATGGCCAGTTCAAACCAATGATAAAAATGAGAATAAAGAGGTCTAGGATCATAATGAGCACCAATCATAAAGAAGTTCCGAGTGGCTTCAGGGATAAATGCACCCAAATGTTTATTGAGTGCTGGACTGAAATAATCTTTGACCGTAAGAATTTCGTTTTCCTCTAAAAAAGTCATAAGATTTTTTGCGGATGCTTTGGCTTTTTCGTCATAGGCTTCAGGAGACTCAGCGGCACTTAGTGGAGGAAGGTCTCTATTCCTATGTTCTTCTAATTTCAATGCAGTCCACGCCCGAGCCAGTTCTCTTTTCAAAATCATCACCTCATCTTCCCAAGTAAGCGGGACTAAATGCACATTTTGTTGGTACCAGGTGTAGGATTCTTTTCCGATGCCGGAGGGGCCTGTTTTAGAGATCGCTTTTTTCTCCAGCCATTCTACCAATTGGTCTGTTGATAGGATGGCCTCATTGACTATTGCCTTTAATTCAGAATCATTTTGTACACCGTTCAGATTCAGCATATTACTGAGTTCCACACTTTGAGTTCGAATGTCCTTAATACCTGTAATCCATAGATCCTTCGCATTTCCTATTAAATTTTCCTCTGCCTGCCGATTGATCGCGGGGATCACCTGCAGTTCGTTCATGATCCTTGCTCTATCTTCTTTACTCAATGGGAAATGATAAGTCCATAGATCAAGTATTTTGTGATGGGTAGGCCCTTCATGTCCAGGCACATCACTTCTTTCCAACCAAAGTGTTACATAGAATGCTGGATCTCGCGCCCAAGGCTTCAGTATGCGCTGATTAAAATCATAACCATTCATTTCAGCCCAAATCAGATGCCAATCTACTTGATGCTCAATGGGCCAACCAAGGGTATCTATGCTGATTAGTTTATTTCGTAAGGATATAAATTGAGCATTTCTCTTCTTAAAGGTTTCAGCACGATAATCAGGTGCTCCCTCGAAAAGGGGAGGATCTTCAAAAGATCTCCAAACCTTAAAAATTGCAGTTAAGTCCTCATAATTTTTAAGAGTAGGTACCTCTTCAGTAGGCACTTGAGCATTTTTTTTAAAAGTACAACTGATCAGAAAAAATAAAGATAGAATAAAGAATGCGCGCATCATAAATCAAAACTAAGTTTTAAATGGTATCTTAATTTAATCAATCTAATTCGATTAATCATAAAACGGGCTGATTTTCGATAAAAACAGTCAGGACAATAGATCAAAATTTTGGATAGGGAGTGTACGAATTCTTTTTCCGGTAGCATTGAATATAGCATTGACCAAGGCAGGAGCGATAACGGGGGTACTTGGCTCACCGGCACCCCCTATTTTTTCATGACTATTGATGATGTAGGTTTCAATGATCGGAGTTTCATCCATTCTAAGCATTTTATGATCATGAAAATTATGCTGTTCTACCGCACCATTTTTGATCGTAATTTCGCCATACAAAGCGGCCGTGAGTCCATAAATGATACCACTTTCCATTTGGGCGATAAAGGCATCTCTATGCATGGCGAAACCTGCATCTGCAACGCATACCACCCTTTCGATATGTATTTTATCTTCGATGATTCGGAGTTCCACAACTTCAGCGACAATCGTTCCGAAAGATTGATGAATGGCAATACCCCGACCCCAATTTTCAGGTAACGACTGATGCCATGATGATTTTTCGGCAGCCTTGTTGAGTACTTTGAGAAATCGTGGTTGATGGGCAAGCAAAGAAGCACGGTATTCAAAGGGATCTTCATTTTGAAGGTGTGCTAGTTCATCAATGAAAGATTCAATAAAAAAACCATGCATGGAATGGTCGACACTGCGCCAATTGCCCCAAGGTACATGAAGGGTACTCTCGGTATGTTGAATAAGTTGATTGGGAATCAAATAGGGAGGTATAGATGCTTCAGGTGGATGGTGCTTAAATAAGAATTGATTAATCCAAATACTGGGTTTACCTTGTGAATTAAGGACTGCTTTGAATTGACTGAGGTTCGCCTCTCTGTAAAAGTCGTGCTGTATATCTTCTTCTCGCGTCCAAATAAGTTTAATGGGATGGGTAGTTTCTCTTGCGATCCATGCCGCTTGCAGGGCAACATCAGTTTCTGATCTTCTACCAAAACCCCCACCCAGATACTGATTATAAACCTGGACATTTTTCATTTCAATGTCCAGCAGATCGGCTACTTCGGACTTGATGCCCAATGGATTTTGGGAGCCTATCCAAATCTCGCAAATTCCATCATGAATCCACGCGGTGCAGTTCATAGGCTCCATAGTAGCATGTGCCAAAAAAGGAACTCGATAGGTTGCTTCAAACTGATCCTTACTTTTAATTTTTTGATCAGGAATGACTCCTGTTTTGAAATCTATGTTGAAATCATTGTTTAATTCTGCTTGGTTGAGGTCATATCTAAGTTGCTCAAAAACTCCTTTTTGATGAATGTTTTGAGCGTCATTTTTTTCAAATTTAATAACCACTTTATTCAAAGCCTGTTTAGCTAACCAAAAACCATCGGCAATGACGGCGACGGCATTCTCCAAGGTGACCACTTGATAAAAACCTTTTATTTTTTTGAGTGAAGATGCGTCAACAGAGGTGACTTTGCAACCAAAAACTGGGGAGGCTTTTATGGAAGCGTATTTCATGCCTGGCAGCTGAATATCCATTCCATAAAGTGCTTCGCCTGTAACTTTCAGTGGTAAATCTTTTCGTGGCGGAGAGGTGCCCATCAGCTGATATTGATCGACTGATTTTAAGGTAGGATTTGTTTCAGGCTCCAAAAGGGCTGCGGCTTGCGCAAAGGTGAAAAAAGCTTCTTTTTTACCTGATTTTTCATGGTGGATAAAACTTTTTTGAGCGGATAATTCTTTTTCGGGTAGTTGCCATTGGGCTGCGGCCGCTTTGATCAGTAATTGTCGTGTACTGGCGCCTGATATCCGCATCCCCAGTTGACCTGTGAATCTGATCGATGCACTGCCACCTGTGACTTGAAAATTGATGATTTTTCCTATTTTTAGGAAGGCGCCATCCACGGTATTTATCAGAAAATTTGGGAAATCAATGTCTCGGGCTACAAAACCTTTGAGCAACATATGATTCGTATACTCCTCTTGCGCTGGGGCTTCTGAAATAATGACTTTATCCCAATCTGCGTCCATTTCATCGGCAAGCATCAGGGCCAAAGTAGTATGTACGCCTTGACCCATCTCGGCATGGGGTACAATGATCGTCACCGTATTATCGGGACTAATTTTTATCCAGATGTTAAAAACATACTCATCTGCATCTGCAATTAAATCGGCCACTTTTTCTGATCGATTGCCAGGTTGAATAGAAACGCCAATGACCAAAGCGCCACTGGCAAGCAATCCCGTTCCGATAAAAGCTCTTCTGGTTAATTTACGCATCTTTGGGGGAGTTTATGTTGGCTTGCATCAATTGGATCGCTTTTTTAATACCCGTCTTTATTCTGGGATATGTGCCGCACCTACAAATGTTTCCCTTCATGGCAGTATTGATTTGATCATCATTGGGATTTTTATTTTTATTGAGCAGCGCAACGGCAGCCATGATCTGTCCAGATTGACAATAGCCGCATTGGGGCACCTGAACCTCTAACCAGGCTTGTTGCACGTGATGAAGGACATCAGATGCTGGAGGTGTGATTCCTTCAATAGTGGTGATCTCTTGATCTATGACGCTTCCTAGCGGAGTGGTGCACGAGCGAATGGGTATACCATTGAGGTGTACCGTGCAAGCCCCACATTGAGCAATACCGCAACCAAATTTGGTGCCTGTTAGGCCAATTTGTTCTCTGATGACCCAAAGCAAAGGAGTCGATGGGTCGGAGTCTAACTCATGGTGGATTCCGTTAATTTTAATTGATATTATCATGCTTACCTGGGATTGTAGGACTTAAGTTAATCTTTTTTGGCACATCGTTGAAATCTAAGCCTCGCTTAATGGATAAAACTAGAGAAGCACGGTCTGAAGGGGCCATGATCTCGATTTTTAATTATCCAAGGATAAAGGGGAGGATTGTTGGATAATCATGAATAAATTAAAGGGGCCCAGTCAATGGCTGCAGATGAAGGCTCATTTGTTCTGATTTTTAAGTCCAAAATTAATTGAGAAAAAGCTCATCTATGAATATCCAAGCGGGAGTTTTTTTACCTGGATGCCAATCAGGCAATTTTTTTAAATTAGATAGGGTAAACCTATAAAATTTATAAGAATCTTCGCCAGGAATCGGACAGTTAAACGATTTGTTTTCAATATTGATATCATCTTTTTGTAAAGAGGGAAATTTAATCTCATTGAGGGTCTTAAATTGGTTACCATCAAGACTGCCTGCTACTTGTATGGCTGTGAGTGGGAAGATATAGGAGGCATTATCTATCAAGGTGTTAAATCGAGCTTCTTTGAGTTTTTTGCTTTGATGGAATCCAATGACCAATATCATATTTTCATCTAGATAGCCCAACCATTTGCCATTTGAAAAGTTTTGATCACCTAATTGATAGTCGATCAAAGTTTGGGTTCCATTACCTGGGTATTGCCTATCAGGTTGAGTGATAAAATAAATGGTGTCAGGATGTATTTCAGATCGATAAAAAGTTTTTTGCACGATATCACTACTGATCCAGCCGGATTTAAATGCTTTAGTTTTTAGGGTAGTATGTTCAGTGATTCTTAAAGTCTGTTTAAACTTAGGACTTGACAAACTATCAGGATCTGTTCCGTCAGTGGTATATCGGATGACGGTGCCTTCTAAAAAATGCTTAATATTGATATCTAGATGACTTGCGATAATGGATGAGTCTTGGTCAATGATCGGGCTTGTGATTTTGATTAAGTCGTTTTTCAAATTATCTCCCACAGTAAAATTAATTCGAGGATAGGTGCTGCGAATCTTATCGATTTGAGGTAGATTAAGACTTGAGGCCCATAAGTGAACCTCCTCAAAAGGTGCATTTTCAAAAAAAGAAGGCCAATTTTTTTCGTCGTATGCTAAACCGCAGATCGAAATTGACTTGAGTTGGGTTAATTTTTTGAGTGGGACTAATTGATCAGCACTCAGTTGGGTGAAGTTTAAATTCAGCTTTTGTAATTGACTGCATTGAGCAATAAAAGCGATGTCTTCTTCGTGCAAAGGCATATTTTGCATGTTTAAGTTGACTATCTGAGACTGGATTGGAGCCAGACGCCTTAAATTTTCATGGGCATAAAAATTTCTTTGATAAAAACTTACTTCAATGTCGCTGCTACCGGTGTATGAATAACTTACAGTACAATAATTCGAAGTATAGGCTTTTAAGTCTGGGAATATAGTTGTTGGACGGTTCAAATATGGGACACTGGGCATCCAATTTTGGGCTAACAAAAATAGACTGTCGGATTGGTCCAGTTCATTCATTTTAATTTCCAAATACCCCCCTGAGCGCACCCAATAACGCAATAGACTCAGTTCTTCTTTGGTCAATTGTAATTTACCTTCAGGGGGCATATGCTTTTCTTCTGATAGGGGTAAGAATAACCGCTCCAACAAAGGCGCTTTTTTGTTATTATTACCAATTAAAATAGAGCCATGTTTTCCTCCTTTCCGGATATGATCCGGCGAATTAAGTAATAAGTTTCCCTTTTCTTTTTCTGGACCGTGACAACTCATACACTTTTGTTGTAAGAGAGGGCCGATGGCCCTTTCATAAAGGGTGGCTGTACTGTCCATATTTACCGTGATCTTCTTTGCAATTTCTTCTTTAGGCCAGCTGAGCACCTTGGAGCCATGGGTCAATTGTGCGCCTTTGTGCGTAAAAAAAATGAGTACCCCTGCAAAGACGAAGCCCACGAGGGCCCGCAATGAAAAATGGGTTTTAAAAGAATTATTGTACTCATGGAGTGCCATCAATCCCCAACTCATCCAGGCAATAGATATACCACCCCATTTATGCCAAAAAATTAAGTCATGGTTATAGCTTCCCTGTTTGGACAAAAAGATGCCAAAAATAGCAACAATGGTCGCCAGTAAAGAGTGAATGATTAAAAGAGGAGACAAGAAGCGGCTTATTTTTTTGTTATCTCTTCTGTAGACATAATAACCTGCGACTCCCAAGCCCAAGACTATGGGAAAATGTAAAAGCATGGGATGCATTTTACCCAGCCATTGAAAATAAATACCAAATTTTATTTCTTCATGATAATACGCTATAATGCCCAGAAATGGATTTAAAATCCACAGAGCGTTTCTACCAAGTGCCAACCATTTAGGTGCCGACATTGTTAAGCGATTAAGTCATTGATGATATTGCCTGATACGTCGGTCAATCGGTATCGACGCCCTAGATGTTTGTAGGTAAATGCCTCATGATCGATTCCCATCAGATGCATGATGGTGGCATGAAAGTCATGCACATGTACCGGAAGTGAATTAATATTATATCCAAATTCATCGGTTTCACCATACACACCTGGTTTTACTCCACCGCCTGCCATCCAGATAGTAAAGCATCTGGGATGATGGTCTCTACCATAATTATCCTTGGTGAGGGGGCCCTGACAATAATTGGTTCTTCCAAATTCACCACCCCAAATCACCAAGGTCTCATCCAGTAAACCTCGTTGTTTTAAATCTTTTATCAATGCGGCAGAGGGCTGATCCACATCCTTACATTGTCCGATGAGCTCATTGGGTAAATTACCGTGACCATCCCATCCTTGATGATACAACTGTACAAATCTAACGCCATTTTCAGAAAGCTTGCGCGCCAACAAACAGTTGGCTGCATACGTACCCGGCACTAGGCATTCGGGCCCATACATTTTCACAACACTTTCAGGTTCATTTTTTAAGGAAGTGATTTCGGGTACGGCCATTTGCATGCGATAGGACAATTCGTATTGCTGAATTTTTGCCACAATTTCTGGATCTCCAATTTTCTCATAGGATTGTTGATTCAGGGCGGCAATTTCATCTAGCATCGCACGCTTGTCACTTCGGGCTATAAATGGGGGGTCTGACAAGTATTTTACCGGTTCTTCGCCACTACTAAATTGTACCCCCTGGTGGATGGAATCTAAAAAGCCATTGTTCCATAATTTGGAATAAACACCTTGTCCATTCCCTTTTCCTTTGCTCAATAGCACGCAAAAAGCAGGAAGATTCTTATTATCGCTCCCCAAACCATAACTGACCCAAGAGCCCAAACTCGGTCGGTTTCCTACCTGCGCACCAGTTTGAAAAAAGGTAAGGGCAGGATCATGATTGATGGCTTCGGTATACATGGACTTCACAATACACAAATCATCAGCAATACCTGCAATATGGGGAATGGTCTCACTGAACCAGCCTCCATAACTACCATGTTGGGAAAAATTAAATCGGCTTCCTGCCAAAGGGAAAGTAGTTTGATTGGAGGTCATACCTGTGAGTCTTTGTCCGTTTCGAATACTGGCAGGTAAATCTTCACCATGCATTCTTTGTAGCATAGGCTTATAATCAAATAAGTCCAATTGTGAGGGGGCACCATTTTGAAATAAATAAATTATTCTTTTGGCTCTTGGGGCAAATTGAGGTAATGTTTTAGAAAAAATCTCAGCTTCATTGAGGCCGTCAAACATACCAGGAACCATCAAAGATCCGAGACCTAGTCCACCTAATCCCAGACTCATTTTGGACAAGAATTTCCTTCTATTTTGATTTAATCCATGCTCTAATAATTCATTCATAGCTCTAAGACTTGGTAATGGTTTCTTCAAGGTTAAAAATAATCAATATCGTATTCATCAAAGCAGCGGCTTCGATGGCATCATATTTTTCAGCAGGGTGACGATATTCCCCAATCGCTAAGGCCGCGCTGACCACAGAAGGCTTTTCTTTGAGCAGTAGCATTTGCTCGGTACAATAGTTGACCAATCTATTTTTTTCTATCCGAGTCGGTTTGCGAATTACAATCCTTTCAAAGGCTTGTTCAATTTTATCGGACAATTTCTGCGGATTCAGCGATATGCTTTCTGCCAATACCCTCGACGCTTCAAGTACTGTGGGATCATTGAGCATGGTTAAGGCCTGCAAGGGCGTATTGGTACTTGATCTTTTGACTTCGCATTGATCCCTATTGCTGGCATCGAAGATCATCATACTGGGTGGAGGAGCCGTTAATTTAATAAATGTATACAAACCTCTTCTATAGAGATCTGCACCATGATCCTGCATATAAGAAGCCAATACTCCTCGTCCGGAGGTGGTACTTTCCCAGACCCCTTCTGGTTGATAGGGTTTGACACTAGGGCCACCTATTTCAGGATTGAGTAAGCCACTAGAGCCCAAGACAAAGTCGCGAATGATCTCGGCTTTGAATCGCAGACGGGGGGATCTGCTGTAGTAAATATTATCAGGATCAAGAGTCAATTGTTCTGAGCTCATTTCGGTAGATTGCTTAAAGGTACTGCTCATGATAATCTTTTTAATCAGATACTTTATATCCCATTGATGTTCCATAAAATCGACAGCTAACCAATCCAATAATTCAGGATGGGTGGGTAATTCTCCTTGGAGACCGTAATCTGCTGAAGTGTTGACAATGCCTTTCCCAAAGAGCTCCTGCCAAATAAAATTGACAAAGACCCGTGCAGTAAGTGGATTTTGAGCATTCGTAGTCCACTGAGCAAGTCC
The DNA here is from genome assembly GCA_943788235.1 of uncultured Cyclobacteriaceae bacterium. Classification (GTDB taxonomy): domain Bacteria; phylum Bacteroidota; class Bacteroidia; order Cytophagales; family Cyclobacteriaceae; genus UBA4465. Next base: position 34,702 of record CALSPM010000001.1, read on the forward strand.
CAATCGGTTACGCTGATATTTTGTGGTATCAAAAGGCATGATGGATTCCAAGGCGGTTGGCTTGACCAGCTGATCGGTGGGAGCATCATAGCTTCCTCTGGCTAAAATATAGGTGGCCCTTGGTTTGATGCTATCTTTTGGACTCCAATCACCCATGACGGACACTTCTAGTTGACTGGTATCTGAGGTATTGAGAAAAGCCAATAATTTGTTTCTTTCTTGGGCGGAGATGAGAAGTTTTGGATTTTTGGCAGGCGTAGAAACGCTGACATCTCCCTCATAGCCTTTTTCTTTACTTTCATTGAAAAAAGCATACAACTGATAATACGCACGATTAGAAAAGGGGTCATATTTATGGTCATGACATTGGGCACATTCAATGGTAACTCCCAAAAAAGCCTTGCCATAAGTCCTTGTTTTATCAATGTTGTATGACACTCGGTATTCTTCATCGATGACGCCACCTTCTTCGGTAAACTTATGATTTCTAAAAAAGGCCGTAGCTAAAATATTTTTTTTTGTAGCATTAGGCAATAAATCACCTGCAATTTGATTAATTAAAAACTGATCGTAAGGTAGGTTATCATTGAAGGCATGGATGACCCAATCTCGCCAGGGCCATTGGGATCTAATATTATCGTCTTGAAATCCATAAGAATCTGCATATCGAGCCAAATCCATCCATAATAACGCAAATTTTTCTCCGTAGGCAGGCTTTTGTAACAAGTCATCGATCAATTGTTCATACCAATTTTCATTAGATATCGATCGCCAATGATTTAGTTCATTATAGGAAGGAGGTAATCCGATTAAGTCGACATAAGCTCTTTTTATCAAAGCGTCTTTGCTTGCCGCATCATTGGGGCTAAATTCTAAGGCTTCCATTTTTTTTAAAATGAAATAATCGACTTCATTGGTCATCCAACTCGGATGATTTACCTTAGGTAAGTCCGCTTTTTTTGGGACTTCAAAGGCCCAATGTTTTTCATATTGTGCACCTTCTTTGATCCACTGCTTAAATAAGTTTATTTCATCGGGACTTAAATGCCCCAAATGACTTTCCGGTAAGGGCATCATGATTTGAGAATCTGATGATTCGATGCGATGAATCAATTCACTTTGTTCAGGGAAGCCTGGTACGATGGCATATTTCCCTTTGGATTTTTCTAATTCAGCAAAGGCCATAGAAGGGATATCCAGTCTAAGTCCTGCTCTTACTTTGGTTACATCTGGACCATGACAAGCAAAACATTTGTCGGACATGAGTGGCCTGATTTCTCGATTATAGGATACCATTTTGGTACCTTCATTTTTTTCAGGGGCAAAAAAAATCATCCCACTTAAGCATCCTATAAAGAGTAAAATAATTAGGGCCAGCAGCCTTTCTTTTTTCATAAAACAAGAAGATTAAACACGAGAAAATTTATAGGGATAGGATTTACCAGATGCCCACTGTGACACATAGATGCTACCCTCATCATCTATGCATACGTCATGGGGATGCATCAGTATTTTTTCGGATTGCGCCATGGGTTGCAATTGACCATTAACATATTTGGGTGCAGTCCCCCCTAAATTTGACACTACTTGATTATCCTTGCTTAATATGGTGACGAATCCGGAATTAATACTATTTAAGTTGGGAGATCGGAGCACAGCTGCATATAGATAATCACCTTTAATGACAGGTCTGCAGACGCATGCACCCGGTAAGTGAATCACCTCAAGAAGCTTCCCCGCAAGACTAAAACGCTTGAATGCGGTACGGGTGCGATCAGTAATGAGCAGTGTAGGAGTGCCTTGACGTATATCGATACAGATCCCATGTGCATTATCCAAATATTCATCTCCTATCCCTCGTCCACCAAAATTATTTTTTAGGTTGCCATATTCATCATAATGTAAGATGTGTTGCGCACCATACCCATCTGCGATGTAAAAGTCTCCATTGGGTAGCACGGCTGTTTCTGTGGGCACAAAAGTATCTTTATTTTGATAATCAGGTATATCCGCAGGGGGATTAATGGTCAATACTATTTTTCCATCGAGTGTGGTTTTGTAAACCTGATGTCGGTTGGTATCCGTAATAAACAAAAAATCTTCGTTGCCATTGGCCTGTAAGGTTAAGCCATGCGCACCAGGAAATTCGGTCCCCCAAGTGGTTAATAATCTACCACTTTTGTTATAAATAATTACATTGTTTTTGGTTTCATTGGTCAGTAGAATCATGCGTCCTTTGGAGTCTTCTATCATTTCATGACAATCATTAACCGGAGTTTTTGCGGGGTTGAGGGCTCCCCATTTTGTGTTTAACTTGAATTTCATTTCATTGTGACCATACATGGGTCCCTTTGTTTCACCATATAAATCGCGTGCAACAAAAAAGGCAGCGCCCCCAAGAACGGAGTTTTTTACGAAGGATCTTCTTTTCATGAACGATTACATTTTCAAACGGTGAAGCCGTAGCTTTTTCAAGTGTTGACTAAAAATAACTAAAAAATTTGATTTTATTAAACTCTTTTATTCGAAGCTTATGGGGGTATGGGGTATTTATCTTTCTGAAGAATGCATAGTAATATTGAATCAGGATCAAAGAGAAGCGATCAGCGAAGGGATAGAATACATTAAAGCATCAATTTAGATTTTGTATTAATTAACAGATTTTTTAATGCAGCTTATAACAATAGCCACCAAGGGTTGTGTAAGAAATTAATACTAATAATCACGATACACTTTTAGTGTTTACTATTGAAGCTATGGCAATTAAGGGAAATTTAAACGGAAATAACCATCGTCCTATCAATATTTTGAGAAATAAATGGAGACATTAAGATAGTCAGAAATATTAAGGAATTAACCAAGGAAAAGGACTATAGCCTAGTTAGGCTCCCAAAAAGAAGTTATTCCAGACCATTGGATTGTTTTTGAGCCCTAATCGTAATTCGAGATAGGTTCATAGAGGAAAAATTTTTGGGATGGAAGCGATAACTTGCTACGTGAAAAGGATGGTACAGCTCAATTCATCATTTATTTTTCTTCGCTGACTTTTTGATTGGAAACCGTCCATAATTACCAATTCCATCCATATCAATATTATCTGCTCTTCTGTAAGGTGCAGTAAGGTCAGGATCATTTTTCAATTTGCTTTTCTGCAATTCATTTGCTTTTTTAACCATGAAGAGATATCCAATCAAATACAATACAAAAATGGTCAGACCGATAGAGAACATTATGATATTTTCAGTTTCCATCATTTATATTCTTTTGGTTCGAATGGTCCGACCTTCTTTGCCTCAAGGCTATGGAAGCGGAAAGTATAGAGGGCACCCAAATCCCTACAAAAATCCCCTCTAACTTGTTCCCTGTGAACCACAGGGTAACAGAATACAGGAATGACAAAAATGCCAAGATTACTGGATAATAGATTCCCCAAAATTCAATCACTTTTTTCATAAATGTTGTGCTTTGCCTATGATATTTTAACTTTCTTAACTTCATAACTGGTGATTTTAAAAAAAAGTTCTTTAACGGTAAAAATGAGGAACTTGGAAAGGCTTATTAAAGTAACATTAAGCTGACAAAGGATCTTAATTAGCTGATCAAAAGGGATAGGGTTGGACAGAAATATATATGAGATCCTCAGTGAAAAGCAGATGAATAATAGCTTTTTTAAATCAATTAATGTTACTGTTTTCAATAATCAAATTAACCTACTAATAATATTGATGTAAATGTCATCATATAGTAAACCATTTTTGATAACATGGGATTAAGCTGTATGACATCTAACATAAAGGCCAAAAATTCTTTGAGATATTAATCCGGAAATAAAATATTTGTACCTAAATAATGTACCGATAAACTAAAAAGATCCAACACTATCAGTATTGGATCTTTTTTGTGGAGCCGGCGGGATTCGAACCCGCGTCCAGCTAAGGAAACATTACATCGTCTACATGTGTAGTTATTTATTAAATCTTACAGAAGGGCTGGTAAATAACAACCTACCTTTTCTGCCAGTCACTAAATTTCGCAACTGCTTAGTAACCTCACAGCGCTAGCCTTTTATACGACACCCTAATTCCTCGCTCAAAAGGCGAAAGCAAGGTAGGATGTGGCCCGGGAACATCGATAGACGCTCAACCGTTTAAACCTATATTTAACTAAAAAGTTAAATTAAGCAGCCATGGCGTAAGAATCTTCGCCAATTAAAATTTAAGTGATTTGATTACGGATGTACACTCATCACCCGACACGCAAATGCATCATTCACACTTCCTGTCGATTCCATTCGGCCCCATAAGTCAATGAACTAATTGTAAAATTAAGCTTTGCCATCCAATAAGTTGATGAAATTATAAAATGATATTTTTTTAATTCTCTATGTTCATTTAATTTCATACTATATTGTTTGCTTAACCTCAGCAATTAACTATATTGTTTGCTTAATCTCAGCAATTATGAAAGACCTTCGTGTGGCCCTCGTGCAAGAGGCACCTGTTCTTTTTGATTTATTCGGGACTTTGGAAAAAGTGGATGGCTTACTTGGCCAAGTAAAGTCCGAAGGTGCTCAATTTGTCCTTTTTCCGGAGGCCTTTATTTCGGCGTATCCAAGAGATATTACCTTTGGTACAATTGTGGGGAGCAGGTCTGAAATGGGTCGTGCCATGTGGCAGCGCTACCACGATAGTTCACTAGATTTCAGTGCTCAAGCGTTTCTTGATTTGGCTAACATTGTAAAGAAAAACGGTATTTACTGTTGTATTGGTGTGATAGAGCGGGTACGGTCGGGGACTTTGTACTGTACCATCCTGTATTTTGATCCTAAGGGTAAATGTATAGGTAAGCATCGAAAAATTAAGCCAACAGCTGCAGAACGTATTGTTTGGGGTGAAGGTGATGGATCTGATTTACTTGTTTATGATACTCCTCTTGGTAAAATAGGAGGCCTTATTTGTTGGGAAAGTTATATGCCCCAGGCGAGAATGCGCCTTTATGATCAAGAGATAGAAATTTATGTTGCACCAACGGCTGATCATCGTGACAGTTGGCAACATACCATTCGTCATATCGCTATGGAAGGGAGATGTTTTGTACTCAGCTGCAACCAATTCGTCACTCGCGAGGATTACCCTTTGGATCTACCTGGAGAGGCAGTGGAAAAATTACCCGATATCTTATCAAGAGGGGGGAGCTCAGTAATTGATCCTTTGGGCAATCCATTGGTCGATCCTTTATGGGATGTGGAGGGGATTATTTATGCCAATTTGTCTAGTGACCTGCTCATTCAATCAAAAATGGATTTTGATGTGACGGGCCATTATGCAAGAAAGGACATCTTTCGATAACTCTTATTTGTGATAGCGATAATTTTTTTTAATACAATTGGCTTAGGATGCATTTTGAATCAGGATGTAGATGCTTACTTGAGAAAGGTTCAGCAGTTTTATTCATTTTATGAGCAAGTGATTCGCCGATAACTTAGTCAGTTATAAAAAAGAGTTCTCCAAGTGGAAACTTACAAGTGGAAACTTAAAAGAACCCCAATACCAACCATAAATGTTGATAAAAATATTTTAGTAAAAAAAATACTATGTAACATTTGTACTGGACAATTAATTAGTAACAGATTGAACATTGTGATGATTTATCCTTGTTGACGATGAGATCAATAAAAGATGAGGAGACCAATAAAAACTAATACCGATGGATTAGGCCCATTGTGAATATTATAAAAAAAAGGGTTCCCTAAGCCAAAAAACTTAAAAAGAACCCCTTACCAACCATAAATCTTTACAAATATAATAACTAGTTTAATAAAATATGTAACACTTGTTACATATTTTATTAATATTATTTTTTTCCATTTGTTATTCCTTTGTCAATGAACTCAGGTATCGGATCATTTGGCATGATCAAACTGTGATCATCTGTCGTTTCTAATGGAGCAAGGAAATATAAGCTTTTTGCGAACAGATAATTTGTGATTTATACTTTAGGTCATCTTGGATCTTTCTATATGAAAGGGGACCAGATTTATTTTATTGTTTACTTAAGAAAATCATTTACCGTTTACGGAAATGATCCGTTTAAGGGAATGATGAAGCTTTTAAAATAAAAATAGTAATTCCGCTGAGGTACCATCATTAGTATGAGGTCTTGCTTTAATCGTATTTGTTGCTTACGTTTATGTCCCCCTCAAACATAACAGCATGACTTTTTTCACTAAAATCTAGACTTTTTTTGAAGGTACTTTTGCAGAAATATGATTTTCTATATTAATTATTGGGCAATTTGCTGAATCAGTTCCCATAGCTTTTCAACATGATGCTTTTGAATGTGAGTCTGACCAGTAACTACACGAAGGACGTATTGATGGTTTACCTTAGTATGGGTAATATAGGCTTTACCAGACGCATTGACAGCGGTTAAAATGTGAGCGTTTAGGGCATTATTTTTTTCCAAATCAGCGTATTTAACACATCTAAATACAACCAAACTCAAGACTCTATCGACAACCATTTCAAAGTCGGGGTGATGAATCACTCGTTGCTCGAGCCACGCCGCAAGCGCAATATGTTCCTTGATTTTGATCCGGATGCCTGAAGCACCGTATTCTCGGATCACAAACCATAATTTCAATGCCCTGAACCTACGTCCAAGCGGGATACCCCAATCTCTGTAATCATTTACTTTTCCTCTTGTGTTTGTTTTTAGGTATTCAGGGAGTATTTCAAAGGTTTGAATTAAGGCTTCTTTGTCTTTGACAAAATAAGCGGTACAGTCAAAATTGGTAAACATCCACTTATGAGGATTAAAAAGATAAGTATCTGCTTTTTCTATTCCTTTTAGAAAATGTCTGTATTTGGGAAGAACAAAGGCGGCTCCGGCATAAGCCGCATCAACATGATGCCACACATTATATTTAATGGCAATATCGGCAATGGCCTCCAGTGGATCCATAGCTGTCGTACCTGTTGTGCCCAATGTAGTAATGATGCAACAAGGAATTTTACCCAATGCTAAATCGGATTTAATAGCTTCTTCCAATAAATGGGGCAAAAGGGCCATTTGATCATCTACAGGAATTTTCACTAAGTTGTCTAACCCAATACCTGCAATTTTCACTGACTTATCTATTGAGCTATGGGTCTGAGCGGAACAATAAATCCTTAATTTCTCATTCGAAAATCCACGATTATTGATGTTGAAGTGGGTGATTTTTTCTCTGGCTGTGAGTATGGATACCAGAGTACCTGTGCTCGCAGTGTCTTGAATGACCCCATCCCAATTTTGGGGCAAACCACTCATATTTATCAGCCATTCCATAACGCGTTCCTCTAGTTCCGCTGCGGCGGGAGAAGTTTCCCAAATCATACATTGAGCACCAATGGCAGCCGTAATCAATTCTGCCAGTATGGAAGCATAACTTCCATTGGCATTGAAATAAGCATGGAAGTTAGGATGTTGCCAGTGGGTGATACCGGGTAATATTTTTTCTTCTACATCTGATAGGAGTTGTTCAAAAGGTTCTCCTTGTTCCGGGGGAAGCATAGGCAGGGCAGCAGCAATATCTCCTGGATTGACTTGTGATTTTACAGGATATTGTTCGATATTCTCTAAATAATCTGCGACCCAATCAATTACTTGATGTCCATGCTTCCTGAATTCTTCGGCATTCATAAGGGAATATAAATTATTTTTTTGGTCTCAAAAAAAGGTTCGTCAAAATAATCTCTTATGTTTATTTCCTGATGAGATTTATTGAGAGCTTTCATTTCCATCTCGAGATCACCTCCTTTGAGGGCAATGATGCCATTAGCATTATCAGTAGATGTGATAGTTTTTATTTTTTGATGTGTCCATTGCCATATTTTTAGTGCGGGAGCAACGGCTCGGCTGACGATAAAATCAAATTTACCAGTTGTTTTTTCTGCGCGAGCAGCTTCACTGGTGACATTTATTAATCCCAATTCAGCACTAATTGCTTGCACTACTTTGATTTTTTTGGCCATTGAATCGACCAGATGAAAGGTAGACTCAGGAAACAGTAGTGCTAGTGGGATGCCCGGAAAACCACCCCCTGTACCGATATCAAGAATACTTGTTTTAGCTTTGAATTCGATGAACTTAGCGATGGCCAAACTGTGTAAAATATGTCTGATATAGAGTTCTTGAATGTCTTTTCTAGAAATAATATTTATTTGTTTGTTCCAAAATTCATATAGATCTTGAAGCTGTTTGAATTGTTCTTCTTGGGCCTTACTTAACTCAGGGAAGTAATGTTTTATCAATGTGGCATTCAAATTAATTTTTCTGTTTTAGTATGATTTTAAAATAAAACGGAGCGATTTAAATAGGAAATTTTTTGTTAACTTAAATCGATGACTTACCAATTAAAAGGGCTAAAAGGGGCGAATATAGATCATAAAACAATCACAAACAAGTCTAGATATAATGCTCAATAAAGATTAAGAAAGATGGGTATTTTTAAAGCGTAATTAACAATTAATAAATGAATAGTTGAATCGCCCCGATTTATTTAAAGTTATCTGATGTAGGATGATCCGTTGGCGATCAATACAAATATTTCTCTACCTCATTACAAAGTCAATGATAGGAACAAATACAATACACATACACAAGGATCATTTATCATAGGAATATTTTTATTGAGGTAATAACAAATTTTATAGGATTTTCTTTAGTTCAAAAGCGTATTTTTACATTCTCTATGAAATTTGATCTTTTAAATACAGATACAAAAAGTGATGCTAGGGCGGCCGTTTTAACCACGGCACATGGTACCATTAAAACGCCCATTTTCATGCCTGTTGGTACAGCAGGAACGGTTAAAGCAGTACATCATCGTGAGCTTAAAACTGATATCGAAGCACAAATTATTTTAGGAAACACGTACCATTTGTATTTGAGACCGGGTATGGACATCATTCAAGGCGCGGGAGGCTTGCATAAATTCATTGGCTGGGAGCACCCTATTTTAACCGATAGTGGGGGATACCAGGTGTACTCATTGGGGGCCAATCGAAAAATAAAAGAAAAGGGAGTTCGATTTCAATCTCATATAGACGGATCATATCATGATTTTTCACCCGAATATGTCATCGATATCCAGCGAAAGATTGGTGCTGACATTGTCATGGCCTTTGATGAATGCACGCCATATCCCTGTTCAAAAGAATATGCGGAAAATTCTATGCAAATGACCCATAGATGGCTGAAGAGATGTATCCATCGTTTTGATAAAACGGAACCATTGTATGGTTTTGATCAAACATTCTTTCCTATTGTGCAAGGGAGCACGTATCATGACCTCCGCGAGCAGTCTGCAGCATTCATTGCTGAACAAAATCAAGATGGTAATGCCATAGGGGGATTATCGGTAGGTGAACCACATGAAATGATGTATGAAAGTACAGCGCTTGTATGCAGCATTTTACCCAAAGATAAACCACGTTATTTGATGGGCGTGGGCACCCCAGTCAATATTTTGGAATGCATTGCGTTGGGAGTAGACATGTTTGATTGTGTTATGCCGACAAGAAATGCGAGAAATGGAATGCTGTTTACTTCCGAGGGGATCATCAATATTCGAAATGAGAAGTGGAAAAATGATTTTTCACCTATTGATATCAATTTGGGAGGATATCTTGATACGCTACACTCCAAAGCTTATTTACGGCATTTGATCATCAGTAATGAGATTTTAGGTGCTCAAATATCAAGTATTCATAATCTTAGTTTTTATTTATGGTTGGTTAAATCAGCCAGAAAGCACATCATCCAAGGAGACTTTAGTTTATGGAAAAATAGAATGGTGCAAAAATTAGCCAATAGGTTGTGATTATGTTATGAAAAAACTTGATGTCTACATTCTTAAAAAATTTTTAGGATCTTTCATCTTTGTGATGTCCATCTTGATTTTCATCATTATCATTATTGATTTTACGGAGAAGAACGACAATTTCATTAAAAATGACGTAGCCAGCGAGGAAATTTTACATTACTTCTTGACCTACATACCATATATGGCCAGCTTTTTGACACCTATTATCGTCTTTATAGCCACCGTATTCGTCACCGCAAAATTAGCAGCAAAAACAGAAATAGTTGCGATATTGGCAAGTGGGGTTAGTTTTAAGAGATTCATGTTACCCTATTTTATGGGGGCTGTACTGATTGGATTCGTAAGTTTTCTAGCAAATTCCTATCTCATTCCTGAGACCAATAAATTTAGAATTGCTTTTGAACTACAATATGTAAAAAAGGCCTTTTATTTCAATGATCGAAACATTCATATTCGGGTGGCTCCAGATCTGTACATTTATATGGATCGATATAACAACCAAGGTAATGTAGGTTATAATATCACCTTAGAGCAGATCGAAAATGGTATTTTGAATGAAAAACTTTATGCACGAACGATGAAATGGGACACGACAGGTCATAAATGGAGGTTGAATAGATGGAATAGGCGCGTCTTTAAAGAGGCGGATGAAATGATCTATAGTGGAGATGCTATGGACACGGTATTGAACGTATCACCCGTTGATTTTGAGAATCAAGAGAGATTGTGGGAAACTTTAACCATGAGTGAATTGAATGACCATATTGATCAACAGACCTTAAGAGGGTCGGCTGATGTAGATATCTATAAAATTGAAAAGTACATTAGGTTCATGTCTCCCTTTTCAGTAGTCATTCTGACCTTCATTGGTATCATCGTATCTTCAAAAAAATCAAGGCAAGGGACGGGTGTTCAGATCGCATTGGGATTTTTAATAGCCTTTTTATTTGTGATTGCTTTCATGCTTTCCAGGGCTTTAGCGGAGGCTAATGCATTTAACAATCCTCTTTTAGCAGTATGGATGCCCAACATAATTTTTGGTCTTATAGGAGTAGTTTTATATCGTACCGTTCCTAGATGAAGCAGAAAACTAAGGATATTGTCTTTCTACATTTCATCGTTCTTATATGGGGGTGTACAGCGGTTATAGGCTTGTTAATTAACCTGACACCTGTTGAAATTGTCTTTTATCGTACGGGTATTGCCGCGTTATTATTGATCATTGTTCTTTTGTTATTGAATCGATCCTTTTTGTTGAGTTCGCGTCGGTCTTTGTTGAAAACAGGAATTGTTGGATTTCTATTAGCAGTCCATTGGGTACTTTTTTTCTTGTCAGCAAAAATATCAAACGCTGCTGTTTGTTTGGTGGGTATGGCCACAACCTCTTTTTGGACTAGTATTATTGAGCCTCTTTTTTTTAGAAAGCAAATAAAGCTGTTTGAAGTTTTGTTAAGTCTATTGGCTTTATTGGGAATCTTGATTGTATTCAATATGGAAATCCAGTATTTTCTAGGACTGTCTTTTGCGATATTGGCCGCTATTTTAGCAGCATTTTTTTCTATCATTAATGTATCATTGATAAAAAGTGATGATCATTTTGTAATCACTTTTTATGAGATGGTATTCGCATGCCTATTTACGGGTATAAGTTTACCTTTCTATTTTCTTTATGTGAGTCAGGAAGTTTTTGAATGGCCAACTTTAGAACAGGCTATGTGGCTACTGATATTGGCGAGTGTTTGTACCGTATTTGCCGTTTCCTATTCGATTAAATTAATGAAGCGACTCTCCGCTTTTTTTGTCAACTTGACCATTAACTTGGAGCCTATTTATGGAATTATATTGGCCTTGTTGGTTTTTGGTGATAGCGAGAAAATGAGTGATGGGTTTTATTTAGGCACGGGCTTTATTTTATCTTCCGTTTTATTGCATCCACTACTCAATCGCAAAAGAAAAAGGAAGGCCTTGGAAGCTGAAATTTTAAGATGAATCGGTTGGAAGTGTTAATGAACGAAGGATACATTCGTGTTTTTGAAAAGTAGTAACGGCTGGAGGTTCTTCAAACAGGCCATAAAGGGCAGATCCTGATCCACTCATAGCAGCATAAAAGGCGCCTTGATCGTAAAGGCGTGATTTTATTTTAGCCAAGATAGGTGTGTTTTTGAACAAGGACTCCTCAAAGTCATTATGAAGTAAGGAGTGCCATTTTTTTAAATCTTTCAATGAGTCTTCCAATGAATTTTCGGATATTTTCGGTTGGATATTGGCATAAGCATGTGAGGTGCTCGTATGTAGATTAGGAAATATTACAATTATGTAATATTTTGATAAATTGAGTTCATAAAGTTTCAATTTTGTCCCTGTTTTGGAGGCAATGGCAGGCAAATTATCTATAAAAAAGGGACAATCACTTCCCAGCATAGTAGCATAATGTTTAAGACGTCTACTGGTGATTTTTAATGAAAAAAGCTGATTAAGCATCCTAAGCGTAAATGCTGCATCTGCGGATCCGCCGCCTAAGCCAGCACCCATAGGAATGATTTTATGTAAATGTATGTTGATGGGGGGTATGCGGTAATATTTTTTAATGAGTTCATAGGCCTTTACGCAAAGGTTATGCGTAGGTTCACCCGGGATAGCGCGTCCTGTTTGAACAAAAGAAAATGATTTTGCAGGTACAATCTCTAGGATATCATGCCAAAGTAAGGGATACATACAGGTTTCAATATCATGAAATCCATCTGCTCTTTTATTGAGAATGTTTAGCCCAAGATTAATTTTCGAGTTAGGAAAGGTAATCATGAGATCAATTTAAATTATTAATAGTTTACCGATTGATGAACCGATCATTTTCCGATCAATATAGTTAAAATGATAAGAATTGGACTCAAAAAATCAGATCAAATGAGCTTCCTGAAATCAATTTTATTTTTGCAGTGTTTCTACGATTTTATCGGTCATGCCTGATGATGAAAATCCTCCATCATGCATGAGATTTTGCATGGTAACCATTTTAGTAAAATCTGAGAATAATGAGATGCAATAATCTGCACATGCCTCGGCAGAAGCATTTCCCAAAGGAGACATTTTATCTGCATAATTATAAAAAACATCAAATCCTGGGACACCCGATCCTGCAGTCGTCCAAGTTGGAGACTGTGAAATCGTATTTACTCTTATTTTTTTGCTTTGACCGAGTCGATAGCCATAACTCCGCGCAATTGATTCTAACACAGCTTTTGCTTGGGCCATGTCCGAGTAATCTGGAAAAGTTCTTTGTGCCGCAATGTAGGAAAGAGCTAAAATAGAACCCCACTCATTAAAGGCATCTAATTTTTCACCTACCTGCATGACTTTATGGAAAGAAAGGGCCGATACATCGAGTGATTTTTGAAACCAATCGTAATTCAAATTACCATAAGATTTTTTCTTTCGAACATTTGGACTCATTCCGATCGAATGAAGAACGAAATCTAATTTTCCTCCCAAAATCTCAGTTGATTTACTGATTAATATTTCTAGGTCTTGTAGGGAAGTGGCGTCAGCGGGAACGATTTCTGCACCACAAATCGCACCCAACTTGTTAATTTCGCCCATTCGCATGGCAATAGGAGCATTACTTAAAGTGAACTGAGCACCTTCATCATGGGCTTTGAGGGCAACTTTCCATGCAATTGAGCTTTCATCCAAAGCTCCAAAAATGATTCCTCTTTTACCTTTCAGTATATTATAAGCCATTTATTTAAAATTTAAGTTACAAAAATAATGAAAACTATTTCTTTATTGGGGTAATGACAATAATTCCCGCGCACTTTTAAAGGCACTTTCCGTGGGATGCGCTCCTGCAATCATTTGGGCGATGGCTTCGATACGTTCTTCGGCTACCAATTCTTTGATTTTAGTGACGGACTTATCGGCACTATGGTCTTTGTAGACAAAGAAGTGTGCCTCTCCTCCGGCAGCAAATTGAGGTAAATGACTAATGGAGATAATCTGATGATTTTTTGCCATGGTTTTCATCATTTTAACCATTTTAATGGCGATTTCTCCAGAAATTCCAGTATCGATTTCATCGAAAATAAGCGTAGGTAACGCAATTTTATCTGCAATTAAATATTTTATTGCAAAAACGAGCCGAGACAATTCACCACCAGAGGCGATATTTTTAAGTGATTGTGGAGCGACACCTTTATTGGCTGAAAATTGAATGGAACATTTGTTGATTCCATTTTTATTAGGTTCAATGACCTCTACTTCAATTTTTACTTGACCATTTTCAATGCCAATTTCATGAATGATATCGGTGATATCCCGCTCAAAATTAAGAGCTGATTGCTGACGAAGTTTTGAAAGTGCTGTACCCTGTATCATTAGTTGATTCATAGCTAGATCCATTTGCTCTTTTGATGCAGTGAGTTTTTCATCAAGATGATCTATTTCATTAAGTTTCTCAGATAATTTCTCCCTTAGATCAATGAGGCCTTTCATTGTATGAAGTTCATGTTTTTGCTGCAAGCGATAAATGAGTGAACGTTGTTCGTTAAATTCGGCTATTCTCTGGGGATCGAATTCAATCTGTTCTCGTTTCTCTAGGAGAACTTCAAAGACATCTTTTAATTCGATTAGTGAGCTTGTGATTCTTCCTTTAGCCTCTTTAAATGTTCCTGACAGACTACTAATAGATATCATTAAGGTATCCAATAGTTCCAGTTGTTTGATTACAGAAAAGTCTTCCTCATCTAATAGATGGATCGCTTGAGAGAGCTTTATTTTAATTTCCTCTGCATGTTGCATGGTCGTCAAATTTTGCTCTAGCCTTTCTAAATCAATGTTATCTAGCCCCGCATCTTCTAATTCTTGAAGATTATGACGTTCATAATCTTGATTCTTTCGAGAGGTAGAATGCCATAAAACCAACTCTTCATATGTCTTTTTCCGGTGTTGATAGATCTCATAGGCCTTTTTGTAGGCTTTTAGCTGACCTGCATTAAGTGAAAACTGATCTAATACGTCAAGTTGGTATTGGTGATTTCCTAGATTTAAGGACTCATTTTGAGAATGAATATCCATGAGTTTTAAAGAAAAGGTTTTGAGTACCTCTAAATTGACGGGAGTATCATTGATAAAGGCCCTACTTTTTCCATTGGGAGAGACCTCTCTACGAATGATAGTCTCCGTTTCATAGTCGAGCTCATGGGTTTCAAAAAAAGATTGAAGCTCATAGGCAGAGATGTCAAAATGCCCTTCGATTTGGCATTTTTTAGAGACATCCCATAGGGCTTTGCTATCAGCACGACGGCCCATCAACAGGCCTAAGGCACCCATCATAATTGATTTCCCAGCTCCCGTTTCTCCCGTAATGACATTCAATCCCAAAGCAGGGATCAATTCTAATTCCTTAATTAAAGCAAAATTAATGATTGAAAGCGATTTGATCATATCGATCAGATTTGTACATCTCTCCAAACTTCATCCAATTCTGAGCGCAATATGAAGGCTCTTTTCATAGCTGAATTTTGATATAAAATTTTATTTTCTTCAATACTAATCATTTTTCCAAATATTACCGCACCATCTTTCCGTATAAATGTGAGCCATTCTTGAAAATGGATTTCTAGATCTGTTAGCGTTATTTTCACTTGTCGACTTGGCATTATTTAATCATCTCTGCAAAATCTGAACGCTTGGTTGCATCAATATTTATAAGCATATTATAGGTCCGCTTGCGAAGGGATGGATCTCCTTTTGAAAATATTTTACTGAGCTCGTCAGTTTTGGCATCTAGAAAACTAATGGTAAGTATCGAACGGGGTCTTGCTTGGTTGACTTTTAGTACTTTTTGGATACTTTCAGAGATCATTTTTCTGGCCTCTTCAGGATTTTCCAAAAAATGATCCATACCTTGCAAGTGATATTGATAACTGGCCTCTCTTATGGGTTTCATTTGAGCATTCAATAAATTCTCTACTAACCAATAGCGATTTCTGATACTATTGAATTGATCCCACCCTATAAAACCAGTATTTTGGGCGTTGGTCACTACCCTCCATGCCAGATTGAAGTAAGGCTCGCCTCTTAACCTTCCAAAAGAATCATAATCCAAGCCAATGATGACTAAAGCATAATATGATAGAAGAGAAGAAAGGTTATCAATAAAGCTATTTTCATTATAGATGATGGGCTGAGAATTAACATATTCAAAGACCCAGTCTCTATCACCAAAATTCAATAGGATTGTTTCATGATTGGTGTTATATACCGGTCTAGAGGAAAGTACCTGTACGGAGGCTTGGTATTGCCCCAATGCAGGATCACTTGCGTCGGTTAGTGTGAGAACAATATTACAATTAATTCTTTCTTCAACTTTAAATTGATCAGAAGTCCATTTTGTATTATTTAGAAATTCGCTAAAGGCAACTTCCATTTCAGAAATCGTACTTGGGTCACTACTTTGAATGGCTTGCGCATTGATGATTACACGACAATTCAGCTCTTGACTTAGCAGTACCGTCGGAATTAAAAAAAAAAATAATATACTCAGCTTAAGCATAGCTTTCCATTATTTTCAAAATATCTTGAGCAACTTCTTTTTTATCCTTTAAATCAAAGGGAAATCGTTTTTCAAAGCGATCATAAATGGTGACCTTATTGGTATCTTGACCAAAACCGACACCAATATCTTGTAACGAATTTAGAACAATAAGATCTAAATTTTTACGCTTTATTTTCGCTTTAGCAGAGGCCTCTTCATTATGAGTTTCTAGTGCAAATCCAACATGGATTTGTTTTTCAGTTTTTAGTTTACCCAATTCATGAGCAATGTCAGGATTTTCAATCAAGGTTATTTTTAGAGGATTACCATCCTTTTTATGCTTTTTTTCAAACGCCTCGTTGGGTTTGTAATCGGCTACTGCAGCAGTAAAAACTGCAAAGTCGATCTTTACATATTGCTGAATACATGCATCCAGCATTTCATCAGCAGATGTGACTTTAATGACCTTGATATCAGTGTGTTTAGGGTAATCTTTTACAGGACCAGAAATAAAAACAACTTGAGCCCCTTGCTCAGCAAATAAAGTGGCCAAGGCATACCCCATTTTACCAGAAGAATGATTTCCAATAAACCTCACTGAGTCAAGAGCCTCATAGGTAGGGCCTGAGGTAATCAATACTCTTTTATTATGAAAGGTCCCTATTTTGAAATGTGCTTCCAGAATATTAATGATGGTTTCTGGCGCAGCCATTCTTCCTTTTCCGTTCAGACCACTAGCAAGTTCACCTACATCGGAAGCAATGAGATGGTTCCCACGTGAGACTAATAGATTAATGTTTTTTTGAGTTGCTGGATGCGCCAACATGTCTAAATCCATTGCTGGAGCAAAATATACAGGACATCTTGCCGAAAGAAAGACAGACAACAGAAAATTATCACATAAACCTTGTGCCATTTTTGAGAGGGTATGGGCCGAGGCCGGTGCAATGATCAGCACATCTGCCCAAAGACCGAGAGCAACATGATTGTGCCACTCTTCTGAATTATTCTTATAAAAGGAGGTATAGATGGGTTGTTTTGATAGAGTGGATAGGGTAGTAGGGGTAACAAATTTTGTGGCACTTTCCGTCATAATGACTCGTACCATCAGCTTGCTCTTTCACTAAAAGCCGAACAATCAATGCTGATTTGTAAGCTGCAATAGACCCGCTAACGGCTAAAAGAATTTTTTTTCCTGCTAGCATAGGCTTGAGCAAGTTATAGTTTTATGCCCTCTGCGTCATCTTCATCCCGTCTTCTAAATATCACCTCATCGTTGAGGAATTCCTCAGTGGCTGTGGTTGTTGGCTTTGGCATCCGCTCGTAAAATTTAGAAATTTCAATTTGTTCTCTGTTTTCAAAAATTTCTTCCAGATTATCGACGGTAGAGGCAAATTCAGCCAATTTTCCATTCAATTCTTCTTTCTGGATGCTTGAGATTTGTCGGGCACGTTTGCCTATGATTACCAAAGATTCAAATATATTCTCTGTAGGTTTTGATAGTATAGAACTTTCTCTTGTTTTGAGTGATGCGTCAGTAGCCATAATCTCTCAATTATTTTTAAAGACAAATTTAGTTAAAAAATCTGTACTATTCGCATAATATTCTTCGGCTTCTTTCAAAAAGTTACTGTTAGGGTATTTATCAACGAAAGTTTGATACTTATCTACACAAGCTTTAAAACGTTTATTTTGAACCGAACGAATGCTGGCTTGCGCATAGTCATGTGCTGTCTTGATGGTCAAGAAGAAAGCCTCTTCTTGAAAAGAAGAACCTGGGAATTCCTTGATGAAATCTTCTAAAGTGACGATAGCCGCCTCATATTTTCGTAGTTTAAGATATAATCTTGCATTTTCAAATTCTTTTTTTTCTAGTTTAAGTTCTAGTTCGTTAACAATTACTCCCGCATTTTTCGCAAATTCTGAAGTGGGGTATTGATTGATGAAATTCTGCATCACATTGATGGCTTCATAGCTCGGCGTTTGATCTAAGTCATATTCTGGCGATTGCATATAGAGCGAATAGCCAAACATATAATTGGCCTCAAGTGCTAAATCACTCCGAGAATAAACTTCCAAGAAGGTTTCAAAATAATGGGCGCTCAGAATAAATAAATCTTGATAGAAGTGCGCGTAGGCATAATAAAAATTGGCAGATTCGGCTTCCTTGGTACCTCGAATAATAGGGAGTATATCGTCAAAAAGGCCAATAGCTCTGGAAAAATCCTTTTTTTCATAATATTTCATGGCTGCCTCGTATTTCGGCTGCCAATCACTAGTTTTAAGTAATTTCTGGTACTCAGTACAACTCGTAACAAAAAGGCATAAAAGGCCTATGAGAGATATTTTGATATAAATTTTGATCATTTTCTAAAAAATATTGACGTACAAAAGTAATGCACTATTGTTATAAATGTATTAATCAGGTGCACCTTGTATTTTCTTGCCATTTTTTCTTTCCTGAAGTTTCTTTTTATTTTCCTCTCTTTCTTGTTCATCAGGTTTAACTTTCTCTTCAAGATTACTCGAAGGGACCAAATCGCCGTCAAAAATGGGTTTTACAAAAATATCTTGGAGAGAAGGTCTTCGATCAATCATCCAGTTGAAGTCATCCAGTATTTTGTCTGCTTCTGTAATCATGTGCGGGGGTAAAAATCGACCCTCTGGAGATTTGTATAATGTAAAGTTATTAATTTGATTGTTGAGAAAACGAATGGTCATATTGCTTGTTAGCATTTTATTGATCCCTAATAAAACCGTATCTGTTTCATCCATTGAATGGAACAGACTTTCACAATTACCATTAATATCAATGTAGTTTAAGCGTTTTTTGAAGAAATAGATGTTCATCAGTCTTCCTTTTATTTGATTGAAATTACTGACTGAATCTTTGGTGATCAGAAATGCATTTCGTTTTAAGTCCATTTTTTCTATGCTGCTGTCGTTAAGGAAGATAGCGATAGTATCTGATAGGACTTGATTTTGCCCTGTCCATAGAACAGGATTTTGATAAAGCATTATAATAGAATCAGCCAAAAGATAAGCGGAAGAATCGGCAATGCCTTGGACATTCATTTTAAATATCCTAATGTCCGGATAGGCCAATATTCTTCTTACAGAGTCGTATTCACTTTCGATGGCCATCATCGTATCTGCGGCTATGTAAAAGGTATCTAATTTCATAATCTTTTTCATAATGGCATTACCATATATTTTGCTGTAGCCATTGACCTTATCGTGATAGCCTTCATCGCCGATTAAGATAAGATTATTTTCTTTTGAAGTAAGTTTTACGTTACCCTCACCTAAATAGAACTGATTAAAATCATCAAAAAATAATTTATCACCATCCAAGATATATTCGGAGGTTTCAATATTTCCGGATGATATTTCTGTTTGACTGATTTCCGTTCGGAATTCACCTCCGTCAGCATATATCATCGTACCTTCTTTATTGATGATCTTAGTTGGGCCAAAGCTGTAAGCTATTTTGGTAAGTGTATTGTATCTTAAGGTATCAGTTTTTAAGGTAAACTCTGGAGACTGCAAAACTACTGACTGATAAAATCGTGCGATATTTTCCTTGGCGTAAAAATAGCCTAATTTACTTGAAAGGATATTGGTAGTGTCAATCAACTGTCCTCCATTGTAGTAATAGGCGATTTCGGTGTCTAAGCTGTAATCCAAATGATCAGTATAGAGTTCCTGATATCCCCGCTTATAAATCACGTCTTCTCGAAGTTGAGCGATGCGATCTTCTCCTTGATATAGGAGCCGATCGGAAGTGACGACAGTTGAATCATTGATAATTTTAACATGGTCGTAAGCCTTCATTTGATTTTCGGCTTTTATATAAATAGCACTGTCGCAATAAACAGTAGTCTCTTTCTGAACAAAGACCACACTGTCAATGAGATATCTTATCGATTGACCCACTTTTCGAACTACTTCCTGCTTACCTTTGGCTGTATATTTAATTCTCTTCTGAGCCATAGATGCTAAAGAGAGGAAGAGTAACATAAGTAATATAAGGTAGTTTCGCATCTCAATTTAATTGGTCTGCAAAAGTAGTATATATAATGACAGTAAAATAGCGTTAATTTTATGTTAGCAAAATTAAAAGCTCATATTGAATCTCATCATTTATTTAGTATCCAAGACCGGCTGCTTTTAGGAGTAAGCGCTGGGGTTGATTCTATCGTGCTTGCGCATTTGTTAAAGGAGCTATCCTTCGACTTTTTTATTGCTCACATGAATTTTGGCCTTCGAGGTCAGGAATCAGAGTTGGATGCTGATTTTATTGAGCAATGGGGCCGAAATCATGGGATTATTACTCACATTTTAAAGGTGGATACTGAGGTCTATGCAAAAAAAAATCAGGTATCGATTCAAATGGCTGCTCGATCATTGCGTTATGATTGGTTTTCTGAGTTGGCTTCTTTGCATAAATGTTCGGCTGTATTAACAGCGCATCATGCTGATGATAACTTAGAGACCGTTTTATTTAATTTGACCAAAGGAACGGGTATCCGAGGTTTAAGAGGCATGAAAATACAACAGGGACTTTTGGTACGTCCCTTATTAATTTTTGACAAACAAGAAATAATAAATTATGCAGAGAAACAGCGTATTTCATGGCGTGAAGATTTGTCCAACGCCAGCAATAAGTATGTGCGCAATAAAATTCGTAATAAAGTATTGCCTGTTCTGAAAGAGCTCAATCCTTCAGTCTTACAAACTTTTGGGAATACGCAAGCTCGTCTTATCGCCACTGAAATGTTACTCGACCAAAAGGTTTCGGACCTGAAGACACAATATTTCAAATCAGGTAAAATAGATTGTTTAAACGTTTCTTGGGTTCGAGATCATCCATTGGATAGTTTGTTGCTTTTTGAATTGCTTGAAAGTTATCAGTTGGGCTATGCGCAATTCAAGCAGATTTTTAGATCAGTGGTTCAGAATCATTCGGCCATGTTTTATTGGGATGCATACCAATTGAACGTAGATAGGCACAAAGTTTGGATTGGGACAACAGATCAGATCATTGATCCAGCAGCACGAAGAACCATATCTAATGCATTGGAGGCGGTTGCATTTTATAATTATCAGTTTACTTTCACTCTTATTCCATCGACTACTGAACCAGTTGATAAAAGTTTGAACATTGCTTATTTGGATATGAAGAAATTGATCTTTCCACTTACCCTAAGAAAATGGGAAAAAGGAGATTATTTTTATCCCTTGGGTATGACTCAAAAGAAAAAAGTCAGTGACTTTTTGATAGATCAAAAAATCCCTATGATTAGGAAGGAAAGTCTTTTAATATTGACCTCTAAACAAGGAATTTGCTGGCTTGTTGGTCTCCGCATTGACGATCGATTCCGGTTGAAAAACTCAACCAAGGATATTTTAAGAGTGGAGATGAAAGATTTGAAGGGAAATGATGGATAGTAAAATATAAATGCGTAGTACTTTCAGGGTTTCGGTTAACATTTAAATTTGTGATATCAGTAGCATTACTTTTCTATTAATACCTTGGCGTGTAACTTTGTTTTGCCATATAGATCGGCTCAAGTTTAAACTAAAAAAAAATAGATGAAGGTTACCGTTGTTGGAGCAGGAGCTGTTGGAGCTACTTGTGCAGAAAATATTACACGCAAACATTTGTGCGAAGAAGTGGTTCTCTTGGATATTAAGGAAGGCCTTGCAGAAGGTAAAGCCATGGATATGAATCAATGTGCTACTTTAAATGGGTTCAATACAAAGGTAATTGGATCGACCAATGATTATGTTTCTACCGCCGATTCTGAAGTAGTAGTGATTACCTCTGGTATCCCAAGAAAACCGGGAATGACACGTGAGGAATTAATTGGCACCAATGCTGGTATCGTTCAAACGGTAACAGAAAATATCCTTAAGTACTCACCAAATACCATTATTATCGTTATTTCAAATCCCATGGACACCATGACTTACCTGAGTGTAAAGTCCAGTGGTTTACCTAAAGAGCGAGTCATCGGTATGGGGGGATTGTTGGATAGCAGCAGATTTAAGTATCGTTTGAGTGAAGCCATCGGTTGTTCGCCATTGGATTTGCAAGCAGTGGTCATTGGCGGGCATGGTGACACCACAATGATTCCTTTAATCAAGCATGCTACCTACAATAGTACACCTGTTACCCATTTTATAACGGAAGATGAGCAGGTAAAAGTAGTTGAAGAAACCATGCTAGGAGGTGCGACTTTGACCAAACTCATAGGGACTTCTGCTTGGTATGCTCCGGGTGCTGCTGGAGCGTTTTTAGTGGAGAGCATTGTACGTGATCAGAAAAAATTATTTTCCTCATGTGTATATCTTGATGGTGAATATGGACAATCTGATATTTGTATTGGCGTGCCAACAATCATTGGTAAAAATGGATTAGAAAAGATCATCGATTATCATTTAGATTCAGCTGAGAAGGTCAAATTTGACGCTAGTGCAGTTGCAGTACGCAATATGAATGGTGCCCTAAAGGATCTTAACTTAATATAAAATACGATTAGTTTAGAAAGTAGATAAAAAAATGTCTTAATGGGTTTTATCGACTTTAAGTAGTGGAGAACAAAAAATTGGTTCGGTTAGGGCAATTCGACTCCGGTAGAAGCATTGTATATTTCGTACCATTGTTCCATTGATAACTTGAGTTCAAGTCCGTCAAATGCTGTTTGAATACGCTCAATTTTTCCACTACCGACGATGGGCATGATTTGACTAGGGTGTTTTACGATCCAAGCGTAGACTACTTGGTCTATACTTTTTGCCCCAATTTCCTTAGTTATTTTTTCAAGAACCTTCAGGATTTTGATACCTTTTGTAGTGGTCGGATGAAAGAGCTTACCTCCAGATAAAGGTGACCATGACATTGGCTTTATTTGTTCCTTCAAACAAAAATCTAAATTACCATTTTCAAAATGCTCCAGACAACTGGGTGAAATTTCGATTTGATTGGTCAATAGTTTTTGATGCCAATGCTTTTGAAGCATTTCAAACTGCCCAGGGGTAAAATTAGAAACACCAAAATAACGCACCTTGCCTGCTTGATATAATTCGTCAAGGGCTCGGGTAACCTCTTCGGGGTCAAAGAAGGGAGCGGGTCGATGCAAAAGGAGTAAATCGATGGTATCAATACCTAAATTTTGTAGAGATTGCTCAGCCGATTGTAGGATGTGTTGATAACTGTAATCATAGATTTGCAACTTTCTCTCGGGATATTTATCAGAACGCAGCTTAATACCACATTTTGTAATAATTTGTATATCTTTTTTAAGGGAAGGTTGCAGGCGGAGGGCATCTCCAAAAATCTTTTCACAGCTATAATCTCCATAAATGTCCGCATGGTCAAAGCTGGTAATGCCCATCTCCATGATTTCTTCCAAAAAAGCGACTAAATCTTTTTTGCCAAGATTCCAATCCTTGAGTCTCCAAAGACCATGAATGATGCGAGATAGTGATAAATCAGTTGCGAGTGGTAAGCTATTTACGGGCATACTCTTCAGATATTAAATATTATATAATTTAGGTCAACGATTGAAATCATTCGCTTATTCATCGACAATGTAAATTAAAAACCTAAAAATAGAATGGTACGCTTTTAATTTATTAATTTGAAATATTTATTTTACTTCAAAGATCAAATAATATGAGATCCCGCAGAAATTTTATTTATCAAACGACTGCTTTGGCAGTTGGGAGCCTGACTTTACCTTCATTCATTCCAACTCAAAGCGCACGTAAAGACGTTGGTGTACAACTCTACACTTTTAGAGGCGCTATGATCCAAGATCCAAAAGGGACGCTCTCAAAAGTTGCTGAATTAGGGTTCAAGCAATTGGAAAGTGCACGGAGTGATAAAGGCTTATATTATGGATTGACTCCCATTGAGATGCGTGATACTTGCAAGGCATTAGGTCTTTCTATTAGAAGTGGACATGTTCATTTAGATACGGATTGGAATCAGACCATGGAGCAGGCCGCTGAAGCTGGACAGGAATATGTGATTTGTTCATCTATGCCAACTGAAGGCCAGGATATTGATAATTATCTCAGGGTAGCTGAAGCATTCAATAAGGCTGGAGAAGACTGCAAAAAACTAGGATTGAAGTTCGGATATCACAACCATTCCTATGAGTTTGAGTCTGATAAGGGGCAAGTGCTCTATGATGTGCTCCTTGAAAATACAGATTCTAGTTTAGTTCATATGGAATTAGATTTAGGTTGGGTGGTCATGGGGGGAAAGAATCCTATTGACTATTTCAATGAATATCCAGGAAGATTTCCTTTATGGCATCTTAAAGATATGAGCATCTTGGAAGGGGAGAGTACAGAATTTGGTAAGGGAGATTTAAACATAGCCGAAATGCTTGAAAACATTGATTTAGCTGGAGTCAAATACATGTTTATGGAGCAAGAACAATATGATAATAATCCCTTTGATAGTATTCAATATAATTTAAATTATTTGGCAAAATTGGGCGAGTAATTTAATCTATTGATTTTTTTGTGACAGCTCCGAACAATCTCTTTGCACATTGAGTATTTAGGGTGAAATTAAAATAGTCAAGATTTCGGAACATCCTTTTATTATCCATATTCCGTTTAAAAAACCTTGATTGATATCTTGATGAGTCAGCATTAAATTAGTATTAAAAAAATATTTATGTGTACTTACTCTTATAAATCTCAATGGCTCGTATGGGCCATGCTATTGGGCATGGCGTCAAATTCTTTGGCGCAATCATTTGAAATTATCGTTGCTTCGGATGAAATAGAACTCTCTTCAGAAGGGTATCATCAAATTTTAGTTCAAGCAGTAGATGCCCAAAACCAGGTCATTCCTGAAGTAAATTTCAGTTTCTATTCGTCGGCTCCCCAAATATTTAAAGTAGATAAAAAGGGCTTAATTACCCCACTAGAACCCGGTCAAGGGAACGTAATTGTCATTGGTAGGTTGGAGGGAATGAAAGACTATCAGCGATTGAACTTGTGGGTAAATGTGAAGCATTCAGAAGGCACAGACCTTAAAATCACGAATCTACCCTCGGGGATTTTTGCAGGTCAAAGAATTGGCATGCAGGTGCAATTATTGGATGTACAAAATTATCAAATTTCCAACCCAAATTTGGTATTTGAAAGCAGTGATACGCATGTGGCTAGTGTAGACATTTTTGGAAACATCACCGCTCATCAAAAAGGCAAGACAGTTATTAAAGTAAGCTCAGGTAAAATTTCAACAGAGACGGTCATTGCTGTGAAAAAAAATCCAGTGACATCAATAGAATTATCGAGCAATGTTCAGGAGGCAGTAACAGGAGAGGTAGTTTATTTTGATGCTCAAGCAATTGACAACGAGGGAGATCTTATTGCAGCGATTCCCTTTATTTTTTCTTTTACGGGAGTTTCTGCAAGCCCTTCAGAGTATGCCTCCGGCATGATCAAAGACAATGGAAACTTTGTTGCCGATGTATCAGGTATTTATACCATTGTAGCTGCTTTTGGGGGGAGGGAAGCACGGAGAACACTTCAAGTTTCAGCTCGAAATGTTACAGAAAAGGTTCAACTGAAAGGGCATGGTACTGTAAGTAATGTACATACATCCGACCTGTGGGTATGGGAAGGTATCGATGGAAGAGATTATTGTGTGACGGGCACCTGGGGAGGAAATGGTGAGGCTTATTTCTGGGATGTGACGGATCCTAATCAGCTGATTCCTATAGATACCATTAGGGTTGATGCACGTACGGTAAATGATGTTAAGGTTTCTGAAGATGGTAAAATTTGTGTAATTTCTCGAGAAGGGGCTTCCAATAGGAAAAATGGTTTAGTGATCATCGATGTCAGTAATCCGGCCGAGGCGGACATTATCGCTACCTATGATGAAGGTTTGACCGGGGGCGTGCACAATGTTTTTATATATAAAAATCATATCTATGCGCTAAGCAATGGTGAAAGATATGATATTATCAATATTGAAGATCCAAAGTCTCCTAAAAAGGTAGGTACTTTTGAATTAGATGAACCAGGTCATTCGATACATGATGTTTGGATAGAGGATGGCATAGCGTATTCCTCTAATTGGGCCTATGGTGTTTGGATGGTGGATGTGGGTAACGGAATGGCTGGAGGGACACCCTCGAATCCAAAACGTATAGCTAATTATGCGTATCCAAGTGGATGGAATCATGCTGCTTTTCCTTACCATGATAAAAAAACAGGTAAATTTTATGTGATTGCCGGAGATGAGGCTTTTCCGAATGGATTAAATACTGAGGATGGGCCAACCATTCCAGCTGGATTTCTTCATATCATAGATTTCACAGATTTAGAGCACCCCGTTGAAGTAGCTAAATATGAAGTGCCGGGAGCAGGTTCTCATAATTTATGGGTAGAAGGAGACTTGTTATATGTTGGTAACTATAATGCAGGCTTGCGAGTAGTTGATCTTTCTGGAGAATTAATGGGAGACCTTTTCAAGCAAGGTAGAGAAATTGCATGGTTCTTGCCTGCTGATGCCAAAGGTAGAATACCCAATGCACCGATGACTTGGGGACCCCAACCTCATAAAGGCCATGTATTTTTCACGGATTGGAACAGTGGATTATGGTCAGTGAAAATAGATATTATAAAGCCAAAAAACATTAAAGTGGAAAAAAGATGATTAGAAAAAGTCAGTTGCTTTGTCTTTTTTTGTGTGTATCGTTTATTGGATTCTCCCAAACGTACTTTTTATATGTAGCATCGGAGTCTGAGGACGAAGTAGCGCTGATCAAATTTGATGGTTCTCAGGGTTTTGTAGATGAGGTTATTACTGTGGGTTACCAGGCTACAGAAATAGAAGGACCTCATGGCCTTACAATAGATCCTTCGGGTGATTTTTGGTATGTGACCATGGCACATGGAAATCCTTTTGGCAGAGTATATAAATATGCAACTAAATCAAATAAACTGATAGCTTTTACTGAGTTAGGAATTTTTCCGGCAAGTATGCAGATCAGTTCTGCCAATGGGATGCTTTTTTGTGTCAATTTCAATCTCCATGGTAAAATGGAACCCAGCACTGTTTCAGTTGTTGATCCTTTTGCAATGGAAGAGCTTATGCAAATTCAAACAGGGGCGATGCCTCATGGATCTAGAATCAGCCCTGATGGTTTAAAGCATTTCTCTGTGGCCATGATGTCTGGAGAACTTTTTGAAATAGACGTCATGAATATGGAAATAAGCCGAAAGTTGAATCTAGATCGTTCTTTAGCCTCCATGCATAAAGAATCAAGTGATGCGGTAGATCATGCAGCGATGGGACATGTAATGAATCATGAGACATCTCATCAGGATAATCATCATTCTGCGATCAAACCTACTTGGGTCAGCCCACATCCAGATGGTCAACGAGTTTTCGTCGCTGCAAACGGAAAGGATATGATTTTAGAAATAGATCTGCTCAAATGGGAAGTTACTCATACCTTTTCAACGGGAAAAGGTCCTTATAATATAGAAATTACAGCGGATGGTAAAACAATGATTGTAAGCTATAAAACTGAAGGCACTACTGCGATTTGGAACCTTGATCAGGGGAGAGAATTGGCGGTTATTAAGAATTCTAGAGAGATTACTCATGGTATTTCTGTTTCTCCAGATCATAAATATGTATTTGTTTCGGTGGAGGGAAAAGGTAATCAGCGCGGTGCAGTAGATATTATTTCATTGGAGAAATATCAATTAATTGATGTGGTAGAAGTAGGTAAGCAAGCTGGAGGTATTGCTTTTTGGAAAGTGGAAGAATAGTTCTTTGCTGAGGTATTCTTCTAAAAAATAAGAGTAATAACGTTCATTTTGAAGTATTTATTTTTTATGGAAAAACGCACATTTTTAAAAGGACTAACAGGTTTGGGATTATCAACATCTTTGACTTTTGATCACCTCGATACATTAATTTCATCCATAAGTCACCTTTCTGATAATGCCCTAGCTACCCAGGAAGATTTTTGGTTAAAAATAAGAGCAGATTATAGGTTGAAAACAGATTACATCAACTTAGAAAATGGCTTTTATTGTATCATGCCAAAATACATCGAACAACATTACATCGAACATGTGAAGGAAATTAACTTCCAAGGTTCTTATTACATGCGTACGGTGCAAATGGAAAACAAAAAAAACAGTGCTATGCGTCTGGCAAAAATGGCTGGTTGTCTTCCTGAAGAGCTAATTATTACCCGTAACACTACAGAATCACTCAACTTAGTCATCCAAGGACAAAATTGGGAAAAAGGAGATGAGGCCATCATGGCAGCACAAGATTATGGGGCTATGCGCAATCAATTTAGATTGATGGAACGTCGTTTTGGGATAGTAGTAAGGGAAGTTTCAATTCCTAATCATCCCAAAAATGATGAAGAGATTGTAAAACTTTATGAGTCGGTAATTACATCAAAGACCCGATTGCTCATGATTTGTCATATGGTCAATATCACCGGACAGATTATGCCCGTTCAAAAAATTTGTGACATGGCGCATCGCTATGGCGTTCGTGTGTTGGTAGATGGTGCACATGCTTTTGGTCACATTCAATTCTCAATTCAAGACCTACATTGTGACTATTATGGGACCAGTTTACATAAGTGGCTAACTGTTCCCTTAGGTGCTGGATTCTTGTATATAAATAAGGATCAAATAGCTGATCTCTGGCCATTATTTGCTGAAGACCCACGTGATTTAGAAGATATTTTACGATTAAATCATGTAGGCACTTATGCTGTACATACAGACCTCGCCATCATCAATGCAATTGATTACCACCATAAAATTGGCGGCAGTCGAAAGGAGGCACGGTTGCGTTACTTACAAAAATATTGGACTGATCAAGTTAGAGAATTATCTAAAGTGGTGGTCAATACACCTGTAGACTCCAAACGATATTGTGCGATTGGAAATGTGGGTATTGAAACTATGGGACCAGCAGATTTTGCGAAGAGGCTGTTGGATGATTATCAAATTTGGACCGTAGCCATTGATCGTCCGGGAGTGCGTGGGTTACGGATCACTCCTAATTTATTTACTACTCCTGGGGAATTGGATGTATTGGTAAAGGCCATCAAAGAGTTGAGTGCCTAATTTAAAAGTAATTTTTTATCTCGACAGTAATAAATGAGTCTTAAAATATTTGGTTTTATTATTAAGCTTCTGATGGCTTCAAGCAAATTAATTTAAGTAACATGAATTTTTCGATCATTTCTTTAATTTCAGAAAAATATGAAATCCACTGATAATGAAAAGGCAGTAAGTCATACTTCTATTTTTAAAAAGCAATTGCTTTATAAGAAAATAGTTGCTCAATCTACTTTAAAACAGCGTAAGGTAAAATTAAAAAAATTACTTAGGGCCATTGAGACTACTTACCGAAAGGAAATTCAAAAAGCGTTATTTGATGATTTTGGTAAAAGTCCTGCTGAGGTTGATTTGAGTGAAATTTACGCAGTTACCGGTGAAATCAAATATGCCCTCCGCAATTTAAAATATTGGATGCGAGATCAGGCGGTGTCTACAAAACTTGCTTTTATAGGCTCGTCTTCCAAAATTAAATATGAGCCCAAGGGCAATGTATTGATTATTGCCCCATGGAATTTCCCAATAAATTTGAGCATCTGTCCACTGATTTCCGCCATTGCCGCAGGCAATACGATTATACTGAAGCCCTCTGAGCATACGGTGCACGCATCGGCATTGATTAAGCGTATGTTGAATGATCTTTTTGAGGAGGCAGAGGTGGCGGTCATCGAAGGGGGTATCGATGTGAGTACAGGTTTACTCAAACTTCCCTTTAATCATATTTTTTTTACGGGATCACCTGAAATAGGTAAAATAGTGATGCGTGCGGCAGCCGAAAATTTAGCTTCGGTCACGCTAGAACTGGGGGGTAAATCACCTACTATTGTGGATGAAACTGCAGATGTAGCCGCAGCGGCTAAAAAAATTATGTGGGGTAAGTTTTTGAATGCAGGACAAATATGCATAGCTCCCGACTATGTTAGCGTACATCGCAGTCAGGTAAATGCGTTCATTGCTTACTCAAAAAAAACGTTGCTTGATTTTTTTGGTGAGGACGCATCAAACTCCCTAGATTATACAAAAATTATAAATGACCAACATCATCTACGATTGAATAGCTACCTGGAAGACGCCAAAAGTAAAGGAGCAAAAATCGTACACGGGGGCGCTTCTGACCTGACCACTCATAGTTTCGAACCTACTTTGATCACCGAGGTCACCGCCGATACCGATTTGATGCAGAAGGAAATTTTTGGTCCCATTCTACCAATCATTGTTTTTGAAGACATCCATGAAGTTATAGATACTATCAATAGTAAAGAGAAGTCTTTGGCCCTTTATATCTACAGCAGCAGTCAGAAAAAAATCAATCACATATTACAAAATACATCTTCTGGTGGCGTTTGTATCAATAATAATGATTTACATTTTTACAACCACGAATTACCCTTTGGTGGTATAAATAATAGTGGGATGGGTAATTCACATGGGAAATTTGGTTTTATGGCATTTTCCAATGAAAGAGGGATTTATCGACAACACATTGCTGGAGCCGTAGAATGGCTAATGCCACCTTACAGTCAACTTAAACAACAATTAATTAATTTAACTATTAGGTGGTTTTGAAGTTGAATGGGCAAAATCAAGATCATCTTATTCATTGATATTTTTAAAAATGAGGATAAAAAAAGTTTCCTGGGGAATTTTAGGAACGGCACAAATTGCCATCAAAAAAGTTATCCCTGCGATGCTTAAAGCCGAATTTTGCAATATCGATGCGATTGCCTCTCGCCGTTTGTCACAAGCAGAATTAATTGCGGCTCAATTTCAAATAAAGAAAGCTTATGGTAGCTATGAAGCCCTGCTTTTAGATCCCGTCATTGAAGCTATCTATATTCCTTTGCCTAATCATTTACATGTCGAATGGATCCTAAAATCACTTGCTGCAGGCAAACATGTACTATGTGAAAAACCCATCGGACTGAATTTATCAGAAGCTACGTTGATGGACGAAGTCCAGAAAAAATATCCAGACTTGCGCGTGATGGAAGCATTCATGTATAAATTTCATCCCCAATGGGGGAAAGTGAAATCACTGATAACATCCGGTTCCATCGGTACGTTGGTTCATGTACACATTCATTTTTCTTATGTTCAATTGGATCCAAACAATATTCGTAATCATAAAAGAATGGGAGGGGGAAGTCTGCTTGATGTAGGCTGCTATGGTATTTCTGCGGCTAGATGGCTTTTTGAAGAAGAACCCTTGAAGGTAAGTGGATTGTCAGAATATGACCCTGAAATGAAAACAGATCGATTGACTTCTGGGCTACTGCAATTCAATAAAGGGTCGGCTACATTTACCTGTGGTACCCAAATGGAGCGTTTTCAAGTCGTGCATGTTTTTGGATCCGAAGGTAAAATAGAGATCAAGTATCCTTTTAATTGCCTTGATCAAGAATCAACCCTTATTTTGCAGCAAGGAAGTACTATTGATCGCATCTCGTTTGAACCCGTAAATACCTATGAGCTTCAAGCTGATCATTTTTCCAAGGCAATCAGAACTTTGGAACCGTTATTAATTCCAGTTTCGGACTCTTTGAATAATATGCAGATCATTGAGCAGCTCAGGGATTGAGCCTATATTTGCTCTTCAGCTTAATGGAATCGACGGGGTTATCGTTTATTTGAAGGAACTTCCAATGCGGTAACATGTTCATAAAAAAGCTTTGATATTTTGGCTAATGTCAAGGTACCTTGATCAAAATTTTTTAAGTTTTTTGAAAGTAAAACAAGCACATAAGTTTCTCCATTTGGTAAATAAATAATACCGGCATCATGATGTAACCCCGTGATTGAACCTGTTTTATGTGCGACTTGTACATCGGCTGGTAAAAATCGAGGAATGATATCATTGAACTCTTGTGCTTTTAGCACATCGATCATTGCTCTTTGATTTTGAGTTGTTTCACCCAAGGGCAGAGCAATACTTTTAAGAATAGTCATCAAATCTTTGGCGGTAGTCATATTATTCAGTCCTAAATCGTATGCTTTCTGATCTTCCACGCCCCTAAGCACTTCGGTATTATAAGCTCCTAAACGCTGCATAGAAGCATTAACATTTTTAGCACCCACTTCTTCAACCAGAATATTGGTAGCCAAATTACTACTCGAAATAATCATTTGATTCATGAGATCAAACAGGGTCATTTGTTTATCGATTTGAGAATAAATTGAGGGTTCCGAATCCTCTGCGATATTCATTTCGTAGGTCGAATAGTCTACAATACTTTCAAATTTATTTTTGACGAGTATACTATCAGTAAGTGCAAGTTGTCCTTGAGATACTTGGTGATACATTTCGATCATGACCGGTACTTTCATGGTGCTTGCGGCATGAAATCGCTCATTTTCGTTAAGTAAAAAAACATTTTCTTTTCGATGAAGATCTTGAAAGGCAATGGCAAAGTCACCCTCAACTTGTTTTAAGAGGGTTGTTATTTTTGAATTTAAGTCTTCTGATTGCTCTGTTTTACAGCTGCATAAACTTAAAGATATTAATAAATAGTGATAGTATTTCACGGTTTTTTTTTGTTAAATTTACTTTTAATAATTTAAAATGAGAGAATGAATTTACTTTTTTCGAAAAGAAAGAGACTTTGGTTGAAAACTTTCTTTTGGATTTTTTTTGGACTTTTTTTTTCAATTAAGGGTCTTACAGGACAGCATCTTTTTGATGAAAAATTTGAACAAATAGATGAGAAACTACCTACTCCCAACAGTTACAGGACAGGAGCTGGAGCACCTGGACCTGCTTATTGGCAGCAGCGTGCGGATTACGAGATAGCGGTCGTACTCAATGATGAAGATCAATCTATTACTGGAAATGAAATCATCACTTATTATAATAATTCACCCAGTACCTTGAATTTTCTTTGGATTCAGCTAGATCAGAATGTTAGAGCGAAAGATTCGGATAAATATAAAATTAATGAAAGATTCTATCCTGGATATACTGTTGATGCCAAGCGGTTACCTCATTTAACTTTTGATGCTGATTTTGATGGAGGCTTTCGCATCATATCTATCGAAGACATAGAGGGAAATGGACTCAGTTTTCACAGAGTAAAAACTATGATGCGCATAGATTTAGCGGAAACTTTGAAACCGGGTTCGGTACTGAAGTTCCAAATAGATTGGAAATATTTGATTGGAAATAGGAGAGATGATGATGAGCGTTCGGGTTATGAATATTTTCCTGAGGATGACAATTATCTTTATGCAATGGCTCAATTTTATCCTAGAATGGCTGTTTTTGATGACTTTAATGGTTGGCAAAACAAGCAATTTTTAGGTCAGGGAGAATTTACATTGAATTTTGGAAACTTCGATGTAAAAATTACGGCTCCAGCCGACCATATAATTGCGGCAACCGGTTCATTGGAAAATGAATCACAGGTACTCAATTCAATACAACTTGAAAGGTTACAAAGTGCAAGGTCAAGTTTTGATGCGCCTGTAGTAATTATTACTGATGAAGAGGCCGTTTTGAACGAAGGTTCAAGATCCGATCAAACCAAAACTTGGCATTATAAGGCTGAGAATGTACGCGATTTTGCTTGGGTATCTTCACGTAAATTCATTTGGGATGCACAGGCCGTTCAATTGGATGAAAAAACTACAATGGCCATGTCTTTGTACCCCAAAGAAGGCAATCCACTTTGGGAACAGGAATCGACCAAGGCTGTGGTCAATACCTTAAAGACTTATAGTGAAATGACCATTGAGTATCCTTATCCGGTAGCTATCAGTGTCCATACAGCAGCTATTGGGATGGAATATCCTATGATTTGCTTCAATTATGGACGGCCCGATAAGAAGGGTAACTATTCTGCAATGACCAAATGGAGTATGATTAGTGTTATTATACATGAGGTGGGTCATAATTTTTTTCCGATGATTATCAATTCTGATGAAAGACAATGGTCTTGGATGGATGAGGGATTGAATACTTTTTTAGAAACAAAAACCTCTATGGAATGGTATCCTGAGATGCCCATTCAAGCAGGTACACCGGCAACTATAAAAGATTTCATGAGCGGGGAAAAAGATTTCATGAGACCCATTATGACCAATTCTGAAAATATTCTATTTTTTGGTAATAATGCATATAGTAAGCCAAGTGCTGCGTTGTTTTTGTTGAGGGAAACAATCATGGGTCCTGAATTATTTGATTATTCTTTTAAAGAGTATGCTCGAAGATGGGCGTTTAAACATCCGAAACCAGCTGATTTTTTTAGAACTATGGAAGATGCTTCAGCCATAGATCTTGATTGGTTTTGGAGGGGCTGGTTCTACACGACAGATCACGTTGATATCAACCTACAAGGAGTGAGTTGGTATGTGCTCAGTGAACCTGTTTCTGAATTTCAAAGTAAATATAAGTCTACTTATGTAGATGGTACAAAATTAATAGATTTTCAATCTGTCCCTCAGCCTTGGTATGTTTTTAAAGATAAGAAAGGATTGATAGATGATTATCTTCATCCGGTCAATCAAGATGTAGTGATGGAAAAATTTATTGGAAAGAATGCTTATGAGTTATTTTTCCAAAATGATGGAGGATTGATAAGTCCGATCATTATCAAATGGATCTATGAGGATGGAACGGGTGAAATAGAGCAAATTCCGGCAGAAATATGGCGAATTAATGAATCGAATGTGAGTAAAGTATTCATAAAAGAAAAAGTGGTTTCTCAAATTATTTTAGATCCTTTGGATCAAACAGCAGACGTTAACTTCCAAAATAATTATTTTCCAAAAACAAAAGTTCCATCAAAGTTTGATCGATTCAAAATGAATGTCAATAAGTAACGTTCAAAAGTCAATAAATTTAAATGATAATGAATTTTGCTTTTCTAGTGGCATGTTTTTAATAAGATTGTCCTGAGGAAACTATTTTTCTGTCTGTAATTCAATATAAGATTTATTAGAAGGACCATAAGGTTTGGGTACTTCACTGTTTAAAATTATCTTATTTTTGTAAAATAAGACAGTACTCTTATTGGTATTTGAATCATTTTGCCCATGTTGTATAAATTTATTTGATGGAATTAAATTTTGAATTGTTAAAAACAGAAGCACTTGATGATTATATATATCGAGGTCAAACAGTTGATATAGGTGCTCCACAACTCTACGGGGGCTTGGTGATGGGACAAGCTGTTTATGCAGCTGCACAAACTGTACCGAGCGATCGGATGATACATTCTATGCATGCCTATTTTATTCTTCCCGGAGATCCCTATGCACCGATCATCTATCAAATAGATCCCATTCGCGAAGGAAAGAGTTTTTCAACCCGACGTATTGTTGCCATTCAGCACGGGAAAGCTATATTTAATATGTCTGCTTCGTTTCAAATAAAGGAGCCTGGTATCTCTCATCAATTGGATCACGAGCCGGTCAAAGGGCCCGGGGGTTTGTTAAATCTTAAACAGATCAACTCCGAAGCTGCCGAAAGGACAGAGGGTGTTTTGAAAGAACGTTTGAAAAGCTGGGCACAAACGAAGTGGCCTATTGAAATCAGGCCCATCGAAGCATTTGATCCCTTAAATCCCATAAAGGCACCACCTAAATTAGGTATTTGGTTTAAAATATTGGAAGATATATCATCGGAGAGTTTGGCTTTTCGCCAGGCGAGTTTGGCTTGCTTATCTGATTATATGCTGCTTTCGACCGCTTTGATACCTCATGGTATTTCTTGGCTGAAAGGGGTAAAACATGCCGCTAGTTTAGACCACAGTATGTGGTTTCATGAGCCCTTTCATGGTTCTTCTTGGATGCTGTATTTGATGGACAGTCCTAAGGCAGGAAATTCTCGAGGGTTGACCCGGGGGAGTATTTATGATCAATCGGGTAGATTAATTACTTCATTGGCTCAGGAGGGTTTGATCAGAACTTAAAAGGGTTCTTACCCAACACATGCTCATTCATAGCCCATCGCGAAAAAAAAATCATGACACAAGAACATCTATTCATTGATCATTTCAAATATAGTTTCAGCCAAAATAATCTGATCAAGCTGATCCTTTCTAAAAAAAGGGTAAAAACTACAGTGATCAAAATGGTGACAATCAGGCCCGTTCAGCTCAAAGGTGAATTACGGTTATCCATGGTGACCAGTAACATGCACAATGATGTGACCAAAAATTTCACCTTGGAAGAAAGTGTCCTTCAAATTTCAAATTTGCTCAAGGAAGATTTTTATCAAGCTGATTTATTTACGCTAGAAAAAGATTGGTACTTACTTTATTATCGGAGTGGAAAATTCAAATTAAAAAGTAAACCAGCCACTTTACATGTAGTTGATGTGACCCATGATCATATCAAAAAGCGCATTTTAAATCCCATAGGTAATATTTATTTAGAGCAGCTAGGAATAACAACAACGGATGGTGTCGTCAAAAAAGACAAACAGGACAAGTACCGTCAGATCAATAAATACATAGAAACTATAGAAGTCATCTTAAGTTCAGTCCATCTTCCTGAATCCTTTACTGTGGTAGATATGGGAGCAGGGAAAGGATACTTGACTTTTGCATTGTATGATTATCTGCATACTAAGTTAAAAAAGAAGCCTAAGGTATTAGGTATTGAATTGAGATCAGAACTTGTTGAAAAATGTAATGCTATCGTTGGAAAAGCAAAATTCGATCATTTAAGTTTTGAGCAGGGTACGATCAAAGATATCGTCCTTCCAAAAATAGATGTACTGATGGCCCTTCATGCCTGTGATATCGCAACGGATGATGCTATTGCGAGAGGGATTAAGGACCAGGCAAAAGTCATCCTTGCCGCACCCTGCTGCCACAAACAAATCCGCAATAGCATGAAAAACCAAGGATCTTTGGCTGCGCTGACCAAATTTGGAATCATGGAAGCGCGGCAAGCAGAAATATTGACGGATACCATTCGAGCACTTATATTGGAGTCCTATGGTTATAAAACAAAAGTTTTTGAATTTATAGCAACTGATCACACGCCCAAAAATATTTTAATTGCTGCGGTGAAAACAAAAGAAATAGGGGTCCCCGATCCCATTATTAAAGAACAAATTACGACACTTAAAGATATCTTTGGCATCTCTTTTCATGAGTTGGAGCGGTTGATGGAAATTAAGAATTAAACATTGATGGGATTTGGAAATAATAGAATAAACGAAGTGATGTCTTGACTTTATGGTTAATATTGAAAACTAGGCATAAAGTTTTTTTAAAAAATATTAATAATAAATCTTTTTATATTACAATAATACTTTTAGAGTAGGTATGTTGGCATACTTATTGATCAATTGTTATTTAAACTAAAAGATTTCACGATGAAACGTATTGCATCACTATTGTATATTGTCATTATTACTTTCAGCTTCATCTTCTCAGGATGTGAGTTAATGAATGGAACAGAAACGGCTGATGTGGCCTATTTTAAACCCATTTTTGCCACGGTTGAAGAGCTGACCATGGACATCTCTATAAATCCTCCTTTGGACTATGCCCAATCTGGAAAAGTGATTACTTATGGTGATTATGTATTTGTAAATAGTCCAAATAAGGGCATTCATATTGTTGACAATACCGATCCGGGCAACCCCATCAATAAATCCTTTATTTCACTGCCTGGTAACATAGATATGGCCATTGTAGATGATCATATATATGCTGATATGTTCTCAGCACTTGTAGTGTTGGATATCAGTAATATAGATGAACCTATTCTTTTGGAAGATTATACGGTAGAGGATGTGTTCTATTTTGATCAATATTGGAATTATCCCTCTTGGGAAGAGCTGGAAGCTTATGAGTATGATCGTGTAGGATATGAAAATTTAGATATGTCCCAAGGGATTGTGCTGGATTGGGAGATAGAAATTAGGCAAGAGGAAGTAGAAAGTAGCGGCATGTATTACGAAGACTTTGCCGTGATGGATTCCCAAGAGATGTCAGTTGAAGATGGTGGCTCAAGACAAGTAAGCACGGCTGGTTCGATGACAAGATTTTTACCTATTGATCAATTTTTATATACCATCAGTTTTAATGAATTGGTTTTATTTGAATTGACCTCAAGTCATCAACCCCAACGTTGGGGGAAATTAGATACCGAGACTTGGGCAGAAACGCTATTTAGATTGAATGACATTTTATATGTGGGGTCTACCAACGGAATGTTGATGTATGATGTAACTGATGCAGGTAATCCAAGTTATATCAATAGGATTGAGCATTTTAGGAGTTGTGATCCAGTGGTGGCAGACGAAGCATATGCTTATGTGACGTTAAGGGGAGGAACCAATTGTTGGACAGATTTGAATGAATTACAGATCATTGATATTCAGGATTCACAGGACTTAAGTGTTGTAGGTAGACATATCTTGTACAATCCTCACGGACTTGCAGTGATAGGAGATCACTTGATTGTGTGTGATGGAACAGCAGGAGTGAAGGTAGTAGACATCGCAGACCGCACGGCGCCCAAGATTCTAGGGACCTATCCTATTGATTTTGCTTATGATGTGATCGTGAGTCATCCCACGGCTTTAGTAGTTGGAGAACAGGTGATGTATCAATATGATATTTCTAACTTACCTGAGTTGGTAAAAATCAGCGAGTTTGATATCCTGGGAAATTCCAATTAATAATTGGAGAGGGGCGCATTTATTTTCAGCTTTTTTGAGGACTATTCTATGTTTTGATCATCATCATCAGGATAAGGAATAAATGTAAAGTTTGTGAAATCAGGATGTAAGACGAAGAGACAACAGAATTCATCCGGATTTTTGTAAACCGCCATGAAATCTTTCATATTTTCGATCAGCTTACGTTCCACAAATTCTTCAGCAAAAGAGGCATGATAGGTCCACTCATTGCCCATTTGATTTTTTTCATAGAGTAGGGAACCCAAAGGAATGGACTCTTGAGAGGTCACAAAAACAGGAAATTTAGAAAAATCTCTTTTTCTGATTTGATAGCTAGCTTCCTTTAAATGGTCGGATACCTTGATAAAATCAGAGGATATTTTACCTAAAAATTTAGGACTGAGCTCGGGGTCGTTATGCATACTATTTTGATTTTAATAATACAATATTTTCAATGTGTTGCGTATGTGGAAACATATCCACCGGTTGGGTTTTAATCACTTCATAATGATCCTTCATAAGCTCCATATCGCGTGCCTGTGTAGCCGGATTACAGCTGACATAAATGATGCGATCAGGGTTCAATTGATTGAGTGCCTCGATGACATTTTGATGCATGCCCATTCGGGGAGGATCCGTGATGACCAGGTCAGGACGTCCGTGTACTTTAATAAAAGAACCACTGAGCATATCTTTCATATCTCCAGCATAAAATTTGGTGTTATCAATTTGATTAAGTTTCGAGTTGAAATGTGCATCTTCAACGGCCTCAGGAACTGATTCTATACCTATGACCTTACGGCTATTTTTGGCAAGAAAGTTGGCGATCGTTCCGGTTCCTGAATAAAGGTCAAATACAAGTTCATTACCCTTAAGATCGGCAAATACGTTAATTTTTTTATAAAGCTCATAGGCTTGCTTGGGGTTGGTTTGAAAAAAGGACTTTGGACCAATTTTAAAGCGCAATTCACCCATTTTTTCGATGATAAAATCGTTGCCTGCATAGGTCAGGATGTTTTGATCATAAATCGTTTCATTTTTTTTCAAATTCACCAAGTAGAGCAAGGAAGTTAACTGTGGGAACTGCTCTGCAAGAAATTGCATGACCTTTTTTATCTTCTCCTCATCGGCTTCTCCAAATTGGACGATGACCATCGTCTCTTCCGTAGTGGTCGTTCGAATAATGAGATTTCTTAGCAAGCCTTGTTGTTTTTTGATATCGTAAAAAGTGAAGCCCTCAGTATCTGCAAAATTTTTGAGTGCCAACCTGATTTCATTCGATGGATTAGGCTGCAAATGACATTGATTGATGTCCAATATTTTATCAAACATTCTTGGAATATGGAAGCCCAAAGCATTTTTATTGATGGATCCATCTGTTTGAATCTCTTCCTGGGTCAGCCATCTTTTATTAGAGAAGGTATACTCTAATTTATTACGATAATAATCCGTTTTGGCTGATCCCATGATAGGTTCGGCTTCCGGCAGTTCCATTTTGCTTATTTTCTTGAGATTTTCCCTCACATGTTCGGCTTTAAATGTTAACTGTGCAGGGTAGTTAAGATGTTGCCATTTACATCCACCACATCCACCGAAATGTTCACAAAAAGGGTCGGTTCTGTCGGGAGATTTTTTATGGAAAAATACAGGAGATCCAATCAGAATTTTTTTTTCTTTGCCTACGATCTTGACATCTATGACATCTCCTGGCGCCCCTTGATTCACAAAAATGACCAAATCATCTTTTCGACCGACTGCTTTCCCCGTGGAAGAAATACCTGTGATTTCTAGTTTCTCAATAATCTCTACTTTCCTCATGTTGGGCAAAAGTAATAATTGTGATGGATTACTGTTCTAATGTTTGCTCATTCTTGGGATCTAAGTTAGATTAGCTGCCTTTACTTCTAAGTATGAAAAATCTTTTTTCTTTCATTATTATTTTTTTGACAGTCCCTGGTATGGCTTACCATATAGTGGGAGGTGAGATTGAATTTGAGACGGTATCGGCAGGTGAATATCGGATCAATTTAGTTCAGTATTTTGATCGATTTCAAACAGATAATCCCAATCCAGAAAGTCAAGTTCGGGTATATATTTTCAGAAATTCAGATGGGGCAGAAATGTCCAATCATATATTGAATTTAGAGGCTGAATTCCTAGTAAATTATACAAATCCAGAATGTTCTTGGGAGCAATTGATTACCTCAAGAATAATTTGGAGTGGGGCGGTGACTTTAAATCCTGAAGATTATGCTGATGCTGGAGGTTATTCCCTTGTTTGGGAGCGTTGCTGTAGGAATGCAGGAATTAAAAACATTATAAATCCTGGGGGGACAGGTATGAAATATGTGACTGAAATACCTCCATTGTGGAGTACAGATAACGAAATATTTATCAATTCTTCACCACAGTTGTTTGCCCCTTTGGGAGATTATGCTTGTATCAATCAATTGTATTATACAGAATTTACAGGAACAGATCCCGATGGAGATTCTTTGGTTTATTCACTGGCCACGCCTTTGAATTCATCTTCCGCGGTCGCCTTGCCTATTCCCCAGCCCGCACCCCATCCGCTGGTATTTTTTGCGGAGGGCTATGATTTAGATCATATGATTACAGGAGATCCCAGCCTTTCTATAAGCGACCGTGGGTTATTACGTGTGAATCCAAGTGTATCCGGATTGTATTTGTTTTCTGTGGTAGTTGAGGAATACAGAGTAGGGTTAAAAATAGGTCGGGTACAACGGGATTTTCAACTGCTTGTAAGATCTGAAGGTTGTGATCCTCCTGATCCTCCGATAGTGGGGGTTCAAATTTCTGATAATGAAAATTTTATTCCAGAGACAGAGGTATTGTATTATAGCCTATCGGATGATAAATGTTTTGACTTTATTGTGAGAAACATCAGTCCTGGAGAAACCATCAGTTTAAGGGCGGAAGGTGTTAATTTCGAGGAAGAGGTAAATGATATTTTTGAATTTAATATCTATGAAAATGTTGAATCTGATTCATTGATCATTGAGGTTTGTGCGCCGGGTTGTCCACCGCTTACCAATATACCTTTCATTGTCGATTTAATCGCCGGAGATGATGCTTGTCCGTTACCTCAACTAGATACTTTACGCTTGAGCATACAGGTGGAGCCCCCACCCAATACTTTCCCCACCTATGAGGTCACGTATGTCGATACACTCATTTCAGAAGGTGAGCGTATAGAATTCCCCATCCTTGCCCGTGATGAAGACCTGGATGATTTGAGTATAGATTATTTCATAACAGGGATTGCAGATCCTAGTATTTATGGATTTTCGTTGGAAAAAATAGATCGTTCTGCAGGTAATTTAGGGGCGATTTTGGTTTGGGATACGCAATGTGGTGTATATGATTTCTCAATGAGACAGCAGTTTGATGTTTTTGTAAGGGTAGAAGATGCCGATACCTGTCAAAATTCAAACCTTAATTTTGCTCAATATGATCTATCTCTAGATCTTCCTTCCAATACCGTGCCGATCATATCTATTCCAAGCTATCCAGATTTTGAGGTAACCATTGAGCCTAGGGAAATCCTAGATTTTACCATTTTCAGTGAAGATGAAGATGGAGATCTTATCAGCTTACGTTTGGATGGGGTTGGGTTTGATCCTAATGCTATAGGTGTAGATTTTCAAGAAAGGCCAGTTGAAAGTAGTACTCAAGCTGATTTTAGTTGGACGGCTGACTGTACTTATTTGTCTACCTCCGGTGTAGATCGGTTTGAGTTCTTTTTTTTGGCTGAAGATGAAGATAAATGCAATTTTACCAATACGGATACGGTGAGGTTTGTGGTCAACGTAGTTACACCAGTGAATCAAAGTCCGGTTATTGATCGATTTGAACCCATTGAATTAGAGGTAAATGAAGTCTATAGTCTACAGATTGAGGCATTTGATTTAGACACGGAGGATAGCATCAGGTTGGGCTTTTCTGAAGCGTTTAGAAGGCCCAGTTCCCCGTCCTTACAGATGGAGACCCAAATGGGACAGGGTTCGGTAGCTACTACATTGTATTGGCAACCAGAATGTTCCCTACTGAGAAAGGGTGCTGCTTCAGCTTATGATTTAATTTTTATTGCCGAAGATGATAATTGTCCACTGTCAGCATACGATACGACGAGAATACGCTTTGAAATAGTAGAAACTAGGGATAGATTTGAAGGTTTTTTACCTCCAAATGCTTTTTCTCCGAATGGAGATGGATTTAATGATGTATTCAGCTTATCGGGCTATGATGATTCCAGTCAAAATTTGCCACCGGACAATTGTGAAGATGCTTTTGAGTACGTGGCCATCTACAATCGAGTAGGCGTTCAGGTATTTTTTAGTAAAGAACGATCCTTTGTTTGGGAGGGCAAGGGAGCACCCGCGGGGGTATATTATTATCTTTTAAACTTTTCAAAAACCGATTATAACGGCTATTTAACGCTACTCAAATAAACAATAGTTTTTTAGTTTTGATAAAAACCTCTTGATCATACCATAAAATTTTCACCCATGTCTCATGTCTACTTAATACCTCAATGAGGTGACCTTTTTCAATAATCTCTACCGGTTCAGCACCCGCGGAAGGTGCGGACATGAGGATGACGTTGTCAGAGTTGATGATGGCTCGGTCATATTCAAATAAATAGTTGACCGAAAGGCCGATGATAAAAATCAAACCTATTTGGACATAAATGATGGGTCTAAAAGCTTTCATTGCTCGTTTTTTCCGCAAGCTCAAAAAACTTAAAAGCAGTAAAATCGAACACAGGATCATTTCAATTTCAATTTTAAATTCAGTCAATAAATTTCTAAAAAAGCCATAATCTGAATATTCATAACCCACCAAGTCCTTTTTCTCTGCAATATTTCTCATCTTATCTAATGCTTGTTCATTTGAAGTCATCGAATAATAACTATTCAAATGAAAGAGTGCTTGAACATAGTCACCAAGCCCTTCGTCTATGTAAGCCATTTTTAATAAAAGGGCTGGACTTGCTTTTCCGGTTGCAGTTATCTCATCGAATATTGACTTTGATTCAGTGTATTTTTTTGATCTGAATAGAGAATCGGCCTTAAATAATTTCGGATCAGCGCTGCTGT
Organism: uncultured Cyclobacteriaceae bacterium; assembly: GCA_943788235.1. Lineage (GTDB taxonomy): Bacteria > Bacteroidota > Bacteroidia > Cytophagales > Cyclobacteriaceae > UBA4465. Next base: position 78,999 of record CALSPM010000001.1, read on the forward strand.
CAAAGGCGGTCAAAATGGGAAATAATAAAAATAATAAAAACTTATGTTTCATTTAGTTTGATTTTGTAGAGTGGCTGCATAGTTTTGCACCGCAAATTAATTAAAGTACTGGTCAAAAACCCAACATTTTTTTCTTTAAAATAGTTGCGATTCGTTAGCTCAGCTGGTAGAGCATCTCCCTTTTAAGGAGAGGGTCCTGGGTTCGAACCCCAGACGAATCACTAAAAAACCAAATTTAATTTGGTTTTTTTTTATTTCTTATATTTCTTTAAAAAAGCAGTGCCCCTTTAAGGAAGCCATGTATCTTATCATGACTAGTTTATTGAAGTATTTTTATTTTCTCAGTTAATTTTAAAGTCAAAAACGCTCGTTTATTTACATCAGTAATTTTTTTGCTAACAATTGATTTTTTGATCAATTAACCGATATTATTTTTTAAAAATATTTTTTTTTGGCAAAAGTCTAATGAGACGTAATTTTATGGATGTTTCGAATTTGTCAAAGTACCTGAGTTAGCGTTGAGCTGTAAGACTAAAATAATTAATTTTAAGTTTTATCACAGAGTAAAGGAAAAAGTATAATTTAGCTCACAACTGTTGAATTAAGCCTATCAAGGGGCAAGTTAAAAGGGAGTAGCATAAGAGGATGTGATAGAACTGCAAATGCTCTCGTCATGCAATCTTAATACAAAGATTGCATTCCTTGAAATGGCGAGAAAGTCCAAACAGCTGCAGAAAAAGAAATTTCAAGACTTCAGAATGTGCTGGCAGCTGCATGCATGGAACGAGACATTTTAAAAAAGGCCAAAAGTATCTTCTCTTCGAGCGATAGGAAAAATAAATGTCTATTATCTTCGATTAATAAAAAAAATGCTCCTTACCAAAGTATGATTATTATGAAAACTAAAAAATACGCTTTCATTATTGCCAACTTCTTGCTTCTATTATTTGTTTGTTGCAATCCATCTAATATTAAATTAGATCAGGGATTAACTGCTATCTTGGATAAAGATGCTGCCACTATATCTGTGTTTGCAGGCAATAAAAATCAACCGATCCTTGTTCAAAACGCGAGACCAGGTTTTCGTCCTTATTTGCACCCCATTGCAGCACCGGATGGAAAAGGGCTTCTTACGGAAAATAGTCCAGAGCATCATGTTCATCAAACAGGACTTTATTGGGGTTTTACAAGAGTGAATGGTCAAAAAATCGGAATTGATAGTTTGATGAATTTTTTTTACGAACCTAAGACCGAAGAGCAAAAAGTGATTAAAGGGCGTGATTATTTTCATAATCCGGGAAAGGATTATTGGAAACGAGTGAGCTTTAATGTTATTGATTCAATAGGTAAAAAAGTGAGTTGGCAGACGGTATATTTTATGCTGGCTGCAAATGGAAAGCCACTGATGAAAGAAACACAGGTTTGGTCCTTAGAATTAAAAAAAGAGCAATATTTACTCGATTTGGAGTGGAATGGCGAAGCTATCGAAGAAATTGTTATAGGAGAAATGCAGTACGGCGGGATGTTTCTTCGTATGCCATGGAAAGAAGGAATAAAAGGTGAAGTTATTAATTTTGCTAGGCAGAAAAACGAAAAAGCAGCAGGTCAGCATGCGTTATGGATGGATGTAGGCATGCAGGTTGAAGGAAGAGATGATCTGGCTCATATCGCCATTTTTGATCATCCCGAGAATAGGGGGTTTCCGCAAACTTGGAGAGTAGATTCACAATTAGGTATTGGACCTAGTCGAGCCATTATGGGTGATTGGAAAATTCCAAAGGGGGAGACAGAAACCATTAAACACGGATTAGTAATTTATACTGGAGCGTTAAATAATTTGGATCTTACAGAAAAATGGAAAGATTATGTAGGAGATAATAATCTCTACGCAACCGCTGGTTTATGGGAAATAGCTCAGGAAAAAGGGTTTAAGGCTAAGTTTCTGACTTCTGATGAGCAGGTAGATGAAATGACTATTACAGATGGATATGAGGTCAATGCTTGGGCATCAGAGCCGATGATAACTCAACCCATGGCATTTTGTTGGGATGACAAAGGGCGATTGTGGATTGCTGAAAATAGAGATTATGAGTCACGCGGCAGTGGCTTCTCAGGATCTGGAGACAGTAGAATCCTTATAATTGAAGATACTAATGGTGATGGAAGAGCAGACTCAAGAAAGGTTTTTGCCGAAGGTATTGCATTTCCATCAGCATTAGCGGTGGGTTTTGGTGGTGTATTTGTGGGAGCTCCGCCTAATCTGTTATTTATCCCCGACAGAGATGGAGATGATGTTGCCGAAATGGATGATATTGAGGTAAGATTAACTGGATGGGGCATAAGAGACAGACATGAGACTATAAATAGCTTTCATTGGGGACCTGATGGTTGGCTTTATGGCTTGGAAGGGTTTGCCACGCCATCAAAAATACGAAGGCCCGTAGGAAAGGGTAAAATTTATAAACATAATGAGCCATTCCCTGAAGATTTATTAGAAGCAGATGGTATTGACATTAATGGGGGTGTTTGGAAATACCACCCAACTAAAGACAGATTTGAAGCGGTAGCTCATGGATTCAGCAATCCATGGGGCATTGATTATAATTCCAAGGGCCAACTCTTTATTAGTGCGTGTGTGATCCCTCATCTTTTTCATGTTGTGCCCGGTGGCATTTATCATAGGCAGGGGGGTCAACATTTTAATTCTTACATTTATGATGATATTAAAACCATAGTTGATCATCGCCATAGATCAGCGCACGGAGGAGCAAGAATTTATATGTCAGATGCATTTCCTCCGATGCAAAATAATCGAATATTTATGGCTAATATCCATGAGCACGCCGTTCTCTCTGATATTCTTATTCCCAGAGGTTCCGGTTTTGTAGCTAAACATGGAGAAGATTTTATGATGGCTAACAATGCACAATGGATAGGGTTTAGTTTGGAGATCGGTCCTGATGGAGGGCTATATGTGCTTGATTGGCATGACGCAGATATTTGCGGCAATACGGTGGCCCATAAGGAGACGGGGAGGATTTTTAGAATAATGCCGAAAAAATCCCATGCTGAAGAATGGAAAGGGAGGTATGATGATTTGGCCAAGTTTTCAGACTTAGAACTTGCTGAACTTCAGCTTAGCCCATCCGATTGGCATGCGCGACGTGCTCGAGTCATTCTTCAAGGTCGAGCTGTCAAAGAAGCCATATCTTCTCAGGCAATTGAAAAGTTGATAAATATTTATAAAAATGAAAATAATTCTGATTTGAGATTACGAGGACTTTGGGCACTTCATGTTACGCGTTCCTTAAAAGAGAATGATCTACTGTCGGCTTTAGAAGATTCGGATGAATATATTAGAGCGTGGTCAATTCAGCTACTAGGGGAGGATAAGATCATATCATCAAACGCCTTACAAAAGTTTTATACTATGGCCATTAATGATATGTCTGCTATTGTAAGATTATATCTGGCAGCAGTTTTACAACGCATTCCTATGAATAATCGCTGGGAGATTGTATCTGCTTTAAGCCAAAGGTCTGAGGATAAAAATGATCATAATATACCTAAGATGATATGGTTTGCAATGGAGCCTAATGTTGCAATTGATGTCGAAAGGGGATTAAAAATAGGATTGGAAACTCAAATGCCAATTATTGCGGAGTATATAGCAAGAAGGGTGGTAGATGCTAATGGAATGGAGCAATTGTTGACTGCAATACAAAAACCTTCTGTAAATCAAAAATATTTATTAAATGGGCTGAGAAATGAAATTGAAAATCGTTCTGACCTAAAACCATCAGACAACTGGAAAAAAACCTATGCATTATTGACTTCCAATGAATCTACAAAAGGTATTGCTATCGAGATTGCTCAGCTTTTTGGTAGTGCAGACGCCGCCAATCAGCTCTTTACAATTCTTGAAGATAACAATGCACCGCTTGAAGATAGGCAGAAATCACTAACAGCCTTGGCTAGCCGTGCATGGTCAGGATTAAAGCCTAAAATAGCTGAATTCATGGATGATCCAGACTTAAGAATTCAGGCGATTAGAGCAATAACTCATTATAAGGATACCGAATTAGGTTGGAATATGTTTGAAAGGTTTGAAAGGTTCAATGAAAAAGAGAAGATTGAAATTTTATTAGCGTTGTCCTCAAGGAGAGTTTATGCAAATATTTTGACCGAGGCTATCACAGAAGGTTTGATAATGAAGAGTGAAATTCCTGCTCATATAGCTAGGCAGCTAAGACGAGTCATGGGCAATGGATTTGTTGAAGTTTGGGGTCCTATAGACGATATTTCTGCTGATGTTGAGTCTAGTTATAAGCGCTATAAAAATCTTTTAACAGACAAAGAATTGGAAGTTGCAAGTACTATTAAGGGTAAAGCAATTTTTACAAAGACTTGTGGGGCTTGTCATCAATTGTACGGTGAAGGAGGCATTTTAGGCCCCGAATTGACGGGGTCAAACCGATTAAATATTGATTATCTCCTCTCCAATATATTGGAACCGAGTGCCGATATTCAAGATGATTATAAAATGGTAGTTGTCACCACTAGAGCTGGTCGCACCTATATAGGGACAGTTGCAAGTGATACTGATAGACATTTAGTTTTAAATATCTTGGGGCAGGGTAAAGCAAAGATCAACAAGTCAGATATACAATCAAGAGAAGATACGCCTAATTCTATGATGCCTGCTGGGCTCTTAGATAATATGAATGATCAAGAAATTTTGGATTTAGTCGCTTACTTAAAATCATAAGAACATAGTTATACTGAATTACAAAAAAACTCACAATCGAATAAAATTTTAAAAACTTTATTTGTAATCAACCGGTAATAAATAGAAAAAATTATTTGCGATATTTTATATTTATTTAAAAATTTGGTTGAATTTATTTAAAAATATGTTTTGTAAGCTCATGACGCGTGTGAAAATCTTTTATTTGAATATAATATTCAATCAACGCGATTAAATATTGAAATGAGGATAACACAACCTTCTAAAAGTGCCGCTGGCTTAAAAGCTGTTTTCCATTCCATGCGCATGGCATTGAAATCAATGAGCCTTATAAAAACCGGGAAAGTTCTAGCTCCCTTAAATCAAAAAGGCGGTACCGATTGTCCGGGTTGTGCTTGGCCTGATCCTGATCATCGATCCTATTTGGGTGAATTTTGTGAAAATGGGGTTAAGGCAATCGCTGAAGAGGCCACCGACCGTAGTGTAGATGCTTCTTTTTTTTCCAAATATTCAATCAACAGCCTCAGAAATCAATCTGATTATTGGTTGGGTCAGCAAGGGCGGCTTGTAACACCGATGAGGGTAAGAAAAGGGGAGAAAAATTATACCTCCATTTCATGGGATGAAGCTTTTGATCTCATCGCATCTCATTTAAACCAGCGCATAAGTCCTGATGACGCCATATTCTACACTTCGGGTAGGACGAGTAATGAGGCGGCTTTTTTGTATCAATTATTTATTCGAATTTTTGGTACTAATAATTTACCAGATTGCTCAAATATGTGCCATGAGTCCAGTGGCGTCGCCTTAAATCATACCTTAGGCATAGGCAAAGGAACGGTCAAGCTCGAAGATTTTTACCATGCCGAATTGATTTTGATTTTTGGACAAAATCCAGGAACCAATCACCCTAGGATGTTATCTGCTTTGGAAAAGGCCAAAAGCCAGGGGGCTAAGGTCGTCGTGATTAATCCACTAAAGGAGGCAGGATTATTGAAATTCAACAATCCACAGGCAGTTTCTGGGATATTAGGACAAGGAACTGATCTTGCCGATTTGTATTTGCAGGTTAAAATCAATGAAGATGTGGCCCTGCTCAAAATTTTGCTACTTAGGTTACTAGAAGAGGCAGAAAAATCTCCTGAAATCATAGATCAGGATTTCATTGCCCAAAAGACCGAAGGGTTTGAGGCATTCATTACCGAAATTAAATCTCAGGACTATCATTCCCTGGTTGCGCGAACCGGTTTAGAAGTCTCTCAAATTGAGGCTCTAATAGATTTGCTCTGTAAAAAGGATAAGATCATTGCCTGTTGGGCCATGGGCTTAACCCAACATGTCAATGCAGTAGACAATATTCAAGAGATTGTTAATCTGTTATTGCTGAAAGGAAGTATTGGTAAGGAGGGCGCAGGAACCTGCCCTGTGCGTGGTCACAGTAACGTCCAGGGAGATAGAAGTATGGGTATATGGGAAAAGCCTTCCAAACAATTTTTAGATACCTTAGCGGCGACCTTTGGATTTGAGCCTCCCAGAAAACACGGAGTAGATGTCGTGCAAGCCATAGCATTGATGCACAAAGAACCAGGAAAATATTTCATATCACTTGGCGGTAATTTTTTATCAGCGGCTCCAGATACGAATTATACAACACAGGCTTTGGAGCAGACCCAAATTTCAGTGCATATTTCAACCAAACTGAATCGATCCCACCTCCACCATGGTGAGATAGGATTGATTTTACCTTGCTTAGGCAGGACTGATACCATTATTGAAAAGTCGGGCCCTCAAACATTGACAGTGGAGAATTCCATGGGGAGTGTACACACCACGCGGGGCTTTGTGAAATCACATACGGACTGTCTTTTGAGTGAACCTCATATCATCGCTCAGATTGCATCTAGAACTATAGGAAATGATATTGTTGATTGGCATGCATTGATTGATGATTATGATCGCATTCGAACCCTGATAAGTAAAGCTGTTGTTGGCTTTGAATCTTTCAATGAGAAGCTCAAGAAAGACGGTATTTTCGATTTACCCAATGGCCCACGAAATCAACAATTTACTAATGACATCGGTAAAGCGAGGTTTACCGTAAATGAACTTCCCAACTATCAAATTGACCCAGATGAATTACTCATGATGACGATTCGAAGCCACGATCAATTTAATACCACTACCTATGGCTTAGATGATCGTTATCGAGGGATTTACGGGACCCGAAAAATAGTTTTAATGAATAAAACAGATGTTGAAAACCATGACTTAGATATTGATCTTCCGGTCACTCTTTATAACAATTATGGAGGCAAGAAAAGAGAAGTTTCAGGATTGAAAATAGTAGCTTATGAGATTCCAAAGGGTTGTATTGCGACTTATTTTCCAGAATGTAATGTATTGATTCCTCTAGAATTAAAAGCACGAAAAAGTAATACTCCTGCTAGTAAATCAGTCAAAGTGCGTCTTTTGCAGTAAGCGTTTTTCAGGATTTTTGAGAATCATAATATAATTTCTGGGTGATCAGATCGATCATTAATCGTCGTAACTTTAGACTAAGCATTTTAATTTCCGAAAATATCCCTAAACGACCTTTCATAATATATGATTATTGGGTTAAACGATGTTGTACTTAACTTAGAAAGAAATAGATTGTTATGCGTTATTCTTTATTCTTCATTTTTTCATTTTTATTCATATTTCAGTCGTGGTGTCAAAGCGATTTTTCATTATTTAAGTACCGTCATGTCGGTCCTATCAGAGGAGGTAGAGTCACGGCCGTTGCCGGTGTCCCATTAGAACCTAGTACTTTTTACATGGGAGCCACAGGAGGGGGCTTATGGAAATCAAGAGATTACGGGACCTCATGGAACAATATTTCTGATGGTTTTTTTAAGACACCTTCCATAGGGGCCATTGCGGTTGCTACAAAAGACCGCAATATTTTGTATGTAGGGACAGGTTCTGATGGCTTGCGAAGCAATGTGATCACAGGAAAGGGCATGTATAAATCTATTGATGCAGGTCAAAATTGGATCCATGTTGGTCTTAAAAAAACGGGTCAGATTGGTCGTGTTCTAATTCATCCAAATGATCATAATATAGCTTATGCCGCAGCGCTAGGTAATCCCTTTAAAGCCAATGCAGAAAGAGGTCTATACCAAACCAAAGATGGTGGAAAAACTTGGAAAAATGTACTTTTTATATCTGAAACGGTTGGTATCTCCGATGTTGAGTTTTTACCTGGAAATCCGCAAATAATGTTTGCGAGTGCATGGAAGGCAGAACGAAAACCGTGGACCATTATTAGTGGAGGGACGGCAAGTGAGGGAGGTATTTATAAATCCTATGATGGCGGATCAAGTTGGGAAAAAATTACTGTAGGACTCCCGAAAGGCTTGATAGGAAAAATTGATCTGGAGTTGTGTCCAGCAGATTCAAAACTAGTGTATGCACTTATTGAGGCACCAGGCGCGGAAGGAGGATTGTATAAATCAAGTGATCAAGGGCAAAGCTTTGCATTGATCTCCAATGAGGTAACCATACGTACCCGACCCTTTTATTATACCAATTTAAAGGTAGACCCAACTGATCCCGAAAATGTGTTTGTTATGGCCACAGGCTATTATAAATCAACGGACGGAGGTAAAAATTGGAATAGAAAGCAATCGCCTCATGGAGATAACCACGATATGTGGATCAATCCCAATGATCCTAATTTATTCATTCAATCCAATGATGGCGGTGCCAATGTGACGCACAATGGAGGAAAAACTTGGAGTACTCAATTCAATCAACCGACGGCTGAGCTCTATCAAGTCGAAGTAGATGATCAATTTCCATATTGGCTCTATGGGGGTCAGCAGGACAATTACACGACGATTGCCGTACCTTCCATGGCACCTTATGCCCTCCAAGATGGTAACAGGGGATGGATCATCAATACAGGAGGTTGTGAGACGGGACCCGCAGTACCTAAGCCTGGCGATCATAATATAGTTTACGCCAATTGCAAAGGGAGATTTAAAGTTTTTGACAAACGCACGGGCTTAGAGCGAAGCTATGATGTGGGCGCAACTAATATGTATGGGCATAACCCCAAAGATCTAAAGTTTCGATTTCAAAGGGTATCGCCTATTCACGTTTCTCCCCATGATCCCAAGGTGATTTATCATACTTCCCAATATGTACACAAAACGTTAGATGAAGGGAAAACATGGGAAATAATATCACCTGACCTTACGGCCTTTGAGTTAGATAAACAAGTCATTTCTGGGAGTCCAATTACACGGGATATTACAGGAGAGGAATTTTACAGCACGATTTATGCGATTAGAGAATCCCCAATAGATTCTGGACAGATTTGGGTAGGATCAAATGACGGACCTGTTCACATAACCAGAGACGGCGGGAAAAACTGGCAAAATGTGACTCCTTCAAAACTTCTTGGTGGAGGTAGAGTAGATGCGGTAGAGCCTTCACCGCACGATCCAGCCAAAGCCTATTTTAGTGTGCTGAGATATCAGATGGGAGATGACAAACCTTATCTATACAAAACGAGTGATTATGGTAAAAAATGGGAACTTCTGACCGATGGAACCAATGGCATACCCATTGACTGTCCAACCCGTGTGATTAGAGAAGATCCAAGCTTGCCCGATTTACTTTATGCGGGTACGGATTGTGGTTTATTTATCTCTTTAAATGGTGGTAAATCATGGGACTCTTTTCAACAGAATTTACCCATTACTCCTGTAACCGACATTAAAGTATATCGTGACGATTTGGTAATTTCTACTATGGGACGAGGCTTTTGGGTTTTAGATAATCTAACCCCGCTGTATGCTCCTAATTTCGGATTACATATGACGCAGTTATATAAGCCCAAGGATACCTACCGGATGAATTATCCTAAGACTGGGGGTGATCTTTATCCACGCCCCGCCATGTTTTTTGATTATTTTATTGCAGATACGGTTAATACGCCGATCCGTTTGGAAATAGAGAATGCTGCTGGCGAGACCCTTAATACATTCGTGAGCGATAAATGGGATGTAACAGACACCATTGGAAATATGGATTTGAGTAGTACCACTTATTTATTGGATCAATCACTTTCTAGATCTGTCGGTTATCATAGGTTCAAATGGGATATGCGACATTTAGGTCCTTGGGATGTGCGCGATAGGCGATCGTATAAAAATGGTCCACAGGTTGCTTCCGGCGATTATCGTGTCAAATTAACTGTTGGGGAAACCGTTTCCATTCAGGATTTCACGTTACTGACAGATCCTAGAATTTTAAGTTTGGGTGTGACCGAAGCAGAGATTAAACAGCAAGAAGCATTGGGTCTTGAATTAATCAAATTGCTTACCGAAGTGAGAAAGTATATCCATGGACTTGAACAAGAAAAAAAGTTGGCACAAGGTGCGCGTTTAGAATACATTCAAGCCCAATTAGGTTCTTTTGTGATGGAGGAGGGGGTTTATATGCAGCCCAAGATCATTAATCAAATTGAGTACTTATATGCTTCGATAAATGGACCAGATCAGCTACCGAGTAGAGATGCTTATGCTAGATTTTCCAAGTTGAAGGCTTTAGTTGAATCAACGAAATCGCAAAACTGAGTTGTTATATCATTGATAACATTGTTATGAGGGGACTATTGTTGCTTTAAGGATTTCTTTATTTTGAAGATTGAAATAGACAATTTAATACTCTGGGATCATTATTTTTAATCGAATTTATTAAAAAGACAATTTATCTCGGGTAAGAAGATGTTGTCTCTTTGGTGTAGATCAAGAGTCTTTGCTCCCTCTCGGGATTTATTGAAAGTCGGAGGCCAAGGAATCTAACACTTTCTCTTTTGATCAAGTGATATGTCGTGCATGCAGTAACCGAAAGTGAAACTTTTGAAATATAGTTTTATACCCTTTGGGATATGTAATGCTTGATAAAGAGCATGATATTCTGATCATATGTTTTAGTTGAATCAAATACTTTGGGGAGACAAGTCACTATAGAGTTGATTTTGGCCGATTCGGTGGTTCAATGAATGATATGTTTTGTTTAAGTCAAACTGTCAATACCTGTCAGCAATTTTTTATATTAATGATTTCTTCAGATATCCATAATAAGTGTTGGATATATCCAAGCTTAAAATCATATCGAAGTAAAGTGGCTTTCCAACGCGTAAACTTAGAAAAAGTGAATTATAAAAATCTAAAATTGGGGTCTTTCCGATCTTTTTTATACAAAGGCGTTATAAAGTCTTGTTCCAACTCTATAATAATTAAGGTTAATTAATTTTTAACCAAAGTAGACTGATGTGTTTTAATTTAGTTCTGAAAGGCTCTGATCAAATGATTCCAAAAATCACAAATCTAGCCTTCAGTCTCATTTAATAATTCAAATAGCATAATTTTTGTGAAAAATAATTAAATAACCATTTAAAAAATGTAGTTTTAGAAAATTTTTAATGATTAATAATCACATATTAAAGAATAAGCTTAATTGCCTAATGATTACAATACAGGCAATTAATCTATAAAACAGTAAGTTATGAAGAATATGAAATCTGCGATTGTGCTAACATTTCTCTTTTTGAACCTAGAGATATCTGCGCAAAATGAACCTGAAAAGCCAGTTTTTGAGACTGTAATGTTTCAGGAAGGGTCTAAAATTTATGTTCAAAGAGATTTACCAATTTATCTTTCAGTCTCGACCTCTAAAGGAGGGAAAGCCATTAATTTAGAAACACCGGCGCACCCTCAAGATGCCAACCCTATGTTTTTGGACACAGAAGGAGTCAATTACATCAGAAGTAAATGGGCCATTGATAAGGAAAAGCAGACTTATCATGAACCAAAGAGAGAAATACTATTCCCTATTTATGCAGATGGGATTGCCCCAAAAACAAAGATTTTTTTCAAAGGTGCTCCTCAATATATTGAAGGTCAAAATACTTTTTTTGGTAAGGGTCTAAAATTTAATTTACCTGTCCGGGAATCTGTTTCTGGGCTATCAAAAACATTTTTTTCCGATGAAGGAAAATACACTGAATATAATGATTCAAAATCAAACTTGAATGTGGAAGGAGCACGTAAATTATTCTTTTTTTCAGTAGACAATGTAGGGAATACTGAATCAACTAGATCGACTTCATTCACCGTTGACTTAACTCCGCCGGAGACTTTGGTAGAATTTATTGGAGTTAAGTTTGAGAATGTAGTAGGTCCTTCCACTAGATTTACTCTTATTTCTAAAGATAATTTAAGCGGTGTCCATGCGACTTTTTTGAGTTTAAATGAAGCTCAAGAGCTCCTTTATGAAAGTCAGATATCAATGGATACATTGGATGAGGGACCTTATAAAATAAAATACTACTCAGTCGATAATGTAGAAAATAAAGAGCTTCTGAAAATTGAGGAAATATATCTGGACAAGACTGCTCCGGTTTCCATCTTAAATATCATTGGTGATAAATTTGAGGGTGATTATACTTTTGTATCTGAAAGGACAGAATTTAACATTGTTGCGACAGATAATAAAGCGGGAGTAAAAGAAATATATTTTTCAACACCATCAATACAAGAAAATATATTTGTAGATAATTTTAAGTTGACAGGACCTTTTGGTTTAAAGGACATTAAGTTTTTTGCTGCTGATCAAGTGAACAATTCAGAAAAACAAAAAACTGAAAGTTTTTTCTTAGATAACAAAGCACCAAGTACATCTATCAACTTTGGAAATCTATCTTTTTTTACTAGAGATACATTATTCATCTCTGAAGAGTCTGAGATTTCTCTTTTAGCGCTAGATGATGAAAGTGGTCCAAAATTGTCATATTACAGGGTTAACGATGGCGATACTATAACCTATGAAGAGCCATTTAACCTAAAAAATGAAGGTTATAAACGAATTGAGTTTTTCTCAACTGATAATGTCAATAATTTAGAGTCATTAAAGTTTGGGGCTGCCTATGTCGATAACATATCTCCTGAGATTTTCATAAATTTCGGGCTAGAGCAAATTGGAATTGAGGATGGTTTGGCTGTATACCCAAATTATGTGAGAATGTTCTTAGGAGCTACTGATGATAAAACTGGAACAAAAGAAATTTTATATTCTATAAATGGGAGTGATTATAAGGCTTATTCAAGTCCTAAAACGATTGATTTATCGGAAAGGGGAGCGTTTTCTTCTTCAAAAAAATATGAGGTCAAAGTGATTGCTAGGGATATGGTTGGTAATGAAACCAATAAAACCTTATCTTTTTTAATAAGGGGATAAGAATTTTCAAATTATAGCAAGTGTAAGTGACTCCTCGTTTTCCTTGTGATCATTAGATTCTGTTACGAATAAAAGAATTGAACACCATATCAATTGCTGATGCGCGGACAATCGAAGAGGTACTCTCTTTCAACAAGCTAATCAATGAATTGAAGCAAGCATTTACCGATGCTTTAATTACTACGCCGGCGCGACATCACTATGATTACTTAAATCCTGTAGAGAAGATAGATTCTTCTCTGTTATTGATGCCTAGTTGGAAGAGTGACTCTCACTTGGGGGTAAAATTGGTTACAGTTTCTCCAAATAATTACAAATACAAATTACCTTCCATTCAGGGATTATATATACTTTTTGACGCGGTAAAAGGGACACCACTAATGTTATTAGATGCCCAAGAACTTACCGCAAGAAGGACCGCATCGAGTTCTGCGTTGGCATCAACTTTCTTGTCTAGAAAAGATAGTGAAACCTTACTTATGGTCGGTACAGGAATGTTAGCCCCTTATTTGATTGAGGCACATGCTACCGTTCGAAGGTACAAAAGAATCTTGATTTGGGGCCGAAATAGAGATAAGGCTCAGTCCGTTTGTGATGTATTAAATCCGAAAATGGACGTCCAGATAACCAGTGTAGAGGATTTAGAAAAGGGCATCAAGCAAGCCGATGTGGTGAGTTGTGCGACTCTGTCGGCGACTCCTTTGATTTTGGGTACTTGGTTAAAGCCAGGCCAACACATCGATTTGGTAGGAGCTTACAAACCAGACATGCGTGAAGCCGATGATGCGCTGATGCTCAAATCAAAGCTATATGTAGATACTCCGATGGCATTAAAGGAGACGGGAGACTTATTGATTCCAACGACAAAGGGTATTTTAGATTCCAATGATATCCGTGGGGATTTATTTCAATTATGTCAAAAAACTAGAAAAGGTCGTGAAAAGAAGGAAGAAATCACGGTTTTTAAATCAGTGGGTCATGCGTTAGAAGATTTAGTAGCCGCCAAAATGGTATATGATGTGCATTGCTAAAATGCCAATTATTAATAACTTAGCTCTTAAATTATTTTCATCATAACTAAATCATTTTATGAAGTTACAATGGAAGGGAGTTTACCCTGCGCTTACAACAAAATTCAAGGAAGATTTTACGATTGATTATGAGGCTTTTTTGGCTAATGTAGCCTGTCAGTTGTCCTCAGGAATTGATGGGATTATTTTGGGAGGTACTTTAGGCGAGGCCAGTGCTTTGATGGGTAATGAGAAATCAGCCCTAATAAAAGCAACCAAAGAATATGTAGGGGATAAGGTACCGGTGATTATTAACATAGCTGAGCAAACGACGGAAGCAGCTATAGCTGCTGCAAAATCGGCAAAGCAGGAGGGTGCTGATGGGTTGATGATGTTACCCCCCATGCGGTATAAAGCTTCAGATGACGAAACGGTGGCCTATTTCAAGGCTATTGCACAGAGTACTGATCTTGAGATCATGATTTATAATAATCCTATAGATTATAAGATCAATGTTACACTAGACATGTTTGAGTCACTTACGGCATGTCAAAATATTGTTGCAGTCAAAGAGTCTAGTCGTGACATTTCAAATATTACTCGAATGATCAACCGATTTGGTGATCGCTTCCAGGTCATGTGTGGGGTTGATACCTTGGCTGCAGAATCTTTATTGATGGGTGCAGTGGGTTGGGTGGCCGGTCTGGTTTGCGCATTTCCAAGAGAGACGGTGGCTATTTATCGTTTGATTAAGGCGGGAAGAACTGCCGAAGCGATTGCCATTTATCGATGGTTTTTGCCATTGCTGGAATTAGACATTAATCCTCAGTTGGTACAAAATATTAAATTAGCTGAAGAAAAAGTAAATTTAGGATCTGAAATTGTACGTCCACCAAGAATGCCACTTTCGGGAGATACCCGAGCACAAGTGCTTCAAATAATTGATTCTAGTCTTGCGAGTAGACCCTCACTGCCTGATTATCTTTCGTTATAAAATTATATTATAAATGAGCTCCAAAACTATTAAGACCTTCAATCCAAGAACTGGAAATTTTCTAGCTCAAGAACATGTAATAAGTACCCCAAAGGAGCTGAATCAAAAGGTTACCGATGCGCAGTTGGCTTTTATGGTTTACCGTAATACCAGTGGCAATGAGCGTGCGATTTTGTTAGAGACCATTGCAGATGAGATTGAAGCGGTTAAAGAAGAAATCTTAGGCATTGCCACATTGGAAACAGGTCTACCCTCTGGAAGAATTCAAGGTGAAACAGGAAGAACCTTAGGACAGTTAAGATTATTTGCCGAAGTGGCCCAAAAGGAGTTTTGGGTTGAGGCCTCTATTGATACTGCACTACCTGATCGCCAGCCTTTGCCGAAATCGGATATTAGAAAATGTCTGGTGCCTTTGGGCCCAATAGCTGTATTCGGTGCATCTAATTTCCCTTTAGCATTTTCGACGGCTGGAGGGGATACAGCCTCGGCTTTAGCCTCGGGAAATCCGGTAATAGTTAAAGCGCACAACAGTCATCTGGGTACTCATCAATGTATATGCGATGCCATTGTCCGTGCCCTTGAGCGCTGCAACTTACCTAAAGGGATTTTTTCATCAATCATTGATGAGGACTATGAATTGGGCGCTGCTTTGGTTCAGCATCCCGGTATCAAAGCAGTAGGTTTCACCGGTTCATTCAATGGAGGTACCACCTTGTTAGATTTGGTATCAAAACGCAAGGAGCCCATACCCTTTTATGGAGAAATGGGGAGTATAAATCCCATCGTTTTACTTTCCTCAGCATTAGAGGATCCCAAAATGGTGTCTACCTTAATGGGTTCTATCAACATGGGCGTTGGGCAGTTTTGTACCAATCCTGGTTTAATTTTAGCTATTGAAGGGGAGGCAGCCCAGCATTTCTGTTCAAAGATGACCGATGCTATTCAACAGACACTTGGAGAGGTGATGCTTAATAGAGCCATTTACGATAAGTATGAAGCTAGTATTGCTAAAATTTCATCAGAAAAGTCATATACTTTACTCGGTCAGGGAACCAAAGCTCAGGGTGCTTTGTCGGTTCAACCCAGTTTAGCCTTAACCAGTGGTAAAAAATTCCTTACCCATCCCAAAATGTCTCAAGAAATATTTGGTCCTTATTCTCTGATTGTTTTGTGCGAACATCAAGAAGAATTAGCTGAGATTTTAATGCAAATAGAGGGACAATTGACCCTTAGTTTTATGGGGGAGGAGACAGAATTTGACGAACACGTGCATTTAATTGCTTTGGCACAAGAAAAAGTAGGTCGGATTATCTTTAACAGTGTACCTACGGGCGTTGAGGTAGGTCATTCCATGATTCACGGGGGTCCCTTTCCAGCGACCACGGCTCCTAATAGTACCTCGGTGGGAGCTGATGCCATCAAAAGATTTGTCAGACCGGTTTGTTTTCAAGATGCACCGCAGTCTTTGTTACCTATGGCGTTACAGGATGAAAACCCCTTAAAAATCTTTCGTAAAATCAATGGTAAATGGTCTCTAGATAAAATTTAGACATGCGTAAAACCTTTTTTTGTATCGATGCCCATACTTGCGGAAATCCCGTGAGGTTAGTCGCTGGGGGTGGACCGGTGCTGCATGGAGTTGATATGAGTGAAAAGAGGCAACATTTTTTGACAGAATACGATTGGATTCGAAAAGGCCTAATGTTTGAGCCGAGAGGTCATGATATGATGTCGGGGAGTATTTTATTCCCTCCATCTGATCCACAAAATGATACAGGCGTATTGTTTATTGAGACGAGTGGCTGTTTGCCCATGTGTGGTCATGGTACCATTGGTACCGTGACCATCGCGATAGAGGAAGGACTCATTATCCCTAAGATAGCGGGTCAGCTGAGGCTCGAAACTCCGGCAGGTTTGGTCAAGATTTCTTACACTAGCGTGGAGAATAAAGTCACGGATGTCAAAATGACCAATGTACCTGCATATCTTGCAGCAAAGGACTTGGAAGTAGATTGTCCGGATTTAGGCCGGCTCAAGTTTGACGTGGCTTATGGTGGAAATTTTTATGCGATCATTGATCCTCAGCCTCATTTCTCAGGCATTCAGGATTATACTGCGGGTGCCTTGATTTCATCGAGTCAAGAACTGAGGAAACGCATTAATCTAAAATTTCCGCATCAATTTGTTCATCCCGAAAATGATACCATTAGAAATGTGAGTCATTTGTTATGGACAGGAACACCACTAGATCCTGCATCTGATGGGAGAAATGCTGTTTTTTATGGTGATAAAGCAATTGATAGATCCCCATGCGGGACGGGGACTTCAGCACGGATGGCACAGCGCTTTGCAAGAGGGTTACAAAACATCAATAGTTGCTACGTTCAGGAAAGTTATATTGGATCAAAATTTACAGGGCGCATTGAAGCCCAAACAGAAATAGCGGGCCATAAAGCCATTGTACCCAGTATAGAAGGATGGGCTAAGATCACGGGATACAATCAGATCATCATAGACGACGATGACCCCTATGCACATGGTTTTCAAGTGATATGAATAAAGGAAAGGTCATCGTTTTAGGGGGTGGAGTTATTGGACTATGTTCTGCCTATTATTTAAAGGATCGTGGATTTGAAGTAACTATTTTAAATAAAGGAGACTTTTCTTCAGGTACCTCTTTTGGAAATGCAGGCATGATTGTGCCCAGTCATTTTGTAACTTTGGCACAACCTGGCATGATCGCCAAAGGGATCAAATGGATGTTTGATGCGGAAGGTCCATTTTATGTCAAGCCTAGATTTTCACGGAGTTTATTGGATTGGGGCTGGAAATTCTATCAGCATTCATCCGAAAAACATGTTCAAGGGGCTGCGCAACTGTTAAAAGAGCTCAATTTAGAGAGTAAAAAACTATATGTAAGCTTATGTGATCAGCTTGAAGACATCAAAATTGATGAAAAGGGATTGATCATGTATTGTCAAACGCAGCGGGCATTGGATGAAGAGGTGGCATTGGCAGATCAAGCAATGAAACTGGGACTCAAAGCCATTGTGATGGACAACCAACAATTAAACGACTTAGATCCCAATCTCACCCTTGATGTGAAAGGGGGTGTTTATTTTCCCGAAGATGCATTTTTCAGTCCAAAGCTTTTTTTAGAAAAGTTGAAATCAGATCTTAGGGCGGCGGGCGTGAAAATGGTGTCTCACGTTGACGATCTTAAATTCGTGGTTGATGAAGATTTGAAATCCATTGATACCAATCAGGGTTTGTTTTCTGCAGATCAGTTTGTGATTTCTGCCGGTGTATGGACTGGAAAATTAGCTCAATTTTTAGGATTAAATATCCCCATGCAACCTGGAAAGGGCTATAGTTTTACGTTAGAGCATCCGATAGAAATGCCGCGTATATGTTCTATTTTGACGGAAGCCAAAGTAGCCGTAACGCCTATGTTAGAAGGATTACGTTTTGCGGGAACGATGGAAATCGGGGCGTTAAATTTTAATGTTGATCAAAGGCGCGTGCACGGCATTAAAAAATCAATTGGTAAATACTTCCCATCTTTTAAGATGACAGATTTCAAAGAAGCTAAAATTTGGACCGGTTTAAGACCTTGTTCGCCTGATGGCTTGCCTTATATCGGGAGAACAAAAAAATTACCGAATGTACTCTTAGCTACAGGTCATGGGATGATGGGTATGAGCTTGGGACCTATTACGGGAAAATTCATTGCTGAGATAGCAGATAATCAATCTCCGGGAATTGAAATTTCAAAATTGGCGGTAGAAAGGTTTCATTGATTAGATCAAGTGAATGAAGTAGCAAAATTAAAATGACAAAAGATTATACAATCACTGGGATGACATGTAAGAGTTGTATGGCTAAAGTCAAAACTGCCATTAACTCTTTTCCGAGTATTCAAGACGTAGGCCTCCAAATTGATTACCCTCAAGCTAACATTACCTCAGAGAAGTCTTTAGATTTAGAGGAAATCAATCTAGTGTTGAAAAAATTTGGAGATTATACAATCACTGATGCGATTCAAGGGCGAGAGGCTGTTTCGGCCCCTCCATTAAAAGGGAAATATGAATTCTCTGAAAGGTCTATAAACACTTATTTACCTTTGCTACTGATCATAGGATTTATTTCAGGAATAAGCGTATTGATTCAATATCCATTTATTCATTTTTCACCTATGCTTTGGATGCGTCATTTTATGGCAGGCTTTTTTCTGATTTTTTCATTGTTTAAATTGTTAAACCTTTCTGGTTTTGCCAATGTCTACCGTATGTATGATATTTTAGCGGCCAAATGGAATTTTTGGGGATATCTTTATCCTTTTGTAGAACTGATGTTAGGCGTTTTATATCTAATCAATATTGCACCGATTTTCGTTAATTTAACGACGGTGATCGTCTTGGGTTTGAGTAGTGTTGGAGTTATAAAAAGTAATTTAAAAAAGGAGCAAATCAAATGCGCTTGCTTGGGAGATATATTCCAGTTGCCGATGAGTAAGGTTACTATTTTCGAAGATTTGTCAATGGTGTTAATGGCTCTTATTGGCTTATTTTTATCATAGAATTTATTTAGGAAATGTAGGCGGCGTAGTGATGGTTTTGTAAATTTTCTCATAAGTATAAGTGTTACTAGGAAAGTGCTATGAGTAGACTAATAAGTATTTTGATTTTATTGACCGCCTTGCGGGTATCGAACGCCCAGCCAGGATCAGAATTATCTCTGACCCGTATTTACGGCTCAGCTGAATTTCAATCTCAAGTCATGGGGCCATTGAGGTGGTTTGATGAAGGGGAGGCATATACCAAATTTTCATATAATGAAGAAGTTGGAGGTTTTGACCTGATGAAGGTCATATCCGAGACGCAATTGTATCAGATCTTGGTAAGTGCAGCAGATTTGATTCCCTCAGGTGCGACCCAGCCCTTACTTATTCATGATTATCAATGGTCGGAAGATCAAAAAAAACTATTAATCTTCACCAACAGTAAAAAAGTATGGAGGTTGAATACTAAAGGGGATTATTGGGTATTCCATACGGACTCCAAAGTATTAAAAAAATTAGGAGGTCCAGAGGCGGCTCCGGCTACTTTAATGTTTGCTAAATTTTCACCTCAAGGCGATCGTGTCGCCTACGTCCGAGAACATAATATTTATGTAGAAAATCTCGAAAATCATGAGATTATTCAACTGACTCAAGACGGTACAGATCGCATCATCAATGGTACTTTTGATTGGGCTTATGAAGAAGAATTTCATTGTAGGGATGGTTTTCGATGGAGTCCCGATGGCCGCAAAATCGCCTACTGGCGCGTTGATGCGACGACGATTCGTGATTTTTATATGATCAACAATACAGATTCTATTTATTCGTACCTAATTCCTGTAGAATATCCCAAAGCTGGAGAAAAGCCGTCAGAAGCTAAGATAGGAGTAGTTGGTGCTTCGGGTGGATCTACTGTATGGATGCAAATTGAAGGAGATCCCACAAATAATTACCTACCCCGAATGATTTGGCACCCCGATGGAGACAAACTTTTGATGCAACAGCTGAATCGTGCACAAAATCATAATAAAATATTAGAAGGAACTATAGCAGATGGCCGCGTTAAAAAAATATATGAAGACAAAGATGAGGCTTGGTTGGAAGCGGTAGATGATTTTAATTATTTTGACAAGGGTAAAGCCTTCAGCTGGGTTTCTGAAAAAAATGGTTGGAAATCGCTTTACTTGATTCGAGAGGGAAGAGAAAAAGCGATCAGTCCCTTAGATTCAGACCTTTTGTCTATTTCTTTGTTAGATGAAAAAAACGATTGGCTTTATTACATCGCTTCTCCAGATAACCCTACGCAACGTTATTTGTGGAGAGCACCCCTTAACTCGAAAAAAGGATCGCCCCAGCGCGTCACTCCGGAAGGTCAATCAGGCTGGCATACCTATCAAATTGCTCCCAATGGGGAATATGCACTTCACACCTATTCTACAGCCAATGTTCCACCCATTACGGATCTTATTTCCCTACCTGATCATCGCGTCATAACCTCTTTCATAGACCATCAATCTTTGAGAAAAAAGGTAACTCAGCTTGAAGTTAATCCTAAAGAATTTTTGCAAATCAACCTACCCAGTGGTCTATCGCTAGAGGCGTCTATGATTAAACCACCCAGTTTTGATCCTTCAAAAAAATATCCAGTGCTCTTTTATGTATATGGTGAACCTTGGGGTCAAACCGTCGTAGATAAGTGGGGGGGTAGTAGATACCTATGGCATCAAATGTTGGCGCAACAGGGTTATATTGTGATGAGTATTGACAATAGAGGAACGCCGAGTCCCAAAGGGCGTGAATGGAGAAAATGTGTCTATGGTCAAATAGGGGTGATCTCATCGGAAGATCAAGCTACTGGACTCATCGTATTAAAAGAGCGCTTTTCATTTATAGATGGGGAAAGAATAGGTATTTGGGGGTGGAGCGGAGGTGGTTCCATGACGTTAAATATGATGTTTAGATATCCTAAATTATATCATACCGGAATGTCCATAGCGCCTGTGCCTGATCAACGACTCTATGACAATATTTATCAAGAACGTTACTCAGGGATTCCTCAATTGATGCCGGAAAGTTACGAAAAGGGATCGCCCATTACTTATGCGCAACAATTGGAGGGAAACTTACTTATTGTACATGGCACGGCAGATGATAACGTACATTACCAAGGTACTGAAGTGCTCATCAATGAGCTAGTCAAGCACAATAAAATCTTTTCTATGCTCGCGTATCCGGGCAGGTCACACTCGATCAATGAAGGAGATGGAACAACCTTACACTTACAAACCACAATTACTCATTATTTGAATCAAAACTTACCTCCTGGTGGAAAATAAAAATCAGTTGTTCAGTACAGAGACGTATTCAGAACGTCGATCACTCCTCAAGAAGACAATAATAGGATCGGGAGTGCTGCTATTTTTAGGGAATCAAGAGTCGAGCATAAATTTTAAAGATAATTGGTATCCTTACCGGCAAGACAGTACGTTCTTGTACTATTTTGGATTGAATTTCCCAGGATTGCATGCATTGATCGATCTCGACTCAGGTGAAGAAATTATTTTTGGAGACGACCTGACGCTTGATGAAATTGTGTGGACAGGACCACAACCAACGATGACTGCAATGAGTGCGAAAGTAGGCATTATATATACTCGTCCTCTTGAAAAGATGAAAACTTACCTTTCCCAAAGGGAAGTACATTATTTGCCTGTTTATCGACCTGAGCATATAATATTTTTGACTTCCCTATTCGATCGATCTTATGTGGAGGTTAATTTGGGATATTCGGTGCCTTTTATCAAAGGGGTAGCTGCCCAGCGAGCAGTAAAGAGTCCTGAAGAACTTTTATCATTACATGAGGCGGCTTCGATCACTTCGGAAATTCATTTATGTTTGATGCAACAGGCCAAGGCAGGGATGAAAGAGTATGAATTAGCCAGCAGAGTACGTCAAGTGGCACATGAGCAAAACGTGAATATTTCCTTTCAGCCCATTGTTACCATTGATGGCCAGATTTTACACAATCATTATTATGGCAATACCCTATCTGGAGGAGATATGTTGTTGTGTGATGCCGGAGCTGAATCCTCTCATTTGTATGCGGGAGACATGACCCGTACTTTTCCTGTAGATCCTACTTTCTCTACTTTGCAAAAAGAGTTGTACGATGTTGTTCATCGATCACATCTATCAGCCATTGCCGCATTAAAACCAGGGATCAAATTTTTAGATCTCCATTTATTGGCCTGTCGAGTTTTGGTTGAGGGCCTTGTGGAAGTAGGCATCATGAAAGGTCATCCACAAGATGCCGTGGCTGCCGGTGCGCATACGACGTTTTTTCCATGTGGTTTGGGACACATGATGGGCTTAGATGTTCATGATATGGAAAATTTTGGAGAGGCCAATGTGGGTTATGATGATCAACTTAAAAAGAGTACTGCTTTTGGTTTAAAATCTTTGCGATTGGGAAAAGCATTGACTCCAGGTTATGTAGTGACCATTGAACCCGGCATCTATGTCATTCCTGAACTAATTAAACAGTATAAGGAAAAAGGGAGTTATAATGACTTCATCAATTATCCGTTACTTGAAAAACACGCTGATTTCGGAGGGATAAGAATTGAAGATGATTATGTCATTACTGCCGATGGCGCCCAGTTATTAGGAACGCCCTTGGTATCCAGTTCGGATGACATTGAGTCTATAAGAAAAGCTGCTTTGTCGTGAGGAGGATCTTGTTTTTTTCTATGGTATGTTTTACGCTTCACTTGAACGGACAATCAAACTATGATCGGCAAGACTCATTGCGTGGTGGAATCACACCAGAGCGTGCTTGGTGGGATGTAAGCTATTACCATTTAGCTATTGAGGTGAAACCAGATACCCGTGAGATTATAGGGAGTAATCGGGTCTATTACCAAGTACTCGAGTCCCATGATGTCTTGCAGATAGACTTGCAAGCACCCTTGAAAATTACCAAGGTCTTACAAGAGGGGCAGCCTTTGGATATTCGCTCTGAAGGGAATGCACATTTCATTACAATGACCAAACCCCAGCGGATAGGTAACATGGAATCCATTCAAATATTTTATGCCGGCAAGCCAAAGACGGCCAAGCGTCCTCCTTGGGATGGAGGGGTAACTTGGCAGCAAGACGCTAAGGGAATGGATTTCATTGCGACTTCTTGTCAAGGCTTAGGGGCCAGTGTCTGGTGGCCGAATAAGGATCATATGTACGATGAGGTAGATTCGATGCTCATGAGTATCGAAGTACCCCAAGCACTGGTGGACGTATCCAATGGACGTTTGAGGGATATTGAGCAAAATGATCAAAAAGAAACCAAAACCTATCATTGGTTTGTGGCCAATCCCATCAATAATTACGGAGTGAACATCAACATAGGAAATTATGTGAGTTGGTCATCACCTTATGCAGGCCTTAATGGACCCCTTGATGTGACGTATTGGGTACTTAGAGCAAATGAGGTCAAGGCCAAAAAACATTTTGTTGAAGTTCCACGGATGCTCGAGGCGTTTGAGTTTTGGTTGGGTCCCTATCCCTTTTATGAAGATGGTTTTCAACTCGTGGAGGCCCCGTATTTAGGGATGGAACACCAAAGTTCGATCACCTATGGCAATCAATTTCAAAACGGTTATTTGGGTAGAGATGTAAGTGGAACGGGCTGGGGATTGAAATTTGATTTCATCATTGTCCATGAATCGGGCCATGAATGGTTTGCCAATAATGTTACTTTTAAGGATGCGGCTGATATTTGGATTCATGAAGGGTTTACTGCGTATTCGGAAAGTCTTTTTGTTGAATATTTTTATGGAAAGGTGGCAGGTCAGGAATATTGTCGGGGTACTCGAAAAAGTATTCGCAACAAATTTCCTATGATCGGTGATTATCATGTCAATAGCAGTCACCATGACAACGACGTATATTCCAAGGGCGCAAATCTCTTGAATACCTTGAGACAGATCTTAAATGACGATGAGCGATGGAGACAAACCCTGAAGGGAATTGGAGCTGCATTTTATCACCAAACGGTTACTACGGAGCAAATAGAAACCTTTATGGCCGAGGAGACGGGATTAGAACTGCAGTTCTTTTTTGATCAATATTTAAGAACTTCCCAAATCCCCATCTTTGAATATCATACGGAGGAAGATAAACTCATTTATCGATGGGGTGAGACCTTGGAAGGATTTAATATGCCGATTGATCTCAAAATAGGCGACGAGTCGGTCAGGTTGAAGCCCACGACTTCATGGCAAGCGTACTCACTCGCGCACCGCACCACCCCAGCGCTTGAAATTGATCCGAATTATTATATAGAGGTAAAGCCATTCAGATAGCACCTCGAATAAGATCTAAGTATAATATTGATAGCCTTATGATTGCTCCAAAAAGATGTAGTGAGGCATGGTTCTAAAACTTAGGGGGATTAAGGATTTAGGTTAAGGATCTCGAAATAGAATGATATCTTGATGTTGACATTAATTTCTATAATTGAATGATTCTAACATTTAAAACTAAGCAATAGGAAAGCTAACTTTTTATTCAAATAACTATGTACTGACGCTCGGGTGATCGATATTTGAGGATCATCAATGGATTCTTCCACGGAGTATATGAAAGATATAGAAACTTGTATTGCTAATTTCTACAAAAAAGATGACGAAGTCTACCTCAATGTAGCAGCCTTAGCTCAAATAGGAGGTCCCGAAGTCATTGAACGTTTGTTGACATTACTCTACGAAGAAGATCTAGATATTCAATATCTGGCCGTCAATACCCTTGCTCAAATAGAAGACAATCAATCGGCATTGTCAGGGTTATTTGCGGCCATTCATGACCCTAAGCTAAAAGCACGTAATGGGAGTTTGGTCGAGGCCCTTGAGAGTTTTGATGTCAGCGATCATTTTGTAGATATTCTTAAGTTATATCTCAATGGAGGTCTGAAAGCAGCAGCGATGGCAAAGCTTTTGCTAGACTATACAGAATTTAACATTAGCTCTCGTACTCTTAAAAAAGCCAAAAAACACGTCCACCATTTTGTTCACAATAGTCTCAAAGATGACCGTTATGAAACAAAAATGATTGAGGTAACGGCGATTATTAATGATTTAGAGGTTTTGATTGATGAGGCACAATAGCGCACATATCGATGGAACAATATGATGTCATTGTCGTAGGTGTTGGGTCTATGGGCTCAGCGACCCTTTGTGATTTGGCCAAAAAAGGGTTGAAGGTATTGGGATTGGAACAGTTCACACTGGCCAATGAGTTGTCGAGCCATACGGGTCAAAGTAGGCTGATTCGATTGGCTTATTTTGAGCACCCCAATTATGTTCCCCTACTTAAAAAAGCTTATGCTGGGTGGAGGCAAATTGAGGTAGATGCTGGTGTTAGCTTGTTGCATCAGACGGGTATTGCTTATTATGGAAAATCCGGAGGTCCTTTGATTTCAGGGATTCAGTCTTCGGTTTCCGCGCATGACTTGAATA
This sequence comes from uncultured Cyclobacteriaceae bacterium, assembly GCA_943788235.1. Classification (GTDB taxonomy): domain Bacteria; phylum Bacteroidota; class Bacteroidia; order Cytophagales; family Cyclobacteriaceae; genus UBA4465. The sequence goes on from CALSPM010000001.1 coordinate 105,115, forward strand.
TGACATCGATATCAACGGATCATTATACACCTCTACAGATCCCTAAAGATTATAAGGGTTTATTTGAAGAGGTGGCAGGATTTATTACTCCTGAAAAAGCCATACGGACCTATGCCCAACAAGCCTTGAAGCAGGGCGCAGTTCTTAGACAAAATGAAAGGGTGATCTCATGGCAGCAACACCCCAACCACATAGCTGTCCAAACGGATCAGGGCAGTTATCATACAGAAAAATTGATTTTAACTGCTGGTCCTCACATCCAATCGTTGTTACCCAGCTTCAAACCCAAGTTAACGATTACAAGGCAGTTGATTGGGTGGTTGAATCCCTCTTGTTGGCAAGATTTTTCAATAGATGATTTTCCATGTTGGGTGATCGAGGAGGAGGGAATACCGGGGATTTATTATGGCTTCCCTATCTTGCCCATTGAAGGATTTGCTGGACCTATAGGTTTAAAAATAGCCTACCATGCTCCAGGAGAAGTTATCGAGCCTGAACAGGTAAAATCGTTTAACGGGTCGCAGGAAGCTGAACGACTTTTGGCGGCAAGTCGACGTTATTTTCGGGATCAGAAGATGACAATCCTTAATATAAGTAGCTGTATGTATACTTATTCTTCAGATGATGATTTTATTATAGACTACTTACCGCACACAGATGAAAAAATTATTTTAGCAACGGGTTTTAGTGGTCATGGATTCAAATTTGTCCCCGCCATAGGTGACGTCCTCTCGAAGATGGCCAGAGGATTAAGTGTAGAGGTAGACCTAACCTTTTTATCGATAGATCGTTTTGGGGATCAAGAGTATTTAACTTAAGATTCTCAGGTTACGGCTATAATGTGTCAGAGGGTACTTGATTTAGGATGAAGAAGATAATTTATCAATGGCTTGTTCTAACTTGAGCATGCGATCTTCGAGATAGGTGGGAGGATTGGTTTTTTCGCTAAAAATGCCGATGACTTGCCATATTTGCAGGACATTTTCGATGCGTATTTCTTGCAAAGGATAACTTGGATCATCCGATTTTAATTGAAGGTATTTTTGGTTTACCGAATCCAATCTTTTGGTGAATATACCGGATAGCGTAACCAAGCTGACGACCTGGCCCAACACTTTTTGTACATCTATTTGACGAACCAATTGGCTAATGAGTACATCACCATGATGGAGTCCTTGTTGTTGAAATACCATTTCACTGCCCACCATTTCAAAGCAGATTAAGTAAGATGAAGCGGTCACAGGTATTCCTATTTTGGGCTGTCGTTCTATGAAATCATTGTTTTGGTGATGAATAACGTAGTCTAAAAATCGATCTTGACCAATCAATGGGGCTGCGGTTGGGGCAGATGAATCAAGGCCCAGATTGTGGGCTTTATCAAGCTTCTTTTTGATAGATTCAAGGCTGAATATTTCGCTGATAGATAATTCTCGCGTCAATAAAACATCTATAGAAAGTTTAAAATATTTCGCGATTTGAGTCAGAGTTTCAATTTTTGGTTCAGATCTCCCTTCTTCATATGCGCCAATACTGGGTCGAGATAAGTGAAATAAATGCGCGAATTCAGCCTGGCTTATTTTTTTTACCTGACGGATTTTCTTGATGTTTCTACCTATAAAAGATAAGTTTTTGCTAAAATTTTGAGCCATGACACAATTTTTATCACAATTTATCGTAAATGTAATAAATTTTGACCATCTTCGTAGTCTAAATAAATGTTACAGATCAAAAAAAGAGAATTTTGATTTGAGATATAACTAGATAAGATAGATATTTAATGAAAAATATAATGAACAGATGAATGCATATTTTGATAAAGTAAGAGATTATTTGTTGGAGCTTGATTTTTCAATTATCTCTCGAGATACTGAAGAAGGGATTTTGGTTGTTGAAAAAGAAGATGAGGGAATGAAAAATGTCGTATTAATTGTCTCAGATCCCATCGTTATTGTGGAGCAATTTTTATTTGAGCTCTCAGATGAGTCATTAGAGGTCTATAAAAGGCTATTGATTAAAAATAGAGACATTATTCATGGTGCTTTTGCCATCGATGAATCAGGAAAAAAAGTTTTTTTCCGCAATACCCATGAATGTGAAAATTTAGATTTGAATGAGATAGAGGCAACATTAAATGCGTTGGCTTTATTACTCAGTGAGTATACCAATGAAATAATTGAATTTAGTAAAAAATAAAAATAGAATAAATCATGAATGTTTTTAAAAGACTTTTTAAAGTAGGTGAGGCCGAGGCACATTCGGCAATGGATCAGTTAGAAAATCCCATTAAGATGACCGAACAGGGCATTAGGGATTTGAAAAAAGATTTGGATGGGAGCCTTAAGGCCATGGCTGAGGTGAAAGCGATGGCCATCAGATCCAAAAATGATTTTCAGACTAATAAAAACAAAGCACAGGACTATGAAAATAAGGCGATTCAATTGCTGAAGAAAGCAGAAGCAGGCGAACTAGATGCCTCTGATGGAGATCGATTGGCTGGAGAGGCTTTGGCAAAGAAGGAAGAGTTTTCTCAAGCCATGCAAAGATCCAAGGAAGAGATGATTCGATTCGAGGGTAACGTAGCTCAACTAGACGGAAAGATCAAAAAATTAAGGTCCGATGTTAGCACTTTTGAAAATGAATTGAGGACTTTGAAAGCGCGTGTAAAAGTGAGTGAAGCCACATCAAAGGTAAATAAGCAAATGGCAAATATTGATACCAATAGTACCGTAGCGATGCTTGAGCGAATGAAAGATAAAGTGGCTCAGCAGGAGGCATTAGCAGATGCTTATGGTGAGATTGCAGGTGAAAGTAAATCTCTCGATAATGAGATTGATACAGCTTTGGGAGATAGTTCCAATGTTAAGGCAGCGGATGATTTGGCCGCAATGAAAGCCAAGTTAGGTCTCAAAAAATAATAAATAATTAAAAATATATTTTTTTTTAAATGGATATTTTTAAGGCGATATTAATCATTATCGCCGCTTTTTTTGTCTTTGGTTTTGTTTTTTCTATCCTATTTAAGATAGGATTGATCTTATTGTTGTTGTTATTGGTGATGTATGTTTTTAAAAAGGTATTTTTAGAATAATGTTTGATTTTTTCAAGAAAAAGAAGGCGCCCGCTTACGATGTGACCAATCTGTCACTCAAAGATCTCAATGTTGGATTTATCTTTGACTATGACATGAAGTCATGGGTAGTTAAGGAAGTATATAAATACGATTGGGGCAATAATAATTTTACCAGTGAGTATAAAGTCGATAGCGGTGATGAAGTAGCATTTTTGCATATTGCAGATGAGGGTGAACTTGAGATATCATTGAGCAAATCGATTCGGCTGAGTAAAATTGACGAGGCGATAGTAGATGAAATAGAAAAGAATCAAAAACCCCCTAGGAAAATACATTTCAATGAAAAATTATATTTTTTGGAGGAAGATGCCGCGGGCTATTTTCGGGATTTGAGCAAGGAGACCGAAGACTGGGAAGCGTTAATTTCTTGGGAATACTTGAATGATGAAGCCACCAATGTACTATCTATTACCCAATGGGACATAAGAAATATTGAGGCTTCTGCGGGTTTAATTTTAAAGGAGTATCAATTTTCCAACATTATACCTAGTGAATAGCATATTTGTGAATAGATTTGTCTTATGAGAATTGTACGCCCTGTAATCCTTATAATTTTTTCTTCTCTTGCATCGACCCTGCTCATTAGTTGTGGAGGAGGATTTCAAAAAAGTCCTTTGGATGAGATCATCCGAAATATTCCCCGTGACGAAATGTTCACCATTATATTGAATGATATGAACGCAGAAGGCAATTTTTCAAAAAGTTATTACCACAAATACCAAATTATTCGAGACAATCAAGTAGATAACGCCAGAGAGGTTGTTTCTGATTGGCATGAGGTGGGAGAGAAAGAATTTACTAATTATATCAATGACATGGGTATGGAGATTGCTTCTCGAGACAGTACGGGAAAACTGACCAAGACGGTAGCGCCTCCAGGGTACAACAACTATGTAGGTAATCAGAAATATGGGAGATGGGAAAGTCGAGGTGGATCCAGCTTTTGGGCCTTTTATGGTCAATATGCCTTCATGTCTAGTATGTTAAGAATGGGTAGTTATCCCGTCAGCAGAGGTTATTATAGCGATTGGAGAGGTAATTATGCGGGAACCAATCGCAGATATTATGGTCCAAGTAGCGGTGGAAGATCTTATTACGGGACCAACAGTGCTTACAATAATAGTAGAAATAGCCGATCTACATGGGGCTCAAAAAGTACTTCTTTCAAAAATAATGTAACGAGTCGAACTTCAAGATCAAGTGGTAGCTTCGGAAGCTCTCGGTCTTCAGGGGGCGGTTACGGTAAATAAATTCATTCTCAAAAGCGCGGAAAATATGCTTACTATATTGGACGGATTACTCACAACCCTTACTTACATTGCCGTTAGTTTTTTGCTCTTTTTCATTGGAAAAATGGCCTATCAACTTTTTCATCCGAGAGTAAAAGTGGCTCATGAATTGGTCGAAAATGATAATTTGGCTTTTGCTTTTGCTCACGTGGGTTATTTCATAGGCCTATTACTAGCTATTGGGAGTGTCATGCTCGGTGAGTCCGAAGGGCTGGTTAATGATCTGATGGGTATCGGAATTTATGGATTGCTATCCATTGTTTTATTGAACCTTTCTTTGATCATTAATGACAAAATTATTCTATCAAATTTTGATTTGAAAAAAGAGATTTTTGATGACAAAAATGTAGGAACAGGTATTGTAGAAGGGACAAATGCGATTGCGACGGGCTTGGTCGTTATGGGAGCCATCACAGGAGAAGGGTATGGTGATTCGGGTCCAATAGTTAATGTTTTGGTCTATTGGATATTGGGTCAAGTCATTCTTTTTGTAACTTCAAAAATATACAATTTGATGACTTCCTACGATGTTCACGATCATATAGAAAAAGGAAATATTGCCGTTGCGGTGGGTTATTCTGGAGCCATTATGGCGATCGGTAATCTCATCAACAATGCATTGGCACATGATTTTGACAGTTGGATGGTTACCATTCAAGATGTGGGTTTTAATGTCATTGTAGGATTTGCTTTTTTGCCTATTGCTCGATTTTTGACTGATAAAATTTTATTGCCGGGTCAAAAGCTTACCGACGAAATTATAAATCAAGAAGATCCTAACGTAGGAGCAGCGATTGTAGAAGCCTTTGCCTATGCTGGTGGATCGATGCTGATTGTTTGGGCATTATAGAATCCTTGAAAAAAACTTCAACTTTGCTGAAAGTAGCCCTTTTCGCTACGGGATTGGCGGGGATCGTTTCAGAGTATACCATTTCTACCTTAGCTACTTATTTTCTTGGAGACTCTGTTTTTCAATGGACCATAATTGTTTCCATGATGCTTTTTTCGATGGGCTTAGGCAGTCGATTATCCAAGAAATTCGAAGAGAAATTACTTGAAAAATTCATTGCCATAGAGTTTCTACTTTCGATCATCGCCTCAAATGTTACCGTCATCGTGTATGTTTGTTTTGCCTTTTATGGCAATACTACCTTTGTCATTTATTTTTTGAGTGTGTTCATTGGGCTCTTGATCGGTATGGAAATACCCATTGTCATTCGATTAAATGAAAAATTTGAAAAATTGAAAGTAAATATTTCTTCTGCCTTGGAAAATGATTATTACGGAAGTTTGGTGGGAGGTATTTTCTTTGCTTTTGTTGGACTGCCTATTTTAGGATTGGTCTACACCCCATTGATCTTGGGGAGTATTAACTTCATGGTGGCCTTAGTATTGTTGTGGGCCACGTGGGAAGATCTTCAAAAAAAGCAAAAAACGAGATTTCTCACTTATATCGCAGGTGTTCTAATCATACTGAGTACATCTGCTCTTCTTTCTAAAGATGTGGTGAATTGGGGCGATCGCATCCGCTATCGTGACTTGGTGGTTTATAGTGAGCAGTCTCGTTATCAAAAGATAGTCATGACCTATTCAAAAGGTGATTATTGGTTGTTTCTTAATGGAAATCAACAATTAAGTACCCTTGATGAAGCCTTATATCATGAACCTCTAGTTCATGCACCCATGGTACTTTCAAAAGAGGCTCGATCCGTATTGGTACTTGGGGGAGGAGATGGGGTAGCGGTACGGGAGTTACTCAAATATCCTGAAGTGTCCCAAATAGTATTGGTAGATTTGGATCCTGCGGTCACTTCCATGGCTCAAAACCATCCCATTATGTTGGGCATCAATGAAAATTCTTTGAATGATGATCGGGTCACGGTAATCAATCAAGATGGTTTTCAATTTTTAGCAGAAACTCAAGTACGATTTGATGTAGTAATTGCTGATTTTCCAGATCCTAGAACGGTAGATCTTGGACGTCTGTATTCTCGTGAATTTTACGGCTTAGTATATAAAGTATTGAATGAAAGAGGGATGATGATTACGCAAGCAGGCAGTCCCTATTATGCGCGTCAAGCTTTTGATTGCATTGATCTTACGATACAATCGGTAGGATTTAATACCTTAAAATTACATAATCAAGTCTTATCCTTAGGTGAGTGGGGTTGGATAATGGGCTCAAAAAAGAAACGAGACCTGAAAAGTGATTTACAATCGGCTTCCTTGGGGTCATTGCCTACGCAGTGGTTGACTGATGCTGCATTGACAAGAATCTCTTCGTTTGGCGCAGAAGTATTTGAAGCAGATTACTCATCAATCGCCATCAATAGACTGCACGATCCAGTGCTTTACCATTATTACCTCAATGGGCGGTGGGATCTGTATTAAAGTGATTGAGCAGCCATAATACCCGAATCAATGGCCTCATAGAGTAGGGGTAGTCGGCCCGTATCCGCTCCGGCAAATTTAAAATTTCCTATTTCTGGATAGACGTTGAATAAATAATTAGGAGTGGGTACGGACATGGCGTGTCCCATGACATGAATAAAGGCAGCATCTGGGTGAATAGGTTCTTTAATCATAGAACCCATGTAGGACAATGTTTCATTGACGATTCGGTCCTTGTGGTCTTCTACGTTCAGTAATTGGCTCCGGTGCTCAGGTTTGAGACAATAATAGCCCGTAAGACAATGCACTCCTTTAAGGCTTCCTTGATGTTGCACACTTGAATCAATAAACCCCAAAAAGCCGGATTCACTATCGAGATACTCATTTTGCCAAAAACCATAATTATTTGGTTTTTGCTTCGTCAAAATATTGACAACCATCCAAGGAGTGTATACGTTTTCTTTAAATGGAGAATCTATTTCTGGAACAATATAAGGAAGGCTGTGTTTTTGGCCAGCGTAAATGAGGGCATCCGTCTTTATTTGCAAACGTTCGTTATGGACGATGTCCAAGACATCGACCAAATATCCGGCACCTTTTTTTTCGATATGATAGACCAAATGCTGATTAAGAATTCGTTGTGAGGAGAGCTTTTGATGTATTTTTTTGGTAAAATATTGATTTCCTTCAGGTGCTGAAAAAAGTTCAACAAACTGTTTTTGATAGGGTCTACAGGTATAATAATGTATTCCGGCGAGTGCTGAAACTTGTTGACTGGTCCCTCCATAATCATCCAACATTTGGTAATCAATGAGTTTTCTAAAATAGGGATCTGTATCAATATTTTGGGCATTCAAAAAGGCATCAAATGTCATGTGATCTAAATATTGAAGATCAGTGGGAGTCAAGCGCGTAGGCATGACCATACGGCCTTCAAATGGCAGCAATAGGTCCATTAATTTTTGAGAAGTGGCTGTTTTTGGCATGACCGCTTTTCTCAATCTACCATCTTGAAAACATTGCTGACGACGGATAGGTGGAATAAGGTGTTGGCGATCCTTGAAGGACCAACTGTCATTCCATGCTTGATATTCAATAATCCCCAACTGTTCAAACATTTTCAAGACCTCTGCTCCATAGTAGGCAGGGTAGGCCAAATCATAATGCGCACCTCGACCTAAGGCGATGCCTTGATAATCATTGGCAGAGGAGGAGCCTCCATAGCGATCATCGAGTTCTACAAGTAGGTAATCTTTATGTTTCAAAGTATGGGCAGCTGCCATACCTGCGAGGCCGCCACCTACGATCAGGATTTCGGTTTGACGTTTTTTACTGATCCCAAGGGCGAGGGTATTTTTTATTAAATGTCCAGATTGGGCCAATGAAGAAACTGAAATAGGGAAGTCGTTTCCATTCAAGAAATCAGAATGACAAGAAGTCAGCCAGAATGGTACTGAAAGGCCTAAGGCTGTTTTTTTGATGAATTTTCTGCGCTCCAATTAATTTCTGTTTATTGATCGTTCTTTTTCTATAAAGTATTCCTGTTTACCCATTGACATCATCATCGCCATAGTTTCATCATTCCACCATTGGGAGGTGAAAGGTTTACGCGCATCTCTGAGCGCAGTGGCCAGTTGAGTGCTTGAATATTTCCTTGATGCCAAAACCCAACCTATTTGCCCAATAGTAGGAATTTGTAAGTGATAGGGGACGGTTCCGTAATTTAATACCATTATTTGATCGGTATAGGTTTTAAATAATTCGGGTTGTTTATAGATATCTCCCATTTGGGTCAAGAGAAAACCTGTGGTATCCAACTTACTCAGTAATTTTTCGGTAAAATAGGGTTGCATAAAAGCGTGCATTTCCAAACTACTTACTGGGTCAAATAAATCAATGATGATGGCGTCAAATTGTAAGGTCGTGGTCTCTACAAATGAACTAATATTTTGATCGATGAGGGTCCATTGCTCGTGATTTAAATCTGTCAGTTGATGCTGGAGAAAACCGATATCATAGGGGACTATATGCAATGATTGATAGCTATATTGAGATTTTATCAACTGCTGAGCGAGGACAGCATTGTCGCCACCTACAATCAATATATCGGCTTTTTCAGGGAGTACTTGTAATAAGGGATATAAGGTGGCCTCACCGTACATACTTTGATCAGGGGTAGCCGTGCTTAATCGACCATTGTAATAGGTCCACTGATCGTCGTTCCATCGAACTTGATCGATGACTCCTTTTCGTGTTTTTATAGATGAAATGACATTTTCTGTATAATTTTTTTGGTTGGGTAAAAAAGCAAAAGGGATCATCCAAACAAGAATAGCGATGAGCATGGGTAGTAAGAGCCACTTTATTTTTAATTGGGTTCCCATAAACACAATGGTCATGGCCATGACATTGACCCATACCCATCCATGATCAGTTATTCCGATCAAATATTGGGTCAAATGATAGGATCCTAAAATCATAGCGATGAGGCACAGAGAGCTAAAAAATGTAAAGAAGTTGTTTTTAAAGGGAGCAATAGGAGCAAAGAGGAGGGCCATTAGAGGCAATAAAATAAAAAACCAAAAAGCCATTTGATTTGGAGTGCGGAACTCAAAAAAATGTGCAGACAGTTGGTGGAACCAATAGCCGGTCAGTCCAAAGAAAATGAAGGAGGCTAAAAGTGATTTTTTCAATCTTTCCCTTCTGATTTTTTTCTAATTTCAGCTTCGAAACCTGAAGCAATAATACCCGCAGGTAAGGCAAAAATACCAACACCCATAATGGCAATAAATGCACCTAATACCCTACCTATGGAAGTGATGGGATATACATCTCCATAGCCTACAGTAGTCAGTGTAGCTACGCCCCACCACATGGTCGCTGGAATACTGCTGAATGCATCAGGCTGTACTTCATGCTCTACATAATACATCAGACTAGAGGCCAAGACAAGGACTAATAAAACAATGGTCAGGGTGACCAAAAGCTCTTCTTTTCTTCTGTTTAAAACATTTGCAATCATTTGAAAGGCTGTAGAATACCTGCCCATTTTGAAGATGCGTACCAATCGAAAGAGTCTTAGGAGCCTTAAGATACGCCCATCAATACTCATAATGAAGGGTAAATAAAAAGGTAAAATAGCAAGCAAATCAATCAATCCAATGGGTGAAAGGATGAATTGAATCCGGCCTTTCATGGGATGGCGATAGCGTTCAATCAAGGTACAAGTCCATATACGACCGACATATTCCAAGGTAAAGACGACTACCGAAATGATCTCAAACCATTCAAAAAAATCTTCATATTTGATGTAGACAGAAGCTACTGTTTCCATGATCACAGCGATCATGTTTAAAATGATCATGATCATTATGAACAGATCAAACCGGCGACTGAGTCGATTGTCACCATCGTCTTTCTCAAGTATTTCAAATAAGCCTTTTCTAATTTTTTCCATTTTTGATATATTGATGATAAGCAACGACAAAGTTTACATACATCTCGCTGTTGCAACTACTGATTTCTAAATAGGCTTTTTGTTCTTCAGGAAAAGTGTGGAGGGCACAATGACTTTCTGCTAATAACCAAAGAGCGGTATACCCTTGGGGTTCAAAGGTGTGGTCCACAAACTTGAGTACAGTGAATCCAGAGCTAATGATGAGTCCTTCAACATCTTTCTTTAATTGATGATCTGTTGAGTAGGTCATCCAAGATGAAAAATTATCAATTTTTGCTTCCAATAATGTGTTTTTTAAGCCTCCTTGTTGGCGATGATTTTAATTTATAGGCTAAAATAATGTTTGTTCTTCATATGAAAGGTTAATATGTATATTTGTTGTGTATCAAATGGAGTTATGAAGCGAAGAATTTTTCTTAGACAAACGGGCTTGGGCCTTACCGGACTCTTGGGTTTAGAGGTAGTGTTTGCTTCAAGCATACCCAAAGACTATGTTCCTTTGCTGGAACTGCAAGACCCCTTCAAAAAATTAAAAAAGCACAAGCAGATGGTTGTGTTGAATGACCGTCCATTAAATATGGAAGCTCAGGCTCATTTATTGAATGATGAAGTAACGCCTGCAGATAAAATGTTTGTGAGAAACAATGGAATCACCCCTGAGAAGATAGATGTAAAAGATTGGCAATTGGTCATTGATGGTGAATCTGCACTAAATGCAAGATCATTTACGATTGATGAGTTAAAAACTACCTTTGATTCATATACCTATCAATTGGTTCTAGAATGCGGAGGTAACGGTCGCAGTGAGTTCAATCCACCTGCTAAAGGAAATCAATGGACCATTGGAGCGGTATCTTGTGCACGGTGGACAGGTGTAAGATTGCGTGATGTTTTGGAACGTATAGGCGTGAAGGAAGATGCCGTCTACTTGGCCTATCATTCTAGAGATCAGCATCTCAGTGGAGATCCCAAAAAAGAAGTCATCTCTCGTGGAATTCCTATTTCAAAGGCAATGATGGATGAAACCTTATTGGCCTATCAGATGAATGAAGAAGATCTTCCATTGATTCATGGCCAACCTTTGAGGTTGGTAGTAGGGGGTTGGCCTGCCTCAGCATCTGGCAAATGGTTGGAACGATTGTCTATAAGAAATATCGTGCATGATGGAGCTAAAATGGGTGGCCAGGCTTATCGGTTACCTTGTGAGAATGTTGCGCCAGGAACGGTTGTGCTCGACGAAGACATGTGTATCATTGAATCGATGCCCGTTAAGTCTTTATTAACCTATCCAAAAAGTGGTGCCCTTTTAGAGAATCAGAAAAACATAGAGATCCGGGGCCATGCCTGGGCGGGCGAATTAGCAGTAGCAGCAGTCCACTATTCTATTGATTTTGGTGCTACTTGGGATGTTTGTCATTTGTCTGCACCCATCAATCGCCTAGCTTGGCAACATTTTAAAGCTGAGATTCAATTTCCAAAGAAAGGTTATTATGAAGTTTGGGTCCGTGCCAGAGATCAAAATGGAGTAGATCAACCCATGATTTTACCAGGGTGGAATCCTAAAGGATATTTAAACAATGCCTGTCACCGTATAGCGATTAAGGTGGTATGAAAACAGGGTCAATATCTACGTTTTTGCTCCTATTGTTAAGCTTTACATTAATGAAATGCGATCCACTAGAAGGCAAAGTCAAAGAGGCCACATTGCCAGACAGTACGATGCTTGGACTGATAGATGATACGGGAGTGCTGCTAGTACTTCAACACTGCAATGCATGCCATTCCACCCAATTGATCAGTCACAACCGGATGAACAAAGCAGGATGGAAAAGTACGATTCGCTGGATGCAGGCTACCCAAAATTTATGGGATTTAGGTGAAGATGAGGACATTATTTTAACATATTTGGCAAAAAATTATGCGCCAAGTGCTATAGGTAGAAGGCAAAGCTTAGTGGTAGAGCAGTGGTATCCGCTAGAGGAAGAAAATTAATTTGAGTTTAATAGCCTATTTGTATGTTAAAATAAAAGTGGTTAAATTAATGTAAACGCATAAAAAAAAACCTGATTCATAGAAGCAGGTTTTTTTTATGTGTAAGCAATAAATTAAGCTAGATCAAAACGGTCAAGATTCATAACCTTGGTCCATACCGCTACGAAATCTTGAATAAATTTCCTCTGAGCATCTCCACAGGCATAAACCTCTGCTATTGCACGGAGCTGAGAGTTAGAACCGAAAGCAAGATCAACCGAAGTTGCGGTCCATTTAACTTTACCTGTTTCACGGTCGCATCCTTCAAATATATCTTCAGAGGCTGCTGACTTACCCCATTGGGTACTCATATCGAGTAAGTTGATAAAGAAATCATTACTCAATGTTTCAGGATTTTCGGTAAAAACACCATGAGCTACACCACCGGTATTGGTGTTGAGTACCCGCATGCCTCCAATCAAAATGGTCATTTCGGGGGCGGTCAAAGTGAGTAAATGTGCTTTGTCCAAAAGAAGCTCTTCAGGAGCTCGATCGTTTCCTTTTTTCTTGAAATTCCGGAAGCCATCTGCTTTCGGTTCTAAAACGGCAAACGATTCGAGATCGGTCTGATCTTGTGAGGCATCTGTACGTCCTGGTGTAAAAGGAACGATGATCTTTTCTCCTGCTTTTTGGGCAGCAGCTTCCACACCAGCAGTTCCACCCAACACGATCATATCGGCCAAGGATATTTTTTTGTTACCAACCTGCTTTTTGTTGAATGCTTCTTGGATATCAGTAAGGATTTCGATGGTCCTTGTCAACTGCTCGGGCTGATTTACTTCCCACGTATTTTGAGGAGCTAAAACTATACGTCCACCATTGGCACCGCCTCGTTTGTCTGAGTTGCGGAAGGTAACGGCGGATCCCCAGGCCGTAGCTACGAGTTCAGAGATCTTCAAATCACTTTCAAGAATGGAGCTCTTAAGACTGAGCGATGTCTTGGGCATTTACCAGTTCATGGTCTAATTCAGGTACAGGATCTTGCCAGATCAAGGTTTCAGTAGGCACTTCTTTTCCTAAGTAGCAAGCGACTGGTCCCATGTCTCGGTGAGTTAGCTTGAACCAAGCGCGTGCGAAAGCATCGGCGAATGCAGCAGGATTTTCGTGAAATCTTTTAGAAATTGGTGCATAAATAGGATCCATAATCATGGCCAAATCAGTGGTGGCCATCATGGGGGCATGGCGTTTGGAAGGATCGTGGGCATCAGGCACTGAATCCGAGGCAGCACCGTCTTTCGGCGCCCATTGTTGAGCGCCTGCTGGACTTTTCACGAGTTCCCATTCATAACCAAAAAGGGTATCCCAGTAACTGTTGTCCCATTCGATTGGTGTTGGGGTCCAAGCCCCTTCCAAACCACTGGTGATAGTATGGACACCTTTACCTGTTCCAAAGCTGTTTTTCCATCCGAGTCCTTGTTCTTCGATGGTAGCACCTTCGGGTTCTGGACCTACATGGTCAGGGTTCCCTGCCCCGTGTGTTTTGCCAAAAGTATGCCCACCTGCGATGAGGGCTACGGTTTCCTCATCATTCATGGCCATGCGGCCAAACGTCTCGCGAATGTCTCTTGCTGAGGCGATGGGATCGGCTGTGCCATTGGGCCCTTCTGGATTCACGTAGATCAGATCCCATTTGAACAGCACCGAGTGGATTGTCCAATTCTCTATCACCTTTGTAGCGTTTGTCTTCTAACCATTCGGTCTCAGGTCCCCAAAAAACATCTCCTTCAGGTTCCCAAACGTCTGCACGGCCTCCACCGAAACCGAAGGTTTTAAATCCCATGGATTCTAAGGCACAGTTGCCCGTAAGAATCATCAAATCAGCCCAAGATATTTTACGGCCATATTTTTGTTTGATGGGCCAAAGTAGGCGACGTGCTTTGTCAAGATTCCCATTGTCTGGCCAACTATTAAGTGGAGCAAATCGTAAAGTACCTGCACCAGCACCCCCACGGCCATCGCCGATACGGTAAGTACCCGCACTGTGCCATGCCATACGAATAAAGAAAGGGCCATAATGGCCATAATCAGCTGGCCACCAATCTTGTGAATCGTTCATCAAGCTGTAAAGATCTTTTTTGAGGGCATCAAAATCGAGGCTTTTGAAGGCTTCAGCATAATTGAAAGCCTCACCCATAGGATTGGACTCGGGCGTATTTTGGTGTAAAATCTTAAGATTTAGTTGATTGGGCCACCAATCTGAGTTGGACAGGGCACCCGCTGCCGTATGTCTTTGTGCGGCAGGTGCAAAAGGGCATTCGCTTTCGCCATTGCTAGTCTGTCCATTTGAAATGTCGGGATGTGAAATATTTTCCATGAATGTATGTTATATGGTATAAATAATAGAAAGTAAGATTATGGTTTAAATTGACTTGAAAGCATTTTCTCGGTGAAAAGTTTGTTTCTTAAAGATCAAAAAAATATCGCCCACACACGCTAATTTATTTTTTTAAAAAAGCTGTCAATACAATTAAAACTTTGTTAATCTATACAAATATAGGTATGAATTTTTATCTATAAAAACTATATTTTTGATATTAACATCTAATTTATAGATATTAATATTATTTTTGAATCTTAATGAATATTCAACAATTTAAGTATGTTTTGGCTGTGGTGGAGTTAAAGCATTTTGAAACGGCAGCGGAGGCCTGCTTCGTAGCTCAATCTACGCTAAGTACCATGATCAATAAATTCGAGGATGAGATTGGGATTAAGATATTTAATAGAAAAACTAAGCCTGTTTCCATTACCGCAGAAGGCGCCCAAATTATCAAGCGCTTACGGATCATTCAAAAAGAAATGGATGCGCTTGATAACGTAGTACAGGAGTTGAAAGGAGAAATGACAGGAGAATTACGCATAGGTATCATACCTACAACGGCGCCTGACTTACTCCCTTTATTCCTGTCAAAGTTTGCCAGCGGCTTCCCAAAAATTAAAATGATTGTTCAGGAATTGACGACCCTAGAGATCCAAAAGGCCTTGAAAAATAGAATGCTCGATGTAGGTATTCTGGCTATTCCACTTGAAGACGATGAGTTGGTTGAGTTAAATTTATATTCGGAGCCTTTTTTATTTTATGATTGCAGTACTGAAAAAGTAAAATCTACGATCGCTATTCAAGAATTAGATTATTCAAAACTGTGGCTACTGGAAGAAGGGCATTGCTTACGAACCCAAGTACAAAATATTTGCGAATTGTCAGATAAAAGCCAAGAAAAGCAAGTCAATATTGAATTTAAGGCAGGTTCATTGGACAGTTTATTGCGTTTCACCAAGGCCAGTAAGGGGGTGACAATATTGCCTTATTTGGCCTCTCTTGCCCTGTCAAAATCAGATCAGAAAAAATTGATCCCTTTTAAATTTCCGACTCCCGTTCGCTCCATTGGATTGGTTACGCACAAACATTTTGCAAAAAAACAATTATTGAATCAATTGCAGTCAACAATTAAGCAAGTGATTTTCCCCCTGATTCCTAAAAATCACTTAACCCAGCAGTTCAATCCTTTATCATAAACTTACATCAGCGCTGTAAAAGACCTCATCTGACCTATTTAATTTTCTAATTAATCGGCACAAGAACCCGTTGTCCAAGAGGATATGCCAGATGCACGGGCCGTACATTCATTGCCATAGGTTTCCAGATTACAACCACAAACAGGTCGGTATTCTTTTGTGCAGGCGATATTTTTTGATGATAGGATTAAACAATCATTTTCTAGCTCATTACTGCTCTTGTTTGTGCAGGCACTCCATAAGATCATTGAGGCAATCATTAGGCCGTAAAGATGTCTTTTAAAATGCATGAATTAAATGATTCATTAAATGTATTTCTCCCAAGTTGTTCAAACCTAATGAAATAAATTTATTTTACCTTGTTGAGGGAATAAAAATAGCGTTGGATACCCACTGTGAAAATAGGATATAATCGGATATAAGAAGTATTTAAGATATTCGTTCCTGCCGAGAGGTCAATGCGTAGATTAGAAGAGATTACTTTTTGTATGCCCGGATGAATTTCTACATAATATCCATTGGTAAGACCCTCGGTTTGAACCTCCAATATGGATCCTTCTTGGGAAACAACTGCGGTTTCGTATGATTTCCCATTTAATTCTAGATAGACATTCCAATTTGTTTGTTCATAACTGGTATATTTTTTTGGATAGAGCAAATAGCCAAAGGACAAATTATATTCAAAAGACCTCCCGTATTCAATCGTTGTATTCGTAGTGGCCGCACTTCCGGAAAAGAGGGGTAAGCGTTCACTGTAGGCACCTGGGAGGGTAAAACCGGTAGTCAATGAAACAGCAAATCGTTTTATTAGATAGGTGACGATCAGTCCTCCTCCATAGCCTTTCGTATCGTCTAGGAGATTAGGTTCAGCTTCATCATGGGCATTTGAAACATTAGACCACTGACCAAAAGCAGCTACTCTTAAATGTTCATTGGCATCATCAAATGTTAAGAATCGATATTTGGTGTAGAGGTGAAACCCATTAAAACTCAGTGGATAGGTGACTCCTTTTTGTGTTTGTTGAGGATAATAAATAGTTTGACCACCACTGTGCCTGTGGGTGATAAAATCGTTGGGTAAATTAGCTCCGTGATGGTTAGAAAAAGAGGTAGTTAGATAGAATGAAAGTTTGGGTGTTACCCCATACATCCATCTGAGTGCAAACATATTTCGCCGGACATCTATTTCGGTAAAGGAGTTACCAAATAATCGTATCCCCAAAACTCCCTTAGGGGTATTACTGGCAGATTCATTGTGAATAAATAATTCTTGAGCCATTGTCAGATGCACGCCATAGAAAAAGAGAATGATCCCAACAAAACTTTTCATAAGGTCACAGAATAATACTCATTTTGGCCACATCCCTTATTTTTGGCTGCTGAAAGTTGAGCCTCCCATTTTTTCAGTTCAGTCCGAGAAAGGAAATTTGTACCAATAAACTTCAAGACCGTCTCTCCTTTCAATTGGGGTTGACTTACCTCTAAAAAATGATAGGTCTCATAGGCATAATTCCAGCAAGTATGGGTATCGATGGGCTGCTCTTTAAAATCAAACAATGCATTTAAATAAGCTACGGAAAACCCGGCATCAATCACTGCTTGGGCAACTTTATCGATAGATACATACATTCCCTCACGGAAGAATATTTCACTGCGGTTACTGTTCAAGTCCATCTCGATCCGATCAATAAAGTCTAACTTAACCAAACTCATTTCTACCGATCTCGAACACATCGAACAAGTGAGTCCATCGATACCCATTTCAACCGACTTAAATTGGCCTTGAGCGATCCCGGGTAAATAGATGACAAAGTATAGTATGAGCCATTTGTGATTACCTTTTTTTAATATCATAATTGTAAAATTAATCTTGCACGGATGAATATTCTCACTTAAATGAATAGATTTTTAAGTGAATGGAAAATTTGCTATTTTTATTTAATGAAAAAAATTGTTTTTATATCAGGTGCTTTGTTTAGTTCATTGACTTTACTTTCTGTTCTTTTTAAAATGCTACATCTTCAAGGCGCTACTTTTTTGTTGACTGCTGGCCTTCTGGGTCTGGCCTTGGTTTTTATTCCCACTTTTTCGATATATAAATACCGTCAGTGACTGGAGGAACTGAGCTAACAGTCTATTTCACTGAGGACTGCTGAGTGCCAATGAAGGCAGGTCCATGGGTAAGCGTTTTAAGACAAGTGTTTTTCTTTAAGTGTGAGAATCAGGACTTTTATGGAGCGATTTAAAATTTCAAATACCCCTTCGAATCCATCATGTTGTCCATAATAAGGATCGGGCACATCACCGTTTTTTTCTAAGGGGTCAAAATCTCTCATCTTGATGAGTACAGAACCCACGGGGCTCATATTTTGTAAGTGTAGAAAGTTTTGGTGATCCATAGCAATCAGGTAATCATAGCGGTCTATATCTGTAGCATTTACTTGATGGGCTTGGTTTTCAAATAAAATGCCGTGACCTTTTAAAGTAGATAGGGTTCTGGAATCGGGTGGAGCCCCTATATGGTAACTTGCGGTTCCTGCTGATTGAGCCTTGAAATGATCCTCGAGTTGGGCCTCTTTTATTTGATGTTCAAAAATAGCCTGGGCCATTGGAGATCGACAAATATTACCTAGGCAAACAAAAAGCACTTTAACCATAATTTTTTTAATTTAAATGAAACAACCTTAATAATCAATTTAATTTTGATGAATCGGCCGGTAAATAAAATGGATATTACTTCTTGAGTTGATTTTCTTTTTGTTTTTTTGTTATATATGACGGGAGATGAACAATTATTTTTTAATGCCATAAGATCAGGAAATTTGGCCAATGTGGAACAACAGCTTACTGACCAACCACATCTCATAAATGCTAAGGATGATCGGGGTTCTAGTCCTTTGATATTGGCTTCCTATTACGACCATATAGATCTAACAGAGACCTTGATTCAAGCAGGTGCAAAGGTTAACTTCAAAGATGCTTCGGGCAATACCGCTTTGATGGGAGTTTGTTTTAAGGGCGGTGTGGAATTGGCTGAAGTATTGATCAACGAGGGAGCGGATGTAAATTTGACCAATGCCATGGGCGCTTCAGCCCTCATCTTTGCAGCCATGTTCAACAGAAAGAACATGGTTGAGTTATTGCTAGAAAATCAGGCAGATAAAACCATTCAAGATGCCAAAGGGATGACTGCGCTAGCCCATGCGGAAGTCAAAAAAGCCTCAGAAATAGTCAAATTACTTCAGATTTGAATTATAAAAATGGGCACGTGTATTTTGCCTTTTTTACTTCTATCAATTCAAAATCTTGAAACCAAGATTTTCTTCAACGTCATTTTTGTTCTAGCTTCGCTGCTGAAGTGAAATTATTATACGATTTAACGATATACATTTATTTTTTCTTGTTGAGGTGCGTAGCCCCTTTCAATGAGAAGGCTTCCGCTTTTCTTTCGGGTCGTCAGCATTTCTTTTGGCTGGAGATTCCAGAAAAGGACTCTCAAACTATGAGGTACTGGTTCCATGTGTCATCACTTGGAGAATTTGAGCAATGCCGACCCGTCATAGAGGCCCTTAAAAAAGAGCAGCTTCCTATTGAAATTATCTTGACTTTTTTTTCGCCCTCTGGGTATGAAGTTCAAAAAAATTATGAGAAGGCTGATTGGGTTGGCTATATACCCATAGACCAATACCCATTGGCTTTTCAATTTATTCAACAAATAAACCCTGATCAGGCGATTTTCGTAAAGTATGAATTTTGGCTCAATCACCTCCAAGCCTGCTTTGATCTTCAAATACCTGTCGTTTTCTTTTCAGTCATTTTTAGAACCAACCATATCTATTTTGGTATCGCTCGTAAGTTGTATGAAAAGTATTTTAGATCGGTGACCCAATTTTTTGTTCAAGATCAGAAATCTGCAGATTTACTACTTCAACTAGGGGTAAGTCAGGTTAATGTGGTAGGAGATACGCGTTTTGATCGGGTGATAACCATAGCCGACCAAGCCAAGTCATTACCTTTGATCGAACGCTTTGCTCAGCAAGAGCAGGTATGGGTGTTGGGCAGTGTGTGGCCGGCCGATATGGATGTTTTGTCGTCTTTCATTCTGAAAGAAGCAGCTAAGAACACCCAATTTATCTTGGCACCTCACAGTATCAGTGCTGACAGCATTGATTATTTTCAAAAACGCTTTCCAAAAGCGATCCGCTATTCCCAGATTGCTGATAGGGTCGATTTGAAGGAGTCGAGCATATTGATTTTAGACACAATAGGGCTCTTGTCAGCGACCTATAAGTATGCCAACTATGCCTATGTGGGAGGGGCCTTTGGCGCAGGTTTACACAATACGATCGAGGCTGCTGTGTTTGGGATTCCCATTTTCTTTGGTCGCAGTCCTCGAAACCTTAAATTTAATGAATGCCAAGAATTGATTTTTGAAGGGGCAGCTTTTGATTTTGATGATTTACCAGAGTTTATGTCTCATTTCGAGTTACTTAATTCAGATCCATTAAATCATCAAAAAGCCGCAGATGCGGCATTTACCTATACGCGTTCCCGCCAGGGGGCAACAGCGCGTATTGTTGACTATATAACGAAAAGATTTTAAGTGGACGGAGTCATTATCAAATCAACAGGTTCTTGGTATTTAGTGCGCTTGCAGGATGGCAAAGAAGTGAAGGCCCGACTACTTGGTAGATTCAAACTTGAAAATAAAAAGATTTCTAATCCCATTGCGGTAGGGGATAAAGTTGAACTGCTTCCTGAAGCTGAAAATTTCATCATTGAGGTCATTACACCTAGAAAAAACTACATCGTCAGAAAGTCACCTAAAAAGAAACATTTCGCACACATGATCGCAGCCAATGTAGACCAGGCTGTTTTGATTGCGTCTCAAAAACGACCGAGGACCAGTTTAGGTTTCATTGATCGTTTTCTAGTGACTTTGGAGGCTTTTCGAATACCTGGTTATCTCTTGATTAATAAGTCTGATTTGTATTCAAAAGAAGAGCAAGTGGCATTGCGAGGCATTATGGAATTATATGAATCCATCGGTTATCAAACGATGATGACTTCTTTTATCGAGGGGTTGCCGGATCGAGTAGGAGATTGGCTTCAAGCTAAAACCACACTGTTATCAGGTCATTCAGGGTCTGGAAAATCTACTTTGATCAATCTATTACAACCTAATGCCCATCAACAAATTGGTGAAATTTCAGATTTTGCCGATAAAGGGGTGCACACGACTACTTTTGCCGAAATGTTTTCACTCGATGCTGATACACATGTCATTGATACTCCGGGTATAAAAGAATTGGGACTGGCCGAAATTACGGCTGAAGAATTATCTCATTATTTCCCTGAAATGAGGAACCTAATGGGCCAATGTAAATTCAATAATTGCCGGCATGTAGATGAGCCCTCCTGTGCAGTACAGGAAGCTGTACAATCAGGCCATATTGCCTTGAGTAGATTTGAAAGTTATTTAAGTATGATGCAAGAGGATGACAATAGGCGCTAATGGTTAAAATAAAAGAGATGACCACCTATATTGATTTGGATGTATAAACGAGGTCTTTATATTTTATGGTGATATTTTATGATACGGTGACCGTTTCATTGACATATTTACAGCTGTTACTTTTATACTAATGCAATGTTGTCAAAATTTGTTTGACCTGTTCAAATAATTCACAAAGACTTCTGAAGGGATTTATATGACTGTTATTGGGAAGCAGCAACGATGGCAGTGGCAATGTCAGCCAAGTCCCAGCTGAGGTCATTGCGATTGAGTAATCTAAAATTACCCCCATCATCTCACACAATGGTCAGCAGTCCTCGTACGGAAGCTTCCTTTGCATATAAGTGGGCGTAATTAATCCTACTTTGGAGGGGGTTGGCCTCTATGGTGCTCCATTCTCCCAATATTACGGGTCGATCCCGCTCGATGATCCATTTTTGTTTGATTTTGTCCAATTCAGCGGTCAGTTCAGATTTATCCCTTTCAGATCCCCAAGTGACGGTATCTTCTCCGGCAAATTGCCAAGGGAAATAGCTATGTAAAGAAATGATTATTTTCTTATCATCATTGGGGAGGGTCAATTCTTCCATCGCAATGGGAACGGTACTTGCAGCCCAAGTTGTGATCAGGATGTGCCTCTTTTCGTTATTTCCGCCCGTGGCTCTAATGGCATCTACGGCTGCTTTGTGAAAATCGTTTATTTAGCCACGGCCCTCAAATTTTCCCCAGACCATTCCTCAGTAATACCTTCAATTCGGGGCTCATTCAGGGTTTCAAAAATTAATGAATCGTTGTAATCTTGAAAGGAGTTGGCTACTTGGGTCCAAAGACTACTCAATATATCTGCATTCTCTTGTCCTTTTGAAGCCATTGGTTTTATCCAGCTATTGTCATGATTCACGTCAATTGTGAAATCCATTTTATTTTGAAAATCAAAATCTACTACTCTTTTTATTTCTGTGAGATAATGGGGATTTATTGTATGAGGGTCCATTTCAACTTGATTTGGACTCCACGTGATGGCTATTCTTAAAGTTGAAAATCCCATAGCTTTTACCTCGTCAATCATCGCCTTAGAGGTAATGGGATTGCCCCAATAGGTCTGGTCTTTTGATTCTATATCAAAGCTATTTCCTAAATTCCAACCTACCCCCATTTCGGCAACTAAATCAAAGGAGCTGATATCACGAGCCGGTCCAATTCCTGGCAGTTGTGCTCCCGCCTTCTCAGATAGTTGCTCTGTGGATTCATTTAGATCAAGAGATTTATTTTCATTATTGCAGGCCGCCAATTGCACCAAGAATAAAAGTGAAAGTATGTTAATGGCGAATGATTTTGGATCAAACGTATTTTGATGAAAAATAAAAGGGTTCATATTTCTTTATGTATTTTGATTATTGCCTTTTGAGAGTGGAATTCTATTTAAGCTAAACTACACTTTAGTAGGGGATAAAAAATATTAGTTTCTGAAAACATCTTATTATGTAACGAACAATTAAACTGTTGATTTTAAATAGGAACTCATTTAATCATTTTTTTGGTTTAAATAATTAAGAAATTTCCACTTATCCCAATCGATATTCAATCGATATGATTTCAGCTTTTGATTAATAGTTTACTTAGTCTATCGCATTTTTGCAATTTCTCAATGAAGGTTTTTATGGTGTAAGATCCTTTCCTTAAGATTTAAGGGTTGATCTTTTTATTTCGAATAATGCGGTGTTTATTTGCTCATAATTTCCTCTATGCATCTTATTAAAGTTTTTTTTATTGCCTTATTTTTTCATGCAACCTTTCAAGCGAACAGTCAACATGAACTGTTTGATCATCCTGAAGCCATGAAGTTAGTGAGTAAAGGAACTGAAAAGATCTATCAACTCGATATGGATTCAGCTTTGTATTATATAAGGAAACTACATCAATTAATACCTAATCATCCTGTTATTCCTTCAATGGAGGCTTTTTTAATTCAATGGGAAAATATACCCATCATAGAAGGACAAATATTTGTTCGGTTCGAAGCAAAACTCAGAGAAGCGATTGCAGCAGCCGAAAATCTTAACCCTTTAGACCCCTACGATGAAGAGGCCGTTTTTTTTGAATTGGCTACTCGGGGATTACTAGCAGAACATTATGCTGAAAACAACAAATATTTCGATGCCATTAATCAAGCCAATAAAATGTACGGTTTGATTAAAAAAGGGTTTGACTTGGTTGACGATAATGCAGAGTTTTTATTCACAACGGGGCTCTACAATTATTTTAGAATAATGTATCCTGAGAGGCATCCCATTTTTGCCCCAGTAGCTATTTTTTTTAAAAAAGGGGATAAAGAGTTGGGACTAGAACAGATGGTCATGTCCACCGAGAAAGCCATAATTTCTCAGATCGAGGCCTCTGTTTATCTGTCTTATATTTATTTACGTTATGAGCAAACCCCAGAAAAAGCATTTATCTTGCTTCAAGGTCTGATCAAAAAATACCCAAACAATTCCTATCTTCTATCCAAATTTTTAGAAGCTGCTTACGCTACGCGACAATACGATCAAATCATGCCTTGGATAATTGATGCGCTGATCAATACAGATCAGATATATTATAAAATGATAGGTCACATCTTCAGAGGGACCTATCTTGAATTTGTAGAGAAAGAGACAAAAGAGGCTTATATTTATTATGGAATGGGAGTGAGATTTGGTAATGAAATATTAAATCACGGGGAATACTTTAAAAGTGTAGGCTATTTAGGACTTGGACGGCTCAGTCAACAATTTGGCAATGTAAATACAGCTAAATCCTATTTTAATTTATGTTTGAAGTATGCCGAAACTGAGGATATTGAAAAGGCAGCTTATTTGGGCTTAAATCCATGAAATATCTATTGATTTCTAATCAAGGTGAAGGGTTATATAAAGAGAAGGGGAGTAAATTTTTGAGTTTTGCCTATCTGCTTACTCATGCGGGTCATACCAAAGATCTTATAGATGAAATAAAGACCCTCCATTTTGATGCCAATCATTGTTGTTACGCTTATTCATATGGTTTAGAGTCACCCATGTTCGGAATTCATGATGATGGTGAACCCAAGCACAGCGCAGGAGATTCCATTTTAGGTCAGATAAAGTCTTTCAATGTATCCAATGCACTGGTCGTTGTAGTACGCTATTTTGGAGGGACTAAACTGGGCTTAGGGGGATTATCAAATGCTTATCGACAGGCGGCAGCGGCAGCACTTACCCAAGCGGCATTGGCGCCTTATATTGAAAAGCGACAGTTTAAAATTTTTTACGATTATAATCAAACTAAATTATTATTATGTTTATTTAGAGATTTTGATATCGAGATTATAGAAAAGAAGTATTTGCAAAAATGTTGGATGCTGGTAGACGTGAAAAAGGAAGAAGCTATGGCATTTGAGGATCGCTTACGTCGTAATGCATTCCAATTAAACACTGAAATTAAATAAGGGAATTGCGGAGTTGTATATAGTCCTCTCTTGCGGGGGTAAAAGTATCTATAACTGAACATGGGGTGAGCGCTTTCCCGGAGTGTAGCTCATTGGCATCAATGACCACGAGTTCTCCAGCATTGAATACTCTTGTTACGCCACTAATACACAATTCGAGTTGACCAGAAACTACATGCGTAGTTTGAGTATTTAGATGTTTATGTAGCGGCAAAACGGATTCTTTATCTATTTCCCAATATGCGATGGTTAAGTCGGGAGTGTGTACCATACGACCCCTGAACCCATCCATAGGGGAGAGCACTTTTATTTTATCAATAGTATAGCTTTGCATTTCACCTAAATATATCCTTTTTTTAATAATAATACATACATTTCATAGCAGACCCAGGCGTCTGTAGCAGCATATTGCTGTTGACCTTGAGTCAATACTGTGTTTTCCCAGTTTGAAACTTGCTGATTTTTTGAAACACGTTTCTCAAGAAGAATACCAACCAGATTTCTGACACCAATTTTTTCAACTCCTAGGGTAGGCATCAGATCATTTAAGTCGATACAGTTGTGTTGAGTAAAAGGTTGAATTTGTTTAAGTTCGAGAAAATCATCGCGCATACCTACTCCAATTTTTGCAATTCTAACAGATTCAAAAAGAGCAATAAGATCGTCATGAAGGCCTATTTTATTGATTCGAAATAAAAAGACTTCTGTAGCTGTGCTCAATTGAATCAATGCCGTTGGATGGTATTGCCCTTTTTTAAAAGTGGGTTTTTTCTCTGTATCAAAACCGATTATGTCTTGACTACTTAATTTCTTTATCGCTTGAAACATTGATTTGTGATTATTGATCACGTGAATGGGACCTTCGAATTTGATGAGGGGAAGTTGTGCAATTCTCTCCTTGGTTATCGATAATGGAAAGGTCATAATGGACGATCTGGTGAAGTTAATTTTCTAAGTTTAATATTGGCATAGGCAAAAATGATACTCATGACGGGACTGATGATGTTGAAAAAACAAAAGGGTAGATACGTCAATGTAGCTACACCCAAGACATTGGCATGGTAAGCACCACAGGTATTCCAAGGAACCAATACACTGGTAACCGTTCCTGAATCTTCCAAGGTACGACTTAAATTCTCTGGGGCCAATCCCTTTTTTTTGTAGGTATCGGCATACATTCTTCCAGGGATTACGATAGCTAAATATTGATCTGATGCCGTGATATTGAAAAACACACAAGTTCCGACGGTGGAGGATACTAAAGATCCAACGGAGCTGACTAAGGTTAATACCATTTCTGCAATTTTTTTGAGGAAACCGGCCTTTTCCATCACGCCACCAAAAACCATCGCAGAAAGAATGAGCCAAATGGTTCCAAGCATGCCCGACATACCTTTTGAATGTAAAAGTTCGGTGACTATGTTGTTGCTGGTCACAATAGATAAACTTCCATAAAGGGCTTTCATAATGCCTATATACATGGCACGCATATCGGTACCACCCCCAATTTCTGCTACCATGTTGGGTTGAAAAATTAAGGCAAAGACACCCCCCATTAATGCACCGGTAAGTAAGGCGGGGAGGGCATTTACTTTTTTAACAATTAAAAAAATAACCGTTATCGGAACTAAAAAGAGCCATTCACTGATTTCGAATTTCTCAGTAATGGCACTAAGAATTAAGTCGGTTTGCGCAGTTTCAAGTTGACCATCAAACCTCAATCCAATGGTCAGGAAAATAACAAGGGTAATGGTGATTGAAGGAACAGTGGTATAAACCATGTATTTGATGTGGGTGAAAAGATCTGTTCCGGCCATGGCAGGTGCTAAGTTGGTCGTGTCTGATAATGGAGACATCTTGTCACCAAAATAAGCTCCTGATAAAACGGCTCCAGCGATCATTCCTTCTTGAATGCCCATTGCTTTACCTATACCAATCAAAGCAATACCGACCGTAGCCGCAGTGGTCCAGCTGCTACCTGTGGCCATAGAAACAATTATGCACACGATGCACGCCGCAAAAAGAAAAATATTTGGATTCAATATTTGAAGGCCATAATAGATCATCGCTGGTACGACACCACTCAGTAACCAGGTCCCTGTGAGTGCACCGATCATCAGCAATATGAGCATTGAGCTCATGGCTGAGCTGATACTTTCAACAATCCCCGCACGTAAATCAAGCCACTTAAAACCATTCTGACCAGCTACGATGGCGGCAACTGCTGCAGAGAGAATTAATATAATCTGGTTAGATCCGTCTAAAGCGCTGTCACCAAATATGAAGACGTTTATAGAGATAAAAATGACTAAAAATACTACGGGTATAAAAGCTTGGACGATGGTCGGATCTTTAGATTGAAGCATAAATTAAATTTGATCAGCGTACAAATTAACAAAAATCTTTAGAAGAATAGCCTAAATGGGTCAATACCCGTATTTTTAAAGGCTGATTGAGGCTATTTGTAGCTTTAAGATCATATTTAGCTGTTTAGACCTGTTTTTACTTGTTTCAAATAAAAGTCATCAATGTGCTAGAGGCTCTTTTTTCTTGGGGTTCCAGTTCTATAATTGACTCTAATGATCTCGGCATGGATACCGTTCGATTGCATAAAATTTAACCAAAACAATTGCTGAGAAGATAGGTGATCATTGGGAGACTTAATTTCATACAAATGATATTCGTCTTTTTTCCAGATAAATAAATCTGGAAAGCCGGTAGCATGATCTTTTAAGTTTTTAGACATTTCGATCAGGATATTTTTAAGTGCCAGGAAAGGGAGTTGTAAAATCAATTGAATTAAATGGGGTTTGATTTTTGGGTTCCAATAGACCATTGGATTGGCAATACCATATTTTTCTTCAAACCTTTCTTCGAGGGATGTGATCATTAATTTTTTACTACGATAAGACTTTAAAATTTTCAGAATCTCCCCTTTTCTTTTCTCATAAAAAGATTTGGTGTAAAGATCTGATGCTCTCCTTTGAATGGGGTTGTGATAATCTCCATGGGTTTGATCAAAAAGCTGATTCCATAAAAGCAAGCCGAACAGACTTTTCCAAAAGTAATTTTCACCATGAATACCTTGAAAGCCTAATTTTTCGTAATACTGCAGCGCGGAATACTCTACGCTCTGATCAGTATTTAAAGAAACTTCAATGGAGGATGCTTCACTTAATTTTTTTGAAGTACTGCGTGCGATACGGAGATTTTTTTTGTCAAGGAAATCTTTGGCAAACAGGTATTCGCTGGGATTCCAATGCTGTTCCATAATATCGAGCGCTAGGCTTTTGGCCTTTTCAACTTCACCTAGTCGATGGAAAATTCTTATTTGACGTTCCCTTGCAGGATGTTTAGTGGCTAACTGATAATAGCTTAAGGCCAATTCATAGGCTGTTTCACGCTCCAATTGTTTACCCATCAAGAGGAACAATCGATCACCAATATGGTGTGTTGTTGGACTCATTAAATATTTTTCCCAGGGGATGAACGTGAGGGCATCATGTATGGCTCGCGCCTTAATTTCTGAAAGAGCGCCTCTCACTAAACTACTTAATTTATACAATTCGAAAGCGGCTAAGGCTTCTTGACGGTTTTCAAACCAAGGGGTAAATTGGTTTTCATCCAATGTTTCGAGCTTAATATAGCCGATATCCCTGATGACAAATTCAGTCATTTGTTTTTTGTATCGGCCAAAATAGAGCATTTTTAGAAATTCCAGTGCTTCTTGACGTACTACTTCTATCAAAGGAAATTGAGTTAAAATAGGGGTATAATCTTGGGCTTTTTTTAATTGAAGAATGGCTTCGTCTTTGGTTTGTTTGCTCCAATCAAGGTGGGCATAAGTCTCTTTCAGTTCTACTTTGGTAAAAGTCTTAAAGATTTTTTCATCAGGATCTAATGCTCTAGATATGAATCTCGATAATTCCAATTCCTTGGTCGCTGATTCCAGGGATGATATTTCATTATACTTCAGTTTATCTAGTCTGAAATAAGGCCCTCTGCGATTGCTTAAACGGATGAAGAGGCACTGTGCGTCTATACTAAGTTTAAAGAAATCATGGATGAATAATTCTTCAGCAGCGCTCATCAAATGCCATGAGTATTTTTGGACGAATAATAGGAGTTCTATGAAATATTGGTGATAATATTTTTCGGGAAGAATAATTGGTGATTTTTTTTTAGACATAGATGTCCGCCTTTCTTTAACTTCAATAAGTCAATTTTTTTCAAATTGGGCACATTCGGTAAGTGCCATGGTGACACACAATTTTAAAGATTTATGTTATTTATTTATTTTCTTGCTGCACTAATATTTAGATAATACGAAGCTTAGCGAAGGACAATAATAATGTCTTTTGACCATGCACATCAAAATCAATATTAGCTTTTTTACTGGTCCCGTTGATCTCAACATCGATGACTTTTCCGAATCCAAACTTGGGATGCTCGACTTTCATACCACTGCCAAGATCAGACACATCACTGGGTTTAAAATTAGCAGAGGGTTTGTGATCGGGTACTTTCTTTGCTTTTCCGGGAGCTGTATTTGAATTTTGCTTGACAAAGTTACGTACATATTGTGGATTTGAACTGGGAACAGCGGTCTCACTTACGAACTTCCTATTGACATGAATGAGATTAGGATTAATTTCTTGGAGAAAACGACTGGGTTCACAATTTTTTAACCTTCCATATCGGTACCGGTTCAACGCATAACTTAGGTGGAGTTTTTTTTCTGCACGGGTGATGGCGACATAAAAAAGACGGCGCTCTTCCTCAAGATCAGCTCGGCTGCTTAACATCATTTGAGAAGGAAATAGTTCTTCTTCTATCCCCACGATATAGACATAAGGGAATTCTAAGCCTTTTGCCATATGAATGGTCATTAAGGTTACCGCATCCTCATTATTCTTGTTTCGATCTTCATCTGTCAGGAGGGCGACATCTTGTAAAAATGAAGCGAGAGATTTATCTTCGCGGTCTTGGTCATCTACAAATTCTTTGATGGCATTGAGTAATTCCTGAACATTTTCAAATCGATTCAGTCCTTCTACAGTTTTATCATCGTAGAGTTCTTTGAGTAAACCTGAATTTTTAGCAATAATGGAGGCCGACTCATATCCATCTTTATTTTTTATGGCTATTTTGAAGTTCTTAATTAAATCTACAAATTCTTCAATTTGGTTTGCCGCTCGGCCCCCTAGGAGTTCATGAGCATGGCAGAGTATATCCCAAATATCAGCGCCTTGCTCTTCAGCCGCTACAAATAATTTCTCTACTGTTCCGAGCCCTATGCCACGTTTGGGTAGGTTAATGATTCTTCTCAATGCAGTTTCATCATCGGGATTGATGATGAAACGGATGTAAGCAATTAAATCTTTTATTTCCCTTCGTTGGTAGAAGGAAACTCCTCCTATTACACGGTATTTAATGTTCATCCTTCTCAAAGCCTCTTCCATAGCTCTAGATTGGCTATTGGTTCGATATAAAATAGCAAAATGGGCATTTAATGCATGATTTTGCATCTTGGTCTCAAAGATGGAGGAAGCAACTAATTTACCTTCTTCATTATCGGAGGCTGATTTAATGAGCTCAATCAGTTCACCTGATTCATTTTTGGTCCAGACGTCTTTTTTCAGTTGCGCTGTATTTTTGTCAATTAATGAGTTGGCGGCTTGGACAATATTTTTTGTAGAACGGTAATTTTGTTCCAGCTTGATGAGCTGAAGGTCTGGATAGTCCCTTTCAAAGTTTAAAATATTTTGAATATCAGCTCCGCGAAAGGCATAGATACTTTGTGCATCGTCACCGACTACACATATATTTTGTCTTACAGCACCCAACTTTTTAGCGATCATGTATTGTGAAATATTGGTATCTTGAAACTCATCAATCATCACATAATGAAACCGCTGCTGGTATTTATTAAGTACGGCGAGATGTTCCTGAAATAATACATTCGTGTTGAACAACAAATCGTCAAAATCCATGGCATTGGCCTTGAAACACCGTTGGGCATAAATGCGATAAATACGTCCCATTTCAGGCCGACCATTGATCTCATCGTCATCTTTATATATGGGATTTTCATTATACTCTTTCCAACTTACTAATCTGTTTTTAGCACCCGAGATTCTATTATAAACGATATTGGCTTTGTATAACTTATCATCAAGATTAAGACTTTTGACAATGGCTTTGATCAGTGATTTAGAATCTTCTGTATCGTATATGGTGAAATTGGTTGTATAACCTATATATGTAGCTTCCGTACGCAGGATGCGTGCAAAAACGGCATGAAAGGTTCCCATCCAGATATTACGCGCCTCTGGACCGATCAGTTTTTCAATACGATCTCGCATCTCTTTAGATGCTTTATTGGTAAAAGTCAGGGATAAAATATTGAAAGGATCGACATTGTGCTGATCCATTAAGTAGGCTATTCGAGTAGTAAGCACTCTTGTTTTCCCAGACCCAGCTCCGGCGATAATCATCGTGGGACCTTTCACATTGATTACTCCTTCATTTTGGGCAGGATTGAGGTCTTTTAGGTAGGAATATTCTCCAGTTGACATGGTACAAAACTAAGCCATCGAATGTTTTCATCCTTATTGAATGAAATAAAAGATCACGGTCAATCATTCAAAAAGAAGTACTCGACTTATGCATGATAATAATCAAATTTTATCCAAAGGTTAATGGGATAGTTTAAATAAATTACTCAATGAAATGAATAAATTTGTAGTATGAATGAGCCAGAGATATATTTTCATGTTGGTCTAGGAAAAGTTGCTTCAACTTATTTGCAAAACAAGGTATTTAATAATCTAGAGGGAATTCATTACATCCCAAAAAACAAGTACCGAAGCAGTATAGAGATCATTAAAAAAATGGGTCCAAAAAAGTATTTAGTCTCTTGTGAGATGGACAGACAGTTTAATGATGAAGTAGCACGGTTTACATCACATTTCTCTAATGTTAAAATCATTATTTTATTTAGAGAACATGGGGGTTGGATTGCTTCTCAATATCGTAGATATGTTAAGAATGGTTGGCATCATAACTTTGAAGAATTTGTTACGCTAGATTCTCATCAGCAGGGGATGTGGGACAAAAAGCATTTGAATTTTTATTCAAAACTTGAAGTCATTGAAAAACACACCCAACAAAAACCTTTAGTTTTATTTCATAACGAATTAAAGGAAGATCCTTGGGTTTTTTTCGATAAAATATCGCAATTTTCGGGTACAAGTTACACCAAAGAAAATATTTCCTTGAGCAAGGTTCACACCTCTTATTCAGAAAAGCAATTGTTAGTTCTGAGGTTTTTTTGTCGAAATTTTGTAGGATACATACCTAGGGGAAGAAGTAATAGATTAATGAATTGGTTACTCTTTAGACCCTGGTGGGCATTTTTTCATTTGGTCATGTACGTGGCTATAATACTTCCTAAGTCTTGGATTCCCAAAGGATCACTTATAGCACCTGATTACCTCAAAAAAGTCAATGATCTATATCTCGATGATTGGAATAAAATAACCCAATACGCACAAAATAATAATCCTTAATTACCAGTGAGTACGGTTCTATTTTTTATCGCCCAAATCGCTTCAATGTCAGTAATTAATTGTTTTAAAACTGCAGGCTTGATCGACTGCTTTGGATCATCTCCAATACCTCTTTGTGGATCTAAATGACTCTCAATGATTACGCCATCAGCTCCGTATGAGATGGCAGCTAACGCAGCGGAAGGTACATATTTAGCTCTACCGACGGAGTGACAAGGATCCACGATGACAGGTGCCCATGTTTTTTCTTTCAGCAGTGGTGTGATGGACTCATCAGGATAATTACGGTAGCCATCCATCGTTGGGTTGGTGCCCCTTGGACACAGCATAATATCTGGATTCCCTGCTGCTGCAATGTATTCTGCTGCTGCAATAAATTCGTTTATCGGTCCCATTCCCATAGACCTTTTTAGTAATATGGCAATTTTCTTATTTTGAGTCATCTGGCCTATGCTTTTCAGCAATGAATAATTTAAGGCATTTCTTGCGCCGACTTGCAAAATATCAACTCCGGCTTCCACGGCGATTCTTAATTGATGTTCATCCATCACTTCAGTATCTACTGGCAGACCTGTTTGGGATCGGGCTTCCATAAGTATTTTCACTGACGCATCATCTCCTTGGAAAGAGTAGGGCATGGTTCGAGGCTTCCAAACACCGCCTCGTATGGCCTTTGCACCTGCTTCCTTTACTGCATGAGCAGATTCAATAAATAAATTTGGATTTTTAGGATCGATAGTACAATGTCCTGCAATGACAAAAGGTCCTTCCCCTACAATGTGATTTCCCAGAACTATTTTGTGTTGTGCCAATTCAGAACTGCTGTCCATTAATTTAAAGGGAGAATCTACAGCATCAAAACGATCTATAAAGTCGAGTCCTAATATTCTATTTACCATTACTGTTTTTCTTTCTTCACCCACGACGGCATAAACACTTCTATGATGTCCTACAATTGCTTGAAGTTTACAATCATATTCTTCTACAATTGCGGTGACGGTTGAAAGTTGTTCGACGGTTAGTTTAGACTCTTTTGGAATGATCATAATCAATGCTATAAAAAAGTGCAAATTTACAATGATCTCATGATTTAGGTTATTGTTTTTCTCTTTTTATTCTTTTTTGGAGGTAATTTTTTTTGGATGAAACGAAAAATTTGTGTTGGATCATAGAGGGTTTTGATTAAATTTTGATTTCAAACCATATTAAATGAGAATTATGAGAGTAAATTTGGAAAATGGAAATGGAAGTAGTCTTAGGATTTAAATCCGATGAAGAGTTTTATACAGTAAATAGTACGCAAAATCGTGTAGAGATTGATATGTATGGGCCAGAAAAAAAACAAGCCCAATCCCCCATGGAATTATTACTGTCTGGTATCATTGCGTGTGCTGCGGTTGATATTGTTTCAATGATTAAAAAGAAGCGTAAGGTACTTAATGATTTATCGGGAAAAGCGAGCGGTCAGCGTAGAGCGCGGGCTCCAAGATCCTTCACTGACGTGCACATTCATTATGAAATTAATTCACCTGATCTGACGGATCAAGAGGCTGAAAAAATAATATCTTTGGCGGTAGATAAATATTGTTCCGTAGCTTCATCCATAAGCAGCGATATTCATTTATCACATGGATTTGAAATTAGGCGATAGCTCTTTTTTTTAGACTTCGATAGCTTGGGCTAAATCAGCAATTAAATCATCTATGTCTTCAATGCCCACACTCAACCGGATCAGTGAGTCGGTCAGTCCAGATTTCAGCCTTTCTTCTTTTGGAATAGAGGCATGGGTCATACTGGCAGGATGTCCAATCAAAGACTCTACGCCACCTAAGGACTCCGCAAGGCTAAAGAATTTAAGCTTTTCCATCAACTTGAAAGCAACATTAATGTGATCCTCTTTTAGGGTAAATGAGATCATTCCTCCAAATTGACGCATCTGTTTCTTGGCAACTTGATGATTGGGATGTTCTTTGAATCCAGGCCAAAAGACTTCGTCGACCGAAGGATGATCTTTAAGAAAGTGGGCTACTTTGCTCCCATTTTCACAATGTCTATCCATTCTTATGTGTAAGGTTTTGATTCCTCTGAGGACCAAGAAGCAATCATTTGGGCCTGGAATGGCACCCGCTGAATTTTGAATATATCCAATTTTATCATCGAGGGCTTTATCATCGGTGATGACTGCACCCATGACCACATCGGAGTGGCCAGAGATATACTTAGTTACAGAGTGAACGACAATATCGGCACCTATGTCAATCGGATTTTGTAAATACGGTGTGGCAAAAGTATTGTCAACACAGACCCAACTATGGTAGGTTTTGGCGATGTTTACCATAGCGTTGATGTCTACAATGCGCATCATGGGATTTGTTGGAGATTCAATCCAAATCATTTTGGTCTTTGGGTTGAAGGCTTTTTTTACTGCTTCGACGTCTTGAAGGTCAACGAATTTAAAAACGATACCATAGTTTCGATAGATGGTAGTGAAGAGGCGATAGGTTCCTCCATAAAGGTCATGTGTACAAATGACTTCATCTCCAGGGGTTAATAACTTAATAACGGCATCTGTGGCACCCATACCTGATGAAAAACAGCGCCCATATTTTGCGTTTTCCAAGGCAGCTAGATTTTCTTCTAATACCGTCCTTGTGGGATTTTGAGTGCGTGCGTATTCGAATCCTTTGTGTTTTCCAGGAGTTTCTTGTACGTAGGTAGAGGTTTGGAAAATGGGTGTCATGATGGCACCTGTCGAAGGATCGGGAGCAATACCTGCATGTAAGACTTTAGTTCCGAATTTCATTTTTTTGTTTTTTCTTTAATATCGTTGCAATGATAATACAATGGTTAATGAATCAGTTATTTAATGGCATTTTAGCTAGTAAATCATCGATATTTGATTCAATAATAATTAAATTTCTACTTTTAGCATCCAAAAACCCTTGGGTGACCATTTGGTCTAAGAAAGTGATAAATGCATTGTAATAACCAGCAATATTCAAAATGCCGCAAGGTTTTTGATGATAACCTAATTGTAGCCAAGTGGTTATTTCTGTTATTTCTTCGAGCGTTCCAATGCCTCCAGGTAGGGCGATGAAACCATCTGATAATTGAGCCATCATGGCTTTTCTTTCATGCATGGTCTTTACTATGTGCAGTTGCGTTAAGCCATTGTGCCCCACTTCCCATGCATACAGTTTTTCTGTTATAACGCCCGTCACTTGACCTTTCAATGAAAGTACTTCATCCGCAACTACGCCCATCAGGCCAACGGATCCACCTCCATACACGAGATCATATTTATGGGCCACTAATTTACGTCCAACTGCTTGAGCCGATGATTGATAAATGGGATCAAAACCCATAGATGAGCCACAAAAAATAGCGATCTGCTTATTCATTGATGAGTCGGTATATCAGTACCGCCGCGCGTTGGGTAAGTACCTCAAAGGTAGCTAGATCAATGGTTTCATCAGGTGTATGAGCCCCAGCTCCCATAGCACCCAATCCATCGATACAAGCCACATAC
This sequence comes from uncultured Cyclobacteriaceae bacterium, assembly GCA_943788235.1. Lineage (GTDB taxonomy): Bacteria > Bacteroidota > Bacteroidia > Cytophagales > Cyclobacteriaceae > UBA4465. Next base: position 141,010 of record CALSPM010000001.1, read on the forward strand.
TGTGCAACAAAAGAGACGTCTGCTGCGCCACGCTTTGAAGGATCCCATGCTTCTACAGGCCCATGTCCCAAATCTATGCTGACCTTACTGAATTTTTTTAAGAGATCTTTATTTTCTTGAGTGGGGGGCATGGCAGGATAGCTATCGAAAAACGTTATTTTAGCTGAGGTTTCAGGTAGATTATTTGCTACAATGGCTCGCATTTTTGCCCGAGTTATTTCTTTTTGTTCTTCTGAAATGAATCTTAGGTCTCCGTCAATGATCACTGATTGTGCCACAACATTGGTTTTTCCAAAGGCATTTCCGGTATTACTTGGCTCATCATAACCAATTTCAGTCCCTCCAACGATGATTCCAGGGTTAAATGTAAGATAAGTTTCACCTTTTAAGGTTTCATAGAAATCATTTAATATTCTTCCGGATTCAAAAACAGCACCAGCACCGACACCGGTCAAAAATATCCCAGCGGAATGCCTTCTTTTTCCTTTGATTTCAACTTTCCAACCTGAAGAACCTCTCCGTGCCAGGGTAACATTATCAAATCCTGTTGAGTTTTCAAATCCCAGAGCAATGTCACTTCGCTGGCCTGCTTCAATCAGATCTTTACGGCTTAAAGAAATGGGTTTTCCTGTCAATTCTTCATCCCCAGTGAGAGCTACAATAATTTGAGCATCTGTCAATTCCCCTGCTTCATGAAGCGCTTTCAAGGCAAAAAGTAGGATGACATTGCCACCTTTCATATCGTTGGTTCCAGGACCTTTAACGGCACCATCGGGGAGTCGTTCCATTTTTTGAAAAGGGCTATTTTCAGGAAATACCGTATCCAAATGACCGATCAATAAAACTCTTTTCCCTTTATTTCCTTTGGTTTCAGCAAATAAATGTCCCGCCCGATTCAGGTTGGACAAATCAACCCACTTGGTATCCATCCGTATTTCATCAAATTGACCTTTAAAAAGCATTCCAACCTTTTTGACTCCCTCAAGATTCATGGTGCCACTATTGATATTTACAGCTTCCTCAAGCAACTCGATGGCCGCATCATTATTTTTATGAACGAGTGAAATTATTTCTTTTTCTTTTTTTGATAGCTTTTGCGCTGGGTTCTCTAAAAACTGAACGAGTAAAAAGCAAATGATAAGTGATTCGAAGCATGCGTCTTAGATTTTAGATAAGTGATCAGTCGTTGGGTGTAAGTATTCTTGGGATGGTCATTAGTTCTGTCTGTCTACCGTCAATGTAACGCACTGCATCACCATCAAAATAGGCATCTTCTTCCAGCATAATTCTGATTTCTTTATTCCACTTCTTTTATGAAAGAGGCATTGTTGAGTTCTATTGAATAAGCCGTATGGGGATAAAGTGGATAATCTCCTGCAATCGGCACTCCCTCTTGCTGATCCCACATCCCGATGGTGGGACCGGCGGCATGTCCATGATAGCCTATAGGATGGGTGTAGATCGTAGGTTTTAATCCGATATTTTGAGCTTCAGTGAGAGATTTTTGCAAAATCTCATTTCCAGTTCTTCCAGTTTTAAAGTTATTTAAGAAAATATCTTGGACTTGATTCCCTTGTGCAAATGCTTTCACCAAAAAATCAGGAGGGTTTGTTTCTCCTGATTTAAGAACGTATGCGTGTTGCTGGGTATCTGTATTAAGTCTCAAATAAGTGATTCCAAAATCAACATGAAGCAGATCACCTGGAAGAATAATTTCATCTTGAGGTCGATCAGAAAAAGATCTGAGGTGCTCAAAAGAGGCCTCATCTTTTCTTTGAATAGAGACCGAGGGATGAAACCAAGTGGTATAGCCCGCAGATCTTATTTTGTCTCGGTACCACCAGACTACATCATCCGTGGTGGTGACGCCTGGTTGTATCACTTTTTCTGAAAAACCTTCCGCAATGATTTGATGAGCCATCCTTACGATATTGGGATATACGATCATTTCGCTTTCCGTTCTTGTCTCAAGCCATCCAACGCCTAACGACTCAGCACTGGTCAATCTTTTTACGTACTTATCTTCTAAGTTAGAGGTCAGCATATCATAGTGGGTCGCACTTAAGCCATCTGCATGACCAAAAGTGACCGATTTATTGATCCCGATTTTTTTGGGATCTTTTTCTTTGATCAAAGCAGCCAATGCTTTCCACTGGTCAGGCTGAGTTTCCTTATCCCAGACTTTGCGAAAGAGGTCTCCAACAGCATACCTTGCCATAGCCATGGTTTCCAAAGGTTTTTGATCGCCGGGATCATAAATGACTAAAATCGTTGTACGTCTGGCCGATTGCCATGTGGAGGGGAGCATGGTTCTTAAAATGGGGTCTTCATTGTATTCACGTGCGATGATTAACCACATATCGATGCCCGTTCTTTTCATCAAATCTGGGAGTACTGTGGCCATGCGTTCTTGAAGCCAACGATCGACAATCACTGCCCGCTCTTTCATATCCAATGTTTTGGGCATATAACTGTTTTGGGCGTATGATGTAAAAAAAAGGGTTAGAATCAGGCTAAAAATTAATACTCTCATATCTGTAGACAAGGTTTAAGATGTGGTTAAAATTGCATTATTAATTTCAATTGAAGAAATAAATAACATCAAAATGAAATTTAAGGTAAGATAAGTTAGGAAAATGATTTTCTTGATTTTTGAGAGATCCATTCAAAGACTTAGTAATTTAATCACTGAGCATGAAATAGGATCTGTTTTTTTGGATTTAGTTTTAGAGATGAAGGTAGTGCAGCCCTCTTCAAAAAAAGTGGACTAAATTCATCACTATTCTTCGGCATGATCCATTTCGTGAACACCAGAAATTTTGTCGAAGCAGGATTCTCGAAGATTTTCCCAAACCCCAAAAAAGAAGTATAATTTTTTTATTTAAAGAAGGAGATTCAAGGATTCTTTTTAGATAGATTTTTTGGCTATTTTTGTAATTTCTTGATTGTATAAATATGAAATATTACAACAGTATTGTGGACACTATTGGCAACACGCCACTGGTAAAGTTGAATCACGTATCCAAGGGTGTCCAAGGTACGATCCTTGCGAAAGTTGAATATTTTAATCCGGGCAATTCAATAAAGGATCGAATTGCTGTTAAAATGATTGATAATGCTGAACAAGAGGGATTATTAAAACCTGGAGGCACCATTATTGAAGGAACTTCGGGCAATACAGGGATGGGCTTGGCACTCGTGGCACAATCAAAAGGGTATAAGTGTATTTTTACCTTAGCGGATAAGCAATCACAAGAAAAAATTGATATCTTGAGAGCCGTGGGTGCAGAGGTGATTGTTTGCCCCACCAATGTTGAGCCTTCAGATCCCCGCTCTTACTATTCGGTTGCTAAAAAGTTAAATGAAGAAATTCCCAATTCTTTCTATCCCAATCAATATGATAACCCTGGGAACTGGACGGCCCATTACGAAACGACGGGTCCGGAAATATGGTTGGATACCGAGGGTAAGGTTACCGTCTATGCTGCGGGTATGGGTACTGGAGGAACCATCAGTGGGACCTCAAAATATTTGAAAGAACAAAACCCATCCATAACTACCTTAGGTATTGATTCATATGGATCTGTATTCAAAAAATTTAAGGAAACAGGAACCTTTGACGAAAGTGAGATTTATCCCTATTTAACTGAAGGTATCGGAGAAGATATCTTACCCGAGAACGTTGATTTTAGTATGGTGGATCAAATTGTTAAAGTGACCGATAAAGATGCGGCGATCATGACCAGGAGATTGGCTAGAGAAGAAGGATTGTTTGTAGGATGGTCGTGTGGTTCTGCTGCTTTTGGAGCCATAGAATGGGCCAAAAGTAATCTTAAAGAAAATGATGTTATGGTGATTATTTTACCTGATCACGGTACCCGGTATTTAGGTAAAATATACAATGATAACTGGATGAAAGATCATGGATTCATTGAGTCAAGAAAATTTGCCTCTGCCAAGGATATTATTAAGAACAGGGATTATCCTGTAAATCTTTCAACGATTGACAAAAACATTACTGTCGGTGAAGCCATTGTTCAGATGAATGAGAAGGGAATAGATCAAATACCGGTGACTGAAAATGGGAACTTTGTGGGAAGCCTGATCGACTCAAAAGTTCTAAAGCAACTAATTGAGAATCCAGATATCAAGAACAAATCCGTTGGGCAGGTGATGGATCCCTCTTTTCAGTTTGTGTCGATGAATAACACTTTAGATGTGTTATCATCATTAATTTCAAAGGAAAATCGAGCACTTCTCATCAGAGATGAATTGCAAAAAGTCCATATCATTACACAAAGTGATTTATTAATGGCTATGAGCCATTAAGCTGATTGGAAGTACTTGAAGGAATGATAATGTTTAGAAATTTTTTATTAATTTTCTTATTGACATCTATACCTTTTTTGTCTGGTGCACAATTGAGAATAAGTGAATTTATGGCCTCTAATCTAAGTGGTATTGAAGATCCTATGATGGGTCAAACCAGTGATTGGATTGAGCTTTACAATGGTGGAACAACGACCCTTAATTTGTCTGGTTATTACCTTACAGATAACTTAAGTAAACCAGATAAATGGCCATTGCCAGCAGGTACGGTGATTGAATCAGGGGGCTATTTATTGTTTTGGGCAGATGGGGAAGCCGTTGTTGATCATACCAATTTTAAACTTTCTGCCAGTGGAGAATTCATAGGAGTTTTCAACGTGGAATTTGATGTTGTTGATTCTATTACTTATCCGGAGCAGCGATCAGACATTTCTTATGGCAGAAATAATGATGAGTGGGTGTTCTTATGAAACCCCAACCCCAGGGGCCCAAAATGAAGCGATCTTTTATTCAGATTATGTAATGAGCGTACCTTTTTTTTCAAAACCAGGAGGTCTCATGGTGGGTGCCCAATCGGTCAAATTAAGCACAGATTTTGGAGGAGATATTAGATATACCCTTGATGGATCATGGCCTAATGAGCGTTCATTTCTTTATGAAGTACCGATTATTTTTGAAGAAAACACCATTATTAGAGCAGCCATTTTTAAGTCTAATCAGCTTCCAGGACCCGTGAAAACACATTCTTATTTTGTAGATCCTGAATTCTATGAAAATGAGTTACCCGTCATCTCAATAGCAGGAGATCCCGGTGATTTTTGGGATAAAGACAAAGGGATTTATGTACAAGATTTTAAGCCTGACTGGGAAATACCCATCAATATTGAGTTTTTTGAAAATTTCGGCGAAGATCGAGCCGTTTTTAATGAATTGGCAGGAACTAAAATTAACGGATTGATGTCCTGGCAGCTGCCTCAAAGGATGCTTGGTATTTATTTTAAAAATAAATACGGCAACAATAGTTTAGATTATCAACTTTTTGCGGATCGGTCGCGTAATGAGTTTCAAAATTTTGCTTTGCGTGCGAGTGGGAGCGATTGGGGGAAGGCATTTTTACGTGATCCTTTGAGTGCACGTGTATCTGAAGTGAATATGAAGCTAGCAAACAGTGGTTATCGTCCTGTAATCCTCACCATTAATGGGGAATATATGGGGATTCATAATATTAGATCTAAAATTAATAGTTCTTTTATCTCAGAACGATTGGATCTTTCAGAGGATGAATTTGATATGATCGAGCATGGAGACTATGCTGAAGTGGGCGATTTAATTGCTTATAACTACTTGTTGGAAGTTTTGAGTCAAGATCTTTCTGATGAATCCAATTTTGATCAAGTCGAAGACCTTGTCAATATTGAAAACTATACTGATTATGTCATTATGCAGATGTTCTTGGTAAATATATCTTTTAATCACAATGTCATGGCATGGAAGCCCAAATCAAGTGGGAAATGGGAATGGATTATGGCAGATTTCGATCGTGGTTTTCAAAATCAACATTTTTTATTAGAATGGTTTATTGAAGAAAATAATCTACTAATAGACCGCATGCTTACCAACGATGGGTTTAAAGCGTATTTTTTTAAAAGGTTTGCGGATCATTTATACACTACTTTCAGCGCAGACAGGGTAAGTGAAATTGTGGCTGATTACAAGGGTGTCATTGACAAAGAAATGCCTAGGCATATTGAAAAATGGAAGGGGACACGTTCTGATTATTACGGAGAGGCTTTGTCTTCCTATGAGACATGGATTAAAGAAGTCGAAGATTTGAACAAATTTGTTGTTCAAAGAAGAGAAAACGTTTGGCAAGATTTTGAAAATTATGGGTTTAGTGCTGGTGTCGAATTAGGAATAGGCGTATATCCAGAGGACGCAGGTACGGTCACACTAAACGGTATGCCTGTAGAAACCAACGAAGCCCTTTCTCGATATCTCGAAAATGTACCTTTTAATTTAGAAGCCACTCCCAAATTGGGTTTTGAATTTGTGGGATGGTCGCATACTTCGGGGGGAGTCATTATCGATGCTAAAACTAATATTGAGGCGATTGCTACCGAAAACGTCAATTATTATGCCGTATTTGAGGCTAATGAAGTTTGCTTGATACCTTCATTAATAGATGGCACCACCGTGCTCAATAAAGAATGTAGTCCATACTACATGAATACGGACGTATGGATAAAAGAAGCGGCTGTTTTGATGATTGAGCCGGGCGTGGAGATACGCATTGCAGAGGGTACTAATTTCATCGTTAATGGAGCCATCATTGCCGAGGGAAATTTGGAGGATGGGATTGTCTTTAAGGGCTTGGTAGATCAAGAGGCCTGGGGGGCTATTACTTTACTTAATACTACTGATACTTCTATTTTTAATTACGTGACGATTAAAGATGCTTCTGTAGGATCGGTTCCTACCCGAGACAAGGGAGCCTTGTCTTTATTTAAAGCCAATGTAAAGCTGAATCACTTGAACATTACCGATGTTCATAACAATCCTATTTTTGCGCAATATTCATGGGTCTCAATGGACAATAGTATTTTACAATCCAAAATCACAGGTGATTTAATTAATGTTAAGTACGGTAATGCTTTTATTCAAAATACGACTTTTGTAGGGAATCTACAACCTGATACGGATGGTATTGACTACGATGAAATTTATGATGGAGAGATTAAGAATTGTGAGTTTTACGATTTTATGGGATTCAATAGTGACGGTATTGATATTGGAGAAGGCTGTAAAAACATTAAAATTGACAGCGTTATCATTTATAATATTACTGATAAAGGTATTTCTGTAGGTCAAAAGTCTAGCGTTTCCATAAATCAAGCTTTAATATTTAATACAGGAATAGGAGTCGCGGTTAAGGATTCTAGCTGGGCGAGGATTAAAAATAGCACTTTTTACAATAATCGTCAGGGTGTGGCGAGTTATGAGAAAAACCCAGGTATGGGCGGGGGAAATATGGTAGTCAATCAGAGCATTATTTCTAATGCGGCAAATACGCCTTTTTTGGTAGATGTATTTTCTACTTTAGTCATCAATAATAGTATTTCAGATACCGATGTAATGCCGGGCACTGATAACAGCCTAACCAATCCCCAATTCAAAGCTCCTGGAGATCATGATTTTAGTTTGATGCCGAGCTCTCCTGCGCTGCTATATAACCCAACGAATGATCGAATTGGGGCACCGGATTATGTGGTTGATGCGCTGAAGAATATTCTAATGGTACAAATCTATAACGATACTACAGGAATAGGTACACCAGAATTTATTGCTTTGTTTAATCCAAACTTGGAGCCGGTTGACTTGAATGGTTATCAATTTACAGATGGTATAACACATATTATCGAGGGAGCTCCTCTTGCTTGAACCTCAGGATACTATGTGGATTTCCGCACTTGAATCAGGGTTATATTGGCCGAGTACAACCAATGTCCAAGCTTGGTCGTCAGGTAAGCTGGCAGATGATGGGGAAAAAATTACTTTAGAAAATAGCTATGGTATCGTGATAGACCATGTGGATTTAAGGTCTAATAATGGATGGCCTGTCTATGAAAATGAAGAAATACTATCTCTCAAAGAGGTATCAATGGACAATCATATTGGGTCGCATTGGTACTATATAGAAAATAAAGCGGAGGTCATAGCTGGAGTTTCTACAATCGGTGTTTCTAATATCTATCCAAATCCTGCCAGAGATCGGGTAGACATCTTTTTGACATCATCTGAACCCCTTGAAATCGTCATTTATTCATTAGATGGTGCCATAGTAGATATCAAATTCACTCAGAAAGCTGATAAGGGTGAGGTACGCATTCCGTTAACGGGATATCCAAAAGGACTCTTAATATTTCAAATAGGTAATGAATACCGCCGGATCATTCATCGTTAATCCATAGTTTTTTTACCTTCTCATTTATCAATTAAACTTGTATCTAATGGAATCATGTTTACATTTGATACAAATAAATTTCGAACTCTTTGCTTGCAGAAGAGGCCATTTTATAAGTGGCCTCTTTCTTTTTAAAATGAATGAAGCAGGACCTATTGGTGTTTTTGACTCGGGATATGGTGGTTTGACCGTCCTCAAAGGACTTGTCAAAAACCTTCCCAAACACGATTTTCTGTATCTTGGAGATAATGCGCGTGCCCCCTATGGACCGCGGTCTTTTGAGCGTATTTATGAATTCACCCTCGAAGGAGTAAAACATCTGTTTGATCAAGGTTGTTCTCTTGTTGTTTTAGCCTGTAATACAGCCTCTGCAGAGGCCTTAAGAACCATTCAGCAGAAAGACCTTCCCTATTTGGGAGCCCATAAAAGAGTATTGGGCGTTCTGCGGCCAACTACAGAAAGTGTTTTAGATTATACCCAAACGAAAGAGATTGGTATTTTAGGGACCCATGGAACGATTCGATCCAAGTCTTACCTAATCGAAATTAAAAAATTCTTTCCGCAAATTCAAGTACATCAACAGGCCTGTCCCATGTGGGTACCCTTAGTTGAAAATGGAGAGTTATTGGGCACAGGAGCAGCCTATTTTGTGGAAAAAGAAATTCAATCTTTATTACAAAAGGGGCCAAGTATAGATGCTATTTTTCTTGCGTGCACCCATTATCCGTTGCTGTATGATTTGATTCGTAGTAGAGTACCAGAACATATAAACATCTATGGTCAAGCTGAGATGGTGGGTCCAAAATTGGCAACTTATTTATCGAGGCATCCTGAAATGGACATAAAATGTCTCAAAAACAGCAAAGTGAGTTTTAGAACAACGGATGACCCTGAAAATTTTGAAAGTCATGCGCAATTATTTTATGGTCAAACCCTTCATGCACAACGAGTAATTTTAGGCGTTAAACAAAGCTAAATGATCCAAAGTAACCATTTTAATTGAAAATTATGCGCGCCGAACTACTCCTTAATTATAGCCTGAATTTAATCAAATTTGACCGTCATAATGCTATCTTTGTAGTCAATTAAAAGGTTTCTCACGTGCATACTTTTTTATTTTATTTACCTTTTTTGCTTTTTTTTGTGTTGGTAGCAGTATACGGTGAAAGAAAGATTGCAGCCTTTATTCAAAGCCGATTCGGTCCCATGGATGTGGGTCCGAAAGGAATATTTCAAACTTTGGCAGACCTTCTTAAAATGATGCAGAAGGAAGATATTGTCCCAAAGGCAGCTGATAAACCTATCTTTCTTTTAGGACCTATCCTTGTGTTTACTGCTATTTTTGCTGGTTTTTCGATGCTGCCGTTAAATGCCAACGTAGCTGGAGCGGCCGTCGAATCAGGAGTTTTGTTGCTCATGGCAGTGGTCTCATTGGATGTATTGGGTATTTTAATGGCAGGCTGGGGTTCCAATAATAAATTCTCCTTGTACGGGGCGGTTCGTGCAATTGCTCAAATTGTTTCATTCGAGATTCCTTTGGGATTAAGTGTGCTCTGTGTAGTCATGCTTGGTCAGTCGATGGACCTACAAGAAATCACTCGACAGCAGGGTCTTTATACGATTGATCCCATATTTCTTTTTGGGTTGAAAGGTATGGATATTGAAGTGACTCAAATGGGAGGGATACTTTCATGGAACGTGGTGAAAAGTCCACTTTTATTATTTAGCTTTTTCATATTTTTTATCGCTGGGTTAGCCGAGGCCAACCGAGCACCTTTTGATTTGCCTGAGTCCGAATCAGAATTGATAGGGGGATACCATACCGAGTACAGTGGATTCCGATGGGGAATATTCATGCTGGCAGAATATGGGATTATGCTTTTGATTTCCTTTTTAGCAGTAATTTTATTTTTTGGGGGTTGGAACACACCCTTCATTAATATAGGATCGTTTCATTGGGCAAATTGGACGATGGGAAACTTTTGGGAAGTTTTTTGGTTACTCTCCAAAACTTTGATTTTGGTATTTGTACAAATGTGGGTTCGTTGGACCTACCCGAGGTTGAGGGTCGATCAATTGATGACACTTTCGTGGAAATATTTGACCCCTTTTGGTTTGATATTGGTATTTTTATGTGGACTTTGGAAACTCATGATGCTTTGACAAAATACTTCTCAAATATTACTCATTCAGTACAAACGCTAAGTAATGGTCTGAAGCTCACCTTAAAATATTTATGGGAAGCCAGGACGGAAAGGGATCCGATGGGAATTGCAGATGAAGATTATTTCTTAAAGAATAAAGGCATTGCTACTTTACAATACCCAAAAGAATCATTACCAGTCCCTGATCATGGGCGTTACAAACTACACAATGAGATAGATGACTGTATTGTATGTGATATGTGTGTTAAAGTTTGTCCCGTCAATTGCATTGAAATTGAGCCCATTAGGGCCACAGATATCATCGGTAAAACCTCAGATGGGACCAATAAAAGAATCCATGCAGCTAAATTTGATATCGATATGTCTAAGTGTTGTTTTTGTGGATTATGTACCACTGTTTGCCCTACGGAATGCTTAACGATGACCAAGTCGTATGATTTCAGCACTTTTGATCGTGCAGACCATGTATACGAATTTGCTGAAATGACACCCCTCCAGATATTGAAAGCCAAACAAGTATTCGAAGAAAAGCAAAAAACAAAGCCCGCTGCTTCGGTGCAGTTTATGAAATCGAGTGGAGATAAGGTCGTTTTTAAACCTAAAATGCTTAAACCTAAATTACCGAAGAAAAAGGATGATTGAGGTATGGATGTATTTCTTTGGGTTGCTGATTTTAGTATCGGGTATAACTTTGATTTTCACAGAAAATCTCATTTATGCCGCTTTTTTGCTGGCTTTGTGTTTGTTGAGTATTGTGGGTTTTTATATCATATATAACGCAAGTTTTCTGGCAGTTATTCAAATATTGATTTATGCCGGTGGAATATTGATTTTAATCGCTTTTGGCATTATGCTGACGAAAAGATCTCCTGAGGGTAAAGTCATAGTAGGATATCACTTACTTTTTTTTGGATTTTTGGTCACATTGGGTATGATCCTACTCATTTATGCATTAGTGGTAAGTTCGACGATCGGACCCCGAGAGATTCTTCAAACTACAGGTCAAGCAAGGGAGATTGGTATACGCTTTTTGACCCAGTATATTTTGGCATTTGAACTTATCGCTTTTCTATTGTTGGTAGTATTGGTAGGCGCTTCATATTCAGGTAAAAAATCGCAACATGCTTGATCCCATTATCTTCGGGTTGATGATAGGTGCTTTTTTGTTTTGTACTGGAATTTTGATTGTTATTATAAAGAAGAATGCCATTTTTGTTATGATAGGTATCGAACTCATGCTGAATGGAGCCAATGTGAATTTCGTTGTATTTTCGGGATCTGATCCTAATATTCAAGGGCAATTGATGGGAATTTTTGTGGTCGTATTGGCGGCGGCAGAGTCTGTAGTTGCTTTGGCTATTATGCTTAATATTTTCAGACATTTCCAAACCTTGGATCTCAATTCATTAAAAAAATTGAAGCATTGATCATGGAGGACTACCTATTGGCTTTTATATTGTTGTTGCCTTTATTGGGTGGTATAATGGCCTATACTTTTCCTTCGAAATCCGGAATTATCGCTAGTATTTTTTTATCAATAACTACTATTTTGGCGGGTTACCATCTCAATTTCGTTGAAGGGAAGCTTTGGATCTTTCAGTTTGAATGGTTACCTGGATTTGTAATGAGTTTTGCTGTAGACAGATCCTCAGCAGTCCTTATTTTAATGGTGAGCTTGATTTCTTTTCTAGTGCACCTCTTTTCAATATTTTATTTATCAGGAGATGGCTACAAGGATCGTTATTATCTAAAATTGGGATTTTTTACTTTTTCTATGTTAGGTCTCCTGATGTCGGATCACTTAATATTGCTCTTTATTTTTTGGGAATTGGTAGGCTTTTCATCTTATATGTTGATTATTTTTTGGTTCCAAGATGTTAAAAATGCGATTGCTGGAAGGATTGCTTTTATGACTAACAGGATCGCAGATTTGATATTATTCATGGGTTTATTGATGCTTCTGGGATCTGGAAATGATGGTTTTCTTTCCAGCTTGGGTCCATTGCCACAGAATGACAGTAGCACAGCGATAGGAATTTGTTTATTGATTGGCATTTTGGGTAAATCGGCTCAATTCCCATTTTTCACTTGGCTGCCGCGCGCTATGGTCGGCCCTACGCCTGTATCGGCCTTGATCCATGCGGCAACTATGGTAGCGGCAGGAGTATATTTATTATTTCGCCTATTCATTGTATTTGATCCCTATTTATTGGATTGGATTGCTTCTTTGGGAATCATTACTGCCTTTTTGGGAGCATTGATTGCCGCTTGTCAAACAGATATGAAGGCGGTATTGGCTTATTCTACTATTTCCCAGTTAGGTTATATGGTCATGGGCATGAGTGTAGGTGCTTACGATATGGCTTTATTTCACCTTTGGACTCATGCTTTTTTTAAGGCAGGTCTTTTTTTATGTGCGGGATCGGTAATGCATTATTTAAGTATCCAAAATCCTGCAGATCCTACGCAAGATATGCGCAGAATGGGTGGATTGAAAGGCTATTTACCCATCACATTCTGGTCCTATTTAGTTTGTATGATGGCCTTGGTAGGCTTGCCTTTTTTCTCGGGATTTATTTCGAAGGAAGGCATTACATTAGGTGCATTTTCTTGGGCAATGCAAAGAGAAAATGGGCTGGCTTTTGCTCTTCCCATGACAGCGTTAGGGATTTCTTTTATCACAGCTTATTATATGGGAAAACAATTAATATTGGTCTTTTTGGGTTCTTACCGAGGAGAAAAATTGCTTAAAATGCCTCAAAAATCATGGATTGAAAGGGCGCCCATATTAGTTTTAGCCATCCTTTCATTTGGTATTTTTTATCGTATTCATCCGTTGGGCGGGGATTTGAGTTTTCTAGAATATTGGTTGGGGACCCAACCCAAGGTAGAAGGGAATTGGGTGACGCCAATTATGGGATCTTCAATTCTATTGGTGTTATTAGGTTTGGGTTTTAGCTATTGGAAATATGGTAGGCAAGGGATGCGCGAAGTGAAATCATTTAATTCCTCAAGGTTGTCTATTTTTGTTCAAAACGGGTTTTATTTAGATAAGTTCTATATGGGGATATTGGTGCCTTCTTTCGATTGGCTGGCATTCAAGACTTCCAAGGTAGATACGGTTTTGATCAATCCTTTTTTTAATAAAATAGCAATTTCTACAGTGGTGTTGAGTAAAGTGACAGATTTATTTGACAGACTCATAGTCGATGGATTGATTTCCTTAATAAAAAGTGTGGTGCAAATACTGGGATCAATGTTTACAAAATTTCATCCAACGCGTGTTCAAATGCATTTTGTTTCTGCGATTGTTGGATTAGTAATAATACTGGTTTGGTTAAAATTTGCTTTATAAAATGAGTAGCTATCTACTTTCTTTGATCATTTGGATGCCCCTCTTGGGTGCTTTTACCCTGCTTTTTTTTAATGAGCGGCAAACCTCAGGGATCAAAATAGTGGCTTTGATATTTTCTTTGATTCAATTGTTATTCTCCATCGGATTGGTTTGGAGATTTGATCCCAACTATGGAGATCATCTTTTGACCTCATTTCAATTTGTTGAAAAGGTTTCATGGATTTCAATGAGCCTTGGCTCATTTGGAAGCTTCAATATTGATTACCATCTAGGGGTAGACGGTATTAGTCTTTGGCTGGTCGTGCTTTCGTCCTTAATCACAGTCCTTGGGGTACTCGCTTCTTGGAAGTTAAAGCAACAAGTGAGAAGCTATTTCATGTTGTATTTATTGCTCAGCACCAGTATCGTTGGCTGCTTTCTAGCCCTTGATTTTTTCTTATTTTATTTATTTTTTGAGTTGGTGCTTTTACCCATGTTTTTCCTTATTGGACTTTGGGGTGGGCCAAGAAGATCTTATGCTTCGATTAAATTTTTCATTTATACCCTGGTAGGCTCGTTACTTATTTTGGTAGTTATGATCGCCCTTTACCTAAGTGTTGGGGTACTAGACCCTTCCAGTGAAATGATGATTCATAGTTTTAATCTGCTGCACATGATGGATTCCAATTATTTCATAGAAGGCAGTAGTTTGGCCAAAGATTCAGTGTTGACTTTTATGGGTATGCCTCTAAGAGCGGTGGCTTTTCTTGCTTTATTTTTAGGGTTTGCCATCAAGTTACCTATCGTACCTTTTCATACATGGTTACCGGATGCCCATGTGGAAGCAGCCACACCTATATCTGTGATTTTGGCAGCATTGCTTTTGAAGTTGGGTGGCTATGGTCTCTTTCGAATAGTCTTTTCTATTTTCCCTGATGCAGCACTTCATTTTGGTTATTATATTGCCATTTTTGGGGTTTTAGCTATCATTTATGGGGGACTGAATGCGATGACGCAAAATGATTTGAAACGAATGATCGCCTACAGCTCTATATCACACATGGGATTCGTATTGATCGGCTTAGGTTCCTTTACGGTTGAGGGTGCTGCAGGAGGCATGTTTCAAATGATTGCGCATGGATTCATTTCAGCAGCGTTATTTCTCATTGTGGGTGTGCTCTATGATCGAACTCAGAACAGAAAGATCGAAAATTTCAGTGGATTGGCCACAAAATTACCCGGCTATAGTTTCGTGGTAATGATCGTATTTTTTGCTTCCCTTGGATTACCTGGTTTAGCGGGTTTTGTGGGAGAATTATTGGTATTGATGGGTGCTTTTAATGTAAGTGCAGTTGATGGGATGTTACCGAACTGGATAGGAATCGTCGCTGTAATAGGCTTGTTGATTACGGCTGCTTATTATCTGTGGACGATACAGCGCATGTTTTTGGGGAAATATTGGGTACGGGAGTACAGTTGGGAGCCGAAAATGAAAGATTTAGAAATAAGAGAATGGTTGATTTTCACACTATTGATATTGGGTATCGTTGTTTTAGGCATGTATCCAAAGATCATTTTAGATACGATGAACCACAGCATTGAACTGTTCATAGCCCATGTAGGAGATTTAAAAATTAAACCATAAATGGCATTTTGAAGATCAACGAGCAACTTATAGAAATCCAAGAACACTTTGGAGTGATTTCCTCCGAAATAATTTTGATTATAGGTTCTATAATCTTGTTGATATTGGGCATACTGAGGTTGCCCTTATTTTGGATCAAAGTATTCGCTGCTGTTGTATTGTTAGGTTCTTTTCTTTTTGCACAGCAGGTATCCGGTTTTTTTTTCACACGAACCATCATCAGAGATGATTTGAGTTACCTAATGACCCAATTATTGCCTTTGGTTACCCTAGGTGTATTGTGCTTTAAAAGGCAAACGTACCAGTCCTATGAATTCTATTTTTTGTTGATGAGTGTACTGATAGGATCTCTTTTCATGGTAGGCTCCCATAATTTATTGATACTTTATTTAGCTATTGAATTGACTTCATATGCTAGCTATTTGCTGACCGGCTTCCATTTCAATGAAAAAGGCAGTGAAGCCGCGATGAAATATTTATTATTTGGAGGCGTAAGTTCTGCAGTGATGTTATTTGGAATTTCACTTTTGTATGGGGCACATGATTCGCTCTATTTTGATACCCTAAAATTTTCGTTATTGGGTGCAACGGGATTGTTTTTTTTCTTATCTGGTTTATTTTTCAAAACTTCTATTGTTCCCTTTCATATTTGGGTACCGGCGACCTATGAAGGCGCGCCAACGGATGCAGTCGCATTTTTTTCCACGGTACCTAAAATTGGGGGATTTGCCGCACTTTATCATGTCTTCAAGTGGACCAATGGATTATTTAATCCCTTTTTAGAGCAACTTATTTTGCTCTTGGCCATTTTGAGCATTGTTTGGGGTACTTTGGCTGCTTTAAGGCAAACAGATGTTAAAAGAATGCTGTCTTTAGGGGCGGTAGCACATTCTGGATTCATACTTCCATTGTGCTTTGTTATGGATACTTATTCTATATTTAAATATTACGTCATTATTTATGCGCTCATGAATATTTTGGCCTTTCTTTTTGTCCAGCTTCATGAAAAAAAAGGGAAGAACTTATTGATAAGTGATGTATCTGGTTTAGGTATAAAATTTCCATTATTAGGTGTGATAAGTGTGGTCTGGGCTGTTGCTTTGGTGGGACTTCCACCGACAGGCGGATTTATGGCAAAATTTTTTCTTTTTTCTAGTGCATGGCAGCATTATGAATCGATGGACTCGATATACTGGTTGACCTTTATTTTTGCGGGTGTTTTGAGTTCGGCGGCTTCTCTTTATTTCTATTTAAGGGTCCCTTATTTTTACTTTTTTAAAGAGGATCAGAGCAAAAAAATAAAAATAAGCAAGAGGCATTTTCTCATTTTAACTTTGTTGGCATTTACTTTAATTCTTCTGTTTATTCAACCCAATATTTTTGATAGATTTGCACCAATGATAAACCCATGAGTGACGCCATCAAACACGAATGCGGCATAGTCCTTCTAAGATTGAGGAAGCCGCTACAGTATTATATAGATAAGTACAAAACACCAAGTTATGCGGTAAATAAGATGTACTTACTTATGCAAAAACAGCTCAACCGAGGTCAGGATGGAGTAGGGATTGCCAACATTAAGTTAGATATGAAGCCGGGCTATCGCTATATCAGTCGGTATAGAACCATCGATTCTCAACCTATTGAAACACTTTTTCAAAAAATTGGTAGGAAATATCAAAAAGCGCTCAAAGAGGGGGAAGAAAAATACATGGATGGTGCATGGCTCAAACACAATGTAGCTTTTTCGGGAGAAGTTTGGATGGGACATTTACGCTATGGTACGCATGGAAAAAACAATATTGAGAATTGTCACCCCTTTCTAAGGCAAAATAACTGGCGGAGTCGTAATTTGGTTGTGGCCGGTAATTTTAATATGACCAATGTAGATGAGCTTTTTGAAAAATTAATCGAATTGGGTCAGCACCCCAAGGAAAAAGTGGATACCGTGACGGCTATGGAGAAAATAGGACATTTTCTTGATGAAGAAAACGAACTTATTTTTCGAAAACACAAAAAAGTACACAGTAAAGCAGATCTCAGGCAGCTGATAGAAGATAAAATTGATTTGCAAAGAGTTTTGAATAGATCTTGTAAAGATTTTGATGGTGGATATGCCATTACGGGTATGGTAGGTTACGGAGCTGCTTTTGTGGCTAGAGATCCTGTAGGAATACGGCCGGCCTATTATTATGCCGATGACGAGGTGATCGTGGTGGCTTCAGAAAAGCCAGCCATAAAAACAGCCTTTGAATGTAATTATGAGGATATTAAGGAAGTTAGTCCAGGCCATGCTTTAATCATTGACAAGCAGGGTAATTATGAGCACAAACAGTTTCTTGAGCCCCAAGAGAAAAAGGCCTGTAGTTTTGAGCGCATTTATTTTTCTAGAGGAACAGACCCAGATATTTATCGGGAGCGCAAAGAACTAGGTAGATTGATGGTTCCCCAAGTCTTGAAATCGATCAATTTTGATTTAAAAAATACTGTTTTTTCTTATATACCCAATACTGCCGAAATTTCATTTTTGGGCATGATGTCAGGGGTTGAAGATTACTTAATAAGTAAGCGCAAGGAGATCATTATCGATGATAAGCCCACTGCGGACTCATTGGAAGATTTATTGACATTCAAGCCAAGAATAGAAAAATTAGTATTGAAAGATGCCAAGTTAAGAACTTTCATAGCGGATTCTTCACACAGGGATGAATTGGTAGCCCATGTCTATGATACCACTTTTGAAGTCATCCAAAAGGATAGAGATTCATTGGTCATTATTGATGACAGTATTGTCCGGGGTACCACGCTCGAGAAAAGTATCTTGACCTTGCTGGACAACTTGAATCCTAAAAAAATTGTGATTATTTCATCTGCTCCTCAGATTAGATTTCCTGATTGTTATGGTATTGACATGAGTAAAATGAAGGATTTTGTAGCCTTTAGGGCGGTATTGGCCTTACTCATTGATGAGGGGAAAGAATATTTGTTGGAAGACGTATTAGAAAAATGTTTATTGGATAAAGATAAGGTAAACGAGGAAAATTATGTGAAGGAACTCTATGCCCCTTTCTCTTATGATCAAGTATCTCAAAAGATTGGTGAGATTGTTAAACCTAAAAAGATGAAAGCCGCACTTGAAGTGGTTTTTCAAACGGTTGAGGGTCTACGCAAAGCATGTCCTGATCATCTTGGAGATTGGTACTTTACAGGTGATTATCCTACCAAAGGAGGAAATAGTGTTGTAAATACTGCTTTTATTAATTTCATGAAGGGAGTAGAGGTCAGGGCTTACTAAAAGTGCTGAATGTTCAAGTGATCTTAAGACCTCAGATTGAGAAACTTTCGCCACATCCACAAGTGCGGCTTGCATTGGGATTTACAAATTGAAAACCTTTACCGTTCAATCCATCCGAAAATTCAAGCGTGGTCCCTAATAAATACAACAAACTTTTTCTGTCGACGATGACTTTGACTCCTTGATCTTCAAAAACATCATCTTGCGCTGTAACCGTATCGTCAAAAGCAATGTCATACATAAGACCAGAACAACCACCACCTTTTACTGAAACACGCAAGTTATGAGCATCACTGTAACCTTCAGTGGTGCGTAAAACGCTTATTTGATCTTTGGCTTTCTCGCTTACATTTATCATTGATACAAAAATAGTGTATTATCCGTCATTAAAAATGATAAAACTGAGAAAAGTTCTTGTTTCTTTGTGAGGATAAATACTTGGATTTAGATGATAAAAGTAGAACACATAGGCATTGCAGTAAAAAATATTGAGCAAGTAAATGCACTTTATACCAAGCTATTCAATCAAGGGCCATATAAGGAAGAGCGAGTGGATCAGCAGTCTGTGGACATCTCTTTTTTTCAGATAGGACAAACAAAAATCGAATTTTTGGCATCTGAAACCCCTGAAAGTGCCATTGGTAAGTATGTGCAAAAAAATGGATCAGGCATTCATCATATTGCTTTTGAAGTGGATGACATTCAATCAGAGATCAATCGATTGGAAGCAGAAGGATTTGATATGATATATAATCCAGCACGAAGTGGCGCTGATAATAAACTCGTGACCTTTATCCACCCAAAGGGCACAGATGGCATACTTATTGAGCTCTGCCAAGAAATTCATAACTCCGAATAATCTTCGAAAAATAGCTAATTCTAGCTTTATTCACTAGTACTAGTGGACGTATCAATTACTATTACTAGTGATACATTTGACCAATTTTAGCCATATGGAAACGACAGTACCATCTCTAAATTTGTAATAGTATTACAAACCAATAATAGAAACTAGAATGAAATTACTAAAACAAATATTTATTTTCGGAGGAACCGTAAGCTTAATTTTTCTTCTGAGTTGCGAGGAAGAAACAGTTACTGTAACTGAGGAAGTTATTGTTACAGATACTGTTACTGTCACAGAAACAGATACTGTTACAGTAATAGATACTATTACAGTAATAGATACAGATACTGTCTTAATTGGATTTGCTGTTCCGGAAACATATCTCTTCACTCGTGACGGAGACACGACGGTATCGTATTCAGGTCAAACCATAAGATTAAAAATGGCCAAAGAAATGGTAAATGCTCTTAAAGACAATACAACGACAATAGCTCAATTGTTAGCAATGTTTGATCATCAGGAGGGAGGGAGCGATTTTAGTGATGCTGATCTGAACGCATCTTCTAAGCAAGTGAAGAATAAAATAGGAAATAACGGAACGGCTACAAATGCTGCAGCGATAAGAGCAGATTTAGAGACTTGGATGACAAATCAAGTTGATTCTGTATTTCCGGCATGGACTGATGAAGCTTCAAAAGGTTTAGCGGGGTACATTCAAGAGGCTGGTGGAGGATCTACTCGATACGTAAATCAGAACGGATTGGAGAATAACCAAGCTGTTAACAAAGCACTGATTGGTGCCCTAGTCGCCGATCAAGTTTTAAATGGTTATTTAACACCAGCGAAACTTAATAGTGGCACAAATGAGGCAGATCAAGCCGCACAAACAAAAGTTGATGGAAAAAGCTACACGAATATGGAACATTATTGGGATGAAGGTTATGGTTACATATATGGATTAGCAGCAGATGGTATAGATCCCGTTACTACTCCTGGAAGTAATGATATATTTATGTTGAAATATATAGGTAAGGTCGATAGTGATCCTGACTTTGCCGAGACTGCCGATGAGTTACATCGTGCCTTCAGAGAAGGTAGGGCTGCAGTTGTCGAGGCAGAGTTTGAGGCACGGGATGCTGCTGCACAGCATATCGCAAAGACAGCTTCTTTGGTAATAGGCGTTAGAGCGGCACATTACTTGAAATCAGGTCAAATTGGATTAGCAGCGACGACTCCAGATATGGCTGGCGTTTTTCATGATCTTTCAGAAGGTTTTGGATTTGTCTATAGCCTTCAATTTACTTTAAATCCAGAAACAGGTGCACCGTATTTTTCAAGAGAAGAAGTAATGGAAATGTTGAGTAAAATTTATCCAACTTCTGGTGGAATGAGAGGCTTTTGGGATGTCACCCAATCTGATTTAGAAGAAGCAGCAACAACAATTGCAACAGCTTTTGGTTTTACTTATGAAAATGCTTAATCACATAGAACTAACATAGACCATTGTCTGTTAAAAGAATGAGGTCTTTTCTATTGAAGTGGCCTCTTTTAATAAAAAATAAAATGAAAAACAATTTATTAACCCTTTGCTGTTTTACTACTCTATCTATCTCTGCTCTTTTTCTCTCTTGCTCTGAAGATGATAATGTCAGGCTGGATGAAGGGAGTTTAATAAATCAAAATGATTTTACTGATGATCAAATCGATGGAGATACTTCCGATTCTGTTGATACAACTGCCAATGATGCTGGGGTAGGAGAAGCATTTACCAGGGGTGCTATGCTTGTTAATTGGGCTGATAAAATAATTATACCTGCTTTCGAATCTTTAGTAAAAAATATGGATTCACTTTCTTTAGCGGCTAATGAATTTACAGATACACCGAACCAAGAAAACCTCATCAATTTGAAGCAATCTTGGTTAAATGCTTATCTCGCATGGCAAACTGTGGATATGTTTGATATAGGTATGGCAGAAGAAATTACTTTAAGGAATTTTATAAACGTTTATCCGCTAGATGCTCAAGGAATGACAACTACGCTCTTGGCTGGTAATTATGATCTTACTTCCATAAATAGGCAAGATGAGCAAGGTTTTTCAGCCTTAGATTACCTTTTACACGGATTAGGAAATACAGATGAAGAAATCATAGCTTTTTATACGGATGAGACTAACGGAGGTAAGTACAAGACTTTCTTAACTGATGTTGTTGATAGAATGCATTCGTTGACTTCTATTGTTCTGGCAGATTGGAAAGAGAGTTATAGAGATGAATTTATAGAACGCGACGGAAATGCTGCTACAGAGTCTGTGAACTCAATGGTTAATGATTATATATATTATTATGAAAAGTTTTTGCGAGCAGGAAAAGTAGGAATACCGGCAGGTGTATTTTCAAATTCTTCCTTAAGTAACCGAGTTGAAGCTAGATATAGAGGAGGTGTTTCAAAAGAATTATTAATAAAAGCATTAAATTCAGTTCAAGATTTCTTCAATGGAGTTCATTTTAGTCAAGAAGATTCAGGTATGAGTCTTAAAGGCTGGATCAATTATCTTGAAGCTTCGGGATCGACTAATAACCTTGATTCACTCATCAATAACCAATTTGAATTGATACATTTACAATTAGAAAATTTGAATTTGGATTTAGCTCAACAGGTGGAGATTGATAATATTAAAATGCTTGAGACTTATGATATATTACAAAAAAATGTAGTTTTTATGAAAGTTGATATGCTTCAATTATTAGATATTACTGTTGATTATGTGGATGCCGATGGTGACTAATGTTGATCAAGGTCTCATATTTTTCAAAAACGACATCAAGTGCGCCTCTAGCCTGTCTTGAGAATTTTTTTTGGCCTTTTAATGTTCATCAGCATCATCAGGTTTTGGGCATTGGGTTGGATAGATAAACTGTATATTCAGCCAATTTTTTTTTTCTCATACCACGGATTTGAATGGATCAAGCCGCTGGGTAGCCTGACTTACCTTTTATTTTTCATTTGTGGGATATCCGCACTGTTCGTAGCTGTAGGTCTTAGGTACAAGTGGGCGATAATTACTTTTTTCCTTTCCTTCACTTATATCGAGCTGATGGATAAAACAACTTACCTCAACCATTATTATTTTGTCAGTGTACTGAGTTTTTTGTTGATTTTTTTGCCTGCAGGCAACTACTTTTCATGGGACACCCTTAAAAAACCCAGGAAGTTATTTTTGCAGATTCCTCAGTGGAACATCGACGCCATTAAACTGCTGCTATGTATAGTCTATTTATATGCTGGATTGGCTAAATTAAATTCAGAATGGTTGTTTCAAGGGATGCCACTAAAGATTTGGTTGCCTACCAAAGACTATCTCCCAATGATTGGATTTTTATTTCGCTATGATTGGATGATCTATTTATTTGCGTGGGGGGGAGCATTATATGATTTAATTATTCCATTTTTACTTTTAAACAGAAAAACTAGAGGTTTTGGGTTTATGATGGTTGTTTTTTTTCACTTACTAACTGCGATTCTTTTTCCCATTGGGATGTTTCCTTACCTCATGATCTTTAGTGCATTGATCTTTTTTAATTACCAATTTCATCAAAAAATCATTGATAGACTGCTTGAGATCTTGAATATTAAAAATCGTAAAATTCATCCAATCCAAGATACATCTTTTCGGCACTCACTGATAAACACAGCTAAAATAATCATTTTAGCCTTGTTTTTTTTAATTCAAATAGGCCTTCCTCTTCGATATGTACTTTATCCAGGTAATCTTTTTTGGACCGAGGAGGGATATCGTTGGTCTTGGCGGGTAATGCTTATGGAGAAGGCGGGATTGGCGCAGTTTAAGATTGTTGACAATGCATCTGGAAGTTGGTTTTATGTTAATAATGAAGATTTTTTAACTTCTTTTCAGGAAAAACAAATGGCAACACAGCCAGATTTCATACTCCAATATGCCCATTTTTTAAATGAATATTTTTCTCAACAGGGCATGACAGATCTTAGCATATTTGTAGATTGCTTTGTAGCTTTGAATGGTAGAAAAAGTACCAGATACATAGATCCCAAATTTGATTTAACGAAAGGATACGAGTCTTTTGCACACAAGTCATGGATATTGCCTTTCAATGAATAGTTTTCGGCGTATTAAGTTGATATTGTTTTTATGTTGCATGGGTCATTTCAGTTGGTCACAAATTGCAGTTTCCGGTATCATATATGATGAAAAAAGAAATCCCAAAGGGGCAGTAGAAATACAAATTGAAGACACTAATTTGAACGAAAGGGCCGATGCTTCAGGTCGGTATAGACTGGAGGTCACTGAAAAGGGAATCTACAAGTTGATAGCTTTTGCTTATGGTTATCAAATCTTTGAAAAAGTAATACAAATTTCTCGTGATACCCTTATTGATATCTCACTGGTTAAATTAAGTCGAGACTTGTCCGAGGTAGTAATTTTGGATCAAAAACAACGCATATTCAATTTGGGTAGATTAAATACCATTGAGGGTACCCGAATTTATGCGGGTAAAAAGAATGAAGTTATTTTGGTCGATCAAATGGTGGGAAATAAGGCAAGCAATAATGCCAGACAAGTTTATTCACAAATTGTAGGACTCAATATATATGAAAGTGGTGATGGTGGATTACAATTAAGCATCGGTGGTCGTGGTTTAGATCCCAATAGGTCTGCGAATTTTAATACCCGACAGAATGGATATGACATTAGTCCAGATGTACTAGGATATCCTGAAAGTTATTATACGCCGCCTGCAGAGGCTTTGTCACAAATTCAAGTAGTTCGAGGTGCCGCAGCCCTACAGTATGGGACTCAGTTCGGGGGATTGATTAATTTCAAAATGCATCAACCTGTCCCTGACAAAAAATTAGAACTTATCGCCCGTCAGTCCGTGGGGAGCTTTAATTTTTTCTCTTCTTTCAATAGTTTGAGTGGTACCGTAGGCAAGCTAAGCTATTATACCTATTATCATCATAAGCAGAGCGATGGATTCAGACCCAATTCGGGTTATAATTCAAATAATACTTTCACTTACTTGAACTACCAATTTAATCCGGAAACTAGGATATCTTTTGAGTATACCTACCTCAATTATTTGGCCCAGCAGTCAGGAGGATTGACAGATACGCAGTTTGACTTAGATCCGATCTACAGTAATCGTACTAGAAATTGGTTCGAAATAAATTGGAATTTAGCCGCGCTCAATTTTAATCATAATTTTTCTTCAAAAACGAAGTTATCTGCGATGATTTTTGGTTTGGTCGCTGAGAGAAATTCACTAGGCTACAGAGGAAATCCCATCAACTTGAATAGTAATCCAGTGGCTGAAGATGATTATAAAGACCAAAATGGAGATTTTATTTATAACAGGGATTTGATTGCAGGAGTTTTTCGGAATTACGGTACCGAACTTAGATTGTTATCTAGATACAAATTAAAAGGAACAGCGGGTGTTTTTTTATTAGGAACCAAATTTTATAAATCGCGAAATATGGCAAAACAAGGTCCGGGAAGTATAGGGATTGATGCTGATTTTAATTTCAATTATGAACGATATCCAGACTATCCCAATCAATCGAACTTTACTTTTCCCAATCTTAATTTTTCATTATTTGGTGAAAATATATTTTTCATTAATGAGAAATTTGCGGTCACACCTGGGTTTAGATTTGAACATATCTTCACTGAGAGTGAAGGTGTTTACAGTGAAGTTCTTTTTGATATTGCCCAGAATCCCATAAGTAATGTTGAGCAAATAGATGATCGCTCTTTCAACCGCTCTTTTATGCTTTTTGGCTTGGGATTAAGCTATACTATAGGACCTAAAGCTGAAGGGTATGTCAATATTTCTCAAAATTACAGATCGGTCACTTTCAGTGATATTCGCACGGTAAGTCCCACTTTTATTGTGGATCCCGATATCACCGATGAGCAAGGCTATACCGTAGATCTTGGTATTAGGAGTTTGACTGCAAAGATGCTTAATTTCGATGTCAGTATTTTTGGATTGTTGTATGATGATCGAATTGGAATTATTTTGGATGATCGTGCCAATAGAGTAAGAAAAAATATTGGAGAAGCTTTTATTTATGGGATTGAGATCTTTGGAGATCTTAACTTGGTCAGTTCCCTCAATAAAGATTGGAAAGAGGTTAAATGGAATGTTTTTATCAATACGGCATTTACTGAATCAAGTTATCGAGCTTCTGAAGAAAACAATGTGAAAGGTAAAAAAGTGGAGTTCATTCCCATGCTTAACTTTAAAACTGGTGTAAATTTCGGTTTCCGAAATTTGATGGGGAGTTTGCAATGGATTTATCTTAGTGAACAATTTACGGATGTCGAAAATTCTACCATTGCTGTGGATGGAGATAATAGAAATGGACTCATTGGTGAAATACCTAGCTACCATGTCATGGACCTTTCCTTTGCCCATAGTTTTAAAAATTTTAAAATAGAATCAGGAATCAATAACCTCACGAATATCTCTTATTTTACCCGAAGGGCTACTTCTTATCCAGGCCCAGGGATCATTCCTTCGGAGTCCCGAAGTTTCTATATAACCCTCCAAGTTAAATTTTAAGTGTCCTTTTATGCGATGAGGGGAGATTAGGAACTCATTATGACAAAGCGAGTACCCAATTGGTATTAAAAAGTCCATTTAATAGGTGTCTTACTTAGGAGATTCCATTGCCCATTTTGTGTTCTGCAGGCCAAGCCTAGTAGTCAATTATTACATAACTCTGTGCTCTTAGCGTTACAGGTTTTTGCTTTTTAAGTGTCATTCCTTACTTTACTCATATAAAAAATACACTACTATTATTTGATGTCTTTAGCTTCCTTTACTTGTCAAAGTTATTAAAAGATTTGAAGTACTATTTTCATTGAGATCCATAGTCAGGAATGCAGCTATGCTTAAATCAATTTCTAGTGCCTTAAGTTCTTTGATATGTCTTTGTTGGGAAAGTGATGTTGAGGATATTTCAAAAGGGTTTCGGTATTATCAAGAATTTTTATTTATCTTAAACAAGGGTACATTCTTACATTATTTTTTTTCATTTAAATAATATTTACCGTCCTAAATATTCATGAGAAACTATTACATGGACACATTTGTTAAAGATAAATAAAGATTAGGTTAAGTTCATGAGGTTATTTAAAAGAATTTTGCTGTTGTGTCAATTATGGGCTATGGCCATTTTTTTTAACTGTAGGGAAAGTGAATTAAATCCTGATATATATTTTAATACTCTTGAGACTCCGGTATATCTATCAGTAAATGAAGTTACCATCAAAGCGTCTGATGCCGCCGTTGTTGGACAGACTTACCTATTAAATAACGTTAGTTATGTCGTGGTAGATTCAGTTATGCTCTATAGTATGGTCAAAAACTATGTTGATAGCATTATACCTGTTACGACTTTTATTACAAATATGAATCAACTCTTCATCAGAGAAGAAAGATTACTAGCTAATGAGTTTCCAATAATGGATATCAGCTCATGGGACGTGAGCAACGTAACCGATATGTCTTTTATGTTTTCTGGCATTGGTCTTAATAGTTTTGTTGGAGATATCAACGATTGGAATGTTAGTGGTGTAGCTAATATGTCGTTCATGTTTGATGATAATGAAAAATTTAATCAAGACATTAGCAATTGGAATGTTCAAAATGTAATCAACATGCAAAGAATGTTCAGTCAAGCCAATGCCTTTAATCAAGATATTAGCAAATGGAATGTCAGTAAAGTAATAAATATGGAAAGTATGTTTAAAAGAGCCACTTCTTTTAATCAAAATCTTAATCCATGGGAGGTCGGAAATGTAATTGAATGTAATAATTTCAGCTTGCATGCCGATAAATGGATAGGAAAGAAGCCCATTTTTATCAATTGCTCAGAATAAATTTCATAATAAAGATATTTATTTGAATGAGTATCTACATTCGCTTAATTTATACTTGAAATTGTGCACTTTTATTTGACGACATACAAATCGATATGCGTATGATTCCATATAATCCTTGTTATTTTTGCTTGGTAGATCACATAAACTTAAACGAGAAAGTTGCAGTTTATGTGCTAACACATAATAATGATGGTCTCTTAAAGGGAGCGTGATAGGACAACTAACACTCAAAAATAATAACATCATGGATACATCAAATCGTACAGAAATCGGAGCTATAGGAGAGTTTGGGCTTATAGATAAAATTAATCAGCGTGTAGTCCTTCAACATGCTTCAACACTAAAAGGCATTGGAGATGATGCTGCGATCATTGATGGCGGATCTGATCATAAAAAATTGATCAGTACCGATATGCTATTGGAGGGCGTCCATTTTGATTTGAGCTATATGCCATTGACACATCTTGGATATAAGGCGGTAACGGTAAACGTTTCGGATATTGCGGCTATGAACGGAATACCCAAACAAATGACGATCAGTCTTGGCTTGAGTAATCGTATGTCTGTGGAGGCTGTGGAAGCTCTTTATGAGGGGATTTATGCAGCAGCAAAAGACTATCAGATTGATATAATAGGAGGAGATACTACCTCTTCGAGATCTGGTTTGGTCATTTCGATTACCCTCATCGGTGAATCGGCACCAGACAACATTGCCTATAGAAATGGCGCCAAAGAGGGAGATATATTATGTCTTTCAGGAGACATTGGCGGTGCCTATATGGGTTTGCAAATTTTAGAACGTGAAAAAGAAGTTTTTAAAGTAGATCCAAAAATGCAACCCCAATTAGATAAATATTCCTATATAGTGGGCCGGCAATTGCGTCCAAAAGCTCGGATGGATGTCATTCATGAATTACGAGACTTGGGCATTTTACCTACTTCAATGATTGATATTTCGGATGGGCTTGCCTCTGAAATTTTTCATTTATGCGAGCAATCCCAAAAAGGAGCTTGTATTTATGAGGACAAGTTACCCATTGCAAAGCAAACCTTTGAAACCGCTGCTGAGTTCAGTATGGATCCTAACACCGCAGCGCTCAATGGGGGCGAAGATTATGAACTCCTTTTCACCATTGATCAAAAGGATTTTGAAAAAATGAAAAATCATGATGACATCAACACAATTGGTTACATGCATGCGCCCGATTTAGGTAAGGTTATGGTGACCAACAATAAAAACACCATTGAATTGACTGCGCAAGGCTGGATTCATTTCTAAGCGCCTTTTTTTAATATTTTCTAGAGTGTTGATACATAGAGAAGTGAGAACTGCTCAGTATTGATAAGATTCTGTTCAATGAAAGGCATTTATGAGGCAATTAATTTTAAATAGAGAGGTGATAGCTTTGGTTTTATCTCCATTGATTTCATGGGGAAAAGGCTCTTTTGCTAAGTTAATGCTATAAATATATTCAATATTCTAGTAATAGAAATCTATTTGAGTAAAGGCAAAAAATAAGCGGTTGACTTTTTGATCAACTGCTTAACAATTCTAGAATATGTAAACATCTCTTTCAAATAGACCCTCTTTTAAATTTAGTTTTGGGTAATTACAGAGATGACTACTTTTATTTCATCATAAATCAATTTATCACCTAAGTCCATGAAAAAACTTCCTGATCGATGCTTTACTCCATATTCCGAACGGTCAAAAGTGAAGTTGGCCGATGCTGTATAACCATTTTCAGTAGGTGTTAAGGAGGCATCAAATTCAAGAGATTTTGTAATATCTCTAACGGTAAAATCAGCGACGATTCGGTATAGATTATCTTTTTCTTCCGTGGCTTTCACAATGATCAACTGTGCGGTTGGAAATGCATTGGCATCAAAGAAATCTTCAGATTTGAGATGATTTTCTAATTTACTGCGATAGGCCTCTGAAACATCTAAATTTGCGATGGATGTCATATCAACTTCAAAAGCACCCCCGGTCAATTGTCCATCCGAGATCTCTAGAGTACCAGATTTTAAACTTATAAGTCCATTGTGAGTGGTAGTAGCACTGCCCCCTTCCCATTCAATAGTACTTTTTTGAGTATTTACAGGCACCGTTTCAAGCGGGGATAGATTTAAGGTCAGTAAGGATAAAATAATTGTTAAGGACATAAGATATTTTTCTAAGTAATGATAAATTATTTTTCTATTTGAGCAATGTAATTGATAAGTTCTAATTTCTGGGTTAATCTAAATTAATAAATAACAAATAATAAATTTTTATTTTGTGGTTAGTTTTTTTGGAGAGTAGTAGGTGTTAGAGCCACCCTAAGGTTCTATTCGATCAGCGTAATGTTTGGAATTTCCAATTCTTTATATCGTCAGTAACTATTTCTATAATACGACCATGAACCAAAATTCAAAACAGTTGAAGATTATTGAGGCTTATTGGTTAATTTTAATGTTTTAATGCAAAGGGCATGATCATAATAGACAAAACCGTAATTTCTTCAGATATTTATCAGGAACAGTTCATCTGTGACTTAGACAAATGCAAAGGAGCTTGTTGCGTAGAAGGAGATCTTGGAGCTCCTTTGGGTCTAGATGAGCTACCACTGATTGAAGGTGCTGTCGAAGAAGCAAAAACTTATTTATCCCAAGAATCGAAAGAAATATTAGATAAAGAAGGCGCCTATATCTTAGATGAAGAGGGGGATTTCTCCACGACCACCCTGAAGGGTAAGGAATGTAGTTTTGCCTTTTATGATGAGGAGAAAACTTTAAAATGTAGTCTTGAACAGGCATGGATTCATGGTAAATCAAACTTCCAAAAGCCCATAAGTTGCCATTTATATCCCATAAGGATTGCCCAATTGCAAGAATATGAAACCCTCAATTATGATCGATGGAGTATTTGTGAATGCGCCAGGATCTTAGGTAAGAACAAGGGCGTAGCGATTTATAAATTTTTAAAGGAACCACTTATTAGGAAATATGGCGAGGATTGGTATCAAAAGTTGTGTAATGAAATCGATTTACTGAAGTCGGATACGCCCAAGGCATAAAAATAAAGAGAGGTGAAAGGAACTCAAGGAATAAGATACGATCAAATAGCAAACTTTCTGGGGGCCAAAAAAACCCTAGTTATGGGCAAACTTATGATGAAGATGAGATGGATGATCAAACTAAATCCGACAAGATAAAGGAGCTTATTTGGGTAGACTTCGGAGATTCCAAAGGGCTGAAAAGTGAGTAAAAATAAAAAAATAAAGAGTCCAAAAACGAAGGAAACTATTTATTTTATTTCAGATGATTCAAAAAATGGGAAAGGAGCTAAAATCCATTGATTCATTTTGTTAAATGACATAGTTACGTATTGATTGATCGTCTTTTGAGGAAATGAAAAGGGAGGTAATTGGTGAATAATGACTCTGGGCTTATCAAACAAGGCATCACCTATTCTAGGTAACGAGTGCTATTAAAAATGGACTAAAAAGAAATTGAGTTAAAGTATTATTTTGCCTAAAGTGTACCTTTGATGGTTGAATTTCTGTGATTGATCCATAAAAAAGATATTATTACTGGGCTATTAGTTTAAGAGATTGATCTTTCTTTTTTTTCCAAATATATTGGTGGTTATATGCCTATTCGGCATCTCTTGTAGTACAGCGATTACTTGCAGAATCCTATAACCATTAAATTCAGAACAATTTATTACAGTCATTGGTTAGGTTAATTTCAGCTTAAAAAAATCGTAGGGTTGATTATGTGCGTCATTTGCCAGAGACTGTAAGGCTTTATAATGATCGTTTAGATTTAATTCTGGATGGATAAAATTGAAATTCTTGTGTCTCCAAAATGACATGGAGGCGCCAGCGTAGGCAGTAAAGGCACCCAGCCCCTTTTGTTCAATTGCCGTGAAGGTAACTTGCTTTGAATAACCTCTTAAAAAACCTTGTACTTTATTGGCGTTGAGACGACCTTCTTCGGAGCAAAGCCCAATAATAGCCATGCCGACATCAAATATGCGATAATAATGAGCAGCTTCCTCGAAATCCATTAGGGTCACCTTCTGTTCGTCTGGGCTAATAAGCACATTATCACAGAACAGATCACTATGTATGAAAGCCCGTGGAAGTTCATCAGATAAGTGAGGTACTAACTCTGAGACGATGTTTGTAAGCCAAGTTCCAAAAGGATCTTTTGGCGCATAATCATTTAATAGATCAAAATGCTCTTTTCCAAAGTTGAGAACATTTGGCAGATAATCAGGGGGAGATATTCGATGAAGTTTACCTACCTGAAATCCTGCCAACTCGATCAGCGGCAGTGTTAAATAGGGCTTGATTCCTCCCGAGATGAATCTTTTGATCATGACAGGTTTTTGGCGCCAAAGCGTGATCGGCATCCCGTTTTTGGCAGAGACTATTTTTGAGGTCTCAAAACGATTATTTTCTAGGTATTGAAGGAGTTGACTTAGGGCCAGAACCTCTTCCCAAGTTTTTTGCTCAAAGAGACTGATGACGTAGTTCTCTTCCTTGAGAGTGACTTGGTAATTGGTATTTTCAATACCCCCACTTAATACGCTAAAGGAATCAAAGGGTTCTAATTCATAGGGTGTCAAAATCTCGAAAAGGTCTGGAGTAGTTAGCGTTGTATAAGGGTCCATTTTTTGAAAAAAATTAAGAAGGGTGATGTAAATCCCAATGGGTATTCATGGTTTCTTTAAAGGCGCTGTGTAAGTGGGAATAGTGACAGGTATAATTTTTTTGGCATTTTACTTTTGCTTCCTCAATAGAAGGATGCCTAGCGGCTCGAGAGATTTGATCAGCACCCAATAAACGTTCCAACGTCTCAGAAAACTTGGCCGGATGGGCGGTAGCGAGACAAATCAATGGATGCCCGCCCAATTGTGCTTTTAATTGATCTGCTGCGGCTACCGCCACTGCTCCATGTGGATCCAATAAATAATTTTCCTTGTCGAAGACATTTTTAATGGTTTTTAATGTCTGCTCATCGGAGATACTTTTGGATAAAAACCCTTTTCGGTATTCGGCCATCGTTTCTGCGTCAAAAATGACCTGTCCTGTTCGCTCAAAGGTTTCCATCCATTCCTTAATTTTTGTCGAATCTCTCTCCACATTAAAATACAAAAAACGCCAAAAATTGATAGGAACCAATATATCTATAGCAGATGAAACGGTTTCGTGAATGGGTTGCTTTGAAAACACACCTTGTGTAAAAATTCGGTTTAGGCAGGCGTTTTGATTGTTCGCTACTACCAAATAATGAATTGGCAATCCCATCTTTCTAGCCAATCCTCCAGCACATAAATTACCAAAGCCACCAGAAGGTACGGCCATGTTTACGGGAGCGCCAACTTCTTTCGCAATGCGCAGGTACCCATAGAAATAATGGACGGTCTGCATCATGATCCGTCCCCAATTAAGGGAGTTGACACTAGACAGGTTAAGTTTATTTTTAAAAGTATCATCAGCATAAAGTTGGCTAATGACGACATCAAGATCATCACTCCCCTCCGGACAATTAAAAACACCCACGGGGTGAACATTGGTATGAGGTAGGGTGGTCATTTGTCTTTCTTGTGCCTTAGTAATGAGTCCTTTCGGATACAAAATCCAAGCATCTAAATTAGATTTTCCGGCAACAAAATGCGCTGCGGCGGGGCCCGTATCTCCTGTGGTCGCTACGATCACCGAGAGATGTTCGCTTTTTCTTTTAAGAAAAAAATTAACCAAATTAACCATAAAAGACATGCCTACGTCCTTAAAGGAAAGGGTAGGGCCATAAAACAATTCCATGATGTAGGTCTCATCCCGAGTTTCCAACTGATGAAGGGGAATGACTTCTTTGGTTTCAAAAGTGTCATAACATTCATCAAGGAGCAGACGCAGCTCAACAGCAGAGACAATACTACGATCAATAAACAATGATAATACTTCGAATGCCAGTGCTTTGTAGCTCAGGGATTTCCATTGATTTAAATCAGAATGCGTCACTTTTGGTAAATATGCGGGCACATATAATCCGCCATCTGATGCGTAGCCATCCATAATAGCTTTTTCAAAGTCAACGGTAGGACCACCTCCTTTGTTGCTTTTATAATTGAGCATCTTGCTGGGTCAATAGATGTTGCAAATAAACTGATTTGGCAATCATGATGTCTTGCACTGCCACACCTGTTAAATCTACTATTGTTATTTGATGATCATTTTTACGTTGTAATTTAGGGTCTTGGATAGCAGCACCCAATTCGTATATGTCATCAGTTTGGATAAATCCCCCTCTGGTCGCTTGATGAATTTCACCCCTACTTTTGCTTTGGGGCAGGCTATCGGCAATGATCAGATCGGCTTTTTTTAGTAGGTCTCCTGATAATTCTTGCTTGGTAGCGGTATCGGATCCTACGGCCGTAATGTGGGTACCTGCTTGAATGTCATCGGCATGCAATAGCGCTATTTCTGAAGGGGTGGTGGTAACTATAAGTTGACAATATTGGGCCACTTGTGAAGGAGAAGTTGCTATGTGTATATTCCAATTTGAATCTAAGTCGTGCTTCAATTTTTTGGCATGGCGTTCATTTCGACCCCACAGCCATACGTCACGGCATGTTAAGATTTTTTGAAGATGTTGTAGTTGAAGTTTAGCTTGAATCCCTGTGCCTATGATGCCAATGGCCCTTACATTTTTAGGTGCAAAATAGTGGGCTGCAAGTGCTCCCGTGGCTGCCGTACGAATATCAGTGAGATAGCCGCCATCCAATAACAAGGTCATCAGCTGGCCTGTTTGCTGTTTAAATAAGAGCATTAAACCTTGACCTGAGGCGATACCTAATTTTGGATTTTCATAGAAACCTGAGGCGATCTTAATGACGTAATAATCATCATCAAAGATATAGCCATATTTTATATGAACATCGCCTGGGGGATTATTGAAAAGAAGTTCTCCAACTGGTGGCACTATACTTTGACCATTACTAAAGGCCTTAAAGCCTATTTCCATCGCATGGATTATGTCAACTTCCTTGAGCAGAGATTTGATTTCATTGATTTTGAGAATTGTAGGCATGAGTTTCCGTTTGTTCAAACTTAGGAATTTTGCTGTTAAACAGCTAATGCTGGCACCTTATTAATTAATGAATTTTAAGGGGCGGAAAAAAAACTATAGTAAAAAGAAAAGACCTGACTAGTTGGAGATCCCGTTGAGGTACATCTCAAACATGAAGGGATTTTTAAGGGGTTCATTAATGATTGGATGAGGCGAGAAAGGTGCGATTCTACCCAGTCCGTTTCTACCCGTGATTTCATCAATGGCGATGCTTAACAATAATTCATCATCAGCTCCAAGGGGTCTCATGAATTCTAAATAATCAGTTTCTTTGGCTTCAATATCGGGTAAAAATCCTGTAGAATAATCACTAAAATCTAATGAATTAGCCAATTTGCTTATGATGGGTTGGACAGCATAGGTGTGATTGGGATTGAGATTACCGTCTTTTTCTGTAAAATCTGATTGTGGAGAGTCATATAAAGTTCTTGATCCTTCATTTTTACCTACCGTTTGATCTCCAATGATTCGGACTTCCATATATGGCAATAGTCCAGCTATCAGGAGTTCGCTTGCAGATGCAGATCGATTACTAACCAAGATATAAATTCGTTCAATATTTAACTCATTCAATGTACGGGTTGAGACGCTCTCATATTCGGCATCTACTACGTCCAAATCATCCACAAAAAAAAGGGCGCGGGTATTGCCTCCGTGCTTTTCATTATATAATATCTTACCAAAGACATCTGCCCGAGTTGCTTTACCGTAAATCATGCTGGCCAAATGCATGGTGGTATAAATAGATCCTCCACCGTTATATCTCAAATCTAAAACTAATTCTGTAACATTTTCATTTTTGAACAGTCCGAAGGCATCATTAAGTTGCTCATGAAAAGTATGTCTAAAGCCATTGTACATGAGATAGCCAATTTTGTGTCCTTCAATTTCTAAAACTTTTTCGAGAAAGACGGGGTTTTCTGTCAATTGTCGAGCAAAAAAAGAGGTCGTCGTACGGGTAGGTATGAGCACATTATCTTCAATTTTAGCGACGTCGAGCGTGTAGCTTGCTTGATTTTGCAATAATTCCTGATAATTGTCCATAGTCATGAGGCTACCATTGATGCCATAAAATAATTCACCACGTATTAAGTCTACCTCAGAGGCAGGCGAGTCGGGCAACACATACCTAACATAGCCAACGACACTATCTCCCAACCATCTTACCAGACCATATTTGAAGCCAAAAGTGGTAGTTATGCCTGCAAAATATTCGTCTTGAGCATTGTAATCATCGGTAATCCATGAAAATCGATCATCAGCATATCTCAATGACTCAAATAAGAGATTGGGATCATCGAATTGATTCAAAAAAGTATTTCTTTCGCTACTAGTGGCAAATTGCTCATCTTTCAAGTCATCCACGTCTTCTTGCCAATAATACCAAGAATTCATGGCTCCCCAAAGGAAGGCGTTGACTTCATTTTCGGCAGCAATGCCTGGGTCATCATCTTTATTGCAACTCGTGAAAAAAAACAAAGAATTGAGGACAAAAAGCATCGGTATTAAATTCAAATAGCGCATGAAAAATTTTTTATTGAGAAACTGAGGTATGAAAATGAATTCTTCCTCGCTTAGTATATGTTCTTTAATTTTCATGGCTAATATATCAAGAAATGAGGGTTTTTTGCCATTTCCACGCTGATTTCATCATGTCATCTAAATTGAGTTGAGCCTTCCAGTTCAGTTCATGATTGGCCCGTGTCGTATCAGCATAGATCTTTACGATGTCTCCAGTTCTCCGATCCACTACTTCATAGGGTACTTTGGTGTGATTGATCCTTTCAAAGGCTTGAATGACTTCAAGTACAGAGCTCCCTTTGCCCGTTCCGATGTTGAAATATTCATAGGATTTTTTTTGTTCATTGTTTAGCATACGTTCAATTGCACGGACATGTGCTTTGGCAAGGTCTACCACATGGATATAATCTCGTATGGCTGTTCCGTCGGGTGTATTATAGTCATTTCCATATACTTTCAATTTGGATCGTAGCCCAGCTACTGTCTGAGTAATAAAAGGAACCAGATTGGCTGGAGTTCCAACCGGCAATTCACCGATCAAGGCAGAAGGGTGTGCCCCTACAGGATTGAAATACCTTAATGACAAGGCTTGGAGTTGCCCATTAGTTCGGGTCGTATGATTGAGAATATCTTCTCCTATTTGTTTGGTGTGCCCATAGGGTGATTCGGCCAAAGCAAATGGTGTATCCTCAGTTACTGGAAGCCGAGAGGGTTGACCATAAACGGTACAACTAGAAGAAAAAACAAGATTTGAAACTTTATATAATTCCATTAATTTCAATAAATTAAGCATGGAATTTAAGTTTACATCATAATATAAAAGAGGTTTCTCTACGGATTCGCCGACTGCCTTTTTCGCAGCAAAATGAATAATACCATCGAATTTATTGTCCTTGAAGAGTTTCTCTAAGGAGGGAGAATTTCTCAAATCAAACTGATGAAATTCAGGTTTTGTACCTATTATTTTTTCGATGCTCTCAATTGTACGATGCTCAGAATTAGACAAGTCATCCACGATAATGACCTCATAACCTTGATGAATGAGTTCAACAGCCGTATGTGATCCTATGTATCCAGTACCTCCAGTTAACAATATTCTTTTAGCCATAATACCTATGTAAAATACAAGATTAAGGTAACGAACTTAATTTTTTTTTAAAATAGCTTAATATAATTCCAATTGTATTCATCATATTTTAGATGAAGGGGTACGCCTCAAAGGCTTGAAATAATGAAAAAGGAATTGAAGTCAACAAAAAAACATAGTGGGACCATACTACTAAAAATCTTTTCATAATTTTTATTTTTCGGATGTAATAGGCCATTTTTGCGAAATGTTTTCATTTTTAAACAAGGAGAATTTAGCTCTATCATTGTTGTTGGCATTTGTTTGTGCAAATGTGATGAGTCATACTACTGATATTTCCCCAGTATACGGTAAGGTTGCTTTTTTCTTACTTTTCTCTCTTTGGCTCGGGATTTTATCGAAGTTGGGTAAAAGTAGCTGGATAAAGAGACTTAGAAAGAAATCAAAGAATAAAGAAGACGAGTCCTGAATTCAATTGATCATTTCTAAAAGCTTTGTCATTCTATAATATTCCGTTTTTACCGAAGTAAGTATTTGAGTAGCGGACTTTTGGTAATTGTTCTTATGCTGATTCTTGGCCAATAATACTTTTCAAGTAGACTGACTTTTACATGATAAGGATAATGCTCTTGTACTAGGCTTGTGCTCCTGGTGATTTTGTTGATCTAACGATTGTTCTTTATTACTAGGTTCATAGGCTCAGAAACGAACACTTTTATCCCATAATCCTTAATTTCTCTGGTTGCAAAAAGAAGGTCTTCAAACTAAATGGCAATTTTTCTATAATATTCCATGAAACAGCGTAGTCTTTTCATCCCTTCTAATATTCCGTAACAGCAAGTTGAGTTCCCTGAGGTCTCACAGATGGTCAGATAAATGTCATGCTATATTAAAATTTTTACTCATATTGCTGGTATGAATCATTTCTTATCCAAGAATTGTTGTTCTTGATATATGGATAAAATTATCAATCTCTCGGCATTAATTATGGGGGCGGGACTTTCTTCTCGCCTTCCAGGGGCCAATAAATTACTTTTGGATTGGCAAGGGAAGCCGATTCTCCTACATACCATTTCAAATGTTTTAGCGGCAGGATTTCATGAGGTCTTGGTGGTGTTAGGGAATGATGAGGATGAATTCAAATCCGCATTGCAAGGCTTTGGTAATGAAATTAAAATAATCACTAATTCAAATTATAAAAAAGGATTGACCAGTTCTATCCAACAAGGAGTTGATGCCGCGGATGATCAGACCAATGGGTTTATTATTTGTTTAGGGGACATGTTTGGTATCAAAGGTTTTGATTACGCAGAATTAGCCCGATATCATTTGTTAAATACTCATGAAGATGAACTCATAACCTTACCTAAAGTAGGTGATAAAACAGGTAATCCTGTTATTTTTTCACAATCTTTTAGATTTCGAATTATGCATCACGATGATCCTGAGGGTTGTAAATTGATTGTGAAGACTGCGAGGCATTCGGTTCAATATTTTAAATCTAATAGACATCAATTTTTGCAAGATATAGATACTTGGGACGATTATTATCGTCTCAGTGAGCGCTGACTAATCAGTAAAATAAAATACTGAGTTTCGAAATAAACTTTCCTGTCGGTTACTTAAATGCAACGGTGTGCCTCAGCTTTTAAGTCGACCCCTCGATGATAATTATGTTTTTTTTCTTATGGGGTTACCTACAATCTCAACGGGGCTCAAATATAAAGAGTCAGAAACTATGTATAAAAATATTCTCAATATAAAATAAATGGAAATTCGAAATAATTAACAATGCCAAAAAATATAACAATCCTTTTTGTCGATGACGAACTTACTTCCATTGAATATTTCAAAACACCATTTTCATATAAGTAAAACATCTTAATTGTACAATCAGGAGAAGAGGGCTTGGATATTTTGCAGAAACACGAAAATATAGTTTTGATATTGACAGATCACAGAATGCCGCAGATGACTGGAATTTCTTTTTTGATAAAATCCATGAAGTCATCGTCTGATAGTATGAGAATTCTAATTTGGGGTCATTCAGAAAATGAGCTGGTCATGAGGGCTATTATTGAATGACATGTTTTCTATTTTATTGTAAAACCATGGTCTTTTATTGATATGTCTGCAGCCATTAAATATGCTCTAGAAACCTTCAACTTAAGAATAACTAACAAGAAATTGAAATTATTGAATGAACAAAAGGAGCATGAAAATATTGAGGTTCAGTTAAAAAATCTTCAGACTCAAATTAATGCTTATTTTCTCTTCAATTGTTTGACCAATTTATATGCATTGATTGTTGAGAATGAATCTGCGCAGTTTTTTGTAAAAAAGTTATCTCTTATGTATCGGTTTATGCTCGAACAAAAGGTGGATCAGTTGTCAGATCTCGAAAATGAGCAAAGAGTAATTGAAAATTATTTTTATCTTCAAAAAGTTCGTTTTGAAGAAGGACTTTTCGTGAGTATTCAAGTTTCAGAGAATCTTAAGGAATTCAAAATGGCCGCTGGCACTTTATTACTAATGGTTGAAAATGCCATTAAGCATAATATTATTTCCCAGAAGCATCCGTTACACGTGCTGATCAAGAGCGATCAAAATTTTTTATACGTGATCAATAATTATCAACCCAAAAAGGATGTAATCTCAATGGGCGTAGGACAGCAAAACATCATCAAGAGATATGCTTTGTTCACTGATAGATTACCTGAGTTCTAAATGAGTAAAAAGCATTATTCTGTTAAAATTCCTTTACTAAAACAAGCGTCAACTATGTATAACATAGTAATTATTGATGACAAACCACTCGTTGCCAACCATAATGAAAAGCTTCTTAACTCAATGAATACCGATACCCAAGTGGTTGCAAACTTGGATACCGTGTTAGGTGCCATTATTGGTTTAATCAAAATACATGCGATTTGATTATTTCTGACGTGCAGTTGGGTGATGGGTTAAGTTTTGAAATTTTCCAAGCAATTAATAATATAAAACCCATCATTATGGTCACGGCATACCACCAATATGCTGTAAGAGCTTTTAAAGAAAATAGTGTTGATTATTTATTGAAGCCCGTGACGAAAGAAAAACTCCATTTAGCTATTCAGAAGTTTCAATATTCCAGAATTAAAGGATTAGATATTGAAGGAATTTTAAAGGGATATCTCTTCAACAAAAAGACTTATTAACGACGCTTTTTGGTGAATACTGGAAAAAAATTAGATTCAATAACGGAAGATGAAATAGCAAATTTTTATTCAGATGAACGTTATGCTATTTTAGCAACTCATGAAGGGAAATTCATTTTGAATCAAACTATGATGGAAATACATACAAAATTAGATCCGACTCTTTTTTTTCGTATCAATAGAAAAATTATCACTTCTTTGCTAGCGGTGGATGACATATAACTGTTTTTTAAAAGTAAGATTCATCTTAAATTAATTCCAGCGCCTTCTTTTTCACCCTCAGTAGTTGTGACCTCATTAAAAAAGAACAGTTTTGAAAATGGCTTAATGGTCATCAAGAATAAAAGGCACTTTAAAAATAAAGAAGACCTACTGCTGGTCAGCTTATTGATCCCTTGGAATTAGAGTCGAATTGGAAATACTTTTTATTTAGTCTTAGGGTTTCTTTTTTATTAGCATAATCAACTTATTTTTACATTCTGTTTTGCGCACGTGGCGGAACTGGTAGACGTGCTAGGTTGAGGGCCTAGTGGCTAATTATGGCCGTGGAGGTTCGATTCCTCTCGTGCGCACACCCAAGGCTTTGGAAAGCAGCTGATTTTCCAAAGCCTTTTTAAATTTTAGAATATGAAAATGAATATACCCCTTTTAAAAAATCTATGCGAAACTCCCGGAACTTCCGGTTTTGAGTCTCAAATAAGAGACATTATTGAAGTAGAGATTACACCTTATTGCGATGAGATTTCCATTGATAATATGGGTAATTTAATTGCACTGGTCAAAGCCAAAAAAGTAGTATCTCCGCCAAGAATTATGCTAGCTGCCCATATGGATGAAATTGGCTTTATGGTGACACACATTGATGATAATGGCTTTGTTCGATTTCATACATTGGGAGGCTTTGATCCAAAAACCCTCACAGCTCAACGTGTGGTGATTCATGGTCAGAAGGCAATCATTGGAGTTATGGGTTCCAAGCCGATTCATTTAATGAAGCCAGAAGAACGAAACAAGGGGGTACAAATAGAAGATTTCTTCATTGATACAGGGATGTCTGGAACAGAAGTAAAAAAAATCATAGCTGTAGGTGATCCGATCACTAGAGAAAGAGAGTTGATTGAAATGGGTAATTGTATCAATTGTAAATCCCTAGACAACAGGATATCAGTTTATGTATTGATCGAGATTCTTAAGCAATTAAAAAACTCTCAAATAGATGTTTATGCCGTATTTACGGTGCAAGAGGAGGTAGGTTTGAGGGGTGCCCAAGTGGCATCGCATCATATTGATCCAGATTATGGATTGGCCATAGATACGACTATTGCATTTGATTTACCCGGGGCGCAAGCCCATGAGCAAATAACATCACTTGGGAATGGACCTGCTATTAAAATCATGGATGCTTCCACCATATGTGACCCTAGAATGGTGAAGTATTTGAAACAAACTGCTACATATTCTGAAATACCATGGCAACCAGAGGTACTTACGGCAGGAGGAACTGACACTGCGGGATTACAAAGAACTGGTAAACACGGAGCCATTGCAGGTGCCGTTTCTATTCCTACGCGTCATTTGCATCAAGTCATTGAAATGGTACATCAGGAGGATGTTCTAAATGCCATTTTGTTAATCAATCAATTTATTGAAAAAATAACAAGTTTTGATTGGAAGAGATAAAGAATAGCTCTTTTCGATTCAAATCGAGATGGTATTAAGAATCAAAATCATATTTAAGTAGATTTTCATCTTCTTTATTTTTTTTGATCATTTTCGACTTCATTAAATTCTTTTCATGTTGATAGCTATGGGTTATTTTTTCTGTTTGGGCCAATAATAATGCGGATAAA
Organism: uncultured Cyclobacteriaceae bacterium; assembly: GCA_943788235.1. Taxonomy (GTDB): domain Bacteria; phylum Bacteroidota; class Bacteroidia; order Cytophagales; family Cyclobacteriaceae; genus UBA4465. Next base: position 183,292 of record CALSPM010000001.1, read on the forward strand.
ATAAAGACGATATGAATGATAATTTCAATAATAATTTCTTCACTGCTCACTTTAGTTGCCGCCTCTCTGTAATCAACGAAGGTTTTTAAGAGCTGAACGCCCGTTATAGAGGCGAGGGAGGTAGCTAACTTTATTTTCAACTGACCTGCATCCAAATTATTTAGCCACAAGGGTTTATCTTCATGTAAATCGAGATCCATCCGGCTTGTAAATATCGAATATCCACCAATGGTTACAATGACCAAAAGGTTCATTACCATTGAAATATCCACAAGGTTCAAAACACTCAACATCATCTCAGTTTCTTCCCACGGACCCGACTTTGAACCAACCGGTTGATTGAGGAGCCTTGTGAACATATTGAAGAGTTCATGAAAAAAGACATAGAGATAAATAAAAGAACCAAAAATCAATCCGCCGTACATAGGGGCCTGCACCCAACGGCTCCAAAACATAAAGCCTTCAAATAAGTTTTCTAATTTTTTTGACATAATTACAAACGATGCACTAAAATTTGTGGAAAGATAGACAAATTATTTTTTTAATGATTTCAGTTTATCACATTAATGAGAAGGAATAATTAGGATCATTTTGAAAAGAGTATTTACTAAATTTTGGTAGGGGTATTTCTTTTATAAAAATAAAAAAATAGGCCAACTTAAAAGGACCAATAGTTTGCGTTGATATGAGATTTAGATATTTTTGTAATCACTAAATGCCAAAGTGGCGGAATTGGTAGACGCGCACGACTCAAAATCGTGTTCTTTCGAGAGTGAGGGTTCGATTCCCTCCTTTGGTACTTAAATTTATCTAATTCTGTCTCAGATAAATTCTAATGTCATCAATTATCTCTAGTTATATTTTTTTCAGATCAGTTTGAAACAATTATGTTAGCTTTATGGAAATGGCAATGTAATATGGATCAATTTTGTAGTTTCAATGCTTCAGCCGATCACTTTCCTGTTCCTAGTCTTTTCATATTAAAGAATACGCTCGAGGCTTGTCTGCAAACCAAACTTTCACCTCGGTCTAAGTCGCTTTAAAAAACAAAGACGCTTTGTATTTATTTAAATGGTCTACCGATAGCCAATGGCTGTGCGTATAGAAAACATTGAATTGATCTTGATCTCTATATAAATGAATAGATTCACAACCTTTAAAATCAGAAATTTTACTTTTGATATTTTTAAATAATTTCTGAAACTCTAAGACTTTTTCTTCTTGAAATTCCATACGGACAATTCTCAATAGCATCATTGAATATTGAAATTTATATAAACAGAAGCATCCATTCGGATACCTAATAGTTCTGAGGCTCGCCCCATATTGATACCAATTTGTAAGACTTTTTCTGAATTAAAAAACACAAAACACTCACCAGGATCGACGGTATCATAGCCTTCATGCAATCGATCAAAAATCTCTCTACCTATTTGTATTTGGAAGGTCACTTGTCCGTTAATTTTCTGAATTTCAAGATAATCAGTATGCTTAATATTGGTGATTAAATTGCCATAGTGATCTATATGAATGACATGGCCAACCATACCCTTTTTTGTAATTTTAGCGGTTCGATCAATCAGTTGCTGGTGATCAGTTATGATCCGACCAATGTGCTCAAGACCACGTCCCATGACCAGATCGTTGACTGCTTGAGCAACTATTTTTAGATAAGTAGTTTTTGTATTAATAGGGCAAATTTCAACGACTAGGGAGGGGTTTTCAGTGCTTATAATACTGAAAATACCAGAATCTGTGCCAACGAAGTGGTGGCCTTCCAACGTAAGTCCAATCCATCGATTTTTCAGGCTTCTGGAAGAATTCATTGTAATGAGATGAACGGTACCCTTGGGAAATTTTTTGAAAGCATTGCGCAACACGTAACCTCCATGAGCGATATCTGATAATTTAATTTCATGGCTGATATCAACGATGGTTAACTCGGGGTTGAGGTTTAGCAGCGTTCCTTTGGTAGCGGCGACATAATGGTCTTCTAATCCGTAATCAGACATAAAAGTGATTAGGGCCATGTTTGAAAAGAATATTTGTTTAATTTGTCATTGAATTTGCAATAGCAAAAATAGGCAAAGACAGATTTAAAAAGACACTTCACTTGCTAGAAAAAATATTTACACTAGAAAACATACCCTTGGTTGATTTTCTTGGAACAGAAAATGCCAATATAAATGAGATTATGTCAGCCTTTCCGGACGCTAAAATTATCTCGAGGGGCAATGAGATCACTATTAAAGGTGCAGCTCCTCAATTGGTCAAGATCAATGAAATTTTGAACTCATTGATTCTTCATTATCACAAATACGGGAATCTTACGCGGGATCATGTGATTTCATATTTGGCAGATGAAAATCATCTAAATAAGGGTGATGATTTGGTAGAAATTTTGGTTTATGGTACCAAAGGGTTGAAAATAAGTGCAAAGACCCCAAATCAAAAAAAACTAGTAAAGGCCGTACAGAAAAATGATTTGGTCTTTGCCTTAGGACCAGCTGGAACTGGGAAGACTTATATATCTGTAGCTTTGGCTGTGATGGCGTTAAAAAATAAAGACGTAGCCAAAATAATCATTACCCGACCAGCGGTAGAGGCAGGCGAAAGTCTGGGATTTCTACCAGGAGATTTGAAGGATAAAATAGATCCTTACCTAAGACCTATTTACGATGCATTAAGTGATATGGTCCCGCCAGAGAAGTTGAAGTTTTATCAGGAAAATAATATTATTGAGATAGCCCCATTGGCTTATATGAGGGGCAGAACGCTCAATAATGCCTTTATTTTGCTGGATGAAGCCCAAAATGCGACACAAAGTCAGATCAAAATGTTTCTCACACGTATGGGTCCTAGTTCAAAGGTAATTGTGACGGGCGATAAGTCCCAAATTGATTTACCGCTAAGGCAAAAATCAGGATTGCTAGAAGTGTTAGAAGTACTTAAGGAGACCAAAAATATTGGATTTGTACACCTTGACGAGCGAGATGTACTTAGACACCGCCTGGTCAAAAGTATTATCAAAGCCTACTCTAAACATTATGAATCATAAGATTGTAGCCGCAGATTCAGCTGTATTATTACATAAATCTTATGAAATTAGACAATGTGTTTTCGTAAATGAACAAGGTGTTCCCGAAGCTATTGTACACGAAGATGCGAAAAGTTTGGCTCATTATTTTGTTGCGATAGATGAGGATGGCAATGCCTTGGGTACTGCACGTTGGAGGAAAACTTCTCAAGGCGTGAAGCTAGAAAGGTTCGCAGTATTGCCAGTTTATAGAAATAAAGGATTAGGTGCAGATTTGTTAAGATCCATTTTGGTAGATATTAAAAGTAAATTCGGATCGGGAATACTTGTGTATTTAAACGCGCAATTGGAAGCCATAAATCTTTATGCCCACCAAGGATTTTTACCGATAGGACCGAGATTTATAGAAGCAGATATTATGCATCAAAGGATGTCTCAAATAACTTGAGTATTATAAGTGTCACTTCATTACATTCTTTAATTAAAATAACGAGATTTTTTCATTAGAGAGTTATATTGTTTAAAACTGTATAACTGAATGTATCTATGGAATAACTATCCTTCTTTGCGCTATTTATTGAGTTTGATCCTCGGCATATGGATCTATGATTTTCATTTAGAAATTACACCTTATTTTACCCTTTCAATATTTAGTGGGCTAGCGATTCTTTACTTCTGGCTTGTTGCGAGGAAGTATTCCTTATTTCTCAGTGGCATTACTATTTTGTTAATGATTACTTTGATTGGATTGGATATGGCATGGCCTATTACACCGATGAGCGCAAAGATGTAGATCATTTGAGTCATGTTGATATTCAGTAAATAAGTTCTTTTTCAGGTTGGATCGTAGAGAATCCTATTGAGTAAGAAAAATATGTCAAATATATCTTTCGAATAGATTCGGTGCTCCTGGGAGTTCGATCAATTAAAAGGGAGGGAAAAATTCAACTTCATGTACGGAAAGAAATACACAAAAAGGTTAGGTCTTATGGTTCTTATCTCTATGTATCTGGAAGTTTATTCTCCATTAAATCCTCTAAAAATCCTATGCCTTTTGATTATGCTCAATACTTAAGCCGCCAACATATCTATTATCAGGCTTATGTGGGAGATGATGACATTATGAGTATCGATAGCTCTTCGCGTTTTAGTATTCGTGCTTTGGCATTTGAAATGAGGCATAAGGCAAAAGTCTTATTTCAAAATCAAATTAGGGATGATCAGTCAAGGGCTGTAGTAGTTGCCTTAGTACTTGGGATTAAGAATTATTTAGATCAAGAACTAAAGTCAGCTTGTGCTACTTCAGGAACCACGCACGTCTTAACTGTATCAGGATTACACATGGGTATTATTTTTCTAATTTTTAGGGTTTTTTTGAAACCCTTAAGAAATATATATTTAGGTCGCTATTACTATGTTATCGGGATCATATTGGGACTATGTCTTTATGCTTTTGTCACTGGTCTCGTGCCTTCAGTAATGCGTGCAACTACCATGTTTTCTAACGTGAGTTTGAGCGAACTGAATCATCGGACTTCTAATATTTATAATTCGATCGTACTGTCCGCATTCGTATTGCTTTTGATTGATCCAAATATGATTTATGATGTTAGCTGTCAGCTTTCATTTATTGCTGTGACAGGGATTGTTATTTTTTTTCCTCTGTTCTATAGCTTTTGGGAGATAAAAAATACGGTAGGAGATTGTTTTTGGGCACTTATGTGCACTTCTTTGGCAGCACAAATAGCTACCCTTCCTATTGCGATGTATTATTTTCATCAGCTTCCAACATATTTTTTATTATCCAATTTATGGGTAGTACCCGCTACATTTTGCATACTTATTTTGGCAGTTGTATTGTTGATAATCTCTTTTTTTTTGATCCAAGCCACTTATATATGGGATGGATACTTGAAAATTTGATAAGTGTTATGAATGCTTATGTCATGTGGATTGAGCGGCTACCATACAGTAAGATATCGGACTTGCATCTTTATTCAAGTGAGGTTTTAGTTATGTATTTGATACAGATATTGATACTAGTGGCTTTTAGAAAAAAATCATTTGTAAGGTTAGTATTTGGACTGCTACTCATTATTTTTTGGCAAATAATTAATTTGTTTAACCATATTAATGTGAATGAACGAAAAATGCTTGGGATTTATGATATGCAAGACCAAATGGGAATCGATTTGATTGAGGGTTATTCTGCTCGTTTAATGATTGATCGGTACAAATCCAGATCTTTTGAACGCTTGAAATGGAGGATAAATCTATTTTGTGGATTTTTAGGACTTCCGAGTACCTCCACTGATCTGACTGAGTTGTTTAAGATCGAAGAACTGTAACACTTCGGTCCCTTTCATCTGCTATTATGGCAAGGACATAAAATCATATTTAATCAGCAGTGGAAGTTTGTGGAAACGTTAAGTGTAGATTATGTCGTCATTACTGAGGAGTTAACCTTAGATTTTGAGTATTTATTGAGGTATTTAAAGATTTGGGGCCTAGTCATTGGTTCTAATTGTTCTCCCTATTATGCTGAGAAAATAAGCACTTGGGCTCACGAAATAAACGTACCTGTACATAATATAAAAGAAGATGGTTATTGGATGTTAGATTTGTAGTCACAGGAGCTGATATTATTGTTTTATATTTCAACAAAGCACTGCTAAGATTACTGGGTTTAATGTAAATAAGTTTGACTGATCCGAAAGAGATATTGCGTAATTATTGGGGATTTGAGCATTTTAGAGAATCTCAACTAGAAATCATAGAGTCTGTCTTAAAAGGTCAAAATACCCTTGCTTTATTGCCGACTGGAGGAGGAAAATCAATTTGCTTTCAAATTCCCGGGTTGTTACTTGACGGCGTTACCCTAGTTGTCACTCCCTTGATCGCGCTGATGATTGATCAAGTTAATGAATTGAAAAAGAGAAACATAAAGGCAGTGGCCATCCATGGGGGCTTGTCTTCAAGAGAAATTGACATTCTTTTAGATAACTGCATTTACGGAGGTATTAAATTTCTTTACCTCTCTCCTGAAAGATTGACTTCAGAGCTTTTTTTAGCCAGATTAGAAAAAATGGTCATTGCTTTGTTCGTCATCGATGAGGCCCATTGTATCTCTCAATGGGGCCATGATTTCAGACCTTATTATCTGAAAATCAAAGATTTTACGGAATTGTTTCCAATGAAGAGGTTGATTGCTTTAACGGCTTCTGCTACTGAAGATGTAAAAAAAGACATTATCAAGCAACTGAACTTAGCAGATCCTAAAGTCTTTCAGAACAGTTACGCACGCGACAATCTTTCCTATTTTGTATTTAAAGGGGAAAATAAATTTCAAAAGGTATATGATATTCTCAATAAAGTTGCGGGATCTTCTATTGTATATGTGGGAAGTCGAAAGAGAGCTGAGCAGGTTTCCAGAGACTTAATTCAAAAGAGTATTTCTGCCCAATTTTATCATGCGGGCTTATCTTTTGATGAACGAAATCAAAGACAAGCCGCTTGGATACAATCAAAATTAAGAGTCATAGTAGCGACCAATGCGTTTGGTATGGGCATAAACAAACCCGATGTGCGCACGGTATTACATCTGGATTTGCCCCAAACATTGGAGGCCTATTATCAAGAAGCAGGAAGAGCGGGTCGAGATGGCTTGAAGGCTTATGCAGCACTTCTTTTCCATGACCAAGATATCGTTGAGACGGAGCAGCGCATCTCTCGGGCAGCAGTAGATATTAAATTTGTCAAGCGTGTCTATCAAGCCCTATCAAATAGGTATAAGATGGCGATTGGTAGTGGGGCAGGCTTGAGTTTTGATTTTGTTTTTATTGATTTCATCAATGATTTTCATTTACCTGCTTACCCAACGGTATTTGCCCTCAAGAAGCTGGAAAACGCGGGTCTCATTCAGCTGACAGAAAATATTTTTCAAAAGTCCAAGATTTCCATGCTGATGCAACGAGAGGTGCTTTATCAGTTTCAGGTAGCTCATGCCTCACTTGATCCTTTGATCAAAGTACTTTTTAGGTTGTATGGTGGTGAGCTTTATACGAGCTATATGATGATCAATGAGGCAGACATCGCAGGCGTTTTAAAAATCAACTTAAAAAAAGTAAAAGAGCAGTTGAACCTGCTGCATGATTATCAAGTCATAGACTATCAAATGACGACTTTCAAGCCACAAATTGAATTTATAGAAGGAAGATTGGATCTAGGATCCTTGCCTATCCAATCAGTTGATTTACAGAAAATAAATGAGCAGACTGAGAATAAATTTCACCGGGTGCTCCATTATGTGAATACAAATCATATCTGTAGAACCAGAATGCTACAAGATTATTTTGGTGAGCAGACCGATTCGGGCTGTGGCATTTGTGATTATTGTCTTTCCAGAAAATAAGTCTTGGTAGATTTGAATCCTCTTGAGATCATTCGATCCATACCTTCTCAAGGAATAGATTTGGATGCACTCTCCACTATTTTCAAACTTTATGACGAGGAGGATCTCATCACTGTCTTGCGCAAGTTAGTTGATGAAATTAAGATTTATTTTGAAAGTGATGCGGTTATTAAAAAGCGATGAATTAGGGGTAAAAATTATTAAGCGTCATCAATCTTCTAAAATAGCCACGCCTGGCAATGTTTTCCCCTCCATATATTCCAATAAAGCCCCTCCACCCGTTGAAACATAGGATACTTTATCACCATAGCCTAGATTATTAATGGCGGCTGCAGAATCTCCTCCTCCGATGAGAGAAAAACCACCATTTTGGGTGGCGGTCACCACAGCCTCTGCGATGGCTTCAGTACCTACAGCAAAATTCGGAAATTCAAAAACCCCCATAGGACCATTCCAAAGAATGGTTTTTGAGTTTTTAATTACATTTTCAAATGCATTAATGCTTTGAGGGCCGATATCTAGGCCCTCCCAATCATCAGGAATTTCTCCAGAGTTGACGATCTGACGATGAGCATCATTACTAAAATCATCAGCAATGACATTATCAAGAGGAAGGTAGAGTTTTACGCCTTTGGCTTTGGCTTTTTCAATCAGTTCAAGAGTCAATGCCATACGGTTGTCTTCACATAGAGATTTACCAATGGCTCCACCTTGTGCTTTTGAAAAGGTATATGACATGCCACCACCAATGATGAGATGATCTACTTTATTCAGAAGTTTTTCAATAATCATGATTTTATCTGAAATTTTAGCACCACCCATGATGGCCGTAAAAGGGCGGTTGGGATCTTCAAGTACCTTCTTGGCATTAGTCAATTCGCTTCCCATGATATATCCAGCACACTTATCTTCAAAAAATTGGGCAACAATGGTTGTCGAGGCATGCGCACGATGTGCCGTTCCAAAAGCGTCATTCACATAAATGTCACCTAGTTTTGCCAGTTTGGAGGCAAAATCTTCATCACCTTTGGCCTCTTCTGGGTAGAATCTGACATTTTCGAGGAGCATTACCTCTCCTGTTCCCAGTGTCTGTGATAGCTCTAAAGCTGGTACTCCAATGCAGTCGCTGACAAACTTGACCTCAGTACCCAGTTTTTCTTGCAGATTAGGGATGATGTGCTTTAAAGAATATTGGTCCTCTGGCCCTTTTTTTGGTCGACCTAAATGACTCATTAGGATGACAGAACCTCCTTCGTTTATGATTTTTTTAATGGTGGGGATGGTAGCAATAATCCGAGTTTCATCAGTGACGATTAGTTCGTTATTCAACGGGACATTAAAATCAACCCTTAATAAGGCCTTTCGGTTTCTGAAATTAAAATCATCTATATTTTTCATATCCACTGAATATTTTTCGACCACAAAATTGTATCTAATTTCTTCAAATTAAAATTAATTATTACGAAATAAAGGAAGCACGCTTTAAACGATCATTTATGGCCCTTCCAATGCCCTTTTGAGGTACATACTCACCTAAAATCAGGTCGATATCTTCAGTGTCTAAGGTTCTTAAGGCACTGAAAAGATGTTCGGCAGCTTCATGCACATCTCCACCGGGAGATAAAGCGATGCTTTTATTGGGATGCGGATAGGTTTTGGAAAAAGAGAGAATACCGGTTTTCATATCTGAATACTTTAGAAGAAGTAACTCTAAATCACCCATAATGATCTTTTTTCTGGGAGCATAATGGCTGTCGAGTTGTCCGGGCACATTGGGATGGCTTTTTGTATGGGGCAGCACGTTTACTTCGCCAAACGTTCTGAGTATTTCTATATCTATTCCTCCCAGTCGATGTACGTAAATGACCTCTTCTTCAATCGATACAATGGTAGACTCCAAACCGATATGGGCCGGACCCCCGTCAAGAATATAGGGGATTTTAACCCCTAACTGTTGGTTTACATGAGTGGCAGTAGTAGGGGAAACATAGCCAAATGGATTAGCACTTGGCGCAGCCAACGGGAAGCGAATTTGTTTCAATAAATTGAGCGACATAGGGTGATTGGGGACTCTAATGGCCATTTTATCTAAACCCGAGGTGAGGACATCAGGAACGTGTTCTCGTTTGGGTAATAGTAAAGTCAAAGGACCTGGCCAAAATTGCTCTGCTAACTTCTGGGCTAGTGCGGGAAATGTATGGACCAGTGCGGAGGCATCAACGATATTGGTTACATGGGTGATTAGCGGATCAAAACTAGGGCGGTCCTTTGCTGTATATATTTTTGCTATAGCTAGGGGCTCCAGTGCATTACCAGCCAAGCCATATACCGTTTCTGTTGGAATGGCTACCAGTTCGTTGTTTTCTAGTAGTCGGGATGCTTTCGAGATTTGAGTACCAATTTCAGCCATTGATTTTAGTATAATCTAATATTTCTGATATATTTACATTGAGATACGGAATCATGGATCAAAGGAATAAAAATTTAATAAGACTGACCTCAATATTGTTGGTCTTGGCAGTTGTTTTGGAAAAATTGGAGGTCATTCACTTAGATATTTTTTCTAGTAATGGTGCCTTTTGGGTCTTGATCGCCGCATATGCGATGGTAGTCATTACCTTAAAGAAATAGTTTTACCAATCAATACGATTACTTTGTTTATTTTATTTTTTTGAAGTGATTCGGTCAGAACTACGGGCCCATTATTTTTTTTCAACTCATTTTGGACGTCTTTAAAATAAGGGATAGGTTGTAATCTTCGAAAAGTAACCCTTCCTTTTTTGTCAGTTTCTCCTTTGATAAAGGTATTTTTTTGAAATCGATAGTTTTCTTCCGTGGTGTAAAGCACTACTTCAGCACCAGAAACAGGATGTTCGAAGGCATCTATCACTTGTATTTTTAATGTAGTGGGTAGCTGTGTTTTGGTCCAAGAGGTATGACTGATCAAAAAGTAGGTAATCAAAAAGTAACTTATTCTCAATAGGTTCATATTTTTTTATTTTGGCTATTCAACAAATTTTTTCATTTAATCAAAGAGATGGATCCATATTGGGTTTGAATTCCTAAATCTGGTTTTTCTATATGGGTGTATTTAATTACGTAGGCATAGGTTGCTGGACCCATGACTTGGCCATTATAGGTACCGTCCCAACTGAAATTTTTATCATTTGAGTAATAGATTTGCTCCCCCCATCGGGTATAGATAAATATTTCAAATTGATCGACAAATAAATTGGGGTAGACAAAAAAGTTTTCATTCTGGCTGTTACCATTCGGACTGAATGCATTTGGCGCAAATATTTCAGTTTGACAGTCATTTATTCCTGCAATCAGTGGGGTAATGAGAACGGTATCGGACTGAATACAGGGTCCGCTATCACCGATTTCCTCGACGGTTACATAATAAAATCCTGAGTCTAGTTTTGGTGTAATGCTGAGTGGAACATAAAGATTATTTTCGGTATATACCGTATCATAACTAAGATCGCTGATATATATATTCACCGCTGATGGAATGGCTACTCCCGAAACTGTCAAACTCAAGTTCGCATCGATATCACAATCAGGTAGATTATTTGCTGATAATGAGAAGGGAGCATCATCTTCAATAATAACTGGATTTTCCAAAATACAGGTAGAGACTAAGTCTGTGATTTTATAATTATAAACTCCAGCAGACAGTCCACCAGAGACGGATAAGGTATCGGGACCATCAATAGATCCAAAAGTGTTGATATCTATACCACTGAAATCGTATCTGTAACTTCCTTCAGATGAAACGTACAAAGAGAGTAGTGCATCATCTGCACCGCAATTAGAAGGGGGAGTATAGATTGGACTGAGCTCTGGGGCTGCTTTTATAGATATTAAGACTGTATCTGTATTACTACAACCGCCAAAAGCATCGTTCTCTTTGGCATAAATTATATATTCAAAAACACCTGAAATTTCTGTGGATATGGACTGCGTACTGGTCGTATCAAGGATTATGCCATCGATGGTCCATTGTTGGGTATTTAAGTCACTTATATAGCTGTTTAAATCGGGTGCTGAATCAAATTGACAATACTGTTGATCAATACCTAAGTCAAGGTTTGGACGCCCATCCCCAACAAATATTTCTAGCGTATCCGAGGAACAACCATCATCATTTATAATGGCCAAGGAGATGGTAGAGGGATCGAAAATTTCAATGATTCTAGAAGTATCTCCAGTTGACCAATAATAATTGTAATCACTGCGATCCTCATCCCATGCGGCAAGTTCCAAAAATTCCTCACAGATGGAGGCACTTTCGGTAATATCAGGATTCACAGGAAGACTATAAACCTCCAAGGTATCTGTGATCAGGCTGTCATACCCACATCGATTGGTAATATTCAAAGTGAAATATTGAAAACCAGTAGCACCATATTCATATTCTGTAGTTTGCTCGTTCGTAGCATACAAAGTATCAGTTTGAGATAATGAATCATAAAAAACCCAAAAATATTCATCTAAAATAGAACTACCAGATGCATAAAACTCCGTACTAAGTCCAAAACAGGCATTAATATAGGAAGCCGTCGGGTTTTGAAGAGATGATCCTGAATTTTGGACAAAACTAGGTAGACCCTTTCTGCTGGTATGCCCTAACAAATCAAAACCTGTAGCATTGAAATTAGCTGCCGCACCTTCCAGTGAAGAATTGGAAATGGTACCCACCGCGAGCCCTTGATCAATGGCCAGATAAATGATACCATTGGGTCCACGCTGTAGCGCACCGTAGATACCTTCCGAGCTATAATCATCATATTTACTTGATGTGATGTAAGTTATTTCATCTTCTGTATTTAAACTATCAAGATTAAACTGAATCAATTCACTTGCTGAGGTGGTATAGATCTTAGAACCATCACTAGAAAAAGCCACACCATAGAGGTCGTCTGTTGCTGCAGTTTCGATTTGTCTGAAATTTTCAAAATTTCCTATTTGGTTATCAAAATCAAATATTTCAAGGGTATTGGGACCTGGAACGGTATTAGCAAACAATTGCGTACCATTGCCAAAGGTCATGTACCCAGAGGCATTTATAGGCGTTTGCTTTTTTAAGACACTGCCGATTGGAGTGTATACGGTAGCTCCGATGCCTGTATCATCGATGAGATTGGCTCGGAAAGAATTATTACCGTTTTCATGCATGATCAACCAGGCATTTAAAGAAAAACCTGAAGAAGTAATTTTTTCAATACTTTGATCAAACAGTGTTAAATTACTAAGTACAACGGCACCACGGGCCGAATCTTTTTTCATATCTACAATAGCATAAGTCATGGGGAAATGGGTTCCATCCGCATCTAATTCTCCAGCAGTGAATACATAGAACATGGTAATATCATCCATAAAAGGAATAATCAAAGTACCTTGGCTACTTGTACTATCTCCCGAGAGACTTTGGATGCTGTCAGATAGGAAAGGCATGACTTGGTGCGCTTTATTCCAAATAGTTTTCCCATTGGTATAAAACATTAAATTCCCATCCGCATCATCAATGGTCGCACAAGCTTCTAATGAGGTCATTTGATTTTCATCATCGATCGGTAGAGGGCCATCGGTGAATTCAATACCTGCAGTCTCTCCAAAATACCATTTATTTTGAATTTGACGTTGGGCACCGTATTCTGTGACTGAGGATTCCGCATATTTCGTACAACCTGAGGCACCAGTTATTTCTACCCAATAAATACCTGCGGTATCAATATCGATGGTACTCGTAGTTTCACCTGTATTCCATTGATATGAAATACCATCTTCTGTCTCAGGATCAAGAGTAAGAATTTCATTATCACAAATGGTAGTATCAGCGATCAGATTGACTTCCATTTCTTCTGCAATGATGTTAATGGACTTAGTGATACTTTGTATTTTTCCGTTAAGCTCTACATAAAGGGTGACATTATATGAACTCGCAGATTCGTAGGCATGAATGGGAGCGATGCTGTTGATTCCATTTCCATCTCCAAAATCCCAAACATATTTATTGGCGGGCGGATCTACTAAAGGGAAAAATTTAGTAGATAGATCTTGACAACTATCTAAATAAATAAAATCTAAAGAGGTGAATTCTTCAAAAGTACCCGGTGCAAATGATGGGAACTGCGTACTTTGAAAATCGGTCGTTAAAAAATCATCTTCGTATACAATCAAGTCATAACTACTATCAATATTTTTAATTTGCTTCACTAAATAAGGACCTGATTCCTCTTCTTGGACGAGGTGATAAATATTACCATCAATGGCCCTCTTAAGACCATAACTTCTGTAAATGGGTTGTGATAGAATCGATTGAATCAGACTTGAGCTATCAGTTAAATCAAACTGATAAAGATCGCCAGAGATCTCATCTAAGGCACCATAACGTGAAAGATATAATTTGCTCCCATCATTTGACCAGTCAGCGTCATAAATATTTTGTTTAGCATCATCAGGAAAACCTGTATTTAAAATTTGACTATTGAAGCTTAACACTCCAGAACTATCATTAAAATTCATGAGCATAACGTTTCTTGAGGCAGTTTTGGGTGCTACGGCTAGAATAGAATAAACTGGATTCATTGACATATGGGCTGCTTCAAATTGCCTCATGTCAGTAGTAAAGGGATCAAGAATACTTACAGGCTCTGGATCAATGCCGTTATTGGTGATTTTATATACATAAAAAGCATGGGTACCTCTGTTTTGGGCGATTAACCAGCTCAGGCTTAGATTAGCGGCACTTTGTACTACCGTCATACCCTCCGCAGGACTGAAAAGGCCTACTGGATTATTATTTGATATGACTTCACCTAAGGGGGCATTAAGACTTCCATTACCGGGAGCACTCAGATCTACGATACTATATTGTAATTCATCTTCTGCGGATAGTTCGCTTGCGTTGGTGAAAACAATATATCTCTCTGGATCATCCGGTGAGGGACAGGCCAAGGCGGTTTGATTGACCGACGCATCACCGTTTAAATCAACAGCGCCCGACATAATTTTTCCGGAGCCATCGTAAATTCGAATACCATCGGTGTATAACATTAAATTTCCTGTTAGAGAATGATTAATTACCGCTGAACCCCCAGATCCAAAATTTGGATTCATACGATCCTCCTGGTATACGAGAAGCCCATTTTTATCAAATTGCAAGTTGGCAGTAGAACTGCCAAAAAACCATTGCGACTCATTTAATAATTGCGCATTTGAAGCCATCGAAAAAACCAGAAGACAGGTATAAATGAAACTTTTCTGATAAAAGGTGATGAGGTTTGCGAAGGATTTAATAGTTAAGTGGTTCAACTGTGGATTCAAATCTTTAAATTTACCGCAAAATATTATGATCTATTTAACGTTGTATCAGTAGGCCAAAGTATAATGCCAAATATATGCTTTACAAGCTTACGAGCATAAAAAATTGCCGTTTAGAGCAAATATAAGCAGTTTTTTTGGACAAAAAAAAGTGTAGGTAACAAATCAATAATTGAATTTTTGGAAATAAATTTGACCACCAAAACCTCCTCAATTTAGTACCATTTCTAGTGCTCAAATATATCATTATTTTTCCTCTTTTCTCTAGACCTCCTCCTCATAGATCTGATGCTTGATAGCAAAGGTACTAATCTTCATTTTTCAAAAAAAAGATCAATGTACAGCCTTGATCAGCAGTTGAAAATTGGAGGAGTTTGAGGCTTATTTTGAGGTGTTGAGGTGAGGGTGATCCTTGATTTTAAATAAGGGTATCTAAGGAATGTCTATCGTTTTAATTCGACAGAAAGTTTTGGTCAAGATTGTAGCAATTTTGGCAGTCAATATTGTCATATGAATGATTTGAGTATTAAACTCCTGGGGTGTGATGTCTCAGGAATTTTTTAATATTGCCTAAATAAAATTATTAATTAATTAACTAGTTAAACAATGAAAAATATTACTCTAACCTTATTAACGGCTATTTTAATCTCGTGTACAGATAATCAAAATACCCAATTAACAGCTCCAGAGAACCCTAATTATCTTTTTCAAGCTACATATTCTCAAGATTTTACAATGGGTAATCCAGAACTTGTTGTAAAATTTCAAAATCTACTTAAAAATTGTCAGGAAAAAAAATTAGATAATTTATCAAGTTACTTTACCGATGATGTTGTGTGGAGTCTTCCAAATGGAAATAGGGTAGAAGGAAAAGATAGTGTAGTATATTATTTAACCGATTTTTGGTCAACTTCTGCCACAGTTATAGATTATAGTTCTGCTGTCCATTTCTGTGTAAAAACAAAAGAAGGGGAGGAATGGGTTTTAATTTGGGATAGCCAAACTATAAATGATGTTGGAATAAGGTATCAAGAAGCTATTGCATTTGAAGGGAGTAAAATTCGCTTTATGAATACGTTTACAAAACCAAGAGAGTAATTGTCCACTCTTAGTTCAAGAGATTAACAGTACTTGCGGATGTTTCTCTAAAGAGGTGATATTAGAGGAATTTGGTATGATAATTGCTATTTTTCTAAATCCATCAAACCTTAAGAAAATGAATAAGATCAAAAAAATTCACTACATTATAGGCCTTATATTACTCATTACAATTAGTGCACTTAATCAGAGAAATGAAACTCCTCCGCGATTTGAATTTACTTCTTTCACGGTTGTAGAGTCAATTATTCCTAACGGAATAGGAAGATCAAGAATTATCAATTCATTAGAGATGCGCGATCACAAAGAATACACCAGTATCAAATCGCCAGGATTAAAGTCAAGAAATAAATCAGATCGTCAGGAAATTCGAGCTAATGAGTACGAAGAAACCAAACTGTTGAACTTTTTTAATGTTGTTGGTATCAGATTTCAAAATATTGCCGCCAATGATGCTTTAATTAACGACAAGGTCAGTACCATGCTTAACGACGGTTGGGAATTAGTCAATATTGTTGCAGGAGTGGAATCCGTGGGCAGCGAGGATGATAAAAATGGTATTTACATTACCCGATTTTATTTCAAGCGCAACAGTTAGCATCTTTTTTTGGTATAGTGCCTACAATCTTTTCTTTTTAAGAAAATAATTCACCACAACCCTGTTGAGGTAAATAATGCGGATTATGACTATTTCTTGGAATGATGAGGATGATGATCCATTTGAATTAAAGATGAGGAACATCCAAACTTTTAAAAATGCGTTTAAGTTGTTTCCAAGACGTGCTAAAGCATTAAAGCTGAGATAATTAATTATAAATTTCTTATTTTAAGGGACCTAAGAATACCATAATGAAAAAAAAGCAAAAAATTTGTCTTCATCACCTTGATGATAAGGTTTGATATGGACTGTGTCGTCCAATGGAAATAACAATGACATGAGCTGTGTTTGTTACATTTATGAAAATGGTTTACAAACGGGTATAGATGAAACTGGATTAGATAATGGTGCCTTAACTTCTGATATTAAATTCAGAAAAGAATGTGGGGCAAAGTCTTACTTCATTGACGATGATAATTATTCTAGCTGTCAGATCGTTCCTTTGTCAGGTGGAAGTGGGATCACAAATTAATCTAACTAATAATAAATTGATTTTTTTAGTTCTGTGGTAAACTATGATCTTTGGCTTTGGGGTGAAAATACATTGTATGAAGATAACCCATATCTCTCCTTCAGAGAATTAAAACTAAGCATAGAGTGATAGAAAAACTGATGAAATTTATTGAAACATATATTGAAAGAATGGTGGCCTAAAATGACAAGATGAACAAAAATATTTCGAAATATATCATTGAATTCGTTGTTATCGTATTAAGTATAAGTATTTCTTTTTTTCTTGAAAACAAAAGGATCGATAACGAAACAAAGAATAGAGAAAAGCTTATTAAAATTAATTTAAAAAATGAGTTAAGCAACGCAAATGCATATTTGCAATCTAGGGAGAAAGCGTATTCGGTGGATTTATATTTCTTAAATGCATTACTTGAAAAAGAAGTTAATTTAGATAGTTTACATAGTTTAGGATTAGATGGTGCTGGATATTATAATTCTATTTGTTTTTGGAGGAATTTTAATCCCCCAAGTGCAATTTACTCTTCATTGGTTAGTGATGGAGAAATAAATTTGCTAGAAGGAATAGAAATAAAAGAATTACTCTATCGAATTTATGTACTTAGCCCTGAATATCTTAATGTACACATTGAAGGTGATAAAAGAGCAGCGATAGAAATTGAATCTTATTTAATTTATAATTATCCAAGTTTTTTTAACAAGGGATTGGTGACAAATGACAATATTAAAATCTTGAAAGAATTAAGAAGGATTATATTTGATGATGACACTTTGATGGCTTTACTGAAAAGAAAGCAGTTAAGAATGGATAGTAAGTTAAGTGTTTTTAGGAATTATTTAACATTGAGAGAATCAATAGCAGAGAAATGGAATTAATGGTATTACAGATGTTCAATTCCTATACGGTGAAAGATCTGATGAGGATAGAGTGAACAGCATTCTCACTAACGGCTGGAATTACCTTGCCCTTGAAGAGTGGAAATTGAATGAAGATTTAGATTGAAATTATGAAAATAAAAATAACAGGTATTATTACCTTCGTTGGTGGACTTATGGTAGTCGTATGGAGTTCATTTGTCATCTTCGACCATAAGTACATACATAATATCAATGCCGTTTTTACTCTACTGATAATTTTATTGATATGTGCCATGCTCTATGTCTACTGGACAAACTTTGGAGCCCTTGGTCAAAAAATGGATAGAATACAGAGACAAAACAAACTAATCCAATCTCAAATAGACTTTGAAAAGATTAAAAAAGATTTAGAGCAAAAAAAATTAAAGAAAAGATCGGATGAGGATTGATTTAAACATCGTTCTCAGCAATGAGCTTGAGAGTATTCACTAGTTTGTTGTCATAATCCAATTTTAATATCCATAAAAAGTTATCTATTTAGAATCTCGGGGTAATTATCATATGGAGCAAGTATGAGTAATACGAAATCAGCTAAATACTACGGGGTTGGTAATAAATACAAAATCCAAGTGGATTTTCAACTCCAATTTATCACCTAATAAAGCAATCGGAACTTTGAGCAAAGCGGTCAATCGTCATAATAACTCCATAGTCTTGTCACTATAGCGAAGTACATTTGGACATGGCCACAACTCAGGTATCATTTTTACTAACTATACAAACCAGATATCAGTATTATCAAAAGTAAAAGAATAGCCATCCAACTGCATTTATTATTAACAGGGCTTTAGATACTCGTTTACCTCGCTTATACCCCACAAAAGCCAATATTGTAGATATTATTAAACCAACACTTGGTATAAAAAGTGTCAATGCACTAGCGATGGTCCAATAACTCTTTTTACGCTCTTCTGGAGTTTCTGAGCTTCTTCTTTCTCTTATAAGGTAATAACAAGACCACTTTCTGGTATGCTTATGTCGAATTTTATATCACTTCGTTGGGTTATTCTTTTATTTAGTTTTTTGTTTCGTTTTTTGTCTTTTCTAGATATATTATCTAATTCCTTGTAAGTACTCAACTTAGAATAAATAAAATCCTCTGATGCTACAACAACTGATTTTAAAGAGGTGGTCTCAATAATTTTAGATTTACTCTGCGATAGACAATTTGGAAGCACTTGTTCTGGAGCAGCCAAAACTTTTAGATTTTTCTCTCCTAAATTGGGGTATTTCCTTGTGGTATTAAATTTATATGCTGTAGTAAAATCAAATTTTGAAGTCGTACAACTAGTTAAAAGCAGGAGTATAAAAAGTGAAAGGGAGATTTTGGACATGGTATGCTTATATATGGTAATTTAAGCTCTAAAAAGTATGTATTAATTGCAAATAACTGTTTAATTTCTCTCATGATAGATAGAGGAGTACAAATAAGGATAGCTGCAACCCATAGTCTCAACGTTATAAGTTTTTGGATCACTAATCAGAATTATTAGTTTAGCCCCATGGCAAAAGTTAGAAAGTACCTAAGTAGTTTTTCTACCACCTTAGTCTTTATCGGGTTACCATCGTTAGGTCTTCACAATTTTTTTTGGAAGGAGGCTCCAAATGCTTGGGATTATGGCTTTACAATATTTACGCCCCTTACTTTTGTTCTAATTTTGGTCAATGACATCATTGCATTTATAAAGGGGACAGAGTAATTAAAAGAAGGTTAATTAAACATCATTCTCAGCTAACTTCTTCAGTGTATCGACTAAATTGTAGAAATCCGCTTTCTTGTCGTACTTAATTGCCTTTTGAACATATGCTTCAATTTCAAGCATCAATGCTCTATGTCCCTTAAATGACTTATCAGCATCATGCTTTCTCCTAAATTCTTCAACAACAAAGTCATCGAAGAACTGGCAATAGTGGTTAAAAAGCTTTGATTCTCCACTTTGCTTAAAATCAATACTGCTGTTGAATTGACTCATAGTTCTACAAACTATATATATTATCTACAGATATTATTTAAACCTCAGGATATTTTTACCTTAAATAGATAAAAATTTACAGAAATTTTAAAAAAATAGAATTATTTTAAAAGGATGACAAGAGATATGGCCCTCCTAAATAGTACAGGAGCACCATTATCTATATTCTAAATTAAAAGAATTTTCTAATAAGTTCCTCGTTATCATAAAAAGCTTTGATTCGCTTTCATACTTGGCTTTAATTTGAAATATGATTCTGTTCATAAATTAAACTTCGCTCTCTTCACCGTGCGGTAGTTTCTTTTTTTGTCCATCGTTGATTTCTTGTCTTTTGGGGTCATTACAACTCTTATTCTTATCAATCTTATCCTTGTTTCTAATATAAAAGGCATTGTGATCATATATTTGAAGTTCAATATCTATATCCCCGTAAAAGCATAAATACCCTTCACCTAGCAATGCTTGTCTTACGATATATATAGAAATATTCTTAAATTCAATTTCCCTTTTCTTGGGATCCTTCCAAGTCTTTTAAGCGATAATTTTTTTTATATTCTAATTTGAATTACCACTTTCTGTAGTCGCATGCATAATTATCATCAAGCTAGAAAATGGGAGTAGTGATCACTTTTCGATTAGGTTGATTAAGGAGTAAAATCTATTTTGATTTGGGATTTATTACCCACCCCATGGTATATGGTGGGTTTCGTATTCCTCATACTTGCTTAATATATTAATTAACCCCAACCGTTCAAACGTATATGATTTCAAGTTATGTGAATATTTCATATCTTGTTCGTAGATTGTAGCTATGCGAATCTCGTTAATATCGAGTCGGTGAAAAAAAATCATTTTACAAAGTATTTATTAGATTTTATTGTGATTGTATTCAGTATTACTGTTTCATTCTGGCTCAATGAAAAATCTATTGACATTCAAGATGAAAAAGCACGTATTAATGTATTATCTAGTCTACAAAGAGAGGTTTATGAAATTAAAGAATATTGTCAAGAGAGAGAAGCTACTTGGCAGAAAGATAGAAGCCTACTCGACCAATTCCTCTATCCTCGAAATGGAGTTTTGGATGTTGATTCTATCTTCAGCTTAACGCAAAGTAAATATAGAATTGAGACCTTCTTTTTAATCTATAGAGTTTTTGATCCACCAATGAACAGATACTACTCAATAATAAACTCGGGAGATTTAAGATATGTGAATTCAGAAAAAATCAAGGAAATATTAAGCAGACTTCATAATACCTCTTTTTCCTATGTTGAGACGACCGTTGAATATGAAAAACAGCTGAAACAAAGCTTTTTGCCTTTTTTGTCAACAAATCATCCAAAATTTATCTTAGCAACGGATGATTCGGATGTCGATTTTGATGCTTATCTCGGAATCCTTGATGAAGCTATTCAAAATGATGAAAAATTTAAAGCCAAACTAATAATGATAAGAAGGTATCTGGGTATCAAAAAAATGTTTTTGGATTTATATAGGAAAAGTTTAAATGAGCTCGAAAAAGAAATTTTTATTGTACTTGATGAGGGCTAAATTATTTAATAGTAATCCTTCAAACCAAGATAATTTCAAATGGCGTAAACTTTTCATATCTTGTTTGTTGAATATAATCTAAGCCAATAATATTCATTAACACAATCCCTTATACGATTAGCTTTAATATTTACACAATCCCATATATACGATAATTATGGAAAAATACATCAAGACTGCCCCATTAATGGTTTTTATATTTTTAGCATCATGTTCTTTACAAGGAAATAAAGAACAGAAAAATCAAGAATTTAATGGTATTGACAAAAGTTCAATGGACATGATTTATTATCCTGATGGTTTTGCATATAAGAAAACATTTAAAGATTTATCAGGGGACAGTATAGTTGCTCGAATTATATTTGGAAGACCTAAAAAAAATGATAGGGAAGTTTTTGGTGAGATGGTTCCTTATGGAAAAGTTTGGAGAACTGGAGCTAATGAAGCTACTGAATTTACTGCTTACCAAAATTTAATATTTGGTGCAGATACGTTATCTGCAGGGACTTATACATTATATACCATACCAGAAGAACATCAATGGACAATAATTTTCAGTAATCATTTAAATGTTTGGGGAGCTTACAAATATGATATTAAAGAGGATGCTCTTAGAATCACCCAGAAAGTGGTACCGAGCCCTGAAATAATTGAGGTATTTTCTATGAGATTTGAGAATACTGAGAAAAATAAAGCTCTTTTAAAGTTAGCATGGGATCAAATTAAAGTTGAAATTCCATTTAGTCATTAGTTCCAAACAGAACCATTATCTCATCATACATTGAGATCAAAAGGGAATACTTTAATTGCGGTTTATATGAGCTCTATAGATAATGGTTTATACTCTTTCGCAAAGATGTTAAAGACTATGTTGGGAGGAATAATTTTTGAGGGTGAGAAGTAGTTAAAAAGCCCGAACGGCATGCTCGATTTTTTCTTGACAGATAATTAGAAGAATAGGATAGCTTCATCCACAAACTCAAAGCGTTCTATAGTAATCTCAAACACTTTATCTCTGTCAGCTAAGACAAACTTATTCTAAATTTCTTTCCTATTACCAGGCCTTCGAGCCAATCCATCATATGTAGTCATATCCAATAGGTCAGTCTGTTTGATTAAAAACCTATTTTGATTTTGGATTACTTACCCACCCCCTGGTATTTGATAGGCTTTCTATTACTTATAATTATTGATAACTCAACATAACCCCAAGGTTGTGAATAAATAACCTTTATGGATATTAACAACAACCTAGTAGATACTCTGAAGCTCCTTGCTGAGAATGATATTTAAATATTATCTTCGTATCATGAAAGTCGCTATACTATCTACTATCCTAATCTTATCGATAAGTTCATGCCAACCTTTCTTCTACCATCAGCCTTTATACCCTTTTAAGCCTTCTTACCCTGTATACTCTGCACCATATATCGGTATGCCTTTATCTGAATTTTTAGCTAATTCAGAAACTGCGATTTTATCTAAGAGCTGGGTTGGAATCCAAGACCGTAAAGGCAAATTTGAAATTTACGAAGTTTGGTATCGTAAACCTTATTCATTGAAATCTTTCTTTTTTTTTAATTCCAAGTTGTATAAGGTGGAGGGAGAATCTCCACAAGGCAATTTATAACTTTTGCAATCAAAATTAAAAGGTGATTACTATAATCTATTCGTATTTATTTGGTGGTGCCAGTCTTTCACCAATGGTGTCTAGTACGGCACCCATGGCAATAACAAATAGTTATTCTATTAGTCTTATACGATTGTAAAGACTAAACAGTACAACGCGATTGCCCCCCACATTAAATAGATAAAATGTGATGAAGGTTGCCAAATGTAGGCTAAAACTAAATTTGAAACTAACAAAATCCCAAGCACGGTTAAAAATTGCTTTCTAACAATATATATTCCTAGAAATTTGTTAGGTGCAAACGAAAGGAGTAAAAATCCTATTCCCAGAACATAAAGCCCCAAAAAGCGATATATCTGAGTCAGTTATGCTCTATAGTATGGTCAAAAACTGATGTTGACCAGCAATTATACCTGTTACGACTTTTATTACAAATTCATTTGTAATCTTCTCTTCATCAGCAACTTGATCTAATATCCAAGGTTCTGAACTCATCAGCCACCTTGTTCCAGAAATACAAAGTGTAATGCCTATTAATATTAAGGAATATTAAATGTAAGTAATTGATTTATTTTTCATAACCTCAATTTATTATTTTTCTAATATTAAACAGTAGCGACTTTCGGTACCGCCTCAAGTAAAGGTTGCAGCCATGCCTAAGTGTACTCCTCTATATAGGGGAAGAGACATTAATGCTCACTTTCAATTAGTTTTTAGCGTTTATTCTAATTTGAACTTCCTCAATTATGATTAAAAAAAGAGACAGACCAAGCCATCTAAATAACTTATCATTTTCCCATAAAGTAAAATTAAAATTTGTTTCAAAAGGGGAAAAATTAATTGCCCTAAAAAGATAAATGGCTCCAATTGTAAAGGGATAGCAGATTATTCTTGTTCTAATATTTTTGGTTAGCATCCAAAAAAATTAATATTTCTGTTTTTAGAATCAAAATTCTATAGCATTAAGAGTGTGGGTTATCTGACTATTGACCCCTCGGCTGCTTCTGCGGATTACTTTATTAAGTATTTGATAGGATTATGGGTTGCGGTTATGCCTAAGTGTACTTCTCTCTATAGAAGAAGAGAAATCTTTATAACTGAGTAATAATCTGTTGCCGATTGCGAGCGATCTAACCCCTCATCCTCTTCGCAATCTCTACGACATCAGCTCCTGCATAATGCTTGTTTATTGTCTCAAGAGAGTACCATTTCATTTGAAATTAGAACTTTTTTACTTCATTGACTATTTTCTCATCCCTACCTAATAAGTCCTTCTAATACTCTGTAAAGATAAAAACAATCTCATTGACATTAGGTTGTTTTAAAAGTCTACTATGTTTTAAAAATCTATGAAATTAGCTTGTCAATTATCTTATTCTGTCTTGCCACCGTTTCCTTTAGTACTCTTATTTTCTTCTTAGAATCATGCAATTACTATTTTAAAAGATATCTTTCCATAAAGTCTAATATGGGTATGATAGTTTTTCCTAGTTGCAGGTCCGATTTTCTTTTTGTTCACCGCATAATCAAAAGTCTGAAAATAGTCATAGGATACTCTTGAATATCAAGTCTATTGTAGTCATCTTTTACCTCATCAACATTTCTAAACATGGTGTGATCATAGGCTAAAATCTCCTCTTAATATCTCATAATTTCCCCATTTTTTTTAGATTTTCCTTGGTGGAGGCTTCCTTTAAATAGAACGATAGACAGATTTAATTTTTTGTCAGCATGCTTCATTTTTTATCTTTTTTTGATAGTTATAAAAAATTATTTAGCAGGTATAAAACATTTCAAAAATCTTCTACCGATTTGTTACTTGCGGTAACAAAGTGGCAACCAATATTGTTATTATATATTATAATACAGTAAACATATTTAACTAATCATGGATATTTTAATAAAAAGGCATATTATTTTTTGTTATAATACAATAAGTTACTTTTGCAACAGTTGCTGCTTGAGTAATTGTTTTTTAACTTTTGATTTATTTTAATCCTTTAATGAGTCCAAGAGGTTTATTATTTTTCTTGTTTTTAGTTCATCTGTATGTTTTGACCGCTCAGGATACGCAGTTCTCACAATATTATTCAAATCCTATGTTTTTGAATCCGGCTTTGGTTGGGATCAATCAACAAGGCAGTGCAGGGATAAACTATCGTAATCAATGGCCTTCGATCAATGCTAACTTTGAAAGCTATTCCTTTTACTCCTATTATAATTTTGATGATGTCAGCAGTAGTTTAGGCTTGATTTTAAATTCAGATAGAGAAGGTCTAGCAGGACTCTATGCTCGAAGTGTAGCCGTTCAATATGCTTATCAAGTTCGATTAAATTATAACTGGACCTTCAGGCCAGGGGTAGAAGTGGGCTACGTTTGGAAGGATATAAACTTTGATCGATTGACTTTTGGAGATCAATTTGATGATACGGGTTTGATTTCTGCGCAGACTATTGAATCTTTTAATACTGGATTGAGCGTGGAATTTATGGATTTGGCTTTTGGAGGTATTTTTTTTAATAAACAAGCTTGGTTGGGGACCTCTTTTCATCATCTGACTGAGCCTAATCAATCTATTTCAGGAGATGAGAGTCCTTTGAGGATCAAGTTTTCACTGCATGGGGGTTATAAAATTAATTTCAGTCAAATCAATCCCAGGTGGGCTTCAAAAGATGGTAAAGAGAGAAGTATGACCCCTTCTTTTAATTTTAAAGATCAGCAAGACTTTACTCAACTCGATGTTGGTATGAGCCTTATGTTAGAGCCTCTCATGTTGGGTCTGTGGTATCGTGGTTTTCCGAGCGAAGATTTTTCTGGAATCGGACCAAGTGATATTGTGCTGTTATTTGGTATTAAAATAGGACCTACTCTGGTGGGCTACAGTTATGATTTTACATTGTCAAACTTAGGGGTTAGTAGTGGTGGGGCACATGAGCTCTCTATGAGTTATTCATTTGATTTAAGAGATGTAAAAAAACCTCCTAGAGGGTCGCGTGATGTAAAATGTCCTGTGCCGTTTATTTTTTAGCCATGGACGAAAAAATTAATGCCATTTGTTGATTCGATTTTTTTTAGAAATGTATTTTTATGAGTGAAAAAACAATAGTTATCTTGGTTTTAGGAATTTTAATCTTTGATTTTTTCTTAGACTTATTATTAAGCTTTTTAAATGAAAAAAGTTCTAAGAAACCCATTCCAGAGGAATTGAACGGGATCTATGATGATGAGAAATATCAAAAATCCCAAGACTATCAAAATACTACCGGGCGCTTTGGCAAAATTTCAGGGGCGCTATCTTTGATCGTAATGATAGTTGCTATTGGGTTGGGATGGTTTGGACT
The DNA here is from genome assembly GCA_943788235.1 of uncultured Cyclobacteriaceae bacterium. Lineage (GTDB taxonomy): Bacteria > Bacteroidota > Bacteroidia > Cytophagales > Cyclobacteriaceae > UBA4465. The sequence goes on from CALSPM010000001.1 coordinate 209,713, forward strand.
TTTGGATGATTGGGCGCGTAGTTTCAGTCCTTTGGCACCGGTCACCCCTTTGATTTTTTTCGGAGTATTGTTTGTGATCTCGGATGTGATGGGAATTCCCTTTTCACTCTATCAGAATTTTGTAATTGAAGCGCGCTTTGGATTTAATAAAATGACGTTAAAAACTTTTTTCGCAGATAAAGTAAAGGGCTATCTTTTGGCGGTTTTATTGGGAGGCGGTTTGCTTATTGTTTTTGTTTTGATGGTTGAGTTAATTGGGGCTGATTTTTGGTGGTATTTTTGGATTGTAATCACGGTTTTTTTATTGGCTCTAAATATGCTTTACACTTCTTTGTTGCTGCCGTTATTCAATAAATTAGTGCCTTTAGAAGAAGGTGAATTAAAAAAATCTATTGCTGACTTTGCAAAAAAAGTATCCTTCCCTCTCACGCAAGTGTTCGTAATTGACGGATCTAAACGATCAAGCAAAGGCAATGCTTTTTTCTCAGGATTGGGAAGAAAGAAAAAAGTAGTTTTTTACGACACCTTAATTGCCAAACACAGTGTTGATGAACTTACGGCGGTCTTTGCCCATGAGGTGGGTCACTACAAAAAAAATCATATCTATATAGGTACTTTCATGTCTATTGTTCAGACTGGATTAATGCTTTTTTTACTCTCAAAAATGATTTTAAATACGGAAGTTAGTTTTGCCATGGGGGGGGAAGTAACAGCTATTCATCTCAATATGCTCGCTTTTGGTATTTTATATAGTCCAGTATCTAGAATACTAGGGATTATCATGAATTTGACCAGCCGTAAACATGAATATGAGGCCGACGCTTATGCTGCAACATATTTTGCCGCACAACCTTTGATCGATGGGTTGAAAAAAATGAGTGGTGATCATTTATCTAATTTAACCCCTCATCCGGCTAATGTCTTTATTAACTATTCACATCCTACCGTATTGCAGAGAATCAGGGCGATGAATTTATTGAAATAAAAGATTAGTTTAAAAATTTAATTTCAGAGGTGAAAGGGAATTTCATCATGTAAGTATGCGCTTCTTCCACTGTAATTTCTTCATGAATTATTTTGTAGAGAGTTTCGGTAATTGGAATGCGTATGGGATTATTTATTGACCATTCATGGATGATGTCAATGGTTTTGATTCCTTCGGCTACTTCACGTATGGAGTGAATGATTTCACTTAGTTTTTCTCCAGTAGCTAGGCGAACACCTACCGTGTAATTTCTACTGAGGCTACTTGAGCATGTAGCAATCAAATCACCAATACCTGCAAGGCCTAAAAAGGGCTCAACTTGTCCACCCATCGCTTTAGCAATTTCTACCATTTCCACCATACCTCTCGTGATAAACAAGGCTTTGGCATTTTCGCCTAATTTCATGCCTTCAATAGTCCCAGCACCTACAGCAATGATGTTTTTTAAAATTCCACAAAGCTCAGTACTGATCAAATCATTGCTTCCAAAAACTAAAAACCGATCATTTTTTAGATATTTTTGACCCAAGTTAATGACTTCATCAAATTCACTTGCGATCACCGAGGCTGCAGGCATTTTAGAGGCAATTTCTTTAGATAAATTGGGACCTGCAATACACCCTATTCTTACTACCGAAGATTCTTGTCTGATGACTTCACTCATCGTGAAAATTTCAATTATTGATTCCTTGAGAGGATTACTGCTTTTATTTGACTTGTTAAAGTCAAATCCTTTCGTACCATGAATTAAGACATGATAAGGTTTCAGATAAGGGGATAAGTTCTTCATCATTTCCCTAAAATTGATGGAGGGAACAATTGGAAAAATCAAGTTACATTTCTCTGTAAGAAATGAGACATCGGTAATAATTTCTACATTATCTGCAAGTTCATGGTAGCCATTTTTTCTGGTTTGATTGAGTTGCAAAGCTTTTTGCTCGCTTCTTGCATAGAGCAGCACTCGATGACATTTTTCAGCGAGTAGATTCGCTAATGCGGTACCAAAATTACCAGTACCAATGACACCGACGGTTACCTTATATGTATTTTTCAAGGCCATATCCCTCTAGTCTGTTGTGGTAATAATAGAGTGTACTTGCATTGAGTATTAAAATCTGATCCTTTGATTTTATCAAAGGTCTTTTTGCATGATACATCCCAATATTATTAAGTCCATAGATGATGGATTCATCTGTTGTATTTTTAAGTTTATCATTTACATCTACTTTCCCTTGTTCATTGAGTACTAAAATTATACTTCTTAATTTTTTGAAATTTTTTTTGAAAGCTTCATAATCTAGAGTGAGATCATCTTCTGACAGTCTTAAAATACTGTAAAGATCCAGTTTAGAATTTTTTCTTTCAAGCATCTTAAAAGCAGTATAGGCCACCAAATGACTAGAATAAACCCGATTATTCTTGTAGTATTCTGAAATAATTTTTTTAGAAAGAATTTGTACGTAGGTATGTTCTCGTTGTTTATCAACGTTAACTTTGCCATTAGAAAGGAAATAATCTTTGATATCAACGACAGCTCCCTGTTGGTCTAAGCTTTGTCCTTGATCATTTACATAATTACCCAGGACATCGAGGCCACGGCCAATACTAACCGAAATATCAGATTTTTTGGTAAAAAATTTCATCAGAAATGTGGTGATTTTTTTAGAATTACTGTAGGCATCTGACTCTCTATAATACCTTTCTCTCCCAGTTCTTTTGAGATGTTCATTGATTAACGAAGGTGCTTCGAGCGTAAACTGGTAATTAATGACCACAGGTACAATAAAAATAGGTTTGGCTTGCTTACCATGGTCACTGATGAGAGATCTTTGTGCTTCAATGGCAGTACCTAATAAGCCTAATTTCAATGAATTTTCAATTTGACCGGAGCGACTCCTGGTACCTCCTGGAAAAAATAGGCTGTGACATCCCCATTCTAAAGCCCTTTTTGAATATTCTTTTAGGGTTTCTAAATAAATGGGATTTTTCTTTCTTCGATCTAATTTATAGGCTCCCAAGCTATTCATAAAATAGGCCAATATTTTAATATTGAAAAGGTTAAGGCCTGCACCATAGATGAAGGGTGGGAGTCCTAAAAACTGGATCACCCATCCAATTAGAATAGAATCTAGATTGCTAAAATGGGTAGGAACTAGAATAATGGTCCCTATTTTCGCTAGTTTCCTTAATTGATCAGGTTCACCAACTACATGGATTTGATCTTGTAAATCTAACTGTCGACTGAATATCGAATTAAATCCTTTGACCCGAGCGGCATTGAGCAATCGGGCAAATCCAAAAGTGGTAATCCTTTTTGCAAATCGATAGGAAGATTTATTGAAATTACCAACAATTTCTTTACAATAGCGATCAATAATTTCTTTTAAAATTTCTTTCTCAATGATGAGCCTATCCTTACTTTCTTTGATCGCTAATTGTTTTTTCTGGATAGTTTTCCAAAAAGTTAAATCATCTTTTGGGTCTACGCGCCATGGGTTGTTAATGACACGTTGTTTCTCTCTGTAGATAGTCGTTTCGAGTTCTTCATGAAGAGATTTTCGCCCATTGTCTTGTGTCAGATTTGTAAAAACATGTCGACTCACTTCATTGAGAAATGGGGTTTTATTTTGTGAAAGATTGACAATGGGCCAATCTTTTTTTCTCTTGAGAATATCTTTATATCGAGGCCTATTCTGACTCATTTAATGTTTTTAAGTCCGCAAATATAAACATTTGACTATTTAATCAATGATAAATTGCCCTTGTCCGACAAATACGGCTTGTCCGCCTACCTTTACCTTTTTTATTATTTCTTTTTCGTTTTCAATTTCAAGATGGAGGATACTAGGTCGATTCATCTCAAAACCTTGTTCACTGATGATTGGACCTTTTTTTATACCATATTTAAATAAATAACAGGCTAAGGGTCCATTGGCAGAACCGGTTGCAGGATCTTCTGTAATACCAATTTCTGGAGCAAACATACGGCCGTGTAAATCACTGTCAGGTAATAATCCCTGTGGCGTGAACACATAAACGCTAAGATCTTTTAATGTAGATTTGAGCTGTTGCCAAACTTGGGTATTAAAAGTTAAATTTTGAATATTTTCAAGGGTTTTTACTGGTACGATGATGTAAGGCACCCCACAAGAAACTTCTTGTACCGGATAATCCATTAAGTCTGATGATGTTAGATTGAATAATTCTGCTATTTCGGATCTATTATCCAAAATATCTCCAAAATGAGGACTTACTTGATACATAGTAGCCAAAAGCGGTCCTTTTTTAGACATTTCGATTTTCACTTCAATCGGGCCAATATTCTGGTTTAAGATTATCGTTATTAGTCCATCCTTTTTAGGGAAATTTTGCGCTAAGAAATAGGCAGTTCCAATACTGGGATGACCTGCCGTAGGCAGTTCTTTGACGGGTGTGAAAATGCGCATTGGGTATCTTCCATCCTTATTTTTTGGAAAAAGAAATACGGTTTCTGATAAGTTGAGCTCTCGAGCAATGTTTTGAAACATTTCAGATGGAATTTCTGTTGCATCTTCGAAGATGGCCAATTGATTTCCTCCAAATTTCTTATTCGTAAAGACGTCTAGAAGATGATATTTCTCTTTTTTCACACTCATATGTTTAAGATATATGTAAATCTAATGACGCTCATTATAAGTGCCTATTTTTTATGCAAGCGAAGTAGTTTAATATTGTAATTATATGAGCACACTCAAAGACATACAAGCCCCTGTAGAACAGGAAATGAATGAATTTGAATTAAAATTCCGTCAGTCCATGAAGAGTAAGGTGATTTTGCTTGATAAAATCATGGATTACATTATCAAAAGAAAAGGAAAGCAAATGCGGCCGTTGTTTGTGTTTCTTACCGCTGCGATTATAGGCAATATTAACGAGGCTACGCATCGAGGTGCTGCTTTAATAGAGCTTTTGCATACAGCCAGCTTGGTTCATGATGATGTGGTAGATAATGCACATTATCGTCGTGGATTTTTTTCAATTAATGCCCTTTGGAAAAATAAGATAGCCGTCTTGGTGGGAGATTTTCTTTTGTCAAAAGGGTTACTGCTTTCCTTGAAAAATGATGATTTTGGATTGCTTCGGATTGTTTCTAATGCTGTGCAGCAAATGAGTGAGGGAGAATTGCTTCAGATGGAGAAGGCGAGGAAATTGGATATTACAGAGGAGTTGTACTATGAAGTAATCAGGCAAAAAACGGCCAGCTTGATTACCTCTTGTTGTGAAGTAGGCGCAAGTTCTGGTGGAGGAACCGAGAAAGACATATCTAAAATGGGGATTTTTGGTACTAATGTAGGTATGGCATTTCAGATAAAAGATGATTTATTTGACTATGAAAACGCGGCTATTGGAAAGCCTACGGGCATTGATATTCGAGAAAGGAAGATGACTTTACCGGTTATTTATGCGCTCAAGCAGAGCACTTCATCAGAGGTGGCAATGATTAAAAAAATGATTTCGGATAGTGAAAAAAAATCTACCAACGTGAAAAAAGTAATTGAATTCGTAGTAGCAAAAGGGGGGATTGACTATGCGACGAAAAAAATGAATGATTTTCTCTTAGAAGCTATTGCTATCCTTAAAACTTATCCAGATTCAGTTTACAGAAATTCATTAGAGCAGCTTCTCGCTTTTACCATCGCTAGAAAAACGTAACTTTATTTTTCACTTAATGGTATCTCGTTCATTATGAAAAGTTTTATTGGAGATCTTGCGGAGCGATTGCTTACAAAATATCAGGATCCAAGAAACCTGACAGTGATTTTCCCCAATAGGAGGGCAGGACTTTTCTTACAGCAAGAACTTGGAAAAAGGATTAAAAAACCTATTTGGCTGCCTCACATTTCAAGTCTTGAGGATTTTATTGTGGCCCACTCTCAATTTGAAAAAATAGAAATTTTTGAATCAGTCCTATTGTTACATGAGGTTTATTTAAATCATCAAGAAAAAGGAGAGGCCCTCGATAAATTTTTCTTTTGGGGGGAGATGATCATAAAAGATTTTGAAGAAATAGATCAATATAGAGTGGACGCCCATCAAATTTTTACCAGCATAAAATCTCAAAAGGAGCTCGATCAAGAATTTTATTTTCTTTCAAAAGAAGATAAAAAAATAATCACTTCTTTTTGGGCTACCTTTTTACCGAAAAGTAGCAAAAATCAAGATATATTTTTGGAGACATGGAAAATACTTAAATCCATATATATTGAATATAAGTCTCTATTGGTGGTAAAAGGGAAAGCATACATTGGGATGATTTACGCAGATTTTTTAGCACATTTATTAGCAGATGATTATCATGATAAAGGGCAGTTGATTTTTGTTGGATTTAATGCATTAACAGCCGTTGAAGAGGAGATTATAAAATATTATGTTGAGCATAAAGGGGCGGAGGTGCTTTGGGATACAGATGCTTATTACCTACAAGATACGGCCCAGGAGGCAGGCTACTTTCACCGTATGTATCAAAAAGATCAGATTCTAGGTAAAACTTTTAAATCAAAGATCCCTGAACACATTGATAAACCCAAATTAATGACCGCCGTCGGCGTTTCCTTGGAAGTGGGTCAAGCCAAAGCTTTGGGTGAAAAATTATCAATTTTAATGTCAGCACCACATTTCAAAGCTGAAAATGTAGTCATTGTTCTCCCCAATGAATACATGCTATTTCCTGTTTTACATGCATTGCCCAAGGCGTTGAACGAGATCAACATAACGATGGGCTTTCCCCTCAAAGACACGCCTATATATGCCTTATTAGAAAGTATATTGATGCTTCAAAATACGCGAAGACCTGCGGTCCATGGGGATATTTTCTATCATAAACCCGTCATTTCTATCTTGGAGCATCCCTTGATTTATGGGTTGGACGTCACTCGTTTCAAAGAATTAAATGCTAAAATCAAAAAGTACAATTTGGTTTTTGTGGAGGACAGTCATATTCCATTGAGCTCACCCTTATTGAAATTAATATTTTCAAAGCCAGAAAATCCATTAGATTATCTATTAGAAATTCTTAAAACATTTGAAGATCAATCAGAAATAGAAAAAGATGGTCTCGATAGTGTCTTTATTCATAAATATTATCAGCATATTTTTCAATTGAGAGAAGTATTAGGAGTGCAAGCGGATCTCTTATCCTATGAATTTTTGATTCAATTGTTTCAAAAAATTTCGAGAAGTTTGAAAATACCCTTTTCAGGAGAACCTTTAAGAGGGATCCAGATCATGGGTATATTAGAAACTAGGAATCTAGATTTTGAACATGTTTTTGTATTGAGTATGAATGAAAATGCGTGGCCCGCACCCCCACGAAGTGGATCTTTTATTCCCTATAATATCAGAAGAGCGTTTGACTTACCTACCCATGAACATCAAGATGCGATATATGCCTATTTGTTTTATCGATTGTTACAACGTTCTCGGGTAGTAGTTTTTTATTATAATACAATTTCAGAATTCAATGTGAATGGAGAATTGAGTCGTTTGGTAAAACAACTGGAACTTGAGTCGTTTCATTCGATCAAAAAGGAAATATTAGCTAATCCTATTGTACTCCCTGTTAAAAAAGAAATCTTAGTGAATAAGGATTATTCGGTTATGAAAAAGCTAGCAAGGTTCACTTCGGATTTTAAGAATCCTTATATGAGTAGATTGACTCCATCAGCATTAGATACTTATCTCCATTGTAAACTCAGATTTTACTATAAATACATCGCAGAACTGTACGAAGAGGAGCAAATTCAAGAAGAGCTAGACGCTATGATTTTTGGTAATATTCTTCACGATGCCATGGAAATTTTATATCGCCAATTCATTGTTATACAAAAGACATCTATCGTGGGTGCTCCACATTTCTTTTGGTTGAGAGAAGGAGTGGATGGAGTCATTAATGAAGCGTTTCGTAAGCATTATCAAATTAAGGGAGACAAGAAAAAAATAATGATTGAAGGCAGAAATATCATTGCTGCTGAAATAATAAAAAAGATGATCAATAAAATATTGGACATAGATGAAAAGTATGCACCATTTAAAATAATAGGCTTAGAGTCAGGTAGTAAAGACGGTTTCTCTGTTGACCTGCCGATTCAGGTAAATGGTAGGAAGCAGATGATCGGTCTCAAGGGTAAAATTGACAGAATTGATTTAAAGGGGGGTGTATTGAGGGTGTTAGACTACAAAACGGGTAAGGATGAGAAAACCTTCGAGACCCTTGCGTCACTCATTGATCCTGAAAACGATAAACGAAATAAAACCGCTTTTCAAATATTTTTCTATAGCTATCTAGTACAAAGCGGATATAAAGATTCGTACGAGCGCATTGAACCTAGTATATTTAATAGTAAGCATCTTTTTGATAATAAATTTGATTGGAAATTGACTCAAAAAGAGAAGGGTCAATCAGAAATCCAAGTACAATCATTTGGACACTACAGTGATGGTTTTGAGCAAGTTTTGAATGAATTACTTACCGAAATTTGGGATACTGAAATTCCCTTCGATCAGACCCATGATCTTAAAAAATGCGAATATTGCCCGTATAATGGGATTTGCAAGCGTGTTTAGTATATTTTCATTTATCGGTATCAAAAATCTTCACGCTATCCCATAAGTGTTGACAGTCATTTATAAAGTGCTTGTGTGCTTCATGATCCTGGTATATATCATGCGCTTCTTTATCTTGAAAGGTGACCACTAGAGCAACGGTATAACTTCGTTCAATGATTGGTCTATCTGTTGATGCAGGAATTCCAACATGATAAGTATCGATACTTTCTACCTGATCAAGGAAAGAAATCGTACGGTTTTTAAAAGTATCTACCTGCTTATCCGAGGTGTCTTTTAACCAAAAAAAGACCATATGCATGAAATTACTTTGGCTTTCTTTTTTTTGAGTGATCATGAGTGAGTTTTAAATCTTGAATACAAGCGCCTATCTTCTGAGGTTCTGAAGTTGAAAATTATTCAGATACTTTTAAAAGTGCTTTAAATTTTCTGGCTACTAAATCTATTTTTGGTTTTGAAACACTCAAGACATAAGGCTGATACGGATTATTTTTTTCATAATCTTGATGATAGTCTTCAGCGGGATAAAAAGCGACCAGAGGTTCTATGAGTGTGACTATAGGACTGGAAAAAACAGGACTTATCTCTTTTATTTTCTGATTCACTATTTTTTTTTGAGACCCATTATGATAAAAGACCACTGATCGATATTGTTTTCCAACATCAGGCCCTTGTCGGTTCAATTGTGTAGGATCATGTGCTGTAAAAAGAATGTCTAACAAAATTTCAAAGCTGATTTTATTGGGGTCATAATATATCTGAACAGCTTCGGCATGCGCTGTCTTGCCCGATGAAACAAGATCATATCGAGCATTATTTTTTGTACCACCAGCGTATCCAGAAACGGCCTCAATGACTCCTTCAATTTGTTCAAATGAGGCTTCAATGCACCAAAAACAACCACCCGCAAAGGTAGCCGTATCTAGTTTTATGTCGCTAAGAAATGCTTTGGTAATGTTTTTATTGCGCTTTTGAGAGTCAGAGGTATTGGAGACACATGAAGAAGAGAACATGAGGTCAATTAATAAGATTAGGGAAATAAGTTTAAATGAATGCATATGAAAATTAAAAACTAAAAAAAGGACCAATTACAGAATGCTACGAAAATAAATAATAAACTAATGTCTAACGATTTTTAGCTCTCTTTATTTCTAATAATCACCTACGCTTTTTTCCGTGGAAAGGCTTGTGATATTCTCTTTTTTGATCAGGATTGTAATCTGGAGCCACACCTAAACTTTCAGGAATTTCGGCTTTGTCTATGGTTCTGCCAATGAATTTCTCAATATCACCAAATTGTCTTTGTTCCTTTTCATTGATAAAGGTGAAGGCAACCCCCTTGGCCGCTGCTCGAGCAGTTCGCCCAATTCTGTGAATATAATCTTCTACATCATTGGGGACATCATAATTGATAACCAATTCAATGTCTTCAATATCAATCCCTCGAGACAATATATCAGTTGCCACTAGAATGGTTAATTTTTTCGCTTTAAATAAATTAAGTACTTCACCTCTTTCTTTTTGATCAAGGTCTGAATGTATTTGAGCTACTGAAAATTTTAATTTTTTTAGTGATTTGGTCAAATTTTTGGTATTGTCTTTCGTCGAACAAAAGACAATGACACTTAAAAAATTTCCTGCACTCAGTACATGCTCTATCATGGGGATTTTTTGAGTATCGTGCACCACAAATCCCACTTGAATAATCTTGTCAGCAGGTACGGAAACGGCAACATTAATTTCTTCAGGATTATTCAATACTTCCTTAGCAAGTGTTCTTATCTTAGGAGGCATCGTAGCAGAAAACATCAAATTTTGTCGTTTTTTGGGTAGAAATGAAATGATTTTCTGAATGTCTTGATGAAACCCCATATCAAGCATACGATCGGCTTCATCAAGTACGAGAAAACGTAAACTTTCCATATTAACATAGCCCATTTTCAGATGGGCGATCAATCTTCCGGGTGTAGCTGTAATAACCGATGCACCCTCAGAAAGGGCTTTTTTCTCTTGAGCAAAGAGATCCCCATCACCACCACCGTACACTGCGATGGAGTTTACCCGTGTAAAATAGGAGAGACCTTGCATCTGCTGATCTATCTGAATAGCCAATTCCCGAGTGGGAACAACGATTAAACATTTAGTTGCTTCAGGTTCATTTTTAGATAAAATGTCATTAATAATGGGTAGTAAAAAGGCAGCAGTTTTACCCGTACCTGTTTGAGCAGATCCTATAAGGTCTTTGCCAGCTAAAATGACGGGAATTGCTTGCTCTTGGATGGGCGTTGCGGATTCAAAACCTATTGCATCAATGCCCTGCAATAAGTTTGGATGGAATCCTAGTTCACTAAATTTCAATGCTTTCTCAAATTATATTGCCTCAATTTAGACAATATGTTTGGTATAATATCAATACGGAACTTTCATTCTTTGAGATTCTCAAAAAATTGTTGATATTATGTAGTTGTAATGTGGATAATGTACTTGATATCTTTTCATGCTGTTAATAAACACGTTGATAATTTCTTTGAAAAGAAATTTAATTAAGTTGTACAAATGTTTTTGAACAATTTTAGTTCCACTAACTTTAGGTAATTAAATAAGTAAACTCATGGAAGCCAAAACAGTTAAAAATTCCCAAACTACCATTACTGAATTAATGATCCCCTCATACGCAAATTTTGGCGGAAAAATACATGGGGGTATCTTATTATCCATAATGGATAAGACAGCTTATGCTTGCGCAAGTAAGCATGCGGGTAATTATTGTGTGACGGTATCGATTGAAAATGTTGAGTTTCTTCAACCTGTTGAAGTAGGAGATTTAGTTTCGTTTTATGCTTCGGTGAATTATGTAGGTAAATCATCTTTAGTTGTGGGAATGAAGGTAGTAGCTGAAAACGTTAAGATGGGCACAGCCAGACATACCAATTCATCTTATTTTACGATGGTGGCCAAAGGCGATGATAACAAGACCGCAATGGTACCTGAATTGGTATTGGAAGAGGAAATAGAAGTTAGAAGGTTTCTTGAGGCTTTAAAACGTAAGGAGTTTAGTACTGCATTCAGGGATAGAATGCAAGACGTTAAATCGGCTTTTTCAAGAAAAGATATGGATCTTTTGAGTGAGGAACGTTGTGTGGTAGGCTTTATTTAAGATTTGTGGATGGCCCCATTTATTAACATCTAACCATTGAAAACCAATTAAATAGATCTTAGATCAAATAAGATCTATTTAATACTTCAAGCCAATTGGGCTTCTATTTTTTCGCTCAATACCGACTTGGGGACTGCTCCCACTTGTTTGTCGACAATTTCTCCTCCTTTGAATACAAGTAGGGTAGGTATCGATCGGATGCCAAATTTGGCAGAAACTTCAGGGTTGGTGTCAACATCTACTTTTCCAATGATGGCTTTACCGTCAAATTCATTGGCTAACTCTTCAACCACGGGGCCAATCATTTTACATGGGCCACACCATTCTGCCCAAAAATCAACCAATACAGGTTTTTCTGAGTTGATGATCTCCTCAAAATTACTATCTGTTATTTCTACTGGCTTTGACATAAAATTTTTCTTTTCCTTATTGTTTATTAATTTTTTTTTCAAGTTGCAAACTTAAGCAATTTGTAACCTCAATTAATAATATGAGTACTACTTTAACATAATTTTTTTTTTAATTGAGCAGCACTTTATAGCGAAGGTCAACCATTGTTTCTATTTTTTTTATAAGTGCATAGTTCGGGTCAATGGTTACGCTTCGACTGAGCATTTCCACATTGATCATACGGTCTTCATATCGGTTATAAATATTTAATTTGATCATACAATTCCCAGGGAACTGCTCTCCCAATTTTTGGAGTTCATCAATAAGATTATCATTAATATCTTGAAGGTTTACTTGAATTTCGAGTCCCTTGATGGCTTTTTCTCTAATGTCTCCTAAGTATTCTATATTGGAGATTTTAAATTCTAGTTCTTCACTTTTCCATCTGTTTTGAACGGATCCACTTAAGGATAAAAACCAGCCCACTTCTAAGAAATTCTTAAACTTTAAATAGGTATCTGAAAATAGGAAAAAGTTATGACTGTCACTATAATCTTCAAAGGTAAATTGACCAAATGGGTTACCTTTTTTAGTCATTCTATGCTGAACTTGACTAATAATTCCTCCTATTTTGAATATCTGGCCGTTGACCAATAAGAGATCTTTTAGGTCACTGATTTTTCCTTTAGTAAGGAAACGCATTTCAAATTTGTACTGGTCTAAAGGGTGTCCAGAGATGTAAAGGCCGACTAAATCTTTTTCAATATTTAGTTTTTCTATCTCTCCATACGGAGCTACTTCACCAGCTTTTGGTTTTGATAGTCCCTTATTTTCCCGACCACCAAACAGTGATCCTTGTGCACTTAAAGCTTCCTGCTGAACTTTATTTGCATAGGAAATGGCTCTTTCTATCAATGAGCTCCCTTCCATATCAGGCTCTACATATTGCCTTCGGTGATAGGTGGGGAAGCAATCAAAACCACCAGCTTTTGCCAAGGCTTCAAATGATTTTTTGTTCACTGCCCGCAAATCCACCCTGACTGCAAAATCAAAGAGATCCTTGAAGGGTTCATCTTTTCGTTCAGCCATAATAGCTTGGACTGCCGCTTCACCAGTACCTTTAATGGCTCCCAGGCCAAATCTAATTTCACCAGCTGAATTCACTGTGAAATGTTGATCAGATTCATTGACATCAGGACCCAAAACTACGATATTTTGATTTCGGCATTCTTCCATGAAAAAAGTGATCTTATCAATATTGTTTTGATTGTGAGTCAACACGGCCGCCATATATTCAGCAGGATAATTGGCCTTAAGGTATCCCGTTTGATAGGCTACCACAGAGTAGCAGGTACTATGAGATTTATTGAAAGCATACGCAGCAAAAGCTTCCCAATCCTTCCATATTTTTTCGAGACTGGTCTGATCATGACCCTTCACTTTGGCTTGATTTATGAATTTGGGTTTGAGTTCTTCAAGTAGCTTGAATATTTTCTTGCCCATGGCTTTTCTCAAAACATCTGCTTCTCCTTTGCTAAAGCCAGCTATTTTTTGAGAGAGTAACATGACTTGTTCTTGATAAACAGTGATGCCATAGGTCTCTGCCAGATATTCTTCCATATCTGGTAAGTCATAATGGATTTTTTCTGTACCATGCTTACGACTGATGAAGTTGGGGATGTATTCCATCGGCCCGGGGCGATAGAGCGCATTCATAGCAATTAGATCTTCAAATTTATCAGGTCTTAGGGCTTGAAGATGTTTTTGCATACCAGGAGACTCGAACTGAAAGGTTCCGTTGGTTGCTCCTCTCTGATATAATTCATAGGTAGCTTTATCATCTAAGGGGATGAGATCAATGTCAATTTGAATACCATTCCTCTTATCTATGTTTTCTACCGCTGTTTTAATGATGGAAAGCGTCCTTAATCCCAGAAAATCCATTTTCAGCATACCTGCTGATTCTACGACACTGTTATCGAATTGGGTGATGAGCAATTCAGAATCTTTTGCCCGAGCCATGGGGACATAATTGGACATGTCTTTAGGCGTGATGATCACCCCACATGCATGAATCCCAGTATTCCTCAGGGATCCCTCTAAAATTAAGGCTTGATTTAATACCTGAGAGGGTAAATCACTCCCCTTCTGCATAGACTTGAGGCTTGGAACCTCTTTCAATGCTTGTATAAAATTAGTTCCGGGTCTTTCGGGAATCAATTTGGCAATTTTGTCCGTCTCTGACAGGGGTAATTCCATGACACGACCCGCATCTCTTATGGCAGATTTTGGCGCCATCGTACCGTAAGTAATGATTTGGGCTACTTGATTGAAGCCATATTTATTGACAACGTAATTGATTACTTTTTCCCTACCTTCATTGTCAAAATCAATATCAATATCGGGAAGTGAGACTCGATCAGGATTTAAAAAACGTTCGAAAAGTAAATTATAGGCAATAGGATTTACATTGGTAATACCAATACAATAAGCGACGACACTACCTGCGGCAGATCCTCGTCCAGGCCCCACAGCGACCCCCATTTCACGCGCTTTTGAGGTGAAATCTTGGACGATCAAAAAATAACCAGGATAGCCCGTATTTTGTATGGTTTCTAATTCAAAATCAATGCGCTCTTTTAATGTATGGTCGATCTGCTCATATTTTTTTTCCGCACCTTTGTAGGTGAGGTATCTTAAATAGGCATTTTCTCCACGCTTTCCACCGTCTGATTGATCTTGTTGGTTTAAAAAAGATTCAGGAATATCAAAGTCGGGTAATAGTACCTCGCGCTCCAACTCAAAATGTTCTATTTTGGAAACCAGCGAACTAATATTTTCTATGGCCTCAGGAAGATCTTCAAATAAGACCTTCATCTCTTCTTGGCTCTTAAAAAAATATTGATCGTTGACCATTCCGTGTCTAAATCCACGTCCTCTACCTATGGGTGTACTTTGTTTTTCATTTTCTTTAATGCAGATCAGCACATCATGGGCCTTTGCATCTTCTTGATTCAAATAGAATAATTCATTAGCAGCGATGGTTTTGATACCATACGATGAAGAAAATCGATTTAATATTTGATTCATATGGTCTTCTTCAGGAATACCGTGCCGGTTCAATTCGAGATAAAAGTCATCACCAAAAGCATCCTTCCACCAATTCAGGGCTTCTTCTGCCTGGGTCTCACCCACATTAAGTACTAAATTTGGAATTTCCCCTCTCAAACCACCACTTAGCGCGATTAATCCTTCGCTATATTGAATAATCAGGTCTTTATCTATTCGGGGATAAAGGCCATAATTGCCTTCGATATAGGCAAGTGAGCTGAGCTTGACTAAATTTTGATAACCCTTTTTATTTTTAGCTAAGAGGACTTGTTGAAACCTTTTGTCAGGGCTGTCTTTGGTGAATTTTGTCTTTTTTCGTTCTTCGGCCACATAAAACTCACATCCTATGATAGGTTTTATACCGTACTTTTTGGCCAAGCGAACAAATTTAAAAGCGCCAAATAAGTTGCTTAAATCAGTAATCGCAACCGCACTCATCTTGAGAGCAGTTGCTTTTTCAAAGATCCCATCCAGTTCGGGCGTTGCTTGAAGTACCGAGAATTGAGAGTGGAGGTGAAGGTGCGTGAATTCACCTTTACTGAGCGCTTGCGTATCTTGCTTTTTAACAACGATTTCTTTTTCCTCGATGACGGAGAAATTTGCTTTTTTGAGTTCTGGAGTCTGATATTTTATATCCTCTTTTGGGATGGGTTCAAACGGTTCAAGGATTCCCCTGCGGAGGCATTCAAAAAAAGATTTCGCAGTAGCGTCTACATCATAGGCGGCATCGTGTGCATCTCCAAAAGATGCCCCAAAAAGTTTCTCATAAAGTTCAATTAATTTAGGTGCTTTTAATCGACTTCCGATGCCTCCTCTTAGTTGCATGAACTCTTTGGTTTGAAAACAGGTATCTATGCTCGGAAAATCAGCAAGTAAATTTTGGGAATTACATCGAAAAAATTCGGCACCCACAATTTTATTGTCAAAGTCAATATTGTGACCCACAAGGACTCGTATGTTTTTGAGCTCTCCGGCAAACAAATCAAGTACCGATTTGAGTGAATTTCCTTCAAGAAGAGCTCTTTCAGTACTTATCCCATGAATTTTTTGTGCATTGAAGGGAATGGTGTAGCCCTCTGGTTTGATAATTTTATTTCCTTGTGACTTTAAGTTACCAAAAGCATCATGCACTTGCCATGCAATTTGAACCAATCTAGGCCAGTTATCAACTTCTTCTATAGGCGCATTCCTACGCAGAGGAAGTCCGGTAGTTTCAGTATCAAAGATTAAATACATGATTGGTTTTTAAAGTATAAAGTCCTGGCTGTTTACCATACAGAATGATTATTTAGTACCCTTTGAAAGAGAGTCGTTAAGATGTCTGTTTTAATAGTTAAATTGATAATTTTATCTTAAGCATTGATGGTTCCTAATTACTCTGAAAGTATCACATTTCGTGTTACTTGGTTGAAAGGGCCTTTGATCAGATCGCCATCAGCATCGATCAGTTCAAGCTTTATTGTGAGTATCCCGGGCGTTAATCCTAGGATATAGTAAGGCATCCATTCATCGATCAAAAAGACTTCATCATTTATAGTAGCACGTACCTTATTTCCGTCAGGGCCAAGGGTAACATTGATGAGAAAAAAGTCAAGTAGAAGCTTATTGATATCACTTCCTTTGTAAGTCCCTTTGGGACGGCTATAAAACATATGCTGTCCTTTTTCATCAAACTTATAAGGAAATGCTTTAGAACTGTTAGCATCAAAAGAGGTAAGAATGAAGGAATTTTCATTTTTGACACTTTCATGGTAGGAGCGCGAGAGAAAAGCTAGCGCCACATACTGACCTTTTGGTAAGTTTTTTTGCGCCATTGGATCATAATGGGCTGAATACGGTTCATTATCCAAAATAAGGTGAATGTGCTGTCCTTTTGCCGAATTTGCAATGCCCCGATCATTTGCATCTACGGTGATTATACCCAGCTCATAATTTTTTACATCAAAATTAAAATCAACCAAATAACTCGTATCGGTTGCGGTAAGGTTTATATCTGATAAATTCAATTCCGAATCTAGATAAGCTGGAGAAGAGGGTGCTTTGACCAATTGTATCTGGGGTTCGGATACAATTTTTTCAGTCTTTTCAGACTCTTTTTTTGGTCTACAAAGGGTAATAGATAAGATGATAAAAGTACCAAGTAATATGTTTTTCATGAAGAATTTTGGTTTGACGTATCTTAATAATTTTTAGTAATCAAAAATAAACAATTTCGGTGGTAATTGAAAAGCCTTTTGATTCTTGGTATAGGACTAAATAGCATAGTTAAAATGAAAGCAGATCGTAATTGATTGATAAATAAGTCTAACCGTGAGTACCCTTTTTTAAACCAAGTTTCATTTCTTTTAAATCAGTTTTTGCTTACTTATTTTAAGGTGCAGGTTTATATTTAGAGCGTATTTAAAAATCGCATCACATCTATACCATCTGCATAGTCTGAAATTTCAGGGACTTGGGTTTGGCCAAAAGGAATGAAATTCTTTGACGGCTGACTCGATACCATACATTGAATTTTGTCCTGATTTTGAGTGAGATATTGATCAACCTCAGTTAGATTTTGATATTGTTGGTAGTATAACACAGAAATCGGTGAGGTGAGGGCTTCGGATTCAGTAAGTAGCAAAAAACCCATATCCAAATGAGTGACCCCATTGACTAGATAGATGGATTTATTATATTCATAATTATTATGGTATTTAAAGTTTTCAGCAACTTTTTTAAAGGATGCCCATAGATTTAGAAGATTTAAAAAATGATAATCTTGAGGAACCCATATTTTGGATACATTTCGGCAACCTAACCCAAAATAAGTAAAGACGTCTTTGCCTAGTTTCATGAGTTCAGTATCTGTTTCTTTACCATTTAGAATAGCTACAGAGGTACGGTTTTTTCTGATAATATGTGGGTATTTTCCGAAATAATAATCAAAATACCTTGCGGTGTTATTGCTACCCGTTGCAATCACAGCATCCATAACTTTGAGCTGCTCACAAACATCGATCTGGTTAATGAAGGCAGGTTCAATTTCACATAGTTTACGGATGATCCATTGCATCAAAAATAAATCTTGACTGCTCAACTTTATAGCTGCTTTATGACCGGACAAGAGTACGCATATCAAGTCATGAAACCCAACCAAAGGTATGTTTCCAGCCATAATCAAACCAATGATTTTTTGTTTTGATGGCTTCAGATCATAACCATTCAGCCAAGTTTTCATTTTGACGGGATCAGTTAAATGAATGAGTCCCGATAGGGCTTGTTCAACATTGGATGTATCAAACCAACGATTGTTATTTGCGGCTTGCGTTATAATTTCAGCGCGTTCGACGGCCGATAGTTCAATTAGAACTTGATTTAATTTGATAAAAGTATTAAGACGTTCTTCCAATTTCATAGATCCATCGCATTTTCATGACAAAGGTAAGAATTGAAGAGTTGATCAGACCTAATTATTTTTTTAACTAATCTTATTTGTTACAAAACTGGTTTTTCAATAGAGATATTAAATAATAGCGTATCTTCAGTGATAAGTTTTTGGTCTCATCATTTTATGATTGGAAGACTTAATTAAATTATTTTTTGAATATCTTTAAATAAATTAATTTACCTTAAGCTAAGGAGGGATCGAAAATCAGCCTATGAAATTATTCAAATATCTAATAGCTCCTCTGTTTCTCATCCATCAGTTCGATATCCAAGGATCACCATCAATGGTCGTAACGCTTTCAGGGCAGGATCAAACCATGGAATGGCTTCAATGGAAGGGAAATCCCGAGAAGGCAAAAATTGTATTAATTTCTGGAGACGAAGAATATAGATCTGAAGAGACCTTGGTTCAACTGGCCAAAATTTTAAATGTCAATCATGGATTTAATTGTACGGTTTTATTTGCCCAAAATCCCAATTACCCAGGCATTGTAAATCCGAATTATCAAAATAACATCCCAGGTTTAGTGGCATTGGCCGATGCAGATTTAATGATTATCCTTACACGTTTTAGAGCCTTGCCTGATATGCAAATGCGCTATATCGATGATTATTTAAAAAGTGGAAAGCCTGTTTTAGGCATGCGCACGGCGACGCATGCTTTTAAATTTGATACGGGTCCTATCAAGAGTAGCTTTGCGCATTATGGTAATTATTATAAAGAGAATAATGTCTGGCAGGGTGGCTTTGGAAAATTGATTTTAGGTGAAAAATGGGTCGCTCACCATGGCGCCCATGGTCAGCAAAGTACCCTAGGTATCGTTCCGAAGACATCTCGGGATCATCCTGTTTTTAAGAGTATACTGCCCGGTTCGATTTGGGGGGCAACCGATGTTTATGCTATTAGATTGCCGATGGTTGATGATGCATTTCCATTATTACTTGGACAAGTTACTGAGCGAAATGGCCCCTATGATAAGTCTGATCCTTTTTTTGGAATGAGGCCTAGCGATAGCAAACTGGGGGCCATTGTAAATAGAAAAAATGAGCGAGGGGATACCGTATCCATTGATCTCAATGCACCGATGATGCCCATAGCATGGATTAAAAATTATCAAATCCCGAATGGAAAACAGGGAAGGGTCTTTGCCACAACGATGGGGGCTTCAACAGATTTGGTTGCTGAGGGTACGCGAAGAATGTTAGTCAACGCAGCTTACTGGTGTTTGGGCCTGAAGGTTCCAGAAAAATCTAAGGTTGATTTGATAGGTAATTATCAACCTTCTCAATATGGATTTTTCGATGATGCCTATTGGAAGGATCGTGCTTTAAAAATTTCAGAACTTTATAAGCTGATGGATTGACGGGCTAGGCTGCCGCTCAGCTCCAATTTGATTACGATTATTCAAAACACTTTCTAGATCAAAAATATTTTTTATTTTAATGAAACAACTTCGCTAATTATTTTGTTGCTAGTTTTATAGACAAATTAATCATTTATATCTAATGGCAATTATCATAACCGATGAATGTATCAATTGTGGCGCTTGCGAACCAGAATGTCCCAATACGGCGATATACGAAGGGGGTGAGCAATGGAAATGGTCTGACGGCACAAGCTTAATGGAAGTTGAGTTAGAGGGAGGCATTACTTTAGATGCGCAGACCGATCAGGAGCCGGTATCTGAAGAGTTCTATTATATTGTTCCAGGTAAGTGTACCGAATGTACAGGTTTTCATGAAGAGCCACAATGTGCGGCGGTATGTCCTGTAGATTGCTGTGTCGATGATCCTGATTATGTTGAGACGAAAGATGAATTGATGACCAAAAAAGAATGGTTACATCTTGATTAAATTGATGAATCACGACTAGCTCATTTTTCTTCTTTTAACAAGATAGGCCCCTAATATTTTATCAAAAGATTCTTTTGTATCTACCTCGATAAAGTCGATTTTAAGTTGACCACACATTTGTCGAATATCTTGATAAAATTTTTCCGTTTTTATTTGGTATTGCTCTTTGAGTAGGGACGGAGTGATCTTTATTTTTCGTCCATTTTCTGAATCTATGAAAAGATAGGGCCGATCTTCGAAATTAAAGGTTCTCTCCGTATTTTGATCAGAAACATGAAAAATTAAAACTTCATGATTTTTATGTTTAAGATGTTGAAGAGACTCATAAAGATCGGTAGATGATGAGGAGTTTTGAAACATATCTGTAAAAAGGATCACTAATGATCGGCGACTGATTTTGTTCGCAACCGCATGAATACTTTCAGCGATTTGAGAGTAGGACGATTGGATGCTTTCTGTCTCCATCCACTGATTCAATTGTAGGAGCAATTGATGGAGATGTGATTTACTAGATTTCTGTGCAGTCGTTAATTTTACGCCGTCTGAGAAGCCTATTAAGCCTACGGCATCTCGTTGAGAAATCATTAAGTGAGAAAGGGCTGCAGCACAATAGATACTAAACCTTATTTTATCATATTTTGGTTTAGGATAGTACATGCTTTGGGAAATATCCATTAAGATAGTGCAGCGAAGGTTGGTTTCTTCTTCATATTGCTTAACGAAAAGTTGATCTGTTTTGGCAAAGACTTTCCAATCTATGTTTTTTGTACTTTCACCAAAATTATAATGCTTGTATTCGGCAAATTCAACAGAAAAACCATGATAAGGTGATCGGTGTAAACCTGTGATGAATCCTTCAACCAATTCTTTGGCAAGCAACTCTAAATTGTCAAATTTTTTAATTGATGATAAATCTAAACCCACAGCAATATTTTTTTGCTAAAATATTAATATCGGAGCTATATTAAGTCAGTTCGAGCAATACTGCATTATTTTTGTATAAAATGTTCAATTTTTTGCATAAACTTGCTAAGCAATATTAATAGCAATTCAAAAATAACATAGCCGTGGATGATAACAATGATAATAGGAGGGAAGAAATATATTCAAAGAAAGTGCAGGCTGGAAAAAGAACTTACTTTTTTGATGTCAAAGCAACAAGATCTAATGATTATTATCTCACCATAACGGAGAGTAAACGCCGATTTAAGGATAACGAATTTGTCTATGAAAAGCATAAGCTATTTTTATATAAAGAGGATTTCCATAAGTTCGTAAATGCCCTGAACAGTACGGTTGATCACATCAAAGAAGAGTTGATGCCTGAAGTTGATTTTGATGAAATAGAGCGGGAAGACGAAAATCGTCAGGAGCGTCAATAATACCTTCAGTAAATGAATTTTTAATTGTAAGTACGAGATGATTACTCCTGAGAGCTCAATGATCGGTGGATGCTCCTTGATGCGTTGAAATAAGGCATGCTTAATTAAAAAATCTTAACAAATATTTAATTTCAAAACCAAGGATAAAAAAATGGGATTACAATGTGGAATCGTAGGATTGCCTAATGTGGGTAAGTCTACTTTGTTTAATGCCTTGTCCAATGCGAAAGCTGAGGCGGCTAATTTCCCTTTTTGCACTATAGAGCCTAATGTAGGGGTAATCACCGTCCCTGATGAAAGATTGAAAATTCTGAATGAGCTGGTTCATCCTGAAAAAGTGATCCCAACCGCCATGGAATTTGTGGACATTGCAGGACTTGTCAAAGGGGCAAGTAAAGGAGAGGGATTAGGCAATCAATTTTTGGCTAATATACGTGAGGTAGATGCTATCATTCATGTGGTGCGTTGCTTTGACAATGACAACATTATACATGTAGAAGGAGTGGTTAATCCCATTTCGGATAAAGAGGTTATCGATACAGAGCTACAACTAAAGGATTTAGATTCCGTTGAGAAAAGATGTGCCAGAGTCGAAAAATTGGCTAAGTCAGGAGATCAAATGGCTCGTAAGGAATACGATATTTTGAATACATTCAAAATCCATCTGCAATCGGGTCAAAATGTGAGATCAATGGAGAGAGATGATGAGGCCATGACCTTCATAAATTCCCTTAATTTGCTTACCGATAAGCCGATTATTTATGTGGCTAATGTAGAAGAGGAGCACGTGATCCATGGTAATGATTGGAGCAAGCAATTGGTAGAATTTGTAGATAAGGAAAATGCTGAGGTGATTTTGGTTTGTGCTTCCCTCGAGGCGCAAATAGCTGAATTTGAAGAAGAAAAGGATAAAAATTTATTTCTTGAAGAATATGGGTTAACTGAATCTGGATTGAATCGATTAATTAAAACCTCTTATCGTATTTTAAGACTCATCACCTATTTT
This sequence comes from uncultured Cyclobacteriaceae bacterium, assembly GCA_943788235.1. Classification (GTDB taxonomy): domain Bacteria; phylum Bacteroidota; class Bacteroidia; order Cytophagales; family Cyclobacteriaceae; genus UBA4465. The sequence goes on from CALSPM010000001.1 coordinate 232,629, forward strand.
ACAGCGGGTGTTCAAGAGGTACGCGCTTGGACGATTCAAGAGGGCTGGAAAGCCCCTCAAGCGGCAGGGGTCATACATACCGATTTTGAAAAGGGTTTTATCAAAGCCGAGGTGATTAAACTGACGGATTACGAACGTTATCAAACCGAACAGGGATGCAAGGAGGCGGGAAAGTTGGCCATTGAAGGAAAAGGATATATTGTGAAGGACGGTGATATCATGCACTTTCGATTCAATGTGTAGGTTAGCAGGTAACCCCAGATCACTACATTTAATGATTTAAGCATTTAATTTAAAGCTTTTTATAGCCTATGAGTCTGTCATTAAGAGATCCCGGAGCTCGGTGATAGACGAGTATTTCATACTTATTAGGATGTTCGCTATGATTGCCATCTATCCAATAAAATGGATATTGTTCGCTTGATACATAATAATTATAATTATAAAATCCTTGCTTTACTCTAATACTACCCGTGTAAGCCTGCATATTTTTATCATAGTTCATCTTATTTTGTAAGTTCAACTGCCAATTATTAAAACCTCCATGAATGAAAATATCGCCATTAATTTGGGGTATATCAATTCTAAAATTCACCCAAATATATTCTGAATTGAAATTTTGGGTATTGGGATCCAAAGTTTGGGTGTAGTATGCACCGTTTAAATCTGTATTTAATGTTTGACTAAAAGCCAAACCTTTTTTTGGTAATTCTGGTTCTAAGATTAACTCGATACCCCGGCTGGTGGATTGAAGCGCCATTACATTTTGACCCCGATAGCTGATGGATCGGGCATCAAAAAACCTGAAATTATTTAAGCCTGGAAAAAGCATCTCATCATTGAAGTAGTTGAAAATTAATGTTTTTTCATTGGAGATTAGTTGTGTAGGGAGCAAGGGCATGAGGGCATGCTTCCAATCTCTGTTTTGAATTAAAACCACTTTAAAATTATCTTGTGAATTTGAGGTTTCAAGAGCACCATAGTTGATTTTTAAGTTGATTTTTTGATGCGTTCGGCTATTTTTAGGTTGTTGAGGAGTGGAAATATTTGCATCTACATAGGTTAAATTTTCATAAACGATAAACTTTCTTGTAAATAACGGAATAGCTGATTGATCATCTTGATAAATACAGATGATATAATTGCCAGATATTTTTAATTTCGGAATAATCGTTTTGTAGGTCACATATGCTGAAAAATTACTCTGAGAAAACTCATAATCAGTAATCGTAAATTCATTGTACTTACTTAGAAATTCCAAATCATTCAATTTTGAAGGAATCCAGTTCCAATCACAATGAAAAATCTTCATTTTGAGGTATTGGTAATCTGGATTGAGGAGGTCAAAAATGAGTTCATAGGTTTGTCCTTGAGCGAGGGGAACTGCATTTAATTGAGCTGCATTGAAAGCCACAAGGGGGGCAATGCTTACAGTGCCTACTTGGCTGGTATATTCTTTATCTGTATATTGTATTTCAAATGCGTCCAAACTCGAAGATGAGCTTACGAATGTGCATTTAGATTGAACAAAAAAGATCAGTAGAAAGCAAAAGCTGAGTCTTTTCATGAGATTTTTTTATCAACAAGTTTACAACGAATTTTCAATTAAAGTTGTCTTTAATCTAACAAGATGTTTGATTCCGATAAATTTTTAATAAAGGGGTGTAAGAAAAGTAAATCAAAGGCTCAAGAAGCTCTTTATGCCAAATATTCGAAAGTCATGTACGCGGTTGCATTACGTTATGTAAAGGGAATTCAAGAGGCCGAAGACATTTTACAAGAGTCTTTTATTAAAGTTTTTGAAAATATAGAAAAATTTAGAGGAGATTCCTCCTTACCCTATTGGATCAAGCGGATTGTGGTAAATACGGCTTTAAATCATCAGAGGAGTAAGCTGTTTTTATATCCAATGGTAGACATAGTTAATTTAGACAATCTAGTAGTAAATGAAGATGTCTTCTCCGAATTTAGTCACCAAGAATTAATTAAGATGATTATGTCGCTGCCTGATGGATGCCGAATAATATTTAATATGTACGCCATAGAGGGGTACAAACATCACGAGATTGCAGTGAAGCTAAAAATCAGCGAGGGAACATCAAAATCTCAATACTCGAGGGCCAAGAAGCTATTGATCAAAATGTTGGAGTCAAAAGATCATGTCAAATATGGATAGCCACAGTAGGGATCGAGAACCATTTGCGAACCACTGGCGAAAAGCCGTGGAAGAGGCAGAAATAGCTCCTTCTGATAGCGTATGGAGCTTGATCACTAAAAGTTTGGATATATTGAAGTATAGACATCGTGCCCAAATCTATAGGTTTGGTGGCAGCTATTGCTGTTTTAATAACGATCATTGTTTCCATTCAATCACAATGGTTAGGCAGTGATCCGTACTCAGGAAATTTTTATTTGAGCCAAAATGAAGTTCAAAATTCATTAAACGATACTTCATTGCTAATAGGACCTCGAACGGCTTCAGACAGGCTTTATTTTTTAGATTCAAAAGAAAAATATGCAAATTCAGAGCATCCCAAACTGGTGAAAAAGAGTTCTTCACTGGTAATGGATAAGAAAATATTAAGACTTGATAAGAAAGAATATCATTTTTTGAATAAGAATTCGGTTGACAAAAAAATAATAACTCCCATTCTTGCTTCTTATCCTCTGCTGTTTCTCAAGAAAAGTTTAATAACAGAAAGGGACCATTTATGGGCAGGAATTAATTTTGGTGGATCTTCATTTAACCCCAATTATGAACTAATAAATGCGGGAGACATGCTTTCGGCAGGAGGATTAAACCAAGGATTTTTGACAGATCAAGAGGGTAGGGTGACCTCATTGAATGAAAATATGTTGGTGGGAATTAATAGGAAAATAGAAGTCAATCTAGGTATGACTATCAAAGATCGGTTTGTTCTTGAGGGAGGTCTTCAATATGTCCAAACGGAATTAGTTCAAGAGTCTAATTTTATGGTTGAAACTATTTCTTATCCCACATCAAGGCCTGTTCAGAATCCATCGGTGATTGCAGAAAATACGAGCAAGGGAGTCCAAAAAATGCAAGAAATAGCATACACAAATACAGAGACAGAATTGCAGAATAGGATAGATTTTGCCTCTGTACCTTTGCGGGCAGGTTTTATATTTTTAGATCAACGCTTGTCACTCCGTGTGAACGCTGGCTTGGTGACCAATTTTTACCTCGGAAACATTCATCGATCCTTGGATGATCCAACACTCCTTGCTGAATTTACAACCAGTGATAATTCTTTATATAGAAACATCTCGTTCTCAGGACAGACAGGGATGAGTTTAGGTTACCGACTTCTTCAAAATATCGATGTTACATTTGAGCCTAACTACACACAATCATTCCAATCTATCACCAGAAGCTATGTGGGTTTCTCATCCATTCCTAATGGTTTTGGTGTAATGGCGGGCGTGAGATACAACTTTAACTAACACTCTCAAAAACTTATTTTATTTGGAAGTCATCTTTTAATTTTAGATTTAAAGTTATAATTGCATTTTTAGAATGAAAAGATGTCAAAAATTGTTATCGTAGGCGCAGGTGGGGTTGGACGAGTAGTCACTCATAAATGTGCTCAATTAAGCACTATATTTACGGAAATCGTATTGGCCAGCAGGACGTTGAAAAAATGTGATGATATTGCAACAAGCGTAAGAGCAAAATACAAAGAGGTAAAAATTTCGACGAATCAAGTGGATGCCAATGAAGAGGGGCAACTCATTCATTTATTTGAGGTGAATCGCCCTTTTTTGGTGATTAATGTAGCCTTGCCGTATCAGGATTTGACCATCATGGAGGCATGTCTCAAGACAGGTGTACATTATCTGGATACAGCTAATTATGAGCCTTTAGAGGAAGCTAAATATGGATATAGCTGGCAGTGGGCTTATCAGGAAAGGTTTAAAAAGGCAGGACTTATGGCTGTTTTAGGCTGTGGTTTTGATCCGGGTGTAACCAGTATTTTCACCGCTTACGCTGCGAAACATCATTTTGACGAGTTACACTACTTAGATATTGTAGATTGTAATGGAGGAGATCATGGCAAAGCTTTTGCAACCAATTTTAATCCTGAAATTAATATCAGAGAAGTCACCCAAAAGGGTAAGTTTTACGAGGAAGGTAGCTGGAAAGAAACTGCGCCTCATGAAATCAGTCGCATGATCAATTACCCAAATATTGGGCCTAGAAAATCATATTTAATCAATCATGAAGAACTAGAATCTTTGGTTAAAAATTTTCCTACCCTTCGTAGAGCTAGATTCTGGATGACTTTTGGTGACGAATACCTCATACATTTAAGGGTTATACAGAATATTGGTATGGCTGGAATCGACCCCATAGACTTTCAAGGCAATCAAATCATACCTTTGCAATTTTTAAAAGCGGTATTACCTGATCCAGGCTCCCTAGCAAAAAACTATGAGGGAGAAACTTCTATTGGCTGTCGCATAAGTGGTTTGAAAAATGGAGATCATCAAACGTACTATATTTACAATAATTGTGATCATCGAGCAGCTTATTTGGAGACAGGTGCTCAGGGTGTTTCTTACACGACAGGGGTCCCGGCCGCATTGGGTGCTAAGATGATGATTACTGGTAAGTGGAAGGAAGCTGGCGTATTTAATGTCGAAGCCTTTGATCCTGATCCTTTTATGGAAGATCTGGGTAAAAATGGGCTCATTTGGCATGAGATTAAAGGAGTAAATCTTGAGATGGATTAATTTATGCGACCAAACTTGAATACCGTTCCGGAATTTTATCGTGGTTATGTCGAATGTACCAATCAAATGCCCCTGATGGATCAGTTCAACCAATCAACCCATCAATTATCGTTCATTATGGATGGTTTAAATGAGGAAAAGGCTGATTATCGCTATCTAGAGGGAAAGTGGTCATTAAAAGAAATATTCCTGCATATCATAGATACCGAACGTGTTTTTTCATATCGCGCCCTGTGTATATCTAGAGGAGAAAGACAAAAACTTCCGAGTATGGATCAAGATGAATACGTGATGCGGAGTGATGCATCTTCAAGGGAGCTTGAATCATTAAAAAGGGAGTTTTTTTCGGTTCGAGAAAGTACTATTTTAATGTTTTCTTCTTTTTCAAAGGTGCAATGGCGATCGAAAGGGTGGGTCGGGCCGTTTGAATTTACAGTAAGCATGTTAGGTTATATAATTGTGGGTCATCTAAACCATCATGTCAATATTATTGAGTCAAGATACATTTGAGGCCATTCCATCACCTTGTTTCGTCCTTGAGGAAGAAAAATTAAGGCGTAATCTAAAACAAATAGATTTAGTTCAAAAAAATGCGAAAATCAATGTTATTTTGGCATTGAAAGGGTTTGCTATGTGGTCAAGTTTCCCATTAGTGAAATCATTTTTAAAGAGTGCTACTGCGAGCTCTATGAATGAAGCCAAATTATGTGTTGAGAAATTCAACGCATTAGCCCATACTTATGCTGTTGGGTATAGGGATGATGAGTTTGATGAATTGATGACGCTTTCCTCACATGTTACTTTTAATTCCCTCAATCAATTTTATAAATTTCAGGATAGAGTCCCATCACGGATTTCTATGGGGTTAAGGGTAAATCCAGAATGGTCAGATGTTGTGACGGATCTATATAATCCGGCTCATGCCCATTCGAGATTAGGTTTGATAAGCTCAAGTCTTCCAGAGAACCTTCCCTCAAACATAGAAGGTCTACATTTTCATGTACTCTGTGAGTCATCCGCTGCCGCTTTGGTTAAGGTGTTAGAGAATTTTGAAAAGAAATTTAAAAAATATCTTTCAAATATTAAATGGCTCAATCTGGGAGGCGGACACTTAATCACCAAAGATGGTTATGATGTTGAACTACTAGTGAATACCTTAAAGTACTTCAAAGTGAAATATCAAATTGAAATTATTCTCGAACCCGGTGGGGCGGTCGCTTGGCAGACAGGATTTTTAAAGACAACAATTATTGATATTGTGGAGAACCAAGGTAGTCCAACGGCCATTATGGATGCTTCATTCACCTGTCATATGCCAGACTGCTTAGAAATGCCTTATCGGCCTGAAATTATGGAAGGATCTTATCATGCTGAAAAATATCCGTTTCGCTACAATATAGGAGGTGTCAGTTGTTTAGCTGGAGATTTTTTAACTGATTACAGTTTTTCCAAACCTTTAAAAATTGGAAACACCCTAACCTTTCAGGATATGATGCATTATACCATGGTGAAAACGACCATGTTTAATGGCATTGATCATCCCTCTATTGGAGTCATTCGAGCAGACGATAGATTTGAGCTTTTAAAGACTTTTACCTATCAAGATTATCGAGATAAGCTATCCTGAAGGGTCAAGACACCCATCATGAAAAGATTGTAGTCTTGACAACTTAAATAACCCCCTCCTTCGGAGTAAGGGCAGGTTTGATAATGAATGTCAAAGATTCCTTGCTTAAAAATAACTCCTGAGCCTTTACATACAGGACAAATCATCTTGCTCAGACCACCACAATCATATTTTGAGGCGACAAGGGTATTGCTTTGATCTTGTTGTTAGGGATCGTTGAAGTTCCATATACTTATCTTCAGAAAATTGCAGATATTGAATGGCTTCTTGATAATATTGACCTTTAGTCCCCTTTAATTGTAGGTATTTATTGAGCCAATTAACGCTTTGTTTGTAAGAGGCGAGATGAAAACTATTTCTTCCAAAAAGATATGCTAGATCCGTTGGGATAACTTCCATATTTTCAAGTACGAACAAAAATTCTGTTTGCGCAGCTTGGTAGTCGCCAGCAATCATGAGCTGTTGTCCCAAATCCATTCTACGATAATATTCACTTTCTGAAGGAATCTGCCCATATGAAGAGAAGAGAGAAAACCATAAAAAAGAACTTATTAAAAATTTCATAAAGCTAAAATAAAGTAAATATGGCTAATGGATGATGAAATATAAATTCTTGAAAATAATACTTTATTAAAAAAAAGTATTTGAAATAATCAGTTATAGCTTTACGTTATATTATAAATATTTTTTAATGGCAAAAACATTTTTTTTTATTCTATTAATGATATCTACTCTGAGTTCGATTTTCGCGCAAAACTCTCGTGATGTGGATAATTCATCCAAGACTTCATCTCAAAACAAAAAAAGTGTCAAGGTTTTTAAGTCTGGATTTAAAACGCAAAAAGAAAGTAAAGAGGAGTATGAAAATCGTATGAAGCAGGTAGCGAAAGATAAAAAAAAGAGTATTAAAATATTGAAAAAACCACAATATTCAGATAAGAGCTATTTTGGTCATAAAAGACCTCCTAAAAAAAGGCCTTTATCTAAAAGAAAATTATGTAAAGTATGTGGTATTGTCCATTAATAATAAATTGAGTTGATTAGGCTGATTTTTTTTTCACCGCTATTTCTTTAACTCCTGAATGAGATTTTATTATTTTAATGAGAGCAGTTTTGAGTAGGACTCGATTTTCATGGGTATTGATTACCGTACTTTTAATGATGAGTCTATTAAAAAAGGGGTGATATGCTAAATCATTTATGAGCTTCTGGTAATGCTCATACCAGGCTATTCTGTAAATTTCTGCCTGTGGTGTGCCATCCCAAATAAATTCAAGTTGATTGTCGCTTCTGCTGTAGCGATAGCTATCTGCGGCAATTCTATAGAATTCATTTAAAAAGGAGACGTCAAAATTTCTTTTATTTTTTAATTCACGAATAAAGTCATCTTCAATGGCTAGAGGATTTTCTATTCTGAGGAAATTACGAATAGCACTAGATATTGTCAGACGCATCAAGAAACCTTTATGTTGATATTGAACCGTTCTTAATATCTCATTTTTATCGGACTCGAATGATTTATGCCACATAATAGAAAAGGACAATTAAACAATTGCCCTTTTTATTTTAATTACATAATTGTTTAGGGTACCATTTTGAAAACCCAAGCACCAGTGAATCCATCCACTCGGCCACTGGATTCTGGAACAGTAAAAGACACGTTTAGGGCAGTTTCACTAACCACAAGTGTCATTACTATGCCATCATTTCTGGTTAATACAGTAAGATCATTGTTGGCAGTAAATGTACCTGAAGTGGACCAGGCTAGATTTGCACCTTCGTCTGATGGAATACCTGAGGCTGTATAACTACCCCCTGCAAGATCTGTGTCTAGGCCGAATTTTAGCGTGAATCCTGTCCATTCATCTCTAGGAGTACCCGCGTTTGTAGCGGAACTCAATGACCAATCTTTATCTAGAAGTAAGGCGTTTGCCTCGGCGGGGGCTGAGTGTCCACAGCCGCTGGATCGTCTCTCACCACCACAATTGGTGAAAATTAGCAGCGCCGCACACGACCCTACAAAAAATAGGGTTTTTATGATTTTTATTTGGAGGATCTTCATTTTATCCTTATTTTAAATATTCATGATTATTATACAAAATTAACATTTTTTTGATCAATTATCAAACGTGGAAATTTTGAATATATTGTTTGGTTTAAAGGTTAGAGCAGAATATTATTTTCATTTAATATGAAATTATTTAAAATAAATTTAATTTCTCAGCTTTTATAGGTCTTATTCATGAAAAGTCTTCTGTATAGATCATTTGGTGGATATTTTAATTAGAGGAAATGGCATTTATCCAATGGGCTTATCTTTTTATTGGATTCTTTTATTTTCACATACCTAATATCTGAGTCTTCCATCCTATTAGGAATGATGCTAGCTCTTCATCTTAAAAGATACTATTAATCTCGTTTGATCATGAGCCAGTTCTAAGGGGCAATGAATCCATTCATTTTGGCTTTGAATAGTTTATGGACTCATGACTCCATTCAATCCAAAGATACCTAGTTCTTCACATAGATTCAATATACATCTTGTGCTTATTACTTAGGTTGATCGTTTCAGGGATAAAATCATATTCATGGCGTTGATTTGAGGCTACGATTATGGTGCATGTCCCTATTTTTTGAAGTATCTGGTCACGATACCATTCAATACCCTCCTGATCTAAATTTGATGTAGGTTCGTCTAACATAAGCAATTTATTTTCGCCATAGATGGCAAGGGCGAGTTTGAGACGTTGTTTCATTCCAGAAGAAAAATTCTTGACTTTTTTATCAATGGAAAATTGAAAATTTGTTCTTGCTATGAATTCGTCTAAGGAGAAAGGGATAGATCTAAATTTGAAATGAAATTCTACATGTTCTCTCAGACTGAATTCCTCTATCAAATCAACATAAGGAGCTGCCAAACCTATCGATTGAGGTATGCTTTCAATGGTGTAACTTTTTTTATTTTCGAAATATTGAATATTACCTGTTGTGGGTTCCATGTAGGTGGATATCAGTTTTATTAAGGTACTTTTCCCACTGCCATTGGCACCAGTGATGCTTAGAGAAGATTGAGATGGAATATCTAAACTTAAGTTTCTAAGAATCCATTCTTTATTAAACCTCTTCCCAACTTTATTAAGTTTAACCCTCATTCAATACCTTTCATGATACCTCGCTCTGATTCTTGAATGAATTTTATGATGAGATTTTTTTCTTTTGAGGATTCAAAATCACTTTGAATTTTATTAACAGCTTTACTAATATTTAAATCACTCAGATATATAATCCGATACATCTCTTGAATGTTATTAAGTTCTTGCGTGGTAAACTTCCTTCTCCTCAGACCAATCGCATTGATGCCACTGTAGCTTAGGGGTTCACGTGCCGCTGAGACATAAGGGGGTACATCTTTACGAACAAGAGAACCCCCAGCAATCATCACATGGGCTCCAATTTTCACAAATTGTCTTATGGCTGCTGTACCACCAATGATGGCATAATCTCCCAAGGAGACATGACCAGCTATTTGAACGGAATTAGATACAATACAATGGTTTCCTAAGATACAATCGTGCGCAACATGGACATAAGCCATCAGTAAATTATGCTCACCAATAACGGTTTGATTTCTATGACTGGTTCCTCTTGAAATGGTTACAAATTCTCTAATAGTTGTATTTTTACCAATGATTGTCAAGGTTTTTTCCCCTGCGAATTTTAAATCTTGTGGAACCGATGAAATTTGTGCTCCCGCAAAAATTTTACAATTATCACCTATTCTAGAACCTTCCCAAATACAAGCGTTGGGACCAATCCAACAGCCATTACCTATTTTTGTATCCTTGTCTATGTAAGCAAAAGGCTCAATAACTACATTTTTACCTATTTTAGCATCGGGATGGACAAAAGCTGAAGGATTATTCATTATTCTTTTTTTATGAGTACGGCAGTCATGTTGCCTTCACAAACTAATTTGTTCTCAATATAAGCAACTCCTGACATTTTTACGAAGCCTCTCCTGATTGGTTCTAATAATTCACATTTAAAGATGAGGGTATCTCCTGGGAACACCATTTTTTTAAATTTAAAATTATCGATACCTAAGAAGTAAGTCCAATAATTTTCAGGATCTGGCACGGAATTAAGCGCTAAGATACCTCCAATTTGGGCCATTGCTTCTACTTGTAAAACCCCAGGCATGACAGGATTTCCAGGAAAATGACCCTGAAAAAAAGGCTCATTGAAGGTGACATTTTTAATACCCCCTACCGATTCATCATCAAGATGAAAAATTTTATCAATCAGTAAAAATGGATATCTATGGGGTAAGATTTTCGCAATTTTATTGATATCCATTACTGGAGGTATTTTAGGATCGTATTGTGGTATTTTATTATGAGCGGTTTTTTGGATGATTTTTTTAAGTTTTCGAGCGAAAGCAATATTTGCAGCGTGCCCAGGACGAGCAGCCATTATTTGGGCCTTAATAGGTCTACCCACCAAGGCTAAATCTCCTACGATGTCTAATAACTTGTGTCTGGCAGGTTCATTTTTATACCTAAGACTTACATTATTTAGGATACCCTCTTTCTCTACTTCAACTTTGGGTTTATTGAGTAAATGGGCTAGATGATCTAGCTCACCTGATTTCACCATCCGATCAACCACTACAATGGCGTTAGAAATATCGCCTCCTTTGATCAAGTCTTGTTTGTACAGCTCTTCGATCTCATGTAAAAAGCAAAAAGTTCTAGCATCACTGATTTGCTCATAAAAATCTGTTAATTTGTTCAATGAGGCATGCTGACTTCCAAGAACAGGTGAATTATAGTCCACCATTACAGTGACTCTATAATCATCTAAGGGCAGTGCGATGATTTCAACATCTCGTACTTTGTCTTCATAAAAGACGCTGTTAGGTAACTCAAAGAAGTTTCTAGGAGCGGCTTGTTCTTGTAATCCGATTTTAAGAATGGCATCCATGAATTGTCTTGCACTACCATCCATAATGGGGGGCTCAGGCCCATCAATTTTTATTAAAACATTGTCTATTTCTAAGGCAACTAAAGCTGATAAGACGTGTTCGACCGTATTAATTCTTCCCCCATTTTGCTCAATACTTGTGCCTCGAGATAAATCGACCACATTTTCTACATCGGCGTCAATAATGGGTTGACTATCTAAATCTATTCTTTGAAATTTAATTCCATGGTTGATTTTGGCAGGGACGAAAGTCATATTGCTCACCACGCCCGTATGCAAGCCTATGCCTGAGACGACTGCTTCGCCGCTAACTGTGTGTTGATTAAATTTCATTGAGTTTTGGGCTACAAGTTTAAAAGTTTTTCCTCAATTTTTTCGATCTGCTTCATTACTTCGGGTAATTTTTTGTATATCGTGTAGGATCTAAGATAATTATTGAAGTCAATAGCAGGAGTTCCATAAATGGTTTGAGCTAATTTGGTATTTTTTGATACTCCAGATTGAGCCTGTATTTGCGTTTCGGCAGCTATTTTTAAATGTCCAGCAATCCCAACTTGTCCACCTATTTTACAATTATCACCTATTTTCACGGAGCCAGCGACACCTGTTTGAGCCGCAATTACGCTATTTTTTCCAATCATAGTATTATGACCAATTTGAATCAAATTATCGAGTTTGACCCCTTTTTTGATCAGCGTTGTGTTAAAGGTGGCACAATCGATTACCGTATTGGCCCCTACATCCACGTGATCTTGCAAAACAACATTACCCAATTGAGGTATTTTTTTATAAGAGCCATCCTTAAGAGGTGCATATCCGAAACCGTCACTTCCGACAATCGCTCCCGCCTGCAGGGTACAATGACTTCCAATCATACTTTTAGCATAAATTTTAACCCCTGGATGAATGATCGTTTGATGACCAATAGTGACATCATCACCAATGTAGGCATTAGGATAAATTTTTACTTGATCACCTATTTTAACATTGCTCCCAATATAAGCGAAGGCACCTACATAAATGTCTGATCCATAAGTGGCCGTTTTGTGTATAAAGCTAGGTTGTTCAATTCCAGTTTTGTTGAAGGAAAGCAGCTGATCATATGCTTCTAATAAAGCGGTAAAAGCAGCATAGGGATTTGCAACTCTGATTAGGGCTGTATTTATTTTTTTACTTAGAATGAGTTTTTCATCAACAATAACTGCTGATGCTTGGGTTTTGTAAATAAGGAGTTCATACTTTGGATTGGATAAAAAGGTTATACTCCCTTCTTCAGCATCTTCAATAGAACTGATCGTATTTACCTTAGTCTCTTTTGACCCGTCTAATTTTCCTCCTACAAGATGAGCAATTTGCTCTAAGGTAAAGTTCATTTAACTTTTCATTTTGTCATTGGATTGACCAATTATAAATATTTTGGTAAATATAGTATTTTGGGATAGCAAAGATAATTTTTTTTCACAATTTTACTCATCACTTTGATGTTGGGCAAATCAACAGCAGCCGTGATTTCTTCTACTTTTCCATTTTTTCTTAAAATATTTATAATATGATTCTTGGCAGTGTAAGCGGCATTGGTGACACTTCCATGGGTGACTAAACTATGGGTCATCTCAAGGGGCAGCTTTAACCTTTTTGCAACCTCTTTTTTGATATCAGTTAGATGAACTGATTTCAGAGGCTCTTCCAGTATCTCGATTTTAAATAAACGTCGATCTTTTAAAGCATTGCTTAATATATTGATGACGGGATCTTCATGATTTAACCAAAGTTTGATACTTCCCCAAATATCAGTATCATCTAATTCCATAAAAGTTCTGAGTAATTTTGGATTTTTATTGAAATCTTGGGCTGAAAGATCATTGCTGAGAAAAAGACTGAGGGCAGGAGTAGCAGACATTGACGTGCTCTTATCCCAACAGATGCTTACCCGTTTGATGAGTTCAATGAGCATTTTTTCACTACAAATAGAAGTTTTATGTAAATAAACCTGCCAATACATGATTCTACGGGCGCTGATAAAACTTTCAATACTATAAATTCCTTTTTCTTCAACGACGAGCTCATCATCTACCACATTGAGCATTTTGATGATACGCTCAGCTCCGACTGTACCTTCTTGAACGCCAGTAAAAAAACAATCTCTTTTAAGGTAATCGAGCCGGTCCATATCCAGTTGACTAGAAACCAATTGAGTAAGGAATTTACGTGGATAGGTACCCTTAAATATTTCAATGGCTAAGGTCAGTTTGCCCCCGAATTCTTTATTCAATACATCAAGCGTCCAAGCGGTGATGCTTTCATGGGAGACATTTTTGAAAAGACTAAATTCCAATGTGTGCGAAAAAGGACCATGACCAATATCGTGCAGAAGAATGGCAATTAATGCACCTTCGTATTCAGCTTCAAAAATCATTTGACCTTTATCTCGAAGACTGTCCAATGTTTTCCTCATCAAATGCATCGCTCCTATAGCATGACCAAATCGCGTATGAATGGCACCAGGATATACATAATCAGACAGTCCTAATTGCTTTATTCTACGCAATCTTTGAAAATAGGGATGCTCGATGATGTCAAAAATGAGTTCATTGGGTATGTTTATAAAACCATAAACAGGATCATTAAATATTTTCTTTTTATTCAAAGTATATTCGAGTCTATTATAGTGTGAACATACAAAAGGATTTTCGTAAAAATGCAGCAATATAAAATTTTATGGGCCGATGATGAGATTGACCTATTAATGCCTCATATTATATTTTTGGAATCCAAAGGCTATCAGATCATTCCTGTAAATAGTGGTAATGATGCCTTAGATGAGATCGAAAAGCAGTACTTTGATATTATTTTTCTTGATGAGAATATGCCAGGAATATCTGGGATTGAAACCTTGAGAGCAATTAAATTATCACATCCCAACATTCCCGTAGTCATGATAACCAAAAATGAGGAAGAAGACATCATGGAGGATGCCATAGGTTCACAGATCGCAGATTATTTGATTAAACCGTTAAATCCAAATCAAATCTTACTTTCGGTCAAAAGATTATTGGATAAAAATCGCATAGTATCTGAAAAAACAAATTTAAGTTATCAACAAAATTTTACCGATGTTGGTTATGAAATAGCCGATGCGGCAGATTATGAAGATTGGATTGCGGTATATAGAAAATTGGTTCGTTGGGAATTATTGATTGATGAAACCAATGAAAAAGACATGTCACAAATTCTCCGAAATCAAAAAGCTGAAGCCAATCAAAGATTCGCGAATTATATTCGATCAGATTATGAAAATTGGATGAATTCATCCGAAGGGCCATTACTTTCTCATCAGGTTTTTAAAGAAAAAGTATTCCCAGCACTTCTGCAGAGCAGTGTTTTTCTCATCATTATTGATAACTTAAGATGGGATCAATGGGAAATAATTGAGCCAGAAATTGCTCAATTATTCGAAATAGAGAAAAAAGAAACTTATTTTTCTATTTTACCAACCGCAACTAATTATGCTAGAAACGCACTTTTTGCAGGTTTAATGCCCGCAGAAATTGAAAATAAGTATCCGAATTTTTGGACGAAGGAAAGTGAGGAAGGTTCCAAAAATAAGTTTGAATCTGACTTGTTAGCGGCTCAATTAAGGCGGCACAATATAGGAGTAAAATACAATTATCACAAAATAATTAAAGCTCAGGAGGCAAAACAGATAGAACAGAAATTAGATGATCTCCTTAAAGTACCTTTCAATGTACTGGTCTACAATTTTGTCGATATGCTTTCACATGCCAGAACAGACATGCAAATGATCCGCGAATTGGCTCCAGACGAATCCGCTTATAGAGCATTGACAAAAACTTGGTTTGCACATTCATCACTTTTCGAAGTTATTAAAAAACTATCTTCAAAAAAGGTTAAAATAATGATCACCACCGATCACGGTACGATCCGGGTTAAAAAACCTGAAAAAATCAAGGCAGATAGAAATATCAATCATAATTTGAGATTTAAGATAGGTAAGAATTTGGGATTTAATACCAAATCGGTATTTCATATGCATAAACCTGAAGTATTTAAATTACCTAAATTGAATTTGACTTCATCCTATATTTTTGCTTTGGAAGAATCATTCTTTGCCTATGAAAATAATTTTAATCATTATGCCAATCTTTATGAGGATTCTTTTCAGCATGGGGGTATCAGTATGGAAGAGATGATGATTCCTCTCATAACCCTTCGACAAAAAAAATGATTTACTCTTTAGATCAGATTGATAGAGTCGCTCGTAAAATAATCGATGATTTGGAAGAATATAAAGTCATTTGTGTCAATGGTGAAATGGGAGTAGGTAAGACTACCTTAATCAAAAAAATAGGAGAATTTTTAGGAGTAAGTGATGCGATCCATTCGCCAACTTTTGCCATTGTCAATGAATACCACTGCAATGATGAAACCCCTATGTATCATTTTGATTTTTACAGAATAACCAATGTTTTAGAGGCGGTCAATTTGGGTATTGAGGATTATTTTTACAGTAATCATTTATGCTTTATAGAATGGTCTGAAAATATCACTACATTGTTGCCCGAAAAATATCTTGATATTAATATTAAATTAACCTCCGAGAGTCTGAGGGAAATCAGTTTCCAATCATATGACAGAAGAAAATAAATCTGGGTTTGAGAAAATAGGCAGGGCTGCTGCTCTCTACCCACAAGAAAAACAGTTAAAGAGAGATAGAAAAGCTAAATCGTTGAGCATCGGTTTGCCGTTGGAGATGGGCAAGCAAGAAAATAGAATATCCTTAAAGCCTGAATCAGTAAAAGTGCTTATACAGAATGATCATCAGGTAATTGTAGAGGCCTCTGCTGGTAATTCTGCCAATTATGCAGATACTGATTATAGTGAGGTGGGAGCACAGATTGTTTATGATCGTAAAACAGTATTTGCCTCGGATACTATACTTAAGGTGGAACCTCCCAGTATTGAGGAAATAGGCCTTATTTCATCGGGGACCACTTTGATATCTGCACTTCAACCAGCTAGTCAATCTATTGAGTATTTGAAAGCGCTTCAAGAAAAGAAAATCATTGGATTGGCCTATGAGTTCATTGAAGACAAGGTAGGAGGACTACCGATCGTAAGATCAATGAGTGAAATTGCAGGGAGTTCGGTGATGTTAATTGCAGCAGAACTTTTGAGTAAAACCAATAGTGGATCAGGGGTAATTTTAGGTGGAGTAACAGGCGTACCCCCGACTAAGGCGGTCATTATTGGAGCGGGAACAGTAGCTGAATATGCAACACGAGCCGCCCTAGGCTTGGGAGTTAATTTACAAGTGTTTGATAATAGAATTTATAAATTAAGAAGGTTAAAGCATGCAGTTGGCTGGCAGGTTCATACCTCGACCTTTGACCACCTGTCATTGATGAAAGCGTTGGAATCCGCTGATGTTTTGATTGGTGCGATGCGTGCAGGAAATGGGGTCAATGGCATGGTGATTAGTGAAGAAATGATTGCTAACATGAAGCCCAATTCTTTAGTCATTGATGTGAGTATTGATCAAGGAGGATGCATTGAAACCTCACACTTGACAACATTAGATGCACCGACATTTCGAAAATACGATGTGGTCCATTATTGTGTGCCTAACATAGCTTCTAGAGTTCCAAGAACAGCAACTATTGCCATTTCGAACATTCTAACACCTATTTTGATTCAAATGGGTGAAGCTGGAGGAGTAGAGGAGATGATTTTAAGAAATCAGTGGTTCATGAAAGGAGTTTATGCCTATAAAGGAAGTATTTCTAATCAATATTTAGCCATTAAATATAACTTAAGTTTCAAGGATCTCAGGTTGTTGATGGCTGCTCGATTTTAAAGTTTTCTAAGGCTCTCCATGAGCGCTTCAATTTTAGCTTCTGCGTCGGCTTGCTTCTTTTTTTCTATCTCTAAAACTTTTGGAGGCGCATGATTAACGAAGCGCTCATTACTCATTTTTTTGAGTACATTTTCAAGAAATCCGCGGGTATATTCCAATTCCTTTTGAAGCATTTCACGTTCAGAATCTAGATCTATGGTTTTGGCTGACACAATAGAAAATTCCTTTGAATGAATTAAGAAGCTATGACTCTGTGCTGGCTTTTTTTTGATAAATGAGATTTTTTTCAAGTTGGCCATTTTCATTAAGGAAGATTTGATAGTAGTAAAAAGGGAGACCTCGCTATTGATATTTAGGGTTAATTTGGTTTTCGGCGATATTTGATTTTTATTTCTAATATTTCTTATTTGTGCGATTATTTCAAAAAGGAAAGAAGTATCAGCTAAAATGAGTTCATCGAATTTTTGAGAGATTGGCCATTCAGCGACAATCAAATCTTCATCAGCACCTCTTTTATGTAGACTATGCCATATTTCTTCAGTAATAAAGGGCATAAATGGATGCAGCACCTTCATCAATTGTTCCAAAAAAGAAACGGTCTGTTGATGGGTTTTGGTATCTATTGGGCCCCCATAATTAGGCTTGATCCACTCTAGATACCAACTGCAGAAATCATTCCAGATAAGCTTATAGACGGTCATTAAGGCATCAGACATTCTGAATTTAGAAAAGTGATCTTCTAGTTCAAACAATGCTTTTTGAAAATTGGACTCAAACCAACGAATGGCCAATTGATTTTCGCTAGGTTGCTCAATTTTTTCAACCTCCCAACCTTGAATGAGTCGAAAAGCATTCCAGATTTTATTAGAAAATTTCTGACCTTGTTCGACTAGTTTTTCATCAAAAAGGAGGTCATTTCCGGCGGGAGAGCTGAAGAGCATACCGGTTCTTACGCCATCCGCCCCATACTTTTTTATGAGATCCAAAGGATTGGGTGAATTGCCCAATGATTTAGACATTTTTCTTCTCTGTTTATCACGAACAATTCCTGTTAGATATACATTTTTAAAAGGTTTTTCCCCGGTGTATTCATAGCCTGCGATGACCATTCGAGCTACCCAGAAGAACAAAATTTCAGGAGCGGTGACCAGGGTATTGGTGGGATAGAAATAATCTAATTCTTCATTTTTTTTAGTTAATATTTTGCCTGTTTCAGTATCAAATGCTTGATCATTAAACCCATCAAAAACGGCTAAAGGAAAAAGCCAAGATGAAGCCCAGGTATCCAGAACATCCTCGTCTTGATGAAGATCAGATGGCTTCAAGTGTGGGTTATCTGACTTTTTTTGAGCCAATGTTAGCGCTTCATGTTCATTTACAGCGACCACGAAGTCATCTTCCCCTTGTCCGAAATAATAGGCAGGGATGCGTTGACCCCACCAAAGCTGTCGAGAAATACACCAATCACGGACATTTTCCATCCAATGGTGATAGGTATTCTTAAATTTAGGTGGAAAAAGCCGAATTTCATCATTCATAACTACTTCATGAGCGGTCTTTGAGATGGATTTCATTTTTATGAACCATTGCAGAGACAACTTGGGTTCAATGACCGTATCCGTCCTTTCTGACCTACCAATTCTAGTATTAAAATCCTCTTCATTTACTAGAATTCCCATCGTTTTCATATCCTTTACGATCTGTTTTCTCACTTCAAAACGATCCATACCCTTATATTTCTCAACTTCACAGGCCGAAGTTAGCTTACCATCTAAACCAATGGTGTCAATGATTTCAAGTCCGTGACGCAGCCCAATCTCATAATCGTTGGTGTCATGGGCGGGTGTTACTTTTAAACAACCCGTACCAAAATCCATCTTTACGTATTCATCAGCAATAATGGGCACTCGCCTATTGACAAAAGGAATGATGGCGGACTTTCCAATAAGGTGTTGGTAGCGACGGTCATTTGGGTTTACAGCTATCCCTGCATCTCCCATGATGGTTTCAGGTCTTTGTGTAGCGATGGTGATGTATTCGCTACTATTTTCAATTTGATATTTGACTGAGTAAAGTTTCGATATTTCACCCCCTTCTTTGTAGAGAACTTCTTCATTTGATACTGCTGTTTGAGCCTCTACATCCCAATTGACCATACGAAGACTTCGATAGACATAACCTTTGTTAAAAAGGTCGACAAATACTTTGATAACGGATGAATAATAATGCTTCTCCATAGTAAAGGCTGTTCTGTTCCAATCACATGAAGCCCCTAATTTTTTTAGTTGTTCAAGGATGATACCTCCATATTTTTCTTTCCATTCCCAAGCATGCGCCATAAATGCCTCCCTGCTGAGATCACTTTTTTTAATCCCTTTTGCTCTCAGCATTTTTACCACTTTTGCTTCGGTTGCAATCGATGCATGATCTGTACCCGGGACCCAACAAGCCTCAAAACCTTGCATCCTTGCTTTTCTTATCAGAATGTCCTGAATTGTATTGTTGAGCATGTGGCCCATATGCAGTACTCCAGTGACATTAGGTGGGGGGATGACAATACTGAAAGGTTTTTTGTTGGGATTTACTTTGGCTTCGAAATGGCCTTTATCCATCCAATATTGGTACCATTTATCTTCTACTTGAGCGGGATCATATTTGGTTGATAGGGCCATACTTTTTTTTTAAAGTCTTATATTTTTCGCAAAACTAACCACAACTCAAATAAACGACACTTATTTCTAGATTATTTGGTGCCGAAAGAAGTGAGAGTTCGTTTTTTAGAAGGCAAATTGTGATTTGAATACTTGCAATTCATCAGATAGAGAGGTGGATGTAAACCGAGTAATAGATTCAAATAGTTGGCTCTCGAGACTCACATTGAGTTCTCTGAGTTTCATGTGCTGATTGGCATAAATAAATTCTAAATCAGGGTATAACTCTTTAAGAGCGTCTAAAATTTCTAGAATCTGTAAATTTTTGTCCACGAGGTTGTATGTCCCAGTGGGAACTTCTTTTAAAACACATTGCTCTATGGTGTTTACTAAGTGCTCAATATGAATAAATGCTCGGGTCTGCTTCCCGTTTCCGAATATTTGAATTCGATTGGTAAAATGGGCATCAAACATAAATTTATTAATGACCGCATCAAAACGCATACTTTTGCTGAACCCATAGATATTTCCTCCTCTGAGTATGATGGAATTCTTTTTTTCCATCAGTCGGTTGACATGTGTTTCGCCTCTCAGCTTAGATATACCATAATAAGTTTGTGGGAGGGGCAGTGTGGATTCATCTGCCAGGTCAGTTCCCGTACTATAAACTGCTGTACTGCTGAGATGTATCAATTTAGAGACGCCACTTTCCTCTGCTGCATAGACGACTTCTGCTGTACCCCAGTGATTTACTTGTTCAAAAAAATGGGGATCCGTATTTGCAAAGGGTGTAGTTACCATGGCAGCTAAATGAATGAGTACATCCGTATCGGTCAACTGTTTCTTTAATAATCGGGAGTCTAATATTTCTCCATGAACGAACACTATTTTGGATAAAAAAGACGATTTTTTTCCTAAAAAAAGGCTTCTATGGCCTTTGCTCAAATTATCATAAATAGTGATTTTACTAATTTCCTTGTTGAGTGCCAATTTTGCCAACAATTCAGTTCCTACATATCCCGCGCCTCCAGTAATTAATACATTCATTCTTTTATAATTAACTCCGTGTGCAAGCCACATTCGACTTTATTTGAACCAAACCACCGAGCTTCGCGCATTTGCATTTCTAATTCTATTTTTCTAGTACAAGGTTCGCAGCCAATACTAGTATAACCACGCTGCTCTAGTGGATGCTTGGGGATGTTGTATTCTTTGAGATAGTCAAATATTTTTTTTTGATTCCAATTGAGCATGGGATGAAATCTTACCGTGTTATGAGGGGCTGCTTGTTCGACCTTCATAGCGCCTCGGATGGCACTTTGATCTGCGCGAACCCCATTCATCCAAACATCATAGGCGGCCAAAACAGCATCCAATGGTTGTGTTTTGTTGATTGAACAGCAATGATCCGGATCCGAGGTATATAAGAGTTTTCCATTTAGATCCTTTTGCAAATACTTAGGCGTCGCTGGTTTTAGGTCCGCCACGGTTAACTGGAAAAGATTAGCAATTTCATCCTTAAATCTGACTGTTTCAGGAAATAGATAACCTGTATTTATAAAATAGATGGGAATTTGTGGGCTGATTTCCTTGATGATGTGCAAGAGGACCAAACTATGAGATTGGAAGGAAGAGGTGGTAAATATTTGCTTTCCTGCTTGCTGGTATTCTTTTATTTTAGATTTTATTTCAGGTATTTCCATTTTTTTCTCAAATGCAAAAGAATCAATTATTCAAGTGAATCAAAAGGAATACGATATAATTGTTTTAAATAATGAACTAATCTTCTTTTTTTTTGATTTCTATTTTGCAGTGTTAATATTTGTATGTCTGAAAAGAGTCGTATGAAAAAAGTTTCGGTTTTTAGAAAAGAGCATTTCAATGCAGCTCACAGATTGCATAATCCGGATTTGTCAGATACAGAGAATGTCAAAATATTTGGGAAGTGTAATAACGCTAATTACCATGGCCATAATTATGACCTGACAGTAAAATTAATGGGCGAAGTGGATGCGACAACTGGATATGTTTATGACATGAAGTTGTTAAGTGATATCATTAAGGAAAATATCCTCGACCGCTTTGATCATAAAAATTTAAACCTAGATGTAAAGGAGTTTGAGAGCCTTAATCCTACGGCAGAAAATATTGCTATTACCATTTATGAAATATTAAAATCTAAAATTGAACCCCGTTACGAAATAAAAATATTTTTGTATGAAACCGAAAGAAATTTTGTCGAATACCCCGCTGACTGACGATGATGGCCATGGTGTTTTTTCTTATGAAACACCCCTGAGGCCAGATGCTTTTGAAAAAGATGATGATCTAAAAATAGAGCTAATAGAAAAGCATTTTAGGGAAATCATGCATGTTTTGGGTATGGATTTGAGTGACGACAGTCTGAAGGGCACACCGCGCAGAGTGGCTAAAATGTATGTAAAGGAAGTTTTTTCGGGTTTAAATCCATCGAGTAAGCCCACCAGTAAATTATTCGATAATAAATACAATTATGATCAAATGTTGGTCGAAAAAGACATCACCTTTTACTCGCACTGCGAACATCATTTTGTTCCTATTTACGGAAAAGCACACGTAGCCTACTTTTCTAGCGGGAAGGTCATAGGATTGTCTAAAATCAATAGGATTGTACAGTATTTTTCGAAAAGACCCCAAGTGCAAGAAAGACTGACGGTACAAATTGCTGAAGAGTTAAAAAAGCTTTTGAGTACAGAGGATATAGCGGTAGTTATGGATGCAAAACACATGTGTGTCTCCTCAAGAGGAGTTGGGGATACCAACAGCCAAACGGGAACTGCACATTTTTCAGGAAAATTTAATGATCAGGCGGTACGCACTGAATTTTTAAATTATGTTAATTCTAGCGCTTCGAAATAGTTTTAAAAGCCTTTTTCAAAACTTCATGCTCACGCGACAACTTTGACCGACAGTAGTTGAGATGTCTTTTTTTTTGCAAATGGTATTTGCATGGTCAATTTTCATATTTTTTGTCATACAATATCATATATTTGCCAAAAATTTAAAAATACCAAACTAAAAAAATGGAATACTTCTTTTATCTAGTCCCAGTCTTTGCGATTATAGGACTGATTGTGATGGCATTTAAAGCCAAATGGGTAATCAAACAAGATGCGGGTGATAAAAACATGCAAGAACTTGCTTCTCACATCAAGGAAGGGGCATTGGCCTTTTTGTCTGCTGAATACCGCGTACTCATCATATTTGTTGTCCTCGCAGGGGCGCTCTTAGCTCTGGTTTCTTCTTTTATAGAATCAACTAGCTATTTTATTGTCATCGCTTTTGTAATTGGTGCTTTTTTTTCGGCGCTTGCGGGAAATATAGGTATGCGAATCGCAACTGAAGCCAACGTCCGAACAACTCAAGCGGCTAGAACCAGTCTGCCAGATGCATTAAAAGTTTCCTTTTCGGGAGGCGTAGTAATGGGTTTAGGCGTTGCAGGTTTAGCTGTATTTGGACTGAGTGTAATCTTCATTGTTTTACTCCAAATTTTTATGGGAGGTGAATGGAGTGTCGATGGTAATGAAAAAATGACCATGGTATTAGAAACGCTGGCTGGATTTTCACTGGGGGCAGAATCTATTGCCTTATTTGCAAGAGTCGGTGGAGGCATTTATACCAAGGCTGCAGATGTTGGTGCAGATTTAGTAGGTAAAATAGAGGCTGGAATACCTGAAGACGATCCTAGAAACCCAGCGACTATCGCAGATAATGTTGGAGACAATGTTGGAGATGTTGCTGGTATGGGAGCTGATTTATTCGGATCTTATGTAGCAACTGTTTTGGCATCGATGGTGCTGGGAAACTATGTAATCCGTGATATGGGTGGTGTCATTGATGATATGTTTGGTGGAATGGGACCCATCTTATTACCCTTAGTGATTGCTGCAGTAGGTATTATATTTTCAATTTTTGGAAGTTTTTTCATTAAGATAAAAAGTAATGAAGCTAAAGAACAAGAAATTCAAAATGCCTTAAACATTGGTAATTGGAGCTCTATTTTGATGACAGCCATTGCCTCTTATTTCATTATCAACTTTATGTTACCAGAAATCATGAAAATAGATTTCTTTGGAGTGGGTATTATAGAATTACCTAGAATGAACGTATTTGGAAGTGTGATTATAGGTTTGGTTGTAGGTGCTGCCATTTCATATTTCACAGAATATTATACAGGATTAGGTAAAAAGCCTGTAATGTCTATTATTGAAAATTCGGCAACTGGTGCTGGAACTAATATTATTGCGGGTTTATCGACAGGAATGATGTCTACTTTTGCACCTATATTGTTGTTTGCTGCTGCTATTTGGGGCACATACACTTTAGCTGGTTTCTATGGGGTTGGTATAGCTGCTTCAGCCATGATGGCTACTACGGCCATGCAATTGGCCATAGATGCCTTTGGGCCTATTGCGGATAATGCAGGAGGGATTGCAGAGATGAGTAAACTTCCCAAAGAGGTGAGAGAACGTACAGACGTTTTAGATTCGGTTGGTAATACGACGGCGGCTATTGGTAAAGGTTTTGCGATTGCCTCGGCCGCTTTAACGGCATTGGCACTTTTCGCGGCCTATGTGACCTTCACCGGTATTGATGGTATAAATATTTATAAAGCAGATGTGCTTGCGACACTTTTTGTCGGGGCTATGATTCCTGTAGTATTTTCAGCACTAGCGATGAGATCAGTAGGTCGCGCTGCTATGGAAATGGTGATGGAAGTAAGACGTCAATTTAAAGAGATTCCTGGGATTATGGAAGGTACAGGAACCCCAGAATATGGTAAATGTGTAGATATTTCTACTAAAGCGGCCATTAAAGAAATGATGCTTCCTGGTGCGCTGACCATTATCAGTCCTATCATTATAGGTTTTTTGATGGGACCTGAGGCTTTGGGATCCTACATGGCCGGTGTAACTGTTTCAGGAGTTTTGTGGGCCATTTTTCAAAACAATGCAGGAGGTGCTTGGGACAATGCTAAAAAGTCATTTGAAGCAGGGGTCATGATCAACGGTGAGATGACCTATAAAGGATCAGAAGCACATAAGGCAGCAGTTACAGGAGATACTGTTGGAGATCCATTTAAAGATACATCTGGTCCTTCAATGAATATTTTGATTAAATTGACCTGCTTGATCGGTTTAGTTATTGCTCCTATTTTGGGTGAAATGTACGGCAATGGTCATCAAACTTTGAATGAAAAAGAAGTAGACGTTGTTGTAAATGTGGAGAATATCCAAGAAGGTGAATCATGGGTAGGCAGCATTACCGTAGATAAAAATGTAATAGAGACAACCAAAACTCCAATAGGTACTCAACAGTAGGTTGAAGTAATGTTAGAAGCTTTCGTAGAGGAGATGGAATAAAAATTTGCTAAAGAAGAAAAAAAGGTATTGCTGTTAAGTAATGCCTTTTTTTATAGAGAATAGTTGTGGTGCGTTTCAAGATATTCTCATCAGGGATGAATAATTAATTGTAAAATGAAGATAGTTACGCCTTGAAATCGTTGAATCCTCAGTATAATTTATATTCGTTTCACTTCCTTTCTTCGCGTTATGCATTTACAAATAATTTTATAATCTTTGTGTACAAACAATCCTTTGAACATTTTTTTGAAGGAAACCAAATAACCAAATGTATTCATACGCAGCTTCGTCCTGAATATATGTTTCGATCGCTTCGAATGTATCAATCAATCTTACTGCTCAAGGTAAAGCCTATATTGTCAATAAAATTATGCATTTTTTATGTACAAAATCAGTATAAATTACTTTTAATATTGATTTATCCCTTTTTGAAGGGTTACCCCTTCAGTTTAACTCGTATTTATTCAAGATCAGGTTTATAAATAATATGACGGAGCAACAAATACTTGATCATATTTCTCGAGGAGATGAAACCGCCTTGGACTATTTGTATAAAAAATATTATCCCATGATGACCAAAATGGTCCTTAAAAATAATGGTACAGTCGAGGAAGCGAATGATGTATATCAAGATGCCTTAATTGTTTTTTGGCAAAAAGCCATTAGTGGAGACCTTAAAATCACGTCTAAAATAAGTACCTATTTATACAGTATTTGTAAAAATTGCTGGCTGAAGGAATTAAGTCGTAAAAAGCGACTGAGCTATACAGAACAAGAAGGATCAATCGTCCAATCTGATCCCGAGGACATAATATCAAAGGTGGTTCAGGATGCGATGGAGGTGTTGGGAGATCCTTGTAAAAGTGTTCTGACCTATTACTACTTCAACGAAATGTCAATGTCAGAGATAGCAGCTCGCATGAACTATTCCAATGCCGATACCGTCAAAGCGAAAAAGTATAAGTGTAAAAAGCGCTTAGATGTTCTCATTAAGAAAAATTACACTCAAGAAGATTTTTTTAATTAAATGAAATCAGAGGATCAAGAGGAAGCTATTGCACAATATTTAACGCGGCGAATGTCTGAAGTTGAAAGGAGTGCTTTTGAAAAAAAAATCAGTGAAAGTCCGCAGTTGGCCCAAAAAATTGAGTTTGAAAAACAGATTACTCAGGGAATCAAAAATTACAAAAAAGGAATCTTAAAATCTCGTTTAGATCAATTAGAGCTAGGTCCGAGCATTGTTGAAACGACTTCCATTACCACCAAAATCATATTAGCTGGCATAACTGTGATCGTTATAGGTGGCTTATCTTATTTTATGCTGACTCCCGATGAAATCCTAGTTATTGAAAAACAAGAGACAATGATAGGTACCGATGGGATAACGGAAGATAAAAACGAGAAGATTTCGCTAGAAATAGACACATCTTATCTGATGTTGATCGATAAAAAAGAAGATGAAAAGACCCCATCAATCACAAAAGACATCGAAAATACGACGGTTAAAGTAACAACAAAACAATCAAAAAAGGAGTTAAAATCCGATAACGTAATTTTCCAAGCAGAGGTAGAAGTAGTACTTCCAGATATGGATGAAACTGAAATATCTTTTGATGTGGCATTTGATTCTCTCCAAGATTTCTCTGATGATTTAATCAAAAATCAAGCGCAAATTAATTCGGTAACCGAATTGGAGGTAGAAATTGAAATGAAAAAAACTAAAAAACTAAAATATATTTATGTAGGCGAAAAATTAATTTTAATCGGAGATTTTTCTACGTCACTTTATCAAATTATTGAAGACAATATGATCGCTGAAAAGAAACTCTATTTGTACTTTGAGCAGGAGTACTACATCTTAACCAAAACCTCCGAGAAGAAAGTATTAATCCCGGTGAGTGACATAAGATTATTAGATTATCTGTTAGACCTCAGAAACAAATAATAAGTTCAGACTATTTTTCGGTTATTTTGTAACTTGCGCTTCACAATGAAAGATAGTAAAAGGCAGAAAAGAAAATTGGGAAGTTTCCCTTTTCTCAGTGTAATATTCAGCATCACCCTGTCGCTCGTGGTCATGGGCATTTTTGGTGTTTCATTTATTTATCTCAAAACTCTTACTTCTATTGTCCAATCAAACGTTGAAATACAGGTCTATTTAGATAAATCTATCATAGATCATGATATGAAGCGATTGCAAAAGATCCTGACTACCCGACCTTACATTCGATCAGGTGATGCTGCAGAAAACATCAATTTTATTAGCAAAGAAATGGCTGCTGAAGTATTTATCAGAGATACGGGTGAAGATTTCACTAAATTTCTAGGGGATAACCCACTGAGAGATGCTTTTTCAGTGAAGATCACCAATCAATATCAATCGGTAGACAGCTTGCAAGCTATAGAGATAGACTTAAGACGTTTACCAGGAGTTTATGAAGTAGTTTTTCAGGAATCTTTAATAGCCAGCATCAATAAAAATCTAAGAAAAATTGGGGTATTGCTTTTGGGTATGACGCTGATATTATTAGTTGCTGTTATTGTTTTGATCAATAATACCATAAGAATAGCCTTGTTCTCTCAAAGATTTTTGATCAGGAGTATGCAATTAGTGGGTGCTACGAAAGGATTTATCAGGTGGCCATTCTTGAAAAGATCTTTAATTTATGGATTGGTTTCTGGTATTTTGGCCTCGGGAATCATTTTTGGCCTCATTGAATTTGCACAATATCAAATTGATGATTTGGATAAGCTTTATGTAGAAGAGCCCTTATTTATTTTATTTGCTGTTTTGATATTTTTGGGCCTTTTAATCTCATATCTTAGTACCTTATCCTCTATGAGGCGCTATTTCAAAATTTCACTAGACGAACTTTATTAAACAGAAACAAATGTCAGTTCAAACCAAATTTGCTTTTAAAAAAATAAATTATCTGATTATGATCTTAGGTATTGCCTTGATTCTTTTAGGCTTTTTGATTATGTCCTTAGATCAAGAGACTTATGGATTTGGATTCTTCGGTTTAACCTTAGGTCCGATCATTGTTTTTTCAGGATTCATGATTCAGTTTGTTGCCATTTTATATAAGTCAAAAAAAGCGAATAATTTAGAAGAATAAAATGACTTGGATTGATGCGCTTATTCTGGGGATTATTCAAGGTCTCACAGAATTTTTACCCGTTAGTAGCAGTGGGCATTTAGAGATCGGCGTTGTTTTATTGGGAATAAACTCCACAAACAATCTCTTGTTTGCCTTGATCGTTCATATGGCTACTAGCCTGAGCACTATTTTTGTTTTTCACAAAGACATTCTTTTATTAATTAAGGGGTTATTGAAATTTGAATGGAATGATTCGACAAAGTTTGTACTGAAGATAATTATTTCAATGTTTCCTGTAGGTATAGTTGGCCTGCTTTTTGAAAGTGAAATTGAAGCTTTATTCACAGGAGATTTGTATTTAGTAGGGGGAATGCTGCTGGTTACCTCGATATTACTATTCATTCCTCGCTATTTTAGTCAAGGTATAGGTGAAGTTACTTTTGGAAAATCTTTGGTTATTGGACTGGCACAATCGATAGCCATTTTGCCGGGGATATCAAGATCCGGATCAACGATTGCTATGGCATTAGTCTTGGGAGTGAGTAGGGAAAAAGCAGCTAAATTTTCTTTTTTAATGGTTCTTTTGCCTATAATTGGAGCAAGTTTACTCAAGGTTAAAAAATATATTGAGTTCCCTGACTTAGAACCTGAAATAAACACTTTGACCTTATTTTTAGGATTTATGACTGCTTTTATTTCTGGTTATTTAGCTTGTCGATGGATGGTAAAAATCGTAAAGAAAGGAAAACTCGTCTATTTTTCTATTTATTGTTTTATTTTGGGTTTGACCGCTATTTATTATAGTTATATGCTATGATTATTCCAGAGGAAGGGCGCTTATTACTGGTCAACAAACCCAAAAGTTGGACCTCATTTGATGTAGTCAACAAATTAAGGTACCTACTAAAAATAAAGAAAATAGGTCATGCCGGAACCCTAGATCCCTTGGCAAGGGGCTTGTTACTCATTGGAATAGGCAAGTATACTAAAAAACTAGAAGGCCTTCAAATGTTAGATAAGACCTATGAAGGTATCATCGAAATAGGTAAAACTACGCCTTCCTTTGATTTAGAAACATCTTTTGACTCTTTCTCAGACTATAGGCATATCACACCTGAGGCCATAGCTGCAGTAGTTGAAGCTTTAACTGGAGAACTGGATCAGATGCCGCCTATTTATTCAGCGATTAAAGTCAATGGACAACGGGCCTATAAAAGTGCCCGAAAAAATGAAATCATTGAGCTCAAGTCACGAAAAATCAAAGTGTATAAGTTTGATATTACTCAGGTACATTTGCCTGAAATTCATTTCAGAGTGGTATGTTCAAAGGGTACTTATATCAGGAGTCTGGCTAAGGATTTAGGCGAGCAATTGGGTGTAGGGGGCTATTTAAAAGAGTTGATAAGAACGCAAGTTGGCAATTATAAATTAGAAAATGCCTTGCAACTTGAACAATTAGTTGATCAAATTAATTTTAAAAATGGATGTAATTGATCATTTTGAAGAATTGGATGCTTGTATTTTACCCATCGTCACCAGTGGTACCTTTGATGGAGTTCATTGTGGACATCTGAAAATTTTAAGTGGTTTGGTTCAGCAAGCTCAAACTCGCGGAGGAGAAAGTGTGGTCATCACTTATTGGCCTCATCCTAGATTTATATTGGGAAAGGGGTCTAGTTCATTGAAACTGCTCAGTACATTTGAAGAAAAAGTAAAACTACTGAGTGATATAGGTGTTGATTATTTGTTAAAAGTACGATTTTCAAAAGAATTTTCGGAATTATCACCGGAAGCTTTTGTCCAGAAAGTATTAATAAAAGGAATCAACGCTAAAAAATTCATCATCGGTTACGACCACCGCTTTGGTAAAAATCAGACAGGAGACATTGATTTTTTAAAAAAAAATAAGGAGCGTTTTGGCTTAGAGATCGAAGAAATCTCACGATTGGACGTAGACCAAGTGGGTATCAGTTCTACCAATATCCGCCAGGCCTTGGCTGCTGGAGAAGGTAGATGCCGCCCAAGGATATCTTGGACGTTATTATAGCTTATCTGGAATAGTTACCCGAGGGGATCAGATCGGTAGAAAAATAGGGTTTCCTACTGCGAATCTCTTTATCTCTGAATCATACAAATTAATTCCCTCAGATGGTGTCTATGCCATCTTTGTATATTTAGGACTTGAGCGCTTCGATGGGATGCTCAATATTGGGTGGCGTCCTACGGTGAAAGGTAAAAAGCAGACGATTGAAGCGCATTTGTTTGGTTTCAATAAGGACATTTATGGAAGCTATCTAAGGGTCGAACTGGTATCAATCATTCGTAAAGAAATTGAGTTTAACCATTTAGATGGTTTGAAAGAACAATTGATTAAAGATAAATTAGCAGCGAAAATAATATTAGAAAAAGTTAATTAGAGCAAATGAAGGAGTCAGAAATAAAGTTCAAGGTTTCACTTGATGATGAAAATATCCCAGAAAAAATAGAATGGGACGCTGATGAAAAGGAAAAATCAGGTTATTCAGAAACCAAGTCGATTAGTGTTTCCTTATGGGATAGTGAGCAAAAAAACACTTTGAGAATTGATCTATGGGCAAAAGATATGCCATTAGATGAAATGAAGCGATTTTATATAGATTGCTTGGGAGGAATTGGTCAGACTTTATTGAATGCCACAGGGGATCAATTTATGTCTGAAGAAATTAATGGACTCTGCGATAAATTAGTAGCACATGTCAAAAAGGAAGCCGAATAAGGAGTTAATTTTTATGCAAATCATTTGAGTTTTTTTGAATGAGATAACTTTCTATGGATTGTTTTGAAAGAAAGAATGATTGATATGTATTCATAGTGTCATTACTCTTAATAATGAATGATATGTCTGAAGTGAGTAATGCGGTAATATTAGAGTAATAAGCAATTAAATGAGAAAAGTTAATTTTGTTCCTCAAATCTCTAAATCTTATTGTGTTTAGTTGGATCATTATTCCATTTTAATAAAAAAAATAACTATTATTATCAATATAATTTTAACTGAAAATTTATGAAGTTTGTTATTTTAAATATTATAATATTTTGTGGGCTCCTGCTCTGGCCATCTATGTCTTATTCTCAAAGAAGTATTTCTGGGAATATTGTAGATGAGGATAATAAGGGTATTAGCAAATGCAAGTATCATCATGAAGAATTCTGAAATGGGTACGGTTTCCAAAGAGGATGGGAGCTTTTCCCTGAATTTGCCAGAACAATTAAAATCGATTGTCGTGAGTGCCAAGGGGTTTGAAACTCAAGAATTAACCATTGGAGCAAAATCGATTTTCGATATTATGATGATCAAGAGTAACAAACAAAAGCCTCAAACACAGATATCTGGAATTGTTTTGGATAAAGGGAATCGGGAATCCTTGATTGGGGTCAATATTGTTGTGAAGGGAACCGTATTGGGTACTGTAACAGATTTAGATGGAACATTTGTTCTTAGTGTGCAAGCAGCACCTCCTATTTTGTTGGCTGTTTCAAGTATTGGCTACAATAGTCAGGAAATTGAAATCAATGATACCAACGTTATGGATCTTAGAAATCATTTTAGAGGAAGCCATTGAAATAGGTCAAGAGGTAGTGGTTTCTGCTTCTAGAATTGAGGAACGAATTCTTGAATCTCCCGTGTCTATAGAGAAAATGAATATTTTAGATATTCAAAATACTTCAGCGGATAATTATTATAAAGCTATTGCTAATTTGAAGGGTGTGGATGTGGCCTCAAGTAGTATTAATTTTCAGGTCATCAATACAAGAGGATTTGCCAATACAGGAAATACGAGATTTGTGCAATTAATTGATGGGATGGACACACAAGCACCTGCTCTGAATTTTCCAGTAGGCAATTTAAATGGTCCCTCGGAATTGGATGTTGAATCTCTCGAACTCATTCCCGGAGCTTCATCTGCTCTTTATGGTCCTAATGCTTTCAGTGGGGTGCTGCTCATCAATAGTAAGAATCCTTTTGAATATCAAGGTTTGAGTGCTTTTCAAAAGATAGGGATGAATCATATGAATGATACGCAATCTAATTATACTGCGCAGCCTATGTACGAGGGTTCATTGCGCTATGCCAAAGCCTACAACAATAAATTTGCTTTTAAAGTGAACTTTTCTTATTCTGTCGCCGAAGATTGGCATGGAAATTCTGATATGGATAGAAATGCATCTACCAATCCGTTTGCCAGTATTGGGGGAGTCAATCCAGGTGCAGATAGATTACATTTTCAAGGTGATGAAGCAGGTGTTAATTTAGCTTTACTCGCTCAAAGTGATGATTTTTTAACTTATGGCCAGTTACCATTGAATAAATTTTCAAATAATAAATTTCCCCGAACTTACATTACAGCAGGAGATCTTCCAAATCATGCGGTAAATATTACTCCTTATCAAGAAATTGATCTTATTGATTATGGTGCTGAAAATTATAAATTTAACACAGCACTTCATTATCGTTTGAATGATAAGGCTGAGGTCAGTTATACCTTTAACGGTGGTTGGGGAACAAGTATTTATACCGGTGCCCAGCGATATTCATTGGTCAATTTTGGGATTGTACAGCATAAGTTAGAGCTTAAAGGGGATAATTTTCATGTAAGGGCATATGGTACCATTGAGAATTCTGGAGATTCTTACATTACGGAGTTCCTAGGTATAAGGATGCATCAAGAAGCCATAAATCTGGCCAATAATGATCCTGCAAGGCCAGCGATTTTACCAGAGGGATTTTATAATTATTTTGGTGATTATGCCGTAGAATATTTAAGATATCTTTCAGTTGAGGAGGGACTCAATCCAGGTGATATTCAAGGTGTGCCAAGTGCGGAACGAATGCAAATAGAAAATGCTGCACATAATTATGCTAGAGAGCAAATAGATGGAAGATATTTAGCTGATGAGATAAATGGAGGATTTATTACCGAAGGAGCTACGGGCGATCAATACACTTTGGCAGACTTAAAAAGTAGAGTGATGACCGGTGTAATCCCTGAAGGTCCTTTATTTAATGATAGATCGGCGATGTATCAAGCAGATGGTCAGTATGATTTCAAAAATGATATTGATTTTATGGAGCTTCAAGTGGGAGCCAGTTTTAGAATGTTTGACTTAGGTTCTAATGGTACGATCTTTCCAGATACCGTAGGAAATGAGATTACTATCAAAGAATATGGTATTTATGCTCAGACGGCTAAACGCGTTTCAGATTGGCTTAAGCTTTCAGGCTCAATTAGATATGATAAAAATGAAAATTTTAAGGGTCAAGTCAATCCTAGAATTTCAGCAGTCTTGAATCCAAATAACAATCACTTTTTTAGATTTTCTTATCAAACTGGATTCAGAATACCTACTACACAAAATCAGTACATTAATTTAGATATTATCAGTTCGAGATTGCTCGGTGGATTACCGGAATTTTACGATAAATATGTTCCAGATCCTCAGAACAATACTTATTATAAACTTCAGTCGGTTTTGGATTATCGAAATGAAAT
Source organism: uncultured Cyclobacteriaceae bacterium (assembly GCA_943788235.1). GTDB lineage: Bacteria > Bacteroidota > Bacteroidia > Cytophagales > Cyclobacteriaceae > UBA4465. Next base: position 266,554 of record CALSPM010000001.1, read on the forward strand.
ATACTCAGGGGTAGATAGTGCGGACGCTGTTGTGGTATTGGATCGTTATACCGAGTTTAATCCAGTGAAACCTGAACAAGTAAAAACATTTGAAGTGGGTTATAAAAGTGTGATTAACAATAAGTTAGTAATTGATATGGCTTATTTTTATAATATATATACCAACTTCATCACAAATATTGGGGTGGTCGATTCCACAAAGTCGGCAACAAACTCAAGGTTATTATTGGGTTCTTCCGATGATACCTATGCTTTGACTACAAATATGACCAAACCTGTGTATACACAGGGCTTCGTAGCAGGACTGGATTATTCTTTACCCAAGGGCTATAAATTTGGGATCAATTACTCCTGGAATCAGTTCATCAGTGGAGCAGATTATGAGCAAGGGAACACATTATTTGATTTTAATACCCCTGAGCACAAAGTCAATATTAACTTTGGTAATAGAAATCTTTTTAAAAATTTCGGATTTAATATGACCTATAGATATCAGACTAAGTTTAGGTGGGAGTCCTCTTTTGCTCAAGGAGATGTACCTGCTTACAATACATTAGATGCCCAAGTTTCTTATAAACTTTCTTCACTTAAGTCAGTTTTAAAACTGGGAGCTTCAAATTTATCTAATAAGTATTATATCCAAAGTTTAGGAGGCCCAAGCATAGGGGCAATTTATTATTTATCTATTACTTTCGATGAATTTATGAGAAGATAGCTTTTACAATGCAGTTAAATGAGTTTATAGACCCTGCTTTTGGTGGGGTTTTTTATTGTTTTATAAATTTGTTCTTATGAAAGAGAATCATCATTTCAAATACCTACAAAATACGCGAGATAAACTCTTTATTATCATATTTGGCACAGAGACTCGTTCAGGCCGTTTATTTGATGTAGTGCTCCTTTATATGATATTAGCGAGCATACTGCTCGTCATGTTGGAGAGTGTTCAATCGATAAGTTCTAGATATGAAGACTTATTCTATATTTTAGAATGGCTATTCACCATATTCTTCACTATTGAATTTTTATTGCGGTTGTGGATATCGAGGAGACCTTTAAAATATTTATTTAGTTTCTATGGGCTTGTTGATTTTATTGCAGTGATCCCTACTTATATAACCTTATTTTATGTAGGAGGATCATATTTAGTGGTTATTCGTGCGATACGCTTGTTGCGGGTTTTTAGGATTTTAAAGCTCAGTCGTCAACTCTCGGAATCTCGGGTACTGATCAAAGCATTGGTTTCAGGTAGGCATAAAATCTTAGTATTTCTAGGAGGTGTATTGACTTTAGTGACCATCATGGGAACCTTAATGTACCTTGTAGAGGGGAGTGAAAATGGATTTGATAGCATTCCTCGGAGTATTTATTGGGCCATTGTGACTACTACTACAGTAGGTTACGGGGATATATATCCTGTCACCGTTTTTGGTCAAATTTTCGCAGCTATCCTGATGCTTATGGGATATGCGATCATAGCTGTACCAACAGGCATTGTAAGCTCTGAATTGAACAAGACTTCTCAAAAAAGTGTTCGTAAGAAAAAAGTAATATGTTCTTCTTGTGGTAAACGAAAACATAACTTCAAGGCCAAGTTTTGTGCACGCTGTGGTACTCTATTGGGAGTTTGAGTATATCTATTTGATCAAGGCCATACTTGCGGAGGTTTTAATCACTCAAAGTGCTCAAATTAAATGGAGCATATTTTAATTTTAGTATTTATCATTTAGGGCAATATTTGGTGAGTAGGAGAAATAGGATTTAATGGAGATTAAATTTCAGTTCAACAAAGAGCTTTTCAGCGAATAAGCCTTATCTCGTAACATTGCCTTATGAGCGACTTAATAGTCATTGAATTTGAGTATCTAGTTAGACACTTTAACATGATCGATTGCTCTATGAGGTCCTATATTATGTAATATGATAAAAAATCAGGTTTATTAATCAGTAGCAAACATAAAATCAATAATAAAAAAGGCCAACGAATTTTCGTTGGCCTTTTTTATTAACTATGTAATGACTAATATTTTTAATTTTCGGTAACAATTACATCGTGTATTTCCACAGGAACATCATTTTCTGCAAGGTACATTAAAAATGAACTGTACGTATTCGCACTATCTTGCGGTGGAATTTCCACAGTGTAGGTTTCTTCGTCATCTACAGTACCTGTCACTAATACATTTTCAGTATTAAATGCAGGATCAACGTCTGGGTTAGGTGCTTTTTCAAATCTGAAACTGACATTGACACTATCACCAGCCGTTTGTACAGCCGCCAAAAATGTAATCGTTCCTCCATTAGGAAAACTGAAGGGGTATAAGTCAACATTTTCGTTTGCAACACCAGCCCACACTTCAGAGCCTGTTGGAAAATTATATACATGTGTTGCAGGATCAAATGTCATACCACCGAAAGTTCCTGAAAAGTCTGCATACATTGAGGATCCTTGGCCGTCACCATCGCCGGTTTCGTCCGCACAATCTTGATGTTCAAGGATGAATTGCCATGTCGCCAAACCATCTACCCCAGCATCATTAGGGATTTGTATATGAAATGTTGCATGACAGTCTTCTCCTTCATCATTATCCACATATTTATAGGTAATTTGATCAGGAGCATCAGCAGGGGAGGTTAGTTCGCCGTCATTATAAACCTTAGCTAAACCAAAGTAAGCTCCTATGCCAAACAACGTTACTGTTTCTTTATCCTCATTGACCTCATAGGTAAACGGTGCATTCTCCTCATTGTGAGGAGCGACAGGCTCACCACATTGCTCCTCACCTACACCTTGCCATGGCTCTAACCAAGTAGATCCATCGGTGAGAATTGTATATTGCCCAGTCCAAATCTCATCACCTTCGTCATTAGTACTCATTGTACCTTCATCAAACACATACTGATCATCATAGTGGCATTCTCTTTCAGCTATAGCAAATGGAGTTATACTAAACCATTCAAAGTTAGTTGGACTAGGCCCTACTGCTAGCGAACCTTGAACAGGGGCTAGTTGCCAAGTTCCTTCCATGGGATTACTTGCAGGTTCAGGTTTGAAAGGAAGTAGAAAACCAATAGTAACATGAATTACACCGTTGACATTAACTACAGCATCTGGCGCTAACACTTCAGCATTCCAGAAACCTGCACTATCAGAACTCATTCCCATAATGAAGTCCAAATCGCTATCGATAAGAACACCAGTACCGCCCCCAAATTGACCGGCTGATGCCGCGTCATATTTGATGTAAAGTGGAGCATAATCATCCGTACCATCTCCGTCTATGTCATCCATCAGCGGAAACATTCCATCAACAACTTTTCCATTATCGAATGCTCCCCCTGTAATGGTAGCTGCATCAAGAATTTTTGAGGCATCTCCAGTAGCTTTCATTGCTCCTGTTTCTCCAACTATGTGATGAGCTATAATAGCATACCATTCGTCCGGAGAAAAATCTTCAACTGAAATTCCAGCCCCTTGAAAGACAGCATTCGGAACAGCAAATACTGTAGACATCACTTCAGGATTAGCTAAATAATCTATAAGACTTGGAAGTTGAGCCTGCTCAGCAAAAACATCAGATGCTTGAAGTGCGCCACCCATTGCAGAGAAAGTATCGCTAATCAATAGAGATGCAGCATTTGTTCCTAAAATACTTGCCAATAAATTACCTACACCAGGGGGTATAAGTACAGTGCCAACGTCCCAAATAATTCCATTTGAGGCCATTATTGGTTCATCAGCAATCAATATTCCCTTGGTGTTGGATCCCGTAAGGAGTGTTCCATTCTCAGGAGAACCTTCTGAACCGTCCGCATCGGGATTATCTAAATTTACAATGATTGACTCACCTTGAACGGTGGCAATACTGGCGCCGGGAACTATTTCATTTACGACGGTACCTGATCCATGGTAGGTCAATAAAGAAACTATGATCGCAGGACTAACATCACTTGCCTTACTCACACCCACTGTTGCGTACAGAGCTAGAAAGGCATCATTGTTGGGTGCAAATAAGGTATATGTGCCATCTTCTGAAAACAAAGAAGACAGCAACGTGCCGTTGGCATCAATCGGATATGTTTCGAGTAGGTAAATTAATGTATCGTATCCTCCTACGTCAGCCAAGGTTTGCATGATATTTTCGTACTCTGATTCTACTACATCAATTGGCTCATCTACATCGTCGTCATCACTACAATTGGTGAGAAAGGTCAAACTCAAGGCCATCACTAACATTGTGAGATACTTGAATGGTGTTAAAATTTTATTTTTCTTCATAATTATTTGTTTTTTCTTCTTCTATCAAAATTTTATTTAACTTAATATAATAATTCAACTTGTATTTTACGGCCAATAAAAAGGTTAACATCGGTATATACGTTTTTCTTTTCGAAGGTAACCCCTTAACTCATTTCCTTGTTCTTCTACATACTTCTATTTTTTTACCGCTGCTCCTTGGTAGGTCAAATTTGCCCGATCCAATTGTTTCTTCTTTTATCTATTTCTTTGATTGTATCGCAATCGGTTTCGGTTAATAATGATAAAACTATCATGCGCCATTATTAACGCAATCCTCTTTTACTGACCTTTACAATTTAACAATTTACAATTTTACAATAATAAAATGAAATATTTAACCATAACTTAATAAAAAGATGATTGGAAATAGAATTTTTATAAAAAAATTTACTTTTAAAATACATTAAATAAAGAGCTCAATAATTATTGATAATCACTAATCTAATTCCGGGGTTAACATGATTATAATCAAGAATAATAAATTAGCGATATTCTTTAATATATTACTGACAAAACTTGTTAACCTTTAAAATAATTGGTTTTATTCAAAAAATAGATTCGATTTTGAGATAAGCAGAATGGCTTTTTTTTCTCACATAATGATGTTTGTTTCCACTTGAGTTCTATTTTGATTTGGATTAAAATGATAAGCTTATTTTTTATTTGTTTTTTCCACTAAAAGGTTCTTTTTTCTTCTTTTTCTATTTTTCTATACTAATTTAGACTAAAAATTAGGATGTTTATACAAATTAAAACAATTTTGTTCCATTACTTAGATTTCTTGAATGACAATATTAGTATTGAATTTTTATTAGACAAAAAAATAATGGTACAAATTTCTGATAGTTCTCGTAAAATTTTTGCTCTCAGTGATCATTCAAACCTGAGTCGACTGGTTTAATTAATTAAAAAAAATCAAAGCCATTCGAAATAAATTAGAATGGCTTTCTTTATTTAAAAAAAATGTATTTTCAAGAGGATAGTATTGTGTTTTTAGATGGTAGTTGGATTGAGGCAAAAAAAGCAAATTTCAGTCTCTTCAGCCAAACTATGCATTATGGATTTGGAGCCTTTGATGGGATGAGGTCTTACAAAAATGCAGAGGGATGTAATATTTATAGAGCAAAGGCGCATTTTGAACGATTGACGGCTGCATGCAAAGATCTGACCCTCGAAATTCCCTTCACCGTTGACGAACTCGTCAATGTCGCCTACAAGCTGTTGAAAAAAAATAAGCTCGTGAATGCCTACGTCAGACCCTTGATTTTTATGGATACTAATATGGACTTGACGACCGATAGTAAGGTTCATGTTTTTATGGCGGCATGGAGATGGAAAAAATATTTGGGTAGTGAACCCTTAGATTTGATGATTTCAGAGCATAGCAAAACCGTAGGTTTGGCAAATAAAATTAATGCCAAAATCATAGGCAATTACACAAATTCCATCTTGGCATCGTCGCAGGCCAAAAAATTAGGTTACAGTGAAGCTTTGATGCTCGATATTAATGGAAATATTTCAGAGAGTCCAGCAGCTAATTTTTTTTATGAGAAGGACGGCGCACTTTTTACTCCCACTACTGAATTTGCCTATGACGGCATTACGCGCCAAACTATTATTGAATTGGCAAAGCAATGGAATATTAAAGTAACCGAAAAAGAGATGTCAGTAGAAGAGATATACGAGGCAGATTACGCTTTTTTGACAGGAACAGCTACGGAAGTATCACCTATTAAAAGTATCAATGGTGAAATTTTTAAGGCTGAGTGGGAGGATTCTAATGCCCATAGTCTGTACATGATGTACCGCCAGCAAGTAATGTTCAATGAATACCAGGGCCTAACTATTGTCTAAAATCATGTCAAGATTAAATAAATATAGTAAAGTCATTACTCAAGACCAGAGCCAACCTGCTTCTCAAGCTATGTTGTATGCCGTTGGGCTATCTAGCGAAGACATGTCCAAAGCACAAGTAGGAATTGTGAGTACTGGTTTTGAAGGAAATCCTTGTAATATGCATTTGAATATTTTGGCACATCAAGTCAAGAAAGGGGTATTGGATGCTGATTTGGTGGGTTTGATTTTTCATACCATCGGAGTGAGTGATGGTATTTCTAATGGAACAGAAGGGAATGAAATACTCCTTAGTGTCACGCGATATTATTGCAGATTCAATAGAAACTGTCGTCAATGCGCAATACTATGATGCAGTAGTACCTGTCGTTGGATGTGATAAAAATATGCCAGCCGCCATCATGGCTTTAGGTAGATTGAATCGACCCGGATTGATGGTTTATGGTGGAAGTATCAAACCAGGTAAATGGAAAGGGAAAGATCTTAATATTGTTTCAGCTTTTGAGGCTTACGGAGCCAAGTTATCAAATAGTATTTCTGATGAGGATTATGAAGGCATCATAAAAAACTCAATTCCAGGTCCCGGTGCATGTGGGGGTATGTATACGGCCAATACCATGTCATCTGCCATAGAGGCATTGGGAATGAGCCTGCCTTTTTCGTCATCTAATCCTGCCGAAAGCCAAGACAAAACGACAGAAACTTTGAAGGTTGGAGCAGCCATCAAAAATCTAATGATAAAGGATATTCTTCCTAAGCAAATCATGACAAAGCAGGCTTTTGAGAATGCCATAGCTACCGTCATGGTCTTGGGCGGCTCAACCAATGCTGTCTTACATTTGATCGCTATGGCCAAATCGGTAGATGTACCTTTGGGTCTTGACGATTTTCAAAGAATTTCTGATAATACACCTTTTATAGCAGATCTAAAACCTTCAGGAGCGTATTTGATGCAGGATTTACATCAGGTGGGTGGTGTTCCTGCTGTATTGAAAGAAATGTTGCAACAGGGTTATTTACAAGGAGATTGTCTCACCGTCACGGGGAAAAATATTGGAGAAAATTTGGAGGTTGTAAAGTCTCTCAGCGAACAGCAAAAAGTAATCGTACCTTTTGATCGCCCCATTAAGGCTAACGGACATTTGCAAATTCTCTATGGAAACCTAGCTCCCGAAGGTGCCGTAGCCAAAATCACTGGGAAAGAAGGTGAGATATTTGAGGGCCCTGCAAGGATCTATGAGGATGAATTTGATGCTATAAGAGGCATCATTGAAGAGGTTCAAAAAGGAGAAGTGATTGTGATTAGATATTCGGGCCCCAAAGGAGCCCCAGGCATGCCAGAAATGTTAAAGCCTACGGGCGCTGTGATGGGTGCTGGACTGGGTAAAGATGTCGCCTTGATCACAGATGGAAGATTCTCGGGTGGGTCTCATGGATTTGTTGTGGGACATATTACTCCTGAAGCGCAAGAAGGAGGACCTTTGGCTTTTGTACAAAATGGAGATATCATCAGGATAGATGCCGTCAGTAATCAATTGGTTTTGAAAATTTCTGATGAAGAAATGGAAAAAAGAAAATCCATTTGGATCCAGCCCGATTACAAAGCCAATAAAGGAGTATTAAAAAAATATATCAATTCGGTAGCTACGGCATCCGAGGGTTGTGTTACCGATCAATAATATGAATACATCAACTTTAGTATTAGAAAAAAAGAGATCCAAAAAGACGACGAGAATAAAAGGGTCTGATGCGGTACTTCAGTGTTTAATAGCCGAAGGAGTTACGACTATTTTCGGTTATCCGGGCGGTGCCATTATGCCCATTTATGATGCGCTTTATAATTATCAAGATAAATTGAACCATATTTTGACCCGTCATGAGCAGGGTGCGGTACATGCCGCCCAGGGTATGGCTCGTGTGACTGGTAAAGCAGGGGTCTGCTTTGCTACTTCTGGTCCCGGGGCAACCAATTTAATTACGGGGATAGCAGATGCACAAATTGATTCGACTCCTTTGGTCTGTATTACGGGGCAAGTTCCTTCCCATCTATTAGGGACAGATGCTTTCCAAGAGACAGATGTTATGGGCATTTCTATGCCTGTGACCAAGTGGAATTACCAAGTGACCCGAGCAGAGGAAATACCTTATGCTATTGCTCGAGCTTTTTATATTGCGAATACGGGTCGTCCAGGGCCCGTTTTGATCGATATAACCAAAGATGCTCAATTTGCTGAGTTTGATTTTACCTATGATAAATGCGAAAAAATCCGAAGTTACCATCCATATCCCGAAGCGCTAACGTCGGATCTTGAGGCCGCTGCAAATTTGATAAATGAGGCTAAAAAGCCCTACATATTGGTAGGACAAGGTGTTCAGCTTTCTGGAGCAGAGAATGAATTGATACGATTTGCAGAAAAAACAGGAATTCCCATGGCGGCAACGCTGATGGGACTCTCAGGAATTCCGACCAGCCATCCCCTTTATGTTGGCTACCTAGGTATGCATGGTAATTATGGTCCTAATATAAAAACCAATGAATGTGATGTCTTAATCGCCATAGGTATGAGATTCGATGATAGAGTGACCGGAGATTTAGACCGATATGCCAAACAAGCCAAAGTAATTCACATCGAAATTGATCCCTCTGAGATAGACAAGAATGTAAAAACAACTGTGGCTATTAATAGTGATGCCAAACAGGCTTTGTTGGGGCTGCTCCCGTTGGTGAATGTTTCAACGCACAAGGATTGGATAGACGAGTTTCATCAATGTGACAAAATTGAATTTGATAAGGTAATTGATGCTGAATTGCATCCTGATTCAGGTGAAATAAAAATGGCTGAAGTAATCAATAGGATATCAGAGATCACTGATGGTGAGGCCATTGTCGTTACTGACGTTGGACAACACCAAATGGTAGCAAATAGATATTATAAATTTCAAAAATCATTAAGTTGTATTACTTCTGGTGGTTTGGGTACGATGGGTTTCGCGTTGCCATCTGCGATGGGCGCAAAAGTAGGACAGCCAGAAAGAACGGTTATAGCTGTGATTGGAGATGGTGGTTTTCAAATGACCATACAAGAATTAGGAACCATAAGGCAGAGTGATTTAGCGGTAAAAATTTTAATTCTAAATAATAACTTCCTGGGAATGGTACGTCAATGGCAACAGTTGTTTTTTGAAAAGCGTTATTCTTTTACTGAGCTGGATAATCCAGATTTTCAAATGATTACCAAAGGTTATGGTATTAAGGCTCATAAAGTTGAAAAAAGAGAAGATCTAGATCAAGCCATATTTGATTGGTTGAATTGTGAAGGACCGGCACTACTTGAAGTAGTGGTCGAGCAAGAAGGAAATGTATTTCCAATGGTGCCTTCTGGAGCCTCTGTAGCTGAAATCAGATTAGATTGAGATGAGCTTAAAACTTAAATACCCTACCTCAACTCCCAGAGAATTTACTTTATCTGTACTTACTGAAGATAAATCTGGATTAATCAATCAGCTGACGATCCTTTTTACCAAAAGGAAGATCAATATCAATAGTTTGAACGTATCAGTTACAGAAGTGAAAGGCGTAAGTCGCTTTACGATTGTGATCGAGACCAGTAAGGATATGATTGACAATATCGTCAAGCAAATAAGGAAGCTAATTGATGTGCTTGGAGCGTTTGTTTATGAAGAAGATCAGATATTTTATCAAGAAATTGCCCTTTATAAAGTTCCAAAATATGCGATTGTGGATGGGAAGTCGATAGAGGATCTAGTGAGCAAAAGTGGCGCACGGATTTTAGTGATTGAAACAGACTACATGATTATCGAGAAAACGGGAAAAGCGAAAGAGACTCATGATTTATATCAAAAGTTAGAACCTTTTGGGCTCTTAGAGTTTATCCGATCGGGCCGTGTGGCTATATCAAAATCAACCAGAAAAACCGAAGCTTACATTAAAGAATTAGAAGCTTCAAATTCAAATAAATTAAGTATTAAAGATTTTTAATTATTCAGAAAAGTTAGACAAATGGCAAAAATTAATTTTGGCGGTGTAGAAGAAGAAGTAGTCACCCGTGAGGAATTTCCCCTCGAAAAAGCAAGAGAAGTAATGAAGGATGAGGTGATAGCCATTGTCGGCTATGGTGTCCAAGGTCCGGGTCAAGCACTCAACTTAAGAGATAATGGATTCAATGTCATCGTGGGTCAACGAAAAGGGGGTAAATCATGGGATAAAGCGGTTGCAGATGGATTCGAACCCGGGGTTTCATTATTTGAAATAGCGGAAGCTTGTGAGAAAGGAACGGTCATTCAATATTTGTTATCAGATGCAGGTCAAATTGACCAATGGTCCGTTATTAAGCCTTATTTAACTCCAGGAAAAGCCCTTTATTTTTCTCACGGATTTGGCGTAACTTATAAGGATCAAACGGGCATTGACTTGCCTAACGATATAGATGTTATTTTGGTTGCCCCAAAGGGATCAGGTACTTCATTGAGAAGATTATTTGTAGCTGGTAAAGGATTGAATTCATCTTTTGCAGTCCATCAAGATGCCACCGGGCGTGCACGTGAGCGGGTCATATCGCTGGGTATTGGCGTGGGCTCAGGTTATCTTTTTGAAACCAATTTTAAAAGTGAAGTTTATAGTGATTTGACTGGAGAGCGAGGGAGTTTGATGGGTGCTATTCAAGGATTATTTGCGGCGCAATATGATTTACTACGTAAAAAAGGACATTCACCCTCAGAAGCGTTTAACGAAACGGTAGAGGAAGCGACCCAATCTTTATATCCATTGGTAGCTGAAAATGGTATGGATTGGATGTATGCCAACTGTTCAACGACTGCTCAAAGAGGAGCTTTAGATTGGTGGAAAAAGTTTAGAGATGCGGTTGCACCGGTTTTTGAAGAACTTTATGAAAGTGTGTCCACTGGAAATGAAGCCAAAATTACGATTGAGGCAAATCAGAAGGCTACTTACAGAGAGGGTCTTGAAAAAGAGCTTAATGAGTTAAGGGAATCTGAAATGTGGCGTACTGGGGCTACTGTGAGAAAATTAAGACCTGAGAATAAATAATCAACCTTTTTAACTTCGATTGTCGTGGCAGATCAACTTTATATTTTTGATACAACCTTACGAGATGGTGAACAAGTCCCAGGTTGTAAACTGAACACGGAAGAAAAAATCGTAGTGGCTAAGGCGCTCGAAGTGTTAGGTGTAGATGTTATTGAGGCGGGTTTTCCTGTTTCAAGTCCTGGCGATTTCAATTCGGTTCGTGAGTTATCTAAGGCCACTTCAAGGCCTATCATTTGTGCCTTGACGCGGGCCATTAAGCAGGATATTGAAATAGCCGCAGATGCGTTGAAATATGCCAAAAGAAAGCGTATTCATACTGGTATAGGGACTTCTTTTTTGCATATTCATCATAAGTTAATGTCCACAGAAGAAAAGGTACTCGAGCGTGCTGTAAATGCGGTTAAATATGCCAAAAAATATGTAGAAGATGTTGAGTTTTATGCTGAAGATGCTGGGCGGAGCGATAATGAGTTTTTGGCAAGAGTAGTTGAATCAGTGATTGCTGCCGGTGCTACAGTCATCAATATTCCAGATACGACAGGATACTGCTTACCAGAGATGTATGGTGCTAAAATCAAGTATTTGATGGAGCATGTGAAGGACATCGAAAAGGCTATTCTTTCAACGCATTGCCATAATGATTTGGGTATGGCTACGGCTAATTCGATAATGGGTGTGATCAATGGTGCACGGCAGGTTGAGGTCACCATGAATGGTATTGGAGAACGTGCGGGTAATACCAGTCTAGAAGAAGTTGTGATGACTATTAAAAGTCACAAAGCGCTCAATATCGAAACTAATATCAACACGAAAAATATTTATCAAACCAGCAGACTTGTCTCTAATTTGATGAATATGCCCGTTCAACCCAATAAGGCTATAGTAGGGAGGAATGCTTTTGCCCATTCATCGGGAATACATCAAGATGGTGTCCTTAAACTCCGTGAGAATTATGAAATCATCGATCCGGTCGAGGTAGGGGTTCAAGAATCGTCCATATTATTATCTGCAAGAAGTGGTAGGGCGGCTTTAAGACATCGACTCAGTATTTTAGGATATAAGCTTGAAGAGGAGAAAATTGACGAAGTATATGAACATTTCTTAAAGTTGGCGGATTCTAAAAAGGAGATTTCAGATGAAGACCTTGAAAATCTGATGGGTAAAGTTCATAGGGATAAAGAGCACGTTAAGCTTGATTTCCTCAAGGTTACTTCGGGAAAAGGTTTGGTGCCCACCGCGGTAGTTCACTTAGATGTTTTAGGAGAAAAAATAGAAGTTTCTGGGACGGGTGTTGGTGGAATTGATGCGGCATTAAATGCGATAAGGTCAGTAATTAATAAGAATGAGTTCATCGATGAGATTTTGATTCAGGCATTCAGCAAAACTACCTTAGCCTTAGGTAAGGTACATGTCCAGCTAAAGAATCAAGCAGAAAAAATGTTTCATGGTTTTGCGGCACATCAAGACTTAATTACCGCCGCTATAGAGGCTTACTTGGATGCTGTTAATAAAATGGGACCCATTGAGCTTAAGAAGATTAAAGAAAAGAATTATAAAAAATAAAATATGAGTAAATCGATGACATTATTTGATAAAATTTGGGATGGCCATACCGTTAAGTCTATTGAAAATGGTCCTAGTGTTATGTACATTGATAGGCACTATATACATGAAGTAACCAGTCCAGTAGCTTTTCTAGGTCTAGAAAAAAGGGGATTGAATGTTGCTAATCCTCAAAAGACCACAGCTACCCCAGACCATAATATTCCTACTCAAGATCAACATTTGACCATTCAAGATGCTTTATCTAAAAATCAAGTGGATAAGTTGATGAAGAATTGTAAAAATCATAATATTCCCTTGTACGGATTAAATCACAAATGGCAGGGTATCGTTCATGTGATTGGTCCCGAGCTGGGACTGACCCAGCCTGGGATGACTATTGTCTGTGGAGATAGCCATACTTCAACACACGGAGCATTTGGATGCGTTGCTTTTGGCATTGGTACTAGTGAAGTAGAAATGGTTTTAGGCACGCAATGTATCATGCAGCCCAAGCCAAAGAAGATGCGAATCAAGATTGATGGAGTTTTAAGCAAAGGGGTAACGGCTAAAGACATTGCGCTCTATATTATATCTCAAATATCCACGAGTGGGGGCACTGGGCATTTTATCGAATATGCAGGGAGTGCTATTGAGGGATTGACCATGGAAGGACGTATGACCTTATGTAATATGAGTATTGAGAGTGGTGCTCGAGGGGGCTTAATTGCTCCCGATCAGACTACTTTTGAATACCTTAAGAACAGAGAATTCTCTCCAAAAGACCAAAAATGGGAGTACGCCATGGCAAAATGGGCCTTGCTCAAGACCGATGAAGATGCTTCTTTTCACAAAGAATACTTATTTCACGCTAAAGACATTGAGCCTATGATCACTTTCGGAACTAATCCAGGAATGGGAACGGGAGTTACAGGCCACATTCCCCTGGCTGCTTCTTTAGTGGAGAATGAAAGGGTTACTTATGAAAAATCTCTTCAATATATGGGCTTCAGTGATGGCGATAAATTGCAAGGAAAATCAATTGACTACGTTTTTATTGGGAGTTGTACCAACGGCAGGATTGAAGATTTAAGAGAGTTTGCCCATTTTATTAAGGGAAAAAAGAAAGCAGAGAACATTACTGCTTGGATTGTACCAGGTTCTAAGCAGGTAGAAGTCCAAGCCCAAGAGGAGGGTTTGTTAGCCATTCTTGAAGCTGCTGGATTTGAGTTGAGACAGCCAGGATGTTCGGCTTGTTTGGCCATGAATGATGACAAGATTCCTGCTGGAAAATATGCAGTTTCTACCTCTAATAGGAACTTTGAGGGTAGACAAGGACCCGGAGCACGTACCTTACTTGCAAGCCCTTTGGTAGCCGCAGCTTGTGCTATTTCAGGAAAAATTACTGATCCAAGAGAATATTTGAACTAAAAGCTTAAGTTGATGCCCATAGAAAAATTCATAAAAATTCAGTCTTCAGCGGTCCCCGTGAAGATTGAAAATGTAGATACGGACCAAATTATACCTGCACGTTTTTTAAAAGCCGTCGAGCGAAAAGGATTTGGAGATAATTTGTTCAGAGATTGGCGCTACGATAAATCTAATAATCCGATCAGCGGTTTTCCTCTGAATGAGATCAAATACTCGGGACAAATTTTGATTGGAGGAAAAAATTTTGGTAGCGGATCAAGCAGAGAACATGCGGCTTGGGCATTGTACGATTATGGATTTAAGGTGGTTGTATCTAGTTTCTTTGCTGATATATTTAAAGGAAATGCTTTGAATAACGGTCTGCTTCCAGTTCAAGTAACCTCAGATGAGCTTAGTGAAATATTTGAAGCCATAGACACGGATACTCAAGCTACTTTCAGCATTGATCTTGTGCAACAAACCTTTACAATAGATCCTTCAGATAAAGTCATTGATTTTGAGATTAATCCTTACAAAAAGGAATGTCTCTTGCAAGGCTATGACGATATTGATTATTTATTAAGTCTAAAAAATGAAATAGCAGTTTTCGAATCGAGAGAATGATATGGATGAGCAAAAAGTACTCATATTAGATACCACCCTCAGAGATGGTGAGCAGACTTCTGGCGTATCATTTACGGAAACAGAAAAACTGAGTTTGGCCAAAATTTTGTTAGAAGAGGTCAAAGTAGATCGCTTAGAGATCACTTCAGCGCGTGTATCAGAGGGCGAAAAAAGAGCAGCTCTGCGCATTTTAAATTGGGCAAAGGATACAGATCATTTAGAAAAAATTGAAATCCTTGGATTTGCAGATCAGTGTGAATCGGTCAAGTGGATTCAGGAGGTACGGGGTAAGGTGATGAACTTGCTTGCCAAAGGATCATTGAAGCATTTGACGGGTCAATTACGCAAGACACCAGAAGAACACATTAAATCATTAATTGATACCATTGAGTATGCCAATACATTGGGTATTCAGGTTAATTTATATTTAGAAGATTGGTCCAATGGAATGATCCAATCTCGGGATTATGTTTTTCAGTTGATGGATGCACTTGAGGACCAACCTATTCTACGCTTTATGTTGCCGGATACGTTAGGTATTTTGCAGCCCTCAGAGACGGCTTTTTTTGTGTCAGAAATGACCTCTCGTTATCCCAAACTTAAATTTGATTTCCATGCACATAATGACTACGATCTGAGTATCGCAAATGTTTTGGAAGCCGTAAAAGCGGGAGTAAGTTGTATTCACGTCACAGTTAATGGCCTGGGAGAACGAGCCGGTAATGCTATTTTGAGCAGTTCAATTGCAGCGCTTCGTGATCATCTTAAAATTGAAACAAATGTGGTAGAAACCAATATTTATCGCATCAGTAAATTAGTTGAAACCTTTTCAGGCTTACGGATTCCCGCCAACAAACCTTTGATTGGGGCCAGTGTATTTACCCAAACTTGTGGCGTACATGCAGATGGGGACAGTAAGGATAATTTATATTTCAATACGCTCATGCCCGAACGCTTCGGAAGATCCCGAAGTTATGCTTTAGGCAAGACCTCGGGAAAAGCAAATGTGAAAAAAAACCTAGCTGAACTAGGTATTGAACTTGATGAGAACACACTCAAAAAAGTAACGGATAGAGTCATTCAATTGGGAGATAAAAAGGAACAAATCACGTTGGATGATTTACCCTATATCGTTGCAGATGTTTTGGATTTGGCAGAGATTGAGCAAAAGGTAAAAATCATCAATTATAATTTATCACATGCCAAAGGCTTGAAGCCCGTGGCTTCCGTGGCCTTAAAGATAGAAGGGAAACAGTACGAGGCCACTTCAGCAGGGGATGGACAATATGATGCCTTTATGAATGCCCTATCAAAAATTTATAAAGATAAACTTAAGAAATCGCTCCCACAATTGATAGATTATAGTGTATTGATACCTCCTGGAGGGAAATCAGACGCCTTATGCGAAACTACCATAACCTGGGAAATGAAGCGCGAGTTCAAAACTCGGGGAGTTGATACTGATCAAACTTTTTCAGCTATAAAGGCAACGGAGAAAATGTTGAATTTACTTCAAAATGAGACCATTCTGCAAATCACACAATTACAATCACAATTTACTTTAGCATAAGTTTCAATGAATTTGAATATAGCAATACTATCTGGAGATGGAATAGGGCCAGAAATTATTAACGAAGCATTAAAGATTACGCAAGTAGTTGCTGATAAATTCAACCATAAGTTGGTCTATAAACATGCACTTACTGGTGCGGCCGCCATAGAGGCAGTGGGAGATCCTTATCCAGAGGAAACTCATGTACTTTGTATGGCGTCAGATGCTGTATTATTTGGAGCCATAGGAGATCCTAAATACGATAACGATCCGAGTGCTAAAGTACGCCCTGAACAAGGTTTATTATCCATGCGAAAAAAATTAGGCCTTTATGCAAATATTCGTCCGTTGACTACTTTCAAGTCTTTGATTCATAAATCTCCCTTACGCACCGAATTAGTCGATGGCGCTGATTTCGTTTGTATACGTGAGTTGACAGGAGGTATTTATTTTGGTCAACCCCAAGGTCGGTCAGAGGATGGTGATACCGCCTATGATACTTGCATATACACGCGATCTGAAATTGTAAGAATCTTAGAATTAGGATTTGAATTTGCCCGTAAAAGAAGAAAAAAACTAACGGTGGTTGATAAAGCGAATGTATTGGCCACTTCAAGATTATGGAGGCAGATTGCTCAGGAGATGTCGCCTAATTATCCTGATATTGAAGTCGAGTATTTACTCGTTGACAACGCTGCGATGCGTATCATACAATGGCCAAAAGATTTTGATGTTATGGTGACTGAAAACATGTTTGGTGACATTCTAACGGATGAGGCCAGCGTGATCAGTGGTTCTTTAGGCTTGTTGCCTTCAGCATCGGTAGGTGTCCATACATCTGTTTTTGAGCCGATTCATGGATCTTATCCTCAAGCGGCAGGTAAAAACATAGCTAATCCTGTGGCGACCATACTTTCTGCTGCTATGATGTTTGAATATGCCTTCAAGTTGACTGAAGAAGCGGCATTGATCAGAGAGGCTGTAGAGCAATCTATAGTGCAAGAATTTGTAACAATTGATATTGCAGAAAGTGCTGTAGGACAGTCTACTTCTGAGGTAGGAGATTGGATGGCCGCTTATATTGAAAATAAATAACCATGATTGTACTTAAGTTCGGTGGAACTTCTGTGGGTAATGCCAAGAGCATCAAAACGGTTGCCAAGGTATTGCTAGAGAAATCGTCATCAAATGATGTTTTAGCCGTAGTTTCTGCTGTGAGAGGTGTGACCAACCAATTGATAAGCGCTACACATTTTGCTCAGAACAGAGATACTCAATATGAGTCTTTAGTTAAAGAAATTGAAGAGTTTCACTTGACTCTTGTCAAAGACCTCATTGACGTCAAACTCCAAAGTGGTGTTTTAGGAGGTATTAATCTCATTATTAATGAGTTAGAAGAGATTTTAAAAGCTATTTTTGCACTACAAGAAAACAGTTTAAAGTCCTTTGATTATGTATGTTGCATCGGTGAGCGATTGTCCATATTGATTATATATAATTACCTCAAGGGATTAAATAAGGAGGTTAACTTGGTTGATTCTGCTCAAATTCTTACCTGTACTAATGAGTTTGGCTTTGGCCATGTGATCATGGATATCTCCCGAAAAAAGGCCATTGAACAGTTGGCTGATTTAAAACAAATTAATATCTGTCCAGGGTTCATTGCTAGGACATTGGAGGGGGATTTTACCACCTTGGGTAGGGGAGGTTCTGATTACACAGCGGCATTATTTGCAAACTTTTATAAAGCTTCTGTCTTAGAAATCTGGTCTGATGTCAGTGGTTTGATGACGGCAGACCCAAGATTGGTAACCGCTGCGCGCGTCATTCCTCAACTCTCTTATGAGGATGCTTTGGAACTTTCACATTTTGGTGCCAAAGTGATTTATCCTCCTACGATACAACCGGCTTTAGAACAAAATATTCCAATTATAATAAAGAATACTTTTAAACTTAGAGATTTGGGTACCAAAATTACAAGCTCATGGGAGGATAATAGCACCATCAAAGGTATTTCATCTATCGACGAAATATGTCTATTGAATTTAAGTGGGAGTGGTATGGTTGGCATACCTAACTTCTCTGCACGCTTTTTTCAAGCCCTTGCCGATCGAAATATCAATGTAATTATCATCACACAAGCTTCTTCGGAGCATACCATTTGTGTAGGTATTCAATCTTTTGATAAAGAAAAGGCAGTTGAAGAACTTCATAAGGTTTTTAGCAGTGAAATTAATTCAGGAAAAATAGATCCAATAGAAGTAGAACAACATTTATCTATTGTTGCCTTGGTGGGGTCTAACATGAAAAGTCAGGTTGGGATCAGCGGTCAGATGTTCAGTGTTTTGGGGAGGAATGGTATTAATATTAAAACGATTGCTCAAGGTTCATCTGAACGTAATATTACTGTCGTTATTGAAAAAAAGCATCTCAAAAAAGCCTTAAATGCCTTGCACGAATCTTTTTTTATAGAAGAAATAAAGAAAGTAAATCTTTTTATTATTGGTTTGGGGAATGTTGGCAAAGCTTTTTTAGAGCAAGTATCCAATCAGCAAGCTTATCTGTTGGATAAATTGAATATGAATTTGGTCATCATTGGAGCAGCTAATTCTAAAACCATGATTTTTGATGAGCAAGGTCTTGATCCTACGACTCTCATGGAGGAGTTACCCAAGAGTGAAGTATTTAATCAAGCGAATTTCCTTGAGCAAATGCGAACCTTGAATTTGCGAAATAGTGTTTTTATAGACATTACTGCTTCGGCAGCAGTGGCTGAAATATATGAAGAGGTACTAAAAGAAAGTATTTCAGTAGTGACTCCCAATAAAATTGCTGCTACTAGAGAATATAAACATTATTCATTACTGAAAAGTTTATCCAAAAAGTACAAGTCTCAGTTTTTATTTGAAACCAATGTGGGTGCCGGTTTACCCGTTCTTTCTACCTTGAGTGATTTGGTAAAAAGTGGTGACCAAATCATCAAAATTGAAGCCGTCCTTTCAGGAACGTTAAATTTTATTTTTAATAATTACGATGGAAATAGACCCTTTGTTGAAGTAGTGAAACTAGCTAAAAAAGAAGGCTACACGGAACCTGATCCTCGCTTAGACTTGTCAGGAAAGGACGTTATGCGCAAAATTTTGATTTTGTCTCGTGAAAGTGGTTATAAATTTGATTTGGATGAGGTGATGGATAATAGTTTTCTCCCTGAAAGTTGTCAGACATCTGAGAACGAAGCTGATTTTTATTTGAAATTAGCTGCCAATGAAACCCATTTTTCAAAGCTTTATCAAGAGGCAGAATCAAAAGAATGTAAATTGCGATATGTAGCGTCATTTGAGGGTGAAAAATTAACTACAGGCTTGTCTCAGGTAGGTATGGACCATCCCTTTTATCATTTGGAAGGGAAAGACAATATCGTACTTTTTTATACCCATCGCTATCCGGAACAGCCTTTGGTAGTTAAGGGTGCTGGGGCGGGTGCCGCAGTAACAGCATCCGGGATATTTGCTGATGTTATGCGTGTAGCCAATACGCAACAATAGATTATGAGAAAGTCAATCAAAGTATTTGCACCGGCCACGGTAGCCAATGTAGGTTGTGGCTATGATGTTTTGGGATTTGCTTTGGAGGGCTATGGGGATGAATTGATTCTGACACGGCGTGATGATGAGCGGCTGGTAATTACTTCGATCGAAGGTGTGCAGGGTATACCCTTAGATCCCCTAAAGAATGTATCTACAGTAGCTATAAAAGCATTGTTGACAGATTTAGATCTGAATCAAGGATTTGATTTAAGGATAAAAAAAAATATAGCAGCAGGAAGTGGCTTGGGCTCGAGTGCCTCCAGTGCCGCCGCCGCGGTATATGCTGCAAATGAAATCTTGGGAGGTCCTAAAAGTCAAATTGAACTCATAAATTATGCTATGGTAGGTGAAAAATTAGCGTCCACCAAAGCACATGCCGACAATGTAGCACCGAGTGTTTTAGGAGGGTTCACAGCGGTAAGAAGTTATGAACCGCTAGATGTTTTTAATATTTCTTATCCAGAAAGTTTAAAAGTGGTTGTTATATTTCCTCAAATTGAGATCAAGACCAGTGACGCTAAAAAAATGCTATTAGATGAAGTCAAATTGACTGATGCTGTGAAGCAATGGGGCAATATGGCAGGATTGATTTCAGGTCTCATTGAGCATGATTTTGAACGTATAGGGAAGTCATTGCAGGATGTCATTGTTGAGCCGATGAGAAGTATTTTAATACCGTTTTATCATCAAATGAAAACATTGGCATTAGAGAAAGGAGCTTTAGGGTTCAGTATATCAGGATCTGGCCCCAGTATGTTCTGCTTCATCAAAGAGGCTGATGCTTCTAGTAGAATAATTGATGCTGCCCGAGTACTTTATGGAGCGCATGAAATTAAGGTCATTTCGTTTGTTTCAGGGATCAATAAACAAGGTGCTAAAATCATTTAATAGTATGAAATTCTATTCAACTAAAAACAAATTATATCAAGTCAGTTTTGAGGAGGCGGTATTCAAAAGCTTGCCTCCGGATAATGGTCTTTTTTATCCAAATGCCTTGCCTAAATTAGAATCAGATTGGCTAGAAAATCTCAAAGGGATTTCCAAAACTGAAATTGGAGTCAAAGTAGCTTCTCAATTTATTGAAGATGAGATTCCTGCAGATCGCCTGGAAAAAATTATTGAGGAGACCATAGACTTTGATATACCCCTTAAAAAGGTAAGTAATCAAATAGCCGTTTTAGAATTATTTCATGGACCTACGTGGGCTTTTAAGGATGTAGGTGCGAGATTTTTGTCTCGATGTATGGCTTATTTTATCGAGCAGTCAAATCGTGAAATTACGATATTAGTGGCCACTTCTGGTGATACGGGAGGCGCTGTTGCAGCTGGATTTTTTGGAATACCAGGGATACAAGTGAAGATTTTATATCCCAAAGGAAAAGTAAGTGAGATTCAAAGAAAACAGTTGACTACTTGGGGAGGTAATATTACGGCTTATGAGGTAGCTGGAACTTTTGATGATTGCCAAAGATTGGTTAAGAAATCATTCCTCGATGATGATTTAAATAAGGCAATGAGTTTATCATCGGCCAATTCTATTAATATAGGCAGACTGATTCCTCAATCATTTTATTATTTCTATGCTATTCAGCAGTCTGAATCAGCTCATAATGTGATTAGCGTACCTTCAGGAAATTATGGAAATCTGACCGCAGGTTTGTGGGCTTGGTCCATGGGCTTACCGATAGATCGATTCATAGCTGCTTCAAATGAAAATCATGTGGTGCCAGAATACCTTCGCACAGGTATTTACGCGCCTACCGCTTATGTTCAAACCTATGCCAATGCCATGGATGTTGGTGCGCCAAGTAATTTTGTAAGAATGCTCGAATTGTTTGGGAGTGATCATGTCAAAATGACACAACATATTTCTGGATTCAAACTAGGAGATGCTGAGATCTTAAAAACCATGATCAGTTGTCAAGAGGAGTATAATTATCTCTTAGACCCTCATGGTGCCATTGGCTATCAAGCATTATTGAATGGTTTAAATGATCATGAACAGGGTATATTTTTAGAGACCGCACACCCAGTTAAGTTTCTCGATGTTGTCGATAAAGCATTTAAAAGACATCAGGATTTTTCAAAAAAAATAAATTCTTTTGGCGATAAAAAGGAAGTTTTTCAAGCCCTTCCAATTGATTTTGAATCCTTCAAAGAAGCTTTGATGGCTTAGTGTCACTCATGAATTAAAACCTTATTTAGCTTTATCCCAAGCGATGAATCCACCCTTGAGGTTATACAAATCTTTGAATTCATTTTTAGCCATTATTTGGCAGGCTCGAGCACTTCTTAATCCACTACGGCAATACATCACATAGGTCTTTGTTCGATCTAACTTTTTTACTTTAGTAGCAAAAGAAGATTCCATCACGTTGATATGTATGGATTTTGGGATTACGCCTGAAGAAAGTTCACCAGTATTTCGGACATCTATCACAACGAGGTCCTTATCGTTTTTTAGTGCTTCAAACTCTATAATATTTATGGATTGGTACTTTTTTTTTAAAAATGAGAACATAAGTTTTTGAGTTTTTACATCACAAGACCGGCTTCAATTTAGCTGATTTTTAGAAAAGAATGATCTTGTCTTAGAATTTTTTTAAAATGGTAATGACCTTCAGTCAGTAGGTTCCCACCTTTTTTGTATTCTATCGAATAGACCTAGTCTTTAAAGTGTTAATCTTTTTACTTTTTATAAAAATCTGTTCAAGAATCACTGCTGATTAGATTTAGATTTTATCCATATCTGTCATTATAGTTTTAAATTTACCTTTCTTTTTTATTACGATTTACTTCCATTAATTGATTTCGGATTGAAGTTTTTTCTGTGCGTGTTTATCGTTCATATTTTTCGCATTGGTATGACTTAAATACATTAAATAAGCCCAGATTTTTAATCACTAATTGATAAATTTTTTTAATTACCTCAGACTTTCTATCTTAACATGCCAAAGAGATTACGTATCGAAAGACAAAAGTTTACAAATTCGCCATTTTTAAGAAATATTCAGCCCTGGGTATTTTTTCCATCTGCTTTTCTGATTATCCTTTTTGTCATTTTGACACTTTATTTACAAGAATTTATAGGCACTTTTTTCGAATCCGTTCAAACTTATATTTCCGTCAAATTTGGATGGCTCTATGTATCAGCAGTAAATGTCATCTTAGTATTCTGTTTGTACCTGGGGTTGAGTCGTTTCAAAAATATTAGATTAGGAGGTCCCGATGCCCAACCGGAATTCAGTACTTGGGCCTGGTTGAGTATGCTGTTCAATGCGGGCATTGGCTTGGTACTCATGTTTTATAGTGTCGCCGAACCGATGATACATTATTCTAAACCTCCTTATGGGATAGGGGGAACTTTGTTGGCAGCCAAAAACGCCTTGAATATTTCTTATTTGCATTGGGGACTGCATGGTTGGTCTATTTATGCATTGATGGGTTTGTCAATGGCATTTTTTAGATATAATAAGGGACTTCCATTGGGTGTAAGATGGGTGCTTTACCCCCTACTTGGAGATCGTTTGAAAGGGCCTATAGGTCACATTATAGATGTTATGGCAGTCGTAGCCACCATGTTCGGTTTGGCCACGACATTAGGCTTAGGTATTCAGCACATCAATGCAGGAATGCATTACCTTTTTAATGTTGAAGAGAGTACCAACTTACAGATAATTTTAATCGCGATCATAACCTTAGGCGCGACCTTATCTGTTGTTTCAGGCTTACATAAAGGTATAAAGGTTTTGAGTAAAATGGCCTCGGTTATGGCCATCATACTTATGGGATTTATACTCGTGGTGGGTCCCACCTCATTTATTCTTGGATCAACGGTACAAAGCACGGGCTATTATCTCCAAAATCTCATAGCTACAAGCACATGGATGGAAGTCAATACGGAAAGTAGATGGATGGATAGTTGGACCTTTTTTTACTGGGGGTGGTGGTTTGCTTGGGCACCTTTTGTAGGATTATTTGTGGCTAGAATATCTAAAGGTCGTACCATTAAAGAATTTTTAATTGGTGTGGTGATCGCCCCAACGCTAGCAACCATAGTTTGGATATCTATTTTTGGAAGTACCTCCTTACATATTGAAATTTTTGGTTCAGGGGGTATGACTGAGGCGGTCAATCAGGACATAACTACGGCTTTATTTAAACTTTTAGAGCATTTTCCATTGCCTTATTTAAGCATCTTATTTGTGGTGATTGCAGGCGTTATTTTCTTTATCACCTCCTCTGATAGTGGTTCATTAGTGATTGACTTTATTACCAGTGGGGGTCAAGAAAATACACCTGTTCAATTACGCATTTTTTGGGCGTTATTAGAAGGGGCTGTTGCTGCAGTCCTACTTTGGGGAGGTGGACTCATCGCTTTGCAAACAGGATCTCTTGTGACTGGACTTCCCGTTTGTTTACTCATTCTCATCGTCTGCTACTCGATATTAAAAGCGTTGCGAACGTATGAAACAAAGGCCAATAAAGGCGCTAATCCTTAGTTGCATGACGGTCTTTTTTGTAGTAAGGCATTTTTGTGGGGGTTAAAGTTTTATTTCCTAGGATAAGGTCTGCTGCTTTTTCGGCAACCATTAATACAGGGGCATAGATATTACCATTGGTCACATAAGGAAAGACAGAGGCATCTACTACGCGAAGATTCTCTACGCCATGAACCTTTAAGGTGTTGGGGTCTGTTACCGATAGCGCATCTGTACCCATCTTACAAGTAGAGCTGGGATGGTAGGCACTTTCACCTTCTCTCGCGATAAAATCTAGAATTTCTTCATCTGTTTGAACGGCTGGACCCGGTGACAATTCTTTACCCATAAACGGACTCATAGCTTGAGTATCGATGATTTTTCTCGACAAACGAAGGGCTTCACACCATTCTTTCCTTTCATTTTCTGTAGAAAGGTAGTTAAATAAAATACTGGGATATTCAAGTGGATCACCAGATTTTATTTGTATTCGACCCCTTACATCGGTGCCCATAGGTCCCACATGTAATTGGAAACCATGGCCCTCACTTGGCGCAGTGCCGTCATAACGAATGGCCAAAGGTAGGAAGTGGAACTGGAGATTGGGGTAGCTTACCAAGTCATTACTGCGGATAAAGCCGCCGGCTTCAAAATGATTAGTAGCGCCTATTCCTTTTTTTCTAAAAAGCCAATCAAATCCAATTTTTGGGGCTCGCCACGGATTCAAGGAAGGGTATAAGCTTACCGGCTTTTTACAGGCCCATTGTACATATACTTCTAAATGATCTTGCAGATTTTCACCAACTCCAGGAAGATCTTTTATGACCGGTATACCCAGTTTTTTTAAATGATCTGCACGACCAATTCCTGATACTTGAAGTAGTTGAGGTGAATTGATCGCACCTCCACAGCATATGATTTCTTGAGCAAAGACCTTTTTTATTTTATTACCTTTTTTGAAAGTGACACCGATGGCTTTTTGGCCATCAAATAAGAGACGCAAGACCATGGCTTGTGTAATGACTGTCAAATTTTTACGATTTTTAACCGGATGGATATACGCACGCGCTGCGTTGAGCCTACGCGAATTATAGATAGTTTGATCAAACCGTCCAAAGCCCTCCTGTTGAAATCCATTTACGTCATCAGTTAAGGGATAACCGGCTTCCTGTACGGACTTAAAAAAAGCGTCAAATAGGAGATTTTCGCAAGTGGGGGTAGTAAGTTTTAAATTACCTTGATCTCCTCTATAATCATCACCCCCCACCAGGCGGGTTTCTACTTTTTTGAAATAGGGCAAACAATGTGCATAGTCCCAATGCTCAAGTCCTTTGTCTCCAGCCCATTTTTCGTAGTCCATGGCATTTCCTCGAATCCAAATCATTCCATTGATACAACTAGATCCCCCCAATACTTTACCCCTAGGTTGCGCAATTTTACGATTATACATAAATGGTTCGGGATCGGAATTATAGCCCCAATTATAACTGTTACCTGTGAGTAGATAAGTAAGTGCTGCGGGCATATGTATTCGGAAATCCCATTTGTAATCGGGCCTTCCTGCTTCTAGTACCAGCACCTCATTGGAAGGGTCTTTACTTAATCGATTGGCCAGTACTGCCCCTGCAGATCCGCCACCGATAATGATATAATGGTGAGGTATGGAATCAGTTTGGCTTTTTAAGTTCATGTGTAAATTATTGTGCGTTCAGTACAGTTCATAAAAGCGGCAGAGGCATCGATAAGTATACAGTATATTTTTGTCGATATAAAATGCTAGATAGCATTATTAGAACTCCATCATATTTTAGTTGAACTTTTCATTCTATGTTTTTTTCAACATCGTCATTAGGAAATTTGGCTTACCGTTGTAGGAACTTTAGTTTCTTTAATGCTACGGATGCCTCCTTCAATATCAATCAACTGATGATAACCTCTTGATTTGAGTATCGAATTAAATATCATAGAGCGATAGCCTCCAAGACAGTGGATATGATATTCGGTTTGTTTATCTAGTAATTCCAGATGATTATTAATGAAGTCTAATGGAATGTTTTGAGCACCATTAATTTGTTCTGCTTGGAATTCATCAGGCTTACGAACATCTATTACATTTAGGGACTTCTTTGAGTATTGCTTTAAGAATGTTTCTGCTGAAATTGAAGTGATGGTCTCCACATCTTTACCTGCATCTACCCAAGTAGTAAATCCTCCTTCAAGATAGCCTAATGTATGATCATAACCCACCCTTGACAGTCGGGTAATGACCTCTTTTTCCATTCCTTTACTCGCAATGAAAACAATTGGCTGATTCAAGTCATTTATCAAAGCACCTACCCAGGGAGCAAAACTTCCCGTGATACCTATAAAAATGGCGTTGGGTATATGGCCTTGAGCAAATTCCTCTGGTTCTCGCGTATCCAATACAAGTGCCTTTTCATGTTCGACCAATGATTCAAAGAGGTCTATATCCAATGCAACCATTCCTTGTTTTAATACCTCATTGATACTTTTAATTCCTGATTTATTTAATTGCGCATTTTTTGCAAAATACTGGGGTGGCGGTAGGATGCCCTCAGTAACTTCTTTGATAAATTCTACTTTGGTCATGTCTGCCCTCAAGGCATAATTTGTCCTCTTTTGATTCGCTAAAAGATCTTGTGTTTCATTACTCATATTTTTTCCGCAGGCAGATCCTGCACCATGAGCAGGATAAATGATGATATCGTCTGGCAAAGGCATTATTTTATTTCGAAGACTTTCATAGAGCATCCCGGCTAAATCTTCTTTGGTAAAGGAGGTTTTTATAGCCAGATCAGGACGTCCAACATCTCCAATAAATAAAGTATCACCAGTAAACAATGCATGGGCCTTACCTTCTTCATTCTTTAGTAAATAGCAAGTACTTTCTAGAGTATGACCTGGAGTATGTAAGGCTTGTAAGGTTACTTTTCCTACATTGAAAACTTGATGATCTGTGGCCATAATGATGTCATAATCTGTATGAGCTTCAGGACCATAGACTATTTCAGCTCCTGATTTATTTGCTAGATCTAGATGACCCGATAAAAAATCTGCGTGAAAATGAGTTTCAAAAATATATTTAATTTTCGCTTTTTCTTTTTTAATTCTCTCCAAATAAGGGTCAATTTCTCTTAATGGATCAATAATGGCCACCTCACCTTCACTTTCTATGTAGTAGGCCCCTTGTGCCAGACATCCTGTATAGATTTGTTCAATTTTCATATCATTGAATTTTTTTTGTCATTTTATTAATTTCTTCGGGATTAATTACCTTCTTTTCTTAAGAACTCAATCGCTGCAGTTGAATCTTTAAAAATAGTTTTTTCCATAGGTCCAGTAATCATTTTTTTTGTAGTAAAGATTGCGTCTAAAGAAGGATGTAACGCGTACCATAAAATTCTTATATTTTTTTCATTTAATTGCATTATGAGCCGTTTAACTCCCTTGACACCGCTGCTATCTATATATTGAACAGTACTTAAGTCTATTAATAACGCATGATTATTAGTATTTGAGAGGATCATGTGCTGATTTATTTGCTGCTCAATTGATTCGATATTAATAGTAATTATAGGAGTATCAATTTTCAAAATAAACAGGGGGTGATTTTTAGTAGTTTTACTATTCTCAGTAGGAGCTGGTAATGCTTCTCCCTTTTCATCAAAGGGCTTGACTTGAATCTTAGGAAAAGTAGATTTGTATGCGAGTAGTAGTACATATAGGCCCATTCCAGAGGAAATACCCCATATCATCCCAAAGAATAGGGTAATAATAAGGGTAAAGCCAAGCATAAAAAAATCAAGGAAATGGGTCTTCCACAATTCATAAGGATATTTAAAATCAATTAAACTTCTGAGAGCCACCAAAATGATTGCAGCTAAAACAGGATAAGACAGGAGCGCAAAAATATCTGTAAAAAAAAGCAAGGTCAATGCGATTAGGCAGGCGCTAATGACCCCCGAAAAAGGGGTTTGAGCTCCTGCGCTGAAATTTACCGCAGATCTCCCAAATCCACCCGTAACGGGGAAGCTCATGAACAAAGCACCGATAAAATTAGCACTTCCTAAAGCGACCAATTCAGTATTTGCATTGACGATATGATCTTTTGATTGTAAGGCAAGGTTTTTACCTACAGAAAAAGATTCAATGAATGAAATCAGTGCGAGTGTGAGTGCCAAAGGCAAAAGGAGCGCCATCTGCCCTAGATCGATCTTTGGCAAATTGAAGTGGGGTAAGCCCATGGGAATTTCGCCAATGAAATTGAGGCCGAAAAGGTGCTGCTCAAATAAATGCACCATCCCAATGGAAGTAATAACGATGATTAATGTTCCCGGTAATTTTGGCGCCCACTCTTTAAGAGCATACAATAATAGCATAGAAAACAAACCTATGGATGCGGTTAATATGTCGATTTTTCCTAAATTAGTGGCGATACTGGTCAATAGGACGATGATATTTCCTTTTTGCATATCGATGCCCAATAAGGGCCCCAATTGATTCAGGCCTATTAGAATGGCAGCAGCAGAGGTAAATCCACTAATAATGGGTTTAGATAGTAATTGGGTTATGAATCCCATTCTCATAAAACCCAAAAAAGTCTGAATAATACCTACCATTAGGGTTAAAATGATGGCTAATTGGATGTATTCTTGGGATCCAATGACCGCTAATAGCCCTAATCCGCTTGCGATAAGCAATGAATCCATAGCTGTGGGGCCAACTGAAAGTTGTCTAGACGACCCAAATAATGCATACATTATTTGAGGGACGAGAGAGGCATACAAACCATAAATAACGGGTAGACCTGCTATCAAGGCATAGGCCATACTTTGGGGAATTAACAAAACGCCCACCGTTAGTCCAGCAAAAATATCCCCTTTTAACTTAGTTGTAGAATAATTTTGAAGCCAACTTAGCGGTTTTAATATGGCCATTTAAGAAAAGATAAATAGTAGTTACATTGAAATTTAAAAGCTAAGTTAACCATTGTAAGAGATTAAGAGTTGAAGGATGAGTGATTTGTTCAAATTCAAAATTTATGGTTCTCAGAATGTGATTTCGTATTCAGAGTACTCGAACTCAGCCCTCAAGTATTCGATTTCTCGATGCCTATTGGTACGATATGATTTTCTATGTAATGGTAATTTGATGGGCAAATGATCTGTGAACTTTAGATTTTCAATATAAGCGTAGGTGGGAGGGTGAAAGACCAATGATCCTAAAAAGGTAGCGTTATTTTCATCAAAATAATAGATCCATTCCTCTGTAGTTGAATGATTGCTATTTTTTTTAGGGTTATAGTTGGCTTTTATAGCATGAGCCTGCTGACCACTCCGTAAAGTTACAGATCCAAGCGCAGTTAATATCGTACCTGCATCTAGTAGTTTAAAAGGCATGCCTAATACATATAGTGAACTCATGACTATTTGCGTCGGGTCTTTTTCTGTAAGTATGTCGTTTTGAAATTGCCTTGCCCCATCTGTACTGTAAGTAATACGGTGATGAAGATCATTTTCTTTCCAGGTTATTTCAGCTGAAAATTGAGGATAAAATTTATATCGATGAAGCTGAACGTTATCTTTTTCAACGCTACCGTCAGCAAAATAGAGGATTCCATGTTTGACATAAGTAAGATTTTTGATGCGCTGCCAAGTGTCCAAACCGCCCGCATTTTTAATGGTCTTTATGAGTACGGATTTAGCTTTCGAATCTTTTATCAGCTCAAAAGGATCGGTAATCGCATTTTCTTTTTCTAGAGGCTGACAACCCAAACTATAAATCAAGATAAGTATGAATATGTACTTTGCTAAAGGTCTTTTCATGTCGGGATACCTATCATTTCCTTACTTTATTCAAAAATAATGATTTCTTTTGGATCTATAGTCAATTGAATGAGATCACCAGGTCGGTAGACCTTTACCTCATCAAATGCCATCAAATCGAGGTCCTGATAAACAGAAATCAATAATTTATGATTTCCTCCATTGAAGATGACCTCTTTTACGCAACCTTTAATCATTCCCTTAGAATTAATTTCTACATTTTCAATCCAAATTCCAGTCGAGCATTTGATGTTTAACAGTTCATGACTTTCACTTTCACTTAGAAGGTTTATAATCCCGAAAAGACATGCAATTTGAGGAGTTTTTGGATACTGATAAACCTCACGAGGCTTTCCTTTTTGAGTGATCGATCCATTATCTAACACCCATATTTCATCGGCGATTTCCATGGCATCGCGGGTGTCATGGGTCACTAAAATCACAGTGGTATCTGTTTTTTTTGCCAGTGATTTAGTTTCTATTAATAAGTTTTGCTTTGTTAAAGGATCAAGGTTACTGAACGGTTCATCCATCAAAATAACTTCAGGTTCATTTGCCAATGCCCTGGCAAAAGCAACCCGTTGTTTTTGTCCTCCAGATAGTTCTTGAGGATGTTGTAGTCTCAGTGATTCCAAACCGCACATTTCGATGAGCTGTTCAACTCTATTTTTTTTGTAAACTTCTCCATATTCAAGTAGGGCATAGTTAAGATTCTCTACTACGGACATATTTGGCTTCAAGGCATAATCTTGGAAAACTAATTTTATTTCTTCATGACCCGCAATCAGTTTTTCTTTTGGTCCCTGAAGTTTTTTGTTATTCAAATAAATAGATCCTGAATCAGATTCGATCAAGCCTGCAATTATTTTTAATAGGGTTGTTTTTCCTGAACCGCTCATTCCTACCAAAGATATGAGCGCACCTTTTTTAACAGTGCCAGAGATATGGTTTAGGACTTTTTTTTGACCAAATGACTTGGTGATGTTTTTTATTTGAATCAATGTATCGAATGCTTTTTTTGTATTAAACAATTCTTAATGAAAAAATGAATTGAGAGGTGAATATAAGCGATTTACATAAAATTGATGTCTGTAATTAGACTGATCACTTCACTTTATAGAATTCAGAACAAATATTCATTCTAATGTCACTTAACACCAAATGATATTTATTTATATTATTATTTATTTCTTTATAAGAAATAAACTACTCCCATAAGGCCTACAAGTCCTAAAACGATGGTATATGGGAGTGCCATCCAAATCATTTTAACATAGGACAACCTTATGGCCGGTGCAAGTGCGGAGGTCAATAAAAACAGAAAGGCAGCTTGTCCATTTGGCGTTGCCACGCTGGGGAGGTTGGTTCCCGTATTAATGGCGATGGCCAAAGTTTCAAATTCTTTTCTAGTGATCAAATCTGAATCAAAGGCAGTCTTCACTTCGTTGATGTACACTGTAGCTACGAAAACGTTATCGCTGATCATAGATAGTAGTCCATTGGCGGCATAGAATAAGGCGGGTTGCATAGATTTATCTTGTTCCAAAACATATTGTATAATGGGTTTGAATAAATGCAAATCGTGAATCATTCCTACGATGACAAAAAAGACAGCCAATAACGCAGTAAAAGGTAAAGCCTCTTCAAACGCATGTCCGATACGATGTTCATCAGTAATACCTGTTAAAGCAGTTTGCAACACAATGATAGTCAAGCCTATGAGCCCTACGGGAGCAAGGTGAAAGGCCAAAGCCACAATTAGAAATACAGCAGAAATGGCTTGAATCATCAGGGCGTATTGTTCTCCTTTCGACCTCTTATTATCTTCATCTATCAAAAAACTTTCGATGATTTTTTTTGCAATTTTTGGTAATTTAGCCCCGAAACCAAACTTCCCACTCAACTCCAATAATACACAGGTCAACAGACCGGAAGCTAAAACTGGCAGAGTAATAGGAGCCATAGCATAAAAGAATTGCATAAAATCCCATCCTAGTTTTTCACCAATTAATAAATTCTGAGGTTCACCAACAATGGTACAAACACCTCCCAAGGCGGTACCTACAGCTCCATGCATGACTAAACTTCTCAAAAAACTTCTAAATTGGTCTAATGTTTCCCCACTTAGTTCTTCCTTATCCAGAGTGCCGCTTCCGTTGTCGTCACTTGGGCTTGAGTGAACTTTATGATATACTTGGTAAAAACCAACAAAAACACTGATCAGCACTGCAGTGACCGTTAGGGCATCTAAAAAAGCACTTAAAAAAGCTGAAATAAAACAAAAAAGTATAGAAAGGACAATTTTAGAGCGTACTTTTATAAATATTTTACCGAAAATGAACATCAATAGAGGCTTCATAAAATAAATACCGGCAACCATAAATACCAATAGGAGAAGCACTTCTAGATTCCCTTCTATTTCATGGAATACTGTTTCAGGACTGGTCATTTTCATTAATATCACTTCCAGCGCGATCAAGCCTCCAGATTGGAGGGGATAACATTTAAGGGCCATGGCCAAAGTCAATATAAATTGACCAATAATAAGCCAGCCAGTAGCTGTGGGTCCTATGATCAAAAGTAAAAATGGATTGAGCACTAAAAAGGCTAAAATCGTTTTTTTATACCAATGGGGCGAGTTGCCTAAAAATGAGTTATATAGCTCCATATAAAATTATTTGTTTGTAGAATTGCAGTATCGATATCAATATGTAGGCGTTCTCTAAGCATCCTCTATTGTATTCTTCAGAGCAATATATATAGCGAATGAAGAAAATGCAAAATGTATCATCAGCAAAAAGAATTTGATAGGAATTAATTTATCTAAATCGGTTAAGTTAAAAACAAAGTATTTAGGTCTCTTTTGTAGTCGTCTTATTGCTTGTTCTACCGCGTACAGATTTACTCATGATGATGGGGTAAATCGATATTCTGATCATCCTTGATAACTCATCCTGTATATTGTGCCACTTTTGTCATCTGAGATGAGTATTGAACCATCTTTAAGCACCAAAATATCAACGGGTCGTCCCCACGCCGTATTCGTGCTCTCATTTAAAAAACCTTTAACAAAAGTTTCGTAATTGACGCCAACGCCATTCTCCTCGGTGACAAGGGATAGTTTATGTCCGGTGTGGCCAGCATTTTTGGATCGGTTCCAACTGCCATGTTCAGGAATGATTATTTTATTTTTATAATAAAGGGGAAACATATTTCCCGTGTAAAACTTAAGACCTAAAGGAGCGATGTGTGGCCCTAAATTGAATGCTGGAGACGTATAATTCTCACATTTTTTATCCTGACCAAATTCAGGATCTAATATGAGTCCGGCATGGCAATAAGGAAATCCAAAATGTTGACCTGCTTCACTGAGTCTATTCAATTCACAAGGAGGCAATTCATCACCTAGTAAATCTCTACCATTATCTGTAAACCACATTTCTCCTGTTATTGGATGCCAGGTTAAACCAACGGTATTCCGTACACCTTTGGCCACTATTTCTCGATTGGTTCCATTGGCATCCATACTGATAATTGAGGCATAATAGGTATCATCTTTGGTTTCACAAACATTACAAGGAGCACCTACGGGTACATATAACTTACCATCCGGCCCGAAAGCGATGTACTTCCATCCATGATGGCTGTCTTCAGGGAAGTCATTGTATATTAAAGTGGCTTTGGGATTATTTAAGTGATCCTCAATAGCATCATAGCGCCATAGCTTATTTATTTCAGCAACATACAGTGCGCCATCTTTGAAGGCAATGCCATTAGGCATCATTAAATCCTTGGCTATAGTATACAGTGTATCCGCTTTCATATCATTGTTTCTGTCTTGGAGGGCATAAACGGAACCATTGGCCTTATTGCCAACAAACAGCGTTCCATCCGGGCTCATGGCCATAGATCGGGCATTATCTACGCGGCCGTACACTTCCACTTGAAAGCCCTTTGGCATTAGTAGAGAATCTAGAAAGAGACCCTCTTCTGAAGTCAAATTTGCTTGTTTTGAATAAACTTGTGAGGCGGGATCAGTACATGCTAGGATGATAAAGGTTAGGGTTAAAAAAAATAGTGACTTCATACTTACTTAAATTTTAAACGTTATTCATTATCAACCGTTAAGATACTCATTTACATATTACAAGAAGACAATGCATCAGTTTAATTGTTTTCTGAATGAATCTGAGTTCTGTCCTTC
The DNA here is from genome assembly GCA_943788235.1 of uncultured Cyclobacteriaceae bacterium. Lineage (GTDB taxonomy): Bacteria > Bacteroidota > Bacteroidia > Cytophagales > Cyclobacteriaceae > UBA4465. Next base: position 301,022 of record CALSPM010000001.1, read on the forward strand.
TAAAGCTTGCTTTATCGACATCGGTATCATTGGATATTTTCGATTGTTTTTCTCCGTATCCTTTGGCTAAGATTCGAGATTCATAGATTCCCCTTAGACCAAATAGGCTTTTACCGTGTCAGAGTACCGCTGAGACAGTCGCAGGTCACTTTCCTAATTACCCACACCATTTTTATGAGAGGCAAGTTCAATTCGACAATATTTGCTTTTTGAAAGGCTAATATACATCTCACCTAAACCTGTAAGATCATTTTCAGGAATTTCAGTACTAATTAGAGATAAAATGGATATCAAGTTCCAATCAATCCTCATAGGCCTCAGTGGTATTTGTTTGGAATTCTCTCATGATGCTTAATTAATCTTGGATGACTTTAATTTTGAATGAATAATTCATGATAATCCCATTCATTTGTTCAGAAATACCTATATAATTATAAAAGAATAAGGTATCAGATTTAAAGATTTTAATAGCATACATTTCACTTTGATCGTGCACAATAGAATTTTCCCCATCGATATTGGTGATTAGTGCTTTAGAAAAACCAATAGAAACTGTCATATTTCATACGAGTAAGTTGGGCATTGGTTTATGAGATTTGGCCAAAGTCGATCACCTGAGTTAAGAGTAAGCATTTCCCTGAAGTAACGTCTTACCCTTGAGTAAAAGAGAATTATAAGTAACTGAAAAGCAAATAGATTGAGCGATGTATCATTTGATTTTTTCATTCAATTTTAAAATTAATTTATAGTTTTTTGTAAAAAAACAGAAGATTCATAAAATAGATGCTTTTAATGAAGAGGTAAGTGAAATTCATGGCGTCATATTCCTTCAGGCCCAGCTATCTCTGACTTCTCCAAAGATAATGATTAAAAGGAGTGTAAAAACATGAAAAAATAGATTCTAGATAGATTAGCAGCATCCATAGGTGAAGATATTTTGCTATTGCTTACACAGAAAATGGATAAAAGTTTCACTGATTGAGATAGTAAAATTAATCGTTTATAGATTTGAGTGACATCAAAAAAATAAAAGATTCTTTAGGATTACCTTTGAATGGATTAAATGAACAAATGTTTTAGAGTAATTTAATTTTAGCAATGTACCTGGACCAAATGAATTTGAGAGATTCTTAAAAAAAGCGTTAGCTAGTCATTTTTGATTCTTTGTTATTTTTATACCTCTTGAGCAGTGAATTTTTTCATTCTTCAAAAAAACTTTGTCAAAATCGGACAAAGGATAAATACTAAATGCCATGATAACTCTTATTGAAAATGCTTTTAATCACCTAGACCGAATAGCGATTAGTGATAATAATCAAAGTTATACCTATCGGCAACTTTTGGATGCATCACAAAAAATTGCTATTACTCTTTTAGAAGATAAAAAAGACCTTAATGAGGCTAGAATTGCTTTTATCGTGGCCCCTAGTTTTGAATACGCATGTATTCAGTGGGGGATTTGGCGTGCAGGCGGCATTGCGGTCCCACTTTGTGTCAAACATCCTTTCGATGCTATAAAGTATGTAATTGACGATGCTCAGGCTGAGGCAGTGGTTTTTTCATATGGTTACAGAGCGCTTATTGAGCCTTTATTTCAAGATTTTGAATTAAGAAGAATTTCCATAGAAGCTGTAATGCTGTCAGCAGAGGAGGAAAAGTCAAGGCTACCACAGATTACCCTTGATCGGAGAGGCATGATCATTTATACCAGTGGCACGACAGGCAGACCCAAAGGAGTGGTCAGTACCCACCAAAACATTGAAGCTCAGATTAAGTCCCTAGTGATTTCATGGGAATGGACAAAAGAAGATCACATATTAAATATTCTCCCACTTCATCACGTACATGGGATCATTAATGTTTTAAGCTGTGCACTGTGGAGTGGGGCTTGTTGTGAATTCTTAGAAAAATTTGAGGCAAAAAAAGTATTCGATGTCTTTTGTAGACAAGAGGTCGATCTGTTCATGGCCGTTCCAACGATTTATTACCGCCTCATTCATTATTGGAAGGAATTAACTGCAGCAGATCAACTAAAAATAGCTGCTTCCTTTAAGAATTTTCGACTGATGGTGTCGGGGTCTGCGGCTTTACCGATTTCTACTCTCGAGGAGTGGGAGAAGATCAGTGGTCATACTTTATTAGAACGATATGGGATGACTGAAATGGGTATGGCCATAAGTAATCCCTATAGAGGAACTCGAAAGCCTGGTCATATTGGCGTAGCCCTTGCCGGGGTTACGATAAGAATAGCAGATGAAAATAACCATACTGTAGTCGATGGCATATCAGGAGAAATTCAAGTCAAAGGGCCCAATGTTTTTAAAGAATATTGGGGGAAACCATGCGAAACCGAAGGATCCTTTATAGATGGCTGGTTCAAAACGGGTGATATAGCTGTTTTTGAAAAAGGTAGTTATAAAATATTGGGTAGAAATTCAGTTGACATCATCAAATCAGGAGGTTATAAAATATCTGCTTTGGAGATCGAAGAAGTACTCAGGAGACATCCAGCTATTGAAGATTGTGCCGTAGTAGGTATTCCGGATGAGGAATGGGGAGAAATCATAGGGGCAAGTCTCATCATGACTCGTGATCAAGAAACCACTACAGCAATAAAGGAATGGCTAAAAGATAAATTACCTGAATATAAAATACCTCGAAAATATTTAATTCAAACTGATTTCCCCCGAAATGTAATGGGCAAAGTCACCAAAAAAGTATTGCAAAAAATATTTATCGAGGACGCAAATAAATAGGCTTGAATTAAAAATAATATTATCAATTATTTGTGAGCGATCATAAAAAATACTTGTATTTCTTTTTCGGTGTAATGCGTTCCCGAGACCTGGATTCAAGGATAAAGGAGATAATTTAAAGATAGGATTGAAGCTTCGTTCTTAAAGTGCATATAGTAATTAGACATCGTACAAAATACCTGGGAATAATGCTTAGAAATCACTTTCATGCAGCCTTCTAAAAAGCATCACCCTTATTTATTAACTTCATAAACGGAGCAAGTACCCATCGTTGGAATGAGCTTTTCTCAGTAAAAAAAATTATACGCGTTCTATAACCAGAGCACTCGCGCCTCCGCCGCCATTGCAAATGGCAGCACAACCAATAGTGGCATCTTTAGATTGCAATACGTTTTGCAGCGTAGTGACAATTCTCGCTCCTGAGGCACCCAAAGGATGACCCAAAGAAACGGCGCCGCCATGTATATTTACCTTTTTGATATCGATATTCAATATTTTGTTAAAAGCCAAAGGCACCACAGAAAAAGCCTCATTGACCTCGAAGTAATCCACATCACCAAGATCTAACTTAGCAAGAGTCAAGGCTTTTGGAGCGGCATGGGTTGGTGCCGTGGTAAACCATGCAGGTTCATGAGCGGTATCTGCAAAAGATAAAATTTTTGCTAATGGATTTAAATCAAATTTTTTGACTGCGATAGGACTTGCCAAAATCAAGGCTGCTGCCCCATCATTCATCGTTGATGCATTGGCAGCGGTCACCGTGCCGGTTGGTGAAAATGCAGCACGCAATTGGGGTATTTTTTCAAATTTGACATTTTTATACTCTTCATCTTCAAGGATGAGTCTGGGGTCGCCTTTCCTTTGTGGTACAGAAACTCCTACTATTTCATTGGATAAAACTCCATTTTCAGTATTAAAAGCAGTATTTTGGTAAGAGCGAATGGCATAGGTATCTTGTTCTGCTCTTGTGATATCGTATTTTGCAGCCGTTTGATCAGCAAAGACACCCATTGCGATTTCGTCATAAGGATCTAGTAAACCATCTTTATGTAATCCGTCGATCAAGGCTGCATTACCATATTTATAACCATATCTGGCTTTGGGAATGTAATAAGGAATGGCAGACATGTTTTCCATGCCCCCCGCGATTAAAACATCCGCTTGACCCAACATAATGCTTTGAGCAGCGAACATGATAGATTTGGCACCAGAGGCGCAGACTTTATTTACCGTAGTACAAGGGGCAGTATTTGGAATACCAGCGGCTAGGGCAGCTTGACGAGCGGGTGCTTGGCCTAAATTGGCCGAGCAGACATTACCCATAAAAACTTCGTCAACATTTTTTGGGTCAAGATTTCCTTTTTCTAAGGCTCCTTTAATCGCTGCGGTACCTAATTCAGTCGCTGATACATTGGCAAACATTCCACCAAAACTACCCAGGGGGGTACGAACCGCAGACACGATATAAACTTCTTTATTTGACATCTTTCTTTTATTAATACAACAAAGATAATTTTTCTTCAGTTATATAGGCCCATACCTTCAGGTAAGTGAATCGGTAGCGTGCTTGAGATCAGTTTGGGAGTCAGATTTAGTGATTAATGATGCGAAACCTAGCAGTTGATTTTTTAATGTATTTTTATAGAATTCATACCCTTTAACAGCCGGCCTCTGAATCAATTCAGTATAAAAAAAAAGTTTATAACGATTCTCTTTAAATATCATGTACTCTCAAGAGGTTAAGACAGATGTAATGATTTATTTTTAAGTAATTAGAGCTGAATTTGGCATAAAAGAAGGGTCTTGTCTACCTTTGCGCCCGCATGATCAGTATTGATAATATTAGTTTTTACCTAGGTGAGCGAATTCTCTATGAGGACGCTTCTTTATTCATCACACCTAAAGACAAAATAGGTCTCATTGGCCTCAACGGTACGGGTAAATCTACTTTGCTCAAGATGCTGGTGGGAGAGGTAGAATTGGCTTCAGGAAATATTTCTCAAAGTAAAAGCACGTCGATTGGATTTTTGAATCAAGATCTACTGTCCTACCAAAGCGATGAACCCATTCTTGAAGTAGCTATGCAGGCTTTTCATCAGGCCCTTGATTTGCAACATCAAATAGATGTCATTCTTAAGGAAATGGAAGAGAATTACACAGATAAATTACTCCAAAGACTTTCTTTATTGCAGGAGCAGTTTGAAGCGGCTGATGGCTATAGGATTCAGTCTCAAGCGGAGGAATTGTTGGAGGGTATAGGATTTAAGACGGCAGACCTTAAACGACCACTTAGAGAGTTTTCGGGAGGGTGGAGGATGCGCGTTATGTTGGCTAAGTTACTTTTAGAGAAGCCTTCCTTATTGATGCTAGATGAGCCTACCAACCACTTAGATTTACCTTCTATACAATGGATTGAGTCCTACCTACAGAGTTATGAAGGGGCGTATATCATCGTTTCTCACGATCGCACCTTTCTCAACAGCACGGTCAATAAAATAGTCGAAGTATATGCGAGTAAACTCAATTTGTACTCGGGTAATTACGATTATTATCTTAAAGAAAAAGAATTACGCAATGAAGTACAGCAAAATGCTTTTGAAAATCAACAGCAAAAAATCAAAGAAGCTGAAAGATTCATAGAGCGATTCAAAGCAAAAGCGACTAAGGCCAAACAGGCCCAGTCCAAGGTAAAGCAATTGGAAAAATTAGATAGGATTGAAGCAGTTGTTGACGAAAACATGCAGGTCAATTTTAAATTTAATTTTAAGACCCAGTCGGGACGCCATGTAAAAAGACTTCAAGACATTAGTAAGTCTTATGGAGATTTAGATATTTTAGAAAAGGCAACTCTCGGTTTACAGCGTGGGGATAAGGTGGCATTGATTGGTGCAAACGGTAAGGGAAAATCAACTGTTTTACGTATCATAGCGGGTACCGAAGCCCATGAAGGTCAAGTGGAAACAGGTCACAATGTATTGATGTCCTTTTATGCCCAGCATCAACTGGAGGCGCTTAACATCAACAATGACCTCGTTGAAGAGCTTAAACAGGAAGGAACTGGTAAAAATGAGCAAGAATTACGTGGTGTATTGGGATGTTTTTTGTTCAGTGGAGATGAAGTATTCAAAAAAATAAAGGTACTCTCCGGGGGTGAAAAATCTCGGGTAGCTCTAGCCAAAGCCTTGATATCTGAAGCCAACTTTTTATTACTCGATGAGCCCACTAACCACCTAGATATGCTTTCGGTAGGTATTTTGGTGCAGGCTTTGCAGCAATATGAGGGTACATTTTTGGTGGTTTCACACGACAGGCATTTTATCACGAAGGTGGCCAACAAAATTTGGTGGATTGAAGATCATCAACTAAAGGAATATCCGGGTACTTATGAAGAATATCAGTGGTGGATGAGTCAGCGTACATCACCAACGAAATTGGCTGTAAAAAAAGAGAAAAAATTAAAGACCAAAGTCAAAGAAAAACCAATCAAGTCCAAATCTCAGACGACGTTGAAAAAGCAGATGACTGATGTAGAAGACCAAATACAGGAACGAGAGGCATTGATAAAATCTTTAGAAACAGAGATTACCCGACCAGAGATTTATCAGGATAGTGATAAACTTTCCAAATTAAATGATCAATTTCAAAAAGTGAAGCATGAATTAGATCAATTGACCAAAGAATGGGAAGTTCTGATCTCGTCTACCGAATAAGGAAAAATAACATCAATTTTATTATGTTATTTCTATAATTTTTATGTAACAAATAAAAATATGGCAATAAAAAAAAGGAAGTAGAAAAATAAAGATGAAAGAATAGTGGTAGCTCTTAAAGATGTTTATATTAGTAGCGAGGAGGGGAGTTGAACCCCTGGCCTCCGGGTTATGAATCCGACGCTCTAACCAACTGAGCTACCTCGCCATGTCTTAATGCATACATTTAAAGGAGCGCAATTTAACAACAAATTATTATTAATTATGATTGGGCTAATATTTTTTATTACCTTGTCGAAAATCTTTTTTTATGAATAAAAGTAAGTTTATAGGAGAATACAGCATCAATGCATCACGGAAAATGTTGTTTCCTTATATCAGTACTGCATCTGGACTTTCGCAGTGGTTCGCAGATGACGTCAATATCACAGAAGACAAAGTATATACCATGCTTTGGGATGGCGAGGTAAATAGGGCCAGAATTGTTTCGATCAAAGCCAATCAACATATTAAATTTGAGTTTGAGGGAGAAGATGATGACGATTTAAATTCCATCGAAATCCGACTGGAAATGAATGAACTGACCCAAGAGGTTTATATAAAAATTACTGACTATTCTGATTTAGATGATCAAGAAGTCTCCGATCTATGGGAAGGTTTGATACATGACTTGAAAGAAATTGTTGGTGGTTGATCGTTATAAAACATCTTTGTTTCTCATTTGAAGAGTAATGTTGAGAGAAAATGAAGAGGCTGGATAAACTCATTCTTAAGTCTTTTATTGGTCCGTTTTTCTTGACAACGATTGTTGCGACGTTCATTCTATTGGTCCAATATATGCTCAAATATTTCGACGATTTTGTTGGAAAAAATTTGGGATTCAAAGTTTTTGGAGAGTTACTATTTTATTTCAGTATCAATATTCTTCCAAATGCACTTCCACTAGGTGTTTTAATTTCCTCTTTGATGACATTTGGTAATCTGGGAGAAAATTTTGAGTTATCAGCCATAAAAAGTGCTGGTATATCTCTTACTAGGACATTGAGACCTATATTTTTTTTCATTTTGATTTTGACTACAGCTGCATTTTTCTTTAATGATTATGTAGTTCCAGCAGCCAATCTGAAGGCGTACAGCCTAATCTATGACATCAAACACCAAAAACCTGCTTTAGATATTAAAAAAGGAGTTTTCTACAATGGTATCCCTAATTATAGTATCAAAGCCAACGAAAAATTCAATGATAACATTACACTCAAGGATGTCATGATCTATGATCATACACGGAAAAATGGTAATAATTTTGTCATTTTGGCCGATTCCTCAAGAATGTTTTCAATGTACAACGATAAGTATCTGAAATTAGAACTTTTCGATGGACAATACTTTAATCAACAGGCGACTAAGAATAATCGGGTAGATCAATTTCAGCGCACTTCTTTCGATCAAATGTATATGATGTTCAGTCTATCTTCTTTTGATCTTAAAAGAACAAGGGAAGAGCTTTTTCAGAATAATAGGCAAATGAAAAATATTGAGGAATTGACAACAGATATTGATTCACTTCAGTCGGAGCAAGAATTAGCATTAATTGGATTACATGAATTTTCTAAAAAGTATTTGTTCCATCGCCTGGATCGAGAAGGTTATCAAAATGCAAAGCATGATTCTCTGAAGTTGAATAGCGATACCCTGATCGAAAATAATGGCCAACATAATCAGTCAAGAAAAGCAAAGGCTTCTTTGATTAACCTTAACTTTTCATCCCGTATTGCTTTTAGCCAATCAAGAGACAGCATCATACTAGAAGATGTACCGCTAACTTCAAGGCAAAAAATTCGAAAAGAATCAGGAGGGTCTTATTTGTTACCTAAGAATCAATTGAGTAAATTAGGTAAAATGAATCTGAAAGGCTTGGATTCTTTATTTACTAACGTGCGTAAAAGAGGTGCAATTCTGCAATGGGCGTTAACAAGGATCAGAACCTATAAGGTTAATATTTCAAGCAGTAAGTCTAAATTAAAGCGACTTAGATTTGAATCGGAGCGATATAAAATCGCCAAATTTAAAAAATACAGTCAGGCTTTTGCTTGTATGGTTATGTTTTTGATAGGGGCACCGCTTGGTGCCATTATCAAGAAAGGAGGGCTAGGTTTTCCAGTAATTATTTCCATCTTTTTTTATATTTTTTATTACGTCGCCAGCATACTCAGTGAGAAGTGGGCCGTTGCTGGTTTTGTTAATGGTGCTTATTCTGTTTGGATGGCAAACTTCATCCTATTGCCCATCGGTCTGTTTTTTTTGAGACAAGCTAGGGTGGATGCGCGACTTTTCGATAATGATTATTATTCAGTCGTGGTTGATAAGTTTAAACAACGCCTGTTCAAAAAATTAAAACATTAAAGAGTTGTATTCAAATTTAGTATTGATTAAATTTGCGCGTTATTGAAACATAATTGATCCATAGAGTTAATTTTTAAGATATAAATGTATTTAACAGCAGAGAAAAAACAAGAGTTTTTCAAAACACATGGTAAAGGAACTCAAGACACTGGCGCATCGGAGTCCCAAATTGCTTTATTTACCTACCGCATTAACCACCTTACAGATCATTTAAAGGTGAATAAAAAAGACCACTCAACCCGCTTAGGGTTGCTGAAGTTGGTAGGAAAGCGGAGAAGACTTCTCGACTTTCTCTACAAAAACGAAATTGAGCGATATCGTGCTATAATAGCCAAACTCAATCTAAGAAAGTAATAATATTTTAAGGGAGCTGTTTCAAGGTTCCCTTTTTTTTCAAATTTTGATTTAATAAAATTATGCTTCCATCATTCAAGCAAAAAACATTTTCATTACCTGATGGTACTTCTATCACCATTGAAACAGGTAAATTAGCTAAACAGGCAGACGGATCAGCCGTCGTAAAAGTGGGTGACATGATGCTGCTGGCTACCGTAGTATCCAAAAAAACTGCTGGAGATAATGTTGATTTTCTTCCATTATCAGTTGATTATCAAGAGAAATTCGCTGCGGCCGGAAAAATACCGGGGGGATTCCTAAAAAGAGAAAGTAGGCTTTCTGATTATGAAATTCTTATATGCAGATTGGTAGATAGGGCTCTAAGACCCTTGTTTCCTGATGATTACCATGCAGATACACAGGTAATGATCAGTCTCATTTCGGCAGATCCAAAGATCATGCCTATAGCTTATGCTGCCCTGGCAGCTTCCGCTGCATTGGCTGTTTCAGACATACCTTTCAATGGACCCATTTCAGAAGCCAAGGTAGCTCAAGTAGCAGGCGCTTATGTAGTAAATCCTTCTGTAGAGCAAAGCGCGGAAGCTCAAATGGAGTTGATTGTAGCAGGTTCGGCTGATAATATCACGATGGTAGAAGGTGAGTGTAAAGAAGTTCAGGAAGCAGAAATGCTCGAAGCGATTAAGGTAGCACATGAAGCAATCAAAATCCAATGTGCCGCTCAACTTGAGTTAGCTCAAGAGGTTGGAGCCACCGAAAAGCGTACATATGATCATGAAAATCATGATTTACCATTGGATGACATGATCAAGGCAGCTTGCTATGATCAATGTTATGCCGTGGCTAAGGAAGGTATTGCCAACAAAGAGATACGTAAAGAAAAGTTTGGTGCCATTATTGATACATTTGTTGATGGATTAGGAGAGGATCATCAGTATGATCATTTTTTGATACGAAAATATTACCATGATGTCCAAAAGGATGCGATTAGAAATTGTGTTATGGATTCAAGTGTCAGATTAGATGGGAGGCAATTAGACGAAATTCGGCCTATTTGGAGTGAAATAGATTATTTACCAGGTGCACATGGTTCTGCAGTTTTTACAAGAGGAGAAACTCAATCATTGACCTCCGTTACTTTAGGATCTAAAGTAGATGAGCAAATGATTGATGGTGCCATGCATTCAGGCTATAACAAATTCATTCTGCATTACAATTTTCCAGGATTTTCTACGGGAGAAGTAAGACCCAATAGAGGTCCGGGAAGAAGAGAGGTAGGACATGGAAATTTAGCCATGAGGGCTTTAAAGCCTGTACTTCCTATAGAAAGTCCTTATACCATAAGAATTGTTTCAGACATACTCGAATCTAATGGATCTTCATCCATGGCTACAGTTTGCGCAGGTACATTGGCTTTGATGGACGCTGGAATTCAAATAACCAAACCTGTATCAGGAATAGCCATGGGAATGATTTCTGAAAAAGACGGTTCTCGTTACTCGGTGCTTTCAGACATTTTAGGTGATGAGGATCATTTAGGTGATATGGACTTTAAGGTTACCGGTACACGAGATGGCATCACTGCTTGTCAGATGGACATAAAAGTAGATGGTTTGTCGTATGACATTCTTGAAGAAGCTATGGAGCAAGCCAAGAAGGGAAGGCTACATATTTTGGACAAGATTACAGATACTATTGAAGTGCCAAGGTCTGAAATGAAACCAAATGCCCCAAGATTGATTTCTATTGTCATTGATAGAGACATGATTGGTGCTGTGATTGGGCCTGGAGGTAAAGTAGTCCAGGAAATTCAACGTGAGACCGGCGCTACGGTGGTCATCGAGGAAACGCTCAAAGGAGGATTGGTGAATATCTTTGCAGTTAATAAAGAGGTACTAGATAAGGCGGCCAATTGGGTCAAAGGAATCGTGGCCATGCCTGAAGAGGGTGAAGTATATGAGGGTAAAGTTAAATCTATTATGCCATTTGGTGCTTTTATTGAATTCATGCCAGGTAAGGATGGCCTACTCCACATCTCTGAAGTGAAGTGGGAGAGATTGGAGAAGATGGAAGGTGTCATGGAGGTAGGAGAAGAAGTGAAAGTAAAGCTGATCGAGATAGATAAAAAGACGGGTAAATACCGATTATCAAGAAAGGTTCTACTACCTAAGCCTGAATAAATATGAGGAGTAAGCCCCCTAGGAATATCTTTTTTGTTTAATATGTTTACATCTTGCCAGGAGACCTTGATCATCTCACTCAAAAGATATCCATTGATGTTTTAAGATAGTGCTTAGATAAAAATTACGTACAGATTCACTCGAATGAGCTGAGCTTGTGCTTATTATTTAGGATTATTGTGTTAGCCTTTATATATTCATTAATTAAACCAAACAGATGACTTATTCTATAAAGTATTCTAAACTCTCATAGATGCTCTTATAACTTTGAAATACTCATTTATTTACAAATTCAGCCCCTACAATCACAGTAGCTACTTACAGCCTGGCAGAAAACAATACTAATGGTACGGTACTAGGAACTGTATAAGCTTCAGATCCTGATGGCGATACTCTAAACTTATCTGATTGCAAGTGACAATGATGCTGAATGCTTTAGTTTGGATAATGAGAGTGGAGAGTTGACCGTATCAACGAGTTCAGCACTTGACTTTGAGACGAAACCAACTTTTAATTTAGGCATTGAGGTTTCTGATGTTCATTAAGTGATTTAGCTATTTTTACCAACAGCTTAACTGATATTGATGAAGAAGAAGAGGAAGAAACTCTATCTCTCGCGGATGCCTCAGCGATAATCTATCCCAATCCCTCAAATGGCATCTTTAATACCAATATGGTAGCCTCGAAAGGAGCTGCGATTTATAACCTTTCTTGTAAAAGAATCATGGGGTCTACTGATAATCGCCTTGATGTGAGTTCGCTCAGTGCGGGAGTATATCTCATTGAGCTAGAGAATAGGAGTGGAGAACGCTTTTCGATGAAGTTGATCAAGGAGTAGATATAAATTATTTTATTTATTTGGACACCGCGTATTGAAATACTATTTTTTGTACCAAAAATAGCATATTTTGAGAGTATCTAGTAGCATATAAAATAATCATGCAAGTACTTTATTTGATAGAAAAATTGTTTTTTGATTTAAATCTAATTCATTAACTTGATTAAAGGTTAGGTTGTATCGATCAGGTTTTTAAGACCTATCTTAAAATGATTATGGGTTAAAAGCATATGAAAAAATCAATTTTTTTTTTAGGTTTAGTACTTGTAATTACATTGAGTTGCCAAGTACCGTCTGTAGATGATGAACAGAAGTTGGCTGACTTGATAGATACTTATCAAGAACATCAGGGGTTTGATAGATCACGTTATCCGCTGGGACTTTATACGCAAGCCTATTATGCCCAAGAAGCTCAATTTGCTGATAGCTTAAGGCGTGAACTTACTCAACTTTCTACTTTGAAATTTAATGAAAATGACCAAATTTCAGCTGCTTTACTCGCTTTTGTCTTACAAGAGAAAATAGATTACTATAGCTATGATCAGTATTTAAATCCCATCCTATCAGATGCTGGATTTCACAGCAATCTTACTTACCAGGTAAAACCTTTAAATGATTTTGGACAAGTGAAGTCTTATTTAAATAAATTGAATGCAATACCAGAATTTGTAGACCAGCATTTCATTAACTTACGAGCAGGTCTGGAAAAAGGGATTTCTCAGCCTTTGGTCATATTTGAGGGATATCAGTCTACCTATGAAGATCACATCGTTTCATCATATGATCAAAGTTATTACTATGAACCTTTCAAAAAATTACCACAAGGGTTAACGCAAACCCAAAAAGATTCGGTTTTAGCAGCCGCTAAATTGGCCATTGAGACTCAGGTAATTCCACAGTTTATAAGGATTAAAGATTTTTTTGAGTCGGTATATTTACCTAACACCAGAACAACTCTCGGTATTTCCGAAACTCCAAATGGCCGTGAATATTATCAGAATCGAATTGATTTTTATACCACCAGTACCGAGTATACTGCAGAGAGTATTCATCAAATAGGACTGAGTGAGGTCAGTAGAATCAAGACTGAGATGGAGCAGATTATTGAAGATTTAGAATTTAAAGGTAGTTTTGAAGCGTTTTTAACTTTTCTGAGAACGGATAAGCAGTTTTATGCTACCACGCCCAAGGAATTATTGATGATTGCACGTGACATGGCCAAACGGGTGGATGCTCAGTTGCCTCGCTTTTTTAAGACGCTCCCACGCAAACCATATGGTGTAGCACCGGTTCCTGATGCCATTGCACCAAAATATACCGGCGGAAGATATGTTGGGACTGACGCTGAGAGTCCAGAACCTGGATATTATTGGGTCAACACTTATAATTTACCCAGTAGAACCTTATACACTCTTCCTTCGCTTACTGTGCATGAAGCCGTTCCTGGTCACCATTTGCAAGGAAGCTTACATGCTGAGTTAGGAGGAAGTATACCCCAATTTAGGCGTGATTTATATCTTTCAGCTTATGGAGAAGGTTGGGGCTTGTACAGCGAGTTTTTAGCTGAAGAAATGGGTATGTATACTACGTTGTATGAGCAGTTTGGAAAGTTAACGTACGAAATGTGGCGGGCCTGCAGATTGGTGGTGGATACGGGTATTCATGCCAAAGGATGGAGCAGAGATCAAGTAGTTCATTTCATGTCGGTGAATACCGCGCTGTCGCTGCATGAAATCAATACTGAAACAGATCGATATATCTCGTGGCCAGGTCAGGCTTTATCCTATAAGATAGGTGAATTGAAAATACGAGAATTGCGTCAAAAAGCAGAAGAATCACTTGGCACTAAGTTTGATATTCGTGACTTTCATGAAGTTATATTGGCACAAGGCACGGTCACCTTGCCTATCGTGGAGTTGAGGGTTAAGGCTTATATAGACGCGCAGAGGCTTAATTAATTGATTTCAAATTTTTCTCTTAAATTGAGGATTTGTCATAAAGTCATCCTTTGATTTCTTCACTGAGTGTTTGCGGAATTTAATAAAAAATAAGGGGTAGGAGTATTCCCTTTCTTATATTTGTGTTCAGAAACTGAAGTGCTTGCACTTCAATATTTTTTTAGAACGAATATATGAAGGAAGACGACATAACAAACGAGCATGTTCAAGTTTTGATTATTGGTTCAGGCCCTGCTGGGTACACTGCTGCTATTTATGCCGCTAGGGCAGGTTTAAAGCCAGTTCTGTATACGGGAGCTGAGCCAGGAGGACAACTAACAATCACAACAGATGTAGAAAATTATCCGGGTTATCCTGAGGGGGTGACTGGCCCTCAGATGATGGTTGAATTTCAAAAACAGGCAGAGCGTTTTGATACGGATGTTCGTTATGGAGTAGTAACGGATGTAGATTTTTCTGGATGGCCACATGAAGTTACCATTGATGGTAAGAAAAAAATGAAAGCTGATGCGGTCATTATATCTACTGGAGCTTCTGCCAAATGGCTTGGCTTAGCCGATGAAACAAGGCTCAATGGACAAGGCGTTTCTGCTTGTGCCGTTTGTGATGGCTTTTTCTTTAAAGGACAAGATGTTGCTGTTGTAGGTGCAGGTGATACGGCCGCTGAGGAAGCTTCTTATCTTTCCAAGTTGGCCAATAAGGTATATATGATTGTGAGAAGAGATGAGATGCGGGCTTCTAAAATTATGCAGCAGCGCGTATTCAATGCTAAAAATATTGAGATACTTTGGAATACCGAAACTGAAGGATTGATCGGAGAAAATCAAGTGGAAGGTGTCGCGATTGTCAATAATAAAACAGGAGAAAAAAGAGTTTTAAATACAACAGGTTTTTTTGTAGCCATTGGACACAAGCCCAATACCGAGATTTTTGAATCTGTGTTAGATCTTGACGAGAGTGGTTACATCATTACAAAGCCTGGAACTTCTAAAACTCAAATTGACGGAGTTTTTGCTACGGGTGATGCCCAAGATAGAATCTACAGACAGGCGGTGACGGCAGCAGGAAGTGGCTGTATGGGAGCTTTAGATGCCGAAAGATTCCTGGCTCAAAAAGAGGTAGAGTTGGCAGAAGTAACCCAATAATGGAGCCCATGAAATTGGATATATTGGCCATATCAGCGCATCCCGATGACATAGAACTTTGTTGTAGTGGGACGCTGATCGCACACAAGACCCAAGGCTATATAACAGGAATATTAGATCTGACTGAAGGTGAGATGAGTACGCGTGGGACGCCTGCAACAAGGCAAAAAGAGTCTGCTGAAGCTTCTCAAATCATGGGGCTTTCTTTACGTGAGAATCTGGGTTTATCCGATGCTAAATTTGATTTGAGCTTTGAAAATCAATTGCGCGTGATCAAGGTATTGCGAAAGTTTCGACCGGAAATCATACTCGCCAATGCACTTTACGATCGACATCCTGACCATGTGCGTGCGGCAGAACTCATCGAGGAAGCAGTCTTTAAATCTGGTTTGGTCAAAATCGAGACAGAAGACGAAAAAGGAATTCAATCGCCTTGGAGACCCAAAAAAGTCTTTCATTATATTCAAAGTGTCTCCTTAGAACCTGACTTTATTTGTGATATATCAGCTCACATGGAGGAGAAGATGGCGGCCATTAGAGTTTTCAAATCTCAGTTTTTTGATCCAAAAAGCAAGGAGCCGAATACTTATATTTCAAATCCGGATTTTTTGAAGCTAATCGAGGCGCGTTCGCGTGAATGGGGTCATCGGATTGGTGTTTCTTTTGGTGAAGGCTTTGTTCAACGGCAGTCGTTAGGAGTTAAAAATTTATTTGATTTGGTCTGATGTCAAGGCATCTTATTGCCTGTTTACTTAAATACGAAAAAACTATCAATGGTTAACTTGTCACATTAAGGTTGGTTAATCATTATCTTCTACTCCCATCTATTTAAATTGACATCACTTTAAAGGGATGTTTGGCCTAATCGATTCAATGCTCGAATTTTGATGAGTTGATCTTGAAGTGTCAGAGTATTGAAGGGAGCTATTTTCCAATAATTCTCATTCAAATGACTCAAGCCCTCCTCAAGAGGGATGTTGGTATGAACGAGATCTCGGGAAAAATGAATCATTTTCAATATCATGAAATAATCAAACCAATCATAAAATTGTTTGTAAAAGGAGGTTAAATCCCTGCTATTTCTCAATAATTTATCAAGTTTTTGATAAAAGTCAACAGCGTTTAGAAATTTTTGAATGGCTGCAGGTAAATTGGGCGATTGACCTTGAATGATTTCAGGTAAGCTGGTCATAAATATTTTAATATCTTCAAAAATCAAAGGATTGTAGTTACTTAATATGATCTCTTTATCTACCTGATAACCGATAAGTGCCCTACCGGTACCAAAGGGAACTCGATCAGAAATTCTAGCGGCAGGATAAACCAAGGCCTCATTGATTTCAGCAAAGCCAGGTTTGCGCACTATTTTATTGAGGAAATAGAAATCTTCACCCGCTTTTTTAGTATTCATTCCGCCGTGCTTGCAATAATGATCCGAATTTATGGTAATACAGCTGCCCAATGTTTGATGAACGCTGGGATAACCTGAATAGCGTAAGCCATCCGTATAATACCTTAAACCCAATTCATAGGGAATGATACCACTTTCAAGGTCTAAAGGATGCTCGTAAGCTAAAATACCCGCATTCAAATTATGATTTTTGTAGGCGCTGTAAATGGCAGCTAAATAAGTATCACTACACCGACAATCCCCATCGAAGCAAACGAGAATGCCCGAATGATTGAGTTTTTTGAACCACCGAGCCGCTTCGTCTAATCCGATTTTTCTGGCTAAACCCACACCTGCTTTTTTTTGAGGTATCCCTATATTTACGACTTGAATAGTGATTCTATCGGTATCCTTAATCTGTTTTATTTCCTCGTAAGCCCTTTGATTGAGATTGAGATCATCTAAGGAACTTTGTTCGGGAGCATTAATGACTATTAGCAGGATCACTCGGCATGCCACTTTGCTACAAGCCAATAGAGAATGGACTGCCACACCTAGTTGGGATTCTTTATAGGCTGGAATCACTACAACCATTTCCAAATCTGATGGGGGGCTGAAATGGGGAATCAGGGGTGTCTTCCAAGCGTATCGTTCGAAATAATAATCTTTGCTCAAGGAGAAAGTCGTACCAAGGTCCATACTGATTCAACGCGCTTATAGAGGATCCGATCATGTAATCTATTCAAACCCCCTTGCCAGAATTCCATGCTTTCAGGCATCAATCGGTAACCTCCCCAAAAATCAGGAAAAGGAACTTCTCCTTCAAGAAATTGTTGTTTTAGCTCGGAGAGTCGGTTTTCCAAAACTTGCCTTGAATCAATGACACTACTTTGCTTACTGACCCATGCGCCCAATTGACTACCGTAGGGTCTGCTGAAAAAATAGTCTTTTGATTCTTCGACGGGAATCCGCTCGACTTTACCCGTTAAGATTACTTGCCTTTCAAGAGCATACCAAGGAAAAAGGAGGGAAGCACTGGGATTGATTGCTAAATGTTGTGCTTTTCTAGAAGTGTAATTTGTAAAAAAAACGAACCCTTGAGAGTTAAAATACTTGAGTAATACGGTACGTTGCGTGGGTGCATTATGGATATCTACTGTGCTTAAAACCATAGCATTAGGTTCTAAAATAGTCGCCTTCAATGCTTGATCAAACCATTTTTGAAATTGTGAAAAAGGTGATTCTTCTAAGGAATCAGCAGTAAGTTGTGCTTGCGCATATTCTTTTCTTAAATTTGATAAATCATTCATAATATGATAAAAGGGTTTTTTAATAAGTAGAATAAAATACCTTTCTTTGTTCAACTAAAAGGCTAAGTTAATTGAAGTACAGGATAGACCTAAAGATATCGAGCAGTAATGATTGGATCAAAGCTGTTATTGCTGATTTTGATATATTTTTAAGGGATCACGCCAATTGTGAGCGGAAAGCATCAGCCATGGCCATGAGTTTTGTTGCCAAATATCCGAATAGAAAAGAGATTTTAGGCGAACTGATAGGCATTGGTATTGAGGAGCTAGAACATTTTAAAGAGGTACATCAAATTATGGAATCACGGGGCATTATGTTACCGCATGAGATTGGTCAAGATTTTTATGTCAAACGATTGATTGAAGGTTGCAGAAGTGGTCGTGAAGAGCGATTTATGGATCGCTTGTTATTGGCCTCTTTGGTAGAAACCAGAGGGGCTGAACGTTTTAAATTGGTATACGAAAATATAAATGAAGCAGATTTAAAATCCTTTTATCATAAGCTTTGGGCTTCAGAAGCACGTCATGGTGAGGTTTTTGTTCGAATGTGTTTAAACTATTTTGACGAAAAGAGCGTCTATAAGAGACTAGGTGAAATGATAGATATCGAAGCTGAAATTTTAGATTCCTTACCGATTAAGGCAGCTTTACATTGAGATAATGAATTTTTTTGTTAATGATAATTTGATTGAACCAGAGCCTGGAGATTTATTAATCTCACAACCTTACTTGTCCGATCCAAACTTCGAAAGAACCGTTGTTTTGATTTGTGAGCATGATGATAAAGGTACGGTTGGCTTTGTGCTCAATCGAAGATCAAATAGCGTTTTTAGTGATGTAATTGTCGATGCGGCTCATTTTGATGCTCCATTGTATGTGGGTGGCCCAGTGCAACATGATACTTTGCACTTTGTGCATAAGGATGCACTTGAAATGGAATCAGGTCAATTTCTCGGAGAACGATTGGTTTGGGGCAGGGATTTCAATCGCTTATTAACGCTCATAGATACCCATCAAATAGACGAAAAAAATTACCGATTTTTTGTGGGTTATTCGGGGTGGTCACCCGGACAATTAATGGAAGAATTGAATGCTAAATCTTGGATTGTCTACCAAAACAAGGATGAAAACCTCATTTTTGATTTTTCATCTCAAGATTTGTGGAAGAAAGTTTTAAGGGAAATGGGTGGCAAGTATAGGGTAATCTCGAATTATCCTGTCGATCCCAGATTAAATTAAGCGTAGATGCTTAAGTTTAAGTAAGATTAGGTTTGTGACTAGAAGATATGGAAAAGGAGAAACCATTACCGGAGAATAAAGTTGAAATACAATTCACGGAAAGCGTTCAGCGAGATGCTGAATTATCAGGAGAAGATATGAAGGATACTGAAAACAAAGAATTACTTGAAAAGGCTTCGGATTTTTCCAAAGTTCAAGAGCCTAAAAAAGTAGCTAGTAAGAAAAAAAAGAACGATCAAGATGAAACGTTGGAGTCATTGGGTGAAACGTCTACAGTAAATCCAGTAGAATCCGTACCTCCCAAGAAGGCGACTCAAGCAGTAATTACTGCAGAGAGCGAGGAAGAGGGAGAACTTGCGTCTGCCACTCCGGTTGAAAATGAGCCATCATTAAAAACGGACATTGAAGGCACCCAAGAACAAGAAAAGGAAACAGCTAGTCCAAAATTATCGTCTCCTGATACGACGGCAATTGAGGATTTTACTCAATTTTCCAAAGAGAAATTAGTGGCGCATATAGCAGGCCTTCAAAAAGGTACAGACCTGAAACAAATGGCTAATAGTCTTCGAAACTTAAAAGCGAGATTTGATGAACTTTTTGAGGAATCAAAAGCTCTTGCCTTAAGTGTTTTTCTAAAAGAAGAAGGAGTTGAGGCAGATGATTTCTTCTATAAGGGAGATGAAGTAGATCAAAAATTTGAAGCCATATATTATGATTTAAACAAAAGAAAGAATCAGCATCATGCTCAGATTCAGGATCAAAGAGAGGAGAATTTTAAAAAGAAAAATCTGATTTTAGATCAATTGCGGTATATCAGCAACAATAATTTTGATATCGATATTAAAGTGATTAAAGGGCTGCAGCATTCCTGGCAGGATATAGGTCCAGTTCCCGGGAATCAACACAAACTTCTTTGGGCCAACTACAATGCCTTGCTAGATCGTTTTTACGATTCTCGAAGTATCTATTTTGAATTGAAAGATTTAGATCGAAAGAAAAATTTAATGGCCAAAACGCAGTTGTGTGAAAAGGCAGAAAGGCTTTCCTCTAAAGAGAACTCTAATGCAGCCATCAAAGAGCTCAATGAACTTCATGAGGAATATAAAAAAGTGGGACCTGTGCCCAGGGATGAACAAGAAAATCTTTGGCAAAGATTTAAGCTGGCTTCAGATAAGGTTTATGAGAAGAGAAAGGAGTTTATAGAAAGTCTTAAGAGTGTTCTCCTTGAAAATTTCGAGAAAAAAAAGGCCATTATTTCAGAGGTTCAGAAGTATGAAGATTTTGATTCTGAAAAAATTACAGATTGGAATAAGGCTGCAATGACATTAATGAACTTCCAAAAAGAGTGGGAAGCGATTGGGAAGATGCCCCGCGAAAAATCAAAGGAAGCCAACAAGTTATTTTGGGGAGCATTTAAAAAATTCTTTTCGAAAAAACGTGTCTTCATTCAAGCATTTGAGTCAAAAAAAGATGCGAATTTGATCACTAAAAGGACACTGATTGAACAAGCACAGTCCTTAGTTGATTCTGATGAGGATGAAGTTAAAATTTCAGAAGGATTGAAATTATTGCAGCAAAATTGGCGTGAGATAGGTCCTGTGCCAAACAAATACAGGAATAAAATTTATGATCAATTTAAGGGAATTTGTGATGCATTTTTTGATGAAAAAAGGTCAGCATATAAAGTTCAAAACAAAGATTTTGAGATAAATTTAAATAAGAAAAAAGCAGTAATCGATCAATTGAGTGCATTGGCCAAATCTGCAAAAATTAATTTTGATGAAATTTTTATTTTAATAGATGCTTATATGGCCATTGGCTTTGTGCCAAGAAATGATATTAAAAAAATAAATGGGCTTTATGATGAAACCATAAAGTCATTGATAACCGCTGAGGGCATATCTGATGGTGAACGAAATGAAATTAAGATACAACTCGAGATGTCTAAATTGAAAAAAGGACCTCAATCTCATTTTAAAATGAATCAGAAAGAGGGTCAAATAAAGAAGAAAATATCATCTTTAGAAAATGATATTAACATTTGGAAAACCAATATTGATTTTTTTGCTTCGTCAAAGAATGCCGATAAATTAAAATTAGAATTTAATCAGAAAATTGAATCGGCTGAGAAAGAGGTTAGAGCACTCAAGGAGCAATTATTAATTTTAAGAGAAGCTTAAAAAAATAGAGTAAATTTTGCAATAATAACTAGCTAGATTACATTTGCACTCGCATCAAAGATATGCAGAGTATAAGCCTCCTTAGCTCAGTTGGCCAGAGCAGCGCACTTGTAATGCGCGGGTCGTTGGTTCGAATCCGACAGGAGGCTCAAAAGTCGTTATTTTGCAGCGATTTTTTTTTGTTAGTCACCCGCAATGGAGCCCTAGGCGCCTTCCTTATTAAAACTAGTCATTTTTTTGGCTAGCTGGTTCTTTCATGTTTATTATGTGCCTTTCTTGTAAAGAGGGCAACCTAGTCTTTCATAAATATTACTTTCACTATTCAAGCTTTTCAACTTATTTTTGTCCGTAGAAAGATCAATGATTCATTATATTGTAGACCAATTATTTGACTTTACTAATGAATGAAAAAAGCCTGTTTTATGTTTTTTCGAAAAGATTGAAGGACCTCTATGTTTATTAAAAAAGAGATTGAGGGCATATTTTTTGGAATCAAGATCATCTGCTCAACACTCATATTATTGACAATACTTACCCTTTGCATTTACAAGGGGTTACTTCAATTTAATTTTACTGCCTTACCTATCCATGATTCACCAGTGACCAAGGATGAATATGACGTAGCTTTCTTAGATGATTCACCAAAAAGCAAACGGGTGAAATATGGCTTTGAACTTTTTCAAAATACGCCCAACTACATAGGGCCCAGCGTTGAGCAGCTGGATAAAGTATTTTCTGGCAATAATTTAGCTTGCGGTAATTGTCATTTATTAGCTGGGACCAAACCCTTTGCCGCTCCTTTGGTTGGAGTAGTCAACCGCTTCCCTCAATACAGGGGGAGAGAGCATAAATTAGGGACGATTCAAGAACGGATCAATGGTTGTATGGAGCGGAGCTTGAATGGTCGTATGATGGCCATAGATAGTGATGAGATGATAGCATTGGTCAGCTATCTTATATGGATTGGACGCAACGCACCCAAAGAAGGAAAAGTATTCGGTCAAGGCTTTATGGAAATCAACCTTCCCAATAGAGCGGTAAATTTAGAAAATGGAATGGCAGTTTATAAAGTACAATGTGTCTTGTGTCATGGAAGTAAAGGTGAAGGGATCAAGAAGTCGAAGACTAATTCATATGAATATCCACCACTTTGGGGTACTGATTCATATAATAATGGTGCAGGTATGTCCAGGGTAATTACTGCGGCCCAGTTTATCAAGGGAAATATGCCTTATGGTGTTACTTATGAATCGCCCATGCTATCGGATGGAGATGCCTATGATGTGGCGGGCTATATTAATCAACAAAAAAGGCCAAGTAAAGTCAATTTGGAGCTTGATTTTCCCGATTTGAAGCGCAAGCCCGTTTCCACGCCTTATCCTCCTTATGTTGATACATTTAGTATCAATGAGCATCAATTAGGTCCTTTTCAGCCCATTATTGCTTATTACAAGCAAAAATTCAATCTGACAAAAAAAAAATAAGCAGTGTCACATTACATCCATGATAATTATTTTATTTATTTTTATTGGGTGAATTAATAATTCCAAATATTACTAAATAATTAATCAATGAAAAGCACTAATAATAAATCTAGGCGTAAGTTTTTTGGCGCTATGGCCTTAGGGGCGACTGCCGCTTCTTTGCCATTTTTAACCCATCCTGCTTATGCGGAATCTGATCAATTGGCCGAATCTAAATTTGAAGAAGCAGACGATTGGTTCAAAAATATTAAAGGTAAACACAGAATAGTTTATGATGGTTCTACACCTCACGGAGGCTTGCCTGTTATTTGGAACTGGGCTTTCTATACCAGTAACAATGAAACAGGGAGTGAGGATTCAGATATCACAGCCATGACTGTTTTTAGGCATACGGGATTAATGTATGCTTTCAATGATGAGATTTGGAAAAAATACCAGATTGGGGCAATGGTTGGTGTAAATGATTCCTATACAGAAGCACCCTCTTTAAGAAATACCGTCTATGAACCAAAGGAAAAAGACTTTCCACTTCCCGGAATTGATGGTGTAAAGCGGCTTCAAGAGCGAGGTGCTTTATTTTGTGCTTGTAATTTAGCGACGAAAGTATTTAGTAGTATGGCCGCAAAAAGCATGAATATGGATCCTACCGAGGCATATAACGATTGGATCAATGGATTACTTCCAGGTGTTCAATTGGTACCTTCAGGTGTTTGGGCACTAGGGAGAGCACAGGCCAATGGCTGTGGCTATATATTTGCTGGGGGATAATTCCATAAAATTTTTATAGTTTATTTTTATTTACTGATTTTAAAAGCCCTTATCCAAAATTTAAGGTCTTTTTTATCAAATGATGAGCGCCTTTCATTAAAAGATAAATGGTCAAGTAAGTTTTTCAACGAGTTAAACAGTTGGTGATAGTGGGTTAGATTGAAGTAGATTATCTTTATTAAACTGATACCAATTAGATTCGTTTTTAAGTTTTTATTTATTTTTAATCTTCGATGCTATATTCCGAGAACGATTTGATGGAATAATGAAAACGTTCAAGGGTTTTTATTTTTTATGAATTGTGCGATGTAATTGATGAAAAATAGATAGAATTAATTTTTTTATATGCTATGAAAAGGCGTGATTTTATTAAAAAAAGTACTTTATTTAGTTCTGCTTATGCCCTCCCAAAGTCAAGTAATCGTAATGATTTTGATCTTTCTAATTCCGAACCCGTGGTTGTCTCTACTTGGGACCACGGCTTATTAGCCAATAGAGTATCATGGGATATCTTAGCTGCTGGAGGTAAATCACTAGATGCTGTTGAAGAAGGTGTGAGAGTAGTTGAATCAGATCCTAATATTAGGACTGTTGGAATGGGTGGTTATCCAGATAGAGAGGGTATAGTTACACTTGATGCCTGTATTATGGATTATGAGAGTAATTGTGGTTCAGTAGCTTTTTTGAGAGATATTGTCAATCCAATTTCAGTAGCAAGGAAAGTGATGGAGGAAACACCTCATGTGATGTTAGTGGGCCAAGGTGCAAAAAAATTTGCCTTAAAAAAAGGATTTAAAGAAACAAATTTACTCACTGATCTATCAAGAAAAGAGTGGAATTCCTGGAAAATCTCTTCAAAATATGAGTCAATAATTAATATTGAAAATCATGATACAATTAGTTCATTGGCTTTGTCAGGTGATGGGCGTTTGGCAGGCGCTTGTACAACAAGTGGAAGTGCTTATAAAATGCACGGTCGGGTAGGAGATTCACCAATAATTGGTGCCGGATTGTTTTTGGATAATCAGGTAGGAGCAGCAGCAGCAACGGGCTTAGGAGAGGCGGTTATAAAATCTTCAGGAAGTGCAATGGTTGTAGAAGCTATGCGAAATGGAGCTTCTCCTCAAGATGCATGTGAACATGTTATTCTGAGAATTTTGAAAATGAATAAACAAGTTGAAAACCTTCAAGTTGGATTTATTGCTTTAGACATAAGAGGTAATGTAGGTGCTTTTAGTATTAAAAAAGGATTCAATTATGCTCTTTCTAACCAAAAAAGAGGCCACTTATTGTTACCTGCCAATTGTTTAGAATAATTTTAATTTTTTAATGCTTTTTTAACGGCACTTTTAAGCTGATTGGCATAAACATTAGAAGCGATGATGATACCCTTTTGATTGACTAAAAAATAGGTGGGTATGGCTGGTACCTGATAGGCCCTCACCAACTTTCGGTCTTCGTCCCAAACATTCACCCAAGGAATCTTATATCTTTCAATGGCTGCACGCCATTTTTCTTCTTTAATGTCATTGCTGATTCCAATTACATTTACTTCTGTACGGTCATATTTGTTATACAGCGGGATAATTGTATGGTCCAAGGATTTGATACAAGGACCGCACCAACTAGCCCAAAAATTAACAATGGTCACCTTACTTTGACTGGTTTCAAGTTGTACCCTTAACCTGTCATAACTCATTAAGTCAAAGTTGGGTGCTTGTGTATTTTCTCCCAGTTGAGCGTGTACTGAGAAACTCAACATATAGCAGGTAAGCAGTAGGCATAATAACTTCATAGACTTTAGTAGTCGGGCAATGCTAGGTGTTTTTTGCAAAATAAAGGTCTCCAAGAAGCAGGGTACTATTGTTTTCTATTTCATTCTATGACGCTTTATATCAAAAAGGGACTAACCCAATTTGATATCCTGTTGAATGAAGGGTTGTTTGTATAATCTTTGACCACTGGCTTGATAAATGGCATTGGCCAATGCTCCAGAAATTGGAGGTAGGGTAGGTTCTCCAAGTCCAGTTGGATCAATCCCATTATCAACAAAAAACACTTCTATCTCTGAAGGTGCTTGATGGTGTCGAATCATACTGTAGGTATCAAAGTTTTTTTGTATTGGGCTACCTTTATCAAAAGTTAAATTACTATACATGGCATGTCCAATGCCATCGATAATACCTCCCTCGGCTTGATTGATGGCTCCTTCAGGATTGATGACAATACCACAGTCAATAGCACACCAAACTTTCTTGATTTTGTGTTTGCCGTTTATCAATACCATATCAAGGACTTGTGCAACATAAGTATTGTGACAAAAATACGCAGAAACACCTCTGTAAACGCCTTCGGTTTTGACTCCCCAATTAGATTTATCTCTGACGAGTTTTAGTACTCCTGCATATCTTTGAGGATCATAATCATTATCAGTTCCGATGGGATTTTTGATAGCACGATCAAATAATTCTAATCTAAAATCAATAGGATCTTTGCCGGCAGCTTCTGCAACTTCATCTAAAAAAGATTGTTCCGCTCCTGCGATAAAATTGGACCTTGGGGCCCGCCAAGCACCGGTTGAGATGTTTGAATCAATACTCATCTTTTCAGCTAAGTAATTGGGTACCGCTCCAGCGGGAAATCGATTTTCATAGACAGGACTTTCATGAATGCCTGTACCATGGATTGAAAATCCGACAAGCTTATTTTTCTCATCTAGCGCAGCTCGATATTTTACTTTATAGGCTGGTCGATAAACTCCCTGAGTCATGTCATCTTGCCTCGTGTAAATGAGTTTGATCGGTTTTCCCGTATTATAGGCTATTGTGGCAGCTTCTAATCCAAAATTCCCATACAATCGTCGTCCAAATCCACCTCCCATTCGGGTAAGCATGACCGTTACATTTTCAATGGGGATATCTAAAAGGTTGGAGATACTCTTCCCCGTAGATTCAGGCGTTTGAATAGGTCCAATCAATTCAGCTTTTTCTTTGCTTACCTCAGCAAAGAAGTTCATAGGCTCCATGGTATTATGGGCAAGAAAAGGTGCGCTAAAGGTCTTTTCGATAACTTGAGTTGCATTTTTGAAAGTTTGTTCTGGATTTCCGTCTTTTCGTGCCCATTCATTAACTCCAGTTTGGAGAGATTGTTCAAGTTTTAATTCGTGGTCTTGACTATTTTCAGCAGGAGAATCCCATTCCCATTCTGCTATTAGCGCCTTTTTGGCTTTCATGACCTGCCAAGTAGTGTTACCCACAATAGCAATGACCTCAGTGAAGGCATTGACATTTGACCACGCTGCTTCTTTAGGGGCGGTATTGATGACCAATACATCAGAGATGCCAGGCATTGATTTGATTCACTTCTTCATTGAAGCCTTTCAATTTCATTCCGAAGGCAGGTGAATGCTCGATCATTGCGATTTTCATGCCCTCCCTTTTGAAGTCTAAGCCAAAAAGGGGTGCGCCCGAAGTGATTTTCTCTCCATCCACGTTTTTCGTCGGTTGCCCTATGATTTTAAAATCTTTTGGATCCTTTAGTTCAACTTTTTCTGGGACTTTAAGTGTGCTGGCTAGTTGCTGCCATTTGACCATAGCTCATGGTTCTATTCGATTCATCGTGTTTGATGATGCCTTTATTGGTAGAAAGGCTGGATACATTCACCTTCCATTCTTGAGCTGCAGCTTCCATGAGCATATGTCTTGCCGTGGCGCCCGCCATTCTTAAGCCTTGCCATCCGCGTCGAATAGATTGGCTTCCTCCTGCAATTTGCCTCTCATATTTTTGCGTATCTAAAGCTGCCTGCTCCACAATGACATTTTTCCAGGCCACGTCCAATTCTTCGGCCACCACCATAGGCATAGATGTCTTAATGTTTTGACCAATTTCTGGATTCGGTGAAAATATGGTTACCAATCCATTTTCTCCTATTTTAATGAAGGCATTGATGTCAAACCATGATTCAGGCATGGATAGGGCTTGCTCTTCGGTAGGGTTACAACTGGCAAGCCAGCTAAAGCCAAGCATCATGCCACCACTCGAGGCTGCAGAAACTTTCAAAAAGGATCTTCTGTTGTATTTTGTTTTAACAAGTATCATTCTATGCAATGTTTAAGTAAGTTGGGCAGCTGCGGTTTTGATAGCAGTTTTTATCCTTGTATAGGTACCACATCGGCAAATATTACCCGTCATGGCACGATCTATTTCTTTATCGGATGGACTTGGATTGGATTTGAGCAGCGCTGTAGCGTTCATAATCTGTCCGGATTGACAATAGCCGCATTGGGCCACATCATGAGTCAACCAAGCCTCTTTCACTATATTTTCCAGGGTTGAGATTGATTTTGAAACGCCTTCAATGGTAGTAATTGCTTGATCACCTACCGTACTTATAGCCACAGAACAGGAACGAATGGCGGAACCATTTAAATGAACCGTGCAGGCACCGCATTGAGCAATTCCACAACCATATTTGGTGCCCACCAAATCTAGGTGATCCCGCAATACCCATAAAATAGGAGTATCGGGATCGGCATCAATTTTTGTTATGGTTCCATTGATTTTGAGATTAAATTCAGCCATAATTTGTCTTAATTAATATTTTCTAAAAAAGGAATATAACAAGGAATGATCTTAGATCAAAGAATATGTTGAAGAATGAGTTCCCTTTTTATTAGATCTTGATTCGCAGTTTCATTTTTTTAATAAAATAATTTCACACGAGGAAGTTTATCATTAATGATTTAGTTTTATAAGTAAATTTTAATTGAAAGTCATGTTAAAGGATAAGCTAAATAAGTTATGGATGAGTAGGGGAAAAAAAGGGACTTCCTTTTATGCAATTTTAATATTTATTTTTTTTGGAGGTTTGGGTATGAGTGGCTGTACCACTTCTGACAAATTAGTGATCACTAAAGGGACGCGAATTTCTTTAATTGGCAACAATTTAGGTGCTCGAATGATGCACTATGGATTTTTTGAAACGGAAGTACAGCTCGAGTTTCCTGATCGTCTTTTAGTGATTAGAAATTTATGCGATGGAGGAAATACACCTGGCTTTAGACCTCATTCAGGTAGAAACGAGCCTTGGGCTTTTCCGGGTGCTGCCCAATTTCAGAATGAGCTAGCTCAAAATTCGGGCAGTGAAGGGCATTTTGAAACTCCAGATCAGTGGCTGGATAGGTTGGATACTGATTTGATTATAAGTTTTTTTGGTTTCAATGAATCCTTTGAGGATTCAGCAGGCCTAGCCCTTTTCATCGATGAATTGCACGCCTTTATCACCCATACCCGAGCACAAAAATACAATGGTATACATGCGCCGGAATTGGTACTAGTATCTCCTATTGCTTTTCAAGATCTATCAAAAATGGAAGATCTACCTGATGGAATTGACATTAATAGGAGGTTGAAGATGTATACCCATGCCATGGCTCAAGTTGCTCTAGAAGAAAAAGTACTTTTTATCGATGTTTTTACGCCAAGTACCAAATGGTTTTCAGATAAAAAGTTAACCATAGATGGAATGCAACTCAATGAAGAGGGCTATCGCATATTTTCCTCATTCTTATCCAATGCGTTATTTGAGGAAGGTAAAAAACATGATCAGACCGCCTTTGAGGGGGTAAGAGCTCGCGTGATAGATAAAAATTGGTTTTGGCAGAATGATTTTAAAATACCTAATGGCGTACATGTCTTTGGTCGGAGATATGATCCCTTCGGTTCAGACAATTATCCTAATGAGCTAAAAAAAATCAGAGAACTTACCCAAATTCGAGATACAGCTATTTGGAGCTTTATACAAAATAGCCCCTATGACGTGGCCCTTGCGGATGGCCAAACGCAAGAACTGGCTGTTGTTGAAACTAATTACAGGAATACAGAGGAGGTTTCTTATTTATACGGAGAGGAGGCCCTCGCTGCGCTTACGGTACCCGAGGGATATGAAATCGAACTTTTCGCCTCAGAAGAAACCTTTCCAGATTTAGCCAATCCGGTGCAGCTTTCATTTGACGACAAGGGTCGTTTGTGGGTTGCGACTAT
The DNA here is from genome assembly GCA_943788235.1 of uncultured Cyclobacteriaceae bacterium. Classification (GTDB taxonomy): domain Bacteria; phylum Bacteroidota; class Bacteroidia; order Cytophagales; family Cyclobacteriaceae; genus UBA4465. Next base: position 330,779 of record CALSPM010000001.1, read on the forward strand.
GCCAAGTTACCCACATTATAAACCGGGAGATGCCAAGCCCAATGATAAATTACTTATTCTGGAGGATACCAATGGGGATGGAAAGGCAGATCAGCAGACAGTATTTGCAGACGGATTACATTTGCCCATAGGATTTGAGCTGGCTACCGAAGGCGTGTACATCTCACAGGGCAATCATTTAAAATTATATAAAGACGTGGATGGTGATGATCAAGCAGATGAAGTAGAAATGCTATTAAGTGGTTTTGACGATCATGATACCCATCATGCCATTAGTGCTTTTACGGTAGATCCATCAGGAGCTATTTATATGGGCGAGGGTGTCTTTTTGCATACCAATGTGGAGACACCTTATGGACCCGTAAGGGCAACGAACGGTGGTTTTTACAGATATAGTCCGCAACAACACAAATTAGAGCGCACCGCGCAATTGTCCATTCCCAATCCATGGGGTATTGCATTTGATACATGGGGCCAAAACTTTTTTTGTGACACTTCGGGTCCAGATGTACGATGGATGATGCCGGGATCTATTAAGCCAACATATGGAATTTCATCACCAAAATCAAAAAACTTGATAGAGGGAGCCCATAGGGTGAGGCCTACCTCAGGTTTAGAATTTGTATCCAGTCGCCATTTCCCAGAGGAGGTCCAAGGAGATTTACTGATCAATAATACTATTGGATTTTTAGGAACTAAGCAACACAAGTTCATAGAGAAGGGTACTGGCTATGAATCAAAACATCGACAGGATTTAATCGTAGGTACCGATCCAAATTTCAGACCTGTTGATATGGAGTTTGCTCCAGACGGTTCTTTGTATGTCGTGGATTGGCACAATGTTTTGGTGGGACACATGCAACACAATGCACGTGATCCTTTGAGAGATCATGTGCATGGGCGTATTTATCGCGTAACTTATCCTTCCAGACCTCTAGTGGCGCCCGCAGTCATAAATGGAGCGAGCATAGAGAGGCTGCTTGATAATTTAAAATTACCCGAATACAGAACACGGTATCGCAGTCGTCGGGCGCTCAGAGGTAAAGAGACCGAGTTGGTTTCCCAGACTTTGAAGGTTTGGGTAGCCAATTTAGATCCAAATGATCAATTATATGATCATCATATGTTGGAAGCATTGTGGGTGAGTTGGGGAAATAATCAAATTGATCTGGATCTCTTAGAAGAAGTTTTTTATTCAGAAAATTACAGGTTGAGAGCTGCCGCAGTTCGGGTGATGCGTTATATGGATGTCCAAATTCCTCAAAGTGAGGAATTGTTGATAGAAGCAGGATCGGATGTACATAGTCAGGTGCGTTTGGAAGCCCTTGTGGCTGCTTCTTGGTTTGATGAGGAAGTGGCTCAAAAAGTTCTTTCGGCTGTTGCAACCTTGCCATTGGATGATTGGATGGGAGCTAGTTACAATGCCATTGCCAGCAATTTTGGGATTTCGGGAGTTTCTGAAATGGATGAGCAAAGTAAACCCAGAGAAGAACGTGTGGTAGATCTTGAGGGGCCTAATCTTGAATTGTATCAATTAGGTAAAAGCATTTATGTGAAGGACGGTTATTGTGCAGCCTGCCATCAAGTTGATGGCAAGGGGATCAAATCCGCTGGATTTCCGCCTCTCAAAGGAACGCAATGGGTGCTTGGAGACGAGGAAAGGTTAATTAAAATCACATTGAATGGTATCATGGGTAAAATGAAAGTAATGGGAAAATCCTACAGTGGAAAAGTACCTATGATGGCTTTTGGCAGTTTACTCAATGATCGAGAAATTGCTGGAGTTCTCACCTATGTACGCAATAGTTTTGGTAACAAATCAGCTGCGATTTCGTCTGAAAAAGTAAAGCAGGTCAGAGCGGAAACTCAGAATAAAAAGGGCTATTATTTGGTTGAAGAATTGAAGTAAAACCTCTTTAATATGTATTCAATACTTGATTAAAAATGAGCATAAATCGAATTAATTCATATGTGAGATTTTTAAATTTTTTTTTTTTGGTGCTATACTTTCATGGAGCTCAGTTAACGGCTCAAATCTTAACTGATGAGGCGCAACTATATACCAACTTGCCCTACAGCCAAGGAACAGATGATGCGTATGCTCTTGATAGATATGTTTTAGACATTTATCTGCCTGGAACGATAGATTTCGCTACGGTAGTTTGGTTCCATGGAGGAGGGTTGACGTCTGGAAATAAATTTATTCCTGAAGGCTTAAAAAACCAGGGAATAGCAGTAGTCGCTGTGAATTACAGATTGTATCCCAAAGTAAAATCACCTAAGTATATCGATGATGCTGCAGCGGCCGTGGCATGGGTTTTTAAAAATATAGCTTCCTATGGAGGAAATCCCAATTTAATTTTTATTGCTGGGCATTCAGCAGGAGGATATTTAACCAGTATGTTGGGATTGGATAAAAGCTATCTCAACTCCTATGATATAGATTCGGATGCCATTGCAGGATTGATTCCTTACAGTGGACATACCATCACGCATTTTACCGTCAGATCAGAGCGCGAGCTGAAATGGGACGATGTTCGGGTCGATCACATGGCCCCTTTAGCACATATCAGGAAAGAGTCACCACCGATCATCTTAATTACTGGAGATCGTGAATTGGAGTTGTACGGTAGATATGAGGAGAATGCCTATTTCTGGAGAATGCTTCAAAGTATAGGCCATCCCTATGTTGAGCTATATGAGTTAGAGGGTTACAATCACGGTGATATGGCAGTGCCCGCCCATCATATTTTGTTAAAGACCATATCGAAAATTTCGAATGGAATCACTTCAAGATAAGTCTATCAGATTTTTGTTGGGATCAATTTTGTCAAGATATAATTTCTAAAGGCGCAGTCGTTTTCCAATTTCCTCGTGTGAAATCAGGAAAACTTTGTGGGGCACCATCGCTAGCCACAGATTTTTCGCTTAAAGGGCCTACGGCACTCCAAAAACAACCCTCATATACATTTTGATCTAACGGAAGTCCTTGCTGTAAGCATTCAATGATTCTATAATCCAAGATGCCATCCATACCACCATGACCTGAGTCCTTGGCCATTGCATTCATCTTTTTATAAAGGGGATGATCATATTTCTCATAAATTTTTCCCAGTTCATCCCCCTGTGCCCAGCGATGATGATCTTTAGTTGCGCCTTCAACGCCACCTTCTAGGGCTATGCGTGAGGGATAGCCTGCCAAACAACCACGGGTGCCCTGTATTAAATTAAGGCGTGTGTAAGGTCTTGGGCTGGTTTCATCCCACTGAATCATGATGGTACGCCCCATGTTTGTTTTGATTATGGAGGTATTCATGTCTCCCCCTGCATATTTTAATTGGTTCCATTTATGATCTGCAGGATAATTCTTTTTCGCGTAATTTTGACGACCCATGGCTGGTGTAGAATAGGAGACGAGTGTACTGAAAGTATCCTGGGTTCGACCAATGCTCATATATTGCGCTACAGGTCCCAATCCATGCGTAGGGTAAAGATTACCGTTTTTTCGGGCGTATTGATGGGTCCTCCAAGACCCTGTCCCACGATCTTGCTCTTCCATCTGAAATCTTAAATCATGGATGTAAGCCGCTTCTCCATGGAGCAATTCACCAATCACGCCTTGACGGCACATATTGAGATACATTAATTCTTCTCGCCCATAATTGACGTTCTCCATCATCATGCAGTGCTTTTGGGTACGCTCTGAGGTATCAACTATTTGCCACATTTCTGCTAAAGTCAGGGCTAGGGGTACTTCAACGAAAGCATGTGCCCCTTGGTTCATAGTTTCAATGGCCATAGGAGCATGATTAGACCAATTGGTTGCTATAAAAACCATATCGGGTTTCACATCGGTAAGCATGGTACGCCATCTATTTTCATCACCATAATAGGTAGCTATATTTTTGTGACGTTGGCCTTTACCTATTTTCCTTATTTCTTCTGCCCATTTTGTAACCAAGTCTTCGTACAGGTCGCTAATTGCTACAATCTCGGTGCCCGGTAAACCCGCAGCAAACTTGAGATGTCCTGGTCCACGGGCGCCCACTCCAATGACTGCAATACGAACAATAGGGAGTTTGGGTGCAGCAAAACCACCCATATATTGAGATTGAGTCGAACGATTATTGAACTTATCTGCGACATCTGCTTTTAAGGTGTTGGTAGTTACCAATGCGGCGGCAGAGAGCGAGGATTTCTTTAAAAATTTGCGACGACTTAAATCTTTCATACAAAAACGAAATTAATTATAATTTAACCTTTGACGGTATAATTTTAAAAGTTCGGTCATATTTATTTTATAAGCGGCATGAGTATTAGGTTTTTTTTGGATTCATTAATGTGATTTATTTTCTATTTTTAATTGGCCCGCTGATCGGTAATGATATGGCCTATTATCATTCGTTTTTCAATGGGCCTTATTATTTTTCAAAACAAAAATTCATTTAAAATTAGACTTTCATAGCAAATGGTATTACTTCTGTACTTGCAAATGAAAGATTCAGAAACTTTTATCCAATCCGTTTTCCATAAAATCCCCATCCCAATAACGGAAACAGACCTCCCCGAAAAGTTCACTTTTCCTTTTTCATACCAACCGCATCCAGTGGCATTAAGAGCTGTCAAAGCCTTACAGACCTATTTGAATGAGCAAAAAAAATGGACCCATGACTTTGGAAATCAGACCGATGAATCGGGTGAAATCTGTGGTAAGATGTTTGGTATTTTGGTGGTACAGAATAAGCGAAAAGAGCTGGGTTACTTGGCGGCATTTTCGGGAAAACTTGCTGAGAGAAATTATTTAGAGGGGTTCGTGGGTCCAATTTATGATAGATTGGCCGAAGATGGTTTTTTTAAAGAAGAGGAGGCATCCATTATAGCGATCAATGATCAAATTAAAGCCGTCGCGCATGATCCTCAGTATCTGGATTTATTATCCGAGTATAATACTAAAAGAGATAGAAGCAACAAAGAAATACAAGCAAGCCTGATGAATAAAAAGAAGGCTAAGCGCATCAGGCAGCTTAAAAGAGAGGCGGCAATGCAAAATTTGAGCAGTGATCGCCTTGAGGATTTCATACAACAAATGAGTAAAGAGAGTCAGGACTTGCATTTTCAACATAAAAGAAAGTTACAAGCCTGGCACGAAGTGTTAACCGCTGCCGAAGAACGTTTGGCTTTTTATCAAAAAAAAATCAATGAATTAAAGGAAAAAAGGAAGAGCAAGTCAGCGGCACTTCAACAGCAACTTTTTGATCAATATCAATTTCTGAATCAACAAAAAGAAAGGAAAGGATTAACCACCTTGTTCAAGCATACCAAACAGCAAAGGCCACCTGCAGGTGCTGGTGACTGTGCTGCTCCAAAGCTATTGCAGCATGCTTTTCTCAATAACTTAAAACCTGTGGCTTTAGCTGAGTTTTGGTGGGGACAATCACCTAAACTAGAATTGCGTCGCCATGGATATTTTTATCCTGCTTGCTTGGGTAAATGTAAGCCCATTTTAGCCCATATGTTAGCGGGGATGCGTGTTGATGAGAACCCCGCCTATCAGGAGGCGTTAAAAACAAAAGGTTTGCATATAATCTATGAATCAGTGGATTATTTGGTTATTAATAAGCCCAACGGCTTGTTGTCGGTGTCAGGCAAATACGTATTGGATTCCGTGGCAAGTAGGGTCAAGGCCGCATTCCCGAAGGCTACAGGCCCTATGATGGTACATCGATTGGATCGCGAAACTTCTGGATTGATGGTGGTGGCTAAGACTCTAGCAGCTTATCTTGATTTTCAAAATCAGTTTTTAAATAGGACCATAAAAAAAGAATACATTGCCATCTTAAATGGCATTCCAGAATACAAAGCCCCAACGATTAAATTGCCATTGCGACCTGATCACCACCAACGTCCACGTCAAATGGTTAGTTATATTGATGGTAAATTAGCCGAAACGCATTGGTCGATCCTAGAAATAAAAGCAGCTAAAGCACGGGTATTATTCAAACCTATTACAGGGAGGACCCATCAGCTTAGAGTACATTCAGCCCATCCTGAGGGTCTAAATATGCCCATTGAGGGAGATGAATTGTATGGCTTGAAGTCGGATCGATTGAAGTTGCATGCCGCTGCCCTCACTTTTGAGGATCCTGCCAATGGCAAGTCAATGGAGTTTCATTTAGACCCAGATTTTTAAGGGACTGATCAAAAAACAGCTTATATCAAGTGGCTGAGGATAAGTTGATACCCTTAATTGCCTAGTTCATTCCATTGTTTTAGGATTAATAATTTCTACATATAAATTTTAAAGTAGTTATTGATGAGTAAACTAATCAAATCACTTATATCAAAACTGTAATCTTATTATTTACACTAAAATTTTATACGCTGAACGTTACTTTGACCAAAAACTCCTGCTTGATTTTAATGATTGCTTTATTTTTAACAACTGCTTGTGATGAGAATGAATCTGGTTCTGAATTTCCGCAGATATTTACATCGATAGATATTCCAGAGGATTATTTAATAGCTAACAATACAAGGGCAGACATAGATGAGACAGAAATACATGAAGTGGATATTTTGATAACTAATAATGCCGGCAGTGAAATAAAAGGATTAATACAAATTATTTTATTTGAGATGGGAGGAGATCAATTATATAGTTTAGCCCTCACACAAAACATCTTAGAAGAATCAAATTTAGGTACTGGTTTTTGGATAGAACATATGGATTTAAGTCAACCCGAGGTCAATAGGAGGTCAAATGCTGAGAGTTGTATTACGCAATGTCATGAAACATTTACTGATTTATCTGGAAAGAAAATAAAAGGTAGAGGAGCGTGTAAAGCACATCGCTGGGCTGATACAATACGAGGGATAATCATTGCACTCAAATAAGAGTTAAAAGAGGCTTATTGTTTTAATTCCGTTTAACCCCAATTGAATCATGCATACCATTGATATCAAACTAACAATATTTTTAGGTATTTGCTTTCTTGTAATCCATGAAAAGCAATAGTCAATCTTTTTGTAATAAAGGGATTATTACTGATAAACAAACAGGGCAAGCAATTGAAGGTACACATATTTATATAAATCAAGACAGTGACATCGGTACTATTTCTAATGCTCAAGGGAAGTATTTATTAAAATCACCAAGAAATATAGATCATTTGGTGATTTCTCATGTGCGTTATCGTTCAGAGGTTTTGAGTTCAGAACGATTTGGAGAGAATGAGGTCCAAATATCTTTGACACCTTCTACTGAAATACTAAAAGAAGTTATTTTGATAGCCCAAAATACAAATAAAATAATCAAAAAACTCATTGCTAGGTTAAACTTGAATCATTCTGTGTAGCCTGTATATTTTCAGTTTTTCAGTCAGGTTGTGCATTTGTCTGAAAGGGATAGTATTATAAAAATTTTGGTGAGTATGATGGGTATCTATTCCAAAATGAGAGATAGAATACCTTCTTTGACTTAGATAGAATCAGAATGAGCTATTTATCAAATCTATTGAATGGTCAAGCTGAAAATCACAGATTAACCAGTATGACTCAAATGCATCAAGATAACATTGGAAAGCAAATAAAAGATTTTCTTCATAAAAGGCGTTACGAAGATTATTTATGGTCATTTGATGATGAGGTAATAATTTCGGAGTGGCCATGCTATGTATTAAACTTCATTTCAGTGCATAATAATCGACCATCTCATGGAAAGCTATATATGGATAAAGAGGACTATGGAATTCATAAGAAAATTTCGGGTTTTGGAGGTGTTGATTTAATAGAGATAAACTTAAAAAATAATTAAAAGTATTATTTCAGTACATCAACTACATCATGGATATCAATCAGATTTAGCTACTTGGCGATCCACTAGGTACGATTTGGTAGATCTAATACAATACAAATACACATTCTTTCATCAATTTCATTGAGCTACAAGTACAGTTTTTAAATGATTTAGCTGTGTTCGAAGCAGATCATTTTGACTGGGATTATTTTGATAAGTATAACTTCATCGTCTATCCTCGAAGGGAGAAAATAAATGAAGGCGAACGACTATTTACTTAAACAATCTACCGAATAATCTAAGAATGATATTTTCTGATTTAAAAATTTTTTAGTGGTTTAAAATGGTTTCGTAAAATTCAATTATTATTATATGAGCGGTCATTTTGAATAAATTTATTAGTTTGCTATCACAAGCATATCGTTTTTTAAAAATAGCGATGATATGACTTATCTTTAGATTCAATTATTAAATAGTATTCAATGAATTCAATTCATATTTCTTATCTCTATGCCTATTTATTGAAGTCAGGTAAACCTCAATCCCTTGATCATGCTAAAATCACTACAACGGGCTTAGTGGGTGATCGTGATTTTGCCGTGATTGATGAGGATGGTTGTATGTTGACGGCAAGAGAGTGCCCTATGCTGCTCGAGATTGAAGCGAAAATCATGAATGATATGATTCACTTCAAATATAAAGATGATTTTATCACTGTACCACGAAAAACCGTATCTTCAAAAACGAGAGTGGGTATCCTATTTGGCCAATCTGTGGAAGGTTTAGAGTTAGATAATCGCCTCCAAAAATGGTTTTCCAAATGCATGGGTGTGAGCTGCCATGTGATTGAAATCAATGCAGTCGCCATGCGGCAAATGGAGGATCAATTTATTGATATAACTTACACAGATGCCGCCCCGATTTTACTCACCTCCGAGGCCTCTTTGCGAGACTTAAATAATCGTATGACCTTGCCGGTAGGGATGAATCGATTTCGCCCAAATATAGTAGTAAATGGAGATAACCCATTCGAAGAAGATGACTGGAAATCACTAAAAATAGGGACTTGTGAATTTGAAATTAGTCACCAATGCCCACGATGTGTACTTACTACTATTGATCCCAGTCATCCAGAAAAAGGGATCTCAAAAGAACCCTTAAAGACCTTATCTACTTTTCGGAGGTCAGGGAATGAGGTGAACTTCGGGATCTATTTGATCCCCAAAAAAATGGGAATCATTCGATTAAATGATGAGATAATTCCGGGATGATAATTATTAAAAGTGAATACATCATAAGTCTGCTATTAATCTCAATTAATACTTTGCTAAAATTTTATAATACACTTAAATACAATTGATTATATGTGGTGTTAAATCTTTTTAAAGTGAGTGATTTCAACGGGACATAGGTATAATTAAGAGAAAAATTATCTTAAAAAATCATTGAGGTCTAGGATTGCTCTTCGAGAGATCGATACAATAAATAATGGTGCTCTGATATGCCTAATCCTTTGATGATGTGGAATCATTATTCAAAACTTAGGTAAATTCCAGATCACGTTAAGCATGGGAGCGTCAAGTCGATAGCAATGTCTTAATTATCAAGGTCAAGTAACAGCCATTTTTATTACGACCTTAGCAAATAGATTGGGAAAGAAACGCTTTAGGTAAATACCTGCTACTTCTTTGAATCCTCCGATATATACTTCATTTTTATTTTGTTCTATTGCTCTAATGATTTTGCTCGCACATATTACAGGGCTCATCCCATTGTCCTGAGCTTTATCCATGGTATTTTGTTTGCTACCATCTCCCATCAATGCATTAAAACTTATTTTAGTTTTGATATAGCCTGGACAAATCAATGACACATGTATATTATCTTTTTCGTGTTCAGCTCTTAGGGAATCAAAAAAACCATGTAAGGCATGTTTAGAGGCAGCATAAGCAGATCTTAATGGTGTGCTGATGATACCAGTAACGGAGGTGATGATAACATGATGCCCTTGCTTACGAGTCACCATGGAAGGGAGTAAAAATTTAGAAAGGGCAACGGTTCCAAAATAGTTGACTTCCATAATTCGGCGGTCTACGGCTAAAGAAGTGTTCATGACTTTATCTCGCTGACTGATTCCTCCACAATGAATGATGAGATCAATGGGTCCCATTAAAGTTAACGCCTGTTTGCATTTTTCTTCAAGTGTTTCGGCTTCAGATAGATCTAATGTTAAGAGGTGTACCTCGCTATTTTGTGTACAAGCATTTTTTACTCGCTCCAGTTCATTTGCTCTTCGTGCTGACAGTATCAGTTTTGCACCCAATTGGTGCAGTTGGTAGACCAATGCTTCCCCAATGCCGGAAGACGCTCCGGTGACCCAAATTATCTTTTTGTCTATTTTCGTCATGATTTTAATCTTCAATACTCGACCGAATTCAAATATAAAAGGTAGATTTTTCATGAGCATCACAATCACTAATTAATATCAAGAGGTCTCCTGATCTTAGAAATTTAAATATTCAATTCTTATTTAAAATATGCTTGAGATAGAGTGAGGAATGTTTGATATTTATTTACTAGATTGAAACTGTTTTGAAAAACTAACCACCAGTTTATCCTTAACTATTGAATACTCACCAAACCTTATTTCTAAAAAAAAGATTCGCAGAGGCGAGGCACAAGATAAGTTTGTGCTTGGAAGAAGTTTTGTCCATTGATTTATTGGAGCAATTAGGGAAATGCCTCAAAAGAGAAATTGCTTGTGATATTTTCGTATCAAAACTGGGAATTGAAAAAACAGAATCAGATGCTTTTCTATTAATTCATTTATTAGATTTAAGAAAATTAGGAGCATCCATTTATTTATCAGAAAGCACTGAAGGACTCTCCAAAATATTATGTTTTAAAGATTATGAAATGATTTATGTCCTCCAAGAGGATCATGATAATTTTGAAGAACTTCACACTGCAGATCAAGGATTTGACGAATATCTTAACTATTTCATCCCAGCCGAACCTGAGTACCGTTTAGAACCGGATGATATTACCATTAAATTTCTCAGTGAAAGCAATACAGTATACGAACGGACAGCTACTAAAATTTTCTGGGAAGTTACCAATGCGACTCATATTGCCATTGATGGTATTGGTGAAGTAGCGAATTCTGGACAAAAAACCATCACTTTCCTGAATGATACCATCCTAAAGTTGAAAGCGACTTATGGGAGTGAAAAGAAGATAAAATCACTTAAGGTAAGTACTATCAGTGAATTTAAAATTGGATATGAGGTACAATTCCGAAACCCGTCTTCGCATGAGTTTGTGGTGATGAACGAGTCACAGTATGCCGGTGTTTACGGGATTGCCAGGGGATATGATGTTCGATTGACTTGGGAGGTGGCCCATGCAGATACAGTAAACGTAAAACCTTTTGGATTTTATGAAAATCAAGGATCGCATATTTTCAACTCGGATGGATCTATAGAAATTAATATTGAAGCTAAATTTAGAGGGAGAACCAAAAACCAGAAAATATTAATTTATTCATTTCCAATACCGGTATTTGAAAGAAAATTCATTCATCTTCATCCAAATATTTTGAAAGAGTTGGAGATTAATATTGATGATGTCAGAATTAAAGCCTTAAATTATTTAAAAGGCAGCGATAACAATCAATTCAGTGATTATATGGATGAGATGGATAACAAATATAAATCACTCAAATCCGCTCTTACACAAAAGATGGAAGGGAATGATTTTAATCAATTTTATGAACAGCATTCCATTCCAAAACTTTTCAAAAAAAGGAAATCCACTTTATTAAATTACTTTAAATCGGACCTTAAAATTGTTGAAAATATCGAATCAACAAGGGATTATTATGAGTGAGCAAAAGCATACATATGGGTTTATATTAAGATTCTTTTTATTTTGTTCAGCGGCAGACATAGACCTATTAGACAAATGTCCGAAGTCTGAGGTGAATAAATACGCAGGGGTAGGTGCTACCGTTTTTTTTACAGGTATTTTGGCCTGCTTTTCTGGAGGCTATGCACTTTTCACTGCTTTTAGTTCATCGTCTTTATCCATAATGCTAGGGATTTTTTGGGGCTCATTGGTATTCAATCTAGATAGATTTTTAGTTTCAACCATCAAGAAATCTAAAGGAAAACTTCAAGAATTCGCTCAAATAACACCAAGGCTTTTATTGGCTATATTATTATCTCTAGTAATATCCGTTCCTTTGGAACTCAAGATATTTGAACAAGAAATCAATGAAAGTATTTACTATGCAGGTGCCGACAAAATCGATAAATTAACGACTCTTTTTGATGGGAGAGTAGCTCTAAAACAGCAAAGAATTGACTCTCTAAACCTAAGTATTTTGGCTAAATTCGAAATCAGAGAAGAATATTATCGCCAATATGTATGTGAATGTGATGGCACGTGCGGAACTGGCCAAAGAGGTCGGGGGACAGAGTGTGAACGTAAAGAGAATAAATACTTACAGAGTCAAAAGGAATATGATCAAACCAAGTTAACCAATGAAGCCACCATTACTTCACTCAATCAAGAAAAACAACGTTTATTAGATGAGTTTGAACTTGAGAAAGAGGGATTGCTGCAATCTTTCGCTGACGGATTATTGGTGCGATTAGAGTCACTGAGGGTACTACCTTTTGGACCCCAATTGGCTATTATTTTACTATTATTAGCTATTGAAATCGCACCTATTTTAGTAAAATTACTTTCCCCTTATGGACCCTATGATCATCTTTTAAAAACATTAGAATACGATTTTGAAATAGATGAAATCACTGCCGTAAATATGAGAAATCAACAACTCAACAATAAGTTAACCATAATGGCAAGTATTGAACAAGACAAAGTCGAACAGGAGCTTAAAAATAACGAAGGCTCTATGAAGTTGATTGGAGAGGCACATCTTGAAATAGTGAAGGCGCAATTAGAAGTTTGGGTGGATGAGGAGAAAGAAAAAATAAGAAAAGATGTCCAAAAGAGAATGGGAAAATTAGATTAGCAATGGGTCTAAGATTATTAATGGTTTTGTTTTTTTTGGTAAGGATTTTTATTTTTCCTTCTTCAGCTCAAATCAGAAATGAGATTACTCGAGTATCTAACCAGTCTATGCAACTAGATAGAAAGTTTATTAAGAAATCTCATTTGATATTAGAAAATTTTGATCACTTAACTTTTGAAACCCATACATCCAGAAAAATAAATTTTAGGGTTATTTCTCCTTCGGGGGCAATTGTTCATGAATCATTGATTAAAAAAACCAAAATGACTTGGCAGTTTGATGTCATTGATAGCGGAGACTATTCGATAGAGTTGGAAAATTTATCTTTTTTGTCCAAGACTAAAGTTGATCAGATTATTACGCTCAATCGGTTTCCTTTTCAAATAGGTGCGCCAAAAGATTCCATTCCCTTTTCGCGAGCCGTTCCCCGTACCAAGTCTATTGAATCAGAGGGGGAGTTTCAAATCACTAGATTCAATGATAAAAATTTAATGATAGGTCCCTTTGACAAAGGAGATACCTTACTTTTTACCATGAAAAGGGTAACCAAGAAATCACCCCCCATTGAAATTGTTAATGGAGGGAAAGAGCTTTTGTATGCAAATAGAAAATCTAAAAAAACAGTACAAGCCATAATTCCAGTTTTAAAGAAAGATTCCTTTCAAATAACCATGATTTCGGACGATTGGCTGGGGCAAGAAAATAATTTTCGTATTGACCGGATTACTCCTTTCAAGTATGTCGTTGATACCAGTCTATTACCCAAGCCAATTATGTATGATACAATCCCTATTGATTTCTTGGATACCACGATATATTTAGGTGCGGTGCGAGATTACACAAATCCTCATTCAGAAAAATTTACTTTCAATTTTGAGACAGATTCAACCATTGCTTTTTGGAGTGTAGTTTTTGGAACGGGATCACAGTATGAGTCAGCGATGGCAGCATTGGATGAAAGTATAGTAACAGATAGCCTCGGAGCCGAGGCATTTTATACAGATGTTTTAAAAAATTATGTTTTAGGTGATCCATTGGGTTTAGCATTTAAAAAAGATCAAACGTTAGTATCACTCCAAACGACCAATGGGCAAAACATTACCCTTAAGTCGAAATTGGCTAACTCAAGTCAAGACAATTCGCGCCTCATCTATGACAACGTTGTCATAGTTCCATCTTCACAAATAGCTTCAAACTTACAAATCAAATCAGGCATCAATTTTGCGCTGATGAATGACTTATGCTGTGATCATTATTTGTTTTTTAAGAATGAAGATAAAAATTTAGGAAAAAAAGTTTACGTTAAAGTTTTACTTTTTAGAATCAAATTAAATGATGATATTTGAAAGGCTGTGAAATATTGAATTACAGAATTTAAAAATTAAGTTTTCCAAAATGAATTTTAAAGGTAGCACTTTAGGTGTCATAACAATCGTTTTGATGTTACCTTTCTTGTCTTCCGGCCAAGATTTGCGTAAGCAAATCATGGGGGCGCAGAGGAAGGTTATGAAAGAAGTCAAGCGAACCAATCGCGACGCCAAAAAGGTTAAGAAGATGTTTGGATCTAGTAAAAAAACGGTAGATTCCTCTAGCGACACAGCTGATATTATTACTTGGTCTAAGGCGCCCTACATACCTAATAGCGGGATGATTCATGACTATGACTACATCTATACTTTTTTTCATGCCCAGCAGGAATACAGTTTTAAAAATGATCGAAGTCTCAAAGATATTGAGTGGGACTCTGTAGAAAATGTTTTCTATAATAACATTGGCGCTCATGACAGTATAGATACCAAATATGAGGTCATTGGTTGGCATCCCTATTGGATGGAAGATGCTTACAAATATTATAATTATGATTTATTAACTATGTTGTCATTATACTCCTACGATATTGATCCGTTGACAGGTAAAAACAGAAATCCGTCGATGGTTAAGCAGGCGGTAGAAGATAGTGTGGCAAAGTTCATCAAGCAACAGAACCCAAATATCAAAGTTTTATTGTCAATTACTTCTTTTGGATCAGAAAACAACGAGATGTTCTTGGCCAGTAGAGAAGCTCAAAATCAATTTATTGAAGAATTATTGTCTATCATGATAGATGGAAATTTTGATGGAGTTGATGTTAATTTCGAACAAATACCAGCTCTTTATGGTGATTTTTTCAATTTTTTTATTAAAAAACTCAGTACGCAATTGCAAAATGGGGGTTATTCGCTGATTTTAGATGTACCTTATTTTAATGATCAAAATACCTTTAACTATGCTGAGTTAAAATACTTCGTTACCTATTTTAACATTATGGGATACGATTTCAGTGGTGAACATTCTGATTTTCCGGGATCTGTAGCCCCTCTCAATGCACTGACAAATCAGCCTAGTTTGGAAACCTGTGTCAATGATTTTTTGAATCTTGATATAGATGGTGGCCAGATCATTCTTTCTTTACCTTTATATGGTGTTACTTGGGACATAAAAGACATCAAGATAGGCCAAAGTGCTTATCTGGAATCTTTACCTTATTATGAAATCATTTCAACTTATGACACCGAGTATAATCCTTATTTTGATCCAATCAGTGCAAGCTTTTTTTATCTGATGAATGATGCTGAGTCAAGTAAAATATGCTGGTTTGAAAATGAAACCAGTTTAGATATTAAATACGATTGGATTAAGTCGAAAAATCTAAGAGGAGTTGGTTTGTGGGCAATGGGATACAGTCAAGGATCACTTGATATTTGGCAAGGCATTTCGAAAAGCTTTGGAGTAGATTCTTTGGTAAAGACTGAACCCATTGAGTCTAGCCTTTCAGGTCCGTATGGTTTGGCTTTGAGTATTCATAATAACAAAAAAATCATCGGTTTAGGTTTTTTGATTTTTGTAGGTTTTTTGGTTGTTGGTTTTGTTTATGCATTGACCGATTGGCGTGTACGAGATGCACTTTTTGTGAATCAGTCCTTTCGGGTTATATATAGTATGATATTTATGATATTGAGTATTTTTGGTTTACAATACTTCTTAATTTTAACTCCTCAATGGGCTATTGTTTTGGGCGTTTTAGTAGGTAGTCTAGGAGTGGTTTTAATCAATATGTTTTTTAGTCATAATAGGAGAAAATTAAGATAAAACTATGAAAATCTTTGCAAGAGAATTCCTCTGGTTTATTACCGCCATCACTCTAGCACTTCCTGTCGCTTATTTATTTATTGAATATATGTCGCTCACCCCCGCGGGTAATCAATCTACAATACAAGAACAAACTTTTGAAATGGAGTTATTTATAACGGGAGGGATCATCGGAATCATTTTTACTTATATCATGCGCTTGGTCGTATGGGCCATCACTAAAACAATAATAGAGGAATAAAATGATTCATAACCTGCTGCCTGTAGTTTGTTCAGAACTCAATGATTATTTTAAATCAAGATATGGTGTAAGAGAAGATAGACTTGTACTTTCTAACTTAATTAACCAAGATGGTTCAGTTGCTTTAGAGGGTTCCAATAAAGTAGTTTGTTCACTAGTAAACGTTGAGGAAGAAACTACGTTAAAAGCTACGGCAGGAACGACCTCATCAGGAGGTACTTTTATCAAAAGTAGTCCAGATATTTATGTGAATTTAACCGTTATTTTTTCGAGTTATTTTGTAGGAAGAAATTATGTAGAGGCCTTGAAGTTTTTGTCAGGAGTGATCTATTTTTTTCAAGGGAAGCCTGTTTTTACCAACGATAATACGCCAGGGCTTTCAGATAATGTTGAGAAGGCAGTATTTGATTTAACTTCCCTATCCTTTCATGATTTGAGTGCCGTATTTCAAATGATGGGCTCCAAGTATTTGCCCTCAGTCGTTTATCGTACCAGAATGCTAACTTTCGCCACAGATAATATGGAAGATACCATTCCATCGATTTCTGGAATTGGGATTGCCCCTGAAGGAGACGAAGATTTTTCCAGTGGACCACAACCTGCAGGTGGTCAAAGTGCTGCTGAAAAGGCCTTTAATAGTGAAAGACAACGGGTAGCTGAGGCAGAGGAAAAGTTATTAACCGATGATGCAGAAGAAATTGAGGATGATCCATTTGATCGTTCTAGAAGTCAAGCTAATCCATCCGCACCTGATAAAAATAATGATAACAAAGATAAAGAATAATTAAATGGTTCAGTATCAAGTTCTTTTTGAGGTATCACTAAGCCATAAATATTATTCAGGACCTTTTACCAAAGATTATGAAGTAATAATGACTGCTTCTTTGCGGGCAATGATGAAATCATATCAACTTATATTCAAAAAAAAACCAGAGGGTTTTGCTATTTTAGGTAAGTCAGATCATTTATTTTTGTTATCATCAACCAAAGAGGCCATCAAATTTAGATTCGGAATACAGATAAAAAATAGATATTTCGAAAACTTCAGTAAAATCAGACCCGCAGCGCCCTATATGAAATACATGTTTCGAAATGAGATTTATCAAGAAAATAAGGACGGGGATTCAGAAACACAAGATATTAATTTACATGCTGGTGAATTATTAAGCGATACTAATTATAATTTTTGTGTATCAAGAAATTTTCAGCCCTCTAAAATTTGGGGAAATGAACTTACTATTTCTGACAGAAATGATAATTACTTTGAGGGGGAAATAGATGAAAACACCCAATTAGATCAAATATTAATAGATGACTATGGCTCATATCAAGTCAAGTCTTCTCAGTCAGGACAAGAGGATGAAGTTTTTTATCTAGAACCCGAATTGGAAAAAAGTTGGGGTATTGTTGAGATTTCTTTGCAATCATCATCAGATACGCAGTTCGAGAAAGTGATAGGATCACATTTTAAAATAAATATTGATGCTAGGAAAGTATTTTGGTCGTATTATTTTGTGTCTAGTAACAACAATTACTTTAAAAATATTTCAGTTTATTTAGGAAAGGAGAAAATAGACTTTTCTGAGATAGAACAAGTACTATTACCCAATAATCAAGGCGCGACAAAAATAACCTCTCAAACCCCTATTTCTTTATCAAAATTTTATGATGGGCCAAAAATATATGCTGAGTTAGAAGATATTACATCTCAGGGATCAAAGGAGGTGGCGGGCATTAATAAAGTATATTTACCTACACCAAATATTCAACGCATTAAAGCAGTAGCGGTCAACCAAAAGATTCGATATTATGCCGAAATGTATATTCAAAATTTATAAATGGGAATTTTCAGTATAAAATTTAAAGAGAGCCTAGGTATTTTAAATAATTCAGCTTAATTTGAGGGATCAAGTTATTTTTTAATTAACCACTTTAAATATTGAATTTATGGCACAAGTTCTGGCAACGCCTGGCGTATACATAGAAGAAAAAAGTGCATTTCCAAGCTCGGCAGTACAAGTTGCGACTGCTGTGCCCGCTTTTGTGGGATATACCGAGAGAGCACTTAAAAATAATAAATCAATTGTTAACAAACCAACGCGGCTTACATCTTTAAGTGAATATCACCAGTTTTTTGGAGGAGCTCCAAAAACTACATTTGCCGTAGCCGCAGATGATGCGTCAGGCTTCTCTGTAACTGTGGATGCACCTACGAAGTTCAATTTATATCGTTCTATGAGGCTCTTTTTTGCCAATGGAGGTAGCGTCTGTTACATTGTATCAGTAGGAGATTATTCTAGTGCTGTGAGTGCTAAAGATCTCAATGATGAGGCTGAAGAAAAAGGAATACCTACCTTGCTGAAATCGGCTGAACCTACAATGCTCGTCATTCCGGACGCTGTATTACTTGAAGAAAATGATTGTGCTTCACTGCAGCAAGCGATGCTCATGCATTGTGGTAATGCTACGAAAAGTAGGGTAGCCATTCTTGATGTCTTCAATGGTGATCAGGAAAGATCTTATGATGAAAATGATATTATAACCAAATCAAGGGAAGGACTCGGTAATAATTTTTTACAATGGGGAGCTTCTTATTATCCTTATGTCAACACAACCATTGTGCAAGCTGATGAAATTGATTTCTCTAATGTTAGTAATTTGGATGCCTTAACACCTTTGTTAGATGCAGAAGCAGATGCCCTTTATGGAGACGATGCTCAAATTATCAAAGATGAAATAGCTAAATTAGTTGGGGAAAACGATGCGGTCAGTTTGAATCAAACTTTGATGGCCAAATTACCTTTATACAAGGCAGTTATGGGAGAGATGAAAAATGAACTTAATGTTTTGCCTCCGAGCGGTGGCATGGCTGGAGTCATTTCGATGGTGGATGGTACGGTCGGCGTATTCCAATCACCTGCAAATGTTTCTATGGGATCAGTGGTAAGTCCAACGGTAAATTTAACAGCCAAGGATCAAGAGGACTTAAACCTTCCTTTGACAGGAAAAGCGATCAATGCGATCCGTTCTTTTGCGGGTAAAGGAGTTTTAGTTTGGGGAGCAAGAACGCTAGACGGAAACAGTCAAGATTGGAGATATTTAAGTGTAAGAAGAACGGTTACCATGATTGAACAATCATTAAAAATCGCTTCTGAAAGTTACGTGTTCCAGCCTAATGAGGTGAACACATGGGTAGCTATTAAAGGTACAATGTTTAACTTCCTGAGAGATCAATGGAAGCAAGGTGCGTTGGCAGGTTCATCACCTGATGATGCATTTTCTGTAGACGTTGGTTTAGGATCTACTATGACAGCTACCGACATATTAGATGGGATTATGAGAATTACAGTTAAGCTAGCAGTTACAAGACCAGCTGAATTTATAGTAATTACCTTCCAGCAGCAAATGCAGAAGTCATAGTCAAATTAAAATCTATTAAAAAAAAGAAAAATATTAAATAACTAAACTAAAAAAAAATGGCTGGAGAAGTACAAGATAATATATGGCCCTTACCAAAGTTTCATTTCAAACTAGAGGTAGATGATTTAGAGGCCAATTTTCAAGAAATTTCAGGAATGGACGCTGAGGTCGATGTGATCGAGTATCGTCATGGTGACAGTCCCGAATTTTCAACGATAAAAATGCCTGGTTTGAGAAAATCAAGCGACATTTCTTTGAAGAAGGGCACCTTTACAGGTGATATCAAAATGTATGAGTGGTTTAATTCTATTGCTATGAATACAATAGAAAGAAAAACAGTTATCATATCATTGCTTAATGAGGCAGGTGACGCTGAAATCATTTGGACATTGACGAACGCCTTCCCAATGAAGGTTGTGGGTACGGATCTAAATTCTTCTAGTAGCGAGGTTGCTGTTGAAGAATTGGTATTGGCTCATGAAGGGATTGAGTTTACAACACCTTAATCTTTCAGGCTATTAATTTATATAACGCATCTAGCTTACTAAGTTAGATGCGTTTTAATTCCATAGATTAGGTTATTTTATTATGGCTGACGGAGAGAAATTAACGCAAGAAAATGGGGGACTGCAAAGTGAAAAATGGCCATTGCCAGCCTTTTACTTTAAAGTTGAATTTGGTACTAAAAAATTATCTTTTCAAGAAGTATCGGGATTAGGAGTACAAATTGAAACTCAAAAATATAGACATGGCAATAGTAAGCAGCAAGGAAAATATTTGATTCCAAGTAGACCAACTTTTAATGCGGTAACTTTGAAAAAAGGTATGTTTATAGGGGATGATGACCTTTTTCCTTGGTTTAAGAAAAATATGACGGGCAGTATTTCCACCAAAGACGTAACGATCACTCTGCTAAATGAGAAAGGAGAAGCAGAAATGACATGGCAATTAGCATCTGCCCATCCATCTAAAATTACCTTTCCAGATTTTAAATCTGAATCAAGCGACGTAGCAATTGAAACTTTGGAATTAGAATATGAAGACCTGAGTTTTATTCGAAATTAAAATATTAATTTGAAAATTAATGGTTAGAAATTTTTCCGAACGACCACCTTTATCCCATTCATTTAATGTTAAGGTTGGTTCTTTTCCAGGGGTAGATAATAATTTTTCTGAAGTATCGGGTATTTCAAAGCATATTGAAACAACTCCCATTTATTCTGGAGGTGATAACTCGGTGCAATACATGCTTCCAGGTAAAACTTCCTATGATGAGTTGGTCCTAAAAAGAGGAGTGGTGCCAAGTGGATCTGCTTTGTATAAGTGGTGTAATTTAATGGTTAATGGGGGAACTTTGAACTATATTCTACCCGAGTCAATTTATGTTTATTTACTGGATGAAAAAGGGGTAGCTCAAGTTACTTGGCATTTTGAAAATGCCTATCCCGTTGCTATAGAGCAATCAGAATTTAATGCTGGTGAAAATAACATAGCTATCGAAACGATGAAGTTCGCTTATAGTTGGTTTGAGAGGGTTTAATTTTAAAAAGATATGGGAATTCAAGTTAAGCAATTTAAGATAAATGCAAAGATTAAGGAGGAGAGTAAAACGTATCAAAGAATGCCGACGATCCAGCAGCCAGAGACCAATGATCAACTTGATGAAGGAGCAATTATCATTAATGTCTATGAACAAGTAATTAAGTATATAGAGCGAGAAAGGGGAAGATTTTAATATTCATAAGTTATGGTAGTACCAATGACAATTGTGGCTTATAGTGATCCAGGATTTGGGTTATTTTACATGGAAGGGACTTATATTCTCCAGCTCAACCCTGAAAACTACAAGCGAACCAATAAAAACGAAATGGGATCGCTTAAGAAAAAAACCGAGACAACTCATTTAGCTAATGGAATGGCGGTCGCCAAGGTAAAGACACCAGGTGCTGAAAAGATAGATATCAGTTTTACAATTGATGCTACCGGAGCTGTTCCTGGCTTTAGAACCGTTCCTACTGATGTTGCTTTGTTTAAAAAGCTTTGTTTTGATGTAAATCCAAGTATTCATACTAATAACTGGTGTTGGCTAACTTGGGGTAATCTTTCTTTTGAATGTAAATTAGAAAGTTTAACGGTGGATTATAAGCTATTCAACTCTCTTGGATTGCCCATTCGGGCCGAATTAAATGCTACATTTGTTGAATGGATTGATACTGGGGAAGCTTTGGCCGAATTTAATTCTCCTGATATGTCACACATGATTGAGGTCAAAGCGGGAGATAATCTACCTGCGATGTGCCGCGATATTTATGGAGATGCTAGTTACTATCTTCAAGTGGCTGAAATTAATGAGTTAACCGATTTTAGAAACCTTTCACCTGGGGCAAAACTTTTTTTCCCAAGATTAGAAAAATAAAATGCCCTCACCAATTACACCAAACATGGGTTCACCAACTTTTACCATAAAGGTGGGATCAACCGACGTTGGAGCAAAATATGGAGCTAAATTTATAAGAGTTATTAAGGAGTTGAACAGAGTTGCTTACGCCCAGATTGTTATAGAAGATGGAGATCCAAACGAAGAAGAATTTAAGATAAGTTCCGCCAAGGTTTTTGAACCAAATGAAAAGGTCTCTATAAAATTTGGTTATGATCATAAAGAGAAAGAGGTATTTTCAGGTATCATTACCGGTCAAGGATTGAGGGTGAATAATTCTAAATCTGAACTGGTAGTTACTTGTATGGATAAGGCTTTTCAAATGGCTCTTGCTAGGAAAAGTAAAAATTTTGCAAAAAAAAAGGACAGTGATGTAGTATCTCAAATCATTGGTACTTACGGATTAGCAAAAAGTGTAAAAGCAACGACTTTTAAGCATCCAAATTTGGTACAATACAATTGTTCCGATTGGGATTTTATTTTGGCGCGAGCAGATGCCAATGCCATGGTCTTAATCAATGAAGCTGGAAAGTTAACGATAGGTCCTCCGGTCGTCAGCGGAAGTCCAGTACTTGATATTAGCTATGGTAAAGAAGTATTGGGATTCAAGGCTGACCTAGATGCACAGAATCAGTTGGGATCTGTTGAATTTCAATCATGGGATAGTAAAACTCTGAAATTAGTTAAGGGGGCAGGTTCAGAGCCATCGGTAAATTCACATGGTGACTTGACCGGTAAGAAGGTCGCGGCGACGGCTAAGAGTCCGAAGCTAGCATTGAATTCTTCAGCTTCAGAAGAAAGTAGCTTATTAAAAGTTTGGGCGAAATCGCATTTGCAACATTCACGATTATCGAAAATAAGAGGTTTTGTGTCGTTTGTTGGTAATGCATCTCCTTTAGTGGGTAAACTGATTAAGCTTACTGGATTTTCTAATCATTTTAATGGTTCTGCATATTTAACTAAAGTCATACATGAATTTGAGAACGGTTTTTGGAAGACGGAAACTGGTTTTGGACTCAATCCAAAGACTGTTACCGATAATGAGGCGATAGAAGGGCCAGATGCCTTAGGTCTTCTACCGTCAATTTCTGGTATACATATTGGTAAAGTCAAGAAAATTGACAAAGATCCTGCTGGGGAGTATAGGATTCAAGTAGATGTACCTTTTATTGAAACCACTGGTGAGGGCTTGTGGGCACGATTGAGTCAGGGAGCTGCTTCTTCAGCTTACGGATTTTACTTTTTTCCAGATATAGGTGATGAAGTTGTTTTGAGTTTTTTAAATAATGATCCTAGATTCGCTGTGATCATTGGGTCACTTTATAGTAAAAAAAATAAACCTCCTTTCACACCAGAAAATAAAAATAAGGATAAAGCCATCATCACAAAAAATAAATTAAAATTGATTTTTGAAGATGTTAAAAAAATTATTACCATTGAGACACCTGGAGGTCAAAAAGTAACGCTTGATGATAAGGGGAAATCATTAAAGCTAGAAGATCAAAATAAGAATTCAGTTTTATTGGACAAAAAGGGAATTACCCTAGACAGTGGTAAAGATTTGATTTTAAAGTCAAAAGGGAAAATTACGATGAAGTCTGGTGCAGCTACAGAAATAAAAAGCGGGGCTGATTTAAAGGCGCAAGGAGTCAATCTAGCCTTGAAGGCAAGTGCTAAAGTAGGTTTGGAAGGTGCTACTACTGAGATTAAAGGTTCTGGAAAGGTGGTGGTTAAAGGTGGAATGATTAAATTAAATTAAATGAGATTGATTTTAGTGTTAAAGTATTTATGAGTAGCGAAATAGTTTAATTTCTCTTATTTCATTCAAAATTAATAAAGATTAATATATGGACTTAAGAATTAAATATTTTGATTAAACGAATAACTAGGATAGATAATTAGATAAAATTTTTTTCTTTTGGGGATACGTTTTATTAAGGACTTCACAAAAAAAAATGTTCATTTGATGAATAACGTGTTAATTCATTAGCACAAATGCGGAAGTGAGAATTTGCAAGGTGATAATCAGGTTAGGAAACTTTATTTTTAGTTATTTTTATGAGTGTCGATAAAGAATCTTTTTTAGGTACCGGTTGGAGTTTTCCACCCACATTTAATAAGCATACGAAATCTGTAAATTTGATAGAGGGGGAAGAGGATATCCTTCAAAGTATTAAAATTATTTTACTTACAAATTTAGGTGAACGTATTATGAGGCCTGATTTCGGTTCAGACGTAAAAGGATATACTTTTAAATCAATGGATGCTGTTGTGATCAATCAACTGAGTCGCACCGTTGAAAGAGCCTTAAAAAGATATGAACCTAGAATTAATTTAAATCAAGTTGATTTCGATACATCCAATGCCAATGATGGAACCTTGTTAATTAACCTTGATTATACCATTAAGTCTGTTAATGTAAGAACCAATGCAGTATTTCCTTTTTATATAAAAGAAGGTACTCATATTACTGATATGTAAAATGGATCAAAACAATAATTTAAATTCTAATGGATCTTCATTACTGCATCGATACAACAAACATTTTGATGAAGATTACATACGTATTGATGAAAGATCATTAGCGGATTTGTTAGTTTTTATCGTAGATTTTGCTTCGTATATTCAATATGTAAATAATGACAACGAGGCTGAAGGTGATTGGGTTGAATTTTTTGATCAAAACCTAGCATTTCAGATAGCACGAATTTCAGTTTTTGATACAGAAAAACTGTATCTAAAATTTAAAGAGGAGGAGATTGAATTAAATAAAGCAAATACTAAAGAAGATCAGCAAAAGTATTTTATTGCTCAGATAAATATGACATTGGACCTTCTCAAGGTAATTAATAATTGGTTTGTGAAGTCCAAGATGGATGTACTAAATCTCAGTGATAATAGTCTATTTAAACAATTAAGTAATTCTATAAGAACAAGTTTATGTTATCAATTGAAAGATTTCATAAAATTGACCAACGAAGTTCATGTATATCTGAAATTGGAAGAAGAGGCATTATTAGACTTTGGATTTTTCGATCAGATCTGGATTAAAAACAGTACCGGTGAATTTGCAGCTACTTCGGTTCAATCTGAGGAGACTGATTTAAATAAAATGATCAAAGAACTTTCAGTAATTTTTAGTTCAATTTTGGGATTTACCGATTATATGAGGTCGATAGCTCCAAAATTATTAGAAGATGTGCTGACTAATTATCCGTATCATCCTCCTCACATTTCTGTTTTGATTGCTTTTTTGAAAAGTTATGAGCATACTCAGAAAGACATCAATAATATTCTAAAAAAACAGCTAAATTATTTTTACTTAGATCATCTTGGACAACAACCTAGGAAGGCCACTCCCGATCACGTATTTGTAACTTTTGAAGCGTCAGATCATATTCTAAAATATGATTTTCCACAAGGAACCTTGTTGTACGCTGGAATTGATGAAGACGGTTATGAATATACTTATGAAACAAATCATGCCATAGAATTAAATTCTGCCCAAGTATCAGATTTAAAATTGATCCATGTTGCTCAAAATGGTGTCATCGGTTTAGGCAATACTTTTAAATCGGTATCAAACATCTTTCAAAAAGAAATAATGCTGAATGATGAGGGAAAAACGATCGATAAATCAAAAAATCCCGGCGCTTTTGATTCTTTTGGAAAAGATCAATCTGATGTGAATTTAAAAGATAGAGATATGGAGCAAGCCAGGATTGGCTTTGCGCTATCTTCACCCGTATTGATTCTCAAAGAGGGCTTGCGGCTGGTTACTTTAAATTATAAATTTAGCCTTAAATCTCTTTCAGCTTTGATTTCCTTTATTGAGGAAATTTCATTTGAGGAGGGACTTTCTGCTGATGCAGGTTTTAAGAAAATAATATCAAATATATTTGACATTAGAGTGACCACATTAGAAGGTTGGTTTGATGTAATGTCTTATGAAATTGTACCTCCGAAAAGTTGGGTTTCGGGGGAAATACAATTTCAAATAGCTTTTGATCGAGGAGATCCGGAGATATTGGGATATGATTCAGAAGTACATGGTGAAGGGCATTCAACTGAATGGCCAGTTTTTGAATTTAAGCTATCTTCGGAAAGAGCTATGTATGCATATTCTTTTATCAAAGAATTAGTAATCGAGACTTGTGAGATCAGAGTTGATGTACAACAAATGAAAAACTTATCCGTATTTAATGATCTTGGAATATTAGATACAACCGTTCCATTTTTCCCATTCGGTTCTAATCCCGAAGTGGGATCTTATTTTTTGATTGGAAATCAAGAAGTTTTTCAAAAAAATATTACAGATTTATCTATTGATATCAAGTGGCATAATTTACCTAAAAAGATGGGTGGATTTAAAAGCTATTATGAAGCCTACAATAACGAGATTAATAATGAATCATTTAAGGTGGGCATTTCATGTTTAACTGACTTTGAGTTTCGTCCCTCGGAGCTTGACAGTGTTCAAAATTTTGATTTATTCAAGAGTTTGGGTGATGAAGATAGATTGGACAATCAATCAAGTATTGATAATGTCAATATGGATAAATTGAAAATGAAACCCATTTACGATGATATTGATATCGAAAATTTTGACAATCGTTCAAAAACTGGGTTTTTCAAAATAGAATTATTGGGCCCTGAGGATGGTTTTGGTTTTGGTATTTACCCTGAATTGTACACCAATGCTCTCATGGAAAATGTGCCACAAACCAAACCTGGAATCCTCCCTGCTAAGGAAAAACCAAAGGTATCCATACCAAAAGAACCTTTCTCTCCCGAAATACGGGAGCTGACCTTAAGATATTCTGCTCGGACTTTGATTACATTAGAGCAAAATAAATTGAGTAACAATATAAAAACGAGTAAAGATCAAATTTATCATCTTCATCCGTTTGGTAATTTTCTTGTTTTTGATGAGGGGCTGCCTTCTCAGAATCACTGGTTTCCTCAGTTTAATGAAGAAGGTTATTTAATGATTGGTTTAGATGACCTACACGTCCCAGTAGAGCTTTCTTTATATTTTGAACTAGAAGATAATATACAAAATGAAATAGATCAAATAGAGATTCCCTCCATTAAATGGTCCTATCTAATTGATAATGAATGGATTTCTTTTAGCAAAAATGAGATCATTAAAGATGGTACGCATAATTTCACGACTTCTGGAATTGTTCAGCTTAGGATTCCCACTTCAATAAATAAATCCCATGATATCCTGCCCACAGATAAATATTGGATCAGTGCTTCGACGCCCAATAATTCAAAGCTATTATCAAAAATAAAATTGATCAAGAATAACGGTGTAATGGCGACTTGGACTTCTCATAAGGCTGATGCCCATTGGGAACAGAATATTGCTGCTGGAACTATTGATAGACTGATTGATGGTATAGATGAAGTCAGTAATGTAAGTCAGCCGTATGCTTCTTTTGGTGGGAGGAATAAGGAATTAATTTCTGATTTATATACAAGAGTCTCAGAGAGAATTCAGCATAAAAATAGAGGGATTACCCCTGAATTCATAGAAAAAATTATTTTAGAAGCATTTCCAAATTTATTCCAGGTTAAATGCATCAATCATTTTAGTCATCCAGACAGTGTTCTAACTGGACTGATTAAAATAATCGTGATTCCTAAATTTCCTTACAATGAAAATTTTTATTTGCCTAAATTTGATTACTATGAGCTTAAAGAGATTAAAGCCTATGTTGAAAAGATAATATCTCCTTTCGCTAAAGTTGAAGTAGTGAATACTACTTTTGAAAAGGTCAAGATAACAGGCCAGATTAAAGTAAGCAATAAGAGCGGGTCAGGGGAGTTTATGAAAAAACTTCAAAGAGATCTTCAGAATTTTATTTGTCCCTGGTTTTCGAGTCGTCAGAAGGAAATGAACTTAGGCGGTTCAATAGAAAGAGATGACATCATGACTTTTATCGAGTCGTTGGATTACATCACCTACATAACAAAGTTTTCGGTTGTATTGATTCATTATGAGAAGGGAAAATTCAACATCTCTGATTCAGCAATGAATAATGGGACTAATAACTTATTGAAATCAACTTCACCTTGGAGTGTTTTAATACCTAGTGATGAACATGATATAGAAATTATTGATCAGAAAAAAGGGGCTTTACCCGAGGAAACTAAAATAAATACAATGAAAATAGGAAGTGATTTCATAATTTCAAGTGTTGAGGAAGATGATTTGATATTTCCCTTTTATGATCATGAAAAGGACACTTATTATGCTATTGAATTGGATGTTTAAAATTTAATTTTTTATTATGGAAATTTTCAATCGATCAACATTAAAGAGATTTTTTCAAAGAGGACAAATACCTACTGAGGTTCATTTTACCAATTTAATAGATTCCACTATTAATAAAATTGATGATGGATTTGCTAAAAATGTTGAAGACGGGCTTAAATTATCTCCTATTGGTGACTCTCAAAAATTGATAAGTTTTTTTGAAGACATAAAAGAAACACATCCGGCCTGGAGTATTTCAGTTAATCCTAATGAAAGATCTAAAGGATTAAGTATTTCCGAAAGTAACCGTGGGAGTCGCCTTTTTTTACAGAAAGGAGGAAATGTAGGTTTGGGTACCACATCACCTTCATTTCCGCTTGAGGTGGATGGTGCGGTTGGAATGAAAACTAGAGTCGGAACTTATCCCCGTAAGGCAGTGATTAATGCCGATGGAGAATGGCATATTATGATTGAAAATTTAACAGGCTGTAACATGTTTGAAGTTGTAGCAAAAGTGGAAGGAGTTAAGCAACGGGGAAAATATGCTTTTGCGCATGCCATTGCAGTCGGTACACATGACAGTAGAAATAATAAAATTAATATTACTCAAGCTAAATATGGATGGTTCTGGCATAGATTAAAATTGCGCTGGAAACAAACTAGAGATGGGCAGTATCAACTTGAGATTAAATCTGCTCAACATTATGGGAATGATGAAAATAACCAGGTGGTACAAATAAAATATCACATTACCTCTTTGTGGGATGACAGATTGGGATAACTAAAGCTATAGAAATAGGATGTCACAAGAGGATATAAAAATAATTCAGAATAAAGAAATACCGAAAGGCATGGATTATGACTTTTTGCGCAAAGAAGCCATCGGTCATACCCAAAAAGTTTCTGGAGATATCTGGACAGATTATAATGCCCATGATCCTGGAGTAACTATTTTAGAACAGTTTACTTTTGCGTTAACTGACATTTCATATCGGACCAATCTTGATATTGAGACTATATTATTTCATGAAGGGGATAAGGAGAGCACACTTAAAAAACATGCCATAATTTCACCAGAGATAGCTTTTTCTCCAGGAGCAGTTACAATTAATGACTATCGCATATTGATATTGGATCATTTTTCGAGTGTGCTTTCAAATTGTTGGATTTCAACGGTAGATGACCATTTGAGCGGTATCAAAGGGCTTTTTAATATTGAAATTCTAGTAAAAAGTCATATCCAATCCAAAGATTATGATCAAATTAAACTCGAGGTTAAAAAAATATTTCATGCTCACAGGAATTTGTGCGAAGATTTAGCTAGAATAAATATTTTAACTCCTGAGAAGTTATCCGTATCCTTTGAAATAGAGATTGACCAGCGCGCGGATACTGAGGATATTTTATCTAAAATATTATTTGTCACTGAAAGATATTTTAATCCTCTAGTCCCTTTCTTTACGCTAGAACAGCTGACTTCTGAGGGTAAATCAACAGAGGAAATTTATGGTATTCCATCATTTGAAAATGGATTCATAAAAGAGAAATTTCTTACAGAAAAGGCGGATGAATTTTATATTTCAAAATTAACAGATCACATTTTAGAGATCGAGGGAGTAAGAGAAGTGCTGACGCTACGATTGGGGATTGGGGGAATACCCATTTTGGGAGATGTCATAGAAGTACCTAATGGAAAATTTTTGACATTGGGGATCATCGGTCAAGGAGGGCAAGCGAACCTTTTTAAAGATTTAGATCTAAGTATCTTAAAAGGGGGTACAAAAGAAAATTTTAATAAAGAAGCAATTCTTTATGCAACGGAATTGTTAAATTCAGAAACTGAGCCTAGTTACAAAATATTAAAAAAGGTAAAAGAGAAATCAATTAAAGCCAAAACGAAACAATTAAATACTTATTTACCTATTCAAAAATCTTTTCCCGAGTTGTATGGAGTAGGGGCTTATATTCCGAGTCCAGAAGAAAACCCTTTGCGACAAGCTCAATCCGCTCAACTCCGTGGTTATTTGGCTTTCTTTGATCAAATCATGGCCAATCATTTGTCTCAATTATCTTCAATATCTAGATTACTCAATGTCACTGATTTAGATGAAATAGCGCAGTCTACCTATTTTGGGCAAAAGATGCAAGATGAGCTAAATGACTCAAAAGAACTGTATGTTAAAAAGCTTATCAGTGCGGCTAAATTTGAGCAACTCATTAAAGGGTTAAATGATCGAAAAGATGAGTTAAGCGACAAAGAAGCACTCAAGCTCAAGGAATTAAGATCGGATTTGAAAGATAAATTTAATGAAGTAGAGCGGATCGTTATGGCCGATTGGAAGCTTTACGAAAATGATCTCAAAAACATAGATAGGCTAAAAAATAAATATGTTCATCCTAAGATTCATGACCTTCTCAATCAGATATCTGATTTCAATAAGTCTTCAAAAAGAGCCTCAAAGGGTGAAAAAAATAGTTTAGATGAATTGAATCTAAATAGGTTAGATGAATTAAAAATTAGATTGCTTGAGAGAATGAGTGCTGAATTACTTGATCAGGACTTGTATGTGAACATGACTGTTGCGCGATTTATCTAGAATTATTTCTATGCATGATAATGTTTTTGATCGTAAAGATAGATTGATTACTCATGTTTTGGCGCGATTTGGAGAAGATTTCAGGCATAGCTTTCAGGCCTTCTTTGATGATTCTACTTTGAAAGGTAGATCACAAAGTGAAATTGAGGAAGATTATCTCAGGATCAAATCTTCCTTTTTAAATGAAGTGATTCATGCTAATAAATATTTAGCAAAAGGCGTGAATATTTTAAGTAAACAAGTAACTAATATCCAATCGCCATTCAAAAGGAAGGTTTCTTATCTTATGGGATTTGAGCAACATAGTAGCCCATTCATTATTAAAGATGATTTAAATAGTAATCTGAGTCCCAAAATATTAACAAGTGACTTCCATTAATGAGATAATAAATACAAAAACACAAAAAAAGTCCCTAGTATTAAAGACAGGTGTTTCATCAGAAAAGGTTACTTTTTTAGTTAACTCCTCCAAGTATCTTAAATACTTATTCCAATATGGATCAAATCCCAAAAATTATAGTATCGAGCAGGAAGATGACCGGTACATCATTTATTTTAATCCTCCAACAGGAGAAACTCCAACACAATTAATAGCGCTAGATTCCGAATCAGCGGCCAAGCAAAAACGTCTTCAAGTTCTTCAATATTTTGCAGAGAGAAATCAGTCATGTCAAAATTTCCATGTGGTAGAACATATCCTTTTACGCCCGGTGGACCAAGCTCAAACTAATTATATATTAGTTGATGAAAATAAAGAGAAGGAACTTTTTCAAAGTACTCATAGTTAGAGATGAAACTTTTCAAATGAGTGCAGCAAAGGACGCGATTATATTGGCAAGCTATGCCAATAATTATACTGTGTTAAGTTCCTCGACAGGAGATTATATAGTAATGCTAAAGAATGCCATAGGTACGTTTTTGGCTAAATCAATAGAAGGTATTTAAAACTGAGGGTTTAGCTAAGAAGTTCATTTTGTCTTCGATAGACTCTTTCCAAGTGATAAAAAGCGAAAAGCAATTTTCAAATCACATCAAACTAGACAACACTAAAGAATTTTTATTTCAAGTTCTAAATGAGAAAAATAATATTTTATTTTCAGGCTTAGAACCTGAAAGTATTTCTGATTATACTGAAAAATCTAATTACCTGCTGTCAAACGCAAAAGAGCTTGATCAATATGAAGTGATTGAGGAATCACCCGATGTATTTGTTATTTATTTAACAGATGACTCAGGAACCAAAATAGCAAGAATTGAAAAGAAATTGACCCTCTAAATTACATTCAGAAAATTACATCAATGAGTTAGTCGCTTATTTCGAAAAGTTAATCTGAAAAAGGGAGTAAAGATTTAAACTTGAGGTACCATAGATTAGGGAGTAGGACAGCAGATGATTTTAATTTTAAATTAAGCATAGTCCATCCCAATTGGACCGATAAATTTAATAGAAAAAGTTATCTTAAATTATTTCGTAAAATCATATTTGATTGTTTGCCCGCCCATTTGTCTGTGAGTTTAGTTGGACTTGATTTTGATCAAATGAGTGTATTTGAAAAGTTATATTTTGATTATCTGGATCAATTAAAGAAAGATCCTATTGAAAGCAGGCTGGAAAGACTTAGTGCTTCTAATAAAATTTTTGACTTACTGATACCAAATGAGCGTCAATAATCCAATTGACAAAAATAATCCCTTTAAAGGTTTAGCAAGTTTTGAAACTCAAGATGCTGTATTTTATCAAGGAAATGAAAATATTAAATTATTGCTCTTAAGGCAATTAGCCGATTCCAATTTTGTTGCACTTTTAGGAGACCCAGGTTCAGGAAAAACTTCATTTTTGAACGCGAAAATAATACCCACTTTACAAGATGGGTTCATTATTAATGGGATTAAAGATTGGAAAATTGCTTATTTATATCCGGGAATAAATCCGATACGATCTTTAGCAAGGGCACTGGCTCAAGTAAATTTTATAAGAAGCGCTCCAAATGAGAAGATTGATCCAGGTTTGATTGAAAAATTTGAAAAAATATTAAAAAATAACAAATATGGGATTATTGAAATATTCGAAGAACACAAATTAATCTCCAACTGTAATATTTTATTAAATATCGATCGATTAGATGATTTATTTCATTTGAAGAAGAGAGGGGAAGATTCTTTGGAGCTTGATATTTTTCTCACACGGATTGAAGAAATAATAAATCAAACGGCTTATCCAATAAGTATTATTGTCTCTATGAGATCAAAAAGAACGTATGATCTGGCTAGTTATTTTCCTGATCGATCTATGTTTATTGAGACCATCAATAAAAATCAAATTAATTTGCCCATATTTTCTTTTGCTGATTTAATGAGTACGCTTGATTTTTTTGAATCCAAGGGGTATGTCACATTTGATAAAGATGTTAAAGATCATATATCCACTTATTATCGTGCTCATCCAATTTCTTTAGGTGAATTTCAACATACAATGAGACTCAGTGTTGAGAGGTGTATGAAGAACGGTAGAAGTAACATTTCATTGGAAGACATAGAAGCTGTTTCAGGCTTTAAAAATTCAATCAGCAATCAGTTGGAAGATATTTTTGCAACTTTCTCTAAGGAGGATCAGGACAATTGTCGGTTGGTGTTTCAACTTTTGGCAAGTGAATCTGACCGTGGATTTGAGTTGTCTATGTCAATATTGGAAATTTCAGATTTCACAAACATTGAGACAGATGTCATAATACAAATTATTGGATGGTTTGTGGTTGACACATGTGGTGCGATAAAAATAGATCCCATTATGGGTGCAGATCAAAGGTTAGATAATTTAGATTATTTATTAGATGACTCGAAAATCATAATTACGCCCTATTCGAGGATATCACTTGATGATGAAATACTCATAAAAAAATGGCCGAGATTAGAGAAATGGGTTCATGATGAAATGGAAAACTCAGATATTTATCAGGGTGTTTTTATGGATGTATCGAAAGGTGAAGTTTTATATGAAGGAGAAAAGCTTAGGAGTGTATTGCATTGGTACACAGAAGTAAATCCGTCCAAAGGGTGGGCGAAGCGTTATGGAATTAATTATAGTTTGGTTAAAAATTTCATTGATAAAAGTGAGGAACAGTTTAATACAGCCCAACGAATCCTTGACGAAGAAGATAACTCAAGGCGTCGAAAGGCTAAAAGAAATGCATTGATAGGTATAGTTTTCTTTCTAATTACTATTGGTTTAATATTAGTCAGCATGTTTTTTACGGGTGTTGCAGTTGATCAAAAGATGGAAGCAGATAAGAGTAAACGAGAAGCTAATAGAGAAAAAGTAGCTGCAGGACAGGCGATGAATATAGCCAAAGAACAAACCGAGAGAGCTGAGATTGCGAGTTATGCCGCCAAAAGGGACAGTATTCGATCGATTGAAAAAAATAAAGAAGCCAATATTGCTAAGAGTCAAGCTGTTAATGCCTTAAAGCAAGCTGAATATGCACGAAAGGATGCTCAATTGTTAATGGAAAGGCAGAATGCATTAAAAATAAAACTCACTGAATCTGAAAAAGACATAGAGAATAAAAAGATTGAATTTCAGTATTATGCCACTTTAGGTCAGATCAACAAAATATGTAGTGAGGTATTGGAATTGGCAGCTACACCCATCTCGGATAATCTCAAAATTGGAGCTAATTTGATTGCATTGGGATACAAACGACTGAACTCATTGGACAACCCTCTTTACAATGATTTGATCCAAAATTTCCCAAATTCATCTATAAAAATGAAAGCAGAGTTTCATTTAAGTGAAAAAAATCTTATCCAAGCTATGGGAAATGTATTTCAAAAGTTAGATATAGAGCTAAATAAAGAATTGTCAAAAATTCAGTTCGGAACTGTCATTGACTTAAATAAGACAAAAAGTAAACTGGCTATTGGTACCGATCAAAGTGATATTTATGAAATGAACTTACCTTCTGAAAACAAATTCTATGATACCGATTTTTTGATTTCAGATAGATATGTTCGGATGAGGGAGATTACCTCAGGCATTAGATCCATGAAATATATAGAGGAAGATGACTTGATCTATGGAACAGTAGATGGTAAGGTTTATCAAAATACCGAACAAAGGTTTGCTGATGACAACGGAGCAAAAGGTTCGATCAATGGTGTTTTTAATTTGACTGATCGAGATGTTTTAATCTCGAATAGTTTGGGTTATTTGACATATGTTCAAGAGAATGCATCCTCGGGATCTTATGCCCAATTACCACATGTCGATATCAAGCATGATATTAATGTGATTGATTTTTCTCATAAATCAGGTATAATAGCTACTAATGGAAGATTATCAGAAATCGAATTTTGGGGTTGCCCTCCCGGCGGAGACATTAATTTTAAAGAAAAGATAAGAATAGAGGGAATGAGATCAAAAGTGACCAGTTTGAAGTTTATTGATGATAAAAATTGGATAATCATAGGAACACAAGAAGGCACACTTTTTATCTACTCTTTTCTAGAAGATAAGGTCATTTTTGAAAATAAGAGCGCACATTTATCAGCATTAACTGTGCTTGCTTTAGATCCCTTATCTCGATTTATTGTTTCAGGAGGTAGAGATGATAAAATACATGTCTGGGATATAGATTTACTCAGCGATGATTATGTACCTATAGTCCATCAAATGAATCAAGCGATCCAAGATATAGCGTTTATTGGTAATGATTGGTTTGTTTCTCTGAGTAGAGGTCAAAGTAACTTAGGTACTGATAGAAACTCTGTGGGTAGAATGTCTTTTTGGTCCGTTGATTTAGATTTGTTTGCCAAAAAGCTAGCGCAATCCGAAAAGACATGGTTGATCGAAGATTTTGAATATAATGATGTTTATCAAAAATATATTCCCAATTAAAAATGATCAAAATAGTTAATAAATTTTCCCTGTGCCTTTTACTGGCTTTTTGGTTTATTTCAGCAACAGCAAAGCTTTGCTCAAGTGATTTTTGATGATCTTAAAATAGGTATTGATAAAGTTGAATCTGATGAAGTTGTTTTTAACAGCCTGCAAGAGATTGGCGTATACTATAAAAATAATCAGTTTGAGAAAGGGTTGGAAATTGCCAGTAATCTTTTTCAAGGCCAGTTTAACCAGTCTTCTATACAATCAAAGGAGTCGATATTAAATTTTGCTATTAAATTAAGTTTTGCACTGGACTTGAGAGATAGTACGAGAAGTTTTATGGAAATATATTATAAAATAAATCCAAGTTTTTCGGATCGTACGATACCTGATATTACGCCAGCACTACACGCATTCATTAATAATTTTATCAAAAGTAAAAATCAAGTTTCTGTTTTTGTAAATAAATTTGCTCAAAATATTGATTTTATATCGTCCACTATTAGTATTTATGATCAAAGTGATTTTGAACGATTGGGTATTAGAAATTTACTTGACTTGATTCGAATTACGCCTGGGTTTGCTGAAATAGGTGATTGGAATGAGCGCCAATTTGGAACGAGAGGTACCTCAAATTCAACCTTGCAAGATGTACTTATATTGATCAATGGACATAGGATCAGTGACAACTTGACCAGTTCAAACGGACCTGATTGGATCAGTCTTGATTATGTAAAACAGATAGAATTGGTGCGGGGTCCAGGTTCTGCCATCTATGGGGGTAATGCTTTTAGCGGTGCCATCAATATAGTTACAAAGTCAGGAACGGGTGAAAAAATCAATGAGGCAAATGTCCGATTGGGAAATGGGAATGACTTTTCAAGCGTAGATCAAAGTCTCAATAATGCTTATAAAATCAATTATCAATATGGGACTCAGATTAATAATACCGAGAGTATTTATTTATCAGCGACTTTTCATCAATCAGGAGGAAGCGAAATTGATTACTCTGATGCGGATCGAAAAATTATTCTACCTGAAGATAGTCGTGATTTTTTGAAAAAAGATGGTTCGGCAACATATGATTATTCCTTGATAAGGGCTGCAGATACTACGGG
Organism: uncultured Cyclobacteriaceae bacterium; assembly: GCA_943788235.1. Taxonomy (GTDB): domain Bacteria; phylum Bacteroidota; class Bacteroidia; order Cytophagales; family Cyclobacteriaceae; genus UBA4465. Next base: position 367,704 of record CALSPM010000001.1, read on the forward strand.
TGTAGAGCACATTAATGCTTATGGGCCCAGTTATAATTTTTTACTGAATTATACCAACAATTCAATAAAGTTAACTGCCAATGCCCAATCCAATAACTATTATTTACCTAGAAGTTTTCGAAAAAATTTATGGGCAAGTCATGATGGGGATTCTTTGAATTCATTAAGAAGAAGGATTGATAGAAGAGAGTTCATTCAAGTTCAAGGAAATTTTTTGGAAAAAACCAAGTTTGAACAAAGTGCGTTAGAATTAAAAGTTTCTGGAGATCATTTTTTTAAAGATTTGTCTATTCCACTATGGTCAGTTGGCGATTTATCTAATAGTTCATTGACGGGAGATGAATACCGTGCCACGGTAAATTTAGAGTTTTCAACTCAAGCTTTGACCCTTGGGGTGAACAACTTACCCAATTTTTTATTAGTGGGTGCGGAGTGGTATGTCAATCGTTGGAGTTATCATTATCTAAACAAAATAGATAGTATCCAATACATCTCGTCACTTATTGATGATGCGAGTTACAGTACTGTGTTGGGAAGAATTTTAGGCGATAGAAATGAAATATTTGCGGCTTTTTACATTCAAGATGAAATGCATTTGATTAAAGATCGAATGGTTTTGAATGCTAGTGTGAGGTTCAATTATGATGAAGTATATTCTAATTTTCAAAATGGTATTCGTTGGGGGGAGCAATACTCTCCGAGAATCTCTCTAGTCTATATTGCTAATAAAAATCAAACCAAAAAGAGGATGTTGAAATTTAAGCCATTTATAATTCTGCTTTTTTGCCTGCCGCTTTTCTATATCGTAAAGGATTTGTTCCAGCCTTCAGGACACCACTCGATGGTACGGCACCGCTGGATGCACAAATTATAGAATCTTTGGAGACGGGATTTTTTTTTCGTATCAATAAGCATTTAGATTTTAACTTTCAAACCTATATCAATTACATTAGGGATAATATTGTCCAAAACGCTAATAACAAATATGTAAATGAATCTTTACCGACGAGAATATCAGGAAATGAATTAGAATTTAAATATCGATATAAAAGCTCTCGAGCTTATATTAATGGCTTCAATTATCACGTTTTTGGTAATTATTCTTTTTCTAAAACTCAAATTGCTGTAGACTCAATAGCAAGAATGTCTGATGTGTTTAACAACAATCAGTGGACGGATACTACTTCGCGATACCCCACACATTATTTGAACTTTGGGGGTGATGTTTCCTTCAAGAAAAGTGTTTTAAACAAAACAAGAGATCAGTATTCATTGACTTTGGATTATGATACGAAATTTCGTATTCTTTTGGGATTAAATGGACAATTGATTACCCAATCTCATCGCTATTCTGCTTATGACATCACGAATAAGGGTCTACCTGAAGTGATAGCATCGGGTAAAGAATGGATAGAAATACCTAAACTCTTTTTATTAAATGTCAACATTAACGCTTATTTTGATAAGTATAAACTAGGTATTAACGTTTATAATCTTTTGAATAAAGAAGGTTTTATCACTGCGAGTGACAACAATTTGGGATTACAGCGACAAGAAGGTAGAATGTTTTATCTCAGTTTGGGTTATGTATTTTAATTAAAGTTTGAAGGCATAGATGTTTGCGACTACCTCCAAAACCATTAAAACAGAAATACTAGCGGGATTGACCTCTGCTGTGGTAACCATGCCTGTGGCTATAGCCTACGGGTATGCCTCCGGTTTGGGACCATACGCGGGATTTGTTTCGGCCATTGTACTAGGATTTGTGGCGGCTCTTGTAGGGGGTACTTCTGGGCAAATTAGTAGTCCGACAGGTGCTTTGACTGTTGCAATTTCTGTTTTTGTAGTCACGGAAATTGAGATTCAGGGTAGTTTAGACGTTGCATTACCTATTTTGATGGCCATCTTTGTGTTGGCGGGTTGCCTTCAATTAGTTTTTGGATTATTGAAGTTAGGAGAGAATATTCAGTACATACCCTTCTCAGTGATTAGTGGATTTATGAGTGGTGTGGGTCTGATTATTATCGTCCTTCAGATTCCCAACACTTTTGGTGTACCATCTGGAATATATACTTCTATAATTTCAAAAATACTCAATATACTTTATTTTTTCGACCATGCTAATTGGCTAGCTTTTGCCTTTGTAGTTGCTACTTTAAGTATTATTTATATTTTTCCTAAAATCACCAAAAAAATTCCAAGTAGTTTAGTGGCCTTACTGAGCTTGACAGGATTGGCATATATTTTTGAATTGGATATTGATAAACTCGGTGCTTTCAGTATGAATTTGAGTCATTTAAATATCATTTCTTTAGATCAGTTAGGTCATATAGAGACCCTTCTCAGAATACTGATTGCCGCCGTCTCCTTGGCATTTATTGGATCTGTTAATACATTATTAACCTCTGTGGTAGCTGATAAAATGACTAACTCAGTACATGATAGTAATCAAGAATTAATGGGGCAAGGTATAGGTAATTTGCTTGCTGGTTTTCTGGGAGGATTTACGGGGAGTGGTGCTACAGCCTGTGCAGTGGCTAATATTCAAGCAGGAGGACGAAACCGTATCTCAGGGATGGCCACAGCTTGTTTTTTACTGATATTCCTTATTTGGGGTGCTGATTTCATTGCTGAGATTCCATTAGCAGTAATCTCTGGTATTATGATTTCTATTGGCTATGAATTATTAGATAAGGTTACGCTTAAAAAGTTGATTATTATTCCTAGAATAGATGCTGTCGTTATGGTGGTTGTGATGGGTTTATCTGCATTCTATGATTTGCTATTTTCAGTAAGTTTAGGATTGATTATTTCAGCCATTTATTTTATGAAGAAAATGGCAGATCAAGTAGAGGATGACTCAAATAAGTCCAAATTGGAGTTGATGATTTATGAACTCATAGATACTTTTGACAATGCTGAAGATTTTAAGGATAAAGTTTTTATAAAGACCATCAAAGGGCCTTTATTTTTCGGTTTCTCTACACGGTTTTTAAAGACCATACGTGCTATTTCCCCTAAGGTTGAGGTAGTTGTTTTTAATATGTCTTTGGTGCCTTATATGGATTATTCTGGAATTCGCACATTTAAAGATGCGATACTATATCTCAAGTCAAAAAATGTAAAAATATCTTTTTGTGAGTTAAATAAAAACAATTTTAGTCTTCTAAAAGAACTTGACATTATTCCCAGCCAAGTGCCTGTAAAATATATTTTTGATTCTATTGAGAGTTGTGTCATGTGGTTGGATGAGCCAGGGAACATTGATGGATCTATCCAAGATGATTCACAGGTTTATTTTCCAAGTGCTTTTACTCCCAATGATGATGGTATCAGGGATGAATGGTGTATCATGAATGTTGAAAAATTTCCAAAATGCCATATACAAATTATGGATTCAGAGGCAACTCTTGTTTTTGAATCTCATGGATATCAACAACCTTGGGATGGAATTTTAAATGATGAGTTGCTGCCAACGGGAGCCTATACCTACGTATGTCAATTAGATCCCAATGATCCTGAAGAGATAAAAGGGACTGTTAATCTTATTCGTTGATGCCTTCAACGAAATAAATCGATGGAGCCAAATCATTTAATAAACAACTTAATATTAGAATTAGATAAGGAGTTGAGCACCACTGAAGTGGGTCGTCTTAGGTCTAAAATTCTTGATGCGATAAACTATTATTTTGAGTAAATATTATCCCTACGCTAAACATCTGAACATAGAAGATATTAGTCTGGATTTGGGTACGATGGATCGTAAGAATTTTCAGGAAGAATTTATTGTAAGACTCTCATATCTTTTAGATACTGAATTAGCAAAGTTACTTCACCGGGAGAACATAGATGAGCTCATTGATCAACAAAATATTTTAAATGATTTAGAGTTATTTGTATATTTCCTTAAGACAGGGGTAATGATTTCAGGTTCTGGATTCGCTAACAAGCCTTTTCCAACGATTGATAAAAAATGACTTACACTCTCTAAGATTTAATCATAAAAAAAGTACTCAGTGATGAGACCATTAAAGAAAGATTTTTTCATCAAATAAAGGAGGATCAGCTGGATGAATATTGGTTGGGTGTTGAACCTATCATTTATTTAGAAATCAGGCGATTTAATTATACAATACAAGAGATCATCTGGAAAAAAAAGCAATTTAAATCTTTTCAAAAAGAGGTTAATGATTCCTTAAGAAGAGTAACGTTTGATTTTATGGTCAATGACTATAGATCCATAAGCCTAAAGGATTACATTAAATTTCTACAGTTAAAATTTAGAAAAGCCCAAGGTCTGGATGAAGAGGTTAAAACCCTTGTATATCACCAGATAATAGAATCGCTTAAAGGGAATGAACTTGAGAATTCACTTAAACCCACAAGTAGTATTAAGCGTTTGATTGAAGAGCTAACTATTTATATCATTAAGGAACGAACTCCAGCCTTATCAGTAGCTAAAAAACAAACTATTAGGAAGGTGTTTTTTCGTAGAGAAGTTGAAGAAATTGTTTTAGAATTCACGAAATCAAGTTTTACTATTAAAAAATTCATACGCTCCTTGGAGCGAATCTATCAAGTATTAAGTCGATCAGCAAATTGAATTATTTTTCCAAATGCTTCAGCGTGAAAATAAATTTTCCTATCAAAAAGAGCTCATTGAGCTATTCGCGATTATTCAGTTGATCTCGACCTATTTTTCCTATCACCCTTTATTATATGGGTTTATTGTGGATGGGTGATGTTATAATGGAAATTAAACAGCAGTTTAAAAAACGGCCTGCATTGTTATTTACGCTGATCGATCAGGTCTCTATAAGAACAGGTTATGGACAAGATTATGTCATCGATAAAATGATGAAATCTGAGGGTTCTGAAATGGCCAAAGCTGTATTGATAAAGCATAGAAAAGAGGTTGCGAATCGCCATAAGAAAAATTTAAGCGATTCAGGTCTGATCGATACTTATTTATACTATTTAAAATCGGGAATTTGGGAGTTAGTAAATCAATCTCCTGATGAGGTATTGATCATGCTTTTGAAAGACCACTTAGAACCATTCATTCTAGCTCTTAAAAAAGAGCAAGATCATAAAGTGTGTGGCTAAGATTGATTCATGGCCATGAACTTCGCTCAGTTGAGAAAGTGATTATGGCTTTTATTCAGAGTATTAAAAAAAAGAAAAAATTTGAAAAATTCATAAAATCTATTGATCAATATGATACCGGTATATCCTTTAAAAAACATATTTATGAACGTTTGATTACAGATCCTGCATGGTTTGATAATTTATCATTTTCAGATAAGGGGTTCAATATGAATCGAATTAAAGAGGAAGTCGATTCATTTTTAAGTCAAGAACAGGATATCAAGGATTTATCCTTGGTTCCTTTAATTAAATATATAAATGAAGGAAAATTAGAATTTGACTATTCTTTGACAGAAAATCTAAAGATGGCTAAAAGACTTCGAAAGAAAGATCTGATAGCGTTATCAATGATCATTTCATTTGATATGAATAATTATCAAAATAAGCTGAAATTAAAACGAATTTTTCAAATTTTTTCATTGACTCAAATAGATATACTTTTTGTTAGTTTTGCTCGGCAAGAAATCAAAAAGAGAAAGGTCTTTGAAAACTTTCATTATCTTAAAATCTTGCTGCAAACCTTATTTTCTGAAAATATTTATCATTATGGATATCAACAAATAGCTAGTTTTATAAATCATTTTTCTATTTCCGACCCACAGTTAAACAGATCATTATATGAGTTGCTTGAAAGAGTAGCATTAAAAAAAGATATGGTCTTTACCGAGTTACTTTCAACTATTATCACACACCTAAACCCCGGTGAATATTCTAAATTAATTGCCTTACGACGACAACTCATCCAATCTAAAGCTATAATAGAAACGGCAAAGGAAAAAAGTTACAAAACTACAGATGATCTTCTTTTGTTATTAAATTATTTGGAGCTCGGAGTTTGGCTTTCGGTTGACTTAGATCCGATTTCAACTCTTAAAAAGGTATTAGAGGATAATTTTGATCAATTAACTATTCAATTTAAAAAGAGAATTAGTCATCAAATTTTTTGGCTGCGATTACTCTATCAATTTGATTTCGATATTGTTTTAGAAATTATTCTGAGAGTTTTTAAGGATACAGATGGATTTATAGCGCTACAAAAATATTTATCTGAATTGGATCAAAGCGATCAGGATTTTAAATTCAAGCTACTTGAAACATTTATTTTAGTTAAAATGAATGTGGATAAAGGTGAAAGTTTCGATGAATTATTCCAATATCAAGTGGCTTTATTTCGAAAAAAGGATGCTGAAACGGATGCGATGGAGTTAGAAAAGATTGACCTTGATGGGGGAAATATATTCAATGATTTTAATTTGTTATTGACTGTTTTTTTTGACAATCCAACAGAAAGTCAAGCAGATTTGGTTTGGGTGAGATTTAATAGTGAGGTGGGGCATGATGTGATTTTAAATAATCTTTTTATCAATGGCCAACATCCTTGGACTCTTTGGGAAATTTTATTCAAAAAGGGGCCAAAAGCTGATTTGATTAGATTATTGAGTCTTTCATTGTTGGCTCATGTTCAAAACTCTTGGGGGATTAAACTGGTCCATTTTTTTGGTACTCGTAACAGATTTTCATTCTTTAAAAAAAGTAATGTTTTAGAATTTTTCAAGGCCCTGCATTCCAAAGATTTATATGAATTGAAAAATCAGTTTATATGGGCATGGGCCACATTATTGAAGAAAAAGCCAAATGAAACGGGTGCTTGGTTAGAAGATGAATCATTTAATCAATTCGTCGGTTCATCAAATGCTTATGATCTAATCTCCAAGGATGCGCAGTTCAATCTTCATATGAAGGATTTGACTGAGCTTGAGAATGACTTATTACTTTTATTGTCTGGTCAACTGGGTGAATTAGTAGAGGAAGTGAGATTAAAGACAAGTGACTGGATTTTGAATATTGTACCGGTAGCGGCCACTAAAATTGAATTAAAAGCGCTGCTTTATTTAAAGTTATTATCTTTCGCCACTCCCCGCAAGGTTATCGATTTGAATCTGTTGATCAGAAAATTTTCACCTGAGATGAGATTATCTGTTTTCATCCAGATTATTAATTTCAATAATGTAGAAATCAGTCAAAGACTACATCAGCAAAGGCTACTTCATCTTTTTCTTGAAAGTTTACTCGAGGACCAAAGTTTATCAGCTCAATTTTTTTTAAATATTGACAAGAAAAAGTTGTCATAAATTTTTCTCATTACTATCTAGTCAAACCCTAGCAAAGTTGATGCTTTTGTTTGATGACAAGAAGGATGATGAGGCTTTGTTGCTAGCTGCGGTACGGGAATTTAAGGAGACGCCTTACAACACCAGATCTCCAGCCTTCAACTGAGGCCAAAGATCTTGCTTTATTATGCGTTGTGATTGAAGAAGGTAGTATCAGTAGAACGCCTTTCAAGCGTTGGTCATCTTTTGAGACGTTTTTTATGGAGCTTTTGGTTAGAGGAGTATTGACGGCCCAATTTTTTAAAGAGATTGAATTGAGTACGTTAAATAAATTTTATAAATTATTATCCTCCGATCTCCTCATCTCTATCGAGAGCCTTTTTAGTCCAGATACCCCTCTGCTTTCTCCTTTACACTTGCTGATAAGCTCGAATGAGGGGGCAGCATTGGAAAAAGAGTTTTTGAATTTGAATGATCTTGGCGATCTGGCGCAGCAAGTCCATTTGATTTGTATCCACATCGGACATTTGGAATATTATTAGAAAAAGTTATTGAATTGGGATTTAAAGAGGCCCAAACTCCTTATTTAACTTTCCAGGAATTTGAATTTCAATTTAATAAGCAATTATCCATTCAAAATACGATTTGGCAAATACTTACTCGGCGAAGTATTGGTAAAATGAAAATCTTTTTAAGAGTTCTCCAACAAGAAACGTTAGCCGAGTTAATCAAATTAATAAATTATAAGTTTGATGGGATTTCATTTAATGAGATTATGAACTCTATTAAAAAAGCCAATCAAAAATCGATATCTGAAGTGGAAGTTTTAATGGTAATTTTTGGTTTATCACATGATCATTATGATCAAGAATCTCTTTTGAAATTTTTGGATGATCAAATTAATTTTTTCATGATTCCTGATGAGTTTAAAGTTTTTCTATTGGCTCCAAAAAATAATGAGATTACCCTCTCTTATGTTGATGAATTTATAATCTTTTTAAAAGATCGTAATAAGCTTAACAAAGTAATTTCCATTTATGAAGCAGAGGAGGCATTCAATAGGATACTCCATTTTAAGAGGGAATTTTTTATATCACGATTAAGGAGAGATAGAGATGTTGAACAAGTATTGATCAGTTTATTTCAACGTTTGCCAGAAAAATTAATTCCCCAATACTTTAATCAAATGATGCCTGACTATGCTGGACAATGGGAGCCTTTATGGCAAAGTATGGTATTCTCAGTTTCAAAAATCGTTTTTACTTCTAAATTAATTTTATTAGGCTTAAGAAATATTCAAAAAATAGAATTCAACATATTGCGCGGTTTATTACTGGCGCAGTTGAATCCTAAAAAATCAGTAGCTCCTCCAAAATTGACCTTGTCAAAAGCTGGAAAAGCAGATCTTGACCAACTAAAGTCCCTATCATATGCCAGTATTAAAGACGATTATTTAGCTCATTTTGATATATATGATTTTGTTGAAGCGGTAATTACGACGGGAACATTTCCAAATTGGTCAGCCGCTTACTCAGTAGAAAGGTTTTATGAAATACTGGTTAAATTAGCTAAAGTAGATGGGTATCATTTTAAATTAAATATTGATGCGCTCATCAAAAAGTCTGCAGATCTTGATTTTTTGATCTCATTTTTAGGTGAAAAAAAATTTCTTTCTCTGTTTAAAATCATAAGGCCTTCAGTTCATGAGCAGGCTCAAAAAATCGCGAAGCAATTTGAGCAGGCCTTCGCCGCAGTTGTAAAGAAATCAGTACTTACCAATTATTTTGTCCTAATTATTCTGAGGTATCAACACGAATACCCAACAGCCAATGATGAACTAATTTGGGATGAAATGTTGGACCAATGGTCACTAAGTATGCAGATGAGTAAAATTGAATTAATAGACCTTGCAGGAAGTCAAGAATCGCAGGAAATATCAGCTTATTTGGAATCAACAAAGATTAATACGATTACCTATGTCAATAAAAGAGTTGGCTTGGCAAGGGGATATAGATTTTTTGTTGCATCTCATCCTTTATAATGAATATCCATGGTGGTCTATTGAGTTTGATCGTCAAGGATTTTCTAAGTCAGAAAACTTGGTTCGGTTAACCAATCAGATGCTTAACGAGCATCCAAAATCTTTTATTGAAGCCATATCCATGCTTAAAAGACCTGATGGAGTTTTTGAAAAGATCATTCCGATTATGAAACCTCAGGTCATTGATAGGATATTACTCATTTTGTCTCCACAGCATGGTGCCTTTGTTGTTAATTTCAATATTTTAATCAGGCGATGGGGGTATTTAAAAGCAAAAGATGAATGGATTACTTTTCTTTTCAGATATTTCTCTCATCTTGAAAGCTTTGATCATGATCGATTTATATTATCAGGGATAACCTTCATAACAAAAAAGACCCCCTTTGTTTTCCTCAAAGTCAAGGAACAATTATTAAAAATTACCCGTGATGCATTGCATGAGGGAGAAATGAAATTTCTTCCCTTTATGAAGTTATTTAATGATTTAAATATAAATGACGAATTGATGCCTATTCCAAATACTTATTTGGTCCGAGATCATACTAATAAAGATTTCATTGCTATAATGACTTACTATATTACTACTGGATCTTTACCTGCTGATTATGCTTATTTGATTAAATCATATTTGGCTTTTGTACGTAAAATGGAAAGTTATTTAAATACAGGACACGAGGATTTAAGGGGAGCCATTATTTCTGTGATAGAAAATAGCGAGGTGAGAACTCGAGTAGTTAGAAATGAAAAAGAAGATATTTTATTTTTGATTACTCGAGCATTATTCCCAAAGCATACTAAATCGTTAATGGAATATAAATCTGAGATCATCAAACTATTTAGTCAGATTTGGCCTTCCATTCAACCAAAGATGATCAATGAGTTATTTTATCAGACCATATATCAATCCGTATTGAATTCTAAGTTCATGAATCTTAACGCACTTGATTTAGTGCATTTATTTTTACAGCAATTTAAAAAAGTAAATCAAATCTCTTTTGATTTTGACATGAACGCCTACGCTTATTTGGATATTTCAGATAAACTCATAGAAATGATTGTCTCATTTAATACATTTAAACAAACACGAGATATTCCAAAAGAGAATGATTCAGAATTAAAACTTTTGCCTATCGTATTGGACCCGACTGATGATATTGAATCGGTCAAATTAGAGCATCGTATTGAAATAAAAAACGCAGGAATCGTTATTGTTTGGCCTTATTTGGATCGATTTTTTCAAATGTTAGAGATGACTGAAAAAGGGTCATTTAAAACTGAGGGAGATGCCGTAAGAGCACCACATCTTATTCAATATTTGGTAACAGGCTCGAATGAAACACCTGAGCATGAACTACTTCTAAATAAAATTTTATGTGGAATCAAGTTGGCAACGCCAGTACCTTTGCAAATTGAATTGACAGATAAAGAAAAGGAAACTTCAGACTTAATGCTCAAGGGAGTTATGCAAAACTGGGAAAAATTAAAATCCTCTTCAATAGATGCCATGAGAGAAGGTTTTTTTGTAAGACAAGGATTTATCGAAGAGAAAGATGATTTTTGGGAATTAGAGGTTGAAAAAAAGACCATAGATATTCTTTTAAAGAGTCTCCCTTGGGGATTTGGCACTGTTAAACTACCTTGGATGTCGAAAAGAATGATTGTAAATTGGACTTAATTTTAAATAATAGTTTAGCAACGTTAGGTAAAGAGCTGGAATGGCTAGAAGAGATCATATCCTATAGATTGAAAGACTATTTCGAACAAGTAGTAGGAGGTGAATTACCGTTAATACCTGAGCTAGAAAAGGATGATTCTTACTACGCCCAATTCACGCGTCATCATGGACTAGGTGAAATTGATCGTTTGGTAATGATCATCGCTTTGGCACCCCATTTAAGACCCTCTATTTTCGATATATTTTTCACTAAAAATAAACAGTATGACAAGTATTATGCTGAATTTGGCGGCGTTAAAGGCGAGAAGCATAATGGTTTTTTGCCGACAGGAGAAACGGCGGCATTTATTATTGCTGGATCAGACTTAACACGTAGGTTTGATTTATATAAATGCTTTGAAGAGGAACATGTTTTGGCTCAACAAAATACCATCTCGATAGGATTTACGAATGAACACGAACCTATTTGGAGTGGAGAATTGATTGTAAGTAAAGAGTTTTTGTCGAATTTGACATTAAATGAGCCTTACAAAGCCAGATTTTCACCTACATTTCCCGCTCAACTTTTGACCACAAGATTGGAATGGAGTGATGCCATTTTTGAGCCCAAATTATTGAAAGATATTGATCATATAAAGACATGGATCAATAATGAAAAAGAAATCATGCGGAATGCTGATTTGCAAAAATATCTAAAAAAGGGCTATCGGGCCCTTTTTTATGGCCCACCTGGTACCGGTAAATCGATGACTGCAGCACTGCTTGGAAAAAGTGAAAATCTCGATGTTTATCGGGTAGACTTATCCTCTGTAGTTTCAAAATTCATAGGTGAAACAGAAAAAAACTTAGCTAATATTTTCAAAATTGCAGAGAATAAAGGGTGGGTGTTATTCTTTGATGAAGCTGACGCTCTTGTTCAGTAAGCGGATGAGTACACAGAGCAGTAATGATATGTTTGCCAATCAACAGGTCTCTTATTTGCTTCAGCGGATTGAGGATTTTGATGGGATTGCTATTTTGGCCTCAAATTTTAAAGACAATATTGATGATGCTTTCCTCAGGAGATTTCAAAGTATTGTTTATTTTCCCAAACCAGATCAATCCATGATGGTTAAGTTGTGGAAAAAATATTTTTCGATGTATGATATTGAAAATATTGATTTTGACAAAATAGCTAATAATTTTGAAATCTCTGGGGGGAGTATATTGAATGTTTTGAGATATTGTGCGATTCAAGCGGCTAACAGGAGTAATGGTGAAGTTTTGGAAAAAGATGTTATTGATGCAATTAAAAAAGAATACGATAAAGAAGGTCAAACGATCTAGAGGTGTCTACATGTTTTCTCTTTCTCTTATTTTTTTTGATAAGTCACGTAATTAAAGCTGTAGAGATGGCGTTCATCTGAAGCATGATGTGATCGCAGTGTTTCTTTAAAAATTTGTTTATCAAAAACAGGGAAGTAGGCATGACCGTCAGAGAAGCATCGACTTCAGTTAGATAAATGGTATCTGCATAGGGTAGTGCTAATTGGTAAATTTCTCCTCCACCAATAATAAATAATTCTTGTTCACCCTGGATTTCAGCATATTCGATAGCCTTTTCAAGTGAATGAAAAATGTACGTGTTTTCAGCTTGATAGTTATTGTTTTTTGTAATGATGAGATTGATTCTATTGGGAAGAGGTCTAAATTTTGGAGGTAAAGATTCATAATTCTTACGTCCCATGAGTACGTGATGTCCTTTTGTCTTAGTTTGAAAGAACTTGAAGTCATCAGGCAAATGCCAAGGCAAGTCATTGTTTATACCAATTACTCGGTTGGTACTCATGGCGGCGATCATTGATATCTTCATTTGTTATAGTTTTTGATCTATTAATTAGTTCATGCGGTAACCTTTCAAGAATTCTTCGACGGGCATTCTTTTTTTCCCCTGAATTTGTAATGAAGTAATGGCTAAATCAGAGGTTTGGGTACCAAAATGCAAATATTTTTTTCCGTCACTCTTAAATTCTCCAGAAACAAGATGGTTCGTAGTTATTTTATTTACATGAAATATTTTCAGTATTTCATTGTTGAATTTACACCAAGCAGTCGGATGGGGTGACATACCACGGATGAAATTAACGATACATCAGCCTCTTGGGCCCAATTTATTTCACAATCTTGCCTGAATATCTTAGGTGCTAAGGGACCTGCGTTCTCATCATTCTGAGGCATCGTCTCTATGGATCCCTTTTCGATCAGGGCAACCGTTCTTAAGATGAGCGATGCCCCTTTCAGCATCAATTTGCCATAAAGTGTACCAAAGTCATCCTCCTCTTGAATCACTTCTTTTTCTTGTAGTATTATTTTTCCAGTATCAATTTTTTTATCTAAAAAGAAGGTGGTAACTCCAGTTTCAGATTCTCCATTGATTAAGGCCCAGTTAATAGGAGCTGCTCCTCTATATTGAGGGAGTAAAGAAGCATGCAGATTAAAGGTACCTCTTTTAGGCATCGACCAAATAACTTCCGGTAGCATTCTAAAAGCGACCACTATTTGTAAATCGGCTTCGAGTGATAATAGTTCCTTGATAAACGATTCCTCTTTTAGATTATCTGGTTGCAGGACTCTTAATTCGTTCAAGAGAGCAAATACTTTTACCGCAGAGACGCCCATTTTTTTTCCTCGTCCTCTAGGTCTATCCGGGGCAGTAATTACACCTACAATCTCTTGATTTGAGTTAACCAATGCTCTCGAGAGAGGCAACGGCAAACTCAGGCGTACCCATAAATACAATTCTCATACTCATTGATTTTTCTAGTTTATGTCGGTCACATTATTTACTGACGAAATTGATCTTTTCCCTGAGTAAAGCGATCAACAATAATTTCCGAAGATCTATTATTGAAAGAATAGATTATTCGGGCAGTCTTGGGAGGAGGTGCGCTTTTGTTGGAGATTGGCTTAGACATTTTTTGATTTCGGTTGCTTATGGACTTTTTTATGCTTTTTGATGCTGCTATTTCCCAAAGATTTTCGGTACGGTTTATCTTGAATTTTAAGCTTTTTCCATCTATAAAAACAGAGTCTATCTTTAAATTCTCACATTCCTGACTTAAAAATTTAATTGAATAATCAGTTCCATCCACATTGGGTATTCCTCCAAACCAATTAAGCCAACTTGCTGATTCAAGAGTCACTTCACACTTTTCATTTTTAGCACAGGTGGTTGCTAAAAGATTGAAAACCACCATTAAGATTAAATATTTCATTAAATGAAGAAATCTAGGTCTATTTTTTTCTTATGATCCAAAGATAATAAGCACATTTTAAGTTGAGCAGTAAAATTAATGGATTAATGCTCTATTATTGTAAATTAATGTTAGTGAAAAAGTAACTCATAGGCTCAAATTAGACATTGTTTAGCACAAATAAAAGATAAAGTACCAAAGAGGTAACAAAGTATTTTACTGCTATTTTATTTTCTTCTTCCTCCGATTTTCTCTTACCCTTTGGGGTGAATAAATTCAATCTTGGAATCGATTAAAATATTTAATTATAGTCGTGATCAAACTTGTTTTGAAGTCCTAGCAAATACATCTTTTCTTGGATTTTTCAACTCCCACTTTTCGACATTCTATCTAGCAAAACTTCTGTCTACTAGTGTTCACTTCAAAGGTGTTTAGACAATTGGTTCGAGCACAGCTTTTGACTTTAGGAATCCTGTAATTTTGTCTTTGACATCTTTCACTACAGAATATTTTTTTGGATGGTACACAAAGGCTAGTATCAAGGCATCTGGTGGTGTAGCAGATTTCTTAGATGATAATTTTGGAAAGAAAAAAGAGCTCAACTTACAAGACTAGTTAAGTATCAAAAGCAGAAAAAGAGAGAAACAAAAGCATATGGATAAAGCTATGAAAGGTGCTTTTGAAACAATGGGAGTAATGGGAATAATTCCCTTCTAAAAGGATGCCAAAGACTATGTTGGAAGAAATGATTTTAAGGGTGAGGAGTAGGCTTATTGCCCACAGCTGGTGAAGTTAGGTTTAGGTAATACCCAAGCAGGACTTTCTGCACTGAAAGCATAGCATTTTTTAACACTCTTTACTTCCCAAGAGCTAAGATCTTGATTAAATGTTAGAGCATCAATAAACATTCCATGCATATTCTTCACTTTACTCACATCCCAAGAACTAATATTCTGATTGAAAGTCGTTCCATAAAATGTCTCATACATATTTGTGACATTACTCACATCCCAAGAACTGATATCTTGATTAAAATATTCCGCTCCAATAAACATCAGAGACATATCTGTCACATTGCTTACATCCCAAGCACTGATGTTTTGATTAAAAGATTGAGCCCAAGAAAAAATACCCCTCATACTACTGACATTGCTCACATCCCAAGTACTGATATCTTGATTGAAAGAAGACTTTTTATAAAACAAGAAATTGAGAGTTGTAATTTTAGTAGTTACCACTTTAGTAATATCCTCTCCTTTCCTCACCATTTCAGATAGTAAATTATGATCTACTACCAAATAGCTGATCCCATCTAAGTCATAGTAAGCTCCAATTTCAGCACTTTTAGTTGCTTTAATAGTAATTCTATTTTCATCTCGGTAAATAGCATCGTCATTAAGAGGATCAATATCACATCTTACGAAGTTAGGATTATTTTCTGTGGGTAATTGAGTCTTTTGGTTGAAATATATGCATTGTGTGAGGTCCTCAACATTCCAATCACTTAGATTTTGATTGAATGCCTCCGCCCCAGAGAACATTTGATTCATATTTAAAACCTTACTCACATCCCACTGAGTAATATCTTGATTAAAAGAAGTTGCCCTATAAAACATCAGAGACATATCTGTCACATTGCTTACATCCCAATGAATCAAACTTTTATTGAAAGAAGTAGCACCTGCAAACATCCCTTTCATATCGGTCACATTACTCACATCCCAAGAACTAATATCTTTATTGAAAAATTCTGCATTAGCAAATAAATCACTCATATCTTTCACGTAAGTAGTAACTACTTTTGTAATGTCATCATCATTAGCAACCATTTCGTACAGCATAGTTGAATCGACCACCAAATATATTTTCTCATTTAATACATATGATTTACCTACGATGAGATGGACATTTTCTTTGGCCTTTACGGTTTGCCCATTTTCGGCAAAATAGATAAGAGATTTGACAGGAGCACTTCGCTGGTTTTCACCGCAATTGGTTAACAAGGCAGTTAAATAAAGAACGCTTAGTGAGATAGACGTATTTAGTGCGTTTCATTGCAGCAATTAATTTAAGGCCATAGCTAAGTTAAAAAAAATAACTAACTCCAAGAAATAATATGTTCATTGTATTACACGTATTTTTGAACTAGCGAAAACCACAATCAGTCAATTATTAAAAAAGAGATTATTCAAATATCCATATACGATATCATAGTAGCAATAACAGGAATTATCCTTTTTTGATTTACATTATAGTTCCGCGAAAGATTTGCTAGATGCCAAGAATTAAAAAATTAAGCTAGGATCTTGGTGTAAAAATTGTGGAATCAGAATAACGATAATGTCCGTGCTAACTTTTTTGTTATAGCCTTCCTCCTCATCAGAGGCATAGAAAACACAAGGAACTTACTTAGCGAATACTTTGATATTCCATCTGGAATGGATAAGGTAGGTGCTAGTGGTTTAATTGGTTTCTCAGACAGCTCTTTTCAGACATCCTCAAGAAAATGATAAAAGCAGTTAAGAGATGAATAAAACTATCATCATAATCCTAAGGGCTATTGTTCTTTGGATAATGATCACTATAGCAACCAAAAAGGAGAATGAATTCGTTCGGACTACAATTGCTGAAATTAATACGGACACCTTATATGTAGAACTGCCAAGCGATATTATTTTTCTGTCTGAAGTGCGATACATAAGTAAACTAATTCACGATACTCCTATGTCCATTAAGAAGATTCAATAGCCAACTATAGCGGAGAGTTTTTTTTAGATAATATCTTTAAAGCGCTGTATAACATAGATGTTAAGGGAATGATTTAGGGATTCAACTTTAGAGACGATAAGAATACTCCTTTCAAGAGTTAATTGCTAATACAATCACCGATACTTTCACTGAGTATCAATAAATTGAATACAAGGCTCTATCGGCTGTCTTGGGTATGGATATTATGGATAATCCAACCATTGGTTTAGATTTTCAGAACATTAATAAGTTTTTTGGAATTAACTTCAATCCAGGAAATAAAGTGATTGGATTCAATTATAAATTGAGACTATTCAAATCGAAGAAATGAACGAAGGAAAGATAGCCCAACTTGAAGCTCAATTAACTGGAAATATATTCATTGCTGTAGGTTTTAATGATCAAATCCACAAATTGAAGCAGGAAGAAGCTTGAGGGAGCCGTGATATTGATGATCCTAAGTGTGAGGCTTGTGGGTCTTAAATATAGAACTTAAAAAGTAGACTAAAATTGATGTTACAATAAGCTAAAAGAAGAAAACTACATTCTTTTTTCTCCCATCTGCATTCTTAAATATATTTTTTAAGTATTTAACTTCGCTCTGATGTTCAAGGGACTCCTCGTATTGGTAAGCGATTCCTGATTTAGGAATTTCCTTATCCTTTTCATCATTATCCGTTTACTCTTAATTAACCTTCTATTAATTTAATGTAGCGTAAAAAAACTTCGTCCTCCTTTTCAAGTAGGGCTGTTAGTTGTAAAGTTAATAATTCATTTTCAGGCGCGGACTTATATCCAATATAACAATTTGCCTTACAATGAATCGCCACATGATTGAGTAGATAATTACTACTCCGATCTATCAATAGGGCATAATCAGTTTTCATATTAAAAAATTGCTGAATCCAAGCAGTTTTCGGCTTCCCAAAAAATGAAAAATCGGTATTTCTAACGATTTTCATCCCTTTTTTCATGAAATACTTACCAATTAAGGTGACGCCAATACATTCCACATTCTTACCCAACACTTCAAAAGAATGGATTAGTGCATCAAGATCACATGTTTTTTTTTCATCCAAATTGATGATGATTACAATATTTTTTATTTTATTGAATCCTTCAACTTGGACTGAATGTTTTTTTATTCGAACTTTAGATAGCCATTCAATAATTAGTTTTTGGAATATCATTTGGCAATTAAGTTTTAAAATTCCGTTTCGCTCAAAAGGATGTACTCCATGGATTCTTCCCTTCATTATTGTTAACTACAAAAGCAACTATCAAAAAAATGATAATCATTGTTAAAAATATTTGAGTTACTCGATTACACTAAAATAACACTTTTCTTTGCAGACACAAAAAAAATCCTGAGACACCACACTCTAGGGGTTCTTTACACAAATTACTTATATGACAATATCGACTGCTCAAAGTGCTACAGTCTTGAGAAAATCTTTTGGGCGAATTAAAAGAATGGACGTTCCATTTATGCCCATTGGTAATACATAGTTTAAAAATTAGCCAACACAGCTAATAACATCAGAACTAGATAATGATGCGTTTTCTTTTTTCGGATATGAGGATCTCATCCTCGTGATGTCCCATTTGTCTGCTTGATTTCGTTTACCTTATTTTGATAGCTATTAATTTGTGAGTTTAACTTCTTAATGCCATTCATAACTCCATCCGTTTTAGTAGCTGAGATTGACATATCCTGGATTAACTTATACCTTTCACTCCTGGTGGGTGGAGCCTCCTCTAGTAAGCCCTCTGCTTGTTTCAAATCCTCAATCATCGAGTCCTGTCCATCTAGTTGAAATCTCCGCTTTCTTGTGGATATACATGAACCTATATCCCTTATTGAGGTGTTTCGTGATGTACTCATTAGTAGGCTTAGCTATCCACTTGGCTACCCTAGGTACATCTGACTGTTTGGTTACAAGCTCACAACGATCATTGGTGATTGGGTTGGTACCGTAAACTGGCCTCCAATAGTTATATTCCTCCATGCTCACAGGTTTCATTTCGAAATCAATGAACTCATCATTGGTCTAGAGCAACTTCTCAGTGCTTACTATCGTGTACGCTCGTGCGTAGCAGGACATACTCATTATTGTTGGGCTGAGCCTCTTTGATTTTTATATAGTTTTCCATATGAATTTAATCTTGAGTTTTAGGTTTTTCTTTTTTGCTAGATCTTAGCGTGTAGTAGCCACAGTGATCTTGGCATTTATATTGTTGCCTTATCACACCAGAAGTCAGTCCTTAGAGTGTCATAACGATGCTTTCGAGTGCTACCACATTTTGGTCAGGCTATGTTATCCGTATCTAAGGTTAGATTTGGATGTCCTTTGCCCATATATCCACTGGAGGTTTAGATAAATCTATTCGAGGACAAAACATCTTGTTCACAATATTTTATCGTAATCTTCAGTGCTTTTGGATTTCCATCTCAAATAATATCCCAAAGTTCCTGACTTCCAGTTTCGATCTTTGCTCTCAATCCAAGATGAGTACCCAAATAATCAAGACGATTACTTGAAAATTTGGCAATCTTTCTCGCTTCTTTTAACCTGTCAATACAAAGAATAGGGGGTAATGGACCATGAGAATGGTATATTAGTCTAGAATTGTACTTTTTTAAATCGAAGTCATTGCCATTATGGTGGAAAAGATCATCCGCTGTTACTGGGATCTCTCTTTCCTTACACAAGTCTTAATCGTTACTAGGGCTCCTATTAAAGGCGAGGGATAGGGTGTGTACCTTGTTTCTTAGTATCTCTAGGATATGCACCTGATATTCTAATCCTCCACAATTGATTTATGGCTATGGTTTTTATTTCACAAGCTCCAGCTTTTTACGATCATTTCGGATGTTTCGACATCCCAAATGATTATTCTTGATTGCTTTTTTTTATAATATTTTATTGGTTACCAGCATCTCTAGGTTTTCATAGAAACCACCTCATGTCATACTCACGGTTAGCTCTTAGCTCTTTTTCTTATGGATTATCAGATTTTATTCCTCACGGTATTTGGGCATTTCCTTTAATGTTTTTTAAGAGTAAACTCCTTTTTCTACAGCCTTGAGTTGCATTGCCCAAGGATGATAATTCATAAGATCAATTTTAAGCTGGTCAAGGTGGATACTGCCCATACTTGCGATTATACACTTTGGATAGAGGGCTAGTAATTTCTTGCGAATGCGACGTTCAAAGTTCTGTCCCTTTCTTCTAGCCTTTGCATCACTATTGGCTGACAGATTTCCTCTCGCTTTTTTCTTAATCATTGTTATTCATGTTTCGTATTTGGAGGTAGTCGAGTCAGTAATCAAACCACTTGGCTCTAAGTATGTAATCAGTTGTTTTTCCGGGCCAGGACATACTTTTCAGATACTCGTTTTTCTTCATTATCCAAGTCTTACCTATCCCTCGTATAAATCCATTCGTAATCAATCATATGATTATGTAAATAATTTTGAATACTTTATTTAGTATCTTATTGGCGTAAATTATAAATCTTTTTTTTATTTTTTTGAGGGCTTGATATTAGACATTTAAATTTGAAGGGTATTTATATTTACAGAAATTTAATCCTAAAATAATCATGAAAAAATTTTTAATCCGAAGAGAAATGAAGGGTGCCTCCTCTGTACCAAAACATGAAATGAACAAAGGTGGAAAGGCATCAGAGGTAGTTTTAGAGGAAATGAGAAATGAGGGCAAAATGATTCAACAGGAAACAAGCTATGTTGCAGGTGACAATGTATTCTGTGTATACAATGCCGAGAATAAGAATCTTATCAAAGAACACGCTGAAAGGACAGGGGGAATAGCGACAGAAATAACAGAGATATCTACTGTAATAAAGCATAATACCTCAGTTGTTAGTTGATTACTTTTTTTTAATTTAAGAACTAAGGAGCATTTTTTTAATGTGCTAGGGTAATTAGCCATCTCTAAAAAGTGGAACTGAATTCAATGCTCCATTAGCATCAAGTTCAGAAATTAAGAGGGGCCAATTGATGATTCTTCTAACGTGAATATTGGCTCCAAGTACATGTTTTAGAATTTGCTTCTTATATGGATTAGGATAATGTTCTTCGACTAAGCTCTTAATCTTGGAGAGTTTGTTTATGTAGCGATTGTCTTTCATCACTACATTCATATTCTCGCTAATGAGAACTCTTTTACACTATAAATTCCTGATTTCATTTATCATAAAGATAAATTTTTTGATGTGAAATTGGTGTACAGAATAGTACTAATAAGAGAAACAAGAACGAAAAAAACTCACTTAATAATGCTTAAATGAGGCTTTTCTTTGCTTCGATAGCTAATGAGCTTTCTAACTTTTCTTAAGCTGTGCATTCTCTATTTTAAGCCTCTCAATTTCTTTTCTCAATTCTTCCATAGCATCATTTGATATTTCGCTAATATTAGGATCTTCTATATACTGAGGACCAACACCATCTAAAAGCCAATCATAGCTTAATACTTTATTATTATCATTGACTCTTTCTTTTAACCTGGATAAAAACCAAGTTGTAGGATTTTGTCTCTTCACTTTACCAGCCATAGCACTAATCATTGACCTATTCACATCTAAATGGCTACCAAAAGCAGTTTTACTCATGCCTTGTCCTTCTCGGATGCTATCAATCCTGTCACAAAGCTCCCTATCAATCCTTATTGACTTTGGTAGGTTTTTTTGCAGGCATATCAGGTAGTGGGAGATTGGGTTGTTCAATGAACATCTCACCAACACCATCTAAAAGCCAATCATAGCTGAGCTTATTGTTGAGATCTACTGAGCATTTTTCCTTTAACTTTTTAATAAAGAAAATAGGAGGATTTTGCCTGAAGGATTCTACATTGGTTATGATGCTTCTATTCTCACCCATAGTGGTTTCGGCAAAATAACCTTGAGATTCCTTTGGATTCCTGGACATTCTTAACTCACGCACTCTTTTACATAAGGCTTTATTTATATCGGATCTGAGTCTACTTCCAGTTGCGTAAGTTGTAGCGAACTTTGATCTTAGAATGATTTTGAAATTTGCATCAGTTCCATTCTTTAGTAACTGATCAATACTTTTCTGTGAATGGCATAAATCTTCTGCTCCAGCACTTGCTGCCGTTGGCTTACCCTTGTACCAATCAGACTCAGTGATATAGTCTGTTTTTTGTTTGGGTGACCATTCATTTAGCCAATTTCCAAAACCGTGCATGAGCCATTCCATATTAAGAAATGGCAAAGCTTTTTCGATATCCTCTAAAAATTTTGGTGTCATTACCTTATTTCCACCACTAGCTCTGAAAGCAGAAACTCCTGATTTTGAGTAGTAATTTTTCTTTAGAAATTTAATGTCAATTTCTATGGCAAGAATAGGATCAGTAGTATTGAGAGCCTCTATCAACTCATCGAGTCTTACTTGGGCAGTTTGCTTTCTACTGGTTGTTGTGTTTTCCATTATTTTACCGTTCTTGATCAAAAGTATTTCTAATGGTTGTAAAATACAAATTAGTTAGTTTTATTATTTAATAATTATAGCCTCTCTTTTAGTCGGAAGCTATAATTTTATAGGGTGAATTATACAGCAATTTATTTTTCAGATTCGTCATCATCACTCTTATTTTTGAGATACCTTATCATCTTTTGATTATTGGCTGTTGTTATTGTATCGTCATCATAATCGTCATAGTTTAATCTTACCATTTTCTCAGTATCACCCATCATTCTAACTACAACGTGAAGCGAAAATTTAAAATGATTGAGCATACGCATGGCAAATGAATGCCTAAATCTATGTGGTGATATTGTCGCATCTTCATCATAGCCAATATGAAGTCCTAATCTATTCGTTTAGGTAGTTGTAAAAACTCACATAGGAATTACATTTGATACTATCATCGGTAATTATATTATTTGTAACAAATGGTTTCCATGGTAATGATCCCATTTCGATAATCTATTCTTCCACCTTTGGAGTAACTGGAATTGTATACTTTTCCTTTGTCTTTACTCTGCGGCCAGCTAATACTGGACCAGTAATAGATCTTTGAATTTGCAAGACATCTCCCTTTCCAAGTTCAACAAATGCTAATCCTGTAATAGCTAAAATTAAACTGATTAACCGATATTTGTCATCTCTAATAATTCTTTCTTCTGCAGATAGCTTATTCCCATGAGTATTTCCTTCCTCTAAAATCTACTTCATTTGTGACAGGATCATCAGGTAATTGGTACCTCAATTTTTTCAATTTTATCGATCCATTTTCAATCTAATTCTCTTTCCAAGGCTTGCTCTTGACG
This sequence comes from uncultured Cyclobacteriaceae bacterium, assembly GCA_943788235.1. Classification (GTDB taxonomy): domain Bacteria; phylum Bacteroidota; class Bacteroidia; order Cytophagales; family Cyclobacteriaceae; genus UBA4465. The sequence goes on from CALSPM010000001.1 coordinate 390,975, forward strand.
CTCATGTTTATTTTTTGTCTTTATGATTTTGCTAAATGGCTTCATGATTATTCCATCTACATCATCTTTGTTCTCGAGGTAGAACATCTCATATAAAGATCCAACTCTGGAAATGCATTGGTTAGCAGATGACTTCTTTATAAGTACAATTCTTTTTTGTTTTAGAATATATTTTTTGTTCAATTAGTCATTTATAATACGTTTTTACGATCCTTTTTGTAATTTTTTGAGGATGATTCTGAATCACACCAAATCAAGATTTTTCTTTTCTTTCATCTATTTTTTAAACTTAATAAGGCAGATCTGTAGGTCACGTAAGTGCCATATGTTACATCATCTTTTTTCTCTATTAATTTCTCATCAAGTACCCCTAAAATTGTCATTGGAATATCATTATTTTCTACTCCATTATACACAGCTTTTCTATGATTAGCACTCTTGAAAAAGCGAGTACCATAAGATTCAATTTCTCTCCTAATAAAGAGTAACTCATGGATCTCATTAGTGAAGTTTTTTCTCTCAAACATTCCACTTTTCCAATCCTTTTCAGGAGTTTTCACATTTTATGCCAGTTGACAATTTTGCTACTGTTCCTTTGAAGGCAATTGTAGCGTAAACGGCTTTCTTTTTTACCTCTTTTTTTAGAGATACTTTTTTTAAGTAATAAGTGACACTTATTTTTGTTTCAAGTTTAGTTTTCATTTTTGTTAAGTTTAAATTGAACAAAAAATTGGGTATCAAAACACTAGATGAGAATCAAAAATCACTAGTATTTTATTACTAAAAATAAGTAGAAGCGTAAATAATTTAGCATTCTATATGTCAAAATAAACACAAAATTGGTAATAAAATACTAATTTATTATTCTAAATAAATAGCTCAAATTGAATTTACATTTTTTTATAGCCAACAAAATAACTCATCACGCGGAGGGTACTTTTTCTCAGATAATTCATAGAGTGGCCATCACTTCAATCGCTGTAGGGGTGCTTTCGCTACTGCTTTCTTTTATGATTCTTGGGGGGTTTCATAAAGCCATTTCAGAGAAAATTTATAGTTTTGGAGGGCAATTATTAATTACTAAATATACCAATTCTAACTCTTTTGAAAACGCTTCTTTTTTAATTACTGACACCTTATTGAAGGTTTTAGAAACAGAGGATTATGTCAATAATTTTCAATTTTTTGCCTTTAAAGCAGGATTATTAAAAACCGAAGAGGAAGTGCAAGGAGTTTTTTTTAAAGGGGTTGATCACCAATTTGATACGGCTTTCTTTAGTTCAAATATGGTGCGAGGTCGATTTCCCATTTTTCAGGCAGATGATTATACAGTTGAAGTCTTGCTGAGTACCAAAATAGCAAGTATTTTAATGTTGGATCTTGAGGATGAAGTGCTTGTTTACTTTGTTCAAAATCCTCCTAGATATAGAAAATTACTCGTGACAGGTATTTATGAGACGGGCTTGGAAGATTTCGATAACAAATTCATTATTGGAGATTTAAATTTAGTCAGAAGGCTCAATGATTGGGAGTCCAATCAAGTAGGTGGCGTAGAGGTGTTTATTAGCCCCAATAAGGAGATCAGTGAGTCGCGGTCAGCTCTGTTTGATCAGATTGCCGCTGATTTGTATGTAGAGAGTATTGAACAGAAATATTTACAGCTATTTGATTGGTTGGCACTGCTGAACAGAAATGTTTATATTTTTTTAACCTTGATTTTATTGGTCGCCAGTTTTAGCATGGTTTCTATCTTATTGATATTGATCATGGAGCGGACCAATATGGTAGGGATACTTAAGAGCTTGGGGGCTACCAATCAGATGATTCGAAAAGTATTTGTTGTCTCTGGAATCCAGTTACTTACCAAAGGACTATTTTGGGGAAATTCTATAGGCCTCGGCTTGGCATTGATGCAATACTATTTTAAAATCATTCCTTTGGATCAAGAAAATTATTATATGGATTTTGTTCCAGTCTATTTTGACTTGCGCACGATCATCGGTGTTAATTTACTCACCTGCTTGTTGATAGTTTTGAGTTTTTTCATTCCTATTAGTATTATCAACCGTATTCAGGCCGTCCAAACGGTCAGATTCGATTGACAAATAGAGCGGCTCATACTTTTTAAATAAGCTATGAATTTTCATTTCTAACACCCCAAATATGGCCTCTTTGAAAATGCCTGAACTCATTTTAGAAGTTCCTTTTCTCCTATCCGTAAAAATGACATCGACTTCTTTTATTTTAAATCCACATTTCCAAGCATTAAATTTCATTTCTATTTGAAAAGCATAACCCAGAAATTGAAGGGCATCCAAGTCAATAGCCTGGAGGACTGATTTGTGATAGCACTTAAAGCCTGCGGTGGTATCGTAAACAGGAATACCTGTGATCAATCGAACATACATAGATGCACAATAAGACATAAGGACGCGTCCCATGGGCCAATTAACGACATTAACTCCTCTGACATAACGAGAACCAATGGCTAGGTCATAGCCTTCTGTTTTACAGGCGACATAGAGTCGAATGAGATCCTCAGGATTGTGTGAGAAGTCGGCATCCATTTCATAGATATAATCATAATTATTTTTCAACCCATATTTAAAACCAGTTATGTAAGCTGTACCTAGACCCAATTTCTTTGGCCGTTCCATTAAGTGTAAGGTTTTAGGATAGATTTCTTGTTTTTTTTTAACTATTTGGGCCGTTCCATCCGATGAATTGTCATCAACGATGAGTATTTCAAAGGGTAATGCTAGTCTAAAGACCGCTTCAATGAGATCTGAAATATTTTCACTTTCTTGATAAGTAGGTATAATTATTAAATTTCGATCTGTCATTAATTTTTACGAGAAGGGTTAAATATATTTAAAGGAATATATATATATTTTTGATTATTTTTAAGCAATGAAGGCATTTTTTTTGGATAGGGATGGAATTATTAATGAAGAGCGAGGGACGTATACTCATCAGCTTCAAGATTTCATAATTTTACCCCATGCTTTAGAGGTACTCATAAGTTTAAAGGATTTGGGTTTCAAACTCATTGTCATCACCAATCAAGCAGGAATTTCAAGGGGTTTGTATACAAAAAAGCAAATGAATGTGTGTCATGACTTTTTACAAATTAAGTCTCAAAATATTATTGACGATTTTTATTACGCCCCTTTACACCCAGAAATATCTGAGTCTTTGAGTAGAAAGCCAGATTCACTTATGTTTGAGCGAGCGATTGCCAAACACAATATCGTGGTAAGTGAGAGTTATATGATTGGGGATAAAGAAAGGGATTTAATCCCTGCAAGAAAGCTGGGTATTGCCACAATTCTTTTAGGCAATACCGTCATTTCTAAATATGCTGATTACAGTATAAAAGACATTTCTCAAGTATTAAAATCCATAGGCGTTTAGGTATAGCCTAATATTTTGAGCATATCCTCATTTTTTTGTTCTTCTGCGAACAGTTTAGAAATGACGTCACCTTCTGGGTCTTTATTGACAATGACATGTTTAGGGGCAGGAATGAGACAATGCTGAATACCCCCATAACCGCCTAATGCTTCTTGGTAAGCACCGGTATTAAAAAAGCCAAAATATAAGGTTTCTGCTTTATTGTATTTGGGTAAAAAGACTTCAGCTATGTGGGCTTCAGAATCATAATAATCCATGCTATCACATGTGAGCCCTCCGATATTCACTCTGTGATACACATTATTCCATAGGTTCAGCGGAAGGAGAATGTATTTCTGATTAACTCCCCAAACATCTGGCATGTGCGTAATAAAGGAACCGTCCATCATATACCAGAGTTCCTTATCATTTTGGAGTTTTTGGTCGAGTACAGAATATATGGTAGCCCCACTTTCACCTACCGTATAATTTCCAAATTCAGTAATAATATGAGGTGTCGAGGTATGATTTTTTGCACAAATCCATTTGATATTTTCTATAATTTGATCCGCCATATAGCCGTAATCAAATTCAAAATTCAATTTATTTTTTATAGGAAAACCACCTCCTATGTCAATAGTGTCCAAGGAGGGACAAATCTTCTTAAGTTCACAATACATGTGAATGAACCGACTTAATTCACTCCAATAATAGGCACTATCCTTGATGCCCGTATTGATGAAGAAATGGAGTAACTTAAATTCTACCTTCGCATTTCCTTGAATTCTCTCTTTGTAATAATTGATGATGTCTCGGTACCTAAATCCCAATCTAGAGGTATAAAATGAAAAGTTAGGTTCCTCATCTGAGGCGACTCTTATACCAATTTTAAACTTTTTGTCAATTTTTGCAGTATACTGTTCAAGTTCATTAAGATTGTCTATTATTGGTATGCACTGAGTAAAACCGGCATGGATTAAGCCAATAATATTTTCAATATATTTAGGCCTTTTAAAACCATTACAGATGATTAGAAGTTGTTTATTTATTAATTTCTTATCATACAAATGATGAATAATAGGAATGTCGAAGGCTGATGAAGTTTCTATGTGGGCACCATTTGATAGTACTTCTTCTAAAATAAATTGGAAATGAGAGGATTTGGTGCAATAACAATACGTATAATTCCCTGCATAATTATGCTTGGCCATGGCTCCATTAAAGATTTCCTGAGCGTATCTTATGTTTTGACCTATTTTTGGGATGTATGAGAGCTTAAGAGGAGTCCCATACTTTTCAACGATTTCCATAAGATTTACTCCGTGGAAATAGAGGTTTTTATCTTTTACCTCAAATTCTGAAGAAGGAAATTCAAAACTTTGATTGATTAAATCAGCGTAATTTTTCACCGTAATTTATTAAAAATGTCTGCATAAATAAATAAAATAATTGAGATATGCGTGATCTCTACTCGATAAAATGAACTAATTAATTCTAAATGACTTTCTTTTTGTAAGTATCATCTGATTAGATTTGAGTTTGCTAAGACAGATATGATAACATTAGAAGTTCTTGATGAATGTTCTCCTCTTTTAGAGGTGATTTTGGGATCACCCGAAAGTTTTGGAGGGATACCCAAAAAAGATAATATCTTTGATCCAAAAACATTGCTAAATGTAAAAAATGGTACGTATCCTTTGGAGGAAGCCATCAAGAAAGAATTAGACGCTTTTCATCATGTCTTAATGAATTACGATGTGAAGATATATCGTCCTGAATTATATAAGTCCTTGAATCAAATATTTGCTCGAGATATCGGAATGGTTATTGGGGATCAGTTTTTATTGCCACAAATCCTAGATAAACGTTCAGAAGAACAGAAAGGTATCCATTTCATCATAGATCAAATAGATGCAAAAAAACTACTCAAATCGGGAGGAAGCGCAAGAATAGAAGGTGGAGACGTAATGCCTTATAGGGATTATTTGTTTGTGGGTTATTCAAAAAAAGAAGACTTTGATAACTACATAGTGAGCAGAACCAATGAAGCAGGGGTTGACTTTTTAATTGAACATTTTAAATCATGGAAGATTAAACCATTTGAACTAAAAAAATCAGATTACAATCCTTATGACAATGCCCTCCACTTGGATTGTTGTTTTCAACCTGTAGGTAAAAATAAAGCCATCATTTATAAAGCAGGATTTAAAAATCAAAGTGACGCCGAATGGATCATTAATTTTTTTAAGCCCGAAAACATTTTAGAGATTAATCAGGAAGAAATGTATGATATGAACTCCAATGTATTTAGTATTTCTCCTGAGGTAATTGTGAGTGAATTAAAATTTGAGCGACTGAATCAACAATTAAGAGATTGGAATTTTATTGTTGAGGAAATTCCTTTTTCGGAAACGGCCAAGATGGAGGGCTTATTAAGATGTGCTACATTGCCCTTGAGAAGAAGTTATGCCTGATCAGATTACTCAGCAGGTCATGATGATCCGTCCGGTGGCTTTCTCCAAAAATAAGGAGACCTCTATAAATAATTATTTTCAGGTTGATACCGAATTGACGGCCACATTGATTCAAACAAAAGCTCTCCAAGAGTTTGATGATTTTGTTCAAAAATTACGCAAGGCCTCCATTGAAGTTCATGTTTTTGAGGATACCCAAGATCCTTCCACACCTGATAGTATCTTTCCTAATAATTGGGTTTCTTTTCATCAAAATGGATCAGTGATATTATATCCCATGTTTGCCAATAATAGAAGGCTAGAAAGAAGATGTGATCTCATTGATGCGCTTGGCAGTGATTTTAAAATCACAGAAGTATTTGAAGATTTATTATCTTTTGAATCGCACCACAAATTCCTCGAAGGAACGGGAAGTTTGATATTAGATCGGGTAAACCATATCGCCTATGCCTCTCATTCAGATAGAACGGAGCGTGAGGTAATTCTTGCTTTTGAAAAATTAACTGCTTATTCAGTTATTAGTTTTACTGCTTATCAAAGCGTGGATGGCCAAAGACTACCAATCTATCATACCAACGTGATGATGTCGATAGGGGATCGTTTTGTATTGATTTGTGCCGAAGCCATTGATGACCTGATCGAACGCGAACGAGTGCTGGCTTCATTTATGAATCAGGCCAAAGAAATTATACTGATTTCTGAGGACCAATTAAATAATTATGCAGGAAACATGCTTCAAGTAAAAAATAAAAATAATGTATGTTTTTTAGTTATGTCAACGCGTGCTTTTCAATCCTTGAATGCTCAGCAAAAGCAACAACTTGAAAAATATGGAACTCTATTGCACAGTAATTTAGCCACTATTGAGATGCTTGGCGGAGGCAGTGCCCGGTGTATGATGGCTGAAATTTTCTTACCTACTAAAGAATCATGAAATTAGAAGAGGATATAAGATTACATATCAAAAACGCATTTAAGTTGATTTTTGAAGTAGAGCTAGATTCAGCACAACTATTTTTACAGCCTACTCGGAAAGAATTTGAGGGTACCCATACCTTTGTTGTTTTTCCCTTTTTAAAAATAAGTCAAAAGTCCCCCGAAGCTACAGCAGTTGCGATTGGTGATTTTTTGAAATCTCGCAGTGGCATGATTAAGGATTACAATGTCGTCAAAGGATTTTTGAATTTAGAAATTGGTACAGCTGTTTGGATCTCCTGCCTTGATGACATGCTGAAAAATCAACATTGGGGGCAGCTGGATTCCAATGGCAAGAAAGTGATGGTTGAATTTTCTTCTCCAAATACTAATAAACCCTTACATCTAGGCCACTTGAGAAATAATTTTCTTGGAGACGCGATATCGAGGATTATTGAAGCTGCAGGATATCAAGTAAAAAGAACAAATCTGGTCAACGATCGCGGTATTCACATTTGCAAATCTATGCTTGCCTATCAAAGATGGGGCAAGGGAGAGACTCCAGAGACGGCTCAACTTAAAGGAGATCATTTAGCCGGAAAATATTATGTACTCTTTGATAAATATTATAAGGAGGAAATAACCACTTTAGTTCGGCAAGGAGTTTCTGAAGAGGAGGCTAAAAAAAAGGCTCCGATTTTGCTTGAAGCACAAGAGATGCTTCAAAAATGGGAGCAAAAAGATGCTGAAGTCATGACCCTGTGGAACAACATGAATGCTTGGGTTTATGCAGGCTTTGAGACGACCTACCAAACTATGGGTATTGAGTTTGATGCTATTTATAAAGAGTCAGAAACCTATCTCCTAGGCAAAGACATTATTGAGGAGGGGCTTAAGAAGCAGGTCTTCTATGAGCGAGAAGATGGATCGGTGTGGATAAATCTTAAGGAGGAAGGACTTGACGAGAAGCTGGTAATGAGGTCGGATGGTACTTCGGTATATATTACCCAGGACATTGGGACCTGTGATTTTAAGTATGAGGACTTTCCCATGGATCAATCTGTATACGTTGTCGGAAACGAGCAGGATTATCATTTTAATGTTCTTTTTGCCATTATGAAAAAAATGGGTCGGCCATATGGAGAAGGGTTGTACCATCTATCTTATGGCATGGTAGACCTCCCTAGTGGCAAGATGAAGTCAAGAGAAGGAACCGTTGTAGATGCGGACGAGTTGATGGATGAGATGTTTATGACAGCGGCTAAACATACCCTTGAGTTAGGAAAAATTGAAGGACTCACAGAAAATGAATCAAAAAACTTATTTAGGATGGTAGGATTGGGGGCACTGAAGTTTTTTTTACTTAAGGTAGACCCTAAAAAAAGAATGTTGTTCGATCCTAAGGAATCTATCGAATTCCAAGGTCATACGGGTCCATTTGTTCAGTATACCTATGCACGTATTTCAGCTATACTGAGAAGGGCTTCTGCAGATGGCATCAATGAAGCATTGTCACCGATTCAGAAAATACATCCCAGAGAACAAATACTCCTGGCTCACTTAGTGCGGTTTGAAGAGGTTATTGTACAGGCCGCACGAGATTACTCACCGGCCTTACTGGCGCAATACGTGTATGATTTGGCCAAGGACTATAATGGCTTTTATCAGGAGCTTTCTATATTTAATGAGCCTGATGATCCTCTTGTGAATTTCAGAATAAGCCTATCAGGATTGACAGCAAGGGTCATTCATCGTTCGATGAATTTGTTGGGAATAGAGGTACCTAATCGCATGTGATGATCGAGATGACTACATGGATAAAAGCCTTTCGTTTGCGTACCCTACCGTTGGCTTTTTCATCGATACTCATGGCTGCTTTTTTGGCCTATTATTCTGGACATTTTCAAGTATTAATTCTTGTTTTAAGTTTATTTACGACCTTATTCCTTCAAGTATTGTCCAATTTAGCCAATGATTATGGAGATGCTCTTTCAGGGGTAGATGGTCCGAATAGAGGTGGTCCCCAAAGGTCAGTACAATCTGGATCCATTACACCTGAGCAGATGAAAATAGCGATTATTCTTTGTTCATGTTTGGCCTTTATTTCAGGGTGCATCTTGATTGTTTATGTTTTTAAAGATCATTGGCTGAACCTGCTCTTTTTTCTAACTTTAGGTCTTGGTGCGATAGCAGCAGCCATTAAATACACCATGGGTTCAAATCCTTATGGATATTCTGGTTTTGGTGACATATTTGTTTTTATTTTTTTTGGATTGGTAGGCGTTTTGGGAGGATATTATCTATTCAATAGCGAACTAGAAATTATATTTTTGTTACCAGCCATAAGTTGTGGTTTACTGTCTGTGGGTGTCCTCAATGTAAACAATATTAGAGATATTTCGAGTGATCGAAAAGCAGGGAAGCGGTCTGTTCCTGTCATGATAGGAAAAGAAAAGGCTATTATTTATCATGGATTTTTGATTGGAGGTAGCTTTATAAGTGCGATCTTTTTTGTGAGTATTTTAACGCCGAGTTTTTTTGGATATACCTTTTTAGCGTTGATTCCCGTTTTTTTCTTTCATTTTAAAGCTATCCAGGCAAAAGAAAATAGCAGCCTAGATGAAGAGTTAAAAAGATTAGCTTTTGCAACCCTATTTTTTGTATTACTTTTGGGATTTGGCATAAATTACTAACACTTATACTTTTCCGTTTATTTGATAATTAATAAGCGACTTTTTGTTTAAATTGATTGTTAATCACTTTTGATTACTACCACATGAAAAAAATACTTGTTCCTTTCGATTTTACTTTGCCATCTGATAATGCGCTTGATTTTGCTACACAACTTGCAGAAAGGCATACGTCATCTGAAATTGTATTGTTTCATGTGATTGAGCATCCTTCCGAGAGCAGATTAAAAATCATGGGAGCCTCAAGCATAGATCCTTTGGAAAACCTGTACATGAATAAACTTATTCAACAAACTGAGTTGAAGTTAAGGGCAGTGATAACCAATGTGATGTCAAAAGTGACAGTTAGCTTCAAAATAATTATAGGAAACCCTTATGTTTCGTTGGCCACTGAGGTAGCCAATCAAGATGTAAATTTAGTCATTATGGGGACCTCGAGCTTGGATGACTCAGAGAATTTATTTTTGAGTTCTAATGCAGAAAAAGTAGTTCGTAATGCACAATGTCCTGTAATTACCATCAAGAATAAAATTCATATTGAAAAAATTAAGAATATCGTATTCGCGTCAAATTTTGAGGAGATAAATCCACGTCTTGTTGAAAGAGTCAGTTTTATGCAAAACTTGATGCAAGCCAAATTGCGTATCGTAAAAATCAATACACCTGCCAGTTTTACAAATACGCGTTATGATATTAAACAAATGTCAGCATTTGTAGAAACTAATATCATCAGTAATTATACCATTGATATTCACAATTTCAATAATGAAGAAGACGGTATTGTTGATTTTGCTGACTTTATAGAAGCTGACATGATCATGTTAGGCACCCACCAAAGAAAAGGGATGAGTCATTTTTTCAATCGAAGTGTTGCTGAGGATGTGGCAAATAATTCCAAGTGTCCCGTAATTACCGTGCAGTTGGATGAATAATAATTCATTGTTACTATTTTTTTTCTCCAAATTTAGAACTGACTTCGTTTAAATAGTTAATGAGCCATGCAATAACTAACTTTTTTATTAGAGATCTGCATACTAATATCCTTTTTATTCATGCCACAACCTAAATTAAAAATTGCCATTCAAAAGTCTGGAAGACTGAGTGAAGATTCGCTTGGTTTGTTTAAAGAAAGTGGTATTAAATTCAGTAATGGACAGAGAAAACTAAGAACATTGGCCTCAAATTTTCCCGTAGAGTTTTTATTTCTTCGAAACAGTGATATCCCAGGCTATGTGGCTGACGGCATTGCGGATTTAGGCATCGTTGGTCGCAATATATTCTTGGAAGAAAGGAAGGAAATAGTAGAGATCAAAGCACTGGGATTTTCAAAATGTCGGATGTCTTTGGCGGTACCTAGAGAAGCCGAATACCACGGGCTAGACTATTTTAAAAATCAATGTATTGCCACCTCCTATCCGATTATTCTGAAAAATTTTTTAGATGAGCAAGATATATCAGCTGATGTACACAAAATCAGTGGTTCTGTAGAAATAGCCCCAGGAATTGGCCTTTCGGTAGGAATTTTTGATATTGTAAGTACTGGAAGTACCTTGATAAGTAATGGTCTCAAGGAAGTCGAAACAGTACTTCATTCAGAGGCTATACTGGTTGGGAATAAGGATCTAGCCCATGAAAAAAACAAATTGATTGAGCAGTTATTGTTTAGAATTGAGTCAGTTTTAGCTGGTAAAAACAATAAATATGTTTTAATGAATGCGCCTAATGAAAAATTAAAAGACATATTGGCATTAATCCCGGGTATGAGAAGCCCAACCGTGTTGCCGTTGGCTGCTGAAGGTTGGAGCAGTATACATTCTGTACTTAATGAAGACGATTTTTGGAACAGTATTGAAAAGTTGAGACAGGCTGGAGCAGAGGGTGTATTGGTGGTTCCCATAGAAAAAATGATTCGCTAATGAATATCTATAATTATGTCAATCAAAGTCAATTACGGGAGGTTTTAAAAAGGCCTGTGATGGATACAAATAAGATCGAAAAAATCGTACTACCTATCCTAGAGAAGGTAAAACGAGGAGGAGATAGAGCTTTAAAAAAATTGGTGCTTGAGTATGATCACGTCGAGCTAGATGAATTATGGATCTCTGAAGACGAACTAAAGGATGCTGAAATGCACGTCAACGCAAATCTTAAAATTGCTATTGAGATAGCTAAAAAAAATATTTGGAAATTCCATGAAGCACAACAGCAGTCCCCACTGACGGTGGAGACGATGCCCGGAGTTATATGCAAACGTAAATCAGTTCCTATTCGAAATGTTGGACTCTATGTACCAGGTGGAACTGCACCCTTGTTCTCAACCGTTTTGATGTTGGGCATTCCCGCTTTAATCGCTGGGTGTAAAAATATCATCATTGCTTCCCCCACAAATAAAATAGGTAAAATTAATCCTGTCGTTTTGTATACCGCTAATTTATTGGGTATTCGCTCCGTCTTAAAATTAGGAGGGGCACAAGCCATCGCGGCTTTGGCCTATGGTACTGAGACTATTCCTAAAGTGGATAAAATTTTCGGACCGGGTAATCAATATGTAACGACTGCCAAGCAATTATTATCTAAAGTGGTCTCTATTGATATGCCTGCAGGACCCTCGGAGGTTATGGTAATCGCAGATGAGGAAAGTAATGCGAGTTTTGTGGCTGCAGATTTAATCTCTCAAGCCGAACACGGAAATGACAGTCAAGTGATTTTAGTAACCAAAAGTCAGTCAGTCGCGGATGCGGTTGTTTTAGAGATAAAAGAACAAATGACCCAATTGCCGAGAAAAGATTTGGCTGAAGAGTCTCTGAAAAATAGTGTAGTGATGATTATGAATTCAAAAAAAGAGGTCATTAAAACCATTAATTATTATGGACCTGAGCATCTGATATTAAACATAAGTAATCCAGAAAAGTATATTGATAAAATTTATAATGCGGGTTCGGTATTTATAGGACCTTATACTCCTGAATCCGCAGGGGATTATGCTTCAGGAACAAATCATGCGTTACCGACTAACGGATGGGCAAAATCTCATTCTGGTGTCTCTTTAGATAGTTTTGTTAAAAAAATTACTTTTCAAGAAATAACAAAAAAGGGATTAAAAATTTTAGGACCTACCCTAGAGGTAATGGCCGCTGCCGAACAACTTGAGGGACATAAAAGAGCGGTGACGGTACGCTTGGAATCTTTTGAGAAATGAGTAAGATTGGGGATTTATTAAGGAAGCATTTAAAAATTTTTACCCCCTATTCGACGGCCAGAGATGATTTTAAGGGGGATAGGGGGATTTTCTTAGATGCCAATGAAAATGCCTTAGGTTCGGTAATCTCTGAAAATTGGAATCGATATCCAGATCCTCGACAAAGCCACTTGAAGAGGGCCATGGGTAAAATCAAAGGCATTGCCCCGGAATGTATTTTTATGGGTAACGGAAGTGATGAACCCATTGATTTATTGATCAGGGCTTTTTGTGAACCGGGTATCGATGAAATGATGATATTTCCTCCAACCTACGGTATGTTTAAAGCGGCGGCAAATATTAATAATGTAGGCGTCAATGAGGTTTTATTGACCCAGGATTTTCAATTGGACATGACCCAAATAAAATCAGCACTCAATGGTCATGTTAAGATCATATTCATTTGTTCTCCCAATAATCCAACAGGAAATTTGATACAGGTGCAAGATATTTTGGATCTGGCGATGGTGTTCAAAGGAATCATCGTGATAGATGAGGCTTATATTGATTTTACAGATACCCCTTCCTGGATTGTGGCAATATCGAAGTTTCCCCATTTGGTGGTTTTGCAAACCCTGAGTAAAGCTTGGGGCCTGGCTTCGTTAAGATTGGGAATGGCATTTTGTCATCCAAAGATCGTTGATGTACTCAATCTGATCAAACCACCCTATAATATCAGTGGTCCGGTTCAAAATCATGTGCTTAAGGCATTAAAGAAGGGGGATCAAATGCGATCATTCGTTGAAGAAATAAAAAAATTGAAAAAGGAATTGGGGTTGGCACTTGAACAACTACCCATTGTTTTAAAAGTCTATCCCAGCGAAGCTAATTTTTTCTTAGTTAAATTCAAGAATGTACAAGAAATTTTTCAGTATTTAATTCGTAATGAGATCATTCTAAGAGATAGATCAGCCCTAGTTTTATGCGATGATTGTATACGAATTACTGTTGGCACAGCATTTGAAAATAAGCAACTGATTCTTACGCTGAAAAATTACCTAAAGATATGAGACCTATTTTATTTATAGACCGAGATGGAACCATTGTCTCAGAGACGGAGGATGAGTTTGTAGATCAGATTGAGAAGTTACATTTTTTACCTGATGTGCTCTATTATTTAAGAAAAATTCAACAAGAATCTCATTTTTTGTTAGTGTTAGTTTCTAATCAAGATGGTTTGGGTACCGAGGGCCATCAAGAAAAGAGATTTTATCCAATCCACAACTTGATCATGCGTACCTTAACTTCTCAAGGTATTCATTTTGATAGGGTACATATTGATGAACATTTCGATCATGAAAACCGAAAACCAGAGACCGGCATGTTGTCCGCTTATTTGAGGGGAAATTACGACATGGCTAAATCTTATGTCATTGGTGACCGTAAAACAGATATGGAGTTGGCTGACAATTTGGGTTGCGAGGGGATTCATATAAGTAAAGAAAAAAACCAAGGGGTAGCCCTTGCGACTACGTCTTGGAAAGATATTTATGAATTCTTGGTGGTCAAATCACGGAGATCTAAGGTCATCAGAAAGACCAATGAAACCGATATCAGCATTGAATTAAACTTAGATGGCGCGGGTCAAACGGATATAAGTACCGGTTTGCATTTTTTTGATCATATGCTGGACCAATTGGGCAAGCATGGGGGGATGGACTTGAAAATTCAAGTAACGGGTGATTTGCAGATAGACGAGCATCATACTATTGAGGATACAGGCTTGGCCTTGGGCGAAGCCATGGTGAAAGCATTGGGGTCTAAAAAAGGGATCAATAGGTATGGATTTTTATTACCCATGGATGACGCATTGGCCCAAGTAGCAGTGGACTTTGGTGGTCGACCTTGGATGGAATGGAAAGGTATTTTTAAAAGAGAAAGGGTAGGAGATGTACCCACAGAAATGATTCATCATTTTTTCAAATCCTTCTCAAATGCTTCCAAATGCAACCTTAATATTAAAGTAACTGGTGAAAATGAGCACCATATGATTGAAGGTATTTTCAAAGCTTTTGCAAAAGCCATCAAAATGGCCATAAAAAAGAATCCAGAAGCATTAGATAATCTCCCCTCAACTAAAGGAGTGCTCTAAGTGCTATATACGATCCCAAGGTATCGAAATAAGCATGAGTACCAAGGAAATACCGAAAAAAATCAATTGATTTTTGAATTTACTTTCATTTGAAAGTGCCTTCTTTGTTTTGGCACTTCCAATGGTCACGATGATGGTGACTAAGATCATGATTGAAATGTGCTCAACGGCCCAAAAACGGAGAGAGGGATCTTTCATAGCGGCACCGAAATCGGCAAAAGCCGCTTGTGTGATAGGACTGAAAAAGAAGTACAAAGAGATTCCAAGAAGGAGCATCAGATGAACCGTTCCTGCAAAAGAAGAAGCAAGAATGCGATCTATTTTTTGGTATTCTTTTTTACCATAAAATCCAATCATTGACTTGACCAAGATGATTAAAGGAAGCAGGAGTGCCAGCCATCTAAATCCTGAATGTGCATGTAGCAATACTTTATAGGTACTCATGTTGTCTTTTTTAGCTAAATTAGACATTAAAGCCTACAATTTGAATCATTTTTTCAATAAAGATAAATATGGATGATGGGAGTTACCTTAAGACGGGTTGGCTCGATTAAAAGCTTTAAAAATCAATACTCATTTGAGGATTAGTTACTTTTTTAAATTGCAAATTTGAGATGCCTATTCCCAGCAGTCGAATACCTGCTTCATGTAACAAGCCTTCGTTAAGTAAAGATTTAATGAGTACTTGAATTTCTGAAA
Organism: uncultured Cyclobacteriaceae bacterium; assembly: GCA_943788235.1. Taxonomy (GTDB): domain Bacteria; phylum Bacteroidota; class Bacteroidia; order Cytophagales; family Cyclobacteriaceae; genus UBA4465. The sequence goes on from CALSPM010000001.1 coordinate 406,476, forward strand.
GATTTAGAATTACTTCTTTTTGTGATTTGCTTCTCGTAATTTGCTTAAAATTGCCATACTTTATTTTAAGACTTATGGTTCTGCCTTGTGCAGATTGCAGCTGATATCTTCTAAAAACTTCTTCAGTTATGGGTTTGAGGTGTGATAGGATATCTGCAAGGGTCATCAAGTGATGTGAAAAGGTATTTTCGGCGCTGATGGATTTCCTTTTGCGATCGGGCAGGATGGGTCTGTGGTCAATACCACGGGCCACTTGATAATAATAATTCCCCTGTTTTCCGTATCTCAGACATAAATCATCCAATGTTTTTGCTTTTAGGTCTTTGCCTGTAAAAATACCTGCATGCTTCATTTTTTCGGCAGTGACCTTGCCTATGCCATGAATTTTTTTGATTGGGAGTTTTTCAATGAAAACTGCTGCGTTTTCGGGTAAAACCACGTAAAGTCCATTGGGCTTTTCCATGTCAGAGGCGATCTTGGCCAAAAATTTATTGAAGGAAATGCCTGCAGAAGCAATTAACCCTGTTTTGTCTTTGATTTTTTTCTTAATATCTATGGCGATGAGGGTGGCTGATTTTAAACCGATTTTGGGATGAGTGATGTCCAAATAAGCTTCATCAAGCGACAAGGGTTCAATCAAGTCTGTATATTCATGATATATGGTCCTAATTTCATTGGAAATCTCTTTGTACCGATCAAATCGGGGTTTGACGAAAATAAGTTGTGGACACAATCTTGCAGCAATTCTGGAAGACAAGGCAGATTTTACCCCAAATTTTCGAGCTTCATAACTCGCTGCTGCAACGACGCCACCCTCTTTATGCCCCCCCACGGCGACGGGCTTTCCTCGTAAATCAGGGTCGTCATTTTGCTCAACGGAAGCATAAAAAGCATCCATGTCAATATGTATTATTTTACGCATTCGTTGGGTGAATACCTTTCAAATCAAAAATAATCAAAAATAATCAATAGTTAGGATTTTAAAACCCCAAGCTTTTCAATACAAAAAGCTATATAATTACCATGATGACTTAATGAAATGGGAAATTCTTTTTCTTCGTTTACACAAAGCAGGGGCAGTTGATTTTCATCTAGAGTAAAGCTGATATTCAAAGGCTTGAAATAGGCAATGATTCTTGCACGAATCATTTTTTGAGAAGACGCTTTTTGATGATTCATCCAAATTTGATGCATAAGTTCCATCGATGGTGGTGCGGCCGTAGCCACTACATAGTTGGGTGTGGTCTCAACAGTGCCCAATAGTTTTTTGGAAGTGAAATGTAAATCATTTGAAAAAATGACTGTAATGAGTTTTGGATCGAATGATTTTAATTGTCGTTTACTCTTGAAAACAGCCTCTTTAGCACTCCAAACGATCCAATAGAGTAGGATGGGATCTATATTTTCAGGGTATTGATCACCTTTAGCTTTTATGTAACGTAAGTGATCTGCAGTACGCGGATGGCAAAGGGAATCTTTGATGTCAACAATGTCAATTCCAATCACTCAAGGTAGATGTTATGTTCTTTTTCGTATACGATTAGAGCGGTTTGTCCATTTTTACTGGATTCATAGCCATAATCATAGCTTTCACCATTTTCGAAAATTTCATATCGGATCGCCCAATGGGTGTCGACAATAAAAGCATTCAATATTGATCCATTCTCAAGCTGAATCTTTATGACATTAGTTCCTTTTTTTAAGAAGGGATTTAAATCAAGGGATAAATTTAATTCAGGATTCCCATCGATGAATTGACTATCAAAAACAAGTTCATCATTGACAAATGTATAAACTCTGTTGTCTATTTTGGAAAAGATAATATTATAATCTGGAGTTTGCGTGATTGGGAACAAAGCACAAATGAGCCAAAAAGAGCCTATCAATTTCATTTAAATGAAGCTTAAATATAGACTTAGCGCAAGCATATCTATTTTTCTAGCACCTTACCATGAATAATATCAATGGCTTGGCCGATGGTACCCATTTTCATGATGACATCATCCTCTATCATGACATCATATTTTTCTTCAACATCTAATACAATGTCTACAATGTGTGCCGAGTTTATTTTGAGGTCATTGATGAGATCATGTTCAAGGGTAAGCTTACCTAGTATTTCCTTATCTGGGACATAAACGGCAATGATTTCTTTTAATTGTTCTTGAATTGTATTCTTATCCATCTTTCCATTTTCTAAGTACTATGCTGCAATTTAAATCACCAAAACCAAAATTGGCTTTAATAACGGTATTAATTTCTTTATGAACGGTGTTCATAGGAATACGCTCCAATGGGATTTCTGCAGTAATATCAGGATTTACTTTTTTGATATTGTAGTTCCCGTGAACAAATGATTTTTCTATTTGAATTAGGGTAGCCACCAATTCGATGGATCCGGCCCCGGCAATACAATGTCCTATCATTGATTTAGGTGTGTTGATGAGTGGAAATTTATCTTGAGGGCCTCCGAGCGCCTTCTTCCAATTCTTTATTTCAGTGGAATCACCTTTTGTACCGGTCAGATGTCCACTGATAAGATCTATTTCATTACTAGCTACCTTTGCTTCACGTAAGCTATTTTTCATACAATGAGCTACTGCATTTGAATTAGGAGCCGTCATACTTCCCCCATCTCTTAAACCGCCAGAATTGACATCAGCACCCAAGATTTCGGCATAGATCTTAGCCCCACGACTTTGAGCACTTTCAAGTGTCTCCAACACCATGGCCCCTGATCCACTTCCCGGAACAAATCCAACGCTACTGTCGCACATGGGCCGCGAACCATTGGTTGGATCTTCGTTAGAATCACTGGTGAGTATCCGCATCGCATCAAAGGCACCCCAAATAAAAATCCCATCACCTTCGGTACTTCCACATAGCATTCTTTTGGCCTTCCCTAATTTGAGGTGTTCGTAGCCTAGTAATACCGATTCAGTACCTGTAATGCATGCGGAGGAGTTCGATAATATCCTATTGCCTAGACCTAAAATTTTGTTTAGATAGGCTGCTGCTCCACTGCTCATACTTTCAGGGATCGCCCGTGAACCGAGTCGCTTATTATTACCCGCTAATATTTTAGAAAACACAGCATGATTAGATCCGTCGAGGCCCAAAGCCCCAGAACCGATAATCATACCAGAATCGAAATCTATTTGATTTTGATGATGGATTAAGCCAGCGTTTTCCCAAGCTTCAAATCCCGCGAGACAGGCATAGATAATAGCATTATTATCTAGCTTATTTTGATAATAATCATCAAAATAGTGCGCTTTATAATCCTCAGTAATCAGCGGCTTACCTGCAATTTGGCATCTGAAATTTAATGACTGAGATTCTTCAAAAAAACGAATACCTGAGCGTCCTTCCTTTAATGCTTTTTCAAAATCTGCTGCGCCTACCGCGTTTGGCGCCACAACTCCAATGCCTGTGATGACAACTCTATTATTGATCAATTTTATCTTTATTTACAATCATACCTGAAAATTCACCTTTGCAAACTACTTGATTCGTAATAACATTTTTACAGGTTACCCAACATTTTAATTTATTGAATCGATAATATATTTTTTTGGAAGTTATTTCAAGCTGAGCTTCAGGATATACGGGACCTAAAAAATCCACTGCAGCAGAGGTGAATATGGGTACAAGCAGCGCTTCTTGACCCTTTAATTTTTCTTTGGCAAGGTAAATCCCATAACAAACTAGTCCAATTTGAGCCATGATTTCAATTAAGATGACTCCGGGTGTTATGGGATTATTAGGAAAATGTCCTTGATAAAAATATTCATCTTTTTTAAGTTGATAATAACCTTTTGACCCATTTTCAGTAACTTCTTCTAACGCATCAACAAATAAAAAGGGCGGCCCATAGGGCAATGCCCCAATAATTTCTTTTAGTGATTCACTCATCCCATTAAATGTTCTCCACCATCGACAAACATTACATTACCATTGATCCAATTTGATTCAGGTAGGGTCAATAGATAAATGGCGTTGGCAATATCTTCGGGTAATGTCATACGACCCAAGGGGTTTCTGTTTGAGGCTTCCTCAATGAGTTCTTCATAATTAGGGATGAATCGCAATGAAGGGGTATCCGTAATTCCGGCATTGATGCAATTGACCCGCACGCCAAAGGGAGCAAGTTCTACTGCTAAGTATTTGGAGAGTATTTCTAAAGATGATTTGGCCATAGCTACCGCGCCATAACCTTTCCAATAACGGGCACTACCTGCAGAGGTCAGGGTGACAAGCCTGCTACCGGACTTCAAGAGGAAATGATCTTTTAAAGTTTGTACCCAAGTTAATACGTTAGTCGCCATGGCATCTATGGTAAGTGCGATGTCTTGCGCTGTGAGGGTGGGTTGATCCTCTTTAGATACAAAAGGCTTTAGATTGCCTCTTGAAAGGGCATGCATAATGAGATCAAAGGAAAGATTTGAAACCTGAGCAGTAATCAAAGCAAGGGTTTCATTGATCCTTTCTTTATTGGTACCATCTACATTAAAACTGATTACTTTTCGCCCCGTTTTTTTCATTTCATTAAGATGTTCATTGAAGGCAGGCATCAAAGATCGTCTGTCTCTATGGATGATGATCAGATTAAAACCATTTTTACTTAATTTTTGGGATGTGGCCAGGCCCATACCACTTGATCCACCGATAATTAAAGCCCATTTTTTCATATTATATAGATTTTATAAAACATCTTCTACGGATAACCGTAGTTACGTTTCCTCTAAACTCATTCCAAAGATTAATGACATTGTGATTATCCTCAAGCATAATAGCGGTGTTTACTGTACCTACCTTTTTTTTAATAAAATTAGATAAAAGTTCAACAAATATTAACTGACTGGCTCCTAACTTTTGATAGTTAGGATTTACACCGATAAGCAGCATATCCAAGGTATTATTCTTCCAAAAGGCCTGAAGTAAGTGAATAAATCCAAAAGGATAAAGCTTTCCTTTGGCTTTTTGAAGTGCTTTCGAGATGGAAGGTAAAGTAATTGCGCAAGCTACAACTTCATCTTTTTCATTGACGATGATGGTTACAAATTCTTTTCTAACGAAACCTAAATAGGCATCGACGTAATAATCAATTTGTTTATCGGTTAAAGTATAAAATCCATAAAGATTTGTGAAAGAACTATTCAATGTTTGAAAGATGCCTTTTGAATAGGTTTTTATTTGAGATTTACTTTTTATTTTCTTTGCCTCAAGTTTGAATCTGGTTTTGATTAAAGAGGTACCTCTCACCATCCTTTTGGGTAATTCTTTGGGGACTTCACCACGCCCTTCCAGCCAATCACAAGCTTTTGAAAATCCAAGACTTTCAAAATGAGAAGCATAATAAGGGAAATTATAAATAGTTGCTTGCGTGGCTAATTCATCAAAACCCTCGATTAAAGTACCTTCAAAGTCAAAATCTGTAAACCCCAAGGGTCCATGAATACCGGTAATACCAAACGGTTTGGCCCAATCAATGATACCTTGGATCAGGGCAGTAGATACTTTATTATCATCAATGAAATCAATCCAGCCAAATCGAACGAGGTTTTTATCTTCTTTTTCGGCATCCAATATGATTCCAGCAATTCTACCCACAATCACACCCTCTTTTAAGGCCAACAATAATTTCACCTGACTGATTTCAAAGGCGGGATTTTTTGGAGTCAGGGAGCTGAGTTCAAAATCAATAAGTGGGGGGACGTAGGAGGGGCAATTTTTGTATAAATTGAAAGGGAATTTAATGAATTTCAGAAGTGTGTGTCGGTCTTTTACTTCTACTAATACTAGACTCATGTAAAATGCTTTTCTTTATAAATGATCATGCGACCTTTCTTTTATATAAATGAATTCGTTGATTTCATGCTAAAGCTCAGGCTTCTGTAATTAAGTAAATTTTTCATTCTACCTAATAGCCAGTATTTCCCTCTCATTCATTTTTTTATACACTGTCTCGACTCTTATTTCTAAAAGCGAGAATAAATATTATTCAAAGCTAATTGAATTTTCAATAATTGTACTTTTTATGTTCTTTGTTCAGTACTTTTTTATTGAGCAGATATAGGTTATCAAAGAGTAGGGGCATGAACTTTTACTCTTAAACGATTTTGTATATTAAAGTATTTGAACTTCTTAAAAAGGGTACTCTATTTAACTAAGAAGATGAGGTCATAGAATGAAAAAAGCAGTCATTATTGATGGGCTTCAATAGACAAAGGAACCTTTAATTTTTTCGCACATTGATAGATGGTATCAATAGCTAAATCTATTTGCTCACGGGTATGTGTGGCCATTAAAGAAAACCTAATCATAGAATTATTTCGGGAAACCGCTGGTGCTGCAATCGAGTTAACGAAAATACCTTTTTCCAGCAATAGCATGGCCATTTCATGTGTTTTTTTATCATCCTTAATGAACAATGGGATGATAGGAGTTTCAGTTTTTCCTGTATCGAATCCCAGTGAATTAAATGCGGCAATGGCGTATTCGGTATTCTTTAGAAGTTGAAGTCTCAAAGAATCATCAGATTCAATAATATCTAAAGACGCAAGTGCCGCTGCCACCGCAGCAGGCGTGGGACTTGCACTGAAGATCAATGAACGTGAGTTATGTTTAATATATTCGACCGTATGTGCGTCACTTGCGATGAATCCACCTATTGAAGCCAATGATTTACTGAATGTCCCTCCAATAAGATCCACTTGTTTTTCAACATTGAAATGAGAAGCAGCTCCTGCACCGTGTTCTCCAATGACTCCTATGGCATGGGCACAATCTGACATGACTACTGCGTTGTATTGTTTTGCGAGTTGGGTGATTCCTTTGAGATCAGCCAAATCACCTTCCATACTAAAAACACCATCTACTACGATCAATCTCATTTCGGCATCTACAGATTGCTGGAGCTTTTGCTCTAAGGAAATCATGTCGTTGTGCTTAAACATTACATAAGGAGCCTTAGAAAGGCGTGCCCCTTCGATAATGGAAGCATGGTTAAGACGGTCTAAAATAATGGAATCATTGGGCTGGGTAATCGAAGGGATAACCCCTAAATTGACCTGAAAACCAGTAGTAAATAAAAGCGCAGCTTCTTTATTTAAAAAACATGCCAATCGATGTTCCAATTCTATATGTAGGTCGGTTGTCCCGTTTAACAATCGAGAGCCAGCGACACTGCTGCCATATTTTTTTATAGCATTCTCACTGGCTATTTTAACCTTAGGATGTGTGGTAAGCCCCAAATAACTATTGGATCCAAACATTAACACTTTCTTTCCATTTACCAAAACCGAAGTGCCTTGCTCGGATTCAATCACACGAAAAAAAGGATACAAGTCTTGTTTTCGCAACAGTTCAGGTGCCATTAATTTATTGAATCGGTCGGAGAGTATTTTGGTCATGCTAAAGTGAGCAAAAGTAATTACTAACCAGGTTAAAACATCGTTTAGGTCTCATAAATTAATAATTTTTAAAAAAAATATTTCGTAATAAAAAGAATTTAGTGAGGATATTTTTTTTTGTAATCATGATTGAATTTCTAAAAAAGGTCCGTATTAAGCTCTCATAAATTCAAGGTGAACCCTAGTATTATTGAGTCCTTCGATAATATATCTAGGTTAAATGATTTTATCAATCTTTCCTAGCACTTCAAAATGTTAAATTTTTAAATAATACGATTTGTTTGACTCCATCATTACAATTAAAAAGGAGGTGGCTTTGCGATACAACAAACGACCTAATTAAAGAGAGCTAATCATAGAATGCCATGAAAAAAATTGAGGGAATCTAATAACTGAAAGGGACTTCGATTTTAGTCTGATCCCAAGCAAGTTTCAATACAGCCTCATTTTCATTGAGTGTTGCAAAATTGATGGCAAACGCCTCAACAACCTCGGTCGTGGATTTAACCTTCACGTTAAGTCTGAGTGCATCTTTTTTGCTATCATATCGATAGGCGCCCCAGATATCAACATCTGTATTGAAAATAATGGTCCATTCATCTTTTTCTGGAATGGTAAACAAAGTGTAAGTACCATCGGGTAATGTTTTTGAGCCAAATGTAAGTGGGCTGGTAAGCAATGAATTCAGTGGCTTCATTGGCACCGGTTCTCCAAATTTTTCCGTAGGGAACCATCTTACCAAAAACAGGCCTATTGTTTTTTTGAGGTCTGCCATAGGTAATACGCGCTACCGCTTTTTCGTTGGGGGAGTGATCGTGCGCAAAATTATCAGGAAAATAAGCCATATCCATAGGGCTCTTATCTATACCTCTAAATTCTTGGGCTTTGACGGGTTGAAGAGAGGTGGACAGAACTATGAAGAAAAGGAGTAAAATATTTTTCATTTTTGTTGGATTTAAATGAGGCTTTAAAGTTAAAGACGTCGACTTCAAATACCAGCCAGTCATAGCTATATATTTAATGTTCAATTAACTGGTAATGTTTGGCTATAGCCTTAAATTCGGTCAATTGATTAACAATCCAATCAGTGGATTCATTGAGTTCGCTGGCCATGATTTGAGCTACTTGTGGTGCAATCCTTAAAGATTCATTAACATCAAGAAAGAGGCCCCTAACCCTTCGAGCGAGCATATCTTCCAAAGTTCTGGCCATTTCATGGCGGACTGCCCAGATAACCTGTGAGGCCTTCAGAGGTAAGCTTTCGCTTATTAGTCCTCCATAAACTGGGATTTCATCTTCAAGATCAAGTAAGGCTTGCTTCTCAATACCGTAAACCGCTAGCGTATCTTCCGTGAGGTTGAGACTTTCATCATATCCAAAAATGGGTAGATTGTGCGTAGTGCATGGACTCACTTTTAGTTGACCTATAAGCATGGCTTGGTCAACGGTATCTTCTGCCATCTTTCTATAAGTGGTCCACTTGCCACCAATGACTGTGATCAATCCACTGGTGGAAATCATCACTTTATGATGACGCGAAATTTCTTTGGTTGTTTGTTTGTTGCCTTCAGGTTTTGCCAAAGGCCTTAAACCTGAGAAGATACTTAAAATATCTTTTTTTGTAGGTTTTTTAGTTAAATATTGACTGGCTGTTTCTAAAATGAATTCTACCTCATCTAATTGAAAGTGGGGTTCAAGCAGGGGTTTCTCCACAATGGTATCAGTAGTGCCGACAATCACCTTATTTAGCCAAGGTACGGCAAATAAAACCCTGCCGTCTTTTGTATGCGGCACCATGATGGCATATTTATCAGGAAGAAATGAAGGGTCAAGGACAATATGTGTCCCTTGACTGGGCTGAATCATTTCTTTGGCACTGGGATCATCCATTTTTATCACGGCATCGGCAAAAACACCGGTTGCATTGATCACCACCTTAGATTGAATATGATATTTCTTATGTGTTTCGAGATCTAAGGCAATAACACCTTGAACGATGCCCTCCTCATTTTTTATGATTCTCTCAACTTTCATATAGTTGAGAAGGACCCCATCAAATTGAGCAGCGGTTTTGGCCAAGCTGATGGCCATACGTGCATCATCGAACTGACCGTCAAAATAAACGACACCCCCTGCCAATTCCTTTTGATCAATGGTTGGAATATGGCGGATGGTTTCCACAATGGAAAGTCTTTTTGAAGAACCAATACCCAAGTCACCCGACATAAAATCGTATATCTTAAGGCCTAATTGATAAAAAGGACCATCCCACCAACTGTAGTTGGGAATAACAAAAGCCTGATTTGAAACCAGATGGGGGGCATTTTTAATCATTAAACCTCGTTCTTTCAAGGCTTCTAATACCAAGGAGATATCGCCTTGTTGAAGATATCGTACCCCTCCATGGACCAGTTTTGTAGATCGACTTGATGTTCCTTTTGCAAAATCATGTTGCTCGAGCAGTAAGGTTTTATAACCCCGAGCTGCCGCATCTACGGCAATACCCAATCCAGTGGCGCCGCCACCGATGACTAAAACATCCCAAATACCCTCATGACTTTGGAGTTTTTGAAGCATGGTATCCCGATTCATTCTGAAAGCCAGTTCTTACTTCGGTCAATGGCTCTCTTCCAATTTTTACGCATTTTAGTAGCGTTGGGATCAGATTGAGGGCTGAACATTTTCTCTGGATCCCAAATCTTTTTAATTTCTTCGAGGTCCCTCCAGTAGCCTGTCGCCAAACCAGCGAGAAATGCTGCGCCTTGGGCGGTAGTCTCGGTAATTTTAGGTCTGATGATGTCTATGTTGGCTACATTGGCTTGAATTTGTAGGAGTAAGTTATTGGGCGCAGCACCTCCATCCACTCTTAATTCTTTAGTTTTAATACCCGAATCTTTTTCCATAGTATCCAAAATGTCTAAGTTTTGAAGGGCGATGGCTTCCAGTGCTGCTCTTGCAATATGGCCTTTTGAAGTACCCCGAGTAATGCCTAGCATAATTCCCGTACCGTAAGGATCCCAATGCGGAGCACCTAATCCCACAAAACCAGGAACGAAAACGACTCCTCCTGAGTCGGTTACGGTTTCGGCCAATACTTCAATTTCACTTGCAGATTTAATAATTTTTAGATTGTCTCTCAGCCATTGGACGAGGGCACCACCGATAAATATACTACCCTCAAGAGCATAAGTGACCTCATCCCCAATTTGCCAAGCTACGGTACTTAATAATTTGTTTTTTGAGGAAATGATGCAGGGACCCGTGTTCATAATAAGAAAACAACCCGTTCCGTAAGTACTTTTGGCCATACCTGATTCAACACACATTTGACCAAATAAGGCAGATTGCTGATCGCCTGCAATACCACTTATTGTTATGGAATGGCCAAAATGATCCTCATGAGAGGATCCATAATTATGGCTACTCGGTTTGACTTGTGGAAGCATAATTTTCGGAATCTCAAAAAGGGCCAATAACTCCTCATCCCATTGCATATCATGAATATTGTAAAGCATAGTGCGACTGGCATTGCTTACATCAGTAGCGTGAACTTCACCATAGGTTAAATTCCAGAGCAGCCAGCTGTCTACGGTACCAAAAGCTAAATCGCCAGCTTCAGCAAGAGCCCGAGCCCCCTCTACGTTATCCAAAAGCCATTTTATTTTGGAAGCTGAAAAATAAGCATCGATAAGTAAACCTGTTTTTTGTTGAATTAAGGATTCTAGGCCTTTTAATTTTAAGGATTCGCAGTAATCTGTAGTTCTTCGGTCTTGCCAAACGAGGGCTTTGTGAATAGGTTTTCCAGTTTTTTTATTCCAAACAATAGTCGTTTCCCTTTGGTTGGTGATCCCTATGGCTTCGATATCTGAGGCCTTAATTTCATGCTTTTTTAATATATTAATTATGGTATTTTTTTGGGTAGTCCAAATTTCTTCAGCATCATGCTCCACCCATCCTGGCTTTGGAAAAAATTGCTGAAATTCTTTTTGACTGACACCCACTATTTGTCCAGATTTATCAAAAATAATAGCTCTTTCACTGGTAGTACCTGCATCAATAGTTAAAATATATTTAGACATATATGCTTTTGTTAGGGAAAAGTTCAAAAAAATAGTTAAACTTGAAATTAAGAAATTTTTAATCAATGTCAGAGTTAAATGAATATTAAATGAGTCCTTATTTAGCAGAATTTATAGGAACAACTGTTTTAATCTATTTGGGAAATGGTGTCAATGCCAATGTATCCCTAAAAAAAACCTATGGTAATGAAAGTGGATGGCTTGTGATCTCCTTGGCATGGGGACTGGCTGTGTTTATAGGTGTTGTCATTGCAGGCTCATTTAGTGGAGGTCATTTAAATCCTGCAGTATCTGTGGGTTTAGCCATCGCAGGAAAATTCAGCTGGAGCGCTGTCCCAGGATATATTTTAGCTCAAATGTTAGGAGCTATGATGGGCGCCTTTTTAGTTTTTATGCAATACAAAGATCATTTTAAGGCTACCATGGACTCGAGTACCAAACTAGGTGTATTTGCTACCGCACCAGCTATTAAAAATAATTTCAATAATTTATTATCTGAGGTATTAAGTACAGGACTGCTGGTTTTTGGAGTTTTTTATCTCATCAATGGAGAGGGTATAGGTTCTCTAAATGCCTTGCCCGTTGGATTGCTAGTGGCGGTTATAGGATTATCGTTGGGAGGTTCTACAGGTTATGCCATCAATCCTGCTCGAGATTTGGGACCTCGGATTTTTTACGCACTGATGATAGATAAGAACAGTGATTGGGAATATGCTTGGATTCCTGTTTTGGGACCTTTTATAGGGGCTGCTTTAGCAGCCTCCTTATTTAATGTCTTATAAAACTTTTTGAGTCAGGTCAATTTGCGTGATTGAAATTATCTTTTTATAGATTCAACCAATAAGTCATTTTAAAAGAAATGGCACGATATTTAACCGCTCCAATTTGAAAAAAGCCATCGATTTGGTTGTAAGCAAAATAATTATCGGTATAAACCAAATAGATATCTGATACAGGTTTGAACCTCCATTGAAGTCTCGAATTGATGTTTAAGTTTTCAATCTGGCTGTTGTATTGTACATAGGTAGTCCAAAATAATTTTTTAGTGAATGTGAAATCAAATTTAGGACCGATAAGATAGAGCTGACTAGAGTTGTATGGACTCGGTAGCTTAATGCGATTATATGTGATGTCTATGGAGGTTGTTCCAAAAGGCTGATACCTATATCCCAGGGTACCACTGAAGTTGAGTCTATGACCATTGAAATATTGACCGGAATTGGTTTTTAATTTAACATTAAGTTTTCTCCTTTCATTGGAACTCCAGGACCCTATGATAAAGTTATAGTAATAGGAGTCATTTTCTAGGAGTTCTTGTCCGTCACTACCGCTAGGATCAAAATCAGAGGTGAGCTGGGTAAATTGTCTTCGTAATCTAAAGTCCATTGATGAGGTATTATTAAATTTGATACGATAGAGGAGATTCATATCCCAATCTAATAGACCTACCGATTGTCTTCCTAAAACATCAAAATCAAAACCTGGACCATGACTTTGAACTTTACTTGATTTTGGAAAATAACTATATCGGATCGTACTGGATAACTGTCGTATATCTGTTCTTTTGACATAGCCTACTTCTGGATTATAGCCCGCACCTATTTGCTGAGAGAAAATATACCATGTCCAGTTGAGTGTATTATAAGATAAGTAAGTCCCCATGGCATGAGCTCTATCAACTTGAACTTGATCAAAGGAGTGATGAAAAAAAAGATTACCACTCCACTTATTGTCTGAGGAAAGCAAATTAAAGTCGAGTCCTGCGGTTTGATTGGAGGCTACTTTATAACTGCTATCACTAAGGTTAAGTTTGAATGGTTGCTTATTGACAAAAATAAAGTCTAGGTTAGATCTCGTGAGTACTTTTTGTTGTACTGTGGCTACAGTATAATTGATGCCGGGCTGCTGAATAGAGGCATCACTTGCCCCCTGCATATTCAATAAACCGACACGAGTGTTTTGAGAAACCTTTCCACTTAACCTAAGTCCATAAGGGATGGGATTTTGTATGGCTAGTCCGGTAGCGGTATCTGTGGCAATACCAATTCTTCTTGAAAAGAAAGGTCGGGTATTTCGGTTACCATTATTAGCGAAAAGGTCAGCGTTTTCCAGAAAAAATTGTCTTTTTTCTGGAAAAAAAATTTCAAACCGATCAAGATTAGTCACCTGGTCATCTACTTCAACTTGTGAAAAATCTGGATTTACAGTGAGATCTAGATTCAGGCCAGAGCTGATACCATATTTCATATCAAATCCAACGTTTCTTGGATAGTCAACTTCTTTATTATTAAAAAAATCTTTACTAATCCCTGAGGTGATAAATGGGATCAAAGATATGTTGGCTCCCGTTTTCTTGGTGGGGATATCCCAAATAAGTTTTTGATTACTTGCCATATTTCCAATGGATAAATTTCTTGGTATATATGACCATGAGGATTTCTCAGTAGTTTCACTATCTATCCTATAGAAATTGATATTCCATTCCTTTTGATTTTCATTGTAACGTAACGTATTGAAAGGAATAGCCATTTCGACTGTCCAGTAACCATCATAAACTTTTGAAGCGCCATCCCACTTATTATCCCAATCAAAACTATAAGCATCTCTACCTGAACCTCCATTTGAGATGAAGCCTTCCCTTCTGACCCCGAAAGGATTCATGCCAAATATGGTGCCATTGGTTTTGTCTTGAAAAGGATCAAATATTACAGAAAAACTATCATTTCCCTCACCGCGAAAATCCCTTCTCAAGGAAGTAGTCACATATTTCCTGGGCCCTGGTGCATTGTACAATTTGGCGCCTACATAGATGTTCTTGTCATCATAGCGGATATACACTACCGTTTGAGCAATGGCTAAAGAGGTATCTGAAGGAAAATTTTGCGTGAAATTATAGGCGGAATCACTTTGCTTCCATGCCATTTCATCGAGTATTCCATCCAAAATTATTTTTTCTGAGGTTTTTTTAATGTTAAGGATACTTGTTTGGGAAGCAAAATTTTGAGAACTAATTGATTGGACCAGAAATAAGCCGAGAAAGAATTGAATTATTATGTTTTTCATTCAGCGCAAAACTATTGTGGATTGCACAAAAAAAATGTTCTTTTACATCAACGGGGATAGTTTTTTTTAAGTTGATTCAGATTAAAGTTTAATATTAATGTCAAGTCTGATTTTAGGATGCATCTTTTTGGCATAAATGGCATTTAAAACTTCAAAATTCAATTCAAATGAGCTTAATGATTCAATTGTTTTGACCGACAAGGTTGTACTGGTTTGGGGATTTAATTGGATTACATCCGGTGCGTGATAAAAAGAAAAATCAGATTCATTATTGAGTAAATAGGTTGCGTCCGAATGATTGAAAATGACGACATTAGCAATTTGAGTTTCCTTATTTCCATACATTTGATAATAAGCGGTATCTACAACTAAAGAAGATTCAATTAAAGGAATGAGATATTTTTCTTGACCAATGAGACTGTTCTTATACCAGGCGACCGTTCGTCCATCAAATAAAGCGTCTTTGACACCCATTTCGGATCGCTCTTTTACGAAAACTAAGGTTACGGGTCTGTGACCTCCCCCTGGAATATCAAATAGCCAATCAATCAATTCATGAATATCTGAGGTCCCTAAAATGGTTAATTCATTTTCATTGGCAATAGTTAGTGCTTGATCAGCAAAGGTATTTTCGTTAGTTACCTCAATCCCATGAAGTAATCCTTCTTTAATTAACCCTTCATGGATAAGTGAGAGCTTGGTAATGCCCTGTTTATTTTGCCCCACCCAATTGGGATGATTCCAAAAGATGAAGGCACCTTGTTTTTTGGCCTCTCGAAAAGCGTCCATATAATCGTCATAAACCAGCTGATTGGCATCTTGGATAAATAAGGCATTGCTGTGCCCAGGAGGTAGATCACGAGTTATTTCTGCTCCGTGAATAACTATAAGCTCATAGTTTTTAGCATATTCTTTTGCTAATTGGTAAGAACGATTCCGATCCTTGTGGGGTAAATCCTTCCGGTGAGGTTGGTATTCGAGATGTTCGGTAAGAGCGATAACATCGACACCATCAAAGAGGGCTTCTTTGACCCTAATATCTGGCCATACACTGCCATCAGAAAATACGGTATGCTGATGTAAATCCGCAATAAGGGTATGATAATCAACTAAATCAGGAAATTCTATTTTCCGTTGGGTCTGCGCAGATAGTTTTACTTGTGGGACTATAAAAGAAAAGCATAAGAAGATTAAAGAGGAGCGTGTGATAAGTCTCATGATTTTTTGACGTTAAAGACATTAACCTTAATTTATTAATAGAAAGTTAATGATAAAAAGGGAGTAAAATAGCTTATTGATTATATATTTATCTTTTTACCATAGGCCTGGACGATAATGATTTTCAGCTATTAAGAGGATTTTATTTTTGATTTGAAATTTTCTATGAAGGACAAATATTTGTTAGAGGATGATTAGGATTGTGACTAACAATGCGCTTGCTCTGAGACATCAGAATGTGAGTAATAAAGGATGAATGGAAAAGAATCCTTTTGCACGTGAGACCTCCTTATTTGGATTTGATGGCAATGAATTCTTTATATCATTAGGCAGTTTACTGTAAAGGAGAAGATCTAAGGAGGTAGGAAATTCGAAGGGGTATAGGCAAGGATTGGGGTTAGCTATAGGGTAGAAATGTATCGATAACGGAGAGTTATCAAAATTGTTTCTAGATATCGGATCATGATAAAAGTTATATGCTCTTTATATAGATGAAAAAATATTGTAAATTATAAATTGATTTTAAATATAAAAATGATAAATAAGTATTCAATATGCTTATTGTTTATTCTGATTACTTCATGTTCACGAAATGAGAAAGGAACAAAGGAAGTAGGTGACTCTTTACTAAATCCATTGATATCAAAGAGACTTTCCTTCATGCTAGATTATAAACTGGATTCACTCAATTTTCCACGGAGTATGAAGAAAGATGGACCAGTTCGTGGTGTTTCTTTGCAAGATTGGACTTCACGCTTTTTTCCCGGAGTATTCTTTAAACTTTATCAGATCACAGAGTAATCGGTATTATTGGAAAGGGAAGGAATGGATTGCCTTTATCCAAAAGGAAAAGATTGATGGAGAGACTCATGATATGGGCTTCAAGATGTACTGTAGCTATGGTGAAATAGTCAAAATTACAGGAGCACCCGAATACAAAGACATCCTGTTGACCAGTGCCGAAACATTAAGTAAGAGATTCGATCCTAAGGTAGGCAGTATTAGATCTTGAGATTTTGGAGAATGGCAGTTTCCTGTTATCATTGATAACATGATGAACTTAGAATTACTTTTTGAAGCTACTCAATTGACTGGAGATAGCACTTATCATCAGATAGCTGAAACTCAAGCCTATACTACGATGAAAAATTACTTTAGAGATGATTTTAGCAGCTATCATGTGGTAGACTATGATAAAATGACTGGTGAGGTATTGCAAAAGGCCACGCATCAGGGTATCAATGACTCACCAGTATGGTCTTGAGGACAGGCCTGGGGATTTTATGGTTTCGAAATGACTTATCGTTATACCCAAAATAAAAACTTCCTGAATCAAGCAGTCCGTGTGATTGACTTCATTAAAAAATAATCTTCATGGCTTAAGAATGATATTCCCTTTTGGGATATGAGAGATCCTCGGATACCGAATGCACCACGAGATACTTCTGCAGAGGCGATCACTGCGTCGGCTTGTTTTGAATTGTATAAATATACTGAAAATGAGCAATACCTATCATTTGCCAATGACATCATGACCACTCATTTAAGCGAAAAATATGTGCTTGACCCTCAAGTGACCGCCCCTTTTATATTTGATCATAGTCCGGGAAATTGGTCAAAGCAAATGGAACTTGATATCCCTATAGGATATGCAGACTATTATTTTTTTGGAAGCATTAATTAAGACAAAGAGGTTCAATAAAGGAGTTGTAATAATTTTAATCTTCATCTCTTAAGAGTCAATACAATTCTTTTTTGTGAATTTCATTTAATGTCCTAATAGTTATGCGCTAACTTTTGACTTATAGTTTCTTTTAGCAATCATTAAGATAGCAGATGTTCATCGATGAAGGTTCTTTTAAATAGAAGAATACACTAATGATTTTAAACTAAAAAAGTGAATAAACCTTATTCTCCTCAATGTGAAATTTATATTCTTGTTTTGATGCGGCTTATAATTGTATATTAGATCCTGTTGATTCAAATAGATCAAATGATAGGAAGCTCTAATATTGTTTAAGAGATGCAATAGTCAAGAGTATTATTGATCGAAGATCTTGCTAGAGTCGGATGGGTTCAAAAAAATAGAAATATAAAAAAAGCCCTCCATTGGTTTAAAAAGGAAGGCTTTTTGCGATTTTAATTTGCTTATGTCGGGGTGGCAGGATTCGAACCTACGACCCCCTGGTCCCAAACCAGGTACACTACCGGACTGTGCTACACCCCGAATATCGCACGCTTAAACTTGTTTTAAGCGGGAGCAAATGTAATTAAATAATTACTATATGAAATCTATAATAACGGAATTTATTAAAAAATAAATCAGTTATTGATGGTAAATCATTTTTGAGTGGTATTCCATTTAATATCACTCTTAAACTTAACTGATGATCAGGATTGATTTAGAATTAAACTAAATTATACGTCCTTAGTGATATGGATTTAACCAATTAAAAAAACAGCTAATCCAGCCATAATATTTACAGTGATCAGTCTAAGAATAAGAGACATACTCGTTTCTTGACATTTTCTTTGGAGAAAGAATAGATCGTAATAAACTACCGGTTAAGGAACCAAGCCCAGTGACTAGGGCCCCAATAAGCGTACTGGCATAAATCAACCAAATAGAGTCCGTCAAATTCATGAGCAGTGCAATTTTTTCTGATAGAATGGAGTTGGTAGCATTATCTATGGTAAATGAGAGATAAAACCATACGAGGCCACCCGCGATGACTCCGCCATTGAAACTATTAAAATTACTTCCTCGAATTAATAAGCTAATCAGTCCAGCTCCCAAGGCTATGCTCCACCATGAAAAATAAAAAGGGAGTAGATAGGATAAAATACCCATCAGAAAAATTTTGATGATAAATTTCATTCTTGGGGTGTTAATTGAATTTCATAAAGAATATCTCCTACCAACAGTTTATTTTGACCAAATTTCAAATTATAGTATTTCCCTTCAGCCCAGGGTGTGATCATATGTCCATACATCGGATTGCCTGGATTACCCGTTTGGCTACCTGGATAAACCCCGTAAGCATTGATGCCTTGCGGATCCATTTCAACAACCATACGCCAAGAGGGGCCATGATGCTTACTTGCAGCATTTACAATATTATGGTTGCCCCCAATAGAAATATTTTTTGAATTAAATGAAGTGAAGCTACTGATCAGATGATTGACCTCAGTTCCCTTAAACTCATTCCAAGAGTGATTCTTGCCATTAATGCTTAACCACTCATTAAGAGAATCTACTGCGATGTCAAAAGCATAATTAATTAAATCGGAAGTGGTTTCTTTTTCAGGTGTACTCAGGCGATCTGAAAATCCAACGAGACTATCTGAAAGAATTAATTGAGAGGTGGTGTAGATATCAGGTTTATTGACAGCAAATGACATCGTATCAAATTCATCCCACAATTGATCCCACAAGATGTCTGACCATAATTCAAAATTGGTAGGCGCCTTTAAATTAGGATGATTAAAATAATCCCAGTTTTGTAACTCATCAAAGAATTTATTTTGATCCTCATTGAGTGATAGCGTATCTAATTGGGACAACAGATAAGGTAAAATTTCAGAAGCGATATAATTGAAGTTATCATTTTGTAAACTCATTAAGTCTTCAGGTTCAATATTTTGCATGGTTATGAGTCGGTCATTCACCCTTCTATTCCTATAATTTTCAAATCGATGTGAATAAACATAATAAGGATAGGTAGTTCGATCCACTGGGAATTGATTGGCTGAGCTCAAAAATCCTTGAGGGTGATTATATCTTTCTAGTCTATGCTCAAAGGGGATATATTTTTTCCATTCTGAATCCGGATCGGATCCATCTAAAATAAACTTTCCTTGACCAGGAAATTTGATGGGAAACTTACCGGGTAGATTGAGGGCTATATTACCTTTTGTATCACTATATATTATGTTTTGAGGAGGGCCTGAGAAGAAACGGAGTCCCTCGACAAATTCATCATAATTATTTGCTTTATTAAAGTTGAATAGGGCTTTAAATGTGGTTGATTCGTCATGGGCGATCCAGCGCATGGCTAAATTTACTTTTTCATGATTGCTCAAATAATCTCGATCATATACAATAGGTCCATGATGCACTCTTATGATGGTATCGATAAAGTTATCCGCATTTTTAATTACAATTTCCTCGAGAATTTGTTCTGTTTTGAACCATTGGTTGTTGTACAAATATTCTTTGCGTGAGGCATCTTTGAAGGTCACTGAAAACCAATCTACTTGATCCCGTGGAGAGTTGGTTACCCCCCATGAAATAGAGTCATTAAAACCAATCAAGATGACCGGTGTACCTGGCACGGTTACTCCCATGACATTGATATCAGGACTGGTCAAATGGCTGGCATACCAAATCGAGGGAGCTGTGAGCTCAAGGTCCGGTTCATTGGCCAATATAGCATGGCCTGATTTACTTTTGGTACTGTCTATGGCAAAGTTATTACTTCCGTTTAAGGGGTTTTGTTTGCTAATAGACTCATTGACAATATGTTGTACTTCGAATTTTTCAGGTTTTTGTGGTTGGCTCACGGGTTCGAAATCAAAAGGAGTATCTTTCGGTATTACGGGGGCGGACGTTCCGTCAGGCTCAGGGAACAAAACATTAAAAAGGTTCTCACCAAACATTTTTCGAAAGTTAGTATGCTCTATATCTGCTTCACTCCTGGAAAGTGTACTTGCCAATAGGGCATAAGCCATACATGTTTTCACGGTGGTCCATTTTTCAGGTTCATAATCGAGTAGTTTGAATTCAATAGGGTAGTCACCCTGAGATAAAGATGCTATATAGGTATTCACTCCATTGGTGTAGGATGAAATGATGCTGGCATAATAGACATCTTTCATTAGTTCATCGTGAAGTTTTAAGGTCATGTCCTTGAGGCCCAATCGCCTTTGTAGTCGGTCGTATTCAAGTGCTTTTATACCCACTACTTCTGACAACCTACCCATCACTACGCGAGCATAAAAATCCATTTGCCAAAGTCGATGATAAGCGGTCACATAACCTTGGGTCATATACAAATCTTCATTATTTTTTGCGTTGATGTGGGGAATAAGCAACTCATCAAACTGGACGGTCACTGACTCTTTAAGCTCGATTAATTCAATGAATTTATCCAGACTGATTGGCTCTTTTTCACTATTTTGCCAAAAACCTTGATGCGGACTTAATAATTTCCCAATAGGCGGGATATTATCAAAAGGCATATTCAGTAAGGTGATTAGGGAGGCCGTGACAAATAAAGAAAGAAAAAAGCCGATGAATTTCACAGAAAATTATTGTCTAGGTTCAAATGTATGTTTTATTATTTATTCTGCCTTATTTTTTTTGATAAATAACTTCTTGTAAGTGTAAAAGGAATGCGATGTACTTTTCTTAAGATTTTTTAAACATTTTCCCTTTACCAATGGGCAGAAAAGCTTCTATTTGGAAGGAAAAAAATAGATATTGATCGTTATTATTTGAATTTCCTCTACTGAAGCCTGCATCCAAGCTTTCCCAGGCTTCTTCATTTTCTAGGAATTGTTCTCTTCTTCGATTTGATAGCTTAGCCTGAATAGAGCTATCATCTGTAAATGAAGGAAAGATCCCTGAAACATCATCAAGATAATCTGTGAACGTATATCGATAGGCAAGTTCAAAGTTAAAGTTAAGGAAAGGCGTAATTTTCATCTTAACCCCTACGCCGGCTGGGATAATGAAAGTAAAGGGATCATAAGCGATATTTTCCGTTTGATAATCGCTAAGGGAAAATTTAGCATTGATCTCTTCTCCATTTTCTTGGATCTGAAGATAGGTAAATGGGTTCAAAGTGGTCATTCCAAAACCTAAACTGAGATAGGGATCAATTTTCCATCTTTGATCATAGTTACCAGCATAAGGTCGAATAAAAAAGACACCCTGCAGGTTGAGCTCCCAGTTATTTGAAGTGAAGGAGAGGTTTCGCTCTTTTTCAAAACTACCGTCGGGAGCTTTTTTATCATCCCCACGCAATTGGTAAAATCCTGCAGAAAGTCGAGCACTGAGGTGGCTCCATAATCTTGCTTCAATGGCCAAGGTACAATTAGAGAAGTCGGTTTGACGCTTATTTTCAGCATTGAGTTCCCCGATGTATTTGGTTTGACCAGACCCTACAGCCACACTGAAATAGCGATCATTGAGCTTCCAAGTCAAAAAGCTTTGACTTTTGACCTGGAGAAAACAAAGGAAGAACCCTAAAGAAAAAATGATTTTATTCATGCAACTAAATAACAAAAGTCAAAAATAATACTAAAAAATGAAGATGAACAATTAATCGCACGACCTCCTGCTTTTTTTAAAATTTTGAGATACAATTTCCATATTATTTAATGACTCTATCGATTTGAAGGAGAGAAGTAGATCAACGAAGTTGTCATATTATATTTTAGTAGTATGGTGTTTTATCCTTATTAATCAAACAATCACAAAATCATGAAAAAGTCAATAATTACATTAATAACCTGCTTCATAATGATGACCGGCTATACACAGCTCATCAATATGAGATACCTAAAAGTCGATAGGGGTATGGAAACCAAATTAAAAGAGGGTGCTAAAAATAAAACGAGCATTTACAATTCGAAGGAAGGACAAATACGTTATTTTATCTTTTTAGTTAGTACTGGCCTGCATTTGGGAGAATACTTTCGAGTGAGATACGAGGAGGAGCTGTCAGGTTTTGATTGCAATGATCCGAGGGGAAATGACTATTGGAACGATCTGGTTGGGGACCTACATATTTCCTATTATGCACAACGTTGGGGCTATGTCTAAAATGCATTGCATGTTACGGTAAGTCCCTTTGCAAAGCCCTTGAGACGTGTTTTAACCTATAATTACAAAGGAATCATGCAGAAGGAATTCTGGAGATTCCGAAATAATGTAACCCAAGCCCTCCAAAATGCAGATGGAGATATATTTATGTAAGTGTGGTGGTGCGGTTCGGTTTGTAATGGAAATACATTTAACATTGTTTTTTGGCATAAATATTATGCAGAACAAGCTACCGAGAATAGCGAGTAATGGGTGAAAGTTGTAGAAAAATACAATGAAATGTTTGGAAAGTATGCTTATGAAGAAGATGTTCAGACTTTTGAGATGTCACTCGAAATGTACGGAAGAAGTAGTTACAGTATGTCTTTTTAGCCAGAAAAAATCTCAAATTTACTGTCCATAACTACACTATTCTTTACTGATCCAAGCCTTGCATGCCATTGAAGGTTTGGATGCTACACATATCGAGACACCTAAGTCATTTGTGCGTTCTGGGATGCCTAGGATAAAATTATGATTTGCATGTAAGTTTCCTAGCGGGGTGCTATTTTTAAGTAGACGATAACACAAGAGATTAAAACAAAAAACCCATTATTAGACGGGTTTTTTGAGGTTCCGAACGGATTCGAACCGCCGTAAAAGGTTTTGCAGACCTCTGCCTAGCCACTCGGCCACGGAACCTTGGTTACTTAATTAATCATTTTGAATAACCAGCAGTTTCCCGCTAATGTCATTCAAAATAATTCAGACCTTATTATGATTTCTCATCTTCAGGTTTCTCTTTTTTGTTCGCTGCTCGTTTAGCTACAGCCTTCTTTATCTCAGCTTTTGCTCCATCTTCCATTTTTTCTTTCAAAGATGACAAAGCTTCAATGTCTCCAAGGGTAGAATTACTTGAATCAGCTTTCTTTTTATTCGTTTTCTTTCCCTTAGGGGCTTTCGGCTTTGGAGTTTCGTTGGATATATGATCTGCTTCTTTCCATGAACCTGTATGGGTCAGCATAATTCTCTTATCATCTTTAGCAAATTCAATGACTCGGAAATCTAACGTCTCCCCTTCAGCGCCTTCTGAACCATCTTCTTTGGTTAAGTTTCTGCTGTTACAGATCCCTTCTAAACCGTAAGGAAGTTCTAGGATAGCATTTCGCTCACCTTTACTCAAAATAGTACATTTATGATTAGAACCCCGTGTAAATACAGATTCAAAGTTATCCCATGGGTTATCCTCGAGATGCTTGTGACTCAATGCCAGTTTTCTATTGGTGGTATCAAGCTCCATGACAATCACTTCAAGTTCGTCACTTATTTTCACAAATTCAGAAGGGTGCTTTACTTTTTTGGTCCAACTCAGATCAGAAACGTGAACAAGTCCATCAATGCCTTCCTCAAGTTCTATAAATAGTCCGAAGTTGGTTAAGTTCCTCACAATACCTTTGTGCTGGGTTCCTACGGCATATTTGATCAATGCATCTTGTTTTGTCCATGGATCTTCAGACAACTGCTTGATGCCCAATGACATTTTTCGCTCATTACGATCGATGGTCAAAACAACGGCATCCTTTTCATCTCCGATTTTCATGAAGTCCTGTGGATTTCTCAGGTGTTGAGACCAAGACATTTCACTTACGTGAATCAATCCTTCTACGCCAGGGATGATTTCAAGAAAAGAACCATAATCTGCTACGTTGACAATCTTACCTTTGATTTTAGATCCGATTTCGATATCGGTAGCCAATGAATCCCACGGATGAGCAGTCAATTGCTTCATTCCAAGTGAAATTCGCTTCTTCTCATCATCAAAATCAAGGACAACAATGTTTACTTTTTCATCTAACTTCAATACATCTTCAGGGTGATTGATTCTTCCCCAAGAGATGTCTGTGATGTGCAGTAATCCGTCAACACCACCAAGATCGATGAAAACACCGAAGTTAGTCATGTTTTTGATGATTCCTTCCAATACTTGGCCTTTCTCAAGGTTACTTAGAATCTCAATTTTCTGCTTTTCAAGATCCTTTTCGATAAGTACTTTATGAGAGACAACTACGTTATCGTTTGAATAATTAATTTTAACGACTTTGACTTCCATTTTATTACCTACGAAAACATCAAAATCTCGTATGGGCTTGACATCAATTTGAGACCCTGGAAGGAAGGCTTCTACACCGTATACGTCTACAATAAGGCCTCCTTTGGTACGTCTTTTGACCATACCGTCGATGACGATATCCTCATCAAGTGCTTTTTGGATATTATCCCAAGCCTTGACAATTTTTGCTTTTCTTCGTGAGAGAACTAGTTGCCCAATGGCATTTTCTTGTTCTTCAATATATACTTCAACAATGTCGCCAGCCTTTAATTCGTCAACATCTCTAAATTCTGATCTTGATACGATTCCATCAGATTTAAAACCAATATTGACGATAACCTCACGATTGGTCAATGCGACTACGTGTCCTTCGATGACTTGTTTTTCGGTGATTGTACTGACAGTTTCTCCGTACAATGACTCGAGATCTGCTCTTTCTTTATCTGAATATTCAGATTTGTTTTCATCCTCAAATTCCTCCCATGTTTGTTGAACGGGTACAGGTTTTTTGATTTTGACTTCTTTTTTTTCTGTTTTGGCCTCGGGCGTAAGGTCGGCTACTTCTTCAGAAACGGTAACTTCTTTTTTTTCAACCTTGGGGATATTATTTGTAGGACTCCTCTTTCGATACTTTTGCTACTGGTTTCTCTTTCGATACTTTTGCTACTGGTTTGTCTTTGGATACTTTTACTATTGGTTTCTCTTTGGATGCTTTTGCTACTGGCTTCTCCTTGACTTCTCCTTCAATTTTCTCCACTTTTTTGGGAGTCACTTTTTTAGCTTTTGCTGGTGTTTTTTTGTTTTCCTCTTTTAAAGTGTCAGTTTTCTTTTCCGTCGCTTTTTTAGATTTAGATGCTGCTATCGCTTCGACTTTTGCTTTTTTTACCTTCGCAGCTTTTACTTTCTTGGTCGCATTCACTTTTTCTTCTGTCTTAGTGACCTCTTTTTGATCCTTCTCTTCTTTCTTTGGCATGATAGTTAACCCTTTTTAAATACACTTACATGATAAGGGAGATACATGTAATTTTTGTTGAAAATATATGGTTAAATTAATCCACACCCATTCTTTTGAATGGAGCGCAAATATAGTGATTAAATTAAAAAATAATGTATTCTAATTTTAACTTATTGGTAGAAATAATGAGAAGGTATTAAAAAGCTTAATTAATTGTACAGAAACCCTTAAATTTGGATGAATTAAAAGCACCGTATGAAAAATATTTATTTGATTTTCCTTATTCTACTTTTTTTTTCATTGGGTTGTCAAGAAAAAGAAAAGGCCGACTTGGTGATATATAATGGACCCATTTATTCTGTAGATGTAAACGATGCCCAAGTGGAGGCTGTAGCAGTTAAAGGAGGTAAAATATGGAAAGTGGGTGGCTATAAGGAGGTAATAAAATTCTCAGGTGAAGAGACTCAGTGGATCGACCTCAAAGGGAAAACGATGTTTCCTGGATTTATTGAAGGTCATGCTCACATTATGGGTATAGGGGCTAACTTGATGAATTTAGACTTAATGGGCACCACGAGTTATACTGAAATAGTGAACATCGTAGCTGCAAAAGCGAAAACCCTACCCGAAGGCGATTGGATTATTGGTCGAGGATGGCATCAAGATAAATGGAACAATGAAGCTGAACGCAGCTTCAAAGGATTTCCTTCAAATGATTTGTTAAACGATTTAATACCCAATCACCCGGTCTATTTGACACATGCCAGCGGTCATCTTGGACTAGCGAATGCAAAAGCAATGGAAATCTTAGGGGTCGACGGCCAAACCGCTGATCCAGATGGGGGAGAGATTTTTAAAGGATTTGACGGACAACCGACGGGAATTTTTAATGAAACAGCACACACCAATGCACGTACAGGTATACCCAAGCCCAGTGCGCAATGGTTAGAAGCTTCCTTAAAGCAATCAATAGATCATATTTTAGCCAATGGTATAACCAGTTTTCATGAAGCGGGATCAGGGGCTTCTTGGGTGGAGTTATATCATAAACTGTTACATCGAGATGAGCTCAAGATCAGACTCTATGTCATGTTGAGCGGAGACGATGAAGATCTTTTATCGGATTATTTTGCCAAGGGAATTTTTATAGATTCTTTACATCGACTCACTATTAGATCTGTGAAGCTCTATGCAGATGGTGCATTAGGCTCTAGAGGGGCTTGGTTACTCAAGGCATACAGCGATGCACCGGGTAAATTTGGTCACAATGTTCGCGATATGGAAGCTTTAAATAAACTGACCCTAGCAGCTACTCAGGCGGGTTTTCAAGTCTGTACGCATGCCATCGGAGACAGAGGAAATCGGGAGGTTCTAGATATGTATGCCCGAGCCTTTGAGGTTTATCCTAAAAGAAAGGACAACAGTAGATACAGGATTGAGCATGCGCAGCATATTAATTCACAAGACTTGATCAGGTTCAAGGAACTTGGAGTTATCCCGGCCATGCAAAGCATTCATATGGCTTCTGATCGACCCTGGGCGATCGATCGTTTGGGTCAAGTGAGAATCGATGAGGGGGCGTATGTTTGGCAAAAACTACTAGAGCAAGGGACCCCAATCGTTAACGGATCTGATGCTCCAGTGGAGCCCATCAATCCATTGGCTTCTTTTTATGCTGCAGTATCGCGAATGACATTGAAAGGGACGCCAGAAGGTGGATTTGAACCTTCTCAAAAAATGTCCAGAAAGCAGGCATTGAAATCTTATACCATCGATGCGGCCTATGGAGCCTTTGAAGAAGATATAAAAGGTTCGATAGAGGTGGGAAAATTGGCAGATTTTACCATCTTAGATCAAGATATTATGTCCATAGAAGAAAGTGAGATATTAAAAACTCAGGTTGCTATGACCATCGTGGGAGGTAAAGTTTTGTTTGAAAGAAAATAATATAAATTTTGGTAAAAGAAGATCTCCGCATAAAAGGTGTTTGTAAAGAAAAATATCTCATTGAAAAGTTACAATACCTTTGGTATTGATGCCAGAGCTCAGTTTTTACTTGAGATTGAAAATGATGAGCAATTAAGTGAGGCCTATCAATCCTCTCAATTTAGGGCATTGCCAAAATTAGTATTAGGAGGGGGCTCCAATATATTGTTCACAAAGAATCAGCGGAAGGCGATCCTTAAAATCAATATCAGAGGGATCGAGGTATTGGATCAAAAAGATCATGAAGTACGGGTAAAAGTTGGTGCAGGTGAGGCTTGGCATCAGTTTGTGCTCTGGTGCTTAGATCATGATTTTGGGGGTGTTGAAAATTTATCATTGATCCCAGGGACGGTCGGAGCTGCACCCATTCAAAATATAGGAGCCTACGGTGTTGAGCTCAAAGATGTATTTGAATCATTGGAGGCCTATGAAATCAAGTCAGGAAAAATCAGATCGTTCAACAAAGAGCAATGTCAATTTGATTATCGACACAGTTTTTTCAAAGGGCGTGGTAAAGATCAATTTGTAATTACATCGGTTACTTTCATGTTAACTACCCGGCCCATATTTAATGTATCCTATGGAGGTATTCAACAAATGATAGATGAAAAAGAATTGGAATTAAATATTCGGAATATCAGTGAGTCCGTCATTCATATCCGACAAACGAAACTCCCAGACCCTATCAAAATTGGAAATGCCGGTAGTTTTTTTAAAAATCCCATCATAGAAAAACCTTTATACGATGCTTTGAGCTTAATTTATGAGGATTTACCCCATTATCCTGTAGATTTAGGGAGCATCAAGATACCTGCAGCTTGGCTTATTGAGCAATGTGGTTGGAAGGGTAAACGTATGGATCAAATTGGCGTACATGAGCGTCAACCCTTGGTATTGGTGAACTATGGGGAGGGAAAGGGTAAAGAGATCTTGAAATTATCCGAACAAATTCAGGCATCCATTCAGAAAAAATTTGGGATTGAGCTGGCCAGAGAGGTAAATGTTTTTTAGACTTTAAAGAATGATTTGTGCAGAAACTTGTACGTGAAAAGGTTTGGCAGCGGGTAAGTCCAAGTAATTTATTCTGTGAAAGAAATCTACGCGAAAAAATTTAAATATATTTTCAACGCCATAACCTAATTCGATGTAAGGGATATTCGGATGGAATGGATTGAGGTTTGCCAGATAGTCATCGTCATGAATGGTGGGATCATGTTCGATGAGGTTTTGTTCTTTTAGGTTTCCATAAAGGAGATTAGCATTGGCTACCAAACGCCATTTTAATTGCTTGATAAGTGGGATTTTATTCAAGACAAAACCCTCAAAGAAATGTCGATAACGAAGGCTGAGGTATTGATTTGATGTAAATTCATTAAAATTCATGGTGTTGAAAGCAGCAGAGGTATAAAAAATCATTTCATTTCCCAAATGATTTTTAAGCAGGGCATAGGGAACCGCGCCAAAGATTTTACCTGCATCTAGTTCATAACGGGAAACACCCAATAGGCTGACGTTTATTTTTTGATACAGATAGAAGTTTAATTTATCATATCTGAAATCACCTAATGCCCAATGAAACCCTTTGGCATAAGTGAGTGCTACAATGGGCCATTTTGAAGGGCCAAAGGAGATTCGTCGGTTGTTGTCGATGATGATGATTTCATCTTTTCCGTAACGTACGCCTAATTTGACCTCACTGGTATTGAAGGTTGATTGTAAATCATATCCATTACTTATGGTATCATATTGGTTTGTTCGCAGCTCTGCGCTGACCAAAAATCCTTTAAAAAAAGCACGTTGTAGGCTTAACTTTTGATTATTGATAAGGTAGGGACTACGTAAAGTACCAAATCTACTGGCAGCTAGAAAAACATTGTTTTCTTGAAGATTCTCCATTTCTAGGCCTACTTGATCAATTTCACGTTGTACCGACAGACTTGCGGTCGTCCATCTGTTTCGATCAATGATCCGGGTTACCGAGCCTCGATACTTAATATTTTGATCTTTAAAGCCGTAGGCCAAGTAACCTTGGAGTAACCATTTGTTGCTAAATTTGATATTGGTCTTGACCCCCATACCCATTCGCACGCCTTCGATGTCATTTATGTTAAAAAATCCAGGCCAAGGTCCAAAATCTATTTTACCAATGGGTAAATAACCTGAGCCTATAAACTTCAATCCTTCAGTGTAGCGCTTGATGATAGGGATGTTTTTTAAGGTATCTACCATCTTCAGCACTGCGATCTCTTCAATCGATAATGGATCAGCCCGATTATTTTTCCAAAAAAGATCATCTCCTTTTTTAAAGTTGTTTGACAGTACCACGTTTTGAGTAAAAAAAGAGGAGGGTTTCGGAGCTTCAACATAGATACTGTCTACTGAGGTATAAAATTTAGCCAAAAGACCCGCGCTTTTAGGAGTAATTTGCCCTATTTTAATTTGAACCCGTGTTTTTATGGGAATCATAGGACCAGAAGGGGTCGCTTTCAGTTCTTGTTGGATCTTGATGCGTTCTATAAAATTCAAATTCGCATCTTTCGAGATGGTCAAGTCAAGTTGTTGGAGCGCATAGTTTTGGCTATTGATCCATAGGGTGCCTGAAAAGGCTAAATCCTGCGTTCTTAGTGGATAAACTTTAAGGACATAGTGCTGTTCATTATCGATGATCACAGAATCTAAAAGATCAAAATCATAAAAATTTTTCCAACCCTCTGCGATGGGCGAAACAAATTCTTTTTCTAGAATACTGATCCAGTTGGTATTGAAATTATATCCTTGAAAGGCAGAACCTGTTATTTGAGAAATAGTTGAACCATCAGTGATACCTACACCGCTTAAACGTATATTTTGTACGACTTCTTTCTTGAGTTCAGGGGAATTACGGTAATAATATTTGGATAAGGTCTCAGAAAAAAATATGGGCAATATTTTATCTCCCTCATCATTGGTAAGTTGCTTTATAGAATCCAAAGTTGAGGTAACTTTCTGCATCGATTTTCGATTTGAGAAGCTCTCAGAGATGTGATCGATATCAATTTCAATTTTCGTATAATTTTTGGTTTCGTAAGAAGTTAGCTGTCTTTTATCAAAGGAATTTTTAAAATTTGCGGCCTTTTCAATAATAGCAAAAGCGGGATTTTCACCTGCTTCAAAAATGAAACCTTCAAATTCAAAATCTGAAGGTTTGAGCTGAATATTTATGGTTTGATTATATTCTTGGGATAATTTCTTATTAAACGAATCGTAACCCAAATAGGTGACGTTCATACTATCGGCAATTACCGAACTTTTTATTTTATAATTGCCTTCAAAATCCGTCGAGGCACCCATCATTGTACCTTTTATAAGGACGGCTGCATAGGGAATAGGATCTCCTGTTTCTGTATCGGTAATTTTTCCTTGGATCACATATTGTGATGTCGCAGAGAAATTCAAGGAAGTAAGGAAAAGAAGCAAATACCACTTAAGCATGTTGTGATTTTCTGTTGGGAGCGTGATGGTTTAAAAAAAAATGTCTTTTAAGTAGATTTTTTGCTTTTCAAAGTTACTATAGATTCTATGGTTAAGAATCTAATTGATAATATAAATATAAGTTTGATTTTTTTACAATCGCTTACTAGATATGGCTTCTTTATTAAGAGGAGATTTTTGGACAAATTGGACAAATTCAAATTCTCTTCAAAAAGAGAGGCTATATTTATATTTGTGAAAGTACTCATCGTTGAGGATAACGCAGCGCTTACCACCATCATTACCACTTATTTGGAGCGTTCAGGTTTTGTTTGCGAACAAGTTACTGACCTTAAGCAAGCGTTAGAGAAACTCTATGGATTTTCCTATGACATCGTCTTGCTAGATTTAACACTTCCAGATGGAGATGGGTTGACTTTGCTGGAGCAGCTTAAATCAAAATGGTCAGCTACGGGAGTACTCATCATGTCTGCTAAAAATGCCTTAGATGATCGACTCAAGGGATTAGATATGGGAGCAGATGATTATTTGCCCAAACCCTTTCACATGGCGGAACTTAATTCCAGAATGAAAGCGATCTATAGAAGGAGACATCAAAAAGGGGCGGTTAATTTAATTTTTAAAGAAATAATGATTAAAGTGGAGGCCAAAGAAGTGGAGGTTAATAATATTGTTTTAGATCTGACCAAAAAGGAATTTGAGTTACTAAGATATTTTATGGTAAATAAAAATAGATTATTGACCAAACAAGCTATTGCAGAGCATCTTTGGGGAGATTATATGGATATGGTAGATTCTTTTGATTTTGTCTATCAGCATATTAAAAATCTTAGAAAAAAAATAAAAGATGCGGGAGGTCAGGATTATATTTCAACGGTTTATGGTGGCGGTTATAAAATGATGGAATCATGAATTTAATTACACGTTTCACGCTCGCTTTTGTATTGGTGGCTGCCGTAGTCTTTATCGGGGGTGGATTCATTTCTTACCAGGTAGTAAAAAAGGAGATTCAATCAGAAGAAAAAAGATTTTTGAAATCCCGATACAAAAGATTACTTAAATATCTAGAAATGAGTCCACCTGCCAATGGGTTTACAAGGAATAAAACCATTCTTGAACCGGTAAACAAGGATGTATCCTTATATGGCCCCATATTTTCAGATACACTGGTTCAGCATGAGCATTTTGGTAAAATGGAAAATCAAATTAAGTTGGAATCTGTTGTGGAAATTGCTGGACAACGATATCACATTATCCAATTTGATTTAATTGTAGAGTCTGATGATATCATAAAGAGCGTCACAAAAAGTATGCTGATCACCTTTTTGATTTTACTTTTTTCGACCGTAATGATTGCTTTGTTCATTTCTTATTATATGCTGGCACCTTTTCGAATACTTTTAACTAATATCCAAAATTTTTCAATCACCCAAAAAGAACCTATTCAATTCACGATCAGTAAAGTCAAAGAATTCAATAAAATCAATCATTTTTTACTGGATATGACGAGCAAAATAATTTCCGATTATCAGTTGTTAAAAGAGTTTACGGAAAACTCTTCCCATGAATTTCAAACACCCATCGCCATTATTCAGGGGAAACTAGAGAATATGCTCGAAGAAAATAATTTAAGTCAAAGTCAAATGAACAGTCTGATCGAGATGCAAAGTACTTTGTCTCGGTTGAGTAAAATGACCACTTCATTGTCATTATTGACTAAAATAGAAAATCATGAATTTAATAACACCGAAAAATTAAACCTTAGCGTGATACTGAGAGCGCTTTTAAAAGAATACGAGGAGTTATTGATTTTGAAAAAAATCACGTTGAGCATGGACCTAGCTAAGGATATTGAGATTTCCGGTGATCGCGTACTGGTTCAAATTATGTTAACCAATTTAATAAGCAATGCCATAAGGCATAACATTGAATCCGGGAAGATTAATTTGACACTGAGTGCAAATACTTTCATTATATGGAACTCAGGACTACCAACTGATGTTAATCCATCAGACTTTTTTGAACGTTTCAAAAAATCAAATCAACATGGAAATTCTCTAGGCTTAGGACTTTCCATCGCACAAAAAATAGCAGAAAATTACAAGTACTGCATAAACTATCAAGTGGAAGATGATAGACATATATTAAAACTGAATTTCTAAGTACCCTTATTCTTTATCTTTTTTTTTATCAATACTTTTTGCCAAACGAGAGGCCTCAGAATTTTATCAGATTTCAATCTTAGACTTGTATTTTAATTATAAAAATGAATAAAATGACAAACTATCTCTGCACCCTAATATTAATGATTTTCGGGTTCCAATTAATGGCTCAAAATCAGCTTGCACCCAAGATAAAAAAAGTCATTGCTGGTTTTATTATAGATGGAGATACACAAGAGGCTGTTGAGTTTGCCACTGTGAGTGTGTTTCAAACTTCGGATTCAAGTTTAGTTGGAGGAGCGCTTTCCGATCAAAAAGGGGGATTTGATCTTGAGCTGGCTCCAGGAGCATATGAATTGCAAATTCAGTTTTTAACTTATAAGTTTAAAACGATGCAGGTAACCATATCCAGCAATGATCCCAACAAAATAAATCTAGGCAAATTGATTTTGGAT
>CALSPM010000002.1 GCA_943788235.1 uncultured Cyclobacteriaceae bacterium
CGTCAAATAAAAGTTGACTTTTTCAGATATAAATTAAGCGAGTGTTGATACTAATTTAAATAAATATTTCGATTCTGTTTTTTTCTTTGTCAAATCAGATATCAGCTCATAGCTGATTTTTTAATTGTCCTTAGGTTTTATATAAGTAAATAATGCCAAAGCCACCATTATAATATCAGGGGTAAAATCTGCGATACCTGCATTCGTGAGTGGAGAAGTTGATGGCCCTTTGATTTTATTAAAGTCAATTTAGGAGGGTATCAAATCACTCAAAAGGTGGGATAGTATTTTGAGTAAATTTGAATAAGAAATAACTAGGTAAGGACCAGCTATTTGCTAATTCCCAATTGAAGAAGCTTTTTTTGACTAAAATCAATGTTTTCAGTGAATTCCATAGAGGTTCTTTTCGATTTTAAATTTATTCCAGTCAAACGATGCATCTTGATAATAATCAAGGTCCCTTTGGCCCATTTGATGGCAAGCCATGCAAGCAATAGAAGTATTGACAAGCATGGCGTTTTTGAGTTCTATTTTTGCGCCATTTTCGATGTTTTTTCTAAAATTCATTACATTCTCTTTGGCGGATGAAATGCGAACGTCCAGAACATCTTTAAATGGCCACGTATCATATTGCGGGACTTGCTTTGCGAGATTGTATACTTGAATTCCTTTTTTCCAGTCACCACTTTTCACTAGCATATCTCCCATATTGAGATAATAGCCTTCCACATTATGGGGAGCAATCCAGCTATTCCAGCAGGCACGTTTACTTTTCAGGTTTTCATCTGATTGTTCAAGTACTAAATAGGGTGAGAGATCCGGATTCTCACGATCAAATTTGTCACAGTAGCATTCATCTAAGGTTTTCCATTGCCATGCTAAGCCTTTTTTGAATTGCCAAGAGTCATAAGCAAGTGCACTAAAGACGTATCCAATGGAGAAATAGTTAAATTCAGGCCATTGACGGATGCTTTTTTTTCCATTGAAATATCCTTCCCGGACAAGATCATCGTCATCTGAAATGCTACCAACCGTCATTTTTAGATCAGCTAAAAAGGC
The DNA here is from genome assembly GCA_943788235.1 of uncultured Cyclobacteriaceae bacterium. GTDB lineage: Bacteria > Bacteroidota > Bacteroidia > Cytophagales > Cyclobacteriaceae > UBA4465. The sequence continues at coordinate 1,060 of CALSPM010000002.1, forward strand.
CAAAACACGTGGGTCGTGAGGATTCATTTGAAAAGATTCACCAAAATACTTTAGAGAAAGTGTGCCATGGTCGATAATATTAGGGGGTATGCTTGTTAATTTCTGTCGTTCACTCAGCGCCCATACATGGACCCATCCTAAATGATTAACCGTTTCCAAGTGATTGGGGTTTTCGGAATAGGCAGCACTCAAGAAATAACTGATACTATCAATTTTCTCATAATGGCCTAGATGGAATTGTTGCCAAAAATACGAATTGGCAAACTGGCTCAGGTCGGTTTCCTGACTATTCATGATCTTTTCTCTATTTAAAGTTCTTACCATTGGAGAACAGCTTAGGAGGAGGCAGCTGAAGATCATTAAAATATATAGTTTCATAATTTCGGAAATCAGATTAATCAAAGTTTAAAACTAATGGTATATACCATATTTTTCACCGTCTTGTGGTAAATAGGATACTTTTTGCAGGTGAATTGGATTTTTTGTGGTAGTAGGGAGTGGTTTGAGATGGCTGGGATACCTTAGCCATAAAGGTTCTCTATCGGAAAACTTCTAGAAACAGGTGCGGGCTCTTGGTGATCTTTTAAATGGAGAAGGTGTATACCGTCAGCAAAAAGTGAACTAATAAGGGTTAAATTATAAGAGAGTGTTTTAAACAGAGTAAACACTTAAATTTAACTACAATGGGAAAGAAGAGAAATGCAAGTTCATTAATTAGTGAACTAAAAAGGAAGACACGCAAGGCATATAATTCAGAAGAAAAGATCAGAATTGTAATTGAGGGTATTCGAGGTGAGTTGAGTATTGCTGAACTCTGTCGTAGGGAAGGCATTCATCAAGCAAACTATTACAAGTGGAGTAAGGATTTCATGGAAGCTGGCAAGCACAGGTTAAATGGTGATACCATGCGAGAAGCCAATACCTCAGAGGTTCAAGAATTAAAAGGGGAGAACGCCTCTTTAAAGGAACTTGTGGCAGATCTTTCACTAGAAGTGAGAGACTTGAAAAAAAACATTGGCTCACCCGAGTAAAGAGGAAGAAGTACATGCATTACAGTCAAAACGAAAAGATGGAGATCATCCGTCTTGTAGAGCAAAGTGATCTTGGTGTTATCAGAACTCTCAGGCAACTAAAAGTGAATAAAACTACCTTTTACAAATGGTATAATGGCTACCAACAGCATGGATATGATGGCTTGGCTCGAAGGTCTGGTAATAGGAAAGAAGTTTGGAATAAGATCAACTTAGCTGACAGAGATAAAGTGGTTGAGATTGCTTTAGAACGCCCTGAGTTATCATCTAGAGAGCTGGCATGGCATATCATAGATAAATACAGTTATTATATCAGTGAGTCGAGTGTGTATAGGATATTAAAGCTCAATGGTCTTATCACAACTCCTTCATTCAGGATTATGAGTGCCTCTGATAGTTTTCAAGATAAAACCACTTCAGTAAATCAGATGTGGCAAACAGACTTCACCTATTTTAAAATAGTTGGATGGGGATGGTATTACTTATCAACCATATTGGATGATTACAGTCGTTTTATTGTCAACTGGAAGTTGTGTGCCACTATGAAGGCAGAGGATGTAAAACAGACCTTGGATGAGGCTTTATTAGTCGCACAAACCCATGCTCCTCCAAAGTTACTATCTGATAATGGATCGTGTTACCTATCTATTGAATTAGCAGAATATTTAAATGATCGAAACATGAAACATGTACGAGGTCGACCGCTTCATCCACAAACTCAGGGTAAAATTGAACGATATCACAGATCAATGAAAAATGTAGTGAAACTGGATAATTATTACAGCCCAGGGCAGCTAGAGTCTAAAATGAAGCAATTTGTTCAGTATTACAACTATGAAAGATACCATGAGTCCATCAATAACCTTACTCCTTCTGAGGTCTATTATGGAACTGGAGAACGAAAACTTAGGCATAGGGAAAAAATCAAACAACAAACTTTAATTGAACGAAAAAAGCAGAATCAAATTAATTATTTAAATTAGTATCAACACTCGCTTAATTTATATCTGAAAAAGTCCACTTTTATTTGACGACATACAACGAGTAATGATTTTTTATAAAATGTAGCATAGTTAAATATTTGGTTATGATTTTTTAATCAATTTACTCAGATTTTACAAAATAAAAAAAGAAATTAATCTAATATTTTTTTAATCAATCTCTGATTAAAGAATTTTGAAAACACTCTGTCAGTTGGTATCTAATCCTCTTTTTGATGGTGATCTTCACCCTCACCTAAACACTTCATGAAATACTCCCTTTCTAACACCTCAAAATAAGCCTCAAACTCCTCCAATATCACCTCTTTAGAGAAACACTCACAAGTACTATTAATCTCCTTTAAAACGGCTGTATGCATGCCAGATTTCAGTACTCCAACTCTATAATAATCCTTAGCCTTATCACTGACTTTTAGCTTACCATGCGCTCGCTTTTTGTGCGTTCCTTTGATTAAGATAAAGTCATGATCTCCTCGAACAATAAAACCAGTATTTTCAAGTTCTTTCATAGCGAGAACCACCACATTACCAAAGGGATTAAGACCAGATCTCCGCTCCAGTCCAATACCATTAGCGATGTCTGATTCATCTGCTTGAAGAAAGCCAGCAGTACTACAATGTGCTTCTAGGAAACAGTAGATTAACTTGGCTTCTTTGGACAGCTGTTTGAAGGTGTGGTCATTCCATTTAAGGGTGTCTAATCTCATGTAATTTGTTTCTTGCAAAATTACAGAGGAGGTAGGAGGAGGGTTGTTTTATAAATTATTTGGTAATGGATTAAAACCTATTTTGATTTTGTATTTATTGAGTACCCTGTAATTAAGAGGTACCTACGCATTATTTTTATTAAAAACATAAATAAGACCTTAATAGTCTAGTTTAATTAAAATAGTAAGTATCCATATTTGCTGATTTTTGATAAATAACAATAGTCTCAATACAATGAGATTATTATTATTTCAGGTTAACTCTTTTTTTATTCAGTTTAGTTTTTTTTCAAAATTTAAATCGAACGACAATGAACTTACTATATCGCTTTATTTCCATATCCTTATTGTTTATCTCTATATGGGGGAAGGCTCAAACCGTAACACTTACCATTGACAATCTTACGATATCCGAAGGTAATTCAGCTACGATCACGGCCACGCTTTCGACGGCCTCAACTTCAGAGACAATCATTTCTTTTGCTTCAACAGGAAGCGCTGTACTGGATGGTGATTATGAAGCCAACTATATAGGTAAAGGTGCAGTGACTACAGTTGCTGGTGGCAATGGATCGGGTTCTGCAGCCAATCAGGTAGATTCTCCCAAGGGAATAACTATTGACGATTTAGGGAATCTGTATGTTACGGAAAGGAATAATCATCGAGTTCAGAAGTGGGCGCCAGGGGCTACTGTCGGGATTACGGTTGCTGGCGGTAACGGACAAGGTGATGCAGCCAATCAATTGAATCAACCTATGGATGTAGCAATAGATGCCAATGGAGACATATATGTGGCAGATCAATTAAATCACAGAATTCAAAAATGGGTTTCAGGAGCGACAAGTGGTACAACGGTAGCGGGAGTTTCAGGCACGTCGGGCTCTGCTCAAAATCAGTTAAATGAACCCCTAGGAATAGCTTTAGATGCCGCTGGTAATTTATATGTTGCGGATGGACAAAATTACAGAATTCAAAAATGGCAGTCAGGGGCTAGCACAGGCTCCACGGTCGCAGGAGGTAACGGCTATGGTTCAAATGCCAATCAGCTGGCGATACCTGGTTCGATAGCATTTGATGCATCAGGTGATATGTATTTAACTGACGGTAATAACCAACGTATTCAAAAATGGTCTCAAGGGGCCTCAGAAGGAGTTACAGTGGCTGGTGGCAATGGTCAAGGTGCTACTTTAAATCAGTTGAATAATCCAGCCTCCATAGCTCTTGATCCTGCGGGGAATTTATATGTATCAGAGGGGGGGAATCACCGTGTGACAAAATGGAAACTAGGAGCCTCTGAAGGTATTATTGTTGCAGGAGGTAATGGATTTGGTTCTGGTGCAAATCAGTTAAATAATCCTAGAGGTGTGGTTGTTGACCGCTTCGGTAATGTTTATGTGGCTCTGACTACTGACCATAGCATTAGAAAAGTAACCAATGCGCCACAAATTATTGTGGCCGTAGGTCAAACGACAGCAACAATGATCCTTAAAGCTACCACTGACGGAGTCAGTGAAGCTGATGAAACTATTATTTTGACACCAACAGCAACGGGAGCTACTCTGACATCCAGTGATGCTATTACGTTGACGATAGATGACAGCGTTCCAACGGTCACAGGTGTTACCTCCACAACAGCTAATGGCACTTACAAACAAGGAGATGTAATAGTGATAACAGTGGGATTTAGTGAAGTCGTTAATGTCACGGGAACTCCTCAGTTAACTTTAGAGACTGGAGATAACGATGCTGTCGTTAATTACAGTAGTGGAACTGGGAGCAATACTTTGACTTTTAATTACACGATTGGTTCATCAGAGACATCAAGTGATTTGGATTATAAGGCGACCAATTCCTTAGCATTAAATGGAGGTACGATCAAGGATGCGGCAGGAAATTTGGCTACTTTGACTTTGGCCAGTCCTGGAGCAACAAATTCATTGGGAGGAAATAAGGCATTGATTATTGATACGACCGTTCCAACGGTCACAGGAGTTACCTCTACAACAGCGAATGGCTCTTACAAACAAGGAGATGTAATAGTGATAACAGTGGGATTTAGTGAAGTCGTTAATGTCACGGGAACTCCTCAGTTAACTTTAGAGACTGGAGATAACGATGCTGTCGTTAATTACAGTAGTGGAACTGGGAGCAATACTTTGACTTTTAATTACACGATTGGTTCATCAGAGACATCAAGTGATTTGGATTATAAGGCGACCAATTCCTTAGCATTAAATGGAGGTACGATCAAGGATGCGGCAGGAAATTTGGCTACTTTGACTTTGGCCAGTCCTGGAGCAACAAATTCATTGGGAGGAAATAAGGCATTGATTATTGATACGACCGTTCCAACGGTCACAGGAGTTACCTCTACAACAGCGAATGGCTCTTACAAACAAGGAGATGTAATAGTGATAACAGTGGGATTTAGTGAAGTCGTTAATGTCACGGGAACTCCTCAGTTAACTTTAGAGACTGGAGATAACGATGCTGTCGTTAATTACAGTAGTGGAACTGGGAGCAATACTTTGACTTTTAATTACACGATTGGTTCATCAGAGACATCAAGTGATTTGGATTATAAGGCGACCAATTCCTTAGCATTAAATGGAGGTACGATCAAGGATGCGGCAGGAAATTTGGCTACTTTGACTTTGGCCAGTCCTGGAGCAACAAATTCATTGGGAGGAAATAAGGCATTGATTATTGATACGACCGTTCCAACGGTCACAGGAGTTACCTCTACAACAGCGAATGGCTCTTACAAACAAGGAGATGTGATAGCGATAACAGTGGAATTTAGTGAAGTCGTTAATGTTACAGGTACTCCTCAGTTAACTTTAGAGACTGGAGATAACGATGCTGTCGTTAATTACAGTAGTGGAACTGGGAGCAATACTTTGACTTTTAATTACACGATTGGTTCAGGAGAAACCTCTGATGATCTCGATTACGTATCAACAAATTCTTTGGCGATATCTGTAACAAGTGTGGACGCAGATGGTGATGGATTTCCTGATTTAGATGGTAATGGTGATCCTATTCTTAATATTGGCACAATCAAAGATGCAGGATTAAACGATGCGATCTTGACTTTGGCCAGTCCTGGAGCAACAAATTCATTGGGAGGAAATAAGGACTTAAAGATTAATGAAGCCAACCAGAGTATTCCTAATCATGTTCCCAGTGAGGGTTTGATCAGTTGGTATCCTTTTAATGGGAACGCCAATGATGAGAGTGGTTCAGGAAATAATGGTGTAGTTAGTGGAGCAACCTTATCCTCTGATGCAAATGGGAACGCCAATTCTGCTTACACATTCAATGGTTCGTCAGATTATATTAATATACCAAACGAGTTTGCAAATGGTCAAACTCTTTCATCTCAAACCTTTCATATTAAATTTCGATTTAATCAATCGGGTACTTATACTTTGTGGAACAAAGATGGTTCATGGCGAGAGGTTCGTATTGAAATTCTCGATGATAATTCGATAGGTCTTTTTTGGGCTTTTCCACGTACTTATAGCAGTATAAGGACTGCTACAAATTCAATCGCCCTTAATACTTGGAACGATGTAGTTATCATTGTTGCTGATGACGCCGCTTCAATATTTATAAATGGAGTAAAACAAGTATCCTACCAGGATACAGATAACTACAATACTGTATCATCTAGTAATATTAGCTATAGCGATGAGGGTAGTTGTGGCACACAGTTTGGAAATAATAGATTTGGTTTTGTAAAATGGAGTTGTTCTCCAAAGGAATACTATTCAGGTGATATAGACGCATTTGCACTTTGGGATCGTGCCTTGACTGATGATGAAATACTCAAGTTATACAGTGGAGAGGATAATACTTTACCCACCATATCAATAACGGCTACAAACGGATCAACTGCAGTTTCAGATGGGGCAACTTCTAGTGATGCAACGCTTAGTTTGAAATTTACGGCGAGTGAAGCGACAAGCACTTTTTCGGCAGCTGACATTACGGTCACCAATGGTATCATTAGTAATTTCTCGGCTACGAGTAGTACGGTTTATACCGCTACTTTTACTCCTACTGAGGAAGGTGCTACTACGATTGATGTAGCAGCAAATTCTTTTACTGATGCTGCTGGAAATGGCAATACGGCATCTGATCAATTTAATTGGACGTTTATATTGTCACTTCCTGCTTATGTCCCTAGCGAGGGTTTGATCAGTTGGTATCCTTTTAATGGAAATGCTAATGATGAGAGTGGTTCTGGAAATAATGGAACACTAAGTGGAGCGACCTTAGATTTAGATCGTTTTGGAAACTTAAATAGTAGCTTTAGCTTTAATGGATCAACTGACTACATAGCTTTTAATCTTGGCTCTATTGAAAATAAACTTCCAGCAAATTCAGCTTCCACATCATCAGTATGGATTAAAACAGAGGATTTACAGGGGCCTATTATCTCTTTACAAGGTACTGGTGGTTATACCTACAATTTACATATAGGTACGCTTTCGGATGTAGTTAAGAGTTCGGGTGATTATGGTATGATGATAAGAGATAACTGCTGCGGGATAGGTAATTATAAATGGGGAAGCAATGTAGTAAACAACAATTGGCATATGATCACGATTGTTAGGTCTTCCAATGGGACTTTAAAATTGTATAAAGACGGTGTTTTAGATGCTACAGGAAATTCGGGAAGTAGTGGAGAATTAATATTTACACCAACTAAGATGGCATTTGGTGCTGATCTTGATTGGATAATATTAAGTAAAGAGGGCTGTGGATCCTGTAATACAGTTGATGATCAATATTTTGAGGGATTATTAGATGATGTTGGTATTTGGAACCGCGCCTTAACAGAAACTGAGATAATAGAATTATATAGTGGAGGTGATACACCTCCAAAATCAGGGCTTGACCCTACTTTAACCATTACTGCTCGAAATGATAGCGGTGTGGTTTTAGACAGCACTATATCTAATGATTCTCAGGTGGTTTTGACTTTTACCACGAGCCAAGCTACTACTAATTTCACAGTAGATGATATTTTAGTAACGAATGGTACACTCAGTAATTTCACTGCTATAAGTAGTACCATTTATACGACAAATTTAACTCCATTAAATGATGGAAGTATTACTGTCAATGTGCCGATGAATGTATTCACAGATGCAGCAGGTAATAGCAATACAACATCCGATCAATTCAATTGGATATATGATGGAACGCCACCTAATATGACCATTAGCGTTACAAATGGTATAAATTCATTATCAGATGGAGCTGTTACAGCTGATACAAGTTTAATTGTTACGTTTACTACCAATGAGCCAATCATCAATTTATATTTAGAAGATATCATTGTAGAAGGAGGGGGATTTCTCAGTTTTACCAAAACAAGCGCCTCTGTCTATACGGGAACATTTGCCCCTTATGTTGTCAGTGATACCATTTTAATAAAAGTATTGAGTTCAGTTTTTACAGATCTTGTAGGTAATACTAATACCTCGATAAGTCAGTTTAACTGGATTTATGATCCTAATGAGGAACCCATAATATTATCATTCAATACCACGTTTCCTGAGAATATTGCAAATGGTTCTATCATAGGAATTATTGAGGCTATAGATCCAGATGATGATATATTAAGTTTCAATATTATAAGTGGAAATGAAAAAGGAGCATTTAAGCTAGATAGTGTTTCTGGACAATTGGCTGTATTAGATAATGTGCCTTTAGACTTTGAAATTAATCCTTCGTTTGAGCTGATGATCAGTGTTTCAGATGGATTTCATATTATTTATGCAACCATAAATATAAGTTTAAGTGATGTTTTAGAGAATGAAGACGATGAAACAGCTTTATCAATAATGAAAGATGCCTCAAAGATGATATATCCTAATCCCGCAATGGATATCATCAACATCGAGATGACCGAATTCAAAGAAGCTACTATTTATAATTTATCAGGGAGGAAGGTTCTCAGATCAAATGATAGTCGTATTAATGTCAATTCACTTATAAAAGGGGTATATATTATGGAACTTGAGAATAAGAGTGGAGAGCGCTTTTCGACAAAGTTGATTAAAGATTAGTTTATTTATAAACCTATTTTGATTTTATCAAGTTTCTAATGGTGAGATGGATGTGAGTTGTATTTTCTAAAAAAATAAATCTTTTAAAATTAGAATTTAAGTTAGAAATATTCTTTGTGAAGTGATTGGCAAGAGGTCAAACTAATTGGTGACGATTGCTTCACAACTTAAAAATAGGCTCATTTTTTTTTAAAGTAGTTATATTGTATTGTGGCACATATTTTAATTGACATTACTGATCTTTTATCAATTTCTTGCCTATTTTTGTGTTTTTTAGGTAAGAAAATTGTCAGTGTTCTCCACTAGAGTAAGCCATTTTTTAAAGCCATTAGTTGCTCTAATATTTTTCTTTTGCTTGATTTTTAATGCAGCGAGCAATGATTATAAATTGAGGTTAGACAATGATATTATTTCGCAATTATATGATCCAGAATCATCTTTAGTCCATTTCATCTCTCCAGATAGCCTATTCTCAGTTGACCTTAGATCATTTGAAATAACATCAGTTACACCACTAAATTTTAAGGATTTAGATATTCGTGAAACCGAATCAATAATAATTGAAGGTGAAATATTCTTTATTGACTTTTCGGGTGGAAGAGTTTTTAAAGTTAGTGAAGAAGGGATTGTCAGATTAGACAAATCATTTAATCACAGAATGCAATCTTACAGCAGTATTTTCATTTATAATAATGAAATCTATAAGTATGGTGGCTATGGTTATTGGGGTGTAAGAAAGCTCATTACTAAATATGATTTTGGGACTCAAGAATGGCAAAAGGTGAAGGTAAAATCTAAAATCGAGCCGATAGGACGATTTGATCCTTTAACATTTGTGAAGGGGGATAATCTGTATGTAATTGGAGGAACAGGTTTAGATATTTATGATGAACGTTATACTCTTCATGATATTTGGAAATTCAATTTTAAGAGTTCAGAATGGGAGGATTTAGGAAATATCAATTCTCCTGAATTTGTCTTTGATACTTTTCAAAGCACTAATAATTTCTTTGGATCATTAGGCATTTATAATTTTGAAGACATAACTTTTTATTCTTTAGATATCGAAACACTTACTCTGAAAACTTTTGAGAAGAGTCATTTTTTTCAAAAAATAATTAAGGGTTTTATCCCTTTTTCGATCAATAATGATAGCTTAATTAGTGTAATGCGTTACCGAGATGATCTTTTTTTGACAAAATTATCAGCAGATAAAATTTTACCCAAAATAAGAGATCAAAAACCACTTATTCCTCAAAGCTTTCAATTAAGCCCGTATTTGTATTTTATTCCGTTTCTACTTGCTATTATAGCTATTTATATTTTCTTTAATAGACGGAAGAATATTGTAATAATTTATCCAAATAATATTCGTAAGGGCTTAAGAAAAGTCGGGATAACCGAAAAGGAATATTTATTGATGAAGTATTTGTGTGAAAATCCAACAAATCTGGATACAGAAACCGTCTTGTCTATTCTAGGAGAGAAGCATTTTAATGGCTCTCACAATGCTAGATTGAAAAATGAAACTATCAAAAGTTTAAATGACAAATTAAAAATCTTAGTGCATGTAGACCACTTTCTTATTCTGGATAAGCAAAGTCAGTTTGATAAGAGATTTAAAGTCTACTTTTGGAACGATAAAAAAATCACTTTGAGAATTCACTAATACCAAGATGTCTAAAATTAATTCCTACTCACCTCAACATCTCATGAAATACCTTCCTCTCTAACACTTCAAAATAAGCCTCAAACTCCTCCAATATCACCTCCTTAGAGAAACATTCACAAGTACTATTAATCTCCTTTAAAACGGCTGTATGCATTCCAGATTTGAATACTCCAACCCTGTAGTAATCCTTAGCCTTATCACTTACTTTCAGTTTACCATGCGCTCGCTTTGTATGCGTTCCTTTGATTAGGACAAAGTCATGATCTCCTAGTGCGATAAAGCCTTGATCTTCCAGTTCTTCCATAGCGAGAACCACCACATTACCAAAGGGATTAAGACCCGATCTACGCTCCAGTCCAATACCATTAGCGACGTCTGATGCATCTGCTTGAAGAAAGCCAGCAGTACTGCAATGTGCTTCAAGAAAACAGTAGATTAACTTGGCTTCTTTGGTTAGCTGTTTGAAGGTGTAGTCGTTCCATTTAATGGTGTCTAATCTCATGTAATTTGTTTCTTACAAAGTTACAGAGGAGGAAGGAGGAGGGTTGTTTTGTGAAGTCTTTGGGGGGGATTAAAACCTATTTTGATTTTGGATTTATTGGGTACCCTGTGGTATATAGTAAGTTTCCCATTTCATGTTATGGCTTAATATGACAATTAACCCCGAGGGTGTGAATAGAGAACTTTTATGGATATTAAAATTGGATTATGACAATGACCTAGTGGATACTCTCAAGCTCCTTGCTGAGAATGATGTTTAATTAATCATTTTAGTGATTTCTCTAATGCAGAAATCAAACTTTCTCTACTGTCAGTGTAATTTTGCAAAGAATTCAGTTTAACAATCATTGGCCCCGTCTTGGCTTTAAGGTAGGCTTTAAGTTTAGGGTCATTTTGCACAATACTTTTGAATTCCAACATAATAGCCTTATCAGTTGTTGTGTAGATGTCTTTGAGATAAAACTCGGAATAGTTTTCCATAATGTAGAACTCTATTTTTTCTGCAATTAATCCTTCAGCTTCAGCCCAATCTTGAATTGTTTTAGTGAAAAAAACATAGGTGTCCTCAATTAATGATTTCACTTTCTGAGATTTTATAAGATTAATGGTGCCATCATTAACAAGTGAATTGTATGCTGATGATGGAGGGTTGAAATTTCTAGGAACGATAAACGGATTTGAAAAGCCTACTTTCGATACATTAGAAAATATAGAGTCTAACGGAGAGTCGTCTTTTAGAATTAACTCAATAGCTTTAAAATCCATTTCAAAGGCAATCTTTCTAAACTTCAAAAACTCATCACCAGATTTTAATTCTTGTAAAAGGCTTTGCTTAATTAGTCTTCTTTGGTTCTCAGTTTCATTTTCCTCTCTAAGATTTTCTACAAAAAACGAAACAGAGATACTAAATACAATTACAAAGAATTCAATTGAATACTTAACAATTAGCTTTTTCATTGGTTAATGGTTTCTATAAAAATACTATTTATGCCATCATCTATTTGAACGTACTTGTTATTGCCGTCTACAAACACACGTAAGTAGTGGAATTCATTGGATGCTCTTCTACTTCGGTTTTTTATTTTGTAATAGCCTACCTCAAGATTCATTTCACGAAAGTACTCTAGTCCCTCTAAAAAATGAAAATCTGTAGCGTTAAAAGTATGGGGTTATTTGGTATTTGACTGCGGGTCCTGCGATGCGGAATCAGTCAAAAAAAAAACTAATCCTTTTTTTGCTTTTTTTCTAATATTTTCTTTACTGCCATTCCAGACTCTACAATAGTTTCCTTAATTGAAATTGGATTCCAATCAAAAATTTCTTTCGTTTGTGAAGTATCAAATATTGTTTTAACACCTAGGTAAGTTTTCATTGATTTCATATCACTGCTAATCAAAGCCATCATTTTAACAATAAAATCAGGAAGTTTTTTTGATGGTGCTTTATTAAAACCACTTTCCCTTAAAAATTTTGCTACTTCCAACATTTCTATCGGTTCGCTATGGCTACAAATAATTCTCTTGTTTTCTGATTCTGGCTTTGTGAGACTTTCAATATGAAGTTTAGCAACATCTTTTACGTCAACAAAACCAAATGTAATATTAGGACATGCTGGAATTTTCCCAGTAATAAATTGTTCAATAAAATTCATTGAGGTTCCAGAAATATTTTTACCAAGAGGAGCTCCAAATATCCCAGATGGATGAATTGTAGTTAGTTTCATTGAAGTATTCTCATCTTTATTGACAAATTCCCATGCGACTTTTTCTGCAAAAGTTTTACTTTTCATATACGCATCAACTCCTTTTAAACTATTAGTATTGGTCCAATCTTTATGGCTAACGGTTATATTTTTTTTATTATGGCCAAATGCAATAGAGGCAACAGAAGCAGTAATAATTACTCTATTAATATTTGCTTTTTTGGCTGCATTTAAAGCTCTTAATGTACCATCCACTGCAGGCTTAATTAAATCTTGTTCATTTTTAGGTTGTTTAAATGGAAATGGAGAGGCAGTATGTATTAGAATATCAAAACCCATCATAGATTCTTCCCATCCTTCATCTTTTAATAAGTCTAAAAAACAAAATTCTAAATCTTCAGGTTTTTTTAAATACTTTTTAATTGAGTTTAGTACTTCTACTTTTTTCGATTCGTTTCTTACAGAGGTTTTTACTTGATAGCCCTTTTCAATGGCCATTTTAATGCAGTGTAAAGCTAAGTAACCACTTCCACCAGAAATAAATATTTTTTTCATTTAAATAAATTTGATTATTGATATGAGGCTAAAGTAATCATTCTAATTTATTAAAAAATCTGTAGCGTTAAGACTATGGGGTTGTGTTGACATTTGACGGCTCGGCTCGATCTGCGAATTGCGAAAAAAATATGGGGTGGCTCCGATTCCGTGGTTGAGGAGTTTCAGAGGATTAACAACTCGGATGACTCCTTTGAGGGACACAAGGCATTAATGGCTAAAATTAAAGCCCACGTTGAAAGGAATGTGACTTATGACAACAAAGCGGAATACTCCGCTCTCGTTGATACTCTGAAGAAGCTGGCTGAGAATGATATTTAATTTGTTATATATTTTGTAATTTCGTTCCAAAAGGAAATTCGTCTTGCTACAAATTTCTTTAAACTCTTACTCGGGTTTTTAGATAATAGGTAATGTAATTTTTCATTATTCTTACGATATTCTTCTTCTGTAAAAGAAAAATAAGGATCTTCATCTTGTGTATGGGGAGAATCAGAGTATTGCCACCCTACATCTTCCAATAAATCACCATTCTGGTCTAGTATTTTTATACTTACCTTAGGAGAATTATAGTCTGGTGTTTTTATATTTACCTTAGTAGAAACTATCGTATAAAGGGGCTTCACTATTGTTTTAATCTCTCTTGCGGATTCTTTATAATCATTAACGAATTCAACCGCATCAGCCTTATTCGTGAATCTTATATCTTGGCCTAATATTAAATCTTGGCCTCCAAGATAAAATACGTACTCAGCACTATCTCCTTTAATAGTACTCCACCCAAAATCACTAGTCCCTCCTTGAGGTTGTCCTTTTTGACTAAAAGAGCTAAAAGAGATAAGAACAGTAAATAATAGTAGTATGTTTTTCATATGATTAATTTAAGGAATTATTATTTTCAAAGCAAATCCTAAAATCTGTAGCGATAAGACTATGGGGTTATCTGACGATTGACCGCTGACCTCGATGTGCGGATTGCGGACTGGAAATGGGGTACGCTCGGATTTCGATTTTTAACTAGGTTGATTAAGGATTAAAACCTATTTTATTTTGTATTTCTTATCTACCCCATAGTAGATATGGTAGGTTTTCCCTTTTCGAATACTTTTACATAACTCAATATAACCCCGAAGGCTTCTGCTCATGAGATTAAAGTAATACTGAACAGAATTACACTTCTGAAGTACTGAGTTCATTTACACTTAATAAGATAGGAGAGAAAGGTCTTTCTAGCGATATGGGAGATGATAACATAAGTTTAGGTAAGTTTATCAATAACTCTATTTTTTCGTTCAATTTCTTTCTTCAAAGCAGCAATCTCATCGTCAAGAAGTTTTATTTGATCTTGGGCATCATCATGATTGGAATTGTCAGAGTTAAACATTTCTCCCTCTCCTGTCAATATCCAAATAATATCTACGTTATATAATCTTCTTAATTGTATCAGGAAGTGTAAGGAAGGATTCTGTCTGCGACCTTCAATAGCAGTAACCATAGCCCTGACTACATCGAGTTTAAGTGAGAAATTCATTTGAGTTTCCTTTACTCGCTTTCTTACGGCAGTTACTCGATCACAGGCATCTCCGTGAACGCTAGTTTTGATATTTGACGATTGACCAAAGGTTTTTTTAAACTTCTGAATCTCGTCTTTAGTCAACTTTCGATGAAACATCTCCCCTTTACCTTTGTCTATAAAGTCATCATTTAAAAAAGGCATGGCACCTTTTATCTGATTAAGAAATTTAATAGTTATCTGAGTAGTTCTTTCTTTAGAGATTAGACCACTAACTATTGATACAGAAATATTAAGCATCTTAGCAACAATCTTCTCGCTTGAGTCTAATGCCGTTATTACCTCAGCTAATCTTCTATTTGGAGCAAACTCCTCCCTGTCAATTTTCATTTCAGGCTCAGATGATATGTTTTTTTGAATTTTAATAGTTTTTGTTCCCTTCATTGTGGTGTAATTAGAATTGTAAACCTACTATTAATGTTATAATAAGTCAAATTACTTATTATATTTTTAATTATTTTATAAATTAATCTGACTTTTATTATCAGATGAATTAAATGCATTCATAGACGCAAAGACTCCAGACATAATGGTATCAGTATTATAATCAGTATAATTTTTGATAACGGTATCTTCTTTATCTCCTAACATTTTTGCAACCCAACGAATCTCGATTTTGTAATGATTCACAGCTCTCATTCCAAAAGTATGCCTAAATCTGTGTGAAGTTAATTTGCCTTCTTCAAATTCTATTTCTTTGGCTAGCCTCTGTAGGTATACGTAGAATTTTTGTTTATAATATTTGTACAGAGATCTATCTTTAATGATACCATCAAAAACAAATGGTTTCCATGGCATATTGTCTTTTAATTTTTCAATGAGGCTTTTTAAAGGAGGAGTTATAGGAATGGTATATTCACTTTTAGTTTTTTGCCTTCTAGAAATTAAAGCCTCACCATCTATTCTCTTGGTTATCTCAAGGACATCAGGTTTGCCTAAATCTACAAATGATAGTCCTGAATAAGCGATTAGCAGGGCTACCAATCTATATTGCTCGTCTTTAGTCGTATCTGCTTGTCCGAGACCTGATCCTGATCCACCAGATTTACATTCATGTTTGAGATACTCAATTTTCTCCACATACTTCCAATCAAAATCTCGAGCTAAAGCTTTTTCAACTTGTATAACCCTTTCATTTGCAGATAGATTAGGAACAACATTTTTGAATGGATTAGGTATTATATTCTCAAGTATATCACTATGATCTTGCTCATAAATATTAAATAAAGCTGCAAAACCTACTATTCTATTATGAATAGTTCCTTTTCTTAGACCTTGATTCTCTAGATATGTAACGAAAGCCTTAACCCTCAGTTTATTCAATTTTCGTGGATGATTTTTTACTACTCCAAAGTCGTCATGACTGTATTCCAATAAAAATTTTTCGAACGATTTAAGACTAGCATAATAGTTGTCCATTGTTCCCTCGGATAACGTTCTTTTTTTTATTTCTATGCCGTAGTCAAACGCTTTAAGTATTGTGATTGGATATTCTTGAACATCAATACCATCATATAAATTTTTAATCTCTTTAACATCTCGAAACATAGTATGGTTGTATCCTTCAATCTCTTTTTTAATTTTAGATAATTTTCCATTTTCTTCCGAAAATTCTATTCCCGTAAAACATCCTTTAAACCAGTGCTCTTTTGGGTTTTTACAGTGCAGTCCTGTTGAAAATTTATTTGATTCTCCTTTAAACGAAATGCAGGCATAAACACTTTTTTTTTGAGGAAAAAGGAGAGTTGGTGCCTCTTTTAAATAGAATGTTACGGATATTTTATTTTTTTCATCAAGCTTCATTTCTAGTGGTTCTTATGGTTAAAAACTTATTTCTTTTTTTTGTTACGTGCTTGTTACCAGTGGTAACAAAGTAGTAGAATACTATGTTAGTATATATCATATAACAACAAATATAACTAACAAAACATTGAAATTATGTTAAAAAAAGAGATTATTTTTTGTTATAATAGTTACATTCGTATAAGATTTACTTATATGAAGCAATTATCTATTTTATGCCTGATTATCATGGTTTCATGCCAAACCAATCAGGATCATAAGCAAGCTAAAATCCAAATTGATACCTTGGCCCTGGCCAGACATATGGAGGCGCTGGCCTCAGATGACTTTCAAGGACGCAAACCCTTTACGGTTGGAGAAGTTAAAACGGTAGATTATTTAGAAACACAATTTAAATTATTGGGATTATCTCCAGGCAATGGGAAAAGCTATCGACAAGAAGTTTCAATGATTGAGATTACCAGTCGAGCAGAATCACAAATGAAAGTGATCAGTAAAAATGAAACTATTTTTCTTGATTTATCAACTGATTTTGTAGCTAAAACAGAACAAGATTTGGTGGATGTAGCATTGAAAAACTCAGAAGTGGTTTTTGCTGGATTTGGCATTGTAGCACCAGAATATGGTTGGGATGATTATAGGGATATTGATGTAGCTGGAAAAACCGTTTTGGTACTCGTCAACGATCCGGGTTTCAACAGCGGAGATCCGAGTTTTTTTAAAGGTCAAGAAATGACTTATTATGGTCGCTGGACTTATAAATACGAAGAAGCTGCAAGGCAAGGTGCTGCTGCCGTTTTTATTGTTCATGAAACAATGCCGCAGGTTATCCTTGGTCCGTTCTTCAGCATTCAGGGGCAAATTTGACCTTAGATGATCCATCTGCAATGAATACTTGTCCCATTCAAGGCTGGATTTCTAGTGAGGCGGCACTAAAGTTGTTTAAAAATGCTGATGTGGATTTTAATCAATGGTTGAAAAACGCGAAAACTCGAACTTTTCAAGCTACCGATTTAGATCTTAAGCTTTCTTTTGGTCTAGAAAATTCAATTAAAAGAGCCGTTTCTAGCAACGTGATTGCTAAAATAGTGGGTTCTGAATTTCCCGAGGAGGTCATCATTTACTCTGCACACTGGGATCATTTAGGAATTGGAATCGCCATAGATGATGATTCTATTTATAATGGGGCGCAAGACAATGCCAGTGGTACGGCCATGATTCTCGCATTGGCTGAGGCTTTTAAAAAAGAAAAAGAGGTTAAAAGAACTTTGGTGTTTATCGCTCTCACCGCTGAGGAAGAAGGCTTACTGGGTTCTGCCTTTTATGCCCGTCATCCCATTTATGAGCCGTCCAAATCGGTCGCTAATATCAATATTGATGCCTTGGCATCGTATGGAAAAATGAAGGATTTAACGATCATGGGATTTGGTCAATCCGAACTAGATGATTTGGCTGAAAAGATTGCCATTCGACAAGGACGATACGTCTATCCAGATCCATATCCCAATAAAGGGTTATTTTTCCGATCAGATCATTTTAATTTTGCTAAAATAGGTATCCCTGCTTTTTTTGCTTTCGCATCATTTGATGCAGTCAACGGCGGTAAGGAGATTATTAAAAACGAATATGATCAATTTTACGCACTACGATACCATGCGCCATCTGATGAATTCAATAGGGATACTTGGCGATTTGGAGCCATGCAACAAGACGGGGATCTCTTCTATCAAATGGGCCTTGAATTGGCAAATAATCGCATTTGGCCCAAATGGAATCAAGATTCTGAATTCAAAATAATTAGAGAGATGAATTGATTTAATACACAGTTACTCAGCGTGATTAAAATAATCGCAATTTTTTTGTTCTTAATAATAAAATTAAAAAAATAAATCAATATAATTAAGGTTTTATTTTCAAATTTCTATTAACTTGATAAGTTCATAAAAGATATACTTGCTACGGTGCGCCAAGAATTAAATAGACCAACTAAAAATTGCGACAATAATTTAGATTTTGAATTATGTCGCAAAGATGCTTATGTGTCCTTAAATAATGAGGATTCACTGAGGTCTTTGGATGATGTTCA
Source organism: uncultured Cyclobacteriaceae bacterium (assembly GCA_943788235.1). Taxonomy (GTDB): domain Bacteria; phylum Bacteroidota; class Bacteroidia; order Cytophagales; family Cyclobacteriaceae; genus UBA4465. The sequence goes on from CALSPM010000002.1 coordinate 19,774, forward strand.
ACTCTGGGAATTGTTTAGGGAAGGCAAAGAGATTGCTTTCAGTCATATTTATAGGACTCATTTTGAAGGTCTTTTTCAGTACGGTTGTCAATTTACAAAGAATGAGTCTTTGGTGGAAGATGCGGTTCAGGATATGTTTATTGAATTAAGAGAGAAAAGGAAACAGACCATAATTCAGACGTCAATTCGAAACTATCTTTTTACTTGTTTGAGAAGAAGAATCCTGCTTTACAAGAAAAAACTCAATGATTACACCACCAACTTTGAGCATTCTGAATTTAGATTATTTGAAATCGAAATTTCAACCGAACAGAAAATCATCGATGAGCAGATAAAATCTGACAATAAAAAAAAGCTTAAAGAGGTTTTTAAGTTACTAACCAATCGCCAAAGAGAAGCTATTTACTGTCTTTATTATGAAGGCCTCAACTATGAGGAGATAAAGGAATTGATGGGATGCACGAACATAAGGTCTGTTAGAAATCTTGTTTATAAGGCTTTGGCTCATATGAAGTCTGCCCTTTCATTCTTTATTTTATGCAGTTTTTATTGAGTATCTTTTCTTCATTTGTTAGCGTAGCTATATACTTCGCGATAAAAATGCAAAAAAAAACTGATGCCCTTTTGATTAAAATGTCCTCTAGTAATTAAATGCAGTACAAGACTAGGTACAAATCATGGTATTAAAAAGTGGAAATTCGGTTGAATTACTATTAATGGATCTCAATTTCAGAGATTGGGTTATCCAGCCCAAACCTGAATCAGAGCACTATTGGAAGACTTGGCTTAAGAATTATCCAGATAAAAAAGAAGACTTTTTATTGGCAAAAGAATTAATTCAAAAATTAGAATTTAAGAGAGTACAGGTAACTGACGAGCGTTACGAGAAACTATTTGAAAAAACGCTTTTAGGTAAAAAATCCAAATGTGCGAATAGCAAACAATATTTCATGAAAAAGTTGGATCTGCGTTCTTACTGGCGGGTGGCGGCTATGTTGGTAGCTGCAGCATTTATATCATTGCTCTATTTTTCTGAGCATTTTTATGATACTGACGGAACGACAAGCCAGCTAGAGACGATCATCAAAAGTAATGATGCGGGCAGAAAGTCACAGATCTATCTGCCAGATGGTACCATTGTTTGGTTGAATTCTCAAAGTAGTATCGAATACCAACCTGATTTTTCGGGAAGCACAAGATCGGTTAAGCTTTCAGGAGAAGCTTATTTTGAGGTGGCCAAAGACCCGTCAAAAAAATTCATTGTAAAAACTTCAACGATGGCGGTCACCGCCATTGGTACTCAATTCAATATAAAGGCCTTCAGTTCTGTAGATCGCCATCAAGTCGCCTTGGCTGAGGGAAAAGTTATGGTTCAAAAGACAGATAAGTTTAATGAAGATGATCAAAAGGTTTATCTAGATCCAGGACAATCATTGAGCATTTTCAAATCCAATGGGCAAATGATTCAGTCCAGCTTTGACCCTAGGAAGGTTTTGAGTTGGAGGGACGGGATCATCTATTTTGATGACGCTGAGCTTGAGGAGGTAGTGGAAGTACTTGAAAGATGGTATGGGAAGACAATGATTATCCAGAATATTGAAAAGGCAGGTCAATGGCAGTTTAGTTCTGAATTCAATAACGAGACGTTGGAAAATGTCATGCGAAACATTAGCTATTCCAAAAATTTTGAATATACGATTGAAGGAGAAATAGTAAAAATAATTTTTTAAAAAAATATGGATTAAAATAACCTCAACCCCTAATAAAAGAGAGCCGAAAACGAGGTTTTCGGCTCAAGAATCAATCTGAGTTCAAATTTTGGAAATTCACTAGCTCAGATACAGTCAAAAAAATAATTAACCAAATACAAAAATATGAAATTAAAACTTATTAACGCCATAACTATGATTACAAAATACTCAATTTATGGATTGCTTTTTAATGCGTTATTTCTGAATATGCTACTTGCTAACCCAGGACGAGCTCAGAAAAATGTCAGCGTGAGAGCAGTGAAAGTAGAACTCAATTCTGATGATATGACGGTTAACGACATTTTTAATCAGATTGAAGAAAAATCTGACTTTAGATTTGCGATTGATAAATCTGATTTGGCTTCCGAATTAAAACAAATTGTAAATATCGATGCAGGTAAAAATGCTGTTTCTGATATTTTACTGCAAGTTTCGAAGGATTCAAAAACCAAGTTCAGACAAATTAACAATAATATCACTGTAAGTAGACTCGGATTAGATGATACAGAGGTAATCACAACTGTTAAACAAGAGCGAACTGTGACAGGAACTGTGACAGATGAAGATAATCAAGGAATTCCGGGAGTGAACGTAATACTCAAAGGAACGACATCTGGATCGGTTACGGATAATGATGGCAATTATATTATTAGTCTACCTGAAGAGGGAGGCACCTTATTGTTTTCATTTATTGGTATGTCCACTCAAGAGATAGTGGTCGGATCGCGATCGGTCATCGATATTATGCTCCTTCAAGATGCAACACAAATGAGCGAGATCATTGTATCTTCTTTGGGTATTGAAAGGGACAAAAAATCTTTGGGATACTTTGCTCAGGAAATTAAAGGAGATAAAATAGTCGCTGCGCGCGAGACAAATTTTTTGAATAATATTAGTGGACGAGTAGCAGGTGTGGATATTCAAAAAACAGGAAATGGTCCTGGCGGTACTACAGGGATTTTGATCCGTGGGGGTGGCGGTTTTCTAACGGGTGCTCCAGGTAAAAATCAACCTCTTTTTGTGGTTGATGGTATTCCAATAGATAATTATCAAACAGCAACCTCAACTAATGAATACGGCGCTACAGATAATGGAAATGGTGCCCAACATATCAATCCTGATGATATAGAAACGATGACAATATTGAAGGGACCTGAGGCAGCGGCTTTATATGGTAGTCGAGGAATGACCGGAGTTGTTTTGATCACAACAAAAAAAGGGACTCAAGGAAAGGGTCTAGGTGTTAGTTATAGTGGTTCTTTTACATTTGAGAGTCCATTAGTCATGCCTGACATGCAAAATGAATTTGCCCAAGGAGCTAATGGAGTTTATGATGTTGTAAGCACAGGAAGCTGGGGGCCAAAAATCTCTGGACAAACGGTTACCGATTGGACCGGATCAGATAATCCTCTTAATGCTGATGCTGATGACCTTGAGAATTATCTACAAACGGGTTCGAACTTTACAAACTCAATCAATGTTACGGGAGGGAATGATAAAGCGACATTCAGATTGGGTTACACTAATTTAGATTCCAAAGGACTTATTCCCAATAGCACACTGAAGAGAAATATGATAACCGTAAGATCGACTGCTCAACTCACAGAAAAGTTTAAAGCAGATGCTAAAATTAGCTATAATAATGAAAAGGTTGCTAACCGACCGGAAACATCTGGAAGTATCAATAATATATTTGCCGGATACATCACCCGTCCGAGAAATGTGCAGTTTCAGCATTTGAATCCATGGATGGATGAGAATGGTTCGATGGTTAATTGGACCCCCATTAGTTTTAATACCCGTAGAAATCCTCATTGGGTGGCAAATGAGGATTCAAATGAAGATAATACTGACCGAATCTTTACTATGATTAAGTTAGATTATACATTTGCGCCTTGGCTAAAGGCCTTTGCACGATATGGTTCTGATTTTCGAAGTGCACAACGAGAGGATACTAAGGCATACGGCGTTTATGATGAATTAGGAAGTCAAACTCGAAATAATGGCTCAAACTATTTTGCATCAAATACAAGATCTACAGAAACAAATATTGATTTTTTGGTGACCGCCTCTAAAACTTATGGTGATTTGAACATAGCATTAAATTTTGGTGGAAACAGTCGACACAATACATTTTTTGAAACTGCAGGTAGTACAGGCCAATTAGACTTGCCTGGAGTTTATAACCTGAGTTTTGGAAGTTTTAACAGACCACAAAGCAACAAAGCCGAGAGTCGAATTCGATCATTGTATGGATTTGCGAATTTTGGATATAAAGATTATTTATTTTTGGATTTGACTTATAGAAATGACTGGTCCAGTAATCTAAGCGAAGATGTGTGGTCGTTCTCCTATCCATCAGCAAGTCTATCTTTTGTGCTATCAGATGCGATCAGCCTTCCGAATGTTATTTCTTTTGCTAAGCTTCGAGGAGCTGTTAGCCAAGGAGCATCAGATTTAGATGCTTATCAATTATCACCCACATATTCAATTGGCAGAGGGTTTCTGAATGTAATCTCAACATCTACTCCTAGCATTCTATTTGATCCTCAGATTAAACCTGAATTTGTGACATCAAATGAATTCGGTTTAGATTTGAACTTGTTAAATAATCGCATAGGAATTGAATTAGCAGCATATTCAAAGGTTATTACTGATCAAATCATACAATTACCAGTTCCTGGAGCAACAGGATATCAATTTAAAATGATAAATGCAGGAGAAGTAGAGAGTAAGGGTTTCGAGTTGATGGTTTCTGGTTCACCTGTGCAGACTTCAGATTTTCAATGGAACATAATGATTAATTATGCAACAAATGAAATGGTAGTTAATAAATTAGATGATGGAATTGAACGCCTTCTTTTGCAGGGTGATGAAAGTTCTCGAGCTATAAGAATTGTGGCCGATGAAGGGGAGCCATTTGGCAATATTTATGGTCGCGACTTCCAGCGCGATGATAATGGTAATATTGTTGTAGATGATGCAGGAATACCCTTAAAAGCTGCGGAGAAAAATTCTTTTATGGGGAATATTCAGCAAGATTTCACTATGGGGTTCATCAATGATTTTACTTATCGAGGTATCAACTTTGGATTTTTAATTGATTGGAAACAAGGTGGTCAATTCTATTCTCAGTCAAGCGCTTTTATGCATTCGGCAGGTACACATCAGGGAACGGTCGCATATCGAGAGGGTGGACTCTTGGTTGATGGCGTAACCGCTGATGGCTCTACAAATACTAATACAATTACATCTCAACAATATTGGCAGGCAGTTGCAGGTGCTGAACCTGTGGTCTCTGAATTCATGATGGATGCTACAAGTATTAGATTAAGAGAGGCTTATATCAGTTATACGCTACCCCAAAGTTTTGTTTCTGGGACACCATTTAATAATGTTTCGATTGGAATTACAGGTAGAAATTTATGGCTGATTAAGAGCGCAGTACCAGGAGTTGATCCTGAAACAAGTTTTTCAGTTTCTAATGCTCGTGGCTGGGAGAATGGTGCTTTTCCTTCAACAAAAGTGTATGGCTTCAATATTAATTTAGGATTTTAAAATTTGATAGAATGAAAATACAGATAAAAAATACAATAATTGTACTGGTTTGTTTAATGACATTCACGTTTTCTTGTACTGATGACTTTATAGATCTTCAGAAGAATCCAAATGCATTCACACCAGATAATGTTACGCCTAGTTTTTTGTTAGCAGATGTGATTAGCGCATCTGTACTAGATCCTGGCATGCATCAGAGAATGACTCAATTGACAAACGATGTTTTTGCGCAATATTGGGCTAATGAAGCATTTAGCACCCAGCAGGGAGTTACTAACGATGAATGGGTTAGTAGTTTTTATTCAAGTTATCATAGTCGGTTTGTCGCAAATTTAAGTGAAGGAATTCGTTTGGGTCGTGCAAGTGCGGCCGCTGGAAAACCCCTTAATGAGACTCAAATTGCAAGAATATGGAAAGTTTGGGTTTTCAGTAGGGCGACAGATATCTGGGGCGATATTCCTTATTTTGGAGCTGCCGATGGTACTGGTGAAAATCCAGTTTATGATGATCAGCAACTCATCTACACGGATATGCTTAAAGAACTAAGCGAGGCAGTCGACTCTTTAAGTACTGATAATCCTGTGCAAATTAGTGGTCAAGACTATGTCTACGGTGATGATATTGCGAAATGGAAAAAGTTTGGTAACTCTTTGAGATTACGTCTAGCGATGAGAATATCTGAGGCCGATCCAGCTCTTGCACAGCAGCATGCTGAGGCTGCAATAGCTTCTGGCGTATTTGCTTCTGCGGAAGACGAATGTAAGGTAACGCGTACTGCAACTTTTGGTTGGGGTTTTCAGTATCCATACACCTTTTATTATGGGTGGGGAGGCTTACACATGAGTAGGTCTATGGAAAACCTATTGACTGGATTGGGGGGTCAACCTATAGCTGTTGACACCACAGGCATGATTGTTGATGATGAAGGCTTTGATTTACCAGCAAATGAAAATTCACTTGATCCAAAGGCAAACAAATTTAGATTGGGTGTTCCATCTGTAGTTGATCCAAGGGGTCCGATTTATTTTTCACCTGCTGTTGGGGCTGAAGGTGTTAAAGTTGCAAATTCTGATGGTGATACCATTGAAGTAGATACTAGGAATCGATGGATTGGTGTTCCTGCCGGATTAAGTACGGGTAATGCCGCCCTGGCTGAGCATGTATATACGAACATATCTATCATGGGGCCTACCATGTCAACAGATGCGGAGCGTCCTTTAGAGATTTTAACCTATCACGAGCTTTGCTTTTTAATGGCTGAAGCTGCGCAACGTGGATGGAATGCTGGAGGTACTGCTAAAGATTGGTATGAAGCTGGAATCACCGCGTCAATGACACACCACGGGGTTGATGCAGCCACAACCGCAGCTTATATAGCTTCTTCTGATGAGAATACTTATGGTACAACTGTTGCGTTTGATAATAACTCTGGTAAATCTTTCAATGGCACTTCTGTCGATGATGCGATGGGTAAAATAATTACTCAAAAGTACCTCGCACTATTTCCTGACGGAGGTTGGGAGGCATGGGCAGATCATAGAAGATTGCATTTGCCTGTTTTGATTCCTATGGCAGCACCTGATGCGCGTTATACGGCTAGAGATGGAGGACCTGATAACTTTACCAAAAGAATTACCTATCCTTCAACCGAGCAGATCAATAATAGTGAATTTTACGATGCTGCAGTTTCAAGTCAAGGAGCGGATGTGGAGACTACCAGTGTTTGGTGGGACCAATAAATATCATCTATAAAAAAAAAGGCCCTTTAGCTACTCAAGGGCCTTTTTTTTATTAATTCAGAATAAACCATTCTTTTCAAGTGTATTTTTTCTCATATTTTCAATAAAAAACTTACTGTTGCTCACGATTTTAATATGAATAAAAAAATATCAATACGTGGCATTTTTGGGTTACTACTTGGGGTCATTTTATTTGGGTGCAACCAAACAAATAAGAAAAAGTTTTACAGGCTAGAAAGTGATGATACTGGAATATTTTTCAATAATATCAATGCTGAAAATGAACAAATAAACATTTTTACTTATGAATACCTTTACAATGGTGGCGGCGTTGCCATTGGAGATATAAATAATGATGGTTTGACTGATATCTATTTCAGTTCTAACAATCTTGAGAATAAATTATATTTAAATAAAGGGAATTTCAAATTTGAAGATATCACAAGCCTTTCCGGTGCAGGTTGCCAAAAGGGCTGGAAAACAGGGGTTTCTATGGTTGATATCAATGCGGATGGTTGGCTTGATATTTATGTCTGCCGTTCGGCAGATGGGGATCCAAATAATCGGAAAAATTCACTACTTATTAATAACGGAGATTTAACTTTCACGGATCGAGCCAGTGATTATGGATTGGATGATAATTCCTATTCCACACAAGCCGCTTTCTTTGATTATGACAGGGATGGAGATTTGGATGCATTTTTGTTAAATCACTCGTTGTTACAGATTTCAAATTCATTTAACATAAAGGTCATTAATCGATTAGATCGGTATCCTTATGTGGGTAATAGACTTTTGAGAAATGATGGGGGCCGATTTGTTGATGTAAGTGATACATCTGGAATTTATGGCCCTGCTTCGAATTATGGATTGGGCGTAGGTGTATCAGATTTTAATAATGATGGCTGGCCAGACTTGTATATTTCCAACGACTATGTGGATAGTGATAAGTTGCTAATTAATGACCAGAAAGGGAAGTTTATAATGGCTACGGACAGTATGCTCAGTCAAATATCACAGTTTTCAATGGGTTTAGATATTGGAGATGTGAATAGAGATGGAAATATGGATATCATGACCTTAGATATGCTACCAGAAGACAATAAGCGTCAAAAATTATTATTTGGTCCTGAGCATTATTACGTGTACTCCTCTATGCAAAAAAAACGGTTATTCAAGTCAGTGCATGCGCAATATGCTCCACTTAAACAGTGGAAATTCTACATTTAGTGAAATTGGACAAATTGCAGGGGTATCAAATACTGATTGGAGTTGGTCAGCTTTATTTGCTGATTTTGATAATGATGGGTTTCAAGATCTATTTGTCAGCAACGGTTATAAAAGAGATTTTACCAATCATGATTTCTTAAATTATAAGGCCGACCAAGAAATCAAGATTGCACAAAAGAAGGCAGGAATTTATACCGAAATGTTTGAAAAGATACCTTCAAGTAAGCCAACCAATTACCTATTTAAAAATTCCGGAGGGCTTCAGTTTGATAATGTGAGTGATCCCTGGGGATTTGATGAAGGAGGATTGACTCACGGAGCTGCATATGCCGACCTTGATAATGATGGTGATTTGGATATGATATTGAATAATATGGATGCAAATGCGGGTATCTATCGCAATAATGTTGGAGATATACTTAAAAATAATTACTTAAAAATTAAACTTTTAGGGAATGATCAAAATCACTTTGCAATTGGTGCACGGGTCATTGTCTTCGCCAAGGGCCAATTAATTGTTCGTGAACAATATCCTGTTAGAGGATTCCAGTCTTCAGTGGACCCTATCCTACATTTTGGACTTGATTCTGTGACACAAGTGGATTCAATTCATGTTTTGTGGCCCAAAGGAGGCTTACAGAAACTTATGGGGACGAGTGTAAATCAAATACTATCTATTAAGGAAAGTGATACAAACCACTCAACTATTGTACAAAAATCGATAGCAAGTCCGCTTCTTGAGGAAGTTCAGATAATGCCTATCAGTCATGTAGAAAATGAATTTATTGATTTTTTAATACAACCCTTGCTGCCTCGAATGTATTCTACTCAGGGTCCTGCGATGGTGATCGGAGATATTAATGGAGATGCGTTAAATGATTTATTTGTTGGGGGAGGAAAAGGTCATAAAGGGGCTATCTATTTAAAAAACCATAAAGGCGATTATAGTAAGTTGCAGCAGAGTTTTGACGGAGCTACTGAAGATGTAGATGCATCTTTTTTTGATGCTGATGGAGATGGTGATTTAGATTTATACGTAGTGAGTGGAGGTTATGAATTTTCATCAAACGAAGGAGGTTTACAGGATCGTTTATACATCAACAAAGGAGATGGGAAATTTGATAAGGCTAAAAATAGGTTGCCTTCCTTTTTATCGAGTGGGTCTTGCGTTCGACCTTTTGATTTTGATGGAGATGGGGATCTAGATCTTTTTGTCGGAGGAAGAATTGTTCCAGGAAGCTATCCCAAAGTACCTTTAAGTTATCTCCTTGAAAACGATGGCAAAGGGTTCTTTAAAATCGTGACATCAAGTGTGGCACCTGATCTACAACGCATAGGTATGGTATCTGATGCTAAATGGGCGGATCTCAATGGAGATGGGAAACAGGACATTATCGTAGTGGGCGAATGGATGGGTATAAAAGTATTCATCAATGAAAGTGGCAAACTGATTGATATGTCCGATAAATTCCTTAACGATGCCTATCAGGGTTGGTGGAATACCATAGAAGTAAATGATCTTGATGGTGACGGTGATATGGATTTTATAGCGGGAAATTTAGGAATGAATAACCAAATGAAAGCTTCTCATGAATCACCGGTGAGCATGCAATATGCAGATTACGATGATAATGGTTCTGTAGATCCAATACTTTTTTATCATATCCAAGGAAAGAGTTTTCCTTATGCAAGCAGAGATGAGTTAATTGCGCAATTGCCTATGTTAAAAAAGCGTTTTGTGGATTATGAATCCTATTCATCAGCTGTACTAGAAACTATATTAACGGAAAAGGAGCAAGCATTATCCAAAGAATTGGTAGCCACTACTTTTGAAACTTCAGTATTTATTAATGATGCGAATCAGCAATTTTCAAAAATATCTCTTCCTATTGAAGCTCAGTTCTCGCCTGTATATTCCATAGCGGTTTTAGATATCAATGGAGATGATGTTTTAGACATTATACTGGGTGGAAATCTTGAAAAAACGAGGGTTCGCACGGGAAAGTATACAGGTAATAACGGATTTGTTTTTATAGGAAGCACATCTGGAACTTATCATTACTTAAATCAAAATAATTCGGGCCTAAATGTTTCAGGTGACGTAAGAAAGATTATTGTTGATAGGAATCGCATACTATTTGGAAGAAATAATTCTGATGTGATGATCTATGAGATAAAAGGAGATATTGAGATTCTCTAAGTTTGATAGTTTGAATAGTATGTATGATAAAAACTATAATTTATAACTTTTGCAAGTATTAAGGGCTTTTCTTCTTCATGTTTCAATAAGGGAAGTAGTTTATCCATTATTGATTGCCCTTTTGCTTGTGAATTTTTTTTCAAATAAGTGAACTGAGATTTCCAATAAGGTAGATAAATTATTATGGGAATGTCAGATGATTTTAAGAAAATATCTGAATAAACTACCGAGCTATGCTATATTTCAAAATCCTCAAAAACAATAAATTAATTATTTGGATAGTTTGCCTATTCATGTTTTTCATATCATGCCAAAAACCGGAGCAAAAAAAATTAAAATTACCACTTCTTTTTAGTGATTACATGGTGCTTCAACAAAATGAAGTCGTTGCTTTCTGGGGTGAGTATCTGCCTAATGAAAAAGTAACCGTCATTGGTAGTTGGGGTAAGAAAATAAGTACGGTCTCTGATGAATTGGGTAACTGGAAACTCCAATTGCCAACACCCCCCGCAGGGGGCCCTTTTGAAGTCAGTATCTCGGCCCTAGATACCACCATCATTTTTAATGATGTCTTGATAGGAGAAGTATGGCTTGCTTCAGGTCAGTCAAATATGGAAATGCCGATCACTGGATATTTACCTAATGAGAACATTGATAACGATCTCAAAGAAATAGCAGCAGCCGATTATCCTGAGATAAGAATGTTTACTGTGAAAAGAGATTTCGCTTCGGTCAAGCAGAAAGTAATGATGGGCTCATGGGAGGTGTGTTCGCCTGAAGCTGTGGGACTATTCAGTGCTTCTGCTTATTTTTTTGCTAGAAAATTACATCTGGATCTGAATATTCCCATTGGTATTATTCATTCAAGTTGGGGGGGAACCATAGTGGAAGCTTGGACTAGTAAACAAGGCTTAAGTGAATTCTCTGAGTTGGTGAAGACGGCTCAGCAGTTCGACGAAACCAAGATACGGGCCTGGATTGCGCAATTTGAAAGATTAACGACACCGCCAAGCTTCGATAGTTTGGAAGTCATGAATTTGAGTCAGAAGGAAATTTGTGATCCCCAATTTGATGATGCTCAGTGGGCAAAAATGAATTTACCCTCAGAAAATAGTTACACAGATATTTTTCTGCCTGATGTGGGTTATCGAGAGGATATTAATGGTCTTTTTTGGTACCGAAAAACGGTGATTTTAGATCATGCTAATATGGATTATGAGTTGACCATTGGTGCTATCGATGATGGGGACATTACTTATGTAAATGGACAGAGAGTAGGCGCTACCTTGGGTGATCGTGATCAAAGAGTCTATAAGGTACCTAAAGAGATACTGCATGAAGGATTAAACGTCATTGCCATCATGCATTGTGATTACTGGGGGAAATCCTCAGTTGCTGGGCCCATATATCTAGAAAACACAAAAGGAGATAAGGTTTTTTTGGAGGGGAGTTGGTCAGGTATTCTTTACGCAGACCTCTTTAATTCAGAATTAATTATTTATGGTTTAAAGAATCAGAATCAATTGAGTCAGCGTCCTTCTCTTCCTTCCGGTGGACCGAACGATTTTCCATCCTCATTGTTTAATGCCATGATTCATCCGCTGATCCCATACAATATCAAAGGAGTGATATGGTACCAGGGAGAAGAAAATGTAGTGCGAGCTAAGCAATATGAGAAACTTTTTCCAGCACTGATTACAGACTGGAGAAGTTATTGGGGATATGATTTTCCCTTTTATTTTGTTCAAATAGCACCATTTCATTACGTATTTGAAAACAATCTATCACCGGCGTTGAGAGATGCCCAGCGAAAAAGTTTAAAAGTGACCAATACAGGTATGGCTATCACTATGGATATTGGATCACCTACGACGATCCATCCGCCCAATAAACAAGATGTTGGAGATCGATTAGCGCGTTTGGCCCTGGCCAACGACTACAAAAAAGATATATTGGCTTCTGGGCCCCTTTACAAAAGTCATAGTGTGAAGGAGGGCAAAGTGATCATTGATTTTATCTATGGCCAGGGATTAATGAGCTATAAATCTAGCCTTACAGGGTTTGAATTGGCGAGTGAGGATCAAATATATGTTTTAGCAGAAGCAAAGATTGTGAACGATCAAGTCATCGCTTGGTCTGATTTTGTATCTGATCCCAAATATGTTCGATATGGGTGGAAAGATTATTTTGAGGGGACACTATTTAATGGAGGAGGACTACCCGCAGCATCTTTTTCTTCCCAATGATAGAGAACTTCATTCAAGGATGGGAAGACAGATGAACGCGTATTTTTTCAATAAACTTTTTTCTAACACAAGTTTACATACGGTGGATGAGTTTCGTTATACTATGTTAATCATTTTATTAGGTTTATTTCAGGTACTTAAGGAAAGATTTAGAGCTGATCATGTGTTTAAAAAATGCTTATTCAATTTAAGATAAGCGATTTAAAATAGGGAGTTCAAAATCCAGTAATTACTTAGATCGGTAATACTACTTTGATGAAATTATTTTAATTTAGTTATATGAAAAACATCTTTATATTTTATATTTTCATCTTTTGTCATTTGGCAATGAGTCAAAGTGATTCCAATTTTAAATGGTGGAATCCTACAGCGCATGAGTTTCACGTGATAGAGGGGCAGGCTTGGTTCGATGAGGTCCAAGAATCCTATGATCGACTGCCCCACCGCGTAGTTGATAAGGTGGATCCGGGGATCTGGGGGCTGTCCAAACATTCGGCAGGCCTGATGATTCGTTTTCGTTCAAATGCCATAGTGATTAAGATCAGATATCAGATCAACGATGAAAATCCGATTAATATGGATCACATGTCGACCACGGGAGTAAGTGGATTGGATTTATATGCTATAAATAGTGATGGAATGGAAGTTTGGTGTGCAGCAGAACGAACTTTTGGAGATACTACGACTTATGCTTTTCTTAATTTGAATGCGAATGATGGTTATCACGATCGAGGGCGTGAATATCGACTTTACTTACCACTTTATAATCAAGTTAATTGGATGGAAATTGGTGTTGACCAACAGGTGTATTTTGAACCCCTGCCTGTGCGTAAAGAAAAACCCATTGTGGTTTATGGAACCTCTATTGCCCAAGGGGCCTGCGCTTCACGTCCTGGAATGGCTTGGACTTCTATTTTAGGAAGAAAAATGGACAGACCCTTGATTAACTTGGGATTTTCTGGTTGTGGAACATTTGATATGCCAGTGATTGATTTAATAAGTGAGATAGATGCAAAAATTTATGTCTTGGATTGTCTACCGAATTTGTCTTCATATAACTGGGAGAACTTAGAGATAGACAATGTTTCGGAGCTGAAAGAGAGGATCTCATCAGGGATAATAACACTTCGAAAGAAACAACCGCTGGTTCCTATCCTTTTAGTAGACCACGCCGGCTATACTCAAGCGATAGTTAGTGAAAAAAAGAGAATTGAATTTGCTCAAGTAAATCAAGTTCAACAGCAAGTTTTTCATGAACTCAAACAGCAAGGAATGGGCCATCTTTTCTATTTGACCAAGGAAGAAATTGATTTTCAGATGGATGATACTGTTGATGGGATTCATCCGACAGACCTTGGAATGATGAAATACGGTATGAGTTATGAGAAAAAAATACGATCCATATTGGAAGAACCAACAGGAACAGGTTCGACAACATATCCCATTACCCAATATAGGGAGCCCCTAAATTATAATTGGGAAAAAAGACATAGAGAAATCTTGAACATAAATCAAGAAAATCCACCAAAAGCAGTTTTTTTGGCCAATTCAATTGTTCATTTTTGGGGAGGACTACCCCAGACTAAATTAAGGAGAGAACAAACTTCTTGGGATCAATTTTTCACCCCGTTGGGTCTTAAGAATTATGCTTACGGATGGGACAGGATCGAAAATGTCATATGGCGGGTATATCATGGTGAGCTTGACGGATTTGAGGCAGAAAAAGTTTTGGTCATGATAGGGACCAATAATTTACATCTCAATACAAATGAAGAAATCATTGAAGGATTGCACCTTTTAATGAAGGCCATTAAAATCAGACAACCCAAAGCTAAAATAATACTTATGGGCTTGTTGCCCAGAAGAGCCTATGAAGATAGAATTGTAAAGCTGAACTTTCAAATCGCTCAGTTGGCAGGCGAAGTAGCGGTACCCTACAGAGATCTTGGGTACGTGTTTTTAAATAAGGAAAATAAAATTGATGAGTCGTTCTTCTCTGATGGATTGCATCCAAATACTGCGGGTTATCTAAGATTGAGAGAGGTGGTAACACCTTTATTGACGGACTAACGTCCCCATAACAGATATCGAAGGTGGATGAGCGTCATTCCCTTAGAATCAAATCAGAGCTGTCATTTTTGAGTTGTTCTTGGCCCGATTTCTATGACTTCCATATTGAAAATTTTTCCATCTTCAATTTCAAATCTCAAGAGGGTTTTCATCTTGTGAAATCCATGTTTTCCGGCGGCACCAGGGTTTAAATATAGAACATTGTATTTTTTATAAAAAATTACTTTTAAGATGTGAGAATGTCCACAAACAAGAATGTTGGGCTGCTTGGCCAATAATAGGGCTCTGATATTTTTTGTGAATGACGGTGGTTTACCGGCGATATGGGTCATCATGATGCGCATGTCGCCACAAGAAATTAATGCTGTTTCTTCTGTGCGTATTCTAATATCATGCCCATCTATATTACCAAAGACGGCTCGCAAGGGTTTGAAATTTTCTAAAGTCTCTAAGAGGGCAACATTTCCCACATCTCCTGCATGCCATACTTCATTACAATCTTTAAAATAATGAAAAACCTTAGGATCTAAATAACCATGCGTATCGGAGATTACACCTACTTTCATAGATGCAAACTAGGTTAATTTTAACACATTTTAACAGGTTTTTTTTTTGAAAGTTTGAATACTTAATTTTATTTTGTTTTTTGATTCAAAATAGGAAAAAATTACTTTTGGTTGTTTCAATTAAATTGAACTCAATATTTCAAATAGTATATGTCAATTATAGTAGAAAATCTCACTAAAAAGTACGGAGAGCAAAAAGCCGTTAATGATATTTCCTTCAAAATAGAGACAGGCGAGGTCGTCGGATTCTTAGGACCCAATGGTGCTGGGAAAAGTACAACGATGAAGATGATTACATGCTTTATGGCTCCAACTATTGGTAATATTACTGTGGATGATATTTCAGTTAACGAAAACCAATCATTAATAAAGAAAAAGATCGGTTATCTTCCTGAGAATAATCCTCTGTATTTCGATATGTCTATTGTGGATTATCTTCGGTTCACTGCGGAAATACAAGGAGTGTCTAAAACTGACATTCCTGGCCGAATTGGTGAGATGATTGAATTATGCGGTTTAGTGAGAGAAAAACATAAAAATATTAATGAGTTGTCCAAAGGATTCAGACAAAGAGTAGGACTAGCCCAAGCGATGATCCATGATCCTGAGGTTTTGATTTTGGATGAGCCAACTACTGGGCTGGATCCTAACCAAATTGTCGAGATCAGAAAATTAATAAAAGAATTAGGCAAGCAAAAAACTGTGATATTAAGTTCACATATTCTTTCAGAAGTAGAAGCTACTTGTGATCGAATTTTAATAATTAATCGAGGAAGAATAGTTGCAGATGGAACCTCTGAGACATTACGGTCCCAAGCTGATGACCAAGAGTTGTTGACGGTCCATATAACGCCTTTAAACGAGGAATTAGAGACATCATTATTGGGTTTAGGATCTGTTGAAAAAGTAAGTGCGATAGAGGACAAGCCTGGATTTTATAGTATTCAGTCCAAGCCTAATATGGAATCTAGAAAAGCAATTTTTGATCTATGTGTGAAACAGAAATGGTATTTGCTTGAAATGACTGGTATAGAAACCCGTCTTGAGGATGTTTTTAGAGATTTAACTAATTAGCAATATGAAAAAGACTTGGATCATCACGAAAAGAGAATTGGCTTCTTTTTTTGACTCCCTTACCGCATACGTAATGGTCGTATTATTTTTAGGTTTAAGTGGAATATTCACATGGTTGGTAGGGTCAAACATTTTTGTTAATAATCAGGCCAATATGGGAGTTTTTTTTGGTATCGCTTTTTGGTCACTTTTTTTCTTCATCCCTGCATTGACCATGAAAATGGTTGCTGAGGAAAATAGATTAGGAACAATAGAATTATTGACTACAAAGGATATTACTGATGGACAGATCATAAGAGGTAAATTTTTTGCATGTTTAATTTTGATACTCATCTCATTGATTTGTACACTTCCGTATTATGTAACCATTAGCCAATTAGGAAACATTGATGATGGAGCAGTCATAGGTGGTTATGTTGGACTAATTTTTTTATCGGGATCCTATGTAGCGGTTGGTCTTTTCGCGAGTAGCATCACTACCAATCAAATAGTGGCATTTTTGGTTGCGCTGTTCATAGGTATATTTTTCCATTTATTGTTTGATGTGTTGGGTACATCGACTTCGGGGATTTTAGGCTCTTTTTTAAACTATTTGAGTATGCGTGTTCATTTTGATTCTATTAGTAGAGGGGTCGTGGATTCTCGAGATTTAGTTTATTTTGGATCCATAATAACCATGGGTCTTTATTTAGCAGAATTGATGCTGTCCAAACGTAATTGGCAATCCTAAGTTTATACTATGAAAAAATCAAAATTATTTATTCAGGGTAGTATGGTTTTGGCCATAATTTTGGTAGTAAACTTGTTGTCTGAAGTAGCCTACTTCAGGATTGATTTTACTGAGGATAAACGATATACTCTTGGACAAGCTACTCGAAGTATTCTTGAGGAATTAGATGATGTCATCACTGTGAAAGCATACTTTACAGAAGATTTACCAGCACAACTGGGTTATATAAAGGATGAATTAAGAGACCAGTTTATCGAATACGAAAATCGCTCGAATGGAAACTTTGTATTTGAATTTATCAATCCCAACACATCGGACGAGTTGAAGCAAGAAGCCATGCAAAATGGAATAACACCTGTGTCAATTAATATAGTAGAGGATGATCAGAGACAGCAAATTCAAGCATTTATGGGTATTTTGATCCAAGCTGATGGACAGAAAGAAGTAATACCGCTTGTTCAGCCTGGATCCAGTTTAGAATACGAAATAACTACTTCAATAAAAAAAATAACTCTTAAAAATAAACCTAAAATCGGACTGATTACTGGTAATAATGAAGTGACCATGGGAGCTATTCCGCAATTGTTCCAACAGCTTGCGGTGATGTATGAAATGGTTTCCTTTAATTTATCAGATTCTTCTGAGATCACTCCTAACTATAGCTGTATGATTTGGATTAGCCCAAATGATACCATTCCATCAACTGACTTTGATAAGGTCAATAAATATTTAGATAAGGGAGGTAATTTATTTCTGGCTTATTCCAATATTTCAGGTAACCTTCAAACAGCAGAAATATTTTCTAAACCAGATATTGGTTTAAATGATTGGCTGCAGTCAAAAGGTATATCGATGGGAAATCAAGTTGTGATTGATGCTTCTTGTGCCTCAGTCACAGTGCAACAAAAGCAAGGATTTTTCACCATGAACAGTCAGATCGAATTTCCTTATTTTCCTCAAATCAGAAAGTTTGAAAAACATCCAATCACTGTAGGTCTGGAATCGATGATGTTACCTTTTTCCAGTCCTCTCGATTTTATTGGATCAGATACTACGCTAGCGATTAATGCAGTCCTTCAAACCAGTGAAATGTCAGGTACTCAAAATACCCCAAACTATATGAATGTTCAAAAGGAATGGACTGAACAAGATTTTACAGCACCAAATCAAATATTAGCATTATCTATGGAGCATATGGGTGCAAATAATGGGAGTATGGTAATTGTGTCTAATGGGCAATTTATAAATAATGGAGAAGGTCAACAAGCACAACAATTGGATATGGATAATATTAATTTTGCCGCCAATGCCATTGATTGGTTATCGGATGATACGGGACTTGTGGGCTTAAGGACTAAGGGAATTACGAGCAGACCCTTAGAATCTATTGACGATGGTACAAAATCACTAGTGAAATATGGGAATGTGTTCTCTCCTATTTTATTGATTTTAATTTATGGATTTATCAGGAGGTCATCGGTACAGCGAAAACGTCAAAAATGGGCCCAAGGGGATTATAGTTGATTAAATTTCTTTTTTTATGAAAGTCATGAATACATCAAAACTTTTTATTTTTTTGGTTATTATTAGTCTAGTTTTTGTCATTATTAAGTTTACTAAAAATCCGGACAGAAGTAATAGCTATAATGAGGTATTAGTAGATTTTGATTCACAACTTGTGGATGAAATAAAGATTGAGAATGAAAATGAGCAAGTCATATTAGAAAAAATTTCTGGTCAATGGAAGGTAAAAGTAGGCCAAAAGCAGCATGAGGCTTTAAGGAGTACAGTAGAAGCTTTTTTACAAACCATTCAAACCATTAAGCCCTCTCGACTGGCTTCTCGATCAGTTGAGCGGTGGTCAGATTATAATGTGGATGACAAGGGGACACGGGTGATTATATCTGGAGACAAAGATGTTTTTTTAGATATAATCCTGGGTAGATTCGCTTTTGAAGGACAAAGAACTTACTATAGTTTTGTTCGTCTAGTGGATGATAATGATACCTATGTAGCAGATAATTTCATGAAAATGAGTTTGGTTTCTAAAAGTGTTGATTTTCGAAACAACCGCGTATCGAATTTCAGAAATGATTCATTAACTGCTATAGATTTCATCTATCCAGATAGTGCTTTTTCGTTGACTAAGAAAGAAGCCTATTGGTTTAAAAATAACGTTGAGGTTGATTCAATTAAGTTCAAAAAGTATCATGACGACGTTCAATTTATTATGAGTAAATCGTTTGCTGCATCAGATTCTATATCAGTACCTACGCATGAGGTGATCTTTCACTTTTCTAATAGGTCTGAAATAAAAATTACAGGAATCCTTGAGCAAGGAGATTGGTTGATCAGATCTTCTGAGAATAAAGATGAAGCATGGAAAGATCCAGTCCTTTTGGAAAAAATATTCATCTCAAATAAATATTTTTGATTTTTTAATCTTTTGGTGAAACCCTTTTTTTAATTGATATTTAAGTTAGCCCAACAATCTATAATTTTTGTGAGCAATGATGCTTATATTTGAAATTATGAGTGTACGCCTAGGGTCCTTTTTTCTGTTTTTGATGGTAATATTTACTTTTTCTAAGAGTCCATCTGAGGTTGATATTAACACTGAAATCAATTGGATCAGTTTTGAAGAAGCGGTGGCGAAAACCTCAGAGAATCCCAAAATGATTTTAGTTGATCTTTATACAGATTGGTGTGGATGGTGCAAAAAAATGGATCGAGATACCTACAGTCGTGCTGAAATTGTGGCCTACGTTAATGATAAATTTTATGCAGTAAAATTTGATGCTGAAGGCGCTGAAGAAGTTAGTTTTAGGGGTCATACCTTCAAATTCGTGGCCTCAGGTCGAAAGGGGTATCACGAATTGGCGGCAGCCCTCACACAAAATAAGCTCAGTTACCCTACGACGGTTTTCATGAATGAAGAGCTCCAAATTATTCAGCCTGTGCCGGGTTACTTGGATGCGCCTACTTTTGATACTATTTCCAAATACATGGGTGAGGGAAAATATAAAAATACAGCTTGGGAGGAATTTCAAAAATCCTATCAAAGTAAACTTTGAAGTAACCTTTTTGGACGATATGCATACATCATCACGCAACCTTTCTGATGCGAACGGCTCCCTTTAGATAACTATTACTCATCAAAAGATATTTATTATGACCAAGAGACTCGTTTTTAGTTTAACTCTAACAATGGTAGGGATCTTTTTGTTGGCAGATCCAATCCAAAGAAATTTACAGCCGTTCAAGCAATTATATGTAAAAGAGGGCATCGAGGTCGTTCTGATAAAAGGTACAGAATACAACGCTATGGTGGATGTTTCAGGATGTAATCCCGCAGATGTCCTGACTGAGGTCAACAATGGTCGATTAACGATACGTATGAGGCCAAATGGAAGATATAGAAATATTGAGGTAAAAGTAGCGCTTACTTATGTGAATCCTCAATGCAATAGATGTGTCCTCGGTCAGGAGTGGTCAAAGGATCAGATCGATTGGAAAGTGAAGCCCTAGAGATTGAGGTCAGCAGTGCCGGTTCGCTGGAGTTAAATATTCTTGTCCAATAGCGTAGATTTAGATGTCAGCAGCTCGGGGTTTGTCGCCTTGAATTTAGAGGTGAATAAACTTGAGGTCGAAATCTCAAGTGCAGGTAAGGTCAAGCTGACCGGCCGAGTACGTGACCAAGCATTAGATATAAGTAGTGGGGCTCATTATGAGGGGTTTAAGATGATTTCGGAAAGAACATTAGTGGACATAAGTAGTGGAGGACTGGCTCAAGTTTATGCGAAAGATAAACTAGATGTCCAGGCAAGTAGTGGAGGGTCAGTAGAATTTCAAGGAAGTCCAGGCAGTTTGAGCAAACGCTTAAGTAGTGGAGGTTCTGTAAGTCAATATTAGTCACTTAAATCCAAGAGCTTTGATGTTTTCAGGGAATGGGCGAGGTTCATTAGGGAGTTTGCCATACGTATTGTGTATCTATCTCTTAGTCCTAGGATGTGAAAGCGTTGAAACCCAACGAGATCGATTTTTTAATCAAGGAAATGAAGCGATTGAATCGAAGTCTTATGAGACTGCGATTAGTTTTTACACAAAAGCCATTAAGATAGATTCTGATGATGCCGAGTCTATCAATAATAGGGGAGTGGCCAAACGAGAATTAGGTAGGGTTTATGAAGCGATCCAAGATTATAACGAGGCATTATTGATTGATAATGAATTTTGGGATTGCCTGCATAACCGAGCCATGGCCTATCAAGAGGCGGGTAATTGGACGAAAAGTATCAGAGATTATGATTTACTTATTGCCCATCATGATAGTTCCATTTATCACGAAGCTAAGGCGCTTATTTTCACAGAGTCAAAAGATTATGAACGAGCCATGGATGAATTTAATAGGGTACTGGCACAAAATCCAAAGGATACTGAAGCCAAGATCAATTTAGCCACCTTAGATTTTTATC
This sequence comes from uncultured Cyclobacteriaceae bacterium, assembly GCA_943788235.1. Taxonomy (GTDB): domain Bacteria; phylum Bacteroidota; class Bacteroidia; order Cytophagales; family Cyclobacteriaceae; genus UBA4465. The sequence goes on from CALSPM010000002.1 coordinate 41,413, forward strand.
TGGGCAATAAGCAAAGGGCGGCAGCTACTTTAGAGGAAATTTTGCATCAGTCTCCCAATGAAGCCTTTGGATACAATACACTCAATCAGATATATTTAGAGTTATCGTCATTGGACTTAGCCTATCGGGCCATCCAGCAAGCCCTTAGGCTGAATCCGAACAATGCTTTTTTTCTAAATAATAGGGGTTTTACCTATCTAGAGATGGATTCTATAGCTTTAGCCTTGATCGATATCAATCAAAGTATTGTTTTGACTCCTGATAATCCATGGTCTTATCGAAATAAGGGCTACTACTATTATAAAATGGGGGATTTCACTCAGGCAATCCGTTATTTGAAGCAATCCTTGGAGATGGATGAAAACGTAAAGGAAGCTCATTTGATGTTGGGCATGACCTATTTATCAGATGGCCAATCAGGAATGGCTTGCCAGGCATGGCAAATAGCAATGGATATGGGTAACGAAAAAGCGCAGGCCTACCTGAACGATCATTGTAATTAAGCGTGCATTCTTTTTTGAAAATCAATTGACAGAGAGAGGTCCTATGGCTAAAAACAACTATAGGAATAGTGACTGCAGATAGGAACATAAAGGGAAGACCAAAACGGCTTGGTTAGGTATATCTAATCTGGATGGATTCCAAAAATAGGGAGTGGCCTTTACAGGGTGAAAAAAGATATTAAGGACCAGTATGAGTGCAGCCAGGTCCCATACAATGGCCCTATTTTTTTAGAAATAACCAATGAATATGGGATGTTAGATACTCAGTTAGAGGAAACGCTTAGGAAACGCCTGCAAGGAGCATTACCAGGAAATCTCGCTCATGAGAAGATGAGAGCTCAGATCATCCATGAAGATGCTGCTCGAAAACCCTTTCAGCTTTCTCCAAAAGAGGGTGCAGTCCTGATATTGTTATACCCAGATGAACATGCGAGCGATTGGAAGTTTCCCTTGATTCAGCGACCTCCTTATGACGGGGTTCATGGTGGGCAAATCAGTTTCCCTGGAGGGAAAAAAGAGCATACGGATAGAGATTTGCTGCAAACTGCCCTTCGCGAGACCTATGAAGAAATAGGCGTTTCAGATTCAAGCATCAAGATAATTGGTAAGTTGAGCAAACTGGATGTAGCAGCGTCTAATCATGTGGTACTTCCCGTGATTGGCTTTATGGATCAAAAACCTATATTTACACCTCATCCTTATGAGGTAGCGGAGATTATTGAAATTTCTTTGATCGATTTGTTTAAAAAAAATGTAATCAAGGAAAAACATCTGCAGACCAGAGGAGTAACTTTAAGGGCACCTTATTATGATGTTGATGATCACTTTATTTGGGGTGCAACGGCGATGATACTTAATGAACTGGTAACTTTAATCAAGTCCTAATGAACAAAGATTTAATTCAAAATGATGCGGTAATATTTGGTATACTGATGTTGATTTTGGGAGCTGTTTTTTATACCTCAGACAGTAAGTTATGGTTTTGGAAAAAATTCTATGGTTGGGTTCCATCCGTACTTATTTGTTATTTTTTACCGTCGTTACTTTATAGTTTTGGAATCATTGACCCTACAAAGTCTAATTTATATTTCATGGCTTCTCGGTATTTATTGCCGACCAGTTTGATTTTATTAACGCTTTCGGTAGATGTTAAGGAGCTCATAAAATTAGGTCCTAAGGCCATCATTATGTTCTTTACAGGCGCTGTCGGTATTATCTTAGGGGGCCCTATAGCCCTTCTTTTGATTTCTTATATTGCCCCTGAAGTCATCAATGCGCCACCTACTGAAGAAATATGGCGAGGCATGACTACCATTGCGGGCTCATGGATTGGAGGTTCTGCCAATCAAACAGCAATGAAAGAAGTTTTTGAAGTAGGTGGACCCCTGTTCTCGAAGATGGTGGCGGTAGATGTGATCATGGCTAATTTATGGCTGGCCATTTTAATGCTAGGTATAGGTAAAAACAAAAAGATCAACCAATTATTAAAGGCCGATGATCGAGCCATTGAAAATTTAAAAAATCGGATGGAAGATTTCCAACAGAAATCTGCAAAAACAGCTTCTCTATCAGATATTGTTAAGATTTTAGCCATTGGTTTTGGCTGCATGGGATTGTCTCATTTTCTGAGTGAGCTTATTGCACCTTATTTAAGTACCAATTTCCCACAGTTGCAGGACTATAGTTTGACCTCAGGGTTCTTTTGGATCGTAGTGATCGCCGCCACATTGGGTGTTGCACTGTCTTTTACGCATGCCCGATCTTTGGAGCAAGTGGGAGCGTCAAAATTCGGTAGTTTGATGGTTTATGTTTTGATTGCTACCATTGGTATGAACATGGATATATTGGCTGTTTTTGAAAATCCGGGGTTGTTTTTAATTGGATTCATCTGGATTGGATTTCACGCTTTGTTATTAATGGTAGTAGCTAAAATCATCAAGGCGCCTTACTTCTTTGTAGCAGTAGGCAGTCAAGCCAACGTGGGAGGCGCTGCGTCTGCACCTATTGTAGCGGCCTATTTCAGTCCATCTTTGGCTCCTGTAGGTGTACTTTTGGCCGTATTAGGATATGTAGTGGGGACTTATGGGGCCTACATTTGTGGACTGTTGCTCCAAGGAGTATCTCCCTGAATGGCATTATAGATTCAGTTTTAAATGGATGATTAGCTATTTTGGCTAGCTTTCTCTGCCATTTTTTGTGCCCGTTCGATCCCTAAATATTTTTCGATTCCGTAATGGCCTAAATAAATGAGGGGAGTGCTTAAAATGGCAATGACAAATTTGAAGATATAATTGATAGATCCCACAGCCAATACTTGAGCAAGAGGCCATTGACTCGCGGTGGGTGCCAATAGATAAAAGGCCAAAAAGAGCACAGCAAAGCTGTCAATTAATTGAGAGATTAATGTAGAGCCGGTGGCTCTTAACCAAATCAATTTTGCTCCAGTAATTTGTCTGAGTTTTTGAAAAATATAAACGTCTAATAATTGGCCTATGAGGAAGGCAACTAAACTTCCCACGATAATACCCAGACCTTGGGTGAAAATTTTATTGAAAGCTAAGTCTATATTTAAGACATTTCCGAACGCATCTAGGGCATTGATTTCTAGCCAAAACTGGGCGGGAGGCAATAGGGTGATGGTATAAATAATAAGGAAGGCATAGCTGATCAAACCAGCGGTCAATAAGCTGATTTTTTTAATGCCTTCCCGACCAAAGTATTCATTGACAATATCAGTAGTTAAAAAAACCACAGGCCATAAAATGACCCCTGCGGTAAGGTTAAAATCAAGATTAAAACCTAAGATTTCAATATGAGCAGGCGCGACACCTATTATTTTTTCTGCAGAAAAAATTTTAACACCCATGATTTCTGCAAGCAAGGCATTAGTGATAAATATACCTGAAAGGATTAAGAAGAGTTGTTGTTTTTTTCCTGTAGCTAGGATCTTACTCATTGATTTCAAATATACGACCCTCTAAGGCTAAGTGGGCATTTTCAAATTCAGTTTTCACTTCTCTTAATAAAGGGCTCAAATCTTTGTACCGTGTAGAAAAATGTCCTATGGTAAGCTTACCAACTCTTGCTGCTGTAGCGATACATCCTGCTTGTTTGGCGGTCGTATGAAAGGTCAGATAAGCGCGCTCTTTCATTTCATCCATAAAGGTAGCCTCATGATAAAGTAAATCGACTCCTCTAATCCATTTGATCAGTTCTTCATCATATTTTGTGTCTGAACAGAAAGCATACGAATGATGCTTTTTTGGAGGAAACGTGAATTTTTCATTCGAATACTTTGTACTACCATCTTCATGGAGCACATCAATGCCTGATTTGAGTTGTTTGATTTCTAAAGGATTTAGCGTCTCTGTTAAATAATCCTTATTAATTCTTCTGAAATTAGGTTTTTCCTCAAACAAAAATCCGGCACAAGGAATGGAATGCTTCATAGGAATACTCTTGATCGTAAGTTTAGGCAGATCCACGAGGAGTTCTTGAACTCCTTCTTTCCATTCAGTCAGTTCAATGGGGAAGTTGAATACCGTTTTTGAATGTTTGAGTTGAATTGTGATGATTTCAGAAAGCCCGGGTGGACCAATCAAGGACAATGCCTGTTTCCGTCCATAGAGCTGCATCGTCGAGAGAAGTCCAAGCAATCCGTAATAGTGATCACCGTGAAGATGGCTGATCAAGATGTGATTGATCTTGGAGAGTTTTACATTATACTTTTTGGCTTGTAGTTGGGTACTCTCTCCACAGTCAACCATGAAGTGTTTATTATCCACTTCAATAATCTGAGAGGTATGATGCCGGTTGTAGGCAAAAGAAGCTGCATTAGATCCTAATATTTTGACTGAAATACTCAATTAACCTTCTTTTTTGAGCATGTTTTCAAGATCGGTTAGCATGACAAACTCTATGGCTTCTTCAGAGGTAGGTACGAAGTCTAGTTTATTAGCTGACGGGTTGTTTTTGATTAATTTTTCTAGTTCCAGAGGGATCTCACAAAGGATAAAAGAACCTAATTCTTTAAAGATATCATGACCCAAGGTGAGTATAGGTAAACCAGAGGCATCGAAGCGAGTCATGTAGTTCATATCTATAATGACATGACTTATTTTTTTCGATTGAATCTCTGTGAATAACTTTTTAAAATGGGAGTGATGGCTTTCACTGAGCTGGGATTCTAGTATTTCAATAAGCGTATAATTTTCTTGCTCAGTAATTCGGTATTTCATGATGTTTCGATCCAATTTAAAATATTTTGTTCAACCCGATTGAGCATCTCATTCTGTGTTGATCGAATGAATTTCACTCCCGTTATTTTTTCATATAGTTCAATATATCTTTCGGATATGGTTTGAATAAATTCAGCGCTGATAAGAGGTATTTTTTGTCCCTCTAAACCTTGGAAACCCTGCTCGATCAGCCATTTTCTGACGAATTCTTTGGACAGCTGTCTTTGGGCAATGTTTTTTTCTTGGTGTATTGGATAAGTATCTAAATAAAAATATCTCGAAGAATCAGGAGTATGAATTTCATCAATCAGCGTGATTTCATTCTTGAATAGACCAAATTCATATTTGGTATCGACTAAGATGAGACCTTGTTTTTCTGCCAATTCAGTTCCCCGTTGAAAAAGTGCCCTTGTATAAGACTCCAATTGTTCATATTGGGCAAGTGAGATCAGCTGCTGCGCTATGATATCCTGTTTTGAGATGTCTTCATCGTGGCCAACTGCTGCTTTGGTGGTAGGGGTAATGATGGGTTCTGGTAATCGATCATTCTCTTTAAGCCCATCAGGTAATGACACTCCACAAAGGGTTCGTTTACCTGCTTTATAGGTTCTCCATGCGTGACCTGCTAAATATCCTCGAATGACCATTTCTACCGGAAAAGGTTCGCATTTTTTACCGATACTTACATTGGGATCTGGAATGGCTAAAATCCAATTGGGGACGATGTCTTCGGTAGCTTTTAGAAAATGTGCGGCAATTTGATTGAGTACTTGTCCCTTGAAAGGGATGGCGTTTGGTAAGACCACATCAAAAGCGGAAAGTCGATCACTGGCCACCATGATCAATTTATCATCAAAAAAGTAGACATCTCTTACCTTGCCTTTATAGTGACCCGTTTGATTGGGAAATTTGAACTGAGTGTTTTGTATACCAGCATTCATGAAAAACAAATATAAGGATTTAGCTACTGCAAAAGTGAATGTTAGGGTCGATTAATATCCTCTTTCGATACGATCAAGCCTTTTCGATAGGTTTCTTTTAAAATAGGCCGACCCTTTGAGTTGTAATAGATCCAATCATTGGTCCGTCGTCCACGATAATAATAACCTTCATATTGTTTGTTACCATTTTCAAAAAAGTGAATGAATGGCCCCTCGAGTTCATTGAATTTATAGGTAGCGTATTCTTTTGGTTTTCCATGCGTGTAAAACGATTTCCATTGACCCGACTTTACACCAAAAACATATTTTTTTGAACTTAGGGTATCAAGATCATTCAAGGTCAATTCGACACCATTGATCTTCCCATTCTCATAAGGTGTTAACTTGTAGAGTTTATTCTTTTTGGTATAATATTTCCATACTCCGTGAGGGGCCTGATCCTTGAATTTTTTCTCTGACGCCAGCACCCCATTGTTGTGGTATTCTAAAATTTCACCATTCTTTCCGCTATTGCTAAATTTGGATACTTTAGTTATCACGCCTTTTTTATTGTACTCGGTATTATTTCCGATTAAAAAGCCCCTATTATATTTAAGTTTGGCCTTTAAGGAGCCGTCGGTATGGTATCCGAAATAATCTCCTTGAAGTTGCCCATCTTGATAATTCCCGAGTGAGGAAAGTGCTCCGTTGGCATGGTATTTTTTAATATATCCAGACCGTTTACCCCGATCATTAAACACCTCTAATTCAAGATTTCCATTGGGATAAAAGGTTTTATAAAGGCCGTTTAAAAGGCCATTTTCATAGGTGGCTTCAAGCATAATGGTTCCTGACTCATAGTATTGCTTGACAAGACCATTGGGTTTACCTGAGGCATAAATAATGTCTTCTTTTTTATTGCCGTTAGTATGATAGGTAGTGACCAGACCGTCGGGCTTTCCTTTTTTGAACTCAGAACTTCCTTTAACGCGTCCACTGGGGTGGTATAGTTTTACCGCTCCCAAAAGGCTGTCTTGTCTGAAAACAGCTTCTTGGATCAATACGCCATCTGAGTTGTAAACCAGTGTCACTCCTTCTTTTGCTCCTTTTTCATAATTACTGGTCCGTTGAATGGTCCCGTTGGGATAGTAATTGATGAAGGTACCTGCTCTTAAATTATCATCATATCCTCCTTCAATGATTAAATGGCCATCCGCATCAAACTTTTTGTAGGGTCCTTGAAGAATGGCAGTATCTTTCCATACGATATGATAAGCCTCATTGATCAGTGTTTTAGTCTCATCATAATAAGTTTTTATTTCTTGTTGACTCCAACAAAGTTGACTGATAAATAAGTAGCAAAGCATCAACAAAGATCTCATGAAGATTTTGGAGAAGATGGGGGCATATGATGTGTTTTTCTTAGATAACATTAAGAATGAGGCCGCAGATGACAGCTGTATTTTTGCTCTTAGTAGATAGAATTAACATAAAGATGAGGACGTTTTTTATTTCAAAATCGATAAAAATCACCAATCAGGTTTTCCTTTGTCTTGCTTTTCTGTTGCTTTCCTTTTTTGCTGCTGAATATATTGAATTTCTCCATTGCGCATGGCTTCAAGGATCATTTCGGCTTTTTCAGGACTGATATTCATTTCAGCTAATTTTTCTTGAGTGCTCTTATCTGCTTCTGATTTTTCATCAGCGGGATCTTCTGATTGGGATTCGTCTTGATTCTCTTCTTCACTCGAGTCAGCCTTTTGATCTTGCTCCTTCTCATCACCTTCCTGATCCTTTTGCTCTTCATTTTCTGAATCGCTTTCTTGATTCTGATCTTCTTGATCTTCTTGATCTTCCTTGTTTTCCTTATCTTCTTTATTTTCCTGATCTTCCTTGATTTTCTTGATCTTCCTTGATCTTCCTTGATCTTCTTTGTTTTCCTGATCTTCTTTGTTTTCCTGATCTTCCTGATTTCCTGTCTTCTTTGTCTTCTTGATCTTCTTTGTTTTCTTGATCTTGACTTTCTTGCATTAATTTTTTGACCAATTCAAAATCATATTTTGCATCTGAATTAGCTGGGTTTGCTTTGATGGAAGCTTTCAGATAGGCCAATGATTCTTTTAGGTTTTTATTGGATTTCGAGATCACTCCCAGTTGCTGATAAGCAATTGACTTCAAGGCGGCATTTGAGGATAAGGTTGCTTGGTTGTATGCGGTGCGGGCTTGGGCCGTATCTCCCATTTGATGATACGCATGACCTAAATTCAAATAAATGGCATCTTCTTTTACATTGAGTGAATCCATCAAAAACTTATATTGAATGACGGCTTGGGAGAAGTCTTCAGCAAGAAATGATTGTTCCGCATCTGCTTTATAAGCATTGATCAGGGCAATGTCATTTGGATCATTGACCCATATCAACAAAAGCAAAATCACAAACTTCATAGACTGATAATTTTAAGGGTGATTAAAACGTCACCCATGAGTAAAAATGCAGCAAATATTAAGAAATAGAAATATTTATTTGATTTTGTATCGATATTTTTTGAATCTCTGAGTTCTCCCTCTATCAGATTAATCGTATTTATGAGCTTATTAACGTCATTTCTTGATTGATTAATTTCAAAATATTTACCGTTGGTTTTGTTTGCCAATCGCTTGAGCGCGGTAGTGTTGAGTTTAGATTGGACTTCATTACCAGCTCTATCTGTTTTGAAACCTCTATTGGTTTTGATTTTACTGCCCATTTCGGTTCCCACTCCGAGCGTAAATAATTTAATATTTGCCTCTTCAATTTTTTTACCTATCTCTTCCGTTTCTTCACCAAAATCTTCACCATCACTGATCAATATGATCACTTTTGATTTTTGTCTGATACTTGCATTTTTGTCTGAACTTAATTTGTCTAGAGCCAGTTTAAGAGGCGGTGCGAAATCGGTCCCCGTATTGGGCACCAAAGAGGTATTTAAAGTTTGAATAAACAGCGTTAGCGCATTATTATCATACGTAAGCGGGCATTGCATGAAGGCCTCATTACTGAACATGATCAGACCTTTTCTATCAGAGTTAAAGGCTTCAATGATATTTTTTAACTCGAATTTCACTCTTTCAAGGCGGGTGGGCTGAACATCGAAGGCATTCATGGATTGAGATAAGTCGATACAAATAAAAATATCTTTACCCATGGACTTAACTTCTTTGTTAGCCTCGCCAAAGGAAGGCCCAAGTAAGGCGACTAAAAACAAAGAAAAATAGGTCAATCTTAAAAGGAACTTCCATAAAAATTGTTTTGAAGAACTCTTTATGGACTTGTTTATCCTCATTACTTTGTTCATGTAGATGGCATAAAACAGCAAAAAGAGGAAAATGCTTGTGTATTCAAAAATGCCTAAAGAATGTGCCCACGTCATATATTTTGCAAATGTTGCACAACAAGTTAATTCGTCCAAATTTATTGGCAGTCAATTAACAAAAATTAAGGATTGATTTTAATATTTTTTTTTCCTCAGGGGAACAATGTTTTCAATTGACCTACTATATTTGCAATCTTTTTAGAAGAGCTTCGGAGAGATGGGTGAGTGGCTGAAACCACATGTTTGCTAAACATGCGTGCGGGTGACCGTACCGGGGGTTCGAATCCCCCTCTCTCCGCTTTTTTACATTAAATGCGCTCATAGCTCAACTGGATAGAGCACCGCCCTTCTAAGGCGGGGGTTCGGGGTTCGACTCCCTGTGGGCGTACTTTTATAAATGCAATTTTCTTTTAGTAAGTTTAGTGTGTTTTTTATTTTCTTTTTTGTCTGCAACATTTACCCAACACTCGCTTAATTTATATCTGAAAAAGTCCACTTTTATTTGACGACATACAATTCTTTGACAAGGTAAAGGTGTCTAATGTATTGAGTTTAAAACCCAGCATAGAGACTTCAATGTGATAGATGCCGTCGGCAATTTGTTCAAAAGAATAGGCACCCTTATCGTCAGAGATCACTCCTTTTGGCAGGTCCTCACTCCCCTTTTCATGTAGGATGATATAAGCAAAAGGGAGGGGATTTTGAGTATTGTCTATGATCCGTCCGCTGATGTTATGCTGAGCGGTGGCTGAAGATAATCCCAATAAAAAAACAGCAAAATAAGAAAAAATGGAGGTTAATTTAGAAACAATTTTATCAATCATAAGTTACTCAATGATGTAGATTAGGCATAAAAGGTTGCACGATAGTCAAAATTCAAAACTAGCGTTAGGTACTGTATTTATCGATGGTTTGTTATAAATGGGATACTTTTTGTGATGTTTGGAATTTTTTGTGGAATTTTGGATTGTCTTGAGATAGATATGATATTTTGGTCTATAAAGTTTATCGTTAGGAATACATCGGTTTACGTAGGAAGATTTAAAAAGTTACCTTGACAAGCATTTTTTAGTGTGCTACTTGCTCCAATAGTTCAGTTAACTCTAACTCATGGTCAAATTGTAAATCTTCATGTACAAGTTTTAAAGCTTTTCTGATGAGTTCAATTTGACGTATCAGCATTTGATGGCGGGTATTATTGATATCGTATTTTGATTGGATGTCAACAAGGTTTTTACAAAAATGAATGCGCAGGGCTATTTCCGTTTCTTTTTGTTTTGAAAAACGAATCTGTTTTACAATATATCTTTGAATTTTTCGAATGTTCTTATTGATGATATAATTGCTTTTAATATTGACATGAGCAAATTGCAGGTCTATTTCTGATTCAATTTTTGATATGAAATGATTTTCATCTGCCGATTCAAAAAGCACATAGGCCAATAGTTCTTTATTTTCAACTTTGTGTTTGGTTAACTTAAGGACCAGTTCGGTAAGTTCATGATTGGTTTTTTCTTTGAGTTCTTTTTTAATTTCTGATAGGGAGGCTATTTGCATAGTCAAAAATACAATATGTACTCTTTAGAACCTGATATTCTTGAATTTTGCATTTTGAGTTGTAAAGAGAGTTCTTTTCAATCAAAAAGTTTGTTGGCTTTGGGGGGCAACTATATTGTTTATTGTCAACTTAATATTAGAATAATGGAAATTAATTTTATATTAGTGCTAATATAACGGAGATGAAAAATAAAACAGGATGGTTTTTTGGATTGTTGGCAACGGTATCAGGGCTGTGGTTTTTTTTGATAAAAGAGGATCAAAATGATTATCTGAAGCTGTTGGTTTTTTCAAAAACAGAGGGATTCAGACATAGTTCTATCGATGAGGGACAAAAAATGCTTCAAAATTTAGCGGATCAAAATGGGTTTGAGGTGCTCTTTTCAGAAGAGGCTGAGGTATTCAATGAAAAGATATTGGCAGACGTTAATGTGATCGTTTTTTTAAATACTACGGGAGACATCTTAAATGACAATCAGCAATTAGAATTACAGCGGTTCATCCAAGCGGGAGGAGGATTTGTCGGAATTCATTCGGCAACAGATACGGAATACAAATGGCCATACTACAATCAATTGATAGGGGCTTATTTTGAGAGTCATCCTGAACCGGCAGAAGCGACCATAGAAGTCTTAAATAGGGATCATCTTTCAACCCGTCATTTATCTCAAAAATGGATTCATACCGACGAATGGTATAATTTTAGAGCTATCCATCCGGGTATCAATGTATTGATGGAAGTCAACGAAGCAACCTACCAGGGAGGCAAAAATGGTGCCAATCATCCCATCAGTTGGTACAGGGATTTTGATGGAGGGCGTATGTGGTATACGGGTTTAGGACACACAGAGGAGAGTTATATTGAACCCTTTTTTATTGAACATGTATGGGGGGGTATTCAGTATGCCGCAGGTCCAATGCAAAGGATAGATTATAGGAAATCTAATACCGTACCAGAAGAAAACCGATTCGATATCGAGGTATTAGATGAGAATTTAAATGAACCTATGGAGCTTGAGGTATTGCCCAATGGCAATGTTGTTTTTATTCAACGGCATGGTGAGGTCATGTTATATGATCGGTTAGCCAAGGAAACGCGTGTTATGCACAAATTCGAGGTGTGTACTGATTTTGAAGATGGTCTATTGGGCGTTGCATTAGATCCACAAGTTGAGCAAAATAAACAAATCTACTTTTTTAGATCTCATCCGGTCGATTCTATGCAAATAATTTCTGTATTTACTCTGGATGCTGATTATCGTTCAATCGACATAAAATCTGAGCAAGTATTGCTTACCATTCCTACGCAAAGATTGGAATGCTGTCATGCAGCCGGTTCCTTGGAGTTTGGTCCGGATCAAATGCTTTACATAGCCGTTGGGGACAATACTAATCCCCATGCATCGGATGGATATGCACCAATAGATGATCGCCCCGGTAGGGGGGCCTGGGATGCCAGAAAATCATCTGCAAATACTGATGATTTGAGGGGTAAAATATTGAGAATAAAAGTAGAGCAGGAGGGATACAGTATTCCTGAGGGTAATTTATTTCCGCAAGATGGGAGTGGAGGCAGACCAGAGATCTATGTGATGGGATGCAGAAACCCGTACAGGATGGCATTTGATAATCATAGAGGTTTTTTGTATTGGGGGGATGTAGGACCCGATGCGAATGAATCAGATGTCAACAGAGGGCCCCGTGGTCACGACGAGATCAATCAAGCCCGTGCCGCAGGAAACTTCGGATGGCCCTTATTTGTTGCAAACAATTTGCCTTATCATGATTATGATTGGGATACTCAAAAGTCCGGAAAAGTTTTTGACCCTTTAAAGCCAGTCAATGATTCCCAATACAATACCGGAGCGACAACATTACCCCCTGCACAACCTGCCTTCTTTTGGTATTCATATGATAATTCCACAGAATTTCCATTACTTGGTAATGGGGGTCGAACCGCTATGGCAGGGCCTACGTATTATCAAGATGATTATCCAGATACCGAAAGTAAATTCCCCAAATATTATGATGGTAAATTATTTATTTATGAATGGATGCGGGGATGGATGATGTCTGTGACCTTAGATGAGAAAGGGAATTATGTCCGGATGGAGCGTTTTCTGTCGGAGAAAGAATTCAGTAACCCAACCGATATGGCCTTTGGCCCAGAGGGAGATTTGTATGTACTCGAATATGGATCGGCCTGGTTTGAGCAAAATCCTGATGCGAGGTTAGTGCACTTGACCTACAATAGATCCAACAGAAAACCCTTAGCAAAAATTCAGACTCCTTTGGAATACGGAAAATCACCTTTTCGTGCAGCCCTCTCCGCGGCAGAGTCGTATGATCGTGACGAGGATAGCCTCACTTATGAATGGCGTTTGGGAGATCAGGTTATTTCAACAGAAAAAGAAACCTCATTATACCTTTGACCATCCGGGTGTCTTTACCGTGTCTTTAGGAGTTAAAGATGAAGAGGGTGCTTTTGGAAGTTCAAGTATTAAACTGAAAGTGGGTAATGCCTTACCTAAGTTGAGCATTGATATCAATGGGAATAGCAGTTTTTATTGGGACAACAGTATCCTGAGCTATCAAATATCTGTGAGGGATGAAGAAGATGGAACCTTGGGAGCAGGAATTACGGAAGATGAGGTAGTTACTACTATTGATTATCTTCAAGAAGGATTAGACAGGAATGTGATTGCTATGGAACATGGAGCATTGAGCCAGCTAGGTATGGGTAGATTTTTAATCGAAAATTCAGATTGTAATTCATGCCATCAAGAAGAAAAAAAGTCCATCGGCCCCTCTTTTTATGCGATTTCGAAAAAGTATCAAATGGATTCATCGGCGAAAAAATATTTGGTTGAGAAGATTCAAAATGGCGGCGCCGGCGTTTGGGGAGAGGTTGCCATGGCAGCTCATCCGGCATTAGCCGATAGTGACGCAGGTTCAATGGTTGATTATATTCTTTCATTGGGTCGACAAGATATAGTTAATAATCTACCTACTTCTGGGAAGTATACTTTTCAAGAACATATGAAGAAGGAAAGCCAAGGAGTTTATGTCTTTACGGCCTCATATACGGATAAAGGAGGTGAAATGATCGGTCCTTTGACCCAGCAGCAAACATTGATCTTGAGAAAACCAATCATATCTGCGGTAAACTTTGATGATGGACTGAGAACACAATCTATGAATATTGAGGCAGGTACGGTTCCTGGGCTTGATGAGGCACTCGCGTTGATTATTGGGGAGGCAGGATCATACTATGTTTATGAAGATATTGATTTTAAGGGTATCAGTACAGTGAACGTCACCATATTGCAACATCCTCAATATATGAATGGTGGTATCTTGGAGTTGAGAATGGATAGTGTAGGAGGCGCTATAATTCAGTCTCTGAATATTGAGCAAGGTCTTCTAGATTTAGGCCCCTCAGATTTAAAATTTAATGTATCTGAATTCGAGGGGATGCATGATCTATATATGTTATTTAAATCACATGAGAATAAGCCCATATGTGCGGTAACCGACATCGCCTTTCTGAGGTGAAATTTATAGAAATAAGGCTGACTTAGGGATAGTAAGTTTTAAAATAAATCCAATCCTTTAGTTTCTACTGAAACGTCATAATAGGGTGGGTTCTGTTAATTTTTCATACTAAATCAAATGCTTCCAATATGAAGATCCGTCAAGACGATTGACCTAAATAAATCCAATTAACGGGTACTAAATTTTTGTAAATTTTATTGCTTAGAGATCAATAAAAAATTGTACAGTCCGTTTTGTGCTTTGCGCGTTTAATCTATTTGCTTTGATCTGTGGTTTTAAGGGAGGATTTTTGTTTGTTTATGCTTTAATAACCTTCACTGGTAATTAAAATATCAGTGGCTATATAGTTGTTTTCGGGTAGGGCAAACCATTTTCTGGTTTTGGGAATTCTCATAGCTCCAATGCTTACAAGATCAGCTAACTCAATTAATTCACCACTTTTATCCGGCTTCTTGAACCGGTAGGCTTGTAAGCTGTAATCCTCTTTATTTAAAAAGAAGGTCCAGGTATCTTTTGGATAATTCACTTGAATCGTGAAGTAATCAATGCCTTTTATGGTTTCAGTATTTACGGTAGGTTGTAATGGGGTATTGGCATCCTTGAGCTTCATAGGTAGTCCCCATAGGTATAGATAATAATCCCTCATCATCTCCGTTCGCTGGCAGCTAACAGACCCTTTTATAATAAAGCATGAATCTAGAGACATACCACTGATTTCCTCATCTCCACGATTTAGTTTGAAATAGCCTGTCGAATTATCAATGTGTACTTGGGTTATTCGAACCGCTTTTTCAGACTGCTGCTCCTCAAAAATGAGGATAGATTTAAACTGATTCCATTGATGCTCCGGATCATGGAATTCGATAGACTTGGCAAGTAGTTCTTCCGCAGTCAGTTTTCCTTGGGCGTAAGTTGAGTTGAAGCCTACCCAAAAAATAAGGGCAGTCATCAGGAATTGAATAAAATTTTTCATAACAAATTTTAAAAAAAATGAATTAGGTAATAAGAATCATCTCAATTTAAAACATTTTTATTGATTCATTTATTATTAACATTTCTACATAAATATTTTAAATTACTTAAAAATATTATTTAACAGACTACATATGAATTACTCGGAGGGAATGTTTAAAGATGACGTCTTTAGAGGAAAGGTAATAATTGTCACAGGAGGAGGTACCGGATTAGGTAAATCAATGGCTACTTATTTTTCTAAGTTGGGAGCAAGTGTCATGATTTGTAGTCGAAAAATAGAGGTATTAGAAAAAACAGCGCAAGAAATCCATGAGCTAAGTGGAAATAAAGTGTTACCACTATCTTGTGATGTAAGGGATTACGATCAAGTTGAACAAGTCATTAAAACGACTAAGGAAACGTTGGGGCCTATTGATGTTCTTTTAAACAATGCGGCAGGAAATTTTGTGAGTCCTACCGTAAGATTATCACATCGGGCTTTTGATACGGTGGTAGATATAGTACTCAAAGGCAGTTATAATTTTACATTGTGCATTGGTAAGGATTGGATAGCGAACAATAAAACTGGAACCATTTTAAATATCGTGACTACGTACGCTTGGACAGGATCAGGCTATGTTGTCCCGAGTGCAGCAGCTAAAGCGGGGATTTTGGCTATGACGAGATCTTTGGCAGTAGAATGGGCCAAGTATGGCATTAGAAGTAACGCTATAGCTCCTGGTCCTTTTCCTACTGAGGGAGCATGGAGTAGATTGATGCCTGGTAAATTAAGAGAGAAGTATGATCCAGCACTTAAGGTACCTGTGGGAAGGGTAGGAGAGCATCAAGAGTTGGCCAATTTAGCAGCGTATCTGATATCAGATTTTTCGGCATATGTCAATGGTGAAGTGGTGACTATCGATGGAGGCGAGTGGCTTAAAGGAGCCGGAGAGTTTAATCAATTAGATCAAATTCCGGAGGAACTTTGGGATGCCATGGAAATGGCGCGCAATAAATCAGGATCCAAACTAAAAATGACTTGGAACTACATCAAAGGGATGTATAAAATCAGAAAATTATAAACATCTTTTCAAATAAGTCGCAACTTCATGAGGACCTTCATCAGGATATAATAAATCATACTTACCACCATTGAATACAACCAAAGGTTAGGTTTGAGAGACCAACTTCCAGAGGTGATACCTATTTCAATGAAATTAAATAACCAGAATAATGAAAAAAGAGCGGTAATGCCATTTTTTTCATTGAGTAGTATTTTTTTCCAATTAAAGTTGGAGGTTGAGGATTTCCAAATGGTGAAATTCGGCCAAAAAGCAGGTCTTGATGAGGCCCATTCAAGGTAGGTATCTCCGAATTTATCAATCAAAAATGCTTCTTCTGCAAACATGATACGTTCATAGTACACCCAATAGATTAAGATAAAGGCGATCGTAAACCACAGGTCTTGCGTGAGCAGGCAGAGGCCCAGCCACATAAAGAAATTACCTAAATAGAGGGGATGTCTTACAATGGAGTAAATGCCCTTCGTATTTAGCACATTGGCTAGTTGTCCTTCTGTATTTCTACCCGAAGTTAGATTTGGAGTATACCCTACTGTCATTAATCGGATGAATTGGCCAAATAAAGCCACGGCTAAGCAACCAAAGGCATAATAATGGTAAGTGATAAAGGCGTTAGGTGCCTGCAGCTTCAAAACAAAAACCAGCAAGGCTACGGACAATATGATTAAAGGAAGGGTTCCTCTATATTTGAATAACAAGTTACCTTGCTTATTAAGTTCTTTGGCTAAAGACATATTTTAGAAATTGAGCTGTACAAAGTTAATGAGAAAGTATGACAGGAGTTTAAACAATTGCATTAGAAGATTCTTACTCTTCCTGATAGAGCAATTCATCATTAGAAAAATCATAAAGTGTTAATCTTCTCAAATCGAAGTAAGCTTTCCAATAACTTCGAAGTGCGGCTAAATAGCTTCTCTTGGCTTCGTCTTTTTCAGTGAGCGCAATATTTAGGTTGGTAATGTCTATTTTACCAATTAAGTATTGATTTTGAGAAACATTGTATCTTTCTTGTGCCACTAAATCAGATTTTTCAGAAATTTCTATTTGTGATTTCAATACCTCAAATTGGGCGACAAGTGTGATTATTTCTTGAAGAAAACTCCGCTGATCTTGGGTAATTACATAAGATTCTAATTTTTTATTGGCCAAGGCAGTTTTCATACTGGCTTTATTTCGACCCCAATCTATGATGGGGATATTGAACTGGATGTTGAGTCTTTGCTGATTATTCGGTTCTTGAAAGGAATCTCCTAGATTTTGACCCGTTCCCGTCAGGCCATAAGATGCTGTCATGTCGAGTCGGTAGCGATCGTTTTTGGCTTGAGCAATTTGTCTATCTGCTTCCAATTGACGTCGTTCAAATGCGATAAAGTCAGATCTATTGGCAGAGGCATAGTTAATGGCTTCTTCAATGTTAACTTTTAAATTAGGTATTCGGTTAGGAATGACAAGATCGAAGGCTTCATCAATACCAATGAATGTTTTAATTTCTAATTCAGAAGATTGTAAATCCAGCTTGGCCTGTGTCAATTGCTGCTGAGATCTGAGGAGTTGAAGCTCTACTTGTAGTAGTTTGTCTCGAGAGGTAGTTCCAATATTATATCTGCCTTTTTCTATATTATAAATCGTGTCATTTCGGACCAGATTGAAGCTGGCAATATCATATCCAATTTGCGCGTCGAGATAGTCAAAAAATAGGTCCACGGTTAAACTGGAAATATATTCCATTTCTTCTACGTAGGCACGCTTAGATTCTTCATATCTCAGGGGTTCAGTCATTTTGTCCCATTTTAACGGGTTGAATCCGATAATGGGTTGATCAATCTTAATATTGATCAATGTACTATTCCATGAGCGCGAATTTTGCGGAATATTTTTCCATCGGTAAACATCAGAATTGATGGATACTTGTCCTCCCGAAATAGCCAGCGGTTGTTGAAGACTGAGATTGGCATAGGTAAAAGTTTGTTCTTGCTCTTGGAATACTATGGTGCCATCGTCCAAGCGATTTTGGTTAAAGTCTCTATTATAACCAGGAGAATTACCTTGTAGTCTAAGTTGAGGATTATAATTGGATTGATAATATTTATATTGCCAATACCTATTTTCTTTCCTCGTTTCGGCTTCTTTAGATCGGGTAGATTGTGCCTTGACCTTTTGAATGATATCCTCCAGTGAGTAATTGATTTGCCCATAAGAGGATATCCATCCAAAAGTAATCCATAATGCGACCAAATATTTATTCATATCTCAACGAGGTTATAGGGTTTTGTTGGGCTGCTTTTCTTGCAGGTGCAATACCGAAAATTAGACCAATTAATGTAGCGACACCAAAGGATATCATAATGGATCCAAAGGATATGATGGTGGGAATATCAGCAAAGGCACTTACTCCATAGGCCATCAGAATACCTATAAAAATACCAATAATACCTCCTGTGGCACTGATCATGATGGCCTCAAACATAAATTGAAAAACAATATCTGTTTTTTTTGCTCCAATGGACAGTCTCAGTCCGATCTCTTTGATCCGTTCCAATACTGAAGCTAGCATGATATTCATGATGCCAATACCACCTACCAGCAGAGAAATGCCTGCTATGGCTCCTAGAACATAATTAAAAACATCATTAGTGCGTTGCTGTTGCTTGAGTAATAACTCCGGAATTTCGATCTCATAATCTACCACGTCAAAATGTTTTCGTGCCAACATCCGTGCTATAACGTCGGCAGCAGCAGATAATTTTTCTGTTTCTGCTACTTGAAGTACTAAGCGGTCTAGCTGGTGATAACTGATAGTAGTGCTTTTGTCTTTATCTGCCTTTTTGATCATTGATTTTGTAATCAGGTCTCTGTTTTCATATCTGATCAATACAGTTTTGAGTGGTACATATACGTCCATATTATAATCTCTTATACCCAATCGCTTGATACTATTTTCAGAAATAATTCTTTGCTCGAGAACCCCTATTACAGTGAGCCACTGGTTACCACATTTTAGCTTTTTACCTATGGGGTTTTCTGAAGGAAAAAATTTTGCTTTTATGGATTTACCAATGATACAGACGGGCATTCCATGTATTAAATTTTGGTCGTTAAACATAGTTCCTTCTTCAAGTTCAAAATTGAAGAGTTTGAAATAGGGGGGTTCTACGCCTACGAGTTTGGCAGATCTTCGAATTCCCTTATTCATAATATAGGTATCCTTTACAATTTCTGGACTAATGGCCTGAATGTCAGGGATCATTTTAGAGATAGCGTTTTTATCTTTTAGTGTGAGTCCAGGAGAGTATTTATTTTTTTCCTTATTGAAAGGAGCATCCGCAGAAACTTGTTCTTCTGTTTGTTCAATGACAGGTTTGACTACGATATTATTCAGACCAACTAGTTTTATTTGGTCAATTATCTCTTTTTGAGCACCATTACCAATAGCAAGCATGGCAATGACTGCCGCTACCCCAAAAATAATACCTAAGCCCGTTAATACGGATCGAACACGATTTGAAAGAACCGCTTCAAAAGCAATAGTAAGATTGGCTATTAAGCGTTCTTTGTCGGGAAAATTATTTTTAATGGGAGGTTTCACGATCAAAATTTTTTTGATGGTGAACTGAAACCTAGCTGTCCTGATACTGCTGTTTTTGATTCAGATAAGCGAATGATATCTTGATCTTCCGCTTCTTTAATTTTACTTAAATACACTTCATCTCCGAAGTCCAAACCATCAAGAATGATGACTTCATCACTATTGGTTTCTCCGATAATGACTTCCTTTTTTATGACGTTAATGCCATTTTTTTGATAAACGTAGGTGATGGAGTCTTGATAATTATATAGACATTCAAGTGGTATGAATAAGGCATCTTGATGGGTTTGCGTTATGATTTTATTAGAGGTAGTCATGGACGGCTTGATTAATTCATCAGTTCCTAGTAGTTCCACACTTACTTTAAATACTTTCGCATCAGAGTTGGGTCTTTGCTCTCCCACATTGGCTACTTTGATAACTTTTCCTTCTATGCTTTTTTCGGGAAAGGCATCCAAACCGATTTCAACCAGTTGACTTTTTTTGATTTTACGTATATCTACTTCATTGACGTAGGTTTGGGACAACATGACGGACAAGTCCGGAAGGGTGGCTACGATAGGGTTCCATGCACCAATTTGAGAACCAATTTTTACTGTACCTTCAGAATCTTTATAATAGATGAGCATGCCATCTTCAGGTGCATAAATCATAAATTTTTGTGTCAATTCTTTTAATCCTTTGAGTTCCAGACCTTGCTTTTTGAGTGAAGCCGTGACTTCGGTCATTTTAGCAATATTTTGTTTTTGCTTTATCAAGTAATTTTCCTGGGCTTGTTGATGTGCTCTGGTTGCCTTTTCTACTTCAATTTCGGCTTTCTTGATGGTTGCGGGGGGCTCGAATTGAGATTGTTCTAAGGTCATTTCACGTTCTTCGATTTCATAGGCTAGGTTGATGAGGTCATCTCTCGACTGGCGCATTTGGAGGGTTGTATCCAGTTGGGTTTGAATAAATTGTGATTGAATTTTATCATATTCAATCTGATATTCACTTAGTTTATTAGTAAGTTCTGATGCATCCAGTCGAGCGACATAATCACCCTTCTTCACATAGGTTCCTTCGTCAATCATATCTTGAATAGTGACTTGCCAGATGCGATGTGCCCTTAAGCCTTTGGGTCCTTGAATTTCTACTGAATTCTTCGCTTCTAATTCGCCGGTAGTGATAACATCAACAATGAATTCACCTTTTTTGACTTCTACGAGGATGCTATCATTATTTTTTGTGGGCCGGTTGAGAAAGAAAAGGCTAGCTACGATTACAGTTGAAACAGCGATACTGGTGCGGATATTTTTTTTATTCATTTTGGGGTATTTAATTAATATTTTTTAATGAGATCAAAACCGGTCAGCTATTTTTTTTATAAACCATTCATCCAATGAGATCTTATTTTATTTTCCTCTGGAGAAGATTCATTTGAAATGATTAACTCATTAGGGTATTGGTAAAGATAGGTCTCTGCTTTGGCCTTTCTTTTTATGATTTTAGTTTTGCCTTTGATTTCTCGAATCAACTCGATCTTTACTTTCGAGCCATCGCTCGTATTTTCTTGAAAATCATAAAGTAATGCTCTCCATGTGTCAAGGTTAAGTTCGTTGTCGTTAAGTTTATAGAAGATATCGTTTTCTTGGAAACCAATTTGGGTTCCAAAAGCATCAAGCTGATCGGTAGCCAATGCGATGATTTGATTGTTATCATTTAAACCCAATTTGAAGTTGCCCCACAAGGCCAGTCTTTTTTCACCACCTTTTCCTATTGAGATCCCCGCCCAAGAAAGGTATTTTTCGATCGGTAATGGTTCATTGCCTTGAACATATCGACTGAAAAATGTCCCAATTTCAGGATAAGTCATGGCGACGATAACATCGATGAGCTCACTGTCCTTAAAGGCATTTTCTTTGCCATATTTATGGGATAGTTGTTTGAGAAGACCTAATAAATTTAAGGTTTCTTCGGAATATTTAATCAGGGCCAAGTCCAAGCACATTCCTATTAGTGCACCTTTTTCATAGACATTTCGATACATATCCTTGAATTCAGGATCAAGGATTTTTTGACTCATTTCGGTAAATGAAACCAAAGGATAGGCTGAAGCATTTGTGATTTTTTCTTGAACTTCCTCTAAAAAGGTTTTGGGATCATAGAGTCCTTGCTGCATTTGCATATGCATAGAATTGTATTCCGTCACCCCTTCATAAAGCCAAAGGTGCTGCGACATTTCAGGATTGATATAATTAAAATTATGGATTTGCTCAGAATGAATGCTTAGTGGGGTGATAATATGAAAAAATTCATGGGCAGCTACGTCTCTTACAAATTGGGGTAATTGGTCAGCGATTGATTCTGGGAGCGTGTAAAAGGAGGAGTAAGAATGCTCCAATGCACCCATACCTTTTGATAAACTCGGGTAATCCATGAGATAAATAAGGTAAGCGTATTTTTTAACCGGTAAGGTTCCGCCAAGATAATTGCTTTGGGCTACTATTAAGTCTTCAATATTTTCCATGATGTCGTTTGCGCTGACTACTTTTTGTGGGGAGAACACTGAAATGATAATTTCGGCACCTGCTATATTTTTGGTGAGGGTATCAGGTTGATTGTACATGATGGGACCGTCTACCAAAAAATGATAATTAGCAGCAAAATATAGATCAATAGAATCGTTTAAGACATTCTTGTCGAGTGCGGTAGCCCCATAAGTATCTTTTGAATGCAGAACACGGAGTTCAAACGGAATTTCTTTATAACCATCAATGTACCCAATGATGCCAAAGTTATTGAGTACAAAAACATCCCTTTCGGCTTCAAAACTAGTTCCTCCTGGTTCAAAAAGAAAATTTTCTTCATAGCCTTCCATGCGGTCGAAAGTATCGTTAATCCAATATTCAATACGACTGGGCTTGCCTGAGATTAGCCACTTATTAACTGAAATCTTGGATACTCCTAGGGGCTTCCCTAGATTATCAAAGGCATTAAAGGTAGATACAAATTTTCCAAAATCTGAAATGCGGTAAGTGCCAGGTATGATTTTGGGTAAATGGAACTCTACCTCATCTTCTTGGATTTCAGGTAAGTTCATCACCACCTGTAATCGATCTTCTTTTAAAGCGGTGAGATCTAGATTAATTTGGTAAGGGTCTTGAGCGGCCGCATAGAGTATTTGAAAAGAGGCGGATAAATAAAAAATTATTTTCATATCAAAATTTCAGAAGTTAATGTAGTTTACCTTACTCATTTAGCTTTTGTTTCGATCAGAAAATTTATGAATGGTAAGTTAAATTTCGTTAAAATCGGAAACAACTTATTTAGTCCCATTTCTTTTGCGTTCCTGCTCTGTCAAATAGATCTTCCTTAATCTGATGGATTGGGGCGTAACTTCTACGTATTCATCTTTTTGAATGTATTCTAAAGCTTCTTCTAAACTGAATTTTTTAGGAGGGGGTAACTTGACATTCGTATCGGTACCTGAGGTACGCATATTTGTTAATTTCTTTCCTTTTTGAACATTCACGACGAGGTCATTACTCCTGCTGTGTTCACCGATTACTTGCCCCATGTAAAGATCTACACCTGGATCTATAAAAAAGGAGCCTCTATCTAGTAATTTATCTAAGGCAAATGGCGTTGCGGGTCCATTTTCTATAGAAATGAGGGATCCATTGATACGTCCAGCAATTTCACCTTTGAAAGGCTGATATTCCTTGAATCGATGAGTCATCACAGCTTCTCCGGAGGTCGCAGTAAGCATATTATTTCTGAGTCCAATCAGTCCTCTCGCCGGAATATCAAATTCCAAATGTTGAATATTACCTTTGGGTTCCATAATGTTGAGTTCGCCTTTCTTTTGTGAGGCCAATTCGATTACCTTTCCAGATAATGCGTCTGGTACGTCTACCACTAGATGTTCGATCGGTTCCATTTTCACACCATTCACTTCCTTAAACATTACTTGAGGCTGCCCAATCTGAAATTCATAGCCTTCTCTACGCATCGTCTCAATAAGGACTGAAAGGTGCAAAACTCCTCTGCCATAGACTAAAAATTTATCTTCGGTATCCGTTTCTTCTACTCTTAACGCTAAATTTTTCTCTATTTCCTTCATGAGACGTTCTCTAAGATGGCGAGAGGTGACAAACTTGCCTTCTTTTCCGAAAAAGGGAGAGTCATTGATGGAAAACATCATACTCATGGTAGGCTCATCAATGGCAATTCTTTCTATTAATTCTGGATAGTCAAAATCCGTCACTGTATCTCCGATTTCAAAGTCTTCGATACCTGTAATGGCGCAGATATCACCACAATGAACTTCAGAAATTTTGTTTTTACCTAAGCCTTCAAAAACATGAAGTTCTTTGACTTTGACGCGTTTCATACTTCCATCTCGCTTGCTGAGGCCTACTTGCATGTTTTCTTTGATCGTACCTTGTGAAACGCGACCTATGGCGATTCGTCCAGTGAAAGCCGAAAAGTCTAGAGAAGTAATTTGCATTTTAAGAACACCTTCCTTATTGGGTGCAGGAGGGATGATTTCAATTATTTTATCGAGGAGTGGAGTGATGTCGGTTGTCGGCTCCTTCCAATCATTGCTCATCCAGCCTTGTTTTGAGGAACCATATAAAGCATGAAAATCCAATTGATCTTCTGTAGCATCTAATGAATACATCAATTCAAATACCTGCTCATGTACTTCATCAGGCTTACAGTTTTCTTTATCTACTTTATTGACCACAATGATCGGCTTTAATCCTAAATCCAAGGCTTTACTCAAAACAAATCGGGTTTGTGGCATAGGACCTTCAAATGCGTCTACCAATAAAATTACGCCATCTGCCATTTTCAGAACGCGTTCTACTTCTCCACCAAAATCAGAGTGACCTGGGGTATCAATGATATTGATTTTAATTCCTTTGTAGTTTACCGAGACATTTTTTGATAGAATCGTAATTCCTCTTTCACGCTCTAGGTCATTACTATCCAGAATTAAATCTACTTTTTCTTCAGTTTCTCGTAAAAGCTGAGAATAATAAATAATTTTATCCACCAAGGTGGTCTTTCCATGGTCAACGTGTGCGATGATGGCAATGTTTCGAATTTCTTGCATAATCTATTTGAATCAGCCGCAAAATTAGCCTATTTATACATGAAAATACTTATGGAATCTCTAAATAAAAATTAATTGCGCACTCAAGTGATTTGGCATCCTTTATATTTGCTGATGAAATAAGATTTTGGATGACCGAAAAAAAGTTTAATAAATATACTGTTACTGCCGCATTACCCTATGCCAACGGACCTGTGCATATAGGACATTTAGCTGGAGTGTATGTGCCCGCTGATATTTATGTGAGGTATTTAAGAGGTGTGGGTAGAGATGTAGCATTCATAGGAGGCTCCGATGAGCATGGAGTAGCCATTACTTTGAAGGCAAGAACGGAAGGTAAAACTCCGCAGGAAATTGTAGATCATTATCACGAGATGATTAAAAACTCTTTTGCATCTTTCGGTATTAGTTTTGATATTTATTCAAGGACCAGTTCATTGCAACACCACAAAACGGCTTCAGCTTACTTTGATAACCTGTATAAAAAAGGAGTATTTGAAGAAATAGATAGCGAGCAGTTTTATGATGAAAAAGCAGAACAGTTCTTGGCGGATCGCTACATCAAAGGTACCTGCCCTACGTGTTCCTTTGCAGAAGCTTATGGTGATCAATGTGAATATTGTGGATCCACCTTGAGTCCTACCGAATTGATACATCCCAAATCTATGCTATCAGGAGAAGTACCGATCATGAAAGCCACTAAGCATTGGTATTTTCCATTGGACAAATACGAGAATTTTTTAAGAGAATATATTTTAAGAGATCACAAAGAATGGAAATCCAACGTTTCGGGTCAATGCAAAAGTTGGTTGGATGGTGGATTAAGAGCCAGACCTATGACCCGAGATTTGGATTGGGGAATCAAGGTACCCATTAAGGGAGCTTCGGGAAAGGTGCTTTATGTTTGGTTTGATGCTCCTATTGGTTATATTTCTGCGACCCAGGAGTGGGCTGCGGCTAAAGGCAAAAATTGGGAAGATTATTGGAAAAAAGAAGATACGAAACTGGTTCATTTCATAGGTAAAGATAACATTGTCTTTCATTGCATTATTTTTCCATCCATATTGAAGGCCGAGGGTAGTTATATTTTACCAAATAACGTGCCTTCCAATGAGTTTCTGAACTTAGAAGGGAATAAAATTTCTACTTCCCGAAATTGGGCCGTTTGGTTGCATGAATATTTGGAAGATTTCCCTGACCAGCAAGACGTCCTGCGGTATGTACTCACCGCCAATGCCCCAGAGACTAAAGACAATGACTTTACTTGGAAAGATTTTCAAACTCGAAATAACAGCGAGTTGGTCGCTATTTATGGAAATTTCGTAAACAGAGCTCTTGTACTTACTCATAATTTTTTTGAAGGAACAGTCCCTGAACAGCAAGAACTACAAAAAGTTGATAAACATACATTGCAGGTCCTGAGTAGCTTTCCAGATCGAATAGCCTGTGCTTTGGAACGTTTCAAATTTAGAGAAGCGCTCAATCACCTTATGGATTTAGCCCGTTTGGGCAATAAATATCTAGCAGAAACTGAGCCTTGGAAATTGATCAAAATAGATCCAGAACGGGTTTCAACCATTTTAAATATAAGTTTACAAATAGTCACTTCGCTGGGGTTGCTGTCGAAACCTTTTTTACCGAATACTTATGATAAATTAAGCAAAATTTTGAATTTTGGACATTTGGATTGGAAGGATGCAGGTCGTTCAGATAATTTAAAAAAAGCAACCGTATTGGGCCCTGCGGTATTGCTATTCGAAAAGATAGAAGATGATGTCATTAAAACCCAGATAAAAAAACTTATGGATACTAAAGAAGAAAAGAAAGCATCAGCCGTGCAGATAACACCTATTAAAGAAGAAATCAATTATGATGACTTTATGAAAATGGATCTGAGGGTAGGGGAGATATTGACGGCAGATCCGGTTCCGAAATCAAATAAATTACTCAAATTTACCGTTGATACAGGATTAGATCATCGGATTATAGTGAGTGGTGTAGCCAAGCATTTTAGTTCTCAAGAGATGATTGGAAAAAAAGTAACGGTACTATTGAATCTGGCACCTCGCAATATTATGGGTATCAACTCACAAGGCATGCTTCTTTTTGCCGAAAATGAGGATGGGAGACTAAAATTAGTGGCACCAGATACTTCTGCCACCAATGGTGCAGATATTAGTTAACAAGTGCTAGTGTTCGATGGCAGCGCGTTGATACATTTAGATTCATAATTTTTCAATCTTCAAAAATATAAAGTTTCTGAAATCTTCAAATGTAGGAATTATATGCAAACTTTATAATATCTTAAAATAATGAGAAAGGCCAACCTTTTATAGGAACTCCTTAAAATTAATTAGGCAAATCAATTTTACTTTAAGACAAAAAACAACGTATGTCTTATGCCTTAATTTAATATCAATTCTTTGGTAAAAAACTCATGAGTACTATCATTCTTCTTTGAAAACCGCGATGTAAGTAGCATTTGAATATTTAAATCTTTTTTAGGGGCAACTATAAAGAGCGTATCCTAATTAAAATATCATGCCTTGTTGGTAATATAAATTGGAGGTAATTTTTTTGCAATAATTACGGCAATCACGATCAACGATTCAACTTCTTCTCCTCAAAGGTCACATCTTGATTTTTTCGATAATGAATACGGTAATAGACCAAGCATTCGTCGGCTCCTGCCTCTAAAACTGCTTTTTGAGCAATTTCAGAGATCATCATGAGGTCTTCATATTTCCCTTCCATTACGGTGTCAAAAGGAGTTATTTCGTATTTTATGCCACTTTGTTGGATGATATCAATGGCACGATCAACCAAGACATAGGTGTCGTGAGAACTACTTTTAGGAACAATTTGAATGCCTAGGGTAATGAGGTGATCTGTCATGAGACAAAAATACTAAATTGCTTCGGAAATGATCCAACCTCCGGTCCAACATGCCTGAAAATTAAATCCACCTGTAAGCCCATCAATATCTAATACTTCTCCCGCGAGGTATAAACCCGGATATCTTTTGGCTTCCATGGTTTCAAAATTAATCTCACTCAAATCAATACCTCCTGCGGATACAAATTCTTCTTTGAAAGTACTTTTTCCACTTACTTGAAAAAGGGCCTGGGTGAGTTCCTCTATCAATCGATTTTGTTTTTTTTTAGTCAATTCAGCAAAGGGAGTTTCGGTAAGTTCAAGTTTTTGAACCAATCTTTCCCAATACCTATGAGGTATTTGATTCGTTTTATAATTTTTAATCAATTTTTTGGGATGTACTTTTTTCAATTGATCAATGACTTCTTTCCATACTTGAGCCGTTTGTCCTGAAAAGTTAATCTGTATCTGAAAGTTATAATGGCACCCATTAAGGTGTAGCGCAGCGACTGATGATAGTTTTAGAATCGAAGGTCCACTGAGACCCCAATGGGTTATGAGTAAGGGTCCTGTTTCTGTAAATTTACTACCGATTACCCGTGCGGTAGCTTCAGGGAAGGAGGTACCGGGTAATTCATTAATTCTATCATCTTGGATATTGAAGGAAAACAAGGATGGGACAATCTGTGTCATCTTTAGACCAAGTTGGGAAAGTAGGCGCCAACCGCTTTTCGTTGCACCTGTACTGAATACAACGGCATCGGCGGCGAGTATTTCTGTGTCTGTATGCATGAGCCAATCCTTGGATTTAACTATCTTTTTTATCGCACAATTTCGGATCAATTCGATACCCAAAGTATCCATTTCTTTTTCAAAGCAATCTATAATCGTTTGCGAATTATTGGTTGTCGGGAAGATGCGTTGATCTACCTCTTTATGGGTAGGTACTCCTCTTTTATAAAGCCATTCTTGCATGTCCTTGGTATTAAACCGCTCAAAAGGCTTGTAGAGTTTTTTTTGACCGCGGGAATAGAACTTGATTAAATCACCTGGTTTTTGTCGTCCATTGGTCACATTACATCTGCGGCCTCCTGATATTTTTACTTTGGTAAGGGTTTTTGATGTTTTCTCTATAAGGATAACTTGATATTTAGGATTTTTGTCTTTGATGTTTATGGCTGAAAAATAGCCTGCAGCACCCCCACCGATTACAATGACTCTTTTCCCCATCAGCTATGGATTGGAGGATGTGATAACTGAGTATGGCCAAAAAACGTCATCCATTGAATTGATTCATTGCATTTTCAATACCTTGGGTGCAAAAGGTAAGTACGGCATCAATGGCGCAATCCATATCTGAGATAAGGGCTTCCATTTCTTTCTGGTTAAAGGGAGAAAGGACATAATCTATTTGTCTACCCTGACTATAGTCATCGCCCACTCCAAACCTTAGTCTGAGATAATCTTGGCCACCTATTAATTTCTCAATATTTTTAAGACCGTTGTGACCTCCTGCAGACCCTTTTTGTCTCATTCTTAATTTCCCATAGGGTAGGGCTAAGTCATCGGTGATGACCATCATATGCGGTTTCGCTACTTTTAAGTATTGCATCCAGTAGTTAACTGCACGACCACTTAAATTCATGAAGGTACTCGGCTTGAGCAGGTAGATACTTCTTCCCTTATGCTTTAAAAGGGTCCAAAATCCATATCGGCCCTGTTCAAATTTAATTTTCTTTTGATCAGCTAGTTGATCTAAAATTAAAAACCCAATGTTATGTCGGGTGAGCTCATATTCTACACCGGGATTACCTAGTCCAATGATTAAATATTTCATGAATGCTTTTTAAAACTCCTTTTGAATTCACTGCGCTACCTTTTTTGTCACGTATGAGCTGTTAAATCTAAAGGGTTTCTCTTTCTTGTCCATAAATGTATTCATAAAAGAAAAAAACCCACCTTTATAGCGGGTTTTTTCCATTGACAATCACTATTGATTCAATGATTAATCTACTTTTTCATCAGTGGTTGCAGTTTCTGCGGCTTCTGCAGCTTCTGCGGCTTCTTCTTCTTCAGTTTTACCTTTCATCGCTCTAGGTACATCAACAGAACAAATAGATACCAGCGGGTTGGTCAAAACCTCGTATTCTTGTGGTGCCAAATCTCCTACTTTGATCGTTTTACCCAACTCCAGTTTAGAAATATCTACATTAATGCTCTCTGGCATATCTTTGGGAAGTGACTTAATCATTACCCTCGGCATTTTCATAATCAGTCTACCTCCTGTTTGTATACCGGGAGCAATTCCCTGAGTGACTACTGGGATACTCATTTTGATTGGCTTGTCATCAAATAGCTCTAAAAAATCCGCGTGGAGGATGACTTCGCTTACTGGGTGAAATTGAATATCCTGAAGGATGGCTTTTTTAATTTCCCCTTCAATATTAAGCTCAACGAATCGTGCTTCTGGTGTATAGACCACATCACGAAAAAGTATCATGGGTGCAGAAAAATGAATCTGCTCTTTACCACCATATACTACACAAGGAACAAAACTTTCACCTCTTAATCTTTTGGATTCTGTTTTGCCAAGATTTGCTCTTTTATACCCTATAATCTCAACTATTTTCATAAAAATTAATTGTTTTTAAATAAAAAGTTCACTTATTGATTCATGACTGTGTACTCGACGTATTGCTTTGGCAAACAAGCCAGCCACACTCAATATCTTTATTTTTTCGTTTTGTTGTTTTTGAGGAATTGAATCTGATATCACTACTTCTTCCAACACCGATGCATCGATGGTTTCATAGGCTTTTCCTGATAATATGCCATGGGCACAAACCGCCCTTACTGACTTAGCTCCTTTTTCTTTTACTAACCCAGCCGCTTTACAGATGGTCCCTGCTGTATCAATCATATCATCCACCAAAACCACATTTTTCCCTACCACATCACCAATAACTTGCATAGAGGCCACTTCATTGGCTCGCTTTCGTTGTTTGTCACAGATGACGATTTCTGCATTGAAAAACTTTGCGTAAACCCTTGCTCGAGCACTTCCTCCAACGTCTGGTGAAGCAAACACGAGATTATCTAGATTTTTAGTCTTGAGATAAGGTACGAAAATAGCACTTGCATCTAAGTGATCTACTGGGATATCAAAAAAACCTTGAATTTGACCGGCATGCAAATCCATGGTCATGAGCCGATCCGCTCCAGATGCAGAGAGCAGATTAGCGATCAGTTTTGCACCAATGGAAACACGAGCTTTATCTTTCCTGTCTTGTCTGGCATAACCAAAATAGGGAACCACAACCGTAACATATTTGGCACTAGCTCTGCGTGCCGCATCGATCATCAAAAGTAGTTCCAAGATATTATCGGCAGGAGGATTAGTGGATTGAATTAAAAAAACTTCACAGCCTCTTATGGACTCATTGTAACTTACATGAAGTTCACCATCGCTAAATTTTTGAGAGGTAATGGCGCCTAGGGGGTTGTCATAAGCAATAGCTATCTTTTCAGCTAATGCTTGCGTTCCTTTTCCAGCAAAAAATTTAACAATGGTCATGTTATTTATATCATCTCTTACTTTTTTAAAAGCAAAGAGATCAGGCGATTAGAGTTGGCCTACTAGGGCTCGAACCTAGACTCTTCTGAACCAAAATCAGACGTGTTGCCAGTTACACCATAGGCCAATTAGACGGCAAAAATAGAATTTATTTATTGAAATTAAAAAACCATTTTTGAATATTAATTATTTTCTATCATTATTTGACTTTTTCCGCTACCCATTTTCGAGCATTTACAAATGGCTCAATCCATGGGCTGACCTCGTGCGCCATTTTATTTTGATGATGACTCCAATTCCAAGGAAAGAGCGATCGCTCTAAATGGGGCATCATGGCGAGATGTCTCCCGTCTTTAGAAGAAAGCGCAGCTGCCCCAAAAGAGCTTCCATTGGGATTCCCAGGGAATGCATCATAGCTGTATTTCATAGGAATCTTATAAGCGTTTTCATTACTCTTCAGATCAAATCGACCCTCACCATGTGCTATCCAAATACCTAATCTACTTCCTGATAAAGAATGTAATAAAATAGAATCATTGGGCTGAATAGTCACATTGATAAATGCCGACTCAAACTTACCCGAAAGATTGTGGCGTAGTTGTGGATGATGGGTATCCATTGGATATATTTTTTTCAGTTCCATCATTAATTGACATCCATTGCATACACCTAGACTGAGGGTATCATTGCGATCATAAAAGTCATCAATTGCTTTTTTGGCCTTTGGATTGTATTTGAATGAACCTGCCCAGCCCTTTGCGGAGCCTAATACGTCAGAATTTGAAAAACCACCGACAAAAACGATAAAGTTAATGTCAGTTAAATCTTCTCGGCCTGCAATAAGATCGGTCATATGAACATCCTTGACATCGAACCCCGCCATCCAAAGTGTGTAAGCCATTTCACGGTCTCCATTGACACCTTTTTCTCGAATGATTGCGGCACGAAGTCCTGAAGGTGATTTTCTATCTAAATCAATGCCGTAACTGCTCAGTTTACCGTTAAAACCTTGAGGATAGGTATAGGTTAATGGCTGTTGGGTGTAGTTAGTGAATCTAAGTTTAGCTAGTTTTGGTGACGTTTGCTTGGCATCCAGCAGGAAGGAGCTATGACTCCATTTATTTCTGTAATCAGCTATATTTAGGTCAAGGATAAGATCCTCTTGGGTCACACTTAATTGGCGATGGCTAGTTGTTTTACCAATAGGATAAAAAACAACGGCTGAAGCTTGGAGTGCAGAAAGGGCTGCAGCTTTTACTTGCAACACGACAGCGGGTTTTTCAGCAAAAAGGATTTTAACAACGTCTGATTCTGGAAGAAGAGATAAATCAATTTCCATGCCGCCAGATCGATTTGGGAAATTCATTTCGAGTAGTGTGGTAATTAATCCACCTGCAGCGACATCATGACCTGCTAGAACGAGATCGTCATGGATGAGTGTCTGAACGAATTCAAAGGTCAATTTAAAAGTAGCCGCATTGACATCTGGAGTTTGATCTCCAAGTATGTTTTGGGTCTGGCCCCAACTGCTGCCTCCCAATTCGAACGCTCCTCCTGAAAAATCAATGTAGATCAAAACTGATTCTTCTTTTGGTTGGATAGCCGGTAGGATTACTTTTCTAATATCACTGACCTCAGCTCCTGCACTGACGATCACCGTACCTGGTGCCATGACTTTTTGGCCATTAGGATATTTTTGGGTCATGGACATCGAATCTTTTCCTGTAGGGATGTTGATGCCTAGTTCGGAAACAAATTCGCTTATTTCTTTAACGGCCGTATACAATCGGCTGTCTTCTCCTTCATTTTTAGTAGGCCACATCCAATTGGCACTTAAGGAAATTCCTTTTATTCCATGAGTCAAAGGAGCAAATACCAGATTGGTTAAGGCTTCCGCAACTGATAATCGGGATCCTGCACCCGAATCGATTAAGGCCGCTGCTGGTGCATGACCAATGGAGGTAGCCGCCCCTTTGTGGCTTTTAAAATCCAGGGCCATCACCCCAACATTATTTAGAGGAATTTGAACTTCCCCTACGGTTTGCTGTATCGCTACTTTTCCAGTGACCGAGCGATCTACTTTATTGGTCAACCAATCTTTACTGGCGACCGCTTCTAGTTTAAAAATGTCATGGATCATTTCTTCGAGCTTGGAAGAAAGATAGCTCGCACTTTTAAAAGTTTTATTAAGGGTAATGCCTTCGATCACTGTTGTGGGAGAATTACCAAAAAGATGTTCTAATTTAAGATCGAAAGCTTTTATTTTTTGATCATTAACAAACAGTAACCGTTGATCGGATGAGGTGGTACCTACCTCATAATAAGGCGCCCTTTCTCGATCCGCCACTTGTTTAAGGTATTCGGTATGTTCTTCTCCAATGACTAGGCCCATTCTTTCTTGAGATTCATTACTTAAGATTTCTTTATCTGAAAGGGTAGGGTCACCCAAAGGAAGTTTATTCATATTGATTTCCCCTCCCATATCTTCCACTAATTCGGAGAGACAATTTAGATGCCCGCCCGCACCATGATCGTGGATGGAGATGATCGGGTTGTTTTCAAGTTCGGTCATGGCTCGAACCGCATTAGCGACTCGTTTTTGCATTTCCGGATTTGAGCGTTGTACCGCGTTGAGTTCTATGGCATTTTCAAACGCACCTGTTTCCACAGAAGAAACTGCTCCGCCTCCCATGCCAATGCGATAATTATCACCTCCCAAAACAATGATTTTTTTATCAGTCGTAACCTTTTGTTTTAGGGCTTCTTTGCGTTTTCCAAACCCGATGCCACCTGCTAACATAATTACTTTATCAAAGGCATAGATTTGATCATTTTCCTCATGTTCGAAGGTCAATACTGAGCCGCAAATAAGAGGCTGACCAAATTTGTTACCGAAATCACTGGCGCCGTTAGAGGCTTTGATGAGGAGTTCTTCAGGTGATTGATAGAGCCATTTTCTAGCGTTGATTTGTGTTTCCCAGTGGCGACCCTTTTCCGATCGAGAATAAGCCGTCATGTAAACGGCAGTACCCGCCAATGGCAAGCTTCCTTGGCCACCTGCCAGTCGATCTCTTATTTCACCACCGGCCCCAGTAGCGGCGCCATTGAAAGGTTCTACCGTAGTGGGAAAATTATGAGTCTCTGCTTTCAAAGAAATGACTGAATCAAAATCTTTCGTTTCGAAATAATCAGGCCTGTTTTGTGATTTTGGTGCAAATTGTTCGATCCGTGGCCCTTGGATGAATGCGACATTATCTTTATAAGCAGAGACGATGAAGTTAGGGTGATCTTTGGAAGTCTTTTTAATCCACTGAAACAAAGTTTTTTCTTTGGCTTTACCGTCGATGATAAAATTCCCATTAAAAATCTTATGTCTACAATGTTCTGAGTTTACTTGTGAGAATCCAAAAATTTCTGAATCAGATAGCGGTCTGCCGATCTCTTCTGAGACGCCCATGAGGAAAGCGATTTCTTCTTCACTTAATGCCAAGCCCTGTATTTGGTTAAAAGAATGAATATCCTCAACGGCGGCTATGGGTTCAGGTTTTTGGTCTAATGAAAAAACAGCTTGATTTAAGACCTCATATTTTTGCTCAAGCATGGGATCAAAACTTGTTTGATCTTTCTTAAAAGTTTCTATTCGGAAAATACCTCCGATATTACAATTTTGGGCGATTTCTACGGCGTTAGTACTCCATGGGGTAATCATTTCTTTTCTGGGCCCATTAAAGGAACCTGAGATCTCAGCATTTCCTAGGTGTTCAGCTCCAGAGAACAACCAAGATAATTTACCTAAGTCTTCGATTTTGAGTAGCGAATGACTACCTACCGAGAGGTATTCAGTTGTAGATTTTTTAAAAAAATAGATCATGTAGATTATAAAAAGGAGTAAAAATAGGTTAAAATTTGGGCTTTGCTATTTCTTTTTAGTAGGTTTCGTTTCAAGACTTTGAATATGGGCTAAAACGGCCGGATGAACAGGTATTTTATGGTGCTTTTCTTTCAGGACTGTATAAGCCCCACGGGTAAATAGAGGAGTAATTTTATTTACGTCAATGAGGGGATCTTCTGCACCTAAAAAAGCATGGACATTGGAAGACTTCCTTAAGAAATGTTTTAATAGGTTACTTGAAAATGAGATATCCCTAAAATAGGTCCATGACCTATATACTCTTTCGAGGGCCGATTGAGTGGAAAGTTCCCTATGAATGAATCGTTTCATTGAGGCATTTAGCAACCTTACATATTTGAGGATGCCAATGATAAAATGGAATTGCTTAAAATTTTGAGTCAGATAATGAAATAGAAGCCGGGTAGGCCAAGTGGTACTGATCATATACCAAGGAGATTTATAAAAACCGTCTGGGGCGATTAAGATTAATTGTGAGACATGCGTTGGAAAATAGATGGCCAAAAAGAGGGCAAATCGACCTCCTAAACTGAACCCTACTACACTGAAGTTTTTGATTTGCTCTTTTTCGATAAACATTGACATGAGGGTAAACCAATCGTTTGAGCTTAATTTTTTTTCTGGTCCTGTACTTTCACCATGGAAGATGAGATCAAAAGAATAGATTTCAAATCCCTTCAATTTCTCATGATAGAGATCAAATGCAGTTCGATCTTGACCAAAACCATGAAAAAGCAATAATTTTAGTTCACTGTTACCCGATACGGCATAGGCCAAACTGTATTTTTTAAGGATTATTTTTTTGGTTTCTGCAGACATTACGATGTTAATTCACATTTAGAAGACAAAATAGGATAAGTTTTTTTTAAAAACCATGGAAACTTTTAGTATAATAATAGTTTTTTAAGTTTTTTCAATCATTTTTGTAGTCGATGATCAATCAAATATTACATATAACGAAGGTCAAGATCATTTCCGTTGCAGAGGATCTTTTTATGCGACTAGGGGTAAGAAGCATCACCATGGATGAGGTAGCGCGCACGTTGTCGATGTCAAAAAAAACCTTGTATCAATGTTTTGAAAATAAAGACCAGTTGGTGTCTGCTACAATGATTGCGCACATCGAGCGCGAGGAAGAGGCTTTTAAGAGAATTCACGAAGCTTCTGGTAATGCCATAGAAGAAATTCATGGATTGGCTGAAATCATGCGCAAAAACTTGGGACAATTGAACCCTACGACCTTATTTGATATCCAAAGATTTCATCCTCATGCCTGGGAGACCTTCTTAGATTTCAAAGATAAATGTATTCAAGGGCACACGGCAGATAATATTGTTCGTGGAGTCAATGAGGGTTATTACAGATCTGAAATCGATGCCAATATCATGGCAAGATTGCGGGTGGAGCAGGTAAGCTTGATGTTTAAACCCAGTGTATTTTCAAGCGCTGATTTTGATTTCAAACAAGTCCAATTACAGGTACTGGATCATTTTATTCATGGACTT
This sequence comes from uncultured Cyclobacteriaceae bacterium, assembly GCA_943788235.1. Taxonomy (GTDB): domain Bacteria; phylum Bacteroidota; class Bacteroidia; order Cytophagales; family Cyclobacteriaceae; genus UBA4465. The sequence continues at coordinate 78,125 of CALSPM010000002.1, forward strand.
TTAACGGATAAAGGGCGAGAATTATATGAGCAATTTCATCAATAATCTAGCCTACTGAACCAAAAATAAAAGTTTATAAATTAACAGAGATGAAAAAAAAATATTTTTGCTTTTTTGGTGTACTACTAATATGTACGTCATCTGCTTTTGCTCAAGAAGCTCAAGAAATGACCATTGAGCAATGTCTAGAATTTGCTCTTGGCAATAATGAAACGATTCAAATTTCTGAGCTCAGCATCAAGGATGCAGAAGCTGAAATTCGAGGTATTGTTTCTTTGGGTCTACCTCAAGCAACTCTGAGAGGGGGGGTAAACTATAATTATGAGGTTCAAACCAGTCTAGTAGACGCCAGTAATTTTGATCAGACCCTTGCTCCAGGGACGCTGACCGAAATTCAATTTGGTTTACCCTACGATGGAAATTTAAGTATGGGTGTGAGTCAACTTATCTTTGATGGGGCCTATTTTGTAGGTGTTCAAGCGTCCAAAACCTTTAGAGAATTATCCACGAAAGAAAATGAGCGAACTAAAATTGAAGTAGTAGCAGCGGTGACCAAAGCCTATTATAATGTACTGATCAATCAAGCACAACTTTATTTACTCAGTCAAAATTTTAGTCGTTTGGATACTTTACTTCGAGAAACGACCCAGATGTACCAAAATGGATTTGCCGAAGAGATCGATGTGGATAGAATCAAAGTTAGTTATAACAATATTAAGGTCAATTTAGAAACACAAATCCAATTGTCGGGAATCAGCCAAAAGTTGTTGAAGTTCCAAATGGGTATGGCATTGGATATCCGGATAGCGCTTACCACTTCCTTGATGGATGTCAACCTTGAGATACCGGAGCTAGCTGTCGATTTTGACTACAATGATCGAATTGAGTATTCTTTGCTAGAGACCAATAGAAGTTTAGCCTTTTTGGATAAAAAAAATTATCTCTCCCAATACCTACCCAAAATTTATGGAAACTTTAGTTATGGTTATAATAATGCGAGAGGCATGCGTAGTGATTTATTTGGTAACGACTGGTATAATTTTGGAACGGTGGGGGCGACTATTTCAATCCCTTTGTTTGAAGGATTTTCTAAAAAAACTAAAATTCAACAGTCTAAGATAAAAATTGAGCAATTGGATTACCAGAAAAGTTTTTTACAAAAAAACATTGATATTGAAATCGCTCGACAGAAGATCAGCTTGGAAAGTAATCTCAAAATCTTGGAGGTACAACGTCAAAATCAAGAACTGGCAGCCAATATCTTTCGAATCACCAAAATTAAATTTCAAGAAGGCATTGGTTCAAATTTAGAATTAACCAATGCCGATAATGAGTACAAGGCAGCTCAAACCAATTATTTAGCCACATTGTATAAATCTATTTTATCTAAAATTGATTTATTGAAAGCAACGGGAACTTTATATAATACTAAATCATAACCAAATGAAACTATTACAAACATATTTACTATTATTAGGTATCTGCATGATCACTTATTCATGTGAAAACACATCGGGTGAAGATGTCAAGAGGGAAAAGATCGAGGGGCTCAAGGTACAACTTGACGAAATTAATAATGAAATCATTGCTTTAGAAAAAGAACTTCAACTTTCGGGAGTTGAAGATGAACTACCTCCGAGTAGAACATTGGTGACTGCCTTTTCCTTGGAAACATCGAAATTCCATCATGAGACAGAAATTAGAGCATTCGTAGCCTCTCGTAAAAACGTATTACTCACTGCCGAATCGATGGGTAAAATTGAAAACATTTACGTTTCGGAAGGACAAACAGTTGAGAAAGGTCAACTTCTGGTGACACTCAATTCACAAGTAGTACAGAACAGTATTGAAGAAATCAAAATTCAATTGAAATTGGCTACCGTACTTTTTGAGAAGCAAGCCAATCTTTGGAATCAAAATATAGGCACAGAGATTCAGTATTTACAGGCAAAAAGTAATAGGGAATCTTTGGATCGAAGATTGAAAACGTTAAAGTCACAATTGAGGATGTCAACAATATATGCACCTTTTGATGGCGTAGTAGATAAAATTGTGGCTAAGGTGGGAGAGTTTTCTCAACCCGGATTACCTATGGTCAGATTAATCAATCCTGAATCAAATTATTTGAAAGCCGATATCTCTGAGTCTCTACTGGGTAAGTTTTTAGTGGGAGATACAGTTCAAATTCACTTTCCAAATCAAAATCAAAATCAATCTTCGGTGATTTCCTCCCTCGGACAGGTGATTAACGATCAAAATAGAACCTTCGAATTGGAGGTTGTTATGCCCGAATTATCCTTTTTGGTAAGACCCAATCAAGTAGTTGTTTTGCGCTTGGTGGATTACTCGAATGATGATGCGATGGTGGTACCCACTAAATTGATCCAAACGGATAATAAAGGAAGGTTTATTTATGTCTTAGAGGGTAAGGCTGTTGACAAGAAAGCAAGTAAAGCTTACGTGAATACAGGTTATTCATTTGATGATCAGACTGAAATAGTCTCAGGCTTATCTGAGCAACAAATGATTGTGGATAAAGGTTATAGAGCACTTACTCAAGGGACATTGGTTGAGATAACGGTTGATAAATAAAATGGAAAAAGATTCACAGAGGCCTCAGAATAACAATCTGGAAAGTAGGGATAAGCAGTTTGGCTTGACCACACTTGCCTTAAAAAATAAAACTACTGTTTTTGTACTCACTGCTCTGGTGATTTTTATGGGAATCTCTACTTATCTGGGATTACCTAAGGAAAGTTTTCCAGAAATAGAGCAACCCATAGTTTACATTGGGACGATGCATCCTGGAAATTCTCCTGTAGATGTTGAAAATCTAGTTACCCGACCTATAGAAAAAGAGTTGAATACGATTTCGGATGTAGAGAATATTACCTCGACTTCGGTACAGGATTATTCGACCATCATGGTTGAATTTACTACAACTACTGAAATTCAAGATGCACTTACTAAGGTCAAAGATGCAGTAGATCGTGCGAAGCCAGAACTTCCTACGGATCTTCAACAAGACCCAAACATCTTTGAAATGAATTTTTCTGAATTTCCGGTAATGAATATCAATCTTTCAGGTAATTTCAGTATTGAAGAGCTCAATAATTATGCTGAATTACTTGAAGAGGAAATTGAGAAACTTCCAGAGATATCAAAGGTAGATATCCGAGGGGTGAATGAAAAAGAAGTGAGAATTAATATTGACCCCTATCAAATGGAAGCCAGGATGGTAGGCTTTGGAGATATTGAGAAGGCTATTAGAAGTGAAAACCTAACCCTTTCCGCTGGAAACATGAAAGCGGGAGAAATCAGGAGATCGATTAGAATTGTTGGGGAATTTGATCAATTTGAAGACCTACTAGAGGTAGTAATCAAAAGTGAGAAAGGGAATATAGTTTATCTCAAAGATATAGCTGACGTCACCTTTGATTATAAGGAGAAAGAAAGTTTTGCTCGACTCTATACTCAATCAGTGGTCATGCTCGATGTGGTTAAAAAAAGTGGTGAAAATTTATTGACGGCAACAGAAAAAATCAATACTATCATCGCAGACGCTCAAAACAATATTTTTCCTGAGGGATTGATTATTGTTAAAACAAATGATCAGTCTGCGCGGACCCGAAAGATGGTAGATAGCTTGGAGAATAATATTATTTCTGGAGTTATTTTAGTGGTTTTGGTCTTGTCTGTTTTTTTTAGGGGTCCGCAACGCATTATTTGTGGGCATGGCGATTCCGCTCTCAATGTTCATTTCTTTTATCATTCTAGGAATGCTTGGATTTACGATCAATATGATGGTCTTGTTTTCTCTCATTATGGCCTTAGGGATGTTAGTCGATAATGGCATTGTAGTAGTTGAAAATGTTTATCGATTGAGAGAACGGGGCTTTAACGCTTTTGAAGCCACTAAGATAGGTGTGGGAGAGGTTGCCTTACCGGTAATTGCTTCAACGGCAACTACTTTGGCCGCTTTTTTGCCCTTGGCATTTTGGCCAGGTTTATTTGGGGCATTTATGAAATATTTGCCCATTACACTCATCGTTACTTTGAGTTCTTCGTTATTCGTAGCCCTGGTGATCAATCCAGTACTCATCCTGGTTTTTATGCAATTGGACAAAGGAGAGAAGCCCAATCATAAGCGAATTCTTATTACGTTTTCAATGGGTGCGTTTTTGGGTGTATCACTATTGCTACTGGACTATACCGTGATGGGTAATTTGATTCTTATTTTTGGTTTTATTTATTTGTTAAATGCCTATATACTGGCTCCTGGGTCGAGGAAGTTTCAAAACAAATTTTTGCCTTGGTTGGAAGGAAAATACAGTATCTTATTGAAGTTCTCATTATCAGGTATTTGGTCTTATGTATTCTTTTTTGGAACGACGGGCTTATTGATATTGTCTTTTTTGTTGATGAATATATTCCCTCCCAATGTGGTCTTTTTCCCAAAGACAGATCCAAAATATATCAATGTATTTATTGAATTCCCTGTGGGAACGGATGTAACAACTACGAATAGCTTTTCGCAAAAGATAGAGGATAAGGTGATTAAGCTGATGGAGCCTTATGGAGCCTTGGTAGAATCGGTCGTTTCCAGCGTAGGAGAAGGAACGGCAGACCCCAATGATCCTTCTGCTTTTGGTCAAAAAGACACCCCAAATAAAGCGAGATTGACCATTAATTTCCAAGAATTTCAATTTAGGAATGGCATCTCTACCGCTCAAATCATGGATGAGGTTCGGGAAAATTTAACAGGTTATCCAGGAGTACAGATTACTGTAGATCAAAATTCAGATGGACCGCCGACGGGTAAACCCATCAGTATTGAAATTACAGGAGATGATTTCGATGAGTTGGTGCAAATTTCTGAAAACATGGAAAATTTCATTAATGAATCTGGAATCAAAGGAATTGAAAAATTGAAAGCAAATTTAGAGACGGGTAAACCTGAACTGATCGTAGATATAGATCGTGACAAGGCGCGACGATTTGGATTGTCTACGAGTGCGATAGGTAGCGAAATTCGCACAGCCTTATTTGGTAAGGAGATTTCTAAATTCAAGCAAGGGGAAGAAGATTATGCCATTCAATTAAGGCTCATGGACAAGTACCGTTATGATGTAGATGCGCTGATGAATAAAAGTATTGTTTTTAGAGATCCTACCGATGGAAAAATGCACATCGTACCTATTTCTGCGGTAGCTAAGGCTTCTCTGAGTACTACTTATGGATCGATAAGGAGAAAAGATTTGAGTAGGGTGATTACTTTGAGTTCAAATGTGGAGAGCGGTTACAACCCGACAATGGTCAATGATGAGATTAAAAAAGCTCTTCAGAAATTTGAAATGCCCTACGGATACGCCTTTAAATTTGGTGGAGAACAAGAGAAACAAGCAGAAGAAATGGCATTTTTGAGCAATGCTTTGCTGCTGGCTATTTTCATGATTTTTCTCATCATCGTGTCACAGTTCAATAAAGTTACGACCCCTTTTATCATTATGATTTCTGTAATTTTAAGTACCATAGGTGTATTCATGGGCTTGATTATTTTTCAGATGGATTTTGTGGTAATCATGACCATGATTGGAATTATTTCTTTGGCCGGAATAGTAGTTAATAATGCTATTGTATTGATTGATTTTATTGAAGTAAGCAGAAAACGAAAACACATTGAGTTAGGCCTTAAAAATCTAGAAATAACTCATATTATTGAAGCCATAGCTGAGGCTGGAGCTACGCGTCTGCGTCCAGTTCTACTCACAGCAATCACTACGATTTTGGGTTTGATTCCTCTTGCTGTGGGGATCAATATTGATTTTATGAAATTTTTAAGTGAGTACGACGCTGATTTTTATCTCGGTGGAGATAATGTAGCCTTTTGGGGACCGATGTCTTGGACCATTATTTTCGGATTGACCTTTGCTACTTTTTTGACCTTGATCATTGTCCCTGTGATGTATTTGTTTTTTGCCCGCATCAATCGTCGTTTGGGACTCAGTTGATTTAAATAGATCATCATTTATTAGTTGTAATCTGCATGTCTCGAATCGTTATTCTTTGCGTCTTTGTATTGGTCTACTTTCTCATTGAATACTATGTATTTCAGGTGGTTCAATTGCTTACGGTAAAATCGACACCTTTGATTACCCGATGGGTTTGGTCAAGTTATTGGCTGTGGGTCGTATTGATGATTACGGGCTTTGCTTTGTACACACAACTAGATGCAAAAATGTACGCAGGTCTTCGAGTATTCATAAGTGCTTTATTTTTCATCAACCTGATCGGTAAATTATTTGCCTCCTTGGTGCTATTGGGTGATGATGTACGCCGTTTGGTGAGCTATCTTAGTCAGTTTGTAATCAGCAATGAGGATCCACAGATCGCCGGAAGAACAGCATTTATAGGTAAAGCTGCTTTGCTTACCGGTGTACTGCCCATGATGGGTCTTTCGTTTGGGATCTTGTCAGGTGCGCATGACTATCGAGTCAGACGAAGGGATGTTTACTCACCTCATTTGCCAAAGGCCTTCGATGGGATCAGATTGGTTCAAATCTCTGATATCCACACGGGTAGTTTTTTTAATAAGACCGCGGTTAGGGGGGGAGTAGACCTGATCAATCAAGAACGGGGAGATATGATATTGTTCACGGGAGATTTTGTGAATAATCAAAGCGATGAAGCCAAACCTTACTTAGATCTTTTTGCCAAAGTCAAAGCTCCTTTAGGGGTTCATGCGGTGATGGGAAACCATGATTATGGAGATTACCATCGCTGGGATTCGATGACAGAAAAACAACAGAACATTAAGGATTTGCACCAGATGCATAGATACATGGGGTGGAACATTATGTTGAATGAAAACAAGATCATCACTGCAGATGGCGAATCTATCGCCTTATTAGGACTTGAAAATTGGGGAGCAGGTCGGTTTTCAAAATATGGAGATATGTCCAAAACCTATGAGGGGACCCAAGAGATTCCATACAAGATATTGATGTCCCATGATCCGAGCCATTGGGATGCCCAAGTGCTTTCTGAGTATCCTGACATAGACTTGATGCTGGCAGGACATACCCATGGGATGCAATTTGGGGTGGAGATAGGAGATTTTCGTTGGAGTCCTTCTCAATATGTGTACAAGCAATGGGCGGATCTTTATCAAAAGGGGACTCAAAGTCTTTACGTCAATCGGGGCTTCGGCTTTTTGGGCTATCCTGGTCGGATTGGTATTCTACCTGAGATTACGGTATTGACCTTAAAAAGGAGTACTTCATGATGAATACGATTCAGTAGTTGTTTTTGTAGTTTTTTTTTATTTATCTTTATATTGACTAAACGGTCAGTCAAAAAAATGAGTCCTAAAACAAAAAACCAATTTGAGCAAATTCGAAAGGAGTCCAAAGCCAAGATTTTGGATGCAGCCCTCAAGCTTTTTGGTACTCAAGGATATCAAAATACAAGTATATCAGAGATCATGAAATTGGCAGGGGTGTCAAAAGGCTTGATGTATCATTATTTTTCTAATAAAGAGGAATTGATCAAGCAACTACTTTTGGACGTCTTTAAAGAGACAGATGAACTTCTTTTTGTGGCCTCTAAGGCTACATCCAGTGAAGCGTTTGAGAATATGTTAAGGGCATTTTTCAAATCTTTAAGAGATGATTTTGAGAAATTGACATTATGGATTAATCTAGGAATGCAATTAGATAAGTTTGATTTCGCAAGAGATTTGTGCAACAGAAAGATGAATGAATCTATCGTTTTCATTGAAAAATTATTGGTTGAACTAAAATGGTCAGATCCTGCAGGAGAAGCTAAAATATTGGTGGCTCTTTTGGATGGTATTTCTATTCAATATCTTTGGTTCAAGCAGGATTATCCCTTGGATGAATTAGAAAAAGTTTTGCTCAATAAATATTGTAAATAATGAAGAATCTATTAGCCATTGTTTTGTTTGCGGTCACACCCCATTTGTTAACTGCTCAAACCGCTACCGAAGTCATTACCAAGGCAGATGAAAAAATGCAAGGGAAAACCAATAGAGGGACCATGACCATGAAAATAGTCAGACCCAAATGGACCCGTGAGATTACGATGAAGGTTTGGGGCAAGGGAGTAGATTACAGTTTAGTACTCATTACTCAGCCAGCTCGAGATGAGGGAACGGGTACCTTGAAACGTGATAAAGAGCTTTGGAGTTGGCAACCGAGTATAGATCGGATCATCAAGATGCCACCCTCTATGATGATGCAAAGTTGGATGGGGTCGGATTTTACCAATGATGATCTGGTCAATCAATCCTCTATGGTGGTGGATTATAGCCATGATTTCATGGGAGATACGACCATTGGCTTATATGATTGTTGGAAAATCGCGATGTATCCCAAAGAGGAAGCAGCTGTGGTATGGGGTAAGTTAGAGGCCTACATAAGTAAAAATGATTATTTTCAATTGATTCTTAAATATTATGATGAAGATGAATTTCTCATCAACACCATGACCTTGTCAGATATTAGGGAGATGGGCGGTCGAGTCATCCCTACCAAAATGGAAATGGTTCCAACGGAAAATCCAGATCAGAAAACGGTGATCATTTATCACGATTTTGAATATGATATTGACTTACAGGAAAGCTTTTTCTCGGTACAAAATTTAAAAACTATTAGGTAATGATATTGTACATCAAATTGGCATGGAGGAATGTTTGGAGGAGTAAAAAACGGACGTGGATTACGGCTTCTTCTATTGCATTCTCTGTGTTTTTCGCGTGTCTGATGCAATCCTCCCAATTGGGTAGTTATGACAATATGATTGACAATTCTGCTCGATTTTTCACGGGACATTTAGGAATTCATCAAGTAGACTTTTGGGAGGATCAAATCATTGATAACAGTTTTGATCAACAAGCGTTGTTTGAGTTGGACTTGACCAACCCGAGTATATTAATGGGGGTTCCACGCCTGAGTTCTTTTGCTTTGGCCTCACATGGTGACAGGACTAAAGGAGCTGCACTTTTTGGAGTATCACTTGAAGAAGAAGCTGCATTTTCTTATTTAGAAAGAAAACTTATCAAAGGAGATTACAATACGGAGCGCGGTGTGTTGATGGCAGCAGGTTTGGCTGCCAATTTAAATCTCAATGTGGGCGATACATTGGTGCTCATGGGCCAGGGGTACCATGGGGTGAACGCGGCTGGTAAATACTCAGTGACTGGTATTTTGAAATTTCCAATTCCGGCTTTGAATCAGGGTGCCATTTATCTTCCCCTTGAAACTCTACAAGAATTCTTATCTGCTCCAAACATGATTTCGAGCTATTCCATATTGCTAGAAGATTCACAGGATACTGAAGGAATGAAAGCACACATAGAAACCATTTTGAAGGGTAAAGAGCTTGGAGTGATGACTTGGCAGGAGATGCTCCCTGATTTAGTTTCCTCCATTGAATTAGATTATTATGGCGGTTGGGTTATTTTGATCATTCTCTATGTGGTCATTGGCTTTGGGATATTTGGAACTTTTTTGATGATGATCAAGGAGCGTACGTATGAATTGGGAATTCTAAACGCGATTGGGATGACCAAACGACGCGTACAAATTATGGTAGCCATAGAAATATTTTTATTGATTTTTCTAGGTGTGCTTTTGGGCGTACTCATGGCGACACCTATTATTTTATATTTTTGGTCAAATCCCATACTGCTTTCAGGAGATGCCGCCCTGGCGATGGAAAAATTTGGTTATGAGCCCATCATTCCATTTGCCCTGAATTTCAAAATTTTCTATAATCAAGGGATCAGTATTTTTATCATAGCTCTGTTTTTAGCTATTTACCCGATGCTGGCAATTAAACAAATGAAAATTATTAAAGCACTAAAGGAATGATTCTATCACTGGCATGGAAAAATATTTGGCGATCTAAACGGAGAAGTTTTGTCGTGATGTCGGCAGTCGCCATCGGAGTGTGGTCTATTATTTTCATGGTTTCATTTTACAACAGCATGATAGGTGCCATTTCTCGTAATTCCTTACAGCATGACTATTCTCATATCCAAATTCATCATGAGAGCTACCTTTCTGAACCAGGTCTGGGTTTCCAAGTAAAAAAGCCATCAATGCTGATGAAATTTCCATCTCAAATATCTGATATCGAGGCAGTATCAGCGCGTCTCATTGTGAACGGCATGGTGGCGAGTCCAAAAACAAATTTGGGAATTCAGGTATATGCAATTGATCCTGCCGATGAAAGGGCTGTGACCGCTCTTTCTGGCTTTTTAACAGCGGGTGACTATTTTACAAACATCAAGCGAAATCCTATTTTGTTAAGCCAAAAGTTGGCTGAAAAGCTTAAAGTCAAAGTGAGATCGAAAGTGGTCATTACCGTTCAGGATTTGGAGGCAAATATACGGGCTGGCGCCTTTCGAGTATCAGGTATTTTTCATTCTAAATCTCCTCGCATCAATAATGGCGTGATTTATGTGCGGCATGAGGACCTATCCAAATTAATTAATTTACCAGATACGGCTTTCAATGAATTTGCTTATTTGCTCAAGGATAATGAATCTCTCATAGAGACCAAACAGATGATGGAGGCGAAGACCAATAATTTGGTGAGAACCTATCGAGAGATTGCGCCAGAATTTGATATGATTGAAGAAAGTTCGACGATATCCAAACAGGTGATCACTGTGATCGTGATGCTTGCGTTGTTATTTGGCATTATCAATACAATGTTGATGGCTGTCCTTGAGCGTACGAAAGAAATAGGAATGCTTCGGGCGATTGGCATGTTCAAAAGCAAAATATTTTTCATGATTGTTTTGGAGACCTTTATGATTTCATGGGTTGCGGCCCCTATGGGTTTAATGGCAGGTTTTCTTACCAATTTGTATTTTGAAAAGAATGGAGGTTTGGATTTATCTCAATATGCAGGTGCCTTGGAGCAATATGGGGGGGATGCTATTTTTTATCCTGTGATCGCACAATCAACTTATTTCTTTTTGATGTTGGCCGTTATGATGACCGCTTTGATAGGTGCGATTTATCCAGCGATCAAAGCCGTTAATTTAAAACCTTTAGAAGCCATTAGAAAATTATAATTAGATGAAAGTAATTGAATTAAAGAATCTGAGTAAAATTTATAATCCGGACACCATTCCTGTGAGGGCTATAAATGATGTTACCCTTTCAGTTGAGGAGGGTGAATTTACAGCAATTGTGGGTCCCTCAGGCTGTGGGAAAACAACATTGCTCAATATGATTGGTGGATTAGATATCAGCTCTGAAGGATCTGTAGACATCGGAGGAGTTTCGATTAATGAAATGAGTGAATCTGAGCTTACTACCTTTCGACTGCAGCATATTGGCTTTGTATTTCAAGCATATAATTTGATACCTGTATTGACGGCTAAGGAAAATATTGAGTTCATCATGGTATTGCAAAATAGGGATGCTAAAACTATGCAAGAACGCTCTGATGACCTACTTGATCGTATGGGTATTAAGGATCAAAGAGACCGTAGGCCTTCTGAATTATCAGGTGGGCAACAGCAACGCGTGGCGGTAGCCAGAGCATTGGCCTCACGGCCTAAATTTGTATTGGCAGATGAACCTACAGCCAATTTGGATTCAGGGTCGACTGAGGCCTTATTGGATACTATGGCCAAACTCAACAAAGAAGAAAAGATTACTTTTATATTTTCTACCCATGATCAAAGGGTCATTGATCGAGCCAAGCGCATTATCAAGTTGGTAGATGGTGAGATTGTTTCGGATGAGCCTCGTTAGATTTTGGTTTTTTTTAGTTCTTGGACTTCCTTTATCATTGTGGGCCCAAGATTCAAATAAAAAGTGGCGATTAGACGGGTACATTAAGGAAATGATTTCTTTGACTGCATTGCAGGATGTGGACTCCCTCATGTTCGATAATTTGATTCACAACCGGCTCAATGTTTTTTGGTACCCTACCGAAAAACTCACTTTAAATATGGAAGTTCGGACACGAATGTTCCATGGAGACGCTGTGAAAACGATTCCATCTTATGGTAATTTCATTGATACGAACAATGATTTTTTTGACTTTTCCTATACCGAAGACTTCGATCAGATGGTTTTTCATACCATGATCGATCGATTGTATTTGCAATGGAACGATGCTTCATGGCAATTGAAAGTAGGGCGTCAAAGGATCAATTGGGGTGTTAATCTTGCCTGGAATCCCAATGATATTTTCAATGCTTATTCGCTTTATGATTTTGACTACGAAGAGCGTCCCGGTACGGATGCCCTCCGTTTTCAGAAATTTATTGGCTATGCAGGAGGCTATGAGATTGCCATTAAGATTGCGGATAACTGGGATGAATTTACGGCAGCTATAATGTATAAGTGGAATGTGAAAGGCTATGACCTACAAGCTCTTGGAGGTATCATGAAAAATAACTTGACTGCTGGTGTGGGTTGGGCGGGGAGCATAGGATGGATGGGCTTTAAAGGAGAGTCAAGTTATTTTTATGCTTTAAAAAGTATAGATCGTAATGCATGGCTGACTTCCATATCATTGGACTATTCTTTGCCTAATTCCTTGTATTTCAATGGATCTATCTTCTATAATTCTTATGCTAATCAGCAGAATAACGTGTTGTCATTAAATTCGGGAAACTCAGATGTTAGATCGCTGACTCCCTATAAGTGGAATACTTTTTTACAAATGAGCTATACCTTTCATCCCTTATTTTCAGGTAGCTTGCTCACTTTGGTATCTCCCGGGAATTCAGGTCTTTTTATTAATCCCATATTTACTTTCTCTCCTTTAAATAACTTTGACCTGGATCTCATTGGACAAATGTTCCTGAATAGAAGTAGCCAAAATACCTCTTTAGCCTACCTAAGGTTAAAGTATTCTTTTTAATCATTTTACACTTTCGAATTAAATTTCAGATCAGTCATGCTATCTTCGCACATGTACGTAAAAGATATCCCAGTTCATTCACGACTGGGGTTATAGTTGATTTATGTCCTTAATATCAAAATTTTCCCAGATAAAGCAGTTTTTAGAGGTAGATCTTTGGAAAGTCAAATTATCTGCTCTCAACAGTAAAAGAAGGTTTTTATATCGAAACTTGCGAATTTTCATTATTTCTTTTGTGGAATTTGACCGCAACAGTATCTCTGAGAAAGCCTCGGGTCTTACTTATTTTTCACTGCTTTCTATTGTTCCGCTGCTCGCCATTGCCTTCGGCGTTGCCAAGGGATTTGGTTTAGAGAAGTATTTGGAAAGAGAACTGAATAATATTTTCTTTGGGCAGAAAGAAATTTTAGAAATGAGCTTAGAGTTCACTAAAAGAATGCTTGATACCGTCAACGGAGGTGTTATTATTGGATTTTCCTTAGTTTTCATTTTGTATGCTGTGCTGCGACTGTTGTATAGTGTTGAATGGACATTTAATGAGATATGGCATACCAAAAGCCGTAGTTGGCAACGCAAAGTGAGTGACTATTTGGCAATGGTGTTATTGGCTCCTCTTTTATTGATTTTATCTGGGAGCGTGACTGTTTACATCACCAGTGAAGTGAAGAGTTTGGCAGAGATGGAAGTATTAGGATTGATTCGACCTTTCATCTTATTTACCATGAAGTTGATCCCTTATGCGATTGTCTCTCTGCTTTTGACGCTGGTGTATATCATCTTACCCAATATAAAAGTGAAGTTCATCCCGGCGGCAGTTTCGGGCATTTTGACAGGCATTTTATTTCAACTCACACAATTAGCGTGGATCAATGGTCAATCATTTTTGTCCAATTACAGTGTCGTTTATGGTACGCTGGTCATACTACCGCTTTTCATGATTTATCTTCAAATCAGTTGGACTTTGGTACTCTTTGGTGCAGAGTATGCCTACGCCCGGCAACATGCAGATACTTGGAAATTTAGATATGAAAGTATGAAGATGAGTCTCAATCATAAAAGAAAGTTGGTTTTACTTATTTTTTATCACATGATTGAAAACTTCAAATCTGAAGAGAAAAAGCCGTTGAGCGTGAGTAATATATCGGCGTTAGTTGATGTTCCTTATCGATTCATACATGACATCTGTTTGGAGCTGGAACACTGCGAATTAATCAGTCAAGTACAAGATGAAGATGCCATCCGGTATCAACCTGCCCTAGATATTAATCAGATCGATATGCACTTGGTAATGACCAAATTGGATGCCAATGGATATGAAGGTTTTAAAATCAATGAGGATCAAAAATTGGATGAGATAGAGCATTTGATGCATGCTTTGGACTCTGCGATCAAAAACTCCAAGGCTAATTTGTATCTTAAGGATTTATGACTGCCTTTGTTTAAAGGACCAAGTAAAAGTAAACTCGGATACTAAAGCCCCATCACTCATTTTACCTACCGTCTTCAGTGAAAGCGTTTGGGCCTTTTTTGAGGCCAAGGCCTGTGCTACGGCATCGTAAGGTTGACCATCGTGCAGGCAGGTAAAAAATACCTTTCCAGTGGCTTTTTTATAAAACTGCCCTTTCATATCTACTATGATAAGGGCGATAGAGGGTTGATGACCTTGAATAGCCACCATACAAGCGGTTGCCGTGGATAATTCTGCAGCCATGCTTTGTACAGCAAAATAAACAGATTTAAAAGGATTTTTATTGATCCATTTAAAGGGAACGCTGGTGATACAATGCTTTTCAGTCAAATCTATAATTTTCATTCCCGCCAACCAACCCATTGGCAAGTTGAAAAGTACATAGAGCCTAAATTTTAAAGCACTACTTACTTGCTTTTTGAGTTTCTGTTGTTGTTGGTTTAGTCCAAACATGGCTTACCAAAAGACCGCATATAAAACGGCTGTAAGAATACAAATGACAAATGCGGAGATATTGAATATGGGGCTCGTTGTGAAAAATCCCTTTTCCAATTGAATCCCTTTGGGATCATCCTCACCTTTACCCGTCTGGTAACTGATGATGATGATGAGAATCATCGTACCTATGGCAGTTAAACCCATTTGATTGATGAAGGGTATACCGTGGGTGAATTTAAGACCAATAGCAATGGGAATAGAAAGTACAGCACCCCATATCGCAGCTTGGTTGGTAGTTTTTTTCCAAAACAAACCCAGTAAAAAGATAGCTAAAATACCTGGACTGACAATACCTGTATACTCCTGTATAAATTGGAAAGCTTGGTCAATCCCACCCAAAAGTGGAGCCATGATGCAAGCAATAATTAGGGCGATGCCAGCTGATAATCGGCCGGTATTGACCAATTGGCGATCTGAGGCATTTTTGTTGATGTGTTGTTTGTAGATGTCCATAGTGAAGATCGTAGATGTTGAGTTCAGCATAGAGGCCAGAGAGGAAACAACAGCTGCAGTCAAGGCCGCAAAAGCGATACCTTTTAAACCTGTGGGTAAAAGTTGTAATAACCAAGGATAAGCCTTATCAGAGCTGCCTACACCTGGTATATTCAATTGCCCCGAGACTCCCAGTCTGGCCATGACTTCGGGGTCATTAACCATTACATAAGCAGCAATGCCTGGTAAAACGACAATAAAGGGGATGATCATTTTTAAAAAGGCGGCCAAAGCAATACCCTTTTGAGCTTCTCCAAGAGATTTGGCAGCCAATGTACGTTGAATGATGTATTGGTTGAAACCCCAGTAATAAATATTAGCAACCCACATGCCGCCGACAAGGACCCAAATACCTGGAAGGTTCATATATTGGTCATTGGATTGATCTAAAATCATGTGAAATTTTTCCGGAGCGGCCTCCAAAACAAGATTAAATCCCACTAAAAACCCTTGTCCATCAGATAGCACATCCAATGCGAGATAAGTGGTAACTAATCCCCCCAACACCAAGAACACTACTTGGATAACATCGGTCCAAGCTACGGCAGAAAGTCCCCCATATAGCGAGTAGACTGCTGAAAATAGGCCCAGGCCAAAGACGGCATACACACGAGGTACATCCATAATCGTTTCAAAAGCCAAGGCACCTAAATACAATACCGAACTGAGATTTACAAATATGTAAAGGGCAATCCAAAATACAGCTAGAATCGTTTTGAGATTGGTACTGAATCTTTTTTCAACAAATTCAGGGATGGTGTACAAGCCTTTTTCGATGAAAATGGGCAAGAAATATTTTCCAACAATGAGTAAGGTAATGGCAGCCATCCACTCATAGGATGCAATAGCCAGTCCGAGTGCAAAACCTGATCCCGACATACCTATAAACTGCTCAGCAGAAATATTGGCGGCAATCAGAGAGGCACCTATGGCCCACCAAGGCAAAGTTTTGCCTGCTAAAAAATAATCTTCAGCATTTTTTTGATGTCCTTTTTTGTCCCTTGACACGTAGAGTCCAATGCCTACTATTAAAAGGCAGTAAGAGATAAAAACGACAAGGTCAATAGTAGAAAATTCCATTTTTATGTTTTAAAGAAATGCATATTAACAAATATAACAAAGATGACCAATGAAATTGAGCCTAAAGTCAATAGGATAAAAAAAGGTAAAAATATGTTATTGGTATAGAATGAAATATTTCGTTTTTATAAAGGCCTAACCAAATGGTTATTAAAGGAATCAATTCACCTAAAGTAGGACATTATTGACATAAGTCTCCTTCATAATTTGTTTGGATGTATCCAATAATCTGAGACAGAAATAGATGCTGTTATTCAAAAACCACATAATTAGATCTTAGTATCAATGATTTACTGATGACTAAAGTTCATTCAATTTATCTTAATTTTCAAAATACTTAAAAGCTCGGATTATTGACAATAATTTTCTCTATTCGAGCTTTATTTTTGTTGCTTATGTGGATATGATATAGACCATTATCTAGCGAAGATAAATTCAAAGAAAAAGAGTCATTACCTTCAGCAATACAAAAAACGGGATTTAACATTCTGAAACTAAAGATAGACTTCCTCGAAAAAATTAGAAGAATTCAAATTGCTTGGTCTCCCACCTACTGAATTTTGTAAATGTGCTAGATCTCGATTGTGGAGCATCCAAATGCTTCTGTTGAGGATGATGACTTAGTAATGTGGATTTTCTATTGAATCAGAAACATTTTTTATCAAAAATAAGCTGTGAGGTCGAAATATTTGGAGTAGCTAGCTCTGTCTCTAAAACAATAAATGTGGTGTTATTTTTATTGAAACTATAATATCCCTTTTTCTGAGTGTAGGACAGGGGATTAGTAATGTTAGATACGTCATTATTTGTAATGGTGAGATGTGTATTTTGATTCCCTAGATCAAAAAAAATTGACAAAATAGTCTAACGTGCTTATTAGTGCAGATGTATTCCATATTAAACCTCCTCCTAAAAGCAATAAGTCGTATCTTTCATCATCTGATTTTTCTACTTTTATATTACACAATCATTTTTTTCATCATACCTCGGATGCCTTAAAAACAGATATTTGATCGTGTCTGTTTGTGCATTGACAATATGTGTGGAGTGGAAAAAAGCTTATTAAAAAACCCAAAAATAAAAATTATTTTTTTGCAGTTTCATGATTTATCAGTCTGTTAAGCAGAGTAACATACTAATTTTTTTTGTAAAATTCAATATAGTAATTAATGTAATGAAAGTAACTTTTGATAGACAAAAGATGTCTTAAAATTGTCTTTTTTCATATTAATTTAGACCGACCCAATGATTTTAATTTTCACCATTTTATGGACAAATAAATAAAAAAAACTTAGGCAATTGAAGCGGTTTATCTCTTTTCTTAAAACGGTAGATCGTCATCTTCAGAGAAACTTTCCCCTATTGCTTCGGTGGCTGGACCTGAATCAGTTACGGCTGGATCTGAATTACTTCCCGCAGTATTTACGGTGGAAAGTCTCCAAGCTTGAAGGGTATTGAAATACTTGTCATTACCTGACGGATCTGTCCATTTTCTCCCCTTAAGATTAAATTCTACTTTTAGACTATCACCCACATTAAATTCTTCAATGAGGTCACATTTGTCTTGTATCAGATCGAATTTTAATAGTTCAGGATATTGTGGGTTTTCCACGTACTCAACCACAAATTCACGTTTCCGAAACGAATCGTTGATTTTTGATGTTTCAAATTTTTCTATCAACTTACCTTGAACTTCCATATTTTTAACATTAAAATTATTTCTTGGTTCAAATTTGTAGTTAGTTTTTTGATAATGAAAAGATCTAAACGAATATTTTTTATAGTTGCGGGAATATTTTTGCTATTAATGGTGTTGGTAGCTTATGATATCTCCCAACGTACGACTCCTCCGTGGGCAAAAAAAAATTTAAAATATGACAACGAAAACATCGAAATCAAGCGGGAATAAGGTAGATTTATCGACCATTAATCTTGAAAAAGAGCGTGAAAAAATTACCGATTTCCCTGGGTTAATCCAATTCGCTCACAGTGTTGGAAGTGCTTTGATTAAGCCAGAAGACAAAGGAAGAATTAAAGGTAATGCAGTGGCTGCTATGCACGATCAAACGGATCGACAGTTCCATCAATTGTATGACCAAATGCAAACTTTGGTGAATCAAGCCAATTTATTGAAAGAGCGAGTCAATGTATCTGAGCGTATCTATCAGGCAGACATTGGGTTTACGCCTGTGATCAATAAAATTTATTATTTGTATAAGAGAAAAAAGAAAGGGGATATTTTGTCTATGGTTGGACCAAAAGAGTGGGGAAAAAAAATGCCGTTTGAAGATTATGTGGCAGAGGTAAGGTTAATGTCAGATCATACTTGGGAGGTCATTTAGTTCAGTTGAAACTTGAGTAAATACAGATAGATTTAAGATCACTTCTTGAAATAATCTGGTTGCCTTGGGTAAGTAAATATTTAGCTATTTTCGATGAATGGTTCAAAAACACTCGGGATTGTGTAGCTCTAGGTCCGATTAACGTAATGGGAAATTATTAAGACTTTAAGGAAATCATGGTGCTAATTCAATTTAACACCCACGAGTAAATTGTCGGCCACCTTCCGTGAGAGTGAATACTGTTCATGTTTTATTTTGATTTTGATAGACTTGTCGTAACCAATTTTGTCAATAACAACTATTTCTGTTTTAATAGAGATATCCAAGTCTTCTAGGTAGTTCAAAAAATCTCTCGAGGTATCGCTCACCGCGAGAACCACACACTTTTCTCCTTTGTTAACAGCGGATAAAGTTTTAGTTATCCTTTGTGGTATTTTGCCATGCTTATTGGGAATTGGATCACCGTGAGGATCAAAGTTAGGATAGCCTAATAACCTATCAATTTTTTCTACTAATTTTTCAGATTTTATGTGCTCTAATTGTTCAGCAACTTCATGAATCTCTATCCAATCAAAGTCTAATTTTGTGAACAAAAAGGTTTCCCATAAGCGGTGTTTTCGAACGATTTTCAAACCATTTCTCTCACCTGAATGGGTAAGCGTAATCTTTTTATATTTTTCGTGATTGATTAAATTTTTCTCTTTGAGTCTTTTGAGCATTTCGTTAACAGTAGAAGATTTGAGTTTTAAATAGGAAGCTAATTCACTAGTGCCTACATCCTTTTTTTCTTCAATGCCGGGAGCAAGGGAAGAAAGATAAATTAGCGCTTTTAAATAGTTTTCTTCTGTGAGTGAAATCATTTAACAAATGTATAAAAATAATACGAATTTAATTTTTTAGGCAACACTAACTATTATAGTTTTGTTAGACTAAATTATATTTATGAAAGTAAATTTATTGATCTCATTTTTTGGATTAATGTTAATAAGTTTAAATGTGTGCGCTCAAACAACATCGCTTCATGGTAAGATTACGTTCAATAATATTCCTGAACCTTTTGTAAATGTATTTATAGACGACTTTTCTCTAGGTACAAGTAGCAATATCGAGGGTATTTATTCCTTAGAGGGCATACCTTTAGGAACAAGTACTGTAGAGGTTTCGGCGATAGGGTTTATGTCTCAAAAACACGAACTAATATTCAAAGAAGGAGTGTCCATAAACTTGGATTTTACTTTGGAAGTAGCCAATGATCGTCTTAATGAAATTGTTATTTCTGGAACATTGGTGCCTGTAAGTAAGCTCGAAAGTTCAGTGGCTGTTGAAGTTTACACTAAACGATTTTTCAAAAAAAATCCTACTCCTTCAATTTTTGAATCTCTACAAAATATAAATGGGATTCGTCCACAACTTAATTGTAACGTTTGTAATACTGGAGATATTCATATCAATGGTTTGGAAGGCCCTTATACGTTTGTACTTATAGATGGTATGCCCATCGTCAGTGGTCTATCCACGGTTTATGGTCTATCAGGTATTTCCCAATCGCTCATAGAAAGAGTTGAAATAGTCAAGGGTCCTGCTTCAACTTTATTTGGATCTGAGGCCGTTGGGGGAATTATCAATATTATCACCAAACAACCAGGTAATGCTACGAAATTTTCCATAGATAGTTATGGTAGTTCGTGGGGAGAACAAAATACTGACCTAGGTATCTCTTATAAGTTGGGTAAGAAGAATAAGGGCTTATTAGGTGTCAATCACTTTATCTATCAAAACCCAATCGATAATAATAAGGATGGATTTACAGACTTGACTTTACAGAACAGAATATCGGTATTCAATAAAATAGAATTCGAGCGGCCAGATCATCGAGCCTTTAATTTAGCGGCACGGTATATTTATGAGGACAGATGGGGAGGTGAGATGGGTTGGCAACCAAGGCATCGAGGAGGTGATGATGTATATGCAGAAAGTATATATACTAATAGGTGGGAGACTTTTGGTACTTATCATCTACCTGTAGTAGCCGATATAAATTTTCAATTTAGCGGAAATGGTCACAGCCAAAATTCTTTTTACGGCTTGACTTCTTATAATGCAAATCAATATATTGGTTTCGCTCAATTGATTTGGAATGCCCAGTTTTCCAATAGGCATTTATTATTGTTAGGAAGTGCTTATCGGTATACTTATTATGATGATAATACATTTGCCACACTTTCTATTGATGGTACTGGCAATGAACCATCTATTATGCATTTACCTGGAGTCTTCTTGCAAGATGAAATTAGTCTGAGCCAACGACAGAAATTATTATTGGGGGTTCGATACGATTATAATAGTCTGCACGGTAATGTTATCTCGCCACGTGCCAATTACAAATGGAATTCTTTGAATAAAAAAAATACTATCCGTATTAGTGCAGGGAATGGCTTTCGTGTAGCCAATGTATTTACCGAAGATCACGCTGCCTTAACCGGCTCCCGAACCGTTGAATTTGAGGATGCTTTAAATCCAGAAACCTCGTGGAATGGTAATATTAATTATGTAAAAAATGTCATATTAAAACGAGCAATTTTGACATTGGATGGGAGTATATTTTATACCCACTTTTCTAATAGGATTTTGCCAGATTATGAGATAGATCCCAATAAAATAATTTATTCTAATCTAAGTGGCTCATCTGTTTCTAAAGGAATTTCTTTGAATGGAGATTTGATGTTAGAAAATGGTTTGACTGTGTTAGTCGGAGCTACCTTAATGGATGTTTCTGTCATGGAAAAAGGCACAAAACGAAGGCAGCTACTTACAGAGCGTTTTAGCAGCGTTTGGAGTATGACCTATCGATTTAAAAAAATTGGAATTACTCTTGATTATACAGGAAATTTTTTCGGACCAATGCGTTTGCCTTTGTTGGGCGATCTTGATCCCCGAGATGAATATTCACCGTGGTTTAGCATCCAAAATATTCAGGTGACAAAAGGGTTAGGTAAGTATTTCGAGCTATTTACAGGAGTAAAAAATTTACTCAACTTTACTCCGGGGGCTAACAGTATTGCCCGATCTTTTGATCCTTTTGATAAAAAGGTTCAATTTGATACTAATGACCAAGTCATCCCTGTCACTGATAATCCTTATGCTCTCACTTTTGATCCAAGTTATGTTTACGCCTCAAATCAAGGCATAAGAATATTTATAGGTTTAAACTTTACTATTCACTGACCTTACTACACTGGTTTATTGAATGATAGGTTAAGATTAATATTTTGATTTTTTTAAAACACTTCCCTCTAGATTGAATCAATTTCCTTTTTGATATAGATAGAAATAGTATAGGGCATTCAATCTTTGAGAATGGTTATTACGTATTTTATTTCATTAAACTGCTCAATTTCGCAGTCTTTTACAGTTTGGGAATTATTTCTGCAAAAAATCAGTTTATTAATGTGACTTTAATTTTTTTACAGGTGCATTTTCTTCCCTAAACAAAAATGTTTTCATAGCTTACTATTGCTTAGCAAGTATCAAATCCTTTAGTGATAAGAAAAATGCAAAGTTTTTGTTAACTGTGATAATAAAAGAGTTAACGTATTTAATGAGGATAAATTTAATATTAGAAATCTGATGATACAGATAGGCATACTGAAAAGTCCGAATAAAACGCCTTTAGGCGTAACACCTAATATCCTAAAAAAATGGCCTACCGACACGATAAGTTTTCTGATTGAAAAACAGGCGGGTCTATTGGCCCACTTTTCTGACAATCAATACCTTACCGAAGGTGCTAATTTAGTATCTAGAACCGAAGTGCTTGAGCAGGCCAACCTTTTAGTAATTTCAGATGCTTTGACGGATCAAGATTTAGAGATGTTGCCTGTTGATACTTTGATAGTTGGTTTGCTAAATCCTCAGAACAACAAGGACTTTACTGCCAAGCTTAAGAAAAGAAATCAAAAGGCATTTGCACTAGAAATGCTTCCAAGGACTTCGATTGCTCAATCTATGGACGTATTATCTGCGATGGCTTCCTTGGCTGGATACAAATCAGTAATCTTGGCAGCCAATCACTTTGCGGGTTATTTCCCTATGCTGACCACAGCAGCAGGCACAGTCCCTCCTGCAAAAGTGTTGATCTTGGGTGCTGGTGTAGCAGGTTTGCAGGCTATTGCCACAGCGAAACGTTTGGGAGCCGTGGTCGAGGCTTTTGATGTTCGAAAAGCAGTCAAAGAAGAGGTTGAAAGCTTGGGAGCTAAATTTATAATGGTTGAAGGAATGCAAAATGATGCGGATTCAGGGGGTTATGCAGTTGCTCAAAAAGAAGAAGCACTTGTTGCGCAGCGGGAGCTTATTCATCAAAAAGTAGTCAAGTCAGATATTGTAATAACCACAGCTAGTGTCCCGGGAAAATCGGCACCTACATTAATTGAAAAAATTACTGTTGACGGGATGAAGCCAGGAGCGGTCATTATAGATTTAGCTGCCGCAAGCGGTGGTAATTGTGAATTGACCAAAAATGAGAAGATAATTAATCATTTAGGAGTTACCATCATTGGAGATTCTCAGTTGGCTTATTCCCTTACCCAAGAGGCGAGCAAATTATTCAGTGTCAATATTTTTAATTTTATTAATCATTTATTGAAAGAAGGGTTGAATACCATTGATTTTGAGGATGAGATTGTGAAATCAACTTTTATCGGAAAAATTGAAAAGGGCATAAAGACTTAAATTATGAATTTGATTATTGAAATTTTAACACATCATTTGACCATTTTATTTGCCTTGATCATGGCCATTTTTTTGGGTTTTGAACTCATATCGAAAGTGCCGACAGTTTTACACACTCCCTTGATGTCAGGGGCCAATGCGATCAGTGGTGTCGTAATTATAGGTGCCATTATGTTGGTTCGCAGTAGTGATTCAGAGGATTATGTGTCGCTTGCTTTGGGAAGTTTGGCCATTTTATTGGGGACTATAAATGTCGTGGGCGGCCATGCCGTTACCAATCGGATGCTTCAAATGTTTCGTAAAAAATAAATTAACCTTAATATAACGTGTGATGACCGCATTGATCAACCTAGTCTATCTCATTTCTGTCTCTTTATTCATTGTTGGATTACACCGGTTGAGCAGTCCGAAAACAGCCAGTTCTGGTAATTTAATAGCGGCGCTGGGAATGGGCTTGGGAGTACTGATCGCCCTTTTTGCACCGATCGAGTCTGGAAATAATAATTATCTTGTTATTACAGGTGCGCTTGTATTTGGGTGTGGCATTGGTTTGGTGGTAGCTGGCAAGGTATTGATGACCAAAATGCCAGAGATGGTTTCTTTATTTAATGGTCTTGGCGGGGCTTGTGCGTTATTGATCTCTATTGCAGAATTATTGAATTTCCACAATTCAGGAAATATTGAATTGGCATCTTACCTTACTACTTTGTTGGCCTTATTGATTGGTTCCATAGCTTTTTCGGGAAGCTTAGTGGCCTATGGGAAGTTATCAGGTAATATTAAAGATAGCTGGAAGTTACCGAGTGCTAATATGATTAATATGATTTTGCTCTTAACTCTAATAGCCACGTCGGTCTATCAGTTGCAAGTATTGGACACTATGGATTTGGTTTACTTCATTATGATTATATCATTGGTTTATGGGATCACTTTTGTATTAAATGTGGGAGGTGCAGATATGCCTGTTATTATTTCCATACTCAATGCTTTGACAGGAGTCTCGGCGGCCTTAGCGGGAATTATATACGATAATATGATTATGCTGATGGGAGGAATTCTTGTAGGATCTTCGGGCACTATTTTAACTATATTGATGTGCCAAGCGATGAACAGATCCCTGCTTAATGTGTTGGCAGGAGGTTTTGGAGGGGGAGCATCTAGTGCAGTCCAAGTTGGTGATCAAACGGTAAAGGAAGTTAATATCATGGATGCCAGTATTATGTTGCGTTATTCAACTAATGTGGTTTTTGTACCCGGTTATGGTATGGCAGTAGCACAAGCACAAAAGATTTGTAAAGAGCTGGAAGATTTGCTCGAAGAGGTAGAGGTAAATGTACGTTACGCTATTCATCCAGTAGCCGGCCGGATGCCGGGTCATATGAATGTATTATTGGCAGAAGCAGATGTTGACTACTCCAAATTACTAGATTTAGAGGATGCCAATAAATTTCTTAATGATACAGATGTAACAATTGTAGTGGGCGCCAATGATGTGGTAAATCCTTCTGCTTTGGATGATCCAGGGAGTCCTATTTATGGCATGCCTATTTTAGAGATCTTAAAAGGTAAGCATGTCATTGTACTGAAACGAGGTATGAGTTCAGGTTATTCAGGTATAGAAAATCCCTTATTTTTTCATGAAAAAACCAGTATGCTGTTTGGTGACGCAAAAAAATCGCTCAATAGTCTTCTCGATGAATTAAAAACCATTGTTTAATTGTTTTTAATTTCCTTTCAAAGTGTCGTTGGCCAGTGAAAGGAAGAAGTAAAGATCGAGATTCACCTATCAAATCTTTTAATAGAAACAATTAGTTATCATGGCTAGATATTTAATAAAATAAGTAATAAATTCTCAAGCTGTTTATTTTTTCGGTAACCTTAGCAATACACCGTTGTGATGACCTTTTTGAAATAGGTATCTAATCGGAATTACCCCAAGCAGATATGAAAAAATTAGGAATGAAAGTGGATAGGACCTACTGGAACATGAACCCAGCCATGCTCATTGAATCAGTCATTAAAAATGGTGAAGGCAATTGAGCGATACAGTAGCGCTCAGTGTAAGCACTGGTACCTTTACAGAGATGACCAAAAGAGCGATTTATTGTAAAAGATGACATCACCAAAGACGCCGTTTGGTGGGGTCTCATAAATAGCCCTATGGCATCTATTGATTTTGATCGCATATACGGGAGGATAATGTCCTATCTAGAGAAAGAGCAGGTTTATGTTAGAGATATGTACGCCGGAGCTGATAAGACGCATAGGCTTGGAGTTAGGTTTGTTACTACGATGTCTTGTGTATAATCTGTTTTGTTATAATCTGTTTTGTTATAATCTGTTTTGTTATAATCTGTTTATTCAACCAGAGCCTCATAAGTTAATAGATTTCATACCTGATTTTATCATGATTTGCTGCCCGGCATTTAAAGGTGATCCAAATACAGAAGGTATTCGAAAAGAAAATTTCACCATCATTAATTTTGAAAAAAAGGAGGTATTGATCGGGAAGACTGAATATTCAGGAGAAATAAAAAAAGGAATATTTTCAGTACTTAATTTCATGCTACTCATTATCCATCGTGTATTACCCATGCATTGTTCGGCCAATATGGGAGTTGAAAAGCGGGATATAGCTATTTTCTTTGGATTGTCGGGTACCGGGAAAACCACATTATCAGCCGATCAGTATAGACTATTAATCGGAGACGATCAACATGGATGGATTCAAAGTAACATATTCAACTTTGAAGGCAGATGTTATGCCAAAGTCATTTATTTGTCTGAAGAAAAAGAATCAGATATTTGGAATGTCATTAAAAATGGTGCAATTGTAGAGGATACTCGATTCTTTAAGGATCAAAGAATGATCGATTTTTAGACGCAAATATTACCGAAAATACCCGGATTTCATATCCTTTGGAACATATCAGAAATACTGTATCGCCTTCAATAAGGGGGATTCCTAAAAATTTTTTTTTAACTTGTGGTACCTTCGGTGTGATACCGCCAATACTAAAGTTATGAAAACAACAAGCCATGTATCACTTTTTTTTTGGTTATTCATCTAAAGTAGCGGACACTGAAGCGGGCGTGGTATCACCTGGGCCTGTTTTTTCAGCTTGTTTTGGATCGCCTTTCATGCCTTTACATTCTTCTGCTTATGCCGAATTGTTAAGTTAAAAAAATGAAGGAAAATAGGGTAAATATTTCGTTAATCAATACAGGTTGGACGGGAGGGCCCTATGGTGTAGGCAGGTGTATTCAGTAACGTTACACCCGAGTGATCATTACGTGGGTATTAAAAGGGATTATGAATAATGTAGGTTACCGTAAACATTCCATCTTTGGTTCAGAGATACTCCTCATTTGTTTCGGAGTGCCTAATGTGATCTTGAGTCCGTGCGAAACTTGGAGAGATGATGTAGCATTTTATAAACAGGCCAATGAGTTGGCTTTAATTTTTCAGATAAACTTTAAAAATTTAAGGATAAATCCAGTGATGATATCATGCAGAGTTCTCCTCATCCTAATGATAAATATTTAAACTGAATTTGATATTTGAACGGTTACGTCTTTATTTTGTGTCCAAATGATTAACGAAATATCACATTAGGTTTTGTTGAGGATAGTTCATCTCTTTTTTTATAAATGCCTTATTTAACCTCAAAAAACTACAATTAGACTCCTTTCATGCTACTCAATGCGCATCTAGAAACGATCATTCCTTCACTTTTTCATAGGGCGCCGATGGTAAATTATCAACGGCAGCGAATCGAACTTAAAGATGGAGATTTCATTGATTTAGACTGGTTGCTTAAGAATAATTATGATGGGCTTTTGATCATTACCCATGGATTAGTTGGAAATTCAGAACGATATTACGTTCGCAGAACGGCTAAATATTTTCATGATCTTGGATGGGACATCTTGGCTTGGAATTGTCGCTCCTGTAGCGGCGAAATCAATCGATTATCTAAGTTTTACCATCATGGCGATACCAATGACCTCAATGAAGTTATTTTAGAGGCACTATCAGATAAATACAGTAAAGCGGTATTGTTCGGTTACAGTATGGGAGAAAGCCTGTCGATAAAATATTTAGGGGAGGGGAGAACCTTAGATCCTAGAATAAAAGGAGCAGTGACCTATTCAGTACCACTTAATTTGAAGGACAGTGGTGCTCAATTGAACAAACGAGTAAATAGATTTTATACCCATCTATTTTTGAAAAAATTGATAAAAAAAGTTAGAATAAAGGCGAAGCATTATCCTGGGATTTTAGATATTGAAGGCATTGATCAGATCAAAACTTTTGATGACTTTCATCACAAGTATACGTTACCTCTTTATGGCTTTCCAACCATAGATATTTTTTATGAAAAGGCTACTTGTGATCAGTTTTTACCCTATCTATCAGTACCTGTTTTTGTGGGTAATGCATTAAATGATCCTATATTAGGGACAAAATGTTATCCAAAAGAAGTGGCAAAGCAAAATGAATTATTTTATTTACAAATACCCTTAAAAGGAGGACATGTTAGGTTTCAGTTACCAAAGTAAAGACTACAGTTGGATGGAAACCCGCGGAGCCTATTTTATGAAGGAGGTACTTCTTATTTCTTAATTTTTTCTATTTCGAAGTCGAGCGCAATAGAATTTAAGCAATATCTAAGACCTGTAGGTTTGGGACCATCTGCAAAAACATGACCTAAATGACCACCACATCTTGCACAAACTACTTCTGTGCGGATCATACCAAGCTCAAAGTCTTTTTCTTCTGCTACATTTTTCGTGTTGATAGGCTCCCAAAAACTGGGCCACCCCGTACCTGATTTATATTTTGTATCGGAGTTAAACAAGGTCAGTTGACAAGCTTTACATCGATAGGTACCTGTTTCTTTGTTGTCCCAATAAGTTCCTGAAAAAGCGGGCTCAGTACCTTTTTCTCTCAATACATAATATTCAAGTTCAGTAAGTCTATTTTTCCATTCGGATTCAGTAAGGTTCCATTCAGGATCTACTGACTTATTTGACTTTACTTTTTGGGCCTGCGAACAAGAAATTAGACATAAAAACAAAGGTAAAAGGGGGATGATTCTATTTATCAATTTATTAGACATAATTTTGATGTTTTAATATTTTGGAATATTTGGATCTACTTGATCGGACCAGGCCAATATACCGCCTGTCAGATTGTATAAATTCGTAAAGCCTTGTTGTTCAAGTAATCTGATGGCGGAGGCACTGCGTTGACCACTACGGCATTGAACCACTACCTTTTGATTTCTTTTGATTTCTGCAGACCGAGACTCAATTTCATTCAATGGTATCAATAGACCCTCTATATTACAGAATTCAAATTCGTGAACTTCTCGAACGTCGATCAATTGATGCACTATTTTCTCTTTACGCATTTTGGCAAGTTCTTGAACACTGATGCTTTGTATTTGATACATATTTTTAGTGTGTCAGTGGAGTGATATCTTTTTAATCAGAACTATTATTTTTTGTATTTATTATGAGGTCAATTGCGTTTTTTTAATACAATTTGGGCAATTTGATCTCCAATGGCCAGTGATGCCGTTGCGGCTGGAGAGGGGGCATTGCCTACATTGATAAATTTTTCTCCTTCCATGATCAAAAAATCATCGATCAAACCGCCATCTTTGTCACATGCCTGTGCGCGCACCCCAGATCCCCCAACGATGAGATCATTTTCTTGAATTTCAGGTATGAGTTCTTGTAAGGCCTTGGTGAAAGCTTTTTTAGAAAAGGAGCGGTACATTTCACCTAATCCTGTTTTCCAATACTTTGCGGCAACTTTACGAAATCCTGGATAAGTCAAAAAATCGACCAACTCACCTAAGTGAAGATCAGATTTTTTATAGCCTTCTCTTCGAAATGCCAAGACGGCATTAGGTCCTGCTTCTATGCCTCCTCGCGCCATTCTGGTAAAATGAACACCAAGAAAAGGGAATTCTGGATCGGGAACGGGATAGATAAGATGTTTAACAAGGAATTCTTTCTCTTCTTTGAGCTTGTAATATTCTCCCCTGAATGGGATGATTTTATAATTAATTTTAATGCCAGTAAGACGCGCCACAAGATCGGACTGTAAACCTGCGCAATTCACGATTTGTCGCGTGGACAGGTTTTGCTCGTTAGTAGTTATTTCTAGAGAATTGGAGGTTTCACCAATCTCTTCAACTTTGTTTTGAAGAAAAATATGCCCCCCCATATCTTGAAATTTTTCCGCATATTTTTCTGCAACAATACTGTAATCAACGATACCGGTTTGGGGCACAAAGATCCCTTTGATCCCTTTGACGTGAGGTTCAATTTCTTTTAATTCAGTGGCATCTAACAAACGTAAATTTTTCAATCCATTTTGTTGTCCGCGCTCATGTAGTATTTTTAAGGCCGGTAATTGATTCTCACTAGTTGCCACAACTACCTTGCCACAAAGATCAAAAGGAATTTCCTCTTCCTCACAAAACTTAACTAAGGCATGGTAGCCATCAAGACAGTTTTTAGCCTTGAAACTCCCGGGCTTATAATAAAGGCCCGAGTGAATCACACCTGAGTTATGACCTGTTTGGTGTGCGGCTAGTTTATTTTCTTTTTCTAAAACTGCTACCTTGAGCTTTGGATTAGCACGCTTAAGATTGAGGGCAGTTGCTAGTCCCACAATACCCCCACCAATAATTACAACATCAAGCATAAAATGAATTTTATCTGATTTGTAAAATTACTGATCGTTTTTGATTAATTAATTTTTATCGCCTTAATTTTTTGGTTGTTAATCATTTTATTGAGTAAGTCTAGGTCTTCTGTCTTGATTTTTTCAAGCTGTGCCAGCTCAGCATCTATTTCGGCACCAACTTCATCGTAAAATTTCAAGGCCTGATCTGTAGGTTTATTATCGCCTACTCCCATAATTGATCCTAGATGTCCCACTTTATTGTTAAGTCTTATGGGGAAATTAAGGGGATCTTGACCACTTTCATTTTGAGTTTGATAAAGATTCTCTTCTATGCGTTTGAGATCAGTAGATATTTTTGAGATTAACTTTTCTATGTCCTCGTGTTGCGCTTCGAATTTATCTGAGAGTTCATTTATCTGAGGTTTTATTGCTCTGATGTCGATGACCCCTTGATTGGCCGCACTTAACTTATCTCTCACTTTTATTAGAAAATTAAATTGTGCCATTAAATCTGCCTTGCTCGCACTTTTTCGCGGATCGGCTGTAATCTCAAATTCCCTTTGTATCACCTCATTATTTATTTTTAACTCAACCTGATATTTACCAGGAATTGCTTTTGGACCTGATGTGGTAGCAGACCACAGAATCATACCGGTAAACGTTTTTGCACCCTGATATCTCATATCCCAACTGAATTGGTTTAAACCAGGCTTGACATTCAGCTTGGACTCATTCGCTTCTTTATCATGGTGGGTACTATAGGTTTTGATTAAGTCGCCATTCATCTCTTTAAAGGAAATACGGATGGTATCTGATTGGGCCGTATCTTCAACAAAATAATGAATGAGCACTCCGCCAGGATGATTGGTTCCTGCAGTTTTAGAGGTTTGCCCATTACCACCCCCCATTCGATAGGCTTTCATAGGTTTGTAAAGGTGAAAGGCTCTTTGCTCGAGAGCTGGATTCAATTGATGTAATACGGTAAGGTCATCAATGATCCAAAAACTTCTTCCCTGAGTAGCGGCAATGAGGTTATTGTCTTTAATAGCGAGATCTGTAATCGGGACTATGGGTAAATTTTGTTGAAAAGGCTTCCAACTGCTACCGTTATCAAATGAAATGTACATACCCGTTTCTGTTCCGGCATAGAGCAAGCCTTTTCTTTCCGGATCTGCCCTGACCACACGTGTAAAATGATTATTGGCGATACCTTTGGTGATTTCTTTCCATGTGACACCATAATCAGTGGTCATGTATAAATAAGGCTTAAAATCTCCTAATTTATATTTGGTACCTGCTACGTAGACACCTCCTTTTTCGAAGGGATTTATTTCAATACTGTTGATCATCATCCATTCGGGCATATTGGGTGGTGTCACATTCTTCCAATTTTCACCAGCGTTTCGAGTGATGTGAATTAAACCATCATCACTGCCAGTCCAAATGACGCCTTCCTCATGGTAGGATTCCGTTGCAGCGAAGATGGTACAATAGTATTCAACACTGGTATTGTCTTGGGTAATGGGTCCACCTGAAGATCCGAGTTTTGTTGGATCATTTCTGGTCAAATCAGGACTGATGATTTCCCATGACTGCCCTTCATTCATGGTCACATGCAGTACATTAGATGCAGCATACAATCTTTTTGTATTGTGGGGAGAGAAAAAGATGGGGAAATTCCATTGAAAACGGTACTTCATACCTTCTGCTCCGTGACCCATAGGGTTATCAGGCCAAACGTTAATTCCTCTTCTTTCAGAATTTTCGTGATTTACACGTGTCAAATAGCCCCCGTAACTTCCGCCGTATACAATGTTGTTGTTTTCTGGATCAATGGCGATATGGGCACTTTCTCCACCAGCGGTGGATTCCCAATCACTTTCGCCTATGTACCTGCCGTCAGTTCTGTGATCAATTCTCACGGTAGAGTTGTCTTGCTGCGCCCCATAAATCTTATAAGGAAAAGAATTATCAGTAGTCACTCGATAAAACTGTGCAGTAGGTTGATTTTGGTAAGTACTCCAGTTTTCACCCCCATCGTAAGAAATTTGGGCACCTCCATCATCACCGATGATTAACCGTTGATTATCTTCAGGTGCGATCCAAAGGTCATGATGATCACCATGAGGCGCATTATAAGTTTCAAAGGTTTTCCCACCATCTTTTGACCTATGATAGCGGACATTCATGACATAGATACGATCTTCATCCTGGGTATCTGCAAATATTTTGGTATAGTACCATGCGCGTTGTCTTAATTTCCGTTCTGAGTTCGTTTTTATCCAGGTGAGACCGGCATCATCAGATCGGAATACACCACCTTCCTTACTTTCTATCAAGGCCCAAAGCCGATCAGAATTAATGGGTGATACGGTCACGCCAGAAATACCCCAAGTTCCTTTTGGTAATCCTTGATGATTTGAAATATTTGTCCAATGGTCACCCCCATCCGTACTTTTCCAAAGTGCAGAACCGGTCCCACCACTTTCTAGACTGTAAGGTGTTCTTCTGATTCGCCAAGTTGAAGCATAGAGTATCCGAGGATTGTTGGGGTCCATGACCAATTCTACAGCTCCTGCATTTTCGCTGGCAAATAGAACTTTTTCCCAATGATCACCTCCATCCTTTGATCTGTAAATGCCTCGAGTGGTCGTTGGCTTATAAAGATTTCCCATCACTGCAGCGTATACAAGATCGGGGTTTTTGGGATGTATTTTGATTCTCACTACATGGTATGAATCCGGTAAACCTTTATTTTCCCAGGTTTTACCTCCATCAACGGATTTCCATATACCATAACCCGAGGAAACATTACCACGTACGGTGACCTCACCACCACCTGCATAAATCACATTAGGGTCCCAGTCGCTTACCGCGATAGCACCCACAGATCCTCCAAAATAACCATCACTTAGGTTTTCCCAACTGTTTCCGGCATCATTCGTTTTCCAAATGCCGCCTCCCGCTGATCCAAAATAGAACAAGTTAGGTTGGTCTGATACACCTGTAACAGCTGCAGATCTACCTCCTCTGAAAGGGCCGATGTTTCTCCACTCGAGGCCCGCATATAAGTTACTTGAAAAGCTGAGTGTAGGATCCCATTCATTCCTTTTTTTTCTTTTCTGAGCTAAAAGTTCTGTAAAAACAAGGATGAGGGTAAACGTATATAGCATCAGGGGTTTAAGTATTTTCATAATTTATATTTTAATGAATGGTGCAGGCAGAATGCTCTGTCTAAGTTTAATTAAATTAAAACTAAATGAGAAGTTATAAATGGGTAAGGGTTGAGAGAGGTTATCAAAGGTCAATATTTCGTTTGATGAATCGATTAATAAGTATCTCTGATATGGAGTAATATTTTTTTTGTTTGAGCTCTTATTTGCGTTGGGGGTACTGTATAGTGATTGCTCATAAAGCTGAAAGCCAATTTTCGACCTGATTGAGTGATCAAATAACCACTGAGCGCTTGATTGTGTCTTAACGTACCTGTTTTGGCATAAACAAAAGAATTATCGTTATTTTCATCAGCGAATTTATTTGGAAATAGTTCAATGACTTCATCCCAAGTAATCATATGAAAGATTATTTCAAGTGCTTTGACTAAATTCTGAGGTGTGTTCATATTGTATACAGACAGTCCCGATCCATCTACCCATATTAGGGGATCTGGTAATGAGGCAAATAGCGATGATTTTAAATAGTTCAGGTACGCCTTTTGTGTTTCATATCCTTGTACTCTTTGTGCATTAATTAATAGTTGTTCTGCTAAAAAGTTATCACTTTTAAACATCATTTTTTTAAGAATGGGAGTTACCAAAGGGCCTTGAATAAGGGTGCCTTTACCCAATTCTTCAGGAAGACCTAAAATCACATTTGTTGGAAGTGTATCTATGAGCAACTTTTTTATTAATTCATTATTAATCTTGAATGGCACGTAATTATTTTTATGTTCAGAAAGGGATTGGATGGGATAATTAAAAATATTATAATCAGGATCGCGATGTTTTTTATCAGCGTCAATATTTACGAAAGGGGCAAAAAAGCTGGGTGAAATAGTAATTTCATCAAGGCTAGATTGGATATTGACCCTATTTCCAAAAATGGGCATCCAAGATCTTTCTAATTGAAAATAATAATTATAATCATCCCACGACCAGCCGGGTCCGTAATGTGAAATTGGATGGAGAGGAGGATGTAATATTAAGGAGTCAGAGAGTAGTGAAGTTAAGTAAGTATATCCAGGCTGTTCCTCAAATTCTGGATGAAGGAAGGTAGGATCTCCCAAAGGGATTAAATGAAGTTGGTTTTCTATCTTTTGGTAATAAAAGGAAGGAATATTAGTTAGATGAAGGTTTAAATAGGCAGCGAGTGTAAGGATTTTAGTATTCGAGGCGGGCGTGAAGTAGTGATCATCTTTGATTTTGATTAAATATTTATTTTGATCAAGGTCATATACTGATAAACCGGTAAAAGATTTGGGTAGGTTTGCAACTTCGTTTGATATACTTTTCACATGGGTTTTCCAGTTGCTTTTGTTAATCAATTGGCAGGATGAAAAAAAGAGGGGCAGCAGCATGATTTTTACAAAAAATAGTTTTATTCTCTTATTTACTTGCTTGGTACTCTTGAGCTTTTTTAACATATGAATACGAATTAACGAATATTTTAGACTTAATTAAACGGGTAGACAGTTTTTTTTGTAATTTTTTGTAGTTACTTTTCGTCTTTTTAAAACCCAAACTTATTTCTTGATGAACATACTATGAGTATTATCGATTTAATCACATTATTACTAGTCCTCTCAGCTGCTTTCACTCTTATCAACATAGCATATTTAAAATTACCGTCTACCATCGGACTTATGCTGATTGCTTTGATCAGTTCCGCTTTGGTTCTTCTGGTGGGTATTTTATTTCCGGGCATAGCTCAAGGGGCAGAGCATATCATTGAGGAATTTGAATTTAAAGAAGTCCTTCTGGACATCATGTTGAATTTTTTACTTTTTGCAGGAGCGTTGTCAATGGATTTAAATACCATGATAGAAGAAAAAGTACCTATTATTATCTTAGCAGTTTTTGGTACTCTCATTTCCACATTTGTAGTTGGCGCCTTAGTGTTTTACATATTCCCATTATTGGGGATTGAAATGGATTTTATCTATTGTTTACTTTTTGGGGCCCTTATTTCACCTACGGATCCAATCGCTGTTTTAGCACTACTCAAGAAATTTAACTTATCTAAAAACTTAGAAATTAAAGTTGCGGGCGAATCCCTTTTCAATGATGGGGTAGGTGTGGTTGTCTTTTTAACTATTTTAGGCGTTGCCGAGAGGGGAATGGATACTTTCAATATAGGAGAAGTCGGTATTTTATTCGGTCAAGAAGTTTTTGGAGGTTTATTGCTCGGAGCTATATTGGGTTATCTTGGATTTAAGATTTTACTTTTTATTGATAACGATTACGTGGAGCTAGAAGTTTTGGTTACACTCAGTCTGGTAATGATCGGTGGTCGATTTGCTGAATCGATTCATGTTTCCGCTCCTTTGGCTATGGTTATTTTAGGCCTATTTATTGGTAATAAAGGAAGGGATGAGAAATTGGCGAATGCCACGGGCAAATATGTTTTTAAATTTTGGCATTTGTTAGATGAGACTTTAAACGCCATGTTATTTATCTTGATTGGTTTAGAAATGCTCGTGATCGCCAAGGATGTCACCAGTGATATGTTCTTACTAGGAGCAGTGGGTATTTTAATTGTTCTTACGGGACGATCCATAGGTGTTTCCTTACCTGTAAGTTTGATGTCTCTAAAAATTAAGTTTGAGAAAGGGGCGACTCCCTTACTTATATGGGGAGGATTAAGAGGTGGGATTTCCGTT
Organism: uncultured Cyclobacteriaceae bacterium; assembly: GCA_943788235.1. Taxonomy (GTDB): domain Bacteria; phylum Bacteroidota; class Bacteroidia; order Cytophagales; family Cyclobacteriaceae; genus UBA4465. The sequence goes on from CALSPM010000002.1 coordinate 114,232, forward strand.
GCTTTGGCATTATCCTTATCTGATTTTGAATGGATTCCCAGTGATTTTAAAATCATTATTTTGTTCGCAACTTATTGTGTAGTTGTTTTCTCTATTTTGGTCCAAGGCTTGACCATTCCGGCACTACTTAGAAGAATCCAATAAATGTCATCAAAAAAAGCAGACTCGACACCAGAGCCCTTTGATATTGATCAACTTAAAGCAAGTGTAAGAAAATCTGTCGAATTGGAAGAACCGATTCACGAATTACGCCTAAGTATCTCGGAAGGATTGTATCTGCTTGCTTTAGGTGATGCAGAGGGTCAATTGCTTAAAAAATCAGAAAAAGTGATCGATTATGGGTTAATATCAGGGGGGATTTTGCAGCTTTCTTTGATGGGTAGTATCAGTCTCGAAAAAGGGTTCATTAAAATAATTTCTACTGAGCAGACGGGCCATATTTTTTTAGATAAGGTATTAAAAAATCTCACGGAGGGGGGTGGACTTATTGAGGAGATCCTAAGATTGAAAAATAAAATTAAAAAGCTCCACGAGGATTTAGAGGATTTGTTGATTGGCAGAGGCATTCTCAAAAGAGAAGAGAATACTTTATTTTGGATTCCTTTGAGTGAGCGAATAGAAAATGTGAACTATGCCTATGAAAAAGAAATAAGAAATACCTTAAGGGCATTGGTGTTAAGAGGGTTTAAGAATGATGTGTCATTTTCAATTCTTTTTTCTCTGACTCATGATTGTCATTTATTGTCAGAAGTATTTGGATCTACCAGTGAGATTGCTGATGCGAAAAATTGGGTGAAAAACCCAAAAAAACTTGCGGGTGTAGATGAGGACTTAGCAAAGATATTAGCTCTTATAAGTCAGTTTTTTATTGAGAAACTTCCCAAGTAAGTGCTACGATTATCTGCGTCTCATTTATGATGAAGGCGCGTATGTTGCTATCGTAATTTGCTAGCATGATTTTGTTCAGATAAATCCTGAAGTTTTTGACTTTGTCTCATTAATGACTGATTATACAACCTATTATTGATTACTAAGGCATCCTCCTCGCTAATGTCGTTTAGTGCGGCATATATCTTGGCTTGCATTTGTTGATTGGCTTTTAAATAGGCCAGAATTGAATCTTGCTTTTGTAGCAAGGTGTTTGCTCTAATGGACATGAAGCCAAAGCCTTCGTGAGGATTGTTGTTGTCTTTCTCAAGAATTAAATATTCAGCCCCATCGACCTCTATTTTATCAAAATGCCATTGTACGTTTTCATGAATTTCTCGAGTAGCGAATTTTTCATCTTCTGACAAGGATTGATTTTCGCAGCCAATGGATATAATGAGCACCAAAAGAATGACAGATAAAATAGTTTTCATGGGAGTTGAAATTAGTTTATTGTATGAGTCCTTCTTCAACATTAAAAATTTTAATTAAAAATTGATGAGCCCTACCATTGAGGATTACAATCAAATAATCACCCAATTCTATTTTTAAATCAAAGGCGGGATTCTTGATCAGTTCTCGACTCCCCGACTCTTTATTTTTTGAAATCCCAATTAAAACTCCATTATACTTCATTTTCAAATTAAAAAAGGCCTCTTCATAGGTTTTATCGAGGTAAGGATTTTTGGCGACTACTTTAAATTGTTTTATGTCAAAGTCATCATCTGATTTAGCAAAAGACATGATAGATTCTGCGTAATCAGCGACATCCGGTTCAAAAATATAGCTAGCTAAGAGTTTCGATGAGATTTCGTGTTGCAATATAATTTGCTCTACGCCCGCTGCGATAAAGGTTTCCTTTAATTCAGAATTGTCAAGGACAACCGATAATCTCAGATTTGGATAATGTTTTTTGAGGTTCAGCGCCGTGACAAGCTTGTCTGTGTCACTGTTTTGGTTTATAAAAACCATACTTGAAAGCTCAATATTAATTTTTTTGTAGAGCTCAATATTTTTATAATCATTAAATAATATAAAGAGGTCTTTGGTTTGGTATTTGTCTTTTATGAAGTCAACCGTAGTTTTGTTGTCGGTTATAATACCCATTTTTTTACCTACACCGAAAAGTTGATCGGCTACTAAACTTCCAAAATCATCCCATCCAATCATCACTATATGATTGGAGAAATTTGTTCCTTCATATCCCAATTTCTTATTCTCTTTAATGTTTACAATAATATTTGAAACTCCACCGATGACGGTAGCATAAAAAACCATACTCAATAACACAAAAATGCCACCAATAATTCTACCATGAGTAGTTAAGGGGAATAAATCTCCGTAGCCCACTGTAGTTAAAGTCACAATAGAGTACCAGTAAGCATTTTTATAATCGCTTAAAGTAGATTGTGGGCTGATTTTCTCTACTTCTACAAGTGCGGTGATAAGTATTTGGTAAATGATCACTACCCATAGGATCCATAGTCCTAGTTTGACTTTTTTATTAACAAATAGATTATCCAGCACCAACTTCTTTTATTTCAAAGTTAGTGATTTGAGGCCAAATAGTAAATGCTTTAGGGAGATATTCTAATTGTAATTTACCTCCCGTTTTCAAGGGAATGATTGAAAATTATTTTTTAAAATATGATCATATATTTAATCAAACGATAATTTTAATTCATAATAATAATAAAATCAATAATATATTATAATTTTAATTAAATTACGACCGAGATATTAGGAATATTACAAATGATTACGATTATTATCGGTGAACAGAAATAGTATTATGGAAAGACATACCTATGATTATGGTGTAATTGGTAATTGTGCTTTTACTGCTCACGTGCATAACGATACGAGCATTGCTTGGATGTGTTGGCCTCGATTCGATAGTAGTTTCATCTTTGGATCGATCTTAGACCAAGAAAAAGGAGGTGAATTTTCCATCAAGCCATTACAAGAGGTGTTTGAGTCGAAACAGATTTATTTAGAAAACACCAATATCCTTCAAACAGAAATATCTTCCCCAGAGGGTACCTATCGAGTGACTGATTTTGCACCCCGATTTTATCAGTCTGATCGTTATTTTAAACCCCTTATGCTGGTAAGAAAAATAGAGCGAATAACAGGTAATCCAAAAATTATTGTCAAATGTAAACCAGTGGGAGAGTATGGAAATGTAGTTCCCAAACAAAGTTTTGGAAGTAATCACATTCAATTTTTAGGCTTAGAAGCAAATGTGCGATTGACAACTAATATTTCACTCAATTATATCGTAGATGATCAGGCTTTTGTATTGAATGAGGATAAGTATTTGGTATTGACATATGGCCCCCCCTTAGAAGGTACCATTATTGAGACTTGCGATGTTTTTTTGAGCAGAACTAAGATTTATTGGAGGGATTGGGTCAAAACTTCTAGTGTAGTTGATTTTTATCAGCGAGAAGCGATTCGATCGGCCTTAATCCTAAAAATTCATCAATATGAAGATACGGGTGCAATTGTAGCAGCGATGACAACGAGTTTACCCGAATCTCCCGGTAGTACCCGGAATTGGGATTATAGATATTGTTGGATGAGAGATACTTTCTATACGCTAAATGCTTTCAGTAATATTGGTCATTTTGAAGAATTAGAAAAGTATTTTCACTACATATTAAATACGACTATTGATGAGGAAAGTCGTTATCAACCGCTTTACGGAATATCAGGAAAAAAAGCCCTTACTGAAGTTGAAATTCCCTTAAAAGGATATTTAGGAAATCAGCCTGTCAGAGTGGGAAATCAAGCTTACACTCACATACAAAATGACGTCTATGGTCAGGTTTTAATATCGTTATTACCTCTATATGAGGATAAAAGAATCATTTTCACAGAAAGATTTGATTCTTCAGGATTGATTATGAAAACCCTAAAAATGATTGAAAAAACCTTTGAAGAAAAAGACGCAGGCTTATGGGAATTTAGAAATTTAAAGCAACATCATACCTATACCTATCTATTTCATTGGGCAGGAAGTTGTGCTGCCATAAAGATGTCAAAAGTACTTAAAAATGAAGAAATGGGTACCTTAGCAATCAAGTTAAAAAAGAGATCTGAAATTGAAATTGAAAAAGCATACGTGCCGTCAAAGAAAGGGTATGCGCAGGCGGTTGGGGTAGATAGGATGGATGCCAGTACCTTACAACTCATCATGATGAACTATCTTCCTGGCGATTCACAAAGAGCTAAGGATCATTTGATCGCTATGGAAAAAGAGCTGGCAGCCTCTGGCGGCCTCTTTTATAGATACAAGCATCAAGATGATTTTGGAGCACCTGAGACGACCTTTTTAATTTGTGCTTTTTGGTATGTTGAGTCTTTGGCCTGCGTGGGAAGGTTAGACGAAGCCATCAAATATTTCGAAAATCTTATTTCATTCAGTAACCATGTGGGACTTTTAAGTGAGGATGTAAACGAAAAAGATGGGGGTATGTGGGGAAATTTTCCTCAAGCGTACAGCCATGTGGGATTATTAAATGCGGCAACAAGAATAGCAAATAAACTGGATAGACCTAGCTTTTTATAATATCGTTGAAGAGTTTCCGAACCTCTTTATAAGAATTAACGCTGAACTTTGCTTCGGAAGCACTGGTACCTACTTTGATGGTATAAGAGTCTTCAGGCATTGCTTTAAAGGTATCTTCATCGGTAAAATCATCTCCAAGTGCCAATAAAAAGTCGGCTTCAGGGTAGATTTCCATTAATTTTTGGGTAGCTTTTCCTTTATTGATTTCAGAGTTTTTGATTTCTACGATCATATCGCCTTCAAGGACATCTAAGTTTTCATTAGCAGTCATGTATTTTAAATGACTGGTGAGCTCCCGAGTTCGAACTTCTCCTAAACCTGTCTCTACTTTTCTATAATGCCAAACCAAAGAATAATCCTTTTCTTCAACGAAGGAACCTGGCGTACGATTCACATACCTTTCTAAGAGCGACAGGGTTTCTTTTTTCCAACTGGCATTAATCTTCATGAAAGTTTTGAAGGGCTTACCCATCCTTTTAATCCAAACGCCATGTTCTGCTACAATATCTAATGAATAAGGTTTCATCCATTCTTCAAGGGATTGCCGGCCTCTACCCGAGATAATCACAATGTGATTATTTTTGTCTTTTGTGAGGTAGTCCAAAATCTCTATGAGCTCTTGATCTGGTTTAGAGTCATCAGGATTTTCATTAAAACCAACCAGTGTGCCGTCATAATCCAAGAAAATCAATCGTTCTTCCGATTGTTTATAGGCATGCTTGATTTCTTCTGACAGTTGGTTATCAATCAATCTTGTTTTGAGATGACTTTGTTCTTTTTTTACATTTGCAAGTTCATCCATGAACAATTTAACCCAAGCATGTATGTTGTATCTTTTCAATGACTTCTGCATCGAGTTCATGCTTTCAATTTGCAGTTCCTCTGGCATGGTTAATGCTTTATGCATGGCTTCAACCAATTGGTGAATATCATTGGGATTTACGATGATGGCATCAGAGAGCTCTTTGGAGGCACCGGCCATTTCACTGAGAATCAAGACTCCCTTTTTGTCTAATCTACTTGCTACATATTCTTTACACACTAAATTCATGCCATCCCGCATAGGCGAAACCAATGCGACATCGGAAATCCTGTAAAATGCAGATAAAGCAGGCAAAGGAAAACTTCGGTAGAAATAATGAATAGGCGTCCAATTGAGCTTGGAGAATTGACCGTTGATACGACCCACTAAAAGGTCTATTTCTTCTTTAAGTTGCTTATATTTTGAAACAGAATCTCTGGAGGGAACCACTACCATGAAAAGGGATACTTTCTCTTTAAAATAAGGGTATTTGCTGAGAAAAAGCTCAAAGGCCCTTAATCTTTGGGGAATACCTTTCGAGTAATCCAGTCGGTCAATGGATAAGATGAGTTTTACGGTACCAATAGATTTTCTATAACGAGCTTCTCGGGCCAATGTTTCTGGATCTTGAGCAGAGGCGGCATACTTTTCATAATCGATACCCATGGGTAAAGCATCTGCTTTTATGAGTCTATTTTTGACTTTAATCGTACCGTTTGAGTTCCCAAGTCCCGCCAGTCGATTGACAGAAGAGAGAAAATGCCTCATGTCGTCGTAGGTATGAAACCCCAGAAAATCAGCGCCGAGCATGCCATTGAGTAATTCCCTTCTCCACGGCAATAGCCTAAAGGACTCATAGGAGGGGAACGGGATGTGAAGGAAAAATCCAATAGTAGCATTGGGACTGATGGCCCTGATCAGTTGAGGCAAAAGCAATAGTTGATAGTCATGTATCCACACGGTATCATCATCTTCGAGTTCTTCTGAAAGGATTTCTGCAAATTTTTGATTGACGCGCTGATAGGCGAGCCAAAGTTCTTCTTTGTAAACGGTATATTGATTAAAATAATGGAAGTTTGGCCATAAGGTCTCGTTACTGAAGCCCTCGTAGAAATCTTCAATTTCTTCACTACTCAGAAAAACAGGTTTCATGTGCTGCTTGATGAGGTTAGAATGTACTTCTTGCTCTTGAGACTTTTCAATGGCCAACCCAGGCCATCCAACCCAAAGATTATTCCCCTGTTTAAAAACAGAATTCAAACCGGTCGCAAGGCCACCTTCACTTGCCTTGTATACAAGCTCATTATTTTCCTGTTCTATTTTGACGGGAAGTCTGTTTGAAATAATAATTGTTTTACCCATGATTTGTAATTTTTAAAATCGGGAGTGCCCAGGGGTGCGACATTCCTTTATCATTTGTTGAAGCTATTTAATCTTAATTGCGTTAATTTCTTTTTGGTATCCAAGGGAAAATCACCCTTCATCATCCAATCATAAAATGAGGGTTCTTTTTGCAGAACTTCATTAACCAATTTGCCTTTATGCTTTCCAAAATTAAACACTTCTTTCCCTTGGTCATTGAATATTATGCGTCCAGCCAAGTCTACCATTTTTTTATTCAAGAGTAGGTGCAAGGAATTCATGTCATTTTCGATGATGCCTAAGACTTCACCTTTTAGATTGGAGAGGGTTTGCTGATCGTATTTAGCAATTTGACCCATAAAAACAGCCATAGTGGCGCGGGTATCGGCCAGTGCACTGTGGGCGTTTTCTAGTACTTCTCCTGTGTAGAATTTAAAGGCAGCACTTAAATTTCTTTTTTCCATCATATGGAAAATTTTTTGGGCGTCGAGCAAATTTCTTTTTTCGGTATTGAAATCTATACCTACTCTGGCAAATTCTTGGGCCAATAAAGGGATGTCAAATTGTAAAATATTAAATCCGCAAAGATCACAATTCTCTAAAAAATCAGACATGGATTTAGCGACTTGATTAAATGAGGGCTCATCTTTAACATCTTTGTCATAAATGCCGTGCACTAAACTAGTCTCTATTGGAATGGGTATTCCTGGGTTGATACGCCGACACTTTTCTTTTGTCTTACCATCAGGAAAAATCTTAATTAATGCGATTTCGACAATCCTATCTTTTGAGGTATTGGTCCCCGTAGTTTCAAGATCGAATACGACCAATGGATTTTTTAGATTTAGCATTTATTTTTAATCCTTATAGGTGGTAAAAGCTTCCATAATTTGGTCACTGGGTATAGATATTTTTTGCAATAGGGCCTTTGCTGCTCCTGCGTGTGATAAGAAGTTATTGTTTTTAGTCCTGAGGCTCAGATTATCCTCTAGTCTAAATCCACCATCTATTTCAGTTCCTGACAGAGATTCATATTCAACCAAACTCACACCTTCGCGCTGTTTTTCACTAATAACAACGGCTAAGTTATCTTCTTTGTTATAAAGTAACGTGCCGCTTTTGGGTGTTAAATCAGCGAACAACTCATATTTCTCAATAAATTTTTCGACGGCTTGATAATTTTTTGATTTTTCATCTTCTACATGATGAATGAGAGCAATATGATGATTGAATTCTAAAAATTCTTCGAATTCTATTGCGTCCAAATCACTAAAGTCACAGGGAATAATGACGATGGCAGCATTTCCAATTCGATGGTCCTCTTGAGATAAGATGAAGTCATGTGCTTTTCCCACTACGCTCAAAACATGTAGGACAATTTTAGTGATTTCGTGGGCTCCTTCGTTTCCGATGATGGCAATTCTTTGTTTATCCTTAATCGACGCAAGATTCATTTTTTATTTGGTCATTTCTAAGTCAAAAGTAATTAAAAATATGCAGAGATAAATCAATTGTGGAGGGTATAAAATTGTGGATAAGATGTGCAAACTAAATTTGATATTAAAGCGGAGTTGTTGACATGAAATGTTACGTTTGCTATTATATATTAAACCTATTCAATCCGATCAACTAATGGACCCTTTAGCCTCTTCATCGCGTAAAATTTCGGGCAATATACGTAGAAAACCAATCAATGACACTACGGAGTCATTAGGCAAGCTACCACCACAAGCAGTTGACATTGAGGAGGTTGTATTAGGAGCGCTCATGTTGGAGCAACATGCTTTATCGAGTGTTATCGATATTTTAAAGGTGGAGAGTTTTTATAAAGAGGCCCATCAAAATATTTATGAAGCGATTGTTCAGCTCTTTAATAATAGCGATCCGGTGGATATTAAAACGGTCGTTCATCAATTGCGGAAAAATGGAAAGTTAGAACTCGTTGGGGGATCCTATTATATAGCTGATTTGACGACGCGTGTGAATTCGGCCGCTAATATAGAATATCATGCCCGAATTATTTCTGAGCAATCTATTAAGAGACAGTTGATTCGGATTTCATCAGAACTTGTCACCGACGCTTATGAGGATACGACTGATGTTTTTCAGTTACTAGACCGCACTGAGCAAGCACTTTTTCAAGTTTCAGAATCTCACATCAGAAAGAATTATGATAAGATGAGTTCTTTGCTTACCACGGCCATCAGCCAAATAGAAGAACGAAAAAATCAAAAAGATGGCCTCACGGGGGTTCCCAGTGGTTTTACAGCGCTGGACCGTATCACCTCAGGATGGCAACCTTCTGATTTGGTGATCATTGCTGCCAGGCCAGGTATGGGTAAAACGGCCTTTGTCGTTTCAGCCATGCGCAATGCAGCCATTGATCATGGACAAGGGGTTGCTATATTTTCCTTAGAGATGTCTTCTGTTCAATTGGTGAACAGATTGATTTCGGCAGAGGCAGAATTGGAGAGTGAAAAATTAAAAAGAGGAGAAATGGCCGATTATGAGTGGGAACAATTACTTCATAAAACCTCCAAACTCTCTGAGGCGCCTATATTTATTGACGATACACCAGGTCTGAGTATCCTAGAATTGAGAGCGAAGGCCAGAAGATTGGCCCAGCAGCATGATATCAAACTGTTGATCATTGATTATTTGCAACTGATGTCAGGAGGAGATGCCAATAAAAATTCAGGGGGAAATAGAGAACAAGAAATTGCCTCTATTTCTCGAGCGCTGAAGGGGATTGCAAAAGAATTGAATATTCCAGTGATTGCTTTGTCTCAATTGAGCAGGGCGGTTGAAACCCGTGGGGGCGACAAAAAACCGCAATTATCAGATTTAAGAGAATCGGGTTCTATTGAGCAAGACGCCGATATGGTGATGTTCTTGTATCGTCCAGAATATTATGGGATTACTCAGGGGGAGGATGGTGCACCGCTTAACGGTACTGCTGAGGTCATTATCGCCAAACACAGAAATGGAAAATTAGATACTGTACAGCTCAAGTTTATCGGTAAGTTTACCAAGTTTGCAGATTTAGATGTATTGACGAATGAAACCTATGGTTCTTCTTTTCCGAGCAGTGGTAATACCGATAGCGGTTATACCATTACGATGCCGAGTAAAGGTACCCAAGATAGCTCTCCAGCTGGTGATGACCCCATGCCCTTTTAAGTTAGATTCACTGAATTTATTGCTCGTCATGTTCGAGTTCAAAGTTGTTAAAGGCGTTTTTTATTTCCTCTAGGGCCTTGGTGTTTTTAGAAAATGCTGTTTTCTCAATTCCTAGCTCGTAGGTAGCTCTGGCTTCTTTCACATAACCACAATCTGCAAATAGCTGAGCGGCTTGATAATAAGTGGGGAGATAATCTGGAAATTCAGTCAATAATTTTCTAAAACTGGCTAAGCAGAATTCATTATTTTTTCCTAAAAATTCAAGGGTCATGGCATACAATAAGAAGGGGTCGATCGGATTTTTTTCAAGTAATTTTTGAAGCTCTTTTATACGTTTAATATTCATGTTTTGCATTTTACATTCTTGTATTAATGATTAACTTTACCCCTCAAATTTAGGATCAAATTTAATATTTAACATGAAAATTCTTGTTTGCATAACACATGTGCCAGATACCACATCAAAAATTTCTTTTGTGGATCAAGATACAGTATTTGATAAAACGGGGGTTCAATTCATTATCGGACCTTATGACGATTATGCCTTGGCTAGAGCCGTCGAATTAAAAGAACAGCTTGGAGGTAGCATTACGGCGTTAAATGTAGGTTTAGCAGAAACGGAGCCAACGATTAGAAAGGCACTGGCTATCGGGGCAGATGAGGCCATCCGGATCAATGCAGAACCCAAAGATGCTTTTTTTGTAGCCCATCAAATTTCTCAAGTGGTTAAAGGAGGAGATTATAATTTAATTCTTATGGGAAGAGAATCGATTGATTTTAATGGAGGACAAGTTCATGGAATGGTTGGGGAACTTTTGGGTATCCCCTCTGTCTCGCCTGTGATGTACTTAGATATAGCTGGAAATGTTGCCAAATTATCTCGAGAGATTGAAGGAGGTAAAGAATTATTGGAAGTAGCGCTGCCTATCGTGGCGGGTTGCCAGGAGCCGATTGCAGAATGGAAAATACCTAATATGAGAGGAATCATGTCTGCGAGGTCAAAGCCTCTCAAAGTTTTAGACCCCTTTGAAGACGAGCATAAGACCGTAGTTGAAAACTTTCTGATGCCAGCAGCAAAAAGCGGGATAAAAATGATAGATGCAGACAATTTGGGTGAATTGGTAGATTTATTGAAAAATGAAGCAAAAGTATTTTAATGAAAGTATTGGTATTTACAGAATCAGATGAGGGTAAAATTAAGAAATCTTCCCTTGAAGCAGTAAGTTATGCTGCCGAAATAGCACAACGCACTGTTGCTATGGTCTTTGGAGTTCTCGAGTCATCAGAACTGAATAAAATAGGTGCTGCTGGAGCAAAAAAGGTGTTGCATATCACAGACTCAGATTTTGAGCCCTCAAATATCATGGCAGTATCCACGGCTATTGCGCAAGTGTTCGAGGCAGAAGATATTGAATTGATGGTGATGGCTAAGTCTTCATTGGCAGATTCTGTATCAGCTCGGGTATCTATCAAAATGGATGCCTCATTGGTGAGCAATGTTACCGAGTTACCCGACATGGCCAATGGATTTACAGTAAATCGAAGTATTTATACTGGAAAAGCCTTTGCGAAAACCAAGTTAACGAGTGATAAGAAAATTCTTACCATACGTAAAAATACCGTTCCCATTGGGGAGAATGGGTCTGATCCAGAAACCGTGGTGTTTCAGCCTAATTCAATGGGTTCAGATGCTGCCGTGAAGGTACTGTCTCAAGAAAAAACCAGCGGCGACATTCTTCTACCCGAGGCCGATATCGTGGTTTCGGGAGGGAGAGGCCTTAAGGGACCTGAAAATTGGGGAATGATAGAAGACTTGGCTGCAGTCCTTTCTGCGGCAACAGGATGCAGTAAACCCGTCTCAGATATGGACTGGCGTCCCCATCATGAGCACGTAGGTCAGACGGGTATTAAAGTTTCACCATCCTTATACATTGCAGTTGGCATCTCAGGTGCCATTCAACATTTGGCAGGAGTAAATTCTTCTAAATTTATTGTGGTCATCAACAAAGATCCCGAAGCACCTTTTTTCAAAGCGGCCGATTACGGCATAGTTGGAGATGCCTTCGAGGTCCTTCCTCAATTAACTAAGGCCATTCAGGCGGCGAAAGAGTAATGCCAGATAAAGTTAAAATGGAAATTTTAGGCCTTTCAACGGGTCAAGCACAGTCAGGTTCCTTTGCTCTTGTCTTGGGCGAGTTTGAAGGGAAACGTAGACTACCCATCATTATAGGCATGTTTGAAGCCCAAGCCATAGCGATTGAAATTGAAAGTATTACACCTAATCGTCCGATGACTCACGATTTATTTAAATCATTTGCCTATCATTTTGACTTTCAAGTGAAAGAAATCTTGATTTCGGATCTCAAGGAAGGTGTATTTTTTGCAAAGTTAATTTGTGATAAAGAAGGAGGGGAATCAGTTGAAATAGATGCACGTCCGTCAGATGCGATTGCGATTGGCTTACGGTTTGGAATAGATATTTTCACCACGGATCAGATTTTAAATGAAGCGGCAGTAGTAATCAGCGAAGAGGGTGACGCAGACGATATAGAACTTTTGAAAAAAACAAAAAAGCCTACCAAAGAGGTAAAAAATAAGTCATCATCGAAATTGGGAGATTTTTCATCTGAAAAGCTCAATGACTTATTGAATAAAGCACTTGCCGATGAAGATTATGAACGAGCGGCAGCATTAAGAGATGAGTTGAACCGTAGAAATTAGCTTAATGAATATTTTTAGAGGTGCCATAGGACTTTGCTTTATCATAAGCGTAGCCTATGCTTTCTCGATTGATAGAAAAAACATCGATTGGCGGTTAGTGGCTTCTGGTATCTTCATTCAGTTGGTAATTGGACTACTGATTGCCAAAGTTGCCGTAATAGGGAGTTTTTTTGGTTTTATCAGCGACAAATTTGTTCATTTTTTAAACTTTGCTCTTGGAGGTGCTGAATTCCTTTTTGGAGATCTTGCAAAAAACAGTGATCAAGCCTCAGGTGCCAGGCACAGCTTAGGGTTTTTATTTGCCTTTCAGGCCCTTCCGATTATCATCTTTTTTTCGTCAGTCACAGCCGGACTCTATTATCTCGGAATTCTTCAAAAAATTGTCTGGGCTTTTGCCTGGCTTATGTCAAAAACGATGCGACTCTCTGGTGCTGAGAGTGTTTCTGTGGCGGGGAATATTTTTTTAGGGCAGACCGAAGCACCTTTACTTGTACGACCTTTTATTGCTAAGATGACTTCTTCTGAACTAAATTGTCTGATGACCGGAGGCATGGCGACTCTTGCAGGCAGTGTTTTAAGTGCTTATGTTGTTTTTTTGGGAGGATCAGATCCTGAATCTCAGACTCTTTTTGCTACTTATTTGGTGAGTGCTTCGGTCATGAATGCACCGGCGGCTATTGTCATGTCAAAAATGTTTTTACCAGAGACCACTCCTGAGAAAATTGATCAGCACATCAAAGTCAACAAAGAGCAAATTGGTGTGAATCTCATAGATGCCTTATCCAAAGGCGCTACTGATGGGGTGAAGCTGGTATTGAATATTGGAGGTATGCTCTTGGCATTTATTGCCATTATCTTGGCTATAAATTGGATATTGATGGATGGTATTGGGGCTGTGACTGGATTGAACGCTTATGTAGTTGTGTCTACCCAAGGTGCATTTGAGGGATTTTCATTGCAGTATATCTTAGGTCAAATTTTTAGACTTTTTGCTTTTGCTATTGGTATTAGTTGGAGTGAATCGCTTTTAGTGGGGAGTTTGCTGGGTCAAAAATTTGTTATTAATGAATTTGTGGGTTACCTCAGTCTGGCAGAGATGAAGGCGTCGAGTGTCCTAAGTGAGCGTGCGATCATAATTTCAACTTATGCTTTGTGCGGGTTTGCCAACCTAAGTAGTATTGGGATTCAGATAGGAGGGATCGGCGTGATGGCACCAGAACGCAGAGGGGATTTGTCTTTGTTGGGATTCAGAGCCTTAATAGGCGCTTCTTTAGCTACCTTGATGACGGCGGCTATTGCAGGCGCTATTTTTTAATTTTGACTCAAATCATTTGATTTATGTTTTGATTGACAATTTGAAGGCATTCATCAAGATTTTTTTGTGTATTAGTGATATGTAACAGCATATTTTATTGAATAAATTGAGGGGTGTAGATCTTTAAAAAATGATTCATAAATAGCTCTTTGTCGTAGAGAAGTGGATGTCAAAATATTTTTTAGTATTTTGCGAATCAAGCAACGGATTTCCTGATATTTGGAGGCCGAATCATATAATGAGTAAAATCCTATGAAATATAAATTTGGAGGTTCAGAAACGAATCAAATGACAGTATTAGATCACCCCTCAGGACTTTTTGTGCTGTTTTTTACAGAGATGTGGGAGCGATTTTCTTATTACGGCATGCGCGCGATACTGGTACTTTTTCTTATCTCCTCCATATTAGAAGAAGGTGGCTGGGGCTGGGAGCGTGCCGAGGCATTAGAACTATATGCTATCTATACTGGTTTAGTATATCTGACTCCCATACTTGGCGGATTTTTAGCAGATAAATATTTGGGATATCGAAATTCCATCATCGCAGGAGCCATGTTGATGACCCTTGGGCATGCTTCTTTAGCCTTTGAGGGCTTTGCAGAAGTGTTTTTCTATTTTGGCTTGGCTCTAATCATCATGGGTAATGGTCTATTTAAGCCCAATATTTCTTCGATTGTGGGACAATTGTATAAAAATCAAGGAAAAGAAAAAGATGCAGGCTATACTATATTTTATATGGGAATTAATTCAGGTGCGTTCTTGGGTATTTTATTGTGTGGCTATATAGGAGAGAAAATCGGATGGCATTTTGGATTTGGTTTGGCGGGTATTTTTATGTTTTTTGGAATGTTGCAATTTTACTTTTCACAAAATATATTTGGGAAAATTGGACTATCTCCCGCGAAATCTCAGGACTTCATTCAAAAAGATGAAGAGCAAAAGAGTCAAAAGAAACCTTTTGAAACGCTGTCCAAGAAAGTCGTTCGAGATAGGTTAATTGTGATCGGTATTTTTTCATTTTTTGTTATTTTCTTTTGGTGGGCATTTGAGCAGGCGGGAGGCTCTATGACCATATTTGCAGCGGATTATACCGATAGATTATTGGTAGGTGCGGATGCATTGACTTTTAAAATTTTCAACACCTTATTGACGGTCATACCGATGCTCATTATTACCTGGGTATTGCTCATGTTGTTTAAGCAAACTTTCTCCAAATTCGCATTATCCAATGTCTTTCTTGGAACCAGTTTTATGATTATTTGGATAGTAGTGATATGGATGTTGGATAGAGAATTTAGATCAGAATCAACAGAAGTACCTGCTTCTTGGTTTAGTATATTGAATTCCTTTTATATTATCACATTTGCTCCATTGATTTCTAAAGTTTGGCAAAGTAAGTTTAATCCAACGGGGCCAATAAAATTTTCCATTGCCTTAATCCTAATGGGGCTGGGTTTTGCCATATTGTCTTATGGCTCAATGGGTATTCCTTTGGGTGCTCAGACTGCATCGGTAAGTATGGTTTTTTTAATTCTTGCTTACCTTTTTCATACGTTAGGTGAATTGTGTATATCGCCTGTAGGTCTGTCTTATGTGAGTAAATTAGCACCGGTCAAATTGGTAGGTCTGATGTTTGGGATTTGGTTTGTTGCCAACTTTGTTGCCAATTATATGGCAGGGATTACTGGAAGTTATATTGACCCTATCGTAGAAGAATATGGTATGACTACCTTCTTTCTGATTTTTACCATCATTCCTGTTGTGGCTGGAATTATCATGTGGATGCTAAATAATACCTTGTTAAAAATGATGCATGGTGTTCGATAGGAACCATCAATAAAGATGACCAAAGGGGGGGGTGATTTATTCATAATAATCACTGAGTGTGAGAATGCCTATTTGAAGGGGATCTTAATTTTTTTGTAAAAGTATTGATTATCTCATGTCGTTGTTCGCCATAAAGCCTTGCCGGTTAGAAGAAATAGATTGTTTGATGACCTTATCAAAAGAAACCTATTATCAGGCATTTAAAGCTTTTAATACCCGAGAGAACATGGATCATTATGTAATGAAAGCGTTCTCTAAAGAACAATTATTGGCTGAGATGAGAGATCAGCAGGCCTCATTTTATTTTGGAATTTATCAAAACCAACGGATAGGTTATCTGAAATTAAACAAATATAAGACCCGCTCAGAAGGCCATCAAGGACCTTCTGTTGAAATTCAGCGTTTGTACGTGCTGTCGGATGTCCAGAATTTAGGAATGGGTCATTTTTTAATGGAAGAAGCGATAAAAATAGCTCGACATAAAGGATTTATATTCATGTGGTTAGGGGTTTGGGAGCACAATGAAAAAGCCCTTCGATTTTATGAAACATTCAATTTTGAGCATATAGGATCTCATATTTTCATGATGGGAGATGATCCCCAACAGGATCATCTTTTGGGACGGATTATTTAATGATTCAAGTATGAGAGTATGCGCAATGCGCTCACAATATAAATCAATAAATCTGATTGTCTTAACCTACCTTTGTCCCTGTGGAAAATCAGGCAAAAAACAATCAGGAAATATTGGTCAAGTTAGGTATTGAGCAACTCAATCCCATGCAATTAGATGCGATCAAAAGTATCAATAATCATGTAAACAATGTGTTATTGGCACCCACAGGTTCGGGCAAAACATTGGCTTTTTTATTGCCCATATTGACATTAATGGAATTTGAATTGAGTGAAATCCAAACCCTGATCGTTGTGCCGACCCGAGAACTGACTTTGCAAATTGAGCAAGTGCTCAGGGATATGGGTTCGGGATTCAAAGTCAATGCCATCTATGGTGGTCGAACTGGCCAAAAAGACAAAATAGAGCTTCGTCAACCACCGGCCATACTCATAGGGACTCCAGGTCGTATTGCTGACCGGATTCGCAGGGGAGATGTCGAGACTAATTTTATTACCCATTTGATTCTTGATGAATTTGACAAATCTTTAGCGTTTGGCTTTACCTCCGAGATGAAGGAAATCATGGGAGCCTTGCCCATGCTTAGGAAAAAAACACTCACTTCGGCGACGCAGCAAGTAGAAATTCCTGAATACCTTCGATGTAAGGAACCAAAAATCTTGAATTACCTTGAGAAAAGTGAATCTAAGCTGGAGTTGAAGGCCATTATCGCAAAAGACAAAAAGAAGTTAGAGGCCTTAGAAGAAGCGCTAGGCTATTTGGGGGATGAGCCGGGGATTGTATTTTGTAATTTTAAAGATACCGTTAGTCAGGTAAGTGATTATTTGAACGAGCATAAAATAAGTAATGGCTGTTTTTCTGGTATTCTGGATCAGAGGGACCGTGAAAGAATGCTTATCAAGTTTAGAAATGGGAGTCTGCGCCTGATTATAGCCACAGACTTGGCCGCCCGCGGTTTAGATATCCCTCGAATTAAGTTCATTATTCATTTTGAGCTTCCTTACAATCAGGATGAGTTCACCCATAGAAATGGTCGCACAGCACGGATGAATAAAGAAGGTATCGCTTATGTGATACAGTCAAAAGATGAGTACTTGCCCACATTCATAGCGGGGCTACCTGTAGTCAAATGGGAGGAGAAGAAATCACCAAGTACCTCCTTATGGCAGACATTATTTGTCTCTGGGGGACGCAAGGATAAAATCTCTAAGGGAGATTTAGTAGGATTTTTTATAAAAAAAGGATTGTTAGGTGCCAATCAATTGGGAGTTATAGAAATCAAGTACGATTGTGCGTTTATCGGGGTACAAGCTTCAGATATTGAAGCTCTGATCCAAAGGACTACGAACCAATATTTGAAAAAGAGAAAGGTCCGAATAAGTTTAGCTTAACTTTTAGTAGCGCCTTTTAGATGAGAAATTCCGTTTACCATTGGGTGATTTTTTGCCCATTTTTTTCTGGGCGATCGCCGCGGCCACTTCATTGGCAGGATCAGGCGCGTAACCTTCAATTGTGCTGCTTGGAATATTCTGTTTGGTCAATTTCTCAATATCCTTGAGGTACGTTACTTCGTCAAAGCTCACCAATGAAATGGCTTCTCCACTGGCTCCGGCACGTCCGGTACGGCCAATTCGATGCACATAATCTTCGGGTATATTAGGGAGTTCAAAATTGACCACGTGTGGGAGCAAGGGGATATCTAATCCTCTGGCTGCGATATCGGTGGCCACTAAGACACGGACATTGCCAGTTTTAAAACTTGAAAGGGCTGTAGTTCGAGCCCCTTGCGTTTTATTACCATGTATGGCTGCTGAGTCGATTCCTGCTTTTTCCAATTTTTGACAAAGTCGATTGGCTCCGTTTTTGGTACGGGTGAAAATCAACACTTGGCTCCATTCACCTTCCGATATAAGCTTAATAATCAAACTTGTTTTCTTAGATTGATCTACGCGGTAGATGCGTTGATCAATTTTTTCTACGGTTGTATTTTCGGGCGTAGCTTCGACAAGCACAGGACGGTCCAGAAAACTGTTGGACAGATGTTTGATCTCTTTTGAAAAAGTCGCTGAAAACAATAAATTTTGTCTTTTGGTAGGAAGCAAATCTAAAATTCTTCGGATGTCGCGAAGAAATCCCATGTCAAGCATTCTATCGGCTTCGTCTAGAACTAAAATTTCTACTTCTGATAAGCTCAAAACTCTTTGTCCATGCAAGTCCAACAGCCTTCCTGGGGTGGCAATCAATATATCGACGCCACTTTGAAGAGTTTTAATTTGAGGATTGGCATTGACACCACCAAAGATGACCGTAGATTTGATTTCTATAAAATGGCTATATTCATCAACATTTTGCTTGATTTGCGCGGCCAGTTCTCGAGTTGGTGTGAGAATCAAGGATCTGATGACCCTTCTCTTTGTTGCGGGTCTCTTGGAGAGCAACTCAAGGATGGGCAGAGTAAATCCTGCAGTTTTTCCCGTACCCGTTTGGGCAGAAGCTAAAATATCTTTTCGATCTAGAATTACCGGAATGGCTTTTTCCTGAATTGAGGAAGGATCTGAATATCCTTTTTTAGTTATCGCTTTAAGTAAAGCTTCGGAAAGGCCTAATTGATTGAACGACATGTAAAAGGGTTAGGTTTTGGCTGCAAAATGGCAGCTCCTAAATAAAATGCAAACTTAACCAATCAATAGCTCAATCGTTCTGCTTTTCAGAAAACTTAATTAATTTATCCATTATTACAGCTGTGAACGATACACAAGACCATAAAAAAGGTAAGGTCAGTAGCGGTTTTTTTGGGGATAGTAGAATTAAAACTTAAACAATGATAAATGACTAAAAAAAACCTAAAAGCCTGAAAAAACAGTTTCAAAATTTTAACTTAATTTAGTAATCACTCTATCTTACCTATTGAGTCAAAATATTCATATTTATTTTACGCTTTACATTTGTATGATATTAGAAGTTTGATCCACTGCACCCTTTAGAAACTAAACTAACCATGAAGATAATAGACAATCGATCCTTAATTTATCAGTGGTTGTTTTTTTGCTATTGATGATGGGGTATATGCCAATGAATCCATAATGTTGACCCAAGATTTTTTATTGTTTGAGCATAATGATGGGCTTAACTATTTCAATGTCGATATCAGACGTTTTGATCCGAGATGTCTGTCAACTTTTTGGATATGACATTCGATGTCGTTGAAGGCTTTGGTATGGGTTTTCTATATCCGCGGACCCATCCTACGGTGATGGATTTTGAATCCATTGATGAGTGACATGTGGCGGGCTATGGCATGAGTTTTTTGGTTGGTGTTGAGCTGAGCTTTTTAAAGCATTTCTTTTTACAAACCGAATTAAAATTAGGCTATATCAATATGCTCGATATTTTAACCCATCCAGCAGGAGCGGATAGGGCAAGTTAAAGTTTTTGGTTCCTACAAAAATTACTATATTTTTGGGGGCAGATGGGGGCAGATGGGGGCAGATGGGGGCTGAATTTCAATAAAGACTCATAAAAAAAAGAAGGGCGAGACCTGCATTGTGCGCACCCATTCATTTTAGTTATAAACTCACTTTTGCATGTTTGATGTGATGACGTTCTTCTTCCGATGCGGTCCAGGCGAAATACAATTGATTTTCAAATAATTCCATTTGAGGAAAACCACTGGATCTTGAACTGTTGGTTTCGGAGATGACGATAGGATTCCCTATGATTCCAGTGCTATTGACTGCGATAGCTTTAATTTGGGATTTCTCAGCTTGAAAACTCAACCAACTCACAAAAGCCATTCCTTTTTCATCCATGGCTACATCTACTCTTCCCAGTGGATTGCGGTCATCTATGACGATTGGGGCTTCAAAGGTAGCACCGGCATCTTTTGAGAAGATTATTTTTACTTGAGGGATATCATTGGGTGCTGAAAACCAGGCTACGGCTACTTGGTTACCTTGTGCCACGATGCGCGGCCCATTCACTGGACAGCCCGCAATTTTCCATTGGTCATTGAATACGGTCTTAGGTGCCGTCCATTGCCCCTTTACTTTTCTTACGATGGATATATCTCGGTATTCCTCCTCTGTTCGATCTCTATAAACAAAGACAGGACCAGCAGAGGTCAGCGCGCCACTTGTTTGACAGCAGTCACATACGCGCGCGTCTAGCTCAGTTGGTTCGGTGAGCACTCCTTGTAGATTGATATTGGCTGTTCTGAGGGTCATCGCCCCTTTACCATACCCATCATTTGACTTTGGGCTGCTTGTATTTCTGCCATCCAGCCAAACCGCGGTGAAAGTTTGGTTTGGCATGGGGAGAAGAGTGGCAAAGCCGTGTTCGGTGGGTGTTTGATCATCATGAGGGATGATGCTTGAACTCCAAGGTTGTGAATCCATACTCAAGGTCAGATTGACGTCGTATGAATAGGTACCTGATGAGCTTTTAGCCAAAAAATGGCTGATTTTATTTCCTTCGCTATCTATGTTAAGAGATGGATAATCCGCCCAATTCACAAACCAATCAGTACCTGATGCAATGATTTCCGTGTGACTCCATTTTTTTTCTTTTTCCAAAGAAGCAAAATAAAGGGTCGATCGGTCTTCGGTTTCCCCGATCCAACTGAGATAAAGCTGATGGTCTTCTCCCACTTTAAGAAAAGGTAAAGAGGTACCTTCATCCGCGGGACCCTTGAATAGTTCAACACTTGTTTGATGTAACCCGGCTTCTTCACTGCATGCGCTGAAGAAGATCATAAAGCCTATGAGCGAAATATATTTCATGGAATGTTCGTTAATGAGGTTACGCTGAGAATATACCTTCTTAATATGCAATATAGCCATGTTCTTACTCATCTCAAAGCAAGGATAAGCTGAAACAAAATAAACCCTAAGTAGGACAAGATCATTTATCAACCTGAAATTATGACAATCATTCAAAAAAATTGGGGTTATGTTTATATACGACTTGGTAAACTGATCTAACCGCTCATACTGCAGTAGTTTCGCCTGGATGCGTCGACTTCAAGGCAACATATTATTGAATAATAATAGGGTTTCTTCACTGGTCCAACCTCTGTCACCCAATAATCTGTTAATTTCCTTCCCTGATCGATCATAGATCAAGGTAGTGGGCAGGGCATAAACCCCCAAAGATTCAATACTATTTTGCAGTTGCACATAATGGAGATCGAGTCCTCGTTTGGAAACAAATTTATCCATCGTTTTCATACTCTGATCTGTAGCCAACAGTAATTCAAACTGGTCAGGAGGCAATATTTTGGTCAATGCCAACAAGTCTGGCATCTCTTTGACACAAGGCATGCACCAAGTAGCCCAGAGATTGACGATTAATATTTTACCCTTCAATTTTTCAAAATCAACGGGCGCTCCATTCCTTTCGAGCATTTTTGGGATACCCATTGGTTTTGTTGAATCAATCGTCTCAACAAGTTTTTCCTTACTTCCTGAGCAGCGGATAAGAGTGAAAAATAAAAAAACTAATGGGATGATCCTCATTTAGTTAATTTTTTCGTCAATACGTCCACAACTTAGCATCATGGCGCCAAAATAAGGATTTTTAATTTCCTCTGACCTGCTCAGCCAAGTAGCTCCTTCACTCTTAAAGGCCATGGGACAAAATTGGACAAATAAGGTTTCTTGCGTATTTGATGCTTTGATCCATTGGATCAGGACTTCAGTGACTGATTTAAATGCCTGCCTCTGCGTATCTAGGTCCGGCGCATTTGATAAGCTGTATGCCGCCTCAGACAATGCCTTTGATGGAGGATTCATTTCATTATTAAGATTATTTAAAAAGGTTTTGGCAAGTATGGAGACTTTTTCGCTATCGGAGGCGACTAAGGCATCTTTGATCTTTATATAGTCCATTAAAATCAGGGAATCTGAGACGTTTTGCCATTTTTCTGAAGATTTTGATTGTTCACTAGCCAGGTGCTGCGAATGATCTGAAGGGGTAGTAGGCGTCGTACAGTAACTGAGCCCTACTGCGAGGATCATCCATTGGACTTGTTTCATTAATTTCATGTTCATCAAATAGTTTTAGTTTAATTGTTCTTTAACTTCTCCACAAAACCTCATTTCTTCTTCAAAATAAGGATTGTAGATTTCTTGGGTATTACTGAGCCAATAGGCTCCTTTATTATCAAATGCCATCGGGCAATATTGTCGAAACAGTATTAAGTTTTTATTTTTATAATGGTCAAGGAAATCATAAAACAAATCGCTTATTTCTGCAAAAGGCCCATAGACTTCAACTATTTTTTTAGTTGCATTTATTTCCTTCATCACTTTATTTAATTGAATTAGGGTAGGTTGATCAATATCAGCTGAAAAATTCTTTTGATCACTGAGCTGACTGATGAACAATGCAGTTTCTGATGTTATGATGTTATGATTTTTCAGTGCCAACGCATTTTTTATACTCAGGTAGGTATCGGTCATTTTTTTCAGGGTGAGCGTTACCGACGGGGATGGATTTATTTTACCAGTCTTCTTTTGATCCAACGACTCCTTGGAATTCTTGAGGTGAGGTAAGTTCATCATACTGTTTTTCCCGGCCAGTTGTGCGGCCGCATCGATGGTAAAGACTCCGTTTACCACTACTTCTTCACCCACTTCAAGGCCTTTTTCTATGGCATAGCCCGAGGTATATAAAGCGCCTAAGATCACCTCACGCAAATGGAAGGTGGGCTCATTTGATGTCGGATCTTTGACATAAACTATAGATCTTTTGCCCGTCCATAATACCGCGGTTTTGGGTAGAATGATGATTTTCTGATCATCTTTTGGTTGGCTATTTAATAGCCCTTTGACACTCGTACCTGGATAAACGGGTTTGAAAGTATTGGTATAGATGACCCTAATTTGGGCTACTTGTGTTGCGGGATCCACAATGGGATTGATGAAGTTAACTTGTCCTATAAATATTTTGCCAGGATAGGATGAAAACTCCATATTTATTTTATCACCAACATGGACCATTTTTAAATCGGTTTCATAAAGATCAAAGGTGACCCAAACACTCTTGAGATTGGCGATTTCATAAAGCTGGGTACCCCGTTCGATGTGTGAACCCTTGCTTACATATTTGTCGAGAATCATACCTGTCCATTCAGAGACCAAAGGGAAGCTTTCAATGGGCTCACCTAGTCTCAGAATGGTATCAATCTGGGCAGAGGTTAGTTTCCAATTTTCCAATTTTTTTCTTGTGGTCTCAAAGAGCTCAGGCTGAGCCTCTTTCATTGCGAAGGCTTCAAACAATTCGTTTTGGGCTTCGATTAAATCTGGTGAATAGACATAAGCGATGATTTCACCGGCTCTTACATGTTGTCCTTTTGACCCAATCAATAGTTGTTCTATTTGACCCGAGATGTGCGTAGTCTGAACCGCTGTTTTTCGTTTATCAGGCCATACTCTACCGTTGAGATATAAGGCGATCGAAGGTGATGATTTTGTGACTTTTAGCGTCTGAATATCTGCTAGTTTTTGTGCATCTTCGGACAGTTGTATAGCATTGGGATCGGTGGTCGTCTGGAGACTTTTGGATGGGATCAGGTTCATGCCGCATAGAGGACAAGTACCGGGTTGGTTTTGCCTTATTTGTGGATGCATTGAGCAACTGTATTCTGCAGCTGCGCCATGTGCATGTACTTCAAAGGAAACAGGAGGGGTGCCGGTATTGGATATCCAGCCAATCAAGATTCCTAAACCTAATATCAAAGGAAAAACGATAGTTTTTGAAAAAAATTTCATAATTCTTTGGAGATGAGATAAGTCATTTTAGCCAATGCTTCAGCATAATTCCTTTTCCAAGTTACTTGACTCAGTTTGAATTTCAATAAGTTTCTTTGGGATTCAAGTATGTTCTTAAAGTTCCCATTGTCAACCGTAAAGTCACTGAAGGCGAAGGTGATCTCTTGATGCGCATTTTGAATTCTTTTTTCATCAAGATTATATTGTGTTAGTGATTCAAAGTGTTTATTTTGAACTATAGCCCATTCAATGGCCAAGGTATTTTGGAGTTGTGTTTTTTGAGCGGCCAATTGTTCTTGATACAGTTGAATTTCTCGGGTTTGGCTTTGGTATTTTTTTCTGAAAATGGGCAGACTCAGAGAAACCATAGGCATCAAGGCATCTTTACCATTATTTTTTATCGTTGAACCATTTAGAGGTTGAATGACCATGTAATCAATGCCCACTCCCATTTGGGGAAGTCCATTTTTACGAGCTACGTTTTCTTCGTTGATAGCTGCGGCCATTTGCTGCTCCAAGGCAGCCATTTTTGGATGATGGGCCAGCAAGTTCTCAGGGTCCTTATTGATATCGAGATCAGTGGGTGCAGCCAAAGTAATGGGAGTGATATCGAGGCTATCTTGACGGTTCAAGAGTCGGTTAAAGGATCGTTTTAAGAGATCTAATCGTTGGACCAATATCTGGATATTGCTCGTGATTTCATTCAACATGAGGTTGGCATCCAAAATCTCTGTATTTTCACTTTTACCGTTGCTATAGGCTATTTTGGCCATGTTCTTATGAGATTTCATAATACTCAAGTTTTGGCGATGAATTTCCAGTAACTCCAAGGCTTCTAAATAGTTATAATAAGCAGTTTTTACCTCAAAGGCGAGCAAGGCTTGCTTATTTCTGAATTGTTCAAACTGCACCGCTGCCATCAGGGAAGCGGCATCTTGTTTTGCACGTAAGGTCCCAAACCAAGGAAACATTTGACTCAAGGATATTTTGGTTTGTTGTGATCCAATTCGGGTTTCAATGGGCGATATGAAGTAGCCAAAACCCAGGGTTGGGCTGGCTAGAAATTTTACTTGCTCCACTTTTTCTAATTGGGCTTCAAAGGAAAAATAGGCAGCCTTGAGATCAGGATTGTTTTGTAAGGCCATCTCCAAGTAATCATCCAAGGATTGATTCATGGCCGTATGGGCTGTCAGAATTAAAAGCAAAAAAGCAAGATAATTTTTCATGATTTCCCTTTTTTAAGTTGGATTTCTTTTTGCCAGCTATACAACACAGGTACGATAAAATAAGTAATAGATGCGATGACCATACCTCCAAAAATAGGAATAGCCATAGGAATCATGATGTCACTGCCCCGTCCTGATGAAGTTAAAATTGGCAATAAGGCAATCAAAGTGGTTGCTGTAGTCATGACTGCTGGTCTAATCCTACGAAGGCCCGCTTCTGTGGTGGCTTTTCGAATCTCGGCGATGGTGCTCGGCTTCTTTTTTTGGAAATTTTGATTCAAATAAGTACCCATCAAGACTCCGTCGTCCGTAGAAATGCCAAATAAGGCAATAAAGCCAACCCAAACGGCCACACTCAAATTGATGGGTTGTATTTGAAAGACCTCCCGCATAGGGGTATCAAAAAGGGTAAAATTTAAAAACCAATCGGTATGGTAAAGACCCATCAAAATAAAGCCCCCACTAAAAGCCATTGCAATACCGAAAAAGATCATCAAGGAAGTAGTTATCGATTTGAATTGCATATAAAGGATAATGAAAATAATCAAGAGTACCAGAGGGACGATGATCATTAATCTTTTTTCGGCGCGAATTTGGTGCTTAAAACTACCGTCAAACTCATAATGAACTCCGGTGGGTACGATGAGGCTCCCATTTTCTATATTGTCTTGGATGATTTCATTCAATTCTTGGATGACATCCTTAATCTCATATTGGGGGTATTTATCCAACAATAGATAGCCAAGTAAAAAGGCATCTTCACTTTTTATGACTTGGGGTCCCCGTTCGTAGTCCAGGGTGACCAAATCGCCGAGTCTTACCTGTCCGCCCATAGGGGTATTTACATAAATATTTATCAAGGCTTCAGGATGGTCGCGCCGCTCTCGGGGATATCTTACCCGAATGGGATATCTTTCCTTTCCATTGACAGCAGTTCCAACTTTAACTCCTCCGATGGCCGTTTCTATATGTTGCTGAACCGACTCAAGTGAGAGGCCATATTTAGCAATCCTCTCGCGTTCTAAATGAATCATTATATAGGGTTTTCCGATGATATTATCAGCAAATACGGTTGCTGGATTTACGGATTTCGCTCGCCTAATGAAAGGCTCTAATCGGAAGGAGAAATCGTTGATGCTTTGTAGATCAGGCCCAAATATTTTGATACCAATGGGCGATCGCATGCCTGATTGGAGCATGATAAGTCGAGTTTCTATCGGCTGCAGCTTAGGAGCAGAGGTGACACCCAAAACTTTTGATTCCAAGACAATCTCCTTCCAAATATCATCTGAAGATCTAATTTTGGATCTCCAATTTCGAAAATAGCTTCCTTTGGGATCCACTACCAAATCATCAACTCTCAGGGCTTGGTCGAGCAGTTCGTCATTGGTATAGCTCATGCCGGATTTCAAGAGGAAGCGTTGTGACTCGTCTGTTTTGAATTTAACAAGGTTTCCCTGGTCATTTTTATAGTATTCAGGTTTGTAATTGATGGTATTCTCATACATCGAGATGGGAGCGGGATCAAGAGCCGAGTTGACTCTGCCGAGCTTACCAATCACAGATGAAATCTCAGGAATATGGGCCAGGCGGCGATCAATGGTTTGCAGGATGTTCTTATTTTCCTCTATACCAATGTGTGACATGGCAGAGGGCATGAGTAAAAAACTGCCCTCATTTAAGCTGGGCATAAACTCCGAATTCAGGCCAGGGAATTGATTATTTAAAACGATAAAGGGCCCATATTGACCGGGTGTAAAACCGACCCGCTCCAAGGCACTGGTTAATGGGGACGCTACTTTTTCAAAGCCCAACCAAATATTGGCAGCTAAGAAGATCAGCAATACAGGGATACTTAAGAAGGTCTTTTTATAAGTCAGACACTTGTTCAAAATGTATTCATATTTGAAGGTAATGAGTCCCAAGAGCCCTAGGATGACCCCTAGGATGAGGACAATGAAGAGGATGTTTAAAGGTAAAGCTTCATTTAAGCCCAAAGGCATCCAATGTGCGGCCAGTAGTCCGATACTGGTCACAATCATGATTCCGATGGGAAGGGTCTTTATCCAGCGGTTATTCCACGGCCCGTAAGTCTTTAAAAACCATGAAAGGCCCAATACCAACATGAATAGGCCAAACCAGGACAATATCCACAGCATTACGCAGCCCGTCGCAATGAGAAGTGCATTGAAGAGCATGTTAATTTTTTTCTCCTTGACTTTGATTCCAAAAAGGAAATAGGCAATGGTAGGGAGTACCAATAAAGTGAGTAGCAAGGCCGTCACCAGGGCAAAAGTTTTGGTATAAGCCAAAGGCCTAAATAATTTTCCTTCCGCTGCTTCAAGGACAAAAATAGGGATGAAGCTGATGATGGTGGTAGCGACTGCAGTAAGGATGGAACCACTTACTTCCTGAGTAGCGGTCTTTATTTTTTCAAATAAATGGTCACTTCCCTCTTTAAGATGTCGAACGATGTTTTCAGATAAAATTATACCCAGATCCACCAAAGTGCCTATCGCAATGGCAATGCCTGACAAGGCGACAATATTTGCTTCCACATTAAACATCCGCATCAGTATAAATACGATCAATATCGAGATAGGCAATACCGCGGCGATCATCAAGGAAGCTCTGAGATTAAACAACATGATCAGTACGATAATAATGGTAATCAATATCTCAAGGCTTAGGGCGTCCCATAAGGTGTCTAGGGTCTCTTTGATGAGTTGTGTCCGGTCATAAAAGGGGATGATGGTCAAGGTACTCTCTATCCCATTTTCAAGGATTTTTTTGGGCATTCCTTGCTCTAGTACGCTGATTTTTCTTTTGATTGCTTTGATGACCTCCAACGGGTTGGCACCAAATCTAGAAACCACCACCCCACCTACGACTTCAGCGCCTTCCTTATCTAAAATACCTCTTCGGATTTCGGGGCCTATGGCTACCTGCGCTATGTCTTTAATTCTTAAGGGAACGTCACCTTTCATTTTTACGACGGCATATTCTAGATCTGTAACGGAGGTGAGGTTGCCCAATCCCCTGATCAGGTATTCGATTTTGTTAATTTCCATCGTTTTGGCACCTACGTCTCTATTGGCATTTTTTACAGCCCTAACTACTTGGTCAATAGATACCTCATAAGTTTTCAAGAGATCAGGATCCACATGCACTTGATATTCTTGAACAATCCCCCCAATGGAGGCGACTTCTGATACCCCTTGAACTGCGCTTAGACCGTATTTTACATAAAAGTCCTGAACAGATCGGATTTCATGCAAATCCCAGCCTCCTGTAGTATTCCCTTGGTCATCTCGACCTTCGAGAGTATACCAAAATATTTGTCCCAGTGCGGTAGCGTCCGGTCCGAGGGTAGGGTGGATATTTTCGGGTAATAAATCATTGGGTAAGGCATTTAATTTTTCTAAGATTCGAGTTCTCGTCCAATAATACTCTTTGTCATCATTAAAAATTACGTAAATACTTGAAAAACCAAAAACTGAGGAGCTTCGTATGGATGTTACGCCAGAGATTCCCAACAAGGTAGAGGTGAGCGGGTTGGTGATTTGATCCTCAATATCTTGAGGAGATCGACCGGGCCATTCGGTAAAAACAATTTGTTGGTTTTCGCCAATGTCAGGAAGGGCGTCCACAGAAACTTTTGAAAGGGCTGCGGCTTGGTTTTCCCCATAAAAAGGGGAGACAATAAAACCCCAGCTGATCAATATGAACATGAGAATCAGGGTAATTAGTCGATATTGAAGAAAATATAATATTATTTTATCTAACATAGTTGAGTTCAGTTATTTTAAGGTAACTGGCAATAGAAAAATTGCAGTCAGGACGAATCCTAACACTATGGGTTTAGATAATATAGACTTGGTTCCAAGATTGAGGGTCTTCTTCAATCAAGGGAGGTATCTGAATCGGTTGTTTTATGAGGAGTAGGGATGCACCCACAGCGTTAGCTGGGTACACAGGTCTTTTTATCGCCGAAAGGCTCATAAATTGGGTTGAGTCAATGTCTAACGACAAGGCTGCTGAAGGGATTTTAAGCTGCAAAACTTCTGAGCTGCAACAAGGGGCATCGATAGCTGAGCCTTTGTCATTTGCGCTTTCGCAACAGGCTTTTGGCTGAAAAAAGGTTGTCTCTGTTTGATTGAATAGCTTGCAGGTATGCTTATACACTGATATGCTCATTGAACCAAAGAGGATGGTCAATGACAATAACAGCGATAGTAAAGATTTAAGCATATCTTCTAATTTCCGATCTGGTTCATACCATATCTTGTTTACAAAGTTAATGAAAATGGGACAACCTCAAAAATTATCGTTCTTCAAACCGCTTAATTTAAGAGGTTTATGATTTTTTAACAAATGAAAAAAGGTCTTTTTGATTCAAAAAGACCTTTTGTGCATCCGGAAGGATTCGAACCCTCAACCCCCAGAGCCGAAATCTGGTATTCTATCCAGTTGAACTACGGATGCCTTAT
This sequence comes from uncultured Cyclobacteriaceae bacterium, assembly GCA_943788235.1. Classification (GTDB taxonomy): domain Bacteria; phylum Bacteroidota; class Bacteroidia; order Cytophagales; family Cyclobacteriaceae; genus UBA4465. The sequence continues at coordinate 144,059 of CALSPM010000002.1, forward strand.
TCAAAAATTCATCGCAAATATAGTTGTACTTCTATGAATTGATCTACATCTAGGTTTATTTTAATTCCTACTTTCTCAGATCGATACCCCATTCTATTTCAGTACTCTTTTAAGGAGGATTCAATAAATCTTTCACCATTTAATATAAAGTGGACTTCTTAGGCTCAATCTTTGAGATCCAGGAGTGTGGGCAAGTCCAGTAGCCATCGTATCTTGTTGGGGTTATTATAATTTTCTATACTTGATCCAAAAAATAATTTTAGTATTCATTTTGTATTCAAAAAGCAGATAGCTCTGTAAGCCTGAACCTTGATAAGCGGGTATTTTAAGTCGGTAGCACACGTCTCGTTCATAGGCATATTGTCTGTTGGCATAGTCTTGGGTATGAAAGATGGTCATTTGGATGCTGAATAATAGGACAGGGGCAAATGAAAATTTCTTAATCATGTTCAGTGCAGTTGGTACAACCTAATCTGCTCAGTGTTATTAGCCAGATCATTCATTAAATATTAATTTTATTGTTTGTATAATGCAATTACCTTTAGGTGAACTATGATTTTAAGGTTACCAATATTGATATTAATGTGGTCAGTTACTTTAGTACTCGCTGCTCAGGATACGACTTATTACGAAGATTCTGGTGAGATGAAATCCATAGGCCTGAGTATTGATGATCAGAGAGTGGGTGACTGGAATTTCTATTATGCCAATGGTGCTCTGAGTGCACAACTCGTTTATCGTGAAGGTAATTTGGATGGAAAGCAGCAGTATTATTACCCTAATGGATCTTTGCAAGCCGTTGAAATTTGGGACCAAGATGCTTTACAAGATTCTGCGTTTTATTATCATCAAGCAGGAACCTTTGAGAAGAAAGGGAGGTATCTTAATAATTTGTATTTGGGGATATGGGAATTTTATCATTCCAATGGGAATTTGAAAAGAAGGGGTAATTATGAGCAAGGAACCCCCGTTGGTCATTGGCAATTCTTTTATGAAGATGGGGCGCTTTGGCAAGAGGGTATATTGATCTCTGGATTGGAGTCAGGTCTGTGGCAATACTACAATGAATTAGGTCAACTTAAGTATGTAGGAGCATTTAATCAGGGAAAACAAATAGGGCTTTGGTATAAATACAATCGGCAGGGCAAAAAGAAAAAATGGAAGCAATTTGACTAAAGGTCGGCCTTTATATTCAGAGCAAAATTAAGTTCATTTTCAGAATTATAGGAGTATTCTAAACGCAGGACCATATCATACATTGCGACGAGATCCAAACCTACTCCGAAACTATAAAGTAATTGATTGGTTAGTCTACTGCTGATTTCATAGTTAGGATAATTATCTACCCAAGCAAAGTCAGCAAAGAATTTGAAGTAAGTGGTCATTCGTAATTGAGCAAATTGGGAGATGGGCATGACGTTTCGGATGTCTTTCGACCAGTCAAAAATCTTTTTTCTTACTGTATTTTTTTGAAGTAAAAAACTAGAACCTTCGATTAAGTCTAATTCAAAACCCCGCGCTAGGTCTTGATTGTACCCGAGTCCTTGATAGTTGAAATAGGGTTGCTCTTTAGGGAAGGTTTGGAGTCCCATGATGCCATTGGCTAAAAAAAAGTCATTGCCCAGAGGAGTATACTTATTGAATTTGAGGCTAATCGTAGAAATATTAAATTGATTTCGATGTCCCAAGCCAATGGTTTCAAGGGAACCTTCTAAAAACGTTCCTGAAGTAGCAAAACGTTTGTTATTTCGATGATCACTGATGAAATTATAGCTCATTCCAAAATAGGATTGTTTTTTTTCTTGATTGAAATGGTAATTAGGATTTAAGCGCAGAACAGTATCATATATTTCGCTATGCAGATAGCTTAAACTGATTTGATGAAAATTGTAAAAGGAGGGGCGATAGGTATAACTGGTTGAAGCAAAATATTGTTTTTTATTGATGACATCCGAATCAAAAAAATCAGGCACATGATCTTTGGTTATGTAAGAGGCATTCTCACTTTCGTTGTAAGAATATGTAAATCCTAAACCATGTTTTTGATCTTTATCAATGAAAGGGATCATATAATCGATAAGTAAATTTCTTTCAAAACCTACTTTTCCTATGAATTTCAATGTTTGATTTTGACCTAGAAGGTTATACTGAGTAATTCTCAAACCATAATTGAAACGGTTGATATCACCTTCTCTATTGATCAGCCAATCCATCAAATTCCGATCAGCTATATCTAACAACGGTGTGGGAAAAAAGTACCATCGCTCATCAACTTGAACAAAAATATTGATCGATGCTTTTTCAGAGTCTTCTAAAATATCAATAGAGACGGTATTGAATAAATTGGTATTGATGATATTTATTTTATCTAATTCAATACTTTTTTTGATATTATCGAGCGTGCTATGAATTCCCTTTTTTAAACTCATTTCTCTAAGAATAATTTTTTCTTTGGTCTTTTTATTTCCTAAAATGAAAATTTCATCGACTCTCAATAGTGAGGCATCCATAGGAAGATCAGATGCATTTTGAGCTTTCAAGTTTAGGATTGAAAGGATAAAAATAAAAATAAGTAAATAGAGGTTATTATTCAAGCTGATATCTTCTGACGTGGTATCTATTCAATTAAGAACGCAAACAGAACTAAAATTATTGGTTAGACCAAATCAATTATCTAGTATTGTGTCATGAAAATGCTTTTTCGCAAGTTGTTGACCCTGCCTATTGTTATCTATCAACTCAGCATTTCTCCATTTTTACCAAGTTCCTGTAGGTTTACCCCAACATGTTCTAATTATGCCAAAGAGGCCATTATGAAGCATGGGGCATTAAAAGGATTATTTTTAGCTGCCCAAAGGTTCTCTGCTTGTCATCCTTGGGGGCGGAGTGGGCACGATCCTGTTCCTTAGAATCATATTTTGTCCAATTCATCCAATTCTTCTTTGAATCCACTGGATAAGATGGGGAATCTACACCAAGTCCTTGGATCTACATTAAAGGCATCCATGTGAAAGCTTGGCGCTAACCGTTCTCTTTTCCATTGATTAATAGACCAAAGTCTAAAAAATTTCTTGATCCAACTTTTAATATCTGCCCCGTATGCGGGCTTCATTTTTTCGTAGATCATGGTGGGAGAATATTTATGTTGGATCGCCCATAGTTCAATTTCTACTAAAACCTTGAAAGGCATAAGATCTGTTTCATCTTCTTGTTTTTTATTTAAAGGTCTCAGTTCTGCCGTAGGTGTAAGGTTGTTTACGTGACTTAATCCCGTATATTTTAAGGTAGTTTCTGCATATTTTAGCCACTCTATAATAAAATACTTATCTACCGCAGCAATAGGCGATATACTACCGCTGGTATCACCGTCCATAGTCGTATAGCCCACATCACCTTCGCTTCTATTGGAGGTGGTTAGTAATAGAGAATGATTGATATTAGCCAACATCCAAATGATGGGAGATCTACTTCGAGCTTGGATATTTTGTAGGGTGATGTCATCTTGATCCCAAGTGAGTTTTCTCCCAATGGCATCCTCAATGGTATCGCAATATCCTTTGACCTGGTTATCAATATTCCACTCATAATGGGTAGCACCTATGAACTCAGCTAATTTCCGTGCGGAGGCTGCGGTTTCTGCAGAGGAGTTTTGAGTACCTTGATAAGCAGTAACCATTATTGAAGCCATTATCTCCTTGATATTTTTTAAGTCGACAGGAAGCTTTAGTCTTCTTATTACCGTTGCAATTCCTAATTCTTGAATGGCCAATTCCACCATTCTTCGTACCATGATGGCAATAGTGCACGAATCAGCTCCCCCACTCAAGGAGAGTACAAATCCTTTGTTTTTACTTTTTATCAAGTAATCAAAAAGTGCTAAGGGCAGTGCTTGACTCATTTCTTCGAGTTTGCTGGTATAATCTTTCTTTATATTTGTGGAGGAGGTTTGGCCATCAAAGTCCACCTCACAGTAGAGTATATTGAAGGGTTTGAAGGAAAATCGGGTATTATGTCCAATCAAATTTCCATTTTGAGCAATTAAAATATCGCCGTCATAAATCATTCTACCCGCTTCATTACCAAGGAGATTGGTATAAAGGTAGGTGCAATTGAATTTTTTTGAACTAGAGACCACTAGTTGTTCTCTATATTTTTCTTTTTCGAAAGCAAAATGGCTGGCGCTTGGGTTGAGTATGAGTTCAACCCCTTTGGTGACTAAATGATTGGCGGGACGGTCTTCTTGCCAAGCATCTTCACAAATTTCAAATCCAACCTTTATATTTTTTAATTCTAAGGAAATAGCACCGATCTGAATTGGTTGACTGGCAATATTTAAAGTTTCTATTTTATGGTAGGGCCAAGAGGAGAACCATCTTTTTTCATAGTGAATGCCATCATTCGCTAGATTATGTTTGGCATAAACACCGAGAATTTTCTTATCTTTAATAATCGCAATACAGTTATAGATTTGGTCCTCAAATCGGACAGGCAAGCCCAGAGAGGTAGTGAGGCCCGAGGTGAAAGGGAGGAGTTCAATCAATTTGGTCTGAGCGGTCTCACAAAGCCAGGTACTTAAAAACATGTCTTCACAGCCATATCCGGTAATACAGAGTTCGGGAAGACACAAAAGCTCAATACTATTTTTTTGAGCTTCTTGAAAGACATCTTTAATGTTTTTCAAATTATGGTCCCAATCCATCGGAATTTGGTTGAGGCAGGCGCCTCCAATACGCAAAATTTTACTCATCGATTTGCTCTTCCAATACTTCTAAAGTCCTCCTTGCAGCATCTTGCGCTGCCTTTTTTTTACTTAATCCGTAGCCAATTTCGTAAACTTGTTTGTCAATGACCACTTGTGTGGTAAATTGGTTTTTCTTAATTGAGCCGTTTAAATCGAGTGCTTTAAAGAAGATTTGCTTATTTTCTTTTTGTGCCCACTCAATCAGTTTACTTTTATGATTGGTAGTGGTATGTATTAACTCATCCAAATCATAATGGGCAAGTATGATTTTTTCAATGATAAATTTGCGGCATTTCGAAAACCCTTTATCTCTATAAACGGCCCCAATTAATGCTTCTAAAGAATCACCAAAAATTGATTTAGGCATGACCGCGTACTGATTCTTATGAAATTTAATCAGTTGATTCAGGCCTATTTTTCTTGAAAGCAGATTGAGGGATTCTCTATTCACAATTTTTGATCTGATCTCTGTCAGAAATCCTTCATCTTTAAAAGGAAATTGGGTAAACAGGTAGTCTGCTACGACCATGCCCAGAACCGCATCGCCTAGATATTCTAATCTTTCATTGGACTCTTTGATTCCGTGGAAATTTACGGCAGCAGCACTACTGTGGTTTACCGCTAATTTGTAGAGGCCAACGTTGTAAACAAGTTGGCCGGTGATGGATTGGATGGCGTTTAAAAAAACGCGTTCTTTTTTTGATAAAAATAGGTTCCGTAGGCTCGCTAAATTACGAAAAAGCACTAAGCTTTGTATTTACCTAAAATAAGTGAGGTATTATGACCTCCAAATCCAAAGGTGTTGCTCATGACAACATCTACATTCCTTTTCTGTGCCTTATCAAAGGTTAGATTGAGTTTGGCATCAATTTCAGGATCATCTGTAAAATGATTGATCGTGGGAGGGATGACTCTTTTTTCAATGGCCATAAGGCAGGCTATGGCTTCAATGGCTCCCGCCGCTCCCAATAGATGTCCCGTCATGGACTTGGTCGAACTGATATTTAGGTCGTAGGCATGGTCGCCGTAAACTCTTTGAATGGCTTTTATTTCTCCAGAATCTCCCAAGGGCGTAGAAGTGCCGTGGGTATTTACATAATCTATTTCATTTCCACTCAAGCCTGCCTCTTTCAGGGCATACTGCATGACTTTAGTAATTCCTGTTCCCTCAGGGTGAGGTGCGGTAATGTGGTAAGCATCTGCAGACATTCCACCTCCCAAAACTTCCGCGTATATTTTAGCTCCCCTTGCTTTGGCATGCCCCAGTTCTTCAAGCATGAGGGCACCAGCTCCTTCACCCAAAACAAAACCATCCCGGTCTTTGTCATAGGGTCTTGACGCGGTTAATGGATCATCATTGCGCTCCGAAAGAGCTTTCATGGCGTTAAAACCACCCATGGAAGCAATTTGTACTCCAGCTTCTGAACCCCCAGTTAAGATCATTTTGGACTTGCCTAATCGTATGTAAGTAAAACTGTCATAAATGGCATGATTAGAGGAAGCACATGCAGATACTGTAGCATAGTTGGGACCTCTAAACCCATATTTAATGGAGAGTAGTCCTGGAGTAATATCAATGATCATTTTGGGTATGAAAAACGGGTTAAATCTAGGGGTACCGTCTCCCAATCCGTAAGCAATGGCTTCTTCTTGAAATGTTTTCAATCCTCCAATTCCAGATCCCCAAATAACACCTACGGAATCTTTGTCTAAGCTTTCTAAGTTGATACCACAATCTTTGACAGCTTCTTCGCCTACGACCATTCCAAACTGGGTATTGGGATCCATTTTTTTGACCTCTTTTCTATTTAAGTGGTCAAGGATATCAAAGTTCTTTATCTCACAGGCAAACTTTGTTCTGAATTTTTCTGGATCGAAACGTGTAATGGGGCCAGCGCCATTAGTACCCTTTTCTAAACTTGACCAATATTCTTCTCTATTGTTGCCAATGGGTGTTAGGGCGCCAACCCCTGTTATAACTACACGTTTTAATTCCATTTGTATTGAACTGAACCTATTTAACGTTTTCTTCCAAATAAGTAATTGCCTGTCCTACCGTGCCGATGTTTTCAGCTTGGTCGTCAGGGATGGAAATATTAAATTCTTTTTCAAATTCCATGATTAATTCTACTGTATCAAGGGAGTCGGCTCCCAGATCATTGGTGAAGCTGGCCTCGGTAGTTACCTCAGGCTCTTCAACACCTAACTTATCTACAATGATCGCCGTTACTTTTTGAGCAATTTCTGACATTTCTTTAATGTTTAATTTAAAATCTTTGCAAAGAAATACATATCCGATGTAAATTCAAACTCTTTGATTTATCCAAATGATGAGGAGGGTATTTATTTTTGTAATTTTATTCTCTAATTTAACGATAAAAGCATAAACTCTAAAATTTAGCTTAACAAAAAATATTTGCTTTTTGAAAATAGATAAATGAAAAAGAATAAGCTCGTTGTTCAACAGGATTATAGTTTCATATTGCTTGGCATCGTTTCAAATATCAAAGAATACAGCCTTGCTTGGCATTTAAATCAAAGTGGTGTTTTTCATTTTGTAAAAGCTGCAGATCTCCATATTGGCTTTAATAATGACTCAGAAATGATCATTTCAAACTATATTTGTAAATCAGAGCAACATACTTATACACTTTTTAGGAATCGACTAATTATTTCTTCTTTCGAGAGCCCTCTTTTGTTGCCCGAATTAAGTCAATTTGATTATTTTCTAAAATTAGAATCTAAAATTGATCATTTTGATTTGCAAATGTTGGTAAATAATTTGCGAGTGATTGATAAAATTGATTATTTGGCACGTCTGGATATCAATAAAATAAAAAACAAAGAGAATGTCTTACATTGATAAAAATTGGAATCAAGGAGTACACCAAAAAGCAAAAATCATAGCGACGGTGGGTCCGGCTTCCAGAGAGAAAGAAATATTAATTGAACTAATTAAGGCAGGCGCAGATGTTTTCAGATTGAATTTCTCTCACGGTACCCACGAAGATCATCAAAAAACTATTGATATGGTGCGTGAGATCAATGCAGAATTAGGAACACACATTGCATTGCTGCAAGATCTACAAGGGCCTAAAATCCGTGTAGATCAAGTTGAAAATGGCGGCGTTGAAATTATTGAAGGCCAGACCTTAATCATTACAACAGATGATGTTCTCGGTACCAAAGATAAGGTTAGTACATCATATAAATTACTCGCCAAGGATGTTAACATAGGGAATTCCATACTTATAGATGATGGGAACTTAGAAGTAAAAGTCACCTCAGTACGGGGAAAAGATGTCTATACTGAAGTGGTTTATGGAGGTACCTTGAAGTCTAGAAAAGGGATTAATCTGCCTAATACGGTAGTTTCCGCAAACTCATTGACAGAGAAAGATCACGCGGATCTTGAATATGGTTTAAGGCAAAATTTAGACTGGGTGGCATTATCTTTTGTAAGAAAAGCCAGTGACATAATTGAACTTCGCATGATGATGGAAGATGCTGGGAGTCGTACTAAAATCATTGCTAAAGTTGAAAAGCCTGAAGCCTTAGAAAACATTGATGAAATTATAGCTGCAACAGATGGCGTCATGGTGGCCAGAGGTGATCTAGGAGTGGAAATTCCCGGTGAACAGGTACCTGTTTGGCAAAAAAAGATCATCGAGAAATGTAACCAATCAGGTAAACCCGTCATAGTGGCTACCCAGATGATGGAAAGCATGGTTGATAATCCTAGACCAACGAGAGCAGAAACCAATGATGTCGCCAATGCGATACTCGATGGAACAGATGCGGTCATGCTCTCGGCGGAGTCTGCTTCTGGTAAATATCCGATGGAAGCCGTGCGGGCAATGGCCAATACGATCGCCAATATTGAGCATGCGGGAAGTGCTTTTTACAATAAAACAAATGACTTTTATAATTCAGGAGAAGGTTCTCAGCTCGGTGATATGTTGATTAAGTCGGCTTGTGCGTTGGTTGAAGACAGTGATGCAAAAGCAATGGTAACGATGAGTAAATCTGGATACAGTGGGTATCGAGTGGCCATGTACCGGCCCAATTGCCCTATCTTTTTGGTAACCAATAATAAGGCCTTGCTCACGCAAATGAATTTGGTTTGGGGAGTCAAAGGACTTTTTTATGATAAGGAGACTTCTATCAACGATACGCTCAGTGACATTGAGGCTATACTTTTGGAAAAAAACTTAATTACTAAAGGAGATATTTACATTACTACTTCTTCGATGCCCAAACATTGGGACGGACATGCCAATATGATTAAAATCAAAGAGATTTAAAGTTTGGGTTGAACCAAGAGTATCTTTTCTTTCATGACGGCTACTTGTCCCGGGAGACCTCCTTTAATCTTTCTGACATATTTTCTTTCTGTAAATATGACGGGTGCCATGTTTTCTGTTTTTCTTTTAGAGAAATAGGCTGCCAGTGCTGCGGCCCTTTCAATAACAGGTTTGGGAATGGGCAGAATACCTTGTTTTTTTATGACCACATGCGAGCCTGTAGCATCTTTAACATGGAGCCACAGGTCGTCTTTTTTTGCATAATCAAAGGTTAAAACATCATTGCATTTATTATTTCTACCTACGTAAATACTGTAATCAGTCATTGAAAAAGTATTGAAAGGAAGGACCTTGGCAGGCGGATCCAAAGGCGTTGTTTTGATTAAGCGTTGGAGCTCTTTCCAGTCAGTGGTAAGTTCAATGGCTTCTATTTTCTGATCGAGCTGTTGAATGACTTTTTTCTTGGCTGCTATGTTTTCTTTGATTTTGTTGATTTCAAGTCTTTGATTTTTAGACTTTCTGTAAAGTATTTCTGCATTTCTTTGGGGAGAAATCTGAGGTTTCAATTTGATAGTTATATTAGTGTTCTCATGATAAAGATCTGGAACTTCAATTTGGGCATCGTTTGGATTGATAATATGTAGATTGGCCATGATGATGTGGGCGACTTCCTCAAGATTTCTTCGGTTCCTTAAATGGGAAATTTTTGCTTCACTCTTCTCTATATAAGTAGCAGCTTGTTTTCGTTTTTTGTTGAGTTCTCGCGTGATTCCATTCTTTTTCTGCTGAGTCAAATATTTTTGGGTAAATATTTTGTAGAGTTCATTACAAGCGATGATGGGATCATCGGTTTTGAAGCAATGAAGGTCAGTATCAAATAAGCTCATCTTCGGTAGGCCCTGATCTGAAATAAATAGGTGCGCAGTATTCAGAGATTCAATAAAAGCAGGTATAAATGCTTTCTTCTCATAGAAATTCAGCTGCCCGTATTGGGTGTTGTTTTTAAGGTAATTCTTTATATCCTGATCAAACGTCTTTTCCAATGCCTCAAGGTTTTCTTTGTTTAATGTTGATACATCAATATTTCGAGCCAAGGATTGGGAATCATTGGGAGCCATTAGTTTAGATTTAAACGACTGGAGCGCTTTCCTTTTGTTGATTAAACTGATGTTTGATCTACGACCATACATTTGGAACAAGAGGGCACTATCATCACTTAATAATAGCTCAAAGGACCGGTCAAAATGTATTTGGTTAACAGCTAGAATTTTTTTACCAATGATTGATTCAAAAAGGTTAATGCTGTTTTTTTTGGCTCTATTGAACACTTCTGGAAAGCACCAAAGGTTCAGTTGACTGTCTAAATTGGCTTGGATGTAAAAAGGATTATTATCTAATAATTTAAAGCCAAAGATCAATTCGTTTTTACTTTGACTGAAGCATGCCGTGAGATGCCCCCCAGTGAGTAGGGTACTTAATTTTTTTGAAAGGCGATTTATGAAATAATAATTATGGTACATTAGACATTCAACGTTAGCCCATCATAGGCTAAGAAAACATTTTCGGGAAGTTCTTTGTTTACGCTCCGATGAAGTCCCATCGTATGACTGATATGGGTAAAATAGGTTTTTTCAGCATCTATTTGCTGCGCAATAACTAGAGCTTGATTTAGATTAAAATGACTGAGATGTTCTTTTTTTTGTAAGGCATTGAGGATCAAAATCTTTGATCCTTTTATTTTTTTAAGCTCCTTTTCATCGATGGCATTGGCATCTGTGATGTAGGTGAAATCACCAATTCTAAATCCAAAAACAGGTAGTTTATGGTGCATGACATGGATGGGTGTGATGTTGACCGCTTGGATATTAAAAGGGGTATTTGTGATGATATTTTCTGAAATCTTTGGGGTACCCGGATATCTTTTTTCTGCAAAGACATAGGCAAATTCTTGTCGAAGCTGGGTCAGTACTTGCTTCCTGGCATAGATGGGCATATCTGCCTTTTGTTTGAAATTAAAGCTTCTCACGTCATCCATCCCCGCTGTATGATCTTTGTGCTCATGCGTATACAGAATAGCGTCTAGATGACGGATCTGGTTATTGAGCATTTGCTGACGAAAATCAGGTCCTGTATCTACGACCAAGCTTAATTTATCAGTTTGGATATATATGGAACTTCTTAAGCGTTTATCGCGAAAGTCCAGAGACTTACAGACTTCACATTCACAGGTGATGACAGGTACGCCCTGCGAAGTTCCCGATCCTAAAACAGTTATTTTCAAAATTTGAGTTCATTTTGGCGAATGGCACTAAAAAATTTTCTATTGTTTTCGCTGAGTTCTTCTGGATTGAAGTTAATAGTTCTTATGATGTCTATAAGGCTGTTTATTTTTCCTTCAAGGGGAAAGTATTTATTAATTATAGCAATTTTTGAATCATTTAATAGGCAATATCCAGACTGGAAATTACCCTTTTCATAGCGCAGTATATAAGTCGATTCAGAAAACAGATCTTCGAGTTTACTTAAAAAATGAGGGGTATACTTTATTTGCATATCTTAAATATACTTATTAATAATCAGGACTATATAGTCATAATTTAGAGGTTTGCATAATACCTCATTAATATCTTTGTCAATATATTGCCATTTTGAATATTTTTTTGGGTCTCCCGTCATTGCAATGATAAGAATGATACGCATCAAAGGCTCTTCATTACTTCTAATTTTTCGGTACTTGTAAGTTCATCAAAAACCGTCATATTGATGTCAAGGAGTATGAGGTTTTAGGTATTTTTGTATATTTTTCAAGTGCTCTTTTACTATTTGTCGCGAGATCTGTATCGAAGTACTGCAGCAGTAATATTTGTTTAGTGTAATTTTATATTGCCACAGGGTCTTTTGCTCAGCGTATTTTTTTGTTCATTTGATTTTAATCATGCGTCGTATTTTTTACAGTTTAATAAAAGAATGTTTGAACTTTACCAGTTAAAAGCCCAAATTAAGAAACTTATTTTGGATAATCAATTTTCTATGCAGATCACTTGATGCGTAAATGATTTTAGGTTCATAGAGGTAACTGTTTCCTTCATTTTACGAATTAAATTAAGATTTTCCCCCTTTTTTTATGGTGAATTTTAATGCATTAAATATATCTCTTGATTCGGAGATAAAGCCTGTCAATGATTTTAATTTTTGTTCTTAACTAAAAGTAGTTTTTTTTTCTTTTGCTTTGGGCATTCTAAATTAATGGGTGGTTTATTTGATTTTAAATAGGTTTAACTTTCGGCTTACATTGCGGGACATGGGGAGATTTAAATTTATAATTACACAGAGCCACATTTCACCTTTCGGATGAAGCCTAAAAATATATTATTATCTATCGTAGGGCCCACAGCTTCTGGTAAGAGTGATCTAGCCTTGAAATTAGCGGCATATTTCAAAACAAGTATTATTTCTGCTGATTCGAGACAATTTTATCGCGAATTAAATGCAGGAACGGCAAAACCTACCAAAGAAGAATTAAAAAGGATTCCACATCATTTCATTAACTCACATGCTATAACGGAGGAATTTAACGTGGGTGATTTTGAGAAATCAGCTTTAGGCTTATTAAATAAACTTTTTAAGGAACAGGAGATCTTAATTATGGTAGGGGGTTCGGGATTGTTCTGTAAGGCTGTTTGGGAGGGATTGGACGAATTGCCAATAATAGACAAAGGCCTTCGCAGTGTTATTAACGAGGAAGTTTCAAAAAATGGATTGGACCCACTTTTAGCTGAATTATCGAAAAATGATCCTGTATATTTCAATCAAGTGGACCAGCAAAATCCGATGCGTATTCAAAGAGCTATTGAGGTCATTCGCAGCACTGGCCAGCCTTTTAGCTCTTTCCATGGTAAAGCTAAAGCACCTAGGCCTTTTGAAAATTTGAAGATAGGCATCTCCATAGACCGAAAAGTATTGTATCAAAATATAGACCTCCGCATGGAGCAGATGATTAAAAAAGGTCTTTTTGAAGAAGTAAAATCGTTGACCCCGCACCAACATCTTAATGCCCTTCAAACCCTAGGCTATACGGAAGTTTTTGGGTATTATGAGGGTAAATATGACCAAGAAGAAACCATTCGTCTGCTAAAAAGGAACAGTCGTAGGTATGCGAAAAGGCAATTGACCTGGTTTCAAAAGGATCCTGAAATAAAGTGGGTCGATCCAAATGAGGGTTGGGACAGGATCTTAGATCAAATAGAGCAGAAGTTAAATACTTAATATCTTGACCATGCGCAACATATCTAGATTGATGGGTTTTGACTTGGTAATGGCAAGTTTAAAGTTGGTGTACTGAATCTGATTGTCAACGATTCCAACCATGACTCCTTTATTGCCATTGACCAGACCTTCAACTGCGGCCATCCCCAATCTAGAGGCCAAAATACGATCAAAAGCGGTCGGGGTTCCCCCTCGTTGAACATGCCCCAGCGTGGAGACCCTGATGTCAAGTTCGGGTAATTCTGCAAGCACTTGATTGGCAATCTCATGCGCATTTCCATGAACTTCTCCTTCGGCCACGACAATGATGGATGAGGTTTTTTCTTTATCTCGACCTTCTTTTAGATTTTGGATGATATCCTCGATGGTTGTAGAAGTTTCTGGGACCATTACCATTTCCGCGCCCCCTCCAATACCGCATTGAATTGCAATATAGCCAGAGTTTCGGCCCATGACTTCTATGAAGAAGACTCGATCATGTGAGTTGGCAGTATCTCTGATAGAATCTATGGCACTGAGTGCGGTGTTTACAGCCGTATCGAATCCTATCGTATAGTCTGAGCCAAAGAGGTCATTATCAATGGTACCAGGAACACCGATGATTGGAATGCTATACTCTTTATAAAATAAGTTAGCTCCAGTAAAGGTACCATCTCCTCCAATGGCGACCAAGCCTTCAATACCCCGTTTTTGAAGTTGTTGAAATGCTTTTTTTCGACCTTCTGGTGTCATGAATCCTTTGGATCGAGCGGATTTTAAAATGGTTCCACCGCGTTGGATGATGTTACTCACTGAATAAGATTTCATTTTATAGATATCTCCTTCTATCATCCCATTGTATCCATATTTAACTCCGTAGACGTCGATACCTAAGTAAAGGGCATTGCGAACGACAGATCTGACACAAGCGTTCATGCCTGGGGCATCTCCTCCAGAAGTAAATACAGCTATACTTTTCATATAATAATTATTGTTAAAAGTTAAGGTGTTTTGTTTTCCTTGAAGCAAAATGCAATTTAATGGAAATTAGATTTAAACAGAATGATATTGCTTTGGAAATTGTTTTTTGATAGTGAAAATTTTGTTTCTTAATTTTTTTTGTGTGGGGGTATGCGATGTTGAATGGGGGGAGTGATAAAAAAATCTAAGAGATATGAATAAGCTACTTCCTTCAGTTCATTAAAGAGATATTGTAAATATTTAAAAATTATATCATCTAATAAACGGCGAATTCATTTTTTTACTGGTAAGGAAGCAATCTTCGTTTTTTTCCAAATTTAATCATGACAGCTTTTATTTCAAATTCATATATCGTTAATTTTATATAATTCAATCGGTAATTTCGTTGAGGAAGATTTTTTTTCATATAAATTTTATTTTGCATACTCAAGGGTTTATTTCAAACTTTCTTTGAAATAAACTTAGGAATGATATCCTATTAGCTCTGCAGTCTTTTTGATACTTGCCAAACTAAGTTTTATGTCTCCTGCTCTCTCCTCTAAAAAGACTGGTGTTAAATTTATATTTTTTCCATTTGTCTGAGTTGCTCCCAAATCTGAAGCAAGGATGTTTACTTCCACAGGCAATATTAACCATCTCATGCTGCTTTAGGGCTCTTCCATTAAGCATGCCTTTAATATTTGACTGTACTGCATTTTCAACATAGGTAAAATTACAAGCCGTCGCACCGTCTCCAAATATTTTTGGTCTTTCTTTTTCCAATGCGGCAGCTACAAAAAGAGGGACAACGGCGGCACATGGATTATTAGGATCTTGTTTAGGGCCCTAAATATTAAAATACCTAAGTCCTATAGAATACAAGTTGTAAACATTAGAAAATACTTCTGCGTAAAGTTCATTGACAAGGTTCGTTATTGCATATGGTGAGAGTGGACGACCTCCAGCTCCCTCTACCTTGGGCGAGACTTTGCTGTCCCCGTAAGTAGAAGATGATGCGGCATAGACCATTTTTTTAAGATATTTAGCATCTTTGGCGGCAAAGAGCATATTCAAGAAACTATCAATATTTGCTTTATTGGTGGCCACTGGATCTTGGAACACTCCCAAGTGCTGCTTGATGGCTAATAAAATCGATATCCTTAACGGCCTCTTTGCAGGTTACTAGATCGGAGATATCACCTTCTATAAATTCAAACCGATCTTTATATAAAAGAAAGGGAGCTCTGTTGGCACGACTTCCATTGGATAAATTATCAACAATTCTTACTAAGTCTGCGTTGTGCTTTAGTAAATATTACGCTAAGTTCGATCCAATAAAATCTGCTCCTCCCGTGATTAGAAATTTAAAGTTCTCTAAACTTTCTTTATGAAAAATAGTGTTTCGCATTTCTTATTATTAATATAAGCCACTGTCGGTCATGCTGGCCGGCAAAAGACCTTTTATGTCATAGATCACCGCTTGCTCTTTTGTTAATTTGGTTAAATCCATATGTCTAAATTAATCATGTGCGACTGTCAAAATCATCCCATCAAAGCCATTACCTTTCTCAGCTATGGATTGAATTGAGATTTTTCCTATAGTTTGCTTTACCTCTTCAGGATCAGCATGAGGATCTAAATTTGTAATATTAGTGTCAAAGCGTTCCAATACCGTTATAATATCGACTACTTTTGAATTTCTAATATCGAGACAATTTTCTTTAAATGTGATTCCCATTACAAGAATTTCTGCGTCTTTTACACGAAGATCCTTTTTAATGATTAACCGAATCACTTCCATAGCTACATATTCGCTCATACTGTCATTTAGCCTTCGTCCTGATAAAATAATTTCAGGATGGTAATCCAGTTCCTGAGCCTATTGTGCTAGATAGTATGGATCTACACCTATACAATGCCCTCCAACGAGTCCCGGTTTAAACTTGAGAAAGTTCCATTTCGTTTCAGCAGCATCGAGCACATCTTTAATTCTGATTCCTATTTTAATGGAATATTTTTGATAATTCATTAATAAAAGCGATTTTGACATCACGTTGGGAATTCTCAATGACTTATGCCGCTTCAGCTACTTTAATAGAAGGTTCGAGGTGTGTCCCTGCTACGATAATAGATTTATAAAGTGCGTCGACCTTTTTGCAATATCAGGAGTTGAACCTGAGGTCACCTTTTTGATCTTTGTAATTGTGTGTTCTTTGTCACCAGGATTAATTCTCTCTGGTGAACAACCGCAGAAAAAATCAATATTATATATAAGTCCGGATATCTTTTCCAGTATCGGGGCACACTCTTCTTCAGTAACTCCAGGATATACGGTTGATTCATAAATCACAGTATCACCTTTTTTTAAAACGTGCCCAATCACTTCACTTGTTTTGAACAAAGGCGTCAGATCTGACTTATGATTTTTATCGATAGGATTGGGAACGGTTACAATATAGTAGTTAGAATTTCGAAGATTTTCAATTTCAGTACTTACTAAAAAGACCTTTGATAGTTTTTTGGTCAACTAATACATTTAAAAGTACTTTTGATTATATTTATTGGGCTTTATCTAGGCCTTTTTTAATTTCCTTGATTCGCGTAGTATTAATGTCAAATCCAACAGTGTAGTATTTTTCAGCAAATGCTACTGCTAAGGGTAATCCGACATATGCCATTCCGATTACGGCAATCTGATTATTTTCTGCATTCATAGGTCTTTGTTTGAATGAAAAAATAAAAAATTATAATATTCAATCATCTTTTATAAATATTAAAAAAAAACATAAATGTATTTATCTCATAAAGTTGATAACCTACTTATATATTTTCTGTAAAATAAAAATTTTAGATTATTATTAATAAAATCTACTACATAGATTTTGATTGATTTTATATTTTTTTGGATGGGATTTATCCATTCTCTGAGTTCTATTATTTCATTAGTTTCGAATAACTGACGGGATGTTTTCATCCGTATTTAATTATATCATATTTTAATCAATCAAGTTAATTCAAAACCTTTTAATCTGCTGCTAAATAAGCTAGCGCTTCCAAATCACTCTTTGTCAAGCCATGATTACAGTTATCTTTTTAGAATAACCAATAAAATATGATGAGGTTCAAATAGTTATTCCTAAGTAATTTTTATATTTAAAGAAATCTTTATTGATCAATTAATTCATTGGTTTTATTTGATTTTTGATTTTTTTTGGTAATATCTGATATTATTTCAACATCAATGTTTGAAAAAAGCCCAAGTCCGGCTTTTTGATCAATTACCACATGTCCCACTTTGCCACATAACATTTGTTTACTCTCATCAAAGGCTACTTTTCTCACTGCAGTGATTCCACCTAATTGTTTAAAAAGAGCTTCTCGTTCTAGTTTAGTGAATTTATCACGATTCAAAATAGGATGCAGTCCATCTCCGTGATGTTGATAAAAAATAGCATTGTCAGGTCTAACTGAAACAATTGAATCGGTACCAAAAAGTGCCATAGTATTGATTGCATCATCAATATGTTCTCGCCTAATCAAAGGGTATTCGAGCGTAATGATGGCAAGATTGGCAACTTTATTATCAAACTTATTACTGATATCAAATATTGTAGCATTCAAATTATCGTTAATTCTTGCTTCAGTTTCATTTCTAAAGTGGAATAGAACATTTTTTTTGGTTTTATATGGCGTGATATACTTTTCAATTCTTGAATCAGGAGAGCTTACAATAATTTTTTCAACATATGTTGATTTGAGAAGCATATTTATTTTAGCGGTTAAAATATTTACTCCGTTGATTGTTTGAAATGCTAAGTCTTTATCACCTCCACGAATGGGGATAATGGCCAGAGTATTGTTATTAGTTTGCAGCTTATTGATATACTTTTGATTTATTTTAGCTCTCGTCTGAAGTATCATTTCTTCGTTGGAGGTAAGATTCGCTCCATGTTTTCGATAATAAAAAAGAGGTTCTTTCAAGTTTGTAACCTTGTATCTTTGCGTAAATTTTATCCAAAGCTCATAACCATCTTGACAATTAAATGACTCATCATATCCACCGATTTCATTTAAAAAATCAGTTCTAATCATGGTGCATGCTCCATGGGCTGGTTGGTCGAGTAAGCTTACCTTATTATTGTCGAAGTCATGTCGAACTTCTTCTCCAATTACTTGATCTTTTTCATCAATATAATAGTAATTTGGAAAAATCATACCTAATTCAGGGTTGGCCTCTAGTTTCCCACTCATCTGCTCTAGGGCATTTGATACTAAATAATCATCAGCGTCGAGTCTAATGATATACTTTCCTGAAGCGGCGCGTATGGCGATGTTGTTAGTGACATTGAGTCCTTTGTTATGCTGATAAATTATTTTTATTTTAGGGTTTGAAGCATAACCCTCAATTATATTTTTAGAATCATCGGTTGATCCATCATCGATAATCAGCAGTTCGTAATCATGACATGATTGTGAAAGAACGCTATCTATCGCTTTCTTTAAAAATCTGGCGTAGTTGTAGTTAGTTATGTAGACACTGATTAGTGGAGACATTTTAAAAAGGGATTCCTGCTAAAGTGAGACCATCTGAAAATCGAGATTCATCAACAAATTGTTGTAGATCTGTTTGCATGGGACCCGTTTTGATTAACGCATCGTATTGATCTACTTTGTTAGCAACTTGCATTAACGTTTCATACACATCCATCCCATAATACCAAGCTGAGGTCGGTGCAAAATTATTTTTATGATAAATTTCTGCGGCTGATGCATCAGTAAAGCACATAATATGTCCCATTGGATCTAAATGTCTAATGACCGTATCTGATTTTATTCGTTGAATAGCCGCACTTAACGAATCCCATCTTGGAACTTTAGAAATAACCATTCCATAGCCGCTCTTGGAGACTACATCATATGCTGATTTCAAAATAGTTGATGGATTGGGCGTATGCTCTAGCAGTCCCCAGAAGGTGACTATGTCATAGCCAGAATAATCTTTTGCTGCTTTAATGAAGTCTCTTTTATCTAGTTCAATGTTCCAAATTTCTTTTGAAAACTGACGGCTTGATTCACTTAATTCAATACCATCACAATGTATACCAGACCTTCTGCAAGCAGCAACAAAATGACCAGCCCCTGACCCAACATCAAGAATTTTTAAAGGTTTTCTAGCATGTACTTTTTGATAGCATGCTACTGTCCAGTCTACCCAAGGAATTGCGATCGCATTTAATCGTGCTTCAGCTGAAGTACGATCAGTATAGGTGGCAGCATAGGTAACATCATTGAGGTAAAAGCCGTCTATAGCTGATTTGGTAGGTCTTCGCTTGACATAGACGTGGGTGCAGTTGTTACAGCTGCAATATTGTGCACCATAGATAGTTACTTTATGTAGTGAATTTGCACTTGGGGATTCACAAACTGGGCAGTTAGCTACGGGTTCGGTATTGGAGTCGAGATAAATTTTCTCACGACTTTCTTTATAATATTCTTGTTTTTCTTTTAGTGAGCTGACAATATTTTTTTTTAGCTTGAGCAAGTCAGTTTTCTTGCCAAGTTTTACATCCAATTCATATTTGATTATGTCACCCTGTTCATTTCTAATCCAAGATTCTTTACTTTCTTCACCAAATGCGGACATAGGTAATTCTCTATTCCAATTCATTTTTTCTCTTTATTTAAGTAGGTCCATTTTAATGTTTCATGTTTCTTAATGTCTTGATTTGTGATCTTTCCTATCATCTTTTGAAATTGAGTAGAACAAATACCGTGATTGGGTCTTAATGCAATTAAATCACTTTCCTTAATAGTTGATCCCTTGGGTAAGTCGTGTTTCAAATATAGGGCCCTTCTAAAAGTAGTCACATGATTATTTTCTAATTCAATTTTTAATTGAGTTTTTATTTGATTCCCTTTTAAAGCATTGATTATTTTAATTTCTGCGATTAAATTTCCCACATCTGCTTTCGTCAAGGAAACGGTATGATCTCGAAAGCTTCTATTGTTTCGATCATCTGTAAAATGGAATTCTAAAACGTCAGCATTCATGGCATAGGCATATTTCAATGCATCAATGCCAATGGTATGATCTGAGTATCCAACATGGCTAAGTCTTGTGATTTCCTTAAATCTATTCATGACATTCAAGTGTGCATCTGAATGAGTTATGGGATACATACTCGTGCATTGAAGTAAGGCGAGTCTACCTGCTTTTATATAATTGCGGTTAATTTTTTGAATAAATTTAACACTTTCAATTACTTCAATCTCTGTTGCGAGACCAGTAGAGAGTAATATAGGCTTGTCAATTTCAGCAATTTTTTTCAATAGGGGATAAGCAGTAAGATCTCCAGATCCAATTTTATAAAAATCTAAATAGTCGTCTATCCAAGGGAAAAAATCTTCATGCCAAACTGATGCCGCATAACCCACAAGATTTTTTTTGCATAATTGAGCTAATTCGAGATGATTTTCTTTTGATAGTTCAAACTTCTTGAAATGCTCATTTCTTGAGGTACTTTCTAATGGATTAACCAAACTATCTCCTGTGTATAACTGAAACTTGATAAAGTCAACGTCAGCGGCAATCGCTAACTTTGTCAGTTTTTTCGCATATTCAAGATTACCCTCATGATTTCCACCAATTTCAGCAATCAAGAGCGGACCGTGCTTACCTCTCCAAATTGATTTATTCATTATTTAAGTATAAATTGACAATTTCTTTCCAATTATAGTGGACATGATTTTTCTGCATATTCTTAATATGATAGGCGGCCAAATTTAGGTCATTTAAATGATCTATAGCCAACTTTAAACCTTTTGCTTCTGGCAAATCATTATTTTCAATAAACTTGAATTTACCGTAGGTTAAATTTTTATAAAAATATAAGGTCACATGTTCCTTGTACTGGTCCTCGTCAAAATTTGAGATAGTTTCACGCATAAATAAAATTTTTATTACTTCTACGCTCATACCTGAGGGGTAGGTTCGATTGGGTACATTTGATACTAGATCATAGGCCCCATTTATTGCTAAATCGCAATAGCTGTCAATTAAGGATGGATCGGCAAATAAATTATCACCATTAATTCTTACTGCGTAATTAAATTCATAGTGAATGGCACAATTCAAAAACCGTTCACTGACATTTTCTAAAGATCCTCTATAGCAAGTAATATTATTTTGGATGCAATAGTCATGAATGGGTTGATCAGTTTCGTTGATTGATGTTGCCACTACGATATTTGAGTTGTACTTTGAGATGGCAAGACGCTCCAAAATATAAGCAATTACAGGCTTATCATTGATTGGGCTTAAGATTTTTCCAGGTAATCTAGAAGAGTTAAACCTGCAGAGGACGATGATACCAATATTCATTTCCGATCAGAAATTTTTTTGGCGGGGATACCTGCGAAAATTTGATAAGGAGCTACATTGCTTGATACAACTGCACCAGCTGCAACAACACCCCCTTGCTCAATAGTTACTCCTTTAAGGATTTTTGCTCCAGTAGCCAACCACACATCGGCTTTTATGTTTATTGGCCTATTTATATTTGGCTGTTCATTGATTAATGCATTTTTTTCTATGCTGTGATCACTATCAACGATATAAACGAAGGGAGCTACTAAACAGTCATTCCCAATCGTAATGGAATCACTGGCAAAAATAAAAGTATGATAACCTATGGTTGTATTGTCTCCAATGTGGATTTTGGCATTCTCATTGCAAGTACAAATTTTAGCTCCTTCTTTGATGACTACATTATTTCCAATATAAATATTCTCAGGATAGCGCATGATGTCGATATTTTTATCAAAGAATACATTATTCCCGCAATTACCTAATGCTTTTTTATAGTGAGCAAGTCTTTCTCTGTGATCAGATCCTAAGTTCAAATGTTTTCGTAACTGATTATTTTTCATCTTTTATTGATTTTTTTTCAAAAGCATCGATGAATGAATTTTCCGTACAATTCCATATTTTTATATTTTTAGATTCCGCAAATTCATTTAAGGTCCAATATGATTTAAATGAGATTGCAAATTTCTCTAGTACTTCGTGTAATTTACGTTTTTCATTACTTGTTCCTTGATACATTGGTTTAGGAATAGGTTTATTGACTGAATGATTTTGTTTTTCTGTTTGATTGTCATAATAATGTTTTTGACTGAGAAAAACTTCATTTGACTTCGAGACGAATATTTCAGACAGCCATGAATGATCCGCTCCGACCACATAAATATTCCTAAAATCTAAATTAATTGCATGTAAAATTGTTGGAATCAATACATTGTGGGGCCTTGGCATTCCTAATTGTCTTGAAATTAAATGAAAAGAAATGTTCTCAAATCCCTCAACTGGAGTTGTGTTCATATAGTGAACATGAATCATTTTATTATCGATGAGATAAGATCTCCAATGGGTATTTTTTTTTGCTATTAACGGGATAATTAGAACCATCGGCCAAACGGTTTCTTTAAATATTGTTTTTAAGGTTATGATTCGCTCATTTGCATAATCTTCCTTTTGCTCATTAAGGAAATACTCCGGCGAGGTGATGACGTAAAACTCAGGTTTAACTTTTTTATATTCCGCAGTTCTTGCGAAATAATTCACAGCAAAAATTGTTTTATTTTCCATAAATGCCATTTCCTTTTTAAAAAAATGCTTAAGGGATGGGCCGTTACCGAGAATTAATGCTTCGTCATATCTTCTTTTTATTTTTATTTTATTCATCAAAAGATCAGATAATAAGATAATTTTTATTATTGAGAGGAAACTTCGAGTCAGTTGAAAGATGAATAGTTGTATTTTTATGATCATTTAAAATATCCTTTTAATACCCAAAACCTAAATACGACAAGCATTTTAGCCGCTTGAATTTTTCCCTTTAAAAGGAAAGAGAAAAAAAGCACACCTGTTCCGCATATTTTAATAAATTCAGACAAAATTTTGTTAGATTTTTGAAAGATGTCAGTATTTTTTAATCTTTTACGTTCACTGCTTCCCACTCCAATAGCAAGTCCTTGAATATAGGTCAATTGGAGCCTACTTTCTGGGATGATATGAGTGACTTTGATATTAGGGTCATACAATATTTTCGTTCCTGACTTATGTAATTTTAAAAATATATCTTTTTCATCTCCGCCTTCTAATCCTTTCGAACCTCTGCGGCCAAGTTCAATATTGAACCATCCGAAATTTTGAAAGACATTCTTTCTAAAAGCCATATTGGCACCAATCGGGAATTTTCCTTTTCTAAAATACTGTTTATGTATCCCCATATCTAATGCTGCCACAAGGGGTAATAAATATTTTGACATCCATACTGGAGGATTCCCTGATTCATAATGAGGCGTTATTTTTCCTCCCAACGCCACTATTTCGAGGTTTGAAAATGCTTTATTAATATTTTCAATATAATCAACTTCTACAAAAGCATCATCATCGATAAATGCAAGAATTTCCCCTTTTGATTCTGTAATTCCTCTATTTCTTGAATATGTATGCCCTTGCTTTAACTCCAGAAAGTAGTGCACATTGATCGTTTTGTGCGTATCTATAAATAACTCACATACCAATTCAGATTCATCTGTACTGTTATTGTCTATGATGATAATTTCGTATTCCGAAGAACTGACCGTTTGATTTGCCAACTTTTCTAAACAAATAGGCAAGTATTTTACCCTATTAAATGTACATACAATTACAGAAACCAAGGTATTATTTCTTTGGGATGGTTTTGAATAAACCAAAACCTAAAATTAATAAAACAGTTGCAGAAAACGCAGCAGTTATTTTATTTCCAATGAAATATGCTGCGGGCTTGAATTCAAAAATAACTTCTTGTGAATTTGCTGGAATTTCTAGGCCTCTCAGCACATAGTTGACTTGCTTGATTTGGGTAGGAATCCCATCGACAGTCGCTTCCCAACCGAAAGGGTAATAAATTTCCGAAAAAATAGCAAAGCCGGCATTTTGGTTATTAACACTGTATCTCAAAAGATTGGGCTGGTAGGTTTCCAGAGTAATGGTGGCTGCAGCATCATAGATCGACTGTGAAGATTTAAATTTGTTAGTATTTATGACGGTCGTTTTTTGATTCACAAGACTACAGATGGCTGCCAATTCTTCATCAGGGCTTTTTACTGAAACCATACTTTCAGTAAACCATGCATTGCCAAAAGCATGGTCATTTTGGAGTACATTATTGGCTTGGTCACCAAATTTTAAATACTGGGCATTGAGCATATTGACAGCTGTAAAATTGGACAAATCTTTGGATCCATTTTGCAGCACACCAATCATCTCGGCAAGATTGCTTGAGAGACAATTTTCAATCAATTCCTGATATCGTTTCATTTTAGCCCCATGATAGCCTCCTAAAGAGCCGTGATTAGCGGATGTTTTGGCTTCATTAAAGGGGTTGTTTAAATTCAGTACGCGGTAGTGCTGATCCGTATTATTTTTAATGAATTGATCTGCCGCAGAGGGATCAAGAAAGCCTTGTACGGCCTGCCTTTGATAATTTTCATCATTAATATAACGCCGGTCTACGTTCCATAAATCAAAGGCAACCAATATAGAAATACCTAGTAATGCCATAGGTACTTTTATTTTCTCTTTGATCACACCATATATCAAGGCAAAGGCGAGTCCAATCAATATCAAGGTACGTAAGGCATCTGCTTTTAATAAGGATTGTCTATCGGCTCTTAGCGCTTCTAAAAACCAATTGGGAACATTAGCCAATTGTACATCTACTGCACCCTTATAGCTAAATAGTCCACCTATAATAAAGAAAGTGAGGGCCAGACCGCCTGTCATAGCAGCACTGATGATCAGGGGTTTCACCATTTGATTTTTTGTCTCATTGAATAAGGTCTCTAGGGCCAGCATAGACATTAATGGTACACCAACGAGAAAAATAACAATGGCCATACTTACCGAACGAAATTTATCATAACCCGGGAAATAATCAAATAGTGCATAATTGAACCATTCGAGATTTTTACCCCAGGCGAGCAAAATCGAAAATATACAAGCGATTAAAATCCAATTTCGGATCTTAGGGTCTACGATGAATACACCTAGTATAAACAGGAAACACATGATGGCACCTGCGTAGGTAGGGCCGGCAGTAATGGGTTGATCGCCCCAGTAGGTAGGCGCTACTTTTAATTGATTACTCACTTGATTCCTAGTCATACCATTTTGGCTCAATGCTTTGCCTAAATGGGAATCGGTCGCTAGGATTTGTTGACTTGCACCGCCAGAGAAATTAGGAATGAGAAATGTGAAGGACTCCATTATTCCATAGCTCCAATTGAAGACATAATCTTTATCTAAGCCCGAATTTCCCCTACTTTCAGCATTGCTGCTGAGTTCTGACGGGCCCCTAGTAGAATATTTACTATATTCTAAAGTTGTCCAAATACGACCAGCATTGGCACCTACGCCCAGAATGCCTGCCAAAATTAAGAGGGCAACTTGGATGCCTAGTTTTGAATATTGCTTTGATTTTATCATCGCTACTAAGTGAAACAGTCCATAAATAATGAGCATCAACAATAAGTAATAGGTGATTTGCAGGTGATTGGCTTGAATTTCTAATGCAACCGCCAAACTCAGTAAGCCCAAGGGGAACAGCTTCTTTTTTCGGGTAACAACCATGTGTACGGCTCCCAGCACGAGGGGCATATAGGCAATGGCACGCACTTTCCAGATGTGTCCTGCTTCGATACTGATCATGCTGAAGGTATTGAAACTAAAAGCAATGGCGCCTATGAAGGCCAGCCAAGGTCTGACTTTAAAGACGAGGAGCATGAAATAGCAGGAAAGGAAAGCTAAAACACTTACTTGGGCAGCAGAAGGAAATGCAAATGTAATGATGCGCTGAATATGTTTAATAAAGTCACCACTCCAAGAAATATTGATTAAATAGGCTGGCATACCACTGAACATACTGTTGGTCCATAGGGCCTCTTCTCCAGTCTCCAGTCTAAAATTAGAAGCTTCTTGTCCTGAACCAACTCCTTGGAAGACGTCATTTTGATTCATGCTTTTGTTCTCTATGAACAGCGGATGGAAAAAGGCCATTACCAACAAAAAACCTAGGGTTATGAAAATAGCATGGGATTGTACTGCCTTCATTAATTCTTTAATTTTCATATTTTTATATTCAGTCTTTTTCCTAGATCGCGCATTATTTGATTGATCTCAAAAGACAATTTTAAATGGTAGATTGAAAGCGAAAAAATTACAACAATCAACACCGATCGAATCATCATATCAATAAATGGATTGATCAATAGCGGTATAAAACAATTAATTAAAAGTAACCCTAAAATAGTTAAGGCTGCTAAAATAGTTTTGGTTGTGAAAGGAAAAAAATTGTAAGTCATTTTAAGAAGTATTAATTTAGACAATCCATGTAGGGTAAAGACTCCGAGCAGGGCGGCGGCAGCACCGATCAATCCATATTTGGGGATCAGGATGATGTCTGAACCGATCATGAGCAAACCCAAGAATAAAGTCAGTGACATATTAAAACGATAATACTTGGACATAGAAATGATCCCATCATTTAGACTGAAAAGCAAATTGATAAGCTTAGCCAAACCTACCAAAATAACGACATTTCTGCCGGCTTCATAGATTTGACCTTTGGGCATGATAGCGTAGATATTATCTAAATTAATGATGATTAAAACGTAAATGAGACCGCCTAATAGAAAGAGATTGATAGAGGCTTTTCTGTAATGTTCATTGATACTGGCCAAATTGCCTGACCCAAAGGCTTCAGAAATAATAGGGGCTGAAATTTCGCCGACAAATCTTCTTGGCATCTCAATCACCATGACCATAAAAATAGCCGTCATGTAGATGCCGCTGGCTTCTAGGCCCAAATACCGACTGACTAATTGTTGGTCGGCTAAGTTTAAGAAACTTAAACCCAGACCCGAAATGAATAGAGTTCCACAGTAATAAATTAATTCACGAGTGATTTTAGGAGTTAAGGGTTTGAACGAAATCTTAATTTTATATTTATAAAGAGATTCAAAAAAGAGAAGGGTAATTAAAATAACATAAAAGCAAACATGAAGGCTGATAAAGGTATGAAAGGAAATCATGGAGGTGGCAAATAAGAAGATACCTACCATATTCAAACATTTATAAACTAAATCTTTGAGTAGGTTAGCGACAAAAATATTTTTGTGAATACTGGCTAAAGTTTGTAAAAACTGAAAAACAATGAGCTCTAAGGTCAGTACGATAAGTAAAATAAAATAATCATTGACTTGAGGAGATTTTTCAGCATAAAAATCTGACCATAAACTGCGAAAAATGATCAAGATGATTAAAAAAAATAGAGTCGATAAGAACACGATCAAAATACCTAATCCATATAAAGATTTAAGCTCTGTTTGAGGATGTTTTAACAAGGATTTAAATCGAACTAATCCAGAATTGACGCCAAATCGACCAATGTTAGATAATAGCAACGCGGCACTCAATAAAGTCCTGAATAACCCAATTTGATCTGGGGTCATAAATTTTGGCATTAAGATGACCGCATTTACAAACCCTATGGCTACCCCAAGATAAGACGCAGCGCTACTTAATAAACTTTGACGAATGACTATTCCCATAATTGAATGGTGAAATTACATCATTTCTTGTTATCGATGGATGATGGCTCATCTAAGGTTTCCCATGATAGTTTGATATAAATGTTATTATAGACTTGCTTCAATAACTATCCTTGTATCATTGAGTCAATTTGAGTAGCTCACTTAGGTCATCCATAATTTTATAGTAAGGGTAGATAGGGTCAAAATAACGATAAGTCGAATCCATTTCTCATTTACTCTCACAGACCATCTACTGGCAATCCATCCCCCAATAGCATTGCCTAATGCTAAAATAAGGCCATAGGTCCATAGAACTTTCCCATTGAAAATAAATACCAACAAAGCCACTGAAGTGTAACATAATACGACAAAGACTTTAACGCTATTGGTTTTAGCCAAATTTAAACCATGGATTCCGGTGAGGGCAGCCATTATGATAAAGCCCACACCTGCTTGAATAAAGCCTCCATAAATGCCAATACTAAAAAAAAGAAGGATAGAAATTAGATTGCGCTTATTAGTGAAGCGCTCAAGGGCTTCTTTTTTATCTAAATAAGGTTTCAAAACCGTAATCACCAACACAAAAACCATGACAACAGATAATATTTTATTAAAGGAGCTATTGCTGATTTCTGTAGCAAGATAGGCACCTAACAGGGCACCTAAAGTAGCAGAAATACTTACCCAATAGGTGAAAGGAAACACCTTAATACCCTTACTTTTAAAACCTTTAACAGCAAAAATGTTTTGAATGATAATAGCCACTCTATTTGAGGCATTGGCTTCTGCGGCAGGAAGCCCCATAAAAATTAGCAAGGGTAAGGTCAATAGCGAACCCCCTCCAGCCACGGTATTGATGAATCCTGCAGTAATGCCCGTACTTATCAACAAAACATATTCAGAGAAGGTCATGATCTAGTTTTTCAGAAGTGAGATGGCACGTTAAATTATCATCACAATGGGCTAATAGTTCTTTTTGGTTCTTTTGTAATTGAGGGTGAATTAAAAGCGGATTCAATACCACCAAAGGCAATAAGTTAAATCGGCGATTTTGTATTTCAGGATGAGGAATTTTTAAGTATTCAGTATCTATAACCAGATCACCAAAATACAATATATCAATATCAATGATGCGCTGATCCCATTTGATTTTTCTAATGCGGCCTAATTTTTTCTCAATACCTAGACAAATCTCCAAAAGCTGTTCAGGTCCATAAGTGGATTCAATGTCTAATATGAGGTTATAAAACCAAGGTTGATCGGATTTACCCCATGGAGCTGTTTCGTAGATAGGAGACGATGTTTTTATTTTTATAGCATAATTGGACAGCAATATACATGCTGTTTGTAGGTTTTCTAATCTTGATCCTTGATTGGTGCCTAATGAAAGGTATATTTTTTTCATACTTGTGCTCAAACAAATGTAAAGATGAATACGTTGATTAAGCTATTAACAACTATTTTTGACTAAAATTAATAATAGGGATATGAATTTCTTTAAAAACGTGTTGGCCTCTCTGTTGGGCTTGATTATTTTTTCCTTTCTTTTTTTCTTTCTATTGATAGGTATTGCCGCTGCAGGAGAGGGAGAAAAAATGGTCAGCGTTGAACCGTCATCTATTCTTTATTTAAAATTGAGTGGCGTTCTTCAGGAGCGTACCACTGAAGATCCTTTGAAAGATCTTTTCCCTGAAGCTGCGGTTTCGGAAATTGGACTGCGTGATTTGGTCTCGACCATTCAGCATAGTAAAGAGGACGAGCGTATCAAAGGCATTTATCTAGATCATCAGCTGTTGAGTGGTGGTTTTGCTTCTTTAAAAGAAGTTAGAGATGCTTTGATTGATTTTAAAGCCTCGGGAAAAATCATATATGCTTACGGAGAATACTTAAGTGAAGGAGATTATTATCTAGCATCAGCTGCAGATGTCTTTTTTATGCATCCGGAAGGATCTTTAGAGTTCAATGGTTTGATGGCCAATATTACTTTTTTTAAGGGGTTGTTTGAAAAGTTAGAGGTAAAACCTGAAATATTCAGAGTGGGTGCATTTAAAAGTGCGGTTGAGCCCTTTTTAAGAAAAGATATGAGTCCCGAAAATCGGCTTCAATATACCTCACTACTTTCCACTATATATGATATTTATCTTACGGATGTGGCTCAAACTCGAGATATTCAAAAGGAGGATCTCTCAAGATTTTCAAAAGATTTATTGGTTCAAGTTCCTGAAGATGCCTACCAATTTGAATTGATAGATTCTCTGGGATATAAAGATGAACTTAAATCATTGATCGCATCAGATTTAGAATTAGAAGAGGTATCTGATGTGTATTTTATTTCCTATCAGAATTACAAAAAATTATATAAAGATAAATATGCTAAGGATAAAATCGCTGTAATACATGCGAATGGATCTATTGTAATGGCGGGAGATGATACCCAAGTAGTGGGTTATAAATTGGCCAAAGAAATCAGAAAAGCCCGAGAAAACAAATCGGTGAAAGCTATTGTATTAAGAATTAATTCACCAGGTGGAAGTTTGGTAGCTTCAGATCTTATCTGGCATGAAGTGTCTTTAACCAAAGGGGTGAAGCCCATCATCGCTTCAATGGCTGATGTAGCTGCCTCAGGAGGTTATTATATCGCCATGGCCTGTGATACTATTATCGCACAGCCCAATACGATCACTGGATCGATAGGCATCTTCGGTATGTGGTTCAATTTTGAGCAATTGCTTGAAAACAAATTTGGCATCACCCATGATGTAGTCAAGACGGGAGATCATTCAGATTTGTATACTTTAACCCGTAATCTTACTGATTTTGAGCGCAGCGTTATCCAAAAAGGGGTCAATAAAGGATATCAAACATTTATTACCAAAGCAGCTGTGGGCAGAGGAGTGACCCCGGAAGCAATTGACGAGGTAGGCAGTGGTCGCGTCTGGTCTGGGACCCAGGCTCTAGATAATGGTTTGGTCGATATAATAGGTAATTATGATGATGCCGTCGCCTTGGCTGTCGCCATGAGTGGTGTTGACGGAGCCTATAGAGTGGTTAACTATCCCACACAGAAATCTATGTTTGAAAAAATATTGGGTTCGGTAACTAATGAAATGATGATTTCAAATCCGATGAACAATGAGGTAATGGCACCTTATCTCAAGCAAATTAAGGCATTACAAGAGATGAAAGGGATTCAAGCGAGAATGGCAGAAGAATTCACGATATATTAAAAACTAAGTTTCATTCCCCCTCCCCAATAACGCTGATATTATTGATAAGGACTGATTTTGAGGCTTTTAGGTCTTGAAAACTTTCTGTAGAGTGGGTGTCTTTTTTTGATGACAGCTTCCATCCTCTGTTTTCACTGATTCTTTTATCCAATAAATCTGGGCCTCTCGTACGTTAATCCTGCTATATATTTTTTGTAATTAGTTCTCAACTTTATTAGTTTCAGGTATCAAACAATTAAATCAAATCAAATGAAAAATTTTTTAATAATAACGCTTACTTTTTTTAGTCTCAATGCTTTTTCACAGCATCTTTTTCAAGATTCAGAATATTGGAATACTTGGGTTTACAAACCCAAGGCTGGAATGACAGAACAATTTGAAAAATCAGCAGGAAAAAAGACTAAAAAATTCAACTCATCGAAAGATAACACAATCATAACATTTAAAGTGGTCACGGGTGCCAATAATGGCCAATATGTGAGAATGATGCCTTGGCAATCTTCGGCTGATTATGATAAAGATAAGTCTGAAGAATTAAAATATTGGCAAGAGAATGTTGCAGAATATGCCGATGCCATTGGAGGACCTCAGAGATGGGCAAGAATGAAATGGGGAGACATGAATATTAAAGAAAGTGATGGACCTTCAAAATACCTTCATCAAGCAGATTTCCTTGTAAAATCAGACAAGTGGGATGATTTTAGAAGATGGCTTGAAAGAATTGGTAAAATATATGGAGAGCGGGTTCCTGAGCATAGAAGAATTATACTATCCATAGTATCTGGCGGAAATTGGAATTTAACTACCGTATTGATCGGCTTTGATCAATACGGTAGAACGCCTAATGAATTTGATACTACTTGGGAGAAGGATTACAATACAAAATTTGGTGCAAACGCTTGGAATTATGACCGAACGGCTTTTAGTGAATCAACTGAAATGATTGTTGGTCAACAAGTCCAAAGTCTTGAACTCGTTGAATCAATGCTTCCAAATATGGATTAATTCATTAAGAAAAGAAATAAAAAAGCCCTTCGAAAGTATGGGCTTTTTTTGTTAAATCGTAGTGCTAAGTTTAAATTTAATAGATCATCAATAAGTATTTGATAAGTACCTCATGGATTTGTTTTTTATGACAAAGGTGAAGGCATTAAAGATAATGGCTAAAATGAGAAGGAGGAAGGGGACTCGGTGTAATAAGGTATCAAACCACAGTCATGAGTTCCATGCCTATAGCACCTCCTTGAATCCATTTGATTTTACCCCAAATATGTGGTTCTCGGGAATATGGGGCTAACCCTAGGGTTACGGAGACCAAGGCTATGAATCCCATGTTTTTAGTTAAGATTTTTTTTAATTCACTCATTGTCTTAATTAGATTCAGCAACAGTAATCTTTTTTGAAATAAAAAAATGCTTAGAACTCCCTTTAAAGATTTTAAGTCTACTTGAGTTCCAAATTGGCACGCAACTTTTATTTCGAAAGACAGGTGGTCCCAATCATTGAATACCACTCAAATCAGAGATATATTTTTTATTCTCGACGGTGAAGGACATCTTTAGCATAGACAAACTCAATATTCATGAAATATCTGAAACTTTTCATTTTTCAAATGCTGTATATTTCATTTTCCCAATGCACAATTGGACAAGAATTTGGGAAATTATCTATCACTTTTAATGACTTGACACTCTCTGTAATAGATGCCGATCAATCTGCTGAATTTTATAAAAAGACTCTAAAGCTTGAAGAAATTATCAATAAAACCGAAAATAACCAAATCAGATGGTTGTTTTTGGGATAAGGAAAAGAGCTGCACGTCTTATCTTTTCCTGATGATGAAATTAAAATTACTCGAGCGGTTCATTTGGCATTAACAACATCTGATTTTGATGCATTCATAGAAAGGCTAGATACTATGAAAGTAAATTATTCTGATTGGATAGGAGAAATACCCAATAAAATAAACATTCGAGCCGATGGAATTAAACAGATGTACCTTCAGGACCCAAATGGCTATTGGATTTAAGTAAATAGTGTTGGGCCAAAAAATCGTTAAAATTGGCTATCGATTGTAATTATTCATAATTAATTAGGTCGCTATTTCAGAAGCTCTTGCGAACAAATATTTATGATAAGGTCATCGTTTTATGACTGATTCAATGATGATGTTAAAAAGTATGATTTAGGGCAATTAAATTTTTGGTAATCCAAATCTATCAAAAGGCAATAGACGCTACGATAAACTCAACTTTTTGGCTGTATACTGTCGTATTTAAAGGATAGGAGAACCTGACACCTAAATCAAAATCAACTAATCGAAGGGTCCGGACATCAAAAGTTAGTTCAATGCCTGCCGACTCGTAAACATCTTCAGCGTAAGGTACACTTCCGTTAAATGTAACCGGGCTGAGGGGGGTAAGATCACCGATAGAAGTATTATTTAAAATTACCCTTGAGTGATCATAAAATAAGTTTGCCTTGATTCTTTTGATGAAAAATAAGGGTCCTATGGCTAAATCAGGATAGCAAATAGGGAAGGTATAATTGAGACCCATTCGATTGATTTCATCATGGATGAGTTTGCCATAACCTCGGGGATACCTGAAATTATCTAAAAACTTGTATTGCGCGGTAAAGGGTTCTGAATGATGGTCTATTTCAGCGTAGAAGCTATGGTTTTTAAATATTCCGGGCAAATAAAGCCTACTATTGATTAAAAAAGCATGGGAAGTATTGGGGGTTATTCCCATACTTTTTTGGTAATTTGACTGAAACAAAACGCCCAATCTTGGGTTGATGTGCTGATAAGCTTGTCGCCGGGTAAAACGCATTCGGATATCTAATTCATAGCTAGCAAAGGAACCATCTTTTCCAGTTTCTTCCAGAGCATAGTTTACCCAATGTTGGCGGAAGTTTTGGTTGATCTCAATGAAATTATAAAAATTTCCTACAGTTAAGTTGAAAGGCAATCTTAGGCCTAGACCTACTTTGTTTTCGGTCCAGTTTTGATTTCTTGTTTCTAGATTAGGCGTGATCGCATCATTTTTTTCGGTTTCAAAGTAGACCGGCACATAGCTATTTCTGTTTTCTAGTGCCGTTTCTAGTTTCAAAATAGGATAGTATTTTGCCCATTGTAAGCCGGCAGACCATGAACTATTTTTTTCATTTAAATTGAATCGGTAGGCGCCTATACCAGATAAATTGCTCATCTTGTTGTCTGCGTACACATTAAATATCAGATTGGGACGTTCATAAGCCAATAACCGACTGTGCAGTTGTAATCGATCTGTAGTAGGATAGGATTGCTCTTCATAAGATTGCTCGGAAATATTTTCAAGAATATCATCTTTAAACAGGGGTTCAAAATAATCAACCAATGAATGTTCTGCGCTTTCAAGAGGTTTCCAATTTTCTTTGATCACCGGAGTGGTCTGGATGTCATAACCCATATCCGAATACGCACTATAAGCCAGCATTTTTCCATTTGGGGAAATACTTGGTTGGATAGCACCAAAGAGGGTAGAGGTTACTTGATAAACGCGCTGATCTTGGATTGAAAAGGCATAAATATTATCTATGCCATTGAAGATGCCATCGAAGTAAATATAATTTTGGTGGGATGTTAAATGGGCTATTTTTTCACTCCACCAGGGGGTGATCAGGTGACTTTTTCCTGTGCCAAGATGGATGATTTGAATAGCATTTTTTCCTGATTTCCGTACGATTGTAGCGATCCTTGTTTCATCTATCCAAGTGGGAAACGCATATTGATATTGATCTTCATTATTGATTATTTCATCCAGATGACCGTTTTGAACATTGAGGATATGAAGCTCATACCCTTGATTGGCAGGGGCATGAACTGCGACAATTTTATCCTTACTCTTGTTGATTTCGGGGGCAAAATATCGAGCTTTAAGGGTGAGTTGCTTTTTTAATTGCAGGGTATGATCATATCTAATGAGATTACTATATTCTACATTTCCCCATCTGGGGTCATAGGCTTTTTCGGTCCAAATGAGATAAGATTTATTGATACTTAATTGGGCATTGGAGGGAGTATAAAATCCAGGACACGTGATGCGATTTTCTGTCCCATCTGTTTGTATGCGGTAGAATGTCGGAATTTCATTGAACCCTACCTTCTCAGCGATGAGGGTTTCCGCATCAAGGTAGTTGGGGTGTGCGTAGCTCGTAAAAGTCTTTTTTACCTTATTATTTATCGTTTCTGCCTCTGTAAGTTTAATTTTAGCTGCTTTTTGTGCCCATTCTTTCTTTAATTTTGAAAAGGTAGCTTCATAATATTTAGGGGTGCGCATACCCGTATGTTTTTTTAAGCTTTTACTGAAAGGGTAAAATTTAAGAAAACTTGATTTTACAGCTTCTTGAAGTAGGTTCCCCATGATGCCTTCGCCATAATCTAGATTCAGGGATGCCGTCAGGTGATAACCCATATTATAAATATTGGGAATCAGTTTTTTATAAGATCCTGCACTATTTTTTTCATAATTCAAGGAGTTTCCTGTCAGTAATAGGGCACGATACTGTCCCTCGAAATAGGGCATCCGACCACGTCCTGCATTACTTAAGAGGGTCTCTGTGAAAACCGCATCTCCTTCAAAAAACCAAGGAGGCATAATTAAATGTGCCAAGGAACTCCAAAAATAATCACCAAAAATCATATAGGCGGCGTTGACGATATTTATCCGGGCGTTTTGTAATTGCTGTACATGTCGATATTCGTGGATGGCCAATAGGTCATTCCAGTCAATCGCTCCACCAAAATTATTTTGTGGGGGGTTGGTATAAAATTCTGAACGAAAAGGTCCCACTGCAACAAATGCATTGGGAGTGATGGATTGATTTTGAAGAATGATACTCACTTGTTCTTTTTTCGGACCTAAGGAAAAGTAACTGCTATCACTAAGTTTCTGAATGACATTGGCAATCCGAGCAGCTTGGCTATAAATGCCTTCTTGATAGATGATCTTTGTCGCATCGTTTTCTATGTATTTCCATTGAATAGTGGGTGGATTAAGTCCTATATTGTAGGACTGAGCCATCAATCTATAGGAAAAAATAACAATAGAAAGAGTTAAATGTATTCTTTTCATTAGAACCGATTATTGAGCGTAATACCTACATACTGGTGGGCTTCTGCTTCAAGAGTTTCTTTGGTTTTAATATAATAAGTAGTAATCAAGTCAAATCGGGGCCAACTCAGAGCAAAACCGATACGATTTTGAAAAATCCATGATTTTGCTGTTTCAGTATGTGGACTTTGAGGCCCAATGAAGTTGCCTTCAATGGTGGCATTATATGCGTTATAGATAAATCCAGGAGCATAAAAAAAATAACTTTCTATTATTTTCTTGGTCCGGTTTGAAGAAGAGGGGCTACCTAAATGTCCTCCGAACAAAGTTGTTGAGCCCTGATGTTTTACAAAATTGAATCTTACCAGTAGTTCTTCCGAAAATTGATTGAAAACAGTTCCTACGGATATATTTGACTGGGAATAGAGATCGATAATTTCATTACCTACCAACCTTCGAGTATAAGAAGCATGAAAATTAATCACGGGACTATGGGCGATTTGGTACTTCCAACCGGCGGGTATAGGAATATTTAATACCGTATGCCAGGTAATTTGAAAATCGTCGGTCAGTGTATGAGGCCCCATTAATCCAAGTTCAACACTTATTTTTAAATACTCCTTTTGGTTGATATAAAATTCTCTATTTAAGCTAAGTCCCAAGAGGCCTGCATAAGGGCGATCAAACTCCTTAGGATCATCCCAAGAGACCCTTCTGGGTGTATAAATTCGTTGATGAAGCGATATGTGAATGAATTGATTTTATGTTTATTGATTTTATGTTTATTGATTTTATGTTTATTGATTTTATGTTTATTGATTTTATTTTTACTGAGCCATCTGTAATCAAGATAAAGACCAGAAGTATAGTACTGATCTCTTTCTAGAGAGGTAAACACATCATTATCAATGGTCAATCTGACT
This sequence comes from uncultured Cyclobacteriaceae bacterium, assembly GCA_943788235.1. Lineage (GTDB taxonomy): Bacteria > Bacteroidota > Bacteroidia > Cytophagales > Cyclobacteriaceae > UBA4465. Next base: position 181,196 of record CALSPM010000002.1, read on the forward strand.
TCTTTGGTGTGCACATTTACGGTGTCTTGCGCTTTCATAAGACAGGGACATAGAAGGAACAGGCAAAACCAAACCAATTTGTACATATAGATCAAAGATAAGCGGGTTTTACTTCTATAAATAACAGCGAAGAGCATCAATTTAACAAAGCGTACATTTTCTTATTGCCAAAAAAGGCACTAGCTTCTCAAAAATGCATGAAACTATACTGTTCTTGGAGGTATGAAGCTATCGCCGATGTATTTATTTAGGGGATTTAAGCCCGTGATTTTTTGGAAAAAAAAGGCTAGATAGATCTATTAATGTCAAATTTTTCAAGATAGTCTGCCACACGTCTCACAAAACCACCACCCAAAGAGCCATCGATGACACGGTGGTCATAGCTATGGGACAAAAACATTTTATGACGGATGCCTATAAAGTCACCTTCGGGAGTTTCGATTACCGCAGGTTTTTTTTGTATGGCACCTATAGCCATAATGGCTACTTGAGGTTGCATGATGATGGGTGTACCCATAACGTTACCAAATGATCCTACATTAGAAACAGTGAACGTACCCCCGTCCAGTTCATCGGTTTTAAGTGCATTAATGCGTGCTCTATGGGCTAGATCATTTACTGCTATGACCAAGGATTTAAGATCTAGTAGTTCCGCATTCTTAATGACAGGCACGATGAGATTTCCTGAAGGAAGTGCCACAGCAACACCAATATTAATATGGCTTTTTTTAATAATTTGATCACCTTGGACTTGAATGTTGATCATAGGGTGATCTTTGATGGCTTTCACTACTGCCTCAATAATGATGGGGGTAAAAGTTAACGATTGATATGAGGTTGCCTTGAATTTTTCTTTGAATTTATTTCTCCAAGAAACAATGGGACTCATGTCTGCTTCGACAAAGGAAGTCACATGTGCAGAAATGGATTTAGATTCAATCATGCGCGAAGCAATTATTTTTCGCATCCGATCCATAGCCATGATTTCATCTTCACCTGAGATTGTCAGGAGTGTATCGTCTATTGGGTTTTCAAGTATTCCATCAACGGAATCTGATTGCAAATTCCTTGTGCTGAGATAGTCCAACACATCTTGCTTGGTCAATCGATCCTCTTTACCTGATCCAGTTATATTTTCAAGTTCGCTGAGATCTATTTGCTCTTGTTTTGCAATATTACGCACCAAGGGAGAATAGAACCGGTTTTTTTTTGGGATTTGTCAATAGGGTGTCAGGACTTTTCAGATCCATGGCCTGATCTACATCGACCCCATTTTTTTGCTCCGTGGGTTCAGGTGTTACCGAAGGTCGGATAGTGAGAGGCTCGTCTCCTTCGGTCAAAAGCTCTATGATGGCTATGGGCTTACCGACTTGAATGACATCCCCTTCTTGGGCCAGTATTTCTTTGAGAATTCCGGCGTGAGTGGAGGGAATTTCTGTATCTACTTTGTCAGTAGCAACTTCGAGAACAGACTCATCTTCATCTATAGAATCGCCCACCTTCTTTAACCATGACAAAATAGTACCTTCCATTACACTTTCACCCATTTTGGGCATCGTCATTTCAATAGAAGCCATATTTTAATACATTGGTTAAAGACTAGACAAAGATATAGTATTTTGCTTTTTCACTCCAACATTTAATCGGATCATATTCAAGGCGGCTAAGGCTGACCAATGAACAATGAAGGTGCGGTCTCGTGAAAAATTAAATTTCTTTGCTAGGGTCTTATGCTTGTCTGAATAGGCAATCCAAACGGTGCCTACTGGTTTTTCTACGGTACCACCATCAGGTCCAGCGATACCGGTGATGGCGATGGCAATGTCGGCATTGAGTTCTTTTCTTACTCCTTTTGCCATGGCTTTAGCGACCTCTTCACTAACGGCACCCTGTTGTTTTAGGTCTTCCGTACTTACACCTAATTGTGCTATTTTGACCTCATTTGAATAAGCAATTACGCTCCCCTTAAAATATCTTGAGCTGCCAGGTACGCTCGTAATCATATGGGCTAAATAACCCCCAGTACAGCTTTCTGCAGTTGCCAAAGTCAGGTTATTTTTATTCAGTAATTTGCCAATGACTCCTTCTAATGAATCTGCACCAAATCCATAAACATATTTGGCTATTTTGGGCATAATGGCCATTTGCAGTGTATCAATTTCTTGCTTTAGGGTATTGAGGTCATCACCTGATCCCGTCATTCTAAGCTTGACTTGTCCTTTGGTAGGTAGGTAGGCCAATTTTATATGCTTGGGTAAGTTCACTTCCCAGTCTTCAATTAAGTCTGATAAACTCGATTCAGTGATACCAATGGTTTTGATGATGTGATGGTGCAATACGCCTTTGCTGAACATTTCATGAAGCTTGGGTAGAATACCTTGGGTCATGATGCTTTTCATTTCATAAGGTACTCCCGGCATGGCTACAAAAACGGTATTGTTTTCATAAAACCACATGCCTGGGGCCGTACCTACAGAATTGGTAATTTTTTCACAATTTGTAGGTAAATCAGCTTGTTGGGCATTGAGTGCGGTTACCTCTCTACTTGCCTTAGCGAAGAGTAGAGTAATGTCCCGCAGTACCTCCTCATGATGGACCATACCTACTCCGAAATATTTAGCTAAAAGGGGTTTGGTGAGATCATCTTTGGTAGGGCCAAGACCCCCTGTGATCAATACGATGTCAACTCTTTCGGCCGCTGTTGCGAAGGCATTTAAAATTTGATCTGCATCATCGCCAATGGTCGTTCTTTGGAAAACTTTGATGTTGTATTCATCTAATTTATGACTGATCCAATGCGCATTGGTATCAAGGGTTTGGCCATAAAGGAGTTCATCTCCAATAGAAATTATTTCTGCTGTTGTGGTCATTAGTTTATAATATTTTTCATAGTTATTGATGAAACCATTTTTTGGCTGCGAGAATTCATGTTTATATTTTTAAATTTTTACTAAATCAATATTCATAATTTACCGAACCTTGTGTTCTGGAACTTAGGAAGGCAGTCACCTGCGACATAATACTTTTCTTACCCCTCAATTCTTGTATTTGAGGCTGATTGAGGTTCATGACGATCAGGAGTCTGTCTAATTCTGAATCGGATAAATTGAATTTATTTTTAAGCTCACTGCGTATCGATTCAAGCTCTATCAATTTGGCATAGGTAATGAATTTTTCAGTCTGAATCCTGGCCTCTACAGCTTTTCGCTTTTCTATATTCTCTTTGGTGAAATAACTAAGGGCACCACTAATGGCTACGCCTGGTGCATAAAACTCATTGATCATTGGAGAGAAAGATACTTGAGGGGTTGGACTTGTTCCAGGCTCGGCGAGCCCTGGGATTTTCATGGGCCTGCCTTTATATCTTTTTGGAATACGATAATCAGTATTGGAAAAAACCCAGACAGAACCTAAAATAATATTCATTGGAGCCATGGTACTCGTGATTTGTCGGAGAATCATACTTTGGTCTACAATGACCACGAGAGGTTTGTAACCAATGAAGGTCATTCTTACCGTATCATTTGGAGCGGCTTTAATTATGAAGACTCCATTATCTGCTGATAAGGAGCCTACTTCCTGGGTAATGTTAACTATGTAGACATAGGGCATGGGCGATTGATTCTCATTCAAAACGACTCCTTGTAACTCTTGACTCGTGACGTCCCATGCCAAAAGTAGACTTAGAATAAGGACTAAAAATTTCACATCGTAAAAATACAGTTTCACAATCAATATATTGGATTCTTAACGAATCTTAACGAGTTAAAATAGGATTTTAATTCACAATAATAAAAATAGTTTAATCGATAATTTATTCAATGATTGAATAAATATGAGGATTCAAATGATGATATTGTGTTGTATTTTAATTTTTTTCATGTTGTAATAATTAACCTATGTTGGAAATTCTTTATGACCATCCAGACTTTGTTGCCATCAATAAGCCCCATGATCTTTTGGTTCATAGAACGGCTATAGCCAAAGATGTCCAAGAATGCGCACTTCAGCTTTTGAGAGATCAATTAGGTCATCCGGTGTATCCTGTCCATAGGTTAGACCGTAAGACGGGAGGTGTTTTACTTTTTGGAAAGTCACGTCAGGCATTGACCCTAATATCCAATCAATTTCAGTCTCGGTCGGTTCAAAAGTCGTATTTGGCTATAGTGAGAGGCTTTACAGATCCCAAAGGCACCATTGATTATCCCTTGAAAAATGATTCTGGTAAAACTCAAAAGGCCATCACTCATTATTGGACCCTAGCCAAAACAGAATTAAATTTTCCATCGGCTCATCATTCGACCAGCAGGTATTCGCTGGTAGGCTTACTCCCCTTTACAGGAAGAATGCATCAACTTAGGAAGCATATGGCGCACATACTACATCCAATTGTCGCAGATAGACCTTATGGCTGTAATAAGCAAAATAATATGTTTAAGGAAAAGTTTACTATGATGACGATGCTACTGCATGCCTTAAAATTAACTTTTGAATGGGAGGGAGCCACGATTGAGATTCACGCAAATCCGCAAGCAGAATTTAAGCGCATGTTGACTTTTTTAAAATTAACTGTTAATTCGTTTAATCTCTGTGATATTTAAGGACATTTGAAAGAAACAAAAAAAAGCCCTTACTCAAAATATAAGGGCTTTTTTTACGGTAATTATGATATTACATCATTCCAGGCATTCCACCAGGCATTCCACCAGGCATTCCACCGCCGGGCATTCCACCACCTGCGCCTTCAGCTTCAGGCTGATCAGCCACAATAGCTTCTGTAGTCAGCAATAATCCAGCAATTGATGCTGCATTCTCCAAGGCCAGTCTTGTGACCTTAGTTGGATCAATAATACCTGCTTTGAACATCTTTTCGTAGACATCCTTAAAGGCATTGTAACCAAAATCTCCTTTACCAGCTCTTACTGCGTTCACTACTACGGAAGATTCTCCACCTGCGTTGGCAACGATCGTTCTTAGCGGAGCTTCAATAGCTGCTCTGATGATCGCGACACCGGTATTTTGATCTTCATTTTCTAGATTTAAATCACTAATGGCTTCAATGGCCCTAATGAAGGCAACACCTCCACCAGAAACGATTCCTTCTTGAACGGCCGCTCTCGTAGCATGCAGTGCATCGTCAACCAAATCTTTCTTTTCTTTCATCTCTACTTCAGTAGCCGCACCAATATAGAGAATGGCAACTCCACCAGAAAGTTTGGCAAGTCGTTCTTGAAGCTTTTCTTTATCGTAATCAGAAGTTGTATTTTCAATTTGCTGTTTGATCTGATTGACTCTAGCTTCGATATCCTCTGCTTTTCCAGCACCATTGATGATGGTTGTGTTGTCCTTATCGATAATCATTTTGTCTGCAGTACCCAAGTAGTCTAGCGTAACATTTTCAAGCTTATAACCTCTTTCTTCAGAAATAAGAGTGCCTCCTGTAAGAATAGCGATGTCTTCCAACATAGCTTTTCTTCTGTCACCAAACCCAGGCGCTTTGACTGCAGCTACTTTTAATGAACCTCTTATCTTATTAACGACAAGTGTTGCTAACGCTTCACCGTCGATATCTTCTGCAATAATCATCAATGGCTTACCTGTCTGAGCGGTTGCCTCTAATACAGGTAGCAATTCTTTCATATTTGAAATCTTTTTGTCGTAGATTAATATGTAAGGTGTTTCAAGAGAAGCCTCCATTTTTTCAGTATCTGTAACAAAATAAGGAGAAAGATAGCCTCTATCAAATTGCATACCTTCTACGGTCTTCACTTCAGTTTCTGTACCCTTAGCTTCCTCGACAGTGATGACACCATCTTTTCCTACTTTATCCATAGCTGCTGAAATCATCTTGCCTACTGCAGGATCATTGTTAGCAGATACAGAAGCCACTTGTGTAATTTCGTCACTCGTAGCGATAGTTTTAGATTGTTTTTTAAGATCGGCGATGACTGCAGCTACTGCTTTGTCTATACCACGTCTTAAGTCCATAGGATTTGCTCCCGCGGCTACGTTCTTAATGCCATGACCGTATATGGCCTGTGCAAGTACTGTGGCCGTTGTAGTCCCATCACCTGCACTATCAGCAGTCTTAGAGGCTACCTCTTTTACCAACTGTGCACCCATATTTTCTACCGCATCACTAAGTTCTATTTCCTTTGCCACCGAGACACCATCTTTGGTGATGCTTGGTGCACCAAATTTTTTGTCAAGGATGACGTTTCTCCCCTTAGGTCCTAAGGTTACTTTTACTGCGTCAGCTAATTTATTAACGCCTATTTTTATTTTGTCTCGAGCTTCGCTATCAAAAAAGATATCTTTTGCCATGATTATATATTTTTAAATTTGTTAAAAAAATGATTTTGATTAGATGGTTCCAAACACGTCGGAATTTTTCATAATTAAATATTCGATCCCACCAATGGTGATTTCTGTTCCCGAGTACTTGCCATACAATACGCGGTCTCCCACTTTCAATGTCACGGGCTTTTCGTCCGTACCTTGACCTACGGCTACAACCGTTCCTTCTTGAGGTTTTTCCTTTGCAGTATCAGGAATAATGATACCTGATGCTGTTTTTTCTTCAGCAGCAGCTGCTTCAACGAGGATTCTATCTTCGTTTGGTATGAATTTTACTTTTGACATTTTTGTTTAACGTTTAGTTATCTTAAAATTTTACAAGATAAAAATGTCACTACACATAATATGCCAATTTTTTTATTGAGGTGATATCCTAAAAACCATGACATTTTAGCAGATATAAACAGAAATCTTGTCATAAAAAGGAAAATGAACATTGCGTAATGCTCATTTTGTCAGTGATATTATGATAAAATTAGTTGGTAGAATCCGAATTTACATTCAGATCGTTCAATTCAGGAGCTAACGTGTTGGGGTCAAGGGGCTCTTGACCATTAGATACCGGAGCTCGACCTTGAATATTTTCGACATTGGGACTTTCGATAAAGCTTTGATTGTCTTCAATAAATAGATTGGACAATAAAGTCAATGATAATATAGTAATCGAAAAACCCCAAGTGAGTTTTTCGAGTAAATCTCCTGTTTTTTTCACACCCATGACTTGAGAAACGCCAGCGCCGCCAAATTGACTTGACAAACCTCCGCCCTTTGGATTCTGGGCCAATACGACTAGTATGAGCAATAGCGATAGAAAAATGATGACTCCAATGATAAGTGTATACATTTATTTTGTTTTTAATTTTTTAATGAGACCCGCAAAGTAAGATTTTTTTTCAGGGAATTTCAAACTTAGGCTCTCGTATATCGCAATTGCTTTATTTATTTTATTTTGTTCAATATAAATACTGGCTAAATATTCACTGCTTGAATCGGGTTCGAATTCAGTACTTTTTGCAGATAAATCTTCAGTTGATTTTTTTACATCAGTTGGTTTTATTGGTTTTATTTTTGGATTAATATCAATGAATTCATCAATGATTATTTTTTGGTCTTGTTGTTTTGGTTGAGGTTTTTTGGTCTGATTGACCGCAGCTTTCTTACTTTTTTCTTTGATTGCCGGACTTACTTTTTTTGTTGTAGTCTTATTTGCTTTTTTTTGGTTTGCTTTTTTTTTTTTTGGTGCAGTACTTATTTTCTTTTCTTTGGGCCGAACTGCTTGATTGGCAGGCTTTTTTTCATTCTTTTCTTCCTTATCTATTTTGCTCACCATTGCTTGAAATCTGAGCTTAGAAGCTTTTAAATCTTCCATATCTTGCTGTACCTCTGAAATGAGACGGTCAATGCGAGATGTTGGTTCTTCCGAATCAGTGGACCGATCACTATCCATCAAATCAGGAGTAGGAATGGAAACCAGATCTGTAGATTGTGAAGGTATCGCATTTAGGTCAATGACACCTTCTTCTTTTTTCAGAGAGGACTCTTCAACTGATGTTTCAGCTACGGGCCCGAAGGTCTCTTCCTTCGCCGGTGTGCTGGGATCTGCGGGTGTATCCGTTATGGAACCACTTAATGCTGATCTGTATTTCGCAATTTTTTCTTTTATAAGTCTGTCTTCCTCACTTTGGTCTTCTTCTGAGGCAACTTTGCTTTTTTCTAAATTTAAGTTTTTTTCTACAGCAGTATCTGCATATTCATTGATTGACGATTCACTATCTGAGGATTCTGGACCAGGAGTCTGGAGAGCATTTGTGTAAGAAGCCTCGGATACTGGAGCATCTTCTCGATTTTCCAAGAGTTCTTCAGTAGTTCCTTTTTCTGCAATGTAGTTACTTTCCTCATTAATGGTTGGAATCTCTTGCTCAATGTACTTCTTGAGCAAACGTCTATCTGTGGTGTGAACGGCAGCCTCGGCAATGTATTTTTTGACGTCTAGGGTATCATGAGCATATTTTTCTTTTGCAAGGAGGATTCTTCCGGTTTGAAAATAAGGATAATCCTTGATTAAAGATTCCAATTCGTTCAAATCGTCATTCAATTTTGTAACGACAGGATCTTTGAGGAGTTCTATAAATTTTGTTTTATGCAACTTCAAAAAATATTTAAAAGTCCTTAAAGTTAAGGAAAATTACCAATTTGCAACCGATTCATTGAACATATCAATAATTATTTGATCAAAAATTTCTTTTACAAACTCTTCTTCAACACTACTTAAATCAACTTCTTCTTGATCAAAATCTTTAAAAAAAGAGAATCTTTTTTCATAATTAAAAGTGTCATCAAAGACATTGGCATAAGTGGCATAAACGACAATGGTAATACGCGTCAGCTGTGTATAGTCTACTTGATCTGAACGTCCTGAAGCCCCCGCTCCGACGGGTGTAAGGGTGTAATTGTCTATATATCCATCAAATTGCAGATGTCCTTCATTATCGATGATGGTCAAACTAGTATTTTGCTGAAAATAATCTTTGAGTCCTTCGGTAAATAGATTAGTCATATTGGCGGGTCCCAATTGAGCATTATTGAAAAATGTTTGAATCGAAATTGTTTTAACTTCAGGGGATATGGATGCTCCAGTGAAAGAATAAATACCACAACTTGATGATAACATTATAAATAAGAAATTACAATTAAAGACTATCGATTTCATAGTTTTTAATTTTTCGGTAAAGGGTACGTTCTGAAATTCCAAGATCTTGAGCAGCATATTTTCGCTTATTTTTATTTTTTTTCAAGGCTTGCAAGATCATTTCTCGTTCTTTTTTATCCAGTGATAAGGAGTCGTCATTTTCAAACTCGAGCGCAATGTCTTCTGTTACTTCTTCATAAGATTCAATGTTTTGATCTTTGGGAGCCATGATTTTAGGCGTAGCCTTCTCAAGCAATTTATTATTTTGATCAGATGAATATTGAGGAATATCTTCGAAGAGACTTTCATGTCTTTCTAGGAGATCTTCTCTATTGGCCTTCCCTTGCAGTACTTGTAAAATGAGGGTTTTCATCTCTGAGACATCTCGCTTCATCTCAAACATGATTTTATAGAGAATATCTCTTTCGGATAAGTCATCTGAATTGTGATGTTTACTACCAATTAATGCTGGAAGATTCGGTTTTATTTTGGGCAGATATCCATCTAAAGTCACAGCACTAATATGACGATCTATTTCAAGTACGCTCATCTGTTCTACGAGATTTTTCAATTGTCTAATGTTACCAGGAAAGGGTTGCTTGACAATTAATTCTTGAGCATCTGGATCAAGTAAAGCTTCTTTATTACGATATTTCTCTGAAAAATCAGCTGCAAATTTCCTAAAAAGGAGTAAAATATCTTTTCCTCTTTCTCTTAATGCAGGAACTTGAATGGGCACTGTATTGAGCCGGTAATACAGGTCTTCTCTAAATTTATTTTGAGCGATGGCGTCTTCTAGGTTCACATTTGAGGCTGCGATGACGCGAACCTCTGTCTTGAGTACTTTACTTGATCCTACTTTGATGAATTCACCATTTTCAAGCACCCTTAACAAACGCGCCTGCGTACCGAGAGGCATTTCACCTATTTCATCTAAAAATATAGTCCCTCCGTTGGTACTTTCAAAATAACCTTTTCTATTGTCTACGGCTCCTGTGAAGGCCCCTTTTTCATGCCCAAAAAGCTCTGAGTCAATGGTTCCTTCAGGGATAGCACCACAGTTAACAGCAATGAATTGGCCGTGCTTTCGGCGGGAAAGACTGTGAATGATTTTAGAAAATGATTCCTTACCCACACCACTTTCACCGCTAATAAGTACACTCATATCTGTTGGAGCTACTTGAATAGCCGTTCGGATGGCATTGTTGATTTTGGGAGAAATACCTATGATCCCAAATCGCTGTTTTATATTTTGTACTTCAGCTTCTTCGCGGTAATCCATTTTACTTTATTTAAGGTACAATCGTCCCGAGTAGGGTTGCCGAGGTACAATTATTGATTTTCACATTCAGGTAGGTTCCTTTTTTAAACCCATCATTTTTAAAGATTACAACTTTATTGGAACTGGTTCGGCCTTGTAAGTCTTCTTGTGATCTTTTACTGAAACCTTCAATCAATACTTTGAAAACTTTGCCTATATCAAGTTGATTACGTTCAAGGGAACTTTGGCTTTGCTTTGCAATGATTTCTTGAAGTCTTTTCTTCTTGATTGTTAACGGAATATCATCTTTATAATTTTTAGCTGCAAGGGTACCAGGGCGCTCTGAATAATAGAACATATATGAAAAGTCATATTTGACGTAATCCATGAGGCTTATGGTATCTTGATGTTCTTCTTCAGTTTCAGTACAAAATCCAGTGATCATATCTGAACTAATACCGCATTCTTGACCTAAAATACGTCTGATGGCATCTACTCTATTGATGTACCAATCACGGGAATAGGTTCTGTTCATTAATTCCAAAACGCGACTGTTACCACTTTGTGCCGGTAAGTGAATGTACTTGCAAATATTTTCATAGACTTTCATGGTCTCTAGTACTTCGTCCGTGATATCTTTGGGGTGCGAGGTGGAAAATCGCACTCTTAAATCAGGATCCACTTGCGCGACATTTTCTAGTAAATTTGCAAAATTAATAACCTCAGAGTCTTTTAATTTGTTCAGTCGGGCCTTGTTATTCTCGTGGGAAGACCATTTATATGAGTCAACATTTTGTCCAAGAAGCGTGACTTCTCTATAACCTTGATCAAATAAGTTTTGTGCTTCTGAGACAATAGAGTGGGGGTCTCTGCTTCTTTCTCGACCTCTCGTAAAGGGAACGACACAAAAAGAGCACATATTATCACAACCTCTCATAATGGAGATGAATGCAGTTACTCCATTCGAATTCAATCTTACGGGTGATACATCGGCATAGGTTTCTTCTCGAGACAGAAAAGTATTGACTCCCTTTTGACCTGCTTCCGCTATTTTCACAAGATTTGGCAGATCTCTATAGGCATCAGGCCCAACGACGAGATCTACAATTTTTTCTTCTTCCAGCAGTTGTGATTTTAAACGTTCTGCCATACAACCTAATACCCCAATGATCATTTCAGAGTTATTTTTTTTGAGTTGATTAAATGCAGCGAGTCTTTTTCTTACTGTGATTTCGGCTTTTTCTCTAATTGAGCAGGTATTAAGCAAGATCAAATCTGCTTGTTCAATATCGTCGGTGGTATTGAATCCATCTTTTTGCAGTATTGATGTAACAATCTCACTGTCAGAGAAATTCATTTGACATCCATAAGATTCTATATATAGTTGTCTACCAGGTAGACCACTATTTGCGGTGATTTTTACTTCGCATGTAGTATCCTTTTCTTTTTGGGTGGAATCAACAATATCTATGTCTGTGATCAAATGCGTCATTAAAAGAGTATTATTTATTTTTAGCAAAGATAGTTATTCAATCCACAATCATGTCATATTGTCATGTACTTTAAAATATATTTATTGTTTTAATACGATGAAAATTCTTATATCTATAATTTTTTTTGATGAATTGTCATCGGCCTTTTTTGGATAAGTCCAAGTTTTGGTGTCTAATTTAAAACGAATTGATAGTTCTTGCTTATTTATATTGAGAAGACTTGATTCCAATATAACATCATGGGATTCATTTTTTATTAAGATTTTCGCAGGTGATGAATTAAATAAAAAGAGATTTTTTAGTTCATCATTGCTGCCATCAAGAGTTTGAGTATCATAAGGAATGATCAGTTTTATTTCGGGAAAGCTGTCGATATCAAAGTCTGTTTCATCTAGCCAACTTTGCTTTAGCACATTTTTTTCCTGAGTAGAAATTTTTGTTTGAATTTGAAGTTTTTGTAGAGAAAGTCTAAGATTTAACCCGATCAGCGTATCTCCATTTAATTGCAGATGACCTTCGATAGGCATTGTCCCATCCCAAAGGGTCTTTCCATCATTAAAAACCCAAGTTAAAATAGATTGAATACTGTCGATTGAAACTAATTCAGGAGTTTCAACCTCTTGAATTTCAGTAATTGGTTTTTTTTGACACGAAAAGGATAGTGCTGTAATAACAATAAAGTACTTGAAGTATCGCATTTTTTTTTAACTTAGTTTGACAGGTTAAACAATCTAATATTTGGATGGCGATAATAAAAAAAGTAAGGGGATTTTCACCTATTTATGGAGAAAAATGTTGGTTTGCAGATAATGCAGCCCTCTTAGGAGAGGTGATTTTAGGAAATGGCTGTACCGTATGGTTTGGAGCGGTAGTGCGTGGAGATGTAAATACCATAAAAATAGGAGATAATACAAATATTCAAGATAATGCGACCATACATGGTACCTATGAAGCTTCAGCCACCAGGATAGGCAACAATGTATCGATAGGTCATAATGCCATTGTTCATGGTTGTACCATAGAAGATCATGTTTTGATTGGTATGGGTTCTATTGTTATGGATGATGCTGTTATTAAAGAAGGAGCAATGGTAGCTGCTGGTGCGGTGGTGCTGGCCGGTACGGTGGTTGAGTCTCAAACAATTTATGCAGGTGTGCCTGCTAAATGGGTAAAAAATATTGCGAGTAAAAATAGAGAAATGATGGTACGTATTGCAGGTAATTATCAAAAATATGCAAGTTGGTTTCAAGATTAGTTACCAAAAAAGAATGAGGTTTTTAACTAGAATTTTATTATCGTCCGTTGGAGTAATGTTATCCGCTTATCTCTTGGAGGGAGTTTACGTAAAAGGATTTTGGTCAGCAGCTTTGTTTTCTTTCCTTTTATCAATTCTGAATTACACCATCAAACCACTATTGATTATTCTTACAGTACCCTTGACCGTAGTTACATTAGGTTTTTTCCTTTTGGTAATCAATACTTTGATTATATGGATCGCAGCTGGACTAGTCGGAGGATTGATTATTGAAGGTTTTGGTTGGGCCTTTTTATTCAGCTTATTCCTGTCGGTGATTAATACCTTACTTTTTGATATTACTAAACGCTAAAAATTAAAAATATACAGGACATTGGGGGTCCTTCTTGTAATTTTTTAGTTTTATTCTGTAGTTGACAAAAATCTCATGTGAACCAGAAGCGTTTATCCTAACAGCAGAGGTGTTTACATCATAAGCATAACCTACCCTGAGATTTTCATTTAGTATAAGTTGTCCAAGAACTCCAAAATCTCCCACATTTCGATAATTAAGTCCTATATAAGCAATTTCATCGACGATGATATTGACATTTGCATTCCAAGATAATGGGATGGCCTCTTGTGCCTTTAATAAAAATCCAGGACTAATTTTGAGATGATCATTGATGGGATATATGAATCCTCCCGAGAGGTAATAATGTCGCTTTTCGATAGATAAATTGTCAGAATTGGTAAGTTCAGAATTTTGAAGGACTATGTTCTCTACAATGTAAGGTACGGAAGCTCCGATGTAATAAAGGGGGTTAGCCAAATAGATACCTGTACCGAAGTTAGGAGAGAATCGTGTGGGCGCACCCTGCATTAATGGATCTGTAGATAAGAGGTTTAATTTCTCATAATCTGTAGTCCTTTGATTGAACCCTCCTTGCAATCCCATGGCCAGTATTCCGATAGAGGTATTTATTTTATATGCATAGCTACCGTAAAGGCTGTAATCATCAGTAATGCTTTGAGAAGCTTTGGAAGCGAAAACTCCTAAGCCTATTCTATTAGAGGCAAAAGAAGAATTAGCTGAAAATGCTGTATATGTGGGAGCTCCCTCAACATTAACCCATTGTTTTCTGTGCACAGCAATTACTGATAGCAAGTTGAGGCTTCCAGCATATGCTGGATTAATGAGCAGCCCATTGTAAGGGTAGGTAGTGGTTGTGGACCTTTGTTGGGCGAAAGTCACCAAACAAAACATCATCATACTTATGTATAAAATTATTTTTTTCATTACTAAAGTGTACAAAACTACCTAACTAATTCTAAAAATCCATCAGTCATTCTACTCCCATCACCATTGTCAATTAGGTAATAGTAAGAACCTACAGGTAACTCATCGGTGCTGTTACCTATATTTCCATAACCCTCAAATCGAATGTTGAGGTTATCATAACCATCTACTTCATAGATTAAGTCACCTTCAATATTAAAAATTTTAACATTATTATTTTCAAAAAGGTCGGCACAATCAATAAGAAAGAAATCATTGTTGCCATCGTCATTGACTGATAGACCATTATAAACGGTAATACTAGCATCAATTGTAAAGTCAGACTCATATAAGCAACCATTTTCTGGCTTAAAATATACGGTATATTCACCAGGAGCAGCATTACCGAGCGCAAACGCTTTAGGGTCTCCAAAATTAATTTCTTCTCCTTGTTCATTGATCCATGAAATTGAATCAATGGTATGGTACTCTTCAAATACAATAGATGCACCTCCTGTGAATTGATTGGTTGAGCCATCTTCAGTTCTATTGCATAATGAGTTGGTCACCTCTACTCTGTAGGCAGGGTCAGAGATAGCATTATTAATTGTAATTTGAGTTGCTTCCGAGTAACAAGTGGTAATTAAATTCTGTGCAACGACCCTGTAGGTAGCTGTATCGAGTTGATCTATTTCATTTCCGGTAAATGATACTGCTCGAGGATCAGCTTCCAAATACCATGTAAACTCATAGAGTTCTGTTTCACCCAAAACGCTAACTGTAGCATGGCCGTTGCCATATTCACAATGTGTTCTATCAGAAATAATGACGGCATTAGGTGCGGGAACTCTCTCGGTCAAGTCTAGTATGGTAAAGGTTTCAAACTGCACACAACCAGTGATGTTGTTTGTGACCATGGCAAGATAATCTCCGGCAAGCAGCGAGTCAGCAAAAGTACCATACTGAAAAGGCAAGCTTTGTGTAGTATCTATGCCACTGTACCAAGCAATGGTATACAAGAATATTTGATCCTCACTGTCTATGATTTCAGCAAAACCATCAGCCATGGTAGGATCACAAATGGTTAAGTCATTGACTACATTCACTTCAAGGTCTGGCAAGGTACTTTCATCTTCGACTTCGACTATAGATGAGGGTGCTGTGGGATCGGAAGTGAAACAATTTGTCGTATTGTCTACCGCATAAACAGTATAAATTCCCGCCGCTACAGAATCTATTGTCATACCCGTGTACATGGCCAAACTGATATCGGGGTTAGCTTCGGTAATGAGACCTTCGAACCAGTAATAAGAATATGCATCGAGCGCCGTTTTATAAGCACGATTGTCACCAATGTTTAGAACTGTTGCTCCCATATTTCCATTAGGATTTACACAATTAATATTGGATGAGGAAGAGGTACCGACGACAAGTGGATTTTGAATTTCGTCTCCGATTGTAAAGTTGGCTATATCTGAACATTGAGTAATAATGTTCGTAACTTCAACTTCATATTTGCCAGCAGTAATGCTGTCTGCTACGGAAGAAGTTGTAGCGAGGACTTGACTTATTTCAATACTTCCCGAAGATATTTTCTTGGTCCAAACATAAGTAAAGTTTGGATTTTCATTGACGCCATCCACGGCTACAGAAAGTCGGCCAGTTGGTTCGGCGGGGTCACATGAGTATTGATTCCAAGAATTTAATTCTCCTTTATCATTAAGGGCAAGGCTGATTTCAGGGAATACCAATAAAGAGTCGGTGAGGAATATTTCTACTAGTTCTGTAGTACATCCATAATCGGTATTTTTTGCCTGGAAAAAATAGTTAGTATTTGCTCTGCCTTGTGTAAAGGCGTTGATGATACTGTCTTGAACAATAATTCCACCATTGTTTGGATCTTCCTCATAAAACTGATAAGTGAGGGGAGCAGCACCTACTCGATTGCTAATACGATCGACTTCTCTTACCTCAATAATTCCATTGGTTGGATCACAGAAGTCGGGATCAGTGATACTGTAATCAATAATATCAAATTCAAAAGGAACATTAGTTAAGGGGTATGTACTTGTGGTGCTACATTTTGTGATCAAATCAGTTGCGATCAGCTGGTAGGTATCTGCATAAAGATCAGATAAAGTATCATTGGTTCCAAGATTAGAACCTGCTAAGGACCATTGGAAACTAAATCCAGGACCTGACGATCCATCTGCAGTAGCTACCAGCGCCCCATTTGGTAAAGTAGATACGGTAGTACAAGTCGAGTCCGCTTGGATTTGGTCAAAAATAATAATTGGATCAACTTGAGTGTCCTCAATAATGAAAGTAGTTACTTCTTCGGATCTACACTGAGAATCATTACTTCTCACATATAATGAGTAAGTACCGGGAGCTAGACTATCGATTTTTAATGGCGTGAGGGTATCATAATCAGTCATAGTATATTCCAGAGTGAAGTTATTGGCTAGTGTAGTTGAATCGGTTATTGGCACACCGTCGTAACGGATAGATCCCAATTCAAAAAAACCATTTCCTGGCGCATAACCTGCTTGAGGACATATGTTATTACTGTAGACGAAGACATCCTCAATAATAGGATAGATCGGTTCATTCTCAATTGTCATTGTATGGGTAGAGACACAATTACCATTAGCTGTATTTATTACTTTTACCGTATAATTACCTTCAGGTACACTAGAGAGTACACTTGTTGTACCATCGACTCCAAAGGTTATATCTACTGTCGTACCCAAAGTGTCAGTACCCACATACCACTGAAAGCTATAGTTGGGTGGGATAGGTCCGATACTGTCAATTCTTAAAATTTCAATGACTCCTAAACGTAAGGTACCGGCACAATCTGAATCTGGGGTAAGGGTATAATCATTGATCACTGGGGCGACACCTCGTCCTAGAATATCAATGGTATGTTCCGATTCACAGTAGGTAACTTTAGATGTTACTATAAAAGTGTAGCTTCCAGCATTAAGGCTGTCTATATCAATTTGAGAAGCTGCACCCACTCCAGTGGTTACTACTGGAATGGTATCCAATCCAATAGTAGTGCTATCATCATCGTCATAAGTTAAGAGCCAATTAAAGTCATCGACATTACTACTGCCTGTAGTGAGGGTAATGTCCGCACTGTTAATCAAAATAGCTCCGGTGCCTTGCTCGTCGCATCTCATATTATCAGTGATTTGTGCTTCAGGGACATTAATAAAAGGGATTACTTCACTATTGAGAATTTGGAGTGTTAAAGTGTTGGAGCAACCCCTTCCAGGAGTGATTTTATCGGTAACTAATACTGTATAAAATCCTTCTGATAGACCCACCAAGGAGGTATAAGAACCGGCGTTAGGGGCTGCCGTTCCGACTATAGTATCTCCCAAATCACTGATCGTATCTGACATTGTGGTCAAATCTCTGAGCCTTGTATTTCTTATGGTTGAATCATATTCATAGACATCTCTGTCATATCTCCAATTCACAGCAGCGTCATCGGAGCCAAAAAGCCAAGTAGAATCATAAATTACCCCAACCGTATCTCCTCGAAACCAGTTTATAGAGTACCTACTTTCGTCTTCAGGAAGATTAATGGATGCGGTAGCATCGCCGTCATTCCAAGGTCTTAGACAATCAATGGTATTTGTTGTGGTATCAAATTCAACGATAGGGTCAACGGTTTCTTCTGTAATGTTAAACTGCATCATCGTTGTATCGGATTGACCACATCCCGTGGTAGAAATGTTAGTAGCTTTTATGAAATATCTGCCTTCTGGTAAATTGATCACCTTATTTCCTCCATTAGTTCCTGAATTTGCGGTAGCTCCAGAGGGGAACCTTGCAGTAGTAGTAAATGTACCCAATGGAAGTAAGTTTACTGCCGTAGTATCAGCCTCATCATAAATACTTTCGTACCAGTCAAATCTATAATCAGTCATGGTAGTGCTCACAAAATCTGCCTCACCCAGAGGACGTGTTTCACTCACTTTTAGCATCTCAAAGGATCCATTCGAAGGATCACAATCATTGGAATGTTGAATAATGAAATCTGTGTTAGGAGTACTTCCAATGAATATTGTACTCTCAAACTGTTGTATGATGACCGATTGCATTGGGGTACTAACACAGCCAAAGTTAGGTGTAACAATATCTATGGCTTTTACATAGTAAGTACCTTCGGGCACATTTTTTAATACCCTGGCTCCGGGATCTCCATTATTTACCACATTACCCAATGAATCATAAAAATAGGTTTTTCCAGCGGGTTCAGTTAACAGAGTTGTACCGGCCTGATCAGTATACCAAGTAAATGAGAAATTGGCCGATGGTAAAATCCCAGCCCTTAAGAGAACATTGGCATGTGCTTCTCCAGTAGGATCATAGGTGGCATCATCACAGACGATGTCTTCCTTGATTACCTCGACTGATAAGAAAGGTAAGATGACTTCTGAATCGACAAAAACAGAAATGGTATCTGTGATACATTTAGAATTATTATTTTCTATGTTGAACCTGTAGGTCCCAGAATCTAAAGCTGTCAATTGATCGTTTGCGATAGATACTCCGGCATTAGAGGTAGCAATGGTGCCGACTCCTGTTTCTAACCAATTGATTGTGTAAGGACTGGCATTATTTAGATTTACACTAGCTCCATCAACAAGCACCTCGAATACTGTTAAAGATCCAGTTAAGGGATTACAGTTCAAATTATCTACCAGAGTATAGCTAGTAAGATCCCCTGGGATTGCTGGATGATTGACGCTCAAGAATGGTGAATTCTTACCCACCGTGTAGGTAACAATTGTTTCACAGTCGTAATTATCTCCTGTGGCATCATTTGCTCCGTTATTCTTCCTGACATAAATTGTATAATCACCTTCTGAAAGACCTGTGAGGGTTAATATATCAGCACCTACGGCGGCATCACCACGTGTGACGGAAAAGTCGTAAGGATCTCCAAATGCAACCCCTGTAGCTGGAACTGTGCCAGCATCATCATATAAAAATTCGATTGAATCGGTGGCGTTTGCAGTTCTTTGGTTGAGTCTGCCTCGGTACCATTCTACAGAAAAATCACTCAAGGTAGCAGGACCTCCATCATCGGTAATAGCAACAGTGATGCTACCATCACCAATGAATCCTGCGTTACTACAATAAGTATCGTCAGTGCTAGAGATTAAGTTTATAATAGGATTGACACTATTGTCTTCAATCATGAATTCAACAGCTTCTTTACACTCGGTAGTAGTATTTGTAATTTCAACATAATAAGTACCTCCAATGAGACCATCAACACGATTATCTGTTCCTGCACCCACATCTGATAATACACCATTAATAGGGGTCGTACCATCACTTTCAAACCAGGCATAGCTGTAGGCTGACAAAACTCGATTAGGAGCGCTTCTTTCACTTACCGATGTGATCTCAAAATAACCATTGGGAGTGGAACAATTTTGATTGTCTTGTAGGACAATGTTACTGGCCACAAGGGTTGGTCTTGTGATATCTTCATTGATATAGATCGTGGAGATCGTGGAACATGTATGATTAGGATCAGCAGCATCAACAACATGGACGGTGTAAGATCCAGTATTCAATCCTGAAATAGTAGCCGTATAGCTACCATTGGTAGCACCGTTGATGGTGCCTGAGGATCCAGATATTGTTCCTCCATCGGTAAGTGCTGTACCTGAGGTATCTACTCCTGGATACCATTGGTAGGTGTAATCAGTGTTCAATTGAGGAGAGGATACAGCGAAGGTAATAGTGCCATCTCCTTGATTACCTGCCTTACATGAAGTGTCGGGTGTGGAGCTTGTGATACTCACCACTGGCGCGGAAGTATTATCAATTATATCGACCTCAAAACTTGGGGTAACACATCCGTTGGAGATATTTGAGGCCACCACATAATATCTATCAGCAATGATAAAACTAGGATCTGCTGTGGCCAGTGCTGAGAGATCAATGACTTTCCCTGTTTGACCGGCTATTAAATCACCAGCCGTAGTACCAGCCTTGAACCACTGATAAGTATAATCTGCAGCATTTTGCCCCACACCGTCAGCCAAGACATCATTGTCGTTGATCGTGATGGTGCTTGCCGGAAGCGCATCACAGTTATTGTAGTCTACTGTAGTGGCTTGATTGACAACGTGCTGCTCTGGATCATCATCAAGGATGATGGTTTCCACAAGTTCACAGCCATTTCCATCAAAGGGTCCTAACGCAGGAGGACCAGGAGCTTGTGTTCCTATTGCTCCTGAAGTTACTCCTTCAAAAGTTACCCCTCCATTGAATGTTCCCGAAGTGGGATAGAATAGAACATTTGTTCCACTGATGATATTTTGAATATAGCCACTTCCCGCACCACCCGCAGTTATATTTATCTTTTCACCGGCTATAAAGGTTCCAGAAACTATTGCATAAGTCATGTTATAAACCCTAAATGCCCTCTCAATAGTTACCGTATAGGTACCCGGCACTAAATCGGCATCAGTAGTAGAGGTAGCTGTTTCGGTTGTTTTTGTTTCAGTTTTCACCGTATTATTACCCGCATCTTTCCATGTAAATATATACCCGGCTGGCTGCTGATCTCCAGCATCATTTAGATTTTCAGCAGGATTTTCTTTGACGGTTATCGCTAATTGCCCATTACCACCATCTGCCAGTGTCACATCACAGTTAGTATTCGAGGTGATCACAGGTGCTGCACTTAATATTGGAGCATAAGCGAGATCAACCAATTCTTTGTCAAAAGATACTGCGGACCAACATCTATCAGTAACTCCCACTTGCCAAGCTACGTTCAATTTTTCTCGTGCAATGGCGATGTAATCTCCAGCCGGTAATCCCCGGAATTCAGCAGATTCTCCGGGGCTGAGCCTTATTCCAGGTCCTGCCTGAAGGCCTCCAAGTACATTTCCATCCCCATCAGTGACGATTCCTGTTGAACCATCATATAAGAAAGGGAAGGTGAGACCATCTACTACATAGGGAGCTTCTTGGTCTGCTGGCACACCGGTGCCTGAATAAAGATAAAGGATGTACTGACTAATATCGTCAAATTGATTAGCATTAAAACCAGTTGTAGCTGCAATTGATGCTACACTGGTAGTATCTACATAATCAGCTAATCCTACTCTTGCCACACCATTATCTGGACATTCATCGACGTTTTCCACCGTCAGAGTTGTAGTGGTTTGCTGACCCGCATAGCCCAAGCTAAAATACTCCTGATATCTACATCCTGTCGTTTGATCTGTAACCACAATGGTATAAGGTTTTGACATGACATCAGCAATGGAGTTATCAGACCAGGTTCCTGCTATGGCCGCAGTATTATTAACTACTACGGTGATGGCTTGACCTGGATTCCCCAGTAATTGATCTCCTGTAGCGAGGCCTGTCCCCACCGCATCTAAAGTATGATCTTGAGCGCCTTCATAAAATTCAAAAGCAAAAGTATTGCCGGTAGGGTTAGACGCCAACCTCGTTGAAAATTCTCCTATAGCTAAACACGATGCAGGTAAATCTTCCACTTGAAAAGCGAGATCAGGAGCTCCAGCTGAAATGCCATCTGCCACGGTGACCAGTACTTGCTGAGTACATCCGCTATTTGTCTCAGTAATTTCTACTGTATAGTTATCTTCTGCCAGTCCTGTAGCTGTAGCTAAAGTCACATCTGCGGGTGTACTGCCGTTACCAGGGTCTACGCCATTGGCTAGGGGAGTAGATAAATCTACTCCTAAGTACCACTGATAGGTATAATTTCCAGTAGTCCAACCATCATCCGGATTTTCTACAGCGCTGTTGGTGTTATTGATAAAACTAATGGCTGGAACCACCGTAGCTGTACCATCGGCTGGATTACATTGGGTTTGTGCAGTATTACTGGTACTGCTTGCCGATACTGTTGGAGTGTAATCTCCAACGGTTACCTGGTCAGTGACAAAGCAGTTAGTTGATCCATCGATATATTTAACGGTATATATTCCGTCAGCTAAATTTTCAACTGTTGCTGTAACTCCTACTCGGCTTCCACCTGTTCCTACACCTACATACCATTCAAACTGAGGAGTGACAGCACCCACACTTGAACTGATGCCTACACTTCCGGTTGGATTTGATGCATCACAAGAAAAGTTATCCTTAAGTACCTCAGCGGTAACACTGAGTCCTGGATCTTCCACACCCACTGCGTAGGTACCTGTTTGATAACAACCTCGATCAGTATCCAGCACTTGTATAGTATATTGCATAGTGCCGGGATTACCATTTCCGTTAATGAATGATATGTTTGCTGAGGTCGCTCCCGATACGTTTTGAGCAGAAACCCCCGTTGTTCCTTTTTGAGCAAATATGGTAGCCGCATCATTAAGTCGTTTTGTAGCATCCGCACCTGATCCATAGAACCACTGGTAAGTATAATTTCCAGACCCACCACCTACGACAATATCTATGCCTCCATTTGGATAAAGCACATTACCCTCACAAACACTCATATCTGTTATTGTTTCAGTAAGAGGCATGGGAGTAAAGTCGTTGTTAACAGTAAAATTGATGGTGGTATCACAATTATTGAGAATACTTGTTATTTTCAAAGTATAGGTACCACTAGGCAAATTAGTTAAAACGTTATCGGTTGCAGCATAGGTAGTAGGAGTAGCGGTTCCAGTGCCATCGAACCATTCATAATTATAATTTGCCTCGGTACCAGCTATATCTGGATTGATGGTAATTTGCCCGTTATAGGTTCCTCCTGTCAATGTAATATCACAAACAGAGTTATCACGGGTAGGGCTTGAGGCATCACCGGTGGCTACTGGTGTGAAGTTGGGTCTATCTGGTTCAAATCCAATGGTAAGTGTTCTAGCCATGGTAGCACAACCCGTTTCATTATCAAACACAACCACTGTATATACTCCATCGCTTGCTCCATCTCCGTTTCCGGCCAGATTGGCAAAGGCAACACCGTTTGCTGACATACTGGTATCTCCGGCAGCAGGAGCGGTTACTGAATTACCTTCATAATATTTCACTGTATAACTACCAGATCCGAGTACTGGAGCCACATTAAGGGCATTAAAATTTAAAGAAATGCTCCCATTATCACCATTACACTGGGTGTCTGGAGTAGTTGTAATAGATGTGATTAAGTCAAAGGAGGTGAGATTTACATTGGGTTGATCCAGAATCGTAAAATTGTATTCATCGGTACATCCAGTAACTGCATCGGTGACTGTCATCACATAGTCTCCCTCAGGAAGTCCAGTTACTGTAGTACTGGCGCCCGAACCGGTATACCGCACATCGCTGTATTGTTCATCTCCTCCTGTTGCAGGAATACTTGGATCCACACTCTGCTGTATTTTTCCTTCTAGCCAATTACTACTCGATCCACTCTTTGCAGAGTTTACTAAAGTACCTGCATTATCATTTGGAGAACTGTCTTCAATGCTTGAAGGTAAACCGGTGTTATCACCTCCCGCAGCTCCCTCATCAAATCTCCAATATCCAATTAATCCAGCTTCGTTTCCGATTAGCTCTGAATTCATTCCAGCTTGCAACTCTGCTTGAGTTTTGGCGACATTCCAAACTCGCACATCATCAAATTTTTGTTTTACATGATTTCCCCCCGCATCCCATACAGCGCCTCCTACATTGAATTTATATGAAGAGGAAGCCAGGGTGCTAGAATTGTTTCGAGTCGCGCGTTCTACACCATCAATAAACATTTTTATGTTGGATGTTGTTTTGACCAGTGCAACGTGATGCCACTCACTAAATGGAAAGGTAGCATTATTAAATGTCCATGAGAGATTATGTCCCACACTTGACCAGCATTTTATTTGGTTACTTCCATTGAATCCAAATTCAAAATTGTCATTCTGTCCAAAAAAACCTTTTCTCGATCCACCCACGTAAGGATATACCCAACCTTCCATGGTGATCTCTGCCATATTATTAAGCTGAAGATTGGTAGTCATGTAGTCATTTACACCATCTAAACCTATTGCATTAGTGGTGGTAACAGCTCCTGCCGATGTACTAAGAGAGAAAGTATAATCACCAGAACTACTCCCATCGGTAGTAGGGTTGAAGGTAACGCTGCCATTGGCATCGGGCTCTGTTGGATCGTTTTCATTTGGATCGCAAACTGTATTGTGTTGTAGATTACTTTCCACTGCTGCAACTATTGAAGCATCATCATCAATAGTGATACTGGTACTTTCTTGGCATCCGGTTAAGCGATCGGTCACTGTGAGTCCATAATTACCACCTTCGACACCACTCAAGAGACCGTCTGTGCCTACTACTGTTCCGGCATAAGTCCAAGAATAGCTAAAGCTTCCGTAGCCCCCTCTCACAAAATCAGTTGCATCTGCCGTTCCGTTTGGGGTTGCGCATGATGTATTAGCGGTGTGGGCTGCTTGCATTGCCACAGCATCGATGACAGGTTTATCATCATTATTTGACTGAATTTGAAAAGAACCTACCTCAGGGTAGAGATTGCTACAAAGAGAAACTGCGGCATCTGTAAGGTTCACTCTGTAACTCCCCGCAGGTAAACCTGTCACAGTGGTAATGGGTCCCCTTGTTTTGTATCTAACTTTATCATAACCTGCTGTCATTCCTCTGGCATCTAAAACCACACCACCGAAAGTTTGCACCTCAAACTCAAAATTTCTTTCAGTGTCGTACACTTGAATTTCAGCAATGCTTAATTTATTTCCTCCGGGATTTGTTCCAGATTTTTGAATTCTAATATACTGAGCTGTTTGATTTATCTCTATTTGCGCATTGCGGTAGTTAGATCTTGAAATTCCTAAAGTTTGCTCAGGATTTGGAATATTTGTATTTACAATGGGACCAAGATCACCAAGATTCAGTCCGCCTGCCCGTCCACCAATGGTTAGGCTATTGGCTTTGGCTGCATCAAAATCGGCTAAGGTGGTTCCTGTGGGGAACGGACTGTTAGATATCATTACTTGTACATTTTCTAGTCTCCGACTGTGCATATCCTCTACATTCCATATTACTATATCGGAGATAGATTTTGATGATGATAATATAATATCTATGTAATCATAATCTGATGTACCCTCAGTTTCTGCAATATCAACTGAATCTATATCGTATGCGCCGTCGGTATCATCATCAATTGCATATCGTCCTTCTTTACCAACAACTGTGGAAGACATAGAAATTCTTCCCCCGTTTGCCGGTAAAGCCCAATTGGTCACACCCACACTGTCAATGGTAGGGAAAATTGTAATACCCCCATTTCTATCAGAATAAGCCCCGTTTTTTGAAGCATCACAAATAGTTTCATTTAGTTGATACCTAAATCCGACATCAATTACGGGTAAATCATCATGTATTTCTACTGAAAAAGGATCGCTCTCACATCCATTGGGACCGCGCGTTGTAACTGTGTAATTTCCAGCTGGTATGCTGTCGAGTCTATTTGTAGTACCTGAGGGAAGGGGCATTTCTAGTACCAGATACTGTCGACCATGGGTTCTATTTGCCCCGCCGATATCATTCCAGTATTGCCGCGGGCTGTTATACCAAAAGTGGGCATAATCCTCATCTCCTGCATTATTTGGTTCATTACCACCGCTCCAGGCTAATCTATTTCCTCGGGGCCATTTTGTAAGGTCAATGCTTGGATCGGCAATAAAACCGCCACCTGCACCGACTCCCAGTGGATTACCGAGTACATCCTCCCATTCTCCATCTATAACTATATCATTAAGTCCTATCCAAGCTCTTCCCCCTCCATTTCTATTAACTTTATCAGCCACCCAGACATTTTCAGCCCAAGAATCTGGGATATACATATATCCGCCCTGCGTCTCAGCACGATCTCTTGCATTTTGCCATTCCTCTATACCTCCTCTATATAAAAAATATCTATGGGTCTCACCATCTTCAGTGTATTCTCCTAGACTAGTATAGTTAGGAATATTTGTGGGAAGATCTACGTCCCAAAAAAAGGTATAATCATCCTCATTTTCATCTACTCCAAATAAGGTTACATCTACAGTAATGGAGCCCGTCCAATTTGATGGATCACAACTTGTGTTAGAACTACTATCATTTAATGAAATAACTGGTTTGGTCGGGGTATGACCAATGGTTACTTGGCGAACAGTGGATTGACAACTTGTTGCTGCATTGGTTGCTTGGATCCAGTAATCAGCATTTCCCAAATCAATTGGTCTTCCAATATTTCTTATGATCGGAGTACCCGCATTTGTAGCTGGATCTTCCCCATACCATGCAAAGTTGAAATTATCACTGGAACCATCATAAATGATACCGTCTTCGGTCACTACAGCACTGCCTATTCCATCTCCAAGGGCTTCGGTCACTATATTCCCTTCTACCCAATTACTCAAAGATCCGTTTTTAGCAGAATTAAAAAGAGTCCCGTTGAAACCGTTGGGACCACTATCAATAATGGTATTACCCAGCAATGTGTTGTTGGTTTCAGATACTCCTTCGTCTAATCTATAGTAGGCCCATAATCCGGCTGAAGATGGTGCTACCACTTGATTCAAGTTTTCCTGAATTTCAGCTGGCGTTCTTACAGTATTCCAAATCCGAACTTCATCTATGGCTCCTCCATATAATTTCCGGTTTCTGTTTCCATTAAATCTATTTGCCTCAGAGCCATCACCTAAAAATCCAAAACGATTAAGCTTTCCCTGTCCAATCCTCTGACCATTGTGCGGATTTACTTGTCTACCATCTTCAACTCCATCTAAATAAAGAATTTTGTCTGTCCCGTTAAAAACAGCTGCAACATGATGCCATCTTCCATCATTAAGGTTCGCTGTTGAACCAAAGAGATCTTTCCAAGCACTTCCAAGTCTTGAAGCAAATCCCAGTTTTCCATCTTGTGTCACAAAAACGTTATAATATTCACTTCGATCAAAATCTATCAATGCCCAATTTGAGTCCCAATCTTCCTCGATTATCATCAGTTTTAAACCAACATTCTGCTGTGAATGAATTTAGTGGTGTAGTGTACTGCTGTGGCAGCGCAATATAATCATTGCTTCCATCGAAGTGCATTCCAGTCCCTTGATTGATAACACAAGCGGTATTGGGTCTAATTTGAGAAACAGTCAGGCTTGGATAGATGGCATTGTCTGTGATTACATAATCTTTGTCTAACGTACATCCTGTAATGGCACTGGTAACAGTAACTGTGTAGGTGTCACCTATCAAGCTACTTGGAACATTTGTATTGGAGGCCGGGGTTACATCGGTTCCATCACTTGAGACCCACGTAAAGGTATAGTTATCTTCAAGATCAGTTCCTGTGTTTCCATCGACCTCGGAAATAAAAACAGTTCCATTGTATGGATTACAACCTGTATTGTCTGTTAATTCGTCGGTATCTATAATTGGATTGACGGAAATATCATCAATGATTACGTATTCCACGGTGGCACAGCCAATATCATCATTGGTCACCCGTAGCGTGTAGGTACCATCTGTCAGAGAGCCAAAAGAAAATCCAGCGCTGCCATCGGTAATAGTTTCTGCAGCACCTACACGATCTGCCGCTAAGAAACTATTGTCTGTGGAACTGAAGAGTTCAAAAGTGTATGAGCTAGGCTCACCTGAGGCCATCATTTTAGCAGTGATGTCGAAAACAGCTCCAGTACCTCTATCGGTACATCCTGAATCATGAATATAGGTATTTTGTAAGAAGGGTTTATCTTCTTTTTCTAATATTGTCAGGACTCTTTGTGAGGTACTACATGATCCATTTTGCTCTTCGGCTACTACCGTGTAAGTGCCTACATCAAGTCCAGTGAAAATGCCAGATGTCGCTCCTGTTACATTGGCACTCGGAGAAGAAGTGTCATTTCCGTCATAGAGCGAATAATTATAGGTGGTACCCGAGGTAGGATCCACCAAGCCTGTTAAGTCTATCGCTCCATTATTTGCTGCACCTGCACAGCTAGATTTATGAATAATGGCTGCTTCGATACCATCGTTACAAGATTCAAAAACTTGTATCTCTACAATATTTAAAGTGTTTCCATTAGGATTAGTTCCTGATTTTTGTACTCGAATGTAGCGACCTGAGGTCTCTGCTTCAATGGTAACTATGCTTTCAAAAGCATTGGTAGCCACATTATTGTAATCATTTCCAATATTATAGATGTATGATGAATTCTCTCGTGCTGCATTATATCCAACTACATCTCGCCCAAGAGAATTCCCACTTGCATCTGTGAAGGGTTCAGAGGAGACCATGACCTCAACATTTTCTATTCTACCAAGACAGCTACCACAATGCCTCGAGGGCCATATTAATATATCAGAGATATTTGATACAGTACCTAGATCGATTTCGACCCACTCATTTGTTTTTTGAACAGCATCTCCATCAATTGTATTACTTGTTCCAGAATGAAAATGACCAGATAAAGTTCCATCATTTACAAATGATGGAAGATCAACACCATTAGCTGTTGAAGATCCAGAGGCAGTACCGGCCAAGGCTAAATTTGTGGTACTCTCGCACCTGTCAATAACATTATTATTGTCGATATCTTCGTTGACTTGTGAGAAATTGAATTCAGGCAAAGAGATGTTTTCAGGAACGGTAATCGTATCTGTGGCAGTACATCCTGAGGCTATGTGAGTCACTTTGACTGTATGTAGTCTATCTAATAATCCACTGGCTACATTATCAGTTGAGGACCCTGCAACTCCTACACTGCCTAGTTTGCTGGCGAGAAGAGTGTTATTGGCATTAAAAAATTCAAAAGAATGGGCAGATAGATCCCAGTCTGAAGAGCCATCACCAAATCTAGCGGTAATTTGTCCATTTCCAGCACAGCTCGTATTTTCATTATTGAGAATTAATTCAGGGGTAGGGTAGTTGTCTGGAGGACCAACTTCCGTTACAAGTTGTCTTGACTCACAGCCCGTTATCGTATTTACAGTTACCACGGTATAAGGCCCTACAGGTATATTAGCATAGGTGTCACCAACTACACTGATGTCTTGATTATAGTCAGCTGTAGGCTTTGCTAAACGACCACTAGACCACCTGAAGCGGTAATCATTTCCGTCTGGTGGGATACTTGCCACAAGCTGACCAGTATTGGGGTCATCACAACTCAAAACATTTGTTACCGTGATAGTAGGTTGGTCAGGTAACGTTTGGGCTGTTGTAATGTTAATGTTGTCTTTGGTTTGACTACATCCAGTGATGGTACTTACTCCTACTAACTTATATGCTCCATCTGTTCGATTGGTCAATTGAACACCTTTTCCAAGTGGTGTTACTCCCTCAGAGCTGAGATACCAAGTGAAATCATAGTTAGTAGTTATTGAGCTATCGAGTCCAACACCTGCCTGGGCAATTCCATCCGGGGTTAGGCAATCTGTTAGTGGGGCTGCTTCCCAACCTGTAAGGCTAAAGCCAGCAATTTCAGTCTTTCCTATTTCTACATCCAATGCATCAGAGAAACAACTCCCGTCCAGGTACCTACCCCTAACGGTGTAAGTTCCTTCTGCCATTCCAGTGAAGGTACTACCGGTATGAACAACAGAATTATTTGTAAAATCTGCTCCCTGCGATGCGACATCACCTGGATACCACAGGAACTCAAAGCCAGAACTTTCTGTGTGTTCAGCATTGACGGCGGGAGAAAATCCTGTAATGGTAATGTTATCTATCTCTGTATATTCTGAGACGTCATTATTGGTGATTTCAACTTTGACTCTCAAAGTACTACCACTCAATCCACCCTGGTTAATGTGCTGGTAAGAAAAAGAGCCAATCAAAGAAGTTCCTGTAGAAATTTTAACATAAGCATTATCATCTATGGAATAGAAAACTTCTACTTTATCTTGCCCTGCACCACTAACCTCTAATGTGTTATTGGTGTAAGTATCGACATCAATTGCAATTCCGGTGTAAGAAGTGATATCAATTGACTTTGATTCGAGTATAACCGTATTAGTACCATTGTTAACAATGAATGTTTTACCACTTGTTTGTCTGCCTGCACCCACTCCCCAACGGTCAGTTATAGCACTGGTATTACCTCCCGATGCAGACCAATTGCGTGAGGGATCAGATAAGTTTGTTGAATTCAAATTACTGATGCTGTTATCTTCAAAATTCTCATTGTAGATCGTTTCAATGGATCCTCCTATAGATCCGTCGTAGTAAACTTGAACCTCACCATTGTCAGGTTTTGTATCATCACATTTGTTGTTATCAGAAACCTTAAGTAGCGTAAGTGCTATAGGATTGCCATCAGCAGTTGTGTCTGGGGGTGATAGCTGAAAATTTGAATAATTTACATTTAAGGATGCGGCATTATTTGAAACATCACATTCCGCTAGAAGCGAAGCAGCATAGGAGATAGGAGGAATGGCTCCACTCTCGTTAATGACAACATATAAATTTTCATTATCCCAGTCAAAGTTGTTGGTACCTAGACCTGTTACGGTTTTTGTAAATATGGCACTCTCATTTTTAGCCATTGATGAGATTTGGACAGTGCTGGTATTTAATTTCGTAGCACTGGCGTCCGTGGGATCTTTTGAATAAAAAGTAACAGGCAAGATACCGCTGACTGTCAAGTCACCTTCATTTGTGATAGTAAAAGTCAAGTCTAAGTCCGTATCAGGGCATCCTGCAGTGGTGGCGCTGAGACTACCTATAGTTAAATCTGGAAGTACAAAAGAGGGACATCCGTTGGTTCCTCTCAAGGGTGCTTGACTCATAAACATATTGAGAGGCTTATTTTGAGCACCAGTTATTACGCTATAACAATCAGCACTGGCGGTGGAGAGTAAATTTTGACTGGTAGGTACAGATAAATCATCACCTATATTGACATTCAAATAAGCATGTTGATTCCACACTCCACGAGTGGGCTGCCATCGTGATCCATTGGAAGCGCCGTATACCCTGATGTTTCCTAAGGGGGTGTTTACAGTTTCTAAATCGTTATCCGTTGCATCTACCGCATCATCGGCAAGGCAAGAGAAACAAACTTCTGCTTGTCCATCATTATTGACATCAGCAACAAGAGGGTACTCTTCCATGGTAAAAGATTTACATGGGGCCTCTAAAATGGTTTGTGCTGTAGTACCAAGGTCTCTAAAAGTTTTAAAGAATTCACGGTCTCTGAAGAGGATTTCCGATTTACCGTCTCCATTAAAGTCATACAAAGTTACCCCACCATAACCTGTTCCATCTCCTTCTGTGACGGTAAAAATCCATTGTTGTTGTAAATTTTCATCGAGGTTGTAAAGTGAATTACCACTAACAAATAGGGCATTCATTTCCCCATCTCCATCAGTATCTCCTACAGCAATCCTACCGGTGCCCCTGGTATGATTATTTGTAGGTTTGAATACATCGATTAAGCTATCTGTAGGATCCCAGAGAAATACGGCGGTAGCATCCGTACCGCTACTTCCTAGAGCTCCAGGAAATATTAAATCTATGTCTCCATCAAGATCATAATCAGCAGCTGAAATCATTACCCTGGATTCAATGATTCCTGCATTACTCCATGTTTTGATATAATAATCTCCTACAATACTTCCATCTTGATCTATAACACCATTTATATCCTGGGCCAGCGTGAGATTTGGTGCAGTAACAGACCATATTTTTCCACCTGTGATGAGTTCTAAGTTGGCATCACCCAAGACATCTAAGGCAAGTGAACCGTGTCCAATGGTGAGGGGCCAATCAGTATCCGTACCTTTGGCATAAAGTGTTCCGTCTGCATTTAATATAACATTAGCAAAATAAATACGCGCAGTACCATCACCAAAATCTGCAATTCCTACCGTTCCCGGAAACTTATTGGATCCAGTAATGGTCTCAATATCAATTTTCCAAGACTCTTCCATGGTTGTACCATTAAAGCTCCAAAGGCTCAATTTGTGATCAGGGAGTGCAAGTGATCCCTCATAACCCGAAACAACGATACTGGCATGTGACCCCACACCTAGATTTGCAACGGCGACTGTATTGTATGGAGTAAATCCTAGGTCAATGGCTGCACTAGATACAATACCATCGTAGTTGCTAAAACCAGTGCCGTCTCCAATTCCATCTAAGATATTTAAAGTACTATTTTCCTTGTTGGTAACGATGACCTCTGGAATGCCGTCGTTATCCAGATCCGCAACAATGGGCTGGCCATGACTGTTGGCTGTTTGCGAGGCCGAAGACCAAGTTAAACTAAGATCATCAATTGATAAGTCATCAGCATCTCCTTGGCAAAGAGCTTGCCCAGTGACCTGAAAGCTCGAAAATAAAATAAGAATGGAAAAGAAATGACGAAAAAAATATTTCGCATATTTAGTTTTCTGTTCAAAAATAATCATTGAGTGCAAATGTAAAGTACTTTAATATAACCTACTAAAGGTGAAGCTATAATTCTTTCGTATATTCTGTTTGCATTGAGCAGGTAACCCATTAAAGGATTTTATTGTTGGATAATTTAGGGTACTGATTATTTCAAGTTGCGAGGTACAAGAATAATTATTTTATCGAAAGTTAAGATAACTTTTAAGCTTTAAAAATAAAGGTTTTCAGGAGATTTAAGAAAAATAGTGTTTAGCATTATGAGGCGTCATCTTGCGAGAAGAATAGCACCAGTAGGTTGAAAGACAGGTGTGGCATCGCAAGCAATAGTATAATAATAGATCCCTTCTGGAGCTTCACTACTACTGTAGGTATTTCCATCCCAAATGCAATCGTCAACGAATTCACTGCCTGACCAAATTTCTTTGCCTAGCTCATTAAAAATATAAATGGTACAATCAATCATATCCGGTGCATTACGAATTTCCCAGCAATCAAATCCAAAACCATCTCCATTGGGAGAAAAGCTTTTTCTGGGAGCAACATAATCAATTAATAAATTGACAGTAACCGTTTCATTGCAATTGTTAGCATCAGAGCCAGTCAAGCTGACTACATCATTTATCGTTTTGGGATAAATTTTAACGTCAATACCATTGGAATCACTAACGATATTAGTTGGTTCCCACAGATAGTTTGATCCACCCGAGGCGGTTAGTGGGATAGTTGTTAAAAATCCAGTGGGTTCTGGAACGGTCAGTGTACCTTCAATAATATCACCTAAGCTCGAGGTGATAGCAACATTTGAATCATAATAATTATTGATGGTTACTGAAGAAGTATCTGAACATCCTGCGGAATCTGTCCATGTCGCGGTATAAACTTTAGGATTAGAATCAGTGTATCGGTCAATTTGCCCGTAAGTATTGTAATTTGTGCTGCTGTCGCTCCAAAAATAACTAGCAAGATCATTAGGTAATTCCAAAAGAAGGCTATCACTTGGACATTTCTCAATTCCATCAGGTGTATCAATAATCAAAGTTGGAACGGTGGTTACTACAACTGTTTTTGTGATTGAACTCTCACAATCAATCACTTCCTCATAACCGGTGGTTAGTTGAACAACAGCGTTTCCGGCCTCAGAGAAACTTAAGGTATCATTGGTGGTTAAACTGGTGCTGTCAGTAGTTGTGCCTGAGCTACTAGTGAAACTCCATGAGTAAGTATTGGTAAAATCGCTGTTAGTGTTCTCCGGAGTTGCTTCAAATATCCTATCTAAATCTATACATGTAGCCGAAACTCCTTCAATAACGAAAGTAGGTTTGGTGATTTGCGTAACAGAATAGGATGTACCCGTAGCCACACAACTGGTTGCTGTTTCTGTAGTTGATACAGAGTAAGTTCCGGTAGCACTCGCTTGATATGTACCTGCTGTTGCTCCGCTAATGGGTATACCATTTAGGTTCCATTGGTAGGTAAAACCGTCATAAGTAGATATTGCCAGTTCAGTTGTGAGGCCTTCGCAAAAATCATCATTTCCATTATTTACAATAGTACTAGGAGGTCCTAAGTCGATTTCTATTATTTTGCTTGTTATTTGACCATTACAACCACCGGTATTAGCAATAGTCAAATAGTAAGTCCCCGCCAGCATAGAATTGGCATTTTCAAAACTCGGTGTGGCATCGGTAGAGTTAAAATCGTTTGGTCCAGTCCAAATATAATTGTCGGCAACAAGACTGGAACTCAAAGTGAAATCACTACCTAAACAAACGGTTGTCGGTGTCACAACAATATTGGGTGTCCCTGGATCTCCAGAATTGCTACTATTTACATTTGTAACTTCCGATAGATTGCTGCAGGCGCCAATTGCTGCGGTAACTCTTACCTGGAGATCTCCATTATATCCGCTAATGTCTAGACTATTTGAGGTGGAGCTGCCGTCTGCTGAAAAACTGGCGCCGTTATCAGTACTTACCTCCCAATTAAATGTAGTACCTGTCGCTGGACTTGCTGTAACAAAAAATTCAACACCCGTACAATAGGTTGAGGTTACAGGATTTATGATAGGATTCAAACAACCAGAATTATCGGCAATTGAGATTTCGCTCAAGGTACCAATAGAGCTTTTGGAAACAGCAGCAATATCGGGCTTTCCATCCATATTTAGATCTCCTATCTCGAGATTTCTATTATTGACAAGACCCATATCTAGGCTTTGCTTTTCAAAGGTGAAGGATCCCTCAGCTGATGATGAATTAAAAAATAGGTCAATATTAGTTTCACCTGCTTCTAGAATGCCCATAGCAATATCTATTTTACCGTCTCCATTAATATCACCGGCAGAGATACCAAAAGGAAATAGTTTAGATTCAAACTCTAATCGACTACCAATAACTATGTCCGATCCAGCTGCTGTCGTATTATTTGGAAAGACGATGAGTTCACCGTGGTTAGTGGTTCCATCTGAAGCAATGATATCCATAAAACCATCACTATCTAAATCGGCGACTTCAATGGCTTGAATTTGATCTGCTTCTGTTGAAATTAAGCGTAGACCGGTGTTAAAATTGATGGCATCAGTGGTACTAATATTATCAAAATAGAATACGTCAGACTTACCAAAAGAACTTACTATAACTTCGGGTAAATCATCATTGTTGAGATCTGCAATTTTTAATCCTCGAGCTGCTTCCCCTTCTGCTAATTCATTAAATTTTAGGAGGATGGGATTCTCAAAACTCAACGAACCTATTGTACTTGTGTTTTTAAATACATCAATATCGTTATATTGGTCATTGGAGATAACAAGATCTAGTTTTCCATCTTGATTTAAATCATCAATTGCAATTTCGGCTGGCGGCCGGATCAAGGTATCTCTTCTGTTAAGAACAAGTTCAAGGGCATTTCCAGTATCGAAGCTAATATTTCCGGGCGTGGAAGTATTCAAATAAATTTCAACATTCCTTGCCTCAGATCCCTCAGCGCTTTGTGTGACAACAAGATCGGGCTTCCCATCTCCATCTAAATCTCCACAGTCGACATGAAAAGCAGGTTGTGCTCCAAGACTTAGCGCTTTTGTGAAAGACGGCGCAGTTCCAGGCGTAGCCGTTGTATTACGATAGACAACTCGACTAGCAAAGGTAGCATCTAGGTTTTCTTTAGAGGCAACCACAAAGTCATTTTTTCCGTCATCATCGAAATCACAAAGACAGAGGTCATAAATATATTGTTCCCCTACAGCTATATTATTGACTGTACCGAAAGGGTAATCAGTTGCTGTTGATATATTGCCACCCCAATTAGGGAGAAAATACGAGGACGATACAGCCACGCCATTACTATTATGAACGGATACTGGACCATAGCTCGCAGCAGAAGGGACTTCTACCTCTATGAGTCCATCAGAATTGGATATAATATTTCCCTTGGCAGTGCCAAAAAACACTTCACTTCCATTGAGGGAGGAGCCTGCAATAGTAACAATTTCCGTTGGAGTAGCTGTGAGTGGGCTAACTGAACTGATGTAGGGCACCGTTTGCCCATAAACATGGCTGAATGCCAATAAAAACAGACCAAAAACGCTGAATATTTTCATCATTGGTTGTTTACTTTTAGTATTTTAATCCAGATTTCATCCATATCTTTCTTTTTGTTTTCCCGAAGCAGTTTGGATTTTACTTGAGTTAGATTGTCCGATCTGTATATAACAACATAGTAGTATCCTTTTTCGCTGACAAAACCAACCAACGCTTCGTGATAACCCTCTAAAAATAACTGGTCACTGAATTTGTTTGCATTTTCATAGATTTCAAATACTCCAGCAATGAGATAAACACCTGCAGGGAGTTCCAATAAATGATTTCCTTTGACAACTTCCTCTACTTCGGGTATGACTTCTTCTACTTCCGGTATAACTTCTTCTACTTCCGGTATAACTTCTTCAATAGGTTGCTTTTCAATTTCCGGTTTTATCGTGGCCCTATCAATGATTGAATCTATTGCCTCTTTACTCATGGTGGGTTCCCAGATAACTAAAGAGTCTGACTGGCCTTCTTTGTTTGTTTTGACATACTGCACACCTATTTCAGTGTTGCCCTCCGGATTTGTTCGAATTTCTTTGGTCTGATCCCCAATCATTTCCCATGATTCATCGGCAGGCACCCAAGTAATCGCTTCCTCGATAGTACCGTCTTGAGATGCATGTTGTACAACTATTGCCTTCTGCTCGTCACCGTTTTCAGTAGTTTTCAGAACCTCTCCACGCGTGTCATCCAGCTGCCATGGCTTATCTAACGCTATTGTGTCTGTTCTTTCAATGATTACAGTATCTATTTTTTCTATGACGACTGTATCAACCTCTTCCTCTTTTTCCTCTTTTTCTGGCCTTTTTGAATTAATGAATGATGAAGTATGCTTAGCATGAGGTTTTCTTTTACCAAGATGGATTCCTAAATGTATTTCATGAGAGGGCCCTAAATCATTCATTATATTTAAATTACCCGTTTCATAACTGTAACCAAGACCAAATCTCCCCTTCAACTTAACTCCTGCAGTTCCAACGATATTCATGTCTTCTCTGTATGTACCACTGACCCAAATGACGTGGAATAGATGAAGAAGGAGCGTTCCTTCAAGTTGACTAGTACCATAATTATTATATCTGTAAACCAAATGAGGCTCAATAGCTATATTATCTGAGAGGTGACCTCGAAAATACGTTTGTAGCATCAGGTTATCGAGAGGCTTTATTCTTATTGGATTTGAGCTGTCATTATCTATAAATTTATCGTAGCTGATCAAGTTGGGTATGGAAAAACCAAAATTAAAATGACCTGCATGATATGTTAATCCAAAATCGGCTAACCCGAAAGCACTATTATCAGCAATATTTGCGTATGCAGGATCAAAAGGGTCATCTAAATCTCCATAATCTAACATTTGACTACCCCCACCAACGGA
The DNA here is from genome assembly GCA_943788235.1 of uncultured Cyclobacteriaceae bacterium. Taxonomy (GTDB): domain Bacteria; phylum Bacteroidota; class Bacteroidia; order Cytophagales; family Cyclobacteriaceae; genus UBA4465. The sequence goes on from CALSPM010000002.1 coordinate 218,859, forward strand.
CAAACCAAAGCGGATGTTATGCTTTAAGTCCAAGGTTAACAAATAAGAAACAGATGCTTTTCCAGCGGTAGTACTTAATAAGCCACCTTGCTCAATATTGTAACCTGAAAATCCAATACCGATACCTCCCGGTAATGGCGCATGAAAGCTCCCATGCATCGTAGTGGGAGCGCCGTTTATGCCCGACCATTGTTGTTGATAAAGACCATAAAAAACAGAGTGACCCTCGACACCTGCGTAAGCAGGATTATAGAGGTAAGGATTCATATAAAATTGATTAAAAACAATTGGTTGTTGAGCAAAACCAGAAAAAGAACAAAGTACTAGTATTAGTAAATGTATTTTTCTCATGCTCGCAGATAATTCCTATGATTGCTGTTTAACATCGTTACCCAAAAGTGTAAATTTTTTTTCAAAATAAAAAGGGAAAATTAGCAAATAAGAGTTAAATACCTTTTTATATCTTATTCTCTGAGCACAATATCAAATTATTTTTTTTGGCAAAAAACATTAATTTTTTTTGTAGGTTTGCTATCAATTTATCAAAAATGAAAATTTATCATTACTTATTCACTTTTGTTTTCTTTATCACTTGCAGCCTCGTGCAAGCACAGTATTGGATTGGTATTAAAGGAGGACCTTCTTTAATTACGCATGATTATCGTTACGAAACCTATAAAGACAGTTTTGATGTAGCTAATAACTACAATTTTCATTTAGGAGCGATCATGACTTATGTTGCTTCAAAAAGATTTTCTGTGACCTCAGAATTAAATTACGAGCGACGGTCAAGAACACTGGCTAACATACCAAGCATAACCGATTCTGCTTCAAGTATTTTTAACACACATTATCTTACAAGCCCGATTCTTTTACAAGTCAATTTCCCTAGTGCCCCACTATCATTTTACGTCAATGCGGGAATAAAATTGAACTACTGGTTAGCTGCTACTGGAACTATGTACACAACCGATATTGGCAACAATACCGGGGGTGAATCCATAGATTACACGGTAGTATTTGATGAGATCAATTCTTCACAAAAGCAAAAATCAATAATGGATGCCAATAGGATGCAATATGGCTTGTCCGCGGGGGCTGGGTTTTATTTAGATGTTTTTGGAGGAGATCGGATGCTCTTTGATTTTAGATATAATTACTCACATTCCAATTTAGGTTTTAATGGATTAAGTAATGATTTTGAAAACATGTTGTCCTATTACGAAAATTTTGAGTACCGAAATCATTCCTTAACAGTTTCAGTGGGGTATTTGCTTTTTTATAATTCTCAACTTAAAAGAAAAGGCAGCAGTTCTATTAAGCAGAAAAAGCGAAAAAAGCGAAAATAGGTTAGAACAATACATTCTATTTATTTCCATTATAATTGTGTTAGACATGGCGTCATATTAATTGTGCTCATGCATCATTATAAATAAGGTTATCATTAAGATTTGATAATTTTGCCGACTTATAATTGTTGAAACTGTGTTAAAAAAATTTCTAAGATTTCTAGGAGCGGTTGACGGTGAAGATAGGCAGATGTGGTTTTTGCTCGGAGTCGGTGCTTTTATGGGCTTCTTCCTTGCAAGTTATCAAGTAGGATCGGAATCTTTATTTATTCAAACGCTCGGAGAGAAATATCTGGCAGAATCCTTCTTTGTAACAGGAGCCTTGGGACTACTTTCTTCAGTCGTTTATGTATATCTCCAAAAAAAAATTAGATTTTCTCGATTGGTCATAGGAAATGCTGCGGTGATCACATTATTTGTGTGTGGTTTAAGGCTTGCTTTTGAGTTTGTTGAGATAGGAGATAAGGAATCTGGATTTTCCTTGCTGCCTTTTTTGCTTTTTGTGATGATGGGTCCAATGACATCTCTTTTACTTTTAGGTTTTTGGGGATTATTCGGAAGAATTTTTGATACTCGGCAAACAAAACGATTGATTGGAAGTGTAGATACAGGTCAATTAGTTGCTACCATTGTTGCCTTTTTCTCAATACCTGTATTAATAGAGCTCCCTTTCGTTGATGACACTTATGATTTACTACTTATATCAGCGGTTTCGATGATCATTATATTATGGTTAACGGTTTTGATTTGTATGAATTATAATGTGGACCTTATTGACTCATTAAAAAAGGATCAAAAAGTAGAGGATACAGGGTATCTAGGTATTTTCAAGAATAATTATACCCGTTTGTTATCTGTTTTTATAATTTGTTCCATGGGTGCTTCAATTTTCTTGGAATACAGTTTTTTGGCAACTATAGAAATTTATCATCCTGAAGAAGATAAATTAAATCGATTTTTATCCTTTTTTAATGGAACGGTGATTATCATGAGTTTTATTATTCAAACTTTTATCAATGATATTATTCTAAATAAGTTCGGCTTGAAAGTAGCCTTGATGACCATGCCAATTATTTTGATATTATTCATGATAGGAGGTCTAGTTTCAGGTCATTTTTTTGGATATGAAATACTCAATGAAGACTTTTTATTTTTCTTTATGTTTATTATTAGCGGTAAGGCATTCACAGCTTCATTGAGAGACGCCTTGGAGTCACCCGCCTTTAAATTGTTTTTCTTACCGTTCAATTTAACCGTCAGATTTGATATTCAAAACAAGATAGAAGGGGTTATAGGACAAGTGGCTACTTTTTTGGCTGGAGGATTACAAATCTTAATAGCTAGTTTGGTTTTTGTTAAGTTGATTCATTTTATTTATTTGATCATAGCGATTGCCCTCGGTGTCATCTATTTCTCTGTAAAGTTGTACAATCAGTACCAGATTAAACTTAAGGAAACATTGATAAGTCAAAGAGACCTCATAGCGGATAAGGGGAAAACAAATGAATTTAGTGCCTTAAGAATATTGAACAATGAGCTTAAAAGTGAAAATGAAATAAGAGTACTTAATGCTCTTAGGTTGTACGAACAGTTAGATCCTATTAAATTAACCTTGGTTCTTTTGGACCAGTTAGCTTCATCCAGTGTGCGGGTTAAAAGTTACGCTTATTCAAAGTTGTCTGAAATCAAGGCCTACGAAACTTTAGAAATAATAAAGCAAGAGTCTAAAAAGGAACAAAATGAATCGGTACTGATTTTGGCAAGAAAGGCGATTGCAGTTTTACAGAAGTTCCAGGCTTATGAGCTAAATGATGAGTCCATAAGGCGTTATACACGGTCAACTAGACAGCAAGACAGAGTATACGGAGCAAGGTTGTTGGTTAGGTTAGAAGAAGATAAGCATTTACCTTATTTAGTAGAGTTATTAAGAGATATTAACCCAGAAGTTCGCATTGCAGCACTTATAGCTGTTGGAAAGTTGCAACGTCCTGAAATGTTTATTACGATTCTTGATCACTTACATATTCCTAGCTACAGTAATACAGCCATGTCTGCCTTAATTTATATAGGTGATCGAGTATTTCATGCTTCAGATACCGCTTTTTTTAAAACTGGGCAGCATACAGCCACTATGGTAAGAGTGGTGCAATTATTTGGAATTATTGGGGGAAAACAAGCTAAAGAATTACTTTGGAAAAAGATTGAATTTCCCAATAAGCAAGTAGTCTCCGAGTTGCTAAAATCTTTAAATGCCTTGGGTTTTGAATCTAAAGATTTTCAGTCAGCTCGGATTAAATTGATAATTGAAAACCTTTTAGGTGATATCGCTTGGAATATAAAAGCCATTCAAGATATCCCCAAAGTTGAACCAATAGATCCTTTGGATGTAGAATTACTTAAAGCACTAAAAGAGGAAAATATTGTAAACTTGAATAATTTATTTATTCTTTTGGGTATGATCTATGACATACATAATGTGCAGTTGGTCAAGGAAAATTTATCCCATGGTTCAATGGATTCAGTAACTTTTGCTATTGAGATGTTGGACGTCTTTGTTGAAGATGAAATTAAGCCTATGCTATTACCTGTTTTAGATGATATAACAGATAAAGAACGATTAAATTTATTATTGAATTTCTTCCCCCCTGAACATTTTGAATCTTATTCGGATTTACTTACCCAAATTGTTAATCGAGATTTTAATCGAATCACACGGTACACAAAATCCTTGGCTATGGATAGGCTTCACCAGCTTCCAGAAGCCCGTGTCTCTAATTCTTTGATTGCGAATTTATTTAATCCAGATGTATTGTTGTTACAAAGTGCGGCAAACTCTATCTATAAAATGGAGCCTCAAGCTTATCAAGTGCATACGAATAGGATAAAACCATATTCTAAATTAAGATTAGATGAGATCATAGTACCTCCGGTTTTCGCTTATAAAGAAGAAGAAAATTATAGAAAAATGTTATTAGTTGAGCGGGTGAGGTTCATAAAATCTCTATCAAGCTTTGCATCTATTCCAGGAGAAAGTATCACCAGAATGGTAGACGCTATGAATCAAAGGAAAGTCGATGAAGGGACTGTGCTAATTAAAGAAGGAAATAATGTAGACCTGCCTTTGTTCGTGATCATCAAAGGGAAGGTTGATCTGATGAGGTCTGGTGCTGTATTCAAATCATTGGGGCCCAAAAATATTATGGGGGAAGAGATAATTCTTTTTTCGGAGAAATATGATTATCAAGCAGTGGCCAAAGAAGAGACTTCCTTCTTTATTTTACCAAAAGAGGAAATTTTTGATTTGATGACACTCCATAGTGAGATATTGAGAGCTTTCCTTGATTTAATAGATACATCTAAAAAATCTGAGTCAATAGATCCATTTGATTTGAGTATACTGGATGATAATGTCAGTGTGTTTAATTAGTCTTGCCTTAGTTTGAAATTAAATAATGAGCGCCATAGAAAAGATATTAGTTGTTCACTCAGAAGAAGATGATATAGCAATCCAAGGTGATGATAAGGGTTGGATTACTAATTTTTTTAAATTTCTATCTTCCTTGTTGCTGCACATGAATTATCGGGATCTTTTACTTGAATCACGCAGTTTAAGTCAGCTTAAAAAAAGTGAGTTAAAAAAAAACATCATCGTGGTATTGGTAGTGAGTCCGCATCTGACTGTTGAAAACAAGGGGTATCAAATGATTTCTTCGTGGTTAAAGCAAATAGTCACCACTCAAAAAGCCTCCCAAGATGAAGTAGAGAGATGTCTGATAGTCCACAAAATAGTTTTTAATTTTCAAAATTTTCCAGAATTACTGAAATTAAATCATTATCAATTATATGAAATCGATAATGTGACAGGTATGCCTAGAGAAATTAATCGTTTTTTTGGATCAGATGCAGAAAAAAATTATTGGATGAAGTTGATTGATTTATCTTTTGATATTTCAAGATATTTGTCTTCAAAATCAAAAAAAACTGAAGTTAAAAGTATAAATAAAAGAGCAAGGACTGTTTACCTAGCTGAAGTAGGAAAAGACTTGATAATTCAAAGAGATATGATGCGCCGCGAGTTACGAAGTCATGGATTTGAGGTATTACCTAAAAATGCACTTACCGGAAACCGTGAGGAAATGGAAATTACTATTAAAAACAATTTGTCAAATGTCAGATTATCTCTACATTTAATTGGAGAGGATTATGGTGATAGTATTGAAGGGCACGAGTTGTCTTTGGTTGATTTACAAAATGAAATGGCCAATGAATATTCAGATAACTTGATAAAGGAAAATTTAAAAAATGATAAAAAAAAGCAATTTGGGAGATTGATTTGGATTTCTCAATCAATAAAGAATATTACCGAACGGCAGAAAATATTTATTGAGAATATAAAAACTGAAGCCGCATTATATGAAGAAACGGAAGTTTTAGAGGTAGATCTGGAAGAGATGAAATCTATTGTAATCGAAGAAATTGAAACAGGGGGTAGATTCCATAGTGTCAACCGTGCTATTTCAGGTTATGCGGAACCCTCAAAAACTGACTCATCAAAAATAATATACTTAATTTTGGATAAAGAAGATGTCGAGGAGGGGCAAGTGATAGCAAAAGCACTTAAAAAAAAGGGTTTTAGGGTTGTTCAGCCTATTTTTGAAGGAGAATTAGTCGATGTTCGTTATATCCATCAAGAAAATCTCAAAAGATGTGATGCGGCAATAATTTATTTTGGGAATACATCAGAGGCCTGGATAAGAACTAAATTACAGGATCTAATGAAATCACCTGGATTTGGCAGAGTAAAGAAAATGATAGCCAAAGCAGTATATTTTAGAGATGAAAAAAAAATAGATAGTAATTATCTTAAGAAGAACAATACAATGATATTGGGTGGGCAAGCTGTATTCAAATTATTACATTTGAAATCATTTTTAGAATTACTTGAGAGTAAAAAATGAGTGATAAGACATTAGATAATAAAGAAATTATTGAATCTGATATTTCGGAGCTATTTAATCCTTTTCCAGGATTGAGGCCTTTTGGTGTCGAGGAAACTTATTTGTTTTTTGGTAGGGAGGGTCAAAGTGATGATGCCTTAGTCAAGTTATCAAAAGGAAGGTTTTTAGCGATTTTAGGAGCTTCAGGCAGTGGCAAATCTTCCTTCATGTATTGTGGGCTTATTCCTTCCTTACAAGGGGGAATGATGACCAAAGCGGGGTCGAATTGGCAAACCATGGTAAGTAGACCTGGATCAGGCCCCATTGATAATCTCGCCGAGTCAATACTTAAATATAAAAAAGACTACCATAATCTTCCGCAAAAAGACCAGCAGATCGAAAGAACAATTGTGAGTACTGTATTACGTAGTTCAAGTCTTGGACTTGTCGAGGTAATCAAACAGATTAATAAAGGTCAAAAAATTAATACACTCATCGTAATTGATCAATTTGAAGAACTTTTTCGCTTTAGTAAGTTAGAGGCCAAAAATTCAGATGAAAACGAATCTGCTGCTTTTATTAATTTACTCATTGAGGCGGTGGAGAGCCCAGAAGTTGCGGTATATATAACGATCACAATGCGATCTGATTTCATTGGGGAATGTGCAAAATATCTCGAGCTGACTCAATTGATTAATGATTCTCACTACTTGATACCGCAAATGGTGAGGGATCAAAAGCGTATGGTTATTGAGGGACCTATTGCTGTTGGAGGTGGAAAAATTACTCCTCGTTTGACACAACAATTGCTCAACGATTTGGGAGATAACCCTGATCAGTTACCGATATTGCAGCATGCTTTGATGCGTACTTGGGGTTATTGGGTCTCTTCTCGTCAAGACACAGAGGCCATTGATCTTGAGCATTATAATGCCATTGGCACCTTAAAAAGTGCGCTCTCCCAACATGCCAATGAAGCCTTCGATTTATTAAATAAAAGAGAACGTCAAATCGCGGAGTCCATGTTCAAGGCATTAACCGAAAAAGGTGCCGAAAACACAGGAATCAGACGACCAACTAAACTCAGTACACTCGCAGCTATTTCTGGCGTATCTGAAGATGATGTAGCGCGCGTCGTAAATAGATTCAGAGAGCCGGGAAGATCGCTTTTAATGCCACCTTACGGAGTTGAAATTACTTCTGAAACTGTCATCGATATTTCGCATGAAAGTTTGATGAGAATTTGGGACAGATTGAAGCAGTGGCTTGAGGAAGAGAGTAAATCTGCTGATATGTACCTGAATCTTTCTGAGGCGGCACGAAAGTTTCAGGAAGGAAAGTCGAGTTTATGGCAAATGCCAGATTTACAATTGGCTATCAATTGGCGCATTTCTAACCGGCCAACGATTGTTTGGGCAACTAGGTACGATGAAGCTTTTGAAAGAGCCATGGTTTTCTTGGAAACTTCAGAGCGTGCCCATGAAAATGAGCAAAGAAATAAGGCGCTTTTACAAAAAAGGAAAGTAAAGAACAGTAGAATTCTTGCATTGGTTTTTGGTGCTTTTGCCGTTTTGGGAATATTTTTAACATTGTATTCAGTTACGCAATCGAATTTGGCAGAAGATAATGCAATAAAAGCCAAAGGAAGTGCCGCTGAGGCATTGGTTAGTGCCGAAAAGGCAAAAGAAGAGGAGAAAAAAGCCTTATCGGCCTTAGAGCAAGCAAAATTAGCTGAGCGAGAAGCAAATATTCAAAGAGATAGTGCTACAGTTGCTCAGAAAACTGCAGAAATAGCTAAAAATGAGGCAGAAATAGCTACTCAAGATGCTATTCTACAAAAGACCTTGGCAGATTCAGCCAAGATAGAAGCGGTTGTACAGCTAGACAATGCAGTGTTACAAGAAAAAAGAGCTCTTCAGGCTCAAGAAACATCAGAAAAATTACGGTATCAAGCTGTAGCTCAATCTATGGCGCTTAGAGCTATAGATGTACCGGACGATCAATTGAGAGGGGTTATAGCCAAACAGGCTTATGATTTCTTTATTGCTTACAAAGAGCCTGATAAGGAATATAACGGTGATATTTATGCGGGAGCTTATTATGGAATAAAGGGCTTATTGAAATTAGATCAATATGAGAAAGCCCCAGAAGAGGGTAGAGATGCAGCTACTTTTAAGGCGGATTCCGCTTTTAATCAATACCATGGGCATACCCAACCAGGGCCCGGCAGAGAGGTGGTCAATGTACGTAGTGTAGCTTTTTCGAAAGATGGCTCTAAAATGTACTCTGCCGGTGGTGATGGCCGATTATTGCAATGGGACTTTGACGATAGATCATATATTGAGGTTTACGAACAATCCAATGTTAATCGTGTGGTGAACATAAGTCCAAATGAACGCTGGCTTGCTTTAGGAACGAGCGAAGATGAAATTGATCTTTTCGATTTAGATGATATTCTTAAAGAACCAAAGAAACTTGAGGGTCATCAAGGTGCTGTATATGACTTAGTGTTTTTTGATGGAGATTTTGGATTTGCCAGCGTCGGTGCAGATAAAAAAATACTCATTAATAGTTATCGAGAATCTATTTTATTAGCCCAGTTGGAGTCTACAACAAAAACTATAGCGATATCTCCTGATGGGAAATATTTAGCGGCTGGTTCAATGAACGGAGAAGTCATTTTATTTGATGTTGAGGGAGTGGAGGAACCCAAAAAAATTATAAGAAAGGACATGGAACAAAAGCCTATTCTTGATGTAAAGTTTAGTTATAATGGTAAATTCTTAGCAATTGGAGGGCTAAACATAAATAACGGTTTAGGCTATGCATTCATTTGGGATAGAAAAAACAATACGCAGTATGGTCCAGAGCTGATGGGTTTTTCAGCGCAAGTAAATGATGTTGAGTTTTCAAAAGATGACTTTTTGCTTGCTGTCTCAAGTAATGATAATTCAGTAAGGTTTTGGGATCTGGATCCAGATAATATTTATGATCTACCAACAATCATTTACGATCACAAGGGTTGGGTATGGGACGCGAGCTTTCATCCAAATGGAGGATATTTGGTAACTGCGGCCGAAGATGGATTACTTAGGAGATTTCCCCTAAAGCCAAATAAGATGGTTGACGATTTGTGTAATTATATTTCTCGTAATATGTCGGACATTGAATGGCGTCAGTACGTGGGAGATGCGAATGAAATTCCTTGGGTAGAGACATGTAAGGGGATGATTAAGCCTATTAATGAAGCTTCAAATTCTAAAATTCAGGTTGATAGCTCAGGTATAAATGAAAGAAATTTAGAATCAAATGAGAGCTCTAAATCGAAAAATTAGAAGAATTAGTGGGTGCTTTTGAGATAAGATTAGTTGCCGTATTTTTTTTGTTATTCTCCACATTTTTTGTATCAGCACAGACATGGACTCAGAAACTGTTGATCGCAGAACGAGATTATGATGCAGGTAGATTGGTGAATATTGTAGATAATATTTCGGGAGGATTTGAAAAATCTTTGGGTGAAAAAGGATATACTCGAGAGGAGAAAATAAGAGCACTCAAACTGATTACTAAGGTTTATATATTTATGGATAATGAGTCTAAGTCAGATGAGTCTATGATCAAACTGCTCAGGGCTGATAAAGAGCATAATCTAGATCCCAAAGTCGATCCGGCTGAGCTATACGATTTATATAGGAAATTCAGGTCTCAGCCTATTTTTAGAATCGGTTTAAGGGTAGGTGTGAATAAGAGTTATCCCAATATTATTAATACCTTCGGTACGGGAAATACAGGAATAGTATCTAAAATTTATAATGGTGTAGGAGAATCTCCCAATGAAGCCTCGGTAAATGGAGGATCTGGTACTGGTTTTTTCATTAATGCGATGGCAGAGCGGTATTTAGATTGGGGTTTGGAAGTAGGGTTAGGATTAGAATTTCGTAATTCTCAATACAGCGTAGATAATTATATCACTTACGGAGATAGTCTTCAAGTCAATGGGATCAATGAGATAGCCCAATTTGCTGTTTTATCAACAATGGTTACCCATCAACAGTCCTTTTTTAGGGTTCCATTGCTTTTAAGATATAATTTTAAATATGACTCAGATAACAGCTTTGTTCCCTATATAGCTGTAGGGGCTAGTTATGATTATTTATTGGATGCTAAATATTCAGAAGGTAATCGAACAGGAGGGACTGAATACAAATTTGATTCGGATCTTTCTTTAAAAGAATTAGATCTCATCGCCAAAAATAATTTTTCTGTTTTTGCATGTATAGGATTAAAGATGCGCATCAAAACACATTTTTTAACTTTTGAAGCTAAATTTAATAAGGCACTGCTAAATTATATTAACCCTAATAATCGATGGAGTAATAATCCGCTGTCTACTTACGACTTGGCATTTGTTGAAGATGATTTCTCATTGGATATGCTTTCTTTTTCTTTTGGTTATACCTATTCTATTTATAATCCTCAGAAACTCAAGGAATTTAAATGATAAGAAAGTATTCTATACTTGTTTTATTGATACTTGTCTTAATGGCATATAGTTGTGTGGTTGAGCCAGATTATGGACCAAGGCCCGTAGACACTTTTATTAAGTATTATGGAATTTCAGGCTCTAATGAGGTGGTTGATATGATCAACTCAAATCAGGGCAATTTAATCATTCTGGGTAATGAGGAAAGTTCAGCGTCTGGAGCCTCAAAAGATATTGTGATTCTTGAAATAGATACAGTTGGGAATTTGATTAAAAAAAAGACCTTTGATATTCAATCGTTATACGCGGGTGAAAGCTCGTATAATTTTGAAATTACTGATGATGAAGCGGTTAGAATCAAAGCTATAGATGGTGGGTATTTACTTTGCGCCAATTTTACGGCAAAAGATGACAAGATCAACGGGTTAGGATCGAAAATTTTCTGGTGTGAACTAGATGATAATTACAATATTATTGGCAAGCAGGTTATCAGTGATGCAGACTATTATTGGGAAGTGGGTGATATTATCAAATTGAGAGATGGCAATATCGTTATTGCAGGAGCTACAAATAAAAAAGAAGATGGAGACAATGCGATAAGGCCTAACAAGCAACGATATCTGACTAAGAGATCTATATACAATGATACTGTCTTTTGGAGTAAAACATTCGGATATGATGATGTAGATGACTTTGCCATTGGCGTTGTCGAATTATTAGATAGCAAACTTGGTGTAATAGGCTGGACGGGAAAATCTGGTAATCAAGGTGAATCAGGTATAAACACTACTTTTTCGATTTTCACTGATATAGGAAGTTCTTCAAGTATCGATAATGTATATGGATTTGAATTTCAAGGAGCTGCTGATTTTGATGATATAGTAGGAGATTTCGTTTATACTGAAACAGAGGATATGATCATCGTTGGAACAAGTACTAGTAACAACTCTGTAGATCCAAGAAGCTTTCCATTTCTCTTCCGCATTAGAAAAGAAGGGACATTGGTGTTCAAAGAACTTTTAATTAGTTCAAATTCAGATCTTAATTCTGGAGGAATGGATGTGACAATCAGTGCTCAAAATGATTTAATCATTACGGGTGTATTTTATAATTATGTAGATTCGATTTCTAGAAAAACTTACAATGATCAAGTTTTATTTAAGCGTACCGATCAGTTTGGAAAGGTTACTAATGACTATCTACCTTACCAAAATCATTTTGGTTTGACTAGTGGTGACGACATAGGAAAAGCCATATTGACCCTTCCAGATGGTTCAATTGCCATAGCAGCAACTATGGATTTCGGTAATAGTAGAACACTCATTAGTTATTTAAAAGTCAACAATAAGGGAATATTAAAGAAATAAGGTAAATCAACTTAATGTATGTTTTCTTAAACCTCACAAATGAGTTTTGATTCATTAAAAAATTAAATCGTAGGGCATTATATATGCTGGAGCGGTTATAATTATTTTATCATTTTTGAATTGAGAGCTTATGATTTTATGCCAAAACACTTTTAGTGTTTGAAAATAAAGTAAAATTAATTGTTTTTTAAATCAAAAACAGCGCGAAATTCGTTAAGTGCTTCGAGCAGATTTTTTTGTTCTGTTCGTATTTCATGATATGCTTTACTCTTTAATCTTTTCATTCGATATACGCTTAATTTCTGAGAGAGAATAAAAAACAATTTTGACCATGAAATCGCATATAAACCCGAAAGATATCCCACTATAAAAATTAAAATTCCTATGATTGATATTTTTGTAATTAAGGTTGATATTATTACTACCGAAATGTACCAAAACAGGAATATAAATAATCCAATTATCATGGCTACAGAACCTCTAAACGCCTCTTTTACTTGAATGCTCTTGAAGATTTTTTTGACTAATAAAAAAGGCAATAAATTAAGAATACAGCCTAAAAGGTATGCTGGAAGTCCAAAAAGGAGTTCTATAACTTCACTAAAAGCTAATTTTTTAAAGGCATCACTTAAATATATCCCTTCAGATTTGTTTCTATCTAAATGTTTTTTGATGCGATTAGAAATTTTGACTGCTTTGTCTTTATGATTAGTCAAACTGTACACAGTGGCTTCGATTACTTTCTTTTGAATTTCAAAATGCCTGAAAGCATCACCTTTCTTTATTTCCATAGATTCCTCTAGGTAGTTTTGATAAAAATTCTCTATCGAATTGGTAAGTTTATTTAATTCTTTTGAACCAGTATGGAGTAGCGTGTCAATCAGTCCTGTTTTAATTAAATACGTCAAATCATGTACTTGATTATCGGTATCCGAATTGATATTTTTGGTTAAGATTGGAGGACCAACTTTTATAAATAGATCACTTCTAAACTGATGAGAATTACTGTAATTTAATCCGATAGGAATAATTTGAACTTTTATTTTGTTTTCGGATAAACGTTCGGCATCTAGAGCGATCCTGGCAGCTCCTGTTTTTAAGTTTCGAATACCTTTATCGGTCTCACTGGTACCTTCGGGAAAAATCAATAAAGCTCCTTGATTAAGCAATAATTGATGGCAGTGGGTAAACATATCAGTATTGCTTGTTTTTGATAAATCTTTAGTTAAGTGGGGTCGGTAGACGGGGATCATATGAAACTTGTTTTTCAGTATCCAGGTTTTTATTTTACCCCCAAAGAATTCGGCCGCGGCTATCGGGTTTATCCTCCTTTTTATTCCGGTGATCACAACCAATGGATCTATTAAAGCACTGGGATGATTGGCTACAAAAATAACAGGTCCTTGGGTAGGTATGTATTCTTGACCGAGGATTGATACTCTTCTGAAATAAGAGTAAATGGTTACTTTCAATAGATATTTAATCAGGCTATAAATCATGATGGAAAGGTTATAAGTCTTTGGCTCGGTAAAAAGAATTAAAATACTTTATGAAATTTTTACTTATCTGCTCGATCGGATCGGATACGAATGGCCAAACCTGCATGTGCCATAAGTTGATTATCAAATCTGACTAAATTATCTTTTGGTAAAAGATCTATTGTCTCAAAAATTTTGTATTTGCGAATAGGAGCATAACCAAAAGCACCATAAAGAGTTACTCTATCATTGAGATAATAATCTATGTAAGCTTGAGTTTCAATCTTAAACTCTTGAACATATCCGTGTGCATACTGTTGCGCTAATCTGTACGAGGTTCTTTTCATATTAAATTTAAAACCTATGTAGCCTGATTTTGAAATTTGATATTGAAGGTTGACCATTCGTGGAAGCAATCCGAAAAAGCGGAGTTTATCCGAGAGTATGAAATCAAAACCAAGGATTGGAAATATTTGAGGACCCCAAAACTCCTGATTATAGAACAAGCCTAGTTTGTACTTTACGCACTCATTTAACTGTTTGGTTAAAAAGCCTATTGCACCTATTTGATAATCTTTTTTGGATAAATCCTCAAAATCAGAGCTGATTTTTTGGACAAGTAACGTAGTCATACTCCAATCATTGTCTAAATTAATGAGGCCACCAAGCTGAATAGATAAAGCCTCTAAGTTGCTAACAAGTGGTTGATTCGATGCATTTTTCAGTGAAAGTTTATTGTATCCAGCTCCAAAAATTAAATAGTTACTATTTTTTGTTTCGATGGGAATAAAAACAGCTGCAGAATATTCATTAGCTTCATTTTCATCTGCAGAATATTTCTGAAACTTAAGTGCGCTCAGTTCAGTGTAGGGCTGAGAAAAAGCTGAAAATTGCAGTAGAGTCACAAGGATTAGAGTATAAACGTATTTTTTCATATTTAAGGTGGGTGATGGTACGATTTTTATCGTTGTTGATGGGACAATAAGATTTTTAAAGGCTTTTCTTTTTAAGAAAATAGGCAAGGCTTAATCCGGATATAATGTGCCAAATACCCCACCAACCAGCCACGATAGCCATGCCTCCTAGTCCATTGAAAAAAGCAAAAATTAGACCTAATCCTAATCCTGAATTTTGAATTCCCGTTTCTATAGCTAATGTTTTTTGATCTGGTTTGGGTAGTTTGAAAAGCCGTGCTAATCCGAATCCCGTGGCGATACCTACTGCATTATGAGTAAAAACAATGAAGACGATCAAATGAACATAATTTAAAAATAAATCCATATTCGCACGAAAGGCAAGTATGACTATAGCAGCAAAAATCAGGATAGAACCATAGTGCATGATAGGGTGAAGGAAATCAGCTATTTTCGGTCTAAAGGCCCTTACTGCCATACCTAAAATTAAAGGGATCAGTAAAATTATGCCCACAATCTTTAATAAAGCCCAGAAATCTAAGTTGACTGTATTTAAGATCTCAGCGGTTGGAGGATAGAGGCTGCCCCAGAAGGAGATATTAAATGGGGTCATAAATACAGCACAAACACTAGCCACGGCTGTCATACATACAGATAAGGCTGCATTTCCATTGGCAAGGGAGGTCATAAAGTTGGAAATGTTACCTCCAGGGCATGCGGCTACCAGCATCATGCCCAGGGCGACACTAGGCATAGGATTAAAAATTAATACCAACACAAAAGTAAAAAAGGGAAGGGCTAAGAATTGGGAAATAAATCCTATTAAAACTGACTTTGGCGATGAGAAGACAAGAATAAAATCTTTAATGTGCAATTTGAGCGCTACGCCTAGCATAATAAATCCTAGACTCAAGTTTACATATAATATATTTTGATCGCTGAGTTTGAGCGTAACCTCGTCTAGTTCTTGCGGACTTTGACATGAGCTCATTAGAAAAACTAAGCATAATGCGGATAGGAAATTAGTTGATTTAAGGGGGTCTATATTTTTCATAATTTTCATCTAAATTAGTTTTTTTTTAAGAAGGCAAAAAATTAAGCTATTTGAAGGAATCTATTAAGGCCATAAAACACGGAAAATTAAATTAAACATATTCAATGCCAGCATTAGGTTTGTTTCATGATTTTATTTTAATACTGTCATTTATCTTGTAATAACCCTTATAATTTCCGTTGTTTGTATCTGAATTAAACATAAAAATCGAGGTTCAATGACGTCCTATTCATTTTTAAAATCTTTGGGTTTGTTTTCTGTAATGATCATCATATTATTGACTATTTCTTGCAAAGATGAGGAAGAAGTCATTTTGCAATTGAGTGAATATTCATTGTTAACAACGGTATCACCAGAAAATACGGGCTCTATTTCTGTAATCTCTGGTCCTTATCAGGAAGGGACTACTGTAGCACTTGAGGCAACCTCCACGGAGAATTATGTATTTAAATATTGGGAAAGTGATACTATTATCTGGACGACTGATTCTTCCGCATTGATGAATCCGACTACGTTTATCATTAACTTTAATACGGAAGTTACTGCTGTATTTGAATATGAAGATCTAGATAATGATGGTGTAAATGATAATATAGATAATTGCTTAGACACTCCAGCTAATGAGGCTGTAGATACTTTAGGATGTAGTACAACTGCTTTTATTGGTGACTTTAGAGAAGGAGGTATTGTAATTTGGGTAGATGACACAGGGCAGCATGGGTTAGTTTGTGACCTCACTGATTATGCTGCTATTTGGGGTTGTAATGGGACAGAAATAGTGGGTGCAGATTCATTTACAGTAGGGTCTGGATTGCAGAATACAGAAGATATATTGTCCATATGTCAAACTGCTGGAATAGCTGCAAGAGTAGCGAATGATCTTGTTGCTCAAGAATATTCAGATTGGTACTTACCCTCAAAAGAGGAGTTGAAATACATTTGGTTAAATAGTTTTATAATCAGTGAACGGTCTATTGCATTGGGGGGAAGGGGGACTCGACGCTTATTATTGGACGTCCTCAGAGTATGATGCTGATCATGCCTGGTGTTGGGATTTGAAATTTGGAGCTGATGACCACAGCTATTCGAAAGAAACTCCGGCTCGAGTTCGTGCAATAAGAACCTTTTAGTATTTTCTCAAATGTGTTTCCTTAAGAAGAAACAAGCCGATAGTTATGAGGTCAGAAATCATTTAGTGGTTTAAATGAAGATTCTCAAAGTAGCTTTATCTAGATTTGATCAAAAAAGCGACTACCCACCACAGATAGTCGTTTAACTCAACCCTAAAGAGTTTCAATATTAGCTTACATTTCTGTTTAGTGTGCTCATCATGACATTAAAAGTATATCCAAAATAACATTTTGGATATACTTTTAATAACGAAAGTCAACATCTTACTAATTATTCATTCAGATAATTAATTATAAATAATTGATTTTCAATTAGTTAAAACTGATATTTTTTTCCGTTAGTTTTACACATAAAATAAAAAAAATGTGAAGTATATTAATTTTTTTTTTTCTGTTCTGTACCTGTCTAGTACCATTTTGGTTATTTCGTGTAGTTCAGATGAAGACACTGACGGGCTTATGGTTTCGAGCGATGACACAACGGAGGATGACACAACAGATGACAATAGCTCTACAGATGATCAAATCATTACAGATCATGAATTTCAAACAAATTCTAATTCGGGCGTCTATTCCTTACTCATGAGTACGACAGAATATGCTGATTGGATAGGTAACGATGCGTTCAGAGAAGGAGCCGTTCGAAATCTTATTTTTGAAGATATCTATAAAAAATTTCCAGATGAATATGATTTTATATTTCTCGTACTCAATGAACCTAGTATACCAGAGGGTATAGGTTATTATGGGATGCTCATCGGCGTTTCTAATGCAATAGAAGGTACTGGTCAGAGTAATTACAATTACAGTAATGATTTTGGTTCTGAGGGAAAGCTGAAAGCCGTGATGCAGTTGACGGGCCTGAGTTATCTTCAAAGTGGCCCATCGCTGCATGAACTCATGCACAATTGGGGGAACTTTGGTTTTGAAACACATTCCGTCGATCAACCGGGTGATAATATAACGTCTTACCCTTATTGGGGACATTGGGGTTTTACCGGTGGAAGCACGAAAGGGCAGCTTGGAGGATTTGAGCAAGGCACGCTCGTAGAATTGGAGGATAGTAGTTATTCAGTAGCTCCTTTTGGCCCTTTTGCCAATGGAGGTAATGGCGTTCCTTATAATGAGCTGGAGCTTTATTTAATGGGAATGGCCCCACTCAGTTCAGTATCACCATTTGATCTTTTTAGTGATATAACGGCGTGGTCAGGTACAGAAACAGCCTATGAATTTACAGCCAATTCAAGAACGACCTATGACAATGCGGCCATTGAAAATTTATTGGGAACTAGGTTACCAAGTTTTGAGGATTCGCAAAAAGAATTTAAACTTTTAGTTATCGTATTGACCGATGAGACATTGACTACTGAAGAGTGGAATACCATAGACGCTACTGCTGAATGGTTTTCATATCCAGGTGCAGATGATTATAGCTCTTATAACTTTTGGGAGGCAACCAATGGTATAGGATCTATCGTTATTGGAGAATAATCCAATACCCCGATTGTCTGTCTGGCAATTTTGGTAGCAAGACTTGGCATTGTGCTATATTTGTTTGTTGGTATAGTTAATTTGATATTTACCCGTGTGGATATATTGGTTTAACAACTCAAGGATTTAAATAACAAAAATGAAACATTTTTTTTTCACCTTGATTTTTGGCATAATTTTAGTCTTCATTTCTTGCAATGATGATCTTCCAGGTTCTTTCTATGTCTCTGTACAGGTTAGTCCAGACAGTGCAGGATCAGTAATATTCAATAGAGGACCCCATGTAGAAGGGACTGAAATAACTTTGACTGCAGTTGCTAATGATAATTATGAACTTTTTGCCTGGAATCATTTAAGGGATGGTGAAACATCAAATCCTTTGACAGTTGTCATGAATTCTAACTTAAATACTGTAGCAATTTTTTTGTTTATTGATAACGATAAAGACGGAGTGGGAGATAGTGATGATGTTTGTTTAAATACACCTTACGGTGAATCAGTTAATGTACAAGGTTGTTCAGCTTCTCAATTAGATGAGGATAATGATGGTGTTTACGATGATCGAGACCAATGTCCAGGTACAATATTGGGCGAAGAGGTAGATGAAACGGGATGTGAAGATACAGACGGAGATGGTTTATCAAATTTAGTCGATCTATGTCCTTATACTCCAGAGGCCGAGATAGATAATGTAAATTATTCTGGTTGTCATATTTTCATAGGCGCCTATAAAGAGGGTGGTGTAGTTTTTTATGTAGACGAGACAAATGAGCATGGATTGGTTTCAGATATTCAAAATTTAGGCAATGTTGGGATCGTATGGGGTTGTTATGGTTCGGAAGTTGATCATTCCTCCGGAATGGCTATAGGTACTGGTGCTCAGAATACATTAGATATTTTAGCGGATTGCTCTGAAGATAGTACGGCAGCCTTTTATGCTGCCAATTCAGTATCTCAAGGCTATAATGATTGGTTCTTACCCTCTCATGATGAATTAGATCAAATGCATTGCTTATTTGAGGTCATTGATTCTGTAGCTACTTTGAACGGAGGAAAAAAATTTATTTTTGATAATCATTATGGCTATTGGAGTTCAACTCAAGAAGATGAAAATTTTGCCTATTATCAAGACTTTACAAGTGGAGGTAATTGTACAAATAGCCCAGAAAGCTATCCAAAACGCTATCTATACTTATCGGTAAGAGCAGCTAGGGCTTTTTAATGAAGGAATAGAGCTTGTTCGATGACTATTAAAAAGTTTTCTTAAACTTTATAAAACCTCTTTTCAGTGAAAAAAATTAATCCCTTGGAATTAGTATTAAAATTTATATGAGTTTAAAAAAAATCAATATTCTGGTTTATAATGAAAAACTTAGTTGTAAATTTTGAAGGTTTGTTGGTTGTTCATCCTAACTTAAAGATTACATATTAAATGAATTTGAATGAATCTGACATGTCCAGTGATGAAATTTAATGAAGTATGTATCAGCTAAAAAAATTATGCTAATTAGTCAATTGATTCCTTAATATTATGATTTATAAATAATATTACCTGTATGATATATGTATAATTTAAAGACATTTTTTCCATTATTTTAACCTAAGTATTTTGATATATTAGCGTTTTAATAACTATCAAACTTATTTACTTATGACTAGTCATTACACTTTATTAGTGACATTTACACTCATTTTGTTGATTTTTCAATCATGTGGAGGTCGTTATGTCGAAGAAGATATCATTAAGTCGATAGGAGACTCTTATCAAGGAGGAACCATTGCTTATTTATTTGGTTCTGATGACTCAGGCTATGATGCAAGTAAACAACATGGACTGATCGTTGCGCTAGAGGATCAAGGGGGTATGGACGTTCTTTGGTGGAATAAAAACCTGGGGGATGTAGAACGAAGGCTTTGGGATCTTCTATTTGCGATAGTCATGCCAATACTGTTCTCATATTAAGTATCCAGGGGGAGGGTAATTATGCTGCGAAAATTTGTGCGTACTATGAGTTAACTAAACAGGATGTGTTGTATAATGATTGGTTTCTAGCAAGTAAGGGAGAACTGTTTGAAATTTATGAAAACATTGATTTGTTAGGTGAATTTAATACTAAATATTAGACTTCAACTGAAGCAGATCGAAATGTGGGTGCCTGGAGGCAAAATCTATTCAATAGTGCATATAATTTATCAAAAAAATACGAACCTTTTTCGGTTAGGCCGGTTAGAATTTTTTAAAATATTTGTAGTCTTCTCGGCTGGTTGAGGCCTATTTACAGAGGCAGATGCGTCGTATGCATATATGGCAAAAGTTGCTAGCCAATGAGCCCCTGCATAATGGTCATCTACCACGTTGTTAATAGAGCTATTGAAGTGATTATTGGCAATACTTGACAGATGTACATATTCTGGAAGTGTTTCAGTGATGCCATACAAACACCAGGCACGACTGAAATTAAGGCCATCTAAATGTACCAATTTACCATCGGTTCTATCTCCCACACGGGCGGGAGCTAATTGAAAACCTGGTTTTATGATTGAGGGGAGAAAAGAGGAGAGCCATATCTTAAATTCACCCGATCTATAGATCTTTCTCATGAGATTCGCTTCTTCGAAGCAGGGGGAAAGAAAATCAAATCCACCAGGTTCCCAAGTCAATGGACATCCCTGATCTCCAGCATAAAATCTATTGGCAGTGGATACAATGAGTTTGCTGAGGGCTTGATGATCAAAGACTTTTGCATAGTCGTAAGCCAAAGAGAGTCCATAAGCCGTATTAGAGTGCTCGCCTACACGAATGGGGTAAATAAGCTTGGGTAAGAAGTCGATATAAGCATTGACAATATGATCTGTGAGGGGTTGTAAATTAGCTTCTAATTGCCTTGCGAAGGGGATCTTCCAAGTATGTAATTCTTCTGATAATTTGAGGACCCAAGCCCAGCCATAGGTACGTTCAAAAGACTGATTGCCTACTTCATTGAAGTAGTTGACTTCAGCAATTATATTTTCAGCTGACAAATGGTCATTGAGTAAATTTCTGATTAATTCAGCATTTTCTAATCCAGGAAAGCTCTTCAACAAATAAACCAATGACCAATGACCATGAACAGAAGAATGCCAATCAAAGCATCCGTAGAATGCAGGATGCAATACTTTAGGTTGTTTAATCTGTGAGGGGTCATTCAATGTTTGATTGAGTTTATTAGGATATTGTGTTTCTAAGCAGGTGAGAGGGAGTAAGGAAAGAGCATCAGATTGAGCTAATTTTAGGCTTGGGTACGCTATTGGTGTCAGATCTTCTGTTGGTATCTGGGTTTGATCGCAAGCACTAAAAAGGATAAGAATGGAAACAATGATTCTAGACATATTTATTTTGTCAAAATGGCATTTTTGATCTGGTTAGGGATTAAATTATTTTAAAAGTAATTTATTGCTGTAGAGAAAGAGATCTATCTAAGCTCGTGTATTCTTTTTATGTTAAAGAAAGTTAATAAATCCTTCACAAAGCAACAAATATTCATAACCATTGTAATATTAGTGAACATAGTTTATTTTCCGTATAATTTGGTTAGACTGGTCCGAAAGGGCTGGTCTTTTTTTATGGGTGGGTATAGCATCAGCATGAAATTCAGGTCATCTCTTTTCCTTGAGTATCATCTCACATCCAATTCATTTTCTTATTTAAAAATGAAACGAAGTGCTTATTTGTAGCCGTTGATTTAGGAAATACTTTAATGAACATTACCCAATGATTAGTGCCCCTTATCAATGCAATGATCTTATTCATTTTTTTTCTCTAAATCCCTGGCTTCAGAGAGGGCACTACCGATTAAGCCTGCAGGAATGGTCACCACACCTACTCCTATGATGAGTACAAAAAAAGTAAAAATTTTACCACCCATAGTAATTGGATAGGCATCTCCATAGCCCACAGTAGTTAATGTGACAATGGCCCACCACATACTGTGGAATATAGACTGAAAAATATCAGGTTGCGCTTCGTTCTCAAAGAAATAGATACCTGCTGACACCATAAAGATTAAAATCAATATGATGACAAAAAATAAAACGAGCTCTTCTCTCACAATATCAATAGCTGTATTTAGCCGATTGATTGCTTTGCTGTAGCGGATGAGTTTCAGTGCTCTAAAAAGCCTAAAAATCCTAAAGGCTCTTAAAAAACGTAAGTCGACAATGTCTTTGGTTGGAAAGAAAAAAGGGGCTACCGCTAAAAAATCAATGATGCCATAAAAGCTAAAAATATATTTAAAAGGTTTTTCAGCTACAAAAACACGAAGTACGTATTCAATGGAAAATACGGATAAGCAAAAGATTTCAAATAAATGTAATATAGAGGTGAGTAAGATGCCTTTATCTGGTAAGGTTTCAAGAGAAACAGCAAAGAGAGAAAGAAAAATCAATATTTGAATAAAGTAATCAAATAGTTTTCCTAGAGGCGAGGTGTTATCCTCAATGATGCGGCGCAATTGATTTCTCATAATCTACAAAAATGTTATTTTGTAATTTACAAAATAAGAGATGAGTTCTTCAATCCAAGATAAAGAAGCTTTTATGTCAAATACCGAGCTCCACAACTCTTTAGATATCATATTTATATACTGTTTAACTACTTCTCGAGGTACTCATTTTGACAAGTTACGACAATTTGAGTACCTAGATAATTGATACATTAGTTGATATTAGTAGCTGACGGAAATTAATTTTTATCAAAAAAAAATTGATAACCGGTTGAAGAAGAGCAACAAAAATCTCTAAATCTGGTATCAAAACCCGCTATATATTCTACGGAATGTCAGCAAAAAAATGCAGCAAGGGCTTTGCTGAGATACCTCATTTTTATGAAATGGATGAAGCATCAAGAACGATAATTTTCGGATCCAAAGGCTTCTCCAACTCCTTTTTGACAATACTGGCGCAAACTTTCAAGGTATTTTGCCGAACTGTAGTTCATATTTGCGAAAGCATCATCCATTTCTAAAAATCCTTCGTAGGTATATCGAACTCTGGTTTTACCATCATTGTCATCTAGGTCATATTTCATGATATGGCCTACATTACCCCATTCAGATTCAATACATTCAAAATGTATGGACTTATCTTGAACCAGGCTTATAATTTTAAATTTAAACGCGGCAAAATTCACAAACTCAAAAGTCACGATTTCACCAAGTTTGAAATTGCCATTAACAATAGTTGTATACCATTTAGAAAGAGATTCTGGTTGCGAAAGAGCTTCAAAAACCTTGTTGATAGGTGTCGAAATGTGGAAAAGATGTTTTATCGGAGTCATGATTAAATGAGATTTATAGTTGACATATATTGTAAATTTAGTGTGTTCCCGTTTTTTTTACTACAAAAAGAATGGATTTTTATTGTACTGGACTTTGGAGCCTTATTTAAAGTTTTTTATAATTCTTGAGGAGGCTTGATTGTTGCTTTTTTTATTCTTTTCATAAATGATAGCGGGCTTATTATCTTATTTTACTTTGCAAGTATTTACTCCAAAAATTCTATAGTTGTAACAATTACCGCGAATTGAGTTGAACAATGCAATACCCCCTAAAATGCTCAGTGAGAGGGTATATATATTAGATTCATAATGAAGTAGACTGGTATCAGAAGACACTCAATGATGAGTCTCATTACTCTTTCGGCCACATTCTGATTACCAAACAATATTTTGATAACAATAAATTTATGGCTTAACTCTAAAACAAATTTTCTACGATCAAAAACCCACCGAAATTAAATTTTTCATTGGGTTTTATTAGAACTTCACAAGCTGATTTAAGATGTTTTCTTATTTTGATTCGGAGAATTAGCCTCACATTAATTGAGCTGTTCTAAGATTATGCGTGACTGAGTTGAGGTATTGATTCTCCAGCTATTAATCCTAGGATTAGCGAAGGTTACTATTTGACCTGGTGATTGATTATTACTATCTATTGTGATTTTTTAGTTGTATCTTATATTAATACATTTATGATATTAATTATTTTCTTTACTCTGGTATATGGAAATAACCTCCACTTAATTGTTCTTTAATACTAATGACCGATTACGAAATACAAGAGCACATATTCCTACATATTTTTAGAAACAATGCACCTTTCCTAATGATATCAAAGTTGTTCCTATTGCCCCAACAAGGGAGATGCAAGCTATAATTAGAGTCGATACCAGTAAAACCACAGTAGATCATGCCTAATTTACATCATAGCATAAAAATAGTCCCAAAATATGATCCCAATCTGTCTAAAATCAGAATAAGTGAAGCAATGATAAAATTGATATTTTATATGGCATCAATTATTAACATATCCCAAACCTCTCCGACTGCATTTTCATCATACACATACAGTTTTTCATCCCCTACCCACAGACATGGCGTTCCTGGGAAATAAGATAAGGTGCCAGCGGCTATTATGTCCCCATCTATCACTTTTAAACTTCTAATTACACCTGTAGCTTCACCATTTGAAAGCAATTTTTTTTGCCCATTTTTCCAATAGGTTGGATATTCACCGTCCATATCCTGAGAAAAGCCTGCTAAATATATGTTTTCCTCACTATCAACAAACATATCGAAAACATCACAATTCTGCCATCCCTCATCAATCGATCCAATTTGACCAGTTTTTCTATTACCATTAATCCAATATGTTGGTTTTGTTATATAACCTAAAAAATTGTGTGGCGCTGAGGTAGTTCCACCAATAATTTTTTTGTTCCCAATAATTTTGATGTACTTGGCTTCACCATCACCATGTTGAGGTCTATTCAATTTATTCCGTTTACCATTTTTCCAAAAGGCTGGTATTAAAGAATGATGTTGGGACATGTAATAACCAACATTAAACAAATTGTTATTAGAATCCATAGCAAGACCCCAACTCATAGAATCAGCATTTTTTGTTAAATCAATTTTTTTTCCATTTTTCCAATAGCATGATCCGTTGTCAAAAAAACCACCAGTATATACATCTCCATTATGAACCATTATCCTCTGACCTTCTGAGTATTTCCCCTCAAGTTCCATCACAGTCTGATTAGAACCATCTAAATCCATAATCCATACACTTCCCTTACCTCCATACGTCCATCCAGTTACATAAATTTTATTATCTTGGTAGAATAGACCGGTGGCCTCTAAAGCATCATTCAACAAAAGAACTTTTTTCTCGTTAATCCAAACAACAGCACCTTCCTCTATCGTTCCTCCCGCAACAACTACTATTTTATTTTTAAAGTTTTCCTCAAAAAAACTGGAACTTCCTACTATAGCAACATCTTCTAGGTTGATAACATCTTCTAGGTTGGTAACATCTTCTTCAGGATTTAAATTTTCTTTCGAACAACTCGAAAAAAATACGATTAATATTAATAATTTTTTCACAATCTTTTTTTTGTAAAAATACTGCTTTTTTTAAAAAAAATTAATCTATTCGTTGATGAATTTATTGTAAAAATGATGTGAAATATTGATTTATTTCATTGATGATCTTGAGTTCTTATATCCAGGTTGGTCAATTGAACTTGTCTGTCTTTATTCCATTTTAGTTTTTTTATTGAGCTAACATGACACAGCAATACTGAGTACTTTAGAAATAAAATCTGATACCCTCTACGTATAATAATTTTTTTCGTCGTCTTTAGATTGATATGATTTACTTGACAAACTTATGTGTAACCCATAGGCTTTACACTTAGAATCATCAATGAAACAACTTCCTCACTTTCAAAGTTGATCGGTAATTGTATATCCAGTTAAAACCACTGATTCGTATCCAAAAATTTAAATAGATTTTGTATTTTTCTCCCTAGGACAACTTCTTAATTTTGTTGTGGTCTAAACATCAAACAAAATTAAATGGGAATCAAAGAATATCTTTGGATAAGAAGAATTCACTAAGGGTGAAGATTTTTATTAATTTTGATTTCAATTATGAAACACTTCAAAAAATCTCTATTCTTCAGTATTATTTATGCACTCGTATTTTTTACCAGTTGTCTTGATGAAATTGATGGTAACTTCATATTACAAAAACTTAATGGCTACTATATACTTGAAGCAACGAGTGAATTAAATCCTTCCGGCACGACAATTATTCAAATCAAGAATGGAAATCTATTTTGGTCAGCATTGACAGATTCTTGTCGGTATGATAATTCAAGCTCGTTAACCTTGGATACCATTACCCATCATACATCTACAAAATATACTGGTATCTACCAAGTAATGGGGTTAAATGAGGATACCAATGAATTAAGTGCTATCCTTAAGTCTAATGAAATTGTTAAAGTTTTTTTTCAAACAGGATATTTTGATCCCCTTTATTATAACTCAAAGGATTACTACCTAAGGCTTACTGTTATAGATAATGGTGAGGGTATTGATTTTATAATAGAACCAGGTAAATGGGATATTAATAACAGCGCGGATAGGTGTTTTTACAATATAAATTTTATTCTTGATAATGGCTGCATAGAGTTAGATCGTTCTTTTATTTATAAATTCACAAAAGTTAATTCAGGATCCATAATCGATGATCTTATTCAGTCTACAGAATGCAATTAGTTAAGTCACTATCCTTAACAACTGGAAAACACCCTCTTTTTGGCGAAAATAATTTATTAATTGGGGATAATTTTTATTAATATCGCCTTACAAAAAATCGAGAAATATGTCTTACTTCAAATATCTCCTCCTCTTAAGTACACTTTGTTCACTTGTATTGCTCACCAATTGTGGTGAAGATAGTGATGATCCTGTTGCTGAAGATACTATCGACCCAATTATAGGTTCATGGGTTCTAACCAATGAGGAATGGACTGGATCAGAGGCGAATCCAAATTCCTTAAGATCTTGTTTTTTGAAAAGTGACCATGGCAAACCAAATAAGTGGAATATCACTACAACAAAAGCAACACAAAAGATTTGGAAGTGCTGGAAGGGAGGCCCTGGCGCTGGGAAAATGCCCTTTGGCAATTGGCCAATTACATATAAAGAGACCTGGACAAATCTTGGTAATAATAAATATGAGTTTAATGGTGATGAAGGGAGTTACAAACCATATTCTCTTGAATTTTCCTCGGATCTCAGTTCGATGATTGTTATTTGGTTTGAGGGAGAATATGCTGAAACTTGGACTAGACAATAAACCAATAGACATTTTAATTATATTCCTATCAAAAACTTGACAAATTAATCTACACATCGAGACGAACCGGCAAATGCCGATACAACCTACTACTACTGTCATTTTAAATCATAGGAGTAAATAATATATTTTGCTAGACTAGCTATTATAGTTTGATTCAGAAATATTGATTTTAACTTAAAAAAAGAATTAATCATGAAAATAAGAATTATATTTTGGATTGCTGCAGTTTCAACTTTCCTTCAAGCACTTCCATTGTATCTTAGTATGTTCTCAAGGGAATTTAAATTGATTTTAATAGGTGATGTTTTTGGAGAAAGTCCTTCCGCTGACGCAGTAGCTATGTTTGATCAATTTGCACTTGTTGTTGGTTTACTCGCATTGGGATTTAGTTTTATTTGTATTGGTGCAACTAAATTCAGAGGGTTAGTTGAACTGAGACGTATCTCATTCCTCTTATTTTGTGTTCTCAGGTTTTTTCGCACTTCCTGATTTAATTAGTGTCTCTCAAGGGAATCCAACAGCCCCATTACCTGTGATTATATTAGGACTTGCCAATATGGTACTGTTGTACTTTGGACATAAAAAAGGAGTCATTTAGACAGGGTAATTATCCCATAGAAAATTAAATGAGAATTGATTTAGAACATTATTTTCTGCGAGGAGTTTGGTGAATCAACTAGATTGGTGCAAATACCTTTAGAATCATATTTGACATCATAGTAAAAGTTATAGATTGCCTCGAAATGATTTTTCCTCTCATTATTTACAATTTATCATTAAAAAAAGGACTTCAATGAATAAGGCTTTCGATACCAAACTTCGTAAATTTTAACTTTGCCTTTACGGTCTTTAATTCCGATCCAACTCTTAGATAAAACTGCTGTCTCTGGTTGAGCTAGAAATTCAGATAAAGGTGTGAGCTTCATTGTATCTACTGTGTTCAGTAAAAAAAAAGTAAACTTGTCATGTTTAAATATTTTAACTAAATGTATGCTTTTGGTTACTGAAAGTTCATAATCAATAGAAGACTTGTTCTGATCTCAACAAAAATTAACTTTGACTTTACCCAACTTGTTCCATTGTCTGTCACCTTGAAGTCTAACATAGGGAAAATAGTATCGTTGACACTAATTAACTTAGTGACTCTGATTGTGAATTAAGTTTGCTAATTAAATAATAGATTTTAGTTTTACACCTAAATAATCAACAATCTACGTACATTATTTAGAGAGCATTTTTTTTACCCTATTCAACCCACTTGAATCCAAATTTTTTACGATTTTTTACTTCTATTACCTTCTTAATCTTATTTTCCTTTTCATATATTTTCTTTCTTTCCTTATACCCACCAATCCACTCAATCAATTCTTCATCAGTATTCCACTCATCATTCCTCTTAACCATTAATATTTCATCCATTATCCGTTCACTAATATGCCCTTTATTTATCATATCCTTTATCCTATTAATATGTGATTTCAGCTTACCATCATCAACTTCATAATATATCTCGCACACTAATCTATCTAAAAACCACCCACTATGATTGTCCCACTCTAAAATATGTTTATATTTTTTGTTTAACCATCTACTAATCCTATTATAACTCTCATTTAAATCCCTTAAAATTTCATCCCTATCTCTAAAAAAACTTAATACATCATCCTTGTCAGGTTTAAATCTCGTTATTTTCTTATTATCTGAATCAAAAGAAAATAACTCCGAACCTAGTTTACCTCCATAATAATCTTCAATAATGACTTCTTTCTTATCAAACGAATTTTTCTTTATGCAAACTTTATAATATTTAAAATTATCACCAACATCTATAAATAAAGATTCCTTCTTTATTAAATCTATTAATTTCTCATCCCATTTTAACCAATGATCATAATGATCTCCTTTACCATTTATAAATGTTTTTAAGTCTTCTAATTCCTTTTTAGTTATGAAATTACCCCAACCAATACCAAATATTTTATGGTTATCCTCATTTATTTTTTTCCATATTTTATACTCAACCTTCTTACTTAAAATGTAACCTTCTTTTCCAACCCACTTATTTCTCAACCTTTCTCTTACTTTACCAACATGATCTAATTTATTATCGGTATATTCATTTAATCTGACTAACCTTTCTTCATTACTTATATATTCCCTTTTTAATTTCTTATATAAATCATTAAAATAACTTTCAATTTCCTCCTTATAATTTTTTTTATATTTCCTAATTCCATTCATAATCAATAAAAAAAGATACCGATAATCTCTTATCAATACTTAATATCTGTTTAGTGATTTACTAAAATCCCTCCTTTGTCGTTTTATTGATACTTTAGATTTTAAAAAAGTAACCACATAGATTATAGTAATAACAATCTATCACTCATTTGTATTTAAACTAAATGATCATATTATAAAAACATCTTCCCAATTTGATGTGTGTCGTCAAAAAAGCGAATTCATAAGGGTTAAATTTTAAGAGCGTGTTTTAAACAAATTAAACACATAAATTTAACCAGAATAGTAAAGCGTATCCATACAAGAGTGCGTAGCAGAACGGGGATGATATTACTCAACTCAAATGGTTCTTTAATTAGTATTGATAATCAATATGTATGTCGTCAAATAAAAGTGGACTTTTTCAGATATAAATCAAGCCAATGTTGATATTAATTTAAATAAATATTTTGATTTTTTAGTTCAATTAAAGTTTGTTGTTTGATTCTTTTCCTACGCCTAAGTTTTCGTTCTCCAGTTCCATAATAGACTACAGAAGGAGTAAGTTTATTGCTGAACTCATGGTATTTTTCATAGTTGTAATACTGAACAAATTGCTTCATTTTATGCTCTAACTGCCCAGAGCTGTAATAATTATCCAGTTTCACTACATTCTTCATAGATCTGTGATATCGTTCAATTTTACCCTGATTTTGTGGATGAAGCGGTCGACCTCGTAGATGTTTCATGTTTCGATTATTTAAATATTCTGCTAGTTCAACAGATAGGTAACACGATCCATTATCAGATAGTAACTTTGGAGGAGTATGGGTTTGTGCGACTAATAAAGCCTCATCCAAGGTCTGTTTTACATCCTCTGCCTTCATAGTGGCACATAACTTCCAGTTGACAATAAAACGGCTGTAATCATCCAATATGGTCGATAAGTAATACCATCCCCATCCAACTATTTTAAAATAGGTGAAGTCTGTTTGCCACATCTGATTTACTGAAGTGGTTTTATCTTGAAAACTATCAGAGGCACTCATAATCCTGAATGAAGGAGTTGTGATAAGACCATTGAGCTTTAATATCCTATACACACTCGACTCACTGATATAATAACTGTATTTATCTATGATATGCCATGCCAGCTCTCTAGATGATAACTCAGGGCGTTCTAAAGCAATCTCAACCACTTTATCTCTATCAGCTAAGTTGATCTTATTCCAAACTTCTTTCCTATTACCAGACCTTCGAGCCAATCCATCATATCCATGCTGTTGGTAGCCATTATACCATTTGTAAAAGGTAGTTTTATTCACTTTTAGTTGCCTGAGCGTCCTGATAACACCAAGATCACTTTGCTCTACAAGACGGATGATCTCCATCTTTTCGTTTTGACTGTAATGCATGTACTTCTTCCTCTTTACTCGGGTGAGCCAATGTTTTTTTTCAAGTCTCTCACTTCTAGTGAAAGATCTGCCACCAGTTCCTTTAAAGAGGCGTTCTCACCTTTTAATTCTTGAACCTCTGAGGTATTGGCTTCTCGCATGGTATCACCATTTAACCTGTGCTTGCCAGCTTCCATGAAATCCTTACTCCACTTGTAATAGTTTGCTTGATGAATGCCTTCCCTACGACAGAGTTCAGCAATACTCAACTCACCTCGAATACCCTCAATTACAATTCTGATCTTTTCCTCTGAATTATACGCCTTGCGTGTCTTCCTTTTTAGTTCACTTATTAATGAACTTGCATTTCTCTTCTTTCCCATTGTAGTTAAATTTAAGTGTTTACTCTGTTTAAAACACTCTCTTATAATTTAACCCTTATTAGTTCACTTTTTGCTGACGGTATACATTAATGGGTAACACAATAGTGAAATCTATGCGATGTAAATAAAGGGGAACAGAATTTTCAAATGCTAAATTAGGTTTGAATTAGGAGTAACTAATATTTAGAAAAACACCTTCCTTCTTCAATAGGACTTGTTTGTTTCGGTAGAGAATACCCAAAGATTTTTTAAAATTCTTTTTACTCATTTGTAGCACCGATTGAATTTCTTCAGGATTGCTCTTATCGGTCAGGGCGATAAAACCCTCAGAGGCTTTCAATTCCTTTAAAATGGTTTGAGCACCATCTTCAAGGTTTTGCATCCCTTTTTTCCTCAAAGTCACATCAATTTTTCCGTCAGGCCGAATTTGCTCAATAAATCCTCTGATCTGGTCACCCATCATGATATCTTGGTAGATTTGGTTGCTGAAAATCATACCACTATAGGTGTTGTTGATCACCACATTGATCCCTAGATCACTATCATTGGCAATGAGCAGGTCTACTTCTTGGTTCTCTTCAAGTTCAATATATTCTTTTTCAAAATGTTTCTCCACTTTGGCCGTTGCCGCCAATCGATGGGTGAGTTTGTCAATATACAAATAGACCAAACACCATTGGCCAATATTCAGGCGTCCATGTTGCTGTCTGAATGGGACAAGCAAGTCTTTTTCCAGGCCCCAATCCAAAAAAGCCCCTATATTATTTACATCTTTCACCTTCAAGCAACCGAATTCATGCAGCTGCAATAAAGGCCTGAGGGTCGTGGCCACAATACGGTCTTCAGAGTCATTATAGACAAATACTTTGAGCTTATCGCCTACTTTCGTACCTTCAGGTATGTATTTATTAGGGAGGAGGACGTCATTTTCTTCACTGTCTATCAAAAAAGCCCCTGGGGTCAATATCCGATCAACTACCAGTTCATTGTAAATTCCAATATGGATCATAGATGTGTAAAGATACCCTGAATCTAAGCCAATACGATGAACGTTCCTATTATTTCATGAGAGCAAATAAATTGTAGCTAACTTTGCCCTTTAATAAATTAGATATTTTGGCATCATTTGAATCATTAGGCGTTACTTCCCAAGTCATTCAGGGCTTAGAAGCACTGGGTATCGTTAAGCCCACAGAAATTCAAGTTCAGTCTATTTCCAAACTCATTAAATTACCGATAGATTTTATTGGTATGGCACAAACAGGTACTGGAAAAACAGCCGCATACAGTATTCCTATCATACAAAACATAGATCCCAACGAACCTAAAATTCAAGCTTTGATTTTATGTCCTACCCGAGAATTGGGACAACAAATTGCCAAGCAAATTTTTAAATTTACAAAATTCACGGAAAATATTTTTGTTGAAGCCGTCTATGGAGGAGAAAAAATAGAAGAACAAATCCGTTCCCTAAGGCGTAAGACACATATATTGGTGGCTACACCGGGGAGGTTATTGGATTTGCAGCGCAGAAAGGCGGTGGACTTGCGACAAATAAAGACGGTTGTATTGGATGAAGCAGATGAAATGTTGAGTGTTGGGTTTAAAAAGGATTTGGACTTGATTTTGGAACAAACTTCGCGTGGAAGCAATACCTGGTTGTTTTCTGCGACCATGCCCAAAGAGATCACCCAGATCATTAATAGGTATTTGGATCCTGCGGCAGTAAAGGTGGCGATCAACAGGGATCGGCGGGTCAATGCGGATATAGCACATCAATATGCCATCTGTGAACAAGCTCAAAAAATGGAAGCGTTGGTTTTTTTCCTAAAGTCACACAAAGAGGAAAGAGGCATTGTCTTTTGTAAGACTAAACGGGTCACCAAACAGCTTCATGAACAATTAACGGCCAAAAAACATCAAGTAGGCTGCATTCACGGCGACCTCAAGCAGATTGAGCGAGACAAAGTTATGCGGGCCTTCAAGGGGGATAAACTCAAGGTATTGATTGCCACAGATATTTCTGCGAGAGGCATAGATATAGATAATTTAGCTTATGTGTTTCATTATCAATTACCTGATCAAGTCGAATATTATACCCATCGGAGTGGTCGTACGGCTCGGGCAGGAAAGAAAGGTGTATCCATTCTATTGGTTACCCCAAAAGAAATCAAAGACATGAGGTTGATCAGTCAACAACTTCATATTGAATTTAAGCAGCTGCAATAATTCATGGACAATTTGGCGGAGTTTTTGGCTACGCTCGATCCAGACAATCGGGAATTTAATGCGGCCGTAGAGTTTATTCAGTCCACGGATCGCCCCGTTTACCTCACGGGAAGGGCCGGAACAGGTAAGACGACCTTTCTGAAATATGTTACTGCTATTTCCTCTAAAAAAACGGTGGTGGTAGCCCCTACAGGAGTAGCCGCTATCAATGCGGAAGGTGTGACCATACATTCGTTTTTCAAACTTCCTTTTGAGCCTTTACGGCCAGACGATTCGCGTTTTAGCACTCGAAAAATGAGTGAAGATCATGTCAATATCTTCGAAATGCTCAAATACAATCGCGAAAAATCTCAAATCATTCGTGAATTGGAATTATTGATTATCGATGAGATATCTATGGTGCGCTGTGACGTACTGGATGCCATCGAATACATATTAAGGGTATACAGAGACAAGCCCTACCTACCTTTTGGTGGGGTTCAGGTATTGATGTTGGGCGATCCTTTTCAGTTGCCTCCCGTGATGAAGCTTGAGGAGCAGGCCATTTTAGGAGAATATTATAAAACCTTATATTTTTTCAGTTCCAATGTATTTAAAATCATCAAACCAGCACAACTTGAATTAAAAAAAATATATCGACAAAAAAATCAGCAGTTTGTTGAATTGCTCAATAAAGTCCGATTCAATCAAATGACTTCCGATGACATTGCCCTATTGAACCGTCGTCATGTCCCTAATTTCAATCCCAAAGAAGAAGAGAACTATATTCAGCTAAGTACGACCAATAAAAGGGTAGATGAGGTCAATGAAAATAAATTGAAGGCGCTAAAAACTGACGAAAGAAAATATGAAGGCTTGATTGAAGGTATTTTTCCTTCCTCTTTTATGCGTACTCAAGAGAATTTAGCCTTAAAAATTGGGGCGCAAATCATGACCGTCATTAATGACCCAGGGACGGTTCCTTCCGATGATGGAGTGGATCAATATACGTCTAAAAAATTCTTCAATGGAAGTATTGGTACCATTTTAGAATTGCACGAGGACCACATTGTGATCAGTACCGAATTCCACGAATACATTGCGGTTTACCGGACTACTTGGACCAATATTTCGTATCGATGGCATCCAGAACGAAAGACCATTGTATCGGAAGAAATAGGTGCGTTTACCCAGATACCTGTACGATTGGCCTGGGCCATTACTGTCCACAAAAGTCAGGGACTCACTTTTGACAAAGTGATTGCAGATATCAACGATGCCTTTACCAATGGTCAGGCTTACGTGGCCCTGAGTCGATGTACGTCATTGGAAGGATTGGTTTTCAAACATTTATTTAATCCAAGGGCAATTAAGACCGATCCGATTGTGGTCTATTTTTCAAAATACTACGATCAAAAGAGCCAAAATGAGCAGGACCTCCTCAATGGGAAGGCTGATTATTTTTATAAATTGGCAAGAAAAGCTTTTTTTACCTTTGGCTTTTTAGAATGCCAAGAATGTCTTTGCAATGCGGTTAGCTACAGAAATGATGCCCAGCATCCCTTGTTTGACAAATGCAAAGGGATTTATTTGGAGTGGATCAATCAAAGGGAATTATTGCTCAATGATGCTCAACAACAAAACCTGAATACATTGAAGCAATATTTAAAGCAAGAGTTAAAAATCAAGATTTAAAAGAATGAAGGGTACCCAGCGAAGTCATATCCAAAAGGGCTTAGAAGTGCATATCGTGCTCAAGAGTGATCAGCGCAAGGACCATTTGATCAATGGCATTGTGAAAGATATCTTGACTAAATCAGCCAGTCATCCCCATGGAATCAAGGTCCGACTCGAGGATGGTCAGGTTGGGCGTGTGAAAAAGGTGTTTTTGTCATGATGCATATCAATTCAATAGAGCTGCAATAGGAATAGATATATTTTGCCAAAATTAATGTTAAACTATGTTAAAGGGTGTTTGACTCTCACAAATTAAAATACCTTTGAACATAGTAATTTAAAATTTGTTCAAAAAAACATTATAAATAATGAAATCTATAAATAAAAATTGGTTTTTAATAACCATTACTGCGATAGTGTTTGGTCTATTAGGTTATTTGCTAGGCGTCCAAAACATCAATCAAAGTCGTAGAATGATGAACGGTCCCGGTGATCTTCATATGGAGCATATGAAGGGATCGGATATAATGATGTTTGAATCCGACGGAGGGATAGTCATGGGTGAAGATGGTAATATTGAAATTGAAATAGACACCTTGCTATCTGGAGGGAAACAAGAGATTAAGGTGATTGTGAAAAAAGATATTAAATAAGTTGATCAAATAATTATATAAAAAAGACCTCTTAAAGAGGTTTTTTTATGCAGAAGCTAAAATAGTTTATAGATGAATCGGGGGTCGGTTTCATTAACTTCGGTTTAATTCAACATTAGATATTAATACAATAAATGTTTTTTAGAAACCTTTTTCCAGCCCGCCTTATAAGCTGAAGAGACAAAATATATTTTGAGATCTGCTTTATAGTCGGAGGCGACAAAAAATATTTTCTTGTCTGCTTGATAATCTGAATCTGTAAAAAACCATTTTCCATCGTTGTCACCAGCTTGATAGTTGGAGGATACTTTGTAAACCAAGAGGTCTGCTTGATAGGCTGAGCTCACGACAAACACTTTGATATCAGCTTTATAAGTGGCATCAACTGTGTATACTTTTTGAGCCTGAACATTTAAAAGAGTAAAAAAAATGGCTACAACAAAAGTGATTATTGAGAGTTTTCCAGTAGGTAATCTCATAGTCTGATGTTTTTTTTTCTAAATAAAGTTAAGGTGTTTTTTATTGGTTTATGTGGTCAATTCAAAACCAAAGTAGAGTCTTGGTATTAAAAAGAGGTCCATGTGACAACCATTAATATAACGTCCAGAAGACATAAAAACTTCCTAATTTTGAAAAAATAGCAGATTTAAATTACCTAGATCAGCGCATTGATACAAAAAAATAAGAGTAGATCAGTTACCATTTAGAACCTGAGAACCTACGACCGCGGTTTGGCAGTTAAAATAATTCTCATCACTGATGACGTAGGATCATTTTTCGCATTCATTGCGATCCATAAGATTACCGAATTCTTCAATTGACGTATGAATGACATTGTTATAGACTTAACGGATCTATCGAAGATCATTATTTCAATTTCTCACATTAACCAAAGGGGTCATGAGCAGGATAAGCACCCATGATTTTATTTATGGTTGATCATATGATCAATAAAATTGAATAGTTTATGGATATTTTAATCATTAAAATGATAGAGAAATACTACAATTGCTGAAAATGCGGGCTTTTTATGATTTTTAATCTCTAGTTTAATATCGACTTCTACCTTGTTAATACCGCGTAAATTGATGGCTGATTTCAAGGTAGCACGTAGCTTAACTTGCGCACCTACGGGTACGGGTTGATTGAAACGGAGGGCTTCAAAACCATAGTTAACCATCATTTTTAGATTTTGAACTTCTAGTATTTGCTCCCACAAATAAGGAACCAAAGATAGGGTTAGATAACCATGAGCAATGGCTGTACCAAAAGGGCTTTCTTGTGCCGCACGCTCCGGATCTGTGTGAATCCATTGATGGTCCAGTGTTGCCTCGGCAAATTTATTAACTTGATCTTGCTTGATTGTAAAATATTCAGAGGATCCTAAGTGGGTACCTATTCTATCTTCAAAATCTTCAAAATTTGAAATAATCAAACGTTCCATAGGTATTTAAACGACTTATTTTTTGTAAATTTAATACGTTAGATATTAAAAAATCAAGTGGATGAAAAATTCAATGATATAACAACAAGTAAAAAAAATAAGGTACCTTTATTTTACACAAATTATATGATTTTGAGAATCAATTCAATCATATGAGCGACTGCCCTTCACGAAAAAGTATTTTTTACACTGAACAGGAGGCCAAAGAAGCTTTGATCAGGATTCATGTCAAATACCAAAATTCCTCAACGAGAGCGTTTTATGCCTGTGACCAATGTGGACATCTTCACTTGACTTCTTCTGGAGACATGGATGATACATTGAAGCAAGCAAAGCAAGAGGGTAGGATAGATGAACTCAGTGAATCCGACCATTGGACGCGCAAGTTGAGCTGATCAGTCTTAGGCCAAGGGTACCCAATTTATTAAACCGATTAAATCAGTTACCTTTATTACATATTGATGATTGTTTTAACCAAAATGAATATAAGAAGGATCACTTATTTTATTTATCTATTTGCATCGATTGCTTCCAATGCCCAGATAAAAGCGCTCGTAGGTGGAACTTTGATAGATGGATTTGGGTCAACGCCTATTTTGAATAGCGTCATCATCATTGACGGGACACGTATTGCTGCCGTTGGTACATTAGGAAGTATTGAGGTTCCTGCAAGCGCCGAAATCATTTCGACCGAAGGCATGTCCGTTTTACCTGGACTTTGGGATATGCATGTGCATTTGATGATCAATGGCCATGCGGATTATGCGTATTGGGATAAAACTTATCCCCCCTTGTTCGAAAAAGTAATCATGCCTTCTTCTGCAAAACAACTGCTGATGGCCGGGGTGACAAGTGCGCGCGATTTAGGAGGTCCGCTCAAAGAAAGTCTGGCAGTCAGAGATGCCATTAATAGGGGAGAGATACCTGGACCGACCATGTATATGAGTGGGCCATTTATTCAAAAGCAACCCTACCCCGGTACTGAACAGTTTAGATGGGGCGTGAATAGCCCTAAAGATGCTCGGGTCAAAGTAAAAGAACTTGTCGATGCCGGGGTAGACTGTATCAAGCTCATAGATCAAGATCAGATGACCGAAGAAGAAATATTCGCTATTGTAGATGAGGCGCACAAAGGAGGATTGACGGTAGTGGCTCACAGTCATCGACCAGAAGAAATTAGAAAAGGGTTGAAAGCAGGAGTAGATTGCTTTGAGCATACAGGATTATCTTCAGCTCCTGAGTATCCCGAAGATATATTGAATGCCATTAAGGAAAGGACTGCCCAAATGAATTTAGGACCCTTATATTGGACTCCTACCGTAGAAGGCTTGTATAATTATGAAGCCTTGAGAGATAATCCAGAGATTTTAGATGGAGAAGATTGGCATCTGGGATTGCCGGACTCCGTCGTACTAGATATTAGAAATTCATTTACATACCCAGATCGATTGTCTTATTTTCAATTGACACCCATGCGAAGACCTACTTTAGAAAAGAAAGTGAATCAGCTCAAAGAAGCAGGTGTCGTTTTGATGATTGGTACCGATAGTGGCATCCCTATGAAATTTCATATCCAATCTACCTGGAATGAACTAGATGTATGGGTCAATGAATTTGGTTTTGATCCGATCTATACCATTAAAGCTGCTACCTATTGGCCGGCTAAGATGATGGGAGTTGAAGCTGATTACGGCACCATCAGTGAGGGTAAATTTGCCGATATTATAGCCGTAAAGGGAAATGTACTGCGCCACATTAGTCTACTTCAAAGTGTTGATCTTGTGATTAAGCACGGAAGACAAGTCAAATAAAATAGGTCAAAGTCACGCTATTTTAAAAACTAAATACATTTGATTAATAGAAATATAAAAATCAAATGTATTTAAATCTTATCGTTTTTGATTCTAGTTTTGCACCTTTCAATCAGCTATATTACGCGATTTAAACAACCTCTTTCTATGCTCAGAGCTGTAAATTTTGTCAGATTATTGTCCATAGTGATTTTCTTAGGGACTTTAACCTTGGTGTACGCTTATTTAGATCCTTTAGTAAATTTTTCACTAGAGACTGATAGGTTTACCCTGCACCGAACCGACTTTTTTTATCTGGGCGCATTGATTTTTTTGGTGATCAATATTTTTCTTTGGTTCTTGATTAAGATCGTAGCGCCTAAAATAGCGCAACGTTTTGGAATCCTCTCGGCTGGTTGGTTTGCTGCGCTTCCCGTCGTAGTCAATTTTTATATCTGTTTTTTGATAGGATTTCTCGGAGCACTCAACAATACGTCAAGTCTTCAGCTAGCGAGTTATGCTTATTTAAATTATTTAGGTCCGATATTATTGACGATTTGGATGGGATTGGCAATTTATTTCATGTCTACCAAAAAAAAATTAGACTAATTAAATACTTGTAATTCAACACTTTGATTGAATTTATTTAAATAATAGGTCGAATGTAAAACAAATATTTTTTAACAATACCTGCTTTTTTTTTATAATTTCCCATTTATTTACAGCAATCCAACATATTCAATTATTATAAATGGCAACAAGTAATTCTAACTACACCGAAGAAAGTATAAAGTCCTTAGATTGGAAAGAACACATCCGACTTCGTCCTGGGATGTACATTGGTAAGTTGGGTGACGGTTCAGCGTATGATGACGGGATCTATGTATTGGTCAAGGAAATCATAGACAATTGTGTAGATGAGCACATGATGGGCTTTGGTAAGACGATTGATATCAAGGTCAGTGATCATAAAGTTAAAATTAGAGATTATGGCAGGGGTATTCCTTTAGGAAAAGTCATCGATTGTGTTTCTAAGATTAATACAGGTGGTAAATATGACTCTGGGGCTTTTCAAAAATCAGTAGGTCTTAACGGAGTAGGTACTAAGGCGGTAAATGCCTTATCTAGTTATTTTAGGGTGCAGTCTTTTCGTGAGGGTAAGACTAAAATGGCTGAATTTAATCAAGGAGAGGTTACCTCTGATGCTCAGGTAGTCAGTACTTCAGACCGAAATGGGACTTATATCACTTTTGAACCAGACAATGTCATTTTCAAAAATTTTCATTTTATTCCTGATTATTTAGATAATCTTATTTGGAATTATGCCTATTTGAATGCGGGTTTGACTTTAGTGCTTAATGGTAAAAAATATCATTCAGAGCATGGCTTACTGGATCTTTTGCGAGGTAAGACAGATGAAGAAAGTATCAGATATCCTATCATGCACATGAAGGGAGATGATATTGAGATTGCCTTGACCCATTCAAATCAATATGGAGAAGAATACTATTCCTTTGTAAATGGTCAATATACGACTCAAGGAGGGACGCATTTGGGCGCTTTTAGAGAATCCGTTGTCAAGACAGTCAGAGACTTTTTTAAAAAGGATTTTGATGCGGCGGACGTCAGAGCAAGTATTGTGGCAGCCATCGCAATCAGAGTACAAGAGCCGGTATTTGAATCTCAGACCAAGACCAAATTAGGATCTCAAAATTTAGGGCCAGAGGGACCTACAATGAGGACCTTCGTCAATGATTTTATCAAAAAGGAATTGGATAACTACTTGCATCAAAACACTGAATCAGCAGGTTTGTTGTTAAAACGTATTTTGCAATCCGAGCGGGAGCGAAAGGAAATAGCAGGAATAAAAAAACTGGCAAATGAGCGCGCCAAAAAAGCCAATCTGCACAACAAAAAGCTTAGAGATTGTCGGATACACCTCAATGATAAGAAATTAGCCGAAGAGCGCCGCAATGAGAGCATGATTTTTATTACTGAGGGAGACTCGGCCAGTGGATCCATTACCAAGACTAGAGATGTACAAACTCAGGCCGTTTTTAGTTTGAGAGGAAAGCCCTTTAATTGCTATGCCCACACCAAAAAGGTGGTGTATGAGAACGAAGAATTTAATTTATTGCAGCATGCCCTAAATATTGAAGACGGGCTAGATGGTTTGCGGTATAAAAAAATCATTATCGCTACGGATGCGGATGTAGATGGGATGCACATTCGATTGCTCTTGTTGACTTATTTTTTGCAGTTTTTTCCTGAATTGGTCAGAAACGGTCATGTGTTTATTTTGGATACCCCTCTTTTTCGCATTAGAAATAAAAAGGAAACATTGTACTGTTATGATGAGCAGGAACGTCAAACAGCGATTGAGAAATTGGGAAAAAATGCAGAAATCACTCGATTTAAAGGTTTGGGTGAAATTTCACCCAATGAATTTGCAGCTTTTATTGGAGAAGACATACGTCTTGAACCTGTTATTTTGACAAAGGAAACTAAAATCAAAGATTTATTGTCTTTTTATATGGGAAAAAATACGCCAGATCGTCAGCAGTTCATCATTCATAAACTAAGGGTGGAGAAAGATTTGATTCATGAAGAAAAGGCAACTATATCAGAAGAATATGAGATTACGTAAAAAGGTAAAAACTATTATTTTATCTAACTTGTTTTTGCTCCTTGGTCTATTTTTGACCTCATGTGATAACGAAGAGGCATTGATTGGACTGCAGGAGGAAGATCAAATACCAGTTCGCTTGATTTCAGCCAATAAAATGAGTAAACCATCGAAAACTAATATCAGTAGTTTAATTTCCTCTAGTGGTCTGGACTTTCCGCTATCTCAGATGAAATATGATGTCCAAATATGGGAAATAACTTATGAGACACTCTATAAAGGATCTAATATAGTGGCTTCTGGCATGGCATATATACCTCTTGGAGACGGATATAAATTTAGTTACCTAACATTTGCACGTGGTACCATTGCAGCAAATAATGAGGCGCCAAGTGAATTGTCAATGGTGGATATTCAAACATTTTTATATGCAGCGATGGCTTCAACAGGTCTTATCACAGTGGTACCTGATCTTATAGGATTTGGTAGTTCTAAGGAGATCATGCACCCTTATTATGTTGAGGAAACCTCTGCTTTGGCAGTGATTGATGGACTCAGAGCCGTTAGAGAATTGCTAAAACAAGAAGAAATCAACTCGGATGAAGAGTTATATTTGAGCGGTTACTCTGGGGGTGGGTATGTGACTATGGCTACACATAAATACATAGAAGAGTATGATCTTGAATATTTTGATTTGAAGGCGTCTTTTCCAGCAGCAGGAGGCTATGATATGAAGGGTGTGCGTGATTTTTTCTTTGACCAAGAAGTATATGAAACCCCTTATTTCATGGCTTATATTGCAGAATCTTACCGAACGTATTACGATATTGATTCGTCCTTGGCACAACAAATTTTTAATGAACCCTATGCACAACGAATCATAAATATCTTTGATGGCCTTTCTGATGGATCTCAGATAAACAGTCAGTTGAATGACAGCGTGGCTGTATTGATTGCACCCGGATATTTGTCAGAACCTGATAATGAAAAATACTCAGAAATTTCTCAACTTTTTGAGCAGAACAGTTTATTAGATTGGATACCAGAGACTCCCATGTACTTGTATCATGGAGATGCTGATATAACGGTCCCTTATCAAAATACCATAGATACTTATGATGCTTTCATGGCCTCTAGAGCTTCGCCTGAGATCATTACATTGACCACTATTGAAGGCGCAGATCATTATACTGGTTTTGTCCCGTATTTAGAAAGCTTTATGAATACAATTATGAAATTTGAGGGGAAATAAGTGAGCAATAACGCGAATAGAAT
Organism: uncultured Cyclobacteriaceae bacterium; assembly: GCA_943788235.1. GTDB lineage: Bacteria > Bacteroidota > Bacteroidia > Cytophagales > Cyclobacteriaceae > UBA4465. The sequence continues at coordinate 261,920 of CALSPM010000002.1, forward strand.
GATTAAGAAATATGGATGAAGATTTAAAAGAGGATGAGATTCACGAAGTACTTCCTGTCACTGGGATGTATGAAAATTGGTTTCTTGATTATGCTTCTTATGTAATTCTTGAAAGAGCGGTTCCTGCCATAGAGGATGGCTTAAAACCGGTACAAAGAAGAATTTTGCATGCTATGAAAGAATTAGATGATGGTCGCTTCAATAAGGTGGCCAACATCATCGGAACGACTATGCAATTCCACCCTCACGGAGACGCCTCCATCGCAGATGCAATTGTAAACTTAGGCCAAAAAGATTTATTGATTGAAATGCAAGGCAACTGGGGAGATGTACGTACTGGCGATGGTGCTGCAGCCTCTAGGTATATTGAGGCACGCTTGTCAAAGTTTGCCTTAGATGTTATTTTTAATGCGCAGACCACCAGTTGGCAATTGTCCTATGATGGACGTAAAAAAGAACCAGTTACTTTTCCTGTCAAGTTTCCTTTGTTACTTTCTCAAGGAGTAGAGGGTATTGCCGTGGGACTTTCAACCAAAATGTTACCCCACAATTTTATAGAGTTGCTCAATGGCTGTATCAGTATTTTAAAAGGAAGATCTGTAAAGTTATTCCCTGATTTCCAAACAGGAGGCAAAATAGATGTATCGGATTATAATGATGGCCAGAGAGGGGGCAAGGTCCGTGTAAGAGCGGTCATAGAAGAGGATGACAGTAAGACCTTATTGATCAAAGAAATCCCCTATGGCACGACTACCTCATCGCTGATTGACTCCATCGTGAAGGCTAATGACAAAGGAAAAATAAAAATCAAACAAGTCATTGATAATACCGCAGCTGAAATTGAGATTAAAATTGTATTGGCCAGTGGTGTGTCCCCCAATATCACGATTGATGCTTTATATGCCTTTACTGATTGTGAGGTATCTATCTCACCCAATGCCTGTATCATTATCGCAGATAAGCCCCATTTTGTTGGGATCAAAGAAATCCTTAAGCACAGTGTGGATCAAACGGGAGATCTTTTGAAGCAGGAGCTAGAAATACGTAAAAATGAGCTCCTTGAAAAGATTTTATTTTTTTCTCTAGAAAAAATATTTATTGAAAATAAGATTTATCGGGATATTGAAGAGGCTGAAACATGGGAAGCCGTACTTCAAGCGATTGACCAGGGTTTAACCCCCTTTAAATTGGAATTTTATCGCCAGATCGCTGAGGAAGATTTGGTTCGTCTGACGGAGATTAAAATCAAGAGAATCTCAAAGTTTGATGCTTTTAAGGCAGATGAATTGATGAATAAGCTTCAAGAGGAACTCAAGCAGACGCTTTACAATCTAGATCATTTGACTGAATTTACGATCTCATATTATTTGCGGTTACTCGAGAAATACGGTAAGGGAAAAGAAAGAAAAACTGAAATTGCAAATTTTGATACCATTAAAGCCGCTTTTGTAGCAGCTAACAATGCTAAGCTTTATGTAAACAGGCAGGAAGGTTTTATAGGGATGGGTCTTAAGAAAGACGAATTCATCTCTGAATGTTCAGATATTGATGAAGTCATTGTTTTTAGAAATGATGGGGTCTGTGTGGTTAGCCGAATTCAGGATAAAGTTTTTGTTGGCAAAGGGATCATCCATGTTGCTGTTTATAAGAAAGGAGACGAACGCATGGTGTATAATATGATCTATAAAGACGGATCTTCAGGTAGATCTATGATTAAGCGATTCAATATAATGAGTGTGACCCGAGACAAGGAGTATCGTTTGGTCAAAGATGCGAAAGGATCTAAAGTATTGTATTTTACGGCTAATCCTAATGGAGAGGCAGAGGTAGTTACCGTGAATTTAACTGCGGCGAGTACGGCGAGAAAGAAAGTTTTTGACATTGATTTTGCAGATTATGAAATCAAAGGTCGCTTGGCATCTGGAAACATAGTGACTAAGTATTCTGTTAGAAAGGTACAGCTGAAAACGGCAGGGGCGTCTACTTTGGGTGGACTAGATATTTGGTATGATGAAGTTATTGGTCGTTTAAATAGGGACGAGAGGGGTCTGCATTTAGGTAATTTCAAAGCAGAAGATTTGATCATTGTTTTTTATTTTGACGGTCATTATGAGTTGACCACATTTGAAATGAGTAATCGTTATGAATCCAAAAACATATGCCATTTGACTAAATTTATACCTGAGGCTATCATTACAGGTATCTATCAAGAAGGTATTACCAAAGCTTTTTTTATCAAAAGATTTAAAATCGAGACTGTTAAAACACAAAAATCTTTTTTCTTCATCTCTGAGACCAAAAATTCAAAATTATATTTTGCCAGTGATGCGGTAAAAGTAAAAGCCACTGTGACGTTTAAGGAGAAAAACAAAAAGATACAGAAAATTTTAAATTTGGATACTTTAATAGATGTCAAAGGCAGGAAAGCCTTGGGAAATAAATTTCCCTTACAAAATGTAGTCAAAATTGAAGCCGTTGTCAATGAGGGTGAACTTGACAAACCTGAAAAGGGAGATATTGAATTATTAAAATCTTTTATTCAAGAAGAGGTAGAGCGTGAAGATAATCAAATAGGGTTATTTGATTAAAATGATCGGTAAAAGGGTACCTAATTATAAATACTTTAGCTTTGTTGGGAAATAACAAACAAATTAACCGGTTGTGAAAAAATGGTTTAAACGGATGTTTGTTTCTTTGGGAATTGGATTTTTATTCATATTATCTCTCAATATTTGGATATTACTCAGTACCTCAGAACAAATATTCAAAGAGGAGGCTTGGCCACCTGCCCAAAGGGTGGGCTTAGTGCTTGGTACTTCTCGATTTTCGGCGAAGGGGATCAAAAATGAATTTTTTGAAGAGCGGATGAATGCTGCGGCCAAGCTCTTTGAGCTCGGAATTATAAGTCATATCCTGGTCAGTGGTGATAATAGGAGTATATACTACAACGAGCCTCTTGACATGCTTAACGCGTTGAAAGAAAGGGGTATTCCTGAATCAGCAGTTACTTTAGATTATGCTGGATTGAGAACTTTAGATTCGATAGTGCGTTGCGCACAGATATTTGGACAATCCAATTTCATTATCATTACCCAAGAATTTCATTTGTATCGGGCGCTGTTTATAGCTAATTATCATGGATTAAAAGCCTATGGATTTTCACCAAAATCGGCTAGGGTATCGGTACCTATAAAAGTGAGGATACGAGAACTGATCGCTCGTGTTTTGGCAGTTTTAGATCTTTATGTTTGGAACAAAAAACCTGAAATTATGGGTAATTTGAGTCCTATCTGAAAAATGAATCAAGAAAAAATAAGTTTTTAATTTAAAATTATTGATGGGTTATTTTTTGATGTATTTTCGTAAGGATAAAAAAGAATAAACAATAGCATGTTAAAGGAATTTGAAGAATTACGTGAGGATGAAATTGATTTGATGTTGAGCGTTCCTATTCTCGTCTCTGTTTTGATTGCCGGTGCAGATGGTAATATCGATCAGAAAGAGAAAAAAGAAGCTATTTTGTTGGCGCATACCAAGCAGCAACATGTGACCAAGCAGTTAGCTGGCTATTATCAACTAGTCGGACAAAATTTTGAAGAAAAATTACTTACTTGTATTGCAAAAACATCAGATGATTTAGAAATAAGGAACGGTGATATCATCCAAGAATTGAGAAAATTAAATTTGATTTTACCCAAACTGGATAAGCATTTTGCAATTAAATTTTATGATAGTATCGAAGATTGGGCCAAGCGGATCGCAGAGGCCTCTGGAGGTATTTTGGGTTATATGTCAGTCACGTACGAGGAGGCTAAATTATTAACCTTGAAAATGATTCGTTCTCCTCAATAAAATAGGAATCATTTATTTTTACATAAAACTTAGAAGGTTTATGCTTAACGTGATTAAACTATATGCACCCTGCAGCTAGATTTTCCGTTCTTAGGCCCTTCAGATTTCTCATGCTGATGTGGCTTTTTTTTTCGGTTAGTTTCTTTTTTAATATTGACTTTGGCTTTTTGGGTATTTTACCTAGAAGTTATTTTGGTATCATTGGAATATTCACGAGTCCATTGATTCATGGAAATTTGAATCATATATCCTCCAACTCAGTACCCGTATTATTTTTGGGAACGATTCTTTATTTTTTTTATCCCAATATTGCTAATAGGATATTTCTACAATGCTATTTTTTTACCAATATCTTAGTTTGGTTTTTTGGAAGAACATTTCTTCATATTGGCGCAAGTGGCTTGATTTATGCATTAGCTTTTTTTTTAATTTCCATTGGTTTTTTTGAGGGTAAATTTAGAGCACTGATTATTTCTATCTCAGTTCTGGCTGTTTATGGTAGTTTGGTTTATACTGTTTTTGATTTCAATCAAGCGATCAGTTGGGAATCCCATGTGTTTGGGGCTTTGGTAGGGGTAACATCTGCTTACAGCATTAAAAAGTACGGACATTTAGCCTAGCGATAGATATAGTTTTAGTATTTCTAGTCAAGAATAAAAGATCGTTGGATAGATCAATGATCCATTTCTCACTAATAGAAACTAATGAGTAACGCCTCGTGTACTGATTCAAAAGGTGAAATAGTTCTAGCAAGAATTAATAAGAAAGGCATTCGCGGCTTCAGCCAGTAATATGGCGTGATAAACTGTAGGAAATTTGGTAATGTTCACAAATGCTACAAATAATGAATTTCCTTATAAAGGAAATTGAAGGTTATTATAATAGAGATCATGGAGACGAGAAGGAAAAAATCAACTTTAAAATCTAATAAGTTAAGTTTTTTGCGATCAAGGAAAATCCTAAGGTAACTGCTGCAAATAAAAAAACGGAAACAAAAACTGGTTGATAGGATATACATAACGAATGTTATAAAAGTATTCATCACGAGCATCATGTATGATGGAATGCATAATTGATAGAAAAAATGAGACAACAAGAGTTTGGGACTCATTACCTTTATTATTCTTCTTAAACATAAGTCACACTCAATAAATTCTTCATTAATCACTAAAAAACAGCTTTTTTTACACAAAAAACAATTAAAGTAAGTAGATTTTCACAATTACTTGATATCTGAGTATGATACCCCATGTTTGATGTATGTAACTTTTGATGAATTATATCCGACCTCTCTTGCGATCTCCCACTGCCGAAGCTTTCTCTCGGCTAGTAATGTCCTTAACAAAATCATCTTTTCTTTTTATCCTAGTATTAGACTGGAGCGTGATAAGTTATCCAAACCTTGCGGCCATGCTCAAGAGAATGGTCTAATAATATAGAAAGAGAAGTGACAATAGAGTGGACATGATTTGTCCAAAGCTCGGGAGTTGTTTTGGAGAGGAGTAGGGGTGAGATGGTAGGTTAGATGGGGAGATAGATTGCGGCGAAGGAAGAAAGAGGTAGGAGATAATTCAGTCGCTATATTGGGTAGATTGCAATGTAAATTTTTAAAAAGAAAAGTATTATCTGCGCTGAGAGTAGCGTAAGAGGCTTTAATTGGTGATGACTTCCATGAAATGTCAAAAACCATCTCAAATAACCATCAAAGATGTAACCTATCAGCAATTCCAAATCCGCACTTTAGGTCCTGGAGCCACACACCACATAATCCCACTATCTCAATAACACAAATTATAAAATAAAAACGAGGCTTGTGAATTAGGCATAATGATAAAGCTATTCAAAAAATATTAATGTGGATACCTATAATAGATCAGAAGTAACTCCTTGGTTATCTATTGTTGGTATAGCCTTTTAGCTTTGGTTTAGTCGCTATTTAGGGAATCGTTCCTCTAGTACAAAGTGAGGCTAGAGAAAGGGCCTTGAGCATGACTGCAATGCTTATTGGGGAAAAGTTGTTTATAATAAATCCCTTAATTCTCAATTAATTGATTGCGGAAAGCTAATCTTTACATCATATATGAACAGATTCGATACAATTGATTTCAATCATAATGACTCAAAGCTTTTCAGTCACTATTCAAAGTTCTTCGATGAATTCGTTATTGAAGAATTTAGGAGGAAGCACAAGGCTGATACCTCATTTAGGGGGCACAAGGCATTAATGCTTGAAATTGAAGCCTATGTTTCGGAGAATATTAAGTTTGAATCAAAGGCAGATTATGCAAATCTTGTGGATACTCTGAAGAACCTTGCTGAGAAGGATGATTAAATCATCATAGTGGTTTTCATCCTACTGCCAATGATCGTAATTATCTTTGCTCATAAGTTCTTCTTGGCTATTTTTTTCCAATAACCGAATATGTTAGCGACCAAGGAAAAAATAAAAGCAAAGCACGACAATATAGAAATACCATAATCCCAACCATCTGGTTCATCTACTTGAAGAAAGCCAGCAGTACTGCAATGAGCTTCTAGGAAACAGTAGATTAACTTGGCTTCTTTGGATAGCTGTTTGAAGGTGTAGTCGTTCCATTTAAGGGTGTCTAATCTCATGTAATTTGTTTCTTACAAAATTACAGAGGAGGTAGGAGGAGGGTTGTTTTGTGAAGTCTTTGGTAAAGGGGTTAAAACCTATTTTGATTTTGTATTACTTACTCCGTAGGGTATAATAAGTTTCCTTTTTGCTATTACTCCTTAAATGACAATTAATCCAAACTTCTCAAACGTTTTGTTGTTTTAGATTTATCTACTAGTATTGCGCTGATTTATTTAAATAAACCTATGCAACACTTCAAGAATCTTCTGTTATTAAGTATATTTTCTTCAATTTTTATATTAAGCAATTGTGGTGAAGACAATGAGGATCCTGCCGCTGACGATACTATAAACAATGGTAATGCTGAAGGCGATTCAACTATAGTATTAGATTTGGATGGTGATGGTGTTCTCGATACGGATGACGCTTGTTCAGATACTCCTAGCGGAGAAGTAGTAGATGACAATGGCTGTCCTATTACCGATACTGCTACAGAAACGTCACTCCAACAAGAAAATTTCTCTGAATTTTCAATTTCGTTAAGCGGCTCCCCACACCCTCTAGCAGGTATTGCCAATGGGGCATATACTAAGCCTCACTCTCCTTATGGGATGGCGCCATTTATTGATTTTGTTGTCAATACAGACAATACAATAGATGTTTTGTGGAGAGACGTATCAAATAATAAGTTTATATCAAAAATATCATTAGAAACTAAATCCTTAGTAGAAGAAATAAATATTCCGACTAAAATTAATAATCAACAAAGGTTTTTAGGATTTGAATCTCTTGGTAATGATAGATATATTATAGGATACTCAAAAGATAATGAATTTGGAGATGTGGATGCTGAAGCATGGTATACTGCTTTCGATAAAACAGGAACTGAGTTATTTTCAACTAGGTTGTGGGGAGAAGAAAAACAAACTATTACATGGTCAAGAGGTGAGCCCTCTCAGGCAGGTTCTGCTTTGATAAGGTATAGCGAAGAAAATGATTTTATTGTTATTTACCTAGCACACACTCAGCTGCGGGGTGATGGGAGGAGACATCAAGCTGGATGGTTAGGTTTTCTTGATGGTAATACAGGTGAAATTTTAAAAAATACCAATGGAAATAGAATAGGTAATGGCTGGTTCTTTTCTCACAATTTTGATCAAAGGGGTATAATATCATCTCAGAATACGTTTTATAGTTTGGCACATGGAGATGCATACCCTCGCGCTTTAGGCATTGATGTTTGGTCACATATAAATGGACTTGAATATGGCTTTGATTATTATGAAATAAAAAATGGTTCCTTAGGGGCAAATAAGACATTGACTACAACTGGGGATTTAACAGAATTATCTAACGGAAATGTTGCTATTGTTTATTCAACGGAAGACGATAGGCAGGCAAGAGATCTTAAAATTTCAATTATAGATATGAATGAGCCCAAAATAGAACATGAGGTATGGCTTACATCCCTTGACCAACAATATGTAGGATGGGGGAGTAAAGTAATACAATATGATGAAGAGCATATTTTAGTCGGCTGGAATACCTTTGATAATAATCAAGGTACAGGTTCCCATTTTATTTTAACACGATTAGATGGTACTCTGACAACAGAGGCTCATAGCCTAGAAAAAAGTGTACTATATCCAGCGCAATCGTTTAAAAAATCTGCTGATGGAAAGTCTATAATATTTGTGTCTGAAGAGGATGGAGAATTAAAAGTTCATGTCATAGATATCAACTAGTACGATCCTAAAAATGTTCTCTATTAACTCCAAATCAGGTTTATGAGTTTTTGCACCACATATAGGGTATGTCTATGTTGGAGTAGTGCGTTAGTTAGGTTATCATTCTATAGATTTACTTCTATTTACTTCCACTAATTAGTTAACTATTTAGATTGGTATTACTCCTGCTGTTCAACCTTTGGTTATCTCCTTATTTCTATATCCTTTTAATCCTATAGTTGTCTCTACTTCTAGTTTAAATTCTTACTTATCATCTTACTTCTTTACCCTTATTAAATTCTTTTGTTATTTCTTTAGTATATGCCTTGACTTATTATCTTAATCTTTAGAACCTTTAGGTACTATCTCTAGAATGTAACCTTCTTCCTCATCCTTCTTTCTATTTCTTCTTTAAAGATTTGATATCTATTCTAAGCTTGAATACTAAAGCCTTTAAAGACCTTCTTAATCGACTAGGTAGTAGCTTCTTCTTTTATCCTTAAATGAGTAGCTTAGAAGAGCTAATACAACCTCTCCATAGACAAGCTTTAAAGCTATTGTGAAGACGTATCGTATTGATTTATAATTATTATTTAGGGGGAATGGGAATGCTTTAAAGAGGAATAGTATCTTTTTCTGCATCTTGCTTTTTGATTTCTATCATTCTATCTACAGCTCTCTTGGCACTTTCTTCAGTTACTTTATCTGTGTAATTTTTAACCAATACGATTAACAATGCAGCTATCACAAAAACTATGATAATTTTCCAAATTGGTTGTTTTTTCATTTTTCTTGAGTAGGATTTAAGTGTATTTTTTTGAGGTCTGCCATGTTGAAAATGAATTAATCGGATAGATAAAACTACTAAAAATTCTCCATCCTTAGTGAATTATTCTTGTCCAAAGGTATTGCTCTATTACAAAGTAATTTTGTGTAATGGATTTAACCTACGGACAAGTCAAGAGGCTATACAAGAAAAGAAAGTACAAATTCTCAGTCGGTGTGTATCAGTAGATTCAACTGGGTATGTGTTTAAGAATATGGATCTCAAAAATCAAAACTATTTCGCAGGTAGGGGTTCTATTTCCTCAAGGATTAATTCCACTTCTAATATAAACTCCTTACTAAAGACATGACTTTGATTGTCCCACATTTTAAGGACTGTAGGATCTCGCAATAATGATTTAATAATCCTCCTGTAGGCAAGCCAATCACTTTGCTCAAATAAGCCTATTCTATATTGATAAAAAGAGTTATCAAAATCTCTGAAATTATAAACATTATATAGATTTACATTATACTGTTCGTAATCATTTAACGGTAAATTATTATCATTTTTGTACAGGGCATGGGGAATTATTTCTTCATCCATCTGTACTCTATAGATTTCCATATCTGTTTCATTTAGCGCTTGCCTAATGGTAGCTTTTGCAAGTTGATTGCTTTGGTTTGCTTCAATTCCAAGAAAGACAATTGAGACAATAATGGCAGCTACACTAATTAGTTCAATGATTAATCTGATTCTATGTTCCATAGGTTTTTGTTTTAATGTATTTAATGAGGGTAGGCTCAAAGACTAGGAAAAGGAGGTGCTTGATGTGTTCCATGGTTGGAATCAAAACTAATGAATTTCCTCTACCGTTAGTAAATTATTTTCATCCGAAGGTTTTGTTCTAGTCCAAATTAATTTTGTGTAATGGATTTAAGTTACGCACAAATTAAGAGACTATATAAAAAGGGAAAGCACAAATGAATGGAGATATGTTTGCTGTTAATAAAATCAGAGATGAGATACACAGGCTAAAGCAGGAGGGAGCTGCTCTATTGATGATCCTGAGTGTGAAGCTTGTGGGTCATAAAAAAAGAGGTCTTTATTAAGAAACCCCTTTTTAAATAAAATTATTTGACGTTAAATTTTAGTTCCAGCTTGTGTCAAGTACTCTCCAAACTGATTGTTTTTTAGCATCTGAAAAATCTCCTAAATCCAATTCATTTACTGCTTTTGAAAAGGCTTGGAAGTTTACATCTGAATCCCATTTTCCCTCAGAATATGCTTGAACATTGATTAGATCTGCAAGAGAGGGAAAACCATCCCATGAGACACCATTATAATTTATCATTTTATTATTTTCAGTATGGTTGTTCATAACAGTCATACCGAATCCCCAATTTAATCCAGGATTTTTTTCTAGTTGTGGAGTAACGTAAAGCTCTCCCCATAACTTGTTGTTTTCAATGAAATTAATCCAATTAGGAGCTTTGTACTCATTCATAATAAAATATTCTGAATCAGTTCCACTGAGCGCAGTAGAGATCATTTGATATACTTCCATTGATCCCCCTATCATTTTAAAAGCCGATTCATCAGGTCTTTCAACACGAGCTTTTTTGATGTTTTTATCGCTCGTCCAATCCCAATTCCAATCTTCAAATTGTTTGGGATTTTTAAAATGGTGAAAAAAGATAAATTGGTTTTGGTTTGTATATGATTGCCACATTTGCCAACCTTCCCATTTCCCGTCTTCTACTGCTAATTGTGCCATTTTTTTATAAAATTCATTATTTGCTTTTATAAAAGCACCTACATCTCCCTCGACTTCTATGTAATGTGCATTTAATAAATAGGGTTCTTCTTGAGCAAATGCAGAATTGAGGAAAACTGTACTAAAAAGTATTAAAATTGTTTTTTTCATTTTTTTGATTAGTTAGGTTGATAAAAATTTTAAGATGACAATATAAAGAAAACTCTTGAGACACCATACCCCAAGAGCTTAACTAAACAAATAAATAAGCCCTTGACCAAAGCTTATTGTTGAACTAAATATTGACATTCCTTTAGTCAAGGATCACCTCACCCAAACACCTCATGAAATACTTCCCTTCTCTAACACCTCAAAATAAGCCTTCATAGCCTCCTTGGCAACTTTTAAACCTACTTTGTTCACATTTCTAATAAAAAATCTGTTACTATTACCTCGTAATTCAACAACTTAAAACACGTTTAGATGAAAAAATATATTTTACCATTAGTAGTTGGGTATGTATCTGTTGCTGCACTAGCAGGGATTGTGGTAGTGCCCCTTTATTTCAATCCGACAACAGCTGCACTGCACGAAGCTTTTCCTGTTGCTTATTATGCTGAACCACTTCTTTGGGCTGGATTTAGCGCTGGATTATTGCAAACTTTATTACAGGTAATAATTTGGGATAAAATGGGCTTTAGAACGATTAAAGATGGGGCTCTAAATGGAATTTGGTTAGGAGCTATATTAGCAGGTATTCAAAATTTGAATGAAGCTTCTCAATATGCTGTATTTAACGCTACTGGTCAAGCATTTACTAACGTTATAATCTATATAGTATTTACTGCCATCAGTGGAGGGGCAATTGCTTGGGCTTTTGCGAGAGGAGAGAAAAGTAATGCATAAATGATATCTTGAAAGTGTATTTTTTCCTAAACTCAATGAAAGGATTCAAAAGCTACATTGATAAAGGCTCAAAAGTCTATCTTATTGAAACAAAATCATGAATCATGTCCGAAATAGAGGAGGACTCGTTATACTTACTAAAATTATTTAATAAATGAAATTATGAAACAGTTTTCATACTTACTCAATTTTATACTTTTTACATTAATTAGCTGTCAGCCTGTTGAAAACCAAGAAGCTGCCACAGCCACTCCCAATATGGAATTTGGGGGATGGTCGGGGACAGCTGATGATCACAGCAAAGAAGCTCTCTTAACTAGGGAATTGATGGAAAAATACATCGCAAATAAATTTGATGATGTGGCTTATATGATGTCCGAAGATGGCAATTTTTTCTTTAATACTGACCAAGTAACTAAAGCTGAATGGTTAGGTGCAGCATCAGGACATCACAGTTTATTTGCAAATATTTCTAACAATAAAATTCAGCCAGCAAATGTTACGTCAGCGACCTTTGAAAATGGATCGGTATGGTCTATGGCTTGGTTTGTTTGGACAGGAACAGGAAAAATTACTGGTACCGAAGTGCGAATTAATGTACACCATGCTTTCCGATTTGAGGATGAAAAAATAGTAGATGCGTATCACTTTTTCGATCCCACCTTGCTTAATAATGAAATATTAGCATCTTCAAAATAGGATCAAAACGCTATTAAAAAGACCCTGAGTGTGAGGCTTGTGGGTCATAAAAAAACTCCTGAGACACCACACCTCAGGAGTTTTCTTCGAATTTTTTACACAAGACTCAATGAATTGACACGACTATTGAGCGGTATACACCAAAGTTAATTCTTGCGGGGTATACATTTTTCTTACTTCACTTGTGAGTTCAAATATTTTCCTTGAGACAAAATCATCAGGCATTGCCAATTCTTTACCATCAATAAACATATTCCAAGCGTTATGCGTAGGGGCTGAATAAGCAGCTTCATTTCTATCTATAATTTTTGAAAATGCCCAAAATCGATGATTTCCCTTCATGACATTCTCTGCAAATCGATCACGATAAAATTCGGTTTCAAATTGCTCGTAATCATCTCTTAATTGCTCCATAGTGGCTACCATCATTACATCACCTACCTTTATATCACCACCAGTCATGGGTGTTGCAGCAACTAGCTCATGTATGTAAGTCCTTACTTCTTTTTTAGGAGCTTTTGCTAAAATATTTTCTATCTGTTTGTTAGAGTATTTTCCTTTGAGATTTTTTTTCATTATTAACTTCATACTTTCATAACCTTCAGCATATCGACTAAATTCTTCATCCATTTGCTTTTTTGAAGAATATTGTTCCATGATCAGATAATCTGGATAGGTATCTGGATCATATGAATCATCTTGATTCTTTGCTATTTTCCAAATAGACCAGGCTGTCTTGTGACCCATAGCAATAGACTCTTTGTGATAAGCTTGCCAAACGCTTTCCAATTGCAGATAATCATTTTCCATACCTTCATGTAAAACAATATAGCTGGCAGACGCATATTGTGCAAAAGTGCTCATAGAAATACTTAAGCAGATAAATAATGTTAATAATCGTTTCATAGATTGAATTTTATAGGTTGATAAAAATGTAAAAAATGGAAGATAATTAAAACTGGAATAAAAATCAAATTACTGGTATGGATTTGGCTAATAAAAAAACCCTCTTTAAAGCTAATGTAAGTACTTTTTGGGACAAAAAAATGTCCGTAGAAGATCCGTAGAAGATTTTTGTGGTACAAAATGTTACACCAAAACCTCCTCAAACACCTCTAATATCACCTCTTTAGAGAAGAAACACTCACAAGACTATTAATCTCCTTTAAAACGGCTGTATGCATGCCAGATGTAAGCACTCCAACCCTATAATAATTCTTAGCCTTATCACTTAATTCGAATTCATCTGGAATATCTTTGATGAGTACAATCCCTTGATCGTAGAGTTCAAACTTCTTTTTTGTGCGAAAATTTCCAACATCAAATACAGTGTCCTCGGTAATATGACCCCAGCACTGTCCCATGAAATCACAGGAATAGGGACTGGAGCAATGTGCTCCTATGGATTTCTCAGTAAGGGTCTCTCGATCAATAACGGTCTTAAGTCTTTCTATTTCCTTGGTAACATTGTTTTGACCTCACTTAAAACCTAGCAGTGCTAGAGTTATTAGTCTTCCAAGAAGGAGGTGTGAAAATTCAAACAAGTTTAAATTTTCACACCAATAAATCACATCACGAGATAAATGACAATTTTTTTTATAGAAATATAAGAATTTTTCGTTGACTGAAAACTTAAAATGGCCTTAATCTTCCAATGAGTTTCTGCGTAGCTTTCCGATCTATTTTTCCGTTTTTGGTATACATGAATTTTTTTATAATCAACGTTTTTTTTGGCTTCTCGTAAGGATGTAGTAAGGAATAATCGAAGGTGGGCATCAATGTTCCCTCTAATAGAAGTATCACCTTTTGACCCAATACTTTATCGGGTAAGGAGGTAATGATCAAGGGTTGATCGGTCTGCTTTTTTAGGTGATGTTCTATTTTTTCAGGATGAACTTTAAACCCACCCGAATTGATGACAAAATCTTGACGACCCAACCATTTAAATGTATTTTCATCAATTAATTCGACGATATCTTGGGTTTGTAGCCATTGATTTTTGGTGATTAAGCCTTTAATTTTAAGACAAGAGGAATCACTTTTAGAAATCTTTAAATGTCCTGTTCTTTTAAAAAAAGGGGAGCCCAAGCGCTTCACTGCGATGTGCGAAGCCGTCTCGGTCATGCCGTAGGTGGCGTATATGTGAGCAATTATTAAGGGGTCTGCTACGATTTTTTCCTCTAGTGTGGGGATCCAGTATTGCGCCGCCGATTAAGAGGTGATTAAAATCATTAAGATGACTTTTTAAATCCTTATAGAGCTTATTTAGCTGTAAGGGCACCATAGAGACAAGATCATATTTTGTATGATCTAAATCTAATATCCTTTCGGGAGCCAAGATATCGAGCTGACCTTGGTTGACATAAGCTCGTACGATCTGCATGGCCCCACCTATGAATTGTGGATGAATACACAGCAGGAAGCGAGCGTCAGGTTTTATGGAAAAATAGGACAAGGTGGTTTTGGCGCTCTGTATCAATTGATCTTTGCTTAAGGTTATTTTCTTGGGTGTCCCGGTTGATCCTGAGGTTTGAAATGAAAAATCAGTTCGACCTTCTTGTAAATCAGTAGCCATTTTTAGGATCCATAGCTCTTCTGAGGTCAAGGACGTATGGGAATTACTGTTAGTCAAAAATGATCTAAAATCATTTTTATGTAGTTTTAAAGAAAGGCGTTTAAAGTGAATGCGCATTTTTTTTTGATTGTATCTGATAAGTATCGCGCCATAAATTTAGCTAATTATCATTTCTTGTTAGTGATTGGCCAACTTATGATTTATCAGCTTCTCTGATATAGCATTGGGTTTTAAAAAAAAGTATTCACATCTTTGCATTCCCATTGAATGGGTCGGAAAATTTGGGATTTGGAAGCCATCAGGCCTTAGATATTACAAGAAAAAAAATGTTGACGCAATTAAAAAAAATAACCAACACAACTTATGTATTAATGGCCTTTTTTTTGGTCATGATACTTGTCTTAGTTTATCGGAATGGATTATCAGGAACTGAAACCGGTTTAACGACACCCGTGACTTTAACGCCCAAGACAACGACGAAATTGTATAAATCATCACAGTTGACTCCTCAACAAGCTTCACCGAATCAGCAGACGTATAAGATGGAGGGATTGGTCTATTTTGAAGCCCGAGAAACAGCAAATAAGCCACTGGTGGTGGTGACTGATTTAGCAGAGATAACAGCTATAAATGCTATTTTCACCCTTGAAAGTAATGCGAAGGAGACCAATGTAACGGTAGCTGAGGGCTTGGTGAAAATCACACAGAATAGAGATAATTACAAAGGAAACCGTACCTCTTTGAACATCAAACCGGGCCAAATTGGCCGCATAAAAGCCAATACTCGCGGGGTTATAAAAACGGTCAATAAGGATCCTAACTTTCTAGCATGGGCCAATCAAATCTTATTCTTTCAAAATACTCCACTCACTGAAGTGGCTTCAGTGATGGAGCGGGTTTATGGTTATCAAGTCACATTTATAGACCAAACAGCTTACCAATGTCGCCTAAGTCGCAGTTATGAAGGGCAGACTCCCAAAGAAATTGCAGCAGCGATTGCCGAGGTATTTGGTTTTGATTATCAGATAGTGGACCAAACCATTACGTTTGCAGGGTCTTGTCTATAAGGATCAGGGAAACTTAGGAAATTTCTTGAAATCAGGAGTTCGCTTTTCTAAAAAAGCATTTTTTCCTTCTTGCGCCTCTTCCATCATATAATACATAAGAGTTGCATCACCGGCAAATTCCATTAACCCCCTTTGACCATCGAGCTCGGCATTGAGTCCACGTTTGATCATCCGAATGGCCATGGGGCTGCGTTTCATGATAGTTTGGCACCACTGTACAGTGATGGCCTCTAACTCTTCCAATGGCACTACTTTATTGACCATGCCCATAGTCTCTGCTTCCGCTGCCGTGTATTGTTCACAGAGAAACCAGATTTCACGTGCCTTTTTTTGACCTACATGTCGTGCTAGGTAAGAGGATCCAAACCCACCGTCAAAGCTGCCTACCTTCGGGCCCGTCTGGCCAAATTTAGCATGGTCAGCTGCAATGGTTAAATCGCAGACTACGTGCAAGACATGTCCCCCACCGATGGCATAACCATTGACCATGGCGATGACCGGTTTGGGGATTTCACGAATTTTTTTGTGTAAATCCAGTACATTTAATCGAGGGACACCATTTTCACTGATATAACCACCGACGCCTTTGACATTTTGATCCCCACCTGAACAGAAGGCCTTATCTCCAATGCCTGTAAAGACCACTACGCCCACATCTTGTCGTTCTCGAGCGATGTCCATAGCATCCATCATCTCTATATTGGTTTCGGGTCTAAAGGCATTGTATACCTCGGGTCGATTGATGGTGATTTTAGCAATGCCATCGAAGAAATCAAACTTGATGTCTTCGTAGGTCTTGATGGAGGTCCACTCAAATGAATTGGTAGTC
This sequence comes from uncultured Cyclobacteriaceae bacterium, assembly GCA_943788235.1. Lineage (GTDB taxonomy): Bacteria > Bacteroidota > Bacteroidia > Cytophagales > Cyclobacteriaceae > UBA4465. The sequence goes on from CALSPM010000002.1 coordinate 278,696, forward strand.
ATAAATGATTTTTTTTAATGCTTGAAAAACTTGTTTATTTTTGGGATGGTGGGTCTGAATCTCCAACAATTTTCCTTTGTCAGAAGGTTCAAAAAAACGGATTAATATTGCATTTAATTCTGATGAATTTATACATTTTTCGTAGTAAAAACCTAAGTCCAATGTGCTATGGCTTAGGTCTTTTTGATGTGGGGTTGTCAAAAATTTATCTTTTTCTGCTGGATCCAAGGTTTCGGGACCTGGGATCAAGTCAAAGATGCCACCACCAAAATTATTAAATACGACGATTCTCATATTGGACAAATCCTCATTATGAAAAAAAGCATTGCGGTCATAGAGGAAACTTAAATCTCCCGTGAGCAGCAGGGACAATTGATCTGAAGAGAGGGCATGACCTACTGCAGTACCATTGCTGCCATCAATACCACTGGTGCCGCGATTGGCCCAAATCTTAGTATTAGATGGTGCTATACCCAGAAAATTGGCATATCTCAGAGGCATACTATTGCTGAGGTGTATTTGGATATCTCTAGGTATTTTTTTCAAGACCTCTTGCATGGCTGAAAATTCGCTAAAGGGGGCTTGGTATTGGATGAGGAGTTTTGCCGTTTGGCGTTGAGCCACTTGCCAGTGATTAGTAAACACTTGGGATGACTGGCCTTTGTCGATGAGTTTATTCAATACCTGTTCTGGGTTGCCTTCTATTACACCCAAAAGGCGCTGATAGGGGTCTTGTAGCTCAGGTTGGGGGTCGATATGCCATTGAATGGCTGTGCTTTTTCTTAAAAAAAGTTTGAGATTTTTTGAAATGATAGACTTCCCAAAGGTCAATACTAGACCAGGTGTTAAATGGCCTTGAAGAGCCTTATTATTGAGAAAAAGCTCTTGGTGCTGAATCACATTTGTCAACGCGTGTCCGTTTGAAATGATGTCTGCTATGATCGGAATGCCTTCACTGGCCAAGCGGCGCAGTTGATTTTTACAATCTTCAGATAAAGTCCCTTGTCCAATGACAATGATTTTTTTGGTAGCCTTCGCCCAGTCATGTATCAACCCCTCACAATTGGCTTGCTTTTTAGCAAGATAGCTCTTGATGATTTTGAAGTCTTGACTGAACACAAGTTTTTGATTTTTATCTGGATAAAAGGGCTCCCTGAAAGGAAAATTTAAGTGCACAGGACGCCTGGACTGGGTGGCCAAATGGAAACTCTGCGCTATTTTGGTTTGATAGGCCCAACGCGCATCTTCAAAATCAAGGGAGGTGGGCATCTGAATAAATGCCTTGACAAATGATTGAAAAACATTTTGCTGTTGGATGGTCTGCCCATCCCATTGATCAATCCACTCTGAAGGTCGATCACCACTCATAATGATCAACGGAGTTCGACTGTAATAGGCTTCTGCAATCGCAGGACCATAGTTGAGCAAAGCCGTCCCAGAAGTACAACAAAGGACGACGGGTCTTTGGGTATGTTGCGCGATGCCCAAGGCAATGAACCCAGCGGACCTTTCATCCACCACCACACGAGTGCGAAGGTGGGGATGCCTCGAAAAGCTAATGCTCAAAGGAGCATTGCGTGACCCTGGAGAAAATACCGCATCTCGAATGCCTAATTGATAACAAATTTCAGAAGTATCAAAATAAATTTGGTTCATGACTGAAAAACAATTCTTTTCAAGGTTTGCATTTTTAACTGGGTCTCCTCAAATTCTTTTTCGGGATTAGAATTTTCTGTAATGCCTGCACCGGCATAAAAACGCCCGGTAGTCCCCATGATTTTCATACATCGAAGATTGACAAACAGATGTGTATAACCCAAGATGTTGATAGGCCCCAAAAAGCCCGCGTACAATTCACGATCGTATTTTTCATGTTTCTTGATGAAGTCCAGTGCAGGTTGTAAGGGCATCCCACAAACCGCCGACGTAGGATTGAGAAGCTCCAGCATAGTACTGCCGAGTTCAGGCATGTTTACCGCTTCCATGTCTACCTGATAAATGGTCTTTAGATGTGCCATACGACCTGCTTGAACTGTTTTAGGTCCATTTTCTAGATATTCTCTAAGTCTTATTTTTTTGAAGCAATCGATGATGTATCGACTGACCATGGCCTGTTCTTCAATTTCCTTTTGCGTCCAAGCGACCTCATTCATGTTTTGATCAGCCCTTAGTTTTTGGGTGCTTGCCAAAGAAACGGTTTTGAATTGATGGTCCTTTATTTCAAGTAAGGTTTCTGGAGTAGCTCCCAACCAGCAACCAAAATTGGGGGTAGATACCAAATAGATAAAGGCATTGGGATAGGCCTCACAAGCCATTTCAAATGCTTTCATGAGCTCAAAATCTGTAGGCAAGGCTTGATCATCAAACCGAGACAGAACGACTTTGTCAAATATACCTTTCTTAATACATTGAACGGCTTCAACGACATCGCTACGAAATCCGTGAGTGGAGTTTTCTATCTTTTGATGGAGAGCTCGATGGGTTTTCGCCATCGATTTTTGAAAATCGGTAATTTCTCCATCATTCAGTTGCGGATCAAGGAGTTTTGTACACATTTTTTTTGATGCCATTTCATTATCAAATCACCTTTGATAAGCTGTGGTGCACTGGGATGATGCTTTAAAAAAGGATTAATATAAAAGCCCGTACCGGCATCTTCTAGCTTTTGATGCTTTTGCATTTGAGGCCTTAAATCTGAAATGCCATGTACATAAGGGTCATTGGGAAGTCGCCAAATGGCCACTGGATAGGCACTGTCCATCAAGGCACTCCAAAGCGCTGACGGCGTCTTAAAGGGTAGGGTATTTAAATGGGTCTTAGTGGTTTGCAGAACCATCGTCCTTTTTAATTATCGCTACGGTCAGCTTACTGGTACAAACTAATTTTCCCGCTTCATTTCTAATCTCTGTTTGCCATATCTGCGTACTTCTTCCTACATGAATAGGGCTAGCCTTACCGTATACACAACCTGATTTTACCGATTTAATATGATTGGCATTGATTTCTAGACCAACTGGAAATTCAATAGATTTATCAACCAATAAAGAAGCGGCAAGGCTTCCCAAGGATTCAGAAAGGACGACCGAAGCGCCGCCATGTAACAGACCCATAGGTTGTACAGTCCGATGATCAACGGGCATTTTTGCCAATATGAAGTCAACGCCAATCTCCATGATTTCGATGCCCAAATGTGCGACCAAGGTGTCTTTAACTGCCGCATTTAACATATCAACTGTATAGGTGGATGGAAACATAGGTAATTTTACTCTCAAAGATACAACGAGACGCTTATACTGGGTTCATTCGATCAACAATTCTCTCATTTTTTGCTTTTAGTATCATATGTGTTAACCCTTATTGAGACATTTTCATGAATGGATGGATTCATTTTTTTATAGAATTTGATGGAAAAATTATATTTTTACTTTCTCAAATCTGTAGCTAAGTTTGAATAAAAAAACCATACACATCATTCGCCACGGCGAAACCGCTTACAATAAAACAGGACGCATTCAAGGACAAGGCATTGATGCTTCATTAAATGATCAAGGGCGGGCACAAGGGACCGCCTTTTTTGAAACTTATCAAACGTTGGCATTGGATAAAATTTATGTGTCGACATTAAAACGGACCAAAGAGTCGGTGATACATTTTATAAATAAAGGAATCCCCTATGAATTATTGATTGGTCTCAATGAAATCAGTTGGGGGGATCAAGAGGGGAAGTCATTTACTCCAGAAACTAAAAAAAAGCATTCTGATGTTTTGGGTAGTTGGAAAAAAGGGGATTACGATCGTGTGTCCCCAGGAGGGGAATCCCCGAATCAAGTGATGGCACGTCAGCGAGAGGCCCTCGCTTATATCATGAAACAAAGTTATGAATCTGAAATTTTGATTTGCATGCATGGACGGGCCATGCGAATTTTGCTCTCTTGGTTGCTATATGATTCTTTGAATAAAATGGAAAGTTTTGAACATACCAACCTGTGTAGATATCAAGTCAATTATGATGAAAATCGTTTTTCATTAGTAGCCTCTAATGATACCCACCATTTAGCAAATATCTAATAGTCAAAAACTCAATCAAGCCAAATTTTTCGAGATGAGAAGGGGAGTAAGAGTTGAACTATTTTCTTAAAGGATAAGTCACTTTATTAACACCTTTTGATCGGTTTGGTGAAGTCAAAGCTGGGCAGTTCCGGATAATAAAACTCACTCCAACGAAAAATTCTAGTTTAAGATGATCTACTTAAATTTAATTATCTGATATCTAATAGGTTATGCTGGTTTTAAATAAACCCCAAAGATAATTTGGTTTCAAAATAATGTATTTATAACTATCTATTAATGAGTATTTTAATATAATTTGAATAAAGTAATAATTTTAACTATTATTGTATCTGATTTAGAGACATAAAATCATAATAAATATGCATTTTTTACTTTAAACATAAAACCACTCAGACGGATGAAAAATTTATTAATTATTACTTGTATACTTTTTGGATTGACTTCTCATGCCCAGTGGATTGCCAAAACATCTTGTTCAAAAAAGGCAGCCATAATCGCTAATGAAGCACTCGAATCTCGATTAAATGTGGAGCCTTTAATTGCTTTGGGTCAGGCCAAAGCTGCCCTAACTTTGGACCCAGATTGTGGATGTGCAAAAATCATCATTGCGGGACTTGCGAGTGCTAATAAAGATTGGGGATCTAGAAAAGAAAAATTAGCCAGCATAGATCGTGCGAGTTTATCCGATGAGGAAAAAGCTTGGTATGATATTCTAACGGCCAGTGAGGGTCAAGTAAAAGAAAAGTTTAACGCAGCTCTGGCTACCTATCCCAACAGTCCGATGTTCAATTACTTTTCAGTAGGAGAAGATGTAAATGCCAGTATAGCTTTTGCAGAAAAATTTCCTGACCATGCTTCAGCGGCCCTCAATTCAATTGCCTATGGCTATGGTCGCGGCGAAGACGTAGCAGCTGACTATGCAAAAGCTATGGAGAGCGGACAAAAATCGATTGCCCTGCACGATGGACCTAACATTTATGATACCATGGCTGAGATAGAGTTTGATTTAGGTAACTATAAAAACGCGCTAGACAATCAGCTCAAGGCGGTAGATTTTGCTCAAGGCGGGGGTTCACCTTATTGGGTAGGTGCACAGAAGTACTGGCATTACAACAATAAAGAGGAAATCGTTAGCACATTGATTGAAATGCAAAATAAACTTCAAGTAGCCATTACTGAAGGTGATCAAGAAACTGCATTATCACTCATGGATGCCAATAATCCCATGTACACAGGGGATTCAAATCTAGAAGGCTTCTACAAATTTGATGCAGCCAAGATAACGGATGGAGATAACGTAAGGTGGAGTGCCTTAGAGTTATACGATTTTCACAGTCAATTTTCTCCCGACATGAGTACGGCTGTTTTGTCTTTTTATGCCAAAGGTGGATATTCGGTAGACGGTGGTGAAGAAGTTGCGTACAGAACCCGTGCTTCTAGCGTCTGGACTCGAACCGATGAAGGTTGGAAGGTTATTCATGGTAACTGGGCACCCCAAAGGGGGATGATGGGAATCCCCGTGGCTGATTAATGTGAGAAGTTTTATACACCCTTCCAACCATTATTAACATTTGGGTGTTCTTAATTCAACGGCATAAGCCAATTTTTATGAAGAAGAAAAACCAAGATGATGAATTCACTTGGTTTTTTTTATGCTTTAGCATTATAAATCTCGGCGCCACTTGTGTAGAATTCAAGTAAAGCTTTCTTGTGAAGTTTATTTTTAAAAAACAATCATCATATTTTCCAAAGAATTAAGTCTCATCTATTACCCATTCCAATAATTAATTGATCAGCTTTATCACCTCTTATACATGACAAATATCCTGATAAATTCTGTTGAAATGGAAGTTACGGGAAAGATGGTCTTCCAGAGCTTACTAATAAAACTTACCTAAAGCTTCGCTAGGAATGCTTCAATGCCTCCCAGAAGAATTCTGACTTGAGTAAACCCATTTGACTCAAGAAAGATCTTGGCTTGATTTGATCTGTCTCCCGTCTTACAATGCACAATGATTTCTTGATCTTTCAAAGGACTGAGCTCATCAAGATGGTCTGGTATACTGGTAAGGGGCATCAATTGCGCTCCAAGATTAGATTCTTCATGCTCCCAAGGCTCTCTTACATCAAAAAAGTTGAGAGTTTCACCATTATTTAACCTGGTTTTTAATTCTGAAATTTCAATATCCATAATTATTTTTCGAGCAGTATCTTTTGAGTAATCAAACTTGATCCATGTTGTAAGTTTAATAAATATATACCTTTTGGATAGGCTCTAAAATCTAATGTAGAATTAAAACCTCCGTGAGTCATCATTTTTCCTGATAAGTCATATAAAAAATAATGATCATAGGCCTCAGAAATATTGATGAGTCCATCCGAAGGATTAGGATAGATACGTGCTTCCAATTTATTTTTAGGAGTTACCAATATGAAGTTAGTGATCTCGCCAAATACGGCTCTTATCATTAAGGATCCTTGAAGTCGCTTGTTTTGTTCCCATTCAGTCCCTGTATTCGAAAAAATGGCAGTCATTCCTAAAGCGTTATCTTTATCGAATCCCACGCCGATGTAATCTTCTGTAAACTGTTTAAATCCGATGTAGATGGTATCCTTGACATAGATATTTTGGGAAAAGATAATTTCATTAAAGTCCTGTCGATCATTATTGACAATTTGAAACGACTGACGATGGAGTACTCCTGAATCTAATAATTCATCCCAAACCATTAGTTCTAAGGCTTTTCCATTTGAACTTGGATTAACGGAAGGAAAATTAATTTGCATACCCGTCAACGTATCAGGTTCATTGACCACAAAACGAACCGCCAACTCACCCGTCATAAAATTAATACCTGCAGCAAAGTCTGCCGTCCCATCATCAAAGGCATAATGGTCATTAAGTTGGTAATACTTCCGAAGGGTATCATTGGCCCGTAAATTAGTATTTGAAAAAAGCGTATCTCCTTCTGTACTGATCTGTTCATACAAAAACTTGTCCCCTGTATTGTAGGTAAAAGTGGATTCAATCACTGCTGAATCATCTTCGGTATTGATCAAAGAGGCTTCCATACCCAATCCTTCTACTTTCCTTCCCATCTCTAATGCAGATAATCTGAACAAGGCTACACTCCCTGTTGAAATCGTATTTCCATTGGTTTTATTGGTCAGACTATGGACATACTCCAAGGGGCTGGGCAGTCCATAGAGGTTATTGGCTGAGGTATATTGAGGAGTGATGTAATTACTGGGGTTGGATAGGTATTGTGTCAATGGGATTTCATAATAAGGACTGAAAAGTAAGCTGGGCGCTGCAGAGAGCGTTCGATCTTGATGACTGAAGTCATCTAAGTCTCTGTTTTCATTGAGATAAATATAGTCAAGGTTCCAAGTATCATAAACACCATTGAGACTGCTGAAAGATTGAAATTTGACCTTAAAAGAAGAGTGATAAAACTCACCGCCCGATATAGGAATAATTATTTGCTGAAAGCTCGGCAGGCTATCTGCATCTAAGTTTAACTGATCCAAACCACCTACAAGAGAAAAAAGGGTTTCATCTTCTGGGAAAAGATCCTGTAAGACCCAAGTACTGTCGATACTCCAAAACATGACGGCCAAGGAGTCTTCCAATTCGGGAATTTCACCTCTGCCCAAGAGTTGCCAATAAAAACTTAAGCGTACTTGAGCCCTTTTTGAGGGTGCTATTTGACTCAGATCGATGGGATGGGTGACCAAGCTATCACCAGCACCATTAAAAAGGCTATTCAAGGCATAAGGATTACCGCTCATGTTGGTGCCGTCAAAAGTGGCTACGTACTGAGAGGGCGGATGGATGGCCAAGTTATTGTTAACAAAAACAGAGTTACCGCTTTCCCAAAAAAGAGAGTCAGGAACGTTTCGAGATTGAGAAAAATCATCCCAAAATGGTAAATTCAAAGTATTGAAAACTTGATCTGTTCTGCCATTGGAACGTGGCTCATTGATACTTTTCAATGGTTTTAGCTGGATTTGACCCCACAATGAAAATTGAAACAAAAGATTCAGACAAACCAGAACGTAGCGCATCATTATTCCTATCTTAAGGGTTATGATTTATTGAATCAGGATGATAGATCCATAAGTTTACGGATTCTTTAATGACCATAGGTTCGCCAGGAGATGGATACTGATCCACAACTTGGCCTACCTCAACGGAAATCTTGAGTGTATCTGCAATATCAAATTCATCCATAGATATCAAAACGGCAGTATCTATGTTCTGGTATACAATAGCTCCTAACTTTAAGGCTGAACCAGTTATGGTAACTTGTGCAACATCAGCATCTAGACCGATGAGATAAGGAGATTCAAGGTTAGAATTGCCATATCCATCACCAATAGTTAAATCAATCACTGATCCTTTAGGTATTTTTGTGCCAGGAATGACTTCTTCTCCATTCATTTTTTGAATCAGGACGGCATTGAAGGCCAAATCAGCTACATATTTGGTTTTACCAAATTTCAAATCAAAGTTGTTCAAGATCATTAGGGCATTTTTCAAAGAGCCATTCGTTAAATCGGGCATTTTTATCATTGGAGGGGCCGTTGAATTCAATGTGATATATATTTTCCTGAATTCCTTGACCTTAGCGTTAGGCATGGGAAATTGTTTCAAAACGGTCAATGGTGGAATTTCTGATGAATATCCTGAATCAACGCTGATTTCATATCGAAGACTTCTGAGTGATAAATAATCATCAAGATCATCTACGTGAACCCCTGTTATATTGGGAACTGTCAGCGTATCGCCGTGATTTGTAGTGATAGGTAGATAGATGTAGAAAAATATGAAAGTGGCTAAAATACCAATCAAAGTTAGAAATAGCAGCTGTTTCAGGAGTTGTAGTATCGAGCTAGGTACCACAATACTTTTAAGAAAATTAAATATTTTACGCAGCATATTTTTATTAACTGGAGCTATTTAAATCGGTGATGTATTGCTGCTCTCGCTGCCATCTCGCTTCACCGATTTCAATGATTTTAGAGATAAGTTCGGAGTAGGAGATACCCATGTTTTCCCAAAGTCCAGGAAACATACTGGCATCCGTAAATCCAGGGATGGTATTGATTTCATTGATAAAAATCTCATTCTTTGGAGTTAGAAAAATATCTACACGGGCAAAGTCGTTACATTTTAAGGTTAAAAAAGCTTTTTCACAAAGGGCCCTTATTTGTTGATGAATAGCGATAGGGATTTGAGCAGGAATCGTAACTCTAATGGCTGATTCATCTTGGTATTTTGCCTCATAGGTATAGAAATCATAATTTTTTAAAAGGATAATTTCACCTGCAAGGGTAGATGAAAGGGACTCATTTCCTATGATTCCACATTCAAGTTCCCGACACTTCACAAAGGATTCTATGAGAATTTCATATCCATATTTGAAGCTATCGGTGAGGGCATCATCAAAGTCTTCCGATGTATTTACTTTTGATATTCCGACACTAGAGCCTAAATTACCTGCTTTAACGATAAATGGCAGTCCTAGTTTATTTTTTACTTCTTCGAAAGAGATCACTTCATCTTTGGTAAAGCTCATGTAGGAAACTACCGGAACACCCGCATGATCCAAAAGTTTTTTTGATACAATTTTATCCATCGAGATTGCCGAACCCAATACAGTTGATCCGATGAGGATGACATTCAAACATTGCATCAGACCTTGAATACTGCCATCTTCTCCATCTGTTCCATGAAGTATAGGGAAGACAATTTGAATGGTAATGGATGTGCCAGAGGCTTTGATCTCGAAATGAGGATGGGTTGCAGATAAAGATAGGAAAATTTCTTTTCCTGTTTCAATACTTTGCTCGGGATGGTCAAGCAAAAACCAATTCCCTCTTTTGGATATGCCAATCACAGAAAGATTAAAATGTGACGAATCAATATGCTTGACCACATTGGTCGCAGATCGCACAGAGATCTCATGCTCAACCGAGCGACCGCCAAAAAGAATGATTAAATTTTTGCTTGGCATAGGATGACAAAAATAGACTTTAGGCTTGACTATGAAAACTTTAGTCTAAAGAATCCTTCAATTCTTAATGATAACTTTTTCAATAATATGCTCATAAGGTCCGGTAACTATGAGGAAAAAGAGCCCAGATAGGTCTTGAACCTCTAATTGCACGGTTTCATTCAATAACTGAGTGTATTCTAGTTGTTGGTGTATTTGACCTGAAATGTCAACAAGTTGAACGGTGACATCTTGTTTTTCTGATAAATGAAAGCTGACATTCAAGTAGTCTGAAACTGGATTAGGATAACAGCTGACCCAGTCCTCAAACTGTGGACGTTTCGAATTGCCAGTATTTATGAACTCAATATTATCTAAATATAAATTATTGCCATTGCCATTGGTAAAAACAAAGGCGATGCGCAGTGATTCCTCAACTAAAAAATCATTTAGATCAATAAATACCTTCTGCCAAACTGAATTTGTTTTCATAAGGAAGCCCTCATCAGAAATAATCTCGCTTAGCTGCTCGCTGTTTTTGTCAAAAAGTACATAATCAAAGTGTGCTCCACAGTCCACAGAGATGAGAACTCTTAGTCGATCATTTTTATTTAATGTTCTCTGGTAAGCATAATCGAATCGAAGACTTAAACTATCTAAATAATCGGAAAATAATAAGGGACTGATGAACCAACTTTCATTTCCTATATCTGTATTCTCATAGCCATTACTTATCAAGTAGGTATTTTTTTCAAAACTTGCAGCTTCCCAGATGGGGTTATTTTCCTGATTGGTGATGATCCAGTCATGAGCATCTTCAAAATCCAATCTGATAGGTAAGTCTACTTCAAGGTCATTTATGGTGGTAGACCACTGAAGGGTATCATTATTAAAGTTTTGATCTGTGGGTCCATTGGTGGTTGATACCCAAACTTTAAAGTTGGATAAGCCTGTCTCTAAACTCTCAACAACTAGTTCATATGAAACAGAACGACCGGGTTCTAGTGAGCTAATGATGACTTTAGAAGCCTTAATGAGATTGTTTATAGAGACATTAAGGCTAATATCACTGCGTATTTGATTACCTCTATTCTCAATATTAAGGCCAATTGTTTGATTATCCTCACAAGTAATTAAGGGCACTTCATTTTGAATATCCAAATGGAGATCATAATCAAAATCAGCAAGATCAACTACTTTGATGTCATCTACATATAGTTGTGAAGCCGTACTTGATTGGCCAATAAAGGCAAATTGAAGGCTCGTTTCTTTTTGAAAAGCTAGCAAATCGATCGTCATATTTTCCCAATCTGAAGAATCTTTTGGAGCAAAGAATGAGGAGCTCGTTGAACTTACCGTAGCTAGATTTGGCCCATACAATTCAACCAGATAATCTTCTGAATAAAAGTTTTGACCGCAATCATAAGAGAGTGCAACAATCAGACCGTCTTGTTCATAATCCAATCCTGTGCTTTGATAGGCATAGTTGAATGAAATTTGGGGAATTGAGTAATTACTTAAATCAAAATTAGGTGTGAATAAGTAATCAAATAATCCTAATGCAGTAGTATCAGCTGTAAAATCGATAGAGAGGGCTCTATTGAGGACATCATTCGTATTCAAATGGACAGTATCCCAATGGCTCATTTGACCCTGCTCGAGTGCCGTTTCGAATTCAATATTCCCTTCAAAATTCATAACAAAGGGTAAGGTTGCTGTCGCATAGTTTGGAAGAGATGAACTCAATACATTATTTTTCAAATTTCCATCTTCAGTTTGGTTAACTAAACCAATTTCGAAGGTCAGAACCGGGTTTGATAAATCATTCAGCGTAATCAATTGAAAGTTGATGGTACCGATCTCTAGAGGTTCATATCGCTCATTTATTTCAATGGTTTCGATCAACAAATCATTTAAGAAAAATGAGATCAAGAAATTTTCAATGGCGTTGGTTCCATAATTTCGAACATCAACGATTGGTGAGAGAAGACTATTACAATCACTCAAATGGATGGCATTTAAGGTCTTTATACCCAAATCATTAAGAGCTATGATGGGGTCGTCTAGGGCGGAAGAATGAATCAAAGTATTGCGGCGCGGGCTGTGATTTAAAACGACGTGCATTCTTTCTTTTTGATTTTGAGTGAAAAGATTCATACACGCATCGTCAGTATAATTCATAAAATTAGAATACATGTCAGAGGTCTCACAACTGATCGCAGCATCAGAAGGGCATGTTCCGCTGTAAGAAGTAGATTGTAAAGGGGTATCCTCACAATAATCATCTGCATCACAATTTTGCCGATTTCCCCAGATATGTCTTAAACCCAGATAATGTCCGACTTCATGGGTGAGCGTTCTGCCATAACTATCAAAACTTCCCGTATTTTCATTTACCCCCAGCCATTGGTAATCAATAGCTACCCCATCCAATAATCTGTCATTATTGATTTCGCTAATACCTTCTAGATCTGAAAACGGAAAATTTGCCCAACCTAGATAGCCTTCCAAGTCGGCGATGTAAATATTGAGATAGTCTTCAGCAGGCCAGTAATTTTCTGCGTACAGGATCTCATCTTCGGAAAACTTATATGTATTTTGAGAACCTTGTTGTCTGGTGATCCCCTGCGTCGGTAGACCTTCAATATCTTGCTTCGCCAAAACAAAGGTTATTTCAGTATCGGCTGCCGCATCTAAAAATTCTAGTGGTGTGAGCGTTTGATCTCTGTTTAACCTTCTGAAATCGTCATTTAAGATAGACAATTGTTCTAGGATTTTCTCATCGGAGACATTGGTGCCTATCCCTAGGTCTTCCCCACGATGGATGACATGAAAAACGACAGGTATTTGAAAAATTTCCTTGGCTTTTCCAGGACTATTAAATAGGGTAAGGGCATTTTTTTTATGATTTGACAGCCACTCTTCGAACTGCTCGGTCGTTTCTTTAAGACTTTCAAAACCATCTAATCCACATCTTTTCTGACCCAATCCGTCAAAGACTGAAAAAAGAATCGCTATGAACAAGAGCCTGCTTAATCGCATGCATATTAATTTGTAAATAAAATATCAAATGAGTATCATGACTCATGCATCAGATTCAATGCTTCGACATGCATGATTTCGGGAGCCACGCGTTTAATAGCTTCTTCAACGCCTGCCTTGAGGGTCATAGTAGACATGGGACAGGTTCCACAATTTCCCAAAAGCTCGAGTATCACGGTATCTTCTTTAATTTCTACTACCCGCACATCACCGCCATCCGCCTCTAGATAAGGTCTGATACTGGTCAATGCTAACTCTACTCTTTCTTTTAAGTCTGAACTCATTATTTATTAAACGGTAACTTCAACGACTTTTGTCTTATTCCCTTCGGCATTTCTGATGGCTACTTGTCTTGCCAATCCTTCAGCAAGCTCTTTATAAGCATCAGCTGTAATCCCTTCGGTCATCACTGCGGGATATCCAATGTCACCACTTTCCCTGATAGACTGGACAATTGGAATTTGGCCCAAAAGGAGTACATCATTCTTTTTTGCAAACTTCGTACCTCCTTTTTCCCCAAAGATAAAGTATTTGTTATTAGGTAACTCTTCAGGAGTGAAAAAAGCCATATTTTCAATAATTCCCAGAATTGGAACGTTAATTTGAGGTTGTTTGAACATTGCCAGGGCTTTTTGTGCATCTGCCAGGGCTACTTTTTGTGGAGTGGTTACGATGATGGCTCCCGTCACAGGTATAGTTTGAACTAAGGTCAAATGAATGTCGCTGGTACCGGGGGGTAAGTCGATGAAGAGATAGTCTAAATCACGCCATTTGGTATCGCTAATGAATTGTTTGAGTGCTGAGCTGGCCATGGGTCCTCGCCATACGACGGCGTCTTCGGTAGGCGTTAAAAAGCCAATAGACATTAATTGAACTCCATATTGTTCAATAGGAATTATCATATTGCGCCCATCTTCGACTTTTACGGAGGGTTGTTCATTTTCACAATTGAACATGGTGGGGATACTGGGCCCAAAAATATCGGCATCAATGATGCCCACCTTGGCACCTGTTTTTGCTAAGGCTACAGCCAAGTTTGCCGTAGTGGTAGATTTACCGACGCCACCTTTGCCCGAAGCCACCGCAATGATATTTTTCACTTGAGGGAGCAGAGGACCTCTATCGCTGATAGTTGTAACGTTTGAGGTCATATTTATAGAGAAAGCGACTTTTGTATCAAAGGCCTCCAAAAGTGCCTTCTCACAATCTTTTTTTATCAATTCTTTTAAAGGGCAGGCCGGTGTGGTCAAGACAACATCAAAATAAACATTTTTTGCTTCAATTTTGATGTTCTGTATCATCTCTAAAGTGACGAGATCCTGTTTTAAATCAGGATCTTGTACATTGCTGAGGGCTTTAAGTAAGGCTTTTTTTGTTACGGCCATTTTTTGGATGCTAATTTTATACAAGTTTAGTTCAGGACTTGTTTTCATCAAAAATCTATAAGTGTTACTTTTGAAAAAGAATTACTTTACTCAATGATCAAACCTTCAACAATAGACGACATAAAAATGGCAATGGATATTGTCGAGGTGGTTGGTGATTTTGTAAATCTAAAGAAATCGGGTTCAAGTTTGAAAGCATTGAGTCCTTTTACGGCCGAAAAAACGCCTTCCTTTTATGTGGTTCCTTCCAAAGGCATATTTAAATGCTTCAGTTCAGGAAAAGGTGGAGATGCCATCACTTTTGTCATGGAAGTAGATGGCTTAAGTTATATTGAAGCACTCAAATACTTGGCGGCCAAATATAACATTGCTATTGAGGAAGAAGTACAAACAGATGAGATTCAAGAAGCGCAAAATCAGCGTGAGAGTTTATATATTGTATTGAAATTTGCCACCGACTATTTTCAAGACTTATTGCATTCACATGAGGAGGGCAAGTCTATTGGTTTAAGTTATTTCAAAGAACGTGGTTTTTCCGATGAGATCATCGAATCATTCAATTTGGGTTATAGCTTGAATATTTGGGACCATTTTCATCAAGAAGGAATCAAAAGCGGGTTTACAAAAGAAAATTTGGAAGCAGCCGGTTTGATTGTAAGTAAAGAAAATAAAATATACGATCGCTTCAGAGGCCGGGTGATGTTCCCCATCCACAACGTCACGGGTAAAGCCATTGCTTTTGGTGCCAGAATCCTTGTATCAGACGCAGCTAAAAATCAGCCTAAATATTTAAATTCACCCGAAACCGAACTCTATAATAAAAGTAGGGTCCTGTATGGCTTGTTTCAATCTAAGCAACAAATAAGACAAGAGGATAATTGCTATTTAGTGGAAGGTTATACAGATGTTATATCTATGCATCAGGTGGGTGTCAAAAATGTAGTTTCATCCTCAGGTACTGCCTTGACAGAAGATCAAGTAAAACTCATCAAAAGATATACCCAGAATGTAACTGTACTTTATGATGGAGATGCGCCAGGTATACGTGCTTCATTCAGAGGCATTGATATTCTCTTAGAAGGAGGACTTAATGTCCGGGCCGTTACTTTTCCTGATGGCCAAGATCCAGACAGTTACAGTCATAAGTTAGGAGCCACTGCTTATGTCCATTTTTTAAGGGAAGGAGCGGTTGATTTTATAAAATTTAAAACAGCGCTGTTGATGGATGGCGTTAAGGATGATCCAATTAAGAAGGCGGGAGTAGTCCGAGACATTGTAGAAAGCATTTCCAAAATCGGGGATGCCATCAAACGATCGGTTTATTTGAAGGAATGCAGCGATTTATTGCAAATCAGTGAGGCCATCTTGATTGCAGAACAAAATAAAATTTTAATTACTCAGAAGAGATCAAATCAAAATACATTTCAATATTCTGAGGAAACTTCGGGGATCCTTCCTTTGGAATCAGAAGAAATAGCCGTTACTGATTTTTCAAAAATCATTGCATATCAAGAAAAAGAAAGTATCAGAGTACTTTTAAATTATGGAGATGAGATCATCCAAAAGACGGATGAAAATGAAATGACTTTATGGGATTATTTTATCAGTGAGTCAGAGGACATAGAATTTACACATCCCATCTATAATAAAATATTCAAGGTCATGGTTCAACGAAATAAGGAGCAACTACCCTTAAATTTTGAATATTTTTTATCTATTGACGATCCGGAAATACAGAAAATCATCATAGAGTTATGTGCTCCAAAATATGAAATTAGTGAATTTTGGAAGAAAAAATACCATATTGAGATACCCTTGGAAGAGGAATTCATTAAAGATCTCACTTATTCAAATATTTTACGTCTTAAGTTTAGGGTGATCCAACATCTTATTGAGGTCCAAAATGAAAAATTAAAAACGGCTATTGAAGGGGATGTAGATACTTTATTAGATGAAATTAGTGAGTTGAAGCAAACCGAAATGGAAATCGCTAAAATTATAGGGAACGTAACCGTAAAATAATTGTTATCAATTAGTTAAAACAAGTGTATGAAAAAAGACATTAAACTTGATTCAATCAAGGAAGCCATAGCCGCTATAAAAAATGGGGAAGTAATTGTAGTGGTAGATGATGAAGATCGTGAGAATGAAGGAGATTTTATTTGTGCGGCAGATAAAATCACTCCTGAGATTGTCAATTTCATGGCTAGAGAAGGACGCGGTTTATTATGTGTACCCTTGGTGGAAGCTAGGTGTGATGAGCTTCAACTTGATCTCATGGTTGGTAAGAATACAGCCCTTCATGAGACGCCCTTTACGGTAAGTGTTGACTTGAACAGCAAAGATACGAGTACCGGGATTTCCACTTCGGATCGGTCCTTAACCATTCGGGCATTGGCAGATCCTAATACCGAACCCAATGATTTGGGAAGACCCGGCCATATTTTCCCTTTAAAAGCCAAAGAAGGGGGTGTTCTAAGAAGAGCGGGGCATACCGAGGCGGCAATAGATTTTGCCCGCTTGGCAGGACTGACCCCCGCAGGTGTCCTGATAGAAGTGCTTAAAGAAGATGGGACCATGGCCCGGCTGCCAGATCTCCGAATTATTGCAGATAAGTTTAAATTAAAGTTGGTTTCAATAGATGATCTCATTGCTTATCGTTTAAGTAATGAATCGCTTATTGAGGAGCAAATTATTGTAGATCTTCCTACAGATTTTGGTGACTTTAAGCTCAAAGCTTACCGGCAAACCAATACAGGAGATGATCATTTGGTACTCTACAAAGGCGCGTGGACAGTTGATGAGCCTGTTTTGGTCAGAGTGCACTCCTCTTGTGTTACGGGTGATATTTTTGGGTCTTACAGATGTGATTGCGGTACGCAACTTCACAGCGCCTTGAGGATGGTTGAAAAAGAAGGTAGGGGAGCAGTTGTTTATATGAATCAAGAAGGTAGGGGTATTGGCCTGATCAATAAGCTGAAGGCTTATAAACTTCAAGAAGGTGGTATGGATACGGTCGAGGCCAATGAGCATTTAGGATTTAAGGGGGACCAGAGAGACTATGGTGTGGGAGCACAAATTATAAGAGATATGGGGATTTCAAAGCTAAAACTCATTACCAACAATCCGAAAAAGCGGGTGGGATTGATTGGATATGGCTTAGAGATAGTAGAAAATATCTCTATTGAAGTAGACCCCAATGTCCATAATAAAAAATATTTAGAAACTAAGCGAGATCGCATGGGACATGATATATTGAAATAGTATGCGCGTTATTTTTGGTATTGCTTTTCTCTGCTCTACGACCTGGTCTTTGGGTCAGCTCTCATCGGATGAGTGGCACAAGGGTATTGTAGTGACTACGGATCAAGACACGATTTCCGGTGAGATTAAGTATGATTTTCCCAGCAATATGGTCACTTTGGTCAAAAATGAAGCCGTAATTGCTTTTTCAAGTCACAAACTGATATATTTTGAGATTTATGATGAGGATTACAAAAGCTATCGTGAGTTTTATACAATTCCTTATAAAAATACATCAAATTACGTGACCCCTTTATTGTTTGAGCTCCAATATGAAAGTGTTCTATCTTTATTGTCTCGGGAAAAGATCGTCATGGAAACTTCCAGTATGGGTTACGGTTATGGTCTACCCATTGTTTCTCAACCTTCCGTGAGATATGACTTTTTTTTTCTTACCAAAGTAGGTAAAATTACTCAGTTCAGTGGATCAAAGAAGGATCTTCTTAGGATTTTAGCGAAGAAGAAAAATGAACTTCAAACCTTTATAAAAAGAAATAGGTTAAAAACAGACGAGCTTAGAGACTTGGTCAGAATTATCGCCTTTTACAATTCTATTTAATTATGAAAAAACCATTAATTCTCATCACCAATGATGATGGGATCACTTCAAAAGGGATATTTGAATTAGTTTCCGCTGTTAAAGATTTAGGTGAAACTATTGTGGTCGCTCCGGACGGCCCCCAATCAGGCAAGGGGCATGCGATTACCGTTGGTGAAACGTTGAGGATAAAGAAAAATCAAATTTTTAAAGATATTGAGGCTTATGAATGCAGTGGAACACCTGCTGATTGTGTGAAATTGGCTAAACATCAAATTTTGAAGGGTAGACGGGTAGATCTGGTACTGAGTGGTATCAATCATGGGAGCAATACTTCTATCAGCGTTTTATATTCAGGTACTATGGGAGCTGCGATTGAAGCAGCTATTGAAGGGACCCCTGCGATAGGCTTTTCATTGTGTGATTATAACCCCAAGAGTGATTTTTCTCACGGGATACCCTTTATTACTAAAATTGTAAAAGAAGTTTTTAGCAAAGGATTGCCCAAGAACATTGCCCTTAATGTGAACATTCCAGCTATTAGTGATGCGCAAATCAAAGGAATAAAAATATGCCGCCAGGCAGATACCCGATGGCAAGAAGATTTTGATCTACGTATCGATCCTTACGGGAGAGATTATTATTGGATGGTGGGTAACCTAATCAACGAAGATAAAGGTCAGGATCACGATGAGTGGGCCATAAAAAACAACTACATAAGTATGGTCCCCTGTCAGTTTGATATGACCTCTTATGAGGCTATTAATCAGATAAATGAGGACTGGAATTTCTAAATATTTATTTTTAAAAACAGATTGAAACCGAGGTTTCTTTTGTTGATGAGTCTGCCATAACCGGGTATACTGAAAACTTCGATAGGTTGATAACTGGGATAGTCTAAGAGCATTTTGTAGCGTATCATGATTCCGATAGAAAAAAATTTATTCCAATAAGAAGCAGGGACGTCTTTGTTCAGTCTTAATTGTTTTTCAGAATTCAAAACAATTTCCATCCAAGTTGCTTGAAGATCAGATCTTTCAAAATCATTTTTCATCGGGCTATTAATGGTTTCAGAATTGATAAAAATAACTCCTTCATCTTTAAAACTCGATTCAGCGAACCTCACACCCAAACCCAATCGATTGACTTCATCTAGATAAGCCAAATAGCCCATTCCTAGTCTATAAAAACGACCTTCACTTTGATAGTCAATATTTTTGTAAAGGTTCTTAGGATTAATTTTCGTATAACCCGCCTCAGCGAAAATTTGCACTTTATCAAAAAGGAGCCATTCAAGGCCTCCTTCATATTTCTGAGAACGCTCTTGCCAGAGCATTAATGTTTGACCATAATCCCAATATACTCTAGGTTGAAATGACCTCTTCTGGATCAAAAGACTATCCCCTTGGGCAACGGCCGAGTTGATGCATAGCAAACTAATAATAACAAGTAAATACGATTTCATTTGCTTTGCAGGATGAATTTTCACATTGAATAATGATATTGGCAAAATTGTGTGCGGAGGCTACCGTATCGATTTGAGAAATAGAGACGCTGGCATTGCCACGCACATCGATCATCCATTCGTTGGTATGATATAGATTGATAAAGTAAGGATGACCTACAATACTGAATCCCAATGATGAAAGGCTGTCATTATAATTTAACGGGATTTCATATTGAGTGGCTATATCTTCCAATACTTGATATTGATTGTTGAATAAGTTGAATACCGTATCTACCAAAACATTTCCACTGACCAGGGCCGTTTTTATTATGTTCAATGTATCAATTTCTGTTGTGTAATAAGCATCATATTCTTCATTGATAAAGATCAGACTATCTATCCAAACAATTTGATCAATTATTAGGTTCTGCTCAGCTTTTAATAGTCCTCCATTTCCAATACTATCGGTAAGGATGGTGAGGCTATCCTCAAGATAGTCTGAGATTAGAGATAACTGATTACTGACAGAATCAGTATATAACAATGAATCAGTCAGCAATTCCAGATTATTTTCTACCCAGATTAAACTATCCGAATCAATAAAGGCAAAAGAGGCGGTAGGTTCAGAGATAAGCCCATCACAGTCGTCGCATTTTTCACAATGTGACAGCATGAGCAGGGTTATCAATAGGACGATAATATGAGCGGTCTTTATCATATTGGGTCTACATCAAAATGGATGAGTATAGATTTAAATGAGGGCAAAGCTAATAACGTCTGGCGAGATCCTTGAATGAATTCTTTGATCGATTTGAGATGGGTTGTTTTTCTTTCAATTTTGATGATGATTTCAAACAAATAGTAATTTCTTATTTTGCTGATGACGGGTTCAATAGGACCCAGAATAAGTTTTTCTGTGAAGTTTTTTTGAAGTATTACATTCAATGCATTTGCTGCCTGATGTGTTAAATTTTTATCTTTTCCTTTAATTATGATTTTAATCAATCGATAGAATGGCGGATATTTGAATTTTTGACGCTCAGCAAGTTCTTGTCCATAAAATAAATCTAAATGCCCTTCTTTTATCTGTAATAATAATGGATGATCGGGTTGGTTCGTTTGGACAATCACTTGACCTCTATCATATTTTCGACCTGACCGACCACTTACTTGGGTAATCAACTGGAACGCTCTTTCGTGCGATCTGAAGTCAGGAAAATGAATGATTCGATCGGCATCAAAAATACCGACTAAGTTTACGTGTTCAAAATCAAGTCCTTTGGTTACCATTTGAGTACCTACCAGTACATCTATTTCTCTACTCTCAAATGCATCAATGATTTGCTGATAAGCATGCTTACTTCGCGTAGTGTCAAGGTCCATACGCTTGATTTTTATATCAGGAATGAGGACAGAGAGTTCTTCTTCGATTTGCTCAGTCCCTATTCCTACGGTCTTGATTTCATTCGATTGACATTTTTCGCATTTCGTATCAAAAAATATTTTATACCCACAATAATGACAAATGATTTCATTCTGATAAATATGATAGGTAAGACTGACGGCGCAGTTGGGGCAGTTAGGAATATGATTGCAGTCATTACATTCTACATATGGTGCGTAACCCCGTCTGTTTTGAAAGAGAATTACCTGTTTGTTCTCTGCTATACTCGACTTGATTTGGTCAAGTAATGCTAGAGTAAAATGGCCTTTTATTTTTTTTTGTTTTCTGGCTTTAGAGAAATCAGCAAATTTTATTTCAGGTAAGGGTTGATTCTTGAATCTATGATTAAGCGTTACATATCCAAATTTGCCTTTGATTGCATTTTGATAACTTTCTAAGGAGGGTGTTGCGGATCCTAATAATACCTTGGCATGATGAATTTGGGCCAAATATAAAGCACTGTCTCTTGCATGATATCTGGGAGCGGGATCATATTGCTTATAAGAGTATTCATGTTCCTCATCTACGATGATGAGTTCTAGGTGCTTAAAAGGGAGAAAGACGGCACTCCGCACACCAATGACAAAGTCGTATTTCTGATTCAAACAGTTTTGATAAATTTCAGTACGTTCATTGTCAGAAAACCGAGAATGGTAGACGCCAAATCGATTGCCAAAATAGCTCCTAAACCTTTGAATTATTTGAGTCGTCAGCGCGATTTCAGGGAGGAGTATGAGTGTTTGTCCTCCATTTTCTATGATTTGATGTACCAGGGTTATGTAAATTTCTGTCTTTCCACTTCCTGTAATTCCTCGCAATAAAGTTGTTGGCTTTTCAGCAAAACTTTTCTGAATCTCAAGCAGTGCTTGGTCCTGATGCGTTGTCAAATCAGGAAGGGCTGCGATGGATCCATGATCAAATGAAAATCGATCAATTTGATGCTCCCAAGTTTCAAATATTTTATTTTTCACCAATGTTTTTAGGGATGAAGCACTTATGCCTGCCGATTGGAGAGATTTTTTACTGATGCCAAAATTATTTAATTCGGTGTTTTCTAATACGGGGATCCTTTTTAGATAGGCCATCAAAACGTGCGCTTGTTTGGGATACTTATCTAAGGTTTTTGAGAGTTCATTGAGGTATTCTTCGGTGGTATAATGTGAGTGGAGTTTAATCCGATTTTCCAATTTCGGACTGTATTTATCTTTTATTTTTTCAAAGGTATAAATGATCCCGGCATCAATGAGACTTTTGACCAATTGAAAAGGATATTTTAGTCCTGTGATTTTTTTAACTTCTTCTGTGGAGATATTTTCTTTTTTTAAGTGAGTAAGAACCATTTTTTCAGCATCGGTTAAACTTGTATAATTAATATCGATGTCGGGTAAAATACCTAAATAGGATTCGCTCGTTAATTTTAAACCGGCAGGTAAGGCCGCATTGTAGGCATCTCCTAGAGCACACATATAATAGTTTGAAATCCAATCTATGAATTTTAATTGCGCTGTGGTGACAATGGGATCAATATCTAAAACTTCAAAAATCTCTTTAATTGCATATTTTGATGAAACTTGATCCACAGTAGCATAGACCAAACCCGTATAATATTTCCTCTTTCCAAAGGGAACGATGACCCGACATCCTTCCAGGATTTCTTGTTTTACATGTGCCGGAACAGCATAAGAAAATACGCCGGGGATGGGGATGGGCAGTATGACTTCAATATAGCGCAAATGGACAGGCTACTCAGATGAAATTTGAGTCAAAGCTTTGTCAAGGTCCGTCACAGGAAATTTACAAGTTTTGTTATAACACACATAAATGGCCGTTTTACCCTTGATTTCAGTTTTATATTGCAGCAGGGGCAAATCACTTTCTATCGCCGAAGCAGCCACTACCTTACGAGGAATATGAAGGGCATTGAGCGCTGTGGTTAATTCTTGATAATTGTCTCCAAAGATGACGATTTCAGGAATGGGCTTAACGATGAAAGTGGCTACAGAGGCCCATTGTGACAGATAACTTATTTCTTGAGCCATCATTTTCCCCACCTGGTTGACCATATCCAAAGCTTGTTTTTTGTACGGTTCATTATCTAGATGTAAACCTAATTTTAATAAATTTTCTGCCATCATAGAATTTGAAGAAGGAATAACATTATCAAAAAGACCATTTTTTCTTGCTATGAGATTTTCAGCATGGATACTCGTAAAGTAGAATAATTTCTCTTGAGGGTCATAGAACTGCTCGTTCATTTGTAGGGTTAGGTTATTGGATATACGTAGCGCTTCCTTATCAAAAGTCGTTTCATAATATTTTATCAATGCTTGAATTATGGCAGCATAATCTTCGGCAAATCCTTGAGTTGATAGATTCACGACATGAATCAAGGTACCGTCTTTTAATAAATTTTTAAGAATGAAGTTATAATTTTTCTTGGCAAGTGTGAGATAAAGGGTTTTGCCTGTAGCTTGGTAAGCTTCCAAGATTCCTGTCAAGGTCAACCCATTCCAACCTGAAATGATTTTATTGTCTAGACCCGGTCGGATTCTTTCGGCTCTCTTGAGGAGTGCTCGCTGCTTAAATTGAGTAATGATAGATTGAAGCGTCATGAGATCTAATCCAAATTGTGTGGCAATGTCATCTTCACTGTGTAGCATACGAGGAATATTGGTAGACTCCCAGTTACCTTTTTCTTGGATATCATAATAAGCAGCAATAAGTGCAGTGTGTTCACCAGCCAATTTCTTGATTTCATCATAGGTCCAAACATAGAACTTACCTTCTTCCCCTGCACTATCAGCGTCGAGGGCAGCATAAAAGCCACCAGACTCATCTAGCATCTCTCGAATCAGCCATTGGATTGTTTCATGAATAACGGAAGCATAACGTTCATTATTGCTCATTTTATAGGCCTTGGCATACAGTGACAATAATTGCCCGTTGTCATAGAGCATTTTCTCGAAGTGAGGAACATGCCAAAATTCATCGACAGAATAACGAGAAAATCCACCTCCAATTTGATCATAAATACCACCATCTATTATTTTATTCAGAGTGAGTTCCAGGTGGGGTTGAATATTTAAAGTGGGATTCAGATAAGCTAAATCCATAAGAAAAGACCATTGGGAGGGCATGATGAATTTGGGTGCTTTTTTTAATCCACCCCATTGCAAGTCAAATGATTGGGCAAGTTTTTGATAACCAGAATCTATTTTTTCCTGAGTAATCGCTGTGGGTGATAATTGATATTTTTCCGAAACATTGGCATTAATGGCTTTCGTATATACCTCAGCGGATTCCTCCAGTTTATCTCTATTTCCAGCAAAAACGGTCTTTACGTTAATGAGCAATTCGCGCCAACCTTTACTAGGAAAATAAGTACCTCCATAAAAAGGCTTTTGATCGGGTGTTAGGAAGACATTAAGCGGCCATCCGCCATTGATACCCATGGCCTGTACTGCTTCCATATATATTTGATCAATATCAGGTCGCTCTTCACGATCAATTTTTATATTTACAAAGTTTGCATTCATAAGAGCAGCAATGCTATCATTTTCAAAGGATTCATGGGCCATTACGTGACACCAGTGACAAGAAGAATAACCTATGCTTACCAATATAGGTTTGTCTTCATTTTTGGCCTTTGAGAGCGCTTCTTCCCCCCAAGGATACCAGTCTACAGGATTATTGGCATGCTGCAAGAGATAAGGAGATGAGGCATTGATGAGGCGATTTGATATAGCAGCGTTTTCCATTTTATTTTTGGTGGTTTTACTTGATGAGCCACAACCAGATATCAGTCCTAATGAAAGCATTATTATCAATAATTTCATCTTAATAATTTTGTTAACTGCTCAATTTCTGTGGCAAGATTGATGGAGTCTGATAGAGCTCTTGTTTTATTCAGCGTTTCAATAACGAATTTTTGATGTTGATCACTGTTTGGGTTAAAAGGCCGATGCTCAATGGACTTTAACAATACTTTCAATTCCTCATAAAACTTAAAAGTGGTCTCATCAAAATATGTCTGTGCGATTTTCTCCCAAATATAATCAATGGCCAATTCATTGGGATGTATTAAATCGGTTTTGTAAAATCTATAATCGCGAAGTTCGTCTATCATGATTTCATAGGCAGGGAAATAGTAACAATTACTAAATTTTTTGACGATGTCTTGTACGGCTAGATGGAGTGTAGCTTTGGAAAGTGTATTCTCGTGTAGTCCATCTTTGGTATGTCTCACAGGACTTACGGTAAATAAGATTTTTAATTTAGGATTAAATGATGAGAGTAATGCCTGTAGTTCTTTAAACTCTTGAAGGATGAAGTCGACGGACAGTAATTCTTTCTTAAATAATGTTTGTGGGAGTTTATGGCAGTTGGCTACTATGGTATTTGTACTGAGATAGGTATGCGTCCATGCAGTACCTAGGGTGATTATCAGCCATTCACTTTCTTTCAGGCCTTGATGTAGCACATTCATTCTACTTTCACATAAGGAGCTAAATTCAGTTTGATGGGCCGCTCGAATCTCAGAATGCAAATCAAAACTCATATACATGCCATCAATTAAAACAGATTTGGGATATGTTTTATAAAGGGCTTTTTTAATCAATTTAAAGATAGCATTGGGATTGTAAAGTTTACCCAACTTGTGATCAATAACATTAAACTTATGCGTTAATAATTTTTTTGTCATATTATCCGCAAAACACGAACCTAAAGAGGTAATGGCCTGGCTATAGTTGATGTGAGCATCAGACTTAGCAATATGGAAATCAAGTTTAAATTTCACAATCAATCTAACTAAAGAACAAAAAAAAAACCTGAAATATTATTTCAGGTTTTATAAATCTATACAATTAGTTTGTAATTATTCTGTTACTACCCTTACGATTATTTTATGATGTATATTTTTATGCAAATCAATCACTGCCGAATGGTCTCCAATATGTTTGATATCCTTAGAAAGCGTTATTTTCTTTCTATCAATATCAAAGCCTTTAATTGACAATGCCTCAGCCGCCTGAATGGCTGTAATTGCACCGAAAATCTTCCCACTTTCTCCTGCTTTTGTTTTGATTTCTAAAATCATTTCACCGATTCTGTCAGCAAGAGCTTGGGCATCTTTAAGTGATTTTTCAGCTTTATGGGCGGCTTGGCGAATATTTTCATCTATCATTTTCCTATTGGATTTACTGGCCAATATGGCCACTCCTTTAGGAATTAGATAATTTCTTCCGTATCCTGCTTTTACTTTGACGGTGTCATTCTTGTAACCCAATCCTTTGATGTCTTCTCTTAATATTATATCCATAACTATTTTATTTAAGAGAATCTGCTACATACGGTAAAACGGCAATATGTCTAGCTCTTTTTACCGCCTGTGCTACTTTTCGTTGAAACTTCAAACTAGTACCTGTAAGTCTACGAGGCAAAATTTTCCCTTGGTCATTTACAAATTTCAGTAAAAAATTTGCGTCTTTATAATCAATATACTTGATTCCACTTTTCTTAAATCTACAGTACTTCTTAAGTACTTGATCGTTATTTATTGGTTCGTTTTGTAATGTCATTTTTTTGCAGTCTCCTCTTTATTTTCTTTCTTATTAAAAGCACCTTTACGTCTTCTCTCGTTGTAAATAAGCGCATGCTTATCTATTGCTACGGTTAAAAATCGCATAACTTTTTCGTCTCTTCTGAGTTCAATTTCTAGTTTTGAAACCAATGAGGGCTCTGCCTTAAATTCAAGTAAATGATAAAATCCAGTATTTTTATGCTCGATGGAATAGGCTAATTTTTTTAATCCCCAATGCTCTTCATTGATAACTTCGCCTTTATTATCAGTAATTACTTTTATGAACTTAAGAACAGCATCCTTCATCTGATCGTCAGACAAAACGGGAGTTAAAATGAATACTGTTTCGTAATTCTTTTTCATATTGAAATTTATAAAATGTAATTTTAAGCGGCAAAAGTAGCTAATGTTGATTAAAAATCAACCATTTTGACTAGCTTTTCACAATAAAACTTCCCGATCCTACGAGATAATCATCCGTGTAAACTTCTACGGTGTGTGGTCCAATCAAGTAAGGTGTACCTTTTTCGTAATAAACTACGACTTTTTGTTGGGAACGGTCATAAAGAATTTCTTTTTGAGCGGTGTAGAATAATTCTCTACCTAAAAAGGTAAAGGAACCCGAACCCATATTCACATCATAATACACATTGTTGTCCGGAGCGACCACACGGATCCATAGCTTTTTACCCTCGATGGGTGCGACTTCATTTTCTGAAAGTACAAAAGTAATTCGGAGCTGGTTAATGTGCTTTTTTCTAAAACTGTCTAAGCGTTCCTTACCCTTCACATCGATTGCAGCAATGATAAAATCTTCGATTTTAAGCTTTGAAAGTAATTGCACCTTTTGATTTAGATCCTTTTTTTCAAGCTTTATATTATTGATTGACTGATTGAGCACCTGTGTTTCATTTTTTAATTCTATATTTTCAGTCGTGAGCTGCTCATTTATCTGAGTCAATTGATTGATTTCTTCATCTTTGATCTGAAGCAACTGGCGGTAGCCTTCCACTTTATCTTTAAGGGTACCCAGCGTTATTTTTTGTCGTTGGTCTCTATTTAGAAAGTACTTTTTTTCTTCTTCAAGTCTTTGCTTGATACCTACCAATGTATCTATCTCACCACCTAATTTCGAAATAGTTAAAATGCGTTTATCTAGCTCATTGGAGAGAGAGTCCATTTGTAAAAATGCGGCGGTTAAAGCCTCTTCTTTCAGCAAATTTTGTTGCTGTTCTTCTTGAATAAAATAAGCAAGTAATGCAATGGCCATTAGGGCTAAAGTCATTCCAATTTTTAGAACTTTATTATGTTTTTTTGGGAGTTGAGGATCGGAGAGGAGACTAGGAACTTTGTTTTGATGATCTGACATTAAATTCAATAATTTCATACAAATTTAAAGAATACCGTAAATATCTGATCAACTCTTTAGAATAAAATGCTACTTTTCCATTTTTAAATTAAGAAAAACCAGTCCAATGTGGAATAAATCAACGGTCAATGAGATCTTTGAATCATTGCTAATGCTTTTCCATGATTAGTCATTTTTGGGAGTCAGATGTATGTTCAGAAAAAGGATTGCTTTTGGTGGTTGATCCATTGATGACAATAGTGTCAGATAATCTATCAGATTTTTGTGCAACCATGAGAGGTCTAATATGACCATTTCATAGAGATCACGTTGTATGATTTGAATAAAAGAAGCCTTTGGATCAATTTCGAATTCTTTTTTATGCAAATCTAATCTTTGAGTAGGGTTTTGGTGCTACCCCTGCGCTGACCCAGGTAGTACCTTTTGTTCGGGTAGAAATGAAATTAATCTGGCTGAGGATATTTTTTGAATGGGATCCAGGATCATAATAAACATATAATAAAGATTGAATCTCCAAGTGAGGCACAAGATTAGCAATGTATTGATGTATTTTTTTGTGATACGATCGATGCATTGATTTCTTCAAGGTTAAGGAGCTGATTATAGATTTTCCTAGGCTTGACGTAGCTGCCGTTGTTTTTAATTAATACCGAATAAACATTAAAAACATCAGGAGAATGTATTTGATGTCCATCTAAGGGATTGTTGATATAATTTAAAAAATAGAGACCCTTAGGAAGTAAGGAGCTAAGCTTCGACAAAGTCTTAATTGAATTTGATAGGATTGATCAATACAAATTCAGGGATGTTTACCTTAAATTGATAGCCATCACTGATGCGTTCCATGGTATAATAGCCTACCATTTTACCGACACCAGATTTAAGATTACACCCAGATACGTATTGATGTGATTGTCCAGGCTCAAGGATAGGCTGTTTTCCCGTTACGCCTTCGCCATCGACCTCTTTCAACGGATAAGTCATATCAAATATTTCCCAATGCCGAAGTTTCAACTGAACTGTTTTATTACCTTGATTTTCGATAGTAATGCGATAGGTAAAAACAAAATGACTCTGGGCAGGATCTGAATAATCCGCTCGATAGGCTGTCTCCACACTCACTTTTACATCTTCGGTAATATCTGTAACCATATTAAAATCTTCTTAAAGGAGTGAGTTTGTGCGATATAATCATCCCTTAAAAGCAATATATAAAGCTTATTGTTTATTTCCAAGATCTCTAGAAAATCCGTATTATAATAAAGAAAAATTCTTACTCAAAATAACGTTTAAAATGGAAATACCTACCAAAAATAATAATTACCTTAATTTATTTTAATTTACATCTATATGTATCATTTAATCATCATCTGTGCTTTCAATTAATGAACCCTCTTGGCAAGCCATCTTAGAGAAAAGTTGCCATGAGCCTTATTATAAAAGATTGATTGACAAGGTACTATTGGCCTATGCATCAGGCAAAATATATCCAGATAAAAATGATATTTTCAAAGCTTTTGAATTGTGTTCTTTTCACCAAACAAAGGTGGTTATTCTGGGTCAAGATCCTTACCACGGGGTGGATCAAGCTCATGGATTGTCTTTTTCTGTTAAAAAGGGCAAGATGATTCCGCCATCATTATTGAATATTTTTAAGGAGATAAAACGAGATTTAGGAAACGAGATTCCCCAAGAGGGATCTTTGGTGCGTTGGGCTGAGCAGGGGGTACTCTTGTTGAATGCTATTTTGACGGTTGAGGCGTCCCTGCCTGGGTCACACAAGCATTTAGGATGGGAATATTTTACCGATCAGGTGATCAGTCATTTGTCTAATAAAAAGCAAAATTTGGTTTTTCTTTTATGGGGGGCTTTTGCCAGTCGAAAAAAGGGATTAATTGACGCTGAAAAACATTTAATATTAACTTCTGCACATCCCTCTCCCCTTTCATGCTATCGTGGATTTCAGGGGAATGAACATTTTAGTAAAGCCAATTGTTTTTTAATCAAGAATGGCCAGCAACCCATACCTTGGTAGTAGTTTTTTTATGATTAAGAAATTAATCAGTTAATGGTCTTGAAAAGCCGTTCCCAGCGTATTTTGTCAAACAGATCCGCTTTATCATCTATAGAAAGCCAAATAAAGGAGGCTTCTCCTACAATAAAATCTTCCGAAACAAATCCAAAATACCTAGAATCTAAAGAATTATGACGATTATCACCCATCATGAAATAATAATTTTTAGCAAAAGTATATTGCATGACCGGTTGACCTGCTATGAGTAATTGATCCTCTATGATTTCAACGATTCCCTGTTCCTCATAGTTGCTTATGGTACCTCCATACATCGCCAGGGTTGAGTCGTTTATATCAATGGTCATGCCTTTGTAAGGAATTAGGAGTGGACCATAATGATCTCCATTCCAGGGATAATATTCAGCATTTGGAAATATTCGAGACTCTATTTTATCTTCATAATCAAGTTGAAGGTCAACACTTTTGATGAAGCTAAGATTAGCTAGCTGATTGGCAGAACTTTCAGTGGTATTAATGATATAACCTTTGCGATTACCTGAACCAAAAGAGGGGTAGTATTCCCAAATTTTATTTTCTCGAAAAATTCGATCCTTGATATTTTGATCTGTTTCAACAAAATACCGCATTTGCATAAACTTAGGATTATCAGCGACGGCTTGGTTGATGTGTACTTGCCCATATTTTACTTCAATTACATCACCGGAAACACCAATACACCTTTTGATGTAATGTGTTCTTAAGTCTTTAGGATTTTCCAACTCTGGGGGATAGTTAAATACGACTACATCGTTTCTTTCCACACGACCTAAACTTGGTAGCCGAAATTGAGGGAGCTGTATTCCGCTGAAATAGGAAGGGAGATCAGTTCCCCAGACTTTGGCATGAGTTAGGGGTAATTGTAATGGAGTTTTAGGTGTTCTAGGACCGTACTCTAACTTACTTACAAAAAGAAAGTCACCGACCAGAAGAGAACGTTCCATGGATGGCGTTGGAATGACATAAGCCTCCATGAATGCCCATCGAATGATGGTAGCTGCAAAAACTGCAAAAACAATAGCCTCAAACCATTCTTTAAAGGGACCTTTTTGAACTTTGGGTAAATCAGTAGCTTTACCAAGGTAGGTAGTCGGACCAAAGGCAACATAAATCATATAAAAAGGTGCGAATAGAACCCCTAAAACTTGGTCTACATAACGATATCTTTGGAATGATTTGAGTAAGTCCAAGTGAATGGTTAGGGCGACAAAGAAATTGGCTACAGGCACAAATAATAAGAGTATCCACCATCTGGGGCGACCAACAATTTGTAAATGAATGTAATAGTTATAAATTGGTATAAAACCTATCCATCCTGGCTGCTCTGACTTTATGAAGAATTTATAATAGGCAATTGCTTGCAGCAAATATGCTCCTAGCATTAGGGTTACAAAGGAGATCATACTAAAATCATTGAAATACATATCAGTGTGTTATATTTTTATAAAATCATTCATGGTAAAAATACCTTTTTTGTCCTGAATCCATTCAGCAACGAGTACCGCTCCCAAAGCAAAGCCCTCTCTCGAATGGGCTTCGTGAGTTATTGCTATAGTATCGATGGAAGAATGGTAGTTGATTACATGCTTTCCGGCTACTTTTGCTTGTCTAAAAGAAGCTATTTTGACATCATTTTCCTTGGAAGCATCGAGAGCCCAGCGACGATAGCGAGGATGGGTCTTGATAATGTCTTCGGCCAGGGTAATGGCTGTACCACTGGGTTTATCTAATTTTTGTAAATGGTGGGTTTCCTCAATCTCTATTTTGTAATCTGGAAATTGTCCTATGACTTGACTCAACCACTCATTGAGTTTAAAAAAGATATTGACCCCCAAACTAAAATTTGAAGCGGTTAAAAAAGTTCCTTGATGAGCGACACAGAGTGCTTCAATGTCAGGTAATTGATTGAGCCATCCGGTTGTGCCCGATATTACAGGCACTTTTTGTCTCAAACAAGCGCCTATATTATCAAATGCGGAAGAAGGATTTGAAAACTCAATTACAACATCCGTGTTGTCAGGCGCGATTTCAGATAATTTTTCTTGGCTATCCAAATCTACAATTGAAGAGATATGATGACATCTTTCAGTTGCTATTTTTTCAATGGACTTCCCCATTTTACCATAACCTATCAGCGCGATATCCATCGTGAACGTTAAAAAGAAATTTTTAGTGAGAATCCAAACACGGGCGAAGATAAGGGAGTTGATTCAATATCGGGTCCCAATTGTGCCAAAAAAGAGTCATTAATTTTAAATTCTCGTAAGTGTCCTGAAATATAGGCGTCAGCCACATTCGTCAAATAAAATAAGGTCATGAGTAAAACTAAATAATCTCGGTCTCGCTTTAAATTATCCGCTTGTTGCTTAAGAGCACTTGAGCTGAATTGCCCTTCAATTTTATTTTCAGTATCTACGCGATTATCAGTAGTTGCGAGATAGGCATTTCTAAAAGTATGATAAAGTTTATTGTTTTCATTGATGAAATGCGCGAAACCCATAAATCCAGCGTAGACAAAGGGAACTTTAAAGACCTGCTTATTATTAATTTGTCCTAGTCCGGGTAGTATGGCTGAAAGCATGGCTGATTTCATAGGATCAACTTTTGAAATCTCCTTGAAATACATATCCGAATCCATATTTAAAAAGCTCGTATCCAACCTGAATTTCTCTTGTGCATGACTATAAAAAAAGCTACAATACATCCAAGAAAGGGCAAAGAGTAATTTATATCTCGAGCAGATCCAAGATCCTATTGAGTTCATTAACCGATGTAAAAGGAATACTGATTTCACCTTTAGCATTATTTTTTGATTTAATTTTTATCATCGTTCCGAAATGCGAGGAGAGTTGTCTTTGGACTTTTTCTATTTCAGGAGTCATTACGGCAGCCTTAACCGGATTGCTGGATTTATTATTAACGAGACTTCTTACTATAGACTCAGTTTTTCTGACAGATAAACCCTCAGACAAAATTTTCTGAAATACCTCTAATTGCAACACTATATCATCTATCACAATAAGTGATCGCGCATGCCCCATAGACAAAAGGTTGTCTCTTAATCCAATTTGAATATCAGGCGGTAGTTTTAACAAACGTAAATAATTGGTCACAGTAGATCTATTTTTACCTACTCTATCTCCCAATTGCTCTTGCTTTAAATCACATTCAGAAAGTAATCTTTGATAACTCAAAGCAATTTCAATGGCATTTAGATTTTCTCTTTGAATGTTTTCTATCAATGCCATCTCGAGCATCTGTTGATCATCTGCTATCCTGATGTAAGCAGGAATTTGTTCTAAGCCGGCTATTTTAGAAGCTTGAAGGCGCCGTTCTCCAGAAATAAGCTGATATTTGTTTTCAGAAAGCTTTCGCACCGTAATGGGTTGAATGATACCTTGAACTTGAATAGATTTTGCGAGATCACTAAGCGCCTCTTCATTAAAATAAGATCTCGGTTGAAAGGGGTTTACTTCAATTTGAGAAATTGAAATTTCCCCAATGAGAGGAGATCGATCACGGATCATGGGCTCCGCATTTAATTCATGAACGATTAAGGAGGGCTCTGAAAGCAATGCCCCCAAACCTTTACCTAAACCTGTACTTTTCTTTGCGGCCATTTTAAGCAGCTTTAATTTGATTACGTCTTAAAATCTCTTTTGCTAGGTTTATATAACTTGTAGCCCCTTTGCTGTCAGCATCATGAGAAATTACAGGTAATCCAAAACTTGGTGACTCACTGAGTTTTACATTTCTCGGGATAATGGTTTCGAAAGCGATCGTTTTAAAATGAGTTCTTATTTCATTCACTACTTGATTAGATAAGTTGAGTCTAATATCATACATAGTCATCAAAATACCTTCAATTTGGAGGGCTGTATTCAGTCGAGTTTGAATTATTTTAATGGTATTCAATAATTTACCCAAGCCTTCTAGTGCAAAATATTCACATTGAACAGGAATAATTACTGAGTCAGAAGCGGTCAAAGCATTGATGGTAATGAGACCCAAGGAGGGCGAGCAGTCAATAATGATAAAATCATAATTCTCCCTTACATCGCTCAGTACACTTTTCATTTTGTCTTCGCGATTATCCAAATTGATCATTTCAACCTCTGCTCCCACTAAATTGATATGAGAGGGGAGTATGTCTAAGTACTTTATATTTGATTTGTGGACACTGTCTTTTACTGCGATTCCGTTGATCATACATTCATAAATACCCGTTGTAATTTGATTAGGGTCTAACCCCACGCCAGAAGTGGCATTGGCTTGAGGATCAGCATCTACAATGAGGGTATTAAACTCTAATGCTGCCAGACTTGCCGCAAGGTTGATTGCAGTGGTCGTCTTTCCGACGCCACCTTTTTGATTGGCAACTGATATAATTTTTCCCATACTTTAACGAATCTGAATTTTTTTGGCCTCTAAAAAGTAAACAAATATATGTCAGAAGGAGAGAATTATTCCATTACTTGGATAAAGAAAGCAACAATTAATATTTTGGATACAGATGTAATGTAAAAAAGAATAATTAAGCTAAAACACAGTACTTATTTTATTTCGGCTTTTTTTTCTTTCCCTTATTTTTTTGTGCAGTTTGATTCGCTTTCATAGCATCTTCAAGACGGGTCTGGAATTTAGACTTTTTCTTATTCACGTTTTTCTTTTTATTTTCCTCCATAATCAGTTTTATTTTATCTTCATTCACAAATTTCCTGAACAAGGCAATTTGTCCAAAAGAAACTAAATTAGTAATGAAATAATAATAGGAAAGACCTGAAGGGTAGGAGTTGAAAAAGAACAAAAACATGATAGGCATGAGGTATTGCATGGTTTTCATGGGACCCTGAATGGTGGTCATTTGTGAATTGGCCATCGTATATAAAATGGTGGATCCTGCCATCAAAAGCGTAAATAAACTGACGTGATCTCCATAAAACGGGATGTTAAAAGGCAAGGAAAGAATGGAGTCGTATGAAGACAGGTCATCTGCCCAAAGAAATGATTCTAAGCGTAGTTCAATAGCACTGGGTATGAAATAGAAGAGCGAAACCAAAATAGGAAACTGAAGTAAAACGGGTATGCAACCACTTAATGGATTGATACCCGCTTTTCTGTAAAGTTCCATTTGGTCCGATTGTGCTTTTTGCATATCTCCATCATGCTTTTCTTTGATTGCATCTAATTCAGGCTTTAAGACCCGCATTTTTGCCATAGAGATATGGGATTTGTAAGTGAGAGGGGAGAGAATTAACCTAATGATGAGGACCATTATGATAATGATCAGCCCATAATTGGACATGAATTGTTCTAGAAAATTAAAGATAGGAATGATTAAATATTTATTTATAAATGGTAAAAACACCCAGCCTAATTCAATATTTTGACTAAAGCCTTCGGTAACTTCATTGAGAATACTGTATTTATTAGGCCCAAAAAAGAATTTGAACCGGGCTTGATTATTTTCGAAGTCCGTAAAAGGGATTTCAGATGAGAGTGCCCCTTGTTTGACAATTTGATCATCGTTAGATGGTGCAAGCGTGATCACTGCTTTGCTGAAACCATTTTCGGCAATGACAGATGCAGTAAAGAACTTTTGATTGAAGGCCAGCCATTTTACAGGCTCATCTATCATCATTTCTTCATATTCGGTCGAAGTTTTACTGATATAATCAGTATTTCCAGTAATAGAGTAATAGCGCGTCGTTGCACGCTGTCGCGCATCGAGTAATTCGCGCTCAATTTTCGGCATTTTTCCTTCCCAATAAAAATTGAGGTTTTTGGTATCTATCAATTCGTCAAATCCATCATTTTCTATTCGATAATTGATGACAAAACCCTGGTCATAAAGGGTATAGATTTGGCGCAGACGCTTGCCATTCAAATCTAGGCTATAGACTAATTCTGTACTGTCTGAGTATTTGATCAGTTCAGATTCAAAAATCAAATCTTTCAGAGAAATGTTTTTTGACAGGTGCTCAAAATAGATATCAATAGCATGATTTTCATTGAATAAATGTAAGGGCAAGCTATCATAGGTGGTATAATTTTTTATTTCAACATCTTTAAAAGTTCCTCCTTTATTTGTGAAAGTAACTTCTAGTTCTTCGGTATTGAGGCTGATAATAGACTCTTCTCCTGCTATTTTTGAAACAAAAAATCCATATTTCAATTTATTTAATTGATTTAAAGTAGAATCGGATGGGTCCAATGGTGGATCTAAGACAACCTCATTGTTGACTTTTTCAGATAACTTTGAAGGACTGTTATCGACTACAGGGTTGTCAATAATTTCTGAAGCAGGAGGTTCAGGGCTGAAAAATTGAAAGTAGACGGCAAGCATGACCATCATCAATGTCAAGCCTATTATATTATTTTTGTCCATAAAAGTTACTTAAAAAGAACGTTTAATTTACTGATTTTTTTTTTGTTTTAATGCTGCATCAACAAACGCCACAAAGAGCGGATGTGGGTTGATAACGGTTGACTTTAATTCAGGGTGAAACTGAGTTGCAATGAACCATGGATGATTTTTGAGTTCCATTATCTCAACCAAACCGGTCTCTTTATTTATTCCTGATGCCATCATACCGGCTCCTTTGAAGAGGGATAAATAATCATTATTAAATTCATACCTGTGCCTGTGTCTTTCAGAGATTTTATGTTGTCCATACACTTTACTTGCCAGAGAATCTTGTTCCAATAAACAGGTATAAGCTCCTAACCTCATCGTACCTCCCATTTTTTTGATATTCTTCTGCTCTTCCATAATATCAATTACGGGATGTGGTGGGCTATTTCCAATTTCAGTTGAACTAGCACCATTAAGATTTAGAACATTGCGCGCAAATTCAACAACTGCACATTGCATACCCAAACAAATTCCGAAAAAGGGAATTGAATGCTCTCGGGCTATTTTTATGGCGCTGATTTTCCCATCTATACCTCTTTCACCAAACCCTGGAGCTACCAAAATGCCATTTAGATCACTCAGTAATTCTAAACAATTGTCCTCTTGGATATCTTCAGATTGAATCCAAACTATTTCAACTTTACAATCTTTGACGGCTCCAGCATGAATAAAAGACTCAATGATAGATTTGTAAGCATCTTTAAGTTGAATATACTTACCCACCAGTCCAATTTTGACGATTGAAGTTGGATTCTTCAGTCTAACTAAATACTCTTTCCATGAGGAAATATTGGGTTCTTCCTTACTTTTAATTTTGAATTTATCTAGAACTCGTAAGTCAAGTTTTTCCTTAAGCATTAAAATGGGAACATCATAGATGGTTTCTGCATCTAAAGATTCGATGACATGGTCTATCTGAACACTGCAAAACAAGGCTAATTTTCTTCTGATTTCATCATTAATTTCATACTCAGAACGGCAAACTAAAATGTCTGGCTGTATCCCCGCCTCTTGGAGCTCTTTAACAGAATGTTGAGTCGGTTTGGTTTTCAGTTCTCCAGCAGCTTTTAAATAGGGGATAAGGGTTAGGTGAATGGAAACGACATGATCTGATCCCAATTCAAAACGCGTTTGTCTGACCGCTTCAATGAAGGGCAATGATTCAATATCACCCACACATCCTCCAATTTCTGTAATGATGAAGTCATAAAGTTCCATTTCCCCTAACTTATAAAAATTAGATTTTATTTCATCGGTAATGTGAGGGATTACCTGAACTGTTTTTCCTAAAAAATCCCCAGCGCGTTCTTTTTGGATCACGTTGTTATAAATTTTCCCGGTCGTGATGTTGTTACTCTGGGAAGTAGGGATGTTTAGAAATCTTTCATAATGGCCTAAATCAAGATCTGTTTCTGCACCGTCGTCAGTTACGTAGCATTCTCCATGTTCATAGGGATTCAGCGTTCCAGGGTCAATATTGATATAAGGATCAAATTTTTGAATGGTGACACTAAAGCCTCGGGACTGCAGTAATTTGGCAAGGGATGCCGCAATGATACCTTTACCGAGTGAGGAAGTCACACCCCCCGTAACGAAAATATATTTTGTCTTAGTCATTTGAGATGAATACGTAGTTCATGTTACGGTGAACAAAGTTAATTTTTAAAAATGAATATTCAGAGACTTTAAGAAAATTATCTTTTTCGGCTGTAATAAACATACGTTTTTGGAAAATAGACTCTTTTAATGAGTCAAGCTGCCAGTTCATAAGGCGAAAATCAGGGAGCGATAATTTTGTTCATTTTCCCTCAAAATATTTACCGATTTCATCCACAAGCATTTCAATAGATTCTTTAGAATGTGCTGGAAAATTAGCGATTCTTATGTGTTCATCCTTGAAATCGCCATAGCCAGACCCAATGATTAATTGTTTAGATTTCAAATACTCAATTAGTCCATTATTCCCTCCATGCACCTCACTCACGCATATCGTTTTAGATCGGTTTAACGGATGAGGAATGACTGTTTTTAATTCTGTTATTTGATCAAAATTATGATAAAGCAAGGCCGCTTTATACTTTGTTTCATTTTGAATGGAAGAGATGCCTTTAAATTGCATATCCTTTAGCACGTTTTTTAATAAATAAAGATTCAACACATTGGGAGTCTCGGGCGTTTGATTTTTATCGCCATTTTTTTTCAATGCAGCAAGGCTGTGATAACTGCCTACTATTTCATTTTTCGATGCTTTTGCTTTCGAAACTTCAAAACATTTAGGTCCCACGATCCAAATACCCATCCCAGCAGGAAGTCCGAAACATTTTTGAACAGAAAAATACGCCGTATCTATTTGACTTAAATCTACGGGGATACTAGGAACGGCACTGACTAAATCTAGGGCAATGAGTTTTTCAGGATTGTTTTTCCTGATATTTTTAATTTCCTCGGGATTAAATGAGTAACCGATACTTGTTTCATTTTGCGTAATGGAAATTAACTCAGCTTCATCGGATACGTTAAATTCTCCAAATTCTTGATTAAAATCTGAAATTTCGGTAGTAGATTTTAGATGATAGGCTGTCGTGAAATCATAAAATCTTTTAGAAAAAGAACCATTAACAAAATGATGAGAGCTATTACTGATTAAATTTTGAATAATTCTTTCCCAAATTTCGGTGGCTGAACTGGTGATAAATATTTCATAATCAGGAGGTATTTTAAGCACATCAGAGAGGCGCTCTTTCGTTTCCTTAAAAATCATTTGAAATTCTTTTCCTCTGTGGGAAATGGAGCCTATGTTTTCTCTCATGGCATTGTTGAGATGCTGAGGGATCGTAGGGTATAATTGAGAAGGACCAGGTGTGAAAAACAAATGATTTGACATAAAAAATATTCCAATGGTTAACTCAAAATTTAAAGTATTGACACTTTTTAGAGGTCTTAGTGGCTGTGATGATATCGGATTAGATCATTTAAAAAGATAATAATTTATCAATACCCCTGAATAATTAGAAATTAATACAAAACTCTAAATCGAATAGTTTCATCAATTCCTTTTAATTCTTTTATGACTTCTTTATCATATTTTTTATCTATGTCTGTGATTACATAGCCAATATTTTCATTGGTTTTAAGATATTGCCCCACAATATTGAGCTTGCGATTGGCGAGTATATTATTAATTTTGGCAAGTACGCCGGCAGCATTCATATGAATATGAATAAACCTATGAGCTTCATGTAAAATAGGGAGAGCGATGTCAGGAAAACCAACCGTATTTGAAGTAGAGCCGGTATTGATGTAATCTATAATTCGTGAAGGGACAAAACTGGCTATGTTTTTTTGAGCTTCCAATGTGCTACCTCCAATGTGAGGCGTCAAAATGGTATTGGGTAGCCCTCGTAATTCAGAAATAAACTCCTCCTCGTTACTCATGGGTTCTTTTGGGAAAACATCTACTCCAGCACCTGCAACTTTCCCAGATTGGATCGCACTCTTTAAGGCATTATAATTTACCACATTACCACGACTTAAATTTAAGAAAATTACCCCTGACTTCATCAGATCAAATTGTGACACTCCAATAAGGTCATTGTTTTCTTGTCTACCGTCTACATGCACAGAAATGATATCAGATTGCACCATCAATTCCTCTAAAGACTCACAGGGGCTCACATTTCCGAGCCCTAGTTTTTCTACAATGTCAAAATAGATGACTTTCATGCCCATAGACTCAGCAACTATAGATAACTGTGAACCGATACTTCCATAACCAATAATACCCAACGTTTTTCCTCTAATTTCAAAGCTGTTCTGGGCAGATTTATTCCATTGACCTTGATGCATTTTAGGAATTTTATCCACCAAATTTCGCATCAAAATAATAATTTCTGCCAATACCAATTCAACGACAGATCTTGTATTTGAATAGGGCGCATTGAAAACAGCAATTCCTTTATTCTGGGCTGATTTAATATCTATTTGATTCGTCCCAATGCAAAAAGCACCAATGGCAAGCAATCTTTTCGCATGGCTAAGTACTTTTTTTGTGACTTGAGTTTTGGAGCGAATTCCAAGAATGGATACATCTTTAATCGCTCTGCAAAGATCGTTCTCAGACATTCCTGCATTGTGTACACTGACTTGATAACCTTCGGTGCGAAGTTTTGAAATGGCATTTTCATGGACATTCTCAAGTAACAAAACTTTGATTCTACTTTTCGGATAAGATAAGGCTCGTTCCATATTATTTTGATAAAAAACTTCGTCAAGATTGGGCGCTTCAAAGTCGGCATAACTGATAACTTTTTCTCTTTTTACATTTTCAGTAAAGGCATAAAAGGTTTTAGCAAATCCGGCTTCCTTGATCTCATAGTCCGTAAAGCCATCTCCCAAAACATGGACCTCGCCCTTTAATTTTAACTTTTCGATCTGCTTTGGCTTCCCCTTATTCGAAGAGAGTACATTTTTTTTGTTGAAACCAACAATATTTCCCTCTTCATCAAATACAAAATCATTGGCAAATACATTTTTCGCTTCAATACCGTATTCTGCTACTACAGGTATAATAAATTCTTTAAAACCATTAGATAAGATATAAAATTGCTTGGCATTTTTTTTAATAAATCGTTTATTTCTCTTAAATGAATTCGAAATTTTATTCTTCAGCTCTCTTACCAAAGGCAGTAGGTGATCTTTATTGGCCTTGATGATGGAAATGCGTTCCTCCAAGGAATCCCTAAATGACAATTCCCCACTCATCCCTAAGTCAGTGACTTCCTTCACACGGTTGATAATAGCCTCTTTTTTAGGATTCCCTTCCAGGGCAATTTCAGCCAAAATATCGAGTGCTTCTACTTTAGTGAATGTAGAGTCAAAATCTATGATAAAATGTTTTATGTTTTCCAATTATGACTTTAGATGATTTTGAAATGCAATGTTAATACTTCATTCAGTTATTTTTTTATAACAATTACTTTATTTTTATGGTCAACCTTCCCTACTTAAAACTTCAAGAGTTCCGGAGAATGAATAGCTCGACATTCTTTATATTAAGAGAAAGTGAAGAAGAATTTCTCCTAGTGACTTATTTAGACCAAAGTCAAAAAAAGAGGATAATTCAGAACTTAATTACTGGATGAGTTCAACCCATCCTTTATTTCAATGTTAACTGTTTTTCTAGACCTTTTAAAGACATCATACATTGATAATTGTAAATAATGTTAAAGAAGTAGAATAAGTTATGTGGATCTTTGTAGGAATACTGTTGATTTTCGTCCTTTGCGGTTTGAAATCTATTATTAATTACGCAGTATGGTATCAACTCCACTAGTGATCATTCGATTGTTCTTAGATGGTGTTTGTTACAAATCTTATGTGGAAAAAGAAAATATAAAAATTTCAAGATTATTTCAAATTAAATCCTTCATTTTGAATTTCAGCAGGCATGAGAAAATAAAAGCTAAAAGCTTGGTGATGTGATGTATTGGCATTGAGACCCAATATGGGTGCTGTTGGTCAAGGTATATTGTTAATTCTGACATCAAAAATTAAACGATATTTTTTGGTACTTGATAGAAGAATAAATCCATTGAAGATAAGTAGTTTTATCAAAAAATAAATGAACTGTAATTTACGATAGCTTGTTCAAAAAATCTGTTATTTAGAATCATTATAAATAATATTTTTGTTTTAAATGTATTACTGCTTAAAGTCTTGACTTTGAATGCATTACACCCAATAGGGAATCGAGGTCTCATAAATCGAAAAATAAGAGGCCTTGCGGGTTTGATTTGCAAAAACCCAATATTAGATTTGTAGTCAAATAAATTAGATCATTAAAAAATAGATGTCTAAAAAATTTATACCCATCCAGGGTTTCAAACGAGCCGCCATTTTCTTTCTTGGAATTATTTTGGTGACAACTTCCTTCAGTCAAGAAGACGCAATCGATCCGGCGATCATAGCTTCAGGTGAAAAATTATACAACGCTAACTGTACTCAATGTCACGCCATCAACGAAGTGGTGATTGGCCCAGCGCTTAAAGGGATTGAAGAGCGTCGTGAGAGACCTTGGCTTATAAGTTGGATAAAGAATTCTCAAAAAGTAATTGAAAGTGGGGACGAATACGCTGTTGCGTTGTACGAAAAGTACAAAAAAGTAGCTATGCCCGCTTATCCATTCACGGATGCAGAGATCATTTCCGTTTTAGAATATATCGATGTTGCTTCTAAGGTAGTTCCTCAGGTTGCTGCCGTGGCTGCGGCCGGAGAAGATAATGGTGCAGAAGGGAGCAACGAAGGCATGTCAAATACTTTCATGTATGCTATACTCATTGTGTTTATTTTCGTTTTGGGTCTTATCTTGGTGGTTTTGGGTTTGATCATCTCACTTTTGACCAAATACATAGGCACAATTAATGAGGTATCCCGGGAAGATCAAGAGTTAATCGTTGATCAAGAAGTCGATGTCTTCGCTTTTGTTAAGTCCAACACGATTCTAGGAATGATTATTTTCATTTTTGTTGCTGTTGGATTGAAGACAGGGATCGATGGTCTTTTTACAATAGGAGTTCAACAGGGGTATATGCCTACTCAACCCATTGCCTACTCACATGAGCTTCATGCGGGGCAGTACGAAATTGATTGTAATTATTGTCATACAGGTGTTCGAAAAAGTAAATCAGCAAACATACCTTCAGCAAATATTTGTATGAATTGTCATGTAGCTATAAAAACGGAAAGTAAGGAGATACAAAAAATCTATGCAGCTATAGATTATGATCCAGAGACCGGAGAGTATGGTGAGGATATACAACCTATAGAATGGGTTAGAGTGCATAATTTACCTGACTTAGCCTATTTTAACCACTCTCAGCACGTCAAAGTAGGTGGGCTAGAATGTGAGACGTGTCATGGTCCCATCAAAGAGATGGAGGTAGTTTATCAATATTCTAACCTGACTATGGGTTGGTGTATCAATTGTCATCGTGAGACCAATGTAAAATCAAAGGGCAATGATTATTACACCAATTTGGTAGAATTACACAACGAAAAGAATGCAAAAGAACCGATGAAAGTAGAAGATATTGGTGGTCTTGAATGTTCTAAATGTCATTATTAATACACAGCGTAGGAAACAGCTAAAATGAAAGAAACAAAAAAATACTGGAAAGGACTGGAGCAGCTTCAGAAGACCCCAGGATTTGAGAAATACGCTAACAAGGAGTTCGCACAAGAGTTACCCCTAGGTGATAGTGATGGAGAAACATCTCGCCGAGATTTTTTGAAGGTAATGGGTTTTGGAGTTGCTGCTGCATCCTTAGCAGCCTGTGAAACACCCATTAATAAGGCGATACCTTACGTCAAAAAACCAGTTAATGTAGACCCAACCATTGCTGATTATTTTGCATCTACATATAGCTTAGGTAGTGATCAGACCAGTGTTGTTGTAAAAACAAGAGAAGGCAGGCCCATTAAAATTGAAGGAAACAAATTGTCTTCAGTTACGGGAGGGGGTACAAGTGCACAAATTGAAGCATCTGTTCTCTCCTTGTACGACCAAGAAAGATTAAAAGGTCCGGCTGCTAAAGGTAAAGAAGTGTCCTGGGAAGAATTAGATGCCAAAATCAAAAGTGAATTGGCGATTGCTTCTGGACCCATTTATTTGGTTACTAACAGTTTATCAAGTCCATCGACCAAAAAGGTGATCGAAGGATTCAAAAACAAGTATGCCTCGCTTACCCATGTG
Source organism: uncultured Cyclobacteriaceae bacterium (assembly GCA_943788235.1). Lineage (GTDB taxonomy): Bacteria > Bacteroidota > Bacteroidia > Cytophagales > Cyclobacteriaceae > UBA4465. The sequence goes on from CALSPM010000002.1 coordinate 323,111, forward strand.
ACCTACGATCAAAATTCAGTGAGTGGTCAATTAGACGCTAACCTCGCTGTATTCGGTAAACGTGCATTACCTTCCTATGATTATTCAAAAGCCAAAACTATTGTCTCTTTTGGATATGATTTCTTGGGTACGGGAGCGAATACTCCGCTTGCCAATAAGCAATTTGCTGAAAGCAGAAGATTATCTGCATCTAAAAAGGAGATGTCCCGGTTGTATTCATTTGAAAGTGTTTTATCGCTCACCGGGGCCAATGCTGATTACAGGTCGCCTATTAGAGCTTCAGAACAAGGAGCTTACATTGCAAGTCTCTACAACGTTATAGCAAAAGAAACAGGAGGTCAGGTTATCGATGGTTTACCTTCGATTGACAACCAAATCTTATCAAAAGCGGCAAGCGACTTATTACATGCTAAGGAATATTCCATTGTGTTATCTGGTTCCAATGATGTAAGTATCCAAATGTTCGTCAATGCAATCAATGTAATGTTAGGAAATATTGGAGCGACCATTGATTTTGGGAGACATCAAAATATCAGATCAGGTGATGATAAAGCCTTTGGCCAGTTCGTAAAGCAATTGTCTTCCGCTGGAGGAGTGATATTCTATAATTGTAATCCTGTTTACGATCATCCACTGGGATCTAAGATAGCAGCTTCGCTAAAAAATATAAGTTTTTCATTGGCTACTACAGATAGAATGGATGAAACCAATTCTTTGGTCTCATATTTAGCACCTGATCATCATTATTTGGAGTCTTGGAATGATTTTGAGCCCGTTCATGGTAAATATAGTCTTTCACAACCGGCGATTTCTAATCTATTCAATACGAGACAAGCTCAGGACAGTTTGCTCTCATGGGCAAATATGGAGGTCAACTATTATGACTTTTTAAGAATGAATTGGGCTGAAAACATAGCTTCTCTCAGTAAAAAATCTATACTTGATTTTGATGCCTTTTGGGAGGAATGCCTCCATGATGGGGTTTTTGAACCAGAAACGGTAGCTACTGATGAGTTTGATGCTGATTTGTCAGGACTTGGAAAAGCGGCCTTTAACATTACTAAACCAAGTTCCTTTCTAGAATTAGTCATTTTTGAAAATGGTACGGTAGGAAATGGAATTCAATCTAATAACCCTTGGTTGCAAGAAATGTCAGACCCTATCACCAAAGCTTGTTGGGATAATTATTTGACAGTTTCTCCAAAGCAAGTAGAAGAATGGGGCATCGAGTTGGGTGACATGACTACTCAAATGGTCAACTTAACCGTTGACGGTCAAAGTTTGAAGTTACCCGTTTTACCTCAACCAGGCCAAAAATACGGTACTGTAGGTTTAGCTATTGGATATGGCCGATCCGTTGCGGGCAGGGTGGGTAATCAAGTAGGTTTCAATGCCTATCCCATGATCAATGTTGATGATGGAGGTCAGCTTGATTTTAATATATATGCAAACGTGACCGTTGAACCAACTGACGAAGCGTATGCTATAGCCCAGACCCAAACGCACCATACATTCATGGGAAGGGGAAATGTGATTCAAGAGGCCACCTTATCTGAGTATCAAAAAGATCCCCAAGCTGGCAGACACATGCCCAAAATTGCGACTTCAGAAGGTTTCAAGAAGCCTACGGCGGTTTCCTTGTGGAAGGGCCATCAGTACGCCAATCACCATTGGGGGTTGATGATTGATTTAAATTCTTGTACGGGGTGTGGTACTTGCTCAATTTCATGTCAAACAGAGAATAACATTTCTGTGATAGGAAAGAAGGAGGTGCTTAACAGGCGTGACATGGCTTGGATCAGAATTGACAGATATTATTCAAGTGATAGCAATGGCGATAGCTATGCCGACATGGAAATAGCTGCTGAAAATCCAGAAGTTACGTTTCAGCCGATGATGTGTCAGCATTGCAATAATGCTTCTTGTGAGACAGTTTGTCCGGTAGCAGCGACTACCCATAGCTCTGAGGGACTGAATCAAATGACTTACAATCGTTGTATCGGGACCAGATATTGTGCGAATAACTGTCCTTACAAAGTAAGAAGGTTCAATTGGTTTAAATTTCACGATAACGAGCAGTTTGGAGACAATCTTGCGATGAACAATGATTTAGGCAAAATGGTGCTTAACCCTGACGTAACTGTACGCTCAAGAGGGGTCATAGAAAAATGTTCGTTTTGTGTACAACGCATCCAATCTGGAAAGCTGGAAGCTAAAAAAGAAGGAAGAAGGCCAGTAGATGGAGAAATCACGACTGCGTGCGCTTCATCATGCCCATCTGAAGCTTTAGTCTTTGGAGATATGAAAGACCCTAAATCTAGAATATCCAAAATGCTTCAAATTAGATCAATGGAAAAAGGTGTTGAAGCTCAAGAGCCGAGAGCGTATCACGTACTAGAAGAATTAAGAGAAATGCCAAATGTTTGGTATTTGACGAAGATCAGAAATAAAAATGAAAAGACGGAAGCAGCGAACGCTCACTCTTAAAGATTAGAATATGAGTTCAGAATCAGTAATTAGAGAACCTTTAATAACAGGTGGAAAAACAGTCCACGATGTCACCGAAGATATTTCTAGACGCGTAGAGGAGAAGCCAACTAAATTATGGATGTTGGCTATGACCATTTCTCTGGGTCTACTTGCGATCGGTGCTTACACTGTATTTTTACTTCTATGGCATGGTGTGGGCATGTGGGGTCTCAATAAAACCGTTGGTTGGGCTTGGGATATTACCAACTTTGTTTGGTGGGTAGGTATTGGTCACGCCGGTACGTTAATATCAGCTATTTTATTGTTGTTCAGACAACGTTGGAGGATGTCCATCAACAGGGCTGCTGAGGCGATGACAATTTTTGCAGTTATATGTGCTTTGCAATTTCCTATTTTACATACGGGAAGACCTTGGTTAGCCATTTATTGGATGTTTCCTTTACCCAATACGTTTGGATCACTTTGGGTTAATTTTAACTCTCCACTCTTGTGGGATGTATTTGCTATTTCCACTTACTTTTTGGTGTCATTGATATTTTGGTATATCGGTTTGATTCCAGATTTTGCAACAATAAGGGATCGTGCTAGAAATAAAATTTCCAAATCTATATATGGAGCACTAAGCTTTGGTTGGGATGGCGCGGCAAAGACTTGGAGTAGGTATGAGACGGTCGCATTGGTATTGGCAGGCTTAGCCACGCCATTGGTACTTTCAGTCCACACCATTGTCTCTATGGATTTTGCAACCTCGGTCATTCCTGGTTGGCATACAACGATATTTCCTCCCTATTTTGTGGCAGGTGCTATATTTTCTGGATTCGCAATGGTTTTGACCCTCATGATTGTAACGAGAAAGGTTTATAAGCTCGAGGACTACATTACCATACAACATCTTGAAATGATGAATATTGTAATTATCATCACTGGATCAATTGTGGGCGTGGCTTATTTAACGGAGTTATTTATTGCTTGGTATTCAGGAGTAGAGGCAGAACAATATGCATTTTTAAATCGAGCGACGGGACCTTATTGGTGGGCATACGCTGCGATGATGACTTGTAATGTAGTTTCGCCTCAATTATTTTGGTTCAAGAGAATCAGGACAAACATAGCTGCCACTTTTGTGCTGTCAATCGTTGTGAACATTGGTATGTGGTTTGAGCGATTTGTTATTATCGTTACTTCATTGCATCGAGATTTTCTACCCTCTAGTTGGGCCATGTTTTATCCAACTTTTGTAGATGTGGGAGTGTATGTATTTACGTTTGGGTTATTTTTTACTTGTTTCTTTTTGTTTGCGAAGTTCTTTCCCGTGATCAATATGGCTGAAGTAAAGAGTATTATAAAGACAACAGGAGAAAAAGCTAAGTGATGTCAAATACAAAATTTATTTTAGGTGTTTACGAGGATGAAGACATTCTTTTAAATGCAATAACAAATATTAGAACTGCTGGAGTCAAAATACATGAAGTTTACAGTCCTTTTCCTGTGCATGGTATTGACGATGTTTTGGGATATAAACGATCTAAATTATCCATCGTCGCTTTCTTATTTGGTGTTTTAGGGACGTCCTTGGCACTAATAATGCAAATAGGTATGATGGGTGTAGATTGGCCGATGATTATAGGAGGTAAAGACTTTATTCCTTACCCATCATTTGTACCAGTAATATTTGAGTTAACTGTTTTATTAGCGGCTTATGGAATGTGTTTTACTTTCTTCATAGTGAGTGACTTAAAGCCTTGGGCGAAACCAAGAATTTTTGATCTAAGAATTACAGATGATAAGCATGTCATGGCCATTGATTTAGATCAAAACAAAATCGATGTTGCTAAAATTGATAAAATTTTGAAAGATAATGGCGCAAGCGAAGTAAATCAGAAAACCTTTGATGAGGCTTAAAATGAAAATAAACTCTATTTATACAACCATCATAGCGCTGTTCATGTTTTCGTGTGCAGCTGGACCCGATAATCCCGGTGTTGAATTCTCCCCGCAGATGTATCATTCCACCCCTTATGAACCTTTAAGTCAGATAGTTGATAAAGAAGCGGGAAGGTGGGTAAGTTCAAACGGGGAAGATGTTCCTGCCGAATTCTATAATTCTAACCCCTACAATGCGTTTAATATGACCATGAGGGAACCGGTAAAAGGCACGGTTAAAAGAGGTCAGTATCTAACCCCTACATTTGCTCCCGATGACTACTTGGCCGCTGATTTGCTATTAGAGAATCCGTTAGATTCGACCAAAGTGATAATCGCAGATGGCAAAGCTTTGTATACGCGCTTTTGTAGCCATTGTCATGGTGCCAAAGGTATGGGTGATGGTAAAGTGGGTAAGGTGTATAAGGGGGTTACTGCCTATACCTCTGCCTCAGTAGTAAACAAAGGAACGGGTCATATTTACCAAGTCATTACTCATGGCAAAGGAAGAATGGGTTCGCATGCTTCTCAAATAAGTCCAGAGGAGCGTTGGAAGATCGCTATGTATGTTAAAGTTTTACAGCAATAAATTCGCATGTCTATGACCACGGTAGAAGAAAAATATGATTTTTCGGCGAAAGCCAAAAAGAACCTCTTAATTACAGTAGGGATTGGAATTGCCCTTACGATTCTAGGTATTGTTTTAATGAGCACGGGAGGACATCATGAAGAAGCTGCTCACGAAAGTGGGCATGCCTTTAGTTGGATCAATCGTTTAGGCGTTGATATCTGGATAAATAATATTTATTTCACAGGAATTGCTATTGTGGGGGTTTTCTTTTTTGCCTTACAATATGCCGCACAAGCAGGCTGGTCTGCAGGAATAAAAAGAATTCCCTTAGCTTTTGGAAGCTGGTTACCTACCGCAGGGATCCTTATGCTGGTCAGTTTTTTTGTGTTTGGGCATGATCTGTTTCATTGGACACATCATGATTTATACGATACTACCTCTCACGAATTTGATAGTATCATCAATGCCAAAAAATCTTATTTCTTTTGGCCCTTGAGCGATCATTCATCTGTTCCTGTATTTTTTATAGCAAGGATGGTGTTCTTCTTTGGTTTGTGGTATTATTTATTCATGAAATTAAGAAAGTTAGCTTTTCAAGAGGATTTTGAAGGAGGCACAGCCTCTTGGTACAGTATGAGAAAGCTATCGGCAGTATTTCTAATTATTTTTGCTGTAACCTCCTCTATAGCCGCTTGGGATTGGGTGATGTCTATTGATACGCATTGGTTCAGTACCATGTTTGGTTGGTATGTTTTCGCTAGTTGGTGGGTAACTACCCTTGCACTAATTACCTTTATCACTATTCACTTAAAGGAGAAAGGCTTACTTTCAATCGTCAATGAAAATCATCTACATGATATTGGGAAATTCGTATTTGCCTTCTCTGTATTTTGGACATATATATGGTTCTCACAGTTCCTATTGATATATTATGCCAATATCCCTGAAGAAACCATATATTTTGTCGAAAGATGGAATAATGACCAATATGGAATTATTTTCTTTGTGAACTTGTTTTTAAATTTTATTTTACCTTTCCTTTTGCTAATGCCGAGGGATGCTAAACGTCATACGGCCATTCTAAAAGTGGTCACGCCGATTGTCATATTTGGACATTGGATTGATTTTTATTTAATGATTACTCCAGGTTCGCTAAAAGGAAATGGAGGCTATGGATTAGTAGAATTTGGTACCATGCTGATTTATGGTGGCGTCTTCTTATATGTGGTATTAAATAGCCTATCTAAAGCACCTTTATATTCTAAAAATGATCCTATGTTGAATGAAAGCTTACATCACCACGTACAATAAATTACAAATAATTCTATGTTGAATACAATTATAATCATCGCTGCAATACTCATTCTGGTAATATTGTTTGCCATATTTAGGGTATCATCTCTTGTTGATGTGATCAAAGGAGATTCAAGTACTAAAATTCCTTCATCAAATGGCACACAAGCCAACTTATTACTCTTATTTCTAATTGCGGGTTTAGTCGGGGGGGGGTATTATTCCTTTGGAGGACTAGAAGATGATTTTGTGCTACCAGTGGCCTCTAAACATGGGGTTATTACTGATACGCTTTTCTGGTGGACGATGGCGATTACGGGTGTCGTATTCATTGTTACGCACATCTTTCTCTTTGGTTTTTCGTGGAAATATCAGCATCGCAAAAATCAAGTGGCTTATTTCTATCCGCACAACAATAAGTTAGAAATGATTTGGACCATTATTCCTGCTATTGTGCTTGCAGCTCTTGTTTTTACAGGATGGAAAGCCTGGATGGATATTACAAGAGAATCGCCAGAAGGTTCGGAAGTAATTGAAATTATGGGATACCAGTACGCCTGGTCGGTGAGGTATCCAGGAGCAGACAACGTTCTAGGAGATTACGATTATTTAAAAATTGATGCTACCAATCAAATGGGCATTGATTTCTCTGATCGCGCTTCCTTTGATGATTTTATCCCAAGAGAAATTCACGTTCCCAAAGGAAAACCTGTCCGTTTTAATATTCGGGCTCGAGATGTGATCCACAGTGTATATCAACCCCATTTTCGTTTACAAATGAATGCGGTACCTGGCATGCCGACACAATTCTGGTTTGAACCTACAAAAACTACGGAAGAGATGCGTACAGAAACCAAAAATCCCGATTTTCAATATGAACTCGTTTGCAATAAAATATGTGGACAAGGCCATTTTGCCATGAGGTACATTATTGTGGTGGATGAGCTTGAGGATTATAAGGAATGGTTCAAATCTCAAGAGCCTTGGTTAAAACAAAATGCAGATTACCTCACAGAGGTACCTGCAAAATTAAGAGAAGCGGCGAGTATTGCGGCAGGGATAGAAAATCCTGCATATTTAGATGCTCCGAACGGTTTAACAATTAGTGGTTCCAAATAATTAAAATATGTCGATTACAGATATTCAAGTTACAGACGAGGCGGTTCATGGCGATGACCATCATGAAGAACATCATGAGCAAAGTTTTATTTTTAAGTATATTTTTTCAACAGATCACAAAACGATTGCTAAACAGTTTTTGATCACAGGCATTTTTTGGGCGATTCTAGGAGGTGGGCTTTCAGTTATTTTCCGTTTGCAGTTAGGGTTCCCAGATATGAATATGGGTTTTCTTCAGCCTTTTTTAGGAGATTGGATTTCTAACTCGGGTAAACTAGATCCAGAATTCTATTTAGCCATGATTACCATGCACGGAACGATCATGGTTTTCTTTGTACTAACGGCGGGCTTAAGTGGAACTTTTAGTAACTACTTGATTCCTCTACAACTTGGAGCCCGTGATATGGCCTCTGGATTTATGAACCTACTATCATATTGGTTCTTCTTCCTCTCTAGTGTGATTATGTTCATATCTATGTTTTTATCCACGGGACCTGCTAGCGGTGGATGGACCATATATCCTCCATTAAGTGCCCTACCACAGGCCATGAGTGGTTCAGGAATGGGAATGACCCTCTGGTTGGTATCTATGGTTTTTTTTATCGCCTCTACCTTATTGGGTGGAATCAATTACATCACTACCGTCATAAATTTACGAACAGAAGGAATGACTTTCCGCAGAATGCCATTGACTATTTGGGCTTTCTTTATCACAGCTGTTTTAGGTCTATTGTCTTTTCCTGTATTAGTAGCTTGTGTATTGCTGCTAGTCTTTGACCGATCTTTTGGTACAAGTTTTTACCTTTCAGAAATTTTCATTGGAGGAGAGGCACTTCCCAACTTAGGAGGTAGTCCTATTCTATTCCAACATCTATTTTGGTTCCTAGGTCATCCAGAAGTTTATATAGTGATTTTACCCGCATTAGGTATTACATCGGAAGTCATTTCAACCAACTCTAGAAAGCCGATTTTTGGATATACAGCTATGATCGGTTCTATCTTAGCGATAGCCTTTTTATCTTTTATTGTATGGGCTCATCATATGTTTATTACAGGGATGAATCCATTTTTAGGGTCTATATTTATGTTTCTGACCTTGATTATAGCCATTCCATCTGCTGTGAAGGCTTTCAATTACATAACGACCTTGTGGAAGGGTAATCTTGTTTTCACTCCAGCTATGTTGTTCTCTATTGGACTCGTATCATTCTTTATATCAGGAGGATTGACGGGCCTTTTCCTTGGTAACGCGGCAATTGATATCAATTTGCATGATACCTACTTTGTGGTAGCCCATTTTCACCTAGTCATGGGTAGCGCGGCTTTCTTTGGCTTGCTTGCAGGTGTTTATCATTGGTTCCCCAAAATGTTTGGAAGAATGATGGATGAAAAGCTGGGTTATATCCACTTCTGGCTAACTTTTGTAGGCGTTTATTTAGTGTTTTTCCCCTTACATTATATTGGTATTGCGGGTTTTCCTAGAAGATATTACTCATTCACTAATTTTGATGCTTTTAGTTCATTTGTAGATTTAAATTCATTCGTAACGGTAGCTGCTATCATTACTTTTGGTGCTCAATTCATCTTCTTATTTAACTTTTTCTATAATATTTTTAAAGGTAAAAAAGCACCACTCAATCCATGGAACTCCAATACTTTAGAGTGGACAACACCAAGAGTTCCTGAGCATGGTAATTGGCCTGGAGAGATCCCAAAAGTTTATCGATGGCCATATGATTATTCCAAGCCAGGCGCAGAGGATGATTTTATTCCCCAAACAGTGCCTTATCACAAGACCAAAGAATCGAATACTGATTTTGAGAACGAAGAGAGTAAAAAAGAGTAATCAGCTACTTGACACTTTAGTTAAAATCAACAATGAATAATTTAGAGATAAGTAATATAGACTCAGTAGCTATTAAGCTGAAAGCGTACTATGAGTTATTAAAACCAAGGTTATCTTTTCTTGTCGCATTTTCTGCAGCATTTGGTTTTTTGCTCGGTGCAGAAGGCACGCCTGATTTATTTCTTTTATTGATGCTTAGTGTGGGATCATTTCTTATATCAGGTGCAGCAGTAACTATCAATCAGGTTATCGAATGGAATTTAGATATTTTAATGAGGCGAACTTCTGGACGTCCAATACCTACCTCCAAAATAACCCAACTGGAAGCCACGATATATAGCGTAGTAGTATATGCCTTGGGGATTTGTTTGGTGGCTTACTGTACCAATATATATGCGGCGCTGCTGGCTACAAGTTCTTTGATTATTTATGCCTTTATGTATACGCCCTTAAAAAAGGTAGGTCCCGTAGCTGTTTTTGTTGGAGCCATACCCGGCGCATTGCCTCCCTTAATAGGATGGGTTGCCGCAACGGGTACGCTTACTTATGAAGCATGGATTATTTTTGGTATTCAGTTTATTTGGCAGTTTCCTCATTTTTGGGCTATAGCTTGGGTTTCTTATGATGATTATAAGAAAGCAGGTTTTAAATTGCTACCTGGTGGTGGCAAAAAAGATCTCAACACGGCGATTAATATCATGGTCTACACCCTTTTCTTATTGCCGTTGGGATTACTTCCCACTTATTTCGGTTTAACGGGATTGAACAGTGGTATCATCGCTACTTGTTGTGGTGCTTTATTTTTAGCACAGACCTTCCAATTAATGAAAGATAATTCACATAAATCTGCTTTAAGAATTATGTTTGGCTCATTTATTTATCTGCCAATAGTTCAGATATCATACTTATTCGATAAATTATAATGGAGAATACAGCGGTTATTTTCGCAAATAGAAATTTCAAATTAAAATCAGTCAACGCTAAGAAATTTGCTTTATGGCTGTTCATTGTCTCCATATGTATGCTTTTTGCAGGTTTGACTAGTGCTTACATTGTAAAAAAATCTGATGGGAGATGGTTACAATTTGATATGCCTGACATGTTTTTGTATTCTACCTTGGTGCTTGTTTTAAGTAGCATTGCGATGCATTGGACCTATTTAAAAGCAAAAGACAACTCACTCAAAGCGGTAAAGATTGGAATTACTGCGACGGCTGCGATAGCCGTAGTCTTTTTTTATATGCAATATTTATCATGGGTCAAATTAGTGGCTCAAGATGTTTTTTTAGTAGGGAACCCTTCGGGATCCTTTGTATATATATTTTCAGGACTACATTTAGCTCACCTGATAGGGGGCTTGGTATTTTTATTAGTAGTTTTTTTAGATACGATAAACTACAAAGTTCACTCCAAAAGTATGTTAGCCATTGAAATGTGTACAACCTACTGGCATTTTCTTGGTGGACTGTGGATTTATTTGTATCTTTTTCTGGTAATGAATAATTAATCATCAATTATGTCAAGTACAGCAATAGAAATTGAAGAAAAGAAAGATTTATGGGGTGGTGGCGTATCACCGATGAATGTAAGTTATGGAAAACTAATGATGTGGTTTTTCTTGCTTTCGGATGCATTTACTTTTTCTGCTTTACTCATCACTTACGGTCTTATCCGGTTTAGCCATCCTGCATTTGACGGTGCCATTGACGATTTTGTTTTTTCTCAAGAATACTGGCCTGTTCCAGAAGTTGTTTTTGAGGCAGTTCCTTTCCTACATGGGGTACATTTACCTTTGATTTTTGTAGGGCTCATGACATTTGTGCTTATTTTAAGTAGTGTAACCATGGTTTTAGCTGTGGAAGCGGGTGAAAGAATGGATCGAAAAGGAGTAGAGAAGTGGATGCTTTGGACGCTGCTAGGAGGTATTGCTTTTTTAAGTTGTCAAGCTTGGGAGTGGAGTCATTTTATTACGGGAACGGATATGGGATCTAGACTTCTTGATGGGAGTATTTTTCATGGGGCAAATTTGACCATGAATGAATATGGACCTCCCAACTTTGCAGCCTTATTTTTCTTCATAACAGGCTTTCATGGCTTTCATGTTTTTAGCGGTGTTATGCTCAACTTTATGGTGTTCTTTCAAGCCGTTACTGGAAAACTTGAGAGGACTGGACATTATGAAATGATTGAAAAAGTAGGTCTTTATTGGCATTTTGTTGATCTAGTTTGGGTATTTGTTTTTACCTTCTTTTATCTGGTTTGACTTTTCAAATTATAAAATAAATTAAACATGCAACAGAATACACCTATTGATGTTAAGTCTATAGACAAGGACAAAGTAAAAATGTTTTTGCGGGTCACCTTGTATCTTTTTGTAATTACGGTATTTGAATTTGCCATCGCCTTTACGGTCCCACACGAATATAAATGGGTAAGGATTTTTATTTTTGTAGCCTTAACTATTGTCAAAGCCTATTATATCATGTCGGAATTTATGCATTTAGGTCATGAGAAAGGAGCACTGAAGATGTCAATATTGTTTCCGTTATTGTTTGTGGCATTCTTATTATTTATTCTTTTATTCCAAGCGGATGCCATTTTTCAAGCAGTATATTAATTGAAGAAAATATTAAAGTTTTTTATCCTAATTGTTGTCTTTGGTTTACCCGTTAGCTGGTATTTGTTTCTTCAAGCATTTGGCCAAAATCAATTTCAATTATCTCCTGTGGGTAACATTAACGAGACATGCAACTTGGAATCGGCTTCCTTATATATTCTTGACACTGGCGTAGTTGATAATGAAAAGCTACAACTTCAACGATTGATGACTCAACTTAAAGACAATAATTGGTCGTATGATTTTTACACCTCTAAGGAAGATTGTTTCGGAGAATTCAATACTTATCCCTTAATACTCGTTGGGGTTAACCGTGAGATCATCGGATATTATGAATTAAGCATTGAAGAAGTGGACAGAGTTCTAGTTGAGTTTGATTTGCTCAACCATTTACGAGAGATATTATGAAAAATAAAAATTATTTAGTTTTAATAAGAATTATTTCTGCCGTCGTTCCATTATTGGTGGCCTTCTTATTATTTTTTCCATCTAAATTAAATCTAGGTAATTGGGTTTATCATATACCGGCTTTCAATGCGTTGTTGAATACAGCGACGAGCATCTTACTTATTGCCGCTATCATCGCTATCAAAAGTAAAAATGTCAAGTGGCATCAGGCTTTGATGACTTCTGGTTTCAGTTTAGGGGCGATTTTTTTATTAGCTTATGTGTTATATCATTCCTCTGCCACTACGACTATCTTTGGAGATGTCAATGGAGATGGTATGATATCGGATGCTGAACGTGGCCTTGTAAGCATAAGTAGGCCCTTCTATGTAGGTATATTGATATCCCATATCGCATTATCGGTAATCGTCATACCTCTTGTTTTGACTTCTTTCTTTTATTCTCTCAACGCAAAAATAGAAGAGCATAAAAAAATAGTTAAATTTACTTTTCCTATTTGGCTCTATGTTTCTATTACGGGTGTGATCGTATACTTGATGGTTAGTCCTTATTATATGCACGGATGAAAGTGAAAAGATTATTACTACTTGTCTTGGGTCTTCAAAATATCCAAATGATTAATGCCCAGTGTGTGATGTGTCGGACACAGGTGGTTAATAACGTGAGTCACGGAGATGTGGACTTGGCAGGAGGCCTTAATTCAGGCATCGTTTACCTATTTTCGGCGCCCTATCTATTAATTCTGTTAGTCTTTGTCTTGTGGTATAAGTTCTTTTATTTACATGGAAAAAAAAACAAGATCGTCAGCCATTTTTAATGGATACTGTCCAAGATGTAGGGACGGAAATATATTCAAAACTGCTGTTTTTACTTTTAATAATTTCACAAAAATGAACCCACGTTGCCCCAGTTGTAACTTGGACTACGAAGTAGAGCCTGGTTTTTTTTATGGGGCGCTCTACATTAGTTACATATACTCTGTAGGAATATTCGCTGCCGTTACCATTATTTTATTTGTCTTTTTTGATGATCCCGAATCAAAAGTTTATACCGGTACGGTGATTTTTCTCTCCATTATTCTATATCCGTTCAATTATCGATTTTCAAGGATCATATACCTTCATTTGTTTGGTAGAGTGAAATATGATGCAGCTTTAAGAGCTAGTTAATCTCGTTTCCTTTAATTTAGTCGTAGATGCGCTTACGATTAATCAAAATAATTGTTTTATGGTTTTTTAGTGCCGGAGTAATAGCTTATTGGATAAATATGGGTAAGGAGGGTCAGGTTGCTCTTGAAATTAATAATAAGATTTCCTCCATCATTAGCGATCAATTGACGAATCTTCATTTTTTTTTAGATCAATCTATGCATCATAATGATACAGATCTACAGCAGTCTTTTAATTCAAATTATCCCATCTATGGTTATCGAGACGGAGAGCTCATTTTTTGGAATTCCAATGCCTACTTTCCAGCCTATGAACGTATCAAGACAGTGGATACGGTTGCTTTTCTTTCAGATGATAATATCAATGTTATTTGTCTCAGAGTTTCAAAACAGGAAGTTTCCGGAGCCCTGCTAGAACTGTATTCCATTATACCCATTGCTTCAACCTTTGTATCTAAAGCGAATCAATCAATTACAGTATTTAATAAACAGTTATTTTCAAAATTCGAAGTAGACTTCAATACTCAAGGATTCCCGGTCTGCTATGATGGCAAAATCTTATTGAAATTATCAGCAGCGCCTAATGCTAAAGATATTTCTGTCACAAATTTTATGCTTCTCCTCTTCATTGCATTGACGGTATTTTATACGATTAATTCCTTTCTAAATTTTTTAGCATTAAAATCATCATTGGGTTATCTAGTCGTATTAGTTGTGTCTTTGTGCCTTTGGATGGCCAATTTTGTTTTGATGACAATGGGGGGAGTTGGTTCAATGATGTTTCGTGAATATCAATTTATTCCGAATCTCTTATCCGTCAAATTTGAGCAGTTATTTTTTATTTTTTCATTTTTATTAATCATTTTGTTGAAGCTGACGAATGCCTTATTTAAGTCCAAAAAAGTGCTTCAACTGACGATTACTAGATTCAGGTCATTCACTATTGTTTTTTCCTTCTTAAGTTCGATAATTAATTCCCATTTATTGTTTTTTGGAATAGAGTTGATCGCTCATTACAGCCAAGTGAATCTAGACATTACTAAATCGGTGCTCTTCAGTAATCATCGGATACTGTATTACATTTTTTTGATGTTGTTATCTTCGTGTTATTTCTTTTTAAATCATCTTTCCTACAAGTTTTTTATAAAGGCCTATGTTTCTCCGCAGCATTTGGGCTATGTGATGATCCTATTACTAGCCTATTTCATAAGCCCCTTTGGTGATCAATGGTATATCATATTCCCTCAGTTAATAGTTTGGGGGATCATGTTTATGACAGGCTGTTCTTTTCAATTGACCAAGTCCAAATTCATCACTCTTTTTTATTTGATGTTGATTGCTGTATTCGTAGGAATTCTGAACGCTCGTGTAATCTTGAAATCCCATGCACGTTCAGAATTAGAGCAGAAACAAGATTTTGCTCTTAAAATTCAAACAGCGACCGATTCGATAGGAGAGTATTACATCAGTAGACTGGGTGAGAAAATAATGAAAGATCCAATCATTGCTTTAAGATTTAAAAATGAGCTGCTTGCAACAAAGGTTATCGAGGATCGTATAAGGGAGATTCAAGCTCCTTACCTTGATAAATATGTGATAAAGACCTATTTATTAGATGATAAAGGTGATTCTTATGGTTTTACTAGAACAGAAGGAATCAATTTTTCAAAAGCAATATTACGGAAGGCAAATACTACATCTTATGAGAATATTTATTCTGTGCCTATGATTGAAAACGGGTATCATAAGTATTATACGGTGATCCCCATATCATCTTCAAACTATAAAGGGGAAATCATTTTAGAGTACACTAAAAAGAAGCACTCATCTCCAACGGTCTATTCCTCCCTTGTCAAGTCTAAAAATAATAGTTCTCAAAAAGTTAAAAATTACGATTATGGCATTTATCAAAATGGAATGCTTACTCATCAATTAGGTAATTATAAATTTCCCTTAACACGGGCTGAAGTATGTCCTGATATAAATTTTCCAGGCGAATGTATTCAATGGAATCAGCATTTCTATTTGACAAAAATGCAAGACGAACGTATGTTAATGATTGTGTCTAGCGCTTATAGTAATTATGCTATTTTCGGGAATATGGCTTTCATTTTTATTTTGGGTTTGTTTTTCTTCGGATCTGTTTTTTTTATAATGACTAGACTTAGACCCATTCAAATTTTTAGTTTAACTAATAAAATTCAACTTTATGTAGGTCTTGCATTCCTCGTTCCGACTGCTATTGTCAGTGTGCTCATATTATCTCAATTGACTTCATCATATCGTGCTGAAATTAACAGAAGCTATCAAAAAAGAGCTGTGAATATCGCTCAAAATTTTAAACAAGACTTAGCGTTATTTCTGAACAACAATACTAATAAGTACCAACTGATTCAAAAAATTATAGAAATAGCAAATTTATCCAGGAGTGACATTAACCTGTATGGAGCGAAAGGCCAGATGTTAGCATCAAGTAGTAAGGATATTTTTGATCAAAACATTTTATCAAAAAAAATACATCCCATGGCATATGAGCATATTATTGATGGGCGAGGCCAAACAAAGATCATTGAGGAAACCATAGCAGGTGTGAAATTTAAAACAGTATATGTGGCCGTTTATGGAGATCAAATAAACCAATTAATGGGGATTATTGCGCTCCCATTTTTCGATTCCAAAAATCACGTAAACGATCAACAAATTGAGGTATTCAATAATTTCATGGTGTTTTTTACGTCTATTTTCATCTTGACGCTCTTGGTCGGTAATTATGGAATGAAGGGAATTATCAAGCCCATTAAGATGATTGCTGAACGTATGAGAAGAATTCAATTTATGTCCGAAGAGATTGCACCATTGACGTATAAAGAAAAGGATGAAATTGGCATGTTAGTCTTTGAATACAATCAAATGTTGGCTAAGTTGGATCAGAGTAGAGATGAGTTGGCGAAAATTCAAAAAGAGACGGCTTGGCGAGAACTTGCCCAGCAAGTAGCCCATGAAATTAAGAATCCATTAACGCCTATGAAGCTAAAGATCCAACTAATGCAGAGAGCGATGAATGATTCAGAGGTAAATTATGAAGTACTTAACTCTTTACTTGGACAGATTGATAACTTATCTTCTATCGCAGATTCATTTTCTTCTTTTGCCCAATGGCCCGCACCTCACAATGAAGTGTTTGATTTTTCTAAATTAGTAAGAGAAACTTCGTCTCTTTATGCTTCAGATGATTTACAAATTCATCTTGGAATAACCGAAGATGTGATGGTTTATGCTGATGTTGATCTTATGCGTCAAATTTTAAATAACCTCATCATAAATGCAGTTCAATCACATGTCGAAAAGCCAGGTTACATAGAGGTCTGCTTAGAGGTTAAAGGTCACAAATTACTTTTATCGATAAAAGATAAGGGTCAAGGGATTTCGGATAAGAATGTGGCTGATATTTTTAAGTCTTATTTTACCACCAAGGAGAAGGGAACAGGAATAGGACTTGCATTTGCAAAGAAAGGAATAGAACAAGCGGGAGGGAATATTTGGTTTGAGACTAAAAAGGGTGTTGGTACGACTTTCTTTATTACCATGCCAAGGGCATAACTTTATGAGATTACTTATCTCAGATGCATTCGCTTCATTAATTGAGTGGCAAAGACAAAGTCATTTAATTCTTTTAAGTCAGATTTTGTAATCTCGTCATTGGTCCCTTCCCAAAGTTTTTTCCCTTCTAAGAGAAACATAATATGATCTCCCATTTCAATCACAGAGTTCATGTCATGGGTTACGATAATCGTCGTGATCAAGTATTCAGAGGTGATTTCTTTAATTAAATTATCTATTTTTATGCCAGTCTGTGGGTCTAGACCACTATTGGGTTCGTCACAAAAAAGATAGTTAGGTTTGTTTACAATAGCTCTAGCTATTCCAACACGTTTTTTCATACCCCCACTTATTTCAGAAGGCATTTTTTTATTAATATTGACTAAACCAACCCGTTCAAGACAAAAGTTAACCCGATCGATTTTCTCATCCTCAGGAAAGTCTGTTAGGATGTCAAGAGGAAATTTTACATTTTCTTCTATGTTTTTGCTATCAAACAGGGCACTCCCCTGAAAAAGCATACCTATTTCTCGTCTTATTTGTTTACGATCTTGTTCAGACCCATTAATAAAAGAGCGCTCGTTGTACTTAACATCTCCTAAGTCAGGAGTAATAAGTCCTACAATATTTTTTAATAATACACTTTTTCCTGTACCACTTGAACCTATGATTAAATTATTCTTTCCCTTAAAAAAAGTACCTGATATATCGAAAAGCACTTGCTTTCCCTTAAATGATTTTGATATGTTGTTGATTTTTATCATCCCATCAAGAGCTGAGCCAGTGCATAGTCAGCCAGAAGAACGGCGATACAACTATTGGTAACGGCTGAGGTTGAGGCCTTACCTACTTCTAATGATCCTCCAGTAGTAAAAAAACCTTTATAAGAAGAAATAGAGGCAATTAAAAAGGAGAAAACCAAGGCTTTGATCACAGCAAAAGTGATATTAAATTCTATGAATTCATAACGTATTCCATAAAGGTAATCTATCGATGAGAGAATGCCGGTAAGCGTACCTGCAAAATAACCTCCTAATAGGATTAAAAAAATAGACAATATCACCAGCATGGGATACATAATAACACAAGCTATTACTTTGGGTAAAACTAAGTAGGAGCTGGCATTAATTCCCATAACCTCCAAAGCATCAATTTGTTCGGTAATGCGCATGGTTCCCAGTTCTCCAGCTATACTTGAGCCGACTTTACCTGCAAAAATAATAGCTATAATGGTGGGTGAAAGCTCTAAAATAGCCATATCCCGGACGACCAGAGAGATAACGTAATCAGGGATAAATGGGCTAACCAGGTTAAATGCTGTTTGGATTGTTGTTACTGCACCCATAAAAATAGATACAATTCCTACTATGAAAAGAGAGTTATACCCAACATTTATACACTCTTGTGTAATCAGTCTTATGTAGGTGTTGAAAGTTTCTCTCCGAGTAAAGAGACTTCCCATAAAAATGACATATTTGCCTAAACTTCGCATTAATCATCGAATTTAAGCATATCCTTTTAAAACTCCATTTTTTATTGAGAAATGGAGTTATTTTTATCAAATTTGTTGTCATATAAGGAGAAAGAAAAAAAATGTATTGTGTAGTCACGGGCGGAACAGAAGGTATCGGGAAATCAATTATCTATCGATTTGCCGAACAAGGATTTGATATTATTACGTGCGCAAGAAATCAGACAAAATTGGACTTACTTAAAGTTGACATTGAGAAAAAGTATGCTGTAAAAGTATCCATTTTGACTGTTGATGTATCTATTAAGGAAGAGGTTTTGAAATTTGGTAAGTTCGTTAATGATTTAGGTATCCCAGAGATATTAATCAATAACGCCGGCGTATTTACTCCTGGCATGATTGATAAGGAAGCCGATGGTGCTTTGGAAACGATGATCAACACCAATCTTTACAGTGCCTATCATTTAACAAGAGCTGTTTTACCACATATGAAATCAGTAAAGAAGGGCTATATTTTCAATATGTGTTCAATTGCAAGCCTTACGGCATATGCCAATGGGGGATCCTACAGTATTTCTAAATTTGCTTTGTATGGTATGACTAAGGTTTTACGCGAAGAACTGAAGAAAGATAATATTAAAGTTACTGCAGTATTGCCAGGGGCAACGTTCACTTCAAGTTGGGAGGGTGTTGACCTTCCTGAAGAACGATTTATCAAGTCTGAAGATGTGGCAGATCTCATTTGGACAACTTACAGTTTAAGTGATCGCACAGTGGTTGAAGATTTATTGATCAGACCCCAACTCGGAGACTTGTAATGCTATATTTATAGTTGAATTTATAACGTGAGAAGATCTTATGACCTATTATGCTAAAAGCCTAACTAACTACGAAAGAAGGCTCACACGTGTGGTAAACATTGGCGAATTTCCAATGGGAGGATCATTTCCTATTCGCACTCAATCAATGACCACAATTGATACGATGGACACCAAAGGTTCTGTGGATCAATGTATCAGAATGATTGAATCAGGCTGTGACTATGTTCGAATTACTGCGCCAAGCATTAAAGAAGCAAAAAACTTGGCAGAAATTAAGAACTCACTTAGAGCAAAAGGATTTCAAACACCGTTGATTGCTGACATTCATTTCACACCAAACGCTGCTGAACTGGCGGCTAGAATCGTAGAGAAGGTCCGCATAAATCCAGGTAATTATGCAGATAAGAAAAAATTTGCCGTCATCGATTATACCGAAAGCACCTATCAGGCAGAATTAGATCGCATTAGAGCTAAGTTTTCACCGTTGGTAAGTATTTGTAAGGAATATGGTACAGCTATGCGGATAGGGACTAATCATGGATCTTTATCTGATAGAATCTTAAGTAGATACGGTGATACGCCAATAGGGATGGTTGAATCTGCTCTCGAATTTATTCGTATTTGTGAGGATTTAGATTATTTCGATCTGGTGCTTTCAATGAAGTCAAGCAATCCCCAAGTAATGGTCCAAGCGTATCGCTTGCTGGTTGCAAAGCTTAAAGATGAAGGATTGCAACCTTATCCTTTGCATTTAGGAGTAACAGAGGCGGGAGAGGCAGAAGATGGGAGAATCAAATCTGCGGTAGGTATAGGAACGCTCTTGGAAGATGGCTTAGGAGATACGGTTAGAGTGTCTCTGACAGAAGCCCCGGAAGCAGAAGCCCCCGTTGCAAAAATATTGATTGATCAATTGATTGAGCAAAAAAATCCAATAAACCTGCTGCCCGTGAAAGACAGTCCTATAAATCCCTATCGCTATACCCGTAGAGAGACATTTGAAGTGGTCAATTTTGGTGCACAAAATGTACCTCGTGTCATCGCAGATTTTTCCAATAAAAAAGCCATCGATATCAAAAGCTTGAAATCAGTAGGGCATTTTTATTTGTCTGAGTTAGATAAATGGGGTATGAATGACTTAGGATGTGATTATGTTTATACAGGAGATCACGTGCTTGATTTTATGCTTCCTAATGGGTTAAAGCAGATTGTCAATTATGATTTATTTCAAACGTTAAGAAAAAAGGATCATATTTATCCGCTCTTGTTTGAAAATCAATTGACCCATTTAAAAGAAGTTGAGAATTATTTTAGTTTTATTCAAATCAATGCGGATAAGATTGATGATAAGATCATAAATCACTTCAAGGGTTTAACTCAATCCATTATTATCTTAGAATCTTTTGCCTCTAACGTATTACATAGCTTAAGAAATGTGATGATAAAATTCATGAAGGCAGGGATTCAGTTACCGGTAGTATTTAAATATCATTTTAGCCAATTTTCAGAAGAAGCATTCAGAATCAATTTAGCGACCAATTATGGAGGGTTGTTCATTGATGGGTTGGGCGATGGTATGCTGATGAGCGCGGATGATTTGGATACTAAATTAATCAATGAAACTATTTTTGGAACTTTACAGGCGGCGCGTACTAGGATAACCAAAACGGAATATATATCCTGCCCATCTTGTGGTAGGACGCTTTTTGATTTACAAGAAACAACAGCGATGATTCGAAAAAAGACAGATCATTTGAAAGGGATAAAAATAGGTATCATGGGCTGTATCGTAAATGGGCCCGGAGAAATGGCTGATGCAGATTATGGCTATGTGGGTTCAGGCAAAGGGAAAATCACGCTCTATAAACGCCAAGAAGTCATCAAAAAAGCAGTACCGACTGCGAATGCCTTAGATGAACTTATCAAATTAATTAAAGACAACGGGGAATGGATAGATCCTGAATTAACAAATAATGTATAAAATGGATAGAGATCAAAAAAATACGAAAAGTGGCTTAAATGAATTGCTTACTTATTTTTTCAGAAAAAAAGATCCCACAAAGAAAGTAAGCATTAACTTAAAACTAATGCACGGAATCAATAAGATATCTATCATAATTTTCATATTTGCACTTATCTTAATGATTACGAGATATATTTTGAGGTCTTGGTAGTGACAATCTATTTTTTTTACAAAAAAATCTACTTTTTCAATAGGTTTATTATTTTACGATAAAGTGTTGTTCAAATTTAGTTCAAATAATTTTTTTTATAATTGACTTGAAGCTTTACATTCATTTTTTGTCATTTTAGGCCTATCTTGTGTTTTTTATGAAGATATTTTTACGAATTATTTTTTTATTTTTATTAATTTCAAGTTTGGGTTGTCGACCCCAGATGATTTGTCCTGCGTTTCAAAGTACTTATATCTTGGATGATTCTCTTCAGTTTGCCTATTTCTCACCCCTTTGGAAGCTTGATAAGGAAACGCGTGACGCCTATATCAAAAAGAACTATGATGACTCAAAGTCTCAATATTTTGCCTCTGTTGAAACTTATGTAGCGAAAGCAGAAGTGGGGAATAGAACTAAATTTGGTGTTGTAAGATACGAGCCCAACTGGTTAAAGACGTATCAAATGAGAACCGCTCCTCGACACGATATTATCTGGACGGAAGGAGTATCTGAAGATCAAACAGCTTCCATTGATATAGGAAGTTTTGTGGCCTCTGATTTTGGTTTAGATTCTATATCAGGTGATTCTGTTATCTTTGCCACTCAAGATTCTATTCCAGCAAAAAAATATTTATATGGGTATGATCCTCAAGGCCAAAATAATGTGGAACAAGAATATTATAACAAATATTTTGGTTATTTGCTGGTTGCTAAGGCAGCCTTAACTAATGAAGATTTTCCTACGGACAGTACAGGAGCAGTTGCTGATGAATTTACAGAAAATGACAGTCTTCAAGTAAAAAAAAGAAGCTTTCTCAAAAGAAAAAAGAAAAAGGAAGTAACGGAGGATGAAACTGAGCCAGTAGGAGATGATGGTTTTGAAGAAGACGATAATGAAAAAGAAGATAATTGATATATATTCTTGTTTTCATTTCATCTTTAAGTGATAAAAAAAGGCAAAACATTATTTATTTAAAAGATCAAATAACTACATTGACTATCTTTCTAGGTATAATAATAACTTTTTTTGGAGGCTTTCCGTCGAGCCATTTCTTCATGATGGTGTGGTTGAGTACTGCTTGCTCTATTTCGATGGCTGGCGTATCTAAAGGGAATGATAATTTGGCTCTCATTTTACCATTGACTGAGATAGGATATTCAAAGGAGTCTTCAATCAAATAAGAGGCATTAAATAGCGGAAAGGTTGCATTGAAAATACTGTGTTTTCCGTCTAATTTTTTCCAAATCTCCTCACTCAAATGTGGGGCATAGGGTGCTATTAGGATCGTAATGGGCTCAAGAATTTCTCTTTTATTACATTTAAGTTGTACCAGTTCATTGGTAGCAATCATAAAATTAGATATTGAAGTATTAAGAGAAAATTGTTCAATATCATCCTCTATCTTTTTGATCAATTGATGAAGAATTTTGAATTCTTCTTTGCTGGGTTGCGCTTTTGAAACCTCAAATAAATCATCATCATTGTGAAAGAGATTCCAGAATTTTCTTACAAATTTAAATACACCCTCTATGCCATTTGTATTCCAGGGCTTACTATGTTCAATTGGTCCCAGAAACATCTCATACATTCTTAACGTATCGGCCCCATACTTTTCAATTAAAATATCAGGATTAACTACATTGAACTTGGATTTAGACATTTTTTCGACTTCCCATCCACAGATATATTTACCATCTTCAAGAATAAATTTGGCGTTTTTTGCATCCGATCTAAATGATTTAAATCCTTCAATGTCAAGGATGTCATCTTTCACAATGTTTACATCGACGTTGAGCGGATAGGTGTCATATTGATTTCTCAAACCTTCGGAAACATAAATATTTTTGTTCTTGACCCGATAGACAAAATTTGATCGGCCTTGAATCATACCTTGATTAACCAGTTTTTTGGCATATTCATCTACATTAATATAACCTCTATCATATAAGAATTTGGTCCAAAACCTTGAATAGAGCAAATGCCCGGTAGCGTGTTCGGGTCCTCCTACATAGAGATCGACAGATTCCCAATAATCTAGCGCTTTCGTGGATACGAAATCCTTATCGTTATGAGGATCCATATATCTAAAAAAATACCAACTTGAACCTGCCCATCCTGGCATGGTAGTTAATTCATAAGGATTTTGATGCTCATCACACCAATCTTTAGCCCTGCCCAAAGGTGGGTCTCCATCTGCCGTTGGAAGGTACTTATCAACTTTCGGGAGTACCAACGGCAGTGCCGCTTCTTTTAAAAGCTCCGGATAATTGTTTTTGTACTTTACAGGTATGGGTTCTCCCCAATAACGTTGTCGACCAAAGATGGCATCTCTGATTCTATAATTAACTTTTGCAGTACCCATGCCTATCTTCTCAAGGGCTTCAATACCTTTGAGAATGGCATCCCTAGGTTTCAAACCATTGAGAAAATCAGAGTTGATCATTTTCCCATCTTTGGTTGGGTCCGCTTCCCTCTCTGTGATTATTTGAGCATCAATTATTTGAGTAATAGGTAATTTGTATTTCTTAGCAAAATCAAAATCTCTTTGATCCCCACTAGGTACGGCCATAACGGCACCAGTTCCATATCCGGATAATACATAATCTGCGATCCATACAGGAATTTTTTTGCCTGTGAAGGGATGTAGAACATAGCTACCAGTAAATACGCCAGATACTTGTTTCACATTACTGATACGATCCCTTTCCGACTTGGCCTTAGTCGCCTCTACATAAGTGGTAACAGCATGAGATTGATCAGGAGTAGTCAATTTTAAGGTGAGATCATTTTCCGGTGCTATAACCAAGAAGGTAACTCCAAAAATGGTATCTACTCTAGTGGTAAAAACCTTTATGAAATCCTTACTTTGCTCAAAATTAAAATCGATTTCAGCCCCAATAGATTTCCCAATCCAATTTCTCTGCATATCTTTGATTGCGTCCGGCCAGTCAATTTTATTTAACCCAGTTAACAAGCGATCTGCATAGGCGCTAATACGCATATTCCATTGCGACATTTTCTTTTTAACAACAGGATGCCCCCCTCGCTCTGAATATCCATCTTTAACTTCATCATTTGACAGGACCGTACCTAATTCAGCACACCAATTAACCATCGTTTCGGCTAAATAAGTAAGTCTATATTTTGTCAATACAGTTTCTTTTTCTTCAAATGAGAAGTGGTTCCAATCTTTCGAAGAAAATGAGTCAATTTTTTGGTCTCCGACAAGCGCTACCCCAATATTCCCGCTTTTCTGAAAATGGGCCGTTAGGGTATCAATGGATTCTGCTTGATCATTGGCTAAATTGTACCAGCTGTTATATAAAAGTTTAAAGATCCATTGGGTCCATCTATAAAAAGAGGAGTCACTTGTCCTGAGTTCTCTTGACCAGTCATAAGAAAGCCCTAGACTTTTGAGTTGTTCTTTATATCTAATGATATTCTTATGGGTTGTAATCGAGGGGTGCTGACCGGTTTGAATGGCATATTGTTCAGCAGGCAGCCCAAAGGAATCAAAGCCCATGGGATGCAATACATTAAAACCTTTAAGTCTTTTATACCTCGAAATGATATCAGTAGCAATGTAGCCCAGTGGATGCCCTACGTGCAAGCCTGCGCCTGAGGGATAAGGAAACATATCCAGACAGTAATATTTAGGTTTTTCAATATCAATAGCTACGTTGAATACGGAATGTTCATCCCAATACTTTTGCCATTTGGGTTCTACTTCTTTAAAATTGTAATCGGCCATTATTCTAGTGTATCTTTTTAAAAAGAGCAAATCTATTTAAAGCAATTATAAAATGTTTTAACATTAACCAAATACACGAATATTATTATTCCTTATCGGAATAATAACTAATAATAGGTTTTAGATAAATAAACCTCCCCAATCATTCCTTTATTTATCATAAGAAATGTTATTTTCGTACCTATCGGAAAATAATTCATTTAATGAAGCAGTATCATAATTTGATGCACCGTATTCTAAACGAAGGGGTGAGTAAAGAAGATAGAACGGGAACGGGAACTAAAAGTGTCTTTGGTCATCAAATGAGATTTGATCTTTCTCAGGGCTTTCCGCTATTGACCACAAAAAAAGTCCATACTAAATCGATTATTCACGAACTATTATGGTTCCTTATGGGCGATCAAAATATTAGATATCTAAAAGATAATGGGGTTTCTATTTGGGATGAGTGGGCCAATGTGAATGGTGATTTAGGGCCTGTATATGGGGTTCAATGGCGTAGTTGGTCTAAATGCGATGGATCCACCATAGATCAAATAAGTAATGTGGTTGATCAAATTAAAAAAAATCCAGACTCTCGAAGATTAATAGTAAGTGCATGGAATGTAGGAGAAGTTGAACAAATGGCTTTACCACCCTGTCACACGATGTTTCAGTTTTATGTAGCTAGAGGTAAACTATCTTGTCAGCTTTATCAGAGGAGTGCTGATGTCTTTTTGGGAGTGCCTTTCAATATAGCTTCTTACGCTCTACTTACTGTTATGATTGCCCAGGTCACCCAACTAGAATTGGGAGCATTCATACATACATTGGGTGATGCACATCTGTACAATAACCATCTTGAGCAAGCAAAATTACAATTATCGAGGTCTTTCAGAAAGATACCAGAGGTTAGATTGAATCCGTTGGTTGATGACTTGTTCCAATTTAAATATAAAGATATAGAGATTCTCAATTATGATCCACATCCCCATATTAAAGCGGCAGTAGCCATTTAATATTTTTTTTTTAAATTCGCATCTTAATTCTTTTTTTTTCGTGAGATTAGATGTACCTAATTTAAATTTTCTTTCTAACCCGTCTCAAGAGCTAATCATGCTGCTCAGATGAAATAGGAAAACGAAAAAATTGATATGCCTATGGAATCGCATGGTTAACTTTAAGAAACATCAATTTTATTTTTAATGGTCGGTAATATGCGTCATATTTATATTTTTTTATTTTCTTTTTTGATGCTTTTTTTAGGTCATTTTGCCAGTTCCCAAGAAGTATTTCGCCAGCTCAATCTTCAAGAATGCATCGAGATCGCCTTAGAAAATAATTTGACGGTAAAAAGAAGTGCATTAAATGCAGACCTTTCAAAGGTTATGGTGCAAGAATCACAAGCAAGTCGATTTCCCAGTTTAAACTTAGGTGCAAATTATGGAAATAATTGGGGGCGATCCATTGATCCTACGACCAATTCCTTTATTGCCCAACAGATTAGTACTTCGGGTTTATCTGGAAATTCAAGTTTAAACTTGTTTGCAGGTGGACAGATTTATTTTTCTATCAGACAATCCCGGCTCGATCTATCTGCGGCTCAATATGATTTGGCAAGTACCAAAGACAATATCGCGATGAATATTGCTAATTTCTATTTGAATGTCATTTTTAATCAAGAATTATTGGAAAATGCGCTTCTTCAGCTGACTTCGACCCAACAGCAATTGAACCGTACACAGCGCTTGGTGGCAGTAGGTTCTTTACCTAAAACCTCTGAACTGGTATTGATTAGTCAATTGGCTGGGGATCAAGTAACCTTAATCAATGCGCAGAACAGTCTTGCGTTAGCCGTTCTAAATTTAAAACAATCCATGTTGATACCAGCATCAGAAGAAATTGAAATAGTCATTCCTGATATTGATGTTGAGCAATTAATTACAGAAAATCAAACGATTCAAGAAATCTATGACCATGCAATAGGGGTAAGACCTGAAATAAAAAGTGCTTATTTACGTGTGGAGTCGGCAAATGTTGGTTTGAAAATATCGAAGGGTGCCTACTATCCTTCTCTGCGATTGAATGGAAACTTGTTTACCAACTACTCTGATATTGCTGATCGAGAAAGAGTTATATATGATAATATGACTCCTGTGATTCAAGATGTTCCCATTGGTTTTTATGTTGATGATAGCATGTTGGAAGTTCCTGTATATTCTCGGATAACCTCTGGTACCATAATAGGTAAGGAATCTTTCAATCGGTCGAGACAGTGGCGAGAAAATTTCAGTCAGTCATTGAGTTTTAGTTTGTCAGTACCGGTCTTCAATAATCTTAGAACCAACGTAAACGTCCAAAGAGCAAAAATACAACTACAACAATCTGAAATTGCCGTTAAAGAGCAAAAAAATCAACTTCGCCAAGCGATAGAATCCGCGTTTAATGATACCCAATCGAGCCAAAAAAGTTTTCTTGCTTCCATAAAGCAAGTAGAGGCATTAGAAGAAACCTTGAGAATTATTGAAAGTCAATATAATTTAGGAGCGGCCAACTTCACCGAGTATCAAATAGCAAGTAATAATCTTTTTGCAGCAAGATCTGATTTAGCTCGTTCAAAGTTTAATTATATTTTTAAACAGAAAATTTTAGATTTCTATCAAAATCGATCCTTAACTTTCTAATATGAAAATTCCTAATCAAAAAAAGTCAAATAATAGGCTGATTATTATTTTATCCGTTCTTGTGTGCGCTTTATTGTTATTTGCCATTATTGGAAAATCATTGGGATGGGTGGGCAAGAAAAAGATGTTTGAAGTAGACATGGCCAAAGTCTCTTTTGAAACCATTGTTGAAAAAGTAAGTGCTTCAGGTATGGTTCGTCCAGTGATAGAAGTAAAAATAAGTCCCGAAGTGGCAGGTGAGATCATTGAACTTCAAATCAAAGAAGGTGATTCTGTGAATTCAGGAGATTTATTGCTCAAGATCAGACCTGATAATTTCATATCATCTCTTAATCGATCTAAGGCTAATCTAAATCAGCAAAAAGCTAATATGGCTGCGGCTAGAGCTAATTTGGCTCGTGCAGAAGCGGGTTTTTATCGGTCCCAATTAGAATTTAACAGACAAGCGCTTTTGCACAAAGAAAAAATGATTTCGGATTCCGAATATGAGTTGGCAGAAGCCAATTTTAAAATAGTAACTCAAGATTTGGAATCAGCCAGACAAACAGTCGAAGCGGCCATTTACATCGTTAAAAGTTCACAAGCAACCGTTGATGAAGCTCAAGAGAATCTTATGTTAACCAATATTCAAGCACCCATGACAGGTATTGTTTCTAAGTTAGATGTAGAAAAAGGGGAGACCGTTGTGGGAACCAGTCAAATGCAAGGAACTGAGATGTTAAGAATTGCAGATTTAAATAATATGGAAGTAAGGGTAGATGTCAATGAAAATGACATTATTAAAATAGCAATAGGAGACACCACCTTGATAGACGTTGATTCTTATTCCTATCTAAAAAAAGAATTTAAAGGAATTGTTACGCAGATCGCCAATTCAGCTAATAATAGAGTTTCCTCAGATGCAGTTACCGAGTTTGAGGTGAGAATTAGAATATTGAATGATTCTTATCAAGATTTACTTGAAGAAATGGATATCATTTATCCTTTTAGACCCGGAATGACTGCGAGTGTAGAAATTATCACTATGACAAAGCAGAATATTCTCACAGTTCCTTTATCTGCCGTAACGACACGAAAAGATATAAAGAAAGATTCTTTTGAGTCAAAAGACGAAGGGGAAGATGCTTCTTATGATAAGAGGTCTCAAGAACGGGAAGATGAAATCCAATTTACCGACCAAACGCTTGAAGAAATAGTTTTTGTTCATTCAGAAGGAAAAGTTAAGAAAATCAAAGTTCAGACTGGAATCAGTGATTTTGAAAACATCGAAATAATTTCAGGATTATCTGCGGATGACGAAATCGTCACGGGTCCCTTTTTATTGGTCTCCAAACGGTTAAAAGATGAAAGTGCAGTAGTTCTCAGAGAGAAAGATCGGACAGATCAAAATGATGATGAAGAGGATGCTAATGATTAAATGGTAGGATAAAAAATTTATCCTTTAGGGCTTGACAAAGTTTTTGAATAGGTAATCCTACCACGTTATAATAGCAGCCTTTGATGCTAGTGACTCCGATCATCCCTATCCATTCTTGGATACCATAGCCGCCCGCTTTGTCAAAAGGTTTAAATGTATCTATATAAAAATAAATTTCCTCTGGAGATAGTATTTTAAAGGAGACTTCTGTGGTCGAAGAAAAAGAAACTTGCTGACTAGAATTTGAAATACAAACACCTGTAATCACCTGATGGGTTTGACCTGACAATCTTTCGAGCATGCTTTTTGCCTCTTCAAAATGATCAGGTTTTCCCAAAATTTCGTCTTCTGTGACCACGGTAGTATCAGCAGTGATAATGGTTTCATTGTTAAAAACCTTTTGATGATATTTGTTTTTTTGCACGGCAATGAATTCTGCAACATTATTTTTACTCATTTCAAGTGGGAAAGATTCATCAACTTCAACCGATTTGACTTGAATTTTATAGTTTGCTGCCTTGAGAATTTGTTTTCTTCTTGGTGATTTTGAGCATAAAGTCAAATGAGCAGTCATAATATTTATATTATGGATAAAAAGTTTGGATTAGAGGGATCTAGATTTACTTTCTAAGTCGATTTCGCCAGGTTGAAGATTTATAATGATCGCCTTTTGGCTTGATCTCTTGCATCTTTGATTGATCTTACAAAGATATCAAAACAGCTATTGAAGTTGCTATTTCTTCTTTTTTTTTAAATGTGCTTTGAGTTGTTCTGAAGAAAAATACTTTTCAACAAAATCGGTATTGTAGTGCCCGCTTATAAACTTGGGGTGTTGAAGGGTGAATTTACAGAACTCGAGCGTAGTTTCAATATCAGAAATTTTATATTCATCTATAGCTCTGATCATTCTCCGTCTGGCTTCTTCCCAATCTTTGGCGTGAGCGATTAATTTGGCGATCTTTGGATCATATTGAATGGGTATGGTCATACCTTTTTCAAACTCATCATCTACACGAACATCCGGCCCTTTAGGAACTTTATGAATAATCAAGGTACCGACATCTTGAAGAAAATCATTTGCCGAATCTTCAGCGTAAACGCATACTTCTATCACTGTGGCCGAGGATCTAGAGTGTTTCACTGCTTACAGAGAGTTTTTTGCCATTGGCAAAATTAATTTGCTCTTTTATCATATCAATACCTGTAATTTCCTCAGTTATAGGATGCTCAACTTGAAGTCGTGTATTCATCTTTAAAAAATAAAAATTAAACTGATCATCAGCGATGAACGCTAACGTACTCGCTCCTATATTTTCACATGATTTTTGGGGCTTTAAGGGCTAAATTTTTAATTTCTTTACGTTTTATAGGAGGAAGAAAGGTACATTGGGCTTTTTCTATTACTTTTTGGTTTCTGCGTTGAATACTACAGTCACCTTCCAATAGTGTAGCATAATTACCATGATGATCACCCACTATTTGAACCTCAACATATTTTGATGCTTGAATGAATTTTTCAATAAAAACTTGATTGTTACCAAATGCGTTTTTGGCCTCACTCATGGCTCTTTTCATTTCTTCATCAAAATGACCGCTATCGTGAACTTTGCGCATCCTCTTGCCTCCGCCTCCGACACTGGCTTTAATCATCACAGGATATTTGATTTTTCGGCCATTTTGATGGTTTCTCCTACATCTGAAGTAGCGAAATTGGTACCGGGGACTAAGAGTACACCAAATTCTTTTACTTTTTTCTTTGCTGAAAGTTTATCCCCCATGATTTTAATGGATTAGGCCTTAGGGCCAATAAAGATGAGACTTTCAGAGACACACCGCACTGCTAAATTTATATTTCCAGATAAAAATTCATATCCTGGATGAATGGCATCCGCACCCGAAACCCTACAAGCTTTAATGATTTTATTTATATATAAATATGATTCCGTATTGGTACTACTACTAATTCCAACTGCTTCATTGGCCAGTAAGACGTTGGGAGATTGGGCATCTACATCACTGTACATACTTACTGAACTTATATCCATTTCATGCGCTGACCTAATAATTCTCAGTGCTATTTCACCTCGATTGGCAATGAGTATTTTGGTGATATTTTTTATCATGGTCTATTTATTTTATTTCTGGATAATAGTTACCAATAAATATATCAAACTGTCATTTGTACAGAGACAATTTGTATTAACTTTGCGGAATATTTATGTTTTATAGGATAGTATGGATTTATTTGAAAAGTTATTAAAAGATAGAGGACATTTAGGTAGCCATTCGCATGTGGATGATAACTATTATATGTTTCCCAAATTAGAAGGGGAGATAGCACCTAGAATGATGTTTAAGGGCAAGGAGATGCTGACTTGGAGTCTAAATAATTATTTGGGTTTAGCCAACCACATTGAGGTAAGAAAGGCAGATGCACAGGCGGCGGCAAATTGGGGACTTGGGTATCCTATGGGAGCCCGCATGATGACGGGAAATTCAGATCATCATGAGCAGCTCGAGCAAGAGCTAGCTACGTTTGTCGGAAAAGAGACGGGTATGTTGCTCAATTTTGGTTACCAAGGAATTATGTCTGTGATAGATGCCCTGGTCGACCGAAAAGATGTTATTGTTTATGATGCAGAGGCACATGCCTGCATCATTGATGGTCTTAGACTACACATAGGTAAACGTTTCGTATATCCTCACAATGACATCGACAATCTAGAGACTCAACTAAGGCGGGCTGAAAGGCTTACCAGGGAGTCTGGTGGCGGTATTCTCGTGATCACAGAAGGTGTTTTTGGGATGTCTGGTAACATGGGAGATTTGAAGTCTATCATTCGTTTAAAAGATAAGTTTAATTTCCGGTTGCTGGTGGATGATGCCCATGGTTTCGGGACTATGGGAGCAACGGGGGCAGGAGCAGGTGAAGAACAAAATTCACAAGAAGGGATTGATATTTATTTTTCAACATTTGCCAAATCAATGGCGAGTATAGGTGCATTTATAGCTGGGAGTTTTAATATTATAGATCATTTAAAATATAATATTCGATCTCAAATTTTCGCCAAAACGTTGCCTATGCCATTGGTGATTGGTAATCTAAAAAGACTTGAGTTGCTCAGATCTAATCCAGGATTGAAAGATCAGTTGTGGGTCATTGTCAATGCAATACAAAGTGGGTTAAAAGATAAAGGTTTTAATATAGGAAGTACTCAGTCGCCTGTGACTCCCGTTCTTTTGAATGGCACAACCTACGAAGCCATGAATATGGTGAGAGACTTGAGAAATGAATATAGTATCTTTTGTTCTGTTATTGCCTACCCTGTAGTACCTAAGGGAGTTATTATGCTTAGAATTATACCTACAGCGGTCCATACTTTAGAAGATGTATCACAAACGATATCGGCATTTGAGAAGGTAAAAATAAAGTTGGATGCTGGTTTTTATGCTTCTCAAGGTGAAAAAGCAGCTATTTTGGCTAAAAAGGAAGGATTATGATAAAAAAATTAGTTTTTATGGATTAATTTTTTTTACTTAGTCAGATAGATAATTTTAAAATTAAACCGTTTAAAGACTTAAAACAATGAAAAGATTTAATCAACTCAAAGAACTAGTAGATGCTCTAGAAGGAGATTTCGAAAAATTTTATGACAAAGGAAATAATGCTGCTGGTACTAGAGTAAGAAAAGGCATGCAAGAAATGAAGAATATGGCACAAGAAATTAGAATAGAAGTTCAGAATAAAAAAAATTCTTAAGCAATAATAGGCCTCAAGCATTAGCATAAAAAAAAGGACCAGTTTACTCTGATCCTTTTTTTTATGCTCTAGAAAAATTAAAAAAAAATAAAATGATTTTAAGTAATATCTTAAAAAAAAGTTGAGCTTTTATGAAAAGACTTAGTTCAAATATCTTTTTGTTTTTTTTGACTTTGCTTTTTTATCAATGTATTGATACCTCTACAAATAGAAAAAACATACTAAATATTAATGAAAAGCTTTTGTCTGCGAAGAGTTATACCTTTCAGAATTTCACTTTCAATACGCCCAAAGGTTGGGTTTTAATGAATCCTGAAGATTCTATAAATTTAGTCTTTTTATCACCAATGGATTCAAGTATGATGTTGGTAAATATTACTAATAAGTTTGATCCTTCTTTTTTTTCAAAACCTCAGTATGCAGCGTTTGTAAATAACGAAATAAAGTTTCAACAAAATGTTTATCAAAATTCTAAGGCTGTCGTTTTTGATATAAAAGCATAGAATAACGATGATTCTCTACGTTTATATTTCGCTGTCCCAAGACTGCGAATAGAAGAAAATGTAGGTAATATTGAATCATCTATAGGGTCGGTTCGTTTGAATTAAATTTGAATTTTTATTGGAAAAATTCAAATTAATGCTTAAGTTACAAATTCGTCGACTCTAAATAGGCCAAATAATGAAAAAGATCTTAACAGCTATTTCAATTTTAATTCTCATGACTTTTGCGCTCTCATCATGTTATGTAATGAATCATACTGTAGGAGAAGGAGCAAAGGGCAATACTGAAGTTGTCCAACGACAATGGTATGTGCTTTGGGGATTAGTTCCTTTAAATGATGTGAGTACAGTTTCAATGGCAGGTGGTGCCGAAGATTATAACATTGAAGTAAAGCAGAGTTTTGTAGATGCGATCATCGGAGCTTTTACAGGTGCTGTAACCATAGCCCCTCGCACGGTAACAGTTACGAAATAAATACAAGTTCAAACTTAAAAAAAGAATCCATTAAATGGATTCTTTTTTTATAAACCTATTCTCTAGATCAATTGAGCCCTCCATTAAAGGAGAACGTACCGTTTTATCGCAAAGATGGATGGTTTTAAGTGCGGTTTTAATAGAAGTTGGATTTCCTTCCAAATCCATCCAGCCAAAGTATTCTCTCATTTCATTCTGATACTTTAAAGCTCTCTCATATTCCTTGTTCAAATAAGACCTTACCATGCTTCCGAACATTTCAGGCTTATAATTGGCCAAAACTGAGATTGATCCATTCCCTCCGAGCTTAAGGATAGCTAAAGTATGAGGATCATTACCAGATAGTAATAAGAAATTATCGGATTTTGCATTGATGATCCGTTCACATTGCTTTAAGTCTCCGGAAGCTTCTTTTATGCCCATGATATTGGGATGCTCCGACAATACAAGCGTGGTGTCGGACTCAAGATTAACACCGGTACGAGAAGGGACATTGTAAAGTATGATAGGATGATCAGAAGCATCTGCTATCTGTCTATAATGAGAGATTAAACCTGCTTGACTCGGCCGATTATAATAAGGAGTGACGGATAGAATTCCATCAATAGGATACTTGTTGATAAGGCTGATTTCTTTCAGTAATTGGGCTGTATCGTTACCTCCTAAGCCGAATAGGATGGGTTGATCTGGGGCTTTTCCTTTAGTGAATTCAAGGATTTCAATTTTCTCATCCCAGCTCAGAGTGGCGCTTTCACCTGTAGAACCTATA
Organism: uncultured Cyclobacteriaceae bacterium; assembly: GCA_943788235.1. Classification (GTDB taxonomy): domain Bacteria; phylum Bacteroidota; class Bacteroidia; order Cytophagales; family Cyclobacteriaceae; genus UBA4465. The sequence continues at coordinate 357,948 of CALSPM010000002.1, forward strand.
ATGGCGAGGTAATTTATTTCAGGAAGATCCACAAATTTTATGATGCGTTCAAGAGAATCGTAATCAATCTTTTTATCTGATAAGAAGGGCGTGACAAGGGCGACACCGGTACCTACAAATAGTTCATTCATCTTAATTTTCTATTAATTTTATGTAGCGCAAAAAATCTTCATGCTCATTTTCTTGTAGGGGTGCAATTTGCAGAGTTAACAATTCATTCTCAGGGATAGACCTATATCCAATATAACAATTGGCCTTACAATGAATCGCCACATGATTGACTAGATAATTGTTACTTCGATCTATCAATAGGACATAATCAAATTTCATATTAAAAAATTGCTGAATCTCTGTAGTTTTTGGCTTCCCCCGAAATGTAAAATCGTCTTTCATAATCATTTTCATGGTATTTTGCTCAGGAGTCTGTTCCGCTAAGGTGACACCGATGGATTGGACCTTTTTACCTAATGCTTGGAAAGAATTAATCAGTGCTTCTAGATCACAAGTCGTGTTTTCATCTAAATTTATGATGATAACAATATTTTTTATTGTTTTGAATCCTTCAACTGGAATATTGTTTTTTTTTATTCGTAATCTAAAGAGCCATTCAATAATTAGTTTTTGCATCATCACTCTTCAATTAGTTGTAAGAATTCCATTTCAGTAAGTATGGATACTCCCAAATTTAACGCTTTTTCTTTTTTTGCAGGTCCCATATTATCACCCGCTATCAGATAGTCAGTTTTAGATGAAATGCTACTGGTTATTTTGCCCTGATGCTGTTTAATCATTTCCTTAATGGATGCTCTATCATATTTAAAAAATACTCCTGACACAACTAGCGTTAACCCTGAAAGTTTATTCCCATAATTTTCATTCGATGTTTGATCAAGAGCCAATTTTACTCCTGATGCCTTCAAACGAGCAATCATCTCAAGATTACTTTCTTTTGAGAAAAAATCTTTCACACTTTTAGCAATGTCACCCCAATTTCATCAACAGAGATAAGTTGTTCAAATGAGGCCTCTTTGATCTTATCAAGAGTATGAAAATACTGCGCCAGTTTTTCTGCTACCGTTTTTCCGACATGTCTGATACCTAGGCCAAAAAGAACCGATTCAAAGTTAACTTTTTTAGATTGTTTAATAGCAGTTATGATATTTTCAGCAGATTTCTTTTGTAATGATCTTAGTTTTATCTTCTTCTGTTGTTTCAAACATCAGGCCGTTTAACTGACTGAACGTGAGATGATACAGATCCGAGATATCTTCTACTAACTTTTTTTGAATAAGCCCCTGAACGGTCTTAATCCCCAAAGATTCAATATTAAGGGCATTTCTTGAAATAAAGTGGCTAATTCGACCCAGTATCTGTGGGGGACACTCTCTTTCGTTAGGACAGTAGTGATTGGCTTCGCCGTCTATCCTAATGAGTGCGGTTTTACATTCGGGACATTCATGAATATACTCAATGGGCAGGGCATCGAACCTTCTTGCTTCTATGTTTACGTGAGTTACTTTAGGAATGATCTCTCCACCTTTTTCAAGCGCTACTAGGTCATTTTCGTGTAAATTTAACCTCACAATTTCATTGGCATTGTGAAGACTTGCTCTTTTGACGATCGTACCGGCCAAAGTGATGGGCTCAAGATTGGCTACAGGAGTTATGGTACCTGTTCTTCCCACTTGATAAGTAACACCCTTTAAGCGAGTTTGAACGCTTTCAGATTCGAATTTAAAGGAAATGGCCCATCGTGGAAATTTTGAGGTAAACCCAAGCTTATCTTGACTTCTCAGATCATTTACCTTGATAACAACTCCATCGGTTTCCAAAGGTAAATGAGATCTTTTTTTAGACCATGATTCGATATACATCATCACCTCATCAATATTAGAACATTTACTATAGGTATTTGAGATATTAAAGCCCCAGTTTTTCATTAATTTTAAAGATTCATAATGTGAATTACTAATATTTGAGTCTGAGAGTAAGCCATAAATGTAACAGTCCATATTCCTTTGGGCTACTATCGCAGAATCTTGCATTTTCATAGTTCCTGAGGCGGCATTTCTTGGGTTTGCTAATAGTGGCTCATTATTTTCTAGCCTCTTTTTATTGATTGCTTCAAAAGAAGATAGGGGTAGGAAAATTTCTCCCCTTACTTCGAGTTTTTTTGGCCAATTTTCACCAAAAAGAACCAAAGGCATAGATTTAATTGTCTTTACATTGGCGGTAATATCATCACCTTTAATACCATCACCGCGGGTTACAGCCCTGAGTAGTTTGCCGTCTTCATAGGTGATGCTGATGGCCAAACCATCAAATTTGAGCTCACATACGTACTCAAATTCGCTCGAATCTAGAATCTTTTTGATCCGTTCATCAAAATCAATCAAATCTTGCTTAGAATAGGTATTCGATAGCGAGAGCATTGGAGTCTGATGTACAACAGTTTTAAATTTTTTACTCACAAATCCCCCCACGCGAAGGGTAGGTGAATCGGGTTGAACAAACGATGGATTATCACGTTCTAATTGTTCTAATGTCTTTAACTTAAAGTCAAAGGCCTGGTCTGAAATTTCTTTTATATCTTTTTTGTAATATTGGTAATTAAGATAGTTTAATTCCTTGGTGAGTTGAATTATCGTTTCTAATGTGGGATTCATCTCTAAAACAAATTGAATAATTTTTTATCTGTAATTTATCGAATCTAATTAGGTTATCAATAAAAAAAATATAGGTTTATTAATTTTGAATAATTAAAATATTTATTGGTGTAGGCAGCAGTTCGTTCAATAACCAATCGTAAATTTGTGCAATTAAAAGATCCAGTGGAATTACTAAATAGGTCAAGGTCATTTTCCAAAAAAAAAAAATAAAAAATCATTGAATCTAAAAAATCGGATACAAAATATTGATATATTCCAAATCATTCGAGATTTGGCGGGAAAACATAAAATAGAGACCTATGTGATCGGTGGGTTTGTCCGAGACCTAATCATCGAACCGAAATAGTAAGCAAGATATTGATATTGTGTGCTTAGGTAGCGGAATTCATTTGGCACAAATATTAAAAAAGTATCTTGGAGACAGCGCATCTTTGGCGATTTACAAGCAGTTCGGAACTGCATGTGTAAAATATCAAAAATTAGAAATAGAATTCGTCGGGGCTCGAAAAGAATCTTACAGATCAGAATCTCGAAAGCCAACGGTAGAAGAAGGGACTTTAGAAGAAGATCAAAATCGACGTGATTTTACAATGAACGCCTTAGCCATAAGCCTCAATGAAAAAGATTTTGGTGAACTCACAGATCCTTTTGATGGAATAATTGATGTAAAGAAAAAAAGTATAAAAACTCCATTAGATCCCGAGGAAACTTTCTCAGATGACCCTTTGAGAATGCTTCGTGCGATTCGATTCGCATCCCAATTAAATTTTGATATTGAATCGGATACTTTTTTGGCCATTCAAAAAATGAATTTAAGAATAAGTATCATCTCGCAAGAGCGTATAACCACGGAATTGAATAAAATTATTTTATCTGAAAAGCCTTCATACGGTTTTAATTTGTTGTTTCAGTCGGGCCTTTTAAAAATCATCTTTCCAGAATTACAAAAATTACATGGGGTTCAAATCAGAGAGGGTAAATCTCACAAGGACAATTTTTTTCATACTTTGCAAGTGTTGGATAATGTATCGAAAGTTACGGATGATTTGTGGTTGAGGTGGGCGGCTATTTTACATGACATCGCTAAACCCGAAACTCAAAGATTTAAGAAAAAGGTAGGATGGACCTTTCATGGGCATGAAGACAAAGGTGCTCAATGGGTGCCTGGCATTTTTAAAAAAATGAAACTTCCCTTAAATGAGCATATGAAATTGGTTCAAAAATTGGTTCGTCTCCATCTCAGACCGATTGCATTGATAAGTAAAAATGTGACCGATGCTGCGATCCGACGCTTGATGTATGAAGCGGGTGATGAGATTGATGATTTGCTCATGTTGTGTAAAGCTGATATTACCTCTAAAAACAACAACAGAGTGCAACAATACCTAATGAATTTTAAACATGTGGAAGACAAAATTCAAAAAGTAGAATCAAAAGACTCTCTTCGTAACTTTAAAAATCCGATCACAGGAGAAAAAATCATGGAAATATTTAATTTGGAGCCCTCAAGAATAGTGGGAGAGCTGAAGGAGATGGTTAAAGAGGCCATTATTGAAAATAAAATACCCAATCAATACGATGCCGCATTAGAATATATAAAAAAGGAAGGTAAAAGTCAGGGACTTGTCTTTAAACAGAAGTAATTCTTATCTTTACCTAAAATATAAGTTAAGTAAATGAAAAAAATCATTATTGCAATATTAATCCTAGGTTCTTTACCCTGTTTAACATTTGCACAAGATAATATAGAGGGAGACACGCTGATACCTATGGAGGTCCAAAGACAAATATTTGTTTATGGAGCGTCCAAAAAATATAATGATAAGATGATGCAATTATCAACTTTGTACAATTTATTAGCCTTTAACCGTAATAATAGTGCTATCCTAGATTCAATCGCCCTTGTATATTTTGGATTGCAACAATATGTTTCTGCGGCATTGGTAAGCGTAGATGCTGTTACGTTAAATCCCAAAGATGAATTGGCAGCTGAAATAGCTGCTTTGAGCTTTGAGCAAATCGGGGCTACTGAACGGGCATTGAAATATTATGAAACCCTCTATTTGCTTAGAAATGATGTCATGATTCTTTATCAAGTTTCTTTTCTTCAGTATAGACTAAAGAGACTAAATGAAGCTTTTACCAATGTCGATATTATCATAGCACATGCTAAGTCCAATGAAGTTCAAATTCGTTTTCCTAAAAATGATGAGTCAGAGCAAGAAGTAGCCTTAAGGACAGCGGCTAAACGTCTCAAAGCCATGATCTATGAAGAGCAAGGAAATGTACTTGAAGCAACGAAAATATACAAGGACATATTATTAATTTCACCGGATTTTGATCTTGTGAAAAAACAGCTCGAAGATTTAAATTAGAATGCATTTAATCTAATAGCGTGCTGAGTAAAGGCCTATTTTTTCGAGGGATAATCAGTAGCAATAATTATGATTTTTTCAAAAATTATTATTTTATGGGCTCTTATTACTTTTAATGCCTTCCAAGTTGATCCTGATTACTCAACTGAGTACATTGGTGTCTACAAAGGGAATTCCTTATTTATACAAAATCCTTACCAAAATGAGTCATCAAATTATTGTATCACTAAAATTGATTTAAATGGTAAGGCACTTAATTTAAACTATCAATTAAGTGCCTTGATTCTTGATTTTAACAAAATCGATTTATTTTCACCGGTTTCGATTAAAATTTTCTACAAAGACTCTCTTTGTAATCCTACAGTCATTAATCCAGATGCCATATTTTATCATTCTAGCTTTAGGTTCAATAAGATCACCGTAAGTGATACTCTTTTAGAATGGGAGACACAAGGGGAGCATGGTAAGGGTAATTATTCTATTGAAAGGTTATATGATGGTCTTTGGGAACACATTACTGAAGTTAAGTCCGCTTCAAAATTTGAGAAATCAAGTTATGGAGTCACTCCTGTTTTAGTTCCCGGAGCCAACAAGTTCAGGATCAAATATGATTTCGATAATGATAAGTATTTATATTCTCAAGAGCTTGATTATGAATATTATCCAAGTCCTGTAATCTTCAGTATTAATGACTCAAATGAGCTTATTAAGCTTTCTAGGAAGGCGCATTATGAAGTGTATGATGCTGGATCTATTTTGGTGATGGAAGGTAATGGCATTGTCATTAACATCAGCAAATTAAAAGAAGGCGATTATGTCATTTATTTTGATGGGATCGCGCCCACTGGATTCTCAAAAAAGGATTGATAGGTAGTTATAAACACTTACGCCAAAAAACTCACTCAACACAACAATAACAAACAAGACTGCCAAGATAATGGGGCTGACATAAGAAATGGTGAAACTAAGATACTTACTCACTAACTTTTTTTTGAATCCTTTATAGCCATTGGATATCTCTTCATTGAGCTGCTTTTTTTTCCAAATGTAGGCAGCAAAAATCACAATGCACATGCCTCCTAACAACAACATACTGTCTGTTATTTTTGAAACTAACGAAAGAAAATCTGATGACCCTGCAATTTTGAATTGATTAGAGAAGAAGTCAGAAGCTCCATTAGCAAGCATTGAAGGTAATCCAAAAAGAAAAATGATGATGGAAGCAATTAAAACTGCTTTTTTTCTACTTACTTTCCATTCATCGACGATATACGCAGTAGGTACCTCTAGTAGCGAAACTGTTGAGGTTAACGCTGCAAAAGATAATAATAGAAAAAACGTCCCTCCCACAAAAGCACCTAAATTAGGACCCAAGGTTTCAAAAGCTCGAGGCATAGTAATGAAAATTAAACCAGGACCCGCTTGATCAGAAGCTACGTTACTCATATCTCCTTGGTTGATGAAGGCAACCAAAGGAAAAATCATCATACCGGCAACAAAAGCAATGCTGACATCAGCCAAGGTAATATACGCAGCTGAGGATATTACATTATCATTTTTAGACAAATAACTTCCATAAGTAATGAGAGTACCCATACCCAATGAAAGTGAAAAAAAGGCTTGTCTTAATGCTCCACCAACCGTATTTATCGTGATTTCGCTGAGATCTGGAATTAAGTAAAATTTGATACCTTCAAATGCATTTGGCAAAGTTAAAGCGTATGCTGCAATGATTACGATCATTATGATGAGTGTAGGCATAAGAATTTTTGATAATTTTTCTATACCACCTGAGACACCCCTACCTACAAAAAAACTTGTAGCAGACATGAAAATAACTGCATAAGTACCTACTTTGAACATGTCAGAGGTGAAATCTCCGAAATGCTTACTTACGATAAAGTTGCCCGTAATCATCTCAAAAAAGAAGCCAAATGCCCAACCTGCGATCACATTATAAAATGACAAGATCAAAATACCTGCCAAAACCCCAAAGACACCTATAAACCTCCAATTTTTGAATCCCAATGCGGTAAATGCCCCTACAGGATTCTTTCGTGTTTTTCTTCCAATAGCGATTTCAGTAACCATTACCGGGAAGCATAATAAAAAGCAAAAAACGAGATACATGAGGACAAAAGCAGCACCTCCACCCAAGCCAACCTCGAAAGGAAATTTCCAAATATTACCTAAACCTACAGCTGAGCCGGCCGCGGCCAATATGAATCCAAGCTTATTGGTGAATTTACCTCTTTCTGCAACCATAAAATGTTGTTCTTTTTAAACGATGGCTAAATATACTATAATCAAATGAGTGAAGGCAATGTGGTAAGAAAATAAATGGGTTTAGTACATAGCAACATTTATCTGTGCACATTAAACATTTTTTTATCTTTGATTATTTGACAAACTCTTCTTGGGACCATTTCTTCCCATTTTGGATTTCCCGTTTTAAGTAAAGTTAGTACATCATCTGAAACAATAGATAACCACTGGGTTTTAGCGTCCTTTATACCTACTATTCGTTTATTTGAAATAAGGTATTTATAAAGGTCGATGAGATGGGGAGCTGGAACAAAGTCTTCGATAGATTTTACCTTACCAGCAATCAAGGCTGGATAAACGTAAATTTTTACGTTGAGGGCAAATAGCTGACCAAAGGATTCAATGATACCCCCTTTTAAATTCTCATAATAGGATTCATCAAAAATGCCTTCAAGATTGCCTAAGCCACAAATAATTCGCAACTTCATACGTTGAGTGATATTAGATAAATAAGAAGCTAGCTTATAATGTTCACGATAATTTGATATCAAAACGGTTTGCCCTAAGACACATAATAAATCCACACGATCTAAATAATCGGCCTCATCAATTTCACCTGCCAAAGTCAAATCATGTAGTGTCAATTCAGTTAGGGCCATAAGATGTGTTGTTTCCATTTCTGATTCTTCCTTAATGACTTTTAAGCCATTAATCATCATATCTACGTTGACATTGGTCACGGGTCTAAATCTGCCTCTTAGGACCAAGACATTCTTCTTATATAAGGCTTCAGAAGCCTGAAGTACGTTTCCTTTGGGTCCAAACATAGCAGACTGAGAGAGACCATTTTTAACCAGAAGTAAACTCATTAGTCTATTGTCAATTTGTTCAAAATCAGGACCCATGATGGAGAACATATCTATCTGAAAGCGATCTTGGTCTAAATTATCCGCCAAGGCCAATATAATTTTTTCAGGATTGTCATAACTAAAGCATGCATGAATTAAATTCACACCCAGCATACCTAGCAGCAGTTGTTGCCACTGGGCATCTTTATCTAGTAACTGAACATGAATAATACAATTATTAGGAGGGGATAAGGGTTGCTTTTGGAAGCGTAATCCAATCCAGCCATGACCATCATTGGTCTTGCCAAAATTTAAAGTTTCAACGGTATTTGCGAAGGCAAAAAAATTCGAGTGAGGGGCTCGTTCCGTCAAACGCTCAGCCAAGAGATTGTATTCTCTACTGAGCATTTTATCTAGTTTGTCTTCACAAACATATTTTTTAGATTTCCCATAAATGGCATCACTAAAAGTCATATCATAAGCTGACATGGTCTTTGCGATGGTACCTGAGGCAGCACCTGCCTTGAAAAAATGACTAGCTACCTCTTGTCCACCACCTATTTCGGCAATGGTTCCATATATTTCAGCATTTAAATTAAGTTTTAGGGCTTTTTCTTTTGTCGTTAATGTTTTGAATGCTTCCATATATAAAAAAGTATTCCACAAAAGTAGGGGCTTTACTCCATTTAAAAATATTTAGCTGGGTAATTTATGAACAGATGAAAAATACCTTTTACCAAATTAAGAATAAAGTGTGTAAGGAAATTTATTTTGCAGAATCATCTCATCTGCAATATCCCGAGAAAGCCTACTTGTATTCAAATGATTATAGTTGGTTAATCGATCCATGACTTTCAATAATGAATCCAAATGAGCCTCATCATCTATCATGCAAGCCAAGGCTTCATAACCTGCATTTTTTGACTTTCTGACCGCATCAAATAGGTATAGTTTGGTAAGGTTTATGAACAAATTGGCTGAATTTTCTACAGATTGATCAATCAACTTTAAGGTTCTGAGTAAAGTAGATTCGGCAACGTAAGTTTCAATAATCATCTCTGAAATATTTATGAGGATCTCCTGTTCTTCATTGATTTTGACGTCATAAATTTCGAGCGCTTTGCTCGTTATCATTAAGGTGGCTTTTTTGAGATTCTTAATCGCTTTGTATTCCTTCGACAGCGGGGCAGCATCAAAAGTACCTTTATGGACCATCCCTATTTTGAAGAAATCAAGTTCATCCTTTAAATTAAATTCGCCTTTAGCAATTTTTTTAATAATCATTCCTACCAAAAGTATTCTATTTATTTCATTGGTACCCTCGTAAATCTTAGCAATCCGAGCATCCCTGTAAGCCCGAGCCATGGGAGCTTCTTCTGAAAATCCCATACCTCCATATACCTGAACACCTTGGTCCGCGATTTCATTCAAAACATCAGATCCATGGACTTTGATGATGGCTGCTTCAATAGCGAATTGTTCAACGCCTTGCAGTTTGGCTTCATGTTCTGGGTGTCCTTGGGCTATTAAAAAATCAACTTGATCATCGATGTTTTGACCCGCACGATATGAAGCGGATTCGATACCAAAGGTTTTGGCGGCCATTTGAGACAATTTTTGCTTGATCGCACCAAATGAAGAAATGGATACACCAAATTGTTTTCTATCATTGGCATATTGGGTTGATTGATTTGCAATTTGTTTACAAGCGTTAATCACTCCACAACCCAATTTAATCCTACCTATGTTTAAAATATTTACGGCAATTTTAAAGCCGTTTTGACGATTTGAAAGCATATTTTCAACGGGCACTTTTGTCTCATTAAAAAATACTTGACGGGTAGAAGATCCTTTTATTCCCATTTTTCGTTCTTCATCATTCATGGTGATTCCTCCAAAGGATTTTTCCACAATAAATGCGGTAAGATTCTTATCGTCTTCAATTTTAGCAAAAACGATAAATAAATCAGCAAATCCAGCATTTGAAATCCACATTTTTTGACCAGATATAAAATAATGCTGCTTGTCCTCAGACAATACAGCTTTTGTTTTTGCAGCATTTGCATCAGACCCCGAATCAGGTTCCGTGAGACAATAACAAGCTTTCCATTCACCAGATGAGAGGTTGGGCAAATATTTTTCCTTTTGAGCGTCATCACCGTAATATAAAATAGGTAAAGTTCCAATTCCCGTATGGGCTCCAAATGCGGTAGTAAATGATCCGGTGGATGCGACGATATCGGCAATTAACATACCCGTATTAAAACTCATACCTAAACCTCCATATTGTTCAGGAATACATACTCCTAAAAGACCCAAATCTCCCGCTTTGGTCATGATTGAAGACATAAATCCTTCCTCTAAGGCATCTATTCTTTCGACAAATGGAAATACTTCTTTGTCAATAAAATCTTGTGTGGCCTTAGCCATCATTTTTTGTTCATCATTAAATTCTTCAGGGATAAATATTTCCGAAAAATGAGGATGGTTGAATAAAAATCCTCCGCCCTTAACAATGCTCTTTTCTAATATCTTTTCCATTTCTATTGGGTATTTAAATTATATGCTGCATGCATAACATTTCAAATATAATCAATATTGTTATGCATGCAGCGTATAATTTAAAAAAAAGAGACTTAGCCTGTGTGATCTATTTAGCAAGTGATAGGATTACTACGCTTCAGGAGGAAAATAAAATTGATGAGGGGATTATTAAAACAATCAGTAAGTGTTTAACCACTGCCAAATACGCTGAGATAAATTAAGTTTCTTTTTTGGAATGACTGTTGATTGATTTTGGATATTAGTTGGCGCAGGTACGCTCATATGGACCTTAGATTTTTTCTTGGTTTTTTTGTTTAACTTCTTTTTTACCGGCTCCTTGCGCGGGGGGTGTTCTTTTAAATACCGCGCTCTTTTTTCTTTTTTCAGTTGATCTGCTCTTTTTTTTCTGAGTTCACGCTCTTTTTTAGCTTCCTTCTTTCGAGCTTCATCTAAGGGATTGAATGAATTAGAAGTAATTTTTTCTGTTTTGGAGTTATGAGAGTTGGTAGTTTTTTTTTTTGCTGCAATGGATGTTTTCTCTTTTACTTTTTTGGGAGTTAACTCAATTTTACCCTTGACCGTAAGTCCTTTAAGTTTGATTACTGGAGCCTTGATGACTTCAATATTCTCATCAGTTTTCTTTATTAAATCATCAGTATCTGATGTTTTTGCTATTTCTCTCTCACTACTTAAGTTATCGTCATTGAGGGGTTTTAGTTTTTCTTTTACTTCAATTATTTCGACACCTTCTAATTTGACCTCTTCGATATCGAGGGCCACAGTATCCTCTGCATTCGATTTTATTTCCAGATCTTGAGGAATAATAAGCTCGTGATCGCTTGACTGAGCTAGGTGAGCAGAATTATCAACGACAACTTCTTCCTCTTCTTGAAAATCATAATACTCCAGAGCAATCTTTATTTGCTCGTAACTAAGTTTAGAATTGCTAGAGGCCAGTAATTCGATTCCTTTATTTTCATAAAAGAGCTCTAATTCTGAAGGTTTTAATTTTAATTTTCTTGATAGTGAGCTTAATCTCATGACTTAAATGGCATATAATACTACAAATTTAAAGGACATGCATGGACTTCCGGCTAAAAATGCGTAAAAAACTATATCTTTTCAAAAAATTTTATGTCTTTAATTTTTATTTAATTTCTTTGTAATAGTGAGCAAAAGGAGACAAGAAATAATAGATCGGGCACTTAAGCTATTCAATGAAAAAGGGTTTCATGATGTGAGTATTAAACAAATTGCCGATAGCTTATCAATTAGTCCTGGAAATCTCACTTATTATTTTACAAAAAAGACAGATTTATTGAGAGCCATTCAACATCAGTTAATCCAGGAGACCTCCATAGACATTATGCCAAGCGGCTATATTACGCTATATCATTTTGAGGAAATTTTCAAAAGTTATAGTCAGATACAGGCGAAATACCATTTCTACTATAATAACCTACAATACATATTCAAAACTTTCCCCGAAATCACAAAGAGTTATCGTATCATTACGCGGAAAAGATTTCGAGATGCGAAATTATTAATTAATTATTATATAAAAACAGGGAGATTGAACCCTGAAAATGAAAAAATCAATTATGCTTATTTCATTCGTACCATATGGATGATCAGTGTATTTTGGAAGACCTATAGTTTAATGACAGCGGATACCTTTCGAGATAGTCCCTCTCAGCTTGATATTTTATGGAGTAATGCCATCCCTTTAATGACAGAAAAGGGTTATCATGAATACATTGAAGTTATAAAATTTTCTGTTCCAGAAGTAGTAAAATCCTAAAAAACAGCTTTATAAGTCCATAGCTGCCTCAACGTTCTTGTTGATAAAAGGTTTTTCAGACAGAAGCGAGATGCTTACAAATAAAAGCATGGAAATAATGAGTGATATAGCGCCTATGTCAATTGCATAGGGAATCTTAATATCTAATATTTTTACACTAAAATTGATCAATAGACTAGTTGTAATGCACACATTAGCGGCTAAAGGTGTGGCACGTTTCCAATTAAATCCAATGACTACTACAGGCACAATGGCTGCAGCAAAAGTACCCCAACCAAAAGCCCCTAAAATAGCTACTAAATCTCCTGAATAACGGGCAAATAGGGCCGCAATTAGGGTTAACATGAAAGTAACTACGCGTGCCCAAAAAAGATCATTTTTAATTTTAATGCCAATGGCATTAGGAAGATCATGCATAATGGCCGCCGTACCAATATTTAGAAAGGCATCCGCGGTAGACATGATCGCCGCGAAAAGACCCGCGAAAACAAGCCCTGCCAATATTGGATTGGTATAATATTGTAAATATACTGAAGCCGCCATATCTGCATTTGATAATTCCGAGTGCATCCCACTGATTACCAGCGCTCTCATGGCTAAACCAATTGACAACCATAAAAGAGCAGAAAAAAAATAGCCAATAATCGAAGTGGGCAAAATATATTTTGCGTCTGAGATGTTTTTGTACATCATCATCTTAGTAATCACATGTGGTTGGCCTGCTCCGCCCATCATGAAAACAAATAGCCACGACAAGGATCCCATGGCACCTAAAGTACCCCAAGGTCCAATCGCTCCGGCATCATCCTGACCTATGATTTGGCTGATCTCTTGAAAGCCCCCTTCAAACAAATTGAGGACGCTAAAAAAAATCAATATGGCTCCAAATATCATAATGGCACCTTGAACCAAATCAGTATAAACTGAGGCAACAATACCTCCCGTAATACTATAAAAAACTAAAATAGAACATGAAATGAGCATGCAGTAACCGATACTTATGTGTTCAATGAAGCTAGACGCATTTAATATATCTTGCAACACAATAGACATTGCTAATATCTGCGTGGCTAAATAACCTAATACGCCTAGAATGATAGCTAAAGCCATGAGTCCTTGAGTAAACGCATTGTCATATCTCAATCTAACTACATCGGGCAGAGAGATGGGATTGCCAATTTCAGCAAACAATCTCAATCGTTTTGCCAGTAAAAAAAAGGATAAATTAAATCCCATGATCACGCAGACAAACATCCATACCGAACTCATACCCATTTTGTATACTAGGGCAGGTCCCCCTACAAATCCAAAGCCGCTCAATAGACTTGAAAAAACAGCAAATCCAGTAACCATGATGCCCAAGTCTCTTCCAGCCATAAAGAAATCCTGAGTAGATTTGGTTTTTCGAAGGGCCCAAATACCAACCAAAACAGTTAAAAGCATATAAGCGGCTACAAAGCCGAGAATGATGGGATTTCTAAATGCTTCCAAATTATTTGTCTTGAGACTTTATGAAATTTTGAAAACTTTTGAAAGACTCTTCAGTCATTATGAGAGTTTCAAAATAACGGATATAGATGTATGATAGGAATAAAGGGAAAAATCCAACTAAATATAGCATGACTGCGGTTGATCTTGGGAAACCAAAATAAAAGGATTGAAGGTTGAGATCCTTTGAAAAAATCAATAATCCAAGCAGGTATAAATAGATTAAACAAAAGCAGGCCATTACGATTTGAATGTTCTTACGCTTTTCTTTAATTAGATGTCTGGTTGACAATAAAAGACTTCCTAAATAAACCCAGATCATACCAAAACTGAAAATAAAACTATAAGAAGAATGATCATTCGCAGTTTTACCTGAGATCATCAGACCATTGAACTCTGAGTGTAACGTTTGATAATAAGAGACCTCAGGTGTTATTATCAAAAAATAAAGAACAACCAGCGTCAAAAAAATCAGACCTATCAATAAAAATGCATCAACTTTTAGCTTCAACAGACTCAAGGTTTAGTTAACTAAATTACGTAAAAGGGGGATGAAATGAGCAGGATTTTACGATTAAAACAAAATTAGCTAGTTAAGTTACCCCTCTTTATTTTAAGGAAGATTGAGTTTGGACTGCGTTGGAAATTGATCATTTGGATTTGTATAATTATCGGTAAGAGGCCAACTTGACCATTTTATGTTAAAATAAAACGATTACACTTTTGATGTAGTTAGGTTATGCATCAGGAACAGCGAAAATTCCTTAACTATTTTATTTAAAATCAAGTATATTTATTTTTTTTAGCCTGGGGAGAAGTTTCAGCTGATTTGTCATATGAACTATAATATTCATCCAATATATTCATAGTTGCATTCAATAAATCTTTGGTTTCTATTAACAAGCTAAAATATAAAGTTGTATTTTTTGGACTAGACTCATCTGCTCTGGTTCGTTCAATTTGTTTATTGATTTTGTCGGAAACTGAATTGATCAATTCAGTTTTTCTATTTAAAATGACACCAATTTCTTCAAATGATTCTGTCCTAAAGGCATTGATTATATTAATGAAGAAAGTTTCAAAACGGTCATCCAAATCTTTAAGTTCTTTAGTTTGCGTAGGGGTTAATTTTTTATGATTATTGTTAACATGCTTATGGCTGACTTTAGAGATATATTCAAGTGATTGAGTCATATCTTTGAGATATCCTAATACGTTGAGATAGAAGTTGCTTGCACTTAAACTTGATTCGTCCAAATTTTTAATGAAGTAAAACACATTATCACTCAACTCATCTACTTCGGCAGAAAGTTTGACAATTTGCTTTTTATTTTTCTTGAGCAATTCTAAATCATGTTCAGCGAGACCATGCATGACATTGGTATAGATTCGATTACCTCGCTTGACTACATTGGCGATATTTGCTACGCTTTCGGTAATGACACCTTGAACCGAACTACTTTCCGCTTTTTTCAATCGGTCTTCTGCACTGATTTCTTTAGACTTTTTTACGCGAGAAATATAATTTGAACTAAAATTTAAGAGTACAATAAAGAGTAAAACAGCAATGGCCGTAGGACCTCCTAAATGGATTAAATATGCAATCACACCCGCAGCTGAAAAAGCAACGAGCGCTGTAAAAAACCAACCACCTATGACATTTAACACTCCGGCTACTCTGTAGACGGCGCTTTCACGACCCCAAGCTCGATCTGCTAAGGAAGATCCCATGGCAACCATGAAGGTCACATATGTGGTCGAGAGGGGTAATTTGTATGAGGTTGCTATAGAGATCAAAACCCCTGCCACCATTAGATTTACAGCCGCCCGGACCATATCGAATGCGGGTAATTCTAGTGTTTTATCTTTTGCCAATGCGATGATCGGTTTTTCAAATTGAACTTCGATTTTATTTTGAAGAGTTTCAGGAAGTGTTTTTGATAATACGTTCGACATCCCCATGGCAAACCGAACAAACCCTCTGGATACCCAATTGGGCTGGAAACGTTCTTTAATTTCACCTTGATTGGATAAATCAATTGAGGTTTTTACTACTAATTTGGCCTTACTTGAAAACCATAAGGTCAACACCATAATGATTCCGGCAATAAATAAGAAGAGCGTAGGGGTGGGTACTTTGGCATCCAGTACTTGCATACTAAATTCATGGGCAGGTACGCCCGAGATCACCCAAGCTTCGTAGGATTGCCATGCAGCGATTGGCACACCAATGAAATTCACCAAATCATTTCCTGCAAATGCCAGTGCTAAGGCAAATGTGCCGACACCAATAATCACTTTGTAGATATTTATTTTAAGCTTCTTAATGAATAACAAAGAAAGAAAATACCACAAAGTCAAACTTACCATAATGATGAGAAATATTTGGTTCGTTAAAAAACTTTTGATGGTTTCACCCCCAAGTACTTCAAAACTTTGTCCGGCGTACGAGGTGCCCTTAATTCCTTTTAATAAGATAAAATAGGTGATTGCGGTAAGGGCAATACTTCCAAACAAAGCTCCAACCCATTTTGCCTTTTTTTCGTAGTCATAGGATAACAGTAATCGAGAGACCCATTGTACCAGGGCTCCCACAGAGAAGGCGACCACCACGGAGAGCAGAATGCCAAAAATAATTTGAACGGCTTTGGAGGTATTGATATAGATAATTAAATCCGCAAATTCACCTCCATCAGCACTGATTTTGATTAAGGCCATAGCTACGGAAGCTCCTAATAATTCAAAGACAATAGATACCGTTGTTGAAGTGGGCATGCCCAATGAATTAAAAAAATCTAACAATAGAATATCGGTAATCATGACCGCCATGAAGATGAACATAATTTCATCAAACATAAATTCTCCTGGATTAAAAATTCCCTTACGCGCCACTTCCATCATGCCACTCGAGAAGATGGCTCCAAATGCAATGCCTAGACTTGCCAAGATCATGATCGTTCTAAAGGAAAGTGCTTTTGAACCAAGGGCAGAATTCAAGAAATTCACTGCGTCATTACTTACGCCCACGATCAAGTCTGCAATGGCAAGAAAAACCAAAGCCACTATCATAAGTAAGAATAGATTATCCATAATGTTATAGAATTATTTTTAAAACTTAAACTTAACTCATCATTCAATTATTTCAACGATAAAACTTATTTTAAAGAATTAGAGAGCTATAAGGTAAATAGCTTAAATATTTTCATTTTCAAGAGGAATATGAATAGAAGTTATGTTAAATCCCTAATTTGATCTTTTTATTCTAGACATGTTGATAAACTACTAAAAATCGAATGACATTTTAATAATGATTTGTTAATAATTAGGTAATATTGAAAATAAAAAAAAATTCTGCTTTGTATTTAAAACAATAACATGAAAAATATATTAGTTTATATTATTTTTTTTTTTCTATCGCTCACCTCTTTAAATAGTTATGCTCAAGGCATAGCTTATGAAACCTTTGGAAAAGGGATCAAAATTCAAGCTAAGGATTCTTCATTTTACGGGAAACTTGGATTTCGTTTTCAAAGTTTATTTTCTTCGTCTCTTAATTTCGAAAATGATGTCTGGGATCGTTCCATGATGATCAGAAGATCTCGATTAAAAGCGGAGGGCTGGGCTTTATCTCCCAAGTTTTCTTATAAAGTGGAATTGGCATTATCCAATCGGGATATTAAAGGAGGAAGCAAAACAGAGTTTGGTAATACGGCCAACATAATTCTGGATGCGGTCCTAAAATACCACATAAATTCAAATTGGTCGCTCTGGTTTGGTCAGACTAAATTGCCAGGTAACAGAGAGCGGGTATTCTCCTCTCAAAAACTTCAGTTCGTAGATCGAAGTTTAGTCAATGCGCGATTTAATTTGGATCGAGATGTAGGTCTTCAATTACACCACAAGAGTAATATTGGAAATCTTGTTGTCAAAGAGGCTTTCTCATTATCGTTGGGTAATGGAAGAAATGTGATCATCAATGATGAAAATGGATATCAGTATACAGGGAGAATAGAGTTTTTGCCGATGGGAGAATTTGCAGGTAAGGGAGACTATTATGGTGCAGATTTGGCCAGAGAAAAAACATTGAAAATGGCAATTGGCATAACTGCAGATTACAACAATAATGCATTTAGGAGTAGGGGTAATTTAGGTAGTTTTCTCGTTGATCCTGTATCCGAAGATTACATCACAGATAATTTAAATACTCTATTTGTAGATGCAATAGTTAAAAAGAATGGCTTTTCCTCTCAGGCAGTTTATGCCATAAGAAATTCAACAAACAGCTTGGGTGATTTTGGATTAGGTCAAGGATTAAACTTACAAGCAGGATATGTATTTGCCAATAACGTAGAATTTGCGGCCCGATTCACAAATATTAATGCAGAAGCTACCTCTAGCTTAAACAATGAAACTGAATATGCTTTTGGGTTTTCTAAATATTTTTCGGGTCATAATCTGAAGTGTCAAGCAGACTTGTCCTATCATGATCTTGACTTTACATCAGAGGATTTTTTGAGATTCAGGTTGCAAGTAGAGTTTGCCCTTTAGATTATTCAATTTTCTTGTAATCCATGAAAGGATTGAATGATAATTGCTCTATCGTGGTTTTAAAATTTAACCAATCTTTTTCATAAAATCCATTTATATTCTCTAATACTTTGATTAGATGAGATTCAAAATTTGAAATTAACGCATACTCGGTAGAAGTAGGCGTATGACCCGCATTGGCAGTATAGCGAAAAGCTCGGCGGTAAAGACTAATTAAAGTTTTATCTGAACGCATCGTGATGCCTTGCCTTTCATCTTCTTCACCAAAAAAATGGTCTAACAAGACATTTATACTGTCTTGGATGTTTTGACAAAGTTCAATTTCAGATATATAAAGGACACTGTCTAAATCCTCAAAATCTGCCTTAAATTTACCTGCTAACTTCAATCCCTCTTGAAGACGATTTACGGCAACATACATTTTCATTTCTGACTTTTCTAGGGCTTTAAGGGCATTATATTTCTCAATTAGTGCCTGCTGACTGATATCAATTCTGGGATCAAAAAGAACTTTAATCATACTTGAATCTGTATACTCACCATAGTGGACTTTAATTTTGTAATCTCCCGGCAGCACATCGATACCACCGGGCTCTGCATTCGAAGTTTTTGAATTTTTTCTGGAAATATAGGGTATGCCTTTTTCATCTAACCTCCATGATAACTTATGAAACCCTGATTTTTCAGGGGTTTTCAGTTTAAGCGTTCGAATCACAGATGATCCATTTATAATTTGAAAGGTAATCGAGTCAGCATTCACTTTTTTTTTCAAAGAAGGTTCGGATATTTGCTCTTTTTTGGATTTCCTTTTTTTATTTGTTATGCTTTGATCTGGTACCGTTAAACTTTCCGGTACTTGAAGGTAATAGGTGATTCTGGCATCAAATGACCGGTTTTCTCCATGAAACATACCATCGGCACCAAAACGGGAACCCGTAGGCTGCTGTCGGAAAACTTGGTAAGCGTCCGGTGCTTGAAATAATTTCACTGGATCATCGAGGTAGGCAGGATGAGCGGCGATCGCTCTTAAGGGTTGGATATCGTCTAACACATAGGCCGCCCTACCAAAGGTACCAATGACTAAATCATGTTCTCTTGGTTGGATGACTAGATCCATGACATTGGTAGTAGGAAAGCCGGCGGTCCATTTATTCCAGTTTTCGGCCTCATCAAAGCTTACGTATAAACCATCACCGGTGCCTAAAAAGTAAAGATTTGGTTCAATAGGATCCTGTAATACGCAAAGGGCATAACCAATAACATCATTTTTATCAACTATTTGCTCCCAACTTTTCCCAAAATCTTTAGTTCTGTATACCATAGGAGCATCATTAAAGCGACGATAATCATTGGCCACAAGCAATGCTTCTGCAGGGTTATGGTTAGAAGCCCTCATTTGATTGATCCAAGCGCCTGTGGGCATTGGGATATTTTTCGTAATATTTTGCCAATCATCACCTCCATTTAAACTTACATTTACCTGCCCATCATCAGTCCCTATCCACAATAATCCTTTTTGAATAGGAGAGGGCTCGATGACCAATATCGTACAATAATTTTCAGCGCCAGTGGCATCCACAGTCAATCCACCACTTTCCCCTTGTTTTTGATAATCTGGGTTATTTGTGGTTAAATCTTCGGAAATAATATCCCACGTCTGTCCACCATCCGTACTTTTGTGAACAAATTGAGAGCCAAAATAGAGGGTATTTGAATGGAAAGGATCGCGATTCATAGCCGCATTCCAGTTAAATCTTAGTTTTTCTTCTCTTTCAGGATGTGTAGGTCTAATACCTTCGTTGTAGCCCGTCAAGCGATCGTAAATAACGGCACTTCCTTGCTGTGAGGCAGAGATGCCGAAACGACTATTATCTGGATCAGGCAACACATCAAACCCATCTCCAAATGAGATTTCTTGCCAATAACTATTTCTAATACCTTGTACCCGCCAAGTATAGGCAGGACCCGCCCAGGAGCCATTGTCTTGCATACCTCCGTAAACATTATAGGGTAAATCATGATCAACTGCGATATGATAAAATTGGGCAACAGGTATATTCTGTGCAAAATACCAAGTTTCACCTCTATCTCGGGTTATATTCAGTCCACCATCGTTGCCATCGATCATATAATTGGGATCATCTGGATGAATCCACCAGGCATGGTGATCGGGGTGAACTCCATTGGAAACGCCATAAGCGGGCATCAATTCAGAAAAGGAACGACCACCATCCTCACTCACATTGACATAAGTAAAAATACTATATATTCTATTTTCATTTTTAGGATCTACCCGAAGATCACTGTAATAAAAGGGTCGATTGCCAATTTCGTCTTTATCATTTATTAATTTCCATTTAAAGCCTCCATCAGTAGATTTATATAGAGCATTTTTTTTAGATTCGATCAATGCATATATGATTTCTGGACTGCTGGGAGCTATAGCGAGCCCTATTCGACCCAAATTTCCTTCAGGAAGTCCATCCTCATCCGACCTTTGTTCCCAAGTTTTACCTGCATCATGACTGATAAACAAACCTGATCCATCACCTCCAGATCTGAAAAACCAGGGATCTCGATGATGATCCCAAAGGGCGGCGATGAGTTTATTTGGATTGCGAGGATCCATCACTAGGTCAGCTGCGCCACTTGACTGATTGGAGAACAAGATCCTTTCCCAATTCATCCCTCCATCCATTGTTTTATACACGCCACGTTCAGGATGCAAACCCCATGGAGAACCAATCACTGCAACATACACGATATCTGGATTTTGTGGATGTATAATGATTCTATGAATGTTACGGCTTTTTTCTAAGCCCATCTTAATCCAATGCTTACCCCCATCCAGACTTTTATAAATTCCATCACCTCCATTCAATGAGTTTCTGGGATTACCTTCACCCGTCCCTACCCAAACTACTGATGGATTTGATTGTTGAATGGCGACCGCTCCGATAGAGGAGGTCGTTTGCTTATCAAAAATAGCTTCCCAGGTAACGCCGCCTGACGTGGATTTCCAAAGACCCCCTGAAGCCGTTCCTACATAGATAATTTCTGATTGCGAATGGACAACGTCAATAGAAGTAATCCTCCCGGCCATACCTCCCGGCCCGATACTCCTTGGCTCAATGTTTTCGAATAGATTCATGTCTAGCTTCTGAGAAGCAAGTAAAAAAGGGATCAATAGGATGAAAGATGTTATAATCTTTTTCATGATTTTAAATTTTATTCTACGTCAAAGTATGGTTAAAGTAGCTTACTAAATAAATACTTTTACACAGTAGGGAAAAGAAAATTACAAGCGGAGTAGGAGTGTCAAAAAAACTGACAATATGCTAAAGCCATTGGCCGTTATAGAAGAGTGGAAAATACTCGTTCAGCGAAATGCATGGCAGTAGGTTTAAATCTGTTTTTTTCGTTCAGGACTAATCATTATGTGTGCCCTGTGCGTACCTGGGTCCATGATCCAAGGCTCACTTGGAATTGAAGGTTTAGTGGGAAGTCCTGTTGATTCTGGAGTTGCAAATGGAATATAAATGACATACCTCAGGTAGGTATTTTCGATTTCTTGAGTTTGCGCGTTGATGTCTCCGCTCAAAACATATAAAGTGGCTCTTGTCGGCATTTTGAGCATACCAGACTTAGCCTCAGATTCACGGATATCAAAAATGGTCTTAAAATCAAGACCTTCAGCTTTTAAAGACCTACCTCTTTCCATAAAAGGCTCTAAATCAGAGTGGTAAGCTGATACACTAAAACCATCAGTCTCAGGATTATCAGCCAAACAAATCATATTATTTGTTCCTTTTCTAAGTACTTCCAAAATGCCGTTTTCACGATAGCCCAATACGGTCGACTGCTGCTCTAAACTCCTCCGGACTTGCCAACACAGCGGTACTGATTTGCCATTCAATGCTTGGATATTGGGCACAAGCGGAAAGCGATAAAAAAGGGATTAGGGCGATCAAAAAATTACTGCAAGATATTTTCATTCTAAAAAGATATTTTCATTCTAATATGATTTAAGAATTGTCTCAATAGAAGCCCGTAAAAAGAAATCAACCTTCTACAATAACAAGATAATAATTTTTTTTGCCTTTCTGTGCCAGAATATATTTATTCTTCTAAGAGTAAAAAATCAACCGGAGCATCTGGTGTAAGTATCTTTTGCTTGTTTATACTGACCCCGCCACCTTGAATCAACCTTCGGGCTTCTCCTTTCGAGGCAAAAATAAGGCCTTCGGTTGCCTCAGTTAGCAGTTCGGTTACTGATGGCAATGATTCATAAACGTTTCCAGAAATTTTGACTTTTGGAACGCCTTCGAGTACTTGTAGCAACCATTCTTCTTCAAGGGTTGATAAATCCTCTTGCGTCGATTTTCCAAATAAAATCTGAGAGGCTTTTTTTGCCATCTCTAAGTCCGGCTTTGAATGAACACGTGCCGTTATTTCTTCGGCTAAACTATTTTGAAGAAGTCTTAAATGCTTATTTTCTTGATGTTGATGGATCAGTGTCTCTATTTCCTCTTTTGACTTTAGACTGAAAATCTTGATATAGGTCACCACATCCTCGTCTGATGAGTTCATCCAATATTGATAAAATTTATAAGGGCTTGTTTTCTTTGGATCTAGCCAAATATTTCCGCCTTCTGATTTTCCAAATTTAGTACCATCTGCTTTGGTGATCAGGGGAGTGGTGATGGCAAAGGCCTCACCTTGACCTTTCCGTCGGATAAGCTCTGTTCCGGTCACAATATTTCCCCATTGATCAGAACCACCCAATTGAAGTTTTATATTTTTATTCTTCCACAACCAATAAAAATCATATCCTTGAACCAATTGATAGCAAAACTCTGTAAAAGACATTCCAATGTCTAATCTACTTTTGACAGAATCTTTAGCCAACATATAATTGATTGAAATATGTTTCCCTACCTCCCTAATAAAGTCAAGAAATTCAAATCCTTTGAACCAATCCTGATTGTTCACTACTTCTGCACCATTCACGCCATCAAAGGCCAAAAATTTCTTGAGTTGGGTAGTAACTCCATGGATGTTTTGTTTGATGGTCGCCTCACCCAGTAAATTTCTCTCCGCAGATTTTCCTGAGGGATCACCTACCATGCCCGTGGCGCCACCTACCAATGCAAAGGGTTTGTGACCACATCTTTGAAGATGAACTAAACTCATGATTTGAACAAGATTGCCTATGTGTAACGAATCTGCTGTTGGATCGAAACCAATATAGGCGCTGGTCATTTCTTTCTTGAGTTGGGCTTCAACGTTGGGCATTTTATCATGTACCATACCCCTCCAGGTCAATTCGGCTAAAAAGTCAGTCATTTTCATTATTTAGAACGTAAAAATAAGCGCTCCTATTTAATAAAAGACAAGGGAGAGAAGTAATTATTATAATAAATAGTTCAATAATTAGATAAATTCTCTTTTACGGATGGTTGTATTATTGAATCTTATCAATATTTTTGGAAGATGGCTGAATATGGCGAAATAATTAAAGATTTTAAGTCAAAGAAATTAGCGCCTATTTATTTCTTGCATGGAGAAGAATCTTTTTTCATCAATAATATTGTAGCTCTTTTTGAAAATGAATTATTAGATGAGAGTCAAAAAAGTTTCAATCAATACATACTTTACGGTAAAGAAATTGATATTCCTCAAATTATAACTACCGCAAGAAAATTTCCTATGATGGGCGATCAACAGCTTATTGTAGTCAAAGAAGCTCAAGATATTAAAGATTGGAAAAAAACTCAGAGTATTGAAGCGCTGCTTCATTATTTGAAGACACCCGTGCCCTCGACTATTTTAGTTTTTGCCTACCAACACAAACCTTTAGACAAGAGGAGCAAGCTGGCCAAAGTACTCACTAAGACATCCATCATGATGGAGTCGAAAAAAATATATGATAACCAAATTGGTCCGTGGATTCAGAGTTATCTAAAGAGCAAATTGCTTACAATGAATCAAAAAGGGGTCATGATGTTGTCAGAAAACATTGGTAATAACCTTCAGAGATTGTCTAGTGAAATAGATAAACTGGCCCTAAATTTATCTAAGGGTCAACAGATAGACGAGCAACACATTCAAAATTATGTAGGTATTAATAGAGATTATAATATTTTTGAACTTCAGAAAGCGCTTTCCTATGAGGATTTTTCTAAGGCCTTTAAAATTATTGAATACTTTACTTTAAATCTAACGAAGAACCCATTTGTATTAACGATTGCTCAGTTATTTGCCTACTTCAATAAACTTCTAATCATCCATCAGTCAACAACAAAAGAAAACCATCATATTGCATCTTTAATAGGGGTTAATCCTTATTTCGTAGGTGAATATTTGAATGCAAGTAAACGGTATAGTTTACCGACTGTATTGAGAAATATTACATTAGTCCAGGATACAGATTTAAAATTTAAGGGGATTAAACCTTTTGCTTGTCCCAAAGGAAAGGAAGCCGCTCTGTTAAAAGAATTGATTTTTAGATTGATGCATTAGAAGCAGTTTCAATGACTTAGTTTTGCATGAATAATGAGTAAGCCTATCAAGAACGCATTTACATCTTTCATAATTATCTTTGGATTCCAATTGTACGGTCAAAGTCCAATTCAAGATCGCGCGGACGATCCTGCTTATCTTCAATCTATTTCATACTACAAATCGGGACGTTATCAGGCGGCTTCAAATGGATTTAATCAGTATTTAAAAACAGGAAAGACCAGCTCTTTTTTAGTAGGGTCACATTTTTATTTGGCACAGATAGAACTAGAGATCAATCAAAATGTTCAGCCAATGATTCAATTTATTAACCTTCACAGGGTTGCGCCTTTTTATGTTAAGGCCTTAATTGCTTTAGGTAATTATTATTTTCATTTGAAAGAATACAAGCATGCGGTCCCTTATTTTTACCGCATTCGGTCCACAAATTTATTAGAATCCATTTATGTTAATATAAGATTTAAGTTGGCCTATAGTCTCTATATGAATCAATTTTATGATGAAGCACTTCCCTTGTTTAATGAAATAACTTATTACCACCAAGAAGAAAAGTACAATGCCCATTATTACGCAGGTGTGATATATTTCAATAATGAAGATTTTGACAATGCATTGGAGCAGTTGCTATCCGCTCAAAAAGTACCTGAAATGTATAAATTAACAGCCCCCTTCATCGCTAAAATTTATTTAAATCAAAAGCAATATACAGATGTAATTACCTATGCTGATACGCATCTTAGCGGAACAGAGGGTATTAATTTAGAAGGTAAGATCATATTAAATAGACTAGCTGCTGAAGCATCGTTTGCTCAATTAAATTATGCGAAGGCCATTCAATATTATACCGAAGTACTCCTTTTAAGTAAATCAAAAGGGGATGTAGCCTTGTTCTTTAATTTCGGATACTCGTTAGAGCAAGCTGGAAAAATGGTTGCGGCAGCAGATCAATATAAAATTGCAGCTTTAGTAGAAGATGCATTGGGCCAACTTGCAGCCTTTCGACTGGGGCAAATTTATATTCAATTAAACCAATTCAATACTGCGATCAATGCCTTTCAAATTGTTTTGGAAAATGATTTCAGTTCAGAACTAAAAAATCAATCTTATTTTTTGATTGCAAAATCTTGGTTTCAACTCAATAATTTCGAAGCCACTATTGATATTTTAGAAATTTTTTTAAATGGACATCCCAATGATGAAAATAGGGCTGAAGCAGCCCAAATTTTGGCTGATGCCTATTTATATACTTCAAATTATAAGGCTGCAATCGATCATCTACAAGCTACCCAACTTAAAACTTGGTCACTTAAAAGGACCTATCAAATGGTTACTTTAAAATACGCTCAAATTTTATTCAATGATCAGCTTTATGAGGATGCAGAATATTGGCTTTCAAAGTCACTAGGGAATGCGCTGGATTCGAAATATCAATTAGAGGCCAATTTATTGATGGCTGAATGTCTCTCTGCACAGAATAAATATGACCTAAGCGAAAGCTATTTTGAACGCATAATTAAGGCAAAAGAAGTAAGTATGGAGCAGAAAAGAAAGGCCTATTATGGTTTAGGATATACTCAATACAATGGGGAGCAGTATGAAATTGCCTATCAAAACTTTTCTTTGTTTATGAACTTGAGCACTTCAAAAAATCATAATTACATGAATGATGCAGTTCTAAGAGCAGCCGATTGTTTGTTTATCTTAAAACGGTTTGATGAGGCTATTTTGATGTATCAAAAAAATAATGTAAAAGCCGAACAAGAATATGCTAGTTATCAAATAGCCAATATCTATTATTTGAAAAATGAGTTAGAAACAGCCCAAAAAATGTTTGAAAATTTTATTGATATTTATCCAAACTCGTTTCTTGCTGATAACGCAATCTTTCAGCTTGGAGAAATTCTGATTGACTTAGAGAAATTTGAGTTGGCTATTGCTAATTTCAATTATTTTATTGAGCGTTATGATAAAAGTGTATTGCTTCCCAACGTATATGAGGGAAGAGCCGTCGCCTTCACAAATAAAAATCAATGGGCTGAAGCTGCTAAAGATTATTATATTATTTTGGACAACTATCTGAGTCACCCAATAGCAAACGAAGCTATCTTAGGTCTTCAGAATATCCGTAATAAAGGTTATCAAGTTGATGATTTTGAGGGATATATGGTCAAGCTAAGAACACTTGATCCTAATAACGCGAGCTTAGAATTCATTTCGTTTGAGCAATTAAAAAATGACTATTTCAACCAAGATTATGAGCAGTTGATACAAGGCATAACTTCTTTCAGAAGTATCTATCCAAATACGTTGCGTGACTATGATTTGTATTATTTCATGGGAGATGCCTATTATGAGCTCGGGGAGTGGGAGGATGGAATTGCTCAGTTTGAACCGATCATTTCACAACAAGGAGTTTACCTCGGTAGAGCCCTCACCAAATCAGCTAAGGCATATATGAGTCTAAAAAGATATGACCAAGCCATAGATTTATTTATTTTGTTGAATGAAAACGCCAGTAGTGAACGAGAGCGAGATCAAGCGCAGGAAGGTTTGATGATGGCCTATTATGCCGCTAGTGATGTCGAAAAGTCATTTCTGATAGCACAGGAAATAAGTGAAAATGTTAGTTTATCGGAGTCTAAAAGGAATTTAGGTGCGCTGTTTTTATTGAGGATTTCAATGAATAGGCTAGAGTATGACAAAGCTTCGTTGCTCGCAGAGTCATTAATAGAAAGTGCGGATAATCAAACAGCTGCCGAGGCAGCTTTCCTAATAGCCCAAATACGATACAAACAAGATGACTTCGCCGCCTCAATAGAACAATGCATCATACTATTGGGAAAATATGGTCTTTATGAGCAATGGACTGATAAAACTTATTTGTTATTGGTCAATAATTACATGGCTTCAGGAGAATTACTTCAAGCAAAAGCTACTTTAAATTCCATATTGGATAATACAGAGAATGACACACTTAAAACTAAAGCAGTGAATCTACTCGAAAACATAACTCAGCTAGAAAAAAGAGTACTTACGGAAGAAAACGATTCGATAGATGGTTAAAAATTTACTTAAGCTCTACTTGCTTTTTCTGCCTTTGCTTTCTTTCGGCCAAAGCACCCAAGAAATAGAGTCTGCGGAGTTCATTGTTGAAAAAGATAAGGAGTTAAAACTACCCAAGAGGCAAAGGTTATTTCAACGTGTTAAGTCCAGTCCAACTTCGGCATCTTTTGATTCATTAACTTTTGATTTAAGAGAGATTTCCTTTGAAATCCGATCTTATGATCCGAATCTGAAAGTAGCACAGCTTGAAGATCCTGCTCAAGAAAAGTATTATGATCATTTAATTAAATTAGGTTATGGCTCGTATAATACCCCTGGGATATCATATGAATACAGTACTCATCGCTTAACCTCTCCTAACTACGGAATGAATATTGGGCTGAAAGAACATCAAAAAGGCCCTGTTCAAGCAAATTATAGTAGTGAAAGCACTTCTGAAGTACAGCTTTGGCATCGAGCCAATTTGAGCAAAGGAACCTTGTCATCTTCACTCGACTATGGATATGATAAATTTTATAATTTTGGGATGTTTGATGAGTTGAGTGCCTTTTCTAGTGTTTCAGATACAGCAGATCATTATCTAAGAAGACAACATCGTTTTAATTTATTTTTTGACTATCTAATAAATATTAAAGGTAAAAATTCGATTCACGTAGTGCCAGAATGGCATTATACCGGACAACAAGGGTTGAGTAAAACAGATAATGTATCGAGTTATTATTCCGGTGGAGAAGAAAACGATTTCATTTTAAATTTCAATGTAGAAGTACTGAAAAAGAGATCTTGGTTGTTTGATTTTGATTTATTTACGGCTTTGACCCAATTCACTAATTTACGAACTGAAAATAATCAGCGAATATGGGCTCTATGGAATCCCAAAAATTACTTTAACCTTTAATGATTGGTCTATGTCTGCCGGATTTAAAATAGGTTTTTATGATGACGCTTCAGAAGGTGGCTCTGGATTTTTATTACCTGATCTGGCAGCATCTTATACATTTGGAAATCATATTTCTGTCTACGGAGAAGTAAAGGGTGATGTTAAAAGGAATGATTTTAAAAGTGTAGTCAGTCTTAATAGGCATGTATCTGATAGTATCTTCTTAAAGACGAGTATTGAGAAATTAGGTTTGAAACTAGGTGTATCTGGAGGGCTTTTACCACGTATGACCTATGATGTTAACCTATCGATAAAATCAATAGACGATCAGCTATATTTTACGAATAATAAAATTAATCCTGCTTATTTTGACGCTGTGTATGATATGGGGAATAGTTCTCGTTTTGATATTGAAAGTTTTCTGAATTTTGATGCAACAAATCAGCTATCATGGTTTGCCTTAATGAAGTATACTGATATTAAAACCAATACCCTTCGAAAGCCTTGGCATACTCCGTCAAACTCGTTTCAAATGGGAGCTAACGTCAAACTTAAGAATGATAGATTAATTTTCTCTCCCTACTTAATAAATTTATCTAATATAAAGGCCTTATCAGTAGATGAGGAGATCATTGATTTACCAAGTGTCATAGATTTTGGTATGGATATTGACGTAACTATTAATGAAAAAATAGGAATGTTTTTAAAAATGAGGAACCTTTTAGGTAAAGAGAATCAAATTTACAATTATTATAATTCAAGAGAATTTGATATTTATGGGGGAATCAGTGTGCGTTTTTAATTGTAAATATATATTTTGCATGTAGAATAAAGTCTTGGTGCTTTTTTTTGATCTGCTGCTTACAAAATTATTATGGTGACGACAAGTAATCTAGAAGAAAATGAGGGAAATGGTTTTAAAGAACAATTTGACGAAGGAGAGGATTATGGTCTACCCCAATTAGATTTTTCGCCATTAGACCCACTTGAATTTAATGAGATAGGTATCAAAACAACTTCTTCAGGGACGTCAATAGATGATAAAACGCAAACGATCGCAGACGTCAATGAATCCAAGTATCCTCCCTTGGGCAAGATTGAAGAAACATCGGCTTACATTCATCAAGCAGATGGAAAGCAAAAGTTAAAATTTATCTTTGTGGTCGTATTAGGTATATTATTTGCCTCTGTTATCGGTATTATTTTCTTGAGCATGGCTGAGGACCCCAAATCGATCATTAATTCTGAAATTAAAAAAGAGGTAAAAAAGGAAATAATACCTGAACCCGTCAT
The DNA here is from genome assembly GCA_943788235.1 of uncultured Cyclobacteriaceae bacterium. Taxonomy (GTDB): domain Bacteria; phylum Bacteroidota; class Bacteroidia; order Cytophagales; family Cyclobacteriaceae; genus UBA4465. Next base: position 388,244 of record CALSPM010000002.1, read on the forward strand.
TGAACCCGTCATTGAACCTGTCATTGAACCTGTCATTGAAGAAGTCATTGAACCTGAAGTCAAGACAGATCCCCCTGAATTGAAATCTGCATCAAGAGCAATTGGAGCAATATCCGAAATAAGTCAGCCATTGAATAAATATTATTTAATTGTGGGTAGCTTTTTAGACAATGACTCTGGCCTTCGATTATGCTGAAAAATTGATTTTATCTGGGTCAAATATTATGATCATCCCACCTTTTAGCACGAGTAAATTTACAAGGGTAGCTCTCCTTGAATATGAAACCTTTGACAAAGCGAAGATTGGACTGGATAATTACAAAGATGAATTCGATGAGCAGTTATGGGTATTAAAATATTGATCATAAAGCATTCAATTATCCTGTAATACTGAATAATATTTTACTGTTTTTCAAGTTGCATAATAAATATAATTTCAATTTTTTCTATCTCAAGAATGTTCTTATCGAATCATAGGCTAAACAAATTCTGATTTATGACCGTCTTATCCTTATTACTTCAAATAGATGAAATATTGCCCGTTGATGAAGGATCACTGAGTTTATTGGTTTTATTGACCAAAGGGGGCTATATGATGATTCCACTTATTATTCTCTGGATCACCGCTATATATATATTCATTGAAAGAATTTTAGTCCTGAAACACGCATCAAAAACCCCCGAAAATTTTCAAAATGATATCAGAGAAAAAGTTCAAGTGGGCGCTATTAATGAGGCTAAATTAGTATGTAGCAAAGTAGATACACCCGTTGCAAGAATGGTTGAAAAAGGCATTGCAAGAATAGGGGCAAATATGTCAAATATAGAAGCATCTATTGAAAATATTGGTAAAATTGAACTCAATAAACTTGAGAAAAATTTATCTCTGCTCGCTACTATTGCAGGAGCAGCCCCAATGATTGGTTTTCTAGGTACGGTCACGGGAATGATCCAAGCGTTCATCTCGATTGCGCAGGAAGAGGGCGCAGTAAGTCCAAAATTATTGTCGAGCGGTATTTATGAGGCTATGATCACAACTTCAGTAGGGTTATTCGTAGGTATTATTGCTTATCTCGGATATAACTACCTCGTCACAAGGGTACAAAAATTAGTTCATAACATGGAATTTATATCGATAGATTTTATTGAGTTGCTCCAAGAGCCAAAAAAATGAATATTAATTCAAAATATAAAGTTGATGCGACTTTTAGTATGTCGTCAATGACAGATATCGTTTTTTTATTATTGATTTTTTTCATGCTGACTTCTTCGTTCATTACCCCCTCAGGACTCCCAGTTAATCTACCTACTTCCAAATCTTCTGCGATTGTCATGCAAAAAGTAAGCGTTACCATTACTAAAGAATTGGGATACTATGTAGATGAACAGCTTATTGCTAAAGATCAACTAGAGGGGATTTTGAGAAATTCCTTTAATGGGGAAGAAGGTTCGGTAGTGCTACATTGTGACAAAACAGTGCCGGTTGAAGACCTGGTATATGTTGCCTCGATTGCCACTATGCTTGAAGCTAAAGTTTCCATTGCTACGAAACCCAACTTGTGAAAAAAGAGTCGAATAGAATTGAAAAAAAAAGTGCGTTAATTACCTTAATACTACAAATTGTATTAGTGTGTGGACTCTTTTTTGCCGTTGCATGGAAGGAACCTAATCCTCCCATCGCTCAGTACGGTATTGAACTGGGTTTTGAAGTGTTTACGGGTACTGAAGAAGCGAGTCCAAATCAAACCAATGACTCACCAACGGAGAATACTCAGATTATTCAAGAAGAAACAAGCAATGGTGAAATCGCCCCCAATGAAGTAACTGAATCACAGGAAATTTTGGAATCAACTGGTGAGTCACAGGGTGATATCAAAGACCAAGAGGTAGAAGCAGATCAAATAATAGCATCTTCACAAATAGATGCGTTGACAGATGATGAAACAGTAGCTATTTCAGATGAATCTGAGCAAATTATGGAAGATGTGGAATCTACTGATAAAAAAGAAAAGCAAACTGAACCGAAAGATAATGAGGCTAAAAAAATGTTAAATATGGATGGAGAAGATCTTCAAAATGTATCTTTGAATGATTCTGATTCTGAATTGCAAGGTAAAATGGAGCAAACTGACTCTGAGACAGGATCAGACAATAAAATCAATAAAATCGACGAAAGAGCCTTATATAAGACAAATATTGGGTCTAAACAAGGAGCGAATGAAGGTCCAGAATTACAAATCTCAGGATGGGAGTGGGGCGCACAAAAACCAAGGCCTAAGGATACCTCTGATGAAATTGTAGGGAAAGTCATCTGTAACATAAGAGTCGACTCAGATGGTTATATTTCTGCACAATTAGACAGCTATACGACGCCACCCTCGGTAGCAATTGCCTATAAAAATTCACTTGATGGTTTGCAGTTGGAAATCAAGGATGACGGCGTGACTTTGGGATCGATAGGTAAAGTTGTCTTTATCTTAAAACCGAAGTTAGATTGAAGTATCAAGAATGTCTTGACTTTCTTTATCTGCAATTACCGAGTTATCAACAATCTGGTAGGACGAGCCTTTAAAGAAAACCTTGATAATACCGTTGATTTATTAAGTGTTTTAGATCATCCAGAGCATAAAATAAAATGTGTTCATATTGCTGGGACGAATGGAAAAGGTACAAGTGCACATGCGATTGCAGCCGTGCTTCAGGCCAGTGATTATAAGGTTGGCCTGTATACTTCTCCTCATTTAAAATCCTTTCGAGAAAGAATCAAAATTAATGGTCACCAAATTGATCAAAACTCAATTAGAAATTTTATTAAAAAGCATAAAGATATGATTAAGGTTGTATCTCCTTCCTTTTTTGAAATGACTGTAGCTATGGCTTTTGATTATTTTGCTACGCAAAAGGTAGATATTGCTATTGTTGAAACCGGACTAGGTGGAAGATTAGATAGTACCAATGTCATTGATCCTGAAGTAGCTTTAATTACCAATATAGGTTTAGACCACACAGATATTCTTGGAGATACCCTTGAGAAAATTGCGTTAGAAAAAGCGGGCATTATGAAAAAAAATAGACCTGTAATCATTGGCTCCTTTCAAAATAGATTAATCAATCTTTTTAAAGTACAAGCCACAGAGAAAGAAGCCCCACTGATCCAATTATCAGACCAATACCAGATTACGCCCAAGGCCAAGGGTCAATATCATATTTCTAAAAAAGATGAGCTGCTTCTTGAGGAAGTATCTTTTGATATTAAATCAAAATATTTTGTAAAAAATATTCCAGGAATCTTAGAAGTTCTTTTACAATTAAAGAAAAAAGGATGGAAAATAAGTCCAGAACAAATGGTAAGCGGCCTCGGTGGAATAACAACTTCAACCGGCTTGAAAGGAAGATTTCAAATACTCTCGAATCTTCCAAAGATCATTGCGGATGTCAGTCATAATTTAGAAGGAATTATCGAGCTAATGGGGCAAATAAAGATGCTTGAGCATAAGCAATTACATATCATTTATGGGGCAGCCAAAGATAGGAATATAGATGAGATATTTGATCAGTTCCCAAAGGAAGCCCAGTACTATTTGACTACTGGAAATAATTCAAGATTGATGGATCTGAAGTCATTGGCTGAAATTGGAGAAAAATATCGTCTAGAGAAACGTGAATTTCTTAATGTGAATTTGGCCTTAACATTTGTTAAATCAATAGCTGATAAAGATGATGTGATTTTAATTACAGGAAGTACTTTTATCATTGGAGAAATTGACGCGTTGTGACGAGGCAAAAAAAAAGGCGCTTTGCAGAGAATATATTGAGGGCTAATTTGGTCGAGTCAGGAAAAGATTTCTATGATGAAATCAAAGGGAAATGGCATTTAAAAGTTTTTACTGATAAGCAACCCATAGTTCTTGAGCTGGGCTGTGGAAAGGGTGAATACACATTGGGACTCGCTCAAGTTTTTCCGAAACGTAATCATATTGGGGTCGACATAAAAGGAGATCGATTATGGGTGGGTTCAGGAATAGCACTTCGACAAGGTATTCAGAATGCTGCTTTTTTGAGAACTCAAATTCAATTTCTAGAGCATTTTTTTCAGAAAGGGGAAATTGATGAAATATGGATTACTTTTCCAGACCCAAGACCCAAGGAAAAAGATGAAAAAAGAAGATTAACCGCTCCTAGGTTTATGGCCATTTATCAAAATCTATTAAAACCAGATGGTTGGTTTAGGTTCAAAACAGATAATACTGAACTTTTTAATTATACACTGGAATTGATAAATCAAAATAGAACGAGTATAAAAAACCTAGCCTTTACTCATGACTTATATGATTCTGATTATGTGTTTGAACATTATGGAATTAAAACAAAATATGAACGTAAATTTGCTGCATTAGGTGAAGCAATAAAATATCTTAAATTTCAATTTCAATAAACTATAGATGAAAAATATAATTATCCTTGTTTTTTTGTTCAGCTTACATCTTTTCATATCTTGTTCAGATAATAACAATATGAATAGCTTTTATAATAACCCATGCAATACTAAACTTCCTTATACTGATCAAATGGCGATTGATGTTGCGCTCATAGGTGAATATTTGATCGAGGAGGGTATTATTGCAGAAATAGATGAATCAGGCCTTCGATATGTTATTATTGAAGAAGGGGAGGGATCAAGACCTACTTCCAAGAGCACGGTTAATGTTAAATACAGGGGGACTTTATTGAGTGACAATAGTTTATTTGATGAGAATACTGAGGGCATTGAATTACCACTATCTTTCGTCATTCCTGGATGGCAAATAGGTGTTCCTCTTATTAAGGAGGGAGGGAAAATAATGTTGTATATTCCTTCGAGACTAGGCTATGGCTGCGGCGGTAGTGGTTCAAGTATCCCTAGCAACGCCAATCTTATCTTTGAAGTAGAAATAATAGAAATTATTTCATAATTAATCTATTTTTTTATAATAAATTTAAATTATTGAGTACCTTTAAATTGATTTTTTAAGTACTCATTCGATTTTAAATAGACGATAACCTACCTTTTATAGAATATCAGATTATATGATTTGATATTTTTATTTTTGGTCTTCAATGTACTCCAAAATATCCATGATTTCTCCATAATCTTTAAATCCAGGCTTTTCTTCGCCAGTAGCCATTATTTCAATGGCCGGCCATGAGTCTATTTGGTCTAGATCCAAATTAAATCCATTAATGATTTGTTCACTTTGAGTGTAATGGAGCAGCGGTTCGATCAGTGTCTTATTTTTTCCTTTTTGAGATCTGTAAACTACAATTTTATGAGCCATTTGTCCTTCCTTTATCTTATTTTGAAGGGTTTGCTCGTTATTGATGGTATCTAGATTTATTTTTAAATATATTTCCTTCCCTGTTTCATATAAGGGAGCCAATAAATCAGGATTACTTGTTTCTATAATGTCTAGATCAACGAGGGGAAGGTAAGTTTGAATAAGTTCAAGCTCCATATCCTCAAATTCTCCTGCAATTTGAGGACCTTGTATCCATTGTGTTATGGCTTTTAATGCTTCAATACTAACACCATCTTTGTGATTTGAATTTAGATTGAAACCAATTACGTCTACCATCATTCCTGAACAATAACGTGCATCGCTGAGGTTATTGACACCTCTTATTTTTACAAATTTTTTTAACTCCATTTAATTGCAAATTGTTAATAAAATAGTTTTGATAAACTTTTTTTTAAGAAATGGGAAGGCTCTTTAGAAGAATTTTTTCTATAAATGTAAAAAAATAAACTTACTAATGATCAGCTAAGAGGAAATAGAATATTGCTTTCTATTGAATTTATTTATCCTTTATTTTAAAATTAAAAACGAAAAATAAATGGGAGTAGTTCCCTAATTAATGCTTTGTATTTAAAATTAAAAGCCTTATTATCATAAATTATAATTATAGCAGCTTATTTTTGCATTAAATTTTAGAGCGTAAACCGAGGCTGTGAACCCGGCAACAAGCCAATGAGTAAAAAAGGTAGAGTTTTAGTTGCCATGAGTGGTGGCATAGATAGTTCGATTGCAGCGATAATGTTGCATGAACAGGGATATGAGGTTATTGGGATGACCATGAAGACGTGGGATTACAGCACCTCAGGAGGGAGTAAAAAAGAAACTGGTTGTTGTAGCCTTGATTCTATTAATGATGCTAGGAATATCGCCGTCAACTTGGGGTTTCCTCATTATATTATTGACATAAGAGAAGAGTTCGGAGATTATGTCATAGATCATTTTACAAGTGAATATTTAGAGGGGAGAACACCTAATCCGTGTGTGCTCTGCAATACCCATATAAAATGGGACAGTTTGCTCAGGAGGGCGGATCAACTTGATTGTGAATTTATAGCTACGGGCCATTATGCCAAAATTAGATTAGAAAACTTACGCTATGTAGTATCAAGGGGCAAAGATTTGCAAAAGGATCAATCCTATGCGCTCTGGGGAATCTCTCAAGAAAGTTTAAGTCGTACTATTTTTCCATTAGGTGATCTTCAAAAGACAGATATTAAAGCACTGGCCCTTCAAAAAGGCTTGTTTGAATTGGCATCTAAATCTGAATCATATGAAATCTGTTTTGTTCCCGATAATGATTATCGAGGTTTTTTACGTAGAAGGGTAGCGGGTTTAGAAGAAAGGGTGGCAGGAGGACCATTCGTCTTGGAAACAGGAGAAGTGGTAGGAAGCCACGAAGGCTATCCTTTTTACACCGTAGGTCAGAGGAAAGGTCTAGGTATTGCCTTAGGTTATCCTGTATACGTTACGGAAATTCAAAAAGAGACGAATCGAGTAGTTTTGGGAACTTTTGATGAACTCTCTAGAGACGGCATGTATGTTAAAAATTTAAATCTTCAAAAATATCCTAAAATCCCTTTAGGTAAATTAGATACCATTACAAAAGTGCGATACAATGACTCAGGAAATCCTGCGATCATTGAGCAAATTGGGGATATTATGAAAGTATATTTTGGTAATGGTGTTAATTCCATCGCACCCGGACAGGCCGCTGTATTTTACGAGGGTGATGACATAATTGGTGGCGGTTGGATCACTAAAAGTTTTAAGCAATTGAGCATGTTAAATAAAACGAATGCCAATGTTTAGAATCAGCATTTTTTGTATCAAAAAGCTAATTTAGTGTTTAAATATTAATAGTTGAGAATATAAAAGTGGCACAGCGTTATACAAAAAGGGTGAAGAAATATAAAAAAATTAATACTTATAAAATTAAACCAATTACCAGAAAGAAAAATGAAAAATCTAAAGGCCATCTATTTGTTGTCACTCTTTTCTATCGGCTTTTTTTCAACCAGCGCCCAAACTCATCGATATATGGTTTTTCTCTCTGATAAAGCTCATTCAAACTACTCTTTAGATGAACCAGAAGCATTTTTGAGTACGCGTGCAATTGCGAGAAAAATCCGACATAACGTTGAGATTGATTTGCTTGACCTACCTGTTAGTACTACTTATATTCAAGATTTAGCTTCTTTAGAGGTTGATGTGTTCTTTACCTCCAAGTGGATGAACGCCTTACTCATTCAAACGGATTCAAGTACTTTACTCGAGGTCGCAAATAGGTCTTATGTTGATAGTGTAGTTTTCATAGCTCCGGGTGCTAGGTTAACCTATGAAAATATAGGTTTTGAATGGCCGGTGACCTTTGAAGAACCAAATAATCCACTTGAATCTGCTGAGTTACAGCTGGCAATGATGAATGCTCAGCAAATGCATGAGGACGGATATCGAGGTGAGAGTATGCTCATTGCTATTTTAGATGCAGGCTTTAAGGGAGCCAATTTGTTTGAACCTCTTGAAAACGTATTCAATGAAAATCGCTTGATTGCTGCAAAAGATTTTGTAACGAATGGAGGAAATCCGTTTTTATACAGTGGGCATGGCACTTCGGCGTGGTCAACTATAGCAAGTGATTATAAAAATTTTATAGGCACAGCCCCGAAGGCAGCATTCATTTTGTGTGTAACTGAAGACGTTTCTTCTGAATACAGAATCGAAGAGTACAATTGGCTTATAGCTGCCGAATATGCAGATAGTCTCGGGGCTGATATCATTTCAAGTTCGTTGGGCTACAGTGGCTTTTCTGATGCGTCAATGGACTATACTTATGAGGATATGGATGGACAAACAGCAATCATCACGAGGGCATCAAATTTGGCCATAAAAAAAGGTCTCTTAGTCATCACGAGTGCCGGCAATGAAGGCAATGATTCATGGAGATATATTACTGCTCCTGCGGACGGCCCAGGTAATATCACTGTAGGAAGTATCAAAAGTGATTACAGCATTTCAGCCTTTAGCTCCCAAGGTCCGACAGTGGATGATCGAATTAAACCTGATCTGGTTGCACTTGGACAAGGCACTACATTATTGACCTCAAACGGGAGTATTTCGCAAGCTAATGGTACGAGCTTTTCTGCGCCGTTAATTGCCGGTTTTTCAGCAGGAATTTGGCAAGCACATCCTGAATTCACTAATTTAGAAGTTGTTGATTATTTACGTAATTTAGGTACTCGTTTTGAAGATCCTGATAATTATTTTGGTTTTGGTATCCCCATTTATTTGACCGCTGAGGATAGTTTGATTGAGACAGATACCACGATGCTGGTTCTTTCAGAATTTGCTTCAGATGGGATTTCCATTTATCCAAATCCAATTTTTGGAAATACTATTTCTATTAAAACAGATTCAAAAATTGACATTTACCCTCTTGACATCAAATTATTAGACTTAAAAGGAAATAATGTGAGTGAACTAAACGTTTTAACAGTACCATTAGGAGGATTGATCTCAATGGATATTTCTATGATTCGTGCGGGTATTTATATTTTAGTATTATCATCTGATAATATTTCAAGAAAGATAAAACTGATTAAGTATTAATTATGTCTGAAATCCTGATTGCACCCTCTATTTTAGCTGCTGACTTTGGTAACCTAGCTGCAGCTACGCATATGATCAATGAAAGTCAAGCTGACTATATTCATATTGACATAATGGATGGTAATTTTGTACCTAATATATCATTTGGATTTCCAGTAACTCAGGCGATTTGTAAGCATGCCAAAAAGCCTTTAGACTTTCATTTAATGATTAATAACCCTGATCATTATTTGGAAGACTGTGTAAATAGTGGAGCCAAAATAATTACGGTTCACGCAGAGGTCTGTAATCACCTCAATCGAACCCTCCAGCGGATCAAAGAATTAGGCGTATTTGCCGGGGTCGCTTTGAACCCTCATACTTCGGTAGATGTATTAAAGAATGTCATCAACGATCTAGATCTGATCCTCATCATGTCAGTAAACCCAGGCTTTGGAGGTCAAAAATTTATTGATAATACTTATGCCAAGGTTAAAGAAATAAAACAATTAGCAGACGTGGCGGACAAAAACATACTTATTGAAATTGATGGTGGAGTGAACGGTGAAAATGCACCTTTGCTTGTAAAGGCGGGTGCAAACATGCTGGTGGCAGGAAGTTATGTTTTTAACTCCATAAATCCTTCTCAAACCATAGCGAATTTAAAGAATCCTTGACCTTTTGAGTTCTTTTAAGTTACTCTTGTTTTTTGGTATGGTATTGATGGGTCATAGTCTATGTGCTCAATGGACCATTAATGGTCATATTACTTCTCAAGAGGGTAAGGCCATTACACAAGCAGAGATATTTTTTCCAGATTTTAATAAAACAATCAATAGCGATGATTCTGGGTTCTTTCATTTCGACATTAATGACAATGCTAACCAGATAAAAATCATCATTACACATATTGCCTATCAGCGTAATGACTTCTTGATAGATAAGAAGAATAGTAGTCAAGACATTAAATTTATTTTGGTCAGTAGGGAGATTTTGATGGAAAAAATCGAAATTTCTGAGACGATTGAGAAGAATCAAGAGATGGATCAAAATCAAATCAAGTTAAATACCAAATCAGTCCTTGTCATGCCTTCTGCCTTTGGAGATTTTAGCAAAGTATTGTCAACATTACCGGGTGTATCTTCCAACAATGAACTTTCATCCACTTATTCGGTACGTGGAGGAAATTTCCAGGAAAATTTGGTTTATGTCAATGGAATTCAAGTGTATAGACCTTTTTTAGCCAATACGGGTAGGCAAGAAGGATTGAGCTTTATTAATCCCGATTTTGTAAAAGACATCTCATTTTATGCAGGGGGGTGGCAGCCAAAATATGGGGATAAGTTGTCCAGTAGCTTAAACATAGAATATAAAGAACCGGATCGTTTTGAAGGCAGTGCCTCGGTAGGGCTTTTGGGAGGGAAGATCTATTTGGGGGGAAGTTCTGATAATCAGCGTTCCAAATTCGCCATTGGTGTAAGGCATAAAGATGCCAGATATTTGTTAAATACTTTAGAAGTGTCTGGTGAATATTTTCCAAAATATACAGATGTGCAAGGATTTTTCACTTTTGACTTAACTAAAAAGTCAAATTCCTTAATTAATAAAACTAAGTTAAACTGGCTTTTCTCTTATGGTCAAAATCGATATCAAACAATTCCAATATCCCAAAGTACAGTTTTTGGTTCGGTGACTCAAAATTTTAGACTTCAAACTGATTTTATTGGAAATGAGTCTTTAGATTATGACACGTATCAAACAGGCTTTAATTTGTCACATAGGATAAATGATCGATTGAAGACTTACCTTATTGCATCAACAGTTTCGACTCAAGAGAAAGAGAATTTTGAAGTTGAAGGGGCGTATCGTTTATGTGATGTAGATCAAAAAAATGACATTGATTTTAGTGATAAATGTATAGTTACCAGAGCCATTGGAACCCATTTTGATTATGGAAGAAATGCATTAAATGTAAATATTTCTACTATAGAAAACAGAAATACATGGCTTATTAATTCTAATAATTTATTTGAATTTGGCTTTGGGATGAGCCAACAAAACATTACTGATGATATTCATGAATATAGCTTCATTGATTCTGCTGATTATGTAATAACGACTCAGTACATTCAAAATAAGTTTAGTATGATGAGTAATAACTATTTTGGTTATTTCCAATATTCTTTTTTTGATCAAGATTCCTCGCACATATTCAACATCGGCTCCCGATTCAATTATATGAATTGGACCGATCAATTGTTACTAAGTCCCCGAGTACAATATCAATATAGACCAAGTTGGTCTGTACCCACTCGAATTAATTTTTCTATGGGCTTTTATCATCAGCACCCACAGTATAGGGAATTCAGAAACCGTGAAGGTATGATCAATAAAGGTGTGACCGCTCAAAAATCTTTACAGATTATTACTGGAATAGATCAATTCCTAACCTTATGGGGGAGACCTTTTATATTTACCACACAAGCTTATTATAAACATTTATGGGATTTGAATCCTTATGAGATTGATAATGTAAGAATACGATACTACGCAGATAACAACGCTAAAGGTCATGCCTCGGGTCTTGATATTAGGATCAATGGAGAATTTATAGCCGGTACTCAATCTTGGTTTAGTTTAGGCTTGTTAAAAACAATGGAAGACATCGAAAATGATGAAAATGGGTATCAAAGGCGTCCATCTGATCAAAGAATAACGATGGGTGCATTTTTTGAAGATCATTTACCCAATGATCCTTCATTAAGAGTTTATTTTAATTTAAATTTTGGGTCTGGTTATCCCTTTGGCCCTCCCAATAACAGTGTCTATCGAAATGCTTTTTCTGGAGATGAATATTATCGTATAGATATGGGGTTGACAAAGATCCTTCCCATGAGCAATTCTTTTTTTGTTAACAATATCATTTTTCGATTAGAAGTATTAAATGTACTTGAAGCAGATAATACCATTAGTTATCAATGGATTGAAGATGTAAATGGTAATAATTTGGCGATACCTAACTCATTATCAGCAAGATATTTTAATTTGAAAATAATGTGTGACCTCTAACTAAATCTATAGAGTGTTAGAGGACTAAAAATAAAAACTTAAAAGATCTATACATACATGTTCTTTAAAAAATTAAATTGTGTATTAATTTTAAACTTAGATAGATTAACCATTTGGTTATGCCAGAGTATATTGATTTTATCTCTATTTAATTTTTGTCGTGATCAAGAAGATTTTACAGAAGAAGGTTATGATTATAAAACATTTGAGATGAATGTTTTTGATCAGCTTACCAGTGCGGGTCTTAATGCCTTGGCAGTGACTATAGCTTTTATAGGTCTTGACTCATATTATTATTAACCTATCACGTCAAACTCAAGCGGAAAGGGTCAAGAAGAGGGTAATATTTTATCTATAAAATATCAAACAATTATTTTATGAGGAGATACCATTGCCTTTTATAGTTTAGGAAGTGAAATATTCTACTTTGGACAAGGCATGAACGTCTTGATTCCCGTAGGTCTCGACTACGTTATTGGTCAATCGGATATTCGAGTAGGCGAGGAATATATTTATATTTTACCTCCTGCCTTGGCCTATGGAGACTTAGATTTAGGTGATTTTCAAGCAATTATTCCGAAGAATTCAATACTTAATATTCAAAAAAAATAATAGCATTGACTGCTTTATTTGATATATCCGCTACTCAACCACTCGAAATTAACGATTCAGCTTTAAATGATACCTCGGTTTGGAGTGGTAATGATGGATTTCTTTATCGATCATCTTTATCACGATTGGTCATGAAGATACTTGACTCTAGCTTTTTTGTATCCCCTGTTGAGGACAATAAAGTTTCCTTATCTTATGTTCTTTATGATCTGAATGACTCATCTGCATTCATTGATCGAAGAGCGATTGTAGATCCATTTTTATTTACTTAAGGCGTAGATGAGATTATACCTGGATTGGATTGGACGGTTCGTAATATGCATCTTAATTTACCAACATTGATTCTGCTAACCTCAGACATTGCCTACCAAGAAAGTGCGGCAGTTATTCCGAATTATTAGGGATTTAGACAAGCATTGGTAGCGGCACAAGTAATCCCTACCTACGCTGCAGAGATTGAACCCTTTCAAATTTTGACATTTGAAGCGTTAATAGAAAAAATAGATTAAAAAAAGCGTAATTTTACAATTAGCAATCATTATGTTATTATAAAGTGCCTCTGAATAAAGCCTTATACTCGTTTTTTATTTTGTTTTTAATTTTTAATCTACCCTCAAGTTTAGGTCAGAGTATCTATAAAAAGTATGGTATTTATAGAAATCCTGCACTTGTGATTTCCAATAAAATTTCTTGGACACTGAGTATGGGTTCTGGGAAAACACATTTCAATCACAGCTTAAAAAATTTCTATTTATATCAGTCTTCAGAAATCCAACTCATCCGATCTAAAAATGCAGAAAGCTTTTCCGGTGATCTCATCAATGGCCAAACCAATTGGCTAAATAATCCAACGGATATAGAAGATGTTAATGTAGGTGATCTATTTGATGTAGGATATGACCGATTGGATTCATCCGTTTACAATGAGCAACTCAGTGTACAAACTGTTTTTTTGGATGGTGATACTGCTGATTTTCAATTTCAGAGCCAATGGTCTAGTATTCCTATTAATTTTTCTGCCCATTATGAGGTTTTTAAATTTAGAGTAGGCGTAGGCATACATTATGAAAAACTAAGAACAAATGTATTAAGTCCAAACAGCAATAATTACGGTATTTTAGATTATGATCCAGGCTTTAAAACCACAAAGGTGTATAAATATTATGGCATATTGGGTTATAAGTTTTATGAAGAATGGAATTCTGCATTGGTCGGAGAAATCCAAATAGGAAACGTAAAATCAAGTGGCGAATTTAATAATGATTTAATGAATAGTAGTTTAATGGTAAATCTAGGTCTAAATTATGAATATCATTTTTCGGAATACTTAAGGTTCGTACTGAGGCCCTCTTTTGAGATTAAAAGCTATAAAATGGATATTTTAGATGCTTCGGGAGCGCTTTTAGATGAAGTATCGCATAATTATAATGCTTTCTATATACAATTAGGAATAAGTATAAATATACCTGAATTAAGAAGATCTCCGCTAGCGGTAGATCATGTTCAATTGAAACATGTCATTATGGATCCTAAGAAGGGAAGATTGGAAGAGGTAAGGGGTCAGGTGTTGTGGAAAGAACAAAATCCAAAAATAGGTCAAAACCATAGACGACTCATTCGCAATAAGGCAATTAATAAGAAAAAAATCTCATCCCTTTTAATGTTATTTCGAATTAAAAAATGATTAAATTACCACTTGATTTTTTATTAAACTAAGATACTTTTCATGTCAGACGGAGATGTTGAAAATATTGCCGAATCAGGCAACATAATACCCATAAATATTGAGGATGAAATGAGGGGCGCCTACATCGATTATTCGATGAGTGTGATCGTTTCAAGGGCCTTGCCTGATGTGAGGGATGGATTAAAGCCTGTTCACCGAAGAATTCTATTTGGAATGGATGAATTAGGTGTCAACTACAATCGCCCTTATAAAAAATGTGCCAGGATTGTAGGAGATGTCTTGGGTAAGTATCATCCACATGGTGATACAGCTGTTTATGATTCCATGGTGCGTATGGCCCAATCTTGGTCTCTGAGGTATCCGCTTGTAGACGGACAAGGGAATTTCGGATCTGTAGATGGAGATTCTCCAGCGGCCATGAGATATACAGAAGCAAGACTCAAGCGTATTTCTGAAGATCTTCTTGGAGATATACAAAAAAACACGGTAGATTTTGTTCCCAATTATGATGATTCTACGACAGAACCTTCCGTATTGCCTGCACGACTGCCCAATTTGCTTTTAAATGGAGCTTCGGGTATCGCAGTAGGTATGGCTACAAATATGGCTCCTCATAATTTAACGGAGGTGGCCAACGGAATTGTTGCCTATGTAGATAACAATGAGATTACTATTTCTGAGCTTATGGAATTCATTACGGCACCTGATTTTCCAACGGGAGCCATCATATACGGTTATCAAGGAGTCCAGTCAGCCTTTGAAACAGGGAGGGGTCGTATCATGATGCGCGCCAAAGCAGATATTGAGGTAATGAAAAGTGGAAAGGAACAAATTGTTGTGACGGAAATTCCTTTTCAAGTCAATAAGGCTTCTATGATCGAGAAAACCGCTCAATTAATCAATGAAAAGAAAATAGAAGGGATATCAGATTTGAGAGACGAATCAGATCGAGATGGAATGCGTATCGTTTTCGAGTTAAAAAGAGATGCGATTCCCAATATTGTATTAAATACACTTTTTAAGCATACCCAGTTGCAATCGGCATTTAGTGTGAACAATGTGGCCCTGGTCAAAGGGAGACCTAAGATGCTGAATCTGAAAGATTTAATTGTGTACTATGTTGATCACAGACATGAGGTAGTGATTCGCAGGACAAAATATGAACTAGAAGAGGCCGAAAAGCGTGCGCACATTCTAGAAGGATATTTAATTGCTTTAGACAACTTGGATGAAGTGATTGCTTTGATTAGAAACAGTCGTGACCCCGAAGTAGCAAAAAATAATCTGACAGAAAAGTTTTCGTTGTCAGAAATTCAGGCAAAAGCCATCTTAGAAATGAGATTGCAGCGACTCACAGGTCTTGAAAGAGATAAAATCATCAAAGAATATGAGGAAATAAAAAGATTAATTGAAAAACTTCAGGAAATACTTGATAACGTTGATCTTAGAATGAAAATCATCAAGGATGAACTTCTTGAGGTTAAGGATAGATATGGTGATGAAAGAAATTCGATTATAGAACACGCTGCTGATGATTTCACAGCAGAAGATATGATTCCGGATGATGAAATGGTTTTGACCATTTCGCATCAAGGTTATATTAAAAGAACGGCTCTAGTAGAATATCGAACACAAGGAAGAGGAGGTGTGGGGTCTCGTGCAGTAAAAAGTAAAGATGATGATTTCACCGAGCATTTATTTGTGGCTACCGCACATAATTACTTACTTATTTTTACCCAACTGGGTAAAGTCTTTTGGAAGAAGGTATGGGAAATTCCAGAGGGCGGAAAAACATCGAAAGGGCGTGCGATACAAAACCTCATAAACATCGAACCTGCGGATGCGGTGAGGACTGTAATCAATGTGAAGACCCTTTCCGATCCCGATTATATTAATAATAATTATCTCATCATGTGTACTTCGAGAGGTACGGTCAAGAAAACAACCTTAGAAGCTTACAGTCGTCCTAGACAAAACGGGATCAATGCCATCACCATTCACGAAGGAGATAAGCTACTAGATGTGCGATTGACAGATGGGGACAATGATGTTGTGATCGCAAAGAACTCGGGTACTGCTATTCATTTTCACGAATCAGATGTTCGTTCCATGGGCAGAACTGCAGCTGGTGTGAGGGGCATTCATCTGAAAGAGGACCAGTTCGTTGTGGGCATGGTATGTGTCAAAAAAGATACGGCATCTAACTTACTCGTAGTATCCGAGAAAGGTTTCGGAAAAAGATCTGATTTAGGTGACTATAGGGTCACAAAACGTGGGGGAAAAGGTGTGAAAACTATTAATGTAACTGAAAAGACCGGTGCATTGGTAGCGATCAAGGATGTAGTAGATGGAGATGAACTGATGATCATAAACAAATCGGGGATTGCTATTAGATTGCCAGTGGATCAGCTGCGTGTTATGGGAAGAGCTACACAAGGAGTAAAATTAATTAGACTCAATGAAGACGATGAAATCTCTGCAGTAGAAAAAATAGAATTTGTTGCCTCGGATGAAATTGCAGAGCATGATGAATCGGATGAAGGCGGTGAAGAATATTCAAATCCAACCAATGACAATGTATAATTTGAAATGATAATCGAAAAATAGAGTAAAATGAAAATAGTATTAGCCTTATTGGTTTTTGCTTTAGCAAGCACAACTAATATTTATGCACAAAAAGAAATCAAGCCTAAGCTGAATAAAATAGAATCCTTATTTAAAAAAGGACAACTTATTGAAGCCAAAGAAATTTCAGATGTATCTATCAGTTACGAAAAAACCATGAATAATCCTAAAACTTGGTATTTGAGAGGGTTAGTATATATGGCTTTAGATACCTCTGCCAGTATGGTGGGAGTAACCAGTGATGCCTTACAAACTTCCATATCTAGTTTTAATAAAAGCGATGCGCTTAGTGAAGGTGAGGATGGAGATCCTTTCATTACAGATGATATGGGAAATCCGACTACAAAAACTCAGCAAATTGAGTCGTATTGGGGCTTTTACTACAACAAAGCAGCTACCGCATTCGGGGAAAAAGATTTTGTTGAGGCAATCACTTCTTTTAATAATGCTGCTTTGATCAAGCCTAATGATACTAATTCAGTAATTAATGCGGGTTATGCTGCTGTTCAGGCCAAAATGTATGATCAAGCAAAAAATAGTTTTTATAAAGCGATAGAACTCGGTTCCAAAGAGAAAGATGTGAGATTAATCTTAATTTATGTAGTATCTACGGGACAAAAACTACTCGAAGAGTCTCTTGAGATTATCCGTGATGCTCGCGTTCTTTATCCCAGTGATAATGAACTGGCACGACAAGAAATTAATGTTCTTATACAATTAGATAGGAGCGAAGACGCAACTATTAATCTTATCAAAGCCATAGAAGCCGAACCTGATGATCCTAATTTACATTTTACCTTGGGTATCTTGCATGAAGAAATTGGATTAAAAGTAGACAGCGAAGCTGAAAAATCCGAAAGAATCGAATTCGCTCGCAAGGCCTACACAGCGGCAATTAATGCAGATCCAAATTATTATAATGCTCACTACAATTTAGGTGTGTTGGCGATGACAGAAGTCAATATTTATATTAAGAAGCAAAATGGACTAGGTTATTCAAAAGCAGATTTAAAAAAGTCTGAGGAATTAGAGCCCATAATTCAAGAAAAACTATCTTTGGCTTTACCGCTTTGGGAAAAAACAGTCTTGCTCAAAGATGATGAGATGCCTGCCTTAGAAACTTTAGCCTATCTATATACCATGAAAAAGATGTACGATAAGGCTGAAAGTATTCAAGAAAAAATTGATGCATTGAAGTAAGGTGGAAGCAAGTTAATTAGATCTTTTTTATTTGAGTTTCAACAACATAGTCTCGATAGTTAATCCAGGGCCAAAAGCCATAGACAAAACCGGACCTTTTACCTGATTGTGTTCATCTAATAATTTTTTCAAAACAAATAATACCGTAGCAGAAGACATATTTCCATAGTTTTTCAGAATATGATAAGCGTGTATATTATGCTCTTTTGAAAGGTTTAAGTTATGCTCTATGGCTTTAAGAATACTTTTTCCTCCAGGATGTAGGGCATAGTGATTTATTTCAGAAAAATTAAAAGGGACTTTGTCGAGCAATTTTGATACTGTACTTTGTGAATTTTCCTCAATTAATTTAGCTACTTCATAAGTCAATATCATATCAAAAGCATTTTGACCTATTTTCCATGACATTTCATTTTTTCCTTTGAAGAGGATATCACAATGAAACTGATCTATTAAAAAAGCATTGAGTGTTTCGTTATTTGTAACCAAGCAACTCGAGGCACCATCTGAAAAAAGCGCTTGCGATAAATTTAAGAATTCATCATTCTTACGTTGAAAATGAAGTGTACATAATTCTACAGAAACAATGAGCACTTGAGCTTTTGTCGATGCTTTACATATCGATTGGGCCAGTTTTAAAGCATTAAAAACACCATAACAACCCATAAAATTGATGGCCGTTCTATGGATATCGGTCCTCATTTTTAATTGTTCAACAATTTCTAAGTCAATCCCAGGCGCATACATTCCGGTGCAGCTTACGGTAATAAGATGCGTTAAGTGACCGAGGTCTTTTCCTTTCATACACTCCCGTATTGACTGAATAGCCAATATAGGAGCTTCTATTTCATACAACTTCATACGATCATAGAGACTAGGCTCTCTACCAGGCATGATGAAGCCTGGAGTTTTTGTTGTTTGATGGAAGTCAGGTAGAATGGAATATCTGTAATCAATACCTGAAGCTCTATAAACTACATCTAATTGATGAGATTGCTTTTCGTTGAACTCAATATTCTGCTTCATATAAGTAGCAATTTTGCTTTGAGAGATCTTCGAATTAGGAACCGCAGTACCAATTGCATTAATGTAAGCAGGCATAGAAATAAAATTGAATTATGTTATGTTTTTGAACCTAAAAATTGAATTATTTGATGCGTTTATCTGTAATATGCACAAGTTTGATATAGCTTAATACTCGAAATGCCCTTAATCTCACATTCAACTCTAAAACATTTAAGAATTACTTTTAGTTTTAATTTATTGCCTATTTTTTTATTTGGGTTGGTCATTACGCCCCAGTCTATTAATTGGATAGATGCCCTTTTGTTATTTATGTGCTGGCATTTTTTCATTTATCCTGCAAGTAATGGGTTTAATTCCTATTTTGATAAAGACAAGGAAAGTATTGCAGGAATTAAATATCCGCCTAAAGTAACGAAAGAGCTGTACTATTTTTCAATTACTTTAGATGGTATAGGTATTTTATTGGCCTTGTGTATAGATCTTCCAACAGCCATTTCCGTGATCATATATGGTCTTATTAGTAAAGCTTACAGTCATCCTTCCATTCGATTAAAAAAGAGGCCTATAATCAGCTGGATCACAGTATCTGTTTTTCAGGGGTATTTCGTATTTTTAGTGACTTATTGGGCCATACACGATATACCTATATCGATACTTGCTACTTCTATGATTCAAATTCCTGCATTACTAACCTCTATGATGCTTATGAGTGCCTATCCCATTACACAAGTATATCAACATAAGGAAGATAGAGAAAGAGGTGATTTTACTTTAAGCTTAAGTTTAGGTATCCTAGGTACGTTTCACTTCACAGCCTTTGCATTTGTCATTACTATGTTAGGTTATATTGGCTATTTTTATTATTACCAGGATTTAAAGACCCTGTTACTTTACCTTACCTTGATGACCCCTATCCTCATATATTATGTTTCTTGGTATGGAGAGGTAAGAAAAAACATAGATTTGGCCGATTTTGAAAACACTATGAAGTTAAATAGGCTTTCGGCACTCTGCTTGAATGCCTTTTTTTTTCTCTCGATTATTTTCAATGCTTAAAATTGCCTTTTCTGAAATTTACGCGCATCACTTACCCGAAAAGCATCGTTTTCCTATGCTCAAATATGAGTTGTTACCTAAACAACTGATGCATGAAGGTGTGGTGTTACAGAAAAATTTTTTTTACCCCCAAAATGCCTCAGAAAAGGATATTTTAGAAACTCACAACGTACATTATTGGCACCGATTGATTCAACTTAATCTTTCTCCATCAGAGATTAGAGCTATAGGGTTTCCTTTAAGTGGACGGCTGGTTGAAAGAGAAATTCATATTGCCGGTGGAACCCTGCAGTGTGTCACCTATGCATTGGCACATGGCATATCGTTCAATATTGCAGGAGGTACTCATCATGCGTTTACCGATCGTGGCGAAGGCTTCTGTATGCTTAATGATCAGGCCATTGGCGCAAATCATTTATTAAGAAAGAAAAAGGCTAAGCGAGTACTTATTATTGATTTAGACGTGCATCAAGGTAATGGAACAGCTAAAATTTTTAAAAATGAGCCTCGCGTATTTACCTTCAGCATGCATGGGGCAAAAAATTATCCCATCAGAAAAGAACGAAGTGATTTAGATATTGACCTTGAGGATGGTTGCAAGGATGAAACTTACTTAGCCTTGTTAATGCAACACCTCAATGAAGTGACGCAAGAGTTTCATCCAGACTTCATTTTTTATCAAGCAGGTGTAGATGTCCTAGCAACAGATAAGTTAGGTCGACTTGGGTTGACAAAAGCGGGTTGTAAAAAAAGAGATCAATATGTTCTTGAATTTGCCCATCGCGAACAAATACCTATGGTAGTATGTATGGGAGGGGGCTATTCTCCAAATATTAAAGATATCATAGATGCCCACGCCAATACCTTCAAATTAGCCCAACAGATATTTTTCTAGCAAAGTCAGCTAAATGACTTTCCATGTGTCTTTGAGATAAATTTCTGTGCCAGCATAGGAACAGATTTAGCTAAGACTAAAGTAGCATTACTCAGGCTTTGATTTCCAAATAGAAGTTGCAGTTTTCTTCCCCACATGAGTCGATTACTAAACCATCGATTCCATTGAAGTTTATATACCTCTTGTACTTCTTGACGGAGAGCAGGCAGGGCTTTTTTTTGAATGATGATTTCAGCCAATAATTTTCCTGAATGTATAGCCATGGCCATTCCGTTTCCGCATAAAGGAGTAATCAAGCCTGCCGTATCACCACACATGATCAGATGATTTTCAATTAATTGTTTTTTATTAAAGTTTATTTGATTGATAATGAGAGGTTTATCAAAAATAAAATCACTTGATTTAAATAATTCTCTGATATGGGGATTCTTAAATAATATGTCTTTTTCCATAGATTCAATGGATCCTGATTGCTTGAGATTTTTGCCTTTGGTTAAGTAGCAAATATTATAGAGATCGTCTTCAATTTTATTCACGCCACAGTAACCGCCACGAAAATTGTGGAGAGCAACTGCATCTTTGGCAAAATCACTACGCACATGATATTTAACTCCTAAATAAGATGACTTGTCAGGCTTTATGCTGCGATTAAAGACGCGATCTAAATTACTTTTTTTTCCAAAGGCACCCACAGCATAATGTGCTTGGTACCTTCCTTTTGAAGAGGATACATTGAAATACGAATTTTCAAAAATACAATCATGAACTTTGGCGTGAGTTAAACATTCAACGCCCAGAGCCTTACACTTCTGATATAAATAATCATCAAAAACAAGTCGACTGATGCCAAAAGCACCTTTCTCTAGGGGTATGTCTATAGATTTACCTATCTGAGTAGTCAATTGAAACTTATTAATTTGACTAGGCCTAAAATTTTTGGGGTATAAATCATTTTTTTTTTAAAAAAGGAAGTACCTCATTGCTGATGTATTCCCCGCAAACTTTATGTTGTGGGTAACTACCTTTTTCAAATAGAATGACTTTATAACCCGCTTTAGCCAGAAGATAAGCATTGGTCAATCCTGCCAATCCTCCACCGAGAATTGCTACATCGTACATATAATTAAAATTTAATGATGATTTGCCATCTGAAAGCCCATTTCCAACGGATCTTATAATCCTTTATCCCGGCTGCTTCAAATATACGTATCCATTCTTTACGACGAAAACCACGCATCACCGACAAAGGACCATCGTATTGAACCATAGCTGATTTTGAAAACCATTGGGTCAAATATTTTATACTATAATAGGCCAACCAGTGGCGATGTAAATCGCTAATGACCATTCCTTGACTTGCTTGATGCCTAAATATTTTAAACAACATGACCAATTCATCATGATTAAAATGGTGTAAAAATAGACTGGCGTGCAAAATGTCACAATTAAAATCTTTTTCAGCTGCATTCAGTATATTGGCATCAATGAAGGACAATTGTTTAAATGCTTTTTGGGCGTTTCGAGCGTATCGTAGAATATAGGCATTGGCATCAATACCTACTCCCGAATTCAATTGATCTTGATATTTATTGGCTACTTGGGCCAAAAGAGTACCGCTTCCGCATCCTAAATCAATAATAGAAAAAGGGCCTTTATTTTTATCGATCAATTTTTTAAATCCTTTTAAGCTGACCCAATCTCCACCCAACCAATAATTAATAGTGTCTAGCTCTGCTAAACTTTGGTCCACTACAGGGCCATCGCAGTTCAGATCATCCATGAGCTCTTTGAGCTCAGATCGTTGCTTAAAATTCACCTTGACGTTCTTGTTGATTTACTCTCATATGAATATATGAATACTTGATTTGCTTTAAAGAGTAATTTACACATTGAAACTTTCAATTGTTCTGGCGAGAATAGGTTTATTGAATGAATCTCTTCGTAATCAATTTCTTTCCCAATTAAGGGTACTTGTAATGGTTGACAAATAGAATCTCTCTGTTCATCGTTCAAGTGGGATTTAGACTCACATTACTTTCCTGATCCGTTAGAGTTAAATGCACCGCTGTCTTATAAAATGATGTATTCATCTATTCGATTTTGTAAACCATTATTACAGATGTAACAAATGGAGGTCTTATTTTTTTTGTTTTCGATAAGTACACGAAATGAACCACATTAATTTGCTACTAAGATGACAGATATGACTTTCCTCATTTTCTTTCACGTGGAACTAAAGTAAGTGCTTCCTTTTGAAAATCAAAATTTTGTCGCTCTAGTAGTATGAAATATAAGGATTTAGCTATTTCTAGATTTGCTACACTGTCTGTTGGATATATGGACTATATAATTAGGGATAGACATCTATTTTTCTTGGTTGGTAAGAATCAAAGCTGGATAAGTTGCTTTATTTGGTAACCTAATAATGCGAAGCTTGTCATTATTGTATTTTTTTGAAATATTATTATCTTTAACATTGAATATCTAATTTTTTTTAAACCATAAATAAATTAAAATGAATGTTAAAGAATTAGTACAAACGGGTTATGATTTTTTCGGAAAGGGTGATATGGAAGGTTTCATGGGTATCTTAAAGGATGATGTCACTTGGGTTTTTCCTGGAGAAAACCATCCATTATCTGGGTCTCACAAAGGAAAAGAAAGTCTAATGATGAATATGTCCAAAATCCCTCAATTATGGGAAAATTTTGCCGTTATACCGGAATTTATGATTAGCGAAGGGAATAAAGTATTTGTTAAATGTCAAGGAAAAGCAGATGGCATGGATACGATATTTGGCCATTATTTTGAAGTCACGGATGATAAATTGTCTTTAATGATTACTTTTGACGACACCTTAAGTATGGTCAATGCCATGAAAAAATAAGCTGAAAATGATCATAACCTCCTTGAATCATCGTGTTCTAGGAGGTTATGATAAAATATACTGATCCAATACCCCTTCTAATAATTTGTAGATAAAGCTTATTATTAAGATTATTATTTGCAGCTTGTTTCTAGTTAAAGGGGTCGATTGCAATTCAGTTTTCACTATTATAGATAAATTGTCGCGGTTTTTTGTCGAAATTCTGATCAGCAGCATATTTTTTTTGGGGAGCTATTTTTTTTCACTTTGAGGTTAGGAATATTTTTATTCACAATGAAATGGATGTTAGATTAGTTTTATTATTTTTCTCTTTCCTTTCTTTTGTCGCTTGTAACTCTCAGGAGGAAAATGACGTTACCGTGATAGTATCAGAGGATTCAGTATCCCTTGTTTCTTTAAGAGTTTTTGATCTTATTTTTACTTCTACAGAGAACAGAGGGCTTCAATTCCATGATCACATTTTTTTTAGAAGTAAGCAAGACTTGATTTTTAAGAATAACCAAGATACCAGTAAGAATTTTTCATATAATTTGAGTTATCATGAACTCCTGGAATTTGAAACAGAGCTGCCCAATGGTAATTATGACCTGTATTTTGAGTTTGAAGCAGAAAATGTCACAAATTTTTTACCTTTCATGATCAATATCTCTAATATTTCTTTAACAGGTACTGAAATACAAATAGATATAGCTCCTGAGACCACATATTCATTAGTAACATTAGATACTTCTTTTGTAAAAACTGATACGCTTCCTTTCTTAGAATCAAAGAAATTTGGAAAAAAGGAGATGATTTTGCATCCGAATGGTGATCATTACTATTTATATATTGACGCGATCAATGAGGAGATTAGTTTGAATTTTAAAGAAAATATTTTTGGCACGGAACTCTTTGAAACATTAATACTCGCACCTTATGATTTGTATAAAAAAGCATTGACCTCATTACCAAACGGTCCATCATCGGAACGCTTTAGTAGGATAGTAAAGGGAAGTCGAAATCCTAGTATTGGTTATTGGGAATATCTTCCTGCAGGCTACGGTCTGGGGAATAAATGGCCGTTAATCCTTTATTTTCACGGATTAGGAGATAATGGTAATGGGAATTCAGATTTATATAGAGTACTTTACACGGGTCTGCCCAATTTGATAAGTGAAGATAAATGGCCCATAACAGCTACTGCCTCAAATGCTGCTTCAACAGCGGGTGATGCCTTTGTTGTGCTTTCTATGCAAAATGATTCAGGATGCCCAACAGCAGATAAAGTAAATGATTTTATGAGGTGGGCAATAAATGAATACGATATTGATATTAAAAGAATTTATCTCTCTGGGTACAGTTGTGGAGGTGGTGGAGTATGGAATTATATAGGGAAATATATTTCTGATGATTTAGTAGCGGCTGCAGTACCGGTTGCGGCTCTCATGGGAGAATATACTTGGAATAGGCTTGGTTGTAATATGGGAATTTTACCAATTTGGGCTTTTCATGGAGATGAAGATAATGTAACTGTTAGAAATGCAAATATTCCCATTGATGGTTTAAATAATTGTGAAAATGAGTGTCCTGAAGATGCTGATCTGGAAATATGCTCAGTTCCTCTCGATGCACGCAAGACAATTTTTAGAGGATGGGGACATGGTATTTGGCCGATCACATATAAGTTAGATTCTCGATGGGGACATGATATTTATGCCTGGATGTTGTCACATGTTAATTATGATGCCAAATTATGATACGTTTGTTATAATAACTGATGAGTTGTTTTTAGAAAAGAAGGGCCATCAATTATTTAATAAAAGGGATCCACTTGCTGTTTTCATTACAGCGCTCAAATTATATTATATCTCTATTTGTTCTGTTAGGATAGGATAAAGGGCTTCCAAAAAAGTTAATTTTAAGATCTCCATTTTTAAACTTATTTCCTGTGAAAGAGGTATTTGAGTATACTATTTTTTTGAATAAAATTATAATTTCTACTTATTTAAGCCAATGCTATCCTATCAATGTTTTGAAACAATCAATTTTATCATGATTTATTAAAGGAAATAAATGGAGTACTTGATAAATTCTTCTTAGAAAACCATGATCAATTTATAGTACAATGCTTGCAGCCTTTAGGTAAGGGTAAGATCGGAGTCACCAATCAATTTGCCATTAATATAAAATGAGTATCTCATCATTGCGTTCAGCGTTGTGCGTTCCGTGTGCCATGAGGTTTTCTTGAAATTGAAAGTAAATCGTAATAATCTTTTAAAATCAGAGAGAGGTATTTAGCTCTGTTTTTTCGCGTTCTTATAGCTGTTATAATTAACTAATGAGAAAAATAGGGATTTAGTAAAATCTATGGTTTAACCATTTCTAAACGGTATTGAATATTGTGCGGTCAAAGAAAATAATGCCTACTGATATGAATTGAAGGGAAGTCACTTTTTGCATACTCGAGTTGTATATAATTATCAATTGTCATAAATTTAGTGCAAATGCTTTATTTTTATTTCATGGACTTCTATGAAGCGGTTTTGTTAATGTAAGTATGCTTCATCGGATAAATGAGCTGAGTGAAGAACTAAACTGAGACGATAAATGAAATTAACAACTCAAAATCTTTTTGAACAATGTTATGGGAATTATGCGATTGCTGCGGTGAACGTATTTACCATGGAACAGGTTTTGGGTTTATTTTCCGCAGCGCATAAATGTCGATCACCTTTTATTGTGCAAACGACACCCGTCGCACGTAATTATGCCCATCCAGAAATGTTATTGAGCATGATTGATGCAGCATCAAGGTTATATCCTGATGTAGTCTATGCTCTACATCTAGATCACGGTAATGAAGATCATGCCCTTGCAGCCATTGCCTCTGAACAGTATACTTCAGTGATGATTGACGCAAGTCATGATAATTTTGAAACTAATATAGCCAGAACCAAAAATATTGTAAGAAAAGCACATGCCAAGAAGATCTCTGTGGAGGCCGAATTGGGTGTACTCAGTGGGGTTGAAGATGATGTTTCCATTGAGGAAAAATATGCCAAATATACCAATCCAGAGGATGTAGTGAAATTTATTGAGCAGACAGAATGCGATAGTTTGGCCATTGCTATAGGTACGAGTCATGGTGCTTATAAATTTTCTGGCGACCAAGGCTTACAATTTGGTATATTGAAAGAAATCCAGCAACGTTTACCCATATTTCCATTGGTTCTACATGGTGGATCTGCGGTCAATGATTACGAAATTGAGCGTATTAACAGATTTGGAGGGAAGTTAAATGCGAATGCTAAAGGTATAGATCCATTTGAATTAAAGGAATCTATAAAGTATGGTATTTGCAAAGTGAATATTGCCACGGATACCCGATTAATTTGGGCTAGGGTTCATAGAACGTTTTTTAATAATCATCCGGAACAATTCGATCCAATTGTACCGGGCCAAGCCTATATAGAAGCGCAAGAAGATTTTTTAATTAAAAAATTTGAGTTACTTGGCTCAACAGATAAAATAAGAGACTTTAAATAAGGAAAAATTAAAACTATGCAGAGAGATTCAAAATATCCATTATTGATGAAATCTTCCCAAGCTAAAGAGGGCATTTATCAAGAAATACTTGCTGAAGATGCAGGTTGGGAATTTCTAAACTTCAATGCCCGAATTCTTAAGAAAGGCCAGGTTTGGAAAGATTTTACAGGAGAGAATGAGTATGGCATTATTTTACTGTCAGGTGATTATTCAGTTAAAACAGATCAAGGTAAATGGAAAACAAAGAATGGTCGTAAGCATGTCTTTGATGGCATTGCGCATACGCTGTATTTATCTCGTAATACGAAATTTGAGCTTACCGCCGAATCTGAAATTCTAGATATTGCTTTGGGGTGGTGTGAAACCACAGAAGATCATCCGGCCCAATTCAAAGAGCCAACTAAGTCCGTCATTGAAATACGCGGAGGTGACAATGCTACTCGGCAAATAAATTCTTTGATTGAGCCCGGATTTGATTGTCAACGCTTGGTTTCAGTAGAAGTATACACGCCGTCTGGAAATTGGAGCTCCTTTCCTGCACACAAGCATGATGAACGTATTTTGGATAATGACGGAAATCTACTAGAAGCCCGTTTAGAAGAAACTTATTTTTATAAAACAGATAAGCCTCAGGGATATGCCATTCAACAAATATACACGGGCGATAGAAGTCTTGACGAAATAGCAGTAGCCAAGAATAATGATGTGGTGATGGTACCCAAAGGATATCATCCTGTAGTTGCTGGACATGGTTATAATATTTATTATCTGAACTTTTTGACCGGAAGTGATCAGTCACTGGCCAATACCAATGATCCAGATCATGAATGGATTTATGATTCCTGGTCAGGAAAAGATTCCCGCATACCTATGGTCTCGGCTAAATAAATAAAAATGGGAAAAGTAAAACCTGCGATGGATGTAATAACGATGGGGAGGTCTTCGATTGACCTATACTCCCAAAGCATAGGAGCAGATTTTGTAGATATCAAAGGCTTTGACGCCTTCGTGGGCGGATCACCACTTAATATAGCCGTAGGCTGCAGCAGGCTAGGACTCAATACGGCACTTTTGACGGCAGTAGGTACTGATAAAGTGGGAGACTTTATCTTGAACTTTCTGACTAATGAGCAAGTTAATGTTGAATTCATTCCTAAACTCAGCCATGCAAGAAGTAGTGCGGTACTTTTGGGTATTCAACCTCCTGATAAGTTTCCCTTGGTGTTCTATAGAGACAATTGTGCCGACAGTCAATTGACTATTGATCATGTGGACCAAGCGCAGATTGAAAATTTTAAAATATTGGAAATTTCGGGGACTGCATTGAATGTAGAACCTAGTAGAAGTGCCGTTTTATATGCCCTTGAAAAGGCGATTAAAAATGATGTTGATGTCATATTAGATTTAGATTTTAGAGCGGATCAATGGAGCGATGTTAGGTCTTTTGGAATTACTACTCGGTCTATATTGCCAAGGGTCACGATTGCCATTGGGACTGAAGAAGAAGTTTTAGCTACAATACTTGATTCCGAAGAACAGATTAATATCTCAGACCAGCAAATATCAGCACCAACGATATCTGGTAATTTAGATCAGGCAATCCAGCGTATTCTGGCATTGGGCGTGAAAATTCTCGTTGTAAAAAACGGATCAGAGGGTGTTACTATCCATCAGTTAAATAAAGAACCAGAAAAAGTACCAGGTTTTCCAGTAGAGGTGCTGAATGTATTGGGTGCAGGAGATGCTTTCGCTAGCGGATTTATTTATGGCTATCTTGAAGGATGGGATATGTATAAGTCATGTCGGATGGGTAACGCGAGTGGTGCACAAGTAGTACTACAACCCGGCTGTGCCAATTTTATGCCTACCCTTGAGGAATCATTATTATTTATTCAAGCAAAAGGAGGGTTTTAATATGAGTACTATAAAATTAACCGTAGCACAAGCAGTTATAAAATTTCTTAATCAACAATACGTAGCGCGAGATGGTGTTGAGTATAAATTTTTTGCGGGATGCTTTGGTATTTTTGGTCATGGTAATGTTGCTGGAATAGGTCAAGCTTTGCAACAACAAAACGATCTTAAATACTATCAAAGTCGCAATGAACAGGCTATGGTGCACACCGCTGCCGCCTACGCCAAGATGAAAAACCGCTTGAGCACTTTTGTTTGTACGACCTCCATTGGTCCGGGTGCGACCAATATGATTACCGCGGCTGCGGGTGCTACTATCAATAGGCTGCCCGTTTTACTTTTACCTGGAGACATCTTTGCCAAGAGAAATGTTGCACCTACCTTACAACAACCTGAATCAACGTCTTCCCAAGATTTTTCTGTTAATGACTGTTTCAAACCGGTATCTAAATATTGGGATCGCATCAATCGTCCCGAACAACTAATTTCATCCTTACCTGAAGTGATGAGGGTGCTTACCTCTCCCGCTGAGACGGGGACGGTCACCTTGTGCTTACCGCAAGACGTTCAAGCTGAGGCTTTCAACTTTCCCGTGCACCTTTTTCAAAAAAGAGTTTGGAAAATCCAACGTCCAAGACCTGATCTTTCCCAATTGGCTATGGCCGCAGCGTTGATCCAAAAGAGTCATAAACCACTCATGGTAGTGGGGGGTGGAGCGCACTATAGCGAGGCCCTCGAGGTTTTGAGAAAATTTGTGAATAAAACCGGTATTCCAATAGCTGAAACCTTTGCAGGTAAAGGCGCTTTGAGATATGATAATGCACAGAACCTAGGGGCCATAGGGGCTACCGGCACCATTGGCGCGGTCGAAATGGCAAGAGATGCAGATTTGGTCATAGGCATTGGTACAAGGTATAGCGACTTCACTACAGCCTCCAAAACTGCCTTTCAGCATCCTGAAGTTAAATTCATTAACATCAATATTTGTGAATTAGATACAGCAAAGCATGGTGGAATGATGTTGCAAGGAGATGCTAAGGTTACATTGGAAGAGTTACAGACTCTATTGGGAGACTTTAAAATTAATAAAGATTATCGTCAGAAGGCCCAACAATTCAATGAACAGTGGGATAAAAGAGTAGATGAAGTTTACAATTATCGTCATAGGGAAGGCTTAAGTCAAGGGGAAATTATTGGAGCTGTAAATAATTTTTCAGATGAAAATGATGTCATGATTTCAGCAGCAGGCAGTCTACCTGGTGATTTGCATAAGTTGTGGAAGACAAAAAATAGCAAGGGGTTTCATTTGGAATATGGGAATTCCTGTATGGGTTATGAAATTGCTGGAGGGTTGGGTGCGAAAATGGCTGATCCCTCCAGAGAAATATATGTGATGATAGGAGATGGGAGCTACCTCATGCTTGCCCAAGAAATTGTTACCTCCATTCAAGAAAATTTTAAACTCACGATCATTTTAATCAACAATGATGGCTATAAAAGTATCGGATCTTTGTCGCGTTCACTTGGTAGTGAAGGTTACGGTACTCGGTTTTTGTACAGAAATGAACAGACAGGCATCATTGATGGTGACGAAACAAACAAGAATGCTACACTTCCCGTTGATTTAGCAAGTAATGCTAAAAGTTTGGGGGCTCATGTAATTAATGTCAGACTTTTAAAGATATTCAAAATGGACTGATTGAAGCTAAATCTAAAAATAAAACTACCGTTATTTACACCGAATGTGATCGTCATCAAGACATAGAAGGGTATGCCTGGTGGGAAGTGCCGATTGCTGAAGTATCCCAAATGAAGAGTGTTCAAAAAGCGTACAAAGAGTATCTACAACACAAGAAAAATCAGAGGTTTTATTATTAAACCAAAATTTATTGATCCAATACTATGGAAGCATTAAAAAATTATATTGATAACACCTGGACAGTGAGTGCTAATCGGTCAACGGTAAAGGTATTGAATCCTGCGACACAAGAGTTGCTGGCTGAAGTTCCTATTGGATCAGCGTCAGCCAGAGACATGGATCAAGCCATTAAATCAGGCCATCAAGCGCATTTAGAATGGAAAAAAGTTCCAGTAATGCGTAGGGTTCAACCCCTTTTTAAACTCAAGAGGCTGATGGATGAAAATTTTGAGGACTTGGCCCAGACCATTACCCTTGAGTCAGGTAAGACTTTGGAAGAATCCCAAGGAGAATTGATGCGTGCCATTGAAAACATAGAAACTGCCTGTGGTACACCCATGTTGATGCAGAGTGAATTCTCTGAAGATATAGCTACTGGTGTTGATGAATTTATGATCCGCCAGGCCTTGGGAGTTACCGCTTGTATTGCCCCATTCAATTTTCCAGCGATGATTACTTTTTGGTTTCTACCTTATGCCATCGCTTGTGGTAATGCTATGGTGGTCAAACCTTCAGAAAAAGTACCCTTGACGATGATCAAAATATTTCATCTGATTGATCAATTAGATTTACCTAAAGGATTGGTAACTATGGTACATGGGGGAAAGGAAGCTGTAGATGCGCTACTGGAGCATTCATTGGTCAAAGCGATCAGCTTTGTGGGAAGCACCGATGTAGCAAAATATATATATACCAAAGGCGCTCAAAATGGAAAGCGGGTGCAAGCGCAAGGAGGTGCTAGGAACCCCGTAGTCATTCTTCCTGACGCAGATATTGAAATGACCTCTAAGATTGTCTCAGACAGCGTATATGGATGTGCTGGGCAGCGATGCTTAGCCGCTTCTGTCATCCTAAGCGTTGGTGATCAAAATAATGGAATTAGAGAGGCCCTTTATGAAAGTGCAAAAAGCAAACATATTGGTTTTGGTTTAGACTCTGGAGTAGATATGGGGCCTGTGATTACTCCTGATAGTAAATCAAGAATTAATCGCTTAATTGATTTAGGTGTAGACGAAGGTGCCAATCTCTTGTTAGATGGGAGAACCCCTAAAGTATCTGGATATGATAAAGGTAATTTCATCGCCCCAACTATTTTAGAAAACTTGGCGCTTGATGGGGAGATCATTGAAACAGAAATATTTGGTCCGGTCATGAGTCTCTTGCATATGAGTACCGTTGAAGAAGCGATTGCTTTTATAAATAAAAGTAAATACGGAAATTCTGCTTGTTTGTTCACAAGTAGCGGTGCAAGTGCTCGAAAGTTTCGAAATGAAGTAATGGCTGGAAATATTGGTATCAATATTGGAGTAGCAGCTCCTATGGCACAGTTTCCGTTTAGTGGATGGAAAGATAGCTTTTTCGGAGACTTGCATGGTCAAGGAAGACATGCCATTGAATTTTTTACTCAGACAAAAGTAGTTATAGAAAGATGGCCGAAAGAATGGTCAAGAAAATTTTAATAAGCATTTAAAGCGTAATTGTTATGATAAAATTGGCCAATGCTCCATGCTCTTGGGGAGTACTTGAGTTTGACTTAGAGGGAAAAGTAGCCCCCTACGGCCAAGTACTCGAGGAAATGAGGGCAACAGGATATCAAGGAACGGAGTTAGGAGATTTGGGGTTTTTACCTACTCAGCCGAATCACCTTTCCCAGAATTTATCTAAACATGAATTAGATTTGCTAGGGGCGTTTGTTCCTGTGAATTTGAAGGATTCGAATACCCACCTCAAAGGTCTTGCGTATGCGTTAAAAGTTGCTGGGCTGATGTATTATGCTGGCTATGAAAATGCGAAAATAGTATTAGCAGATGATAATGGGGCGGTAGAAGCGAGGGTAAAAAATGCTGGCAATATTGCCTCAGCTATGGGACTGGATCCTAATGCATGGGAAATATTTGCCCAGGGGGCTAATAATATTGCCTATGCGGTAAAAGAAACTTATGGTCTTCAAACGGTTTTTCATCATCATTGTGCAGGTTATGTTGAGACCCCAGATGAGATCCATAAATTACTTGAATATACTGATAAGCAGTTAGTAGGACTATGTTTAGATACAGGTCATTATAGTTATGGTGGTGGAAATCCCATTGAAGCTTTGACTCAGTATAGAGATAGAATTTGGCATATCCATCTTAAAGATTTCAATATCAAGGTCGCTGAAAAGGCGCGTTTGAATCAATGGGACTATTTCACGAGCGTACAAAACGGCATTTTTTGTAAATTGGGTGAAGGATCCGTTGATTTTAAGAGATTTATTGATGAATTGAAAGTACATGATTATTCGGGCTGGGCCGTAGTAGAACAAGATGTGCTACCCGGAATGGGAAATCCAAAGCAATGTGCTCAGAGTAATCGTGAATATCTCAAAGGACTTGGATTATGAGGGTTAAAGTATACTGCTTTTCGATGAGTATCATTTAATTCCAAAAGGATCTGTCGATGAGATGAAGAAAAGCATATGACTATGAACAAGGTTAAAATAGGATTGGTCGGTTTAGGAAGACTGGGGCATCAACATGCTGACAATATAGTAAACCATGTAAAAAATGCTCAGCTATCCGCTGTTTGTAGTGTTCAGGAAGACGAATTAGACCGTGCTAAAAAGGAATGGGGGCTAAACCAATGTTATGCAGATTATAACGAAATGCTTGCACAAGCAGAACTGGATGCGGTAGCCATTATTTCTCCTTCAAATTTACATTGTGAACAAGTGATTTCTGCCTTAGAAAAAGGATTACACGTGTTCTGTGAAAAACCTTTAGGAATCTCTAAAGCTGAATGTTGGGTGGTAGAAAAAGCCGTTGCCGCACAATCTAAATCAGTATTTATGTTGGGGTTCATGAGACGATATGACCCCTCATATACTTATGCCAAAAAGAAAATAGAATCAGGCTTCATTGGTAGACCCATTTTATTTAGGGGATACAGTGTAGATCCTGAATCATCGATTGATGGGGCTATAAAATATGCAGCTAACAGCGCAGGTCAGTTCCTTGATATGGCCATTCATGATATAGATTTGGCACGGTGGTTTTTACAATCAGAGCCTAAATCCATTTATGCTATAGGAGGATGTTATGCACATCAAGAATTTGCGAAATATGAGGATGGTGACAATGTTTCTGCCCTTATGCAATTTGAAAATGAGAGTATGGCCTTTTTATTGGCTGGGCGTACGGCTCCACATGGTTACAATGTAGAAACTGAAATTATAGGTACGCTCGGACAAATTAGAATAGGTTCTGTGCCCCAAAAAAATCTCGTAGAACTTATGGATGCAACTGGTGTTCGCAAAGAATGTGCGTATTCATTTTTAGAAAGATTTCATGAGGCCTTTGTCAATGAGATGCAAGAGTTTGTAGATTGTATTCTAGAGGACATAAAACCAAGTGTTTCTGTTCATGATGGTACCCGATCTACGATTATAGCCGAACTCGCGACTCAATCTTTCAAGAACAATGAATTAATTAAAATTAATTAAGGAATGGTTACCTAATTAAAAAACATCAAAATGAAGCATGTAAAAATAGGAATTATTGGGATTGGTCGAATGGGACAGATTCATCTGGATAACCTTATGCAGAAATTTTCAGAAGTAGAGGTTGTTGCTATTTCAGATATTAATGAAGAGGCTAGACAATGGGCAGAGAAATATAATATATCTAAGTTTTATTCTTATTATGAGGATCTCATAGCTGATCAAGAGGTCAATACCGTAGTCATTTGTTCTCCAACAAATCAACATGCAGAAAACATCATAGCTGCGGCTCAAGCAGGTAAAAATATTTTTTGTGAAAAGCCCATGGATTTGTCAATTCAAACCGCAACAAAGGTTTTGCAAATCGTTGAAAAGGCTGGCGTCAAATTTATGTTGGGATTTAATCGTCGATTTGATCCGAACTTCATGAAGATAAAAAGCTTAATAGAAGAAGGGAAAGTAGGGGATCCACAAATAGTTAAAATCACGAGTCGAGATCCTGCACCACCACCGATTGATTATGTAAAGTCTTCTGGAGGGATGTTTCTAGATATGACTATTCATGATTTTGATATGGCTAGGTTTATGGTCAGTAGTAAGGTTATATCAATTTTTGCAGTGGGTAGGAACCTCATCGATCCTAATATTGGCATCGCAGGAGACATTGATACCGCGGTAGTAACGATCACTTTTGATAGTGGCGCCATCGTCACTATAGACAACAGCCGTCAAGCCGTTTATGGGTACGACCAAAGAGTGGAAGTATTTGGTTCAGAAGGTATGGCCGGTACCGAGAATAATAAATCAGATAATCATTACTACTACAATAAAAAGGGTCAATCGGAATCCTTACCGCTTCATTTTTTTATGGATAGATATATTCCCTCTTATTTTAATGAAATGAAGGCCTTTATTCATTGTATTGTCCATGACGACGTACCAAAAGTAGGAGGTCAAGATGGCTTAATTTCATTGGCTATGGGATGGGCAGCGAATACATCTATGCAAGAAAACAGGGTAGTGATGTTAAAAGAGATACTGAATTAAGAGAACCAATAAAAGGGTCAGTATAAAATTTAGCTTTTAGATAAAACAGAACATGTATACTTTCATAACTTTTTTGGCATTCACCTTGGTTGTCGCAATTTACTCTTGGTATAAATTGCGAAATCAAAAGTTAGATTCTCAGGATGGATATTTTCTGGGTGGAAGAAGTTTAACCGGCCCCGTAATTGCGGGATCTATGTTGTTGACGAATATCTCCACGGAACATTTGATTGGTATGAATGGATCTTCTTATAAAAACGGCTTTATCATTATTGGCTGGGAAGTCACTTCGGCACTTGCTTTAGTGTTGGCAGCCATATATTTTGTTCCAAAATACTTAAAAATGGGTTTAACTACGATTCCCCAATATCTAGAAAATCGATTTGACAGCTTAACGCGAACCTTAGTCGCCTTATTTTTGATTATTTCTTTTGTAGTAACCCTCTTACCTATAGTACTTTATACCGGAGCCATTAACTTAGAGAGCATTTTTGATATTTCAAGCGTTCTTGGTGTAAGCAAGACGGAAGGCCTTTGGATAACCGTAGGGTTGGTTGGCTTATTGGGATCTATTTATGCCGTTTTTGGTGGTTTAAAGGCCGTAGCTATTTCTGATACCGTCAACGGATATGGCTTATTGATAGGAGGGACTGCCATTCCGATACTGGCTTTCATGAGTATCGGTGATGGAAATCTGCTCATAGGTTTGGAAAAAGTATTTAACGCCGTTCCAGAAAAGTTTAATGTGATCGGGGCTAAAGATTCGGTCATGCCTTTTGAAACCTTATTTACCGGGTTGATCATCAATCAAATTTATTTCTGGTGTATGAATCAAAACATTATTCAACGAGCATTAGGTGCTAAAAACCTTATGGAGGCCCAGAAAGGCTTACTTTATACGGGTGTTTTAAAAATATTTGTACCTATAATCATCATACTACCAGGGGTTATTGGATTTTATTATTTTGGAGATAGCTTTTATGATCAGCAAGACATGATCTATCCAGAATTAATTAAAAAGGTTATGCCCAAATGGTTTACGGGTTTATTTGCGGCGGTGGTGATGGGTGCGGTGCTGAGTACATTTAACAGCGTCCTCAATAGTGCGGCCACAATTTTTAGTGTTGACGTGTATAAAAGGCATATCAATCCATCCTCGAGCGATCGAAAAATGGTGAAAGTAGGGAAGTCAGTATCCGCGATATTGGCCTTATTCGCAATCATTAGTGCACCGATGGTAGATAATGCATCAGATGGACTATACCAGCTTTTACAACAACTAAATGGTATTTTCTTTATTCCGGTGGCTTCCATCATGCTCGCAGGCTTCTTTTTACCTAAAATATCTGCTATGGGAGCAAAAGCTGCCCTTTTTTCTGGTTTATCATTTTATATCATCTGTATTTTTATTTTAGATGTAGATCTTCATTTTATTCATATTTGGGGTATTGAATTTTTATTAAATATGGCTATTATGTTTGGTGTTTCCTATTTCTATCCAAATCAAAAAAGTTTAGATATTGGTGATATTAGTTTATTGGACTTAACCGAATGGAAGCATACTAAAAAACTCTCTATGGGTTTGTGTGTAGTGACCCTTCTAATTTATATTGTGTTGGGGCAAGTTTAAATTAGAATTCTATTGCCAAAAGAGTAGAGTATGATGCCTTACTGAAATCGCGCTAATTTTTTTTGTCATGGAAGAGACTAACAAAGTCTTGAGACGAAGAACAAAACAATCTATAGGTTTATAGATCGCTTAATAGAAGGTATTCAGCCAAGAACTGATAGAGCAATTCACAATTTATATATATGAATATTTTTTAATGACAAAATCCTTTCAAAACAACAACTTAACATAATATAAATTATATAACAATTTATTACGCTCAAGTATATATCTGTATGGCGCTATTGAATATTTGAAGCATTCTATATAAGTGCACATTGTAGTATTTTATATATTAAATTATTAAAAACTTACCGATGAAATTTTAGTACCACTTCGTATTGGGCATGGCATCTATCTCCATACAAATTTGAGTTTTGGATGAACCCTTAACCAGTAAATTATTCCAAACTCATGAAACCGCTTAGGTAAAATTCACACATTTTAAATATGAACTCATAAGCTTTATGAATTGTTATTTAAATTGGTATTAATAAAATAGAAAAATAAATGAAAAAAAACCTGAGCTTATATATTTATACATGTATATTTTTCTCAATATTTTTTCCAAGTTGCCAATCATCTGTTAAAAAAGAAAAACGCTCTCAAATAGATTCATCCTTATTATCTCAAAAAGCAACTATCCAAGATGTAGAACAAGGTATTCGAGCCAATATAGATGCCCAAATCAAAGCAGGTGATGGTTATTTCACTTTTTGGAATGACAGTGTAGAATTAAGTTTAAAATTGGTCCGGGTGCATACAGAGTACCTATCTTTACTTGGATCCAATGAATTCTTCGCCTGTGTAGACCTTGCCACAGAAAATGGAGACGTTTATGATGTAGACTTCTTTCTCAAAGGTACTGTAGGCAGTATGAAGGTAACCAAGACAAATGTGCATAAGCTCAATGGAAAGCCTTATTATACTTGGGAGCAAGGTGACGACAAAATATGGCATACGGTTCCTGTTGAAAATGCCGGTTCCGAACTGTTGGGTGTGATTGAAAGTGCTGATCGTTTTACTTTCACTTATGAAGTGCAACTGCCTGAATTAAGTGAATCTGCGGAAATTTGGCTTCCTCTAGCACAAAGTGATTCTTTCCAACAAGTTGAAATCTTGACTATTGATGCTCCTGTTGAACATAAGCTCCTTACCGAGGGTGAAAATAACAATAGTATTCTTTTTCTTAAACTTATGCCTGAGCATGCTCATGATAAAATTATTATACAATATCAAGTACGGAGAATTGAAAAGTCAGTCTATATTGAGGAAACGTTCAATCCTAAAAAATACATTAAAGCTACCTCTTTAAACCCAGTAGGAGATCGATTTGAAGTGATTTCTAGCGCCGTAATTGAATCAAAACAAGCAGATACACCCTTGATGAAAGCAAGAGCCTTGTATGATTATATTATAGATAATATGCGGTATGCGAAAGAAGGTATTTATGGAACGGGAGATGCTAATTACGCTTGTGATTCCAAATCCGGTAATTGCACAGAATTCCACTCATTTTTCATCTCGCTTGCTCGTTCTGTAGGCATACCTTCTCGATTTGCCGTAGGCGCCTCTATTCCCTCTGAGCGCAATGAAGGGGGGATAGATGGTTACCATTGCTGGGCAGAGTTTTATGCGGAAGGAAAATGGTGGCCTATAGATATCAGTGAAGCCAACAAATACACACCATTGGCCACCTATTATTTTGGACATCATCCGGCCAATCGAATTGAATTCAGTCGGGGCAGAGATTTGAAGCCTGATCCTTTACCTCAATCGGGACCTATCAACTTCCTAGCTTATCCCATATTCGAAATCGGAGGTGAGCCGGCTTTTGTTCGAACTACTTTTTCTTTCAAAAGAACAACGTCCGAAATATAATATCTTATTTATTTAGGATGCTCAGCGTCTGAAGTATCATCTGTAGGATGTTCACTATCTGCGGCATCATCTGATGGATGTTCGCTGCCTGAGGTTTCTGTCGATAAACTATCAGAAGGATGTTCAGTACTTTCAGTGGATGTGGTTTCTACTTTATCTGTGCTTTCGGCCTCTTTTTTTGAAGGTGTGCTGCAAGCACTTGCCAATACGAAGATGAAAAAAGAAAGTATCCATAGACCACTTATTAGTGATTTTAACTTATTGGAAATAACTATCATAATTTATTTATTTAAAGAAACAATAAAAATAAAAAACAAATATAAGAAGTTACAATTATTTTTTGAGCTTCTTCATTAAAATTAAAGTGTAATCGGTAATATTTAATGTGAGAACTAAATTATTAGCTTGAACTAATTTTGATTGATTTCAAGCAGTTTAATTTAAGATATTTTAAAATGTTTATAAAGAGTTAAAATTGATCTTGATTATTTAATTGAACAGGTATCCTATCAAGGATGATACGATGAACTGATGATTATTTTGAAAAGTGGGTTCCTACACCATGCCGGAATCAAACTTTACTTCCCTTAAGCTGATTGTACCGCTATAGGTCCCACCCGCTCAGAATTTATTAACCTATCGGTTCATTTAGATAGCCTCCTCTCCTCTTGTTCAATACCTGAAAAGGATACCATCTAGTCTCTTTATTGATGGATTCTCTAGACGTCAATGTCTCTCCTATATTTAGGGGTAACTAAGTTAATCTGATCTTCAGATGTATTGTACTGCTAAGTTGATAGGTTCATACCAGTCATGATTGGATAAATTCAACGTACCCCAACGGATGGGGAACATTATATTCGCTTTTAAGTCTTTGGCCGCTGGGATCGATTGTTCGGTATGCATGTGGATGTCTCGCCATCCTAGATCTTCTCCATTATCACCAATTTTAATAAATCCTATCTCGATGGGTCCTAATTCCTCTCCAATAGTTCGAAAATGATTACCAAAACCTGAATCACCACTATGATAAATGCGATGATTTAGATTAGAGATGACCCAAGAAGTTCATAAAGCAGCATAGTTCAAGCCAGTAGGGCCCTAATAATGTCTTGCAGGGGTACAATGAATGGTGAATTCATATCAGGTGAGACTTTCCTACCAATCCATTTCATTGATTTGGGTTGCTGAGATGCCCCATTTAATAAGATGGGCTTTGAGACCAATGCCTATATAAAACTGGCTCCCTGATGCAGCCAATACCTTAACCGTTTTCAAATCAAATGATAATGAGAAATGGTAACGATGTCAATCGCAGGCAAGGCCTCTACCATCAAGGGAGAAGGATTATACCGTTTGGGTGAAATCAATTTTATGGAAAAACGAGATCTGATAGCATGAGATCTGTCAGTATTCTCTTGCCATCATTTCGATATAAACGGTAGCACGCCCAAGTCAAGTAGTCTTCATGCCAACTTTGACTGAGTCAGCAAAAACCGGAACCTCCATTGGAAATAGGCCTGGCGGTACGCGTTGCTGGTCTCCAAGTAAGTCGATTATATTCACCTTGATATCGTAAGGGATAACAGATGGCGAGTTTTGAAAATGAGTTCCATTAAATGCCCTAGGGACTCGAGCTTTTACAGTACTTTCTTTATCCATGATTCCACCGAATTCTATTCCACTTAAAACCCATTGAACCAGCGCATAACTCAACAAAGGAATACTAGCAATAAAAGCAAGAATGATTTTAATTTTTTTTCATTTTATATAAAATGAGTAAATAAGCGCAACACTCATTGTTTGATTCATTTTACCAAAAAGATTCATTTTGGACCTTAGATGCGGAGAAATTGATAAATATACTTAATCACTGGCAGAAGAAACTATTCGACAATGATGAATTTATGGTCCATACGCTTTCCTGTAGTTTGACTCATCATCTTTACCACATACAAGTCTGGCTTCAATGATTTTAGTGAAAGATTATTATTTTTAGGTATTTCACTATTTAAGAGTCTATATTCATCTATGGATACGATATAATAATCATATTCAGAAGGATAGAATTTGATGAATTCTTTTGCAGGATTTGGATAAAATCAAGTTTACTATTTAATGAAAATTCAGTTCTGACCTCTGTAAATACAAACCAATTGAAATTATTTCTCCCGCTCCAAGTATTTTTAGGTGGAGCGTGTAAGATCCAGCAAGCATCACTGCATTTGCATAGATGATTACCCAATCTTGCCATCCTCCGGTTACAGGTGTTCTCTTAGCGAAAATCTCAATTTCAACAGAATCCACCACTGAATAAAAGCCTAATGAGACCTCAGCTCAGAGTGAGGCAACTCTCAATTTCCGGATATCAGTTCCTAATAGGTTCGATTGTCGGTCTATCTAAAATGAACCTAATTAAAAAAGAAATTGCAAATTTGAGTCATGTAAGCACGAGAGCTATTGAAATGTCACGCTATCGGTTAAGAAAAATACTAAGGCTAAAAAAAGGTGAATTTGGTCGATTTTTTTAATGAAAGTCCAATGAGTATTTAGATAATAATGATGACCCCATGCAACCCTCATTCAAGGGCGTATTTTTACAATTTCTGCGAAAAAATAGGCTCCATTGTCCTCACTAAAATTAACTTTTTGATAGGCGTCCTTCTTTGATTCATTGAGATATCTAAAAAAATCAGCCATAGTATTGAGCCATTTGACAATTGAAGAGTAATTTTACTATATGATCATAGTAGTTTCCCCAGCTAAGAACCTTGACTTTACCTCAAGATACGATATTCAAGTGACGCAACCCAGACTCTTGGAATGCACCCACGAACTCATCACTACCTTACGGAAAAAATCTGTTAAGGATATTGAAAATTTGATGGGTATCAGTACTTCTTTGGCAACATTAAACGTTCAGCGGTATCATGATTTTGAAAAGGACCCTTCTATAGCGCACACTCAACCTGCCGTTTTTGCCTTTAATGGAGATGTTTATCAAGGCTTACAAGCGCCTACATTTGATGCCCAAAAAATCGATTTTGCTCAAAAGCATCTTCGAATTCTTTCTGGTTTATATGGTTTACTGAGACCTCTAGATTTAATTCAGCCTTATCGACTAGAAATGGGCACTCAACTTGCTTTTGATGATTATAAGACTCTTTATGAGTATTGGGATACAAAAATCATGAATTTATTATTGGAAGATCTTAGGGCACAAAATGATAATGTTATCGTAAATTTAGCCTCGAATGAATATTTTAAATCAGTGAATAAAAAGGAGTTTCCGGCTGTTGTCATAGATGTTGAGTTTAAAGACTTCAAAAATGATCATTACAAGATCATCTCATTCTTTGCTAAAAAAGCAAGAGGAATGATGTCTAAATACATTATTGACCATGCGATAAGCGATCCGGAAGATTTGAAAGGATTTGATTCAGGAGGATATTACTTTGATCCAGAAGCTTCCTCAGCTCAAAAAATAGCTTTTAAAAGAAACGCCAAAAGATAGCATTTATTGAAGTGAAAATGCATTGTTGAGTTTCATTACCTAAATCCACTTTATTGCTTCCTAGGGAATCCCTCTCATATATGAAAGAGTCATGGGACTTCATTACGACCTTTCAATTAATGACTTTGTGACAAGGCTTTGTGCCCGAAAATGAGGTTCCGTTGTTTAATCTTGGTACGATTAAATATCTGCCTAACTTCAACCACATCTACAATAACCTTTTGGAATTAATTATGTTGTAATTTCAGTAAATTCAACGCTGAACCTGCTTTAAACCATTTAATCTGACTTTCGTTGTAAGTATGGTTCACCGTAATTAAATCCTCACTCCCATCTTGATGATTTGCCCGAATAGTCAGCGGTTTTTCAGGTGAAAAGCTACTCAAGTCTATGAAATCAAAGCTGTCATCCTCTTGAATTTTATCATAATCATTTTCAGAATTAAAAGTTAGGGCCAACATCCCTTGCTTTTTCAAATTGGTTTCATGAATTCGAGCAAAAGACTTAACTATGACCGCACAAACGCCTAAATGACGGGGTTGCATAGCAGCGTGCTCTCTAGAAGAACCTTCCCCATAATTTTGATCTCCTACCACAATCGTGGGAATGCCAGCAGCTTTATAAGCGCGCTGAGTATCTGGAACGGTTCCAACTACCCCAGTTAGCTGATTCTTAACTTTATCAGCCTCATCATTAAAAGCGTTGGTAGCTCCTGTGAGGGTATTGTTGGCAATGTTGTCAATATGACCTCTGTACTTCAACCATGGACCGGCCATGGAAATATGATCAGTGGTACATTTTCCTTTGGCTTTGATGAGTAGTTTGGCCCCATGATATTTTCTCCATTCCAGGAAGCGAAACTTGCCAAAAGTTGCAACCTTTTTGAATCAGGATTTACTTTGACCTCAACGCTTGAGCCATCTTCGGCCGGGGCCAAATAACCTGCATCTTCAACATCAAATCCCTTTGGCGGTAATTCCCATCCTGTAGGTTCATCAAGCTTTACTTGTTCCCCCTTGTCATTGGTCAAGGTATCGGTGATTGGATTGAATCCCAAGTCACCAGATATTGCCAAGGCAGCGACCATCTCTGGAGAGGTTACAAAAGCATGGGTATTGGGATTTCCATCATTTCTTTTTGAGAAATTCCTATTAAAAGAATGTACTATTGTATTTTTTTCTTTCTTATCGGCGCCAGATCGAGACCATTGACCTATGCATGGACCACAAGCATTGGTAAATATTTTCGTACCTAGATCTTCGAAGGTCTTGATAAATCCATCTCTTTCTATAGTATATCGAACAAGCTCTGAGCCGGGATTAATCCCAAATTCAGCAGCGGGTTTTAATCCCTTAGATACTGCTTGTGCGGCAATGGAAGCTGCCCTTGAGATATCTTCATAGGAGGAGTTGGTACAAGAACCGATCAATCCCCACTCTACTTTCATGGGCCAATTATGTTTCTTAGCCTTTTCACGCATTTCAGATATCGGTGTTGCTAAATCGGGTGTAAATGGACCGTTTACATGTGGCTCAAGTTCTGAGAGATTGATTTCAATGACTTGATCAAAATAGTTTTCAGGATTCGCATAGACCTCGTCATCTCCCGTCAAATGCTCCTTTACCTCATTGGCC
Organism: uncultured Cyclobacteriaceae bacterium; assembly: GCA_943788235.1. Classification (GTDB taxonomy): domain Bacteria; phylum Bacteroidota; class Bacteroidia; order Cytophagales; family Cyclobacteriaceae; genus UBA4465. The sequence continues at coordinate 432,799 of CALSPM010000002.1, forward strand.
AAGTCGGCAATTTCTGCTCGGCCGGTCGCTCTTAAATATCGTTCCATGGCCTCATCATAACCAAAAGTAGAGGTGGTAGCCCCTATCTCTGCACCCATATTACAAATAGTGCCTTTACCTGTACAAGAAAGTGTTTTGGCTCCTTCTCCAAAGTATTCAACGATGGCACCCGTACCTCCTTTGACCGTTAATATGCCTGCTACTTTGGATATCACATCTTTGGGCGCAGTCCAACCGCTTAGCCTTCCCGTCAATTTGACTCCTATTAATTTTGGGAATTTCAATTCCCAAGCCATGCCTGCCATGACATCTACGGCATCTGCGCCGCCAACCCCTATCGCCAACATACCTAAACCTCCTGCATTTACGGTATGTGAATCCGTACCTATCATCATGCCTCCTGGAAATGCATAATTTTCAAGAACTACTTGGTGAATGATTCCTGCACCAGGTTTCCAAAATCCTATTCCATATTTGTTTGATACAGCCTCCAAGAAATTAAAAACTTCATTGCTTGTATTCAGTGCGTTTTGTAAATCGGTACCAGCACCTATTTTGGCTTGAATCAAATGGTCACAATGTACTGTCGTGGGGGCTTCTACCCTCTTCTTTCCTGCTTGCATAAATTGAAGCAAAGCCATTTGGGCCGTCGCATCTTGTAGGGCGATGCGATCAGGAGCAAAATTTACATATGAATCACCTCTTTTGAAGACCTCGTTATGTATTCCTTTAAACAAATGTGAATAGAGTATTTTCTCTGATAAAGTTAACGGTCGTTCGTTCAATGCTCTGGCCTTTTCAACCCTTTGCGAAATTGTTTGATAAACCTTTTTGATCATTTCAATATCAAATACCATAATATGTAAATTTTAGCCGCGTTCATTTGATTAACAATGCGAAGATATCTAATAAAAAAAATGTCTCCAAGTCCTCCTGTTTTATTTATTAAGTCGTTTAATTAATAAAGATATTTAAAAAATATCCTTGATGGATTAGAAAATTCACGACGAGGAAAGGTTTTCTAATGACCTTGGGCAATAACTATTTTATCCATTTAAAAGCATGGTATATATTCAGAGTACACCTATTCCTTATCATATGAAAATGCAATGATTTTTTAGATTTTAGTTTGTATATTCTGATTCGTCTAAATTTGTATTTAAAGTAGACCTTGAAAGAATTATGAATTTAAGTTTTTGGGAAAGAAATCAATGGTTTGACAATCTAGATGTCATCATTATTGGTAGTGGTATTGTCGGTTTAAGTACGGCGATTCACATACTAGAATCTAATCCTCATCATAAAGTTTTGATTCTCGAAAAGGGGATCTTACCACAAGGGGGAAGTACTAAAAATGCAGGATTTGCCTGTTTTGGAAGTCTTTCAGAGCTCATTCATGATTTAGATAGCCACAGTCCAGCGGAAGTGATTGATTTGATTCGGTTGCGTTGGGAAGGATTGAACTCTATGAGAACCTTACTTGGAGATGAGCAGATGGGTTACGAATGTCATGGAGGCTATGAGCTTTTTTTAGAACAGGATCTCCCCTTATTTAACAACTGTCGTGAGCATTTAGAACATATTAATAAGCTTTTACTTCCTGTTTTTAATGCACCCGCTTTTGTTGAGCAGGCTACTCCGTTTGACTTTGGCAATGTACATCATCACTGCTTTTTTAATCCCTTTGAAGGACAAATAGATACGGGAAAAATGATGGATGCCTTAATAAAAAAGGCCGTAGGTTTAGGTGCTCATATTCTGACGAGCATGAATGTAAATAAAACATCTATCGATGGCAAAGTCTATCTTCAAAACGATTTTGAAATTCAAGGGAAAAAGATCGTAGTAGCGACTAATGGTTTTGCTAATCAGCTTTTAAACGTGTCCGTAGTGCCAGCGCGAGCTCAAGTGTTGATCACTCATAAAATCGAAAATCTAGCTATCAAGGGCACCTTTCATATGGATGAAGGCTATTATTACTTTCGAAACATTAATGATAGAATTTTGTTAGGTGGCGGTCGTCAATTGGACTTGAAAGGAGAAACAACTTCCGAATTTGGTTTAAATACACTTATACAGGAAAACCTTTCAAAACTTTTAAAATCTGTCATCTTACCACAAACTCCTTTTGAAATTGAAGATCGTTGGAGCGGCATCATGGGTGTAGGCAATCAAAAAATACCATTTATAAAAACTTTTTCTGATCAACTTTATTGTGGTGTGCGATTGGGAGGAATGGGTGTGGCAATAGGTAATCTGGTTGGTAAAAAACTAGCAGAAAAAATCAATCTCTGAATATCCTCAATAAAGGAGGATAAATGCAGCCGATGTCATCCTATTTTAATAATAAGGGGCAAGCAGTTTTTGACCAGTTGCTCCTGACTTTTATATTATATTTTGCTGTAAAAATAATTAAAGAAGTAACAAATGAGAGTTGGGAAAATAATATAGAAGATAACATATTTGCCCCTTTGCAGATGACTAACACATTTACAAACCTAGAAGATGTAAAGGAAAAGGATAATTTTTCTTTAGGTTATGGTCTTTATCGAAATAATATTAAAAAAGTAAATTTTGAGAAATACCATGACTACAAACCAGCAGGAGGTATAAGAAGTACATCGAAAGATCTTTCAAATTGGATGATAGATTGGCTGAACAGCGGAAATTATGATTCTGCTCAAGCAATTCCTCTAAACTTTGTGAAAAAAGTTAGAATGTTTAATAATTCAAGAGATGGTGATGATGAGCCTGATCTCTTCTTGCAAGGATATGGATTAGGCTGGAGGGTTGAAGTATGAAATGGTGAATTTAGAGTACAACACGGTGGGAATACTTCAGGTTTTACCTCGCTATTAGTAACGTACCCATTTAAGAAGTTTGGAGTAACTGTTTTGGTTAATCAAGATGATTCAACATTACCATACATCGTTGCTTTTATTGTACAAAATAGACTATTGCAAATTAAGGGAACCGATACCTACCCTGTAAGTGTTCAGGATATTTATCAGCCAAGCGATATAAATGAATCATTGAATAATAAAAAACCACATTCGAAATCACTGGACTCATTTGTAGGGGTATATGAGCATAAAGGATATGGCAAAATAAAGATAAAGCTAGAAGATGATAAACTATACGCCATCTATCCTACGTGTAAATTTTTCTTAGAACACTTACACTATAATATATTTGTAATGAAGCCTTTAAGTGATGTTTTTAATCCAGAATTCGCATTAAATTTTAAAATGACTAGTGATAGTGAAATTTCTTCATTTACAATCTGAACCAATTGAGTTTAGTAAGAAAAAGGAGGAATGAAAACTACTGCCAACAATGGCTATAAACAATTGGGGAAGAAGTGATTAAACGAAAGCATAAACATATAACAAGGGTAGATACTAAACTGAACAATTAGGGCGTAAAATCCCCAACTATTCATAGCCGAGACCGGTAGCCTAATGTACAAAAAAAAATAAAAGAACTTTATGGATGGAATGAAACTTTAGAAAAGGATGTTATGATTGCAAGTGAAGAAATAGCTTATTACCTCACTGATTTTATCCCTTTATGAGCCTATTCAACAAAAAAAATCACTAATTTCAGCTGCTTTGTTACGATCTATTCCGCATGATTATAGCATTGGTTTTAACTTTTTTGAATATCTAAAAAATAGATAGCTAATTGTCTTATTAGTGGCCGATCTTTGTCTTTAAATACTCAATCGAGTAAAAAGAATTATAGCTTTTATTTATGCTAGTGGTGTTGACTGCATTTTAGATCTCATGCTAATTAGCCACTCTTAGACCATTTAGCCAATCAATCACTTATGTGCTTACAAGTTGTTTAAAACATTTTTCATTTTTCTTATAGTAATGACCTAAGAACTATAATATTTGCATCGAGCTACAGTCAGTAAGATTTAAACGCCAAATTAATATATTTCAAATGAGTAAATACAATACAGGAATTGAATTTAAAATGACTCTGGTCTATTTAATCATTAAAAAAATATTTTGATCAACCCACAATCAGGGCATTCAAAGCTAAAAACTCTTTAGATCGCTCATATGAGGCCTTTATGAAGAAAAACATTAAATATGTGTCAGAGGCTGACTATTATGCCCTTGTGGATACGCTCCAAATAATATCCGAAGACGACTCTGAAAGTTAAGTGTTTTGTCCATATCTGATGTGGGCCCCACTACATCCATCTTTTTTTAAAACTTTGAAAGATGACAAGGTAGTCTATTTGAGTATTTCTGAGATTTTATTCCAAAGAAAATTTTAATATATTAATGAATTAATAAGCTTAATAAAGATAATATTAGGCAGATGTAGATATATCACTAGGTTGACCTGAGAAGATTTTTGTTCTTAGTAAGAATATTCATATTGATGTGGTCGCTGATAAGCCTTACAGCTGAAACTAAATGATTCATAATATATACAATTCAAATACCGTAAAGAATATGGGTTAATGAGGTTATTTCTCAGTTTTTATTTCTAATGATCATGACACTTCCTTGCCAATCCATAAGCTCGATTATCGATTCAGGAATATTTTCAACAAATGTATTGACGGCCTTAGGAATTCCATCCCATGTGTGATTGTAGTCATGAATGATGATGACTCCGCCAGGATTCATTTTAGGATAAAAAAACTTTAACGCTTCAAGAGTAGGTACATATAAATCTGCATCGAGATGTACCAATGCAAATCTCTCGTATTCCAAACTTAAAGTGGTTTCTGGAAAATATCCTTTCTTAAAGATGAGGTTATCATTACCTCCAATATAAGCGCGTACTATTTCTACATCAGTATCAGAAAAGTTGGAAGGGTCAAACTTATCCTCCTGCTGAACTTCGACTGTCAAATCTCTAGGATCAAAGCCATTAAAGGTATCAAATAGATAAAGTTTTCGATCTACATCCATCCAGTGAATTGCCTTGGCAGTAACTCCCTTGTGAACCCCTAACTCAGCAAAAGCACCTGTGATTTTCATTCTTTTGAGATACTCGATCTGAAACCAAAGATTATAAAATCGCACCCGATCTCGAAACGTACGTTCCATCTTAATCAGCTGAGGAGTCACTGTCTTGAGTGCTACCGCTTTATCCCATGCATAAGGTTTATTGATTTTATATGACCAAAACGTCTCAAAATATTTATATACAATCAGGATTAAACATACACACAATGCAAAGTTTAATACTTGAAACCAAGTTACGAACATAATGAAATTATTAATGGTCTAAAAAAATTAAAATTATCTATTATTTATTGTCTCGTCTGAAGTTTTTGAGTTCTGTATTGGGGACAATCACTGATCCATGATCCCACATGTTCATACTATAGACGAACTCCTTTTTAATGGTCATTTTTTCAGGTTCCTTAACGAGCTCAAAAGCTTCTTTTGCTAAATGTTGCCTATGAATCACCAATAGCTCCCATCCATTTTTTGTTTCAAATTTCATATCTAATGCAAACTTGATTTTATTCAAAGCCTTATCAAATAAGAACCGCTTTTTTTTCTTCACCATGAAGAAATTACGGTCTATGTAGTAAAAATCTCGTTTTTCAGCGTTTACATATTTCACAAAATACGCCGTATCTAACTTTTCATAAATGACTTGGGCCTTTTTGTAGTTTACTTTGTGGCCTATTCCGAATAAATTAATATTTTCAGTACTTTTTCCTGTTGCAAATTCATAATCAAACTGTAGAATAGCATAATTCGTGGTAGCTATGTACAATATTCCTTGAAAAATTCCTTGTTCTTTGGGTTCAAAACTGATTTTATAAACCCATTCATTTTTAAATAATGTCAATTCTTTTTGATAATTGTATTTCTTAGGTTTGTTAATAAACTCTAAGTTGTCCGAGTTAATATTGGCAGTATTGACTAAAAAATTTTCTATATCCTTTCTAAGATATTCTGAGCTTATTAAATAATGGGTAGTGTCATCCGCATTTGTCATTACAGTATCTATGTCTTCAGAATCGGGCTCATCGAGCTCTAGTTTTGATGAAATGATACCCGTACCCATTTTGTAATACAATTCGTCATCTTCAACACTGAGTTCAATATCCTCTGTTAAGCTCAACATTTTTTCCTTAATCTGATTTTCTACCGACAGTGCTGTACTTTCTTGCAAAGAAATCCCTTCAATAGGCATAATTTTCGTTTCAGCACCATGGCTGTAAAAATCAACAATAACATCTCTGTATGATTTAATGTCCTCTGGAATGAGCTCTAAAACTTCATCGACTAATCCCTGATCAATGTCATCAAAGCTTGTTTTTAAGACGTTTATTCTGTTTGCTTCACTGAATGGAGTATTATTATAACTATGGTAAAAGAGGTGTTGTAACTGATTGACTTGAGGATGATTTTTAGGGAAATTTTTTTCAACTAATTTGATGATTGCTAATGCGTTCAACGTTTGGGAGTAAACCGGTATTTCCGCTAAATTTATTTGTGCAGATCGCAGCCATACGATTCCCTCCATCAATAGGGATTTAACACTGACACCTAAAGTTTCATATCCCATGTAGCTGAAATACAATGAATCTTCTAATCTATCAGCAGCGATGTCCATGACATACATACCCTCAGAATTAGAAATGCTACCATTGGAATAGTCATTAAAAGAAATACTAGCAAAGGGCAAAGAAAGACCCGTCTCCGCATCAATTACCCTTCCGGTAATGATTTTTTTTTGAGCCCATATTGAAAGATTACAAACAATTAAAAGACTTATGAATGACATTCTCATATAACATTATTAATTTTTATAGATGTACAATCAAAATTGACTTAATGATGTAATTAGTAAGCAATAGGTTGTTTAACTATAATCGAAGGGATGATTCTTTTCTTTAGTTCTAACGCTGGGTCAGCATGTACTTATTCTATGGTCATCTTAATATTTTTTTTGTTTTGGAACAGTAGAAAACTACTATAGTTATTTTATGCCCAGGTAAAGATATCATTTGCAGCTGGGAGTCAGAATTCATTGATTATTTAATTGTATTTATCACAAAGGATGATTTAACTAAAAAGGGTGGATTAATGACCTTTTTAGGTTTACATTAATCCTTATTAAATAATAGTTGTCATATATATTATGATGCTTAGGCCCAATCATTATTGTAACTCTACCCTCTGCATGAGAACTTAAAATTGGAAATAATTGAAACTCACTCATTATTTATTCATAATTATGCTATTTTTTTGATTCTTTTTTAACAGAAAAATTAATTCATTTTTTGTTTTATAATAGCAATTTATTGATTGTTAAAATAATAAATTAGATCAATTAACTCAAATCTCAAAATGTGAAAATCTAATATTAACTCATTTCTGATGTCTTAATCATTTAACTGTTAATTGCTCAGGAGGATGACGCCTATCTCATACAATTTCATTGTATGAAAGTGACTGGAGACACCGATAAGTTTATCAAAACAAATAAATAACTTTATAAAAAAAAAAATAGCTAAAAAAGGCGTATCCGAAGAAAAATGGGCAGGTTGGGGTATGATACAATCTTGGTCTGAGCTTAATAAATTTCTATTCTTTCATTACTTCAAAAACCCTAAGTAATGTGCTACATTTGATTTCAGTATTTTTAATAATGCTCTTGCTCAAGAATCAGGACTTAAAACTCCAAATTAGGAGACTTTTGAAGCGAAAGGAATAGCTCCCTTTGAAATTTGGTAAATTGTTGACAATTTCTTAAGTGAACGGCAATCTAGTTATTTCATCATAAATGAGTTTAAATTCACGGACCGCCAACAGGTTGTTCGTATTAATAGATTATGGGGATAATTGATCATGAAGCCACAACAAAAAGAAAATATCGCAGCAAACTGGGACTTTGGTATTAGATTGACCAATAACCATTGGGAAGATGGCCGGATGGTAAACTACAATGGTATATCGTTTGATAGTTTCCATTCGATAGAGGCTTTATTAAAAAGCACCACTTACATTGATTATTCATCTAACCCGAATAAGTATCTTGAAACATACATGAGGGTGATTGAGGAAAAGCAATTGTCAATTGTCAGAGATGTGCCAAATTAATCTATTTGGAAAAATTATAGATAAAAGTTGGAATTAATCTGAATATTTAACTGTTTTTTTTGTTTTCAAGGATCTTAATCATTTTAAGGCCTCTGATGTTGAAAATTGTAAATGAGTTCAAAAAAACAAACAAATAAGGCACTGAACAAAGGTCAAACGATTCAATGAGTAATAAAATTTCATCAATTCAAAGGATGTGTAAATGTGAATAGAAATAGGTTATTTGATAGTTGAGATATCACATGAAAACAAATCAAGATAAAAATATTTATATCATTGGAGCAGGTGTAAGTGGTTTGATCGCTGCACAAAATCTAGAACAAAAGGGATATGTGCCCACGATCTTAGAGGCCACGGGCAATATTGGAGGTCGGGTAAGAACTGAAATCATAGATGGTTGGATTTTAGATGTGGGTTTTCAAGTCTTATTAGATGCGTACCCCATGAGTAAAAAATACTTAAACTATGCCGATTTAGGTCTGCAAAAATTGTCTCCTGGTGCTCGTATTTACACCGATAATGATTCCTCCATCATTGGAGACCCACTTAGAGACATCTATATGCTCTTCCCTACCCTATTTTCAAGCATTGGATCCCTGCGCGATAAACTTAAAATATTTCAACTCAGTCTTCAACTAAAAAATACGTCAATCGCCGCCATATTTAATAAAAAAGAGCGTACTACCTTGGCTCATTTACAGTATTTAGGCTTTTCAAATAAAATAATCACTCAATTTTTTAAGCCCTTTTTTTCTGGTATTTTTTTGGAGTGCCATCTTCAAACGTCTAGCAGAATGTTTGAATTTATCTATAAAATGTTTGCTGAAGGTTTTGCCACTCTACCCAAGGCAGGGATAGGTGCTATCGCGACGCAATTGGCAGGTCAATTAAAGACGACTCAAATTCAGTTAAATAACGAAGTACAAAAAGTGACCACTGATTTTATAACCATGGCTTCAGGAGATCAATATCCTTATGATGTGTGTATTGTCGCTACGGATCCAAGTAGCTTTCTCGAAGGTTATTCTGTTAAAAACAGATGGAAAACATGCGATACTTTGTACTTCAGTGCGCCGGTAACTGATGTGCCACGCCCCATCATCCATCTATCAGCTTTTTCAGATACTTTAATTAATAATATTTTTTATTCAACGAGTGTTCAACGGGCTCCTGACCCCCATCTTCAGTTAATCTCCGTCACTGTAGTAAAGCAACATTCGTTTTCCTCTGAAGTCCTAGTTTCCCAAGTTATGAGTGAGCTTGAAAAGTATTTTTCTATTACAAAAACTAAATTCATCAAGCATTATGCGATACAAAGATCGCTTCCTGACCTCAGATCTGTATCTTACGAACCGAATCTTGATCCGATGACATATGCAGATAAAATATTCTTGTGTGGGGACCATACTGCCAATGGGTCTTTAAATGCGGCGATGATCTCTGGTGAAAGAGCTTCTAACAACGCATTGGATCGTCTAAAAACTAATTGAATTTAAAAGTGTACCCAAGCTCACTAAACAGGTATTCCTAGAATTAAGCCGTTATCAGGAAATACCATTACTCGTTATTGAGGTAATAAAAACTATTTTAGACTATAATAGAGCATATAAAGTGGATAAAGGACTATTAGTTAAAAACCAGCGTAAATATTCACCAATACAAAGCAATAAAGTAGCACCAAAAGTAGGTTTAGTGCTAGTTATATTCAGGAAAGTACGTTATTTGAATCCACAATTGTAAGCAATTTTTCAATCTCTTCGAGTCGGATCAACGTCTTGATATTGCCAACTTTTTATCACAGGTTCTTCAGATAATAATTCAAGTTTTTGTAGTTCTTTCAAAAAGTGACTTCCATGTTCAACACGCTTTTTGTATAAAACGCCTTTCTCCTTAATAATTAAGTGGATTCCAAATTGTTCCATTTGACCCAAAATGTGTTCTTTTTTTGGGTCTTTTTCGTATTTGGGGAGAGCTATAAAATCTTCTTGATTAACCATGACATATTATTTTCACCTAGAACGCTGCAATACGCAAATACGTTCCAATTATAGACAAAATTTGAATGAATTACGCTGAAAGATGAACTTATCTATAAATTATTTCTTCTTTTTGATTTTTTTTGTTTTCTATTTTTTTCAATAATCAATTCGTTGGCCTTGATTAACGCCCTCCAATCATTTTTTGGGTCAAAGGCCAAATCTAAGGTTGCCGCATAGTCTGCTTTATTTATAGATATTTTTGTAATTTCACTCATTAAATCCGATTCGATGAGATCATAGAGATGTTTTTCTTCAGTGCTGCAAAAAGAAATGGCCATACCTCGTTTTCCTGCTCTTCCCGTTCTGCCTACGCGATGGATATAAGTTTCACTAGAATCGGGCAAATCATAATTAATAACAAAATCAATATTAGGTACATCAATACCTCGTGCACTAACATCTGTAGTGATTAAGATTTTAATTGTTCCGGCATGAAACGATTTCATGGCTTGTTCCCTTTCTTCTTGAGACTTATCTCCGTGCAATGTTATCGACTGAATGTTGACACGATCCATAGCCAATTTTACGCGCTCTGCACGAACTTTGGTCCTCACAAAAATTAATATTTTTGCTTCTTCATTCTTTTCAATAAAGGAACCTAAAAAATAGCGCTTGTCACCCATCTCAATGAAAGCAACCCCATGATCGATGCTTTTTGCTACTGAATTATTGGGTGATATCTGAATCCGAATCGGATTTTTAACTATTGAATAAGCTAGTTTTTTAATTTCTTTATTAATAGTAGCCGAAAAAAATAAATTTTGCCTTCTTAAAGGTACTTTTCGGATCAAATCTCTGATATCGTCTATGAAACCTAAGTCCAACATATGATCGGCTTCATCCAAGATCAGCATTTTCAAATGAGTGATATCAATCATTCCCTGACTCAATAAATCAAACATCCTTCCCGGTGTAGCAATCAAAATAGAGGCTCCTGATTGAAGCTGCGTAATCTGCTCCTCTTGATCTACACCGCCATAAACGCAAACGGCAGAGGCTTTTATTCCTTTGCCTAAAGAAATGAAAGTCTGATGAATCTGCCGGGCTAATTCATGGGTAGGTGCTAAAATTAAGGCATAAATACCCCTTGTTCGACCTTTATCAGCAGCTACCATATTCAAAATAGGGATGACAAATGCTGCCGTTTTACCTGTACCTGTTTGAGCAATGGCCAAAACATCCTGACCATCTAGTATGGGCTTAATACATTTAAATTGAATGTCTGTAGGTCTGTTAAAACCTTGCCCTTCAATATTCTTTTTTAGGGTGGTATTAATATTGTATTGGGAAAATTTCATAGTTACGATAAAGCTCAAAGATAGAGCATTGCTTAATCAAACTCTTTTCTTGCTTGAACTTGAAAAATAAATTTAATCTCATACTTAGCTCAAAAAAAGTAAATCTATTTTTAAATTATTTTAATATTTATTATTTTAAGGTGTAAATAATTTATAAAAATATTAATAAATTTGTGATTATATTAATAAAATAGCTCTTATATCCTAGTGGATACTATCGGTTTGTTAAGTATAAATGGTCAAGAAGTCACCTTAGGTAAGGGTCATATTATTTTAAAAGCTAACGAAAAGATCAAGTATATCTATTTCTTAATTAAGGGTACGGTTGACTATTACAATTGCCTCGATCATCCTAGAGAAGAAATTTTTATATATAGAAATAAAGTTCCTCAAACCCCCATCGGATGGTGTGGTCTTTTCCCACCTGCACGAGGCCTTAATAAAATAGTGATAGCATCAGATGAAGCTGTTTTTCAGCGTTTTGAAATAGAAATATTTAAAAAAGAACTACAATTAAATATTCAAAACATATTGTTAAAATTATCCAAAACTATTTTTAATCAATATTTAGAGGTCCTTAACAGTCAACATCCAGAAATCAAAGTCGATCACCTTAATGCAGTAGGACAACGCGAAAGTTATCAACTTCTTCAAAAAGCTCATTCCCATCAATGTTTAATGCTCATTAAACGTTCTCCATTTTTAGGTGAGATGGGTGATCTGTTTTTAAAAAAATTAGTAAAAAAACTATCCATTAAATCATTTCCAGCTCAAAAACATATATTTCGGCAAGAAGATGCTTCACAAGGAATTTATATCATGATAAATGGTGAAGTATCTATTGAGCGTTCTCAGTTAGGTGTTTCTCAACAATTACGAACCCTTTCTACGCCTGGATTTGTCTGGGGATGGGAAAGTCTAATCCATGAAAAAAATATAGCCTCAGCCGTAACTGTTGTAGCTACTCAAACGTTATTTATCACCCAGGAAGAATTTCAATTATTAGTAGTCCATGACCCTCAGCTCACGCATCAATTATATATGCGTTTGCTCTGGATGGTGGATAATCAGTTACAATTGTGCTATTCAAGATTTTTAAAAACAAAACTTAGGCATGATCAATTGACCATTCATAATCTGATAAAAAAAAATAGTGTTAAATTAAAAGTTACCTCAAGACTTCATCAAGTACCTCATTTGTTAACCAATCAAGATACACGGACGCTCGCTTTTAAAACCCTAAGTGAATTAAATACAACTGGAGATGCTCAGGAGCGTCATCTGTCCTCGATATCTTTAGACCTCCTAAAACAAGAAAACAGAGATTTCAACTTCTATCAAGGACTCATTAATCTCTATCAAGAAGTGACCGAAAATACTTCCAAATTAAGCTCTTTTGGAGTCAGGAAGGCCTGTGCGAACAGGGTGAAAGAATTATTTCGCCATGTTGATTTTCATATTGAAGGATGGGAAAACTTACCCAATGAATCAGGGCATATCTTCATTTACAACCACCTTATCAACCATGAGAGCTATACATTACCCAATGATTTTCAAATCACTTTAGATTCCCATTTTTTAAGTGCTATGATACTAGATGTAAAGTATGACGACCCTGGCATTCGAATTGTCAGAATTCCTGATGATGGAGAATATGGGCATCAAAATTATTATAAAAATCAAGGTCATATCAAGGTCTATGCATCATCCATAAACACACCATCTCAAACGGATAAAAAATTGGAGAACCTGTCATTTTATAAAGTGGCAGGTAAGTTTTTATCTGAAAATCAAAATTTAATTATCAGCCCTGAAGGCAAATCCCATACCACAGAGACCTCCCCGGGAACATTTAAAACCGGTGCTTTCAAATTAGCATTACAACAAAAGATTGAACCTTATATTGTGCCTATAGTATTGAGGGATTTTGATAAAAGAATGGTGCAAAACAAAGTGAAATGTAAAATTCTTAAACCCTTTAAAATCAGTAACTTTATTAATAAACATGAGAATCAACATGAAGTTATTTTTTTCGTAAATAATTATCAAAAAGAATTCAAAAAGGAAGTAATCAATATGAAAGATTCATTCAAATAATATGAATTTAAAACCACCAGATAATTGGGAAAAAGAAATTAATAGACTTCAAAAGAGAATTTCAACTCATCATCAAAAAGAGCATCTCATTGTATTGTATGGGAGTTCTTCAATCAGACTTTGGGTGCATCTTCAAAAAGATTTAGCTCCCCACAATGTGCTTAATCTTGGATTTGGTGGGTCGTCATATGCTTGGTGCTTACGCTATTTTAACACATTGTTCGATAGTATATCACCCCAGAGAATTATTTTTTATGCCGGTGAAAACGATTTAAGTCAAGGACTATCGGTCCAGCAAGTTTTCAATGATTTCAGAATGCTTATTGAAAAAGTAAGGGATACCTTTTCAAAGATTAAAATAACCGTAATCAGTATCAAACCGAGTCCAAGTCGTGCGACATTATCAGAGAAGTTTAATGAGCTTAATGCCATGTATAAAAAATACTTGATCAGCATTGAAGGAGGAACCATTCTAGATCTGTATTACCCCATGCTTACCTCGATGGGGCACATCAAATCGGATCTTTATTTATCTGATGGATTACATTTGAACCGTAAAGGATATGAGATTTGGTCCTATGAACTAAAAAAGTTTTTGGACTTACAAGAGCAATTAAATGAATAAAAATGAAACGTACCTAACGTTCTAAGAGAGATTGATACTTTGTAGTACTAAAGCCTTTTCCAAAGGAGAGAGATTAGTTTCTTCCAAAAGAAAATTTAAAAAAGTGAATAATTTCGGCGATTTATGAAAAATTAAAGCTTTATTAATAGCCACATAAGATTTTTTAAAATCATCAATCTTAAATGATTTTATGGCCAAATTATAATAATTTAATCCAATTAACTGATATAAATCAATGAGTTCAGCATCGAAATTATCATCACTCAATGACGCATTCATTGATGAACTATAAGCCATTAATTGTGCATCAACAGCACTTGAATTCTCAATAAATCCATTCACGGGATCGGTTGATTCGAACAAAATCGTCTCCTGACCTAAATTTACTTTTAAATAAATATGATGAGTTAATTCTCTCAGCTCATAATGAAAGCCGAAATACTCTAGAATGATGGCATAATAAGCTGTTGCGGTAAGGCAATTGTATTTACCTTGCTCCAAAATTTCAGAAAAATCAGTGAGTGGCTCAAAATTCCTTAAATACTTGCTATGTACTTTATAGAAAACATATTCAAGAAATTTTTTATCTGAATCAAATCGTTTCTTTTTTGAGTCAAGATGGTTTAAAAAATTAAGGATCTCCTCCTTATTCTTGTCAAAATGCTCAGCGGTCCCAATCAATATTAAATAATCTAAAGGATTTCCATTTTTATCTTTTAAATAATTAGAAATAATGCCACGTTCTATATCAGCAACAGCTCCTGATGTATGACGCCCATAAGTCGTACCTGAAACAAATAGCGTGATTAAAAAATAAATAACAAACCGTTGCATGGAGCCATTGCTTAATTCCTTAACACTAACTTAATGTTAAATTAATATTTAAACAAATTAATCACGTGAGGTGGAGAAAAACCTCCTAAGATTCTAATAGAATGATATATTTACTTAACAATTAGTTAATATATAAAGGGGAAACACGAGAATTAATGGGTAATAAAGTTCCATGAGAATTATATATATCTATGGGACTTGACTGTAACGAATGGAGGTTAAAATAGGAAATTAAGCCCTGACTTAATTCCTTCGTCTTCCTTTTCTATGATTTTTTTTTGGCCTCCTTTTATCTCGAAAGTTTCTTTTTTTCGAAGGGTCAGAAAATTTTGATTTTCTCGCGTGCTCATCAAGATTCACCCGGATATCTCGGCCTTTGATCTCGATACCGACAAAAGCCTCGCCCAATTTCTGATCGTACTTGGCGTCTACATCAAAATAAGCACAATTCTTTTGAATACTTAAAGGACCGAAATATTTGCGTTCTATTTTGGAATTATCGGATAAAAAATGAATCAAGTCTTCCTTAGTCATCCCATCAATTGTTCCTATATTGACAAAATATCTATTAAAAGCGCCCCCATTTTTCTTACCTGACCTGCTTGATAGTGATCCTGAGCCTGAAACTTCGTTTAAGTCAGATTGACCACCTCCCTGAATCATTAAATGATCCAATTGAGTCGTGATTAGTCTTTTTAGTATATCATCTTTATCCAAATGCTCAAACTGTCCGTTGAGTTTGCTTAAGATGCTCTCTGCTTGCGCATCTACGGTTGTATTGATAATTAAACTGGCCCAATTATTAATTCTTGTAGACTTGAGTTCTTCAAGTGCAGGTACCTCAATTTTTTCAAAGCTAATATTAATTCTTTTTTCAATTTCGGTGATTCTTCGCTCCTCTCTTGGTGTAATGAAAGCAATAGAAGTACCCTTTTTACCTGCACGTCCCGTCCGACCACTCCTGTGTGTATAACTCTCTAACTGATCGGGTAAGGTGTGATGCATCACATGAGTAAGGTCATTTACATCAATCCCTCTGGCAGCTACATCGGTTGCTATTAATAATTGCATCGATCGTGTTTTAAAGCGCTTCATGACAGCATCTCGTTGACCCTGGGATAAGTCCCCATGGAGAGCTTCAACCCCATATCCCAAATGACCTAAGTCATCTGCGATTTCCTGGGTTTCCCTTTTGGTCCTACAAAACAATACCCCCCTCATGTCTGACTGAATATCCATAAACCGCCTTATCGCCGGCACCTTGTTGGATGATTTTGTGATCACGTATTTATGGGTGATATCTCTATTGCTTTGTTCTTTTGAATTTACTGAGACTTCAACCGGAGTCTTCATGTATTTTGTTATAATTCTTCTGATTTCCTTTGGCATCGTCGCTGAAAACAGCCACGTCACCCTTTGCTCTGGAGTAAATGAAAGGATCTGATCAATGTCTTCTTTGAAGCCCATGTTAAGCATTTCATCGGCCTCATCTAAAACAACATACTGTACTTGATCCAATTTAATTGCCTTTCTTTTGATTAAATCTATCAATCGCCCAGGAGTAGCAATTACAATTTGAGTAGGCTTTCTTAATGCACTTATCTGATTGGTAATCGCAGCGCCTCCAAAGACCACCTCTACGTTTACTCCTTTTACACCTTTAGCGAATTGAGCAACTTGCTTTGCTGTTTGTTGTACCAATTCCCGAGTAGGTGCCAACACCAAAGCTTGAACCGATCGATTGTCACGATCGATAAGATCGATAAGAGGAAGCCCAAAAGCAGCTGTTTTTCCAGTTCCGGTTTGTGCTAAACCGATAAAATCAATAGGCGTATCACTCAAGAGCAAGGGGATTGCTTGTTTTTGAACAGGGGTAGGCGATGTAAAACCTAAATTATTAAGAACATCAATTAATGGATTAGATAATCCTAAATTAGAAAAAGTACTCAATGGGAATTTTTTTAATGAAGCGCAAAGCTAATCAAATGCTCGAGGATAAGTTTTTATTCTCCAATAATTAAATAAAACCCTCATTAAAATCTATTTAAAAATGAGAAATTTCTAAAAAAAAAACTCAAACCCTTGGTTAAAATTAATTTTAAGTCATTAATAATTACTTAGTAATATTAGTCGGGTTAATAGAAATTTTAATGTGCTTGTATTATGTTATTTACATCAAATTTGATTAATATTAATTACATTTTAATATTTTAAAAGAAATAAACATTAAATGAAGTTCACGGCACCACTCCATGCATTTACCTATTGGGAAAAAAACAATCCTGATCAACTAATGTTCCATCAGCCCTTTGCCCAGGGTCCGGTAAAAACGACTTATCGAGAAGCCGGAATTGAAATTAGGAAAATCGCCCAAGCCTTGATTGCAATGGATTATACTCCTAAATCCAAAATTGCCTTACTTTCAAAAAATTGCAGTCATTGGATTATGGCAGACTTAGCTATCCAAATGTCAGGACATATCTCTGTTCCTATTTACCCAACAATAAATGCCAACTCCATTGCGGAAATTATGTCTCACAGTGAGTCAAAAGCAGTTATTATAGGAAAATTAGACAACTATGAGGCTCAAAAATCTGGCTTAGAAGGATTCACTAAAATAGGGATTAAGGCTTATGAGGTGGAAGAAAAATTGATTTGGGAAGATATGGTTGCCCAAAATGAGGCTTTGACAGAAGTTCCGGAACAAAATCCTGAAGATCTGTTGACAATCATGTATACATCCGGTACCACCGGATCTCCGAAAGGAGTTATGCATAGTGTAGGCTCATTCAATGAGGTAACCAACACGGCCGTCGATGCAATTGCTATTAAGGCCAGTAAACCCCGTTTTTTCTCCTATTTACCTCTCACGCACATAGCCGAAAGGATAGGTATAGAAATGTTCGGATTGTATCAAGGAGGGAGTTTTAACTTTCCCCTATCAATAGAAACCTTCGCTGATGACTTAGCGGCGACTCAACCCGATCTGTTTTTTGCAGTACCTCGAATATGGACTAAATTTCAAGATAGTATCTTAAATACCATCCCTCAAAAAAAGTTAGATCTTTTATTGTCAATTCCTTTTATAAATAACGTCATTAGAAAAAAAATTAAGAAAAAGCTCGGCTTACTAAATACTCAAGCGATTTTTACGGGTGCGGCTCCCATTTCTATAAGCCAATTGATTTGGTTCAAACGACTAGATATTGACATTTGTCAAGCCTATGGTCTTACTGAAGATTGTATCCGCTCTCATTTTAATCTGCCTGGGCAAAATAAATTTGGATCGGTAGGCAAGCCACTGGCTGGTGTTGAATTAAAATTTTCTCCTGAAGATGAAATTTTAATCAAAAGTGAATGTTTGATGCAGGGTTATTATAAGGAAGAACAAATGACCAGCGAAGTGTTCACAGAAGATGGCTTTTTAAGAACAGGAGATATCGGTGAATATGATCATGATGGCTTTCTTTGGATTACCGGAAGAATTAAAGATCAATTCAAGACAGATAAAGGAAAATATATTTCACCAGCACCTATAGAGCTCGAAATGATGAAAAATGCGGACATTGATCAAGTATGCGTGGTCGGAACAGGTATTCCTCAACCAATTGGACTCATCGTCTTATCTGAAACAGGAAAAGAAAAAGAGCAAGCAGCATTGGTAAAGAGTCTTGAGCAAACCATAAAAATGCTAAATTCAAACTTAGAAAGTGTAGCAAAAATTGAAAAAATAGTGGTAATGAAGGAGGATTGGACTATCGACAATGGCTTACTTACTCCGACCATGAAAATAAAGAGGAATCGAGTTGAGAAAATTCATCGAGACGTATATACTCAATGGTTTAATGACGAAGCAGCTATATTATTTGAATAAGACACCCATTAACCTGTATTTCTCATAGCGCTTGAAAGCGCATTAATGGAAAGCATGATCTCAGTTTGTGTTTCTTGCGCGGCCTTTTCATCGTGTATTCTTTCAGTACGCCATTTTTTCAATAAATTGATCTGTCGCTCATGCAGTGGGTCCATTAAAGATGCTCGCAGCATATTTGAATAATAATGATTTACACGCCGTTCTTCAATTGGTCGTCCTAATAACACTTCAAAATGATATTTCACTCGCATCAGTTCGCTCAAAAACAAGTCCGTAAACTTTTCTCTAATCTCTGTATTTTTCACTAAATCAGCATATTTAAGCATGATTCTCTGATCAGTAGCAGCAATACTGGTATCTATATTTGTAAATACATATCTTATGAAGGGATCATCTTTCATTTTCAATTTAAATAAATCGTAATCCCCAGGAGATTCACTTTTTAGTTGGTCCAGTGCGGTACCAATCCCATACCAGCTGGTCATATGAAACCTGCATTGACTCCATGAAAAAACCCAAGGGATCGCTCTCAAATCTGAAAGTGAATTGGCGCCAGTTCTCTTGGCTGGCCTTGACCCAATCTTACTGGTCTCAATGGCATCTATAGGTGTTGCCTGTCTGAAAAATTCCATGAACCCTTCTTCATTGATCATCTTTTCGTAGGTCTTTTGCGAATTCATTGATAACTGCTCTAAAATGGTTGCTTGTGCATGGAAAGCTCTCGGAGAATGCCTATCTAAGATGGTTTTAGACAATGCATTGGCTGCTAACAGTTCTAGATTGTAGGCCGCATTTACCTTATTGGCATACTTTTGAGCAATCGTCTCACCTTGCTCGGTCAAACGGACATCGCCATTCAACGCTGAATGTGGAAGGGCATCAATAAAATAATGGGTAGGTCCAGATCCCCTACTAATCGAGCCACCCTTGCCGTGGAAATACCTAATTCTTACCCCGTTGTCAACGCCCACTTGACTTAGATTGTATTGGGCTTTGTAAAGGTTCCATTGGCTCGCCATGATGCCCCCATCTTTGTTACTATCACTGTAACCCACCATTACCTGCTGCACGGGTTCTTTTTCATCTCCCTTGAGTACTTGTAAAGTTCTTTTTGTAAAAGGGTGATTTAGGAAGCCGTGTAAGATTTCAGGAGCCACTTCTAAATCACCAATGGTCTCAAATAGAGGGACTACTGGTATTTTAGAAATTAATCCCGCTGTTGTCATTTGAGTAAGTCCGGCCTCTCTTGCCAAAACATACACCACTAATAAATCAGATAATGATCGGGTCATACTTACGATCAAAGAACCTATGCAATTCATACCATACTTATCTGTATGATCAGTAATCACCCCATAACATTTCATTACTTTTTGGGCATGCGTTTTAAGAATTGTTTTGGAATGCGTGAACAAACGAGCGGAAAGCAACTCTTTATTGAGAAATTCAAGCCGCTCCGTTTCACTCCATTCTGAAAAATTAGTCTTTTCAGCCAATGAGGCCTCTAGAAGCTCATCCATGGCCTGGTCATGAAAAGTACTGTTTTGACGAATATCCAATGCAGCTAGATGAAAACCAAAAATCTCAACAATCCTTATGGTTCCATTTACTTCGTTGTAGGCTGTTGATTGTGCACCAAAATCAATCAACTCTTTTTGTAATATTTTTAAATCGGAAAGCAGCTCTGAAGAATAGAGATACGCTCCTTTAGATGCTAATAATTCGGTAGCATGACCCCTTTTGGTATCAACGGGAAGTCTGGCAATCATTAAGCTTATGAACTGTCTAAAAACCTCTCCTTTGTTACGCGCCAAAATTTGCTCTCCATGGCCTATTAATTCCCCCTTCATTTCCATGATTCTGGATTGTAAAGCTTTACTAGAGGCTTCCAAAGGATGGGCAAAACTCAATTTTTTAACCAAGTCCAATAACTTTCTTCTAATAACAACAAATGCATTGAGCCTCAATTTCAGCAAGGTATCTCGAGTAACTGTGCTGGTAACCAAAGGATGACCATCACGATCACCTCCTACCCAATTTCCAAATCTAATTTTCGGAAAGGCATAGTTCTCTGAAACTTCATTCTGGGCAAAACCTTGATCATTACAAGCGCTAATCAATCGCTTATCTAATATTGGGATAACATCGGGAAATACATTGGTTAAATAGTGAGAGATATTTCTCAATTCAGACGCTACATCAGGTTTTTCCAAATAGATTTCTCCTGTTTTCCATAGACGGTAAAGAATTTGTTTGATATCCCGCCTTAAATCTCCTAGTTCATGCGTATTGTACATTGAGTTTTCGCGCTGCACCATTTTAAGATACAATTCTCTTCTGTGCTCAAGGACGGTCGCTCGCTTCGCCTCGGTAGGATGTGCTGTGAGCACGGGCTCAACAAAAACTTGCTTGATCCCTTCTATGATTTCTAAATTGGATATGCCGTGGGCATGTAATTCCTTGATATTAGAAGTCCAAAGACCACTGACAGCAGATAAATCTCTGCTCTCCTGTCTACGACGGTTTTGAACCGCTCCATTGATCTCTACCAAATTAATTAACTGGAAAACCAAGGAATACAATTGCAGATATTTTGAAGAAAACTCATGATCTCCCTTGCTCTCTGTATTGATCCAAGGAATTTCCTTTGCAATGTCCAAGGCACCATTCTCTTCTAAAATTTCCCTCAGAGCGGTTAATAAAAAAAACAAATCGTCATAAGGCTTCCCTATTTCCCTTCTTACGGCATTAAATACGTCATTCATAAATGATTTATTTTGTGGGTCTAAACTATGTTAGACACTTTTTTTTTCTTGACTCGGTAAAAATGAGGGGCGCAGCACAATAATAACAAGGAAAACCGGAAAATCTATCTGTCAGTAAACATTTGACACCTATATTTGCATTTCAAAATAAAAAAACTACAATATGGATAATCGAAAATATTTACCCCTTTTGTTAATTTTAGGAGCTTCGCTATTGGTCCTTTTTTCTATATCAAATAGTATATTCTTTACCATACAGGCGACCGAAAGAGCAGTTATGTTTAAGAAGTTTAGTGGTGGGTTGGACAAAGACAATATTTTCGAACCTGGATTTCATGTGAAGGCTCCTTGGAATGAAGTATACGTTTATGATGTTTCTGAGAATCAAATTGAAGAAACTATGGATGTACTCGATAAGAGTGGATTGAGTATTAATATCGACGTGACCGTAAGATTTCATCCTATGTACGATTCTATTGGCGAAATTCATGAAACCTTTCAAAAAGATTATATCCGTCGATTGGTTATCCCTGAGGTAAGATCAACGGTCAGACAAGTGACCGGTAGGTACACTGCAGAGGAAATTTATTCTACTAAACGACCGGAGGTTGAAAGTGCCATTAAAACTGAAGCGGCTGCGGTGTTGGCTTCACCGGGAAACAGTATTGTTATGAGAGCTTTACTCATTCGATCTATCTCGCTTCCTGAACAAATTAAAGAAGCAATAGAAAACAAACTTAAACAAGAACAAGAAGCATTGGCTTATCAATTTCGGTTGGATAAAGAGCAGAGTGAAGCTGAGAGAAAGCGTATTGCAGCTGATGGTGAGGCGATCGCTAACAAGATTATCAATAATAGTTTGACAGATGAGCTATTGAAAATGAGAGGCATTGAAGCGACGATCGAGCTATCCAAATCACCGAATGCCAAAACAATCATTATTGGTAGTGGTAAAGATGGATTACCCCTTATTCTTGGAGGAAATAATTAATAAAAATTAAACATATCATAACAGTAGAATGTCAGAATATGCTCAAATAATTGTAGATGGTAAAACCTACGAGCTACCCATCATAAGAGGTACAGAAAATGAATTAGCCATCGACATAAGTAAATTGAGGAGTCAATCAGGCATTATCACATTGGATCCGGGGTTCAAAAATACCGGATCCACGAAGAGTGCTATTACTTTTTTAGATGGGGAAATCGGGATTTTGAACTACCGTGGTTATCCCATCGAACAATTGGCTGATCATTCAACTTTTACGGAAGTATCTTATTTACTCATCTATGGGGAGTTACCTACTGCCGTAGAGCTGGCGGCATTCCAAAATGCGACGACACAACATACCTTAGTACATGAAGATTTTAAGACGATACTAGATGGATTCCCCTCTACAAGTCATCCTATGGGAGTGCTCTCTTCATTGGTAACGGCCTTAAATGCATTTTATCCAAAGAGTACAAATTTAGATAAAAGTCCTGAGGCCATCAACTTAAGTATCATTCGCCTATTAGCCAAGATGCCTACTTTCGCTGCTTGGTCCTACAAGAAAAAAATGGGTCAGCCAGTTAATTATCCCAATAATAATTTAGATTATTGCAGCAATTTTCTTCACATGATGTTTGCTTTACCCACCATGTCCTATGATATCAATCCGGTGGTTACCAAAGCGCTAGATAAGCTCTTAATTCTGCATGCAGACCATGAACAAAATTGTTCAGCTAGTACCGTACGTATTGTAGGTTCATCTCAAGCAAGTCTCTATGCCTCTATATCGGCAGGGATCAATGCCTTGTGGGGACCTTTGCATGGTGGAGCAAATCAAGCGGTCATTGATATGCTGGAATCCATTAAAGCAGATGGCGGTAACATTCAAAAATGGATGGACAAGGCAAAAGACAAAAATGATCCTTTCAGACTGATGGGTTTTGGACATCGGGTGTACAAAAATTTTGATCCCAGAGCCAAAATTATTAAGAAGGCTGCAGATGAAGTGTTAACTGCCCTTGGCGTTCAAGATCCTATTTTGGATATAGCCAAAGGATTAGAAGAAAAAGCATTAGCTGATCCTTATTTTGTGGAAAGAAAACTCTATCCCAATGTGGATTTTTATTCAGGAATTATTTATCGTGCATTGGGTATTCCAACTGAGATGTTTACTGTCATGTTTGCCCTTGGTAGATTACCTGGTTGGATCGCACAATGGCAAGAAATGCGGGGAAATCAGGAGCCCATTGGACGTCCCAGACAAATTTATACGGGGAAGACTAAAAGAGTATACTTTCCTTGTAGTCAACGATAATAATCCGAACTATATTATCAGTATTTTCTCTTAAGTATTTCGTTTAAAATAATGACTTTTTTGAGACCTCTTGGAGATTTAAACTCTTTCCTGATTTCACGAGCAGTGATTTGTTTAGGTCTGTCTTGAGAATCTTCTATCTCATATTCTTTGAAATGCTGATTTTTATTTAAGGGTGCAATTTTTGGAAAAGTCAACTCCGAAAAGGGTTCGGATGTTTTGTCCTTTGGAATTGAATTTTGCATAATAGTATGTTCCGTCTCAACATTAGCTATTTTCTCATTTTCTGTGACTATAACCTCTTCATTCTCAGCTTTATCTAGCGCATTCAAACCCGTAAATTCTCCCAATAATTCTTCGAATGTTTTGACTTTCTTTTTAACAATACTCCCTTTATCTTGGGATTCAGGAGCGACTGATTTGTTCTTTTTTCTTAACTTCGATAAAAAATATATCGCACCTAGTATGAGGTATATCCAATTTTGAATGTTGTCCATAATATTAAAGCTAAAAATAGCCTAATTTTACTAGCTTAACACCAAAACAGAATTATTTTTGTCTATGCAATTAACCCGCTTAGAAATAAAAGGCTTTAAAAGCTTTGCAGATAAAGTAGTCATCAATTTCGATCAAGGAATTACTGGAATCGTTGGTCCAAATGGTTGCGGGAAATCTAATGTGGTTGATGCTATTAGATGGGTTTTAGGTGAGCAAAAATCCAGAGTCTTGAGATCTGATAAAATGGATAATATCATTTTTAATGGGACCAAATCCAGGAAACCTACACAACTCGCAGAGGTATCTATAAGTTTTGATAATACCAAAAACTTACTTCCCACTGAATATAACCAGGTGACCATTAGTAGACGATTTTACCGATCGGGAGAGAGTGAATATCAACTCAACGGAGTAATCTGTAGACTCAAGGACATTACCAATCTATTTCTAGATACTGGAATCGCCTCCAATTCATATGCTATCATCGAATTAAAGATGATTGATGATTTGCTTAACGATAAAGATCATTCCAGGCGAAGTTTATTTGAAGAAGCTGCAGGCATTTCAAAGTTTAAAAAAAGAAAAAAAGAAACTTTAAAAAAGTTAAATGATACAGATGCAGATTTAAATCGCGTAGAGGACGTCCTTTATGAAATTGAAAAAAATCTCAAATCTTTGGAGAAACAGGCAAAGCAGACTAAAAAATACTACGAAATAAAGGAAGATTATCGGCTTTTAAGTATCAGTATTGCTCGTAAAGGGATCTTCAATCAACAAAAGACTTTTGATAATACTCAAAAACGGATTGCCGCTGAAAATGATAAAAAGCAGGCCCTAAACACGCAACTCTTAAAAGAAGAGGCGGTAATAGAAAAATTAAAGTCCGATCTTATTATCAAAGAAAAAGTACTGGCTGCTCAACAAAAATCATTAAATGATCATGTTCACAGCATTCGATCTTATGAAAATGAAAAGAAAATTAAAGTGGCTAGACAGCGCTTTCTTCAGGATAAAATTGACCTATTAAAGAATCAAATTAATCATGATCAGGAAAGTGCTGATCGATCTTCTTTCGCTATTCAAGGATTAAAAAGGACATTTGGTGTAGCGGAAAAAGATATAACAGCTCATTTTAAAGTCTTAAATTTAATGAAAGAAAAATTTGAGGCCCAACAACAGGCTACCCGAGAGGCGCAGGATCAATTGGATATCTGTAATCAAATCTATTTGAAATCACGCGAATCGGTCTTTCAATACTCCAAAAATTTAGAAATTAAAGAGATTCAATTAAATGCGCTCAAAGTTGAGTTTGAAAAAACCAATAGTGATTCATCTGATCACAATAACAGTCTACAGGAGTTTGACACTAAGGTGAATGAAATCGTTTTAGAAAAAGAACAAAAGCAATCCATTTTCGATAAACTATTTAAAAAACAAAAAAGCTTAGATGAGAAGAAAAAGGCATTGATTAGTAAAATTTACTTGATCAAAGATGAATTTAATTTGGTCAATAGAAACCTAGATGCTAAACAAAATGAATATAGTCTGACCAAATCATTGATTGATAACCTGGAAGGATTCCCTGAAGCTATCAAGTTTTTAAAGAAGAAAAGTCAGTGGAAAAATACCCCCCTACTTTCCGATGTCATTACCTGCCCCGTGGATTATAGGGTCTGTATAGAGAACTTTTTAGAGCCTTACATGAACCATTATGTCTTTGACAAAGTAGTTGATGCGATAGATGCCATCACACTACTTAGTGATGGCAATAAGGGTAAAGCACATTTTTTTATCATGGAACTTTTAGAAACCTTTAAAACCATTGATATCCTGCCCAATGATAGTTTGCAATCAGCCACTGAGCTGATCGATTATGACATTAAATACACAAAGCTAATTACGTATTTACTTCATAATGTATACATATATGAAGGCATTAAACCCCAAGGGGCTGATGAACTTGTATTGATTGAAAAGTCAGGTAAAATCATTCATAAAACCTACAGTATCTCCGGTGGTTCTGTAGGCTTATTTGAAGGTAAAAGAATTGGTAGGGCAAAAAATCTAGAAACCTTATCTATCGAAATCAAAAAATTGAAGCACCAACAGCAAATGTTATCTCAAAAATTACTTGAAAGTCAAAACGAATTTGAAAAGATCAAGTTAAAAGATAAATTAGTTGAATTGGAGAATTTAAAAGAGGAGATTAATAAAATAAATGAATCTTATGCTACCTTCAAAACGCGCCAAGAACAGTTTTTCATCTTACTCAACTCAAATACTACAAGGAGAGAAGATATTGAAAATCAGATAAAAGTCATCCGTGAAGAAATTAAGCTTCTGCAACCCCAGCAAAAGGAACAACAAGCAAGTCTCATTGAGTCAGAGCAGAAGGTTGATGAGCAAAAACTATCTGTCGAGAAACTAAATCAATTATTGGCTGCAGACTCATCGGGTTACAATGAAGCCAATATCAAGTACCACGAGGAAAAAAACAAAGTAGATCGTATTGCTCAAGAAATCCTTCACAAGGAAGAATCCTTTCAAAATAGCATAAAACGTATTGAGCATGATCAAGAAAATCTTAAAAATAGCGAAAAAGATTTAAATCAATTAATCAGTAATACCGTTACAGAAGATGATCAACTTGTCGAAATGTACGCTCGAAAAGAAAGCTTCGAATTGGCTTTAAGCGAAGTTGAGAAAGCCTATTATCAACATCGAGGAAACATTGAAGTACAAGAAAAAAATCTTAAAGAAATTCAGAACAATCGAGAGTCTGCAGATCAGTTGTTGATGGAATGGAGAGAAAAACTAAGTGAGGCTAAAATGCATCTCAATTCTATAAAAGACCGTTTATCGGTTGAATTCAATGTTACCTTAGAAAACATAGAAGATAATGAGTTAAAGCCTGAATATGAAAAACTAGGCTTTGATGCCCTTGAGAACCAAGTGAAAATCTCTAAAACAAAACTCGAAAACATGGGAGCCATCAATCCGATGGCTATGGAAGCTTATGATGAAATCAAAGAGCGCTATAGTTTTATCATCACCCAAAAAGAAGATCTACTGAAGGCAAAAGATACATTAATCTCCACTATTGGAGAAATTGATGCAGTGGCCAAAGAAACTTTTTTAAGTTCATTTGAGAATATTAAAAAGAATTTCGTTAAAGTATTTAGAGCCTTGTTTACAGAAGAAGATGATTGTGACTTAAATTTAACAAGACCAGATGATCCCTTGGAGTCCCCAATTGATATTATTGCCAAGCCAAAAGGAAAACGACCATTGACCATCAATCAATTGTCTGGTGGTGAAAAAACTTTAACGGCTACTGCTTTGCTCTTCGCAATATATCTTATTAAACCCGCTCCTTTTTGCATTTTTGATGAGGTAGATGCTCCTTTGGACGATGCCAATATTGATAAATTCAATCAAATTATTCGTGAATTTTCAGAGGATTCACAATTCATTATCGTTACCCATAATAAGCGGACGATGTCCAGTACCGATCTTATCTATGGCATCACCATGATCGAACAAGGCATCTCAAGAGTCATCCCTGTCGATCTGAGAGCTTTAGCTTAATCTGGCATAAATGCAAAAAAATACCCTCCAAATGAGAGGGTATTCAATGATCTTATGACGACGTTTTCGTTTATTGCTCTAATGGTTCAAAGGAATGCATTTCTTCATTAACTATCTCTAATTTTTCTGTCAACTCTTTTAAATAATCGGAGCTCATTAATTGCTGCATGCCTGCCATATCTACATCATAGAGCATGACCATACAACTCTTATCGTTGATTTTCCCAACAGTTGTTCTAGTTTCGTCACAAACGGCTGCTCGTTCTTTATGCGAATCAAACTCTTTCTTCCAGATACTGTAATTATTACAAGATACTTTAAAAACTAAATTCATTGATATTGTGGTTTAATAGTTAATAATATCAAATATAAAAAAAATCTAGTATTCAGAAAAAAAATTAAATTCACTTACTGATTAAGCATTATGGTAGAATCGCTCATGCACAATTGAGCCTTGCTCCCATTGCTGTACCGCTACTTGTTCCATATTGACACGATTTCCTCCTTTAAAAGTAATATCCATCGCTACTTCTACAAAAACTTTTCCTTTATCTATGTCTTCGGATATTGCTTTTACCTCAAGGTTATGAAAAACTTCCACATTATTTAAAAATTGTTCTTCATACTTGCGGCAGGCCACTTTTCCTTCTCGCTTTCCTGAGGGTTCTTCCATCACTATATTTTCAGCATAGTTAGCATCGAATGCTTCCAATAATTGTCCTTGTCCTACTTGATCGTAAAGTTGCTTGCTCCTTATTAAGTTTGTCATATTTTTTTTGTTTAATTAAATCATGACACAAAGATTTCAAAAAAATAAGCGGGCTGCATTAATCTAAATTAAGAAGTTTAACACTAAACCAATGCTATTATGTTTTTTGACTTCTTATTTTACTGAGGGCTTCAGGAGTGATTCCTAAATAAGAGGCGATCATATATTGTGGGATTCGATTGGGCAAATATGGATAATCCTTGAGAAATAATGCGTACCGTTCACTAGCAGTGGCACTCATAAGCATCAGTACCCTCCGTTGTAATAAACCAACCCTTCTACCCAGTAAATGCAAATTTTTTTTGAGTTGATCATGACTTAACTGATCTTGATCTAAGTGATCTATTTTTAATTTTATCAATTCCGTATCCTCTAAACAATCTATGAATAATTCCGTGGGATGCTTATATTGATATGCCTCAATATCTCCAATAATCCACTCCTCCGGCGCAAACATAAACACATGCTGTTTGCCTTTACTGTCAATCGTATAACTTCTTACCAGTCCTTTTTTGATATAAAAAGCCTTCAAATGTACTTCTCCTTTATTTTGAAGAATGGTTCCCTTTTTAAAGAACTTTATCTGGGTGTTGGGATCTTGCAAAGGTAAGGACGGAGATGGAGACATATCAGATCATTTAAATCTATGGAAGAAGAACGCGATCTTTTCTAAACCGCTTTTACATTTATCCATTTACGTTGATCCTGATGAGTTTTTCAACATTTAAAAAGTAGCCTGTTCAAAAGGCGCTAAGATTAGCGTCAAAAAGCCAGTTTTTAATTGATTTTATCATCGATAGAATGTTTACCCCCACCCATAAACATCAAAACTAAAAATACGGCTAAAAACATCAATGGCTTTTCTTGCTTGGAGAAAGGATCGGCACCATGACGAATAAAAGCCGCAACAAACATGGTAAAAGACAACAAAAAAGCATTTATTCGCGTCCAAAAACCAAATATTAAGCCAATAGCTGCAAAAAACTCTGCCAATACGACCAATACAAATGACAGTTCTGAGCCAATGCCTAAAGGATCTGAAAACTTTAAATTGCCGTCCAATAATCTTAAAAACTTACCATAACCATGCGTGAGCATCATGCCCCCTATAGTCATCCTCAGAAATAGTATGCCAAAATTTACGGTACCGGGTCGCAGTTGAGCATTCATTAATTTTTTAAACATATCTTATTTTGTTTTTTTAAAAAGTTAGTAAAATTGAATCAATAAAATTCGCAAATTAAAATTTATAAAGAATTAACCTAGATTAATTTATAGATGGAAAATCAGATCTCTTTTAGGTATTATCAAATCAGCTAAATTTCAATATCAATTTTTGAATCAATTCAACGCCTCTTTTTAATTGAGCCTTACTTACAAACTCATTAGCTCTATGTGCTTGGGCGATATCACCAGGTCCGCATATTATGGAGGGAAATCCACCTTTTTCAAATTGACCTGCCTCTGCAGCATAAGAAACAGTATCAAATTGACCGGCTTCCGTTAATTCTTTGATGAGTTGTGCAATCTCTTGATCTTCCTTAGTGTCCAAAGCGGGGACCTCTGGATGATCATTAATGGTCTCTATCACAAAATCCGGGAAAATTATTCTTAATTCCTTCTCACGAGTCCTACAATGCGCATCAAATGCTTCAAGTATTTGAGGAATACTATCTTGCGGTATACATCGGATATCCCATTTAAATGAACATCGATCTGCAATGACATTAGGTGCTATGCCCCCATGAAGAGTGCCTACATGGATGGAAGTATGGGGTGGATCAAAGCGGGCATCCGAACTTTGATCAGCCAATTGATTCATTTTTTCTTCTAACCAGATGATCAATCTTGAAGCTTCATGAATAGCACTGACTTCTTGTCTGATCCGACTGCTGTGTCCAGCAGATCCATTGACAGTAGTTTCCTGGACACAAATTCCCTTTTGACCTACGATCGGAATAAGCATAGAAGGCTCTCCTATCCATGCATAGGCGGGTTTTTCGTCATAATGTGACGCGATGGCTTCAATCAAATCAGGCGCTCCCAAGCATCCAATTTCCTCATCGTAAGAAAAAGCAAAATAAATCGGTTTTTTTAAATGCGCATTGACCATCATCGGGGCTGCGGTCATGATGCAAGCCAAAAAAGCTTTCATATCGCAAGAGCCGCGGCCATAAAGCTTGTCTCCGATTTCAGTCAATACAAAGGGATCTGTATCCCAATTTTGACCTGCCACGGGTACAACATCGGTATGGCCAGAAAGAATAATTCCCCCATCTACCGCCGGACCAATCCTACAATGTAAGGACGATTTATTACCTTCCTCATTATATACTCGAAAAGAAGTTATACCCAATTCGGTAAGATAGAATTCGATCCATGACAGAATGGAAAGATTTGATTCACCTCCTAAAACAGGAAAAGAGACTAATTTTGCTAATATTTGTTCTACATTCATAATTACATTAAAAAGGCCCCCAATTGATGGCTACACTGACTAACAAATACAACCAACTTATTAATAAAATAACACCCATTACTGGTAGTATAAACTTTAGCCAACGGTCAAAAGTAACTCTACAAAGGGACAGCATGGCAATCAGTCCACCTAATGCGGGATTCATGAGATTTGAAACGCCATCCCCAACCTGAAAGGCAAGTATAGTCGTTTGCCTTGTCAAGCCTAACAGCTCTCCGGTTGGTATCATGATAGGCAAGGTGGCTAGGGCTTGACCACTACCTGAAGGTATGGCAAAGTTAATCAATAATTGCGCCAATGACATGCCGAGGGCTGATCCATAGATGGAGAGACCGTTTAAGGATTGCGCCAACTCATAGGCAATGGTATCTCCAATATTGGCTTCCTCTAAAATCACTTTAATAGTTGCAGCAAAGCCGACCATAAACGCTCCCGGCGCGACTAAACTGATGGATTGAAAACTAGTTTCACCAATGGTCTTACTACTCATACCTGAGGTCCAACCAACAATGATAGAAATCATTAAAAAAATCGCAGAAATTTGATTTAAATACCAATGCCATTGAAATACTCCAAATAGCATGAACACTAAACCTGATAAGAAAATAAATAATATAAGTAAATCCTTGTTTTGTAAACGATAGGTTGACAAATCTTTAGTGAGACCAAATCCACTTTGATCAACTCCTTGAGTAAGGCTTCGCTTTGGATTTTTGATGATTTTTTTAAAATAATGAAGATTAAAATAGGCCAAAACCGTCAGCGCTGAAAAGCACAACATGCTTCTCATTAATGCTCCTGAAAACATAGGTAGTTCTGCTATCTTGTGTCCTGTTCCGACCGTATAAGGATTAATTGGAGACAAGCCAAATCCAACAGTAACGCCACCAACAGCAATCGCAGCAGCCAACATCAAATCTCCTCCCAACGCCAAGCTGATTGTTGCCGCAATTGGAATCATGGCTATATTATTCTCATAACCTACCATCACACCTAATAATCCAAAAAGATAGGTCAGTACGACTACAATTATTAGTCTACGTTTCAAGCCCAGCTTAAAAATGAGTGTACCAACCACATTTTCGATCATTTTAGACTTTTCTAAAATGCCGAACATGATACCGCTGGCCATCACGACCCAAATCACTTCTATCGCCACGCCAAAACCCTTCGGCATCGCAATGAACATATCCATTAAACCGAGAGGTTGCTCAGCGATCAAGCGATAAGTACCGGCCATCACTCTAAGCCTACCATCGATCAAAACACGATCAAAAGTTCCAGCTGGTATAATATGGGTAGCCAACGTGGCTAAAACAATGATAAAAAAAAGTAATACAATGGAATGAGGAAATTCTTTTAAAAAAGAAGGTTTGAAATTCAAAGAATTGAAATTTAATTAAATGTAAATGGATTTAATTCCTTCGAAAGATAATTAAGATAAGGTTCTGCTCCAAGTATTCCTTTTTTTTCTAATATTTCAATGTATAGCAAGAGTATTTTTATGTACGTCTTGTGCAATGAATTCTTTACAGAGGTCATGTATTTACTCAAAGCTAGAAATCCATCAATCCCATCTACTCCACCCGCTGCCAAATTTGATAATTCTTGCTCCTTTTGCAGAAGCATTTCATAACGAAACACTAAATCATTAAATTGCTTCATTCTTTGAAGGTCTATCAGACGTTTATTTCTTCTAAATGTCTCAATTCATTGGCCGTACCTATTAAACTAAGTTCTTCTCTTTTCAGTTTAGGTTTGTCCTCGTTAAATAGGGGTATTGTTATTCCGATCCGATAGTCCATTTGATTTTTAATGCCCACTCCTCCATCTATATCATAACCTGCCTGAACAAATCCAATATTCCAACTTTCAGCATAATCTATATTGAGCTTTAATCGATCTAAATTGAGCTTTTCCGAAGCCAAATCCACCTCTAAAAAGAAAGATTCATTACTATGAAGGTTTATTGTACTTTTGATTTCATCAAGAGTTACTAATTCAAACTCATCCCAGTCTATATTTAAGAAAAGAGAATCATTGATCATGAGTTCACTGTTTTTAGCATGAATTAAGGCTTCAAAATCAGCCTGTTTTAGTCCTAGTTCTAATAATGTCTGATCTAGTTTGATCCAATCATTCAAAGCAAGAACTCCTTTTTGAGCTAATTCAAAAGCCTTTATTTGATTTTTTTCCTCTTGCAACAAAGATAGAGTCGTGACCAGATCGAAGTTGTTGATGAGGCCGTTATATTTTTCCGACAATATCTCATTGAGTAAATGATCTCTAGTTTTTAACAGATAATCCTCTTTAGCGACATTAAAAACATTATTAGCGGTACGTTCCTTTGGATTTAAAATGCCCAAACGCAGGGAGAAATTATCAGGAGATGAGTCGAAATTATTACCCCTGACACGCAATTCTAATTCTCTTAAAGCAGGCGATTTGAATGAGTTAGAGTAATAATATGATAATTGTTGATTGATGGATGACAAGCGAGTATCATTGACCGCTTGTTGAAGCACTTGGTCAACGCGGGATTGTGCCAAAACCAACCCACTTGAGAAAAATAATAGAACGGCAAAACCGATCCTATTCAATGCCATCGGATATATAGACATAAACCTTTTCACCATTCAGAAATTGATTATTTTCTGATATTTTAACGAATATC
Organism: uncultured Cyclobacteriaceae bacterium; assembly: GCA_943788235.1. Lineage (GTDB taxonomy): Bacteria > Bacteroidota > Bacteroidia > Cytophagales > Cyclobacteriaceae > UBA4465. Next base: position 466,738 of record CALSPM010000002.1, read on the forward strand.
TCCTGACCATATGAATTCACTCCATTGATGACATTCAATTTTTGGGGAAAGGACGTAATTCTCGATCCAATCTCAATGATCTCTCCAGAAATTCTATACATACGATTCGTAGATTCCACTTGAACTTTAGCCCCCACATTAATTCCGACAATACCTCGTTCATTAATAAAAGCTTTAATTAAAGTAGGATTAAGGCTATAGATGGATAAAATAGACTGATAAGGTGGAACCAACTCGTTAAGTTGTACATTGAGATTACCGATATTCCCCGTCTGATCAGCATATTGAATAAGATCAGCTGATTCGTCTTCCAACTTTAGCAAATTGTTTTTGAGAATTTTTATTTTCCCTTTGATTAAGCTGGTATCTTGAATAAATCTTGAAGCCATTTGGATCATTCTCACCTCCATTTGTTTAGATTGATTAACCATCTCTTTTTTTAAAAAGAAGATTCTGGCTAACTTGATAGAATCTACCTGAGCATTGATTTTGCCATCAAAAACAGCCTTTAATCTTATTGAATTCTGATCTTGGATTCTTTGTTCAAACATCAATTCATTAAGCTCATTTTCCATTGTCAAGATCTTAAAAGAAGTCTCAGACTTCAATATTTCTTGTTCAAGCTGATAATGATTGTTCAGTCCAACTTCTTGTATATTAAGACTGCTCAATTCGCTATTTTTTTTATAAATATCGGCTTCTAAATTAGTGCTTTCTGCAACAAAAAGTTTGTCACCTTTTTTAACTTCCTGGCCTGGAACTACATAAATGGCTTTGATACGAATAGGCTTTTGATAACTGATGACCGTAACTTGGTTTTCTACCTGAGCAACCATCGCTTTGCTCTTATCCTTATAATGAAATCCAAGATAGACCAATGAGACCATTATCATTAGCCATGTAAATACAAATAGTTTAGACCTGATCACAATTGAGCATTTATTTTTTTCCTTACCACTTTAAGTTCTTTTAACCCTGTTATAGTGGTAAGTTGATTGAAAACATCTTTTTCTAAAATTTCTGATTTTGTCAATAAGTGATATTCATTTTTAAAACTTCCATCAGATAGTTTTCGCTGTGAGACGATATTGATTTCAAACGTATGCGTTAAATATTCTTGCAACGAAAACGTAATAGGGTTCTCATGGGAAATGATTACCTCAAATAAGATGTTTTCTGACTTGGCATATCTAGAAAATCGCAACATAAGGGCAACCAAACAAAATAAAATCGTACCACTGACACTCACAGCATAGCCATAGACTCCCGTTGTGATCCCTACGGAGATGCCTGCAAACATGAAAATAATATTTCTGGGATCTGATACCAAAGTTCTGAATCTAATGATCGCCACGGCCCCTATGATTCCAAAACCAACGGCTAGGTTATTGCCCACAGACATGATAATCATGGAAGTTACAATCGAACTTAAGACAATTGCCTGGAAGAAGTAATTAGGGAAGTGTGGGCCCTGAAATGTAAAATGAAAAGTCAATGCAATGGCTGAGCTCAGCGTGAACGCGAGCAACAACGAAAAGATGGCCACCTCTAAGGAAGGAAAATCGTAATAATTTACCCCTTCTAAAAAACTTTCAAGCATAATTGCAATAATTGATTCACAAAAAAAATCATAATTTAATGAAAGAACTAGCCATTAGGACATTTTAATTTAATAATAAGTTAATGTAAATGGCAAAGGAAAGGCTCTTGCTCAATTGGGGGCCAACTGATCCTTGATGGTATATTTAAATTAATCACTAACCCTTTTTTATTATATAGCCATCAGCATCAACAGGTAGGATCATCTATTTTTATTATCCAATAAATCAACTTGTGTGAATCATTTATTCCCGTTACATTTAAAGCATAATTAAGATTTTTAGAAAGATAAAAACATGAGATACAAATATCTTAAATTCTTTTTCCTTTTGAGCTTTACTGTGGAAGTTACTGCACAAACTTTTGATTTATTTAATACTGAAAACTTGGAGGGCTGGACTGTATATGGAACTGAAAAATGGTATGTGGATGAGGGCGAATTGATTTGCGAAAGCGGATCAGATCAAAATTATGGTTATTTAGCTACCAATAAATATTATGATAACTTCGAATTGGTCTTGGAATTTAAGCAAGAAGCCAATGGTAATAGTGGCGTATTTTTTAGATCTACTTTGGAAGGGACCAAAATTAGTGGTTGGCAAGTAGAAGTAGCCCCTGCTAATCATCCCAAAGACAAAACGGGGGGTATTTATGAATCTTATGGTCGTGGATGGCTCATCAAACCTACTGCCGAAACTGATTCAGTGCTTAAAATGGGAGAATGGAATACCTTAAAAATAGTCGCCCAAGAAGATCAAGTTTCAACCTGGCTCAACAATGTCCATATGGTATCCATTAATGATAGCCTCATTGGTAAAGGAAAGGGATCTATTGCCCTTCAAATTCATGACGGGGGCGGAATTAAAGTCAAATGGCGAAATATTAAATTAACAGAATTAAAATAAGTAGACTCAAAATAGACGCATTATACCGCCCTTATCAAGACAAAAAAGTAACTTTGCATAACAAAAATGGCGTATGGCATGCAACTATACAATAACCTCAGTGCGCAAGAACAAGCTGCACTCATAGATCAAGCGGGTATAAATAGATTGACACTCTCTTTCTACAAATACCATAATTTAAGCAATCCTGAAACTTTGAGGAATCACTTGTATACACATTGGGAAGCCCTACATGTTTTAGGGAGAATCTTTGTAGCAAGTGAGGGTATCAATGCACAACTTTCTGTGCCCGCCCCTCAATTTCACAGCTTTAAACAGATATTAGAAGAGATCCCCTTTCTCAAAGGAATTCGATTAAATATTGCCGTTGAACAATATGACAAATCGTTTTTAAAGCTTAAAATAAAATTACGCTCAAAAATACTGGCCGATGGGCTTGAGGACCAAACTTTTGATCCTACAGATGTGGGAACGCATTTAAAGGCAGAAGCATTCAATCAAATCATATCTGAGCCAGATACGATTTTAGTAGATATGCGTAATCATTATGAAACTGAAATAGGACATTTTGAAAATGCCCTCACTCCAGATGTAGATACTTTTCGAGATTCTCTAGAAATAATTGAAAAGGATATTGAATCTTACAAAAAAGACAAAAATATCGTCATGTATTGCACGGGTGGAATCAGATGTGAGAAGGCTAGTGCCTATTTCAAACACAAAGGATTTAAAAAATTATTTCAATTAGAGGGTGGCATCATCGAATATGCCCGACAAGTAAGAATACTTAATTTAGAAAATAAATTTAAAGGCAAGAATTTTGTTTTTGATCAACGAATGGCAGAACGCATTTCTGAGGATATCATTTCATTTTGCCATCAATGTGGTGACCCATCAGATACTCATGTGAACTGTGCTAATGAGGCATGCCATCTTTTATTCATCCAGTGCAGCAATTGTAGGAAAGCTATGGATCAATGTTGTACCAATGCATGTAGGGAGATCAATACCAAACCTTTAAAAGAACAAAAGGAATTAAGAAGAGGTCAAAAAAATGAATCTAAAATATTTAAAAAAGGAAGATCTAAAAAACAAATTAAAGGAACTTAAGAAGCACCTAAAACAGACGAATTAAATATTCTCGAGTTCTCTTTTCTTACTCCAACTTATTAGTTTTAACTGTTTAGACTCTTTATGATTGCAATATGTACATTGATAAAATTTTTCAACCAATCCTTCCTCAAATTCAGATGCATCCTTCAATACTTTTTCTTTTCGTTCTTTTAGGGTTCTGAAATTACATGCTGGGCAAACAAGTGCTTTATCAGAAATATCATATTTATGAATAATTTTTTCATCAGATACTTCATCTACCCAAACGTCAAAATCAGCTTTTGAATCTTCCTCTAATGCAATCATTTCATCTGACATGAATTCATCTTCCTCTAGTTCATTTAATAATTTCATATAGTTACCACTAGAGGATTTCAATTTACTAAAACGAATAGATTTTAGTCTTTTTTCCAAAACGAAGGGGTAATAAAACTGCAAATACATATTGAACCCATAAGCAATCATAAACGCAAACATGAAAGCCATAAGAGCAACAAAAATAAGCAACATCTGGTACCTATCGCCTAAAGAATTAGAGATTTCACTAAACAATAAAAAGAATATGGCAACTGAAAAAAAATTGGCAGTTCTTTTGAGATATTTCACTTCATTATCTACTGCAAATTTATATTTTTCTGATCTTTTTGATTTACTGCCAAGCAAAATGAAATAAATTGTTTGATTTAAAATTACCAACAATAAAAATCCATAGCTTCCGTTATTGGATAGTTGTATCCAAATCTCTCCTAATGCGTTCATTGTGAAATAGTTAGTGTGTGGTCTATTTGTTATTAAGCAATGATAGTATAATTATTGAATAAATATAAATAAAATCATTGGATAAGTAGTACGAACAGACATTTTTAGTATCATTGTTCCTCATATCTTTTAAATGAATGAATTTATTAGGAATAGATGTCGGAGGAACGGGTATCAAAGGAGCCATAATTAATACAGTCACAGGTCAATTAATTACAGATCGTAAAAGATTGCCCACTCCACAACCTGCCAACCCTCATTTGATCATTGAAACTATTGTTGAACTGATTCAATTTTTTGATTGGCAAAAAGAAATTGGATGTGGTTTCCCCTCTGTGATACAAAAAGGAGTCGTTCGTACTGCTTCCAATATAGACAGGCAATGGATTGGATTGAATGTTGCAGATTTATTAACTGAGGCCTCAGGATGCCCGACCTATGTCATTAATGATGCGGATGCTGCCGGTAAAGCAGAGATTGCCTTTGGATCTGGGCAGTGTAAGAAAGGTAATCTCATTTTCCTTACCGTCGGTACAGGTATTGGCTCTGCCCTCTTTTATGATGGAAGCCTTTATCCTAATACTGAACTAGGTTTCTTGAAAATTAAAGGGCGATATGGTGAAAATTATGCAGCCAATTCTATAAGAGAAGCTGAGCATTTGTCATGGAGTCAATGGGGCAAGCGCTTCTCTCGCTACCTAAAAAGAGTCGAATTCTTACTCACGCCTGACCTATTTATTTTAGGAGGGGGAATTAGTAAAAAATTTAACCTATATGAGCCATATTTAAAATGCGATACACCAATTATTCCTGCGCAACTAAAAAACAATGCGGGCATTATCGGGGCGGCAGTAGGTGCCGGACATTATTTCGAAAAGTAATCAGATTAATTCCAATCTGAATGAAAAATACCTGGTTTATCTTTCCTTTCGTAGGTATGAGATCCAAATAGGTCTCTTTGTGCTTGAATTAAGTTTAGGGGCAACTCAGCACTTTTAAGGGCATCAAAATAATTGAGAGCATTGGACAATGCCAAAGCAGGGATGCCCTTAGCCACAGTATATTGTACGACTTTTCTTGTGGCGCCAACAACAGAATTAACTTTCGCAATGATCATGGGAGATAATAATAAGCTTTCCAGTGAAGAATCGTTTTTATAAGCTAGCCGAATATCTTCTAAGAACCTTGCACGTATGATGCACCCACCTCTCCATATTTTCGCAATACGTTCCAAATTCAAATCATATTGATATTCTTTGGAAGCCCTGCTGAGTTGGTCCATCCCTTGTGCATAACTCATAATAAAGGCAAAATACAGGGCATCTCGCACCTCTTCTACACCGACTTCATGGACAAACCCACCTGATCCCTCTGTATATTTTTCAGAAGCCTTAATGCGAATGTCTTTCATGCCCGAAATTTGCCGCATCGAAACGGCTACGTCAATCGTAGGTATGGCAACACCTAAATCCATGGCGTTTTGAGAAGTCCATTTTCCAGTACCTTTTTGCTTGGCTTTGTCTAAAACTTGATCTACTAAATCATCAGAAGTGAGGTCATCTTTTTTATCAAATATTTGACTGGTAATCTCAATCAGGAAAGACTGCAAGACGCCCTGATTCCAATCATGGTAAGTTTGTTTCAAGCGGTGGTTATCTTGTTGTAATCCTAGTTTCATTATGTGATAGGACTCACCAATAAGCTGCATCAAAGCATATTCAATCCCATTATGAATCATTTTAACATAATTGCCTGCAGAGCCTTTTCCCATAAAGTCTACACAGGGTTCGTTATTGACTTTAGCAGCAACTGCTTCAAAAATTGGCTTAATGATCTCGTAAGCCTTAGGGTCACCTCCTGGCATAATACTCGGACCCTTTCTTGCCCCTTCAGATCCCCCCGAGACACCCGCACCTATGAAATGAATATCCTTAGATTTTAAAGAAGTAAATCTTCTATTGGTATCTTCAAAATGTGAGTTCCCTCCATCAATGATCAAGTCACCTGAATCCAACAATGGCAAGAAATCAGCAATGACAAAGTCCACAGGTCTCCCTGCCGGAACGAGTAGCATAATTTTCCTTGGCCTGGCCAATTTTTTAATGAATGCTTCTTTGTCTAATGTCCCCTCGATATCATCTGAGTGACCTTCATCTTTTAAATCTAATACTTTTTGGGCGTCTGTGTCAAGACCAATCGCAGAGAAATGGTGATCGGCCACATTCAAAAGAAAATTTCTGCCCATCACTCCTAACCCTACTAATCCAAAATCAAACAATTGTGCCATAAGAAAAAATATTATAAAAATTTCAACAAAACTAATAAAACAATAATCTCTGTGACAATAAATCAAATGGTAATTATTTAGTTTGTACTTGAATCCATTTTCACCAAAAAGTATGATAAGCCACAAAGAAGTAGAATCACAAGTGCTGGTAATTTTTGGCGCTTCGGGCGATTTAACCTCAAGAAAATTATTGCCAGAAATTTTCAACCTATATCGTAAGGGATACATACCTAAAGATTATGCCATTATTGGTGTTGGAAGAAGCAATTACTCTGATCAGTCCTATCGGGAGAAAGCGGTCATTAACAATAAATATTTTAAAAAAAAAGAGAAAAGAGCTAAAGAGATTCAAAAATTTTCCGAATTGGTGCATTACACCTCACTAGATACCAGTGATCCTTCGGCTTATGCTGCGTTGAAACATAATTTGCAACAAATACTGCCTGGACACTCTGACCCAAATGTTATTTTTTATCTCTCCACCCCACCCATGTTGTACAAAACGATCGCACATCATTTGGCTGCTCACGATCTTAATATGGAAAAAGAGGGATGGAAGCGGATGATTATCGAAAAACCCTTTGGTTATGATTTAGAAACTGCGAGAGCTTTGAACATAGATCTTTTGTTGAATTTTAAAGAGGAACAAATTTATCGAATTGATCATTATCTTGGAAAGGAAACCGTTCAAAATCTAATGGTTACGCGGTTTTCTAATAGTATATTTGAGCCTCTTTGGAACCGGAATTATATCCAACGTATAGAAATTACAGCAGCAGAAAGCGTGGGAGTAGGTGACAGAGGGGGCTATTATGAAGGTGCTGGTGCCCTCCGGGATATGATTCAAAACCACTTGCTTCAGTTACTCTCATTAGTTGCTATGGAGCCTCCAAACCAAATGACATCGGAAGCCATACGGAACGAAAAGGATAAATTATTTCAATCATTGAGGCCGCTTTCTACTCAAGAGGTGAAAAATAATGTAATTCGCGGGCAGTATACGAGTGCCAACTTCAGAGATAAACAAATCGTGGGATACCGAGAAGAAAATGGTGTACATCCAACTTCTCGGACGGAAACGTTTGCTGCCATGAAATTCTTTATTGACAATTGGAGGTGGGCAGATGTCCCTTTTTATATCAGAAGTGGCAAAAGATTACCCACAAGGGTTTCCGAGGTAGTCATACACTTCAAACCGAATCATCTTCATTTGTTCAAAAACAAAGGTTCTGATCATGCACACAATATCCTCATTTTCAGGATACAGCCCAATGAAGGCATCTTGCTCAAATTTGGACTGAAAGTACCCGGAGCGGGTAATCTAGTCAAGGATGTAAATATGGATTTCCAATATGATGACCTCACGCAGGATTATGTCCCAGACGCCTATGAGCGACTTATTCTAGACTGTATGCAAGGAGACTCCACTTTATATGCACGTGGAGACAGTGTCCAAAATTCTTGGAAATTTATTAATCCCATTTTAAAAGCATGGAAAGATGATCCTGACATTCCCATTTATGGCTATCCTGCAGGCACTTGGGGCCCTGAGCATATCAATGAATTAATTGAAGGTAAGGATATGGCTTGGAGAAATGCCAGCTCAAATCTTTCTCATGACGGTGAATATTGTGAATTGTAAAAAAAATGAAAAAAATAATTTTTAAAACACCTCGTACCTTGGCATCCGCTTTTGCCGATCAGCTTGTAAACCTTGCTTGTGATAAGGAAATTGTTCATGTCGCATTATCGGGAGGAAGCACGCCCAAATTACTATTTGAAATTTTGGCCGCGAACTATAAAAATGACGATTGGTCACAATTGCGTTTTTATTGGGGAGATGAAAGATGTGTAAGTCCTGATGATTCTGAAAGCAATTATCTTTTGGCAAAAAAGCTCTTTTTTGAACCCGCTAACATTGCTAGTGAGCATATTTTTAGAGTGCTTGGAGAAAATGACCCCAAAAAAGAAGCAGAGCGATATGGAAATCTCCTGTATAAATCCTTACCCATAGTGAATGACCTCCCCTGTTTTGATTTAGTTTATTTAGGAATGGGAGAAGATGGGCACACGGCCTCTATATTTCCCCACGAAATGGAATTAATGACACATCAAGAAGTTTGTGCGGTGGCCACGCATCCTACCAGTGGCCAAAAAAGGGTGACATTGACGGGTCCGGTCATTAATAACGCTCGATCTGTAGTTTTTTTAATAACGGGTACAGCCAAATATCCTCGGATCAAATCTATTCTCAAAGATCAACGTGATTTTGAAAGCTTCCCGGCGGCGTATATTCAACCAACACATGGACATTTGACTTGGTACCTAGATGAAGCGGCATATGAAGGCGCCTAAAATATTGATTTTGATGGGTGTGACTTGTTCTGGCAAAACTGCCTTTGGAAAAGTGCTATCTAATCGACTTGACATCCCTTTTTTTGATGGTGATGACTTTCATTCAAAAGACAATATTGATAAAATGAAACGAGGTCACCCCTTAGATGATGAAGATCGCTGGCCCTGGTTACAAAATATTCATCAATTAGCACTCGATCATGCTAATGAAGGTGTAATTATCGCTTGTTCCGCCTTAAAAAAGTCTTACCGACAAGTCATTCAAGCTTCTGCAAGTATGGAATTTATTTATTTGAAAGCAGATAAAAAAACGATCGCAGAACGACTTGCATTAAGAAAAAATCATTTCATGCCCGCCTCGCTCTCTAGATTCTCAATTCGAAGCTTTGGAAGCACCGAAAAATGGGTGTATTCTTGATGCTACCCAGACATTTGATACCAATGCTGAATTAGTAGTGAACTACCTTCAAAAATAATGTTTGGTTGAAAATAGGTTGTCGGTATGATAATAGATCAATCTACTGCCGCGGACGCAATGGCTTTAAAAAGCTTGCCATCAGAGATTAAGCACCCTTGTTCAACCATACCAAAAATTTCTTTTTCGCGATTTTCTTTGTACTTTTTTTCATCCATAAAAACCTTCGCTCCACCAATAGGTTGTCCTAAAAGCTGTTTTATAGCGTGCTCATCATTAAAATCAATTTTATCAGCTCCATGAGGATCTAATCGAATCCCTGCCATATAAATAAGGTCTGCCATACAACTAAAAGTAATGAGCTCCCCTACACTTCTGTATTCTAAAAATTGAGTTTTTCTCATAATGCCTTCAAAAACCACTTCGCTAAAGGCATCTATTATTTTATTGGATTTTTCAACATCATTTGCCAGCAGCTGTTCCCAATCATCTGCAATGACCCCGTTGACCACTAAAAAATCTATAAATTCATTTTCTAAGGGTTTGAGTTCTTCAAGGGTGAGTCTACGATATTTCATTACTGAGGAAAAACATATTTGATACCATTCAAAAAGCAATTTTAACGATTATTTTGTTTGCCTCCATATATAGATACCTTTGAATTTCATATTAAAAAACAAATCATGAAAAATAAATCGTAATAACTGCATTTTTTTGTAACTATATTGTTTCTGGCCAAATAGTAATGGAATCTACTTATGTAGACGTCCCACTGAATAATCTTCAAAGATTTATCCAACTACACAAAAAGGTTACCGACCTCTCTCAAGGTGAAGATCGAACGGTTCAGGGCCATTGGGTCTATAGACATTGGTATGGATCAGGCGCTATTATTCTCATTTATGATGAATACAATTCCGCACAAGATGCCATTCATTATAACTTCAATGAGGCCTATAAAAAAACATGAAGGTCTTTCGACAGATGCCAAAAAAGTAATGGATACTGTTTTTCACTTAATGATGGTCATTTTTTAATGATCATTGGGATGAAATGCGGGTCATAGACTATGAAAAGGCTTTGTGTCAAATAAAAATGCGGATTGGGATATTCATTTTGTTTTTGTGGTAGGATCTTACAATACCAAAGGTGTTCTCGCTGAGATGGCTGAGGCCTATATTGATTGACAAACTCGCCACTTGGTTGCCGATGGCTTACAATTGGGAGGTGGCGTAACCAATACATTATGAGGGATCAGGGGCAGATCTAGAGTTTGGTGCTTTCAAAACCATAGTAGATTTTTTCACTTCCATCAGTACACAAGGAACAGAAATACCGCTGCTAGAAACAGCTTCTGAAACCTTTTGGATGGGCCGCATAACGATCAAATCTATTCACATGTCGGACATCTATTAGATCGTACCTTTGATCTGGTTGGAAAAGATAAACTAAAGCCAAGGTTTTTCACTCAATCCATTATTGATTTTACCCTCCTATCTTAGAGGGTTTTATTATACCTCTGAAGCTTATTTGAGGACATATATGCTTCTAAATGAGGACTCGAAGAAAAAAGCCACTTTTCTTCTCGTTTGAGAAAACTATTGGCTTTTCTTAATAGACGACCATTGGTCTTACAGATCATCTATCAAGTGGTAAATAATTTGGGTGATTAATTAAGGAGTTAATTCCTCAAGCAGCCTGTTTTTTCTTGATTTCTTTTGGCAATTGAATTTCCTTCTGATCTTTTATCTGAATTACTCCCAATGCATTGAGCAACCTTATCACTTGGTAAGTCGGATCGATTTCATGCCACCGTATGCCTCCAAAATTAGGCCTTGAACCATATTTGTGATGATTGTTGTGGTAACTTTCTCCCATCATTAAAAAATCAAAGGGCAAAAAGTTCCTTGAGGTGTCTTTTACTTCATAGTTTCTATACCCGTACTTGTGGGCAAACCAATTAATGATGGCACCATGGATAGGGGAAAATAAAAATTGCATTGGCAATAAAGCCCACAACCAAATTTCTGTTGCAAATAAATAATAAACACCCACGTATGCGGCACCCCAAAACAATCTCGATGGCCAAGACCTCGCGAATTTGTCAAAAAACTCCCATTTAGGTACTCCGTCTGTAAATCGCTTTTCGGGCAACTCTTCACCACTGGCTATTTTAGAATAGATGGTTTTGGTTTTCCACATCATTTTGAAAATGGATTCATCATATTTAGGTGAATGCGGATCATTTTCGGTGTCTGCAAAAGCATGATGCATTCGATGCATCACACCGTATCCAAAAGGACTTAAATAGTTAGAGCCTTGGAAAATCCAGGTCAGAACGAAAAATATCTTTTCTGTTTTCGGTCCCATCGTAAAGGCGGCATGGGAAGCATACCTATGAAGGAAAAATGTTTGAAAGAAAAGGGAAAGGTACCAGTGTGATACAAAAAATATGAGAATGATTTCCATAAAAAGGTTAAATTAAAAATGAATCTTACTATTATAAGATCCATTAAATTTTCATTTGTTACAGAAAATCGAATTTTTTTTATTTGAGGAGAGATTTTTTGGAAATTTCCAGCTTTAACTCGTCAATTATCTCGTTGATGCTGCCGAATTCGCAAGCTTTTTTGAACGATAGAGGCAGTTTAGGTACAGCAAAATCAGTTTTAAACTTTATTTTATCTTGTTCTAATTTTGACTTTGCCCTAAAAAATAATTGCCGACAATGGTCTTTCTTTTTATCAAATATTTCCTGCAATTCTTCATATTCGACACTAAAGACTTCGCGCATCAAATAAATAGATTTCTCTAAAGGTTCTAATTTCTTATGTAAAACCTGCCAAGCTTCTCCCAATTGGGCATCCATATCAAAATTTAAAAAGGCTTTTATTTGTTGGCGGTCCACGAGCTCAAAATGATCTTCAGCAATAAAAGTTTTCTGAGAAATTTTATTCTTTAATGAAGTCAGGAATTTAACACTGTTGTTGCTTACAGATTTAATCAGGTAGGCTTTTGTGTTTTTGATGTTTTTGCGATCAATGGAAAGCCATTTTTCAAAGGTATCTTGAACAATATCTTCTGCATCTTCTATACTCCCTACGATTCTTAAGGCAATGCTCCGTAATAGCGGATGATATCTAAATATATCTTCTGAAGTATTCATTTATATGTACAAATAAAACAAGATTAAAGCAATCTGACAATAAAATTAGGTGTTATAAAAATGCATATTAAAAACTTATTATTTGTAAATTAAGTTCCCGTATCCCTACTGACCCTTATAATTTTAATTTTTTATACAGAACCTTTTTGGATATCATAACAATTTGTCCCGGCATTAATGGGTGGAGCGCCAAGTCTTCAACCCCGACACGTATGAGTCTTAAGGTGGGGTGACCCACCTTGGCGGTCATTTTACGTACTTGCCTGTTTTTTCCCTCGGTTAAAATCACTTCAACCCAAGAGGTCTCGGGATGTTTAATTCTGTTGACTGAAGGACTTCGTTCGGGAAAATTATAATCCGTTAAAACACGTGCTTCAGCTTTTTTCGTTCGGTAGGATTTGCCATCAATAGTGATACGTAATCCCTCACTTAATGCTTTCAATGCTACGGCAGAGGGCGTTCCCTCTACTTCGACATGATAGGTTCTCTTATGCTCATTCTCAGGATTTAGGAGGGCACTATTGAGCTTCTTGTCATTGGTTAAAATCAATAACCCTTCAGAGTCAAGGTCCAGTCGACCTACCGCATAAATACCCTTAGGAATTCTAAAAATAGAACCTAACCCTTTATTTTCTGCCTCATCTGTGTGCTGACTGAGCACTTTGTAGGGTTTATTTATGATGAAATATCTTAAATTGTCTGCCAAAGTATAATTATATGTTTTCTAAACGTGTGTTGCAATACTACCATCAATTGAGCGAGCCCGCAAATCTTCCGAGTCATGTTGAAGTGTTGAACCCCTATCAAAACACGTATGCGCTGTCCTTATGCCAACAGTTTTATGATAAATATTATTCGGATGACCAATCCAGAAAAATTCTTTTTGGCATCAACCCAGGTAGATTGGGTGCCGGTTTGACCGGCATTCCATTTACAGATCCTGTGGTACTTTCGGATAGATGCGGCATTCCCAATCATTTAAATCAAAGAGCAGAACTATCATCAAGCTTTATTTATCAGATGATCTCAATCTATGGAGGACCCGTACCCTTTTACGCACGTTATTATATTTCAGCCCTCTCACCATTGGGCTATGTGAGCAAAGGCGTGAATCTTAATTATTATGATTTGCCCAATTATAAGATCTTATTTGAATCTTACATAGTCAACCAAATTAAAGCGCAATTGCACTTCAACATTGATCGTAGCGTAGCTTTCAGTGTGGGCAAAGGCAAAAACTTTGATTTTCTCTGTTACCTCAATAAAAAGCACCATTTTTTTGATGCGGTGGTCCCACTACCCCATCCTAGATGGGTCATGCAATATAAGTTGAAACATAAAAATGATTTTATCTCTGCCTACATTGCTCAACTTAAATAAAGAGGCATTCCCTTTGTTTTACTTGCGTGAGGTTATCACAGGTTCAGTAACAGTCAATCATCGATCCAGGTTTTCTAGCCATAATTCACATTCTTTATCCTGAGCGTAAATGAGGATGCTACCGTTCAGCCCTCTCCAATATATCTGAAAGAAAGCTTTATTGAATATTTTATTTTAAATCACTACATTTAACAAAATAATCACTTTTAAGAAATGCAAATCACTTATTACGGGCATAATTCATTTTTATTCAAATCAGATGTCAGAATGCTGACTGATCCCTTCATCGCATCTAATCCAAAAGCAAAGCAAATCGTCATGGAGGATATAAAAGCAGATTATGTCTTGATCACCCATGGTCATGCGGATCATTTGGCCGATTTGAATATAATTCTGTCTCACAATGATGCCAAAATCATCGCTATGGTAGAAGTTGCCAGCTGGTTGGCCAAACAAGGGCATAGCCATTCACACAGTTTAAATTTTGGTGGGACGTATCAGTTCTCCATGGGAACAACAGCTAAATATGTGCAAGCAGTACATTCAAGTAGCATGCCAGACGGAAGCTATGGGGGTCATCCGGGTTCTTTCATCCTTAAAACTGGAGGTAAAACTATTTTTATTGCAGGAGATACGGCCTTGCATTCTGACTTGAAATTATTTGGTGAACTTAATGATATCGACTTGGCCATCTTGCCTATCGGGGGCAATTATACTATGGATGCAGAAGATGCGGTACACGCAGCGAAATTTTTAGGCTGCAGTCAAATCATAGGCTGCCATTATGATTCCTTTCCTGAAATAACCATTGATCACGCAGCGGCTCAAAATCTATTTAAGTCTCATCAATTGAATTTGCAACTCATGGCTGTAGGCGCCAGTATAACTCTTTGATTTCTTCTAACTAAATTTCTATATCATGAAAATTTTTTTAACCTTATGTTTATCTCTGGCCTTAGGCCTAATCATGGCCCAGGAAGCTCCCTTAAATCTGCCCGATGCTGAAGTGACTACCTCACGTCAGCAGGTCGAAATAAATGGAAAAACCATCCAATTAATTGCCATATCCGGTACTTATAAACTTCGGGATGAAGCAAATAAACCTTTGGCCTTGTTTGGCTATACCAGCTATATAAAAGACGGCGCCAAAAAAACTAGACCCATCGTTTTTGCTTTTAATGGAGGCCCTGGCTCTTCCTCTTTCTGGTTACACATGGGTGTATTAGGACCCAAGAGGATTACAGTAAATGATCCTGACTATACCTCGGCTGCCCCCTATCAAATTGTGAATAACAATTATTCCATTTTAGATATTGCAGATTTAGTGATGATTGATCCGGTAGGTACAGGATTGAGTGTTCCATTGGGAGCACATACCTTCAATGAATTTTGGGGTGTCGATCAAGACATCAGAAGTATCAGTCTATTCATTACCCAATATTTGATTGAACAAGGTCGCATGAATTCGCCAAAATTTCTCCTGGGAGAAAGCTATGGCACCTTTAGAAATGCCGGCATCATGGATCATATGCTCAATCAAGGCATTGCGATGAATGGAGTAATCATGGTCTCCGCTGTTTTTGATCTAAGAACCCTTATTTTTCCACCCGATGATGATTTACCTTATCTTATGCATTTTCCCACTTATGCTGCTAGTGCCTGGTACCACAATCAGATTCCTGATAAAGAGCCTAACTTGGACAAGTTTATTGATGAAATAAGAAGCTTCACAGAAAACAGTTATGCACCTGCCTTATTTAAAGGAGACCGTATTTCTCCGGAACAAAAGAGTACCGTCGCGGGTCAACTGGCTCAGTATACAGGTTTGAGTAAAGACTACTGGCTAAAGTCCAACCTCAAGGTGACGGGATCTGAGTATTTTGCAGAAGCCTTAAGATCAAAGGGTCTTATTATTGGAAGATTAGACTCAAGATATACAGGAATTAATCAAGATCTGATCTCACAATTTGGAAGTCATGATCCTCAGAGCGCCGCCATTTCTCCCGCTTATATTACAGGCTTTTTAGATTATTTTCACAATACATTGGGCGTGAGAAAAGACTTACAATATACCATTAGTGCCGGCCGCAGAGAAGGTTTCGAATGGGATTGGTATCACAAAGGTAACGAAAGATGGAATACACAAGCCGCAATCAATACCGCACCCGATATGGCCAGAGCCTTATCTCGAGATCCTAATATGAAAGTACTTATTCTTAATGGGTACTATGACATTGCTACCGTATTTTATGGAGTCGAGTATACAATTGATCATCTTGGACTTACCCCTGAAATTCGTGATAATATCATCATGAAATACTATGAGGCGGGGCACATGATGTACACCCATCACCCCAGTCTTATCAAGTTCAAGGAAGATGTAGGGAGTTTTATCTTAGAACAGTCAAAATGAGAAGCTAGCCCCTGCCTAGATGCACCTTTAAGGCAAGGATGTTTGCGGGACTGTTGCCTATGAAGATCTGTCCATCAACGATGAATACAGGACGTTTTAAAAAAGTATATTCCTGTTGGATCAGCTTTCGATAATCAGACTCTTGAAGGGTTTGATCTTCTAAATCTTTGTATTTGACCGCCCTTTTGGAGAAAAAAGCCTCATAGGTACCTGCAAGATCGCGCATCTGATCAATTTCATCAAAAGTAAGAGACTGGAGTTTGATGTCTATTTTCTCAAACCCATGTAAAGCCTTATCTAAATCTTTCATGATACGGATACATGTGCTACAGGTACCCAAAAAATATATTTTTTTCATAGTAAATGCTGATCTGGAAAGGTAAAAATAGCAGAAATAAAGGGATAGCTCACATTTTTAAAGTACTTAAGCTATTTGGCGTTTCACTGGTCACATAAAGTGTCCCAATTTTTATTAAAAATGCTGAATTTACTTTAATTTGAAGTTTACTTTACATCAAACCCCAATATATGGAAATCGCAATACACAATTGGATGCGTGCCGAAAGTATCAAAACCACCCTCGCCCGAATCGCAGGTCTTGGTTATGACAAAATTGAAATCCAAGGGAGTCCTGAATTATATGATCCTGCTCAGGTATTGCAATTACTGCAATCCCATAATTTAACCTGTTGGGGAGCTGTGACCTTGATGCTTGAAGATCGTAACTTGCTGGCCAGAGATGCCACACAAAGAAAAAAATCAATTCAATACGTCAAAGATGTTATACAAATGGTCCATCGATTGGAAGGTAACATGGTTTCTGTGGTGCCAGCTACAGTAGGTAAACTGATTCCGGAGGGTAAACCAGAAGACGAGTGGCTATTGGCGGTAGATGTGCTACAAGAAATTTATGATTATTCAGAAAATTTGGGTATTTCAATTGGTATTGAACCCATCAATAGATTTGAAACCTATTTCATCAACCGGACTGATCAAGCCCTGGCGTTGGCGACAGCCGTAGGTCCCAACTGTGGGGTATGTCTGGATACCTTCCACATGAATATTGAGGAAATAGATATGATAGAAGCCATCAAAAGTAGCAAAGATCGTTTGGTGGGTTTCCACGTAGCGGATAACAATCGGATGGCACCCGGAATGGGACATCTCCCATGGACCGATATCTTAGATGCCTTAAAAAGTATCCATTATAATCGTGTTCTTTCGGTTGAATTTTGTTCACCGTTGGACCGAACCCCGGCCAACCCCTATCCCAATTCGATTGATGAACATCCTGAGAACTTGAGTCCTGAGCAAAGAAAGTTTTTGGAAGATCATGGCAGTTCGGCGGTAACAGAACATTTCTATCATATGCTGTCAGAAAAATCAATTCATTTTTTAAGAGAGCTTCTTTCATGAACAAAGCCCATAGTAATACCATTAGCTATCAATGTCCCTTTAATGGGGGCATACACCCTACTGATGACATTTTTGTGTTTACTCTTTTAGGCGTGATACCCTTAAGTTTGATTTCACAGGATCATGGTCAAGCCGAAGCAACGAAAACCTACTTTAGCGTTAAGGTTCTTTAATATATTTTGATAAATTTAATTTATAAAACCCGATGGCAAAAGCACTAAAAATCAACCATGTTGCCTTAATCGTAAAGGACTTGGAAGCCGCCTGTATTTTTTATGAAAAAGAGTTAGGATTGGAGCCCCTTCCCGCCTTTTTATTTGACTACCCTACGGCTTTTTTCAAATTCAATGATCAACAACAGTTGCATTTGACCGAATGGGAGGATACCCATTCGTTCCGAGGTCATATCTGTGTGCAAGTAGATGATATCAATACTCTGTTTTTTAGGATGAAAGCTCTGGGAATCATTGATATACAACCTTGGGGTAAAGTAAGACGACTTCCCGATGGAGCCATTCAAATGTTTGTTCGCGATCCCTCAGGAAATTTAGTTGAATTTTCTTCAGATCCAGAATATCCTATTGACCTTAAAATCTTTGAAGATGAGCTCTATCAAGAAGGTATTTATGTATCTGGAAGGAATGATTTTAGGGGCTATAAATCCAAAGATGCCACCTTGTATCACAAAAAATAACCTAGATCAGAACATGGGGACCAGTGTGACCTTCCCAAGGCTTATCAATTTATGGAGATGATTTTTTAAGTCTTGGGACCTTCTGACCTCCCAAAGCTAACCCAAGGAAAAAGGCTGCGGACTGAAGCACAAGAGGAAAATCAATATCGCCACCCAACCAATTATATTTCTTTTTTCATCCAAGGGTGTATCTTCTACGGCTTTGGGATGGTAAACCCCTAAAAAACGTCCGATTAAAAACACAAAGAGCAACCAACCATCATAACCCACTATCGCAGTAAAACTGGTCAATGCATATTGTAAGGCCAGCAATACCACTGCAAAGAACCAGCGATCTCTGGTCTCCGGAATCATCGAAGCCACCGCCAAATAGACAAAATAAAGATAGATCCCTACATAAGCCAAGAAACTAAAGACACTCTCCAGGGAGACGTCTGCTAGCAGATCTGGTGAAATCCAGCCCAGCCCTGCATAAAATAGAAATAAGGTATAAAAAACTTGATTGATTCTTTGGGCTATTTTGGAGCCAAATAAGCCAAAAATGACATGGCCCCCATCCAGTTGACCAATGGGCAATAAATTGAGCGCTGTGAAAAACAAGGCCAAATAACCCGCCAAAATAAAGGGATAATGGATCATTTCATTGGGATGGGGCAGCAAGTCGGGATCTGCAACATAGGTCTTAAAGAACCAAAAAATAGGATTTTCTCCCAACTGAAAAGCCACCCCTTCGCCTTCATAAACATGATCAGCATAATCCAAACCATGTACCTCGTATTCGGGATGGATTTCAAAAATATACTCTGCAGGGGGTAAATGACTGAAGCCATACCATAACACCAAGAGGGCCATCACAAATCCAGCGATAGGTCCCGCCACTCCTACATCAAAATATTCTCGACGACTTTGAATTACTGCTTTAATACGAATGAATGCTCCCATTGTACCAAAAGAAGGCATTCCAGGGATAAAACCCAGCCACATGGGAATGTAATAAGGCAGGGTCACCTTGATCTGATTCATTCTGGCCACTACGTAATGCCCCATCTCATGAACGGTCAAAATCAGTAAAAAGGGGATAGAAAAATACAAACCATTCGTAAGCTCTTCTTGGGTCAAGGAATAATTGCCAATAAAGAGCCACCGACCATACATCCACTCTGCTCCCGCTATCGTGGTGGTGATCACTGTGATGATAAAAAGGCCAGTATGAATCAATAACGTCTTTTGTTCTTTCATCTCAATTGATCCAGAATTTGATCTGAATAGGTCACTAATATGGCTTGAATGCCACTGCCCTGAGCCGCGGATATATTTTCGAGGCGATCATCAAAAAATATGGTTTTTGCAGGATTTAAATTTTGCAGGTCAATGACCTTTTGGTAAATGTGAGGATCGGGCTTCCTCAGTCCCAATTCATATGAATAATAGGCCGTATGTACCATATCTGCCATGGTTTTTGAAGGAATAAGCTCCCCTACACGTCGATCAAATGCTCTTTGATGGATGGCATTGGTATTGCTCAAAATCAATACGTTAAACTTTTCTTTTAACGCTAGCATCAAATGCAGCTTGTCCAGCTTAATGATACCCAAAAAAGAATTCCAGATGACTTCAAAAGAGGCTTGAGACAGTTCAATGGACAACAATTCATTGACTACTTGACAAAATTCTGTATCTGTCATCTTACCCACCTCATAATCGATCAAATCTTGGGATTTAGAAATTAAGCGGATGATATCCTTTGCAGACTTATCCGAATACTTTTTAAACTGGTCGATGACCCTTTTTGAATCCAGGTCAATGATCACCTCTCCGAGGTCAAAAATAATGGTTTCAGTATCTTTTAAATCGATCATTCGTTTTTACTCCATTTACTTCAATGACTTTTTTGTACCAATTTGCAGAGGCTTTGGGAATACGTTCCAAGGTATCAAAATCTACGTAATGTAAGCCAAATCGCTTCGCATAACCAGAGGCCCATTCAAAATTGTCCATCAGTGACCAGGCAAAATAGCCTTTTAATTTAATTCCATTTGAGATCGCATCATGACAGGCATTGAGGTAGCCTTCATAATACGCAATGCGCTCATCATCATGGACCTTGCCCTCAACAGGAGCATCGGCATAAGCGCATCCATTTTCTGTGATATAGATGTCTGGCGCGTCGTATCGATCCGATATCCAGGTCAAAAGCTTTTGGCAACCCCAAGGAACTACGGCCCAACCCATCGCCGTTTTTTTCCAATTTGGGTCTACCGAAAGGTTAACATCTTGGTCCTCGGAGAGGCCGCCATTGCCATAAACGGAACTTACTTGCAAGTTGCCTTGAGCATCGGCAGCAAATAAGGTTGTATAATGATTTAAACCAAAAAAGTCACTGGAGCCCAGTAATAGGTCCCTTTCTTCTTCGGTAAACTGGGGCAGTCGATTTCCCAGACGATCCACCATACTTTTGGGGTATTGTCCCAGATAAATAGGATCTGCAAACCAGGCCAGAAAGAATTCTAGGGCGCGCTCGGCAGCGGCTACATCTTCTTTTTTGTTCGTTAAGGGCTCCCGCCAATCACAGTTGTTGGTAATACCGATGACCCCCTTTTGTTGAGCCTGAAATTCTTCTCGATAACACCTCACCGCTTGCGCATGGGCTCGAAGGAGGTTATGACCCGTCACATAGGGTTCAGACTTCGAGGTTCGACCGGGCGCAAAGGTGCCCATACCATAGCCTAAAATAGCTACTACCCAAGGTTCATTGAGGGTAATCCAATGTTTGACACGGTCTCCAAAGCGCGCAAAGCAAATCCTGGCGTAGGCTTCGAAATAATCAGCAATCTCCGCATTGAGCCAGCCATCTTCTTCCATCTGCAAGGCCAAGGGCAAGTCCCAATGATATAAAGTGACCCACGGTTCGATCCCTTGATCCAATAACTCATTGATCAGATCATCATAAAATTGGAGGCCTTCAGCATTCACTTGGCCTTTACCCGAGGGCATAATGCGTGGCCAAGCTATCGAAAATCGATAGGCTTTCAGCCCCATAGCTTTCATCAATAACACATCTTCTCTCATAAGATGGTAGTGATCACAAGCACGATCTCCCCGATCTCCCTTCGCCACCCTACCGGGGACGGTACAGAAAGCATCCCAAATCGAGGGGCCTTTTCCGGCTTCGTCTGCAGCACCTTCTATTTGATAAGAAGAGGTAGCTGATCCCCAAGTGAAATTTTCTGGAAAGTTATTCATTGACTCCATTCCGAAACGATGTGTTATATTAAGCTGCTCATGATCCAATCCGCTTGGCAGTCAAATCTTGCGTAATTAAATACATTTTCTGTTTATTCAAAGGGTAAAAGCTCATCACGCCTGCGGCTACGAAGGCAATCAGCGCAGGCACCCAACTCATCAGCATGATGATCCCTGTGGCTGCGCCTTCTGCTGCTACGGCATCTTGTCCGTCATAATGATACGAGGCCAGTACAAAGCCGATGATCGCTCCAGCGATGCCTCCACCAAATTTAGTTGCCAAAGATCCTGCCGAGTAAATAAGTCCGGTGGCACGTCTCCCATGGGTCCATTCGGAATAGTCTGCGGCATCCCCAAGCATCACAAACAGTAAGGTAGGAAACATAGCTGCGGCAAACTCTGATACCATCCCAATGACAAATATGGGTAATAAGTCATTGGGTCCACAGAAGATAAAAAAGCAATTTACAAGAGCTGAAAAGATTAAGGCCATGATAAACAACCGCTTCTTGCCCCATCTTCGGCCTAAGGGAGCCACACTCATGGCCCCCAAGATAGACACCAAGGTCAGCGCAATCATAAAGTTCGAGGCCAATAACTCATTGTTGAGATAATGCAGGAAATAAATAACAATAATGCCCATTTTGATGGAGGTATAAATATTGAATAGCAAACCAATCACCAACAGCACGAGCCAAGGCCGATTGCTCAGAAGTTGCTTTAAATCTTTAGCCAAATCTTTCTTTTGGTCCACCGGGGGGTTGACTCGTTCTTTGGTCATAAGAAAGGTCACGACCATGCAAAGGGCAAGAAATACAGATAATAAATAAATAGATTTACTATAACCCTCCCTTTGATTGATGACCGAGAGGTCCGTCTGATCTATCTCTACCATTCCGGATAGAATGAATACATATTCTTGATGGGCTTCCATCTGAAAGCTAATACTTTGCGCAGGAGCTATGTTTGAGGCCGCCTCTTCCTTTAAAATAAATTTTCCGAATCCTTGCTTGAGATTGATGCGCGCACTCGCTACGTCGACCGGAGCCGTGACCCGAACTTCGTATGAGCTCCCGTCTGGCAATGGCTCCCATTCGATCGTAGGATTTACATTGCCAAAGAAAACAACCAAATAGAGCAAGGCCCCTTGCACCAACATTCCCCCTGCAAAGGCCCCTACCATGCGATAGGATCCCAAACTGGTGCGTTCTTTATCATCACCGGTCATTACCCCCATCAATGCACCATAAGGGATATTATTGGCCGTATAGATCAAGGTAAATAAAATATAGGTGACGTAGGCATAGAGAATCTTGTCTTGATTTCCCAATTCTGGAGCGGTAAAAAGTAAGGATAAAATGAGGGCTAGGGGGACGGCAGTCCATAATATCCAAGGCCGAAATTTACCATATTTTGAATTTGATCGGTCTCCTAAAACGCCCATAAAAACATCGCTTAATCCATCACTCGAACGGGCTATAAGCATGAGCAGACCCACCGAAACGGGATCTAATCCAAACACATCTACGTAGAAAATAAATAAAAACGTAGAAACACCGCGCCAAGCAATATTGGCCGCACCATCACCTAAGGCATAGCCTATTTTCTCCTTTATTGACAGCTTCTCGTTTATTTCCATTCGAATTAATGAACTGCTTCGGGCGCCCTTCTTCTAGTTTTCAGCACACCTTTATGACCATTTATTATACGAGACCAAGGCGCTACCAATTAAAACAAGCTTGGTATCAAAAATAGTTTGACTTCGTTTCATTTTATTCTAATTGAGCGAATATTTATCCTATCATATATAAAAAAAATTACCGCAATTAAATGATTTTGTTTTGCTCTAACAAGAAAGTAGCACTTTTGCTATTGCAGATACCCTTTCTCAGCTTGTAATCAAAGATTAATTCTTCATTTTTGATCTCACTTTCAAAGCAATAATTAGCCAGCTGATTGGGATAATCCTGCTCCAAATCGCATAATTGAAGATCATGGGTGGCCAAGAGGCCCGAGGCTTTTTGAGCCATCACCCTTTTTACGATTTTCATCGACCCCAGGATTTTATCGTCTGAGTTGGTCCCCCGCAATATTTCGTCCATCAAGAGCAAGCATCTGCCCTTATCCAACTGGGCCATGACGGCTTTTAACTTTTGGACCTCAGCAAAGAAGTAGGATTTCCCCTCGCTCAATGAATCTGCATGTCTCATCGTGGCCATCATCGGAAATGGATGTATTTGGGCCTGATCACTACACACCGGGGCTCCCATTTTGGCCAAAGCAAAGTTGATCCCTAAGGCGCGTAAAAAGGTACTTTTTCCAGACATGTTAGAACCCGTCAGTAAAATGAATTTTGAGTCCTGAAGCGTAAGGGTATTGGTGACCGATTCATTTTTGGCTACCATCGGATGGCCCATATTTTTAAATTCAATCTGAAATCGGTCATTAAGGCTAGGGAAAACGTACTCCGGGTTGTTATATGAAAAACGAGCAAAACTATTTAAACTCTCAAATTGTCCCAGGGCTTGTATCCATGTGATTAAGTGGTCACCAAATCTTTGCTTCCATTTTAACATTAAGGTTCTTACATTTAGGTGATAGAGAAAAAATCCACCCAATAAGAGAGCCGCGAAAGGATTGCGAAAACTCCCCAAGCGATGCACAATGTCTGACAATCGCTTGACATGGCCATGTGCTGAACGTTTCTCATAATATGTAGATGTCTGAAGATCCGCCAAGTAAGCACTTTTAAAGTCTTGCTGGCCGATGTGCGACAAGAGCAAGCCATATTTCTTGAGGATCTGATCTATGTGATCGGCCACGATGAGATCTTCATTGATTTTTCTGTAATACAGCCCTGTGATTAGCCAATTAATCAATACCGCTGTGGAACCCAAGTCATAGTAAATTTCCGATTTTAGAAAATAGTAGGACATGAACAAGGCCACGGGTAGTGCTCCGAGGACCAAAAATAGCACATTGACTGCTTTTGGAATAGTTTTTTTCTTTTTCAAGGTCCATGCCGTCAATGATTCAATATGCCCTTCCTCGTCCTTCACTTCTATCGCAATGGCCGCAAAGGATTGGCGCCACTCGATCTGGGCTGAAAGTTCTTTTATCGCCGCCTGCCGATCCTTGATTGACTGAGGTTCATGGTTTTCTAAGAAATCGTTTTTTAAGGTCTGTAAGCCTAAAAAAGTTCGGGTATGATTGATTAAATGGAACAAAGATTTGGGACCAAAAAAATCTAAGTCATACGCGTAGTCATGACGAGGATCAGAAAACTCACTACCGTCATTATGCTCATCAAAAACCAATTTATTAGATGAAATAATTTCTCTATTATTAAGATTTATTTTATTAATAATCAGTGTTTTATACCAGTTAATCTGATCTGTTTGTTTAATAAAAAAGAGAAAAGTACCTATTAAGCCTAAACCCATTAAAAATGCTCCTATCACTTGCCCTTCGCGGTAGAGTAACACCGGTAGGATAAAAGCAACTGTCACTAGTAATCGGAAAATCAAAATGCCAAGTGCTTTCTTTTTCAAAACCTTCAGAACGGCTTCATCTTGGTGAAGTAACGTACGATACTGTTCCAGAGATGTCATCTTTTGTTAACGAGTGATTTAGTTTTTAAATACATAAATTTAATCTGAATAAAGTAGAGAGGCTGCGATGAGAATTACCATCACATGGCACCTGTAACATCGATCCAATGGTCTAAAAAGTGTTATGTTACAGTATATAAATTTTTACCTCTCAAAGCTTTAATAATCAAAAACAAAACCAACACCTAATAGTTCCTTAAACTGCGTTCGAGGACCATATCCATCGATTATACCATCCTTATTGTTGTCTACAGAAACTTTAGTATCATGATCATAGTATAAATGCGTATTGATATTTACGGATAGCAATTTATTGACTTTCATGACAACTAGCAATTCCCAATTTACATCTAGATTTTCTGGTGAAACCAAATAATTGGTAAATAAATTTAGTTTTGAATTTACACTGATATTATTGAGCATTTCTTGCTTAAAGTCATTCTGTATAAAGTTTATAGAAACATAACCTCCGAATTCACTACGATATCTGCGTCCTTGTTTGATCACAACGCCCAAGTCATCATAAACTGCACCTTCGAGGCCAAAAGCACCTTGATTGGCCAGCTGCTGATCATTGACAAAAGTAAATTTACTAGTAAAAGGTGCCAATACTACACTAACAGCCCCCTGTGGTTTAAAGTCAAACCCCAATGAGGATACTAGATATGCAGGAGCCAAAAAATTAGCTATTTTTTGCTTGTTTTCATTAAGACCTATAGCCATCTGTGAATCAAAATTCAATAAAACAGTGTAATTTAACGAATCATTGATGCGGTGTCCAAATTTCGAGGCAATGTGAAGCTTATCATCGGTTTTGCGATACCGCTCATTGCTTTGCTTCATAAAACCATAACCAACATTAATTGTATTTTCCCAACTTATTTTATCGTAATTATAATTTGAAAAATATTTTACCAATCCATTCACGGCAAAGTTGTTTTCACCTCCAGCTGCCCAATTGATCAATGCCGCTTGTGCCAAACTCAAAGAAAAAATAACCTTATTTTCCCAGTTTGAGATGGTATCTATTTCCCGAAACTCTTGATTAGTGAATTTAACCAGATCATTTCCAACTCCCTTACGAGCTAAAACTATCAAAAAAAGAAAGCTAAAAATGCTCAGTATTCTTACCATGATTAACTAATGCCTTTTAAAAATAAATAATATATGATGTTGTAACATCATATATCTATGACGGTTTAAAGTTGAACGCAAATCCACCCAATTTCTGTGACAATTACAAAAAAAATCATCTTGAATAATAACTTGTCTAAGAAATTTTGAATTTAGTACGGATTAAAAAGCAATATTAGACTTTGCGAGCCGCCAACTCTACGGAAATTTCTTTGGCTTTTTCCTCGGTAATTTCATAATCTCTCATCACGTAAATAGCCAATAAAGTCCCCAATATAGGTAATCCAGAGAAAAATAATCGTAAGCCATATAATGCTTCTTCGGTTTGAGTAGCACCTCCAGATTCCCAACCTATTACAGATAAAATCACACCACTCAATCCTCCAGCAATACCAAATCCAAATTTTACCATCCACCAATATATGGCACCAAAAACACCCTCACGTCTTTTTCCAGTATTCAACTCATCTAAGTCAATCACATCTGCTGTCATTGACATCATCAGCGTAAATAAACCACCAATCCCAAAAGAGAAAAAAGGTAATGCAAATAAAAACAAATAAGGCTTTCCAGGAATAAATAAAAACCAAAGCATAATATATCCTATGATAGAAACTGATTGTGAAATTATAAATGCTTTCTTTTTACCTACTTTGTTTGAAAGTATAGTTACTACAGGGATCACCAAGAAAGTGGTTACTAAAGCCCCGACACTTCCAAAAAGAGTAGGCCACCACCAGGCTCCATCAGGGCCTGTTATTCCATTAAATAAAAAGAAAACAATGATGAAGTAGGTAAATGCTGCAACCGTATTGAAAGCATTAAAAATTAAAAAAGTGGCAATACATAATTTTCTAAATGCTTTTATTTTGAATGCCTGACTAAAGTTGATAACAAATATGGTGTACAAACTTTTAATGATGTTATTAAAAGTAATGCTATCATAATCTTGATTTAAAGTTGATTTACTCTTTATGAAAATAGCCGGTATTATTGCAAAAGTCATACACACTAAACCCACCCATATTGCTAGCTTTCTTACTGCAATTTCACTAGATTCAAAAAGGTTTTGATCATCCATAATGACCCAAAACCAAGGAGCAATGACCCATGCCCACTGTCCAATAAATTGAGCGACAGCCATAATATTTGTCCTTTCGTGAAAATCATCGCTCATTTCATATCCCATGGCTACATACGGAACACTAAATATTGTCAACCCGACATAAAACAATAATGACCATAAAAGAAAGTAGGTGAAGTTATAATCAATGGTACTTTCTTTGTGCAGCTGCCACATGACAATGAATGAAAAGCCCATTATGATAGCTCCTAAAAAAACATATTGACGTCTACGCCCCCATTTGGATTTGGTATTATCAGAGATAAAACCCATAATCGGATCGGTTATGGCATCAAAAAGTCTTGGGAAAATCATAACAAATCCCCACATCCATCCAGGAAAGCCTAAACTCTGAACAAGAACTACAATAAAAATACCTATTACGGCTGGAAACATCTGATTGGCGAGCATGCCAAATCCAAATGCTATTTTTTGACCGTAAGGAACTTTATGATATGTAGACATGATTATTGTTTTTTGTTAAACCGATCTTTAATTACATCAAAAGTTAGCTTTTTATTTCTATTGATGTCAACAATACCCCAATATTCTTCATTAGGTGTCCCGTCATAAGGAACACCGCTACTATTAGGAGCCCATCCCCCTACGTCCTGTACATTAGGATTTCCCGCCTTCCATAAGCCATCGGTAAATGAAAAGATAAATAGGCCTGTGTTATGTTCCGCGTTTTTGAGAACTTCATCCACAATAATCGCATTTGCTACTGCCTGAGCCCTTTGATTTTCACCCGCCTCAAACCCAGCCTTAGCTATGGCCATATAACTGTCTGCTCCACTTTCAGAAAAATACATGGGCTTATCGCTCAACTTTTTCCAATCTTCTATAATTGATGCGGGTTGATCCCATCGGTACACATTCATACCCCATATATCAATGTTGGAACACATACCTCGTGCTAACTCATTTGGCAGTTCACCATGTGCGGTGGCAACTGGGTGGGTTTTGTCCAACTCATGAATGAGCGCTGCAGCCTCATTAAGTGTTTGATACCAGTTTTTTATGTCGCTATTGAACCACTCAGGATGATAATTATATTCATTCCCAAGCTCCCAAGCCAAAATAGATGGGTGATACTTGTACTTCTCTACATAGTCTAAATAGGTACCTGATAAAATATCAAAAGTACCTTTTTGATCGTATCCAAAACTGATAATGACCTTAAGACCTGCCACCCAAATTTTATCAAGTACTTCTTCTGATATGATAGGTTCATATACTCTGATGGTGTTGATACCCGCCTCTATCATTAAAGACAAATCCTGATCTATCAAGTCAAAAGACCGCCTAGTACTACCCTGAGGTACGGGATGGTAACAAATACCTTTGATGAAGTAAGTCTCATTATTTACCAATAAATGCTTACCTGATATGGTGACAAGATTTAAGTTAGGATCCGGTTTGCACGCAAGGACTAGAATGAGAATGAATACTGCTTTCTGTATTTTCATTTTATCTAATAATAACTATGTCTACCCGTAGACTATTTATTTTGTTTATGAATAAATCCATCCTTAGTATCTTGGATTTACTAATTTCTTGTCAAAAAAACGACTAATTTATGGATCTCATGGGTTCTTTTAAATATCATGCTACTCAAAGTCAAATCTAATTGGTTTCCCTCAATGATCCGTTTTGCCCCGCTATTATAATGGACTTCAATTTTTGAAGTTTGTGAGGCTTGATAAATGATGGGTATCTGACAATAAGTAAAGCCTAAGCTATCCTTTTCAAGTTCAATTGAACATCTTTTCTTGAGTACATTGACGTAAACATAGTCTTGCTTTTCCGTCAAAAATTCATCTTGTCGCAACATAAAGGGATTAAATGTCAAAATGCCCTCTTGCACCTCAATACCTAGTTCTCCCCATCTACTCAAAAGGTCTTCTTTTACTTGACCAGTCATCCCAGGCTGCTGGGCACCCTTACCTCCGGGTGTATGTGAATAAGCATCTGTGGAAAAAGCGCCATATAATTCTGGAGATTTATTGACTCCAATACCTTCGTTGATCTCAAAATAATGATCAAATAACCTACCAACAAGGGCCTTGTCTTCCTTTTGCTTCACAGCATCCTTAGTGATCTCGAAAGTAGCTAATAATAACTTTGAGACCATATGCCAATAGATAGAGCCCAGACCTTCATATCCAAAGAATGTTCCAGACCTTCCGGTAAAAGATTTATGATTAAATACGCCCTCGAAGATTTGATATAGGGCCTCAGATTCTCCTTCTGCCCATGCTTGATATATCTCAGGAAGCGATTCGAGGGCAGCTTTAAGAGAGTTGACATTATTGAAAGCGCCATTGAAGTGATATTCTCCAAGTGCATCTCTTTCAACTACGTCAACATTCTTGTGATCAATCAACGTTGTCAGGAGATCTGAACTTGATATGACCTCCGGGGGTATGGTATTCTTCGCAACAAACCTAGGTAAGATTTTATTGGGGTAAAGTACATAACTGAATTGATCGACCCTAAACAAACTACTAGACTTCAACCCGTCCAAAACCTCTAAACTCTCACTTGAAGATAAAAATCCTGAACTCAATACTGCTACTTGCCCTTCGAGCATTTCTGGTAGGTAGGAAATTGCAACTTCATTCTTACCTTTTACGGTCATCAAATTATAGGCATGATAAAGGTGGTCCGTTCTTTTGTTGGCCTTGATAGAATGGGCTAAGAACAAACTTGATAGATCAACAAATGAAGTAATCTCCGCTGTATGCACTTTTACTTTTTGTCCTGAAAACTTTTGCTTGTAAATGATCTTTCTGAAAGAACTTCCCGCACTTCCTAAGCCATCCAATACCCTTTTACGCTCTTTATCAGAAATTGTACCCCTCAATAATCCCTGATTTTGAGCTAAAACATGGTTGAGTTCAATTAAAAATTGCTTTAACTCTACTGAGATCTCAATATCCTCTTGATCATATTTACTTAAAATATTGTCAAAAAACTTAAGAAACCTTTTTAGGTAGTACAAGGTAACCATTGAGACACCATTTCCAACCAAAGCATTATTAGCATCATTCCACTCGGGGCGTTGGGTGTTCATCCAAATCCCACCCTCAGGGATGAAATTTGACATTTTAGCTAAAACAGTGGCTAAGACTTTCTCAATGAAGTTGACCTTATAAATTTGATCATTAGCATCAGTAAGCAAAGCACCATCTGCACCAATTTTTGCACGTTGCGCTTGTATACGCGCTTCATTTTCATAATCGTAAACAATGGTATCTTTCGGATTTTCTAATAAATCTTCATAATCCTTTATCAGATAAGGCACATTGGCATAAACAAACAAATTCTTCGAAAAAGACTCAGCTAGTTTATTAGGATAATAGTTTTCAATGAACTCCAAAAATTTGAGTAGATAAATGATTTGATGATCCCCCCAATAACCAATATACGCCCATGGATTACCTGGCTCTATGGTCTCCCAGTCAAATCCATCTTTGGTAACGCGGTAAGGATTGTAGCCATCAAACGTAGTGGCATTTAAGAACTTATGTATCATTCCTTCAATGAATTCCGGATATGAATAAGCCAGTGCCTCCCAATTTTGAAAAAGATCTCTCCAATTCCCCTGATAATCCAATATTTTGGAGCCATCTACTTCACTCTTCGTATTGATTGAGAACTGATTCCATGGGCGACTCGGATCGCCGTGTCTTCTGCTGAACATTAAGGGCAAGTACTCCGTACATAATCTTTTAAAATCAGCGTCGCTTCCCTTTTTAGCCACTTGACGTAAATGATTGAGATCAAACACCCCAGGTAAGTTATCTAGAAGCACTTTTTTACCTGCAAATACATTTTTATTGGCTTTTGCCAAGTAATCCAAAAAGTCTGTCTTTCCTATCTGATAATTATGATCGAAAATACCCCCACGCATGATGTTGAACATGGTATTGGAGAAATGACGAATATTACGGGGTCTATGTGCGGACAACCTCAATCCATCTGCGCCACCCACCAATTCAAGTAAATGCATCGAGCCTGCTTCAATGTCTTTGTTGATTTGATCCAGAAGATCTTCTTTTGATTTGAGTTTTTCCTTAATATCAATAATGTCTGAAATCGATTGATTCACATCAGCGGCAATGAGCCAATTTTTTTCTTCTTTTGCTGAAAGTGAAATTTCTTCATGCAGAAAATAAGCGCCTTTTTCTGCCTTAATATCATCTTCTTGGATAAGCGTACCCCCTCTTCTAAAAGTATCTAGTTGCTTGGAGGAAAGTAGTTTTTTTGCCTGATCCAAACCCAAAGACCAAACCACACTCGCCTTTAATGCTTCGCTAGGCTCTGCCCTATCCACTATGATCGCACTTAAAGAATAGATACCCATACCAGAATCTACCTCTAATTCACATTTTTTGTAGGCATCTACCAGGTTACTACTACCGTTTTGTACGGATTGCTCTACGCCGTAAGGCAGTAAGTTTTGAATCCCATCTATTAAGGAAAGAGTGACCGCAGCTTTACCTTGATTGGTGATGGTAGATTTTTTAATGAATCCAAATTGATCGCTTGAGTTCCATTGGTAAGTGAACTTCAATGCCAGATCATGATTGATCTCTTCAAAAATAATCTTATTGCCAAAGGCATTTTTATATAGATTCCTTGTGATCTTATAAACCCCCGAATATTTATCTGAAAAGGGCTCCCATAAAGAAGTCTTATCCCCTTTTGAAACCAAAAACAAGGTTTTACTACCTGTTGTTTCGGCTGCAGTGGTGATCTTATCATCTGTATAATAAGGAAAGAGGGCTGAATTACAATCTTTTCTTCCTGCCGATAAACCACCCGTGCTTGAAATGAACATCCAATGGTTGGAATGACTCACCACTGTCATAAAGAACGGACGCATCTCATCAAAATGGCTTATTTTATAAAAAGTTTCACCGCCTATTTGAAGCAATTTTCCAGATACTTTTTTTTCTGAAAAATCAACTTCGTTCTTTCCTAAAAAAATCTTTTTCTTATCAATCATAAAAATATCTGCAGTAATCGGATTGTGATTAATATTGAGAACATTTGATCCACAAAGTGAACATTTATTTGAAATAAATCACAAATCAAAGGCCTATTAAATTTTTATCCTAAATAGGATAAAAGGGATACTCTTTTCAGTAATGAGGTTCTTTTTAGGTCTCAAAATAATTTGCACAATAAAATGTAATTTAAAATATAATACCTCTTATGGGTTTTGCTGGGCAATGAAAATAAAATTATTCAACAATTACTATTTTTTATTTAATCAATATTTGGATTAATCAATAAAAACAAAATTTATATACCATTCGAAAACATCAAATTCCAAAAAAACGATAGGTGATCCCTCTTGATAAGCTGATGCTAATTTTAATAAATGCAATGATCTATGATTACTTCTTCCAGTCAAAAAGTCATTTATCAAAAGCCCCTTTTTTCAAGTATATCAACCCTGATATAATAAAAGAAATTCTTCGTGATCAATGGCATTCATCTTATAAGGCTATTTTACTTTATTTTCAGACAATTATTTAGATCTATCAACTATGCTAATTTGATATTAAGCAGTGAAAGATTGCTTATAATCACCTCTATCGGAAAAGGCCAACTTTGGCTTGCGATTCTCAAAGTACAACCCCCAATGCTTTTCAGGTTCATCTGGATCTGGGGATCCCTTCCACGGCTCATCAAATGCTTCAAAGACAAAGGTCAGGATATGATCCTCTTTACACCAAGAACTTAACTCTTGATAATAAATTTTTTGAAAAATTTGATTTACATGAGCTCTGGGAATCCCTTGATCATTTGATGAGGTCGCCCAGCCCGCTTCGGTTATGACGACCAACTTATTCGGATATTTTTCTGCTACTGCCCTGTAATTTTGCTTTGTGAATTCAAGTGACTCATCTATGGTTTTGTATTCCCATACTGGATAGGTATGTATTGAGATAAAATCCACTTCATTGACCAGTGGTTCTAACTTATCGAGCCATGGGACATAATTTTCACAAAATGTTACCGGCTGTTTTGCACCTTTTTTCACTTGCCTCACGTAGTAGATGATTTGAGAAACTGCTACCATATGATCTGTCCAATCTACACTGGCCTCATTGCCTACGGACAAACTAAAGATAATAGTAGGGTACCTATTGGCTAAACGCACTAAATCATCAACTTCTTGATGATTTTGTTCTTTGTTTGAGGCCAAGGCTTCTTCAGAAAAATCATTTCCTCCCCAAGGGCAATTTGGATTATTCTCTTCAGCATTGATATAAGCACCCAGCATAACCTTGAGGGGAAGCTTTTCTTTTTCAATCACCTCGAGTACCGTTCGTGAATGTGAATCACAACTATAAAGACGCACGTAAGTCCAATTGGCCTGGACGATCAATAAATCTTCCTTCACTTGCTCATAACTAGGATCATTGATCCCAGGCTGCTGACCCTCCCTATATCCAGAGTAGCAGACAGCAGGAGCTGCAGGCATTGAGAAAACATCAGTATAGTTCATGTAGTTGTGCTTTATGATATTCTTATTCTAAAATTTTATTTTTCCTTTCTTATCCCAAAGGCCCCAAAATGCTCCAACATCACCCTCTGAGTCTACTTTCCAGGATTCATCAAAGGAAGAAAAATAAAACATTTCGATTTCATCTTCCTCAGCCCACTGCTGAGCATTACTGAAATATTTAAGGGCATTTTCATAGGATGGATGGGCATCTCCTAAGTCACTTCCCTGACTGGGCCAACCTGTTTCTGTGATAATCACCTTTTTGCCATTTGCTGCATCCAAGGCGGCTTGATACATTTGTTTCATGTATAATAAGGAGTAATCCAAATGACAGCCTTCCCAATAAGGATAGCAATTTGCTAAAATCACATCGCAAGCCGCTGATATCTTTGGTCTGGTGTTAAACTCATAATAGGCATCGACATAACCTACAGGGATACCTTTTACTGCTGATTTGACCTCATGGATATAATAAAGTAGCTGAGCTTCGGAAAAGTCTCCTCTATACATGACCTCATTGCCTACCACGGCGATGTCTACCAATCCAGAATCACATAACCTGATAAGAGAACGGATTTCATCAGTATTGGTATTCTCATTATCACCGAGCCAAGCACCTGCTAACGTCTTTATGCCATATTCCTTGGCCAACTTAGGAATTAATTCATTACCATCGGTACAAGAGAAAGTCCTAATCCATTTCGTATAGGGTTTGATGATTTCAAGTCTTCTGCGAATTTGATCTTCTGAAATCTCATCCCCTGGTTTTTGTATCTCTTCATAAGGGCTAAAACACAAGCCATGCATGCCTCTTTCAAGTATAGAGGAACAATGATCTTGAAGTTTACGAGTATTAAAGTCAGTGTAATCTGAACCGATTAAGGATTTTATCTTTTCTTCTCTGTACGACATAGAAACTTAAATTATCTTCTTTTCTTAATTCACCACTTTTTAAAGATGTTTATCTTTAATTCTTACAATAAAGATGAAAATTTTAGAAAATAAAATTTAATCTATAAAGAAATTCTTAATCATGAAAATTAGGAAGTCATCAATCTTGATGAAATCAAGGAAATCCTTATGAAAAACGAAGCACGCAAACGATTACACTATAATAGTTTAACCTTTTGTTTTGGTAGACAACTCTATTGAAATATCGAACATTAGTTTTACACCAGTAGAATTCTTGGAAGTTAATAAATCAATTCAATTAATTATTTAGATCCCTCATAAAAGAAGAGTTCCTCAATAGCTATCTCAAATAACTTTGACATCTTAAATGCTGTGGGTAAACTTGGATCAAATTTTTCTTTTTCAATCGCATTTATCGCTTGACGTGAAATACCAATTAAGTTGGCTAATTCTTCTTGTGTCAATTTTTGATTTTTCCTTAACTCTCTTAATCTATTTTTCATTTAAATCTTAATGAATTAACGATAATAGAAGTCATGTATGAAAAGCAAATGAAAAACACTAAATATTCAAACTCAGGTTCCGAATTAATAACTCCAAAATCAAACGAAATCTCATACACAAGACCAACAACTACCGTTAACCCTAATGTAAGGGCCATTGATTCAAAGTGAATTTTCTTTTGTAATTCATCATAATGCTTAAATAAATTTTTATTTGCGATAATCATACCAACCCCAATAGCAAGATTTATAAATAATCCTATTTTGGTAATTAATACGTTATCCCATAAATTGTTTACTCCCGCTGATAAAATTGCAGTACTTACTACCCAAGCAAATACCCATCCAAGTAAAATTTTTGTTTGTTTTTTTTGTTCTTTCATCTTTTTATGTAATGTGTACTTTACAAAAGTAGTCAAAATAAATTAAAATGTAAAGTTTTATTTACAAAAAATATGTTTTGATAAAAAAAACGGTTACACTATATAATAGTATAACCGTCTTCTTGTTTTAGTAGCGGGAGCTAGACTCGAACTAGCGACCTTCGGGTTATGAGCCCGACGAGCTACCAACTGCTCCATCCCGCGATGTGAATACAAAAGTAGTAAGCTATTTTCAATAAACAAGAGGTAACTGAGTATTTATATTTAATATTTTGAGGAAGGCGAATTATGACTAGTAGACTCCCATTCAGATATTTTCGGATCACCCCAAAATACACCCTACTCTGTTTGCTATCACTGATAGATGAAAAATTCAATTATCAATGACTGTTCTAAGGAACAATAAAAAGTATCTTTGCAGCATCATAGAAAGAAGTATTGTTAAGCACATGACATGAGCGAAGATAAAACAGCCTTTAAAGCAGGATTTGTCAGTATTTTAGGTAAACCCAACGTGGGTAAATCAACTTTGATGAATGCCTTGGTTGGAGAACGCCTTTCGATCATGACTTCAAAGGCCCAAACAACCCGACATCGTATTTTTGGGATTCTTTCGACGCCCGATTGTCAGATGATCTTCAGTGACACCCCAGGGGTCATTGATCCTCAATACAAGCTTCAAGAAAGTATGATGCGATTTGTCAAAGCGTCCTTAGAAGATGCCGACTTGATCTTGTACATGGTAGAGCTCGGCGAGAAGTATGATGACAATGTAAATGTTACGCATATCTTTGAGAATCAAGCCCCCAAATTTCTGATCATCAATAAGATGGATCAAGCCAAAGGATCCCAAGTGAAAGACAAAGTGGATTACTGGCAAAAAATATTCCCAACGGCACAGGTTTTTCCGATTTCAGCCTTGGAGAAAGAAAACATCGATGAACTCTATGAAGCCATCAAGTCCGCTTTACCACACCATCCTCCCTATTTTCCTCAAGATCAGATCACCGATAAATCCGAGCGATTTGTCACCTCTGAGATCATCAGAGAAAAGATTTTCTTAAATTATAAAAAAGAAGTCCCCTATAGCTGTGAGGTAGAGATAGAAGAATTTAAAGAAGCCGAAGATATCTTGCGCATCCGAGCGATCATCTACGTGGAGCGCGACAGTCAAAAAGGAATTATCATTGGTAAAAGTGGCGCCAGCCTCAAAAAAGTAGGGATTGAATCTCGCGAAGACCTCGAGAAGTTTTTCGAGAAAAAAGTCCATTTAGAAACTTACGTAAAAGTTGAAAAAGACTGGCGTAGAAAAGAAAAATGTTTAAAGAAGTTTGGTTATCAGCAATGAAGACCTCAAGCACTCATTAACTAAAATAAATGGCGAATATAGTAGCAATAGTAGGTAGACCCAATGTAGGTAAATCTACCCTTTTCAATCGTTTGATCGAACGTAAACAAGCCATCATGGACGATGAGTCCGGCGTGACACGAGATCGACATTATGGGGTTTGTGAATGGAATGGTAAAAAATTTACCGTCATTGATACCGGTGGTTATGTGAAAGGATCTACCGACATCTTTGAGGGAGCCATCCGTACACAGGTCCAACAAGCCTTGTCGGAAGCTAGTGTCATTTTATTTATGGTTGACTGCCATACCGGATTGCATGGTTTAGATGAGGAATTTGCCCAGATATTAAGAGAAGTCAACAAACCCCTATTTGTAGTCACCAATAAGGCAGACAATCAAAAAAGAATTGATGATTCCACCGAATTTTATACATTAGGCATGACCGATAGATTGTTTCCTGTCGCTTCCTCAAATGGCTGGGGTACCGGAGATTTATTAGATGAAGTAGTCAAAGAACTTGACGAAGAAGAGGAAGAATCCGACAGTGGACTCCCTAAGATTGCCATTTTGGGCCGACCCAATGCGGGTAAATCTTCTTTTATCAATGCCTTATTGGGAAAAGAACGCACCATCGTCACCGACATACCCGGTACCACCAGAGATGCCATCAACACACGGTACAACCTGTTTGGTAAAGACTTTATATTGACCGACACGGCAGGTATCCGAAAGAAAGCTAAGGTCAAAGAAGACATTGAGTTTTATTCAGTGCTTAGGGCCATTCAAGCCCTTCAGGATAGTGATGTCTGTATCATCATGATTGATGCCGAACGAGGATTGAAGGCCCAAGATATGAGTATTATCGCCTTAGTCAATAAGTATAAAAAAGGTAGCGTAATCATGATCAACAAATGGGATTTGGTGAACAAAGAAACCAATACTGCGGTAAAATTGGAGCAAGAGATTAAAACTAAACTCGGGCCGCTGTCTTACGTACCTATTATTTTTGCCAGTGTACTCGAAAAACAGCGTATTTTTAAGGTCATTGAAAAATCCTTGGCTATTTACGAAAATAAAGCCACCAAAATCCCTACTTCAAAGCTCAACGAAACCATGTTGAAGGAAATTGAAAGGAATCCACCTCCCGCCATCAGAGGGAAGAACGTAGGGATCAAATACATCACCCAACTGCCGACTCATTCTGTGGTCTTTGCTTTTTTCTGTAGTTATCCAAAAGAAATAAGTGAATCTTATGAACGCTTTTTAATCAATAAGATCCGAAGTCACTTTGATTTCGAAGGCATCCCCATCAAAGTAGTTTTCAGAATGAAATGATCATCTTCTAAGTATAATCACAAAAAATAGAGATGAGACTCAAAGTGAAGCATCAGTAGCATAGCTGTCCTTTATTAAGTTCATTTGAGCTGTTATTTTGACCGAACGCACCTTAAATTAGGGTTTTGATAGATTAAAAAAGAAACTCATTCATTGAAAAAAGATTATCTAACCATTTTTAAGCGTTTTGTGCCCCTAGAGGCGGCTAATTATTGCTTGGCTCTCTATCAACAATATGGATTTGAATTTAAAATCAAAAAAAGCAGACGTACAAAATTTGGGGATTATCAGTTTGAACCTGCCCAACAAAAGCATATCATCACCATCAACAATGACCTGAACCATTATGCTTTTCTGATCACCTATTTGCATGAAGTCGCGCACTTAATCACCTTTGAAAAATATAAAAATCAAGTAACACCTCACGGTGAAGAATGGAAAAATACCTTCAAAATGGTTTCCTTGCCTGTCCTCAATCTGCAAGTTTTTCCCGATCTTCTCCTCAAAAAATTAGCTCATTACCTGCGCAGTCCTAAAGCTTCGAGTTGCTCTGATCCAAATCTACATGCCTTGCTCAAGCAGTATGACCACCCCGATGATACCTGCCTTCTCAAAACACTCAAGGTTGGAGATCAATTCTTGTTCAATAAAGCTTCTTATCAATATCTTGAGCTAAAAAGAACCCGCGTTCTTTGCCTTCAAATCAATAGCGGCAGAAAATACCTCATCGCTCAGATCGCTTCAGTCAAGAAAAATTTCCCTTCAGATGGATAATCTCCTACTGATCAAACCCGAAACCAAAAGATAAAAAGTACTCGGAGTTAAGGTGCGCCATTTATCTATCTCTAAGGTGCCTCCCATATTCAAATAAGTATCTAAGTTGTACTTAGCCATTTCTTCCCTTAAAAAATCCGGAAAGCTCACACATGCAATCCAACCCTCTTCGACTTCTTCGAGCCATTCTTCATAATAACTGTCATCACTGCCATGAAAGTTCAGCACATTTTCTCCAATTAATACGAATTTATTAATTCCTTCGGCCTGCAGTGCTTCAATAATATTTCTTTTGAGGAGCATGATGTCATTATTTATAGCGTCGTTCCATTCACCAATGAACTCCAGTACGCTGTAGCCCTCGTCATAATCGCAGAAGAGGATTTTGACATAAAGCGTTTCGGAACCAAAATAATCCCAGGCGGGGTCTATGAAGTAGCCGTATATTTTCTCTGAATAGGTATCATAATTATAGGTTTTCCCTGAAAAGGGTGAACGATCATCTGTACTCGAATCATAGTACTTGAGCCAGTTGTAAAAAGGTTCTATCTCATGCATTTTATGTTAACCTCAATTGTATACTCAACTTTTATTATATGCATCTATAGCCTTGCGGACCGAACCATGGATATTCAGAAGTGCGGCTGCCGCTACAAGATCAAGACCGGTCTCCATGACAATCATTTTGATGCCTCGAGCTATCAACTTGTCATTGCTCAGTTGCATGTCTACCATTTTATTGCCTTTTACCCTTCCCAACTGAATCATCACTGAGGTGCTGATCATGTTGAGTACCAACTTCTGCGCAGTGCCTGCTTTCATCCGGGTGCTGCCCGTGACATATTCAGGACCCGTGACGATCTCTATGGGGAATTCCACACCCTGGGCAAGCGCACTCTCTGGATTACATACGATGCATCCCGTCAACAATCCATGCTTTCTCGCTTCTCGTATTCCCCCTAATACATAGGGCGTCGTACCCGAAGCAGCCAGTCCGATCAAGCTGTCCTGTATTGTCGGCTGGTAGACACTTAGGTCTTTCCAGGCCTTCTGATCGTCATCTTCGGCAAATTCTACTGCTTTTCTAATGGCACCATCACCTCCCGCGATGATACCGATCACCACATCATGGCCTACCCCAAATGTGGGTGGACATTCTGAAGCGTCTAGAATACCCAAACGACCACTGGTACCTGCTCCTATATAAAAAATTCGCCCACCTGCTTTCATCCTGACAACGACTTGCTCGATGAGGGATGCGATCTGATCCAATTTTTTGGATACAGCAAGCGCTACTTTTTGATCTTCTTTATTGATCCCTTCCAGTACCTCGCCTAAGGCTAGTTTTTCTAAATCTTGATAGGGAGAAGATGACTCTGTGATAGACATTAAACTTAATATTTTATGATAATTTATGATAATTCGCCAGACCTTCAATAGGAGTTGAAACAATAGAATTAATAGCGATACCCACAGAGGCAGCGGCGGCTTCAAGCACACTACTGAATTGATATGCAATCGATCCGGCATAACTGACCAAAGTACCTGGATTGTAATTACCAGCTACGGCTTTAAAATGCTCAAAAAATGCCTGATACACCAATTGGTGACAATAGGGATGGCTCAAATGAGTATGTAAAAAGAAGCTAAAACTTGCTAAAAAGGCTTTGGAGCCTACGGGATCGTACACCTTACTGATCAAGGTCGCTTCATCGAGTTTATAAGCTTTACGAAAATCGTTTTCCAAATCTAAAGGCAGTTTTTGACGCGCAAAATCTATCAATAATTTTTTACCAAAAGCAGCCCCACTCCCCTCATCACCTAGTATATAGCCCAGAGAAGGGATTCTTTGCGTGATCACCTTACCATTGTAATAAGCAAAATTGGCACCTGTACCCAAGATCCCTATCCATCCTGGTGAGGTCTGATAAGCTCCTCTTGCCGCACCTATGAGATCATTTTCAATCGCAATTTTTGCCCTTGGAAAGCTCTTTTTAATTTCATTCTGCGCATTTCTTCTCTGACGCGGAACGTCCAATAACCCCGCAAAATACAAATACACTTGATCCGCCTGACTAAAAGGTTCAAGGGACTTCGCTACTTTCTTCAAGAATTCAGTCAGTGTCTCATGAACTAGGTTCACTCCAAGGGTCTTGAATGTTTTCGAAACCCCATTTTCCAACACCATCCATTCAGTCTTGGTACCTCCTACGTCACCAATCAATATCATCAACTATCTATTCTATATGCAACGTACATCATTTACGTTAACAACAAAAAACAACCCAGAACAAATATCAGATGTCATCCCATCATATTATACGATTTCAAGAAAAAATCACAAAAACATTGAGTTTTGCACGGCAATACTTATTTCAAACTAAAAGACAAAAAAAGAGCGGAACTTATAGTGCCCGCTCTCCTATTTAATTATTTAGTATTTACTCTAAAATCATCAAGGTACTAACCATATAGCTGTTCAATATTTCAACCTCTCCCCTGTTTTGAATCATTTCAGCAAATGCCTTAGATGCTCTTATCTTGTCCATGGTAAGCTCGACATCACTCAAGTTATCTCCGTAAAATACCGCATAATGAGTAGCCCCATTCCTACCCATATTCATCTTACCAAAACCCATCGAACGGTCACCTATAATATCTGCCGTTTGCTCCACAAACTTATTATGAGCAGTAAGATACTTTTTTGAATCAGCTACCTTCATGATCCACATTTGTCCTACATTATTTTTTTCTCGGTCTCCTTCTTCCCATGCCAATGATTTTGCCGTATACGAGCCCGGTGCTTTGGATTGCTGATGCATCCACATTCCCCTCAAAAATGCATCCCATTCAACATCGCTAGTCTCTTCTTTTGAACCCCAATTTGCAGGGTCCCCCGTCAAAAGGACACGATGGGTAACGTTATCTAAAAACCTTACTCTTTGTAATATGGCAGATCCGGAATTTCTTTCTCGATCAAAGTACTGTTCAAATATTTTTCCTACTTCTGCTTCGGATCCATTTTTAAAATCCCAGTTATATACTCGAATACTCTAGGCATAAGAAAGGCTCGTAGCCATCAATGCAATAATGACGAATAAATTCTTTTTCATGATTAATTTGTTTGGTTAACAATATCCAATGTTATCATTATTTTTTAAATAAAAAAAAAGAAATATGCTAAAGTTGAACTCTATACCTAAAGCAAAAGACTACTTTAAGTTTATCAGCGTAATGCCGCTGCCCCCGCGATCCACATGCTCGTCTTGCATGGTTTCAATGTTACGGTAGGTTTTCAGATGGGTTCTGATCACCTCTCTGAGCACCCCATGACCTTTTCCATGAATGATCTTCAAGTTTGTATTACCCAAAACAATGGCGTCATCCATAAAGGCATCTAAAATAGCTAAGACTTCCTCCGGTCGCTTTCCCCTCACATCTAGTTCTCTTTTAAAATGCTCTTGCCTTTGAGCCAAATCAAGACCTCCAATACGCTTTTTTATTTTAGTTGTGTTTGAAGTAGGGCCTGAAATTTTCTCCAATCGATCCAGTTGAACTAAAGATATCAAAGACCCAAAAACGACTTGAGCTTTTTTCCCTTTGACGTATAATAAGGTACCTGTGCCCTCATGATTTTTGATGCGCACTTGATCCCCTACCTTGAAAGCGGCTGAATGAGTCTTTCTTTTTTCAGATGTAATGGCCATTTTCAATTTCAAATCCGCGATACTCTCCCGTCCTGCGCGCGTTTTTTCCTTATCTGCATTGGATTCTTTGATGTCCCGAATGACCCGCTCTATTTCTTTATTGGCACCCTCCAAAATCCGATTGGCTTCTAACTTTGATTCGCGAATGATTCGCTTTTTGTCCGATTCCAACATCTCCTTGAGAGATAAATAATCTTTACGCAATTGCTTTAACTGAGCCTCCTTTTGGGTTAA
Organism: uncultured Cyclobacteriaceae bacterium; assembly: GCA_943788235.1. Lineage (GTDB taxonomy): Bacteria > Bacteroidota > Bacteroidia > Cytophagales > Cyclobacteriaceae > UBA4465. Next base: position 510,075 of record CALSPM010000002.1, read on the forward strand.
GTCTTGGTTAAGCTTCTCATATTTAGCCTTATCTCCTTGCAATTCGGTCAACATTTTGTCATAATCTACCTGACTGACTCCTATTTTACTTTTTGCGTAGGCGATTAAATCACTATTCAAACCGATTTTTCGTGCGATTTCCAAAGCAAAGGAGCTACCGGGCTTTCCTATTTCTAATGCATAAAGTGGAACATAATGATCGGTATCATAGCGCATTGCGCCATTGACCATATCCTTGGCATGGTCTGCATATTTTTTGATATTGGCATAATGTGTAGTAATGACCCCATATGACTGTTGATGAACCAGCCTATCCAGCAATGCCTCGGCAATGGCCCCACCAAATTGAGGTTCTGTACCTGTGCCAAATTCATCCATCAATATCAAGGATTTTCGGTCCGCCCATTCACTGAAATATTTCATGGCAGTTAGTCGACTGCTGTAGGTACTCAAATCATTTTCTAGCGACTGTGAATCCCCGATATCAATAAATATTTGATCAAATACACCAAACGTAGAAGCAGGATCTACGGTAACTGGAAACCCACATTGGAGCATGTATTGCAACAACCCTACGGTCTTCATGGCTACCGACTTACCTCCCGCATTGGGACCAGAAATAATTAAAAATCTATGCTCTTGATGAGATAAATGAAGGTTTAAAGGTACCACTGCTTTCTGCTGCTTTTGATTGACTTTCCAAAGTAATGGGTGTACCGCCTTGATCAATTCCATACCTGGTGTTTTTTTGAGTATTGGAATACAGGCACCGAATTGATACGCAAACTTGGCCTTTGCCCTTATGAAATCTAGTTTCGGTAGAAAATCAGCACCTTTTTCTAACTCACTTAAATTTATTCTGACCCGATCACTCAATTGAGTCAAAACCCTGTGTACCTCGCGCTGCTCTTGATAGCCGAGTTCACGAACCATATTGTTCAATTCAAGTACTTGGGTAGGTTCCATGAAAACAGTTTGTCCAGTAGCGGATTCGTCATGGATAAACCCTGCTACTTTTCGTTTGAATTCTGTTTTAACAGGAATTACTAACCTACCTTCTCTGATGGTGATTTCCCCACTCTCATCTGTCAAATGATCTTTTTTGACTTGATCAAAGATGGTTTTAACGGATTTACGTACCTTTTGCTCAGATTTGACGATGTCGCGGCGGATTTTCATGAGTGCTGGACTGGCACTGTCCCGTACTTCCCCTCGCTCATCGATCACTTCGTCTATCTTATCAGATAAAGCCTGATCTACCTTGAGATCACTGACGAGTTTGGACAGCCAAGTATAGGATTCCTTATTCTTAGAAAGAAATTGCTGCCACTGACTTAAAATTCTATTGCCTTTGCTTAATAAGAAAAAATCATCAGCACCTAGATAACTGCCTTTTAGTTTAATTTTACTCAAAAGCGGTTTAATATCTTCTAACCCCCCTTTTGGATAGCCTGCATCGTTTTCCGTAATTTTGATATAGTCTGAAGTCTGCATCAATCTTTGCCTGATCTCACCATAATCGACTGATGGTGATGTCGATATCACTAATGCTCCTGAAACAGGCATCTGACAATATCCTTTAATCAAATCTCGTATCTGATCAACTTCTAATTTTTGCTCAATTTGAGTTGGATAAATGCGCACTAATCGATCCTTTTGGTACTCTCTCTGAGCACAAGACTATCTATGATGGCCGTATATACCTTTTCAAGTAAGCCAGGGTGCTCCAAATAATAAGCTAAGTTTTGAGTATACACCAAAGAGTCTACACCATGTTTTTCTAAAATTAATTTTTCAAAATGATCATAAATTTGAAAAGAAGTATCTCCTTTTTTTCCCAGAGTATTTATTTTTGATTCCAAAAGATGGACATCAAGTAAAATATTACTCATGACTAACTCGTCGAGCAAGGTATCAGGAGTCTGATCAGGGGTATTACAACCGATGATGATGCAAATAATTAAATAAGAAGATCGACGCATTAGATAAACATTAATGTATATAGTTTTGCCACTAAATTAGGGTACATGAAGGAAATCCTCAAGAAGTTACGAAAATATGAGATAAGAGTGCGAAAAGCAATTAACTCTCAAATGCAAGGTGATTTTAAATCTATATTTAAAGGATCAGGTCTTGAGTTTGATGATGTAAGGACGTATCAATATGGAGATGACATCCGATCGATCGACTGGAATGTGACAGCAAAAGGCCAAGGAACCTTTATTAAAACCTTCAAAGAGGAAAAAGAACAAACGGTCTTTTTCATGTTAGATGTCTCGGCTTCACAGGAAATAGGCAAAAAAGGAAATCAAAAAATAAACGTTGGTAAGGAATTGACCGCCCTACTGTCTATCTCTGCAATCAAAGAAAACAGTCAGGTAGGTCTCATGTGCTATTCGGATGAAGTAGAAAGTTACATTAAGCCTGCCAAAGGCATCAAACATTCCTATGAAATCATCAATTCATTGTTCAAGCTGACACCCAAATCAAAAAAAACAGACTTAAATAAAGGGATTAAATACCTACTCAATATACTCAAAAGACGAAGTGTTATTTTTGTTATTTCGGATTTTATAGATGACGGCTACCTGCAGAGCCTTAAAGGTATGGCACGTAAACACGATCTTATCGCGATTCAACTCTATCATCCAAGAGAAGCCCAATTCCCTAAGGTGGGCATTGTTCCGTTGTACGAAAATGAATCTCAGCAAAACATTTGGGTCAATAGTTCGTCGACTAAGTTTAGAAAAATAATGGATCAAACTCACCAGACAAATACTGCTGATTTGGAGCGCTTTTGTGCACGTAATGATGCCAATTATACCCATATTTCAACCGAAGAAGACTACGTTCCAGGCCTCCTTAAATTATTTACTCGTAGAAACAAAAAAAAATCATCTCAACGTGCCCGATAAACGTCAAATTTTCATCTCATTATTGATGCTTTCCGTGCTGCTGGTGCAGAGCCAAGAAATTAAAATCAATGGGGGTTTCATTGAAGACAGTCTCCAATTGGGAACCACCGTTCATTATTGGGTCACCGCCGAATACCCTAAAGATATCGAAGTTCTTTTTGCCGATAGTAACTATAATTTCAGCCCTTTTGAATATGCCGATAAGTTTTTCGTAGAGACCGAATTAAGAAACGACAATGCTTTTGATTCTGTCGTCTATGGCTTTCAGTCTTTTGAGATCGATCTGATTCAAAAACTGCAATTACCAGTCTTTGTGGTTCAATCCAATGATTCTATTTTATTGACGACCCCTCTGGATTCCTTATTTTTCGAAGAACTGGTGCCCCTGCTACAGGTCAGTGACACCACTCAATTGATTCAGAACACGCAATACAGTCCAGTAGATCGACTGTTCAATTATCCCTTCATGTGGATTATTGTAGGGATATTGTTGATCATTTCCTTGATAATTTTCTTTATTTTTGGGCAAAAAATAAGAAATTATTTTACCATTAGAAGACTCAAAAAAGAATACAGTCTCTTTTCAAATTTTATCAGTCAATCCATTAATGTTCTAAAGGAAAGCGTAGACCGCGAACGAGCTGCACAAGGCCTCACGCAGTGGAAAAACTACCTTGAAAGATTAGAATTGCAACCTTTCAGCAAACTAACTACCAAAGAAATCTTGGCGCTCGAATTTACCTCAGAACTGAGAGAAGCCCTCCGGAATATTGATAAAAATGTTTACGGCAATCATAGAGATCCCGAACTCTATAAAAGTTTTCAAGATATAGAAGATTTCACACAGCATAGATTTCATATGAAAATCGAGGATATTAAAAATGGAAAGTAATCAAATCACATGGTTTTCCTCTTATTGGTTCACTAAGGATCGTTTAGAAACCTTTGATTGGCAAAATACCCTTTGGCTGTATGCCTTAATTTTAATTCCTTTGATTTTTTTATTTCGATGGCTCATGCGGAGACTTTATAACCAAAAATTACCCATCGCCTTGAACAAAGAAAACGTCAAAAACGATGCCCTCAGTTTTTTAAGATTCATTCCCCCCATCATCATGTCTGCCGTAATGGCATTGGTCATCTTGGCATTGGCACGCCCCCAAACAACCGATGAGCAAATCGAACAATGGAGCGAAGGCATTGACATCATGATGGTAATTGACATATCCGAATCAATGCAAATTCAAGACTTTCAACCCAACAGATTGGAGTCGGCAAAAGAAGTAGCTAGGAATTTTGTTAAGGGCCGTTTTCAGGATCGGATTGGACTAGTTGTTTTCTCTGGAGATGCCTATTCTAGATCCCCCCTAACGACCGATTATGAGCTTTTAAACACTTACATAGATGGTATTGACTTCAGTTTAATCGAAAATCGAGGAACGGCCATAGGTAGTGCGCTAGCCGTAGGTACCAATCGGCTAAGAGAATCTGAATCCGAATCCAAAGTGATGATCCTATTGTCCGATGGGGACAATACCGCAGGAAATATAGACCCCATTACCGCTGCTAAATTGGCCGCGGCCTACAATATCACTATTTATTCTATTGCGATAGGCAAGGAAGGTAAAGTTCCTTTTGGGCAAGATTTTTTTGGGCGTCCCCGCTACGTGGAGAATACCTTGGATGAAACCAATCTCAGAGAAATTGCTAAAATTGGTAATGGTAAATTCTATCGTGTCTCAGATAAAGCTGCTTTAGAGGCTGTATTCAATCAAATCGATCAGTTGGAAAAAGTAGAAATCAAAGAAACAAGATATAAAGACACCCTAGACTATTATTATATTTACCTGCAATGGGCGATTGCATTATTCCTTTTTTGGTTATTTATAAAAACCACCTTCCTGTCTAATCTACTTTTGGATTGATAAGGACCATCGATTTTATCAAATCAAATACTCACTGATAATCTACATAAAATGAAAGAAGATCTACGTAAGTTGTTTTTAAGAGATTTAGGCAAACTAGAAAAAGAAATCAATGCCTATCGCCATGAGCCTTCACTCTGGCTCATTGATAAAGAGATTTTAAATTCTGCAGGAAATCTATGCAAGCATTTGACCGGTAACCTGAAACATTTCATAGGGTATATCCTTGGGAAAACGGGCTATATCAGAGATCGAGAAGCCGAGTTCAGCACACCGCACCTCTCTAAAGCGTCCTTAAGTCTCGAAATTGCAACCACTAAAGAAGCCATCAATCTCGCCTTCGACCAATTAGACACTACCAAAATGCAGCTGAAATATCCCATCGAGGTTTTGGGTTATGAAATGACGGTTCAATATTTTCTTTTTCATCTCTTGAGCCATTTGAACTATCATCTCGGTCAGATCAATTACCACAGGAGGCTACTGGATAAGCCTTAATCATGACGTTATAAGGGCATAACCTATGCGAAGGCTGAACAATAACATCACGATGCTCAAAATTTTATTTACACTAGAGATGACTTTGGGTTGGATCAAGTCCTTTAATTTTTGCGCCAATAAAGACTTGGAAATATCAAGGATCAAGGAAATCGTCAATACACCCAAAAAGAAATACCTATTACCTTTATCATCATAACTGTAATTAGCTTCTACCACCGAGATAAGAGAAATCCAAAAGACCAGTAAAAATGGATTTAATAAGTTGATAATCATTCCTTTAAAAAAGTATTTAAAAGAAGCGTTCAACGGTGAAATTATTGTTTTTTTATCTAGATGATAAGGCGTCTTGAACCAATAGTATACCCCAGCACCCAACATAGCAATCATGGCGATCCCATTTCTAACCTCTACTGTATCGGAATTATTTAATAAGTCTGATAATCCGTAGAGTGAAATGCTAACAAGTAAAAAATCAATAAAAAAAGCCCCTAATATGAAAAGTAAACTGCGCTTGACTCCTTGCTGAATACTTGTTTGAATCAAAGCAAAAAAAGTGGGGCCAAAAACAAAAATTAACATGAGACCAAAAAAAACACCATTGAGGAACGGCACTACCATACTGTAAAAATAAGATCTAATCAGTAATAAACCATTGAGAAGGATGAATAACCTATTACGTCTTATTTCAACGGATATTAATAAGACGACCTTAAGATATGAGGGATATTTTTTTCGATAAAAGGTATCGAGTATTATAAAAAAGGCCTCTGTTAGAGGCCTTTTTTTATGGCTTTAAAGAATAACTATCGCCATGCAGAACTAAGTTTTGGTAATCTCTTGTGATGACGTATCCTACGGCCATCTGGCATTAAAGAAGCTCTAAGCCGATCTTGATCTTCTTCAAGAGATCCTTCCCCAAATATATCATTATACTTTTTTGCAAAATCCGGCATTCTCTCCCAAGATTGCGCTTCACTGGTGAAGTCCTTATGATGAAATCTCACTTGAACCCAGTTCCCATCACATCCAGACATGCAGTTCATCACACCGACTCTATTTTTCATACCCATTTCAGTCCATGTCTTTTTTGCTCTTTCACGGTATCTCCAAAAGTCATCTAATCCCTCATCCTTAACATTATAATATATTATTCTTCTATGATTGAACTTATTTTGCACTTCAGGGTTATAGGTCATCTCAGCATTTGCCCACCAAATTCTATTCCCTACGGAGGTATGAAGAGGACCTACGGTTTTTTGCCAAAAATCATTACCTTCCTGATCCACCTCATCAAATTCAGCCAATGATTCAGCAATTTGCATTCTGACATAGTTATAGGCATTTGGACCTGTCAAAATTTGAAAAGTTACCCACCTAGGTTGATCGTCTTTACTATTATATAGCTGGTTTTTCTTTGCTACTGCGGCCTCAAATTTTACTACATCTGAAGGATCAACATCCAAGCGTCGCTGCTGGATTACTTGCGATTGTGCTGTAGTTAAAAATAGTGTGGTAATTAATGTAAAAATTATCTGTTTCATGGTATTTTGTGTTTGGTTTGAATTTTAAAGTTATTAAATTAAATAAAAATCGATGCAGTAAATTTTATTTTGTTTGTCGGAATATGCACTAATTTGTAATACCTAAAAAAATATGTTAACAATAACTAAATATTTAGAAGAACTTGCTCCCTTCGGTGCCACCCTGATTGCGGTCTCCAAGACCAAACCTGATGAAATGATTCAAAAACTTTATGAAGAGGTTGGACAAAGAGATTTTGGAGAGAACAAAGTACAAGAGTTAGTAGGTAAACACGAGCGCCTCCCAAAAGACATTCGCTGGCATATGATTGGGCATTTGCAAAGGAATAAAGTTAAATACATCGCTCCCTTTGTTGATTTAATCCACTCAGTGGATTCGGAAAAACTCCTGCGAGAAATCAACAAAGAAGCCAGAAAAAACAGCAGAAAAATCAAGGTTTTGCTTCAGGTACATATTGCTAAGGAGACAGAAAAGTTTGGTTTTTCTATGGAAGACGTCTCCGCGCTTTCAAAGAAATTACCCACGTTAGATCTTGAAAATATTGAAATTATAGGTTTAATGGGAATGGCTACCTACACTGAAGATTCAACCCTCATCGCCCAAGAATTTACCCAACTCCATGAACTTAAAATAAGCCTCAATGAACAAATGGAGCGGTATGATCAAAACTTTAAGGTACTCAGTATGGGCATGAGCGGAGATTACAAAATAGCCTTAGCCAATGGCAGTACGATGATCCGCATAGGCAGCGCCATATTTGGGGCTCGAAATTATGCATAAGCAGGTCATTGTTTTAGGAACCTTATTGTGCGCTATGGCAGTGCTTCTTGGCGCCTTAGGTGCGCATTTATTACAACCCCTCCTCTTCGAAAACAGTAGAGAAAGCACGTTCAATACCGCCATCAACTATTTAACCTTTCATGCTTTGGGGGTACTCCTATCAGGTATCACCATAAAAAAATCAAAATTGATTGCCCTGTTCTTTATGTCAGGCATTATTATATTTTCTGGGTCTTTAATTACCCTCTCTATAACCAATATCACCTCCATAGGAGCACTGGCTCCTATTGGGGGAAGCTGTTTCGTGATAGGCTGGATCCTGTTTGCTAGAAGCGCTTATTTAAATATTAAATAAGGTGTCTAGTATTTATTTAAGATTTAGGGTTCACATTGGTCACAATCATGACTCGTGAAGTTTGATTTGTGGCATTTGAAATCACCGTGATAACTTTATTTTGAATACCTATCTTCCCTGCACTATTGAATTTGACCTTCAATTCGGCCGTAGATCCTGGAGCTAACGGCGTTCGAGGCCATTCGGGAACGGTACAACCACAAGTGGTTTTTACATCTTGTAACACTAAGGGTGCGTTCCCGCTGTTGGTAAATTCAAAAACATGTTCGATGACATCGCCTTGGATAATATCCCCAAATTCATGCCTATCTTCAGAAAATACGATCTTAGGTCCATTTATAGGTTCTTCAAAAACTGCTGGTTCTTGGGCAAACAAAGTGCCTACAATCAGAACAAATAAAATTGAGCAATAGAATTTCTTAACTAACATACATTTCATTTAAAACTTTAATCACTGTAAATTTATTAAAATCATTGATCAATTTTACAAGGTTATGGATTTTGATTTAAAAAAAACGAGTTCTTTACAAGTTCGTGTACGCGTTTGCGGATTACATTTGACAGAAAAAGGCATATTATTGCTCAGACATGAAGGCCTTGGAAAGAAAGGTTTTTTATGGTCTCCGCCTGGCGGAGGAATTGAATCTAATGAAAATGCAAAAAGTGCATTAATCAGGGAGTTTAAAGAAGAAACTCATTTGGATATAGTCGTTGAAGATTTTTGTTTTGTTAATGAATATCTCGATAAGCAAGTTCATGCCCTTGAATTGTTTTTCAGCGTACGTGTGATCGGAGGATATCTAAAACTAGGTCGGGACCCAGAACTAAAAAAGCAAATTCTCACTCAAGCAGATTACCTTAGTTTTGAACAAGTGAATCAACTTCATAAACTCAATAAGCACAATGCCTTTCAGTTGTGTTCTGATGCCGCTTACATCATTAAATTACGCGGATATTATTTTTTTAAAAATATTTGAGGCGTTGCCGTTTATAAGAAGGCTTAAAGTTGTTATAATTGTATAAAATTATAATTGTGATGTCAAGAATAAAAATCTTTACAACAGTATTTGCCATAACTTCAGTAGGATTAGCTTACTATCTCTACGATTCAATCAACACCACCATAAAAGAGACCAAAAGGATCGCAACCATGGAGGCCGCCATCATAGATCAGCTCAAATTAATCCGTGAGGCTGAAATAGGCTACAAGGCCGTACATGGTCACTATACAAGTAATTGGGATAGTTTACTTCATTTTGTAGATTCAGGCTATTTTTACATCACAGAACGTATAGAGACGGTCATTACTCTTGATTACGGTGCTGACAGTACTTCAGTTCAAATAGATACCCTTGGTAGAGTGCAAGTTATTGATTCTTTATATGGTGCCCATAAATATCCGAACTTCAAACTTGCTGAACTTCCCTATGTACCGGGCATTACGCCTAAAGTCAAATTTCTTATTTGGGCAGATGAAATTAAAAAGGCAAACTTATTGGTGAGTTCCGTTGAAGTATGGAATCCCTCCCCCATCAACTCTGATAGAGATGAAGAGAGCGAAATCAACATTAAAAAACCGTTAAGATTCGGTTCTAGAACAAATATTACTACGGCAGGTAACTGGGAATAAGTTGGAAATAGATACTAAAAAATCTTTCTTGTTGCTGCACCGAGTAAAGGATAAATCTTTCGATGTTCTTGAACTGCATAATTATATGCTCTCCTTACAAATAGGAGTTAAAGATTTTCAGTTCTGCGTAACCAATGCATCCAAAAAAGTTATACTATTTGAGTCTTACTCCTTTGAAAGCGTCAAAACTGTTAATACACGCGTCCAAGCAATCGCTGATATTTTTAAAAATAATGAAGTACTTTCAGCCGGTTTTTGGAAAGAGGTTGTGGTCTCCTTCAAAACTCACAAATACACTCTAGTACCTGAAAATATCCATGCTGAAAATGCGGATCTCGACTTTCTAGAGGTCAACAGTGTCATCAATCCCATTATTGAGACCGTACACCATTGTGAACACAAATCGTTAGGTCTCGTTAATGTTTTTACGGGAGACTTGAGATTAATGAAATTAATTAAATCTTTTTATCAATCCATTGAACTTAAGGTTTTACATCAAGGAAGTACATTTATTGAAGGCATAACCACATTAGATCCAGTCTCTCAAGAAAGAGAAATGCTGGTGAACGTAGATCGAGGCATCTTCCATATCGTTATATTTAAAAATAACAGCCTACATTACTACAATCAATTTGCCATCAAAAAAAATGAAGATGGTTTAAGATACATCATGCTTTTATTTCAGGAACTGGGCTTAAAACAAAGCGAAACGAACATTACCTTTTGGGGAAGTATTGATGCAAACTCAAAGTTCATCACACTTCTTGGGAAATACGTAAGAAATATTTCTTTTGGTAAAAGACCCTCTGCGCTCAGTTTTGGATATGATTTTGATGAGATCCCTGAACATCAGTTTTTTGATCTTTTCAACATTCCAGTCAGCTAGTAGTGGAGAAGATCGCCTTATTTCCAGGGTCTTTTGATCCATTCACAAAAGGCCATCTTGATGTTGTGAATCGATCAGTGAAATTATTCCATAAGGTAATTATTGCGATAGGGTATAATTCCAAAAAAAATCGCTATTTTGAAGTTTCAAAAACTAAGACCTCAATCGAAAATTACTTCCAAGGTAACCCCAATGTTGAAGTGTTAGTTTATGATGAGTTGACGGCTCAAATAGCGAAAAAAAAGAATGCTCAATATTTGATCCGGGGATTAAGAAATACTACTGACTTTGAATATGAAAATTCAATATCTCAAATAAACAGACATCTCAACCTCGATTTAGAGACCTTCTTTCTAATTACCTCCCCCCAGTTTGCCCACATCAACTCTTCGATCATCAGGGAAGTACATAAATATGGTGGAGATATCTCCGCCTTTGTTCCTTTCGAACTATAAACTTTGCTTTTTCAATAGCTTGTGATATTCCTGCATCACCACACGGATAGTTCGATAGGAATCATAGAGCGAGGCACGCACCTGACTCAAGGTCATCCATTTCACATCATCAATGCCTTCCTCAATCTGTGGACCTATTTGTAAGTCATCCAAGCATTCCATTTGATACCAGTATGTTTTTTTAAGGATATATTTTTTATTTTTCGTATATGTGTGCCATGTATGACAAATTTTTTCTTGGACAGCCACCTTTATCCCTGTTTCTTCTTCAACTTCACGCAAAGCACATGATCGGATGTCCTCATTTTTTTCCATCTTACCCTTGGGTAGGTCCCAAATTCCATTGCGATGGATCAACAAAGTTTTTCCCTCCTTATCAACCACACCACCTGCGGCCCGAATGACTTTAAACTTTGTTTTTATGTATCGGGTTAAATCCTTTTTATGCTTGGAAGAAATAGTTATTGAATCTAGCTTTTTTAAGGCTTTATCTGTCATCAATTGAAACAATTCCTCTACTTGAAGGGGGGTTGCATGAATGATCAATACATCATCAATTAATACTCTGGTGGTGATTTTCTGAAATTTAGAATCCAAAACAACTGCATAACATACAGTTTCTTTCAACTCGTCAGGCCCAATTAAATATACCGGTATGTCGTTAATAAAAATTTTCATTAATATTATCTATCAATAATTATGTAATTATGCTTTTATCCTAGCACATTTGCAACATAATATGATCATAAAATATTAATATCATCAAATGCGTTACCACTGCTACAAAGAAAAATTAGGATTAACCATTGCACGTCAATTATTAGAAATTCATGCCATAAAATTACAACCCCATGCCCCTTTTTCGTGGGCATCAGGCTGGAAATCACCTATCTATTGTGATAATCGGCTCAGCTTATCTTTTCCAGAGGTGAGAAATAACATCAAGTTGGCCTTTTGTGATCTGATAAAGGAACATTATCCTACTGCTGAGGCTATTGCAGGAGTTGCGACTGGGGGTATTCCCCAAGGAGCATTGTTGGCAGATGCATTGGAATTACCCTTCATTTACGTTCGTTCAAGTTCAAAATCTCACGGTCGTACCAATCAAATAGAAGGAGCATTTTCTGAAGGCCAAAAAGTAGTAGTTTTAGAAGACTTAATTTCCACTGGCGGCAGTTCTTTAGCTGCTGTAGATGCTTTGCGTGGACAAAACATAGAAGTGTTGGGTATGACGGCTATATTTAATTATGGCTTTCCCATTGCACAGCAAAATTTCATCGACAAGTCGGTGGAACTCGTTTATCTAAGTGAATATAGCTTGTTGATCGATCTGGCTCTCGCAAGAGATTTTATAGATGCTTCCGATACTGCAACACTACAAAGGTGGCGGGTCTCCCCTGACACTTGGGGTAAATAATAGCTAGAACTTTTCTATAATTCCCAAGCCAAAAAGGGCAAAATCGTATTTGATAGGATCGACAGGATCCATTTTTTTGAGATTTTCGGTGAGTTCAATAGCCGTACGCCAATCGGTCTGTTTTCCGTTAATCAATTTAAACTTACGGGCAATGCGATCGACATGTAAATCACATGGACAAATTAAATGCGCAGGCTTTAGATTTTTCCATAGCCCAAAATCTACTCCCTGATCATCATCACGTACCATCCATCTTAGGTACATATTTAATCGCTTACAAGCAGAATTTCTTTCAGGCGTAGAGATGTGCTTGCGTGAACGATGAGGTGCTTCTGACAAAGAAAAAAACAAATGATGGAAACCGGTGAGTGCCGCTCTCATACTTGAATCTTTATAAATAAAGGCGGTCTCTAAACTATCCTCTTTTCTGTAATACCATCGTAACCAGTGTATAAAATAAAGAGTATCTGTAGCATTAAATGTACGGTGTTTAAATTTCAAAAAAGGCTTTAGATCATCGGATGAATGATGCATGATAAAATCATAGGGATCATTGTCCATAAGTCCAAACAACTCATGGCACTTTTTTATAATGGTCTTTCGCAATCCCCATGAAAAAACTGCGGAAAATAAGCCAGCGATCTCAATATCTTGTCGCTTTGAATATTCATGGGGTATACTGATGGGGTCTTCAGCAATAAAATCAGGCGTATTGTAATAGGCAACCTTCTCATCCAAAAAATGCTTAAGGTCTGTGAAATTCATCTATTAAAACTTAACTATTCTGAAAGTTCTTACTTCACTCGAGTTAAGATCTTTCACAGTCATTAAGTAGATACCCGCAACTTCATCTGCGATATCAATGGTCACTCCCGTACGATTCACCTGTTTCGTTTGTACGATACGGCCAGATAAATCACTTACTACTATTTCTAATTGTGATCCTGAAGCTATTTCTACCTCAATCTCACCAGCAGTTGGATTAGGATAGGCCTTCACTGCACGCAACACCTCGTTGAATCCTAACACTTCTGCTTCAATAACAACGGAGAAAGTAAAATCAGATTCAGCACCATAAGGATCAGAGAGTTTTATGAGTAATTCAACGGTTGTATTAGCTACAAGTCCACCAGAATTAGCAATTACCAGATTCCCATTCTCTATCTTAAAGGTGCCATTATCATCACCACTGACAATCTCAAATAGAATCTCATCTTGATTGGCATCACTGACAACAAGTTGAGCAACTATAGCTCCATTTTCTAATGCCTCTGAGATCGTCTCACTACCACTCTCTCCTATTGGAGCTTCATTCTTTTCGAGTTTAATCAACACAGTAGCTGTATCAGAAAGTAGCTCATCGCTTCCTGTCACTTGGAGGCTATACTCATCTCTTGTTTCGGCATCGAATGATTCATTATTGATTACCACAATTTGACCTGTCGATGGATCGATATAAAAAGGTTGATCAATATTTCCTGCAACAATAGCAAAAGTAATATCATCTCCATTTGGATCTGTACCCATCACATTACCCACTTCAAAGCCATTCTCTACAATATCTCTTATCCCGAACTCATCATCCTGTAAAACAGGAGCTTGATTCACCTCTACACCACCTCCAGGAAGTAATGTGAACGTTTCCTCGTCTGAGAATACTGAAGATGCATAGGAGGGATCTATTGCTTGTACCGCCCAATAATAAGTACCTGGATCTAGGGCAACTGACCAACTCGTATTGTGCTCAGTATTTCCCTTTCCACTCGCTTTTCTTGAACCGTCGGCATTAGCCTGAGCATCAAAAATATCGCTCTTACCTGAGGCGGTTCCTATTCGAAGGGCATAAGTCAAACCAGCACTCGGAGTATTATCATCTTCCGATGGTTCCCAGTTGAATTCCATCATTTGACGCTCGTCTTGAATACGTGCTGATGGATTATCACCTCCATCCGAAGGCCTTCTAAAGGAATACAGCGCAGGTGCATTATCTACTTTTGTAACTCTACTCGCCTTAGGTGGTGATGGGGGCTTGTTGACCTTGAATTTACCTACAGTAGCCATCCTACCTGAAGCAGTATCATCCGCAGCAGAATCCAATAATGCTGATTCGTTTCGAACATTGACATAAAGCTTTGAGATGTATTTATTACTCCCTGGATCGCTCTCATCATAGTTTTTATTTACTCCTGTCAAAGCCATGTCTAAATCTGAATCTCCATCATAATCTCCAAAAGCAACTGCTGCATTGGTAAATTGACTCAAATCAAAGGCATCCTCTTTATAAGTCGCGGTTACCTGATCATATAGAGCAAGACCGGTAAACTCTCCTTTACCTAGCACCTCTCCTGAATACAACATATCTGCATTACCGTCACCATCAAAATCTCCCCAGCTGGTACGTCCATTCTTCATAGCAGCCAAGCCGCTCAATGTTTCAGAAATAGAGGTATAAACGCCCTCATCATTTCTATAGAGCTGCAGAATATCTCCACTGAATGAATCTCCTGAGACAACTAGATCAAGATCTCCATCGTTATCGAAATCAACCAAATCAAGTGTACCGTTGGATACTCCAGTAATGACTCCAGCATTCAATTCATCTTTTTTCATGATCAATTGACCATTTGCGTTAATACCTTCGTTGAGATAAACATCTGTTACTCGACCAGAAGCTGGGCTGCTTCCTGCCAATATCAAGTCGTAATCCTGATCGTTATCCACATCTCCAAATGCGATGGATGATCCTGTCAAAACCGGAAATTCATTTTCTAATTGAAGTTCATAAGCCTGAAGATTTCCATTCATATTGTCAAAGTAGTAAACATACACTGCCGCTACACCTGCCGAGGTAGATGAAGTAGAACCTGCATAAATTAACTCAGGAAGACCATCATTGTCAAAATCAATGAACTTCGCCTTGGCATTTACCAAAGGCTTGAACTGAATACCTGATTGACCAAAGTTTACATTGCCACTGAAATCATTGGCTAAAGCTAATCTGCCGCCAGCTGTGCCTTCTACCCCATCTCGTCCAAGGATAGTAGTCCAATAACTACCCCCAACATCCACAGAAACCATCATGGTATTTTCATCAAATAACCTGTAGGTATATGTTCTCTGCATGATTGAGTTAGGATCAATATTAATATTACCCTGGGGATCAGCAATCTCTCCTCCATTATAGGCCTTTGGTACACCTATATACGCACCTACTCCAAACAAAGTCAATTGTGCATCTGTAACTCCATTGAGACCATCTTCTGAAGGTAACGATACTTGGTAAGAAAATTCTCCATTAGGATTTATCCCAATAACATTCTCATCTGCAGGATTACCACAGTTCCCTGAATAAGGATCTTCATCTCCTATTTGCCAACCCTCAATCCATGTGAAGTTTTGGAAATCAATACTGAATGATCCATCTGCACCGAATGTAAGCAGATCATCAGTATAACATTCTCTCATATTTCCATCTTGCCCTATCCACCAATATTGATCCTCTAAGCTTGGTGTTTGTTCATAGGGATTCGGTCCGACAGCAAGACTGCCCTCAAAAGGTAGTACACGCCAATTACCAATAAGCATATCAGTCGTCCAAGCAAAAGGCTCCCAGTCTTCATCAAAATTATTATCTTCATCATCAAAGCCATCATCTCCACCAAGATTTTCAACCTGTTCACTGTAGTTCAAGTATAAATTGGCAATTGTTCGGGTCTCATCATTCGGATCTTCTCCAGTCATGAATACATCTAAGGTACCATCTCCATTCACATCAGCCCAGTCAAAATCTCCTTTAGTCATCCATTCAAAGTCGAAAATCTTATTGAAACTACCCGCATTATTACCTAGCAAGCCTAAGTCCCATTGCCTATCAGGATTCTTTCCAAATATGGCTAAGTCAAAGTCTCCGTCTCCATCAAAATCTGAAAACTTCAACGAAGCATCTTCACCCGCCGGTAACTTGTTATCCACAATTCCTCCTAAGTTCAGCTCCTTCCAAGCATACGACATTTCAAAGGGTGTAAAGGCACTGAAGGCCGATCCACTGTAATTGGCATCCACTGCCTGTACGGCGAAATGATAAGCCCCTGGATCTAATTCTAAGTATAAAAAATCCTGTAAAGCTGCAGACGGCTTAGCCGTTAACCTTGTTCCCGTCTCTAAGTTACTTTCTGTAGCAAACAGATTAGATACTCCGGTAGAATCTCCCAAAGCAATCACATAAGAGACACTTGATTTTTCTGTATAATCATCATTGGAACGATCCCATGACAATCGTACTTTTCCAAAACCAAAATCCGTCACCTTTAAATTCGTAGGAACACTTGGTGATGTGTTTACAATATTACCCGTATTGTTTTCAAATAATTGGGTAATACTCTTGGAAGTCGTTTTTCCACTGATGAACACATCCATATCACCATCGGTGTCAAAATCTGCCCACCTCACACTTGACTGCATCACCGAATCAAATGGGGTCTTAACTACAAAGAAGCTCCCACCAGCCTGTGCATACAGAATGGTAGTGGGTAGTGCATTATTATCTTTTCCCGACACCAAGAGATCCAGATCTCCATCATTATCGAAATCAATCAAGTCAATGTCTCCATCGGCTAGAGACTGAATCTCATCATTATCTCTCACATTGAAATTAATGTAGGCTCTAAGAGAATCAATAGCATAATATTCATTGGTAAACATACGTGTCACGTTCTCTCTTACATCATTTCCTTGACCAGCAATACCTGTAGCAATGATATCTAAATCTCCATCTGAATCAATATCTCCCACTGAGATACTTGCCTCGCCCAACTGTAATTGACCCGAATAATCATAGGTTCCTCCAGTCAAACCTGCACGTGTGTTTGATATAATACCACCCACAGGGTTATCTCCTTTGCCTGTGCCTGCATAGATGATCTCTAAATCTCCATCGTTGTCAAGATCTGCAAATTCGATGTCTCCATTGGTAAAGCCTTCTCTATTAAACTTGTCATTTCTCTTGAAAATAAGCGCTCCTCCTGAGGTATTGTATTCGTTCTCATAGAGATTCATAATGTAATTGATTTGTTGACCATCTTCGGACACAGTTAGACCTGCCAACACCATGTCTATATCCCCATCGGCATCTGAGTCTCCAAAGGCCAGCGTGGCGTCAGTCACCCCATCAATAGGCGTACCATTATCTATCTTCACCAGAGTTCCTGCTCCATCGTTTTTATAAATATTAAGTACTGTAGCTGCCTCGAGATCTTTACCCGTAACAACTAGATCCAGATATCCATCATTATCAAAATCTACCCAACCTAAATCTCCTTCAGACTGACGCGCCAGCTCGTTGTTGGAATCAACAAATACTCCTAAATCATTGCGATAAAGCTTCGTGATATATCCTTGCTCGGTACCCATTAAGGCCAAATCCAAATCTCCATCACGATCATAATCTCCCCAAGCTACATTGCCATTGGAAATCCCTGGGATGGCCTGATCCATTTTGGTGAAAGGCTCAGTAGTTGATACGGTTTCTGCAGCTGAAAATGCTGAGGTGTTGCCATATTGATCAATGGCCTTTAACTTGAAGTAATACGCATCTGCCAAGTCATAGGCATCAAAGACTCGTCTCTTTGATTTTTGGAAGCTTTCAAATCGATCAGGAAACAGCGGATATCCAGAAGCATTCAGATTACCTGTACTTAAATTAAAATTACCCTCTTCAGTTCCCACTTGGGCAGCATAACCTATTTTTCCTGAATTGGTATCTGACCACTTGAGTTCTACCTTAAAACCATTGTTCTGACCGATCAATTCGGTAGGTGCAGATAAGGCACCCCCTACAGTCACATCAGTATTATTGATAAATCCTAAGGTCTTACCATTGTCAGACTGTCGGATTCTACCACTAACCACCACATCCACTTTTTGATCCGCATTGATATCGACCAAATTGATAGAACTAATGAAAGAAAAGTTTTTGGCCTCGGTAGTCACCTGAGAGATGTACTGATCTAGACCCCCATTTGCATTTTGCAAGTAGAAATTCAGTATCGCCTGACCATTCCAGGTTTCTGAGGTATTACTTCCTACACCCACAATATCATTCAAGCCATCATTGTTAATATCTGCTATCGCAAATGAATGGGTAACAGGCATACCTTCTAACGCAAAGTCTGAGTAGGCAATGGCACTACTTGTTTGGCTTTTATAATTTACCGGCATCAGCGTAGTCACGTTCTCCATTGCCTTTTTGAGCTCTTGGAAGAAATCTTCTGATTTTGATATTTCTAACTTTAAGAAATTAATCTCTCTAGTACGAACCGCATCTGAATGGTAATCATTACCGGTAACATACGAAAGAATTACAGTATATTTTGAAGCATCCTCTCCAAAAATCTGCATATCGAGTATACTCTTATCTGCAAAGCTGTTTAAATAATATCCTTGTACCGCGCCACTGCTCTTAGATTCTATAGCATACAGAGCACTTCTTGCCAGCCCGGACCCATCCATATTGACAGCAATCAAATGATCTGTATCTCCATCTCCATCTAGATTAAGATAAGTATGCGCCATTCCTCGGTAATCGCTTCTTCCACTCGCATCCATTTTTGACCAAAATAATGGATACTTACCCTTGTACTGGGTGGAACCTTCATTACGATCAATAAACCCTGGCCATAAAATAGTAGAATCATTAAAATTTTCTAATTCTAAAGAAAATAAGCCTATGCCATCAATTGTCAATGCCGTGATAAATTCATCCTTACCATCCTGATCAATATCAATTGCCTTGTTATATGGCGTAATTCCATAACCCCTGTGCCATCTTATTGCTGTTGAGAATGAGGTAAAAGACTCACTAAAAACACTCACGGATGAATTCTCATCAATATTCATGAAAGTAGAAAATGGGGTACTCAAAAAGGCACCACTATGATTATCTACAATAATATCCGGCTTGCCATTACTATCAAAATCACTGATAGTAAGCTCTGATACCTTTTCTAATTTAAAGAATTTAAAATTATTATTTTCTAAGTCAAAAATTTTCATAGTTGCCGGTTGCAGGACCGAGCCAGACCAATACCGTTTCTTGATACCGAAAGCCTCTGGCTTCTCATCAGCATCCATATTGATCAAATGTACCTCATTAAAAAAATCATCCATCAACTCAGTACTTGCCGCAAAATTCAGTCCTTCAACAGCAAAATCTGGTGAGCTTGCAAAGGCAGATACTCCGAACTTGCTATCGATATTTTGGATCGAAACACTGTACGTGCCTTTTTCTAAGAAATATTCTAGCTCCTTGGCTCCAGCACCTGTATAAACTAAGCCATTTACATCAGCAACTCCGCCTGTAGTGCTTGTGGTGTATAATGTATTGCAATTATTCCCACTACATATTTTGATGTTGTAATAATCCGAACTCGTCGTGAAATTGATTTTCACCTTACTACCTGCGATGGTAGTGACCGGCGCACTCGGTGCTGCTACCTCGCTACTCGGTGTAACTGTGTAAGTGTTGGTAAACATAGCTAATCTACTTCCACCAAATTCGCTTCCAGTCATTCTTCCATGATAAGCTATGTCAAGGGCAGCACCACTATTGAGTCTACCCAAATCGTAGCTCACTCTCATGTTCTGACCATCCATAAAAAAAGATTCTGATGAGTAATATCCCTTCTTCTGCTCAAGTTCACCGTTAGCGTTGATATTAAATAATCCAGGCGTAAAATATCTATCCCATTCTCCTGCATTTTCATTGGAAACCAAGGCAACGATACTCACCGTATTATCTTTAAGCACAGCTATTTTTGGGGCAAAAACAGCACCATAATATTCTGAAACGGAAATAACCGAGTCACTAGAAATTCTTAAGTTCAACGGGACCTCAGTCCAAGTACTGTCATTATCAGTCAGTTCATATCGTATTAAATAACCACTTGAATTATCTGCTTTCTGAGGAGTATGAGCAACTAACAAATCTCCAGCACCATCTCCATCCAAATCACCAAAAGCTAATGTAATATTCTTATCAGAATTATTACCAGCTCCTCTAAGTTGATCAGTAATAGAGAGGCCCTCGTTATATACAAGGTCTCCACCTTCCTGTAAATAAACTAACAGATCTTTTGCTTCACTTTGACCGCTCCACCTTCGCTCTAGGATCAAATCAGTCTTGGTATCACCATTGATATCTGCAACAAAGGCATTGTTGAAGTCTCCTAGCCATTCATTATTTATATTGTTTAACTGTTTTGAGCTCACTCTCGGCCCATCAGAAAGAAACTCATAAATAGTAACTCCAGACGATTCTCCATGTACTGCATCGACGCGACCGTCTCCGGTGATGTCACCCCCAAACCATTTTTTGAGCCCCGTAGAAATTGATTCCATTACCCGTATACTCGGCGGTAGGAGCCAAAAATACACCCAATCCATTATTGATTAAATAAGCTGTTTTGCTTGAATTTCCAATGACCACATCCAAATAACCATCTTGATTGATGTCAAGAGGTTTGGCATAAGTGTATTCACTCCAGTCCTCGTGCAGGGTCGTTGAATGTGCTGTCCGCCGCATCATAAAGCTTCACTATGTACCGATCATTATCATCTGTTCTTGCTATATACAATACCTCATCAATGCCATCATTATCAGCATCAAACATGTCAACGGCAGTATAGTAGCAACAATGAGGACTGGTTTCAGTCGCAAAATAAGGAGCAAAAATCAATTCTGGCTTGTCCAAGTGCATTTTCGTAGGGCCCAATATCAGGCTTAGATCCTGCTTGGACTGGGTCTGGTAGTTCCTTTGATATCCAAAACATCACTTGAGGCTATACCCGCTCCTATCAATATCACTCGAGGAAGTCAATTGATAGTCACGATTGGCCGCATCAACAAAGGCCGTACCAGCACCCACCAAATTATTAGCACCATATCTATCAAGTCTCGTAGTCGAGGTGAACATTACTATTAATTAAGTTATTTTGTATGGTTAATTTACTTGGCTTGGTTGAACCCCATTGGGCTTGAGGCTGCTATTCAAGAATAATTGAGTTTTGAACCACCCCAGTCATAATTTTCCACATCATTGAAAGATTTAATCCGTTTCCCATCAAAGCTATGATTCACCGTATATTCTCGGACAGTTTCCTATCCTTACCGAATGATCCACATCTGCGCCTTCGTTGTCATAAAAAACACTATTGAGCACCGTTAATTTATCTAATTTTTGCGCCATCAATCCACCGGCAGTACAATTCGTTGTCTCCCTAAGGCATCATTACCGTAAACTGTGATATTACTCAGCGAGAGTTCTTGAGACTCAAATACACCAATACCCGAACCATCACCATTTTGAACTTTATTATTGTAAATACTTGAATTGGAAATGTTGATTTTCTTTGCTCCTTGTGCAAATACTCCCGCAGCATTCTTCCAATTGGATTCACTGACTTGATGATCGTAAATATGTACAAAGTCAAGATCGACTGACGATCCCGAAATGTATCAAGCCTGTACCTTTCACACTTTTTTGTTTGATATTGATTAGCCCCATGTAACGGTTTCCATTCTCACCTAAAATTTTATCCCAAATGGCCTCACTATCGACTTTGATTATAGTTGCCTGCGGGATATTTTCTTTAACATATTGAACTGCCTCTGCATATTTAAAACCCTTATTTACTGTGTAGAAAGAACGGCTACCATCATTAAAACTCCAATTTTTATCTCCTTCTGGAAAAGTAAAAGTTAAAATCTTATCATCAGCAATTGACTGGTTATTAGATAGCGTAATGTTATTTTGATCCGTGATTGACGCCACAGTAACTGTTCCTGATATTCCATCTCCTATTACTATATCTCCTACCTCAATAGTTCCAACATTAGCATCTAGTACCAATGCTGTCGTTCCACTGATCGCTCCATTTACTGTGGCGGTAACAGTCGGGGCTTCAATCCAGATACCGGCATCACAACAATCAAGGTTGCTCCAGAAAGTAGCATTTTTGCCATCAGCTTGAATAATGGCAACAGCAACTGGATTGACATTTCCAGTAACATTGTCATCAGAAAGTATTTTTCCATTACCATCCCAATCAATGATATTTAAAATATCATCAGGAACAACAGTCCCGTCTTCATACACCCATCCACGACTTGAACCAGCCTCATCTGTATTAATACCTCCACTTCCTTGAATGGCAAGTCCTCGAATGATCACTCCTTCAGTATTCAATATGGATACAACAGATCCTGCATTTACTGTACCCTTAATGATTGTCTTTTTAATATCTGCATCACTCATGCCCGCGCTGTAAGATGTAGACTGGATGGTCAAGCCCTCATTAATGACCAAATTCTCAGTGTAGGTGCCCTCTCCAATTTTGATTGTATCCCTGTTTTGTGCTGCTAAAATAGCTTTGCCAATGGTGACAAAGGCAGTTGATACGGAAGTACCATTATTACTGTCACTTCCAGACTTCGAAACATGGAATACACCAATGGATCTAGATATCTTCAATGTGAAGAATTCAGTCAGTGACGCCGTAAAAGTTAATTCCACATTATCAGACAATGATAGATTCTCAGAAAGAGTAATATTACTTTGATCACTAACTTTTCTTACTGTTACAGTTCCAGATATTCCAGTCCCTGTCACAATATCACCCACTTTGATGTCTCCGGCATTATTATCTACTACCAAAGCAGTTTCACCGCTAATAGCACCATTCACACTCGCAGTTGAAGTACCCACATTATTACTCTCAAATTTGATAGATCCTTTATCATCTATTGAACCAGCTGCCAAAATGTACAATGTACTTTCTCCCGCCACCAAAGTGTGCGGAGAGCTTAAATCTGAATAATTACCATCAGTATTTTTCTTCTGAATTTTTAGTGAGCTTGCGTTTGAGGTTGAAAGATTAAATTTGGTATAATCTAAATCGTTATCAATGTCTTCAAAAATTTCTTTAATCGATACCGCTAATCGCGTTCCTTGAGGAAGCAATTGGTCAGGTATAGAATTTACAATAGTGGCTTTATCATCCACATTATTGACAACGATAGTCATCGTATCGTTTACGGTTCTAAAACCACTTGTCACGCTCACTGGAAGCTTATAAGTTCCTATTTTATCCGCTTGGCTAGTGAAGGTGAACTCATCTTCTGCCACTTCATAAGTTACTCTAACAATGTTATTGGTATCATTTTCAATAATTCCAGCCGTATTGGCTTCAAGAGAATCGGCCAAATAATCAGCAAAAGTTACTTTTATAGAATCAGGATCACCATTGTCTGCATCCGCAAAAAGTACATTGGCCTTCTTTTTAAAATTTGCAAAATCTTCATTTACTGTAATAGGATCTTCAGCATCGATCAAAGCAGGTGCATTGTCAATAACCAATTTGACTGTTTTTGTAAAACTCTTGCCACTGGCTTCCGCCGTAATATGGACATTTCCTGCATACTTAGTACTCGCAGCAACAGCGATATTGAACTGTCCATTACCAATATCGGTCACCATAGAGGTATCTAAATCCGTATATCCCGCAGTAGCATTAGATAAGTTTGTAAAAGTAATGGTCAATCCGTAGCCATCATCATCCACATCCACAAAACCATTGACGCAATCAATCAAAATATTTTTGTTAGCCGTGAGCTGATTGCTGTAATAATCAACAAACCTATTATCAGGATTTAACGCCGGTGCATCATCCACAGCTGTGACAATTACACTGATCAGCTGACTCAATGTTGTCTGATCGGAAGTATTGGTAGCTGTCACTTCCACAGATGCCTGTCCGTAACCATTCTTTAGAGCACTGATGGTCAACGTGTCATCGGCCACCGTAGCGCTAATTGCCCCGTTGGCATTGATTTTATTTAACTGAAAGCTGAGTGAATCATCAGATACAAACAATGAATTCAATGCATACTTTGCGTCTGCAAAATCTTCAATAAACGTGAGGGTGTCATTGCGAGTTCCATTATCTTGGATGGAATCATAATTGATTGTTTGAGCGCTTACATGAAGGGTAGCGGTAAAAAAGCAGAATCCGAAGAAAAAACGGTTAACGAGTGTAGGTTTTAGTGATGATTTCATACCTGACTAAATATTTTTAGAAAAAGTAAAACTTTAATTAACTCATAATGAATACTTTACATAGATTTTAATCATGGGTTTATTTACTATCTAAAGGAATAAAAATGACGCAAAAGTAAATATAAAGAACAAATAAGAGCAATAACTATTTCGTAAGTTAACTAGTGCTCAGATTCCTCAAATCTCTGAATACTCTTACAAAAAGTAAAGTAACCCTCAGAATTTTCATTTTCACTAAAAATATTATCAATTGAGAGTATAAAATATTGAATCAAAGTTTCATTGATTCTAAAACATTATTTATAGTAGACCATTTTCATACGTACTTGTTGATCCAAAACACCCAAATTCTGAAACACAGATTTGGTAAGTCTCAGCATGACATTTTGATTCAATCCAATATTGGGCAATCGGCCTACCACCCGAACATACGCATTTTTGTTATTCATTAAATTGATTACTTCAAAAACGGCACCAATACTCAAAGTTCTATGTAATGCTAGGTATTTTGACGTATTCAATTCCGAATCAATTTTCATAACCAATCCCTCCTCGGTATACTTTTCGACACCTCCAATCTCGTTCACAAGTATTTTTGATCCATATTTAGAGGATATATAATTTGGCACTTTACTAATTCTTGTCATCGTACTATCATTCACTATCGACCCTGGAAAAATGATTTTTTGTCCTGTTTTTACTCGATAACTTTTTAAATTATTGTAAAACTTTATTTGATCTTTGGAAGTATTGAATTTTACTGCAATTTCTTCAATGTTTTCACCATTTTGGACATAATAAATATAAGGTTTTGGCTCAACTTCACCATCTGTTTTAATGATAGATATACTATCGGAAGAAATATCAACAATCTTTACTTCTTCCTTTAAAACGGGACTTGATAGCTCTTTTACATCATTCACGGCAGGAGCCTTTTTGATCAAGAGATTCTGACCTACCGATAACTCATCTGCTGTCAGAAGGTTCATTTTCCTGAGTGTATCTAAAGAAAGGTCGTATTTTTTTGCAATGGCGTATAAGGTTTCGCCTAAGGCTACTTCATGCCACCCTTCTTGCGGTCCTGAAAGGATCCGTGAGTCCTGCCAAGCTTCCTTTTCATAATATATTTCCAATACTTGCCCAATATCCAAAGTATTGCCTTTTAAACCATTCTGGCGAATAAGGTTATCTACCGTTATATGATACCTTTGGGCCAATGAATAGACGGTTTCTCCCCCTTCCGCTTGATGGATAATAAAAAGGCTGTCTGCGCGCTGCCGTACCTTCAAAGAATCGTAGGCATAACCGCCCAAGGCCGTGACAGACAAAACACAAAAAATACAGCCTCTATAAATCATAAATTTTAATATTGTTTCTATTTTGGACAAATATGAGCTTCTTTCCCAAGACCATGAAACTTTCTGCCGATATCCCTT
Source organism: uncultured Cyclobacteriaceae bacterium (assembly GCA_943788235.1). GTDB lineage: Bacteria > Bacteroidota > Bacteroidia > Cytophagales > Cyclobacteriaceae > UBA4465. Next base: position 536,027 of record CALSPM010000002.1, read on the forward strand.
GCACCTGATGATCCAAAATAAATTCATGGACGACCTTTTCTTCCTTCAACCATAATAAATGCTTATCCAACAGATCCTTATTTTGCAGATAATAAAGAATTAAAATATGATCATCAACCTCTAAATAAGCTACTTCTTCTTTCGGCTCCCTGTTTGTTCTACTCAAATATGTAGCGACCGTTTCAAAAGGTGGCGTCGCAGGTGTAAAAATAGTGGGCAATAAGATTTCTTCAATATTTCTTTCATCCCCAATTGAAATTTCAAGATATTCAACGGCTTGCTCTTTAAATACCTTGCCTTTAATAACAGTATCTGTCAATTCACTTAATTGAAAATCTGGGATCTCTTCTAAGACCTCGTTCTTTTTCCAATCGTATCGCACCAAGGTAATAGGTCCTGGATTACGCTGATTTTTGTACACGCCTATGATCAACTGATGGCCCTTGATCCCCAATAAGGTGGACCACCAATCCATTTTAATGGGGATCTTTACTTTGGTAATCTCGTTTGAGTATATATTCATCACCGCAAAATAATGCTCCATCGTCTCTTCAGAGCGCAATTCAATTCCCAGCTGGGAGGCTACTTGATCCACCTTAATTAACCAAATAGGATCTGTAAATTCCCATGAAAAACCTACATCTGATGTTAAATTCAAATCTGTGTTGTAATTTTGTACAAATTTAACCTCAACAAGATCAATGCCAAATTTCAAACATATTTTCATGGCAATCCTTTCTTCTTTGTCCATTTTTTTGGTATCAGGCAAAGAAAAGACACCGCAGGTATTTCATTTGAAAGTCACCAGCGATATTGATCCAAGAAGCAATCGATATATTTCATTGGGATTGGAAAAAGCCATTGAAATGAACGTAGACTATGTTATTCTCGAATTGGATACTTACGGTGGTGCTTTGACTGATGCCGATGAAATTAGAACAGCCATACTCAACTACGAAAGACCCATTTATGCCTTTATCAATAAAGATGCCGCCTCAGCGGGTGCTTTAATCTCCATCGCTTGTGATAGCATTTTTATGTCAACTGGATCAAGTATAGGTGCCGCAACCGTCGTTACGGGTGAGGGTGAAGCGGCGCCTGATAAATATCAATCTTACATGAGATCCATCATGAGATCTACCGCAGAGGCTAAAGGAAGAAATCCGGAGATTGCCGAGGCCATGGTAGATGAAGAAATACGTTTAGATTCACTGATTAAAGACGATAAGGTTTTGACTTTTTCTGTCTCTGAAGCCATTGAATACGGTTTCTGTGAAGCCGAAGTAGAAAGCATTGCTGATATTATGCTCAGATCTGGTGTTACCCAATATGATATAGATCTGTTCGAACTCAATTGGAGCGAACGATTCATTGCTCTTTTCCTGAACCCTGCCATCAGCGGCGTACTCATACTACTGATTTTGGGAGGACTATATTTTGAGCTGCAATCTCCTGGCCTTGGTTTTCCAATTATTGCCTCAATAGTAGCCGCTCTGCTTTATTTCACACCCTACTATCTCAATGGCCTGGCTGAAAATTGGGAGATTATTATGTTTTTTATAGGTCTAATGTTGATCTCACTTGAAGTTTTTATAATTCCAGGATTTGGCATCCCCGGCATTTTAGGCTTGATTTTTACCATAGGATCTCTCACCTTGGTCATGGTCAATAATGACGGCCTTAATTTTGATTTAATAGAAGCTTCTCTGCTAAAAAATGCCCTCATTACGAGTCTCATTGGATTTATAGGTGCATTATTTCTGATGATTGTGCTGGGTGCTAGTTTGACCAAAACTTCTTTTTTCAACCGCTTTGCGCTTACAAAAGTACAGGATACTTCCACGGGATATACCTCTAGTTTCTACAACAAATCACTCATTGGCTCCATCGGAACCGTAGTAAGTGTCATGCGCCCCAGTGGACGCATCATGATAGATGATGCCATGTATGATGCCTATACCCGAGGTGAATACCTCGAGAAAGGTGAAAAAATCAAAGTGATTGCAGCAGAGGGTACTTCTCTAAAGGTTCAAAAATTAGTATCATGAAAGTTCTTGGTATCATCCCTTCACGTTATGAATCGACCCGTTTTCCAGGTAAATCATTAATTGACATTATGGGTAAAACTATGATTCAAAGAGTCTATGAACAGGCAAAAAAGTCAAAAAAATTAAATGATCTAGTCGTCGCCACCGATGACCAAAGAATTTTTGAAGAGGTTAACAGTTTTGGGGGATCTGTCATCATCACGGGAAAACATCATAAAAATGGTACCGAAAGATGTCTTGAAGTAGCCGAATCACTTCAGGCCCAATTTGTGGTAAATATTCAAGGGGATGAACCCTTCATTCAGCCAGAACAAATTGATAAATTATGTTCCATAATAAGCTCAAATACTGATTTAGCGACCTTAGTTAAGCGTATTAAAGATCCCAGTGATCTCGGGAATCCCAATCTCGTGAAAGTGGTAAAATCTATAGATGATCATGCCTTATATTTCAGTCGAAGTCCTATACCTTTTGATCGATCTATGAATAAAGAACCCACACTTCTATCGAAAAAAATTTATTGGAAACACATCGGTATCTATGCTTATCGTACAGAAGTGCTGTCACAAATAGTCAAGTTGAAAGAAAGTGCACTTGAAAAAATGGAATCCTTGGAGCAACTCCGGTGGCTAGAAAATGGATATAAAATCAAAACGGCTGAAACCCATTTTGAGTCTATGGGAATAGATACACCCGAGGATTTAGATCATTTAATTGCTAAAATGAAAACTGATGCTCAGTAAAAAGACTCTGGTTTGGATATTAATTTCACTTTCAATGATCACCTTCTTATTCTCAATTAGAACACCAGATCATCAATTATTCTATACATTTATTGCACTTGGGATATGGGGTGTTAGTTTTGCAGTAAATAAGTATTACCATCCCAATTCATAATTGAATTATTGATAGCAAGTTTTTTCCTCAGGTCAAAATATAAGTCATTAAACAAAAAGCCTTTATTATCAACAAGTAATCTGTAAATCTCCTTGAGCAACCAGTGCCACTGAAAATTTATAATGAACAAGTTACCTAAGAAAATTTTATTTATAATTAATCCCATTTCAGGCAAAAGGAAACAAAAAAACATACATACAATAATCGAACACTATCTAGATCATAGGAAATTTTCCTTTGATCTAATGTATTCAGAATATCATCAGCATGCACAAGAGATTGTCCTCGAGCAATTAAAAAACTTTGATATTATGATCGCCGTAGGAGGAGATGGTTCTGTCAATCAGATAGGTACCTCATTGATTAATTCCTCAGTAGTATTTGGTATCATACCCTCGGGATCTGGTAATGGATTGGCGCGCCATCTAAATATTCCACTGAATTTTAAAGGCGCCATTGAGTTAATTAATTCTTATCAGCGGCCTATAAAAATGGATATCGCTAAGATGAATGGACACTGTTTTTTATCTACGGCTGGGACTGGGTTTGATGCCCATGTCGCGTGGAAATTTTCAACTGCAACTACTCGAGGTTTTTTAACTTATGCAAAAATTATCCTCAAAGAATTATTTAGATACAAAATAACAAAATATGAATTAGAGATCAATGACCAAACCATTAAGATGAAAGCCTTGGCAGTGACCATCGCGAATTCAAATCAATATGGAAATAATGCTTTTGTGTCACCCCAATCCAAGTTGAACGATGGCTTTTTGCGATTGATCATCATCAAATTATTTCCTTTTTATTATGCACCCCTTCTGATTTTTCGCCTTTTCAATAAAAGCTTACTGAAAAGTAAATTTGTTGTTCAGCATACAGTAAAAAGAATGGTCATGACCTCACCGACTGGGCACGTACAATTAGATGGCGAATCATTAACTATGGAGGGTAAACTCAACATAGAGGTTGTTCCCAAGTGCTTAAATATCATTGGTAAAATTGAATAATTATACAAAACAGCTATTTTTGAAAAAAACTATTTTATTTCATGCATCTCCAACAATACTTCCTCTGTCGCCTTTAAAATAGCGGCTACTTCAGCAGATTGAATGGCATTGGAAATAAAAAGCGATTCGAATTGACTAGGTGCTAAGTAGATGCCTCGGGACAACATTCCACGAAAATAGGCACCAAACAATTGGGTATCGGTACTCTTGGCTGTTTCAAAATTCGTCACCTTCTGATCCGTGAAAAATAAACTGTACATACTCCCTATCTGATTGATCGTATACTTGAGGCCTTGACGTGATAAGATCTTGGTTATACCAGTAGTTATCTGGCGTGTTGTCTGTTCAACTTGTTTGTATATTTCTGGGTGTTCGTGCAGTTTCCTCAAAATGGCCATTCCTGCAGCCATCGCTACAGGATTCCCAGACAACGTACCCGCTTGATAAATCGGTCCTTCTGGAGCTATTTGATTCATGATCTCTCTCGAACCTCCATAGGCACCGACAGGTAAACCTCCCCCAATGATCTTTCCAAAGGTGGTGAGATCAGGCTTTACTCCCAACAACTCCTGTGCACCGCCTACCGAAAGTCTAAAACCGGTCATTACTTCATCAAAAATTAATAATATTTTATGGGCATCACATCTCGCTCTAAGGCCTTCTAAAAAATCATCATTTGGAAGTACGCAACCCATATTACCCGCAACAGGTTCGACAATAATAGCACATATTTCATTTTCATTTTCGGCAAGCACACGATCAACAGCCATCAAATCATTGTATGGCGCTAATAAAGTATCACGACTCGTTGCCTTGGTGACTCCCGGGCTATCGGGAACTCCCAAGGTTGCTGCTCCACTTCCTGCGGCTACTAAAAAAGCATCTCCATGACCGTGGTAACAGCCCTCAAACTTGATGAATTTATTCTTTCCCGTATAACCTCTGGCCAATCGAATGGCAGACATCGTAGCCTCCGTTCCAGAATTGACCATTCTAATTTTCTCAATGGAAGGTACCATTTTAATGATTAATTCAGCAATTTCCACCTCTCTTAAACCTGGAGCTCCAAATGAAGTCGAACTTTTCACAGCTTCAAAAATGGCTTTTTCAACTTCTTCGTTGGCATGGCCTAAAATCATAGGTCCCCAAGAGTTGATGAGGTCTATATAGACATTGTCATCTTCATCATATAAATAGGCTCCTTTGGCACGAGACATGAAAATGGGATCTCCTCCTACCGACTTAAAGGCTCTTACTGGTGAGTTCACGCCTCCAGGTATCAAAGTCTTTGCACGCTCAAATAATGCTTTACTGTTTCGGATGTTCATTTAATTCAATCGCTTAAGCCTAAAATCTTGCATTTCTATGATGGGTACTACTTGATTATCTCGCGTACCTGGATACCAATTTCCCTCCATGAGGTATCCTTCCATCAAATCCATATTCCAGCTGTTTTGGAAATACTTTCCATGTTCATTCAACTTACCTCCAATGAACATAATGAATTCATAGCCCAATTGATGATAAGTTGAAGGTGACTGATGAAATTCGGAAAGAAAATCATCTCTGAATTGCTCATATACTAACGACTCTTTATCGATAAAATCGTCGACTGCCAGTTTCACATTAAGTTTTTGTAGTAGTTCATAGTTCACCGTTCGCTCAAAAAACCAATTACCATAACCGTAAACACTCACCTTTTCATTACGATTTACTAGCGCTCCCAATAAGTTATTGATGACCGTACTTGACTCGGTAGCCATAAAAATATGGTTTATAGAATCCTTTGGAAAAATAAATTTATCTTCATAGGCAACCAGCCATTTACCCGTTTCTTGATCAATTAAATAATCAGCTACCTTATCCGCATAAATGATTTTCCTTCCTGATATTTCGGAAATTGAATCAGCGTCATTTTTTGTGTAGTATACTTTCTTTGTTTCTATCCAATCATCTAACATAAGCTTTGAACTATTCTCATCCAAATATTTAAATCCCAATATATTAAATCCTTTGTCCTCTAGAAAATCTCTATAAACCTGTCCTGATATTGAATCTCGATCATTTTGATAAAATATAGCGACATTCTTGTTGGTGTCAGATTCAGCCACAAACTCAGCTAACTTAAGAGCAACAGTTTTGGATTTGGGCTTGAACATAAAAGCAAAAGGATTATCCTTAATGAATTCTTCGTTATTGGTAAACGGATTGATAATATTGATACTATCCTTTATTGAAAGAGATTTGACGCTACTGATAGGCCCTGCGTACAAAGGTCCCACGATAAGATCTGCCTCATTCAAATAAGGCAACAAAGTATCTGTGGTACTTTGCGACTTTTGTGTGTCAAAATCATAAAAATTTAATTGGATACCTTTAGACCTAAGTAAAGATTGTCCATGCAGCATACCTTGATAAAATTCAATGATCACTTTATTTCTGATAACTGTATTCGGATTTCCTAGGGAGTCAAACATGAAAGGTAAAGCCACTGCAATCGCGTAAGACGATGCAAATTCATCTTTTAGACTCCCATTAATTAAATTTTCATTGGTGAAATTGTATTTAGATTTCAATTGATTGACGATGGGTACATATTCAGATAAGTCTTTTTCAATGATTAATTTTCTCGCCAAAATAAGTGACAATTGACGGTAATTGGGATGCGCTCTATTGTGTTCAAGCAAATCTGTCAAGGATAAATCCAAACAGTATTTGTTGATTACCCTTGATGAAAATTTCGAATCCCTAGCATAAGCATTATAACGATCTAAAAAATTAAAAGCAGCAGCATATTCATTCAACTCAAAATATGCTAACGTTAGCCAATAAAACACCTCGTCTTGTTCTGGCCAATTGGGGAATTCCTTTTCAATTACCTCCCAATTGTCAATGGCCCTTTTATAATCTGCGTTCTTACTATAACACAAACCTTTAAAAAAATAGGCATAAACACCAAGTTGAGGGTCGGTTTTCAATACTTCAAAAGCGCTCATCGCGGATCTAAGCTGTTGATTTGACATCAACCTTTTGGCTTCATTGAATTCGTCTCTGGGATCAGACTGCCCTAAGCCCATCAACGTATTCAATAATAAAAACAATATGGTTATTTCTTTCAGCATTACTCCCACTCTATGGTTGCAGGTGGTTTAGAAGAGATGTCGTATACAACCCTATTGACTCCCTTCACTTTATTTATGATGTGATTCGACATGCGACCCAAAAATTCATAGGGCAAATAACACCAATCTGCAGTCATGCCATCTAAGCTAGATACCGCCCTTAATGCGACCACCTGCTCATAAGTCCGCTCATCACCCATCACCCCAACGGACTGAACTGGAAGCAGCATAGCTCCTGCCTGCCAGACCTGATGATAGAGGCCTTCATCTTTTAGTCCTTGAGTAAAAATATGATCTACTTCCTGAAGTATACGTACCTTTTCGGCATTGATGCTTCCTAAAATACGGATGCCTAATCCTGGCCCGGGAAAAGGATGCCTTCCTAAGATCTCTTTTGAAATATCAAGGGTGGCCCCAACCTTTCGCACTTCGTCTTTAAACAAGGTGTTTAATGGTTCCAATATCTTTAAATTCATTTTTTCTGGCAAGCCACCGACGTTGTGATGTGATTTGATGGTTACCGAAGTCCCATTTACGGAAACGGACTCTATGACATCAGGATAAATTGTTCCTTGACCGAGCCATTTAACATTTTTGACTTTTTTAGCTTCTTGCTCAAAGACATCAATAAATACACGTCCAATGGCCTTTCGCTTGGCCTCAGGTTCTTCTAAACCTTCCAATGCATCATAGAACAATGATTTAGCATCAACGCCTTTCACATTCAAACCCAATCCTTTGTATGAAGTAAGTACTCCTTCAAATTCGTTTTTTCGAAGTAACCCGTTGTCTACAAATATACAATATAGATTCTCACCTATGGCTTTGTCTATCAGTACGGCAGCCACTGAACTATCCACACCTCCTGACAACCCCATAACGACCTTGTCATCACCTATTTTTTCTTTCAATTTAGCTACGGTAGACTCTGCGAAAAGATCTGGAGTCCATGATTGACTCGCCCCACATATTTTTACAATGAAATTTTCAATCAGCTGCTTGCCTTGTTCAGAATGCGTGACCTCTGGATGAAATTGAATGCCATAAACAGGTCTATCCTTCCATTTGAAAGCTGCGACAGGTATGTTTTCAGTAGAGGCTATTTGTTCAAATACTTCGGGTAACTCCACGATGGTATCTCCGTGAGACATCCATACCGTACTCCCTATATCGATTTGAGTTAATAAATCTGATCGACCCTTCACCTGATTCAACTTGGCCCGTCCATATTCTCTATGCGCCGATTTGGCCACTTTTCCCCCCATCTTTTTGGCTAATAATTGAGCCCCATAACAAACTCCTAATAAAGGTAGATTTCCGAAAACGTCAAGTGCCATATCCGGAGCCTCTTCATCCAGAACAGAGCAAGGGCTTCCCGAAAAAATAATGCCAATGAAGCTTTCAAGAGCCAATTCACTTGATTTATTAAAAGGGTGAATTTCACAATATACATTTAATTCTCGAACCCTTCGAGCAATCAATTGTGTATATTGGGAACCAAAATCAATAATCAGGACTTTATCTAACATGTTGCAAAATTAATAGAATCTAATCAGCATAAAAGCCCTAGTATGATTTTAGCAGAAAAAAGAATGTCTAAGTCAGAGCTTCAAAAAATATTGAAATCATTCTTCCCTAACTTAGAAGAAGAGTCTCTGGATGCCTTTATGAAATATGCTTCATATTTGAAATCTACCAAGGGTACAAAATTAATTTCTGAAGGAAAGAGACATCGTTATTTCTACTTAATCTTAAAAGGAGGTGTCAAATCTTACTATTCAAAAAAATCAAGAGATGTATGCACATGGTTCGCATTCAAAAATGAAGTTATTGGAACAATTACAACATATGAAGGCTTACCCTCAAAAGAAACGATTGAATTATTAGAAGATTCAGAATTGATAAAATTCAATATCGAAAAAATAAAAGAGCTAACACTAACAGATTTATCCATTAGTCAGCTTATGAATGGTATTATCATAGAACATACCCTATATCTTGAGGAAAGACTCTATCAATTGCAGTTCATGACCAGTAAAAACCGTTATAAAGTACTTTATGAATTGACTCCCGAAATATTTCAAGAAGTCTCCCTTACTGACATCGCATCATATCTAGGAGTAACTAGAGAAACGTTGAGTAGAATAAGATCTAAGTAATTGCTTTGTGATAAATGTCAAATGAATTCACCTGAGAATCAATTAATCTTGTGTCTTGATAATTTTTAAAATATCTACACACATGAAAGAACTAATTAAATCTCTTATTTCATTATTATTTCTCATTCTTCCATTTTCATTTATGGCCTGCAACAAAGATGAAAATCCAAATACTTTTGGGAATACCGAAAACGAGCTTCAAGGAAATGAAAATCTAAATACTTCTGGAAATATCGAAAATGAGTTTCAAGGAAATGTAATCATCGTAGGTGCAGGAGCTTCTGGATTAGCTGCTGCCAAAAAGTTAGAAGAGGAAGGAATTAGCTATCAAATATTAGAAGCAACTGACAAACTTGGTGGTAGGATCCAGAAAAATGAAAATTTTGTAGATTTTCCTATCGATTTAGGTGCTGAGTGGATTCATGAAGATAAATCGATTTTGAACTTTTTAATAGATCAACCAGGAAATGAACCAAATGTTGAAACTATTTTATATCAACCCATGAATGTTCAGCAGGTAGTTGATAATATTATTTCACAAATTCCAAATGAAGAAATGATTGATTATTATGAAGGTTATATAACAGAATATAAATTTAAGAACACGACGTGGTATGATTTTCTTCATGAAAACTTTGCGCAAAATATCGAGCAAAATATCATCTATAATGCTAGGATTACAACTATAGACTACACGGGAGATCAAGTAGTATTAACGACAGAAAACGGCACAGAATACCAAGCTGATAAAGTGATTTTAACTGTTTCTATAGGTGTACTTAGGTCTAATGCTATTACTTTCAACCCTCCATTACCCGCAAAAAAAATCACTGCTATTCAAGATGTTGAATTTTTACCTGGGTTTAAGTTGTTTATGAAGTTTTCTGATCAATTTCTATCCAGATGTTATTTCATCTGAAACAAGTAGTGGAGAGAAAACATATTATGATGCTGCTTATGGTAAGGAATCGCAAGATCATGTTTTAGCGTTATTGTCTACAGGTATTTCAGCTCAAGAATATTATTTATTGGGCAATTCAGATGTCAATTGTAGACTCTGTAATTCAAGAGTTAGATGGTTATTTTAACGGACTTGCCTCTCAAAATTATCTAGGGTCTTATATCTATCAAGATTGGGGTCAAAATACATATATCCAAGGAACTTGGACATCTGATTTTGATAAATCATCTAAAAAATTAAATGACTCTCTTGATGACAAAGTATATTTTGCTGGAGAAACTTATAATACTCATGGAATCACCCCCAATCGAGGTTTTTATATAATTCGCGGCTCTGTGCAAAGTGCTATACTATCGGGTTATGAAGTTGTCGATCAAATATTGGAGTAATTATATATACCACAACAACTAGCTATAACAATGGCCAGTTGTGGCTGCTATTTGCATCGATTTTAGCAGTAGAGACTATTCAAATGTAAAGTTCCAGAAAAATTTCCTAATTTCATTATCACAACTATACATGTCCAAAATTGTTAAAGGTAATTATACCATCATGATCCACAAATGAAATCCTGTGCCAAGCCTAGTTGTTTTATTTATTTTACTAGTAATTAAGGGCAGTAGATACTGTTCAAGAGAATGTCGTGATACAACAAAAGCTTGAGTGGAGAGACAAATAAGTGGATACAAAAAACCAAAGATTCCTTCAGTTCAAGATAAATATAATCACGACTATAGGTTTGCCTTTTCTTCTGGCATGAAAGATCAGTTAACTTGCATACAATGGCATGAGAAGTGCGATAAAGGGCTAAAGAAAAGAGAAAAAATGATACAGTTTTAACCTTAAAATTGACTTAACAAATTCATTCCACCAATCTTCTACCCGTACTTTGAAAAGACTAAAAAAGTGCCTATAATTGCTCAATAGGTAGTTTTTTTTTCTAAATTAATTATTGCAAAAAATACGTTTATTTAGCATCAATAAGTTGAACCAAACTTCTGAAGCCATTCTTATTATAAATCTAAAAAGATCAAAAAATGAATAATACAAAAAGAATTGGATTGCTTTTTGATATGGATGGAGTCATTGTTGACAATCATATATTTCACTACAAATCTTGGCAAGCATTGGCAAAAAATTATGATCTAGATCTAAATGAAGAAGATTATCGAAATCATATGAATGGCAGAACGATCGGAGAAGTTGTCAGATTTCTCCAAAAAGATGCCTCAGAAGAAGAAGTAAAAAAAATTGGAATAGAAAAAGAGGTACTCTATCGTGATTTATATCAACCTTTCTTAACGCCTACCAAAGGATTGTGGAGTTTCCTAAGCAATGCACAAGAACACAAAATTCCTATGTGTATAGGTACCAGCGCACCTAAAGAAAATGTCAGTTTTACCATAAACGGACTGGGCTTAGGTCATTATTTTAAATCGTTTTTAGATGATCGATCGGTAACCAAGGGAAAGCCCAATCCGGAAATATATCAAAAATGTGCCCAGTCTATTGGATTGCCCAATGAACAGTGTATTGTTTTTGAGGATGCCCTTGCAGGAATTGAGGCAGGAAAAGCTGCGGGATCAAAAGTGATAGCTTTGGCAACCTCTCACAAAAGAGCAGAATTAAATGCTGAACTGGTCATTAATAACTTTTCTGAGATAGATGTTCAAACGTTGTATGATTTATTTTAAATGAAAAAAAGGAATATTTATGGGATGATACTACTTGTCATTTTATCTGCTCGACTTTCACTTGCACAAGAAATGAAAATTGCCCGATTAAAATATGATGGCGGCGGTGATTGGTATGCAAATAGAACCGCACTCTCAAATTTGATCGCCTTCACGAATAAAAATATAAAAACGGATTTGTATAAAAATGAAGATCAGGTGGATGCAGGTAGCCCTGATCTGTTTTTGTATCCCTATGTTTACATGACGGGTCATGGAAATGTCGATTTCAACGCTATCCAATCCAGTAATCTCAGAAAATATCTGACCTCCGGGGGGTTCCTTCACATTGATGATAACTATGGTTTAGACCCCTTTATCCGATTAGAAATTAAAAAAGTATTTCCAAATAACGAGTGGGTAGAACTTCCTTTTGATCACGAAATCTACCATCAATATTATGATTTTGATAGCGGTCTTCCCAAAATACACCAACACGATGGGCAGCCCCCACAAGGTTTTGGGATATTCCATGAAGGCAAACTCGTTGTCTTTTACACCTATCAATGTGATCTAGGCAATGGTTGGGAAGATGCCTCTATACATAATGATCCTGAAGATGTAAGGTTGAAGGCGTTGAAAATGGGCGCAAATATAATTTCCTACGCTTTCAGCGCTAATTTATAGTTCACTAGAGTATTTCTTTAAATAAAGCCTTTCGTAAATTTTTTATTTTAATTTAGAGAATGCTGTCTACATATCCTAGTCGAACTCCTATCCACTGATTATATTTGCCCTCGAATGAAAAAAGTTGCTTTCTATACGTTGGGCTGTAAGTTGAATTTTTCGGAAACATCAACCATCGCAAGATCCTTTGAAGCCAGGGGCTATCGCAAAGTACCCTTTGATCAAGCTCCGAATATCTTCATTATTAATACCTGCTCTGTAACGGAAAACGCAGATAAAAAATGCAAAAAAATAGTTCGTGAAGCTAAAAAAATTGCACCCAAATCTTTTGTAGCCATCATAGGCTGCTACGCCCAACTGAAACCCAAAGAGATCAGTAATATTGAAGGGGTTGATGCCGTTTTGGGTGCTGCTGAAAAATTCAGGATGTTTGATTATATCGAAACATTCATTCCTCAATCTAAAACTCAAGTTTTTACTTCCGAAATTAAAACCGCCGATATTTTCAATGCGTCTCATTCTTATGGCGATCGAACACGTGCATTCCTTAAAGTCCAAGACGGCTGTAATTATAAATGTGCCTTCTGCACCATTCCTTTAGCCAGAGGTAAAAGCCGAAGTGAATCTATCGAAAACATACTTAATCAAGCCAACCAAATTGCTTTAACGGAAGTAAAAGAAATAGTCCTGACGGGAGTCAATATTGGAGATTTTGGTATTCAAGGAGGAAAGCGAAAAGAAAAATTCATCGATCTACTTCAAGTACTAGACAATGTTGAAGGCATTGATAGATTTAGAATCTCTTCGATAGAGCCCAACTTATTAACTGACAAAATCATTGATTTTGTAGCGAAATCGAAAAGGTTTGTCCCCCATTTTCATATTCCACTTCAATCAGGAAGTGACCTCATATTGCATGATATGAAACGAAGATATGATACAAGTTTATATGCTGAACGAATTAAAAAAATCAAAGCCATCATGCCCCATTGCTGTATAGGCGTTGATGTGATCACAGGGTTCCCTGGTGAAACTAAAGCAGAATATTTGAGGACTTATGATTTTTTACGTTATTTAGATATTTCTTATTTGCACGTCTTTTCCTATTCTGAAAGAGAAAACACCCGGGCTTTTGACATGGCGAATCCAGTATCTAAAAAAGAAAGACAGGAACGATCTGTTATGCTTAGAACCCTCTCTGAAAAGAAAAAGAGGTGTTTTTATGAAACCCAAAAAGATCAAATAAGAACGGTTTTATTCGAAGACAATATTGAAGATGGGGAAATGCAAGGCTATACAGAAAATTATATTCGTATTACTGCAAAATATGATCCAATGCTCACCAATGAACTAAAAAAAGTAAGATTGTCTGAGTTAGATAAAAAAGGCAACTTTCAAGTCTTAGAAATAGAAGAATATTGACCCATCCTTAAATAGAAAGTATGAAACTCATTTGCATAGGCCGCAATTATGTGAAGCATATCGAAGAACTGGGAAATGAAAAACCAGAAAGCCCCATTATTTTCTTGAAGCCAGACTCGGCGCTCATCAAAAACAATGATCCTTTTTACTATCCTGACTTTTCGACCGATATCCACTACGAAGTTGAAATTTTGGTTAAAATTAAAAAAGTCGGTAAATCTATTCCTGCCAACTTTGCACACAAGTATTATGACGAAATTGGATTGGGCATTGATTTAACCGCTAGAGACCTACAAAGTAAAGCCAAAGCTAAAGGCTTGCCATGGGATCTAGCTAAGGGGTTCAATGGCTCAGCTCCCATTTCGAACTTTATCAATAAGCATCCTTTTAACGTACAAGATCTCAACTTTTCATTGAAATTGAATAGCATTACCGTTCAATCGTCTAATACTTCGCTTATGCTGTGGTCTATTGATGAAATGATTGCCTACGTATCCCAATATATGACTTTAAAAAAGGGAGATATATTATTTACTGGCACTCCTGAAGGTGTAGGGCCCATCAAAATTGGAGATCAACTTGAAGGCTTTATTGAATCCCAAAATATGTTTCATTTTGAGATACGTTAGTTTCTTCATTATTGGGTTATTTCCCTTTCTTGCAAAGGCTCAAGTCACTCCAAAATATATCTTCCCCATCAACAGTGGGTCGCAACAATACTTGGCGGGTACCATGGGAGAAATTCGACATAACCACTTTCATGCAGGCCTCGACATCAAAACAGAGGGTAAAATAGGCATTCCAGTGCTAGCCATTGCCAATGGATATGTATCAAGGATTGGCGTCAGTGAAGGGGGCTACGGTCATGTACTTTATCTAACCCATTTAGACGGGAAAACATCTGTATATGCCCACCTTCAGTGTTTTGAGGAGGGTTTAGGAAATTATACTCTTAACCAACAATATCAAAAAGAAACTTATCATATTCAATTGTTTCCTCAAAAAAACAAATTTTATTTCAATCAGGGAGATACCATAGGTTACTCAGGGAATAGCGGCTCTTCCTCAGGACCCCATCTTCATTTTGAAATGAGAAATGCAAAGCAAGAATTCCTCAATCCATTTGATGAGTTTTCATTTAGTGAAATTCAAGATAATATCGCTCCTAGAATAAAATATCTTGCATTTAAATGCCTTGATCTCGATGCTCGCGTCAATGGTGCTTATGGTACCCTATTGGTTCAAACTACTAAAAAAAATAATCTGTTTAGTATTCAAAAATCTATTCATCTCTCGGGAAATATTGGAGTTGAAATATATCATTATGACAATATGAGCGGCACTCCCAATCGAAATGGAATTCCAGAAATTATACTTAAAGTCAATCAAGATACCCTATTTCATCAACTCAAAAAATCAATGTCTTTTGCTAAACAGCGAGAGATATCAGCCCATATTGACTACCCCTATGCGATAAACAAACACATCACTCTCAATAAATTATATAAAGCGGATGGAAATAAGCTCGATTTTTATATAAAAACTAATCAAGGTTATCTTTTTGATGAAACCCCTCATGAAATAGAAATCATATTAAAGGATAATCATCAAAATATTTCTATCCTTCAAGCTACTATAAATAATAATGAAGGCCCTTACGATAGTTACTTCCCACATGTGACCACCTTTGAAATAGATGAAAATCAATTGCATTATGTGAGTACTGATGCTTCATCTCAGATCTTCCTCGAGGACGCATTCATTCCCCTTCAACCCTATCTATCAAATGAAAACCAGTATTATTATTTGTGGGATTTGAGGTCTGGATTGCCCAATTTTATCGAATCAGGAAACTTGAAGATTCAACCCCATTTTTTCACTGCAATACCTTCGGGTATCGATTATTCATTTCATAATGAAGATTTTATTCTAGAGATCAATAAAAAATCATTGTTTGATACCCTTTATTTACAGTTTACCAAAGAATATGATTCGATACAGGAGAAGTTGGTTTATACCTTTAATGACCGAACCGTCCCTTTAAGAAAAGACGTTATCATTTCTCTCCATGATACTGATCCTCGAAAAAATCAATACCAAGTATTTAAAGTAGATAAAAAAAATCGCTTAGATTATGTGGGAAGCGAGCAAAATACTGCAGGCCGTTTTACTTTTAAAACCCGGGAATTAGGAACGTTCACGCTAGATAATGACACCATAAAGCCCGTTATTAAACCCATATCTTGGGATAGAATGGGTCCCAAATTCATGATAAAAGATCTAAAATCAGGAATTAAGTCTTATCATGCAACTCTTGATGACCATTTTTTGTTAATGGAATATGATATTAAGAAGAATAGACTTTCAGCACGTCCAAAAAATGAGGAAAAGCCCATAAAAGGTCTTTTCGTGTTAGAAGTTGAAGATAACTTTGGTAATAAAACTAAAATTAGTAAATCCTTATGATTACATTAAAAATAGGCGATGTCGCTCCAGAATTCTCGGCCATCAATCAAGATGGGAAAATGATCAATCTCACAGATTATAAAGGAAAAAAAGTGGTACTGTATTTTTATCCAAAAGACAATACGCCTGGATGCACGACCCAATCTTGCAACTTGCGTGACAATTATACCCAGCTACAAAAACAAGGCTATGAAATATTTGGCATCAGCCAAGATTCTGAGAAATCACATCAAAAATTTATCGAAAAGCAAGCATTACCTTTCGATTTAATCAGTGATGCAGATCATAAGGTACATCATCTTTATGGTACATGGGAGCTAAAAAAATATATGGGTAAAGAATACATGGGGACCCTCAGAACCACTTTTGTCATCGATGAAAAAGGCCAGATTTCTGATGTTATTGAAAAGGTTAAAACGGACAATCATACTGCCCAAATTTTAGAAAAGTAAAGGCTCACTCATTTATTAATAGCTACAGCTTTTGATAGGGCATCTATATTCAAACCTATACCTTGAATGTTAAGCCCATTGTTGATAAAATTTGGATGGCTGGGCGCCAGTCCATCTCAAGGTTCAATGGGAAATTTTTAAACTGGTATGCCTATCCTACATCTGCCATGCGTCCTATTTTTAAAGATGCACTGCTAAATGCATAAGGTCATGCACCGACAAACCCATGTAAGACTTCTCCTTACATGTGCTGGTAAATAAAATCCTACAAGGCATCGACACCCCCACCCCATTGGCAAAGGAAATATCTACTGGTATTCTTGTAAAATCGGTAGTAGTAAAAAAACCATCAAGAGCTACACTACTCCCTCCGGTCACCGATCCAAACCTCAGGCCTATTTCTTGAAATTAAAAAGATAGATCAGCACCTAATAGACCAAATCCAAGTAAAAATATTTTATTCATTTGCTGAGCTGTTTTGAAACATTGTATGTCCACTGTGTTTAAATGCAATTCTTTGAGAGATAAATTAATTATATCGATCAAATAATATTAAAATGAACATTTTTAACTACAATAATTGTTAGATTAGAGATACAATTCTGAGTATTCCTCAAACATTAGTAACGAATGAGCCATAATGAAAAATGATAATTCATCCATTAATAAAGTAGTTGATACCGCCATTCGATTGATCAGCTTGGGTCTCATCGCTTATTTATGTGTTTCAATTTTAAAACCATTCATTAATCCCCTTTTTTGGGGAGTTATTTTTGCTGTGGCCTTGGATCCATTCTATCGAAAAATAGATCAACTAATAGGGCACAAAAGCAAAATGACAAGTATCATCACGGTATTGCTTACTTTCATAGTTATTTCTATGCCACTTTATTTATTTTTAGAATCTGCGATTCGAGGTATTACAGATATTGGATCTATGTATGCTTCGGGTAAATTTTTAATTCAAACTCCTAATGAAAGTATCAAAGCCATTCCGCTCATAGGTGATTGGATCTATGATTCATGGCAATTGGCTTCTCAAAACCTCCCCTCTCTACTCAAACAATATCAAGAATATTTAAAGCAATTTGGATTATTTTTGCTGGATTCAATTCTAGGTACGGGGATCACCATTATCAATGTTGCACTTTCTGTGCTCATCGCAGGTATCTTGCTTTATTCCAAAGGCACCAATAAAGTAGTTTATAAGTTATTTGAAAAAATAGCAGGGGACTTTGGAGTTGAATTTGCTTCCATTACCGAGCAAACCATCAGAAATGTGGTCAAGGGGATTTTGGGAGTTGCTGTTATTCAAGCCACCTTAGCTGGATTTGGATTTTTAATGATTGATCTTCCCTATGCCGGCCTATGGGTTTTAATTTGTTTAATTCTAACAATCATACAAGTGGGTCCTGGATTCGTCATTATACCCGTCATCATTTGGCTATTACTGACAAGAGAGTTAATACCTGCCTCGATTTGGTCCACTTATTTAGTCATTGTCATGTTATTAGATAATATTCTTAAACCTATATTTTTAGGGAAGGGAGCATCCGTTCCCACAGTAGTTATATTTTTAGGTGCCATTGGAGGTTTTCTATTTAAAGGTTTTCTGGGTTTATTTTTGGGTGCCATCATTTTATCGATCGCCTACAAATTACTTATTACTTGGTTAGGTTTAGAAAGCGTCAATACTGAAAATACAATAATCAATGAAGAACCATCAAAGACAGAATAAACGTTAGGTAAAATAAAAAGTCATCCTAATTATTCGAATTGAGTTAAATCCAATTTCCCTAAAGGAATCTGTTTGAGTTCTTTTTAAAATACGACCATCATATCTTTAATATTATAAAAAATAAATTCAAATTTTCAGTAAGTTTGCCCAATAAAAAAAATAGGTATGGGCAACATCGCTGAATTAGAAAAAATAGCCAGTCAGGTTCGAAGAGATATCGTGAGAATGGTGCATTCATGCCAATCGGGGCATCCGGGAGGTTCATTAGGATGTACAGAATATTTGATTGCACTCTATTTCTCTATCATGAAACATGATACAAAATTTAATATGAAAGGGATTGAAGAAGATCTTTTTTTCATATCAAACGGTCATATATCACCCGTATTTTACAGCGTGTTGGCTCGAGTAGGATATTTTGATGTCTCCGAACTAGCAACTTTTCGCAAAATAAACTCAAGACTTCAAGGACATCCTGCCACTGAAGAAGGCCTACCAGGTATCCGGATGTCTGCGGGATCATTGGGCCAAGGACTGTCTGTAGCCTGCGGTGCAGCTTTAGCCAAAAGATTAAATAATGATCCTAGAAATACCTTTTGTCTGATGGGCGATGGTGAACAACAAGAGGGTCAGGTATGGGAAGCCGCTATGTTTGCGGCCCACAATAAATTAGATCACTTGATTGCCACCATAGATTACAATGGTCAGCAAATTGATGGGCCTGTAGATGAAGTCTTGTCCCTCGGTGACCTTGCAGGAAAATACAAAGCCTTTGGGTGGACCGTCCTTTGCTGCGAGGGCAATGATATGTCAGCGATCCTATCAATGCTCAATGAGGCCATCGATCATACTGGAAATGGAAAACCAATTATGATCCTCATGAAAACGGCTATGGGAAAGGGTGTTGACTTTATGGAAGGATCTCACAAATGGCATGGCATACCTCCCAATGATGTGCAATTAGAAGATGCATTGAATCAACTTGAAGAAACTTTAGGCGATTATTAATATGAGATATCAGTATACTGAAAAAAAAGATACCCGATCAGGTTTTGGAGATGGACTTACCGCATTAGGAAGAAGTCATCCTGGAGTAGTTGCGCTTTGTGCAGACCTCGTAGGCTCGTTAAAAATGGCCAATTTCATCAAAGAAAATCCTTCAAGATTTTTTCAAATGGGTATCTCAGAAGCCAATATGATGGGCACTGCTGCTGGCCTTGCTACAGCCGGAAAAATTCCTTTTACCGGTACATTTGCCAACTTTTCAACGGGACGTGTTTATGATCAACTCAGACAATCCATAGCTTATTCAGAAAAAAATGTTAAAGTATGCGCCTCGCATGCTGGCCTTACACTGGGAGAAGATGGTGCCACGCATCAGATTTTGGAAGATGTGGGTATGGTCAAAATGTTGCCCAATTTCACTGTAATCGTACCTTGCGATTATCATCAAACCAAGGCAGCTACCATCGCAATAGCTGATCATGAAGGTCCTGTTTACTTGAGATTTGGAAGACCCAGCTGGCCTATTTTCACAAATCCTGAAGAACCTTTTGTGATAGGAAAAGCTCAAAAAATGATTTCTGGTAGTGACGTAACCATCATGGCCTATGGGCATATGGTATGGAAAGCAATAGAAGCAGAAGCCATCTTGGCAGCTGAAGGGTTTTCTGTTGAAGTAATTAATATGCATACCATCAAACCCCTAGATGTCTCTGCCATCTTAGATTCTGTAAACAAAACAAGATGCATTGTCACAGCAGAAGAACATAATATCAATGGTGGATTAGGTGAAAGCGTCGCACGAGTCGTAGGTCAAAACCATCCTTGTCCACAAGAATTCGTTGCAGTAAACGATACCTTCGGAGAGAGTGGTACTCCCGATCAATTACTAGAAAAATATGGGCTGAGTGCTAAAAATATAGTTACAGCCGCTAAAAGAGCTATTGAAAGAAAATAAATTTAAGGTGATGGTGCGCCATCGAAAATAATACCATTTGTCCAATTCTCTAACTCAACGTCAATTTTTTCAATTGGTGGCCCAAACTTCTGAAGAGCCACTCATGGTAGAAGTTGCCAATGCTGAAGGTTGTTATATCTACGATCAAAAAGGAAAAAAATATTTTGATCTTATCGCGGGTATTGGAGTGAGTAGTGTTGGACACCGGCATCCAGCCGTCATTGATGCCATCAAGAGTCAAGCAGATAAAAATCTTCATGTCATGGTTTTTGGTGAATTTATCCAAACACCTCAAGTAAAATTGGCAGAAGCCTTGTGTAAAACACTCCCAGATCCGCTTGACATAACCTATTTTGTAAATTCTGGAAGTGAAGCTGCTGAGGGTGCCCTCAAATTAGCCAAACGATATACGGGACGCTTCAAAATGATTTCTTGCATTAATGGTTACCACGGATCCAGTCACGGGGCACTATCCGCAAGCGGAAATGAAGTGCTGAAACAAAATTTTCGTCCCCTCCTTCCAGGATTTCAACACATCGATTTCGGTGATATGACTTCCCTTGATTTGATCGATTTTAAAACTGCAGCGGTAATTATAGAAACGGTGCAAGGAGAGGCGGGTGTTCGAATGGCTAATAAAACTTATTTTAAAAAGTTACGTGAAAAATGCACTGAGACAGGTGCGCTATTAATACTGGATGAAATACAATGTGGCTTTGGTAGGACGGGCAAACTTTGGGCGTTTGAGCACTATGACATCCAGCCCGATATTCTGCTGGCAGCCAAAGGTATGGGCGGCGGTATGCCCATAGGCTGCTTCATCAGTTCAAAAGAAATCATGAACTCATTAAAACATAACCCTATCCTTGGGCATATCACAACTTTTGGGGGCCACCCAATAAGCACTGCTGCTTCGCTAGCGACCCTAGAAACTATTCAAAATGAAAAGTTAATTGATCAGGTAGCCGGGAAAGCCATGCTGTTTAAGAAATTGCTCAAACATGATCTGATCAAATCTATTCGAAATCAGGGATTGCTCATGGCCGTAGAATTCGAATCTTATGAAGTTCTTAAAAGAATCATTGACAACGCCTTAGAAGGTGGAATTATCACAGACTGGTTCTTGTTTTGTAACAACAGTATGCGGGTCGCCCCACCCCTTACTATTTCAAAAATTGAAATTAAAGAAGTTTGCCAAACTTTACTAAAATCAATTGAATGGGTATCTAAAAATCCTCTCAGTTAATTAGCGCTTTGAATAATAAAAATAGGGATGCGCATCAACACATTCCTATTTCTCCAGAAATATATCCTAAATTATACTCCAGCAGATTTAACTGTTTTTATAATCACTGCTGCAATTTTATAAGGATCACCGTTGGAAGCGGGTCTTCTGTCTTCGAGCCAGCCTTTCCAATTTTTCTCAACAGTCATTAAAGGGATTCTTATCGAAGCACCTCTATCAGATACACCGTAGCTGAAATCTGTAATGGCAGCCGTTTCATGCTCACCTGTCAATCGCTTATCATTATCCGCACCATATACTGCAATATGTTCTTCAACCGTAGGTCTAAAAGCTTCACAAATTTGATCATATGTCTCTTTGCTTCCACAAGTACGTAACATTTCGTTAGAGAAATTGGCATGCATACCTGAACCATTCCAATCCGTGGCTCCTAGGGGTTTGGGATGCCAATTGATGGCCAATCCGTACTCTTCCCCCAATCGCTCAAGTAAATATCTTGCCACCCACATCTCATCCCCTGCTTGTTTTGCTCCTTTAGCAAAACATTGGAATTCCCATTGGCCTGCAGCCACCTCTGCATTGATCCCTTCGATATTAATTCCTGCATCAATACACAAGTCAATATGCTTCTCTACCATTTCTCTTCCAAAAGCATTGGAGGCACCCACCGAGCAATAGAACTGACCTTGTGGTGTTTGATCACGTGGAAAACCTAAAGGTAACTTGGTTTCAGGGTCCCAAAGAAAGTACTCTTGTTCGAAACCAAACCAAAAATCAGCATCATCATCATCAATGGTCGAACGACCATTGGAAACATGAGGGGTTCCATCGGCATTGAGTACTTCTGTCATTACCAAGTATCCATTATGTTCTAGCGGGATCAGGGTAAATAGCGACTGGCTTAAGTAGGCAATCAGAGGATCCCCCATCGGCTTGCAGCGTAGAGCTTCCATCAAAGGACCACGTAGGGCAATCTTTCAACTTACCTCCAAAATCAGCCTCAATTTTTGTCTTACTTCTTAAGTTGGCCGTTGGTGTATAACCATCTAACCAAATATATTCGAGTTTAGATGAAGGCCTTCTAAGAATATTTGCTTTTGTCATAACAAGGTATAAATTTATGTGATTTTAATATTTTTTTAATTAATTAAATTAAATTAAGGCTTATTTTTAACCTATCTCTTCAATAATTGTGAATATAACTCGTTGTAAAGGTAAAAAATAAACCTTAATTAGAAAATAGTAAAACTTTTTATTTGCCTATTTATCTTATTTTAATGATTAGTCTAGAAGCTGTAAACCGCTGCAAGTACAAATGAAGACAATGAAGAGCCCGCTGTTCCCTCTCCATCAATAAAACCATCATATGACAAAGCATCTAACCTAACTTCAGGAATAATAGTTAAACTTCCACTCGTAATCGGAGCACTGAGTGTAGTTGCAAAAACACTTTCATCTCCATCGATCGCTACGCCATTACCATCACTAAAATATTCTCCTCTTACGCCTAAAGCGACAGCATCAGAAACTGCCAATTGTAGATAGCCTGCAGCACCATAAAAATCTCCCGAGGCATCACCTATCTGAGAGGTTGCATTGATACCCAAATAAAAGGATTCACTTAAATCCCATCCCGTGGTCAAGTCTATCTGAAAGAAATCTTCACTTGACAAGACATTCAAGTAAGCACTGCCGGCATCGATTGAATATCCTATTTGAAGCCCTCCAACATACTTATTTGATGGATTGAAATCGGTGTAATCTGTCGGATTCATAACCGCAACAGCCAAACTCCATTTGTCACTTAGCGTGAAATCAGCTTTCAAACCTGTATGTGAAAAAGGTCCATATGAAAACATATATGAGGTTGAGTAATTAAAGTTAGCGGTAGGAGAAATTACCTCATAACCTAAAAAGGTATTGAAATTACCTAGAGTCAATTTAAAGTTATCGGTTACGTTATAATAAGCGTAAAGCTGGTTGACGATATTGAGTGCTGGGCCGGAAGCAAATACGGCGTCTGCACCTCTTGGACCAAAAACAAGATCTACTACAAAACCTGCTTTTTCACCTTCGTATCCCATGACTAAGTTAGCCATACCTAAAGAGAAACCAGCACCATTAGCAAATGATGAAGAAGGCGCCAAAGTTCCACCGCTAGCAGATGTGTAACCATTACCATCATAAAGGTCGCCACCTGGATCATTAGTCCCTCCACTTAAATTGGTCCTGAAATAGGTATCTATTGATCCTGATATAGTAAAAGTAGGTTCCTCTTGTGCTACTGCGGCAGCGGAAATGAGCATCGCCACTGCGACAATCATATTTTTTTTGATTAATTTTAAATTGTTCATTCTGATTTATTATTTAAAAGTGATTTGTTATTTGTTAAATTAGACTTGAATAGGTCTTCACAAAGTGATTTTAGAGGTCAACTTTGCGAAGACTTTTTTTTAATTATTCTACTGTAATAGTATAACCTCTGATGCCATGCTCGTGACTATCAAGACCTTCTTCTTCATGCTCTTTAGAAACTCGGATACCTGTCGTCATTTTCAAAACGGTGAAGATGATAAAGGCCGCAGGAAAAGCGACTGCTGCTACGATTCCTACAGATGTCAACTGCGTCATAAAAGAGTGATCGGCGTTGGTGGAAAAGATACCCACAGCAAGTGTGCCCCATATGCCACATGTCAAGTGTACTGAGATGGCTCCTACGACATCGTCTAATTTTAGTTTATCTAATCCCACAGCTGAGAACACGACCAAAACACCTGCAATTAGTCCTACTATTATCGAAGATCCAGGGTTAATAACATCTGCACCAGCAGTAATCCCCACTAAACCTGCAAGAATTCCATTGAGAACCATACCTAAGTCCATTCTTTTAAAGACAAAATAGCTAGTCACAAAACCACCGATCCCTCCAGCACAAGCGGCAAGACAAGTAGTGACCAAAACAAAAGAAGTCAGTGCTGGGTCCGCTGAAAGTACAGATCCACCATTGAAGCCAAACCATCCTAACCATAGTAAAAAGACGCCAATAACGGCCAAGGGCACACTAGAACCTGGTTTATCGATCACCTTACCATCTACATATTTTCCTAACCTAGGTCCCAATACAAGGACACCTGCCAAGGCGCCCCATCCACCTACAGAGTGAACCAGAGTTGAACCTGCAAAATCATAAAAGCCCATCATATGAAGTGCGCCTCCACCCCATTTCCAACTACCGATAAGAGGATATACTATACCCACAAAAATTATGGTAAAAATGAGATAAGAAGATAATTTAATTCTTTCAGCTACCGCTCCTGAAACAATGGTAGCGGCGGTTGCAGCAAACATTCCTTGAAACAAAAAGTCTGTCCAATAAGTATAACCTGCTCCGGCATATCCTGCAGAAACATCTGCCTTCTCAGGCGAACCCCAAAACATGGACCAACCTGCGGAGTCAAAGGCAAACCAACCTGAGCTTCCTTCTGCAAATCCCGGGTACATCAAGAAAAAACCAAGACCAGCATAAGACAATAGACCTATGATAGGTGTCAATGTGTTTTTAAATAAAATATTGACTGTATTTTTAGCTTGGCCAAATCCAGCCTCTACACCCGCAAACCCTAGATGCATGATAAAAACCAATGCGGTAGCTAACATCATCCAAATATTATTGGCAGTAAGTAAATTTGCCTCAATGGCAGCAGTGGTGGCTGCATCAGCTCCTCCACCATCTTGTAGTGCGTCAAAAAAAGTTAAAATTATTGATTCGTTTTTCATATTTTGTTGTGTTTTAGATTTACTATTTCTATTGCATTAGGTATTTTATAGGGCGAATGTTATATTATTTTTGTCAAAATAGAAGAGATAGGCTATTTTTTTATCCTATTTAAATAAAATTTACATTAATTTTAAAAAATGTGGTTATTTTTAAAATGTCATTATCGACATACCTCTTAAAGACTCATAACAAGGAATATCATGACTCTTTTTTATCCTAATGACTACTAAAACTGTCTAATTTTAACTTTCAATACTATTATCAAATTTTTAATAAACATGTGCATTGTACAGTATATGATAAGGGAAATAGGTAAATATTAAAAATATGATAGATATTCAGTGAAATGAGTATCAATTATCTGTTGGTGAGCTATTTTAGAATTGTTTCAGATCCAACCATCTATAATCGTAGAAGATCAAGCGATTCACGGGGTAAGTGACATAATAGAAAATCAAAGTAATTAATAACGCAATAGCTACACCGGATGATCAACCTTTATTTCAAGGCCACAGCTTTGCTTGCCATTCATACCAGCACTGCTGAGTACTAGTTGTCGGACCCTTCGGGAGGTTTCAGGAAAAAGCGTTAATTCCGGTTATGTCTGAACCCAAAATCAATAAATGAATATCATGCGTTCCCTCATAGGTAACAACTGATTCAAGATTCATCATATGTCGCATCATGGGAAATTCCCCTGTAATACCCATACCCCCATGTATTTGTCGTGCTTCTCGAACTACATTCAAGGCTACTTCAACACTATTCCTTTTTGCCATAGATATTTGAGGCGTGGTGGCCTTGCCTTGCTCCATCAATAATCCTAATTTCCAATTAAGTAATTGGGCTTTGGTTATTTCTGTTAACATTTCTGCCAATTTTTTCTGGATTAACTGAAACGATCCTATCGGCTTCCCAAACTGAATCCGTTCTAATGAATATCTGCGAGCGGCGTCGTAACAATCCATAGCCGCTCCAATCGCTCCCCAAGCAATTCCATACCGAGCACTGTCGAGACATTGCATGGGGGCACCCAAACCTGTTTTCCCTTGCAATAAATTTTCTTTAGGCACCTTCACGTCGCTAAAAACAAGCTCTCCTGTACAGGATGCCCGCAATGACCATTTCCCATGAGTCTCCGGCGTAGTGAACCCCTCCATCCCTCGTTCTACAATCAGACCATGAATTCTACCCTTTTCATCTTTAGCCCAAACGACGGCAATATCTGCATGAGGTGCGTTGGAAATCCACATTTTGGCTCCATTCAACAAATAATGATCTCCTTTATCTTCAAAACTTGTCTCCATCCCAGACGGGTTTGAGCCATGATTGGGTTCTGTCAAACCAAAACAGCCTAACATTTCACCTTTAGCTAGTTTGGGTAAAAACTTCATCTTCTGCTCCTCAGAGCCATAAGTGTAAATAGGATACATCACTAAAGAACCTTGAACTGATGCGGTGGATCGCATTCCTGAATCACCTCGTTCGATCTCTTGCATGATGAGCCCATAAGAAATGTAGTCCAGTCCACCCCCACCATATTGCAGTGGAACGGTGGGACCAAAAGCTCCCATCAATCCAAACTTTGACACAATCTCATTTGGGAAGTGATTTTTCTCTGCCCAACCTTCAATAAATGGAGTAATTTCTTTTTTGACAAAATCTCTAATAGAAGCCCGAATCATCAAATGCTCTTCACTTAGCAGCTCGTCAAGCTGATAATAATCTGGAGACTCAAAATGGTCTTGATAATTACTTGCCATTTGATGGCTCGGAGAAGATGAAGTTTTGGACATTTCGTTAACTTTGTTTGTCATTAAATTATATTCCAAATTTACTTTGCAATGCATTCACTTAATCCTTTTTATGAAAAAATATTTTATCAGATTTTAATATTTTAATTATGGATAAAAATTATTATTTCCCCTTTTTTTTCTTATTCTGGACTCCCATCTGTCAGGGACAATTATTACTTCAAAAAAACTATTTTGACGAACAAAATCGAAGAATTGAAAGTGTCATAAGTATTTCTATTAATGACTCAACATTGGAAGGGCCTTACCTTGCTTATTATCCAAATGGACATAAAAAAATCGAAGGATTTTATCATTTTAATCATGCAGATAGCCTTTGGAGCTATTATCATGACAATAATTATAAAAAAGCCGTTGGCTATTTTATGAACAATAAGCAACATGGACTTTGGCAATATTATGACAGCTCAGGGATCAAACAAAGAGAAGTCACATTCAATAATGGGCTGAAGAGTGGTATTTACAAAGATTACTTCAGTGAAGAAAAAATAAAATCATCAGGTGAATTATTAAATAACAAAAAAATAGGTCTTTGGAAAGAATATAATCGAGAGGGTCTTCTAAATAATACCAAATGGATTCAGAATGATACCGTCGTAGTACAACGCTACTTTTATTCCAATGGGAATGTAAAAAGTCAAGGAACAAAAATAAATAGGGTAAACTCTGGTCAATGGATCTTTTTTTTTGAAAATGGTCAAGTGGCCAGTGAAGGTTTTTTTAAAGATGACAAGCAAGAGGGTACTTGGGTTTATTGGAATGAGAATGGTGTAAAAAAGGCTGAAGGAAATTACACGTTGGGAAAGAAAAAAGGTTATTGGGAATTTTTTGATGAAAATGGTATCCTCAAAAGTTCAGGTGATTTCTCAAATGACCTCGGTAACATAAAAGCTTTCAACACTGCCGGCAATATTCAATCTCAAGGAAGTCTTTTAAATGGTGAAAAATGGGGTGATTGGATTTACTTTGATAATGATGGAGAAATGATTGGTAAGGCCATTTTTGAAAATGGATTAGGTTTCTATAAAGGTTTTTATCCCGATGGTTCTTTACATACTAGCGGTACCTTAGAAAGCGATAAAAAAATTGGGGAATGGATGATCTATGATAAAAAAGGAAATTTGCAAGGTAGGTATACCCCTTTCTATAGTAATTCATCAGAAATCCAATCTCAAACGGTCTTCAACAAAATCATCCATCAAAACTTAGAAGCACAAAATCCTGATTCTTTTTATAAGCCCAATTTAAATAGATACTTTAACAAAAGGAACCAAGAATACAGGGGATTTATTCTCACCTCAGGTCTTCTCAATCCTCTATTCAACCAAATATCCATGGGTATAGAATTGTATTTTCAAGAACGATTGGGTTATGAAATCCTTTACAGTTATTATCGTGATCCCATCTTCAAAAAATTCTCATATATCGATGATTATAAGCCATATGAATATGGTCATAATCTCATTTTTAAGCAAAAATTCTATCAAAAAGATAGTGATTTGGGTATGGCTTATTTTGGACATCAAATTTCTTTAATGATACACAAACACCAATTAAATGGACTAGATCAAACAGTACTTCCCTTTCAACCCCTATTCATCCAAAGTCGCGAAATATCTCTCGAGTATGGTATCTATATTGGATATAAATGGATGAAAAAATCAGACGGGAAAGGTTTTGTCTTAGATGCCTTTACTGGGGTAAATATAGGCATGACAAAATGGAAAGGATTATATAGTGACAGCATCAAATACGATAATTATTTTAACGATGTAAAACTAGAATCTTCTTTACTCTCTTTTAACATGGGTATCATGATCGGTTTTTCAACAAAAAGTTTAAAATGAAAATATACAAAAAAACGCTCATCATGGGGGCTTCACCGAATCCATCAAGATATGGAAATATGGCTGCCCTCAGGCTCCATGATGCTGGCAAATCATTTATCCCTATTGGAATAAAGCCAGGATTCATTGCTGGAAAAAAAATAGAAGATCTCGATGCCCTTAAAAAATATGATGAAATCGATACCGTGACTCTTTATCTCAACCCAAAAAATCAATTGCCCTATGAAGATTATATTCTTTCTATGAAACCTAAAAGAATCATCTTTAATCCTGGAACGGAAAATCCTAAGTTCATGGATCGCGCCCAAAACGAAGGCATAGAGGTTTTACAATCCTGTACCTTAGTTATGTTAGCTTCGAACACCTACGATTAATTTTCGAGATAAGCCTGTTTCTCTACGTACAGCTAATCCCACTCTAAGATTTTTTTTAGATCCAAATCTTTATTCCGATAATCAAAATTTTCTCATAATAATAAGACTATTTTTAATTACTTTTACATATATAAAATATGCGTATGTCAGAAAATAAAGTACCCAATAAATTAGAATACTCAGCCAATAATATTCAGGTTCTAGAAGGACTCGAAGCCGTCAGAAAACGACCGGCAATGTACATAGGTGACATTGGAATCAAAGGACTTCACCATCTTATATGGGAAGTGGTCGATAACTCTATCGATGAGGCTTTGGCTGGACACTGTTCGGATATTAATGTTGAAATTAATACCAATGATTCTATTACCGTAACTGATAACGGTAGAGGCATTCCAACAGACCTTCACGAAAAAGAAAAAAGGTCTGCACTTGAGGTGGTCATGACCGTACTTCATGCCGGAGGTAAGTTTGATAAAGACACCTATAAAGTCTCAGGGGGTCTTCATGGGGTAGGTGTCTCCTGCGTCAATGCACTTTCAAGTAAATTGATTGCTACTGTTCATAGAAATGGAATCATTTATCAGCAAGAATATAATAAAGGCATACCTAAATATTCTGTTAAGGAGGTAGGTAATACTGATATAACAGGTACAATTATTGAATTCCATCCGGATAAAGACATATTTACGGCCGGTGAATATAATTATGAGACCGTCGCCACTCGGTGTAGAGAACTTTCTTTTTTAAATGCCGGAATTACCATCACTTTAAAAGACCATAGAGAGCAGGAGGATGATGGATCAGCCAAAGGAGAGACTTTTTTATCCACGGGAGGATTAAAAGAATTTGTCGAGTATTTAGATGTCTCCAGAGAAACCTTAATCCCTCACCCCATCTATATGGATGGAGAAAAAGGCACGATCCCTGTTCAAGTGGCATTGAGTTACAATACCTCTTATACCGAGCATGTAATCTCTTATGTCAATAATATCAATACCATTGAAGGAGGTACGCACATCGCCGGATTTAGGCGCGCCCTAACGAGAACCTTGAAAGCCTATGCCGACAAATCGGGTATCCTTGATAAAGTGAAAGTGGAAATTACTGGTGATGATTTTAGAGAGGGACTTACTGCCGTAATATCTGTAAAGGTAGCCGAGCCTCAGTTTGAAGGCCAAACCAAAACAAAATTAGGGAACTCTGAAGTAAGTGGAGCCGTAGATACTTGTGTGAGCGAGATGCTCAATAATTATTTAGAGGAAAATCCGAAAGAAGCTCGACAGATTGTTCAGAAAGTTGTTTTGGCAGCGCAAGCACGCCACGCGGCAAGAAAGGCACGTGAAATGGTTCAACGAAAAAATGTTTTGGGGGGTTCCGGTTTACCAGGTAAATTGGCAGATTGTTCAAATAAAGATCCTGAGGCCTGTGAAATCTATCTAGTTGAGGGAGACTCTGCAGGTGGGTCTGCCAAACAAGGCCGCGACCGGATGTTTCAGGCAATTCTTCCCTTAAGAGGTAAAATTCTTAATGTTGAAAAGGCACAAGAACACCGTATATACGATAATGAGGAAATAAAAAATATGATTACTGCCTTGGGAATTTCGTTCGGTACTCCAGAGAATGAAAAGGCACTGAATATGGAAAAACTGAGATATCACAAAGTGATTATCATGACAGATGCAGATATTGATGGCAGCCATATCAGAACCTTAATTTTAACTTTCTTCTTTAGGTACATGAACGATCTCATAGAAAAAGGTTATCTCTATATAGCTTTGCCACCACTTTATTTGGTTAAAAAGGGGAAAACAGAAAAATACGCTTGGTCCGATGATGATCGCGATCGTGTCATTAAAGAAGTTGCGGGCAATGGTAAAGAAGAAAATGTGAGTTTCCAACGATACAAAGGTTTAGGAGAAATGAATCCAGAACAACTCTGGACGACCACCATGGACCCTAAAAATAGAAGTTTAAAGCAGGTGACTATCGAATCTGCTGCTGAAGCTGACCGATTGTTTTCCATGTTAATGGGTGATGAAGTAGCTCCGAGAAGAGAGTTTATTGAGAAAAATGCGAAATACGCCAAAATAGATGCCTAAAAGCCTCCGTTTTGTGTTCTTTGTATTTATTTTAACGTATGATTAAAACTTTATTACACCTAATTGTAGCTCTACCTTTGACGGGTCTCTCCCAACAGACTTATTGGCAGCAAGCAGTAGATTACAAAATGGAAATAGACGTTGATGTTGAAAAACATCAATTTTCTGGATCTCAAATACTGCGCTATACTAATAACAGTCCTGATACACTTCATAAAGTTTTTTACCACCTTTATTTTAATGCCTTTCAGCCCGATGGCATGATGGATGTGCGGAGCAGATCCATAGAAGACCCCGATGATAGAGTCATGGATCGAATTTCAAAATTGAAGGATGATGAAATTGGATATCATATCATAGAAAACCTAGTACAAGAAGGTGCTGAGTTATCATTTAATATAGAATATACCGTGCTTGAAGTTCAATTAGCCCACCCCATCTTACCTGGATCTACAACGGAACTGAATATGAATTTCAAATCCCAAATCCCTGTTCAAATACGCAGGTCAGGTAGAGATAACCTAGAAGGAATTTCTTATTCTATGGCCCAGTGGTATCCTAAAATAGCCGAATATGATACGCGAGGGTGGCACGCAGACCCCTATGTAGCCAGAGAGTTTTATGCACCCTGGGGCCGTTTTGATATTTCCATCACTATAGATAAAAATTATATCATAGCTGCCTCCGGAGTATTAGAGAATAATAATGAAATAGGATATGGTTATCAAGATGATCTCTTGATTGACCAAAAGCAAAAAGGTAAAAAACTCACTTGGCATTTTTTCAATGAACAAGCGCACGACTTTATGTGGGCTGCAGACCCTGATTATATTCATCAAATAGCACAAGTCCCCAACGGACCCAAGTTGCATTTTTTTTATCAGCAAGGGCCAGCCACAAGGCATTGGAAAAAATTGCCAGAAATACTCATAACTGCCTTTCAGTACATGAATACCCATTTTGGAGCATATCCCTTTAGTGATTTCTATGTAATCCAAGGAGGAGATGGAGGTATGGAATACCCAATGTCTACGCTCATCACCGGTCACAGAGATTTATTAAGTCTTGTAGGCGTAACGGTTCATGAGGCTTTACATAGTTGGTATCAAGGTGTATTGGCTACCAACGAAAGTTATTATCACTGGATGGATGAAGGTTACACCAGCTATGCAAGTAGTCTTACCATGGACCATTTGATGGGAGCCGAAAACAACCGATCCAATGATAGCAATTATACTAATTACTTCAGTTTAGTATCTAGTGGTAAAGAAGAGCCCATGTCCACTCATGCAGATTATTTTGAAACCAATTTTGCTTACAAAAAAGCTGCCTATTCAAAGGGTGCGGTAAGTCTGGCCCAGTTGGGCTATGTTGTAGGTAATTCATGCCTTGAAGATATTCTATTGACCTACTTCGATCAATGGAAATTTAAACATCCACATATGCATGATTTCATCAAAGTAGCTGAAAAAACTTCGTCGATAGAGTTAGATTGGTACTATGACTATTGGGTCCACTCAATCAAAACAATTGACTATGCCATTCAAGAGGTAAAGTCACTTGGAGCTTCTACCCATATTCAACTCAAAAGAATTGACCCCATGCCTATGCCCATTGACCTAGTAGTTACTTTAAAAAACGGGACCAAAAAATCTTATTATATTCCATTAGGTATTATGCGAGGTACTAAAAAATCAGAAACTGCCATGGCACGTCAAATAGCGAAAGATTGGCATTGGACCCACCCCACCTATGATTTAATAATAAAGCTCAATTTAAATGATATAAAATCGATAGAAATAGACCCAAGTCAAAGAATGGCCGATGTTGATCGGTCCAATAACAACTATTCAATGAATTAATGACTCTAAGGTGTCTGAGCTTTCAAAGAGATTACCCGAGTTGAATTTAAGGGGTCATTGGTGAAAAGAGTTATATTTTTAAATTGACGTCCTTTTCTATTGAGTGGATTGAATTTAATCATCAAAACCGTACTATCTCCTCCGGGAATATACTCTTTTTTCAAATCCCATTCAACACAATCACAATTAGATTTTATCATCCTGATGTTGAGTACATCAACTCCTCTATTGAACAAATTTAGTGTATAAAATTTGGGTTGATCAGCTGATGATCTACCAAAATCTATATTTTCATCAGATAATTCCAGTTTAGGATAACTCACTGAATCCTCCCTATATGCTGATCTAACCTCAAAATATTCTTCAATCGTAGCTACCACACTGATTCGCTTTAGGGGCATCTTGACATCTGTCGTTATTATATCTAAACCATCTCTAAGAAAACCCAAATCTGCTCTACGAACAGGGTCATAATTTAGACGAAGAGTCCCTATAGATTTGGGAGGCAAGGTATCGGGCATTATCCTCAATTGAATGAAGTCTGGGATCCTAGATGAATCCATCAAAAAGGTCATCGCACTGTCTGAATTATTATAAATTTTAAAATCTTTTTTAACTCTCTTATGATGCCATATAGAACCCATATTAAATAGTTTGTAAGGCAAAAAAAGATTTCCATAATGAGCTGGAAATATTGATATTATATCTTTTATACTATTGATGACATAACCAGTAATTTGTAAAGTAGTACTGATATTCTCACCGCTAATCACGTGAATGAGCTTATGAAAAGCACCTGATCTATTTGACGCATTAAAGCTTATGATGATTGAATCAGATGCATTTGGAGCTATTTTTTCTCGATTATAAGCCGTTACCACGCAATCGCAGGAAGCCTTTACTGAGGTGATCTCAACACTATCTATGCCCTCATTTAGAAAGGTAAAAGTATGTCTGACCTCTTCATTTTCAATGAGTTCTCCGAAACGATGAACTGTTTCCTGAAATTTAAGACTTGACTGGCCATAGCCAAAAAATGACAGAACTATAAAAACAATAGAAAGATGCCTCATGATATCCCCGCAATATTACATGAAAACTCACAATTATAGTCGTTAATAATTGATTTCTCAACCAGGAATTATAGGTTTGTATGAAAAAAGAAAAATGGCCAGAATATTAACCGGAATTCAGAGTTCTGGAAAACCACATTTAGGTAATCTATTAGGTGCCATACTCCCTGCCATTGCACTTAGCAAGAAAGAGCAAAACGACTCCTATTTTTTTATTGCCGACCTTCATTCGCTCACCACTATCAAAGATCCTGAATTGCGAAAAGAAAATGTAAGATCAGTAGCTGCTGCATGGATTGCTTGTGGTTTTGATATTGAAAAAAATACGTTTTACCGACAGTCAAAAGTACCCGAAGTTTGTGAATTAGCTTGGATTCTTAATTGCTTTACTCCTTTTCCTATGTTGGCCAATGCCCACTCTTTCAAAGATAAATCTGATAAGCTCAGTGATGTGAATGCGGGTTTGTTTGTTTATCCTGTCCTCATGGCTGCAGATATCTTGTTATATGATGCTGATATTGTTCCGGTGGGTAAAGATCAAAAGCAGCATTTAGAAATGACCCGCGATTTAGGCCTTACGTTCAATCGAAAATTTGGTGATACTTTTGTTATTCCAGAACCTCAGATCAATAATCAAATGGAGATCGTTCCTGGGATTGATGGTAAAAAAATGAGTAAATCTTATGGAAATATGCTTGATATTTTTCAACCCAATAAAAAACTCAGAAAAAATATCATGACCATTCAAACGGACAGTTTAGCCCTACAAGCGCCCAAAAATCCTGCGACCTGTAATGTCTTTAAACTCTATGAATTACTTGGGTCTGATGAGGAAATTGAAGCCTTGCGCAAGTCTTATTTAGGTGGTAATTATGGTTATGGCAATGCCAAGCAAGAATTATTTGAACTTATTCTCAAAAAATTTGATAAAGAAAGAAGTACTTATGATAAACTCATGTCTGATCCTGAATCATTAGAGAATATGCTGTGTGAAGGCGAAAAAAAGGCCTCTAAAATCGCCCAATCCGTATTGGCTCGAGTAAAGAATAAAATAGGTTTTTAATAAATAAGAGCTGATCTGATCCTTTTTAAAACGCGTTACTTTAATAAAAATAGTATAAATGAATTTCAAAAAAAAAGCCCAATCTTGGTTGAACTCAAGTGAATTAAGTGATGATGCCCGTCAGCAAATTGAGCTCTTAAAAAAAGACCCCATTGCCTTTGAGGATGCCTTTTATAAGGATCTAGTTTTCGGAACAGGTGGCTTAAGAGGCCTTATGGGTATAGGATCCAATAGAATCAATGAATATACGGTAGCCATGGCGACTCAAGGATTTGCCAATTATCTAAAAGAAGCCTTTCCAAATCAACAAATAAAAGTAGCCATTGCTCATGATAGCAGGAATAATACTGAATTATATACCCGTATTACGGCTGAGGTTTTCAGTGCCAATGAGATTCTTGTCTACCTCTTTAAAGAGCTTCGTCCTACACCCACCCTTTCTTTTGCCATAAGAACCCTCCAATGTCATGGAGGCGTCGTCTTGACCGCTTCTCATAATCCCAAAGAGTACAATGGCTATAAGGCGTATTGGAATGACGGAGCGCAATTAATCGCACCTCATGATGACCATGTTATCAATAATGTTAAACTAATTAAATCCATTGATGAAGTAAAATTTGATAAAAAGAGTGAACTTATTAAATACTTGGACGATAACATCGATCACCAATACCTAAACATGGTCGCATCGCTGAGTCTGCGCTCCCCTCAAAAGAACAGAGCAAGTGAACTGAAAATTGTTTTTTCGCCTATTCATGGAACGGGGATTACTTTGGTTCCGTCGGCTTTGGAAAAATTTGGGTTTGAAAATATCACTATTGTTTCAGAACAGTCCCAACCAGATGGCGACTTTCCTACCGTTATATACCCTAATCCAGAGGAAGCAGAAGCTCTAGAGATCGCTCTTAAAACTGCTAAAAATATCGATGCCGACCTCGTCTTGGCAACAGATCCAGATGCAGATAGAGTCGGGATTGCTGCCAAAAATTTAAACCACGAGTTTGAACTGCTCAATGGGAATCAAACCGCTGCACTACTCATATATTATTTACTCACACAGTGGAAAGAAAAAGGACAGCTAAAAGGACAGGAATACATTGTAAAAACCATCGTTACAACAGAACTCATTAGCGCCATTGCCGCATATTTTAATGTGACCTGCTTGGATACATTAACGGGTTTTAAATATATCGCCGAAAAAATTCGTCAACTTGAAAGTTCGCAAACTTTTATCGGTGGTGGAGAGGAGAGTTATGGTTACCTGATAGGAGACCAAGTACGCGATAAAGATGCCGTAATGTCCTGCGCGATAATTTCTGAACTAACCGCTTGGGCTAAAGATCAAGACAAAACCCTATTCGATGTCTTACTGGACATCTGGATCGAATTTGGTCTCTATCACGAAGGGCTTATCTCAATTACCAAAAAAGGTAAAGCCGGTGCTCAAGAAATTCAACAGATCATGAAAACCCTAAGGAATACCCCTCCCATCTTCTTAAATGATACTTTAGTAACTGATATTATTGACTATTCAAACCTTACACATTTAGAAACCAAAACAAAAATAATCCTCCCTTTAGACTCACATAAATCTAATGTTTTGCAGTTTATTACAGAAGATGGATCAAGAATATCGATAAGACCCTCGGGCACCGAACCTAAAATAAAAATCTATTTTTCAGTATATTCTTCATTGCAAAGCAAAAGCGAATTGAAAGAAAAAAAGAATCAACTTGATACCCTAATCTCAAAACTTTCAAAATCATTGTTGAAGCATTTCTAATCACTTTGGGTGCTCTAACGCTTATTTTTTGAACATCAATGCTTATTTTCACCTTAGGAAATTAAACAAATAGAAAAAGAGCTTTTAACGAACAAGGCTTAAGCATGATGATATTTTTCAATATTATTTTAATTGTCATTGGATTTGCATTGCTCATAAAAGGAGCTGAATTTCTAATAGATGGTGACTCATCGCTGGTCTCATTTTCGGTGGCCAGCTCATTGTTGAGAATGCCGCCATAATAGCTAAAGATTTTGATGTAAGTCAAAAATTAATCGGTCTCACTATTCTCGCAGCGGGAATTTCTTTGCCCGAGCTAGCCACTTCAGCGGTCGCCGCTTTCAAGAAAAAATCTGATCTCGCTGTTGACAATATCATTAGCTCCAATATCTTTAATGTACTTCTGGTTTTAGGTATAACAACTTTCATGCACGCCCCATTAGGTTACAACGTACAGCTCAATCTGGATTTATATATCTGTATGGGAGGTACTTTATTACTTTTCTTTTTTATGTACAGCTTCGGTAAATACAAATTGTATAGAATAGAAGGTGTCTTTTATCTTCTCGACTTTTTGGGCTACTTTATATTTATTCTTTTTAGGCAATAAATATTTGCTTAAAAAATAAATTGAATAAGCTTTCGAGATCAAAATAAAACAGATGTCATCAATCAATAGATGATGCTTGACAAAAAGAGTTCTTTATCAAAAAAAATCCCTCTTTGAGTAATCTTTAAATATTTTGATTTTTATAGGTCCAGACAGGTAATAATAGATAATAACTGATTGACCTAACTATTTATTACAAACTTATCAAACAGACATCAAATGTTTGAAATGCTTTATCAACTAAAAAGTAGGCAAAATAAAGTCCAAAAAAATGATTAAAATCTCTTTAAAATTCTACTTAAAGGATGCTGCTACACAACAATACTTTACATGGGAAATAAAAGTTATCTGTTACCGATAACCTTTGTGTGATGCATTAAGAATGTCCGTTGGTATAAACGGTATTTTTAATTCCTATTAATACACTGTCGTGGTCAATTATTCTTTCTTTGCTTACCCCGAACCAGTATTCTATCAAAGAATCAAAAGCAAAAATTAAAGTGATAACCTAGAGGCATATGAATATATCTGTAGATAAATAAAAATATTCTTTTTTAACGAAATTAATCAACTTTTTTCTTGCTTACTAATACTTGGAAATGAACAGAAAAGTGCCTATTTTTGCATTAAAAGGGGATTATACATATACATGCAACCATCATCAATCAATTATTACGATCCGACCCAAACTAAAAGTTGGAAAGAACTAGATCAGCATTTTAACGAAATCAAATGTCAATCTCTTATTGATCTTTTTAAGGAAGAACCCAATCGTTTGGCACATCTTTCATTTGATGAGGGAAATTTTTATTTTGACTTTTCAAAGAACCATCTAACTAAAAAAACTTTATACTTATTTGCATCACTAGCCAATGAAATGGGTTTAAGCGAAGCAAAAAAAGCTCTATTTCAAGGTCAAAGAATCAATAAGACCGAAAATCGTTCGGTCTTGCATACCGCCCTAAGAAACCCTGCTGATAAACCCATTATCGTTGAAGGTGAAAACATAATGCCGCTTGTATCTACAGAATTACAAAAGATGAAGGATTTCAGTGGCCAACTTCATCAGGGTGAACATCTAGGTTATACCTCAAAAAAAATACAAAATATCGTCAATATTGGTATTGGGGGCTCTGATTTAGGGCCGAATATGGTCTGCGAAGCCCTCAAGCCTTATTGGATTAAGGGTATACAAACGTATTTTGTTTCTAATGTTGATGCCAGTCATATAGATCCTTTGCTTCAAAAATTAGATCCTGCTACCACCCTATTTATCATAGCTTCGAAAACATTTACTACTCAGGAGACCATGACTAATGCCATGACTGCTAGAAATTGGTTCATTGAACGTGCATCAGAACAAGAAATTAAAAAACATTTTGTTGCCGTATCCACCAATGAAGAGAAAGTCCGTGAATTTGGAATTGACCTTCAAAACATGTTCAAGTTTTGGGATTGGGTAGGTGGTCGATACTCCCTTTGGTCATCGATTGGGACTGAGTATTGTCTGTACAGTAGGTTATGATAATTTTTCAAAACTACTGAAAGGTGCCCAGGAAATGGATGACCATTTTATGCAGGCTCCTTTCGAAATGAATGCGCCTACCCTTATGGCGTTTATTGGCGTTTGGTACAATAATTTCTTTAAAACACAAACCCAAGCCATATTGCCTTATGACCAAAGATTGTCCTATTTTTCAAAATATCTTCAACAAGCCGATATGGAAAGTAACGGTAAGTCTACAGATCGAAATGGTAATCAGGTGAAATATGAAACTGGTCAAATAATTTGGGGAGAACCAGGAACTAATGGTCAACATGCTTTCTATCAGCTAATACATCAAGGAACCAAAATGATTCCTTGTGATTTTATTGCTGCTGCACTACCTACCCATGATAAAACAGATCATCATGACAAATTAATGGCCAATTTTATCGCACAAACCGAAGCATTAATGAAAGGGAAGAATGCCGTAGAGGTCAAGTTAGAGCTTGAGCAACAAGGGATGAGTCCTGAAGAAATCAAAGCCTTACTCCCCTTCAAGGTATTTGATGGGAACAGACCAACAAGTACCCTCTTAATGGATAAATTATCTCCTGAAAATCTCGGAAGTCTCATTGCTCTTTATGAACATAAAGTATTTGTGCAAGGATTCATATGGAACGTTTTTAGTTTTGATCAATGGGGTGTGGAACTGGGTAAGCAACTGGCTGGCAATATCTTGGATGAAATTAAAACAGGTGATATACATCAGTCTCACGATGACTCAACTCGAAAAATGATTCGAAAATACTTGTCACACCAAGGATCTTAATTGATACAAAAGGATATTGGCCGTCATGGCTACATTTAATGATTCTGCACTTCCATATTTTTTTATGGTCAAACGATTTTTGATCAGTGCTTGAATGGCGGGGCTTATGCCATGAGATTCATTCCCCAAAATAAACCCGCATTTATTACAGTTTTTAAAGGTATCTAAAGGTTTTCCATCTAAATCTAAACCATATAGATCACCCCTAAAGTGGTTTAAATAATCATTTAAATCAACGTATAATACGGCGACCCGTGTGAAAGAACCCATTGATGCTGCTAATGTTTTTGGATTATGGAAATCTGCACAATTTTTACTGCAAACCAGATGCTTAAATCCAAACCAATCAAGGGCTCTGATAATGGTCCCTAAATTCCCTGGATCCCCTATACCATCTAAAATAATGGTTTGTCGCTCATTCAAAAATTGATCTGGATCAACTTCTATACACTTCGTTACTGCCAAGCAGGCATTGTTGGTATTAAAGGTTCCCATATTCGATAATTCTTCTGGAGAAATAAGCTTACAACCATAATTATTAAATAAATTTGCATGTGTTTTTGTGCAATAAAGTTCTAAAACATCATGTTTCGACTTTAATAATTCTTGTACATTCTTAAGTCCTTCAACGATAAACTTATTCTCTTTTAGCCTATTCTTTTTAAGTTTGAGTGACTTAACAAATTTGATATCAGATTTAGTTGCTACTTTATTCAT
The DNA here is from genome assembly GCA_943788235.1 of uncultured Cyclobacteriaceae bacterium. Taxonomy (GTDB): domain Bacteria; phylum Bacteroidota; class Bacteroidia; order Cytophagales; family Cyclobacteriaceae; genus UBA4465. The sequence continues at coordinate 577,206 of CALSPM010000002.1, forward strand.
ATTTTGAGACCTATTCTTCTGTATATATCTTTAGTCCTATCCCTATCTTCTTGCATAGGGTATCGCTTCTTGCCTGAAGGGGAAAAATTACTTGTCAAAGATCCGAAAATAATTGGACTTTCATCTAATCAAGAAAAAGAGATCGAGAACTTCGTTATTCAAAAAGCAAATAAAAGACTGACTGGCCTACTCCCGGTTGCCTATCTCGCATATATTTACGAGCTGGGTGCTCTTAAATATGACACTGCCCTTTATAGTGATGCAATAAGAATCCTAGATGCCAATGATGATCTTGAAATGGGTAAAATCAATACTCCTCGAAAAATTAAACGTCTTCAAAAAAAGAAGAATAGAAAAAAAGATAAAATCAATACTCAGTTAACACAAGGAAATTACTTTATGCGATTGGGGGAACCCTTAGCCATATACGATAAAGAAAAACATACTAAGTCTATAGATAAAATTACACTTTACCTATCTTCAATAGGCTATTTCAACAACTCTATAAACCTTACAGAAAAAATAAGAAATAAAAAAATAAAGCTCGACTATGAAATCAAATTGTGGAACCAATATTTCATTGACTCCATAAGATATGACATCGATGATAAACGTATAAAAGAGCTCTTAGAAGAAGATCAAGCAATCGCTTTTTTAATAAAAGGAACTCCATATGATCAGCAAAATATCAATAAAGAACGAACACGTATATATGATTTTTTATCTGATCATGGCTATTATAAATTTGAAAGAAAATACATAACTTTTGATCTAGACACTACACTCATTAAAAAAAATAGTCTTTGGGTGACGGTAAAACTTTCTTCTCCACCACAACAAGACCATCACAAAGAATATACTATAAAAGCTGTTAATTTTTATTCATCAAAAAATACAGGATACAAAAAAAAGAATAAATTAATAGAAAATCAAAAGGTGCATTTTGATCAAAACAGTGATGGATACAATAAAAAAATATTGAGTAGAAATATTTCAATTAAACAAGATCATACATACAGTAAGTCGGAAACGCTAACAACCCAGCAGCGTTTGAATCTGCTAGATACCTATAAATTCATTAATATTAATTACGATACTATAGATCAAAATAATTTGATCGCTCAAATTTTTTCAAGTCCGATGGATAAATATCAAACCAGTAACGAAATCGGATTTTTACAAGATGACTTCTCACAAGTTTTACCAGGACCTTTCGTTAATCTTGGGATTAAAAAAAGAAATGCATTTGGTAATTTTGAAATGGCAGAATTAAATTTAAATTTTTCACTTTTAGGCATCTCAAATATTGATTCCAGAGATCAACCTTATTCGCTTTTTGAGTATGGAGGAAGATTGGCCTTTACGTTCCATCATTTTTTATTTCCATTATCCGAAAATTTTATAAAAAAAACCAATGAATTGAATCCACGTACCAGACTCTCTTTCTATTACAGTTATGAAGATCGTACCAAAGAATACGAACGAAATCAAATTTTTACTGATTTCTCCTACCTGTGGTCTAAAAAGAAGGAAAAGCAGTTCATATTTACTCCTTTTGGAATTAGTTATACTGAAATTCGTCAGATAGACCCTTCATTTCAGGCTTTTTTAAATGCACAAGATACCTTGGGCAATCGTTCATTATCTGCTGCTTTTAAACCCTCACTGACTACCATAAATTCTTTCGAAGCCATCTTCAATCAAAATAATTATGGTAATTTGTCCTCACATTCGAGTTTTTTGAGATTATTGACTGAATCGGGTGGTCTTTATGTCAATGCTTTTGAGAACTTACTTCCAGATTCAGATTTTACTTTATTTCAATGGTTAAAATTTAATATTGATTTCAGGTCTCATCTGGTTTCTGAAAAAGGTCAAATTGCTTTTAAAATCAATTTAGGTGCTGCTTATGCTTATGGAGATGCCCAAGCACTTCCTTATGAACGTAGATTTTATGCCGGTGGTAGCAATAGTATCCGTGCTTGGCCTGTAAGAAGACTTGGCCCAGGTGCCTACGGTGAGACGACCTCTTTAGGAAATAGGGCTTTTGATGAAGTCACTCAAATAAGCTATCAAAGAGAACAAGGGGGAGATCTAATAATAGAAGCCGCTATAGAATACCGAAATAAACTAACAAATAACTTAAATTATGCTTTTTTTGCAGATATGGGGAATATTTGGTTGCTCAATAGCAATCAATCGTTCAAAGATTATGAGGGAGATGATGGGAAGTTTCGTTTTGACTCCTTTTACAAAGAACTGGCCGTGGGCATCGGTTTAGGACTCAGATATGACTTTTCCTTTATGATATTAAGATTAGATGGTGCCATCCAGGTTGTGGATCCTGGACAGCCCATAGGCCAAAGATATATTTTAAACGAACTCTTATCTCAAAATGGATTTTTCAGAAATAAATCTAACATAAATATTGGTATTGGATTACCTTTTTAAGATGAAAACAGAGATCAGTACCAAATTCAAAAAACTTCAAGATCAGATTTGCTTAGGATTAGAGAAAATCAATACTTCCTCCAAATTTTCTGAAGATTTGTGGGAGCGACCCGGTGGTGGTGGTGGTCGCAGTCGTACCCTCGCTAAAGGTAAAGTCATCCAAAAGGGAGGTGTGAACTTTTCCGAAGTAAGTGGACCGACGCCAAAGTCTCTTTTAAAATCTCTAGTTCTTCCACCATCAGATTTTTATGCTACCGGTGTTTCTATTGTCATTCACCCTGTAAATCCATGGGTGCCTATCATACATATGAATATAAGATATTTTGAGATGTCTGATGGTACTTATTGGTTTGGAGGAGGTATTGATCTTACGCCACATTATGTGATTGAATCAGATGCTATTTTTTTTCACAAACAACTTAAAGAAATTTGTGATCAATATGATTCCGGCTATTATGCTCAATTTAAAAAATGGGCTGATGACTACTTTTTCATAAAGCACAGAAATGAAACCCGTGGGATCGGCGGAATCTTTTTTGACCGTCTATCCTCCCAAGAGGCCAACGAAAAAGAACAACTTTGGCAATTTATCCTGAATTTGGGTAATGGATTTTTACCCATTTATACCGAATTAATATCACGAAATAGAGATCGCCCCTTTACTATAGAACAGCAAGATTGGCAGTATCTGAGAAGAGGCAGATACGTGGAATTTAACCTTGTTTTAGATAAAGGCACGAAATTCGGATTAGATACTGATGGGAGGACGGAATCCATCTTGATGAGCCTCCCTCCTTTTGCCAGCTGGGAATATAACCATCAACCAGAAAAAGAAAGTCCTGAAGCAAGAACATTGGCCTATCTCGTCAAAGATATTGATTGGATAAATAATGATTGAATTCATCAAATCCATAGATCTTATATTGTTAGACCTGATCAATGGTACAGGAAGACCCATTCTTGATCCCATCATGATTTTTCTGTCGGCTAAATTCGTTTGGATTCCTTTATATCTATATCTTATCTTCTTGCTTTATGCGCAGTATGGTAAACGTTTTTGGATCCCCTTACTCTTTATCCTGATCAGCTTAATTTTGTCAGATCAGTTTACTTCTTCGTTTATGAAGCCCTATTTTCAACGCTTGAGACCTTGCCTAGATCAGAGTCTTGCCATCGTTGTGGAAGTGGTGAAAGGTTGTGGTGGTAAATACGGATTTGCTTCTTCGCATGCCGCTAATACGATGGGACTCGCTGTTTTTTACCTTATGCTTTTGAAAAAAAAGAAGGAAATACTGGCTTATGCTATTTTCAATTGGGCCCTAATGGTTGGTTATTCACGTGCCTACCTAGGGGTACATTACCCTGGTGATGTCATTGTGGGTTTTTTGGTAGGTGGCTTTTTTGGGTATTTATGCTATCAATTACATATCCTAGTAATCAAGAAACTAGGAAATTTTCTTACTTAAGATTTTTTCAACATACTTCCCTATAATATCAAATTCAATATTGACCCTATCCCCTCCTTTGAGAACCCCTAGATTGGTATGCTCGTAGGTATAGGGAATGATCGCTACCTGAAATTGGTTTTCCGATACATTAAAACAAGTAAGACTGATTCCATTTATCGTCACACTCCCTTTTTCAACCATAAGATTATTAGGGTCATCGAATATGAAAGTAAAAAGCCAACTCCCCTGCGCATCTTCAATTGAGAGAATGCAAGCGGTCTTATCTACATGACCTTGTACCACATGACCATCAAATCTCCCATTAGCAATCATGCATCTTTCTAAATTAACTGAATCGCCGATATTTAGTGTTTCAAGATTAGTTTTTTGCATGGATTCGTCAACGACGGTAACCCAATGCTTGTCGCCCTCCACAGACGTGACCGTCAAGCATACCCCATTGTGCGCAATGCTTTGATCTACCTTAAGCCCCGAACTAAGCGTCGAGCTTATACAAAAGTTAAAATTACGATCTTTTTTAACAATTTCAGAAACTTTACCCTGAACCTCTACTATTCCTGTAAACATGTTGTAAAATTATGGATAATTAGTTTTGATTTGCAATGATATGAATAATTTGAAAGATAGCTACAAAGCTAAAGGTTTGAGAAGACAACTAATCAAGGAAATTGAAGGAAAAGGAATAAAATCTACAAGGGTACTCACAGCTATTGGAAAAATGCCTCGACATGTCTTCTTTGACTCTGTTTTTCTTGAGCATGCTTATGAGGATAAGGCCTTTCCTATTGGTGAAAAACAAACCATCAGTCAACCCTACACCGTAGCTTTTCAAACCGAACTACTCAATGTTTCAAAAGGCGATAAAATTTTGGAAATTGGTACTGGTTCAGGCTATCAAGCGGCTATCTTATTAGAATTAGGTGCAGAAGTCTTTACCATAGAATATAATCAAAAGTTATTTCAAAAAACAATGGATTTTTTACCTAAACTGGGTTATAAGCCTCATTTCTTTCAAGGAGATGGCTCCCTGGGCTTACCCAAACATGCTCCATATGACAGTATTGTAGTAACGGCAGGTGCGCCTAATATCCCAGAGACCCTCATCAAACAATTGAAAATAGGCGGTGTTTTGGTGATCCCTGTTGGCGATCAGAAACAGCAAAAAATGATCGCCCTAAAAAAGTTATCAAAAAACAAAGCCTCAATAAAAGAATTCAGCCGTTTTAGCTTCGTACCTTTACTAGGTATAGATGGATGGTAAAAAAAATGAAGAAAACCTGTAAGGAATCAAAAGTCACTATGACTGAATTGATCCTGCCCAATGACACAAATAATCTCAATAATCTTTTTGGTGGAAGATTGATGCATTGGATGGATATAGCGGCCGCAGTCTCTGCGCAGCGGCATAGCAATAACGTCGTGGTAACCGCATCTGTTGATAATATTTCGTTTTCACAACCCATCAACATCGGTAACGTAATTACCATCAAAGCTTTCGTGGTTCGTACCTTTACTACCTCGATGGAAGTTTTCATCAAAGTCATCGCTGAAGACATTCCAAATGCAAAAAAAATTCAAACGCATACTGCTTTTTTTACTTTTGTCGCTGTTGATAATAAGGGGAATCCATTGAAAATTCCTGAAGTAGTACCTGAATCACTCTTCGAAAAAGAGCTTTACAAAGGTGCCTTAAGAAGAAGGCAACTGCGTTTAGTGCTTGCCAAAAGGATGGAGCCTAAAAATGCTCTTGAATTAAAATCTTTATTCATCGACTCATAAAAAATAAAATATGGAAACTTTTGGAATGACTTTTGGCTTGAGGACTATGGGTGTCAATTATGAGTTAAAAAAACGTAGAGGAATTAAAAAAAAGAGCTAAAAAATAGGAGACTGCCAAAATCTGAAGAAGAAGAGCTCCAATAAATTATTAACTTAAAATCTATGGATTGCCTATAATCCAATTAAGTATTACCAAAAAAAATGAAACCTCATCTGATTTACAACTTCCTCAATCTGCTATAATCCATTGTTAGGGAAGCGTCTTGACTAGATTGATCTATTCTTATTTCTCTTGTAAGCCGGCCTAGTTGAAAAAAATATCGTTAGAGTTATTGAAAAATACCTTAATTAAGAAAAAATGAGATTATAAATAAAATCAGCATTACTGTCGTAATATTGATCTTAGCGGTTCTTGACTATTTCTATTATGCCTTGATCATCAATCCAAAAAGCCCTCAAGGGATCGCAGTATTTGATAAAGATGATTTAAAGATGGAGATCACCTACTACCGGTCTTACAAAAAAGGGCGCCTTATATTCGGACATGAATCCTAAGGAGCCCTTTTGCCTTATGGAAAATATTGATGCCTAGGAGCTAATTTAGCAACAAATTGAAGTCAATCAAGCAATCACATTTTTAGGTGTCGATTTAGATGCTGGCGGTTATCGGTTTTATGCCTATCCACAAGAAAGTTATTGGGAATTAATTGTTCATACTGATCCTTTCGGATCGAGTGCACAAGAACCTAATCTAGCAGGAATCATTGCCCGGATTAATCTTGAAAAAAGTAGCCTAAATGAAATCGTTGAACAGTTTAATATAGACTTTGAAACATCCCCTAAAAAATTCTTTTGCATATACGATCGGATACAACTGAAATCAACATTCTAATCTATTGATTCGTAGGTTGATTCGCTTTATTAAAATCTTTTTGACGGTAAGTCTTGCTTTTGCTAAAGCCGTCATTGGCATCTATTACTCATATGATGCCATTCGTCAGCAGACCAACGTGATGGACATCGAGGAATATAAACCCATCTCTAGTTTAAAAGTACCTGAAAATACCATTACGCATTCAAAATATCCATTTGTTGATGTTTATGATCACCAATTTGACATGCATGTCAAGGATTTATCTAAAACTTGTCCATGAAATGGATGCACTGAATATGGCTTTTATAGTGAACTTAAGTGGCTTTCCAGGCTTGTATTTGAAGAAATCCTTAGCAAACATCCAAGACAACGCACCTATCCGCATCGACTTATTTTTAAATATTGATTTTGAATTGATCGATGATGCTGATTTTACTGAACAAAATGAAAAATTAATAGCTGATGCGGTTGCTCAAGGAGTTATAGGTCTGAAAGTATACAAGTCGCTGGGATTAACAGAAAAAGACCGTGATGGAAATCGTATCGCCATTGACGATCCGCGCCTAGATCCCATATGAGCAACTTTTGGAAAACATAAAATTCCTGTGCTCATTCATTCCGCCGAACCGTCCTCCTTTTGGGACCCTAACGACGAATTCAACTGACATTGGCTGGAATTATGCCAAAAACCAGGACGTTGCAGTGACCCAGAGAAAGTACCCTCTTTTGAATCTATATTGGCCAAACAACATATTTTTTCAAAAAACATTCAAATACTACCTTCATCAATATCTATTTGGGTTGGATGGGAAAAGACCTGGATCTATTGGGTGAGCATTTGGATCTATATCCTAATGTGATGACGGAAATCGGGGCAGTACTTACTGAATTGGGACGACAACCCAAAAGAGCTCGACAATTTTTTGTACCGTATCAAGATCGCATATTGTTTGGAAAAGATAGTTACAAGGTTAATGAATATAAAACTATTTTCGGATGTTGGAAACAGAAGATGAATACTTTGATTATTATCGAAAGCGTGATGCCCACTGGAAAATATATGGTCTAGGACTGCCCGATACGGTACTTCAAAAACATTATCACCAAAATGCTTTAGCCTTATTCCCATCGATAGAAGAGTAGCGATTTATTGAAAAAAAAGAATAAAGAATGGAGTGGTCTAAATTTTTCGATGGGTAAAAATTGTATGGGAGTCTCTGTTTCTGCAGTTGAAATATTGATTTGTATCTTTTAGTGTGGTTTTGAATGAAATCTATTCATGAGCTTTAATAGTCATTACAAATTCATTTATAAAATCAATTTAAGACAAAAGTCATAAATTAATGATTGTATCTAGCTGTTCCCTTTTAGGATTTCATCATCAACAGCCTTATATTGAAAGTTAGAATAGACTTTGTCAAATACTTGAATGATTGACGGCAAAAAAATAATGGAAATAACAATAAAAAACCTTCATCTCATCCTCACGGAGGAATTGTATAAAGTTGATGAAATAGATAAAATAGGAGCTACGAATCAAACAAAACCTCCCGAACCTAGCCAATCTATAGAACTTCCGCTTGAGACAAAAGAGGTGACTCGATCACCCGGTCTACAGGTCATTACCGAACCACTCACGGATACTTCTAGAACCACGCTGACCAAACTACTCAAAGCTATACACCAAGACATCGAGACCACTTCAGTGATTGAATCGTGGCAGGGTGCGATCCTTTTTGAAAAAACTATCATTTTTGGCCATCAAAATGAAAAAATTAAGCTAAATACCCTTCAAGAAAAGGAATCTCACCAAATTTTACACACTTACAACATTCCTTTTTTAGACAACCATAAGGAAGCTAAAATTAACCTTTGGCTGATTCTCAAAGCCTGGTTTAATGCTTAATCAAAAAGTTCTTTAAGCTTGGCTTCCAAGGTAGGACCTCTTAGTCCTTTGGCCACAATGTTTCCTTCCGGATCGATTAAGAAAGTTTGAGGTATGGAACTTACTTGATAATCTTTTACGGCTTTAGTATTGAAATAACTTAAATCTGAAACATGAATCCACTCCAAGCCATCGTCGGCTATCGCTTTCCTCCAAGCACGATCTGCTCGGTCCAATGAAACCCCTAAAATCTCAAAATTTTCATTTCGATATTTATTGTAAAGCCTTACCACATTTGGATTTTCTTGACGACAAGGTCTACACCATGCTGCCCAAAAATCAATCAATACATAATTGCCTTGCAATGAACTCAGATTAAACATAGATCCCGAGATGTCGGGTAAACTGATTTCAGGTGCCGGTCCGCCGATGGCGAGACTTCTCAAAGTATTGACCTTTGACATAAGATCTGAGGTAAAGATATGATCAGGTAGTGCCTTCTTATAAATAGTGGCCAAGCTGTCCACAAAACCAAAATTGCTCTCTATATCAATATAATTCAATCCGTAAATACCTGCCAATTGAGGACTAGCATCTCGTATTTGATCCATGAGATGATCATCATGGCGCTTGTTTAGGTAATTAAATTGGTTGACTACCGCATTAAAAGTATTTATATCCCCTTGTGATCTCGCTTGCATGGCTTCTTGATTGAGCAACTGCATATCGCTCTGCTTCTTCCGTACTGTACTGTCCATAGCAATCATCAATGAAGTCTGTATAGACCCTTCGGCTTCGACGGGAGCAGCGGATTTGATCGAGGTCCTGATGACGACTTCTTTTTTATCTTGAGGCCCTACTATCAAATTGATGTTTTTTCTTCCAAACACGTCCAAACGATAAAATTCAGAAGGTTCAGGTTCAATAAAAAAAACAGCCGTTCCTGAAGACAGCTCAGCAGAATCAATTGATACCAAGCCAATTTCTTGTACTTGCTGTAACCAAACCCACTCTCCAGTGATGTCGTCATCCAAGATAAGACTTACTTTTAACAATGATGATTCAGGACTGCAGCCTGATCCTAAGGCAAGCGTAATAATTACTAAGAAATACTTTATCATTTTATCTTATCTATAGTTCCTTTAATCATTTCATTAACTTTCTGAGGGTCTATTCTACCAACCGCTTTTTTCATGATCAAACCCATGAACATCCCTATAACGCCTTTTTTTCCATTATGGTATTCTTTAACTTTAATTGGATAAGCTGCTAAAACATCTTCTATTAGCTGTTGCATTTCAGAAAAATCATCTAGTTGAGCCAGACCCAAAGTTGCAATGGATTTGCTCACTTCAATCTGTGGATGATTCAAAATATACTTAAAAGCTTGTTGTGTGGCATCTGAATGGCTGATCTCTTTTTCCTGAACCGCATGGATCAAGTCTGCTAATTTTGAGGGGGTCAAATTCAAGGTGTCTATACCCATTTCATTTTCATTCAAATAAGATTTCACAGGGCCCATGATCCAATTTGATATGAGCTTATAATGCTTACAAAAACTTGCCGTTTTGAAAAAATACGCTGCGGTCGAACGATCATCGCTCAATAAGTTGGCATCATAATTGGGCAAGCCATAATCCTCAATCAATGTCTTTTTAACCTGGGCTGGTAAGATTGGAAGCGACTTTTTTACAGATTCGTACCATTCATCACTGATCACAATCGGACTGATATCGGGCTCCGGGAAGTATCTGTAATCATTCAATACTTCCTTGTTACGCATACCTGAAGTAGTATTGCTCTCAGGGTTATACGTTCGTGTCTCAGAAATAATGGTTTTTCCGGCAACCGTCATTTTTGTTTGACGCTCAATCTCATGATCGATGGCCTTGCGGACATTCTTGATTGAATTCATGTTTTTGACTTCTACTTTGCTCCCTAGAGGAGCTCCGGGTGGTCTCACAGAAATATTGGCATCGCAGCGCAAGGATCCTCGCTCCATATTCCCATCGCTGATGCCCAAATACCTTACTAATTTTCTGAGTTCAATTAAACACAAGCCGGCCTGCTCGGAAGAGGTAATAACAGGCTCCGTCACAATCTCTAACAAAGGAACCCCTGACCTATTGAGATCTACATTGGTAAAATCTGCATTCTGAACATGTATGGATTTCCCTGCGTCTTCTTCCAAATGAATTTTGATCAGCTCAATATCAAAATGCGGAAAATCATCACTCCTGATTTTTACAATACCCCCCATACATATGGGTGTGGCATCTTGAGTAATTTGATAACCTTTGGGAAGGTCGGGGTAAAAATAGTTTTTGCGATCAAAAATTAAATTTCTGTTAATCCTACCTCCCAAAGCAAGTCCCAATTTCATACCCATGTCAATGACCTCTTTGGAAACCATCGGCAAGGTGCCGGGGTGTGCTAGGGTAATGGCACCAACGTCTGAATTGGGATAATTTCCAAAATCATTGTGATCGTAAGAAAATATTTTACTTTTCGTATTCAATTGGACATGTACTTCCAGTCCTATTACTGTTTCTAAAATAGTCAATGTGCTTAAATTTTTTCTTTCAATATTTGATTTCCTATCTCCAAAGCTACGGTCAGACCTTCTGTATTTTTACCTCCAGCCGTTGCATAAAAGTCTTGTCCACCCCCACCACCTTGGATAGACTTAGCCATCTGCTTGATCAATATTGAGGCATTCAGATCATTCTGCTGAACCAATTCTTCTTGAATCATTAGGGTTAAAAGAGGCTTCCCTTTCACGTTGGCTCCAATCAATAAAATCAAAGAATCTATCTCTTTTTTGAGATCAAAAGCAATTTCTTTGACGGAAGCAGCATCAGGGAATGCACCTTCAAAACTAATGATGTTTACGCCCTTGTAGACTTCGACAGCTTCCATCATCGTCTTTTTCAACTCTTTTGTTTTGGCTTTATTAAAAGCCTCAATTTGCTTGATCAAGTCATTTTTCTCATTGAATAACAATTGTAAAGCCTTTAAAGTATCCTTAGGGTACTTTAGGGTTTGCTCGATTTGGTCTAGCAATCCTATTTTTTGCCACAAAAAAGATTCTGCCATATCGGCCGTAATGGCCTCAATCCTTCTTATACCCGTCGATATGGAACTTTCAGATGTGATTTTAAACATACCTATGTGGCCGGTAGACTTAACATGAGTGCCTCCGCACAACTCTACTGAATAAGGGGCATCGAAAAGAATCATGCGTACATGGTCTCCATATTTCTCTCCAAATAGGGCCATAGCTCCTTCCTCCTTAGCCCTTTCAATCGGAACCGATCTGTGCTCCATCAAAGAAATATTCTTTCGGATTTTTTGATTAACCTGCTGCTCAACGGCCAACAGTTCTTCAGCACTCAATTTAGTAAAATGCGAAAAGTCAAAACGTAAAGATTGATCATTTACTAAAGATCCTCTTTGTTGTACGTGATTTCCCAATACCTCTCTTAAAGTCGCATGGAGTAAGTGGGTAGCTGTATGATTGTTCTCAATTAAACTACGTTTTTCTTGATTGACCTCTGCTCTAAAAATTCCTTCCAAGCTTTTTGGAAGCCTTTTGGCCTTATGAATGAACAAATCATTCTCCTTTTTGGTATCTATGATATCAATTGTTTCATCAATCCCTATCAGTTGACCTGAATCACCGATTTGACCCCCACTTTCGGCATAAAACGGAGTCGTACTTAGCACCAACTGGTAGAATACCGTATCTTTTTGCTTTATTTCACGCCAACGAATGATTTGGGTATCAGTCACCAGTAGATCATACCCTACAAATTCAGAAGCAACAGATGTCTCATGTACCAAATTCCAATCGCCCATATCCTGAATAGCTGCATTTTTGGATCGGCTCTTTTGCTTGCCCATTTCCTTTTCAAATCCTGATAGATCTACAGAAAGACCATTCTCTTTGGCAATCAATGCCGTCAAATCAATGGGAAAACCATAGGTATCATACAACTCAAAGGCATCCGCCCCAGCGATCTGTTCTTTGACCTTCTTTTTTAGCATACTAAATCTAGCGAGACCCTTCTCAAGGGTACGCAAAAACGCTATTTCTTCTTCTTTGACCACCTTTGCGAGGAATTTCTCTTGCGCTTCTAGTTCCGGGAAGGTTTCGGAGAATTGATGAGATAATATAGGTAGCAATTCAAATAAAAAGGGCTCATTGAATTTTAAAAATGTATAGCCATATCTCACGGCCCTTCTCAAGATTCTCCTGATTACATAGCCTGCCTTAGTATTGCTAGGTAGTTGGCCATCTCCAATGGTAAATGCGATTGCACGAATGTGATCTGAAATCACACGGATAGCCACATCAGTAGCGTCATCAGCTCCATATTGGACTTGGGCACGTTGGGCTACTGCTTGAATCAAGGGTTGAAATACATCTGTATCATAATTGGATTGCTTTCCCTGTAAGGCCATGGCCAAACGTTCAAAACCCATACCCGTATCTACATGCTTTTCTGGAAGATTTTGCAAAGCTCCAGAGGTCAAACGATTAAATTCAACAAAAACGATATTCCAAATCTCTACTACTTGAGGGTGGTCTTTATTTACCAAGCTAGCCCCTGGGATCAATTTCAACTCCTTTTCATCACGTAAGTCTACATGTATTTCTGAACAGGGGCCGCAAGGTCCTACTTCACCCATTTCCCAAAAATTATCTTTCTTGTTACCATTGATGATCCGATCTTCAGGTATATGAGTCCGCCAAAAATCTCTCGCCTCTGTGTCCGTCTCAAGTTGCTCCTTTTCATCCCCCTCAAAGACGGTTACGTACAAACGCTCCTCAGACAGTCCAAACTCTTTGGTCAATAAATCCCATGACCACGCGATGGCTTCCTTTTTAAAGTAATCGCCAAAAGACCAATTACCCAACATTTCAAACATAGTATGATGATAGGTATCAAAACCAACTTCTTCAAGATCATTGTGCTTCCCAGACACACGCAAGCATTTTTGGGTATCTACCACGCGTTTTTGGTTAACTCTCTTATTTCCCAAAAAGTAATCTTTGAACTGATTCATACCTGCATTTGTAAACATGAGGGTAGGGTCATTTTTTACTACAATAGGTGCAGAAGGTACCCATTGATGTGATTTTGCTTTGAAATATTCAAAAAATTTCTTTCGTATTAACTTAGACTCCATATTGGGTAAAATTCTTAATTTTAATCCTAATTTGCTATTATTTCTTTAAAACTATAAGTTTGCAATTGTTTAAAGAGATCAGTTTAATTTTTATTGCCTTGCACTGCAAAATTACTTTTATAAAAATCAATGGCAAGAATAAAGTATTATTACGACACTGAATCCTGTAGATACGAAAGAATTCGTACCTCTAAATGGGATATATTCATCAACTTCCTTGCTTTTTTGACTGTAGCAACGGTCATCGCGACCGGTTTGGTCTTTGGATACATGGTGTATTTTGAATCTCCCGAGGAATTGCAGTTAAGAAAAGAAAATCAAGAATTGCTCATGTACTACAACCTCATGGGCAAAGATATGGAAAGTATTTCTCAGGTACTGCAGAGTATGCAAGAGCGAGACGACGATATCTATCGAGTGATCTTTGGCGTAAATCCTCTTGCTGATGAAATTAGGACGGGAGGTACTGGAGGAGCCCACAAATATAGGGCGCTAATGGAAAAAGGTCTATCACGAGAAGAGCTCATCGTAAATGACCTTCAAAAAATTGACGCACTAAAAAAGCAGATGTACATACAAACCAAGTCTTATGATGAAATCGTTGAATTGGCCAAAAATAAAGAAGATTTTTTAGCGGCACTTCCGGCCATTCAACCCGTATCAAATAACGATCTTAAACGTCTTTCTTCAGGTTTTGGATATCGAATCGATCCTTATTTAAAAACCAGACGAAAGCATCCAGGAGTTGATTTCTCTTTGGAGGTGGGCAATCCCGTGCGTGCCACCGGAGACGGCAAAGTCAAATTTACTAAAAGTTCACTGAGTGGATACGGAAAACAAGTACATATTGACCACGGTTTTGGTTATGAAACGAAATATGGACATTTAGACAAAATATTAGTAAAAAAAGGTCAAAGGCTCAAACGAGGAGATCTCGTTGGCTACTCTGGACATTCGGGCAAATCTACGGCACCCCATTTACATTATGAGGTTATCAAAAATGGTGTAAAAGTAAATCCAATTCATTATTTTAGCCGTGATTTATCAGCTGAAGAATATGAAGAAATACTCAGATTAGCGTCGATTGAAAATCAAGCTATGGGTTCCTACTGATTGGAATATAGATGACCTTTGTATCCTAACCCACAATAAAATACTTCATGCCTTCATCAAAGCCTTTCCGGCTTCCACTCTGTGGGTGAGTGCTTCTCTGAGTTTTCCTAAAGATCAAAAGTTTACTGAACATAGGGCATAGACTCGCGATATAATCAAACTTGGTAATTGGAATGATTATCATTCAGGAAAAATCTCACTATATCTCTTTGATTATAGAAGTAAAAGCTTAACTCGTCTACGTACGTAATTTGATAATGTAGGCCAGCCTCTGCTCTCAAATCAATCTTCAGATAGCATATACCTTGTGGGCTGAATAGATTCTATACTGATTACTTTCGGTAGCTTGGAAGGGACATTCTTGTTAAGAAAAGAACCTTAATTTATTTATGATTTTAGCTATTCCCTAATTGATGCGGGCGCAGATATATTGATCGGACATAGTCCACATCTAGTCAGAGGGATTGAAGCCTACAAAAGCAGCATCATCGCCTTCAATCTTGGGATTTTTTTGACCTATGGCGAATTCAATTTAAATGGCTTGAATGCGCTAACCCCACTATTGGAACTTAATATGAGTATTGATGGTTGAGGATAAAATAACGAATTTATTTTTTTACAAACCTATGACGTTCAGCCGAGGATAGATGAAGAAAATAAAGCAGCTTTATGTACGAAGGAAATAAGTAAAATTTATTTTTCAAAAAAGTGCATAATCATTAATGATTTTAGGGGAATTAATTACCTTAACATAAAAATAGAGTAAGTGCCCTACAAAGAGAAAGAGATAGAGAAAAAATATTTTACCATCGGTGAAGTTGCTAGAAGCCTCAAGGTGGCAACCTCTCTTATTCGATTTTGGGAAAGTGAATTTGATATTATCAAACCGAAAAAAAATCGGAAAGGAAACCGACAATTTACCCGTGAGGATATCAAAAACATCAAGCTGATTTATCATCTTGTAAAAGAAAAAGGTTTTACATTGCAAGGCGCACGAGATTTCATTGCCCAAGGGACCGAGAGTATTCAGGATAAACTAGAACTCATCAAGTCACTACAGAGTGTTCGTGATTTCCTGATCAAATTGAAAAATGAGTTACCAAAAACTTAATTTTTTAATAGATTTCACTTAATGCTTCAAAGTACAGGCTCATGCCTTTTTATAGTCGATTTACATAGTCTTCAATTAGATGGGAAAATAACAATTTCCACAATTACATTAACTCCAAAAGTTTTCCAATACAGCTAACCATACTGAAGAGATCATATCAGCACTCTTACCCGAGCTCTCATCAAATACTCCTAAAATAAAACCAAATGCTACCAGACGACTGTAAATAGTAAAATAGAACCCACTGATGAACTGATAATAACTAAAATCACCCCTATTGATCTTCATTTGCTAGCAGGAAAAGTCAAGCTTTATAGCCATATAAATTCAGCTTAATATCTTCAAATAAGTAATTCAATACATCAATTTAAACATTCATGTAAGGTAATTGATAGGTAGAGATCTTTTGAGTAGTTTAAAGTGATGGAGGAAAGAGAGGATTGGATCTGGCTACCTAAAAATGAATACGATGAATACCCCCCTAGCACTAATTGTTCGCTTTTCCTCCTATTCCACTTTCTTTAAAACTTTCCTGAAAGTTACCCATAAAAGTCCCTTGAAATTTAAAAATAGCTTGGATTAACATCTCGATTAACTCCAAGGTCCCCTTCAATTTTTTATTGGAAATTCAAATAGTAAAAAAGGAGCTCACTAGGATTATCGCAATTAATGCTAACCCAAAGACTATTTATAACCCAATACTGGTGCCAACCAACGTTCAGCTTCTTGCTTATCCATTGCCTTCCTATTTGCATAATCATCCAGTTGGTCCTCTCCGATTTTTCCTAAACCAAAATATCGGGCCTTGGGATGCGAGAAATAAAAGCCACTGACTGACGATGCTGGATACATGGCATAGGATTCTGTCAAGGTAATCCCTGTATTTTCTTCAACTTGTAGTAATTCAAAAAGTGCTTTTTTCTCTGTATGATCAGGGCACGCGGGATAGCCTGGCGCCGGTCTGATTCCTTGATACTTTTCCTTGATCAAAGCCGAATTTTCAAAATCTTCTTGTGGTGCATAGCCCCAGTATTCTTTTCTTACCTTCTTGTGCATTAATTCAGCAAAGGCTTCAGCCAGTCGATCGGCAATCGCTTTTACCATGATGACATTGTAGTCATCATGATCTGCTTCAAAATCAGCTATTAATTTTTCAATACCTATCCCTGCCGTAGTCGCAAAACCACCGATATAATCTTGTTTTTTGGAGGATTTAGGGGCAATATAATCTGCTAATGAAATATTAGGAATTTTTGATCCCTTCTTACCCTGCTGCCGAAGAAAATGAAGCCGATTTACGACGTTATTTTTGATCTCAACATCATCTTGAACTACTTGTGCTTCAAAGAAACCAATGACTGCATTGGCCTGAAGCGAGCCCTGCGCTATGATTTGATCGAGCATTACATTGGCCTCCTTGAAAAGTGTCTTTGCCTCACTTCCCACGATCGCATTTTCAAAAATTTGAGGATATTTTCCCTTCAACATCCATGTGGAGAAAAAAGGCGTCCAATCTATATATTTTCTGATTTCCTCTAATGAGTAGCTTTCAAATTTTTTAGTCCCCAAAAAAGAAGGTTTAAGTACTTCATGTTCTTGCCAATCAATCTCTACTCGATTCGATCTGGCAGCACCTATCGTGATTAATGTTTTGGCTTCTTGCCTGCTCTGATGGTCCACGGCCAATCCCTCATATTCAGACCGAATCGAAGCACTGAAATCGGCTGTATCTTCACCCAAAAGTCTGGAAGCTACGGCCACAGATTTTGAAGCATCCAGCACGTGAATCGTCGAGCCACTGTATTTAGGTGCAATTTTTACTGAAGTGTGGATTCTTGAAGTCGTAGCCCCTCCGATGAGCAACGGAATTTTCATTCCCTTACGCTCCATTTCAACTGCCACGGTCACCATCTCATCCAAAGAGGGAGTAATCAAACCGCTCAAGCCGATGATGTCTACTTGATGATTTACAGCTTCTTCTAATATTTTTTGAGCAGGAACCATCACACCCAGATCTATGATATCATAATTATTGCACCCCAGCACTACGCCTACAATGTTTTTACCAATATCATGTACATCTCCTTTGACCGTAGCTATTAATATTTTTCCCTTACTGCTGTTATTTTCTGTCTTATCAGCCTCTAAATAAGGTAAGAGATAAGCGACCGCTTTCTTCATGACCCTTGCACTTTTCACCACTTGAGGTAAGAACATTTTACCACTACCAAACAAATCCCCAACGGTATTCATGCCAGCCATCAAGGGCTGCTCTATTACATGAAGGGGTTTTGAGTATTTGAGTCGGGCTTCTTCGGTATCTTCCAATACATGATCAATGACGCCTTTGATCAAGGCATGTGCCAATCTTTCTTCTACCGTTCCTTTCCGCCACTCATCATCAACGATTTTTACTTTACCGGTACCCGTGACGCTTTCGGCAAAATCTACCAATCGCTCGGTAGCATCCTCACGCCTGTTGAGTAATACGTCTTCTACATGAAGTAATAGTTCTTTGGGAATCAAGTCATAAATCTCCACCAAGCCCGCGTTTAAAATCCCCATATCCATTCCATGGTTGATAGCATGAAATAAGAACGAGGAATGCATAGCCTCTCGAACGACATTATTGCCTCGAAATGAAAAAGAAACATTGCTTACTCCTCCACTTACTTTGGCTCCCGGTAGATGAGTTTTAATCCATTCTGTAGCCTTAAAAAAATCAATGGCGTAATTGTTGTGCGCAGGAATTCCGGTAGCTACAGGAAAAATGTTGGGATCGAATATAATATCCTGTGGTGGAAATTTGACCTGGTCTACCAAAACTCGATAAGCCCGCTCACAAATTTGAATCCGCCGATCGTAGGTATCTGCCTGACCGTCTTCATCAAAAGCCATCACGACGGTCGCAGCTCCGTATTGCTTGATCTTTCGGGCCTGATCAATGAAAATCTTTTCTCCTTCCTTGAGTGAAATAGAATTGACCACTCCCTTTCCTTGAACACATTTCAGACCTACTTCGATGATTTCCCATTTGGATGAATCTATCATGATGGGTATTCTGGCGATCTCAGGTTCAGAAGCGACCAGATGTAAAAACTTAACCATCGCCGTTTTACCATCCAACATGCCATCATCCATGTTGACATCTAAAATTTGAGCGCCTCCACGTACCTGATCCAAGGCTACTTCTATCGCCTCATCATACTTTCCCTCCTTTATCAAACGAGCAAAACGCAGGCTTCCAGTCACATTGGTACGTTCCCCTACATTGACAAAGTTAGTTTCAGTAGTAACAATTAACGGCTCAAGGCCCGATAACATCAGGGGTTTCATCTATTTGAAAAAAGGTTTATAAAAATTACATAACAACTTGCCATGAATCGTCAGATCCACCATGCAACCAATCCTTAAATTTTTCTTCACCTCCACGAGTCGCCCAATCAGAATCTATGGTCAACCTCGAGCTGATGCCCCCTCTTGGATTGCAATTCATCACAATACGAAGCCGTTCAGGATCATATACCTCCATCAGGTGATCATAAAAAACATTTATTAACCGCTCATAAGAGACTACTATGTCACGTAAATGGAAGGCATATTGCTTCAAAGACTTTAACTCAATGACCTTACCTTTTGGATAAAAAGTAAGATATATATTGGCGAAATCCGGCTGTTCTTGAACACCCAAAAAGGTAAATTCAGGGATTTTTATTTTTATTTCGTAAGCCTCCTTGGTCGGATTAGGAATGGCTTTCAAAATACTTTTGTCAATGGCTTGATGTACTTTAATGGGCATATGCTATTTTTCTAGGTTTATAATTTTTAGCCAATGTGGCAATTGCTTGAATGTGATCAGGCGTCGTTCCACAACAACCACCAATGATATTGACCATATGGTCTTCTAAATAGGCGGTGATCTGATCTACCATTTCTTCAGGAGTCTCATCATATTGGCCAAACTCATTGGGCAGACCGGCATTGGGATGAGCACTGACTATGAAGTCAGATTTATCTGATAATATTTTTAAAAAAGGCCGCATCATTTCGGCACCAAAAGCACAATTTAACCCCACACTGAACAGCTCACAATGTGAAATAGAGATCAAAAAAGCTTCAGTGGTTTGACCAGAAAGTGTCCGTCCTGAAGCATCTGTAATCGTACCCGAAACCATGATCGGTGTATTGATATTGCGCTCTGCTTTGACTTCTTCAGCGGCAAAAAGTGCTGCCTTGGCATTTAGAGTATCGATGATGGTTTCAAAAAGTAGTAGATCCACTCCACCATCCAGTAAGGCCTCAATTTGATGTCGAAAGGCTAATTTCAATGCGTCAAAAGTCACCGCTCTAAATCCTGGATCATTGACATCGGGCGATAACGAAGCCGTCGTATTGGTAGGGCCAATGGAACCTGCAACAAACCTGGGTTGATTACCGTCTAGTGCTGTATAATGATCCGCAGCAGCGCGGGCAACGCGGGCAGACTCATAATTGATTTTATATACCCAATCTTGCATACCATAATCCGCTTGTGCTATGGTCGTACTTGAGAAGGTATTGGTCTCTATGATATCAGCACCTACTTCTAAATAGGCTTCATGAATTGATTTGATAATGTCAGGACGGGTCAGAGACAATAAGTCATTGTTCCCTTTGAGAGAAATAGTATGTTCCTTAAGTGCCTCGTTTCTGAAATCTTCTTCCTGCAGGTCATGCCGCTGAATCATGGTGCCCATGGCACCATCGAGGATCAATATTCTTTCTTTGATAACTTCTTGAATCGTCATTTCTATATGTTGAACTATCAAGAAAGACGTTAAAACCACGTTTGTTATCTTCCTTCAACTATCTGAAGCAGGAGTTGGCACCTTTCTTTACAGGGGTTGCCAAGGTTTCAATGGGCCTTTCACCTCCACCTTTCTTGATAATATTGCAAATATATATCACCCACTGGTGAGGAAAAATTATTTTTGACTTAGATATTGGTAGACCATAGACGCACTGGCGATAAAAAGACCCCCAAGCTCTCGGGTACCCTCAATATAAGATTTTTCAGACTTCATTTTACCCACAAGATCGATTTTATCTGATGCCGATAACCAAATGATTAAATCTTGAATATAAAAGCATCCATATGCTAGCAAACTCAAGGATATGACTATATAAAACTTAAGCCAAGTCGAGGAAAGATTAAAAGGTATTGGAAAATAAGTGTTGAATATACCTAATAAGTGAACCACCGCGATAAATACGTACAAACTGACCCATAACAATGGATCAGGATCATTCAAGTTTAAGTAGGCAAAAATTAGAAAGGTCGCAGATAAAACAATACTGATCGTTATATTTTTCATGTCATAAAAAATCAAATCCTCACAACAAACCCTGCAGGTTTTGAAAAGAAGTCGCAATGCTCTTTTCAGGATCTACCGATTGGTCTTGTTCAATGAAAAAATGTTGCATCCCAGCCACCTGAGACTGATCAAATATTTCTTGGAAATCAATCACTCCATTGCCGACCTCAGTGAAATCTCCTGCCAGGTTCATATCTTTGACATGCCATAAAGAAAAACGATTTTTGTATTTCTTAAAAAGATCTAATGCAGACGCCCCTGCTTTCAAAGTCCAATAGAGATCCAACTCAAAATCGACTGCTTCAGCATCCGTTTCCTCCAACAACAGCTCCATAGGCACAACACCATCAATACTCTCAAATTCAAAAGCATGATTATGATAGGCCATCACTTTATCTAACTGACGTAGCTCTGAACCCTTCTCATTGAGCAGTTCAATCACTTCATGATATACTTCAAGATGTCTTTCGTTCTCCTCTAAATACGGAAATACTACATACTTTTGATCTGTATCTTCCAGCATTTGAAGCACTCGACCCCAATCAGACTTTAAATCTTTAAATGAAATATGACTGCTTACCATTGTCATCCCTAAATCGGTAACGATCCCATGAAACTCAGAAGGATCCAACCCATACATTTTTCCCTCACTGTAGCCTGCTGTTTCGAGTTCCTTATAGCCTACTTTGGCGACGTACTCAAGTGTTTTACTTGGATTAACCGACATTAAATCTCGCAGTGTATACAGTTGCAAACCCGTATTTGGCTTCGCCTTAAATTCGCATCTGATCAATAATGGCAGGGTATCGAGCCCCATTACGGCCGTTATCGTAGCTTTTAAAAATGACCTTTTGTCCATTTATAAGGTCTTAATTTTGATATTTCTAAACCAAACTTCATCTCTATGATCCTGAAGGACAATGTGTCCTGATCTCCCGGTTCCAAAATCGGGCATTTCCTTAAATTTACTGTTTTTAATCCTTTCATCCCACTTCTCATCCCACATATCATATTCCAAAAGTTTGTAACCATTAAGCCAATGCTCCACATGACCCTCCTTAACAATAAGCCTGACTCTGTTCCAATCATTTGGCCCATTGGCCGTCACAAAAGCTGCAGGGATCATATCATACAAATCGCCCGCTCGATGGGCCAAATATTGGCCATCGGTATGACTCGAATTATCTAAAATTTGCATTTCAGGTCCCGTTAAATAAGCTTCTCCGTATTGATCATCCTCAATCACATTGTAAATGATGCCGCTATTACCGCATGAGGCTACTTTCCATTCGACGTAAAGTTCATAATTCTGGTAGGCTTGATCGGTAACCACAACATTATCACCCATGGGATAAACGCCATCGTCTCTATGTGCCGTGCTGGATAAATGAAGCGCCCCGTTTTGGACGTCCCATTTTTCTCCCAAAACATCAGCATTGTAATTTCGTAGTCCCGTGGTGTTCTTCCCATTAAAAAGCAATTTCCATCCTGCGGACTGTTCGGCCTCAGTCAATGCGTTGTGCATCACTTGATAATCCGTACTAAAACCTGGTTGATCTTTTGGTATTTGGTTGAGCGTGTACCAAGATTCAGTCGTCCAAAGTGAATGATCAAAATCACTGATAAAAGGACGATTAATTCTGAAATAAACTACCCGATTTTCCTTAATATCTGATAATTCAACAAAGATTTTTTTCCGATCTTGCGATAGGTGAAACGCTTTCGCTTCTAAGTTCTCTAAATCCAGCTTGGGTCCCCCATACACTTCGGTAGGCTCATAACGCCATTGCTGGATCAAAAAGTCTTCAGCATTGATATTTTGCCCTTCCTTTATAGGTTCTGTAAATTCAATTTCAAAACCATCGCTTCGAGCACTTACTTTTAACATTTCAAATACAGAATTCCCATTGAAAGAAAGGCTTTGCAGTCCATAACTGAGTTTGCCTATATGGCCCCAATTTCCAGAAGAACCTACGCCCCCTACTATAAGATCGCCATTAGGTGCCCACAATATCCGATTTACTCCTGCTTCCAAACCTTGCGTAAACCTAAATAATGCTCCCTGATAAGCGCCGTTGACCTTCTCTACATAAACGCGTTTGATTCCTCCATTGGTCACTTCACCATGAATCATTTGTCCTTGGTAGGGACCTATATTTAAGCCAATAGGGGTGCTCGGAGAGTTGCCAATCTCATCTTGGGGCAGCCAAACCACAGGTAAGGTTTCTTTCAATCCGGCTGTACCTTCAAAATCAACCGACCTTGAACCATAAAATGCGCCAGGCTGCACATGCACAATTTTACTAGCAGGTAACCAATCTCCTTGATTGTCTGCGATGAATATTTCATTGTCTTTGCCAACTCCAATGCCATTGGGCGTTCTTAAACCTGTAGCGATCAACTCCACTTTTCCTGTTGATTTGTCTATTTTTAAGACTTTACCCCGATCGGGGATTTGGGGATTCGCACTTGCTCCTCCCGGCATGATGGCGGTCGCCAACGTACCATAGAAAAACCCCTCCTGGTAGACCAATCCAAAAGCAAATTCATGAAAATTGGCCGATACTTTCCAATCATTACTGACCGTTTGGTATTCATCAATTAATTCATCTCCATCGTGATCTATCAACTTGGTCAATTCTTGTTTTTGCAATACATAGATCTCCTCATCAACCACTTTCAATCCCAAGGGTTCAGCAAGCCCTGCGGCAATTCGCTTTACTTTAATTTGATCAGGCATACCCGAATCCCAATTTTCTAATATGAATACTGAACCCAAAGAGTCCCAAGTACAAAGGACCATACGCCCATCTGAAAGAAAATCAAGCCCACCTACTTTAGGTGTAAAATCACTGGGTCTTGCTTGAGATAAATCAAAAGCAGGATGTACACCGGCCAAAGGAAGTGCATCGCCAGGAATCCCTTTTTTTAACTCCCCTGGAGCAATATATGGCTTGGTTTCCAGTAACTCACTGGATTCAAAAGACACAAATTGGTCATCAAGTAGTACAAAGCTTTCCGCATTTCTATCAAACCACTGCAATGAAACCAAAGCTCCTCCACCCCCTTGATTAAACAATAATCTAATAGGGTGTTTTCCTGCTTTAAGAAATATTTCTCCATCCTTAATTTCTATTCCATGATCACCCCCGTTGTCTACAACCAACTGCTCATCTATGTAAAGTAAAGAACCGTCGTCACTTATCAGTCTAAAGTCATAGCTACCCTCTTTTTCAATGTTCAGTAGACCCTTATATTCTATGATAAAGTGTTCTTGGAAATTTAAAAAATCCTTTTCGGATAACGTATGAATTTTACTGACCTTACCCTGTAAAACGGGAATCGACATTTTGATGACTTCAAGTGGATAATCTTTCTCTAAATTTAAATATAAATGTGCCAAAAACCCTTGATCATCAGCCCCTTCATATTTTTCAGATAAATTCACTGGAATAGATTTTAAACCCAGCGTGTATTTATCAAAGGGTGTACTGAGTTTATCATCAAGACCCAAGATATAGCTTACCATAGTTTTTGCATCCTCCGGCATGATGTCAGGATGCGGAGTCATCAAAGCAACACCCCAAACCCCAGATCCACCTTTGATTATTTTTTGTGCCAATCCATCTACTGTGGCTTGATCATCATTGTATTTTTTTGCAATGGCCAGGTAAGACGGCCCCACAGTTCTTATTTTTTCATTGTGGCAGGCGGCGCAATCATTCTTTTCAATTAATAATGCCCCACTTACGACCTCAGAAGTCTCATCCGTATCACTCGTTCCCGAAAGGTTTTCGACCTCAGCATGAAAATAGGTAGTCAAGTTAATTGCTTGTTCATTAAGACTTAAAATACCATTTATCCTGCTGAATTGAAAGCCTTGTTGCTTGTAAGACTTTTGATAAATAACGGTAAAGGAACCATCCGTTTCATAATCATCTCCACTTGACAATAATCCCAATGAAGTTTTTAATTTCACCTCATAACCCGTCGTATTCTGAACTTTAAAAATTCTCTCAAGACCATGTCTTGTTCCACGGCTGACGTACCTTGGTGATTCTGAAACCTGGATTTTATCGCCTTCTGGAGTAATGAATTCATAGTTAAAAAACACCTCCTTATTTTTGATCAAATGGCCCTTATACTGGAAATCAAAATCAATCATTTCATCCGCTTGCGTTAGCATCCATTCGGATGCCCCCATCTGATAATAGGTTGCTCCTAAACTTTGAGGTTGTGGTCCATGTACGGTGGTATAAACCGCACCATCAAACAAAACGTCTCCACTCCATGCTCTGTATAAAAGCCCTGTTTGCGTGTCATAGGCTACCCATAGCTTTTCGTCAAGCGCCGCAGTAACCATTCGAGGCATTTCATCCAATACAGATCTGAAAACCCAAACATCTCGCGGGCGACTTTCTTCACTTGGCGTACTGCAGGAAATAAAAAATAAAATTGTGAGAAATGAGAATATATGCTTCATATTAATCTATTACTTTTATGTATTGAGATGAAATTCATCAAAATGACATTACTTTTTTGAATAAAAAATTGATCACTTATCTATTCCTAGAATCTTATTATTGGTCACATCATTTGCTTCTCCTCCTGCGAAATCATCAAAAGCCTTCTCCGTGACACTGATGATGTGATCCGCAATGAAATGGGCGCCTTCTTGCGCCCCTTGCTCTGGAGACTTGATACAACATTCCCATTCGAGTACCGCCCATCCCTCGAAACCGTATTGACTCAGCTTGCTGAAGATACCCGCAAAATCAACCGTACCATCACCTAAAGATCTAAATCTTCCTGGTCGATTCACCCAATCTTGATATCCTCCGTAAACTCCTGATTTACCCGTCGGATTAAACTCGGCATCCTTGACGTGAAACATTTTTATATATTCATGGTAATGATCAATATATTGGAGATAATCTAAGTTTTGTAAAACGAAATGGCTAGGATCGTACAATAAATTTACCGCAGTGTGATGATCCGTTACATCTAAAAATCTTTCAAAAGAAACGCCATCATGTAAATCTTCACCCGGATGAACTTCATAACACATATCAACACCTACCTCCTTACAGTGATCTAAAATAGGAAGCCACCTTTTGGCTAGCTCACTGAACCCTGCTTCAACCAGACCCGTGGGTCGTTGGGGCCATGGATAAATAAAAGGCCATATCAAGGCACCGGAAAAGCTGGCCATCACATTAATTTCTAGATGGTTGCTGGCCGAGGCCGCTGATTTGACTTGATCCACCGCCCAGGCAGTACGTGCTTTGGTATTTCCTTTTAGATGATCCGGAGCAAACGTATCAAACATGATGTCGTAAGCAGGGTGCACCGCCACCAACTGACCCTGAAGATGAGTTGATAACTCGGTTAGCTCTAAACCTGCCTCATTCACTACGCCTTTGATCTCATCACAATAGGTTTTGCTTTCGCCAGCTAAGGTAATATCAATCAATCGCTGATCCCAAGCAGGAATTTGAACGCCTTTGTATCCCAAAGAGGCTACCCATTCGCATATACTCTTAAGATTATTATAAGGTTCAATATCATCCAAAAACTGTGCTAAAAAAATAGCAGGACCTTTTATCGTTTTCATATTCAAGTGAAGGTTTAGTGTAAAATTAAGCTTTATCTTTGATTTTAGTCCAAATATTTCCATTGGTGGATGAAGCTACCACCGCAGCTACGAGGGACATTCCCTTGAAACCATCATCAATATCCGGATAAGTCACGCTCGAAGCAGGGGATGAATGGACTTTGAATTGTCGTACATGATCCGAGAAATTTCTATAGATGTTAGCAAAAGCTTCGATATATCCCTCAGGATGACCAGAAGGCGTTCTCATATTCAAATGTGTTTCTTCGTGCAAATAAGAATGGTCTACCCCAGTCCTGTAGATTTGTGTTGGCGCTCCCTGTTTTTTTACAAGAAGCGTATTGTGATCAGTATTGCTCCATTCTAATGCGCCCGCTTCCCCATAGATTCGAAATTTAAGATTGTTCTCATCGCCATGTGCAACTTGTGAGGCCGAAATCACCCCCTGAGCCTGTTGCTCCATTCTAAACAAGACATCGGCATCATCATCCAAGGTTCTTCCAGGTACAAAAGCATTGAGTTCGGCCAATACTTCAGTTATTTTTGATCCAGAAACATATTCAGCTAAATGCCCGCAATGGGTCCCTATGTCTCCAAAACAATTACTAATACCAGCTTTTTGGGGATCTGAACGCCATGTGGCCTGCTTTTGACCTGTGTCTTCCAACTTATCCGATAACCATCCTTGCGGGTATTCTACCATTACCTTTCGAACCTTACCTATTTCTCCATTCTTCACCATGGCCTTTGCTTGAATCAACATGGGATAGTAGGCATACGTATAAGTTAGTCCAAAGGGTAAGCCAGTCGTTTTGACTTTGCTTCTAAGTTGCTTTGCTTCGTCCATCGTAAAGCACAACGGCTTGTCTATGATAACAGGAAAACCATGATCTAAAGCCGACATTGCCGGAGCAAAATGCATATTATTTTGCGTAACAATAGAAGCAAAATCCATTCGCTCCTCCTCAGACAGGCGCGCTTCGGACGCCATCATTTCATCAAATGTTCTGTACAACCTGTCTTCATTGAGAAAAATTTCCTTACCAAAGGCAAAAGATTTATCTGAATCTGAACTAAAGACGCCACAAACCAATTCAATTTGACCATCGAGTTGCGCTGCCATTCGATGAATTCCTCCGATAAATGCACCTCTTCCACCACCTACCATTCCCATTTTAAGTTTTCTATCTGTTGTCATGAATAATTATTTTAACTGACCTTTACCCATACTTGTCCTTGGCTACTTGATGACAATACCGCTTCGATAAACGACATTCCCCTTACCCCATCATGGACCGTGGGGAAAGCACCCGCCCTATTGGGTCTCCCCTGAATGGCCGCTGCTACGCCGTTATAAATATTCCCCATGGCATCAAATAGACCTTCAGGGTGACCTGGAGCAATTTTAGTGCTCTCCAAGGCAAACTCACTATTGTATGGATTGCCCGGTTTATAAATTTGAGTGGGGGCGCCTTCAATCAAATGTTTTAAATACATGGGATGTTCTTGCTCCCATTTCAATCCTCCTTGATCCCCATATATTGCAATAGAAAAATTATTTTCTTCGCCTGTTGCGATTTGACTGGCTGTGATGACGCCTCGTGACCCATTATTCATTCTTAGGAGTATGGTACCGTCTACATCTAATTCATTTTCGGGATAAAGGGTATCCAAATCAGCCAATACTTTATCGATCTCTAATCCCGTAGTATACTCAATCAAATTAAAGGCATGAACCCCAATATCGCCCATACAACAGCTTAGGCCAGACATTTTTGGATTCAATCTCCAGACCTTTTTCCTTTCCTCTTCTTGGTGAATGGATGGATTAATCCAACCTTGATAATATTGTGCATCTACTTTCTGGACCCTCCCAATCTTGCCTTGAGCAATCATTGACTTCATTTGACGAATCATCGGATAACCCGTATAGGTATGGCTAAGACCAAAAACCACCTCTTTCTCTTGTACTAATTTTTCTAATAACCGTGCTTCGTCTGCCGTGACCGTGACAGGCTTTTCGCAGATGACATTAAAACCAGCACTCACCAGCTTCTTTGCCATCTCAAAATGCAGAAAATTGGGAGTTAAGATGGACACTACTTGAATGCGCTCCTCTTCGGCAAGGGCCAACTCTTTCTCAATGAATATCTCTAATGATGGATAGGATCTCGCAGCATCTAACTCTAGTTGTGCTGCAAATTGATTTCCTTCATCAAAATTAATATCAAATACTCCTCCGG
Source organism: uncultured Cyclobacteriaceae bacterium (assembly GCA_943788235.1). GTDB lineage: Bacteria > Bacteroidota > Bacteroidia > Cytophagales > Cyclobacteriaceae > UBA4465. The sequence continues at coordinate 606,292 of CALSPM010000002.1, forward strand.
TCAAAACATAATTTTCACCCATGTAAGCAGCCACTCGGTGTACAATCCCAATAAAGGAACTTAAACCGCCTCCTATGAGGCCCAATCTTATCTTACCACGCATATTTTTTATAATAAACCCTGTTTTTTAGACTAATCTTTTCAAGATATTGTCGTAATTAAGGAGTTTTTTTAAATAGAAAAAATGAGAGTATCATTTTATTGATGCCATTCAAAAAATAATTACTCAAAAAATTTCAGTGCTTGAATATCAAATAAAAATATTTATGCGGTATTTGCCTAACTTTATTTAAGAAAAAAAAATAAATATTTCTCAAAAATGATGTTTTTTTAGACGCTGCATTTAAATTACTATAAAAATGCCGCATATCATTAGAATTAAAGGAAGTGATCTAAAGTTATTTATTTAAAGTAATGACCGCTCAAAAAATTAAGATTGGCGAATTTGTCTGAATGATTCAAATTGCAATATGAAAAAAATAATGATTGCTTTCCTACTCGTTGTCCCCTACTTGGTTTCAGGTCAAGAAAAATCTGATGAGGTCATGATTGCCTCCATTTATGATGAGATCTTGTCCAATAGCCCCATATACGAAAACTTGAGGGTACTTTGTAAAGATGTTGGCCATCGACTTAGTGGATCAACAGGTGCCGCGGCAGCCGTCGAATATACCCGTCAATTAATGAATGCGTATGACTTTGATACCGTATACCTGCAGCCTGTAATGGTGCCTAACTGGAAGCGAGGCCCTCTTGAAATTCTAAAAATAACAAACTCAAAAAAAAGAGGAATTATAGATTTAAATGCCTTAGCTCTTGGTAATTCTGTTGGGACTGGACCTCAAGGAATTTTAGCTGAAATCATTGAATTGAAAGGTCTCTCTGAAATCCAAGAACGCAAAAATGAACTAGCAGGTAAAATTGTTTTTTTTAACGGGCCCATGAATCCAACTCTATTAGAAACTTTTTCGGCCTATGGGGCGGCTGTTTCTCAAAGATCTTCAGGGGCCGCTAGAACGGCTCCTTATGGGGCCAAAGCTATCATTGTACGCTCGATGACCCAAAGTTTAGATGACGTACCTCACACAGGTTCCTTGCGTTATCAAACAGACATAAAGGCCATTCCAGCAATGGCCATAAGCACCAAAGATGCTGATTTATTGAGTCAATTATTGAAAGACCAAGCCGACCTCCATATTTATATGGAAAATTATGCAGAAATGCTTCCTGAAGCTCAATCGTTTAACGTTATTGGTCAGCTAACAGGCACTTTATTTCCCGACGAATATATTGCCGTTGGCGGACATTTAGATTCATGGGATGTAGGTGAAGGGGCTCATGACGATGGCAGTGGATGTATGCAAGGCATCGAAGTACTCAGGGTTTTCAAATCTCTAAACATCAAACCCAAAAGAACCTTACGAGCAGTTATGTGGATGAATGAAGAAAATGGAAGCAAAGGAGGAAAAGCTTATGCCAACTTGAGTGAAATGCGAAAGGAACATCATATAGCGGCCATAGAATCTGACCGAGGCGGATTTGTGCCTAGGGGTTTCACCAGTACAGGAAGTGCAAAACAAAAACAACAACTTTCAAAATGGAAGATCTTATTTGAGCCGTATGGATTGCATGATTTTGATCGTACAGGCGGTGGTGCTGATATCGGACCCCTATCAAAGCAAGGGACTTTTCTAATTGGATTACTCCCTGATGGCCAACGTTATTTCCGTTATCATCACACTGAAAAGGATGTCTTCGAAGCCGTTGATCGTCGCGAGCTAGAGTTAGGTGCGGCCTCCATGGCCAGTCTCGTTTATCTATTGGATCAATACGGTGTTAAGAACTAAACTAAAGTCATTAGGCTTTTACGCTCAAATAATTAGAATCTAGGTCATCATCGAGGCGAGAATACCGAATGGGTTTTTATTTTTTTATCAACACTATGAGATACCTTAAATATAATTATTGAAAAAAGAGTCCTACTATGGATCTGAAAATTAAAAATCATTGAAATTAAAATACGCCTTGCTTCTTGTCAGCACTTCCCTTTTGAATCTGTTTAGCTGCCAAAAAAATGAGATAGATGAAATCGAAATTATAGCCTCAACTACCTTAGAAATGGTGATGCTCAATGAAGACTTATCTTACCAAGTCACTGATACAGAAATAGGCATCATCCGTTTTACACAAAAAGAAGGTGTGGTCTCCGTAGACTTAGAGGTTACTAATTTTCCCGAAGGTCAATTGTCTTATTATCATGCCATTCACATACACAACGGAACTTGTGAATCACCCTCATCACATTGGAATCTGGGTAAAGATTTAGATTACAATTTTTGTAACGTGCTCAGCATGGATGAAGTATGGGCCAAACCCAAGGCGGGTGATCTAGGTAATGTCTATATCAATGAAGCAGGAGTGGGAGATTTTAGTTTACAGACAGATCTCTATACCATTGGATCAAATGACGCTTCAGACATTGTTGGAAAGATTATTTATATGCATGAAGTAGCCGAAAATTTTAAACAAGAATGTTTTGAAGATCACAACCATGACCACAATAACAAAAAAATAGCTTGTGGTACGATTGAACTTATGAACTAAGATGAAAAAATTACTTAAGTATGCCTTCACTTTATTTTCATCAGGGACCTTACTTTTTTTCTACTTAGTGGGAAAAATCACAGATAAATCTATGAATAAGGTTAAGGTTTTGGACCATTATGAGCCTTCTCAGCATGCCTTACAATTACACAGTGACTTAACCATTGCAGATCTCCATGCTGACAATTTATTGTGGGACAGAGACCTCACCTCAGCGACTACACACGGCATGGTCGACCTTCCCAAGTTAATCTCGGGAAATTATACCCTTCAAGTATTCGATGCGGTCATAAAATCTCCCCGAAACCTTAATTATCTTTCTAATTCGGCCGATACTGATAACCTTACCTTATTAGCAGCTGCCAATAGATGGCCGTTCAAAACTTGGTTCAGCCTCTATGCTCGTGCCTTACATCAAAGTGAATTACTTAAAACAGCTGTTCAAAACTCATCACAGCTAGAATTTATTCAAACACAAGATGACCTAAACTATTTTTTAAGGCTTCGGAAAAATAATAGTTATAAAATCGGTGCCATTTTATCAATAGAAGGCTTACATGCTCTTGAGGGGAATTTTCTGAATTTAGATGGCCTTTATGATGCGGGTTTTAGGATCATGGGACTCGTTCATTTTTTTGATAATGAAATAGGCGGTTCTTCAGCGGGTGAATCAAAACAAGGGCTGACAGATTTCGGAAAACGCATCATTCATGAAATAGAAAAAAAAGAAATCATCATCGATCTCGCTCATGCCTCTCCCAAATTAATAGAAGAGGTCCTTGAGATCGTCAAAAGACCCGTAATCGTCTCTCATACTGGAGTCAATGGCATCTTTGATAGTCCTCGGAATCTATCCGATGCCGATTTGCGGGCAATCGCTAAAAATGGAGGTCTGATAGGTATCGGATTCTGGGAGGAGGCCGTAGGGTCTATTCACCCGACTTCCATCGCTGCCGCCATAAGATATACAAGTGATTTAATAGGTGTAGATCATGTTGCATTAGGCTCAGATTTTGACGGTGCGGTTACTACCAGCTTTGATGCCTCAAACATTATTTTACTTACTGAAGCCCTCATTCAAGAAGATTTTTCCGATATAGAAATTAAAAAAATTATGGGAGGTAATCAAATTAAATTTTTAAGGCATAATTTACCAAAAAAATAAAAGTATATGAAAAAAATCAATGTGGTTGTATTCTTGATAATTAATTTTTTTAGCTGTAACAAGCCTAAGGTCACTGCTCCTCAAGAAATTAAAGGTGCTCTTGGAGAAAAAGCCATGGTGGCTACTACCCATCCTCTGGCTACTGCTGTTGGATTAGAAATCATGAAGAAAGGTGGTAATGCCATCGATGCAGCTATTGGCATTCAATTCGCATTGAGTGTAGTCTATCCACAAGCTGGAAACATTGGTGGAGGTGGCTTCGCGGTAATCCGGTTGGCAAATGGAAAAGTATCAACCTTAGATTTTCGCGAAAAAGCACCTCAGTTAGCCGAAAAAAATATGTACCTCAGCCCAGATGGTAAAGTGGTTCAAACAAAAATCAGATTGGGTCATCTCGCTTCAGGCGTTCCAGGATCGGTAGCGGGAATGTGGGAATTACATCAAAAGCATGGTCATCTCCCTTGGTCTGACTTAATCAATCCAGCTATTAATTTAGCCTACAGCGGTCATCTATTGACAGAAAGAATAGCTAAGAGTCTTAATGAGAATCAAAATAATTTTAGAGAAGCCAATCGATACCTGCCTTGGGTCCTCAAGGAGAAAGGTTGGAATAAAGGAGATACCTCTGTTCAAAAGCAATTGGCTTCTACCCTTTCTTTTATTCAAAAAAAAGGTCGCGATGGTTTTTATAAGGGTATTGTAGCGGATCAATTAGTTAAAGAAATGATGCTTGGCCAAGGTATTATTTCTGCAGCCGATCTGATCAATTATCAACCCGTCTGGCGAGATCCCATCAAGGGAACTTATAAAGGACACACCATCTATTCAATGGCACCTCCATCTAGTGGTGGGATCGCTCTGATTCAATTACTGAAGGGCTCAGAGTACTTAAATTTTGAAAGAATGAAATTCAACAGTGCGGAAATGTTACATTATAAAACAGAAGTAGAACGGAGAGTTTATGCCGACCGGGCTATTCATTTGGGTGATCCTGATTATTATGAGGTCCCCACAGAGGCGCTCATTAACGACAATTACAATGAAAAAAGATTTTCAAATATTAAGAAGCATAAAAAAACACCTAGTTCAAAGGTGATGGAAGGAGATGTTGCCCCTCATGAAAGTCCTGAAACGACCCATTTCTCCGTTGTTGATCCTGCCGGTAATGCCGTTGCCTTAACCACAACGCTTAATGGGAGTTATGGTTCTTCCGTTATGGTGAAAGGTGCAGGTTTTTTCTTAAATAACGAAATGGATGATTTTAGTGCCAAGCCAGGTGTTCCCAATATATACGGTCTCATTGGTTCTGAAGCCAATGCCATTGCTCCAGGAAAACGAATGCTCAGCAGCATGACGCCCACCATCGTAGAAAAGGAAGGTGCCTTGTTTTTAGTTACTGGTTCGCCCGGTGGGGCCACTATCATTACTACGGTTTTTCAAAGTATCATCAATGTTATTGATTTTGATATGGGTCTTCAGGAAGCCATTAATGCAAAAAAAACCCATAGTCAGTGGCTGCCTGACATCCTTTTCATTGAAAATGGGGGAATCTCCTCTGAAGTTCAATTAGATTTAGAGAAACGTGGGCATTCGATTAGTTTTAAAGAAAGCCCAAGCAAAATTAATGCGATATTGGTCCTTGAAGATGGTAGCCTGGAGGGGGGTGCTGATTACTTACGAAGTGATAGCTATGCCGAAGGATTTTAATTCTCTATTACCAGAAATTCCACTCTGCGATTGAGCCTTCGAGCGGCCTCTGATGAGTCTTTAGCTAGGGGTTGGCTTCCTCCCAGTCCCTTACCGCTTAATCGATTAGGTGATATTCCAGCTTGGATAAGATATTTTTCAACCACCTCTACTCTGTCTTCTGACAAGGTCTGATTAAGTGCCGGATTACCTAAATTATCTGTGTGTCCTCTTAACTCAATTTTAAGTGATGCGTTTGATTTAAGTACGTTGACCAAAAGATCCAACGAACGTGTGCTTCCCTCAATCATCTTATCGGATCCTTTGTAAAACAAAACTTCTTTAAGCTTGATCTTTTTTCCTATGTTGAGCGGTTCTACAAAAACTTTTATGGTATCCTGATTACTCCACTCAGTTGAAGGCAATAAGAGCGAAGCACTCATAAAACCGTCTATGTTTATGGATAACTCCAAATCCGGAAATCTCGCTGCTTTCCAAATGAATGGATTTTCCACTCTTAAACTCAAAGAATCTGTTTTAATATCAAATACACCTTCTACCATTTTTTCATTTTCAGCGTTAAGCACTAAAACAATCTTTTGATTTAATGAGGTCACAGGAAGTCGAGGACGTACCAAGGTATCTTTCACATATTTTAAGTCTGAATCAATACATATACGCCTAATATCTCCATATCCATCACTTTTGGTATTGGAAGTATAGTAGGCGACAGCAGCTACCTCCGAAAAGCTAAAAGACTTTTCAGCACCCGACGTATTGATTTTAGATCCTAAATTGACCGGATCAGACCATTTTTGCCATGTATCATCCAACCGTTTGGCATAATAAATATCAAAACTTCCCGATCCTTCTCTACCATTAGTTGCAAAAAATAAGGTCTCGTTGTCATGGGCTAAAAAAGGTGTCACTTCTTGCGCCCTCGTATTGATCCCATATCCTAAAGTCATTGGGGGACTCCAATTTCCGTTTTCCTGAAGATGAGAAATATACAGATCTTCAACTCCCATAGTTACATTGGCTTCCATGGACATCACCATATGTTTACCATCTCTGGAAAAAGCCGCACTGAAATAAGCTGATTTATTATTGAAATATTTAATCTCAAATTTCATAAAATTATCTAGGTCACCGTCTTGCCAATCCGCTATCATCAGTTGAGTTTCGTAACCAGCACCTTGTTTTGTCAAAGAGGCATAGACAAAAGATTGATTTTGATTTAAAAATCCAACTGCCCTATGAATGGATTCTGAATCAAGATCCAGTCTTTTACTTGAGCCCTCTTCAGATAGCCAAATATCTGTCGGCATAAAGCTTGAACTAGATATTGCTCTATTGTGCGTTTTTGAATAAATGAGTAAATAAGGGTTTTTAGATAATAAAAGGGCGCTTTCATCCGAAGCAGAATTGAGCTCAGGTATCGGTTCAGATTCACCATTAAATACAATCGTCTGATTTTGTGCCATCAAAAATGGTGTATTTATAAAACCAATCAAGAAAATAATTAAATTTAAATGCCTATCTAAAAATTCTTTCATAATGCTCAATAACCTTTTATCCTATCCACCAAAATTTCAGGCAATTCCCCTATTATTACGCGCTTATGGGACGTGATAATTTGGGGCACAGCCTCATTGATTTTTGTAACTACAGCAATGTGAGGAGTTATCATTATTTTGGGGTGGTCCCAAAGAGAACTTTGCTTCGGAAGGGGCTCTTCAGGAAATACATCTAAAAATGCACCAGACAATTGCTCATTTTCAATGGCTTCCATAATGTCATCATTAACTTGATGATGTCCTCTTGCGACGTTAATTAAATAAGTCCCTTTATTAAGTTTATCAAACAATTTTTTAGATAAAATGCCCCGTGTTGATTCCGTTGCAGGGAGCATAACGACTAAAATATTGATTTTACTGAGAAATAGATCCAGTTCAGCATTGAGATAACTCACTACATGAGGAATATTTTTTCTCGATTGACTTAATCCAAATACTTTGAATCCCAGATAATTCAGCTTTTCAGCTAGGTCAGCGCCTAAAGCACCCAGCCCCATGATTCCTACATTCATTTCTCGCTCAGGATTAGGCTCTTGATCCCAAACCTTATTTGATTGGTCTATCAAATACTTATCAAATTGCCGTTGATGATGTAAAATAGCTCCAATACAAAAATTGGACATCGGGCCACTCAGTCCTTCACCGATGATCCGAGTGATCGATACCTGTCGAGGAATATCCGGATCATTCATGATGTGATCGACCCCCGCACCTAAAGAAGCAATCAATTTTAAATTAGGGAGTAGCTTGAAAAGTCCCGGTCTATGATTCCATACCACCGCCGTAGTGATTTTTTCAAGGTCTACCACATCATCATAACAATAGATCTCCAATTGATCATCATAAGATTTGAATGCCTTTAACCAAGGATTTAAATTTTTTGAGACCGAATCAATTAATATGGCCATTATATATTTTTAAGTACTTCAATAAGTCCAAATATAATTCATGAATCTAGCGTATATGGAGGGATATGCTATTTATATTTATAATTTATTCTAGGATCTGAATTTAATTAGATAACAAGTACCGGCTCGCTCAAACTAAATCTACTTTAAATAAGGGATTAAGCATTTACATTAAATAAATTCCATTAATTTTGACCAGTTAATAAATCGTTTTTAAAATATTGAACAAATAAAAAACACTATGTATAAATTCATAACCTACAGCTTGATGATGCTCTTCATATTCACTGTGCAAGCACAAATTAATCTACCTGCTGGAAGTTCTGCAGCATCAGTTACGACAACGGTTGGTCTAACCGAGGTCTCCATATCCTATTTTAGACCTAAAATGAAAGGAAGAAAAATATTCGGTATTGATAGAGGTGCTTTACTTGAATATGGAGTTATGTGGCGCACAGGCGCTAATTCTGGAACAACCCTTACCTTAAGCACTCCGGCTAAAATAGGAGGCGTTGAGGTCCCTGCAGGCACTTACCTAATTATAACGACTCCGGGTGATAATCAATTTGATTTCATGCTTTATGGAGATCCTAGCATTGGATCAAACTTTTCTAAAATCAAAGCAGATCAAATTTTGGTCAACATGAAAGTGGATAATCTTAAATCCTCAACCATGATTGAGACCCTCACTTTCCAAATATCTGACCTATCGGCAGATAATACTAAGGCTAATATTCATTTTCAATGGGCTGATGCTTCTTGGAAAGTGCCCATGGAAGTCAGTTTTGATGAAATAGTTATGAAAGAAATTGCCAGCAAAACAAAGGTCAATTTATCAAACTATATGGCTGCTGCCAGTTATTATCTTGAAACAGGAAAAGATCTTAATCAGGCCTTGTCATGGGCCCAGCGTTTTCTTGCTGTTGAAAATAATCGCAGATACTTCTACCTCAGCAGGTTGGCCAAAATCCAAGCGGGTCTAGGCATGAAAAAAGAAGCCATCAAGACCTCAGAAGAATCCCTTGAAAAAGCAAAAACTGCGGGTGACGGCGCTTATATCAAAAGCAACGAAGCCTTCATTAAAGAATTGAAAAAGAAATAAGGTCAAACTTTAGTGTTAAAAAGGCAGATTCCAAGCATTCAAGCTTGAAAATCGCCTTTTTTTGAGTTTTTACTTCTAATTCATAGCCCTAGGTTTTTCTTGCATAAAGCTAAATAGCCAAGCCAATACAACCGTCAGAAGAACCCCAATGGCATTATACCATAAATAACCAATCGAAAAGTAACCATTCACGTTTAGGAAATGACAAACAATCACCACAGATTCTGCCATTATTGCAGCGATAAAGACTGAATTTCCTTGGACACGTTTGATAAAAAATGCGACAAGAAAAATACCTAAAATGGTTCCATAGAAAACAGAGCCAATAATATTTACGGTCTCTATTAGGTTTTCAGAATCACTCGCAATAAAGGCAAACATGATCGCCAAAACACCCCATATAAAAGTGATCCATTTGGATGCCATCAGATAGTTTTTATCCGTATCTTCCCTTTTAATAATTCTTTGATAAAGGTCAACCGTACTCGTACTGGCCAAAGAATTGAGTTCAGAAGAGGTAGAGGACATAGAAGCAGAGAGAATAACTGCAATCAATAAGCCAATAAATCCATGCGGTAAATAATTAAGAATAAAGGTTAAAAAGATATAATCTGAATCTTTAGTAGCCAATTCGGGATCTACTTCATTAATTAAATCTTTTACCTTATTCCGCATGACTTCTTGCTGTGCATCAATGCTGATCAAGTCGTCCTTAAATTTCAGCTTTTTTGTGGCATTTTCTTCTTCAGTATAAGATAACGTAAGATTCTTACGCTCTAAAATCAAATCATTATAGGAATTTTCAATAGTAATCAGTTGATCGTTTGCCCAACTTTCTCTAATGAGCTCCAACGATTGATCATTGAAATGTATGGGTGGCGTATAGAAGATATAAAAAACATAAACCATGACACCTACAAAAAGGATAAAGAATTGCATGGGAATTTTCAAAATGGCATTAAACATCAATCCCATACGACTTTCCCTTACATTTTTTCCTCCTAAATACCGCTGAACCTGACTTTGATCTGTGCCAAAATACGACAATTGTAAAACCAAACCTGCCATTAATCCAGACCAAATAGTATACCTTTTCTGAAAACTAAAATCAAAGTCAATGGCATCTGTTTTATCAAGAATTCCAGCAACTTCTACAGCATCCCTTAAGCTGATAAAATCAATTACATAATAAAGAATATATCCAAAAGCAACGAACATCCCTCCCATGATGACACCCATCTGCTGCTTTTGGGTAATACTCACAGCTTGAGTTCCTCCAGAAACCGTATAGATGATTACCAAAATACCCGTACCCAAAATAGTAAAGGAAAGATTCCATCCCAAAATCGTGGACAAAATAATAGAGGGGGCATAAATCGTAATACCTGCAGCCAAACCTCTTTGAATCAGAAACAAGAAGGCACCTAATAATCTCGTTTTAAGATCAAATCTTCGTTCAAGGTATTCATAGGCCGTATAAACCTTCAGTTTATAATAAATGGGAATGAAAAATACAGATACAATGATCAGTGCTAACGGCAGTCCAAAGTAATTTTGAACAAAGCCCATACCACTTGCATAGGCCTGTCCTGGTGTTGAAATAAAGGTAATTGCACTGGCCTGGGTGGCCATCACCGATAATCCAATCATCCCCCATTTCATCTTATGATTTCCCAGCAAATAGCTCTCTATATTATGTTGCCCTCTTGTTTTCCAGACACCAAAAGTAACAATGGAAAGCAGGGTCAGTGTCAGTACTAAGAAATCAATTTGATTCATTTAATAATTAGACTTTGAAATGAAGCATGGTGAGAGATTAGGTAGCATCTGAAAAAATCCTTTTTTTTATTCATTGATATTCAATTATCATAACAAATACATCATTTCTGACCCATAGAAATTAAATTAGTGAACATTCGATAAGCCCCTTCTACACCTGCAGGAAGCTCTCTGAACCATGAATAACCACTATAAATATAATAGCCTTCTCCGTGACTTGCCACGAGTAACCCTCCCTCTTTAGGAGATTCTCCAGGATCATTTGAACTTAAAATAGGCATGAATTTCTCATCCCATTCAGAGCAAAAATACAAACCTCTCTCTTGTACCCATCCATCAAAATCATGCATCGTAATTTTATTGGGGAAATTCATAGACCTATGTCTTGGCGCAAGAATCCTTACAGGAGCGGTTTCTACAGAGACACGATCCCTTGACAATAATAATGGATAAGGAGCGATTTCTTGGGTTACTAAATTTCTATTGGTATTATACTGAACGATTACGGTTCCTCCTTTAAAGCAATAATCAAAAAGTTCTTGGTTTTTGTAAGCCAGCCATTCAACGGTATTAAAGGCACGAACCCCCAATATAATCGCATCAAACTGCATCAAATGATCAACGGTCACATCGTCTTTATCCAACAAGCTCACCTGATATCCAATTTGTCTCAATAAATTTGGAAGCATATCTCCCGCACCTTCAATGTAGCCAATAGATTTACTTACCTTAGCCATATTTAATTTAATCAAATCAATTTTAGCCGGCTTCAGTACAGTTTGAACAGGAATATGATTGTAAGCAATAATTTGAACTTGCTGATTGGAAATATTCCCATCATCAGAAACAAAATAAGCTTTTAAATCACCTGAATTGGCCTTATATTTTGGTTTAATATTGATACTTATCAAGCGCTCTTCATTCTTCAATGAAATAAATAAGGCTGAATCATTGATGTCCGTTTGCCAATCTTTTGGAACGACTACATGAAGCTTACCGGAAACATTATCCTTCCCTGCTACTAATCGTAGATCTATCCGTTTATCATTATCATTAGAAAATACTACATTGTCAACCGATAAATTGATGGCTACATCAGGTACGATCGCGATAGGTCGATAAACTTCACCATCGACAGGATCTGTAAATTTGTGATGAATAGGTTGTACTAATTCCAAATATTGGTTTCCTATGGCTAAAGTAAATCTTGCCTTTAATATCGGCTCATTGGTCGCACCGCCAATTTGATCTTTATTAGCTACATGGTACATTCCCAGCGTACCCTTTTCGTTTAACCAATAAGGTGTGGTCATGGCAATAGAATCAGGAATTTTTAATGAATAGTCATTCACGATTTTCTGATTGTAAAGCATCACTTGATCCAACTCAACATTATAACCCCCATGGTTCGATGGTCAATTCAATTAATTTTATAGGAAAGTCTATCCTGTTAATGGCTTCTATACTCAGCTTTACCGTCTCTCCTCTTGCATAACTATAATCATCTGAAATGACTTCTAAATAAGTACCCGTGATTGCCATAATGGTCTGATTGATTTCATTCAATTTGATTTCCTTCCAATATTGATCGGACATTTTGAGCAACTCTTGTCTTGCTTTCAACAGATAGCCCAAAGTTGGTTTTGGATTCTCCACTTTATAAACTTCTTGGGCTTCTAATAAGAATTGCGCCATTTTTTGACTTTTTTCAACCCTTTTCCAGGAAGTATCAATACCCCCAAAAACATCAGTATGAGAACTATCTCCTCGCCATAATTCTAAATATTCAAGCTCATCACCTCTTGAACCTGTCGATCCAAATCCTTGACTTTTATGCATACTGCGGCTTTGAGCAGCCATCTCGGTATATGAAATTCCTAAATTAGGATTGTAAATACCTACATTGATTGAATATAACCCTTCGGGGTTAAACTTAATCTTGTTCCTTGCGTAAAACCAGGAGCTGGTATTCCAAAAAAGCTTTTTAGGTTGCCATACCTCAATCGTTTTCAGCTGATCTGGATAAACGCTGGAATCACCCGCCAAGTCAAATGCCTCTAAAGCCAATAAGGCGGAAGTAGTATGATGACCATGGGTGGTACCTGATAAGGTATTAAATCTTGTGATGATGACATCCGGCTTAACGGTCCTGATCACCCGAACAAAATCTCTTAAGACTTTTTCCTTATCCCAAATGGACAAAGTCTCCATTGGAGTTTTGGAATAACCAAAATCATTGGCTCTAGAAAAAAATTGGGTGCCTCCGTCTATTCGCCTAGCCTCAAGTAATTCTTGTGTCCTGATCAAGCCCAAGTTTTCACGTATTTCAGGACCAATCAGATTCTGTCCCCCATCCCCACGAGTCGCTGATAAATAAGCGGTATTGAATAACTTTTCATTGGCATAATAGGCTATCAGTCTTGTGTTTTCGTCATCTGGATGTGCCGCTACATACAATACCGAACCCAACACATTCAATTTTTTTTAATAATTGTTTGACTTCCCCTGAAGGAATTCTTTGAACGGATTGTGCGGCTAACGAGCTGATCAATAACCAGCAACTCAAGGTAATTATACTACGTAGAAAATGCATATAAAAAATTAATCGATGTCATTCAAGCAAGTTAAAGACCAAAGCGACATGAAAAACTGAGCTTTGTATGTCAAAGATAAGCAGCCTAATGAAGAATAGAAATGAAAACCCCTTTTTAAGGATGTACGGCTAATGCAGAAAACAAGAAATTTATATAAAATCAATGATAGAAACCAAAAAATTATTTAAATTGAAAAAATTATTTATTTATTCCTCCTAGTAAATAGTTCCCTCATAACTGACGATCTAATGAGCCGTACATAGCGACATAAAGGGATAATATTTAGCAGATTCAATTTGTTTTTTAGCTTAAAATAAATAATTTTCAAAGATAATAGGTTGCAAAAATTAATCGAAAACATCCTTTTTGACTTTTCCTATTTATTGTTGTGTGCCCTATCGATCGGGTATTTCATGGTACTTTACTTTGGGGTAGGTGCGCTATTCTTATTTGCTTGTAAAGGATTAGAACGTGTGAAGCTCCTACATAAAATAGAATTAAAACCGGTAGAAAAAAAAACAGATAACTTTCGAAATAGCACATTCAATAAAATCGATCCTCATTTTTGGCTTTTCTATAAGCCCTGTAATTTATCTTGTTCGGACAGATTTCATATTGCTATTGCCAAATACCTGGCTGAATATAATGCTAGGAATTGTGCTACTCACACTTTGGAATGAAGTTCATTTTTTTGTTGTTCACCGCCTTATGCATTTCGATTTTTTCATGAGGCATATTCATTTCATTCATCATAAATCAAGAATCCCAACGGTTTACTCAGTTTACAGTTTCCATTGGTTTGAAGCATTTTTACTAAGTACAGTCCCTCTAACGATACTCCCATTTATTCCTTTTTCAATAGTGGCGGTGTTCATCTATCCATTTGTAAGTATCTTACTGAATTTCGCGGGTCATTGTAATTACCGTTTTGGTAATGGAAAGAGAGACCAATGGTTAAATTTTGGAACTGCGCACAATACACATCACACAAAAGGCAGAAAAAATTACGGCTTTGCCCTCAATTTTTTGGACAAATTATTTTCTAGACTAAATAAATAAAAACATGGAAGAGGTCTATATCATAAGTTCGGGTATTTTTTTACCCAATGAGCCCATTTCAAATTATGAAATGTAAGACTATTTGGGCCGAATCAATGGGAAAAATAGCTCTGTTAAAGACCGTATTTAAGACAAAATGGTATAAATAATCGATATTATGCGCTAAATAAGGCACAAAAAAGCACGCATTCCAATACTCAATTAGCCGTTCATTCGATCAATCAAGCAGTCAAAAGAAGCCCCCTTGGATCAAAAGACATTCAGCTCTTAACCACTGGAACTACACAAGGAGATTTGCCCATACCAGGGTTTGCTAGTATGGTGCATGCCCAGTTGGATTTTAAGAGATGTGAATTAGCTAGTTTTCAAAGTGTCTGTGCCAGTGGTATGATGGCCTTAAAAAACGCTTTCCTTCAATTAAAAATTGGAGAAAAACAAAATGCAGTTTGTGTTGGCAGTGAATTTGCCAGTAGGCTGTTTAAGTCCTCTAGGTTCGAAGCCCAAGGACTAAAATCATTGCCGTTTGAATCAGAATTTTTAAGATGGATGCTCTCAGATGGGGCCGGCGCCTTTGTATTGCAAAATAAAAAAAACAAGAACGGGATTTCTTTAAAAATAGAATGGATTGACATCAAATCTCATGCCAATGAATTTCCAGTTTGTATGTTTACAGGCAAAAATAATAACAAAGATGAAGATGAGCTTAGCTGGTTAGATTACCCCAGCTATGAGCAGGCTTCCCAAGCAGGAGTCCTCAATTTAAAGCAAGATACGAGGTTATTAGAAAAGGTTATAGAAACAGGCGTGGCACATTATTTCGAGCTTATTGACAAGGGAAAAATTGATAGAGATAAAATTGTCTGGCTTTGCTGTCATTATTCGTCAGAAATATTCAAAGGTCCTATAAAAGAATTAATGCGCAAAGGTGGGGGAGAAATTGCGGATGAAAAATGGTTCGGAAATTTGATAACTAAAGGCAATACGGGCGCTGCTTCTATATTCATCATGTTGGAAGAGCTCATGTATTCGGGGAAACTAAAAAAAGGAGATACCATTTTGTGTATGGTTCCTGAAAGCGGTCGATTCATTACTTCTTTTATGCAGTTAACAGTGGCAAATAATGAGAGGAAAGAGATAAAGAGCTATCCGATAAGGGACATAGAAGCACCTCAACTGATCATCCAAAAAAATGATGTTTCAGAATGGTTGGTTAGACAATTGACACAGATATGGATTAATTTTGAAACTGACCTATTGAATACGGCCATTATAACTAAAATCCACGAAGGAAAACTAAGCTTGGCTGATTATAAGTTGTTATTGTTAGACATGAGGCAGCAAGTCATCGATGGGTCTCAATGGATCTCCCGGGCTGCATCTAATATTGATATTGATTTGTTCGAATTGAGGTCGGCCTTCATTAAGCATACAGCAACCGAGCACAAAGATTATCAAATGCTGGAAAAAAACTATGTAGCCTTAGGGGAACAAATAGAGACCATTCAATCAGGAGAAAAAAATATAGGATCCGTTGCCTTAAGCTCTTTCATGTTTCAGCAAGCAAGCAAACCCAACCCAATAGATTTATTAGGATCGATGTTTATTATTGAAGGAATTGGCAAGCGATTGGCTGGTTTTTGGGGAGAAATGATCAAGGATCAATTAAAGTTAACGCAAAATCAAGTATCATTTTTTACCTACCACGGCATGGCTGATGAAAACCATTTCCATAACTTAGAGAGAGCATTAAATCATCCAAAAATGAATATGACCGTGGCTAAAAACATTGTTAAAACGGCCAAGACTACGGCTAAACTTTATAAAATGCAATTAGAGGAATTAGGAAATTATTGATGCTCAGCTTATTCATATTTTGCTTTATTTATTATTTAATTGCGGGAACCGTTATCGTATTAGGCTACCATAGATCTCTTACGCATCAGGCATTTAAGATGCGAAAATGGTTTGAATACCTTGTGGTAGTTTTAGGATTGCCTGCTGGCACTCCTATTCAATGGGTGGGCAATCACCGATTTCATCATGCACATCCAGATGTAGACATAGATCCCCACTCGCCTATTATTCACGGGTTATGGTACGCCCACAATGGCTGGTATATCAACTCTAAAAATGGACTGCTTTGTTTCTTATATGCACTGGCTGGGCCCATACGCTTTCTAATTGATGCTTGGAACAGGCCACGAACCAATCAAGAATACAATCATTTGGCCGTGGATATTGCTGCAAATCCATTTTATAGATATATATCACGCCCCTCCATCTATGGGATACTGCTCTTGATACATTGCCTTATACCATTTACATTTGCTTATACGGTTTGGGGGTTTAGTGGTCTGATTGTATTGTGGATAGACCTTGTCATCATTTTCAATTTAGGAGATAGCATCAATAGTTTAGGTCATGAAAAAATAGATGAAGATACCAGTATGGTTAATCATACTGTTTTGGCTTTTTTTACATTTGGTGATGGGTACCATAAAGATCATCATAAAAATCCTGGTTCGGCCCGATTGGGATTTCAATCCAAACAGATCGATGTGGGCTGGGGAATTTTACTTGTTTTAAAATTCTTTAATTTAGTGTATGATATTAATACATTAGAAGCGCAAGAAAACCCAAGTTGATCCTATGATAGTAGATTTTGAGTTAGAAGAAGAAAAGCACGATAGCAGAGATCCAAATCCCTGGCTGGCCTTATATTTAGACAATAGTATACCAATCAATGACCAGACAAAAAAAGCATTAATGTCAGATAATAACTCTAAATCAAGTTATTATCTATCTCCTATCATCAAAGTTTGGTCAAAAGTAGTAATGTTTTTGATACATCTATTTAAGTTTTTCTTCCCCAAACTAATTAACTCATCAAAAATACTGCATTATATTTTGTCTTGGGGGCTCAAGCGATTTGTGAGTCCAGATGCCAACTTACTTATATTTCGACATTTTCATATAGGTACGGAAATTTTACAATTTATAGCAGCGAATATACCTGGAGTAAACTTGGTAGGAGACCCACTAAAACCAAAAACCTTCGAGGATGTAAAAGATGATTTGTTTTTAAAGCATGATTTGAATTTATACAATTTTGTCATCCGACTCAATAGTCAACTTAAAGAAAAGAGCATCACCATCAAACCACCAAAGAAAATAAATTTGGAGATGATCACAGTGGATCAGTTTGATCACATAGATTTTCCGAAGAAATGGACAAACATTGTAGACTTGCGTTCGGCGATAGAACTCTTCACCCCTTTTTATCAATTATTTCTAACTTCAAATGATTTTATTAGAGCCTCTAATTCATTGCAATTAGATGAAACGATAGCCATTTATACTTCTCAGATTTTAGGCGCACCTGGTCATTTAGGTTTAGTAAATAATAAGCATCCCATGGTACCTGTCTCTACTTATACTGCCGCTTATAGGTTGGTATTACATGGCCTGGCTGCGGAAACACTTCATGAAATTTTGGTAAATATGAAACTTAACAAAAGTTTAGATGGCGTAGTGGTTCCCGCTAAATAAAATTTTTGAAATCCTTAATTAAAAGCTCTGATTTTACAACATTCACCTCTGCCTTAAACAACATCAAACCTAAGAGCAATCATATATTTAAACATTATTCGTACAAATCCGCCGTGTCGACTTGACAAACTGCTACTTACATAGCGGCTAATTTAGTAGTCACCGCTTCAAAAAAAAGTCTCCCTTTTTCAGAGGTCGCTGCTTTGAGGTCTCCCAAACCCGTATCTTCTGAGATTTGAGACCATGTTCTTTCAGGCCACAACCAACCCTCTTGCATAACTTCAATCTTACTTTTTCGTTCATGGTCCATCCCTATCTAAGACAAAGTCCTCACCAAAGCAGGTCTTAAATACATCATTAAGCTGGTTTCCATCTCATCAGAATGATCATCCGGTATTTCGAAATAGGTGCTAGGATCTAATATTTTAAACCAACTGCAGGTAGCAAGCCACATTTTTAGATATTTAGCGCCCAACTCACGAAGCAGAGTCTTAAAATTATTCCCTCCATGGCCGTTCAAAATCAATAACTTGTAAATACCTTGACGATTCAAGACTTCAACCAAATCATTGAGCACTGCCATTTTTGTACTTGGATACATATTTAAATCTAATTTATATCTCTCTGACCTGTATTCACACCGAAGGGTACGGTGGATAACAACATCACTTGCGCGCCCTTTTCCCAAACTTTTTTGGCAGATTCTTCGCCAATGGCATCTCCTTCATAAAGATCTGTATAATAAGGTAAATGGTAATTATGGGCCTTAGTTACTCCCAAAAGCAGAATGGCATGTTAAATTGATTGTTGCTCAATCTCTTTCCAATTGGGTTCAGCTAAAATATAAGGTATCATAGGTTCAAATTAATTTTCAAAAGGTAGTTCATCAAAATCAGTTTCAGTGTATGTCATTTTTAAATCAGTCAAAGAGGCTCTAGAAGCAAAATTATTATGATAAAGGGCTCCTGTTCCGAGACCTTGATGAGATGAATTCGGATACTGAGCGACAAATTGGGTAATCGCATTGAGCCCTATATTTGATTCCAAAGCTGAAGTTACCCACCAGCCAATATTGCGATCTTCAGCACAATTGATCCATTGATTAGATTCCATAAATCCGCCCAAAAGGCTGGGCTTTAGGATGATATAAGCTGGCTTGATGCTATCTAATAACGCCTTTTTTTCTACATCTTGTTCAATGCCAATGAGTTCTTCATCCAGTGCAATGGGAATTTTACTCGATTGACAAAGCTCATTCATGGCTTCCCACTGACCTTTTTGAATCGGTTGTTCGATAGAATGAATATTAAACTCACTCAACTGATTTAATTTATTCAATGCCTTCTCTGGCTCAAAAGCACCATTGGCATCTAATCGAATGATTATTTTAGATGAAATTTTTCTTAAATAGGACACCAACTTCAGTTCTTTTCCGAAATCTAAAGCCCCTATTTTTAACTTGACACAATCAAAACCTAAGGCCATTTTTTCTTCAATTTGATCTCGCATGAAGATTTCATCACCCATCCAAACTAAGCCATTGGTTTTAATCTGTATTTTGTGTTGAAGAAAAGGTGAATTAAACCATTGCCTGATCCCCCGTTGTATCAAATCTAACAAGGCCATCTCCAATCCCATTCTGATGGCAGGGAACTTAAAAGCGAGTGTTTTCGCCAAAGCATAAACCTCGGGAACAGAGGTGGGCGTTTTGTGATCGGCTATTTCAATGATCAGCTCGCTGAGTTTTTGAGGAATTTTATCTATAGGATCAGCCGACAAACCATTTAGGGGCGCTACCTCTCCAATACCAAATACACCTAAACTGCTGGTATCCCAAACTCGTAAAAACCAAACTTCCCTAGTTTTCATGGTTCCGCGACTTGTACCCACAATAAATTTAAAATTTAAAGTATAGGGTTTATATTCGAGCCGGAACATAATTCAAATGGACATTAAAAAAATTCATCCTGAAAATTTTAATTATCAATTACCCAAGGAGTCTATTGCTCAAACGCCCTTAGAGGTTCGATCCAATTCAAAATTACTACATTATCGAAATGGAAGCCTAGCCCATCATCAGTTTTCTTTCCTTCCTGAATTGATAAAAACCAAATCTTTGATTATTTTTAATGATACCAAGGTTATTCCTGCCCGAATGATTTTCCATAAAGCTACGGGTGCTCGCATTGAAATTTTCTTGCTTGAGCCTTTAGCACCTACGGTAATTATAGAAGAAATCATGTCTTCTAAAGGTAGTTGTACCTGGATATGTCTGATTGGCA
Organism: uncultured Cyclobacteriaceae bacterium; assembly: GCA_943788235.1. Classification (GTDB taxonomy): domain Bacteria; phylum Bacteroidota; class Bacteroidia; order Cytophagales; family Cyclobacteriaceae; genus UBA4465. The sequence goes on from CALSPM010000002.1 coordinate 626,597, forward strand.
ATGCCAAAAAATGGGCCAATGATGCTGTTTTAAGCATCACCGTTGATCAGATCCAATTAACTGCCAAAAGAATATCTAAAGATACCGTTCTGTTCAATTGGTCGTCTCAAAAGACTTGGTCCGAACTCCTTTTAGCACTAGGTAAAGTGCCGCTTCCTCCTTATATATCAAGAGCGCCGTCAAGCGCAGATCAAAACCGCTATCAAACCGTTTATTCCACCCTTGAAGGCGCCGTTGCGGCACCCACTGCCGGACTGCATTTTACCAAAGAGGTACTCGATGAGTTGGGAGACAAACACCAACTAGATTACCTGACACTGCATGTATCCGCAGGTACCTTTCAGCCTATTAAAACAAATGCAGAGGAGCATCATATGCACCGTGAACAACTTCGCATTACCCGAAGCAATCTAATCCATTTACTTGAAAATGAATCAGTCATTGCTGTAGGCACTACAAGCTTGAGAAGTTTGGAATCTCTGTATTGGTATGGTGTCAAATTGATAAATGGGGATCCTGATTTTTTCATACCGAAACTATATCCTTACCAAAATCACAAATCATTACCGGACAAAAAAACAGCACTCTCTGCCGTGCTCAAATATTTGGACAACCGCTCAATAAGCGCGGTAATTGGTTATACAGAAATTTTTATATTCCCCGGCTATAAATTCAAAATAGTCAATAAAATGATTACAAACTTTCATATGCCTGGAACAACGTTAGTCATGCTAATTGCTGCGTTCTGTGGCCCCAATTGGAAAAAAATTTACGAGGAAGCCCTAAAGCATGACTATAGATTTTTAAGCTATGGCGATAGTTCCTATCTTGAACCAGATTTAAAAAAATCTTTCCCCCAGATTATACGATAACAAAAAAATAAAATCATGTGATTAAAATACATAAACTAGTCGCCCTTCTCATTTTAACAATCTGCTCTTGTCAGCAAATTGAAAAACAGCGCTTTCGCTTGACCTCAAAGCTTTTCAATAAAGGAATCACAATAGCGGGAATTGCACATCTAAAAGAAAGTGACCCTGATTGTAATGATAAAAATTGTGCTATGATTGAAGTCAATTACCCCATTTTTAAAAGTAAACCCTTATTAAACCAGCGGATCGAATCTATCCTTAAAAGGGAGATAGAGGGATTTCTTCCTTCCGTAGGTACTGCAAAAACCATTAATGATTATATGAAATTATTTATCAAAAGTTATGTGTCATTCAAAGAGCAATTTCCTGAAAGCAAGACACCTTGGTTCCTTGAAATTGTGATTGAAACGAATTACAATGATTTCGGCTGGCTTTCTTTTGCTTCTAGCAGTAAGTCGTATACGGGCGGGGTTCGTAACAATGAATGGTTACAATATATAAATATGGATACTTTGGGTAGGAACATAGATATTGAAGATAAAATTGGAGACTTTTCAAAGCTACGTCAGGAAGCTGAAATTATTTTTAGAAACCAAAACCAAATCCCTCCTGATGCTCGCTTGAGTGCCACTGGATTTACATTTAAGAACGACAAATTTCATTTACCCGAAAACATTGGCAGCAATGACACACATATATTACTCCATTACAATAATTATGAAATCGGAAATAATATTCAGAGTGCTATACTGATAAAAATTCCATATTCATCAGTTACTGACAACCCTGAAATTCCTTATTACGAGGATGTCATCATGTACTATAAAGATTTTTTAAATTGGTGGTCAGATCAAAATTGGACACCTTAGCGGACTTAAAATAGTCCTAGAGTTTTGAGTAACTCCTTTATTTACCAAAGCCCTCAACACTTGGAGCCGTTCACTCATCAAGATCCCTCATAGGTATGCATCTTTAAATCATCCTCTTTGATGATTCTTCTCAATATCTTACCCACATTAGATTTAGGCAACTCCGAGATAAATGAAACATGACGTGGACATTTATAGCCTGTTAACTTTTCCTTACAATAGGCAATAATCTCAGCCTCGCTTAAGGTTTCATCCTTTTTGACAACAACCGCTTTCACAGCTTCTGTTGATTTAAGATCGGGCACACCGATCACTCCTACTTCCAGTACCTTGGGATGAGATGAAATAACATTTTCAATCTCATTGGGATAAACATTGAATCCCGATACAAGAATCATTTCTTTTTTTCTATCTACAATTTTAAAAAAACCTTCCTCATCCATTATAGCTACATCACCTGTTTTAAACCAACCCTCTTGCATAACATGATCTGTTTCTTCTGGTCGGTTGTAATATCCTTGCATTACTTGCGGACCTTTGACGCAGAGTTCTCCTGGATCGCCCACAGCCACCTCGACAAAATCATCATCAAAGTTCTTTATTTCCGTATTGGAAATAGGAAGTCCAATCGTACCCATTTTATGCCTTCCATCTAATGGATTAATCGTAAGCACGGGTGAGGTCTCCGTAAGGCCATAGCCTTCTGCCAATGGCGTTCCTGTTATTTCAAGCCATTTTTCAGCGACTGAATTTTGAACCGCCATACCCCCACCAAAACCAAAACGAAGCTTACTGAAGTCACAATTTTTAAATTCAGGATGATTCAATAATCCATTAAAAAGAGTATTTACACCACTCAATATAGTAAATTTATGCTTCTTGAGTTCCTTTACAAAACCATCCATATCTCGGGGATTGGTAATTAAAATATTTTGGGACCCCGAACTCACCGAACCTAGTACATTGGCGACTAAGGCAAAAATATGATAAATAGGGAGTGCGGTAACATAAACCTCAGCTCCTTCTTTCAAACCTCCACTTTTCATCCAGGCATTTACTTGTAATAAATTGGCAACTAAATTACCATGAGAAAGCATTGCACCTTTGGAAACTCCCGTGGTACCTCCCGTATATTGAAGAAAAGCTAAATCGCTATTTTGAATAGGTGGCTGGACAAAATCATGATTGGCTCCTAATTTAAGAGCTTTCATCAAAGGAGTCACCTCTGGAAGGCTGAAGGAGGGAACCATTTTTTTGACGTATTTGACAGCAAAGTTGATCAGACTTCCTTTTATCCCTCCGATCATATCTCCAAGTTGTGTAACCAATACATGTTTCAACTTAGTTTCAGACAAAATACCTTCTAGGATACTTGCGAAATTAGCTAAAACGATAATTACTTTCGCATCAGCATCATTCAGTTGGTGTTTTAATTCACTTGAGGTATATAGCGGGTTTACATTTACTACCGTCATTCCCGCCCGTAAAGCTCCAAATAGCACTACGGGATATTGAAGTAAATTGGGCATTTGAATCGCTACTTTATCCCCCCGATTCAGTCCTAAGTCATAAATCAAATAAGCAGCAAAACTATCTGAAGCTATGTTCAACTCGTTAAAAGTCATTACTTTACCCATGTTTTCAAAGGCCGGATAGTTACCGAATTTTTTGAAACTATCATTCAAGAGTTCGGCTAAGCTTTCGTATTCAGTACTATCAATTTGTTGAGGGACTTCTTTCGGGTAGTGTGCATGCCATGGAGCGTTTTTCATTTTTTCACTGTTGTTTTTTATACGAACAATAATCACAACAAATTAGTCTAATTGCTCGGCTTCTCAAATAATAATCAATCTTTATCTTGGTTTCAAATAAAAATTATTTAATGACAAAATAATATTTTTTCGACGTTTTCCTCAATCCTTTGGCATAACGCTAGTTTAACCAATACATTTATTAAACCAAAGCGTCTGAATTTAATTTTTTTTTTGCATATTGCGGCGGAAATGGAGAAAATTGAATTCGAAATATGGGGGTTACAGCTATTAGAACCTATGGCTTTAATCCTTAATTTAATCATGTGTTTTCAAAGCTTTCATCACTATCTTGAAATCAATAAATCCTTCGCTTCCCCTTTTTCTTCCTACTTTGGTAAGTTCTTTTTATGTATTTCTATCTCTACTTTTTTTGCTGCTTGGTCACATTTATTTTATAATTATTTAGGCATGGCAGGTAAAATACCTGGGTATAGCACTACCATCATATCCATTGGCATGTTAGAATATGCGATGGTCATTTACCTTTATCCCAAAGGCAATATTTTATTAAAATCGATCATCGCGTTCCTTATGGCCAGCACCTTTAGTTTGCTCATTTTCGAATTAAAATTCTTGTGGGTTGCCATTCATATGGCTATTGGGATTGTTCTGTTTTTAGGAATGCCCTTTTCTTTTAAAATTATAAAAGGTGAAGAAAAAGCAAGCTTTTTCTTTTGGGGATTTATCTCCATGTTAATGACGCTTCCTGTGGAGCTACTCAGATTGAACCTTCACCCATGGTTTCAGCACCAAGACATCTCACATGTTTTTATGATCTGTGCACTCTATTGTTTTTCTAAGGGTGTTCGTCTAACAGAATTGATCAGCAGCCAGGTCAAAGTTTAATTTTTTTAATTCTTTTTTCTTGTAAGTGTGATATTCAAAGTAATAAAATTAGGATAAATACAATTAATTTAAGACAAATATTAATCCCTATCCAAATGAAAAAACTTAGTGCTCTCTTGTTTTTAATAATGCTCTCTTGTGAAAAAAAAGAAGATCTCTCTCAAAATGAGAGATATACCATTGAGCAATTTATGAATACTACTCAAGTATTTGGCGGTGATTTCTCGGTAGATGAGAAAACAATTTTGATTACTAGCAAGGCAAGTGGCGTCTTAAATGCCTATAGCATTGATCTTGAAACAGGCGAACAAACACAACTTACCCATTCTTCGGAAAATGCCATCATCGCTCGGTCTTACTTTTCCTCAGATGATAGAATTATTTATACGAGTGACGAGGGGGGAAATGAATTGACTCAAATTTACATAAAAAATAGGGAAGGCAGCGTGATCGACCTCACGCCTGACAGTGCCAAGGCCTCCTATTACGGATGGAATCACAATAATACGGCCATCTATTGGGCCTGTAACAAAAGAGATCCCAGATATTTTGATTTGTATCGAACCGAAATAATAGGTGCATCGGTAGCTGAGGGTGGGTTTCAAACCAATAAAATATACATAAACGATAATGGCTTTACGCCTTCAATAGTCAGTGATGACGAACGATACATCGCCCTTTCTGAAAGAGTGAATACTTCTGATGCAAACATCCATCTTTTAGATACCCAAACAGGAGAGGTATCCCTAATCACCCCTCATGAAGGTTTCGTACTTAATGAGCCACAGTTCTTTTCAAAAGATCATAACACTTTATATTTCACTACTGACCTTGATAGTGAGTTTGCCTACCTAATGTCTTATAACATCGGTAACCAAACCCAAAAAGTAGAACAAAAAGCCGAATGGGCCATAAGTTATGCCTACCTGTCTCAAAATGGTGCATACCGTGTCACTGGTATCAATGAGGATGCAAGTACCAAAATCATCATTCAAGACACTCATTCAAAAGAAATCATTACCATCCCAAATTTACCCGAAGGAGATATCTCATCGGTAAACATTTCGGATAGTGAAACGCAAATGACCTTCTATCTAAGCAGTTCTAAAATACCTCAAGACCTATTTTTATACCATTTTAAAAATAAAACACTTAAAAAGCTAACTCATACACTTAACCCTGAAATAAATCCCGATGATCTTGTCGCCGGACAAGTCATTCGATTTCCTTCCTTTGACGGTCTTTCCATACCTGCCATTCTATATAAACCAAATAACATCCAGAAAGGAGACAAATTATCTGCTTTGTTGTATGTCCATGGTGGACCTGGAGGACAAACAAGGCTGGATTATACAGATAGAATACAATATTGGGTAAATCAAGGTTATGTGGTGCTTGCCGTAAATAATAGAGGGAGTTCGGGATATGGTAAAACCTTTTATAAGGCCGATGATTTAAAACATGGGGATGTTGACCTGAAAGATTGCATCGCATCCAAGAAATTCTTGATCAACTCAGGTTATGTAGCTGCCGATAAAATTGGAATTATGGGAAGTAGTTACGGTGGATACATGGTGATGGCGGCCTTGGCATTCGCCCCTGATGAGTTCGCTGTAGGCGTTAATTATTTTGGTGTGACCAATTGGTTACGTACCCTAAGGAGCATTCCTGCCTGGTGGGAAGCCTCTCGAAATGCCTTGTATACTGAGTTAGGAAATCCCGAAACGGACAGTCTTGCCCTCTACAACAAGTCACCTTTGTTCTTTGCCCATCAAATCACCAAGCCCTTTATCGTTTTTCAAGGGGCCAATGATCCTAGGGTACTTCAAATTGAATCTGATGAAATAGTCGCTGCCGCTAAGAACAATAACATCCCAGTTGAGTATATTGTTTTTCCTGATGAAGGTCATGGCTTTACAAAGAAGGTAAATAATATTGAAGCTTCTCAAAAAACGCTGGAATTTCTAGATAAATACCTAAAGGGGAGTTAAGCTCAATTTTTAAGCAAAATGATGAATTTAAACGATCTCAAATACTCCATAGGTAAATTAGAAATGCCTACTTCCCTAGTAATGAATGAAATAAAGGAAGGTATTGAAGCCCATGCCTCATTTCCTGAAAAACTGAAGACGCTGGTTAAGTCTATCTGAGTGGAACAAGAAGATTGGCTCTATAGACCGGATAGATAGAGTATTAATCAAGTCATACACCATTATGCCGACAGTCATATGCAATCGGTCACCCGGATTAAGTGGGGGCTAACGGAGTCAACACCCATCATCAAAACCTATCACGAAGCATTGTGAGCGCAAATGTCCGATTACCATGGACCGATACAACCCTCACTTGGAATAATCTCGAGTTTACATGCCCGATGGGTTTATTTATTGAATTCCATGAAACCTCAGGATTTTGAAAAAACATTTGTACATCACGATGGGGAAATGAGATTGGATGAGGTTTAAGCCCTCTATGCATGGCATGGTGAGCATCATTTGGCTCATATATGTCAAGCGCTCAATTCAAAAGTAAGTTATACTTAGCTGAAGTGTAGTTTCTTTATTTATATGCTCCCTTTATATTCATTTTAAGAACATAAGTAGCTTTTGAGGCAGACATAAGAAGAAAGTCTCGTTGTTCAATCAAAAAAACAACCGTTCCTGATACACTAAGAATCATTTATCATTTTCTCAACTGTTTCTATTATGGTCTTCTTTGGAGGAGACACTTTCGAAACTATAAATCCAACGATCATAGCCATTAAAAAAGAGGGTGCTAGTACATCAAGTTCTATAAAATAATCACCTACCCCTTCCATATTTGATACTACAAACTTGAAAAAAATGATAGAAAAAAATCCGGTAATCATAGAAGCAATAGCTCCTTTTTCAGAAAATCCTTTCCAAAACAATGATAAAATAATTACCGGACAAAAAGTGGCTGCAATACCGGACCATCCAAATATCATGATCCAAAAAATCTTCCTATCCGGATACAAATAGTATAATAAAATTGCAATACCCAGTGCCATTAGTGCCATTCCAATGGTAACTAGTCTTGAAACTTTTGTCAAGTCTTGATCTTTTAAATCAGGTCTGAATATTTTTTGATAGAAATCTCTCGTAATTGCACTAGAGGCAAGAATAAGAAGAGAATCAATGGTTGACATAATTGCTGAAAGTACAATGGCAATAAAGATAGCAACTAAAATTGCTGGTAAGAATTCATTGGTTACCAAGCTCAAAACATTTTCTCCTCCTGTCCCTAAAATAACTTCGGGATCTTGACCTTTTTGTGTAAAATAAATTCGAGCAAGAATTCCAATCGTGACTGCTGCAGCATCAGTTAATAATGTAAAAAGCAGTGCAACCCATTTACCTTTATCAATTTCTTTTTCGCTTTTAATAGACATAAAGCGAACATACACTTGTGGTGATCCTAAAAAACCCAATCCGATCATTGAGAAACCTAAAATCGTAAATAAATTAAGCCAGCTATTATCGCATCTCCCCAGGAATTGTGTTAAGGTGGGATCAATAGCGTTGAGTCCTGCAGTAATTCCCACTCCATGATCCATGGAAAACCATACAACAATTGGCAATAAAACTAATCCAAAAAACATTAAAATACCTTGAAACATATCAGACCAAACAGCAGCTACGAATCCACCTATAAAAATATAGAGCAAGACAATAAAAAATCCAATTATCGCACCCACTCGATAGTCAATATTAAGCATTGATTCAAAGGCAATTCCAGTAACATCCATTTGGGAAGCGACATATATAACCACAAATATGACGAGTGCCGAAGCAGCTACAATTCGAAGTGTATTTGTAGATGATTTAAAATGTGCCTCAAGGTAGTCTGGTATGGTAATCGCATTATATTGATCAGATAATTTTTTGAACCGCGTTGCCATGAATTGCCAAGAAACAAAAACTCCAAGAAGTTCTCCCAAAACGACCCAATAGCCTGAATATCCGGCTATTGCACCCATACCTGTAAGACCGATGAGTAACCAACCTGATTCACCGGTGGCCCTTGCAGAAAAAGCAACAGCCAAAAAACCCATATTTTTTCCACCGACATAATAATCACTCATGCCTTTGATTCTCCTGGAGGCTAGGATTCCAATGAAAAATAATATGCCAACGTAAAAAGTGAGAACAACTAATTTGATTACTAATTCTGGATCGTTCAAAATATATATTTATATTATTTTATCTCAATTAATTTCAGATGGATCTCTCAAATAAAATAAAAAGTACCCATTCTGCAATTCTACCCAAAATGTTTAATAAACAGATAAAAATTACTCTTTTTCATAAATACTTGAAAAAATTGATCGGAGATTGCTAACTTTGAATTGTAAAATTACTTTGAAAAATTTACTAAAAGCGATTAGTTAGATTTGAAAACTTACCTTGGATCTGCTCATTGAATGAACAGAAAAAAGATGAAAAAATGATAAAGGCTATCGAAAAGAAGCAGAAGAAAATTCATTCATTAAACCTATTAATTAGTGCTCTTAAAAATGAGCAAAGTACGAAGTACCATGACATTTTACATTCAATGGAGATACAAAAGAGTGCTTTTGAAATTTTTTGTTCTTGGTCTGAATCAACCTATACTCGGAATTGTATTTTTGAAAATGAACGATTTGAGCTGATCCTAATTTGTTGGCAATCAAGTCAAAAAACCCCTATTCATGATCATGGAGGTGAGGAATGTTGGGTGAAATTCATAGATGGTGAATTTAAAGAAACAATTTATAGATCGAATGAAGTGGGTGAAATCAATATACAGAAATCGACCCTCTTTAAAGCAGGGGATATTTCCTATATGATCGATTTCATGGGTTGTCATCAATTAAAAAACCTATCCAACCAACGAGCGCTCTCACTCCATTTATATGCAAAGCCTATTCGTAATTGCAACATTTATGATGAACAATCAAAGGAATTTGTGCAAAAAAAAATGAGTTATCACACAGTTTCTAATACTACGATCAATTAATTACAATAAAATTATATGTCCAAAATAAATAGTGATTTAGTTCTATTTAATGAACTGGTTGAAGTATTGTTAAATGAAGAACATAAGCATCCAGTAGCCGATCGAATAGAAGCTGACAAACTTTACGATACTCTAGACCTTTCGCTAAAACCCACCCCCATTGTTGATAATAAGCTAAAAAATCTACTCAAAGAAGTCATAATTTCTACGCCCAAAACAGCAACAAAATTATTTTTTAATCAACTTTTTGGAGGAAGACAAAGTAAGGCCATTTTGGGTGATTTACTAGCAGTAATGCTTAATAACAGCATGTATACCTATAAAGTTGCCGGTCCCCAAGTTGGTATTGAACAAGAGATTATAAGAAAATCTTGTGAGATGATCGGTTATGGCTCTCAAAGTAATGGTACCTTTCCAACTGGGGGTTCGATGAGCAATTATATGGCCTTAGTCATGGCTAGAGATACCAAAGATTACCATTGTAGAGAAAAGGGTATGTCCAAACCAATGATTGTTTACACTTCTCGAGAATCGCATTATTCAAATTCAAAAAATGCAAGCTTTGCAGGAATTGGCAAGAGCAACATTAGATATATTCATACTGATTCCAGAGGAAAAATGCTCCCGAACCATTTGGAAGCACAAATTATTAAAGATCTCGATGAAGGTTTTGTTCCCACTTATGTAAATGCTACCGCAGGCACGACCGTTTTAGGGAGTTTTGATCCAATAGATAAAATTGCTGATATCACAGAGAAATATAATCTTTGGCTCCATGTCGATGGTGCATATTGTGGAAGCGTTATTTTCAGCGATAAATTTAAATATCTTGTTGGTGGAATAGAAAGATCAAATTCTTTCAGCTATAATGCGCACAAGATGTTGGGAACCCCTTTAACTTGTTCAGTCTTGTTAGTAAACGATAAAAAACATTTACACAACTCCTTCAGTAATGATGCAGATTATCTTTATCAAACAGATGGTGACGATTTCAACTTAGGTAAAACTTCGTTCCAATGTGGAAGAAGGAATGATGCACTGAAATTCTGGACACTTTGGAAATCAATTGGGACTAATGGATTGAAACAAATTGTAGATAAACAATTTGAACTTGCAGATATTGCTCGAGCATATATTAAAAGTAATCCCGATTATACACTATATAGTTTTGATGATTCAATCTCAGTCTGTTTTAATTATCAAGGAATTGACGCAATGACACTTTGCACAGCTCTATATGAACATCAAATTACGGTCGTTGGCTTCGGGTCTTTTAATGATGATACATTTATTAGACTAGTAACAATTAATACCAATAATAAAGAATATGATATTTTGAACTTCTTTAAAGTACTTGAAGCCTACGTTAGTAAAACTTCAAAAATAAAAAAATTAAAGAAGGAAGTTCTGGAGCAGGCCGAATAATTATGATAAGCCTTTTGAAAAGGTAGTAACAAATGAAATTTCCTGTTACTCAGGATGAGCACAAAATATTTTTATTCTCTTCAGAGATGATAAAAAAAAGATTGAGTGGCCTACTTTTGAATATATGGGTAATTACTAATATTTGAATTTTGCTATAATCTATTCCATCCCAACTCATGCATAAAATCATTCTTTAAATTCTATTTTATTCAGAGATTATCAACCCACTAGGTCAATAAGCATTCTCCATTGTATTTTTATTTCAAAACATATTTGATAATAAATTATTATCAAATAATATAACGAAAACTATAGCCATCTGATAAATATTCAACGTAGGTATCTGGTCAAAAGAATCTATTATGTACCCCACTTATTTAAAAGATTGAGATGCTCCACTTACTTCCATTTTCAATTGATAAATAGCCTTTGATGCAGTAATGAAAAGAATGTCTCGATGGCGTCCACCGAAAGTCACATTGGCCGTCCAAGGTTCATCAATGTTGATATGCTCAATTTTTTTACCTTTAGCATCAAAAATATAAACGCCGTCCCCTGTGAGGTAAACATTGCCTTGCGCATCAAGGGTCATCCCATCTGATCCCATCGCTACGAACCATTTTTTATTGGATAAATTTCCATCGGCTTCTATTTGATAACTGTACGTCATTTGCGCATCTATATCGGCAACATATAACAAGGATCCATCCGGTGTACCTATGATTCCATTGGGTTGCTCTAAACCTGTAGCTACTGTCTTTACTGCACCTGTTGGTGATAAATAATAGACATTATTAGAGGACAAATAGGGCGCAGTATGCAGCCAATAAGGACGTTGATAAAAAGGGTCTGTAAAATAAACACCACCTTTGGGATCCACCCAGAGATCGTTAGGTCCGTTCAATCGTGTACCTTGAAAATCTTTTAAAAGAACCTCGATGTTTTTATCAGTATCAATTTTCCATAATTGACCCAACTCATCGGTACAAGCATATAAATTATCCTCTGCGTCAAAATACAAACCATTGGCACGACCTGATGGCGTTAAGAAAATTTCAAATTCACCATCAACTGACCATTTAAGTATTTGATCATTGGGCTGATCGGTAAAATAAACATTGCCCCGACTGTCAACAGCTGGGCCTTCGGTAAAGTCAAAATGATTGGCTATTTTTATTAATTGGGCATCCTTAGCAACAATTGTAGGTGCTTGTGCTGTATTCTTCGGCGACGTAACTAAAGACACCACAAATAATATTAGTAAATATTTCATTTAAATACACTTCTGAATTTATAAACTATTCCAATTCAAACTTTACCTTATGTTTTTGCGCATATCTCAGCATTTTTTTGAAGACCTCAGGATGATCTTCCTGTACATCTTGAGTTTCCATAGGATCGTTAGCCAAATCATAAAGCGTTAAATCAATGGAGGCTTGCTCATATTTTCCAGGAATACCATCGCTACCTGTAGAGGGACGTGTTCTGTAATTATGAGGCAGGTGCAATTTCCACCGACCACTTCCGCTCATCACAGACTCTAATCTTGGCCCTGTCGTAAATGCATAATAATCATGTGGCGACATTTGCTTTTCTCTTGTAATTAAATCCCAGATATTTTTACCATCTATCGGCTGCTGTGGTAAAGGGGTCTCTGTTAAATGAGCAATGGTTGGGAGTAGATCAATAGATAGAAATACCTGATCGGAAACCGAACCTGGAGCCAACTTACCAGGATATTTGATGATACATGCCACTTTCGTCCCACCATCAAATGAAGTCCCTTTGGCTTCCCTAAAGGGAGTGGTTCCCGCATGATTCCCATAAGAAATCCATGGCCCATTGTCAGAGGTGAAGACCACAAGGGTCTCTTCATCAATACCTGCCACACTTAGGGCATCCATGATCCGACCTATAGATGCATCTAATTCTACAATGACATCCCCAAAAAGCCCCACTCCCGACTTCCCTTCAAAGGCTTCACTACAAAACAGTGGGACATGGGGCATTGAATAGGGAACGTATAAAAAAAAGGGTTGTAGAGCATAATCATTAATGAAATTTACGGCATCATCTGTGGCCCATTTCGTTAAGTTACGTTGATCTGCTCTAGAAACAGCTTCTATTTCTACTTGACCATTTTTCCAATACTGGAGTGGAAATTTTCCCCAAAATTCTGGATTCTCCGGATGATATTCCCACATATCGTTGCTGTACATCAGTCCAGAAGAAACGTCAAATCCGCGTTGATGGGGACGCGTGTTTTCTTGATCTCCTAAATGCCACTTACCAAAAATCCCCGTTTTATAACCATCTGCACTATAAATTTCAGCCATCGTAGGGAAATCAGGTGACAACCCTCTTTCCTTTGGCGCATGTGCATTAAAAACCTTCGTTCTTCCTGGATAACTACCTGTCAACAAAGCCGCCCTTGATGCAGAACAAATCGCCTGTGGCACATAAAAATTTCGATAAACTACCCCCTCTTTGGCCAATCGATTTACTTGAGGTGTTTGTATCCCTTTTTGGCCAAATGGCTCAAAATCACTCCATCCCGAGTCATCTAAAAAGATAATGACGACATTGAGCTTATTGCTTGTGAGCGATTCGGGCTTTCCGCACCTCATCAATAAACTCAGACAGCTTAGCACCGTCAATAAAATAAAAAATTTTGTATGATGCATCATGAGCGTAGAATAATCAATAAATCATTAAAATAGAAAAAGATAAGGCTTAATAATAAGATCATTATGCTTTAAATTAATACAAAAAATTCATGATCACTAGAAGTCCTTAAATTGTTTTTTTGATTCTACTGATATTTTTTGTCATCTCCTTTATAAACAACATTATAGGACCTTTAATACCTGATATTATCGAGAGTTTTGACCTTAGTTTGACCTTAGTCGCTTTGATCCCATTGGTCTTGTTTATCGCCTATGCTATCATGTCTATTCCCGCAGGCATACTGCTCCCAAGCTATCTCACTGATTTGTTTTCATACTTCACCATTAGTTGTGGTATGACCGTACTTCAAGTAGTCATTAACCTTCTTTTAAGAGCCACTGGTGGCGAAGAACATTTCGCGATGTATGCTGTTTTGTACAATTAGTTTTTGGATTTGTCTCCCTTTTTTAAGCCCCCTAGTTTATACTCAATTAGCCTCTGAAACGTTTTTTGCGAATAAGCATTCATTTCTTCACACGTTCAGTACTTTTTTGGGCTCCATAGAGTTACCTTGAATATCCTTGTATTTTTTATTTTCTGTTATCAGCCTCTTTATGATCCTCATTTTGATTTTTTCAAAATTTCCTAAAGTTGAACTTAAATCAAATGAAAAATTAGGTGCTCTCGCCACGCACATTAAACTATTTAAAAATAAGCAAATACGATTATTTTTTTTAGGAATGATTTGTTAGCTAGGTGCCGAACAGGGTATTGCGAATTGGATTTCTCAATTCCTTAATGTGTATCATGGCATTGATCCAAAAATATTGGAGGCAGCCACCATTTCTGATTTTTGGGGATTAATGAACTTGGGTGAGATTATTAGGCTTATTCTTTTAAAAATCTTTGATAGTCGATCGGTTCTTATTACTCTTTCAGGGCTTGCTATGATTTGCCTAATCCTCGCGTTTTTCGGTCCGGCTGAAATCGCTTTGATTTGCTTCCCATTAACGGATTTATTTTTATCGGTAATGTATCCCATTCTTTTTTCTTTAACATTGAATTCCTTTGCAGACCATCACGGTTCAATTTCAGGAATATTGGTCACGGGAATTATTGGAGGAGCCATCTTACCGCTCATCATTGGCTGGTTAGGAGATGCGGTCGGACTTCGGTCAGCTCTGTGCTTTTTATTTTTTCCACTTGCCTTTATTTTGAGTACTGGTTTTTGAGCAAAGCCCCTGATCACTAATAAAAAATTACGTTGGTTTTATAAAGGATCATAAATATACAGCCAGCTTTGGCCTTGATTGAGAAGGGTAATTAAGGCTAAAAAAAGTGCCCATCCATTAAATATTTTCAAAGCCTTTATTTAGGATCCAATAAAGAACTGGCAGCCTGGTCTAAAAATACATGACAATTTGGGTGATGACGCAAGAGACTTGCAGGACATGAAAGAGAAACCTCTTCTTCAAGCATTTTTTTAACGATTGATGCCTTATTTTGACCAACAACCAACAACAATATACTTCTGGCTTCCATGAGCGTCCCTAAACCAAGTGTCAACCCTTGGGATAACTTTTGAGGTTGTTCAAAATACTTTTGTCCTGTTTGTATGGTCAAAGGGTCTAAATCAATTATTTGACTTCGTGAATCTACAGGGGTAAATGGTTCATTCATCCCAATATGGCCATTAAGACCGAGACCCAAAATGGCTAAGTCAATACCCCCTTGCTTTTTGATATACATCTCATTAATGATACATTCGGAAAACACATCCACCGATCGACCGTCAAAAAAACATATCTGTTTATCAGACACTCCTAAGGGGTTGAAAAGGTCTTGATCCAAATGGTACCTACAACTTCCTATGTCTTGACCATTTAAACCTATCCATTCATCTAAGCCCAAAAAATGCCAGTCTGCTGTATCTAAGCTGTTTATTTCTACGCTTGTAACCAACTGCTTATAAACTCCTTTGGTAGAATCTCCCGAAGCCACGCAAACCAATGGCTCTCGCGTTTCTTTTACCGAATCAATTAAGACCTTCGTCGCAAAGGTGCTCAATTCTTCGTAAGTATTTGAAATAGTTACATTCATGTAATTTTATAATATATTTATACTCCTAATATGAAGAAAGCAGATTACAAATAGGCATATAACGCAATATAATAAAATGAAAGTAAACACTATTTGGTGACCGGCAGAAAAGATTCTCCAAAATAAACCTCCAGATTAGGGGCTCGAAGTCCAAGAAAACGGTCGACTACTTCTATGTAAATCTACTTATAATGCCTATTTGAGCCGTGAGAAGTGTTACTGATTTTGAGATTACAAATCAAAGCATAGTTGTAAACTTCCAAAATTTTGAATTTGCCTGGAAGGTTGGGTTAATGATTTTTAGATTACATATTATATTGATTGGTTTCTTAATGAAGTTGCATAACAGAATTCCTAAATTCTTGTATTATTTGACATTAATATAGGTGGAATGTCATACGTGTTGGTTCATTTATTAAAGTTAAATTCCCCTTCCCAGTTTGTTTCAAATTTAAAAATGGCATTAGCACTGCCAATGGCTTTTGGAGAAATAGGATTAGCAATATGGTTGTTAGTGAAAGGGGGTAAAGATATTTCAATGAGAAAACCCACTCATTTGAGTGGGTTTCTTTTTGGTGGACCTCTCGGTCCTAAGTTCGAACTTTTTCAGAAAATTATTTAGAATACGATTATGAGGTGTAATCTTTATATAGTTTTAAAAACCAATTATAGCAAATAAATACACTGCCTATAACAAGAATAAGATAAATGGTAGTTGCACTATGAATATTTTTGTAATACGGAACATAATTTAGAAGTAGCCACATAAATGTAGAAACTACACCTGCGAATACAAGACATCTAGTCATTAAATGACCCATGTAATGATTAAACCGATTAATATCTTTTGGGAGTTTATATAATATTGAGATCCAACTTTGTTTTTTGCCTGTATAGATATATCCAATAAAATTACTGAAACTATAGTCTTTTTCAGTTGGATAAAGATTAAAGTGTTTAAAGAAAGCAAGATAATATGCATATATACTGTATATGCATAGAATACTTATAATAATTAATAAAGGAGTCCAGTTTAAACCAAATAAAGACACAAGCGGATTTGCTTCAAGTGTTAAATCAGGTGTATATTGAAAAGTGCAATATGCATCATAAACTCTTGTTGCTAATATCCAAAATACTGTTAGGCTAAACGTTATATTCTTTTTCATATTGATAATAAACGCAATGATACAAAAAAACCTCACAATTTGTGAGGTTAATTTTTAGTGGGCCCACCAGGACTCGAACCTGGGGCCACCTGATTATGAGTCAGGTGCTCTAACCAACTGAGCTATAGGCCCATGCTTTAATAAGCGCAATTTTAGTCGATTTCTGTGAATATACCAACGTATAGAAATCGTATTTTAAGAGAAATATTAAATTATTAACCTCCCTCTCGCATGCATTTGAGCCTTCAACTTTCAATAAACTTCACCCAATTAGGTCGAATTCGCCTTATTTGCTCGTTATTCAACTTTAAAAACATATTTTATTTAAAAATTAAGAAGATTTCATAAAATTAAAGCCCTGTTTTATTTCAATATAGTAAATATTTAAAAAATATCTTTATTCATTATGAATTCTGTAAAAAAATAGTATCAAATTTTATTTTTTACTTTTAAAAGAATCTTTTTGGATCATCTTATTTATTTTTGTTTAAAGTATCCATACTAATCTCCCTCTTCAAGAACATCAAATTAAAGAATATGAGCATAGGCCTTTACGACCCCCAATTTGAACATGAGTCATGTGGTGTTGGTTGCATCACAAACTTTAAAGGCATCAAATCCCATGCTATCGTCAAAGATGCATTGACCATGCTAGAAAACATGGAGCACAGGGGTGCTACTGGTTCCGATCCCGATACAGGTGATGGTGCTGGTATTTTAATTCAAATACCTCATGATTTTTTGGAAGAGCAATTACAAACTTTCGGGATTCCACTTCCTAAAGTAGGTCTTTATGGCGTTGGTATGGTCTTCTATCCTCAGCATTATGGCACGAGAGAGCTTTGTAGGAAAGTCATTAATGATTGCATGACTACCATGAATTTTAAACTCATTAGCTATCGATTGGTTCCCACAGATGCCAATGTCCCTGGACATGAGTCAAAGTCTGTAGAGCCTTACATCGAGCAGCTTTTTCTGGTTCATGAAGACAATACTGTTCAAGGTGATGATCTTGAACGTAAACTATTTGTATTAGGTAACTACATAGCGCATCAAATAAATAACTATGTGCATGCCGCTAATAATGAATTTTATATTGCCTCTCTCTCTTGTAATACCCTCATTTATAAAGGTCAACTGAAAACTGACCAATTAAGAAGCTTCTATCATGATCTTCAAAATGAACGCATCACCTCCGCTTTAGCCATTGTGCATTCAAGATTTTCAACTAATACCTTTCCCAATTGGAAATTGGCTCAGCCGTTTAGATACATTGCTCATAATGGAGAAATCAATACCATTCGCGGAAATGTCACCAAAATGAAATCTAAAGAGGCCTTGATGCATTCAGACTATTTTTCCTCAAAGGAGTTATCCTACTTGATGCCCATTACAGATCCCAATAATTCTGATTCTGCAAATCTAGATGGCTTGGTGGAGTTACTTACTTTATCTGGTCGAAGCTTACCTCATGTCATGATGATGCTCGTCCCAGAAGCCTGGCAGGGCAACAAACAAATGGATACAAACAGAAAGGATTTCTATAAATATCATGCAGCCATGATGGAACCATGGGATGGTCCAGCAGCCCTCTTTTTCACGAATGGAAAACAAATTGGAGCCACTTTAGATCGCAACGGGCTGAGACCCGCCCGTTATTGTATTACCTCAGATCATCGACTCATTATGGCTTCTGAAGCCGGAGCCATTGTTACAGATGAGTCCAAAATCATTAAAAAAGGTAGACTCCAACCCGGAAAGATGTTACTAGCAGATTTGTCTTTAGGAGTTATTTATGATGATTCACAGATAAAAGCACTGGTTTGTGATGACAAACCCTACAAAAAGTGGCTTGAGGAACAACGCATCAAGTTAAGGCTCATGCCCATTCCTGAACTTCAGGCAAAGATCATTGAACCCCACAGACTTACCACCAGACAGATGTCTAATGGCATGACCGAGGAGGATGTCAAAATAACGATATTACCTTTTGCTCGCACCGGGACAGAACCTTTGGGATCGATGGGCTCTGATGTTCCATTGGCCGTCCTTTCAAAGCAAAGTCAGCATATTTCCAATTACTTCAAACAATACTTTGCTCAAGTAAGTAATCCTCCCATCGATCCCATTCGTGAAAGACTAGTGATGTCTTTGTATACCAGAATAGGGAAATCTTTAAATTTATTACAAGAATCGGCCGAACACACCAGGCAAGTCCATATCTCTCAACCCATCCTTTCTAGAGATGATTTTTATAGAATAAAGGGATTGGCCAGTCATGGAATGGATTACTACATTATTGATGCTACCTTAGATGTCGCGAACAAAGAGACCTTGCGGATGGCCATAGGTAGGATCTGTAACGAAGCGGAAGATGCCATCAATAAAGGTAACAGTGTACTTATCATTTCTAACAGAAAGGAAAGTAAATACAAAGCAGCCATTCCTAGTTTACTTGCCACAGGATCCGTTCATCATCATTTAGTTAATAAAAAATTACGAACTCAGGCGGGGATCGTAGTAGAATGCAGTGATGCATGGGAAACACATCACTTTGCTACTATTATTGGATACGGTGCCAGTGCCATCTATCCCTACCTTACCTATGATACCATCCAAAATGCTTACAATACCCAAGCATTAAATAATGAGCAACCGTTGGATTATTATTTTGGTAATTTTCGAAAGGGGATCGGTAAAGGCCTTTTGAAAATTTTGTCTAAAATGGGCATCAGCACCTTACAATCTTATCAATCCTCACAAATATTTGAATGTATTGGTTTAGGTCAAGAAGTCATCTCTACCTGCTTCAAAGGAACTGTGAGCCGTTTAGATGGACTGAATTTTGATGATTTGGGCAAAGAAGTGGTTATCAAACACCTAGCTGGCTATAATAAAAGTGAACATCAACTTTTGGAAGCAGGGGGGTATTTCCAATGGAAACAAAAAGGCGAAAAGCATCTGCTCAATCCCGATACCATCCACTTGCTTCAAAAATCTACCCGCCTCAATGATTATGAGCTTTTTAAAAAGTTTACAGGAAAAATACATGACGAAGATACGGACATCATTAACGTAAGGGATTTATTTGAATTTAAATACAGACAAGCGATTCCGGTTGAAGAAGTAGAACCTGTTGAAAATATTTTAAAGAGATTTGCCACTGGTGCCATGTCGTTAGGATCAATATCACATGAGGCCCACAGTACGCTGGCCATTGCAATGAATCGTATTGGAGCCAAAAGTAATAGCGGAGAAGGTGGAGAAGACAGTAAGAGATATCTCAAAAAAGAAAATGGAGATTGGGAACGATCTGCCATTAAACAAGCCGCTTCAGGACGATTTGGGGTGACTATAGAATATTTAAATAATGCAGAAGAACTACAAATTAAAGTGGCTCAGGGAGCTAAACCTGGTGAGGGGGGGCAATTGCCTGGCCATAAAGTTGATGACTATATTGCCAAAGTCAGGCACAGTACGCCGGGAGTTGGACTTATATCTCCTCCACCCCATCATGATATTTACTCAATAGAAGATCTTAAGCAACTTATATCAGATCTTAAAAATTCAAATCCAGCCGCTCGAATTAATGTGAAACTTGTCTCGGAAGCTGGTGTAGGTACTATTGCGGCTGGTGTTGCGAAAGCAAAAGCAGACGTTATTTTGATCTCAGGAGCCGACGGAGGTACGGGAGCTAGCCCTATAAGTTCAGTAAGACATGCGGGATTACCTTGGGAAATGGGTCTTGCCGAAGCGCATCAAACCCTCGTCAGAAACAATCTGAGAAGTCGGGTTACCCTACAAACGGATGGTAAAATCATGACTGGCCGTGATCTCGCCATTGCTACCCTCTTAGGTGCAGAAGAATACGGCATCAGTACCGCAGCACTCATTATTGAAGGCTGCATCATGATGCGAAAATGTCACCTAAACACTTGCCCTGTGGGCATTGCTACGCAAGACCCGGAACTACGCAAATTATTCACGGGAGATCCAGATCACGTAGTGAACTTTTTTACTTTGTTGGTCATAGATTTCAGAGAAATCATGGCAGCACTTGGCTTCAGAACGGTTAACGAGATGGTCGGAGAATCACATGTCCTCAAAATGAGGTCTGATATAGATCATTGGAAAATCAATCGATTAGACTTTACTCCTGTCTTACATTACGAAAAAGCTCCCGGACATGTAGGTACCTATAAAAAGATAGACCAAAATCATCATCTCGAAGAAGCCTTAGATTGGCAACTGATAGAAGCAATTGATCAATCTAAATCACCTAAAGATTTAGCCTTTCCGATCCTCAATACCCATCGATCTGTTGGTACCTTATTGTCAGGACACCTTATCCGCCAAAAGAAGATGATCACCCAACATATGAAGATTACTTTTACCGGTAGTGCAGGTCAGAGTTTCGGTGCTTTTCTTGCTGAAGGACTCGATTTTCTCCTTATGGGGGAAGCAAATGATTATGTAGGAAAAGGACTGTCGGGTGGTATCATATCTATCAAACCAAATGAACATGCAACCCTTACACCGGATGAACACATCATAATAGGTAATGTCACTTTATATGGTGCAACTTCAGGAGAAATCTATGTCAACGGACAGGCAGGAGAACGATTTTGTGTGAGGAACTCTGGTGCCGAGGCCGTCGTTGAAGGCATTGGAGATCATGGATGCGAATACATGACCGGTGGCTTAGCTATCATTTTGGGTGCCGTTGGTAGTAATTTTGGTGCAGGCATGAGCGGTGGAATCGCCTATGTTTACGACGAAAAAAATAATTTTTCCGAAAATTGTAATATGGAAATGATAGACATTGATCCCCTGAAAGAGGACGACGTCAATTTACTGAACGCAAAATTAAATGAACACAGAAAACGAACGGATAGTCCGAAAGCTATTGAAATTTTAAATCATTGGGATACTGCTTTAAAATATTTCAAAAAAGTGATGCCAATAGAACTCAAGCGTGTATTAGCTAATCAGAAAACCTCTAAAAAAGTAGCCTAATGGGAAATATAGATGGATTCATGAAAATAGGACGGGACCTACCTAAAACCCGAGACCCAAAGGAAAGAATCAAAGACTACAAGGAGTTTTATGTTCCGCACAGCGAAGAGCTCACTAAGAAACAAGCCAGTAGGTGCATGGATTGTGGTGTTCCCTTTTGTCATAAAGGCTGCCCGCTGGGAAATATCATACCTGATTTTAATGATGCCGTTCATAACGATGATTGGAATCGAGCCACGGATCTGCTTTTGGAGACCAATAATTTTCCTGAATTTACAGGTCGTATTTGTCCTGCACCCTGCGAGGGCGCTTGTGTATTAGGTATCAATAAGCCCCCTGTCGCCATTGAACATATCGAAAAAAGCATCATCGAGAAAGCTTTTGAATCAGGTAAAATTCAGCCCAGTCCGCCCATTAAAAGAAAGCTTAGTTCGGTTGCCGTGATTGGATCAGGACCGGCCGGGCTTGCGGCTGCAGACCAATTAAACAAAGCCGGTTATCAAGTGACGGTTTTTGAACGTGATGAAAAAATAGGCGGCTTGCTTCGTTTTGGTATTCCAGATTTCAAACTAGAAAAATGGATAGTTGAAAGAAGAGTAAATCTATTGATAGCAGAAGGAATCACCTTTAAAACAAATATTGAAGTAGGCGTTGACCTCTCAATTAGCGATCTAAAAAATCAGTTTGCGGCTATTTTATTGTCTACCGGAGCTACCATTCCTCGCGATATAGATATCTCAGGTAGAAATCTGAAAGGTATTCATTTTGCCATGGACTTTTTAACTCAACAAAACAAACGAGTTTCTGAGCTAGGTTTCGACCAAGAAGACCTCTTTGCTACAGATAAAAATGTCATTGTCATTGGCGGCGGTGATACGGGCTCTGATTGTATTGGGACCTCGAATAGACAAGGTGCCAAGTCGGTCACACAATTTGAGCTTTTAGGTAAGCCAGGAATTTCCAGAGGTATCCGCAATCCATGGCCTGAGTGGCCTTTGGTTTTGAGAACCTCTTCCTCTCATGAAGAAGGCGTTGATAGAACCTGGTCAGTATTAACTAAATCTTTCATTGGAGATGAAAATGGAAATATTTCAGGGCTTAAAACGGTAAAAGTAGTTTGGGAAAATGGAAAATTTGATGAAATCCCTGATACTGAAAAGATTTATCCTTGTGACCTTGTACTCATCGCAGTCGGTTTTGTACATACCCAGAAAGAAGGTTTGTTAGATCAATTGAACATCAATCTAGATGAAAAAGGAAATGTTAAGGCTGAAAACTATAAAACTAATGTAGATAAAGTCTTTACCGCTGGCGATATGAGAAGAGGTCAATCATTGGTCGTATGGGCTATTCAAGAAGGCAGAGAAGCCGCTAGGGCTTTAGATAAAAGTTTATCTGGAAAGAGTTCACTGGCCTCTAAGGAGCGCTCTAGTTATGAGCTTTAAAGCATCCTGATTTCTAAATCATTTCCCTTTCCAAAACCTATGATTTGACTCATCCTATAGGTTTCTAAAGTGAAGAGGTCTTTGAGTAAGAATTCATTCTCACCCAGTATTTTTAATAACTCAAATTCAAAAATCTCCCCGTAATTCGTCAATCGGTAGCGCTCCCCTACGCGTAAACTGCTAAATGCCAATCCGCTCATAAACAAGAACAAATTTAAACCAATACCTACACATTAAGATAGTGTCGTCCTTAAATTAAATGGCTATTTGTGTTTAACAGAAGTCTGAAAGATCAACCTAATAAAAAAAGCGGATACAACTATGACCGGCCTATTCTATATGAAACACTCAACATTTCAAACAAATTTGATTTATCAAAAATAATTATTCTGCAGATTTTTTTGCTTTTGAGGGCTTCTGTGCCTTGGCATTCTTTTTAGCCTTTTCCGCTACCGTTTTCTCTACTTTTTCCGCTTTTACTGCAGGCTCGGCCTTCTTGGCATCAAACTCTTTTTTGATCGCATCTACATCCACATTCTTGATGACGGGGACAAACGAAAGACGTTGTATCGTAGCCACACGATTTTTTGCAACATTTTTGTTTTTACGTCCTTTTCTTTCTAATCTAGTAACAGCCATTTTGTTTTATTTGTTAATTACAAGGTGCGAAATTAGAGGATTTCTTAGATTTGTCAAAAATATTTTAAGTGGAAAAACTTTCTATCCCCAAAGGAACCCGTGATTTCGGCCAAATTGAATCATTTCGCCGTAAATACATCATTGAAAAAATTCAAAGTAATTTTATAAAGTACGGATTTGCACCGATCGAAACGCCAACAATGGAACATCTATCTGTACTTACGGGAAAATATGGCGACGAAGGAGACCAACTTATTTTTAAAGTGCTTAATTCTGGAGACTTTTTAAAAAAAACGGATTGCGGCGATTACGATCAAGGTGCAAAGACACTTTTACCTAAAATAGCTGAAAAAGGTCTTCGATATGATTTAACGGTTCCCTTTGCTCGACATGTAGTGATGAATCGGCACAACATTACTTTCCCCTTTAAAAGATATCAGATACAGCCTGTATGGAGGGCTGATCGACCCCAGCGAGGTAGGTACAGAGAGTTTTACCAATGTGACGCCGATATTATAGGTACCCGATCTTATTGGAATGAAATAGAACTGACCTTATTGATTCATGATGTCTTCAAATCTTTAAATTTTGATAGTTTTGAAGTAAAAATCAATCATAGAGAAGTTTTGTTCGCAATGGCCGCGGCCGCTGATTTAAAAGGAAAAGAGACTCCTTTTTGCGTAGCATTGGACAAAATAGATAAAATAGGTACAGAAAAAGTACTCCACGAGATCAGTCTACTTCAAGGTGACTCGGAAATGGTTTCAAAATATCTCGAAATTATTGATGCTGATGTTGGTAAATCCCTCAAAATTGAAAAATTGGTTAAGCTCACGGGTACCTCAAATAAAGGTTTTGAAGAATTAAATGTATTTTTTAAGAATTTAGATGAACTCACCGATCGGAAATTTAATATTTCTCTTGACTTTTCCTTAGCACGAGGCCTTTCCTACTATACTGGGATGATTTATGAGGTAAAACCAACAGAAGTTAACATTGGAAGTATTTGTGGGGGTGGGCGCTATGATAATTTGACAGGTATGTTTGGCCTTAAAGGCATGTCAGGCATTGGCATTTCATTTGGATTAGATCGTATTTACGATGTCTTAGCCGCATCCAATTTATTTCCTGAAACAGCTAAAGGGGGTCCAAAAGTACTGATCACCCATCTCGATACCTCCGCTTTCAAGCATGGCATTAAAATCATCGAAAAATTAAGAAAGGCGGGCATTGCGGCTGATCTTTTTCCCGATGCGGTCAAAATTCAAAAACAAATGAATTATGCCAATAAATTGGCGATTCCATACGTTATAACTATTGGATCAGAGGAAATCTCACAAGCGCGCTATCCATTAAAAAGCATGAGTACTGGAGAGATCTTAACATCCTCTGTTGAAGGTATTATTGAAAACTTGAAAATAGATAGATTTTGATTAAAGAGATCATTATATTTTTTTTCAAATTTATTGTTTTAAGAATTACCGTTTTTGTTGTCTTGACAGTTCCTTTTGGTGCAGCAGCACAGATAAGTCAAGATACCTCTTTTTCCGTTGCATATCAACGTGGATGTGCCCCCTTCACGGTAAACATTCAAGAGCTTATTGATTATGGTGATGAGGTTCCTCGGAATTATATCTACGAAGCCAATCTAGGCACAGTGACCTCAGTCGACACCTTTTATACCTACGACGAGCCCGGAGATTATCTCATTTATCAAATAATTAGTGAGGGAGATGACAGAGAAGATTCCTTATGGATCCAAGTTTCTGATCCGGTAATTCCTGATTTTAGTTATTTTTATTGCGACCGTCAACATCTCTCCATTGAGATTTTGGATGATTATTATGATAGTTATCAACTTTACACTTCTACAGATACGTTCCTACATGTAAAAGAGGATGTCAATCCCTTTACCATAGATGTACCCGAAGTAGCCAGCATTGATTTAATCATAGAAGGTTTTTATGACGGAGGGCAACCTAACTGCGGGAGTTCACCTGTTCAGAGCGTTCTCATGCTTGAGTTGACCAACAATTCGACAGTGGACTCCGCCTTTGTGAAATATGTATGTCAAAATGAAGTCTCACTCCAAATATATTATGAAGCAGATTCAACAACTTATTACAATATTGAATATCAATCAACACCCAGTGTGTTTACGCCCATCTATGACGGTTTATTGGACTCTAATTCTTTATTTTTCCCATCCCTGCCCTTTGATGAATCCCTCTCTTCATTATGCTTTCGGATCAATGCCCTTTCGCTATGCAATGATGAGAATATCGTATTAGGCGATTCCTTGTGTTTGGACATTAAAAGTGATAATACTGCATTTAATTACGCCTACGCCTCCTATGATTCGGAAAATCATATTGCCTTGAATTTTAGTGAAAATAGTAATGGTTTATTTCATGCCGTAAAATATATAAATGACGTTTTGTTCGATACTTTATACAACATACAGCCTGGGCACGTTGATTCTAGCGTGTACCCTCTCCGGAAATACAGTTATGAGCTCCTTTTCACTCCTTCGTGTGATGCCAGCATACAAACAATCAAGATTACGCCTACCTATCTAGAATTATCAGACTATTATACCAATGCCTACTCCTCTGAATATTTTGATGGTACGTATAAATTGGGACAAACTCTAGATTACCAATTGGTCAATTCAGATCAAGCAGAAAGTATCACCCAGCCCGTTGTGTTGACCCAACTCAAGACCATTAACATCACACATGACTTAGGAACCCATCAAAAAATCTGGGCTGAAGGAACCAATGCAGCAGGTATTATTTTAAGGTCCAATGCAGTGAAGATAAAATTTAACCCGGTAATATATGTGCCAGAAGCTTTTTCTCCCAATGGCAATGGTATCAATGAAACGTTAAAGTTTTTTGGTCTTCCTACAAATCAATTTACTTTTAAAGTATTCAATCTTGCTGGAAAAGAAATTTTTATTACTGAACAGAAAGGTGATTTTTGGGATGGGCGTCAACAAAATGGTGATATTGTAAAGGGCTCTTATGTCTACCAAGTCAATTATTATACCGAAGAAAATGAATTATTAACGCAGCAGGGCAGTTTCGTTCTTATTAAATGATAAAATATTAATAACATGCTAGATATGATGAAAATGATGGGCAAAGTCAAAGAAGTCCAAGAAAAAATGAAAATTGCCAAAGAAGAATTGGGTAATATTTTTGTGGAAAGTGATGCAGGAGCAGGCTTGGTAACCGCTAGATTCAATGGGAACAAAGAACTCTTGGAACTAAAAATAGATGACTCACTTTACGGAAAAGAGGATAAAGAACTTCAAAAGGATCTTATCATAGCCGCTGTAAATAAAGGCATTAAAGCCGCAGAAGACGAGAGCAAAGAACATTTACAAAAAGCCACGCAAGGTATACTTCCAAATATTCCTGGAATGGATCTAAACAGCATGATGTAATGTCTGTCACTGCGATTGTAATTTTAAACTATAATGGTATTAATTTTCTAAAAAAATACCTAGGTATCTTGATCAAAACCTCTAGTAATTATGAAATTGTCGTGGCCGACAATGGATCAACAGATTCCTCATTAGATTGGTTAAAAAAAAATCATTCGGATATCAGAGCAATCGTATTAAAAGAAAATAATGGATATGCTGGTGGTTATAATTTAGCCCTTAAAGAGGTAGCAGCTGACTATTACGCTCTCATCAATTCTGATGTTGAAACGAAGTTAAATTGGTTAGATCCTTTGGTTGATTTTTTGGAGGAACATCCCGATTATAGTGCAATTCAGCCAAAAATTTTGAATCAGAATGATCCTTCCAAGTTTGAATATGCCGGGGCAGCCGGTGGTCAACTCGATGCTTGGGGCTACCCCTTCTGCAGAGGTCGAATTTTTGATACGATCGAAAATGACCGAGGTCAATATGATGATGCCACTGATGTGTTTTGGACTTCTGGGGCTTGTATGGTCATAAGAGCTAAGGACTTCAATGATGTAGGCGGGTTTGATGCTGACTTTTTTGCACATATGGAAGAAATCGATCTTTGTTGGAGATTAGCAATGAAAGGGAAAAAATTTAGGTTCAGTCCAAAAAGTACGGTACACCACGAAGGCGGCGGTACGCTGTCTACTTCAAATCCTCAAAAAACCTATTTAAATTTCAGGAATGGTCTAATCATGCTTTTAAAAAACCTACCCAAAAAACAGCTGATCAAAATTCCTTTAAGAATGGTTTTTGACTTGGGTGCTGCTTTTTTGTTTTGGAAATACCAGGGATTTGATCACTTCATGGCCGTATGGAAGGCGGAATTAGACTTTATTCTGAATTTAAAAAAATATTGGAGAAACAGAACTCAACATGCCCATCCAAAAATAAGCCTTGAACATCCCATAGAAAGTATCGCGATTACAATACTTCTTTTTTAATAAAAAGACTTATAACGAGCTGAATCAATAATACCAAAGGGTATTCTCTCTTCTTCTGTAAAGTTTCTTAAAACTCATCCAAAAGGCAACCGCTAAATAAAGGATTACCGGCGATCCAAAAGTTAAAAAAGAGGCATAAATAAAAGATAAGCGAATACTTGAAGTTGGTATTTTGAAATACTCACCTACCGCATTGCATACCCCAAAAGCATACTTTTCAATAAAATATTGCATAAAATTTGAGTATAAAACACGACAAAGGTAAATATTAACATCTTTTTATATCAACAGATTGAACTATTTTATAAATTTGGGGTAATATTGTAACCAATTTAGGAAAAAATTAACTTTGGATAGTATCAATAAACAATAAACAAAATGAAAAATTTAAACCTCATAGTGGCCACAATTATCGCTACCTCTATATTTAGCGGTTGTGCGCTTAAAAAAATGGTGAAACTTGCCGAAAAGCAGGATTTAGAGGTTAGCCCTGATCCATTGGAACTTCATGGCAGCCAAGTTGCCTTTGATCTTTCTGCTGTGTTACCTCCCAAAATGCTTCCGACTGGAAAAGTTTATACGCTCAACACAACCTATCAGTATGGTGATAAAGAGATAGAGGTGGGTAGCATTGAGTTCAATGCCGAAAACTATCCTAAGAGTAGTTCAACGACTTCTCGTGTCAGTCGCTCTTTTTCTATGCCCTTTAATGCATCTCTGAATCCGGGTAGCTTAATGATTCAGGGCGAAGCTAAGGATCCAAAAAACGGAAAAGCCCTTACCACAGCAAAAATGGAAATAGCTGTAGGTATTATTACGACATCTAGAGCTGTTCAAAATGATTATGCAACAAATTATGCAGATCATGGCTATAATGATCAAGAGGAACTGATACCCACTAACATCAATTTTTATTTTCCTCAAGGAAGTTCCTATTTGTCGCAATATTTAGCTACCGACGGAAAGAGTAATAAAGCAAAAAAATCAAATCTTTCCGCGTTCATCGCCGACAAAAATGTAACTCGAACCGTTACGGTCACTGGTACGCACTCTCCTGAAGGTTCAGAAACTATCAACGGTGATCTATCCAAAAATAGAGCTGAAGCAATAGAAAAATATTACCGTAGCCAAATGAGAAAATACGATTATACGGGAACGGCTGCTGAAATTAAATTTATCCTCAAGCCTGTCGTTCAGGATTGGACCGCTTTCAAAGTAGCCTTGAGAAACTCTGAAATCAGTGAAGATTCCAAAAAATCATTCTTAAATATTGTCAATGGTTCAGGTTCTTTTGAAGACAAAGAAAAGGCAATGAGAAAAATATCCTCTTACAAATCGGTATTTGACAAAGTTTATCCATCCTTAAGGACGGCGCAAACTGAAATTCTGACAGTTAAAGAGAAAAAATCACCGGCTGAAATTTCTTTATTAGCCAAGCATATCGTAAACGGGGATACCACGAGCGAAGTACTCTCCAATGAAGAATTATTATATGCGGCTACCCTTACCCCGAGTCTGAAAGAAAAAGAAGAAATCTACATCGCTGCCTCGAAAAAAGAAGGGAGTTGGGTCGCTCATAATAATTTAGCGGCAGTATATTTACAAATGGCTGAACAAAATGGAGACGATATGGCCAAAAACATACAAGATGCATTGACCCAATTAGACATTGCATCCAGCAAAGCTGATCATATCGAAGTATATGCTAACAGAGGAACCGCTCTCATGATGCAAGCATCTTATCAGGAGTCTTTTGAAGCGCTATCATCAGCGATTTCAGGCGCAACAGGTGATCTCAAAGAGGCTTTAAATGCTTCTATCGGTTCCATTCATATTAGAATGGGAGATTATGAAAAAGCCAGTGCGGCTTTAGCTGCAGCAGACGATAGTGAAGTGGCAAATTTCAATCGAGGTCTAGCACATCTTTTAGGAGATAATTTCGATGGCGCAAATCGTGAATTTAACAAAATAAATAATAGCTCTTCGCTGTTATCACACGCAGCCTATTACTCAGCGGTCACTGCAGCAAGAAGTAATAATGAAAGTGGTATCAAGTCAAAACTCAAAGTAGCCGTATCAATAGATGTCACTTTAAAAGAGAAAGCCTTAAATGATCTAGAGTTTTCAAATTATGCAGATGCGGTAGCAGAGGCGATTAGATAATTCTAAAAAATTTAAAAAAAAAGCTCCGTTGAGGAGCTTTTTTTTTACTCTTAGCACTATTTGACCTTGATGTTTTAATTTAGCACCTTCATTTATTATTATCATTTATTATGAGAGAAATTCAGTTCAGGGACGCTCTTAGGGAAGCTATGACCGAAGAAATGAGAAAAGATGAGAACATCTTTTTGATGGGAGAAGAAGTAGCTGATTATAATGGAGCTTATAAAGTAAGCCAAGGTATGCTTGATGAATTTGGCGCCAAGCGCGTAATTGATACTCCCATCGCAGAGTTAGGGTTTGCTGGAGTAGGCATTGGAGCTGCAATGAATGGGTTAAGGCCCATTATTGAATTCATGACTTTTAACTTTTCTTTGGTCGCCATTGATCAAATTATCAATGGAGCTGCTAAAATGCTCTCTATGTCCGGGGGACAATACAATGTCCCCATCGTTTTTAGAGGTCCTACCGGAAATGCAGGTCAATTAAGTTCTCAACATTCACAGAACTTTGAGAATTGGTTCGCAAACACACCTGGTTTGAAAGTGGTCGTTCCCTCAAATCCATACGACGCCAAAGGTCTTTTGAAGGCCGCTATAAGAGATAATGATCCTACAATATTCATGGAGTCTGAACTCATGTATGGTGACAAGGGAAAAGTTCCAGAAGAAGAATATATACTAGAAATTGGTAAAGCCAACATCGCAAGGGAAGGAAAAGATGTTACCCTCGTCTCTTTTGGGAAATTCATGAAAATTGCCATTGAGTGCGCCATTGAAATGAAAAAAGAAGGCGTAGATGTTGAAGTGATCGATTTAAGGTCTGTCAGACCCATCGATTATGAAACCATCATTACCTCCGTAAAGAAAACTAATCGATTGGTTTTGTTAGAAGAAACATGGCCTGTTGCCTCCATTTCATCAGACATCAGCCATATTGTACAAAGAAATGCCTTTGATCACTTAGATGCACCTATTTACAGGGTTGTGAGCAAAGATTTACCATTACCCTATGCGCCTACTTTGATTGAGGAAATCTTGCCAAATGTCAAAAAAACAATCGCAGCTATCAATGCGGTTATGTATCGATAAAATTCGATGAATGAGGTCACTTCATAAAGTTGGACAATGCTTTGGCTCCGCCCATCTTATTCATGGTTTTCATCATTTTACGCATTTGATCAAACTGCTTAAGTAACTGATTCACTTCTGTCACTGTCGTACCACTTCCTTTCGCTATTCTGATTTTTCTACTCCCATTCATGAGCTCTGGACTGGATCTCTCCTTGGGAGTCATGGATTTAATAATAGCCTCTATAGGCTTTAAGCTATTGTCATCAATATCAACGTCTTTTATTGCCTTACCCATACCAGGTATCATTCCAACAATATCCTTAAGACTTCCCATCTTTTTGATCTGCTCCATCTGAATCAAAAAATCATCAAATCCAAACTGATTTTTTTTGATCTTTTTATTGATTCTCTGCGTCTCTTTTTCGTCAAAATTTTGTTGGGCCCTTTCCACTAAGGTCAGCACATCACCCATTCCCAAAATCCGCTTCGCCATACGATCTGGATAAAACTGATCAATGGCATCCATTTTTTCACCAGTAGAAATAAATTTAATTGGTTTTTCCACTTGTCTCCTTACAGATAAGGCGGCCCCTCCACGTGTATCACCATCAAGCTTGGTCAACACTACCCCATCAAAATTAAGACGCTCATTAAACGCTTGAGCCGTATGAACGGCATCTTGCCCCGTCATGGCATCAACTACAAATAAAGTCTCGGCAGGTTTTATTTGCTTTTTAAGCCCTGAAATTTCAGTCATCATTTGTTCATCAACGGCCAATCGACCTGCCGTATCAATGATTACTGATTTTTTTCCATGGGCCTTGGCGTATTTCATGGCATTTTTAGCAATGGAAATCACATCTTTATTTTCTATTTCAGCAAATACCTCTACGTCTATTTGTGCACCCAGAACTTTAAGTTGGTCTATCGCTGCTGGTCTGTAAACATCACAAGCAACCAATAAAACCGAGTGACCTTTCTTCTTGATATAATGGGCTAATTTTCCAGAAAACGTAGTTTTACCAGAGCCCTGGAGACCTGCTATGAGTATAGTATTTGGATTACCGCCTAAATTAACAGGAACGCTTTCTTGACCCATCAATACAGTCAGCTCTTCGGCCACTATTTTAGTCAATAACTGACCGGGAGAAACAGAAATCAAGACATCCTGCCCCAGCGCCTTTAATCTGATAGAATCAGTAACGTCTTTTGCTACTTTGTAATTAACATCCGCATCGATCAATGCCCGTCGGATCTCTTTTACTGTGGCGGCGACATTTAATTCGGTGATCCTACCTTGGCCTTTAATATTTTTAAAAGCACGATCAAGTTTAGCACTTAGATTATCAAACATATACAATAAGTTGTCTTTGTTTTAAAATGTAAAAATAACCATAGTAGAATATATTAAAATCAATTTCCACCAATTTTTGAGACCTAGAATAGGCCCTATAGAAAACCTCTTTTTATGGAGGGTAAAGAAAAACTAACAATTCAAAATAGGGCTCAAATCCGCTGGGTAATATTTTATCGATTTTAACGTCTTGTCATCTCCCCTTCTAAAGACCAGATATTTACCAGATACCTCTCTATAATAACAATCAGTATCTTTCTTTCCTTTGTAGTGAGCAACCGTTGCATGTGCTTCCTCTTCACTCTCACAGGCTTTACTCATATTAGATTTTTGCACTTCATTGAAGAGTGCTGGAAATTTCTCGCCTAATCCAAACTCAAGAATGGCACCTGAAAGCACGTATTGGATATCACATAGCGCATCCGCAATTTCCACCATATCTCTTTCAGCAATGGCCTCTTTAAGCTCTTGTAATTCCTCATCAATTAAGGACACTCTTAGATCGCAACGTTGCTTTGAAGGAATTTCAGGTTCATTTAAAATTGGATGTTGAAAGGTTTGATGAAAACGGGCTACCTGATTAAGCGGGTCTATTTTATCCATTTAGAAATTATTATTTGATTTTTTAGATTCATTTTTCATTACTAAAGATAAGAAATAAGCAAATCCTCCCACTACAAATGAGAGGATGAAAATCATACTGATCAATGCTTGAATACTCATCTAATGACAAATTTACGATACAAAAAATTATTAGCGATCAATCCAATGATCAATACGCCTGTCCATTGGGTAATAATGGACGCATTGCTGAAAACATCTATCACATTCCAATGACCTGAGGCGTCAAACCAGGGATAATCACTGTATCCCCGAGACATCCACCAATAAATTAAAAAAACTGCCAAAGGAATATTTAGCGTCATACATATTTTGAAATAAAGAGAAGGGACTTTAAAATCAGAATCTAAGTCTATGAAATTCTTTTTGAATTCTGTAAATCCATATTTGGCCACGGCAAATAAAATAAATAGCCCTGACACAATCAATCCCACACCCCAAACCCAATCTTGATTCGAGAAAAAATCTAAACTGCGGGCCGAGGGAAATCCAAAAATTAAAAAGAAAAATATAACATTTTTTATCGATTTAGCACGTGAAAAACCTAAATCACTCAAGTTTTTGATAAATAATTCTATCATGGCCAACAAAGAACTCACCGCCGCAAAGAAGAGTGCTAAAAAGAAAACACTTGACAGCAAGGCTCCGCCTTGAATATTTGAAAACAAAACGGGGATGACGGTAAAGGTCAACGCCTGATTCCCGCTCTGAAGATAACTAATGGCAGCTGCTTCTGTTTGCGCCATGGCAAAAACTGCCGGTAAAATAGCCATTCCGGCCATTAATGAGGCTAAATTATTTCCGAAGGCACCTACAAAAGTATTGAGCGTGACATCTTCTTTATCACTAGAATAAGAAGATATGGTCATGATCAATCCCCACCCTGCGCCGGTCGACCAAGCTGATTGAGTCAAAGCCTCTATCCATATTATCGGATCAGAAAAATGATCGAAATTAATGGCAAACATGTATTCCAATCCCATCAATCCTTTTTCCATATTCAAGGCAATAATCGCCACGATGATCAAAAGGATAAAAAGTGAAGGGATCAATATTTTATTGGCTCGCTCCAATCCTTTTTGCACACCCGGTGCCAATAACAAAGAACCCAAAATAACAATCGCCATATAAAGCAAAATAGTGATCCAATTACCATTGGATACAGAATTCCAAAATTGATGAAGATAATCTGGATTTTCAATCAACCGTGATTTTAACGATTGTTCATCAAATATATTTGATACTGAAAAACTAAAATAGCGCAAGGCCCATGCCGTAACGACAGAATAATAAAAGGCAATCCCCAAGGTACAAATGGTTATAAAAAAACCCATAAAAGTGAAGGGTTTACCAGCAAGCATCGTAAAAGATCCGATAACGCCTTTTTTATACTTCTTGCCAATTGAGAATTCGGCCAAGAGCAAAGGAATGGACCAGATAAGTAAAAAGAAAATCCAGAGCAATAAAAAAGCCCCCCCATATTGGCCTGCGAGTCTTGGGAATCGCCAAAGATTTCCCGCTCCGATAGCCATGCCCAATGAGGCCAAGATAATACCCCATCGATTACTGAATTGTTCTACTTGTTTCACTCCTTTTTATTTAGGACTTAGGATAGTGAATTTAATATAAAATTATGAGATAACGCCTTAATTTTTTTAATTATCCAAAATCTATAAGGTCTTAATCTACCGATGTTTTTTTTGAATGACTCAATCCCATGAGTACTGAAACAAGTGATCCATAAACATTCAAATTTATCATTATAACATGAATGACCGTTGTTAATCCCAAATAGTGTAAGGGAGTTCACTTTTAGATTAATTTGGTTGTATACGCAACTAAATTAATCTAAATTACACTCCAATTATAATGCAAAAAGAAGATTATTTTCCACAATTTGAAAAGCTTTTATTACCATGGCTGGGGCGGGCGATGAAATCCTTCGATTTTCATCTGACCGATGAGCTCTTGAATGCTGGAATATCTTTAAGTAAGCACCAGATTATACTTTTACGCATATTGAGCATGGAGGATGGAATTCCACAAAATGATCTGGCCTTCATTACTGACAGAGACAAAACCTCCTTGACTCGCCTCATTTCAACTATGGAGCGTAAAGGGCTTTTGAAGCGTAAAACTTGTGAAACTGACAAAAGAGTAAATAATGTTTTCATTACTCAAAAAGGTTTAGAGGAAACAAAAACAGCATTTCCTCTCATCATCAATGAAATCGATAAAATTCAACATAAAATAGACGCCAAAGAAATCAAGACTACCATCAAAGTTTTAAAACAAATAATCACCTTTACAAATCGTAAAGAGCTTCCAATCACTATCCTGAAATAAAATGAGACAAATAACTATCGTATTGGGAATAATCATCTTCGTCGGATCTATCTTCGGAGCTCAAAAGATTATTTCAAGTAAAAAAAGCTATAAATCCAAAGAAAATAAAGCCATCCCTTTTGCTTCTGTGAGCACAGTTAAAAATAAAACTATCCCAGTCTCCATTAGAGAGCAAGGGAGATTAATTGCTAAAAAAAGGACTAATTTATATGCCGAAGTTCAAGGTATCATGAAGGTTAGATCCAAAGAGTTCAAAATAGGTGTAGCTTTTAAAAAAGGTGAGATCATGATTGAGATGGCCAATGATGCCTACTATGCCAACCTCCAAGCTCAAAAAAGTGTACTTCAAAATCTGATCACCAGCATTTTACCAGATCTAAGACTTGATTACCCCAAAGCATATGAAAAATGGGATAAGTACCTAGACGAATTTGAATTAAGCCAACCTTTAAGAAAACTACCTGAAACTTCATCGGATCAAGAAAAATTCTTTATCACAGGGAAAAATATTTTTACCACTTATTACAACACTAGAAATTTAGAATTAATCTACCAAAAGCACCTTATTAGAGCTCCATTCGATGGTATCCTAACCTCAGCGGCGGTGGAGGCTGGTACCGTCATTCGGACCGGTCAATTGCTCGGTGAATTTATTGACCCTTCAGTATATGAAATGCAAGTAGATATCGGGAAAAACATCATTTCAACCATCAATATAGGATCACAAGTACAGATTTATGCACCTGACCTGAAAAATCAATCCTACACAGGAACGGTCATTCGAGTAAATGGGAAAATTGATCAAGAAACACAAACCGTCAAAGCTTTCATTCTACTAAAAGAACCTTCTTTAAAGGAAGGCATGTATCTCGAGGCCATCATTCCTGTTCAAAAAATCGATAATGCATTTGAAGTAAATAGATCACTTGTGATAAATCAGAACCAACTTTTTATTGTTCAAGACAGTATTTTAACCCTCCTACCCATCAACATACTTCACAAGGGTGAAAAGAATCTTGTTGTTAATGGACTGACAAATGGTATGCTCTTTGTAGATCGACCCATTCCCAATGCTTATCAAGGCATGACAGTAGCCCCCCAACGCACTAAATAAACAAGCATGCGAAATATCATTAAATATTTTATCAATTATCCTATTGCAGGTTGGTTGATCGTTATTGCCTTTACAGTGTTGGGCTTGGCTGGAGTAAGCAACTTGAAGTCATCATTTTTCCCATTGATAGAAAATAGAAATATTTCTATAAATGTAATATATCCAGGTGCCTCACCTCAAGAAATGGAGGAAGGCATCATCTTAAAAATAGAAGACAACCTCAAAGGAATTGTGGGAATCGACCGTTTTACCTCTACCTCAAAAGAAAACTCAGCAAATATATCAATAGAGATACTTAAAGGATATAATATCGATGCTACGCTTTCTGATGTAAAAAATGCAGTAAACAAGATTCCCTCGTTTCCTTCGGATATGGAGCCCCCCATTATTGCCAAGCAAATATTCACCTCAGATGCCATTTCTATTGTATTAAGTGGTGAAAATATTCCCCTAATGACTTTAAAATCATTTGGAAGAAAGGTAGAAGATGACTTGAGAAGCTTTGAGGGGATTTCACAAATAAACGTTTCAGGATATCCCGACGAAGAAATAGAAATTGCTTTGAACGAAGATAAAATGCGAGCCTATCAATTGACCTTTCAAGAGATTGCGGCAGCGGTAACCTCCACTAATATTTTAGTCACTGGGGGTTCTATTAAAACCTCTCAAGAAGAATACCTCATTCGGGTCAGTAATCGAAAATATTATGGGGTGGAATTTGACCAAATTGTTTTAAAAAGCAATAAAAATGGGAAACTCATCAGGCTTCAAGATATTGCAGTTATCACTGATAAATGGTCTGAGTCTCCAGATAGAGCTTATTTTAACGGTAAACCCTCCGTCCAATTGAATGTGAAGGCTACGATCTCTGAAGATTTGATAGAGGTAGCTGAAAATGTAAAAGCCTATGTAACTGATTTTAATAATAAAAATGACAACCTCCAATTGGCCATCATCAGTGATCGATCCGTAGTCGTAGTCGAACGTATCAATTTGCTTTTGAAAAATGCCTTACAGGGAATTATTCTTGTGCTCATTTTTCTGGCCCTCTTCCTCAAGCCAAGATTGGCTTTTTGGGTCGCTTTTGGTTTGCCTTTTGCCTTTTTAGGGATGTTCATATTTGCAGGGTTTTTCAATGTTACCATCAACATCGTTTCTTTGTTTGGTATGATCATTGTCATTGGAATACTCGTTGATGACGGCATCGTTATTTCAGAAAACATCTATCACCATTATGAAAAAGGTAAAACTCGAATGCAAGCAGCCATCGATGGTACCATGGAGGTTCTACCCGCCATCACCTCTGCCATTCTTACCACCCTTGTGGCATTCTCATCTTTCTTTTTTTTAGAGGGTCGTATTGGTGAGTTTTTTGGAGAAACGGCTACGATTGTTATTCTCACCCTAGGGCTCTCTTTAATTGAGGCATTGATCATTCTGCCTTCTCACATATCACACTCCAAGTCGTTGACTAAAGCCCAAAAAACTTATTGGTTCAATGCTTATGCAGATCAATTTATGTCGTGGATGCGCGATAATATCTATGCTCCTACGCTGAGCTTTTATTTAAAAAATAAAGTTTTGGGCTTTGGAATCACCTTGGGCCTACTTGTATTGACATTGGGATCCATGGGTGGGGGCATCATCAAATTTTCTTTTTTTCCACAAATAGCCAGTGATCGACTCCAAATCAGTTTGAAAATGCCTCAAGGTACTAATGAGGCCGTCGCAGATTCCATCATCGCTCATATTGAAAATCAGGCCTGGAAGGTAAATGATTCACTTTCAAAATTACAAACTGGAAATTTAGCTGTCATTCAGAATATCATCCGCCGTGTGGGCCCTGGGACATCAGTAGCCTCACTAACTATCAATTTACTGTCTGGAGAAGCGCGTGATGCTCCGGCCTATTTAGTTTCATCCGCGATCGATAAAAAAGTAGGAAGTGTAGATGGTGCTGAAACATTAATTTATGGTTCTGGAAATTATTTCGGTGGTAAACCCATTTCAGTATCTTTATTGAGTAATAATACCCAACAGTTGAAAGAAGCCAAATTATTGGTCAAAAACTATTTAAAAGAAAATAACCTTCTCAAAGATATTGAAGACAATGATCCTGCAGGTATTAAAGAGATCAAACTTGAACTCACAGAGAATGGCTATGCCATGGGCTTCCGACTCAATACCCTAATAAGTCAAGTACGATCGGGATTCTTTGGATACCAAGCACAACGATTTCAAAGAAGAAGAGACGAGATCAAAGTATGGGTACGTTACGACAAAGAGACCCGCTCCTCTCTAGCCAGTCTAGAGGAAATGCGCGTAGTGAGTCCTTTGGGAGTACGCGTACCCCTAAGAGAAGTCGCCAATTATCAAATACAAAGAGGTGAGATATCGATCAATCACCTCGATGGAGATCGAGAAATAAGAATTGATGCGGATCTTAAAAATCCAAAAACCAGCGCTACGGAAATCATCCAAGAGATCAAAACAGAAGTATTGCCCATCATTAATGCACAGTATCCGAGTGTCCGCGCTTCATTTGATGGTCAAAGTAGAGAAGCCAATAAAACAACTTCATCCGCTGCAGCGACCATGCCAATCGTCTTTTTTATGATTTTTGCCATTATTGCTTTCACTTATCGTTCGATAAGCCAACCGCTGTTGCTGATGATTATGATTCCTTTCAGTCTGATTGGAGTTGCCTGGGGTCATTGGCTGCATGGTTTTCCTATTAATATTTCCTCTTTTTTAGGCATTATTGCTCTTATTGGAATTGTTGTGAATGACGGTTTAGTTCTGATTGGTAAATTTAATAGCAACCTAAGGGCAGGCATGAAGTTCGACGATGCACTATTGGAAGCCGGGAAATCAAGATTTCGTCCCATTTTTTTGACTTCTATCACTACTGTCGCTGGTTTGGGGCCTCTTATATTTGAAAAGAGTTTACAAGCGCAATTTCTCATACCCATGGCCGTCTCAATAGCATATGGCATCTTAGTTGCTACCTTATTGACACTGGTCTTTTTACCCATGTTACTTGCTTTTGGAAATACTATGAAAGTCTGGACCATTTGGTTGTGGAATGGGACCAAACCAGAAAAAGAATCTGTCGAAAGGGCTGTAAAAGAATTAAATATCAACCATGAATAAATT
This sequence comes from uncultured Cyclobacteriaceae bacterium, assembly GCA_943788235.1. Lineage (GTDB taxonomy): Bacteria > Bacteroidota > Bacteroidia > Cytophagales > Cyclobacteriaceae > UBA4465. The sequence goes on from CALSPM010000002.1 coordinate 666,727, forward strand.
CAAAATACTATGTTTTGTTCCAGTTTATCTGAATCTTTATCTTCAAGGAATCGGACAAGAATTACTCACCAAAGACCTCGCAGTGAGAGATTGCCCTCGAAAATAATTTCGAAATTAAAGCAGCGAGTAATCTAACAAAAATCGCTGAAAATAATGCAGCCTTAACAAACAGTGACTTTCTACCTTCCTTATCAGGAAGTGCCGGCTCGAACTTTTGCCTCGACCAATTCCGAAAATACATTTCAAGATGACAGACTTGTAAGCGTTTCAGGGGTTGAGACGGTCGGCTATAACGCTAGTTTGGCCTTAAATTATACCCTCTTCAATGGATTTGGAAGAAAATATAACTATCAGAAATTACAAGAAAATTATAATCTGACGGCATTGCAAGCAAGAAAAGTGATGGAGAATACGCTATTTAATATTTTCTTCGCTTACTATGAAATCGCACGACTCACTCAAGATCAATTGAATCAGAATAAATCCTTGGCCATATCCAAAGAACGATTGACCAAAGCTATTTTTAGTTTTGAATATGGACAAAGCACCAAACTAGATGTGTTGAATGCAGAGGTAGATTTTAATAACGATAGTGTCAATTATCTCAACATCAGCCAATCATTAAAAACTGAAAAAAATAATCTCAACCTTTTATTAGGAAGAAGCATAACTACTTTTTTTGAAGTAGATACCACCCTTTCTTTTTATGAAAATCTGACCTTTGAAGTTTTATCAGATAAAGCACATTCAAATAATGTGGATGTGCTAGAGCAAAACAGTAATCTGCGAAATGCAGAGACAAATATCAAGATTTCATCTGCCGCTATCATTCCAAGCGTAGGACTAAATACCCGCTACAATTGGCAGAATAATGACTTTGGACCTGTTGGTTTTCTTGCTGCTCAACAATCCAATGGTCTAAACATAGGGGCCACACTTTCATGGAATCTTTGGGATGGAGGGAAGTCCAATACCCTCCGACAAAATACCAGAATAGCTCTAGAAAATGAATCCCTCTCAATGGATCAAACTTTATTAAATCTAGATCGCAATTTGAATAATGCATGGACCAGTTATCAAACAGCTTTATTTATCATGATGGCTCAAAATAAAAATTTGGAAACCAACCAACGTAATTTTGAACGTACCAAGGAACAATACAATCTCGGACAAATTACCTCGATAGCTTTCAGACAAGCCCAGCTTAATTTACTGAATGCACAAGTCAACTATAACGACGCACGTTACAGTGCCAAAAAATTTGAACTCGGTTTACTTCAGTTGAGTGGTGATCTTTTACAAGCGAATTTTTAAAAACCTATTTTTTAGCGATTCTTGATACCATTTGATGAAAATAAATCAAAATGGTCGTTAAAATCAACAGACCTATTAAACTACCACCCAATGGATCATCGCTGATGGAAAAATTCCACTGAACCGCTGTTAAAACTGCAATTAAAATGCCGATCAACGCCTCACCTGTGATGAGTCCTGAAGCCATTAATAAACCTGCATTTTTGGCTTGATCCACAAAGGTGGAATTTTGAGCTTTTTGATACCCCTTCTCAAGCAGCCAAGCAATCAGCCCTCCTATAAATATAGACGAGTCAAGTTCAAAAGGTAAATACAAACCCACTGCAACGGCTAAAACAGGCATTTTAAAATTACTTTTTTTCCGTTTAAAATATTCGTCTGCTGCGATGATTAAAACGCCAATTACACCACCAATAATGATAATACCCCAAGGTAAATTACCACCAAATATGCCAGAGGCAACACTCATCATTAAGGTGGCTTGAGGCGCTGAGAGTGGATGGGGATATAGCAGCGTAGGTACACCTATTCCCTTAGATGCCAATAATAAATTTAAAATAGGTGCGATGAGTAAGGCCCCTGAAACGACCCCTACCATTTGCATGATTTGCTGATTTCTTGGCGTTGAACCTAGAATATGTCCTGCCTTCAAATCTTGCATATTATCCCCTGCAATGGCTGCAGCACAACAAACGATAGCTCCCACTAAAATGGCTCCCGCTGCTCCTTTTGCCGGATCACTGGTGCCCATTAATAATAATAACAATAAAGCGGTAGTCAGTATGGTTGCTATAGTGACTCCTGAAATAGGATTATTTGAAGAACCAACCAGCCCTGCCATATAACCCGCAACGGCAGAGAATAAAAACCCTGCGAAGATCATCATCAAGGACATGAATAAGGTGATTGGAACATCTTTTATAAGGGTCAAGTAAATGAAAAAGATGGGTATGGTCATGACCCCGATACCAACCAATACCCATGACATCGGAGTGTCTAGTTCCGTTCTGGAGGTCGTCAAAAGGGATTTACTTCCTTTTTTAAAAGCCTCAAGTGCTGCCTCAAGTGCATGTTTTAGTGCGGATCGTAATCCCACTAATGCCCATAAACCTCCTACAATCATCGCACCTACACCTAAATATCTAATATTAGAGCTCCATATCTCACTCCCTATTTGAACCGCTGAAAGCTCCTCAGGGGAACCTCTTAATAATATATAGAGGGGGATGCCTACATACCAACTGATCACTCCGCCTAAAAAGACTAGAAAAGAAATATTCAACCCCACTATATAGCCCACCGCTACGAGTGCTGGTGACAAGTTTAAGCTGAAATATAGATAATAACGCTCTTTGAGAAGTATAGCCTTTTCAAAGAGACCACTCCATAAATTTAACGCCTCAAAACCAAACTTGTAAAGCCCCCCTAATAAACTACCTATAATTAAATATTTTATCGAATCTCCACCCTTTTCTCCTGTTTTGAGGACTTCTGCCGTGGCTACACCCTCTGGAAAAGCAAGTTTTTCTTTAACGATGAGTGCCTTTCGTAAAGGAATAGTAAATAAAACACCCAAAACTCCTCCGCATATCGCAATCAGAGTGGTTTCTAGATAATTAAAGGACTCCCAGTAACCCATAATAACCAAAGCAGGTAGGGTAAAAATGATTCCTGCCGCTAAGGACTCTCCAGCTGATGCAGCAGTTTGAATCAAATTATTTTCAAGGATATTGGAATTTTTAAATGCCTTTAAAACAGCCATAGAGATGACCGCAGCGGGAATTGATGCAGATACCGTCAATCCTGAGAATAGCCCAAAATAAGCATTAGATGCTCCCAAAACAACAGACAGTGTAGCCCCAATAATAACAGACTTAAGGGTCAACTCATTAAGCTTAGTCTCTGGTGAAATATAGGGTTTGCTCATGATTTAAATAAAATTGATAAACAAGAGGACATAAAGACAAAGATGAACTTCGCTTACTATGCTTTCCTATTTAAAATTACGAATTTATGTCAAAATATCATGAAACAAATCAATTCGGTCTTTTAACCCATTCAGCCATTAATCGGATAGCCTCTTTGAGATAGGGATCTTTACTGATTTTTGCTCTATCTGATTCGGCAAAATAGAGCTCTGTTTTAACGACTTCTTCATTGATTTTTTTTGATGACTCATTGGCTTCAGCCTCTTTTTGACGCATTGATAAATTTAATGACAAAGACTTATCTTGATTGGCTGCTCTCTGCTCATTAATATCATTAACCAAATCCTTCAGTTGTTTATCCTCTGCCAAATGCTTTCTAAATTCGTCATAGAGGTCATCGAGAAGTTCAGATGAAACATCATTAGTAGATGACAATTTGGAGGAGCCGATCTCATCCCATGGTAAAGCTGAATCACTTGAGCTTTCACCTACTTCGTCCGATGTGAAATAAGAAGGAAAGGCTATATCTGGTCTCACTCCAGTACGCTGCGTACTGCTTCCAGAAGCCCTGTAAAATTTTGCTAGGGTCAATTTGAGCTGCCCAAGGCTAATTTCTTGGTTTTTAACTTTATCTCTCAGATCTATCAAATCATCATTATTTGAAAATTGATTGACTGCGATCAGCCGGTTGATGTAATTTAGCACAGGCCGCTCCAAGCTCAGTAAGCTTTGAACTGTCCCTTTTCCAAAGCTGTTTTCACCAAAAATAACTCCTCTTTTATAATCCTGAATGGCTGCTGCAAATATCTCTGAAGCACTGGCACTGTATCTGTTTTCTAACACAGCCAACGGTCCTTCGTACATAACCTTGGGGTTATCATCTGACAAAACATCTATGCTGTTGTCGGTATTCCGAACTTGAACCACGGGACCTGAAGGAATAAATAAGCCAGTCAAATCTATTGCTTCATCCAATGACCCTCCTCCATTATACCTCAAATCAATGACCAAAGCATCCATCCCTATCTTATTAAGACTGTCTAGTAAAATACTCACATCTCGGGTCGTACTCTTATAATTTTCAACACCTGCACTTCGCTCTTCAAAATCAATATAAAAACTAGGTAACGTAATCACACCCACTTGATAGGTCACATCATCTTCAAAATAGTAAATGATTTCTCCTTTGGCTGATTCATCTTCTAATTTTATCTTTTCCCTGATCATGCGAATCGTATCAGGCAATGCCGCCAAATCACCCTTACTTAACGTCTGCAGCCTAACTACTGTTCCCTTGGGACCTCTGATCTTTTGAACCACTTCATCTAACCTCCAACCCACTACGTCAACAAATTCACCGTCGTCGCCCTGAGCAACAGCTATAACTTTGTCTTTTTCGAAAATTCGTTTACTCTTAAACGCAGGACCACCAGGCACGACGGAAACAATTTGTGTATAATCTAGCTGTTGTCCTAATACTGCACCAATACCTTCCAAAGACAGACTCATATTGATTTGAAAGTTGTCTGAAGTAATTGGTGAAAAATAACTCGTATGGGGATCATAGGCAGAGGTTAAGGCATTTAAATAAACTTGAAAAATATCTTCACTATTGTTTTGATACAAAGACTTGATTCGTCGCACATTTCTATCTAATAATATTTTCTTTACCTCATCCCAGTCTTTTTTTGCCAGCAATAAGTTCAAAGCCCGACCTTTTAGAATTAGACGCCATCGCTCTTTGAGTTCTTCTCCACTGCCAGCCCAATCTATTTCATCAAGATCTAAATCATAGTATTCTTCCTTTTCATAATCAAACCCTTTTTCCAACATTTCAGGGATACGTGCATACTGATCTAACACCCGCGTTTGGTAGAGATTAAATATTTGAAATCCAAAATCTAATTTCTCTGCTAATAATTCATCATCTAGTTGAAACTTGTACTTTTCAAAATAATCAAGGTCTGACTGTAAGAAAAAAACTTTTGAGGGGTCTAAACCATCAATATAATTGGAAAAGATTACCGCAGAGAGTGAATCATTTAACTTTAATTTTCGATAATGGTATTTTTCAAGATATGCTAAAGTGATAAATAAAGCTTTTGAATGTTCTGGTAAGGAGACTAAAGTGATAAGTTCTTCTTGGGCGACAGGCTGCTCTTGAGCATTAATTGTCACTAAAACTAACATTAGACCAACGAAATATATCAATAATCTTACCTGCATTCAAAAAATAATTTAAAAATTTCTAATATCAAAAGTTAAGGATTCTGCTGATTCCAAACTAGAGCCGCTGCTCCTAAAATTGCTGAATTTTTGTCGATCATTCCAGAGGGTAATAACTTTACTTTTCCTTTGTAATAAGGTAAAAGATTGGCTTCAAGATGTCGCTGGGTGGGTTCGAAAATCCATTTACCTGATTTGGCCAAACCGCCCAGCAAAAAAATAGCCTCAGGATGCGAAAATGCTACGAAATCCGCCAACTGCTCTCCTAAAATTTTACCCGTCATTTCAAAAGCAGCACAAGCGATTTCATCGCCATGATCTGCTGCTCTAGTTATATCTTCACCATGTAAGTTATTAAAAGAATAATTTCTAAGCTCACTGTCAGATATGGAATCTGAAAGTAATTCGAATATAGTGCGTTTTAATCCTGTTGAAGAAACATAAGCTTCTAGCCCTCCTTTAACACCTAAACCGTCTAATCTACCCTCCCTATCAATAGAAATATGACCCAATTCACCAGCCATGGCATCATGTCCATAGATCAAAGCTCCCATTAGCGTAAATTCCTGATCCCAAACCTGTACCTAATGTGATGACCATAAAATCACGCATCTTTTTAGCATCCCCATAGACTACCTCTCCAATAGCTGCTGCATTGGCATCATTGGTCATATAAATAGGCACATTAAAATGGGCCTTCACTTTACTCACAAATGGAATGATTCCTTTCCATTCTAAATTAGCAGCATGCTCAATGGTCCCACGATAGTAATTCGCATTAGGAGCACCAATACCTAGACCCACCATCTCAAAATCAAAAGAAAGCTGTTTTTCTAAATATTGGATTTTTGATGCTAAAACTGACATATAATCATCAACGTCGGAATATCCCTGAGTTGGGAAATCTAAATGAGCATACAATTCACCTTTTGTATCGACAAAGCCCACCTTGGTCAAGGTACCTCCAATATCAATCCCTACTGCTAATTTTTTTGACATTTTATCCTTAATCATAATAAATAAGTTGCAATATGGTAATTGTTTAGATAATTAGGAATTGAAAAAAGGCAAATATTTTTTTTTAACAAAAAATGTGAAAAATCCTTGAAAGAGTTAGAATAGAGATTAAAACCCATCGTTATCGCAAGTTCCTTTTTTTAAAAGCAAAATAGAGCGATTTCTAAACGGTAGTTTTATCATTAAGCAACTACCTTTAATTAAACATTAAGAAATTACCTGTAATTATATGTTTTTACTTGAGAAAATAAATATATTGTTGGTAAAAACAAACAATTATGTCCAGTGAATTGCCAAAACATAAATCGAACCGTCTTTCTTCCTTAGATGCCTTACGTGGATTTGATATGTTTTGGATCATGGGTGCTGAGGAAATTGTTCATTCAATTCATCAAGTAAATCAAAATCCCGTCTGGGAAACCTTAGCTAATCAAATGATCCATCCTGATTGGCACGGATTTGCTTTTTATGATTTAATCTTTCCATTATTTCTTTTCATAGCAGGACTCGCTTCACCTTACTCGGTAATAAAAGAACTAGAATTAGGGAAATCCAAAAATCAAATGGCTCTAAGAATTATCAAAAGAACCATCATCCTCATTTTATTAGGTCTAGTCATCAACCAAGGCATTCATATCATGCCCATTTCAGAAATCAGATTCGGTAGTGTACTAGGTAGAATTGGCATCGCTTATATGTTTGCTAATTTCATCTTTATTTACAGTAAAAAAGAATGGATGAACTACCTCTGGTTTACAGGTTTATTGATCGGGTATTATTTGATACTAAAATTTACCTCAGCCCCAGGTTTCCCGACAGGTGATCTTACGCAAGCAGGAAATTTCGCCTCCTATCTCGATCGCCTAATCATGCCCGGTAAATTATATTTAGGCAATCATGATCCCGAGGGATTAGCCTCTTCCCTACCAGCAATTAGTACTGGCCTTTTGGGTATTTTAGTAGGGAATTACGTAAAAAATAATGCATCAAATGATATAAAAAAATGTCTTCGACTGGCTATTATTGGCATCATTTTTATTTTGATTAGTCTTATGTGGAACCTTGATTTCCCCATAAATAAAAATCTATGGAGTAGTTCATTTGTGATGCTCACCGGTGGTATCAGTATTTTGCTATTCACCCTATTCTACTACATCATTGACGTGAAAGGCTATCGGAAATGGGCCTACTTCTTCAAGGTTATAGGGGTAAATTCTATCCTCATCTACATATCTGGGACTTTTATTGACTGGCAATATACCACACAAGGATTGTTTGGATGGATAGGAGAATGGATTGGCAACCCTTTCAGTATTGTCGCTATGTCTGTATTGTATTTGGGAGTAAAATGGGGATTCTTAAATGCCCTTTATAAGATGAAAATCTTCCTAAAAGTATAGGCCAAAGTACTCATTATCCTTCGTGAGAACAATTTGGAAAAAGGTCATCAAGCTTGCTATTTGCACTGCAAATCGAAAACTAATTAAACACAGTCTTCATAAACATACTCTAAAGACTCAAAAAACGGTAGATTCAACGATCATAAAACCGCTTCTTTCCGTTAATACCCTACCTTCTTGCTTTTGCAGATAATATGGAATCTGATTAAAGGCCTCAAACTAATTTAGATTGCAATAAATCAAGACAAAGAGGACTCTACAACAATTGAGACGTCAAGTAATTTTGAAATTGGACAGTTTAAACGTGCATCTTCTACCAAATCATTAAAGGTTTCTTGATCAATTCCGGGTACCTCCGCTTTGACCACTAATCGAGATTCGTTGATCACAAAATCTTCCATTTTTATGGCACATTGAACGTCTAGTTTAGCTGGGGGGAAATCACGCTCTGATAAGTTGAAACTTAACTTCATAGAAAAGCAAGCTGCATGGGCCGCAGCAATTAATTCCTCTGGACTTCCACCTGGAGCGCCTTCAAATCTTGATTTTGATGTGTACTTAACATCATTTAATAAATCACTCTCTGTTGACATCATACCATGTCCCTCGAGTCCATTTCCATGCCAGCTGGCCTTCGCTTTTTTGATCATAACTTTTTAAATTAGATGACAAAATTAACGAATTCAAATTCAATAAATGAAGGAACAGAAAATAAAACTTGATCCCCTATAAACATGAATTTGGTATTTAACCTCTTCCATCTTGTATAAAAAGATAGAATTTACTCATAATGCACTAAATAATTATATCATTATAATATCTTCAGTTTTTATATGCCATTTATCAGCAAGTGAGTGGAAACATATATATAGCCGAAAAGAAAAACCTTTCTGAAATTTGTGATTTAATGCTTTTTGTGAATTGCTCATTCCTTTACTTTTTTAGCCTTGATGCATTACAAAAATTAAATTAACTATCTTTAATCATCTATGAGCATCAAATACTAACTTTTTTGAATTATGAAAAGTCAAAAGACCCTCTCCAAACTAATAATAATAGCATTATTAACCGTATCGTTGGGGTCATGTTCTCAAAACAATGAGATCATGATCGAGGTTACCTATGATCCCGCTCTAGGTATGGAAGGTTTTGACGGAAGGCTCCTGATTATGATTACCAAGGATACCATTATCGAACCTCGGTTTCAAATCAATGATACAGATCAAACAGGAATTATAATAGGTAAAGATGTTCAGCAATGGATCCCCAACACATCCATACCTTTCAGTAAGCAGACCCTCGCCTACCCCATAGAAACCCTAGCAGACCTAGAAGCGGGTGACTATTTTGTGCAAGCACTTCTGCATAAATATGAAACCTTTCAATTGGTAAATGGTCATACTGTACAGTTACCCATGGACCAAGGCGAGGGGCAACATTGGAATATTAGTCCAAAAAACATTTACAGCAAACCCATTAAAGTCACTATAGGTAAAAAAAACAGTCCCATTCAAATAGTCCTAACCACGGAAATCCCTTCAATAGCGGTTGTGCAGGATTCTGAATATATAAAACATATTAAAATTAAGAGTGAGCTACTCACTGAATTTTGGGGTAGACCCATGTACTTACAAGCCAATGTTTTGGTACCCAAAGGTTTTTCGAAAAATAATACAGACCGCTATCCATTGATGGTTTTTCATGGACACTTTCCAAAAACAATAGGAGGATTTAGAACCGAACCACCCGCCTCCCCAAAACAAGATACCGTCTATAGCAGTCGATTTGGCATTACCGGTTATCAGTACATTCAAGAAAAAGAGGCTTATGACTTTTATCAGCAATGGGTATCAGAAGAGTTCCCTCGTTTTTTGGTCCTTGAAATACAGCACCAAAACCCCTACTATGACGATTCATATGCAGTAAATTCGGCCAACTTAGGACCTTACGGCGATGCCATTACTTATGAGCTGATACCTCATATCGAAGAACTATTTAACGGTGTAGGAGCAGGTTGGGGACGTTTCCTTTATGGAGGTTCTACAGGTGGTTGGGAAGCTTTAGCGGCCCAAGTATTTTATCCTAAACAATATAATGGATGTTTTGCAGCCTGCCCTGATCCCATTGACTTTAGGGCCTACACTGTGGTAGATATATACAACGATGACAATGCCTACTATACAAAGGGTGCATTCAAACAAACCTTAAGGCCAGGTAAGCGTGATGGTAAAGGGCACCTGCAAGCCTATTTAAAGGATATGAACCGTCGTGAGTACATTTTGGGTAACAAAAGTCGTTCCGGTGACCAGTGGGACATCTGGCAAGCCGTCTATTCACCTGTCGGAGATGATGGTTACCCAAAGCCCATTTGGAACAAGCTCACTGGTGAAATTGACCGGGAAGTAGCTAATTATTGGAAAGAAAATTATGATTTGCGGTATATTATGGAAAGAGATTGGAATAAAATTGGTCACGACCTCGAGGGAAAAGTCCATATCTATTGTGGTGATATGGACAACTACTATCTCAATAATGCGGTGGTACTGACCGAAGAATTCTTAGAAAGTACTACTGGACCCTATTACGGTGGTGAAGTGGCTTATGGCAACAACCAAGAACACTGCTGGAACGGAGATCAAGAAAACCCGAATTACCTCACTCGACTTCGCTACAATACCCTCTATTTAGACAAAATAAAACGTCGATTAAAGGCAACCGCACCGAGAATACATCAGCTCAAAAATTGGGGACTATAGCAATAAGGTAAAATTATCAAAGGGAGACATTATTACTTGCTTATCTTATCAATTTCAGAAAAGATTGATTAAAAATTTCCGGTCCATCGGATCGCATTTGCAAGCAACTGCTGAAAATTTTGATGCCTAAATGTGATCGGTGAATGCCCCAGTGCAGTATAAAATACCTTGCCCTCTTTTTGCTCGTGATACCAAACAATCGGATGGTCTTGCCCCATACCCCAATTTTTATCCTTTACTAAAAAACTAATATTACCACTTAAATCATAAGTAGCTTCATCTACAGTGTACAGTACCGAACTCGTTTGGGCTCTCGGGTTATCATAAAAACAATACCATTCATCGGCCAAATCAAAAGTATCCAGCAAACCATCAGATAACTGATGGTTCACAGCATCCCGGTCTAAATACAACATTGCGGTGTCTAAATCTTGACCTATATTGTGATGCGAAAAATGAGCCTGCAGCACCTCATCCTCATACCATGCCCATTGATGAGAATCATCCCCTGCTGCATGAACACCGATAAATCCGCCACCGTCCTCGATCCATTGTTTGAAAATAGTCCTTTGGTCATCCGTTAACACTTTTCCACTTGTATTGTTCCAGATTACGACTTGAAAATGTGCCAATTGAAGCTCATTAAAAACACCAGCATCTTCTGTCGCAAAAACCTTCCAGCCATTTTCATGACCTATTTGTTCATAGATAGGCAGAGAAGCCTCAATCGCATCAGAGTGCCTAAATCCATTGGCTTTTGAAAAGACCAAAATTGATTTTTCACCTAGATTCAAGGGCAATTCAATCGGATCCGTATGGTAAAAATTTATTCCTCGCTTTGCTTTATAAATGAAGATACCGATAAACAATATGATACATAAAAAAGCTCCGACAAAACCATAAAAAAGATATTTAAATGTATTTTCCATTTGAAGCGTCTAGTTAATGACAAAAAAGGCGTAAATGATGTAAAAAGTTTATTTGTCAACGTTCCTCATATACCTAATTAGAAATATCCAAACCTACTATTTTGTTTTTTTTACACGAAAAAGATAGTTAATTAAGCCTGGAATTCACCATAAAATTGCAGTATTAAAAAAACTATTTTGAGGATTATATACAGTTAAAGTAAGGCCTCATGGCTGATAAGAAATCGCAGAATTCCGTACTAAATAGAATGACTTAGTCATCACATCACACTTTTTCGTAAAAAGAATTATCATAAAAAATTATGCAGACTCTCAATCTTCTACTTATAAACACTAATTTGATTGAAAGACCCGGATATAATCTACCAACATGTATTGTGGAAATACAGTTGATATATTAGGACTTCCTGGCCAACTACCTCCTACGGCAATATTTAATATGAACCAAAAGGGCTGATTGAATTCACTCAAATAAGCAGGCGTGATATCTATTGTATTGAAAACTACATCATCGCGCAACCATTTAATTTGAGTTTCATCCCATTCAATTGAAAAGACGTGAAATTCGTCATTGTAGATACCCTCACTCAACTTTGACGAAGCTCCATAATCAGCCTTAAAACCATTATCCTGCCAATGTACTGTCCCATGGATGGTGTTATCTCTCCCACTGGGATCTCCTCCTACAAGCTCCATAATATCAATTTCACCACATTGAGGCCATCCTACCTCAGCATGATTGCTACCCAACATCCAGAAAGCAGGCCAAAGACCTTGACCATAAGGTAGATTGGCTCTGATATCAATTCTACCATATTTGAACTCTTGCTTACCCTTTGATATCAATTTAGAAGAGGTATAACCTTTCCCACTGAGTTGTTCTTTTTTGGCTTCTATCACTAAATAATCATCTTCAAGCATATATGCATTATCCCCAGTATAATATTGCAGTTCGGCATTGCCCCATCCACACTGTGAAGGACATCCATCTCCATTTTGAAAAGTCCAATTATCGATATTTATAGTCGATTGATCAAATTCATCTTGCCATATCAAAGTCATTCCCTCATAAGTTATAGGCGTTTTGTAGCCGGTCTCAGGAATAGTCGGTGGTCCAGTAGTTGAATTGTCTACATCATCTAGCGGTGTAGTTGAATCGGAACAACAAGAGATTTGTAGCATTAGGACACTTAAGAAAAAAAAGAAAAAAGATCGCATCATATTAAGGTTAAATAAAAGGGTATTAAATTCAATGTGCAAATTTAATTTATTAAAATGAAATTATTGTATTTATACGGTTGTAACCGAACTACCGCCTTAAAGAGCTCTCCTTTTTTTGGATTCGGTAACCCAGTACTGTAATTTCTTGTAATTCGGTAAAGTCTTCAGCCAAAATAAAATCTATTATGGATCGCGAGCCGATGATCACCTCCTACGTCTGGAGACCTATGAAAGTATATCCAAATATCCCCCCCTTATTCCGGAACACTCAATATAAATTGCCCATCTAAATCATTAATCGTAGCCGTATTTTTGCCTTCTAACATTACGTTAACACTACGAAGTTCACCCCCATCTTCTCTAGAGACCTTTCCTGAAATCAACTTTTGTCTTAATTACATATTACAAAAGAGCAAATACGCTGTTCCAAAGAATATTATTTTTTTATAGTTCTTATCAAAGCTAAAGATTTATGGGTCATTGGTGAAAAAATCAAATACTTACACCAACGTAAAATGACTTCTTAATATTCTTTTAAGAATTCATTTTATTTGGTAAATAAAAAATTACAATCGTTTAAAATAATATTTAAGGTATTAATTCAAATGAACAGCAAATAAAAAAAGAAAAAGCAGAAAATAATAAGCAACTATTCTTTCTCAATTTGTACCTCTTAATGTTCTGATAACGATGTGGCTTTTTTCAGATACACTTTTTGACTTGACAAGATCCATAATGACGTTCTTTCAGTTTCCTCATTTAATACATATCATATTGACTTTGAATGATAGCTCTTTGACGCAATAGGTTTTGCTGAAATTTTTGACTTTCACCTTTGTCTTCTATCAATAATTTCAACCGCCAAGGCTGACAATAAAGTTGCAAGTAATCTGTCCCTTTAAACATGGAGATGAGCCGGTAAGGAAATGCTAAGATGCTCGGTTCTTGACTTACGCCCAACCAAATCAAAAGACCTTTTTTTCGAAGTTCAATTTTACAACTAAATACATCCGATTGTTTGTTTACTATGGCTATGATTTCGTCATCAACATCGATCAAAGTAAATCCCTGTATGCTGGGATTGGCTGGACTGATTTTGTCGGGAGATACTAAGGTGCTTCCCACCAAGTCTCTTATTTTCGAAAGCATTGCCGTATCTGGATTTGAAAGATTGAAAAGCATATTATTTTTTTTACAAAAAAAACCTAATCCCCGTAAAACAGAAGAATTAGCCTAAATATCTGAACAAATTAGATTACTTTGATTTTTTTATATTTGCAATCTCTGAAAATCTACTAAAAATCTACATTATTATTAGCTTTACTTTCATGACATCAAAAGCACACATTGCTACCGTAAATTACGAAGACTTGGTCTCTGATGATCCAGCTCGGAAATTAAACTTCATTGAGTATTTAGGAAACTCCTTGTCTGAAATCGGATTTGTATTAGTAAGGAATCATGGAGTTACAGAAGCTTTACGTAATGAACTTTTCAGTGCTTCTAAAAAATTCTTCGACCTCCCCGACGAGGTCAAATCTAAGTATGAATTTCCAGCGTTGGCTGGGCAAAGAGGTTACATTGGTAAATTTAAAGAAAGAGCCAAAGGATTTAAAACCCCAGATATGAAAGAGTTTTATCATATTGGTCAAACAATCAAAAATGCCATTGGACCTGATTATCCTCCTAATATTTGGCCTGAAGAAGTGCCCGAACTTAAAGAGGTTAGCCTACGCATTTATCAAACATTTGAAGAAACTGGGCGAAAATTACTCCAAGCCATAGCTTTGTATTTAGACCTTTCGGAAAATTTTTTTAATGAAAAAATTTATACCGGCAATTCTATATTAAGATTGCTTCATTACTTTCCAGTAAAAGACATTTCAAAACTGCCAGCAGGATCTGTTAGAGCAGCCGCACATGAAGATATCAATTTGATTACCTTGCTCATGGGAGGAAGTGCTGAAGGATTGCAAGCAAAGACCAAAGCTGGAAAATGGATTGATGTTAATCCTCTGTCTGATCAAATAGTTGTAAATATTGGTGACATGCTTCAGCGACTGACCAACGGCCAACTGATTTCGACCAGTCACCGCGTGATCAATAAAAATCTGCTATTAATGAAAAAATCAAGATATTCAACACCTTTTTTCCTACATCCCGTTCCGAGTATGGACTTGAGTGCTCTACCTAGTACCGTAAACCAGCAGCAACCCAAAAAATTTCAAGATATGACGGCGGGTGAATACTTAAATGAACGTCTCAAACAACTGGGGCTAAAATAAAAAATATGAATCCTAAAACAGTAAGTTTAATTGATTCGCTTCAAAAGAAATACGACGATACTGGAGAGGATCTCAATATTCATTTAGAAGGGTTATTACATGCAAAACCGATCACCTACTGGGATTACATACAACTTGAATCTCTTCTAGGTACCCAAAATCCAAGAACCAAGCATCCCGATGAAATGGTATTCATTGTATACCACCAAACCACTGAGTTAATCTTTAAAATGATTTTATGGGAGATCGATCAAATAGCGATAAAAAAGGATTTAAAGCCTGCCTTTTTTATTGAAAAATTGACCCGGATCAGTAGATATTTCGATTTACTTTCGAATTCATTTGAAATCATGAATGAAGGTATGCACGTAGATCAATTCATGAAATTTCGTACTACATTAACGCCCTCCTCTGGCTTTCAAAGTGCCCAATATAGATTAATTGAATTTTCCTCAACTGAGCTGATCAATTTAATTGATATACGTTTTAGAGCGACTATTGATCGAAATACCCCCTTTGAACACGCCTATGACCATCTTTACTGGCAAGCTGCGGGGAAAAATCATGATACCGGTGTCAAGTCGACGATGCTCATTGAGTTTCAAGAAAAGTATATGGATGATTTCATTACCTTTATGAAATATTACCATCAAACCAATCTCTGGACTCGATTTAAAGAACTGCCTAAAGAAATTCAAAATGAGTTTGAATTGCGCAACGCCATGCGCCATTATGACCATACTGTCAATGTCAAATGGGTAATGTTTCACTATAAAACAGCTGCCAAATACTTGAAAAGTACCACAAACGTGAAGGCTACTGGAGGCAGTAATTGGCAAAAATATATGCATCCAAAATACCAAAAACGCATCTTCTTTCCTGATTTATGGACTTCTGAAGAGCAAAACCAATGGGGTATAGATAATTTGAAACATTATAATATTTTAGAAAAATAAATAATCCTTTGACCGAATTTAAATTACACCTATCCACCCATAAAATAGGGCTGCGGATCCTTTTTTCAGTACTATTATTACTCTTAGAATTGGGCAAAATAAGCGCGCAAATAATACCCACTTCACCGCACGAAAAAGCATGGGTGGATAGTCTTATGACTACCCTAAGTATTCGAAAACAAATAGCCCAATCTTTTATGGCTGCCGCATACACTCACAATGATGAACCAAATGCTGAAATTATAGGTTTAATCCAAGATTTAGGAATCGGTGGTATTATTTTCATGCAAGGAAATCCTATCGATCAAGTCAAGATCAATACGACCTATCAAAAAGAATCTAAAATACCCCTCTTTATGGCAACTGATGCCGAATGGGGGCTCAGTATGAGATTATCCCAGACATCGGATTTTCCTTTTCAAATGGCTCTTGGGGCCCTAGCGGATAATGATCTTATTTATGATATGGGATTTGAAATCGGGCTTCAAATGCGTCAATTAGGTCTGCACATTAATTTTGCCCCAGTCATTGACATCAATAATAATCCCCTTAATCCAGTCATTAATTATCGTTCTTTTGGAGAAAGTCGCACACGTGTGACCCAAAAATCAATCGCTTACATGAAGGGCCTGGAAGCGGCCGGTATCATGGCTGTGGCGAAACATTTCCCAGGTCATGGTGATACACAAACAGATTCACATCATAGTTTACCCATCATTGAGCACGAAAGAGCACGATTGGACAGCATCGAACTCTATCCTTTTTGGAAACTTATCCAGGAAGATGTTGCGGGTATCATGATGGCACACATAAATGTCCCCGCTTTAGATACTACACCCAAACAGGCCGCCACCTTATCTAAAAAAATAGTCACTGACCTATTGAAAACGGAAATGGGGTTTAAAGGATTGGTCTTTACCGATGCTATGAATATGAAAGGAGTTACCTCGGGTTATGATTTGGGTGAACCTGAATTAATGGCATACTTGGCCGGAAATGATATCATTGAATTTTCTTTAAACATCAGCGCATCCATTGCGCAAATCGAAGAAGCTCTTAAAACAGGAAGCCTCAGTACCGATCAAGTTAAGCTAAAGTGTAGACGTATTTTACATCAAAAGTACAAACTTGGGCTTCACAAAAAGTCCTTTCAAAAATCAGAAAATTTCATTCAAGATATCAACAACCAAACAGCAATAGACTTAAATAATACTTTGGCCAAGGCTTCCTTAACGGTATTAAAAAGACAATTCTTGGGATTGCCAATGGAGGGTAAAATAGCCACCTTGTCTATCAATACCGATACAATAGCACCGTTCCAAAAAGAGGCGATCCGATTAGGCTATAAAAACCACTTTTACCTACCCAATAAAGCAAATCAAGAGCAAATCAATGAAATAGAAAGAAAACTAGAAGATTTCGAGCGCATATATCTCGGTGTTATCCAGTCAGGTCCTCGTCCCTACGGTCAAATGAAAATATCAAATCAAAATTTGACCTTTGTCAACGAACTAGCACAAGACTCCCGTGTGATGATCGGCTGGTTTGGGAATCCGTATACCTTAAACCAATTTAACACCCTTCACCAAGCATCAGATTTGGTCATAGGCTACCAAAACAATCCAGCTACTCAAGCTGCTATGACCCAGCTATTTTTAGGAGATGGTGTGGCCTCAGGTACCTTGCCTGTAACGGTCAACTCGTATTTTAAATTGGGTGATGGCATGATTATTAATAAAAAGCCAGAAGTAGGTGCCGCACAATTCGATACCTACTTACCCCTTTTGCAGAACAAAAAAGTGGGGCTCGTAGTCAATCAAACTTCTACCATTGGATCCCGACATTTAGTAGATACTTTATTGAGTTTAGGTATTCAGATAAGGAAAATTTTTGCTCCTGAACATGGATTTAGGGGCGATATGCATGATGGTGCCACCATCCATGACAACATAGATCAGTCAACAGGATTGCCTATCATTTCGATTTATGGCAAACAAAAAAAACCAAGTCCTGAGCAATTGAAAGATCTTGACATCCTTATTTTTGATATTCAAGACGTCGGCGCCCGCTTCTACACGTTTATAAGCACCTTACATTACGTCATGGAGGCGGCAGCAGAAAATAACAAAGAAGTGATCGTTCTCGACCGACCTAATCCCAATGGAGACTATGTAGATGGTCCGGTATTAAAACCTAAATTTAAATCCTTCGTAGGCATGCACCCTCTACCGATTGTGCATGGCCTCACGATCGGTGAACTCGCCAAAATGATCAATAATGAAGGATGGCTGGCAGCGGGCCAAAAATGTGATCTTGAAGTTATCAAAATAAAAAACTATTCACATGCAATCCCTTGGGCTTTAAAAATCCCACCTTCACCCAATCTCCCCAACGATCGAGCCGTGAGGTGGTATCCGTCACTCTGCCTTTTTGAAGCTACGGTTGTGAGTATAGGAAGAGGTACTTATGCTCCTTTTCAGCAATTGGGTGCTCCACAAATAAAAACTGATTTTAGTTTCACTCCCAAGTCTATCAAAGGAATGTCAGTATATCCCAAACATCTCGACATGGTTTGCTATGGAGAAGACCTCGCCGCCACTGAACCCATACCCAAGTTCAACCTTTCTCTGCTCATTAAGTACTATCATTTAATCAATATGGGACCTGATTTTTTCAATAGGAAAAAAACATTTAATCACCTCGCAGGTAACGATGAATTGATGCAGCAAATCATTGCAGGTTTGAGCAAAGAAGAAATCCAAGTAAGTTGGGCCGAAGATTTAGCTCAATATAGATTTTTGCGAAAAAAATATTTGCTTTATGATTGATTCAAATCGTAAACTTGAGTACTCTTTTTAAATCAATATATACGCTTCCTCAAATCTTTCATAAATTCAACACCAGGATCAACCTTTTCTGTACGGTAGCTGGCATCTTTTTCAAGCCATAAGGGATGGTCCACAAAATCTTGATATTCATAATGGCCAATAACGAATTCAATGGGGTACTTTTTCTGAAGATAAGTAACCAACATCACATTAGCTTCTAACTGAGCTAGAGTGAGTTTTCCATCTGCTCCAGGTCCCACGTTTTCAATCCCTATCGCACAATGATTCAATCCAATCACATGACGTGCCATAGTGGTTTCAGGCATTAATCTATAAATAGTCCCGTCGGTATCTACCAAGAATTGGGAGGATACATTCAATGAACCCGCAGATTGAATATCCGCTCGAGCATTGGGTAAAGTACTAGGGTTGAACGTATTAAAGGTAGCTTCCATAGTGAGGATAGCAGTCCAGTGGACAACTACCATACGTGGTAAAATGGTAGGTTTTATTTGTGTTAATCCATAATGTGATGCCAAGTATTCAAGGGTCAACTCAATTCGTTGCTCATCAAAAGATATCGGCCGATCTATAATTTTAGGTAAGGATGGATCCTGATAAAAAAGGGATTGCATCAGCAAAAAAGATAAAATTATCGGCATTGGGTCAAAAGTCTAGAATGTCTTTTAATTAAATTTACCAAAAAAATTCATTCAGACCGCTTTTTTCCTTGAAATTCAATCCTTACTCCACCGACCTTCCCGTTGCCGACATTTTTGATGAAGTAAAGCACCAACTTCATGCCAGTAACACCGTGATCGTAAATGCCCCAGCAGGAGCAGGAAAAAGCACCTTACTCCCTTTGGCCCTAATGAATGAAGCATGGTTAGCTGGAAAAAAGATTCTTATGCTAGAGCCCAGAAGACTGGCTGCACGCTCCATTGCCGAGAGAATGTCTGGTCTATTAGACGAACCCATTGGTCGCACGATCGGCTATAGAATTCGTTTTGACACCAAGATAGGTCAACAAACTAAAATCGAGGTGCTTACAGAAGGTATTTTGACGAGAATACTCCACTCAGACAACGAGTTGCGTGGTGTGGGGTTGATTGTTTTTGATGAATTCCATGAGCGAAGCATCCATGCAGACGTTGCCTTGGCACTTTGTCGAGAGGCGCAGCTAGTCTTGCGGCCAGACTTACGAATCATGATCATGTCAGCGACCTTGGACATGCCCTTATTGGCTGACTTATTGAAAGCCCCTGTGGTGATCAGTAAGGGTAGACCCTTTGAGGTAGAGCGATTTTATACAGGAGATATAGATGAGCGCATGATGCCAGAAATGGCTGCACTTACCATATCCAAAGCCGTAAAAGCACATCCAGGTGATGTATTGGCTTTTTTTCCTGGCCAAAGAGAAATCCGGAAATGTGAAGAAATATTGAAATCAAAACTGAGCAATTTTGAAATTCATCCTCTTTATGGTCAGCTTCCCATTAACGCACAACGAGCCGCCTTATTTCCAGATAAAAATGGACGCCGAAAAATAGTACTAGCTACCTCCATTGCTGAAACCAGTCTCACTATTGAAGGCATCAAAATTGTCGTTGATACCGGATTTGGTAGAACTTCGCGATTCGATACAAAATCGGGTCTTTCTCGTTTAGAAACCATCATCATCTCTAAAGATGCAGCTGATCAACGCTCCGGTCGAGCCGGAAGATTGACTCCGGGTGTTTGCTATAGGATGTGGAGTCTTGCTACGCAGAATCGAATGCAAGCCCATCGAATCCCAGAAATAGAAGCCTCAGATTTAGCTCCATTGGTTTTGGATTTAGCCGCATGGGGCATCACCGATGCACATCAACTCACCTGGCTAACGCCGCCACCCAAAGGAAGCCTTGCCCAAGCCAGTGAGCTCTTACATCAGTTAGAGGCGCTGGAGAAGGGTCGCATTACCCCGCTGGGAAAGCGTATTCATCAACTTCCCTGTCATCCTCGTATTGCCCATATGCTGTTATTTGCCCAAGCCAACAATACCTTAGCCTTGGCGGCAGATATTGCGGCACTTTTAGAAGAAAGAGACCCCTTGACCCGAGAAATTGGCATAGATCTCAATTTACGGATTGAGGAGCTTAGGAGGTTTCGATCTCTTAATAATAATGGTCATCGATTTGGACGCATTGACCAAATATCTAAGTCCTACTTACGACTTTTTGATAAGGATCAAAGTGCTGAGCCCATAGACCCTTATGATACCGGTATCCTTATTGTCCAAGCCTACCCAGAGCGTATTGCCTGTGCCCGACCTGGCAATAACGCCCAATTTCAGCTCAGTAATGGTAGGTATGCTATGGTAGGACATAAAGATGATTTAGCACATGAGCCTTGGCTGGCCGTAGCTCACATGGATGCTCGAGAGGGATTAGGTAAAATATTCCTTGCCGCTCCTCTCAACCCTAAAGATTTGGCTCCTCTGGTCAAAGAAAAAAAAATCATCACTTGGGATACTGAACACGGGGGATTAATTGCCACTCAGGAACTTCGTATTGGAAACATCGTATTGAAGTCTACCCCATTGCCTGAGCCAGCGGAAACCGATCTCGTGGCTGCCATTAGTGATGCCATCAAAAATGAAGGTAAACAACTGCTCAACTTTGATGACGACTTTATACAATGGCAAAATCGAATACTAAGTATTCGGAGATGGAGACCCGAACTACTTTGGCCAGACACCTCGACAAACACCCTTTTATTAACCAATAATGAATGGCTCGCTCCGTTTCTCATTGGTATCAAAAAACCAGCGGAACTCAAAAAATTAAAATTGCATAATATCCTATCCTGTACCCTAACCAAAACACAACAAGACCTGCTTCAGAAACTCGCACCTCCCAGCATCCTGGTACCGAGTGGTGCTACGGTCAAGTTGGCCTATCTTCCCTCGGGAGCACCTCCCATTCTAGCGGTAAGATTGCAAGAACTTTTTGGATGGAAAAAAAGTCCAACCATCAATGAAGAATTGGTAAAAGTAGTATTGCATTTGTTATCTCCAGGTTTCAAACCCGTCCAAGTCACTACTGATCTCATGAGTTTTTGGCAACATACTTATTTTGAAGTTCGTAAAGAGCTCAAAAGGCGCTACCCGAAACACAGTTGGCCCGATGACCCTTTGTCCGAAAAAGCGATAAGAGGTGCTTTACCTAGAAAAAAATAATTATTTCTTGTCCTTGGACTTCTTCATCTCTACATGGAGGGCCTTGGCCAGCCTAGGAAACAATTCGAACACTCGTCTCAAGGCGTGTATGTTTCTTGTTTTTAATTGGAAGGGATCGCCGTCTTCATCTTGCCAAGAAATCGTAATGATGGCATTGCGTACCTCTATGGGATGGTGATGAGTGATTTGCTTCACCAACTCATACGAACTTAACAAGGCCTCCTCATAACTACTCGCCTCCTGTGGAATTCCGTTACTTAATTGGAGGTATTTTATTTTGTTTTGATAAAAAACACGTAAATAATGATACTGATCATCTAGACTTCTACCGCGCAACTTAATCTTATAATAACCAGATTCAATGTTCATTATGCTAATTTAAATAGTAAATACTAATTTAATTAGCTTTTATTTTTGTATTTTAAAATTTAATGATCATTACCTCAATTCAGTTAACTAATCTCACTGATCCTTATCTCATCAAGACCCAAATGCTTCAATACACCTGAAGCAATTTTGAAAGACACTCGCCCTTTTCATCTACCAGCGATACTACATATGAACCCCTTGATAATGGGAGTATTGGTCAATTTAACTCAATAATCATAGCAGATAAAGGATCCAATTGAAGCGCTCTTGAAAAATCTACCATTTGATTTGAAATAATATCTACGCCTTGATCGTCCGCTTGGATCATCTCGCTAAACCTGGAAAACTCTAGACCTTTGGCCGTTTTATTTTTGTTCAAAATAATCATGACCTTATCTTTTTCCGTATATCTGAAAAATACATACACTCCTTCTTTTGGATTATAATGCATCAATTCACCTTTATGAACCGCCTCGCTCCCTTTTCTCCAATTCAATATTTTCTTCATATATTCTTGGGCCTTCAACTGCTGAGCCGTCAAACCAGCACCCGTGAATCCATTGACCTGATCTCCCTCCCAGCCTCCTGGGAAATCTGAACGAATCAATCCATGATCTTCACTTCCTGGATTACTCATTAAAATTTCTGTCCCATAATAAAACTGTGGAATACCCCTGATGGTAGCATAATAGGCAATCCCTAATTTAAACAAATCAAAATTTTCATTGACTTGTGTGAAAAATCGACTCATGTCATGATTATCTGGAAATACAACCAAATTCTCTGGGTCGGGATATATGAAATCCAAAGCCAGCATGGCATACACGTCTACCCATACATCCCAATCTCTGTCATCATTTAAAGATTTAATAAACGCCGATTGTAAAGGGAAATCCATCAAACTAGGAAGACATGAATCATGACCCGTAGCACTTTCCTTACCTTTTTGCCAATGGGCAACTACTGCAGGTTGTTCGTACCATTCTTCTCCTACAATATTGAAATTGGGGTATTCATTCATCACTCCGCAAGACCATTTGGAGAGATAATCCATGTCGGGATAGGGATAGGTGTCCATTCTGATTCCTTTTAGGTCGGCGTATTCAATCCACCAAATTGAATTTTGAAGCAAATAAGTGCTCATAAATTCATTCCTTTGATTCAAATCTGGCATGGTAGGTACAAACCAACCGTCTGAAAATTCCTTTAGATCTGTTTTTGACCGATAGGGATCTTGAACGACGGGCTTTCGATGCGTGGTGATGTGATACTCCCCTTTCAAGAACTCAGCTTGATAATTAACCCAATCATCCATCGGAAAATCCTTCATCCACCAATGCTCCGAGCCTGAATGATTGATAATCATGTCCATAATCAGTCCAACTCCCTGCTCTTTGGCCTGCGAAGAAAATTTTCGAAAGGCTTCATTGCTCCCAAATCTGGCATCTACTTTGTAAAAATCTGTAGTCGAATAGCCATGATAAGAATACCCAGCCATATCATTTTCCAATACCGGATTGAGCCAAATACACGTAAATCCCATATCTGCGACATAATCTAAGTGTTCCTGCATTCCTTGAATATCGCCACCATGCCGACCTCCCAGAAATGTGCGGTTTGATTTTTCTTTTAAACTAGGTATTTCATCATTGGACGGATCGCCATTTGCATAACGATCAGGGGTAATGAGATACAATACGTCACTGGAATTAAATCCTTGTCGAATGGCTGAATTTTCTCTTCTTTCCTTCAATTCATAAGTATAAATTTGCACTATCTTTTTACCCCTCCTAAATTCAATTTCAAAAGTACCCGGTACTACCTCCTCAGTCAATTGAAGGTCTATGAATAAATAGTTTGGATTCTTAACCTGAGTGATTTTATTTAAAGATACACCTGAGTAATCAATTTGTGGGCTTAACTCCGCAATATCTGTCCCGTAAATCATCAACTGAAGATATTGATTGGCCATGCCGGCCCACCAAAAAGGAGGTTCAACCCTACTCAAATTTTGAGCAATGATCATTACAGATGATAAAGCAAAAACGGTAAGGAGTAAAATACTTCGTAGATAAGTCATATAAACAAATTAGGTAATGATAAGAGAAAAGCTAAAGATTCGAATCCTTAATACTTTAAATTTAGAATAAATTCATACATTGATAATCATAGTGATTCACATTTATTATCGTAATCCATTGCATTATCATACTTTTTGGGATGGTCTGGTTAGAAAGTTATTTTTTTATAGAAATCAGTTAATTTAAATTCCTCCAGTATTCCGGATAATTGATATCGATTAACTTTGTGGGGTAATGTACTTAACCTGATATATTATGTGCCTGATGCCTCTTTCAATTATACAACGATAAATCTTAATGAAACAAACCGTCACCTTAAAAGATTTAGCTCGAGAATTGAACATCGCGATCAGTACGGTTTCACGCGCCCTTAGAGGCAGTCCTGAAATCAGTGCGGTAACCAGGGCTCGCGTACAAAAATTAGCCAAAGAACTCAATTACGAACCCAATGCCCTAGCCCTAAGTTTAAGACACAGTAAGACCAACACGATTGGCGTGATTTTACCAGAGCTAGTGCATTTTTTCTTTTCCACAGTCATCAGTGGCATCGAAGAAATTGCTTATTCCAGTGGTTATAATATTATCATTTGCCAATCCAATGAAAATATTGATCGTGAAATACTCGATACTAAAGCATTGTTCAATCACAGGGTCGATGGTATTTTAGCCTGTGTATCTAGAAATACCTCTGTCTATAATCATTTTATCGCGATTCAAGACAAAGGCATACCTATTATTTTTTTTGATCGTGATGTACCCATTGATTCCAGTAAAATTCTTTCAAACGATTTTAAAGGTGGCTACAATGCAACCAAACATTTAATTGAATCAGGAAAAACAAATTTAATCCATCTCTCGGGTCCAGAAGGATTGATATTGAGTAAGCAACGCAAACGTGGATTTATTCAAGCCCATCAAGATTTAGGTATTCCTCTGAACAAAGAAAAAATATTACGCTGTGGTGGTGGTGATACTCAAGAGAGCTTCAAAATTATCCAAAATGCCCTGCAAAAAGGCATGAAATTTGACGGGATATTTGCCGTCAATGACATCGCTGCAGTAGGGGCTTTGCAAGCCCTACAAGCAGCCCAGATATCTGTACCCCAAGAGGTTGCCATCATCGGTTATTCTGATTGGCAATTTTCTTCTTTTATTTCCCCTACACTGACCACTATTAGGCAAAATGGAAATGAAATGGGGAGAAAAGCTGCCGAGTTATTATTGGAAGAAATTCATTCTAAAGATACATTTATAGAGCGGAAGTCTATTACCCTGCCTACCGAAATAATCTTGAGAGGAACCACCTTAAATAAATAAGAAAATAATAATGAGTATCACTATTGTTTTTAGACAATAACACCCTTTCAACAACTAAAAACAATCCTCAAACAAATAATGTTTTCTATCTTCGTGAATATGTATTTCCGCTTACTCATCATTGGATTTTTTTTTGGCTCTTGTAACCCTAGAGTCATACAATATCAAAATGAAAAAGCAGATTTCGCTAATTACCATAGTTTCTTTATTTTAAATTCTAAATCTGATCACCTCAGTTCTGTTGAATCAGATGAGGTAAACAACCGCATTAAACCCTTTATTATTGATGAAATGAGCCGAAGAGGCTACGTAGCAGATACAAAAAAACCCGATATAATCCTAAGATTTGAAATTATCTATGGTTCTGAAAAATCTAACAATACGAATCAAGGGAGTTTTAATATGATCTATTACCCCAAAATCAATAATGATATTGCAGGAGCCGTACTGATTGAATTAGTGGATAACAATACCAAAAAGTTGATTTGGCAGTCAAGTATCGATGCTAATCAATCTATGAAAAAAAGAAAAGAAAAAGATCCACTGAAAAAAATAGTGATCCATCTTTTTAATACCTATTTGTACCAAGCAGGTAATCCAATTCCAGACGAGCAATTAAAAATCAAATGACCGACTACGGATTTTTATCTTTAATTCCCCCCATTCTAGCCATATTTCTGGCGATTAGAACCAAGCAAGTAATTTTTTCCCTTCTATTGGGTATTACCATTGGCTGGATAATTATCAGTGAAGGCAATCTTTTTTTGGGACTTATTGCTACGGTTGAAGCCATCATTGATGTCTTTCGCAGTCTAGGGAATACGCGCACGGTTGTATTTACGCTTTTGATTGGGGCCTTGATTCAATTGATCAAATTCTCAGGGGGCGTCGATGGATTTATCGGCCTCATTCAAAAAAAGCTAGTACAAACTAAAAACCCTAAAAGGAATATTCAACTGGCTGCAGGCCTTACTGGATTTCTCATATTTATTGAATCAAATATTTCAATTTTAGCGGTGGGTACGGCATTCAAACCCCTTTTTGATAAATATAATATGGCCAAAGAAAAATTGGCCTATTTGGCGGATAGCAGTTCGGCGCCAGCATGTATTTTATTTCCACTCAATGCGTGGGGTGCCTATATCATGGGCTTACTAATGGCTTATGAACATTTAGATCCATTCAAGATGCTTGTGTATTCTATCCCTTTCAATTTTTATCCTATTCTTACCTTATTCTTCTTATTCTATTTGGCATACACAGGAAAATCCTATGGCCCCATGCGATCATTTGAAAGCCACATCAAAGAAGATATAACAGAAGAAAAAGCTGTTATTCCATCGGGAAATCCCCATTTAATGATTTGGCCATTAGCTGCAATGGTTCTTTCTATGCCTTTCTTTTTGGTTTACACAGGTTGGAAGAATCCTTTTACAGGTGACTTGAGCGCTGCTATTTGGAACAGTATTGGCAATGGCTCAGGGAGCAGTGCTGTTACTTATGCTATTGTATTTGCTTTGTTTATAGCAGCACTTATGATGGGTATGCAAAAAAAAATTACTCTAGCATCCTTTTTTAATGAATCCATAAAAGGCATGAATGATATGTTGGTTATGGCTATCTTAATGGTTCTGGCCTTTGCCTTAGGGGCCTTATGTAAAGAATTGGGAACTGGAATTTATGTTGCTCAAGTCACCTCCAACTGGCTTTCACCAGGTATGGCTCCCTTTGTTCTTTTCATCACAAGCTGTTTCGTTGCCTTTTCAACAGGCACATCTTGGGGTACTTTTGCCATCATGATCAGCATCGTCGTACCCTTGATTGAAACCATGGGATTACATCCCTATTTAAGCTTAGCTGCTGTTTTGGGTGGAGGTGTTTTTGGAGACCATTGTTCTCCTATATCTGATACTACACTCATCGCTTCGGTAGCAACCAAAAGCAACCATATTGATCATATCAAAACGCAGTTGCCCTATGCACTCTTCACAGGGAGTTTAGCAGGCTTTCTGTACCTTGTTGCAGGCTTTGTGTTTACTTAAAATCGTCACTAAAAATACTTGGGGCTATTTTACGCAAATTGTATTGACTTGCCATTACTTCTCCGTAAGCACCTGCCGAACGAATGGCGAGGATATCTCCCCTTTTCGTTTCTGGCAACAAAAGACTCCTCGCAAAAGCATCGGATGTTTCACATATGGGTCCCACAACATCATAAACAACTGACCCCTCGTGTGACTCGTGTGAAGAGAGATTTTCAATAAAATGAAAAGAGCGATATAAGGCCGGTCTAATCAACTCAGTCATACCTGCGTCAAGAATCATAAAACTGGTCTGCTCAGCCGGTTTAATATACAGTACACGAGCAATCAAAGAGCCACATTGAGCGACCAAAGATCTACCCAATTCAAAATGCAAGGTTTGGTTTGGCAAGAGGACTAAATTCTTTTTAAAACAGTCAAAATATCCCTTAAAATTAGCAATGGAATTTGCTTCAGGCTGATCATAATCTATGCCTAAACCTCCTCCAACATTGATATGAGGCAGTTCAAATGAATAATCAAGCAACAGACGCTGAACTTCATTACACCGATCTACAAGTTCCTTGAATTTTGAAAGATCCATTATTTGAGAACCTATATGAAAGTGAATCCCTATAAACTTAGCATGCTCCAAAGATTTTATCAAAGGAATGGCCAAATTGAGTTCTTCTAAGGTGATTCCAAATTTATTGTCGCGCTTACCTGTCGTAATATACTCATGGGTTTCAGCATCCACATTTGGATTAATCCGTAGGGCAAAACGGATTTTTTTTCCTGTAACACCAGACAACTGCTCCAATACTTTCAACTCTTGTAGAGATTCCACATTAAAAGCAAAAATTTCGTGCTCTAAACCCATCTTAATTTCTTTGTCCGTCTTACCCACTCCAGCAAATAGGATATGATTAGGATCAAAGCCTGTCTCAATCGCTCTATTTACCTCATTTCCACTGACACAATCCGCTCCCAATCCAAAACTCAGCACTTCATTAAGAATACGTCGATTAGAATTGGCCTTGAAGGCATAATGAATCTGGTAGGGGCCTTTACCTAAAGCTTCCTGAGCCCTTCTGATAGTCTTTTGAAGAAGCGCTACGTCGTAATAATAAAATGGCGTTTCAATAGATCTAAAATGATCTACATTAGTATAAATTGACATTAGCTACAATATTTTTTCTTAGCACTAGATGAACCCTCGACATTGAGGCGATTTGCATTACTGAAGTCTTCGCAGGCCGAATCAATCTTCTCCATAGAGATTTTTAAAGCTCCACGATAATAAAAGGCATCCCCATAATCAGGATTTAATTTGATAGCCTTTCCATAAGACTTAAGTGCGTCATCAAAATAACCCATTTGATGGGCTCCTTTGGCAAGCCAAAAATGAGATTGTGCAAAATCAGGACCCCACGCTATGGCCTTTTGCGCGGCCAATACAGATTGCTCAAAATCTCCTGATTCATATTTCACCTTAGCTATACTGGTTTGTGCTCTGATATTTTTCTTGTCTAACTCAAGTATTTTTTGAAAATCCATCAAGGCATTTTTATATTGTCCAATTTCTTCAAAGCTTCTACCCCTATTGTAAAGCACAGCTGTAGTTGGTCCATGTCCAGACAAATAATCAGAATAAGCAACAATCGCCTCCTCATAAGCGCCTTGCTTAAAAAAATTATCCCCTTCCTTTGGTATCCTCTGACAACTCCAAACAAAAATCATTAAAGAAAAATAAATATATTTCATGTCTTAAATCGTACTTATCAAATGTTGGAACTTACTTATAATCTTTACTAAATTTGATGTTTTTGTAATCCACTAAGGCGCAAGCGGCATGTCCAAAAAACATTTGCGCTTCGAGCTTCAGCGGCAGTTGATCTTTGTCTGCAGAAATCCATGCTGTAATGGGGGCTTCACCTTTAAAAATATCATTCTGAGGTAAAATGGGTTGCACCTTGTGTGCCATTCGCTTCCCAACCTTAGATTTTAGTAATTTTTTACCTTTATAGACCAGGCCAAAATCATAAAAAATCTCATCATAGAAGGCCTTAAACCTGATGGTATCGCTTGGATTTAATCCATTAAAATCTATATTTCTCAATTTAAGGTATCCACTCATTAAGTCATACATCTCACCTTGATAATCAAAATACTGGGTTGGTTTTTTCTTTTCTTTTCTAACCTTATCTACCTTAATTCGATGTGCCTTTTTATCAAAATAAACTTCATCTCGACGGGTATACCTACCCTCCTCTATGTCCGAATAAGATGCTAAAGGCAGTAAATCTGACTTTTCTATGAAAGCTCCCCAAGTATCATTCACTCGGGTAAACAAACTCAGAAAACCTGCCGTTTGGCCTGATACCTCTACCTGATAACAGTCCTCATCATAAACAACCGTATCTAACACTTGTAGTGAAGCGGATCCTACCATAAACCAACCATAATTCAAATTGAATTTTAATTGCTCTCCTGAAATAAAATTATGCACAGATGACAATTCTTCAATTGCTGTCTGGGCCATAGTACAAGTACCCATGAGTCCTAAAAAAAAAATAATATGAATTCTCATCAACCTAAATAAATATTAACATCCCAATCAAAAACCTATATCTCCTTTAAAGCTAAGTTAAACAGCAACGTTATTTTCTCTCAATGCCGCGTTTAGTGATGTTTTCTTGTTAGTACTCGCTTTTCTTTTACCAATGATCATCGCACAGGGTACGTTAAATTCGCCTGCAGGGAATTTTTTCAGATAAGAACCAGGTATCACTACAGAACGCTCAGGTACATAGCCCTTGTGCTCTACAGGCTCACTACCCGTCACATCAATGATCTTGGAGCTAGCGGTCAGCACCACATTGGCGCCAAGCACCGCTTCTTTACCTACCCGAATCCCTTCTACCACAATACATCTAGAACCTACAAAGGCATCATCTTCTATGACGACTGGTGCAGCTTGTACAGGCTCTAAGACCCCACCGATACCTACCCCTCCACTCAGGTGTACATTTTTACCTATTTGAGCACAACTCCCTACTGTCGCCCAGGTATCCACCATGGTACCTTCATCTAAATAGGCCCCAATATTGACATAAGAAGGCATTAAAATACAACCCTTGCTAATGAATGATCCATATCTAGCCACCGCATGTGGCACGACCCGAACACCCAGCAAGTCATATCCCGATTTCAATTTTATTTTATCATGAAATTGAAAGGGTCCTACTTCGATGAGTTGCATTTTCATTAAAGGGAAATATAAGATCACAGCCTTCTTAAGCCATCCATTTACTTGCCATCCCCCGTTCACGGGCTCCGCAATTCTTCGGCGTCCGATATCAAGATCATCCACCACCGTTTTGATGGCAAGAATAACCTCTTTCTCATTTAGCAACGTCCTATCTACCCAAGCATTCTCTATTAATTTTTCTAAATCCATAAACGATAGTATTATTATCTCTTCTTAATGTTCAAGTCTTTCATCTTAACCTATAAAAAGTTAAAATAACTCTATTGCGAATCTAACCCCCCTTTTTATTTTAGCAATGATTTGATCAATTAATATAGATTAAATCTATGAAATAGATGATTAATTAAGTTCATTTATTCTGTATTTTGAAAAAATAATCGAATCAAAACTAATCCAAAACCCGTACCAAAATAGGAGCAATATTGAATAATTTATGCTTTCTTTGAAGCGCACTTAACCCATTGAACGGCATTCTTTCACGCCTATATTTACTTTCATTACCAGAGTTCCATTCATTTTGCTATGCTTAAAATACCTCAAAAAAAAGCTAACCAATAACATTAAATATAATTTATAAATCATTGATATATAGTTAACTATGATATTATTTTTATATTTAACTAAATTAATTTTTAGATTAATCTAAAAGTTTAGTTAGCTTTGCTTTATGGAAAATTCTCTCAGTCTCACTGAAGAAAACTATATTAAGGCAATTTTTCAAATAGGAACTACACCAGAGTCTAATGTCTCTACTAATGCTTTGGCCGATAGTTTACAAACGAAGCCTGCCACGGTCAGCGACATGATCAAGAAGCTTTCTTACAAAAAATTAATTTTTTATGAAAAATATAAAGGAGTTGCGTTGTCGGAATCAGGCTCAAAAGAGGCTTTAAAAATCATAAGGAAACATAGATTATGGGAAGTTTTTTTGGTTAATCACTTAAATTTTAAATGGGATCAAGTGCATGAAATTGCTGAACAACTGGAACATATTAAGTCTTCCGAACTGGTCAATCGATTGGATGATTTTCTTGGGAATCCAACGATTGATCCACATGGGGATCCGATACCCGATGCCAAAGGTCGAGTCCAGTTAGGTCCTTCGAAATTGTTATCAGAAATGACATCTCATGAAAAAGGGATTATCGTTGGCGTGAAGAATGAGGACCCCCTTCTTTTACAGCATTTAGATAAAATAAATATCCGATTGGGATTACAAATTGAAGTAACAGAGGTAAATGATTTTGATCAATCCATGCAAGTGAAGTTGCCCGATTTAGGTATTATTTTTCTTTCCAAAAAAATTACTTCTCAAATATTAATTACCAAAAATTCATGAGCCTGTTTTTAGAAATGAAACAATTATTTGCTGCAATGCCCCCCCTACTTAATATAGGCTATGTGCTCTTGATTTTTTCAATACTTTTAGTTGTGTTTATTCTCAAAAAACATCAATATTCACTGCGATGGGTTCTCCCTTTTAAAAACAAAGAAAAATCTATCACGGAAGATTTACTCAAACAGCTCTATCACGTCGCCTCAAGTGGAAGGACGACGGACTTCAAGATGCTTTCAGGAGCCTTGAAAATATCCGAACGAAAAATATTGAAAATCGTTGAATCAATGACTCAAAATGGGCTGATTAAAATATCTGGCAGTCATGTAACCCTAACAGAAACAGGAAAAAACTATGCCCTGAGCATCATAAGGATTCATAGATTATGGGAAAAGTATCTTTCAGAAAAAACCGGTTTTGACAAATCCCTCTGGCATGATCTAGCAGAGACCAAAGAGCATCAATTATCAAATGAAGAAGTTGAGCA
Organism: uncultured Cyclobacteriaceae bacterium; assembly: GCA_943788235.1. Classification (GTDB taxonomy): domain Bacteria; phylum Bacteroidota; class Bacteroidia; order Cytophagales; family Cyclobacteriaceae; genus UBA4465. The sequence goes on from CALSPM010000002.1 coordinate 699,686, forward strand.
GCTTTATGAAGAGCTAGGGAGGCCTCGATTTGATCCGCATGGCGATCCTATTCCTACTGCTTTAGGTGAAATGATTTCAGAGACGGGTACTTCGATTGCAGAAATTCCAAAAGATACGATTGCGAAAATCATACATATTGAAGATGAGCCTAGATCGATATATCGCCAGATCATCAAAGAAAAATTACACATCGGTGCTCATGTGAAAATACTGGCCTCTGAAAATCATCATATTATTTTTGAGTCCGAAGGACACTCTATCCAATTATCCACGGTCGTAGCTAGCAATATTCAAGTAGTGCTTTTGAAGTCACGAGAAGTATACGAAGAAGGCAAAGTGCGTCTTTCTAGTTTGACCGAAGGGGAACATGCAACAATTTTAGGTATTTCTACCGAATGTAGGGGTGCCAACCGACGCAGACTACTAGATCTAGGCTTCATTAAAGGCACTTTGCTCACCTTAGAATATATGGGGCCTAACCAAAACCCAAGAGCTTACCGACTCCGAAATACTTTAATTGCCTTGAGAAATGATAAAGCTGATTTCATCCTGATTGAAAAAACCCAATATGACAGAACTGGAAGCTTGTGATTCATGTGTGCTGAATAATTCAGCCCAACTATTGAAGCTGGGCATTAATGTAGAGAATGCTGACTATGTGATTGCCTTGGCTGGCAACCCCAATACAGGTAAAAGCACCGTCTTCAATGCCCTTACTGGACTTAAGCAGCATACCGGCAATTGGCCTGGGAAAACCGTTATCCGTGCAGAAGGAGGCTATCGCTATCAGGATCATAAAATGAAGTTGATTGATCTGCCAGGAACCTATTCCTTATTATCTACTTCACAAGATGAAGAAATCGCAAGGAATTTCATCCTCTTTGGAAAACCTGATGTAACCATCATTGTAGTCGATGCTGCCAGAATAGAAAGAAATCTCAATTTAGTTTTACAAATACTCGAAATCACAGATCGCGCCGTACTTTGCCTCAATCTTATGGATGAGGCGCTCAGGCATCATATTGATATCGATGAACGAACCTTAAGCAAAGAACTGGGTATTCCCGTCATTAAATGCAGTGCCATTAAGAAGCAAGGTATCTCAGAATTGATCAGTACGGTACATCAAGTGGCCACGCGGCAAATAATCTGTAAACCTCACCGCATCAAAGGGCTCCCAAAATCTGCCCAAAAAATGGTAGATAAATTAGATAAAAAAATAAGAAAAAACTATCCCGGGCTACCCAACAGCAGATGGGTTGCCATCCGACTCTTAGATGCAGATGCAGATATTATTAAAGCACTTAAAAATGGTGATTTTTAAATCATTAACATGAAAAACAAAGATACACAAGACCTCTTGGATCTGGCCTCTGAACTCAGATGGGAAGTTGGGGAAAACTTTCATGATACTTTGGTCGAAGGTATTTATACTGATGCTGCTCAGATTGCCCAAAAGACAGAAATTAAGATAGGAGAACCCAATCCTTATAGTTTTGAAAGAAAATTAGATCGAGTACTTACCAGTAAAAAATACGGCTTCCCCATAATGATTCTAATCCTTTCGATCATTTTATGGCTGACGATTCAAGGAGCAAATTATCCATCTGGCTTATTGGCGAGCTTCTTTTTAGAGTTTCTTCATCCCATACTGAAGACAGGAGCTTTCCAATTAGGTCTTCCTTGGTGGTTGGATGGTTTTCTCATCGACGGAGTCTACTTGGCCTTGGGTTGGGTCATCTCGGTGATGCTTCCCCCTATGGCCATCTTCTTTCCCATGTTTACCTTGCTCGAAGATTTTGGTTATTTGCCCAGAGTGGCTTTCAATCTCGATTCATTATTCAAAAAGTCTGGTGCACATGGTAAACAAGCCCTCACTATGAGCATGGGATGGGGTTGTAATGCTGCAGGCGTAGTTGCTACTCGTATCATTGACAGCCCAAGAGAACGACTCATTGCCATTATTACTAATAATTTTTCACTCTGCAATGGCCGATGGCCCACCCAAATATTGATCGCTACTATTTTTATCGGCGCCTTGGTACCCGATGGTTTTTCATCTATTGTAGCCAGTATAGCCGTCATTGGTATCGCTCTTTTAGGTGTCGGGTTTACTTTTTTATCCTCTTGGATATTATCAAAAACCTTATTAAAAGGAGAAGTCTCCACTTTTGCCTTAGAATTACCTCCTTACCGTCCTCCTAATCTCTGGACCACCCTTTATACTTCATTGATTGATCGAACTTTAATCGTATTATGGCGGGCCATGGTCTTTGCGGGGCCTGCAGGTGCCATCATCTGGTTGATTTCCAATATTTATGTGAGTGATTTAAGCTTGGCCAACATTACCATTGATTGGATAGATGATTTTGGGCTATTTTTTGGCTTGAATGGAGTCATCTTACTGGCCTATGTGGTGGCCATTCCTGCCAATGAAATTGTCATTCCCACTATTTTGATGCTTACCGTTGCCCGCCTAAATCTCATGGGTGCAGGCGACGGCGTCATGTTTGAGTTAGAATCGACAACAGAAACTGCTACCTTGCTGCACGCGGGAGGTTGGACCCTGCTCACAGGCATTAATTTAATGTTCTTTAGTCTGCTCCATAATCCATGCAGTACGACTATTTATACCATATACCAGGAAACTAAAAGCTGGAAATGGACAACATTTGCAAGTATCATGCCGGTGATTTTAGGCTTTTTGGTTACCTTTTTGGTTACACAAATTTGGCAATTATTCCATTGAATGATGGTTTTGAAAATAACGAAGTGCCTTTCCCCATTGCTCAAAATAAAAAACCATGGCGGCTAATTTGCCTTGACATTGAGCATAAAACCCTACATATCACCTATCTTACAGTCATAAAATGAATATACATCAAGACACTATTGTTGCCTTGGCCACCGCCCCGGGTATCGGTGCGATCGGTATTATTAGAATTTCTGGTACTGCTGCTTTTCCTATCGTCAACACATTATTTCCAAGTAAGGACCTAAATATTCAAAAAACACATACCATACATTACGGGCATTTATTGAAAAAAAATCAAATTCTTGATGAGGTAGTAGTCTCCTTGTTCAAAGGCCCCCAGTCTTATACCAAGGAAGACGTCATTGAAATCTCATGTCATGGATCTCCTTACTTACTCCAAAAAGTCATTGAAGCACTAATAGATGGAGGGGCTCGATTGGCCAAACCTGGTGAATTTACCCAAAGGGCCTTCCTCAACGGGCGATTTGATTTGGCTCAGGCAGAGGCAGTGGCAGATCTGATTGCTTCAGAGAATGAAACCGCACATCAAGCAGCGATCAATCAAATGCGGGGAGGATTTTCCGACGAAATCAAAAAACTAAGAGAAGAATTGATCCATTTTGCCTCCATGATCGAGCTAGAACTTGATTTTGGTGAAGAAGATGTAGAATTTGTCAATCGCGAAGAACTCAAATCATTGGTTGAGAAAATCCAAGGAGCAATCCAAGGATTGATCGAAAGCTTCAGCTTAGGAAACGTCATCAAAAAAGGCATACCCACGGTAATCGCCGGTAAACCCAATTCAGGCAAATCTACCCTACTAAATGCCTTGCTCAATGAAGAAAAAGCCATCGTCTCGGACATCCCAGGTACGACTCGAGATTTTATTGAAGATGAAATTATTTTGGCAGGCATCGCCTTTCGATTTGTAGATACGGCAGGCATCCGGCCTACCCTAGATCAAGTAGAGGCCATGGGTGTCGCTAGAACACATACCAAAATGCGGGAAGCTTCTATCCTGCTCTATATGGTAGACCTTCAAAATGACAGCTTATCTGCTTATCAGGAACAATTGTCCTCCTTGGAGCAGCAAGAAGTCCCTTTCATCATCGTAGGTAATAAGCTGGATCAAGCAGACCCAAATTTAAAAATGCATGTCCAAGCTCATGATCGGGCAGTCTTAATCTCTGCAGCTTCTAAAACCAATCTCGAGGGATTGAAAAACAAACTGATTGATGTCCTAGATCTGTCTCAATTTAAAAATAGCAATACCATCGTGACCAATGTGCGTCATTATGAGGGGTTGATGCAAACGAAAATAGCCCTTCAAAAAGTATTGCAAGGTATCGCCGATGGTATTACCCATGATTTTCTGGTAGCCGACATTCGACAATCATTACATGCCTTAGGAGAAATCACTGGCGAAATTACTACAGATGATTTACTTGATAATATATTTTCTAAATTCTGTATCGGGAAGTAAGTGCTTTTCTTTTAGTAAGCTAAATACTTCTTATTGTGTGTTTTAAGCCATTTATTTTCTTTTTACTTATCACTAGTTTTCCTTTTATTCCTATATATTTGTTGCTAATTTGTTGCTAATAAAAATAAATTTGTTGCTAGCAACAGATTTATAGAGTAAAGGAGAAATTATGCTACATCAGGCTACATCAGGCTACATCAGGCTACATCAAGCTACAAATGAGTAGCAACATCAGAATTGAAAAGACTTGTTTGTATTGCGCTGAATTCTTCATCGCAAAGACCACTGTAACCAAGTACTGCTCGGACAACTGCGCTAAACGAGCTTACAAGAAACGTAAGCGACAAGAAAAGCTCCAGACCATTGACACCTCATCCTCTACACCTTCAGTTAAGAGCTCTCAATCAAAAGACTTTCTAAGTATTCAGGACACTTGTAAGCTATTAGGTACAAGTCGTTGGACAATCTATCGTATGATAGATAGAAATCAATTGACTGCCTGTAAACTTGGCAGACGCACTATAATAAGGAGAACAGAAATCGATAAACTATTTAGGGCATGAAAGTAACATTAAGACAAAGGTGTATGTCGTCAAATAAAAGTGGACTTTTTCAGATATAAATTAAGCGAGTGTTGATACTAATTTAAATAATTAATTTGATTCTGCTTTTTTCGTTCAATTAAAGTTTGTTGTTTGATTTTTTCCCTATGCCTAAGTTTTCGTTCTCCAGTTCCATAATAGACCTCAGAAGGAGTAAGGTTATTGATGGACTCATGGTATCTTTCATAGTTGTAATACTGAACAAATTGCTTCATTTTAGACTCTAGCTGCCCTGGGCTGTAATAATTATCCAGTTTCACTACATTTTTCATTGATCTGTGATATCGTTCAATTTTACCCTGAGTTTGTGGATGAAGCGGTCGACCTCGTACATGTTTCATGTTTCGATCATTTAAATATTCTGCTAATTCAATAGATAGGTAACACGATCCATTATCAGATAGTAACTTTGGAGGAGCATGGGTTTGTGCGACTAATAAAGCCTCATCCAAGGTCTGTTTTACATCCTCTGCCTTCATAGTGGCACACAACTTCCAGTTGACAATAAAACGACTGTAATCATCCAATATGGTTGATAAGTAATACCATCCCCATCCAACTATTTTAAAATAGGTGAAGTCTGTTTGCCACATCTGATTTACTGAAGTGGTTTTATCTTGAAAACTATCAGAGGCACTCATAATCCTGAATGAAGGAGTTGTGATAAGACCATTGAGCTTTAATATCCTATACACACTCGACTCACTGATATAATAACTGTATTTATCTATGATATGCCATGCCAGCTCTCTAGATGATAACTCAGGGCGTTCTAAAGCAATCTCAACCACTTTATCTCTGTCAGCTAAGTTGATCTTATTCCAAACTTCTTTCCTATTACCAGACCTTCGAGCCAAGCCATCATATCCATGCTGTTGGTAGCCATTATACCATTTGTAAAAGGTAGTTTTATTCACTTTTAGTTGCCTGAGAGTTCTGATAACACCAAGATCACTTTGCTCTACAAGACGGATGATCTCCATCTTTTCGTTTTGACTGTAATGCATGTACTTCTTCCTCTTTACTCGGGTGAGCCAATGTTTTTTTTCAAGTCTCTCACTTCTAGTGAAAGATCTGCCACAAGTTCCTTTAAAGAGGCGTTCTCCCCTTTTAATTCTTGAACCTCTGAGGTATTGGCTTCTCGCATGGTATCACCATTTAACCTGTGCTTGCCAGCTTCCATGAAATCCTTACTCCACTTGTAATAGTTTGCTTGATGAATGCCTTCCCTACGACAGAGTTCAGCAATACTCAACTCACCTCGAATACCCTCAATTACAATTCTGATCTTTTCTTCTGAATTATATGCCTTGCGTGTCTTCCTTTTTAGTTCACTAATTAATGAACTTGCATTTCTCTTCTTTCCCATTGTAGTTAAATTTAAGTGTTTACTCTGTTTAAAACACTCTCTTATAATTTAACCCTTATTAGTTCACTTTTTGCTGACGGTATACAGGGCTTGTAAGAACTCGTAGAGATCCTTTTGTTTCTCTTCTATGACAGCAGCTTTCTTTTCATCTCCGAGCTCTATAAGGGCTTGCTGCACCTTCTTTAAGCCACTCAAAGTATCTCTGTATTTTTGAACCAGATACACCAGTTCAGTTAGGTCTATCGATCCATCGCTTTGTGCCTCCTCTGCGAGTTCAAAATAAGCATTGAAGATGTTTTGCCCTTGGTTGAAGGTAGCGGTAGCTCCTTTGATAGAGAACTTCTGAAGGTATTCATCTAATTTGTTTTCATAGATCCTTCCACGCTTGCGAGTAATGTCGGTTTGACCTCCTCGCACCATCCGAACAGGGGTCGAATGAGAATCTCCTAAAAGGTTATTGGAAATGGACTTTCCATAATTTCTTCCAATTTCTCTGACAATTGAATTGGTAAAGGTTGAAGCTAATCCCATAAGGCATTGTTTTTAATGAATATGATTGGCTTAGATTATAATCAACAAACAAGATATGAAATCTTTAGTGTTTTTAGAAATCTCATGAGCATAAGCCTTCGGGGTTAATTATCATATTAAGTGGTAATGGTAAAAGGGAAACCCACTAAATACTATGGGGTTGGTCATGAATAGAAAATCAAAATAGGTTTTAACAAAACAGACTAACCTCACTATATCAGTGCATAGTTATTCATTATATTTGAAAACAAACAACGACTACCCAAAATCAGAACCTACCTCCTCTCCTTTGCCATTATCCTTGTAAGTCTGCTCCCTACTACCCAGGCACAAGTAGTTGACTGCGGAACAAAAATCGTTGCTGGCAATGAACAAAAGCTTTATCAAGGAAGTCGAGGGGGATGCTATTACCTCACTGCATCTGGCAATAAATCTTATGTAGATAAAAGTGAATGTAAATGTGGATCAAGTGGCTCAGTAGACAATAGCGATAAGAGAGACTTACGCTCAACAGTTATTGTAGACAAAGGCATTTACACTGTTTCTTACAATGAGATTTATGAGCAGCCCAATTGGCTTACTTACACAGTCAGTAACCGTGCTAAGAATGTAGATCGAGGAAGCATGAACTTCTACAAAGAGGCAGATATCCACACCTCAGACAATGCAGATTACACCAAGAATCCTTGGGACAAAGGGCACCTCGCTCCTGCTGCTGCGTTCAGTGACTCGTACACAAATCTAAAGACCACCTTTTCCTTTTTGAACTGCTCCATGCAACTTGATCGGCTCAATCAAGGAGAATGGGCAGAGCTCGAAGCGCAAGTAAGAAAATGGTCAAAGCAGTATGGTGATATTGATGTGAAGATTGAATTGGTCTTTGCTGCTGACCATCAAGTACGAAATACAGGAGTGCATATCCCTACAGGTTTTTGGAAACACCTTACCTTTCCAGATGATACCAAAAAATGTTTCTATTTCCCCAATGAGGATGCAATCTACAATTGGGATCGATACGAGCAAAACTGTACCCGATAATGGCTAAGCGTAAATACTATCTTTCTAAGAGTACCTTTCTCAAAGGATTACAATGCGAGAAAGCACTTTACTTTCACAAGCATCATTATAATCTTAAAGATGAAATCACAGAGGCTCAACAAGCCATCTTTGATCAAGGAAATTTAGTAGGAGAATTAGCACATCAGCTTTTTCCTGGTGGTATCAACTGTCAACCTGAGGTATTTTATGAATACAATAAAGCTCTTGCAAGTACCAGACAAGCTTTGGATCATGGTAGACCTGTCATCTATGAGGCTGCTTTTTTCTTCAATGGAGTCTTCGTGTATGCTGATATACTGGTTGAAGATGAAGAAGGCTGGAAAGTTTATGAAGTCAAGAGCTCGACAAGCGTGAAAGAGGTTAATATTCAAGATGCTGCCTTACAGAGCTATGTCATTGAACAGAATGGCATCAAGCTCAAGGATGTCTGCATTGTTCATCTTGACAACACCTATGAGCGTGATGGAGAGATCGAAGTAGAAGAACTTTTTATCAAAACTTCGGTTTTAAGTGAGGTCAAAACATTGTTACCAAGGATTCCTAAGGAAATCGAAAGACTGAAGACCGTTATTGATCGAGAGACCCTTCCTGAGAAATCCATAGGAGCGCATTGCTCGAGTCCCTACACTTGTGATTTCATGGGGCAGTGCTGGGGTCATATTCCCGAGGATGCTGTATTTGATGTTGGAAATCTTCGCACAAAAAAGAAGTTTGAGCTCTACGATCAAGGGATTATACTCATCAAAGACATTCCAGATGAATTCGAATTGAGTGACAAGCAGAGAATGCAGGTAGAAGGAGTTAAAAACAATACCTCCTATGTTGATTCAATGCGACTCAATCAGTTCCTCGATGAACTGCATGGACCCCTGTATTTCTTAGATTTTGAAACAATGCGTTCAGGGGTGCCCTTATTTGATCGCACCCGACCTTATCAACAAATTCCATTTCAGTATTCCTTGCATGCAAAAGAAGCTGATCAAATCAAGCACTTTGAGTTTTTGGCTGAGACAGACGGAATAGATCCTCGGATCAGTTTCATCAAGCAATTGATTTTAGACTGCGGATCAGATGGTGATATATTAGTTTATAACATATCCTTTGAACAAAATATAATTGAAGAGCTCATCCAAGCGTTTCCAGGTTACCAGATCCCTTTAGAGGGTATCATAAGAAGACTCAAAGATCTTATGAAGCCCTTTCAAAAAGGATGGTATTATACTCCTGAAATGAAAGGCTCCTATTCTATCAAGCAAGTCTTACCAGCCCTTGTTCCTGGACTATCTCACCAAGAATTGGAGATCAGTGAAGGGGGTACCGCAAGTTCTACTTTTGCTGCGATGGCAAATGGGACTTTTGAAGGAGACTATGACCAGACTAGAAAAGATCTTCTCGAATATTGTAAGATGGATACCTATGCGATGGTAGAGATCTTGAGAGTTTTGAGGGAACGGATCAAAGAATATTATTGATCCTTATTTACGAAACCTCGCAGTTAAATCTATAAATGGATAAAAATAGTAAAAGGGAAACCTGCCATATCGTACAGGGTAGGTAAATAATACAAAATCAAAACAGATTTTAACCTCTTACCAAATACTTCACAAAACACCCCTTCCCCTACCTTCACTGTAACTTTGTAAGAAACAAATTACATGAGATTAGACACGCTTAAATGGAATAACCATACCTTCAAACAGCTATCCAAAGAAGCCAAGCTGATCTACTGTTTCCTAGAAGCACATTGTAGTACTGCTGGCTTTCTTCAAGCAGATGAATCAGACATCGCTAATGGCATTGGACTGGAGCGGAAATCTGGTCTTAATCCCTTTGGTAGTATGATTATTCTCGCTATGGAAGAACTAGAAGATTCAGGCTTTATCGTGCGAGGAGATTATGATTTTATCTTAGTCAAAGGGACACATAAAAAGCGAGCGCATGGAAAGCTGAAAGTAAGTGATAAGGCTAAGGATTATTATAGAGTTGGAATACTGAAATCTGGTATGCATACAGCCGTTTTAAAGGAGATTAATAGTACTTGTGAGTGTTTCTCTAAAGAGGTAATATTGGAGGAGTTTGAGGCTTATTTTAAGGTGTTAGAGATGGGGGTATTTCATGAAGTGTTGAGGTGAGAAATTCTTGATTTTAAATAAGGGCATAAAGGAATGTCCATATTTTTTTCGACAATAAGCTTTGGTCAAGGACCTATCAATTCGTGTATAAACTCCTGGCGTGTGGTGTGTTGAGAGTTTTTTAACATCATTTAAGAAGCTATTGCTTTATAAACCTTCGGACTTTCTTTCTTTCAACAAAATTTCATCTATTTTCAACTCATCCAATTCACCCATTCCTTCCAAAAAATTCAACGTCCGTTGAGCCTCTTCCTCATCTACCTTGCTTATAGCAATTCCTACGTGAACTAGTACAAAGTCTCCCACATCAGCTTCAGGAACCAAATCTAAATTGATAATCTTTTTAATCCCGCCAAAGTCCACTTTCGCCATTTTCATAGCTTCAGGATCATCGGCAACGAAGTAATCGATTTTACCAGGTACAGCTAAACACATAATTTTGTAATTCTTTCTAATTTATAATTTATCATTCTCTTATTAACCCCGGATAAACAATTATCTCAAATTCATTAATCCCTTGATCGGTCATAAACGGCCTGATCTGCTGCCAAATCATGTCTTTAAATGCTCCTTCGAAAAATTCTTCTTTCTCCAAAATTTTCTTTTTTGTCATCCAAAATGAACTGATAAACCAAATCATTTCGGCAATTTTTCTGGTTTGTTCAGATTTTAACTCAAGGATCAGTTCCCTTTTCATATTGCTCTCAAACCACTGCTGCAATTGCAAAATAAAATTGGCAATGTGCTCTTGCTGAATAGCGTGTATATAAGGATATAGCCTTTTGATTTCAAGAATATCGAGAAAGTAAAATGAATATGTATCTAGCAAATGGTAAAGTCTGGTCAACTGATTATCAAAGTCAAGAAGTCCTGGTAGATTTTTCCACAGGCGTAATATCTTATCCATATCAGCCGAAATGAGATTTCCAATTTTCTTTAAAATTTGTTCTTTGTCATGAAAATGGTAAGCGAGATTACCCACACTGATACTAGCTTCATTAGCAATTTGTTGCAAAGTGACATTTTGTAGACCCTGACCATTAAAAAGCATCAGTGCGGCCTCTGTTATCTTATTCCTGGTAGTTTGACCACTCATATTTGATAAATATAAACTATTTTGGTGTACTTATGTCAATGAACGATCAAAAACAATCTACCAAGAGTGTATTGAAAAGCCAGAAAATAATTATCCATGGCAGAGTTCAGGGCGTGGGATTCCGACCATTTATTTATAATCTGGCTCATCAAAATTCATTGGACGGTTGGATTAAAAACACACACAACGGAGTAGAAATTCATATTACTGGATTAGATAAAAATCATCAAAAGTTCATCGAATTGATTCAAACAAATGCACCGCAACATTCAGTGATAAGAAGTATTGAAGTTGAGGACATTCAGTTAAATACTTTTTTGGACTTTGAGATACTACCTAGCAAAGAGGGAACTGAAAATCAAATAGAACTGACACCCGACTTTGGTGTTTGTGATATTTGTGTTGAAGAAATTTTCAACCACTCGAATTCAAGACTTAATTATGCATTTACTACGTGCACACAATGTGGTCCTCGCTATTCAATTATAGAACAACTTCCCTTCGACAGACATACAACTTCCATGGCATCCTATGACATGTGTCCACGATGTAAAAGTGAATATCAAAACTCCTCAGATCGAAGGTTTCATGGCCAGATCAATAGTTGTCCAGATTGCTCAATTCCTATGCGGTTGTATTTTCAAAATCAACTGGATGAGACGAACCCTGAGAGGATTTGTGAGAAAGTTATAGAAGCTTGGAATAAAGGAATGGTAGTTGCAACAAAGGGCTTAGGAGGCTACTTACTTACCACTGCCGCATCGAATCAGGAATCAGTCAAACACATCCGAAAAATCAAACACCGGAAAAGTAAGCCATTTGCTGTAATGTGCCCAGATATAAAGTATGTCCACGATAACTTTCATATCGATCCGAAAGAAGAGGTTTTCCTAAAGAGTTCTGTTGCGCCAATTGTACTTCTTCAGCCAAAAAACGCCTCAACATTCCTAGGCCAAATAGCCCCTGGATTGGATAAAATTGGTGTTATGTTACCTTACACGCCACTTTTTCATTTGTTACTCAACAAGTATTCCAAACCAATAATTGCAACGAGTGCAAACAGGACACATGACCCGATTATTTATGAAGATAAGGAGGCATTGATTAGATTGTCAGAAGTTGATTTTATTCTTACCTATGACCGTGAAATCAGCTTCCCACAAGACGATAGCCTTATCGCTTTTTCTCCTTTCAAAAAGAAACAAATCACACTGCGAAGATCGAGGGGGTTGGCACCTTCTTTTCAACAGTCATTTAGTTTTCCAACTGACAAAACTATCCTCGCATTTGGAGCGGACATGAAAGGTGCCTTTGCCTATTGCACCAATACCCAAGTGTATCTCAGTCAATACCTCGGAGACTTGAGCCACTTCGATGTACAGCAAAGGACGGAAATTATGATCGAAAGATTTATTGGGCTTTTCAAGACCAAGCCGGATATAGTTCTAGTCGATAAACATCCCGATTACTTTTCTACTAGGCTTGGTCAAGATTATTCAGTATCCAATGAGATTCCAGTTTACCATTTCCAGCATCATCGAACACATTTCGGAGCAATTTTAAGCGAACATGATCTTTGGAATAATGAATTTCCAATATTGGGAATTATTTGGGACGGAACCGGGCTTGGGGATGATTCGAATATTTGGGGTGGTGAATTTTTCATTAAAGAGAATTCACAGATTAGTAGAGTTGGACACTTGAAGTATTCGTCTTATATCGCTGGTGACAAAATGGCCAAAGAACCTAGATTATCAGCTTTGTCTTTTTCTGAAGAAATCTCAGAAGTTATCGAGCTGCTTAAAGAAAAATTTACAAAACAAGAATGGGAAAACTACCTTTTACTGAGTAAAAAATCTAATTTATTGACATCTAGTATGGGGCGATTGTTTGATGCGGTAGCATCTCTCATTGGCCTTTGCGATGTTAACGAATACGAGGGGCAGGCTGCAATTCTTCTTGAGCAAGCAGCACTGCGATTTGTGAAACATGGATCATTGGATGCTGAACCATTTTCTTTTACAATAGAAGATGGGGTGGTTGACATAAAAAGCATGCTCCGACAGATCGCCCAACAAAAACCAGAAATAACTTCTGAAGAAATAGCATTTAAATTTCATATTACATTGGTTGAAATTATCAGAAGAATAGCTAAAGAACATAAGGTGAATCATTTGGCTTTTAGTGGAGGTGTATTTCAAAATGGTTTGTTGGTTGATTTATTATTCCATAAACTTGAGAATGATTTTAGTCTATATTTTCATCAAGAATTAAGTCCAAATGATGAAAATATTGCCTTTGGTCAATTGGCACTCTTCATCAATAGTCATTCATCATGATTAAAATTTAGTTAAAAATTAATAGATTACTTGAAATCGAAAGAACATGAAGTACCTAGATGAATTCAGAGACTCTACGCTGCTGAAAGAATATTTGGCGGAAATCAAGTGTACAGTCACTCGCCCCTGGTCGATTATGGAGGTATGTGGTGGCCAAACTCACAGTCTGGTGAAACACGGAATATTGAGGCTGATACCCGATTACATTAATATGATCCACGGACCAGGATGTCCGGTATGCGTTACACCTCTCCATCTTATTGATAAAGCCGTACATCTAGCACTAGATAAAAATGTAATCCTATGCTCGTTCGGAGATATGCTTCGAGTTCCGGGTTCTGAAAAAAGCCTGTTGGAGGCCAAAGCAGAAGGAGCTGATATTCGGATTCTCTACTCACCGCTAGAAGCGGTCAGACTAGCGGAGAATCATCCTGATAGGGAGATTGTTTTTTTTGCTGTTGGTTTTGAGACTACTGCTCCTGCCAACGCCATGTCCGTGCTTCAAGCTGCAAAACTTGGATTAACCAATTTCTCCATTCTGACCTCACACGTCTTGGTTCCACCAGCCATGGAAGCCGTACTAGACGATCCTGAAACAAAAATTGATGGATTTCTTGCAGCGGGTCATGTGTGTTCCATAATGGGAATTGATGAATATTATCCTATTGTGGAAAAATTCAAAGTGCCCATTGTTGTTACTGGATTTGAGCCGGTTGACTTACTACATGGCATTCTAATGACTGTTCGTCAGCTAGAGCGAGGAGAATATAAATTGGAAAATCAATACAGCAGGATTGTTAAAGACGAAGGAAATGTGAATGCAAAAAAAGTAATTAATGATGCATTCGAAATACTGGATCGTGAATGGAGAGGAATTGGCACTATCCCAGCAAGTGGATACGAGTTGAGGAAGGACTTTCAAGCTTTTGATGCAAATAAAAAATTTAACATTGACCTACCCAAAGTGCGCGAGCATGAAATATGCATTGCAGGCGATATTTTAAAAGGTAAAAAGAAACCTCATCAATGTGAGGCTTTTGGAAAAACATGTAAACCCGAAACTCCTCTTGGCGCACCGATGGTGTCTTCTGAAGGAGCATGTGCTGCCTACTACCATTACAGTAATCAGGATGCAATAACTACTTGATCAGCCTATGAAAGACACTTCTAAAATCAAGATGCAGTTACAATGCCCTCTTCCTAAGCTAGATTTTGAATATATCACCTTAGGTCATGGAAGTGGCGGTCTACTTACGCACAAATTGCTTGAGTCAGGCGTATTTGATCTACTTTCTAATGAGCACCTTGATAAACAAGATGATGGAGCATTCCTTACCCTAAAGCATGAAATAGCCATAACAACAGATAGCTTTGTTATCTCACCCATTTTCTTTCCAGGAGGTAATATTGGAGAACTCTCCGTGTTTGGAACGGTCAATGATCTGGCGATGTGTGGTGCTGATCCGAAGTACCTGACGCTAAGTTTTATTATTGAGGAAGGGCTACTTTTTAAGGAATTTTGGGAAGTGTTAGTAGGGATCAAATGGGCAGCAGACAAAGCCAATGTCAAAATTGTAACAGGAGATACCAAGGTTGTAGACAGAGGGAAGGCAGACAAAATTTTTATAAATACAACAGGAATAGGAGAAGTTCATTCGAATGCCAAAATAGATATAAACAGGATCAAAGTCGGTGACAAGATTATCTGCAGTGGTAATGTAGCCACTCATGGTATGGCCATAATGTCCGTGAGAGAGGGTTTGGAATTTGAATCAACGATAGAGAGTGATACTCAAGAATTGAACCATCTCACTGCTGCATTAATTAAACAGTATGGATCTGCCATTAAATTTTTACGTGACCCAACACGAGGAGGACTCGGGACGATACTTGCAGAAATCTCAAAAGACACCAATGTAGGAATTGATGTATTACATGACAGTATCCCAATTGATCCATTGGTCTTTAGTGCATGTGAGTTACTTGGTCTAGATCCAATATATGTGGCCAATGAAGGAATTTTCATTTGCATAATCGATGGGCAAGTAGCAGAGGATGCTACGGAATTTCTTCAGAAACTTGCCTATGGCGAAAATGCTGCCATTATTGGTGAGATAGTTGAAGATCACCCCAATAAAACGGTATTGGTAAGTCCAATTGGAGGTAGACGTGTGATCAACCTGCCTGTCGGAGAACAGCTACCCAGAATCTGTTAAATACCAATTAGAAAATATTTTCTAATTACTATTCTACAACACTTAAACCTTATATAAATCTTTTAGTAGCTTGAAGGAGAGTAAAAAATAGATTCTCACAAAATTAAACTAAAAAGTAGGCTATGGCAAAATTGAATGTTGCTATGCTGGCGCAGACAAGTGCCTTATTACCAGACAATATAGAAGAAGTCCATGCTTTTTGGATAGCTGGAGGTAGTTGTGATGGTTGCTCAATAGCCGCCGTTGGAGCAACTAGTCCCTCTGTAGAAGATTTAACAAATGGAACAATTCCTGGAGCTCCAAAAGTAATTTTACACCATCCTGTTTTAGCCGTAAATGCAGGTGAATCATTTATGGAACCTTTTCGATTAGCGGCCAAGGGTGAATTGGGTGCTCCATTTGTTGTCATTTGTGAAGGTTCAATTATGGATGAAGGATTAGCAGCTGAAACAGGAGGATATTGGTCTGGAATGGGTTCGGATGAAGATGAAAACGGAGATCCACAACCTATTCCTTCTTCAAGTTGGGTAACCAGAATGGCCGAACACGCGGCCGCAGTAATTGCTGTTGGCACTTGTGCTACTTGGGGCGGAATACCGGCTGCCGCAGGCAACCCCACTAATGCTGCAAGTGTAATGGACTTATTGGGAGAAGACTATCGAAGTTCATTGGGATTACCTGTCGTCAACATTCCCGGATGTGCCCCGCAGGGTGACAACATTACAGAAACGATTATTGCCGTTTTACTATTCTTACATGGTATAGGTCCCTTGCCTGAATTTGATGAATTAGGACGACCTGCTTGGTTATTTGGAGAAACGGTCCATAGGGGATGTACAAGAGCCGGATATTACGAGGAAGGTGAATTTGCAAAACAACATGGTGATAAGGAATGTTTGGTTGAAGTTGGCTGCTGGGGTCCAGTAGTCCAATGTAATATTAACCAACGAGGTGCTATAAACGGTATGGGTGGTTGTATGAATGTCGGCGCACCATGTATTGGATGTACAATGCCTGGTTTTCCAGATAGTTTTGCCCCATTTTATCAAACACCTCCTGGTACTGTTGTCTCATCTAATATTTCGAGGGTCACAGGTTCATTAGTAGGTAATCTCCGTAAGATGACACAAGCTTCTCAAAATCGGACAAGTAAGTGGAACAAAGATGGAAATGTACCTTCAGGATGGGGACATGTAGCCGAGCCCAGTGTTTTGGAAAAGGTTGCCCATTTTGCCTACGAGAAATTGCAATTTAAGAATAGCCCTAAACCAGGATCAAAAGTCAAATAATTATGGATGAAACAAGCCTATTTACGGAATGGTATATCGGTCTTGGCATTGTTACCGTGATCATTATTGCTGCAGCAGTCTTGCTGATTTTGGTTTGGACCGCTGCACGTAGAATATTGCGATTAGCAACTACTGCTTTGGGATTGGTTGTTCAAATAAAAAACAATACAAAGAGCGTTTGGGGTTTGCAGACAACCAACAAAGTGGCTGGTGATATTCTGGAAGGAGCGAATGCGATTGAAACTCATGCAGGTATGGTAGCGGAAGCTTTACACGAAACAGATAGTAAATAGAGAATAATTATGGACGCAATTACAATTGTTTGGGGAGTTTCGTTGATCATCGGATTGGTGGTGATCGGAGTGGTTGCCATTTTGCTAGGTTTAATTAAAAACACTGCCGCAAAAATAGATGTAGCGGCAGGCGAAATCTGGACACAGGGGAAACTAACAGCGAACAATACGATTCAGATTCCTTTATTTCTGTCTACAACGAATCGGGTGGTTGCAAAGATTTATGACTCAGCTGTAAATATTGTTGGTGGAGCCAAGGCGATTCAGCAACATGCGGAAGGATGTCCTGGTTGTCCAAATTGTATTTTACAACACCATTAATAGATTGATATGAATATATTATTAATGCTCGCGACTATAATAGCAGTACTACTGCTGGTTTTTGTTTTGGTGAAGTACTTGCGGGCCATCATTAATCTACTGACCAGCACAGGTGGTGACGGACAAAGCTATCTCGCTAAGTTGAGGTTGGGGTTGAGAGCAATTGAAACAGAAACGGGACACCTACCAGTAGAAGTCACTAAATTAAATGAAGCACTAACCAAAACAGGAGAAGGTTTGAAAGTAGTAGATAATCATTTGGTAGGTACCATTGACGCAGTTTTAAAACAAAAAAAATAATTATGTCAGTTGTCGATTTTCTTTGGACTATACTTTTGATAGTGACGGTTTTGTTGCTACCTTATATTATTTACCTTCTTCATACCACATGGAGAGCTGCGAGGAGTATTCAGCGCTATTTTGCTGAAATGTTGGAAGCAGGGTTGGGTATTGCTGGAAATGTAGATCATGTAAGTGCATTGAATGATACCATTTCGGTGGCTTCTGGAATGCTCGAAGTAGCTGGAGATATAGACAAGCATGCGGATACCATAGAAGTTACACTTGCTGAAAAATCTAAATAGCAGAAAGACATGGAAGAATTTTTAATGGACAAATCGATACTATTTTTCGCTACCGTGATTATTGTTTTTTTGGTAGTGGTCGTCTTGGTTATTTACCTTTTTCTAACCATTATAGCACTAAGAAAAGCTGGGACCAATCTAGAACAACTTGCCGGAGGGCTACAAAAAATAGCTAACGATAGCGAGCCCTTGGCCGAACATCTTGGGACTATTAATGGTGCATTAACACAATTACATGGAGGTTTATCCTCAGTAGATAAACATTTAATAGGAATAGCCAAAGTACTGAAACTGGTGTAGTAGTATAAATAAATTTTTTAGGAACCTAGATTATTAAATATGTGTTTTAAAAACTTACCCATTGATTTTGATGAAAACGGTAACGCTTTTTTGAAAGAAGGTATCGAAAATCCATACGAACATAAAGTGGTCGATTTCGGAGTAGAGCAGGATAAGTTGAAAGACTTGTTGGCGAAAAATGGATTTATCAAGAACGTAGACTATGACCCTGTGACCAGAGTAGCAGGAGCATTGGCTTTCCATAGTGTGGTTGATTTGAAAGAGAAAAAAGTGTTATCTACAAATTCAATGGCGACACTATTTAGAGGGTATGAAATAATATTAAAGGGTCGTGATCCACGAGATGCTGCATATATTAGTAGTCGAGCGTGTGGTGTGTGCGGTGGCGTGCATGCTACCTGTTCTGCATTAGCTATCGAAATGGCACTGGGCATCAAGCCCCCACCTTTGGGAGTAGTAATGAGAAATTTATTGCTGGCGATAGAATATCTATATGACCACCCACTCCATTTGTTTCTTCTTGCAGGACCGGATTATTCCGAGGAATTGGTCAAAAAAACCAACCCTGAACTAATTGATAAAGCCGCCAATACGCCTTGCAAAAACGAAGATGTTCATGGGTATAAGACAGTTTTGGACATTATGAAAGACCTCAATCCGCTTAAAGGCAAATTATATCTTGAGGCATTAAGCATGACCCGGGTGGCTAGAGAAGCTTATGTCGTTATTGGTGGTAAATACCCTCACCCACAATCGGTAGTGCCAGGTGGAATTTCCGTGACTGTGAGCATTACTACTTTGAATGAAGTGTACAGTCGTTTGGTTAAATTCTTTGACTATGGTCAAAAAACAACTGGGATTTGGGATGATGTGTTTGATTTTTTCCTTGAGAGCAATCCGGAATATGCTAAATGCGGAATTCGGCCAGCAACAATGATCGATACAGGAGTTTGGGACAGACCGGATTCGTATGATGCTACTTTTGAAAATTGTGACAAATGGGGTAATGATAGGTGGTCTACTCCTGGCGTATTGGTCGATGGTGAAGTAGTTACTACAAACCTAAAAGAAGTTAACGCTGGATTAGAAGAATTTGTGGATCATTCGTACTATGAAAAATGGAAAGGTCATGAATACAAAAAAGATCCCTCGGGAATGCCGCTAAGCCCTAATCATCCATGGAATAAGGAAACTATTCCTAAACCTGGCAAACAAAGTTGGAGAGATCGATACAGCTGGGATACCTGTCCTACTTGGGACAGGATGCCAATGGAGGCAGGCGCCTATACACGTATGTACATGACCGCTAAGGCTAAAAAAGCACCAGATAGCCAGTTTCTGGAAAATACAGGTCATAGTATGAAAATAAAAGTCCCCAAGCATCAGTTGCCGGGTAAAACATTAGAATGGAATATTCCCGAACATTGGAATGCTTTTGAAAGAAATCGTGCCCGAGCGTATTGCATCCCCTACTCTGCTGCCGTAGCTATGGACAACTGGTTATTAGCACAACAACTGATTCGAGATGGACACACCGAAGTGAGTACGCCATACGAAATACCAAAAAAAGGAACGCAGATTGGTTTTGGTGCTTGGGGAGCTGGACGTGGTTTTCTGACGCATCACCTGATTGTTAAAGACGGGGTTATCGACAACTACCAAATTGTTACACCTTCTACACTAAATGCAGCTCCAAGAACTCCATGGGGAGCAATGGGGCCATATGAAGAAGCCGTGCTGAATACGCCCATTTTGGAAAAATTCGATAATCCAGATAAATTTCAAGGGATTGATATATTGAGAGCTATTAGAAGTTTTGACCCATGCATGCCGTGTACCACACACATCATGGACAATGATAGTGACCATATTGTGAAAAGAGAAGTTACTACTTGTGCCTGCGGAATCGAATAGAAATATTTTCGTGGGTACGGTCGGGTATGCTATACTCAGCAATCACTCCATTGGCCCAATTCTGCTACCTCATTTGAAGAAAATGGATTGGCCGAAGGGTGTTTCAGTTGATGAGCTTAACTGGGGGCCTATTGCCGTAGTTCAACAATTTGAGGCCTTAGAAATTGCCTATGATAGAGTAGTATTGCTTGTAGCAATAGAAAGATCTCATAGGAAAATCGGCGAAATAAATATTTTCCAATGGAAGGGTGAGCTACCTGATGAAAAACAAATACAAGCTTGTATTGGAGATGCCGCAACTGGTGTAATCTCCGTTGAAAATTTATTAGTTATTGGAGAATATTTTAAAATATGGCCAAAAGAAGTATTTTTAGTGGACGTAGAGCCAGGTCCTGAGGTGGCGGGGGAAAATCTTACAACTGAAGTAGCGGAGAATGTTCCGGATATTTTGAAATTGGTGCAACATCTTGCCGTTGAAGGGACTGATGATACTGACCTAGTAGATATATTGAGAGGAAATGAATTGTTTAATGAAGAACTCAACGCATGAAGGCAAGTGATATAGAGAAATCACCTTTACGTACCATGTTCTGGCGAGATGAAATCCTGCAAGTGATGTATTGGATGGATGGTGAAAATTTCGGCAACTGGATTCCTGCAAAGCAAATACTTACTTTGTTAAACACCAATTCTCACAACTTACTTTATCATCTGACAAAATTAACAGCAGAAGGGTATTTAGAATTTGAGGGGGAACCATTGGAAGAAACTTCCTTGATATGTCTTTCGGAAATGGGTAAGAAAGAAGCAGGGGGGCGTTTTTCAGAGGCTTTTCAAGGTTTGCAGAAGGCGGGACATGGAGAATGTGGACCAGATTGTGAATTCTGCTATGGAACTGACGGAGTGAAATTGGATAACTGCGTTCACAATTGCGATCATCACTAGTATGGAACCAGTCTACTATAGCAATAAAGAATTCATCGAAATATTACAGGATATAGACGACATGATCGAAGAGGCAGAAAAGTCTCCGTTTCAGCAGTCGAAAGATTTGACCAAATCCATTTTGAAACATTTTGACTTAGTGCACAGAGAGCCACTATCTCGTATGATGAAAATGATCGAAAACGATTATCCCGATTTGAGGTCAAAGTTAGAAACAGATTATACAATAAAAACTATGTTCAGATTGTACGACTTGATAGAAGGTGATATTATAAAAAGTCCGGCAGCTGTTCCAAACAACTTTATTCCAGTTGAGGATGTGGGTTATTTTCCTACCATCATCAATCCAAAAAAGAGTTGAATTCGCCTGATCTTTTCATAGATGTTTTCAAAAACCATCTATAAACTTTTTATTTTTTGACAGTTTTTATGAGGAGTTATAATATCAAAGACTTATGAAAAAACCTACCGTTCTCATAGCAGGTATTGGTAACGAGCTAAGACAGGACGATGCATTTGGGATGGAGTTTGTCAAGCAATATGCAAATGAGAAAATTCCTGAGTGGGTAAAAATCATGGAAGTTGGTATTGGCGGAATTCACTTAGTTCAGGAATTACATTCCGGATACGATATACTGATCATGGTAGATGCAGTCGATTGGGGGAACAAACCTGGTAAGGTTGAATTTCAGGAAGTTGAATCCATTAGTGACATCACAGAAATGCCTGTTTTTGAAAAACGAACATTTTTGGCTGACATGCATTATACAAATCCCACAAGAGCATTGATGCTTGCAAAAGCTTTAAATGTACTGCCAGAAAAAGTATTCATTTTGGGTTGTCAATCTGCCCAGCATGATGATTTTGCAATCGGAATGAGTAAGCCAGTCATCGCTGCTATCCCTAAAGCAGTTTGCCTGTTACAAAAATGGTTGGCTTCTACTCAGTTAGAAGTAATTAAAAAATAGAATTGCATTTCAGACGACACAGGCACTTAATTCAGTTCAAGTGTTTGAACAAATACCTCCATGGCCTTTACCACTTTAGCATCCTTATCATAATCCATTATGGATACGCCCTTTAAGTCAGCGTCCGTAACTTGCTCATCAAAAGGTAAAATTACGGCAATAGGTAAGTTTATCTTTTTACAAAACTCACGTATCGCTTGTTCTTCTTCTGCATTTCTCACCTTATTGGCAATTGCTTCAACATTTACTATGCCCAACTGATTAGCCATATCTGCAAATCTTCCAGCTGCTTCCAATGATCGGTAGTAAGGTTCTACAACGGAATACATCTTGTCAACATATTGGGAAGTACCTCGCTTCATGTGTTCCAATGAGGCCTCCGTATCGACAACCATAATTTGTTCTTCTTCGTGAGCAAGAGCAGAATGTATCAATTCTCTGACCACCGTATGAGAGCCGCACATGCAGCCAGTCCCAGCTTTTTCAGGTTTACCGATCATTAGCAACGAGACATTGTCAGGAGCTTTCTGACCGTAGGTGTCTAATATCTCCTGAAAGGGCATTTTAACCTGAAATTTCCACTTTCCTTCCGATTCTTCAATTCGTTCAATAATATCCGTGCTTAGGGCTTTTGGCATTTCAGCCTCTTTATCAATACCTAAAACTACCGATAAATTGGGATTAGGGTCTCCATCAATTGCCAAAACTGCATTTCCATTTTTACCAAGTACCCGACATAGGGTGCCGCTGATTGTTGTTTTCCCAACTCCTCCTTTTCCAGCAATTGCTATTTTCATAATATTAAATTTTAAGATAGAACTCTAATAAACTTTTATGCATCATCATTGTACTCCAGCTATGCTAAACAGTTCATCTGCCATTTCAAGATCAAACTCCATACTTTCGTTAATGTAAACCGTTTTTATATAGCCAATTTCATTATCAATACTCACTCCATAAACGGAACGTTTTTCTCCTAACCTGATGCCAGCAACTTCTTGCCATGTTATATATTTAGTATAACTTTTTCCGCTACCATAATCAAGAAAATTACCAACGGGACGTCCATTATCGATATTAAAATAATAGTGCCAGTTATGAAATCCAGCCGAACTTCCGGCCCCTGGTTCATAATTAACATTGACAGAATTTACAATTTGTCCATGACTAAGCGTATCAATTTCCTCATTTTTGAAAATCACGCCTGGGTCCGCCAGTTTAAATGGCATAAACATCACATAATGAGACCCGAAAGAAGTGTTCCAGGCTTCATTAATATCTTTGTCTTCAGCAGAACGCTGACCATCAATTAACATCCATGCTTCTTCCCCATTATTAATTATTACGTAATCGTGACCGTCCATGTTCCAAGTTAATCTTGCCTGAAAACGTGGCTGCAAACGATATTGATGTAATTGCCTTACCTCACGCAGCATAGTTCCAGTCGAGTCATAGTGCTGAATAACTTTATGAAAAGAAAATGTTTGCTTTTTCTGATAGTTCTCCCATCCACCTGACACAGTTATGGCTTTTTTCACAATGTCTCCAATTGCATCATTGGGTAATAGTTTCAGAGAAGCTGCTTCATTTAAACCCGCAGCGGAGGGTAATTTCTCCTCCATGATTTTTTTAGGTGTGCAAGATTGTATAACAATCAATGATCCAACGACAATTAAAAGAATAAAATTTCGTATCACAATATTTAAACTTATTATCAATTAACGTGAAGCTGCTGCTCCAAAACGGGTTAACAGACTTATATTAAAACTCCTCCCTGGCTCCAAAAACACATTCTGATTACCAGGAGCACCTCTGGATACATGGCTTCTATATGCTTCATCTCCAATATTGTTAATTCCAAGCACCAACTTGGTATAGGGAAACTTATCTACCAGATTATGTAGATTTAAACCCGCATTAAAATTTATCACCGTATAGCTAGGTGTTTCTATTTCATTTGGGGCAACTTCATTTTGCTCACCTACCAATCGTCCTTCTAGTTGTGCAAAGAACTTATTGCTATTGCCCCTATATTGAAAACCCACCAAATTATGAAAGGCTGGAATTTGCGACAAGGGATCACCAGTTACCTCGTTAACTCCTTTTATGTAACTGCCTAAATAATAAAAATGACCAATTGCGTTTGTATTAGCACGTAGTTGCATTTCTACTCCTGTAATCGTTGCCTCGCCAATATTTTGATTTTGCACTGACTCATTCCCATCTGTTGCATCACCATTAAAATCAATATTTGCGAGTACAAACATGTTCTTTACGAAATTCTGGAAGTAGTTTATCTCAGCATAAATGACCTTGTTGTCAAATCTTGCCCCAAATTCATAAAATATTCCTTTTTCTGATTCTAAATCAGGATTTGGCACCAAAAAACCTGCTCCAACAGCCGTGAAATGATATTTGGAAAACAGGTCAGTAGCTCGAAACGAATTTGCCAAGTTCCCTACTATATTTAAGTCATCTAAAACATTATATTTGAGACCAAGACTTCCTGTAAAAGCATTGTCTTGTGATTCTTTATTATCCTCGTTATATATCCCTGCTATTAAAGGAATTATAAAAGGCTCATCATCGATCGATGTTTTAACATTGTCATATCTTAATGCCAGAAGCATATCAAATTTATCATTAAAGATAACTTCATTGATGGCAAAGAGTCCTATGCCTTTATAGTAGCTATCAGGTTGAATCTGTTGATATGGGCTTAGCACTTCGTTAACTTTGACACCAAGTGGATTAAATATTTCCACTTCAAGATCACGAAATGTTCCAATACGATGCTCTTGGATAAAATCGGCTCCTAACGTCATTTTAGTTTTATCTCCCAGACGTAGTGATGAAAATAGTTTTGCTCCCCAAAATGGTACGTCTACATCCAGTTCTACATCAATCTCACGATTCACATCTTGTGTGTCAGTAAAAAACACATTTGTTCTTTGATTAATGTGTAGTTCTTGCTTCTTGAAAAAGACACGTGCACCGATAGCCGCTATTCTGTCGGAAACATTCTTGGCATCGTAGCTTATATTTAACGCTTGTTGTATGTCAGGCTCAAACCTTCTATCAATTCTGGGTGGTCCTGGCGCTCCTAACCCTCCTGGAAATCCGACGTCACTGTTTTTAATGTATTTTCCATTAACGCCAATTCTACTGTTTTCTGAGGGTGAGAACCCAATATTAAAATCCATATTAACTGTTTCAAACTGGCTATTCTCCACCTCGCCTTCAGGTGTTTGTATGTTGCTGGATTTTCGTGTTCCCCCACCTATCAGAAAGTCTAGACCGGAGCCTCTTCCTTCAATTTCTGCCCTTGCTCGGGTATGTGCGTTCATCGATTGATGCCCCCCATAGAGGCTTCCACCTAATTTAAAGTCTTTATCATAACCTGATTCTGCCTTTCGGGTTACCACATTGACTAAACCACCTACTGCGTCACTTCCCCAAAAAGCAGATGCCGGCCCTTTTATTATTTCTATTCTTTCGATCTGATAAAGATCGATTAAACTATATGACCTGATTCTCCCTCCTACAAAAGGATTGCCATCTATTAGCAATGGAGCCCTTTCCCTCGAGAGCCCCCTAATTATGGGAGTGCTTGCCAAGCCACCGTCGCTCTGCTTAACTACTCCTGTTTGATATTGCATTGCTTCAACAGGAGTCATGGGCTGGAAATCCTCAATCTGTGCCTTTGTTACTACGCCTATTGTTAGCGGTAAATCAGATGCCAATTTTTCAGATCTTGATACCTTAATCACAACTTCCTTAAGAGCCTTGGTCCTTAACGAGTCCTGGGCATTCAACACCAAAGGGCATACTACAATTAAAGTCAATAAGTATTTTGTGGATTTCATAAATCAATTATTCAGATTTAGAAGTTTGCATAATATTAAAATTATTTAAATAAATTAGATAATAAGCAAAATAAATTGAATTATTTATTATATTATGCTTGGATATAATGAATATTTAATCATGGCACAGGAATTCAAAAATAAAACTAGAAAAAATATAAAAGAAACAAAAATTTCTTATCCACTAGGTTTTTTGATGGATATGAAGGACACTGTAAGTCCTATTTTGATCAAGAGAATTCAGATTGTTAATACCCTAATCGCTGTAATCATTTTAAGCGCAGCCACATATCTGGTATGGAACAATTACTTAAGGCCCGCTACAGGAGAGGAATTAGTATCTGAAATGATTTCTGCAGCTGGTGGAATGGAAACTTGGGCAAATATAACGCATGGGCAATATGACCGAACGCACAAACTATTTTCAGAAACTGGAGAAATTTTGAGAGAGCGTGTTGAAACTGTTTATTTCGATAAACGAGAAGGCAATGTGAAGTTCATGGTAGATCATAAAACAGCAGAAGGGTTAGATGTGATTATAGGTAAGGATAAGGAAGGTTTTTGGGCATTTGAAAATGAGCTGTTCGTGGATGCCAGATCTAAATCGGATGAACTTGGGATGATGTGTGATTCAAAATTTTGTGCCCCAGACTGTGCAATGGCTATGGCCTTTTACCGTTTTTCTATGCCATTCAAGCTAGCTGATAATGGAGTGATCGCAACAAACGCAGGAAAAAAAGCTCTTGGATCCGATCAGGCTCAAGTATTAGATATTGGATATGATCAAAAAACCGGCAAAGACCGTTGGGTATTTTATACTGATCTCGAAAATAAGTTGATCCAAAAGATGGAATACCATCATCACACAGATGACGGTAAAGATCTTCCTGAAGAGTACTTCTGGTCGGACTACAAAGAAGTAGATGGCTTAATGATCAGTCATAAATGGACACGCTACTGGAGTAATGGGGAATCTCTTGAAGAGTATACATATTCCAATTTTGATTTTGAAAGCGAGTTGCCTCGCCATTTTGATGAGCGTCCCTCAGGGTTAGTCGCTAAGAATTAGTTTATTCAGAGTAAAAAATATAAGGTTCATTAATAAAAGAATCAATCTAGTTGGATTTCTAATTCACAAGAAACCGAACTATATTTCGCTTCTTCTTGTCGATTTTTAAAATTATTGAAACAAATGTGTTTCTCCTTCCCAATATATCATTGAACCAATGTATGTAGTCAAATAAAAGTAGACTTTTTCAGAGGGCTTTTTAACTATTTATCTTTATAAAATCATTTCTTCCAACGTAGACTTTGGCATCGGGGATAAAGCATTGTGCGTAGAGCTCATATAAGCCTCTATAAAGCATTCTCCTTCCCGCTAAATAAGAATTATATCCTATACTCATACGTATTCACAATAGCTTTAAAGCTTGCCTATGGGGAGATTGTATTAGCTCTTCTAAGCTACTCATTAAATGAAAGATGATTAACTACTACCTCGTGTAAAGAAGGAGATGTAGACTCTCCCTGATACACCTCCTCTACCTTCTTGTTGATCTCTGATATAATATCTTCCAATCAATCTCTACCTTTGGATACACTTCTTATTTAGCTCTTTGTTAGCTTCAACTTAATATTTTTTGTTGCTTATCTGTATCTATTTGTAACTAACTTATTGATAATCAGTACTACTTCATATATTGTATCGGGAAGTAATCTCTTTTCTTTTTATTGATTAAATCCTTCTTATTTAGTTTTTTTAAGTCATTTATTTTCTTTTTACATATTGCTAGTTTTCCTATTATTCCCATATATTTGTTGTTAGAAACAGATTTATATAGTCAAAGAAAAATTATACAACACACCCACAAAGACTCTGAGAGAGGCTTATTTAAGCGGAGGCTAATTATCCGTTTTGATTACTTTTGAAATATGAGAAAATTCTTAATACTGCTTAAAGAATTTATCTTTTTAGATTGCCCCAAATAATCAATTCTTCTCTAACATCGCGCAAACTATGAGAACCTCAGGACCTAAATTTTAATTGTTTCAATCTACTTTTCCTCTTGCGTTTAATAAGAACTAAATAGGTTTGGACAAATAAGTATCTACTGAATTAATGAATGGATAAATCTCTAGAAAGGACGTTAAAACAAGCATGCGAACAAAAGTTTAAAATTTCTTTACTAGAAATGAAAGACTGCTGTGTAACTAATAAGGATTATATGTTAGTGAAGTTTGATGATAAGATTTTTCTAGTCATAGATTGTAACTCATATCATAAAATAGTAGAGACCACTCTGGTTGAAGCAGAAGATAGTTATATAAGAATTTCATGGAATGTTTTAGTGAACTCTGAGATTGATTATTTCCATTATAACCCAACCTATAGAGGTGTTTTGTGGCAATCATTAGATAGATTGGAGCGTGAATTCATTCAACATAAAATGCCTCTTGGGAAAGTAAAAGAGGATGTTTATTGGGAAGCAATTTATTCAAATCCAGTAGTTTACCAGAAGGCTTTAAAGGCTCTTTATAATACTTTTCCTAATAAAGATAAACTCGTTAATGACATTGTTCGAATTGGCTTCAATGAAAATTGTGAAGATCTTTTAATTAACTGTAAAAAAATTGATAGGATTGAAGTCTTTACAAGAAGTATTCAATTCAATGGCAATTTATTGATGACTTTTGGTAACCGAAAACCTGATATGGATGAACACTTTATTGATTTTTATAGTACGGCAGGGTCCAGGTATCAACATTTGTATGATTATCTAATAAAAGAGAGACAGAAGTAAAATTTTAGTAGTGAGGAGGCGATTGGAACCCTAACATCACTAACTGCGAGGAATAAGCCTCCTCAGAAGATTAATATAAGATTATTCAGTACACTCTAACACATACAAAGGCACTTAGAAAGGCTCATTTTAGCTGATAGAAATACTTTAATTTAGTTTTAAGTAATTAAACGAGCCTAGCTAAAACATATCCTAAATTATCCAAATAGTGGCACCTTACTAAGAATGGTTATTTATTTCCGAATGATTTTACCTTTGAGACCCAAAAAAGATCTGATGGAAGTGCAATAAAGCCAAAGATCATGACTATCAAGCACGAATTCAAGAAAGATCTCGAGGGCATGGTTGTGCAAATTGCAGTGGTAATAAGGTTTCATTGTCAAATTGCTTAGCTACTACTGATATTGAATTATCCAAGAAATGGCATCCGTATACCGTCAGCAAAAAGTGGACTAATAAGGGTTAAATTATAAGAGCGTATTTTAAATAGAGTAAACACTTAAATTGAACTACAATGGGAAGGAAGAGAAATGTAAGTTTATTAATAAGTGAACTAAAAAGGAAGATACGCAAGATGTAAAATTCAGAGGAAAAGATCAGAATTGTAATTGAGAGTATTCGAGGTGATTTGAGTATTGCTGAACTCTGTCGTAAAGAAGGCATTCATCGAGCAAACTAACTGATTGTAGCACCGCTACCCCAGAGTTTCTTTCAACACATGGTAATCAGCAAAATTTCTTGCTATACCAGATGCATATCCCATTTTAACATCTAAATCATATACACGTATACTATTTTGGGCATTTGCTCCAATAATAACTAGAAGAAAAATCGATAAAAGGAAATAAAATTTTTCATGCTTTTTTGATTTTTTTGATTGATAATTAATTTGAACTAAGATATTAATGAAAACGTAAATTTTTATTTTTTGAACTAAAATTAAAAAAAAAATCTACCTCATTTTCCGAGGTACGACCAGCGCATAATCTAAAAAAATGAGTATCCCTTTTTAATCCAAAGTGTATACCCTTTCTATAGGCCATTCATCAGCATATCCCTTTTTCCAAATCTCTTTGTCTAAATCCGCATCGCTTATTATACAACGGTCGAGATCTATTTTAATCTGTTCCTTATTCATGTCTTGACCGATAAATACGATCTCATTCTTGCAATCACCAAATATTTTATCCCAGTCTGATTCAATTTCGTTTTGATTTTCTTTGAATGCTAAATATTGTGTTCTCTTCTCAAAAGGCATACTACTCCACCATACACCTGCGCTATCAGCTTTTAAAGAACCTCCTGCTTGACTCCAACTCAATGCTTGTCCAGGTCGCGATGCCAACCAAAATAGTCCTTTACTACGAATTATGGAATTTGGAAATCTATTTTGCACGAAATGCCAAAATCTTTTAGGACTAAAAGGCTTTCTGTTTCTGTATACAAAAGAAGATATTCCATACTCTTCGGTTTCAGGAATATGCTTATCCTTATTCAGTTCTTCAATCCACCCTGCACTTTGTTCTGCTTCATCAAAATCAAATAACCCAGTATTTAAAATCTCTTTTGATGCCACTTTACTAAAACTAGACTCGATTATTTTAGCTGTTGGATTTAGTTTTTGAATGATCCCTCTTAGCTCTCCCCGATGCTTTGTAGTTATCAGGTCGGTTTTATTCAAAATAATAATATTAGCGAATTCAATTTGATCGGTCAATAGATTAACAATGGTTCTGTAGTCATCGTCTATATTAGTTAATGCTCTATCCATCAATGTTTCTGGACTACCAAAATCTTTAAAAAAATTAAATCCATCTACTACTGTTACCATTGTGTCTATATAACTAAATCGAGATAGGTCAATACCATTTTCCTCATCTAAGAAAGAGAAAGTTTGCGCAACAGGTACAGGTTCGCTGATACCTGTGCTTTCAATAAGTAAGTAATCAAAGCGATTTTCTTTTGCTAGGCGCTCTACCTCAATCATTAAGTCTTCACGCAGAGTACAACAGATACAACCGTTACTCATTTCTACAAGTTTTTCTTCTGTACGAGAAAGAGTATTTTCATTTTTTACTAATTCTGCATCTACATTTACTTCACTCATATCATTAACAATAACAGCAACTTTTAAACCCTCCTTGTTGTGCAAAACATAGTTAAGTAAAGTCGTTTTTCCTGCTCCAAGGAAGCCGCTCAACACAGTCACTGGTAATTTTCCTTTCATTTTATTCTCGTTTTCAGATAACATAATTTCTCGAAATTAGTTAAAATAAAAATTAAATGCAACATTGTTGCATTTAAAATAGAAAAGTATGATCTCTCAAGAACAAGTAATAAAAGCTCAAAACGAATGGGGCGCTGGAGTTGTAAAAATTGGATCACTCAAGGACAGTAGAATCGAATGTGAAGTTTTTACAAATGAATTTTTAGACAAGTTATATTTATTCAAAAGTAACTCGGTTTTGTTTAAACCTAAAAAATGTAAAGTTCAACAATTTAGATCAACAAAAACTGAAGCTCTATCTTATTTCATTGCTGGAGAAGATCGCCAATGTGAGAAAGATGGTGGTTTTACAATTAATCCTTGGACAAGGGTAAGATTTGAAAATTCAAATTTTATCTTAGAAGAAAGTCGTGCAATTGCAATGGGAAATTATTTTTTTACTGATCTAAATGGTAACGAAGCTAAAGTAGAATTTACTTTTGGCTATAAATGGAGCGGTGGTCAATTAAAAATTGATTTACATCATTCTTCCTTTCCATATAACCCATGATTTATCTTGTATGAAAAAACACCTATTTTTCGTATGCCCAACAGATAATTTAGAAAGTATAATTGATTTGAAATTTAAACATAAAAACTACTATTTATCATCACTCGGTAATTCCATGACATTCAATGAAGAGATAGTCAACGAAATAGATATGCTCATCAAAAGATTCAAGATAACAGAAATTATATTTGTTTTAGGAAGTAATAATAAAATAATTAACGATGCATTGGCAGATCAAGAATTCTCAAATATAAAAGTGCTGAGACCTTTGTATAAAGAAATCACTCTACAAAATAAATTATTAAAAGCACTTTGGAAACCAAGCAATATAATATTACCCATCATATCATCTCACTTAAATAAAAAAATTAAAGAATTGAGCCTTAAGATGAGAACTCTTTCGATTGCACAACAAAACATGCACGCACACGTTTTTGATATATAAAAAAATGTTTTCAGTGACATTAATGATGTCTCATTTTATCGAGAACACAATATACTCAACTAGATTTTTGTAAATTATATTATTACAATTACATAAAATCCTTTGTCAGCGCATAGATTATAAATTTTCTTATTGCTTCTGATCAATATACTTCCTTATATCGTACGTAATATGTTATGTTGTGCATGATCTAAAATCAAAAGTGTACCTAAAAACTTTAATCAAATTCTGATATGATAACGACTCTATTAAAGAGTTATGACATTGTATCTACTTTTTTTATTTTATTCCATAAAAAAGCGTCTTTTGGAATGGTTAAAGGGATTTTTTAGCTATAAAAATCTATTTAAAGGAAGTTGAAGAAAAATAGACCCATTAACTAAAAATACCCTTTTGCTGCGGCCACATATCTTCGTTAAAAATCATGTGCTACAGAGGTAGCGTTACCCGCTTTAGGTAAATTAATGCCATTGCTCAATGTGATTAGAGGAATAGAAATAATATAAAATTTGACTGGTAAAAAGCATCAACGCCCCAAACTGATGTATCGCTCCCAGCCCAATCGGCACCGCATACAGCAAAGTTATTATGCCCAAAAGCACCTGAACAGATACCATAGCTACCATAAAGTGGATACTTCTCCATTGACCCTTGTTTTGTTTTCGGTAACGTGAGGCAATAAACTGATATACCACCAGGACCAATACTATAACTCCGAGATAACGATGGATCAACTGAACCGAAGCTAGATTCTCAAAAAAACTGACGATGCCATCTGTTTCGAAAGCATAAAAAACAGATTCAGCAATCCATTCGGTACCCATCTTAGGAAACGTATTGTAGACCAAGCCTGCCTTTAATCCTGAAACAAAAGCGCCATAAATAATCTGAAGAATCGTGAATAGTATCAATAACTGAACCCCAATCAATGAAGTAGTCCTCTTTGATGATTTCTGTGGATAGACTTCACCCAATACAACCCTAAGTAAATAAGCATAGAGCACAAAGGCTATGGTGAGGTGTGCAGCCAGTCGATAATGACTCACATTAGGATCATTTACCAACCCACTTTTAACCATATACCAACCCATACCTGCCTGCATCGCACCTAAAAGGCAGGCAATTAAAAGTTTCTGAACTAAGCCTTTAGACAGTCTTTTTTTGACCAGGAAATAAACAAATGGTATGATGAAAACCAAGCCGATGAATCTCCCAATCATGCGATGGATGTACTCCCACCAAAATATGGATTTAAATTCACTTAGCGTGAAATCATAGTTTTTTAATTTGAACTCGGGCGTTTGCTGATAGCGTTGGAAAGTTTCCATCCAATCTGCAGTAGTCAAAGGGGGAATAGTCTCCATGAAAAGACTCCACTGCACCATGGACAATCCAGAATGGGTCAGACGAGTCAAACCACCTACAATTACCATAATAGCTACCAATAAACACCCAGAAAATAGCCAAAAAATAACACCTTTGTCCCCTACTGACTTCATAAGCACAAAAGTACGACCAGCCCGCTTAGACTCCAACATATCAAATGAATATATTGTCTGAACACATATTATCATATTATAACAAAAAGAAATATGTATGTCGTCAAATAAAAGTGGACTTTTTCAGATATAAATTAAGCGAGTGTTGATACTAATTTAAATAATTAATTTGATTCTGCTTTTTTCGTTCAATTAAAGTTTGTTGTTTGATTTTTTCCCTATGCCTAAGTTTTCGTTCTCCAGTTCCATAATAGACCTCAGAAGGAGTAAGGTTATTGATGGACTCATGGTATCTTTCATAGTTGTAATACTGAACAAATTGCTTCATTTTAGACTCTAGCTGCCCTGGGCTGTAATAATTATCCAGTTTCACTACATTTTTCATTGATCTGTGATATCGTTCAATTTTACCCTGAGTTTGTGGATGAAGCGGTCGACCTCGTACATGTTTCATGTTTCGATCATTTAAATATTCTGCTAATTCAATAGATAGGTAACACGATCCATTATCAGATAGTAACTTTGGAGGAGCATGGGTTTGTGCGACTAATAAGGCCTCATCCAAGGTCTGTTTTACATCCTCTGCCTTCATAGTGGCACACAACTTCCAGTTGACAATAAAACGACTGTAATCATCCAATATGGTTGATAAGTAATACCATCCCCATCCAACTATTTTAAAATAGGTGAAGTCTGTTTGCCACATCTGATTTACTGAAGTGGTTTTATCTTGAAAACTATCAGAGGCACTCATAATCCTGAATGAAGGAGTTGTGATAAGACCATTGAGCTTTAATATCCTATACACACTCGACTCACTGATATAATAACTGTATTTATCTATGATATGCCATGCCAGCTCTCTAGATGATAACTCAGGGCGTTCTAAAGCAATCTCAACCACTTTATCTCTGTCAGCTAAGTTGATCTTATTCCAAACTTCTTTCCTATTACCAGACCTTCGAGCCAAGCCATCATATCCATGCTGTTGGTAGCCATTATACCATTTGTAAAAGGTAGTTTTATTCACTTTTAGTTGCCTGAGAGTTCTGATAACACCAAGATCACTTTGCTCTACAAGACGGATGATCTCCATCTTTTCGTTTTGACTGTAATGCATGTACTTCTTCCTCTTTACTCGGGTGAGCCAATGTTTTTTTTCAAGTCTCTCACTTCTAGTGAAAGATCTGCCACAAGTTCCTTTAAAGAGGCGTTCTCCCCTTTTAATTCTTGAACCTCTGAGGTATTGGCTTCTCGCATGGTATCACCATTTAACCTGTGCTTGCCAGCTTCCATGAAATCCTTACTCCACTTGTAATAGTTTGCTTGATGAATGCCTTCCTTGCGACAGAGTTCAGCAATACTCAACTCACCTCGAATACCCTCAATTACAATTCTGATCTTTTCTTCTGAATTATATGCCTTGCGTGTCTTCCTTTTTAGTTCACTAATTAATGAACTTGCATTTCTCTTCTTTCCCATTGTAGTTAAATTTAAGTGTTTACTCTGTTTAAAACACGCTCTTATAATTTAACCCTTATTAGTTCACTTTTTGCTGACGGTATACAAACATGAGTAAAAACCCTATTAAAGTCTTCTTACCCATCACTGGATGCTTGACCATAGCCTTAGTATCCAAAGCCTCATCTAGGGCTTGTAAGAACTCGTAGAGATCCTTTTGTTTCTCTTCTATGACAGCAGCTTTCTTTTCATCTCCAAGCTCTATAAGGCTTGATGTACTTTCTTTAAACCAGCTCAATGTATCTCTATACTTTTGAACTAGATACACGAGTTCAGTTAGGTCAATAGAGCCATCGCTTTGTGCCTCCTCTACTAATTCAAAATAGGCATTAAAGATATTTTGCCCTTGGTTGAAGGTAGCCAGTGCCCCTTTGATCTCGAACTTCTGCAGATATTCATCTAGCTTATTCTCATATTTTCGTCCTCGCTTGCGAGCAATGCTTGAGGATCCTCCAACCATGCGTACAGGGGTAGAATGTGAATCTCCTAAAAGATCATTAGATATTGATTTTCCGTAGTTACGACCAATTTCTCGTACAATAGAGTTGGTAAAGGTTGAGGCTAGTCCCATAAGGCAGCGTATTTAATTAATATGATTGGTTTAGATTATAATCAACAAACA
Organism: uncultured Cyclobacteriaceae bacterium; assembly: GCA_943788235.1. Classification (GTDB taxonomy): domain Bacteria; phylum Bacteroidota; class Bacteroidia; order Cytophagales; family Cyclobacteriaceae; genus UBA4465. The sequence continues at coordinate 735,414 of CALSPM010000002.1, forward strand.
AGATATGAAATCTTTAGTGTATTTAGAAATCTCATGAGCATAAGCCTTCGGGGTTATATTGAGTTATCAGTAAGTGTAATGGTAAAGGGAAACCAACTATATACTACGGGGTGGGTAATAATACAAAATCAAAATAGTATTTACTCCTTAATCAACCTAGTCGAGAAGCGATCACCACTCCTATTCTCTAGCTTGATAATATAGACTCCTTCACTGAGCTGCACTAACGTCAATGCGATTATCGGTAGACCTCATGATTCTTTTACCCGATAGGTTATAAATCGTAGCCTCTTTGAATTCTGCCATCTTGATATTGATGATGCCATCGAGTTGGATTGGGGTAGATCATCTCTGAAGCATCTGCTAGGGATAGGGTTTCTTCCTCTTCTTCCACATCAGTTAAGTTGATGGTAAAAATGGCTACATCGCTTAAAGCACCATCGGAAACCTCAATACCCAAACTATAAGTAGGTGTCGTCTCAAAGTCCAGAGCTGAGCTCGTTGATACGGTCAACTCTCCACTTTCACTATCTAAACTAAAGGCTTCAGCATCATTGCCACTCACAATTGTATAAGTCAAAGTATCCCCATCAGGATCTGAAGCTTCTACCGTGCCTAATATCGTTCCGTTGATACTGTTTTCTGCTAGGCTATAAGTAGCTGCAGTATTGTTGGTGCTTGATTTGTAGTGGTACTGTCTTCATCGACATCAGTTAAGTTAATGGTAAGTTGCTGAGTCACTTAAGGCTCCATCTGATGACTTTGATAAGTAAGCTAAAGGATGGAGTAGTCTCAAAATCTAAAGCTATCACTATTGCTACTGTTAATCTCCTGTACCGCTATCTAAGACCAAAAGCTTGATCTGTATTCCACTAAGAATGCTGTAAATCAAAGTATCCCCATCAGCATCACTGGCTTGAATGTTCCTACTACTGTAGCCTTTGGACTGTTTTCTGCCAAGTGTGAAAGTATCGTTATGATTGGAGGATTGCATGCTGTTCCTCCTTCACCTATGGTAAAACTTAACTCTTCTGAAAATCTGATCCAATGTAGGCTGCATCAATGGCTTGTACTGCCCAGTAATAAGTTCCTGCAGGGAGCGCTACATTCCAATAAGATTATGTCCTGAATTACCACTCGATGCAGACATTCTTAATCCACTCCTAGAGGCATCTGAAGACAATATATCTTGCCTCCTGGCTTACTACCGATCCGTAAAGCATAGGTAAGTCCTGCTACTGGAGTATGATCATCAGTAGCCCCATCCCAGGAAAATTCCATGGTAGTCAAGCTGTCCGCATTGGTTATCCTACCATTTGATTTTATGGTTGTCAACGCTGGTGAATTAGTTGCTTTGCTTGCTTTGGCGTTTGGGAGGGGTTGGTGGCTTATTCACGCTGAATTTTTTTACTGTCATCGGTAGCTCCTGCTGGATCACTGGGGGAACCTACTGCACTGTTTTGCTCTACAATAGCGGATTCATTGCGGTAGTTTCTATAGGTTCTAAAGATGTACTGACCATTATTATTCTTGTCTTCTCCTGCAATTGAGAAAGTCTAAGTCTCCATCACCATCGATATCTCCAAACTCTACGGTAGCTTTAATGATATCACTAATGTCAAAAGCACTTGCTACATACTGCTTTGTAGCAGGATCATACTCACTGAGCTTGGTCACCTCTCCCTCACCTGTCAAGGTACCTGAGTAAATAATATCTGTATACCCATCAGAGTTAAAATCTCCTAGATCAATCTTACTGTTTCTAATCCCTGATAAGTTGGTGGTGATCTTTGGCCAATCTGTTTTGCCCTCGTTGAGATGATTAAGATAAATCTCAAAGACATCTCCATCAATTGAAGTGCCCGATAATATGATATCTAAATCTCCATCACTGTCAAAATCAATGAAGTCTGTAGTTCCATCTTGAACTGCAACAAGACTGTTGTCAGTTTTAGTCAAACTAAAAGCTCCTCCACTTTCCGTGATATTATCATATAAAATACTTGATAGACCTTGACTGGCACTGTAGCCGCTGATAAGAAAATCAATATCTTGATCTCCATCATAATCTCCAAAATCAAAAGAGGACGACGTCAAGTTTGTTATCTTATCGGATTGATCGTTAATTTTTAATGCTGGTGTTGTGGACATTACCTCTAAATCCAAAACATATAGTTTTAACTCTGCTGATGATGTATTATTAGTTAAACCTAAGGAAATAATCTCTTTCCTGCCATCATTATTTAAATCGACAATCTGAGACTTAGCATTATAAAGTTTATAGTCTGAAAGTCCTGTTGCAGACAAGAAGTCATTGACATTGGAAGAATCATTTGAAAGGTACAAATGTGCTCCTTCACCATTATTGAGACTCATAAAAACATCTTGAATTCCATCTCCATTGATATCAGATACTTGAATATCGGAAAGTTTTCCTACGTTTGAAACAAAATTATATTTGCTCTCTGTATTGCTTATCAATCTTTGACCATCAAACTGTAATAATTTAGTTTCTGCTGAATTTTTTGATCCGTAAAGCACATCCAAATCATCATCTCCATCTATATCTACCATTTTGAGGACAGGATCAGATACTGTAGCCACTTGATAATCAATAATACCTCCTTGGTTCACTGATTTCCAAGCATAAGGTCAATTCAAAACTACCTTCTATAGCAAATGGGCTTCCTTTAAGACCATTGTCCACTGCCTGCACCGACCAGTAATAGGTACCTGGATCTAGCTGGATCTCGTACTTATTAGTATTGATCGAAGGTGCTTTGGACATTAACCGTGCTCCTGTAATTAGATCACTTTCGGTGTTAGATATCTCACTGCCCCCCTTTGTAGTGCCCAGTCTCACTACATAACCCAATTCGGTCGAATAATCATCTTTTGGAACATCCCATGTCAATTTTACATTACCAAATCCTTGGTCTGTGGCTTGTAAATTACTAGGTGCTGCAGGCTTTACATTTTTCTTATTTACTACCTCTGTCTTATATAATATGGTCTTAGCACCTGACTGAGAAATGCCCATGAGAAATAAATCTAAATCTCCGTCCATATCATAATCCACCCATTCTGCCGTAGATTCTCTTAAGCCTTCAAGTTCAACTTCAAATTCTTCATATTTTCCATCTATTGCCCAATACAACCTTGTCGTAGATACTCCATTATCATCTTCTCCCGTAAAAACGATATCTACAAAACCATTATTATCAAAATCACCTGTTGTTATATCACCAGAATGGAGATAATTATCTATTGCACTTAAGTCATAATTTCCTGTATTCTTGTAAGAAAAAATAGATTTATCGGATTTTCCTTGGATTAAAATAGCTAGACCCGATGGATCTCCCATATTTACCAATTCAACGGAAGAATTCGTTCCGCTATTAGTTAAATACTCTCTATTGGTGCTGTTGCTCGAACTATTTATGAAAGAATTATATTGTATTGTGGCCTCATTAAGAAATGTAGTGCCCTTAGCATTAAATTCACCTGTGGAAATTATATCATTATCTCCATCCAAATCTAGATCAGCAATTTTAACATCACCATTACTGTGAGGTTCGAAATAATTCTTAATAAGCTCGTATCGATCTCCAACATTTAAACCCAAATAATTAACTACTTGATCAGTGCTATCCATTCCCATCATCAGAAAATCGATATCTCCATCTAAATCTAAATCTCCCCAATCCATCTGAGTGGCAAAAAGCTGCGGTAAATTGTAGCTATTATCAATTGAAAAATATAGACCTGCCTCATTGTGATAAAGTATAGTCTGTGCAGTCTCATTGAATCCTGAAACTACTAAATCTAGATAACCATCTTTATCAATATCTATCCAAGATATATCTCCATCATACAAATTCACGAAGTTTTGATTGGTATTAACAAAGGTTCCCGCTTCATTGCGATAAATTGCTGTTATGGAACCCAGAGTACTGCTTTTCCCCATAATAGCTACATCCTTATCTCCATCTCGATCATAATCTCCCCAGCTCACAGCACCATTGGACAGACCTATAAAAGGATCATCTGTTTTGGTTAAGGTTATGCTGTTGTCAAGTAAGCTGATAGTAAAAGCATCGCTTGAAGCTAGACTCGCATTAGTGGAAGTTGGAGTTAAGATGATGGTCTCAGTACCTTCTGAGAACAGCTTGTCTTCAATTCCGCTGATGATTAGGTTACCTACGGTATCACCTGCTGCGATGGTGATGGTCTCCAATGAATTTTTAAACTGATAATCTGTATTTTTAGTAGCGGTACCTGAAGGGGTTAAGGTAATGACAATCTCTTGCACCGAAGCATAATCTAAAGTAGCCGTGATAACAGAACTTTGATGCTCTGGCATATCCGTCTTATCCGTAGTAAGGGTTACTACAGGCACTGCATATGTCCAATTGAACTGATCCGCTGCTGGATTATTATTTGCAGCTATATCGGTAAATGTATTTGCGGCAATATTAATAGTCTTTGATCCTCCTCCACCTGTGGGAGTGAAATTAGCGGTATAAACTATGCTACTAACAGCTGTGAAATTACTGATCGTTCCTCCTGATACCGTGATATCAGCCTCTGTGAAATCGGTCGTAGCCTCACTTGTGGTAAAAGTTACCGTCAAAATAGCATTTGATGAGGATCCATCATCCACAGCACTCGTTCCATCAGTTGCCGTAATTGTCATCGTAGGAACTGTGGTATCTATTACTAGTGCCTTATTAGCTCCAAGAGAATTAGTTGCTCCTGGTGCAGGCAAGGTCAAGGTAGCCGCTGAAGTTCCCCCTGTTTCCGTGATGGTACCACTATTTAAAGCTAGAGATGTGGTAGCTACATAGTCAAGATCATCACTATTCTGACCTGAAGCTATAGTGTAGTTAAATATAAGTGTAGTTGTACCCGTACCACTCGCATAATCAACTACCGCATCAGTTGATCCTGTTTCTAAAGTGAGCTGCGGAGTACCTGTAACTGTTACGGCTTTATCAAAGGTCACCGTAATTGCAATCGCTTGCCTTCCTTGTAAGCACCATCTGCCGTGGTAGAGGTAACTGAGGTAACTGCTGGGGGTAGATCATTATCTGTGAAAGCAATACTAAGTGCCGCACTTGATGCTAAAACAGCTCCACTCGCACTGGGGGTTAAAATAATAGTTTCATCTGATTCATCGATGGCATCGTCTGTGCCTGTGATGGTAAGCGTTGCAGAGGTTTGACCTGCGGGAATGGTGATTACTAAGTCATTTAAAGATCGAATAGCTCTAACAAAATATGAATATTTTGCAGCCCCTTCCAAGCTCCCGTCTCCTGGCCAGCGGGAGCCACCATCTCCAAAATGAAGGTTTTGACCTACTCCAATCCAACCATAAGTAGAACTCCAATAGAACTGATCAGCAAAACCACCGACATTACCTAATCCCCCAGCATTTCCTTGTCCTATATTTTGACGCATCAAATCTTGTTCATCACGTGACGGCAAAAACCAGTCTGTAAAACCACCTAAACTTAAATTTGCACAGATATCGGCAGCGGTGCCTGATGTGGCACATACTGCTTCTATATCAAGGGTATTTTGATATCCTGTTCCCACAGCTCTTCCATCTGCTCCAGTAGTTGACCCAGCACAACCCCATATAGCTCCTGAAGATTGATCTGATGGTGCTGCCACGAGGCCTCCACCACTTCCATCTAAATAAAATATGAGTCCAGCTTGATGAGTGGCTCCTATTGCATATTCAGTACTGTTCTTTCCTTTAAAATCCGTCCCTCTGATAGCTGTGCCTGAAGGGTCGAATAAAATTACCGTCTCCTGAGTAGAAGCATAATCCAAAGTGGCCGTAATCACAGCCGTACCATCTTCGGCTATGGTGGTGGCATTACTTGATAGGGTTACGGTGGAGGTGATAGCCAAAGCCTTATTGGCTCCCAGTGATCCACTCGCTCCTGGACTAGCAAGAGTTAGCGTGGCTGCATTGCCAGCTACATCCTTGATCGTACCACTGTTTAAGGCTAGTGAACTCGTCGCTACATAATCTAAATCGGCACTGCTATGACCTGCCGCTACGGTATAATTAAAAGTAAGCGTATTACTCCCTGATCCACTACTGTAATTCACAACAGCATCGCTATTGCCAGTCTCTAAAGTTAATTGTGGGGTACCTGTAACATTGACTACTTCATTAAAACCTACCGTTATCGCTATGACATCATCTGGCTTATAAGAGCCATTTGCTGTTGTGGAGGTAACATCCGTAACCGTAGGAACAATAGTATCAACCGTTCCAGTAAATGTTTGATTATATGCTAAAGCATTAGTACCATCAGAGATTTTAGCAGCAAATAGTACCACATTAGGAGTAGCATCGGTATCGGCTGAGCCACTTTCGGTAAGGGTAATAAGTACTTTATTATCATTAGCGGAAGCTCCCGTCGTAGTATTACTTACTGTGTATCCGGCAACGTTAAATGTGGTACTGTTCAAGGTTGAACTTCCATCGGCTATTGTTTCAGATAAGGTTACTAATATTTGATCTATTTGTCCATCGTCATCACTATCTAGGGTGCTCGCTGCAATGATGGCTGGTGCTGACACATCGGTGATTGTCTCAGCATCATCGGGATTAGAAGTCGCATTAGCAGCCCCATCCTTCCACTGATTGGTAATTCCATCTATAGCAGTAGCTCCTACAGCGGTATTTTTTGTAGATTGACCTGCAATTCCTGTGATTGTTACCGTGCTTGATGACCCAGCAGGGTCTGTGAAACTTGCTCCTCCAAAAGTTGCATTTTGTCCATCTGGTAATACAATTGTACCAAAATCTCCAGCTACAGGAGCATTTCCATCATCAGTATCCACATTCTCACTAAAAGTCACAATGATCTTATCGATCAATCCATTAAAATCTGTATCATAGATCGCTAGGTTGGTGATCGTGGGTAATACCTTCTCCGTTAAACTTGCCGTATTATTTGATTGAGAACTTGATGCCGCATTGCCTGCCAAATCAAAGATGACATTCCCCGCAGCAGGATCAACACTAAGCGTCTCAGAACCATTGGCAGTTCCTGTTATAGTCACACCTAATACCCAGATGTTCTGAGCTGTTTTAGCTATGCTTGAAGGAGTTGCAGTAACCCCAGCTACTCCACCACTGATCGATAAAGCAAAGTCAGCTACTTCTAAATTTCCTGAACCTCCATTCGTGTTATACACATTTTCTGAAAAGGTTACAGTAAGCTCCGAGTTTGCAGCATTCAAACTAACACTACTGATCGTAGGCACACTAGTATCAACTATCAAATTTTTGTTGGCTCCTAGGGAATAAATGGCTCCTGGAGTAGCCAAAGTTAATGTTGCATCGTTACCTGAAGCATCCTGAATAGTACTACCCCCTCCATGTAATATCAAGGCATTAGTGGCAGCATAATCAAGATCACCAGATGTTTCCCCTGATCCTATCGTGTAGGGAAACTCGAGAGTATTACTCCCAGAACCATCGTCGAGATTAACTACCGCATCGCTAGAGCCCGTCTCTAAGGTTAGCCGAGCATTACCCATAGCATTGACTACTTCACTAAAAACTACCGTTATATCTATCACATCTCCTTGCTTGTAAGAGCCATCTGCTGTTGTGGAGGTAACTCCTGTGACCGTGGGAGCTGTATTATCGTTGATTGCTAAACTAATGGCACTTGAGCTTGCTAAAGAAGCACCCGAAGATACCGATGGGGTCAAATTTAGTGTTTTGTTATTAGAAGATCCACTTGCTGGCAAGCTTATCACTGCTGTACCTGAAGTTGCACCAGGAGCAATAACAAGACTTGGCTGAGAGAAAAATTTCAGAACTCTATGATTTTGATAATCAGCGACATAAAGATTACCAGAATTATCAAAACAAATCCCCCACGGTCTAGCGAACTGATTAGTATTACTTCCCGATCCATTACCTCCTGCAACAACTACACCATTTGTAGAACTTGTCGAATTAGATGGAAATTTTAACACCCTATGATTTTCAACATCAGGAATAAATATGTTTCCATCAACGTCAATATCTAAATCAAAACCACTCGTTTGATTTAAAGCTGAACCATAACTATTACCTCCTGCAAAAAGAGTCCCATTGGTTCCTAAGGATGATTCAGAAGGAAATCTCAAAATTCTATTTGAATTCCCATGTACATAAAGCCTTCCAGAATTATCTAAAACTATTCCTCGTGGAGAGGAAACCTCATTCAAGAGATTACCACCAGACCAGACTCCCCTACCTGCAAAAGTTGTGCCATTGGTAGAGCTTGTTGAATTTGATGGAAATTTTTGTATCCTATGATTACTTTGATCAGAAATCAAAAAATTGCCAGAGCCATCGATAATGATCTTAAAAGGTTGTGATATTTGATTAGCTGCATTTCCAGCACCATTTCCACCAATAATTATTGTTCCAGATGTAGAACTTGTTGAATTTGATGGAAACTTTAGGACCGCATTATCTTGCAGAGCGTATATGTTCCCTGAACCATCTAATGTAAATCCAGAAGGATAATTCAGCTGGTTTAAATTGTTACCACTTCCGTTACCCCCAACCACAACTACACCAGAAGAGGAACTATTAGAATTATTAGGAAATTTCAGTATCCTGTGGTTGTCACGGTCCGAAACATAAATATTCCCCGATCCATCAACAAATACGTCACCTGGACCATTCAACTGATTTAAACTCGATCCACTACCATTGCCTCCTGCAACTATAAATCCATGACCAGTGCCAACGTAATTATAATCCGATAATGATGCATTGCCTGATGTTGCAAAAGTTACAGCGGTTGTGCTACTCACACTCGAGGATAAAGTAGCGGTAATAGTTACCTGATTACCCGAATTAATATAAGTTTTATCTACGGAGAGCGTAACCGTCTGCCCCATTCCCATCAAGGAAACGAGTATTAAAATAAAAAAAACAATGGGCTTTACAAGATTCATGATTAAGTACTTTTCCAAATCAAAAAGAAATAAAAAAGAAATAAAAAAGAAATAAAATTAGATGTATTGCATTACATGTATTTTAAACGGTATTAACCATTGATTTAATACAACCAAAAATATAATGGTAACCTCTGCTTTTATCTGATTGAACCTCTTTCAGTTTTCGCAAACATTAAAATATCACTAATTAACAACCAATATTTAAAATCAATAGTCAAGCATATATGCCTATGTATATATGCTTTATTATAATGCCTTAGTGTATGCTTTATAATAAAGCCTTATTATAATGCTCTCTTTTCCGCTAGGAAAAAGGATATAATAGGCATACATATAATGCGTACATATAGTGCTTTGTAATACAGTGCTTTATAATAATGCTCTAGTGTATGCCCTCATATGTATGCCTTCTTTCCCTTAATCCTCTTTTATAATAATGCGTTGATATAATGCTCAACCCCCCTTACCCCCCTTTATTGAAAGCGAAGTATTGCAAAGATAACAAAGTCACATAAATAATAGCACTATTTTAAAATAAATTTATTTAAGTGCTTTTAAACCATTTTAAACAGATTTTTAGTGTTATAATATGGTAAGTTGTATATTTGCTACATGGGAAAATCTAAAGTAAAATTCAATCCAATTGGTGAAAAGGTATTGGTGGATGCCCACCCTCCAGAAACCAAAGTAAATGGGATAATTAGGGTTACCGATCTTGAACAAAACCGTAAGGGAACCGTGGTTGCGACAAACTCGGATACCGTAATTTATCTAAATGATGTGGTTGTATATGCTCCCACTGCTGTTGTGTCTATCACTATTGATGAAGAAGAATATCACTTTTTAATAAGGGAAGCTTGGCTTGATGAAAATTATGCATGCAACTACAGAAAATGGTAAATTCAAACATTATTATCTCCAAAATCTATTATTTTAGAATATGAAAAAGATTATGGCTAACAAGACTTGGCAAGATCCCAATAAAAGGCAGATTGAATTTAAGGATGTTCCTCAATATACTATTAGACAAGCATGGCTAGGTGAAGGGTATTTATGCTCTTATTTTGATAGAGATCGTAATCTTCAAGTATATGATCACGATGCCTTTTATGAGCGAAACAAGGATAAAATTGATAATAACAAGAGCTGGAATAATCCCAATAGACAAGAAGTTACAGATGGACAGAAAAAGAAGCTACCCTATGGTGAAGAGAGCGAATTTCACGATTTAGAGCTAATTTAAATACATGGACAAAACCATAGATCAAAACAAAGCCAAGTATGAAAGCGAATCAAAGCTTTTCAGCCACTATTCAAATTTCTTTGATGAATTTGTTGTTGAAGAATTTAGGAGAAAGCACAAGGCTGATACTTCATTTAAGGGACACAAGGCATTAATGCTCCAAATTGAAGCCTATGTTACGGAGAATATTAAGATTGAATCAAGGGAGGATTATGCAAATCTGGTGGATACTCTGAAGAACCTTGCTGAGAAGGATGATTAAATCAATCTTCTTCCAAATCTAAATCTTCATCCAATTTTCGCTCCTCAAGGGCAAGGTAATTCCAACCCTCAGTGAGAATACGATTGACTTCATCCTCATCGGATCTTTCACCATATAGGAATTGAACATCGGCAATACCATTATAGAACTCCTCGTAATCAGCATACATGGCTATGCTTGAATTGAATCTAATGCTCACCCCTATTTCTAGGTTGATTAGGTATTCTGGATTGTCTTCACGCAAAGTGTTTTCACCCCAAAGCCAATGATCGTAGTTTGCCATGAGGCTAAAGTAAGCATTCTAATTCCTTATCTAAGCTTTAGTGCTTTAGCCACCCTTGAAAATAGATTCAACTCATTCTTAAATGTTTGAATGTTCCTCATCCTCATTTCGAATGGGTCTTCATCCTCATCACTCCAAGAAATGATCATAACGGCATTATTTACCTCAACAGGGTTATGGTGGGTTATCTTCTTTACAAGCGTATAGGACTCCAATAGTATAGCCATCTCATCATTCGCTTCCACTGGTTCTTCATCATCTATTTGAACGTACTTGTTGTTGCCCTCTATAAACACACGCAGGTAGTGGAATTCATTGGATGCTCTCCTACTTCGGTTTTTGATTTTGTAATAGCCTACCTCAAGATTCATTTAGCGAAATTACTCCAGTCCCTATAAAAAATGAAAATCTGTAGTGATAAAACTATGGGGTTATTTGGTATTTGACTGCGGGTCCTGCGATGCGGAATCAGAATCCTCGATGGAGTGGGTCTAATATGTACGTTTTAAATGGGTTTTTGACCTTGCTTTTCTACCGATTCATTAAAAACACCGTTTAAATGGTCTTCAACGCAATAAACAAGATTACTAATGGTTAACTAGCATACTTTGATTTAATAATGCGAGAAGAAAAATAAAAATTGAATCCGTTTTGAATCGCAATAGCCTTACCCCTATATATATGGGTTTGCTAGTTCATCCCACCCCACCCCTTAAATGCCATTATCTCAAATGCTACCCTCAACCTTGTTTAGTCTCTACCCCTATGTATAGGAGAGTCTTTTATCATTCCGCAACCCTTACAATATTTGTGATGTCTTTGAATTATAGAATATCTTAAAAGTCTAAAGCCCTCCTTTTTACATTAGGTAGTAGTTCTTCTATTTATCCTTAATTAAGTACTTTAGAAGAGCTAATACTACCTCTCCATAGACAAGCTTTAAAGCTATTGTGAAGACGTATAGTATAGAATTATAATTCTTATTTAGCGGGAAAAGGAATGCTTTATAGAGGCTTATATGAGTCTATGGATAATTGTTTACCCCCTTCTATAAGGATGCCAAAGACTATGTTGGAAGGAACGATTTTGTTAATAATTAGTCAGCGATTTTAAATTACTTTTTTAACGGTTAGTATAATAAGCGTTTTAATGCTGCTTATAACTTGTTATCACCGTTTTTAGTTTCTCAACTCTTCCATATCACCTATTAACTCTTCAAGTTTTTTTATAACTCCACTATAAACTAGATTGATATCCCATGTGCCTATTATACCACCAAATAAGGCAAGTATAAATATTATAAAAGTTGCCCCAAATATCCCAATTAACGGTAATCCCAGAACCAACTGCATATCTGGATAATCTACAATTAGTTTGCTTACAAATTCTTTTCCTGGAATGTTCCCACCGATATCTCCAAACCAAAATCCAAGTATGATGGCTATGAATATATATGGATAAAGGAAACGTGATAATTTTTCATTTACTGAAAGAAGATCTTTTATGAACTCATTAAATGAGTTAAGGTATTGATAACTGGTATCTCCTGTATTAATGGCTTTTAGCTTTTTCATGAATCTTCCACTAACAGCAATTATTATTGCAAATGCGATAAACATTAACACTCCCAAATAAGGTAATTTTGAAATAAAGGAGACAGGTAGAACAATAAGAGCAAATGCCGCTATTGCAATCCTATTTATCTGGTACATTCTTTGAAATTTATCGATGATGTGCTTCGACTTTTGATTGTATAGATTATTGAGCTTAGGAGCAACTAATGCATCTTTTTTCAAAAACCCTTCTTTCCATATCGATTCAATTGACTTTTCCATATAATAATTTTTTTAGACGTTCTTTAATTCTTTTAATTCTCACACCAATATTATTTGGGTTGGTATCAATAATGTCTGCGATTTCCTGATAAGACTTTTCCTCTAGATAAAGTAAAATAACTCCTCTGTCAATCTCAGATAATTGCTTGATTGCATCATACAATTGATTAAGAGATTCATCAACAAATTGATGGCCTTCTTCTATTTCTTCCTGAATTAAGGAATCAGATGCGAATTGCTGGTGGCTATTTTTCTTTTTCTTGAGCAAAGTCAGACACACATTCAATGATAGCCTATATACCCAAGTAGACCATTTAGACTGCTCACGGAAGTTGTCTCTGCTTTTCCAAATTTGTAAACATACTTCCTGATAGTAATCTTCAAAATCTTCTTGGGTATTGGTGTATGCCCTGCATATCTTGATGATAATTGCGGCATAGGGTAAAATTGATGATGTATAAAAATCTCTACTCACTATTTTTTTCTTGGTTAGTGGCTCAAGTCAATAATTATTACACCTTATTAAATATTTTATTGTTTTGGATATGGGGTAATCGGAATTAATGAGTCCAATCTTATACTGAGTATTGGTGATAACGTTTAGCATACGAAATGTAATTTATCATTTTCTCTTAGGTCAAATTGATTGCTAAAAATAAGACTAACGAAACATCTCTAAAAATATGAGAGAAAAGGAGACTCAAGGATAGAATTTATTTAATCAGTTTTATGGTTGTTTTATTAATAATAACTTTTCAATTTTAATATTAATTTATTTGGATTGAAAAATAAATTAGTTGTATTGTATCATACATAATTTCAAACTAACGTAAATCACTTCAACACTCTCATGAAACACTTCCCTTTCTAACACTTCAAAATAAGCCTCAAACTCCTCCAATTTACGACTGTTAATCAAGGCTGTAGATTAATCTTTTTTTGTAAAATGAAGATTAGTGCCTTTACATTCAAGGACCAGATCAATGAGGAGGAGGGCTAGAGAAAAGAGAGGAAATAATGACATATTATAGCACTAAAAATGGGGGTAATTTGAGGAGGTTTTGTGTTGAAATTTGATGCAAATTTTTCTTCTACCCATCTTCTACCGACACTTTTTTTTGTCCCAAAAAGTGCTTATATTAGCTCTAAATAGGGATTATTTTTAAGAGAAAGAGTTCAAATGATAATATCAATAATATACAAAGGATTGAGTCTTACATCCAGGGAGTATGCATAACTACACCCGTTCCATTTTCAGAGGAAAGTATCACCTCCCCGTTGTGAAAGCGAGGACCGGAAGCAATGTCGTTGCAGATGAGCAAGGGACCATCCATATCCACAAAATCTAGCATCGGCAATAATTGACTGATCGCTGAAATACCCACAGATGACTCGGTCATACAACCCACCATGACCATCAAGCCCATTGATTGTGCCTGAGCAATCATCTTCCGAGCCACCAACAAGCCTCCACATTTCATTAATTTTATGTTTACCCCATGAAAGTAGCCTTTACAAGGTGCCACATCGGTCATTTCAATACAACTTTCATCGGCCATGATTGGTAAGGTGCTGTATTTATAAACTTCGGCCATTCCCTCCCAATCTCCAGCCGCGAGGGGCTGCTCAATAAACTCTACGCCCAGCTCCTTAAAAGACTGAGCATATTCAATAGTTTGGGCAGCCGTCCAAGCACAATTGGCATCTACCCGGAAAACAGCATCTGTTGTTTTTCGAAGTGCTTTTACGATACTTAAATCATCATCGGTTCCCAATTTTATTTTATAAACAGGCCAAGGAAAAGCCTTGATTTTTGATTCCATTTTGGAGAGCTCATCTATCCCAATCGTATAATTGGTCAAAGGCATGCGGGAGGTATCTAAATCCCAATATTGATGGATCGGAATTCCATTGATTTTACCATATAAATCATGTGCTGCAACATCCAATGTACACAAGGCAAAACTATTTCCTTGAAAAAAAGATTGTAAGTCTTCAATAAATAGCTCTAAAGACTCAAAAGGGGTTTTTTCAATATGATGCCTGTTTTTCTCCAGAATTTCAATGATGGATGCTACAGGTCTTTGATAATACTTACTCGCTGTCGCTTCCCCAAAACCCATCTTACCCTGATGCTCAAGACCCACAATCAACGTCTGCTGAATGTTGCGTTGATCATGCGCTATTTTGAAGGTGTCATATAGATGAAGATCAAAAGTTTTATAGTATAATTTCATTTGATAAGTTTTTTTTAGAAAAGGAGTAATAACAGACCACATCTTATTTATCCTCCAAGTAAAGATAATATATACCAATCCCATAAACGGCATCAGTACAGAATGCTAGATGATAATTGCTCCAATACATCATTAAGATAAATACCCGCCAGAATAATCTCTACTAAATACCTTTGTGATTATATCAATTTTCTCAGAGGAACGCTCCAACCTATTTTCGTCCTTCTTTCAAGGTAAGAAGTCACATTTATGAAACCAAGTATTCAGATTAGCTTCTGGAACCAGTACATTGTCTCCGTTGACTCAGGTAAAAACCCATTAAAATCCCGTTTCATTTTTGATGTAAAGAGGGGCTGTATTTCATCAAAACTCCTTTGCCATCCGGCGAAATAATCCGGTGGATATAAGGTCTATGATTGGGTCTGGCGTACTAGGTCAAAATAGTTCATTGGCCCCTTATAGGTATATTCCAATGATTCCTGATTTTCTATAATACAAAGATTGATTTCGCCTGCGTCTCTTTAAACTCGTTCCTTGATTTTTGACAAGAAAAAAGAACAACCATGACCGCTGAAATATAAAAATAATTATTTCTCAAAGCTTTGATCATGCCTACTATTGATCCAAATATTAAAGCCCCACCTGATTATTCATCAAAAGAACGCCAATGAGCGATCAAACTTTGGGCTCGATGGTGAATTCTGGAAGCCTTACTCTTTCGCCTCCATTCATCGCAGATTCATGAGCGCATATCCCTACACACGTCCAATTAGCACTCTTTACGGCATTGGGCCAAGGTTCACGATCTTCTGCCAATGACGTGACAAACTCATGAACTATGTGAGGGTGTGATCCACCATGTCCTCCCCCTTGCAGAAAAGAAAGATGCTTGTCATCTTGAATAGTTTTAGTAAAAGGTCTGATTTCTGGGGGTAATAAATGCGCGAAATCAGGAATATTGATTCGTGATGGGATTTCATTTTCAGGTTTTTTAGCCGTATGAATAATATGTTCATCGCCCTCAACTAAGCCCCATTCGAATGATTTTTTTGTACCATAAATATCAAAAGATTCTCTATACTGTCGTGCCGTATCATATAAAAATCGCCATACTTGAGCTGAAAGATCCATCTCTTTGATTTTGATATGACAAGATTCAACCGCAAAAGAATTACCAGAGAGCTGCCTGATTTCTTCATTCACGCTACCCGAACCGAAGCATGAGACGTACTCAGCACAACCATTTACCAAACCCAGCACGGGAGAAACCACATGGGTAGCATAATGCATGGGTATCATTTTTTTCCAATAATCCGGCCAACCTTCCATATCTTGAGGGTGCGAGGCCTTCATAAACTGAATATCTCCAAGATCACCACGCTCATACATTTCCTTGATGAAAAAAAACTCCCTACTGTAGACCACTGTTTCGGCCATCATGTATTTGAGCCCTGTGGCTTTAACCAATGAGACGATCTCTTCACATTCAGCGATCGCAGTAGCCATGGGAACTGTGCAAATCACATGCTTGCCAGATTTCAATGCTTCAATAGACATCCAGCCATGGTCACCAATGGGTGAATTGATGTGAACAAAATCTACCAAAGGGTCCCTCAAAACCTCTTGATAATCATCGTACCGATTTTCAATATTGAAATGGTCCCCAATGCCCTTGAGTTCGGCCCGATCTCTCCGACAAATGCCATGGAGCATGGCATCTGGATGCTGCTGATAAATCGGAATAAATTCCGCTCCAAAACCAAGACCTACCAAGACTACCCTATACTTTCTCATACTCAAACATCATTAGAAGTTGTATCTTATCATCATCCAGCATAAACGGAAGTAAAGAATACTGGTCCCTTAACATATTGGAAATTACACCTACTAAATTATGAAATATTTTTAGAATGGAGCTCTGTTTTAATCAAAATAGCTATCCGCGAAGTTTTGAACAAGGTAACGGAACCCACAGATGTATAAAAATAAAACTCTTGTCTGGCAAATGTTTTATTCAACCCGTTGTAGTTAAATTTGAGTGTTTACTCTGTGTAAAACACGCTCTTATAATTTAACTCTTATTAGTTCACTTTTGCTGACGGTATACATTAATATTAATACCCATATTAATCACCTTCCATACTCGCCAAAAATGCAATAACATCCCGAAGCTCTCTTTTAGTCATAATCTGTCCCATCGGAGGCATACTTGAAGGCGCATTAGTACGCGTTTGTATTCTTTCCAGAGGAATATCCAGAGGTTCGGCTTCCGTTGTTTTTAAGATAAGCTCTTCATCATTTTCTTCCATTAAAATACCAGCTACCACTTGACCCCCTTTTAGGGTAAGAGTTACAACGCCATAACCTGGGGACAGTCGCTTACTTGGCTCAACCAACGCTTCTAGCAATTGTTTACGCGTCAATAGACCTCCAATTTCACCTAAATTAGGTCCTACACCCAAAGAACCTTTTTCCACACCATGACATCTCACACATTGCCCAGCACTGCCCTCGTAGAAATAATTTCGCCCGTTTTCTATGCTCCCTCCATACATGACCTCATCGAAATCCGAAGACTTATCCGTTACTAAAGCGGCCAATTGAAGGCTTAGATACTCACTATGCGTTCGTGCAATGGCTTCACTCAAGTCAAGGTGAAGGTTGGGATCTAAATTATTACTACCCATCTTTACTATTAATTTCTCCATCAGCCCTTGCGTAAGTAGCGTATCCAGCTGACCTAATACCTTAAATAATTTTTGCTTTTCTAAAACGGAACCCTCTCCGAGAACGGCCCTCATGGTATCATCAAAATTCTCCTTACCGAGGGGCACTTCAGTCAAAAGTCCAATGGCCTCGGCACGCACTAAAGATGATTTATCCCTCATTCCTAGCATCACCATTTGATCAAGAAGCTCATAATCTAATTGACCAAGGGCCAATAGGGCCGCAGCGCGGACCTGTGCACCCTCATTATTTTCTAATAACTCAACGATTTTCTGTGATGCCGCCTGCTCACCAACTTGAGCAAACATACCTACCAAAGCTACCTTCACCTGCATCTCATTTTCGATATCTAAGCGTGCTATCATTGGCTTCAAATGATGCTTTAGCAATTCTGTATCTCTCTTTTGATGGCCTCTGAAGCGTCCATCTACCCGGTCCAATAAAGAAGGCTCAGCCCACTGACTCAAGGCATTAATCGCCTCCACTTTCAGTACCACGGGAATTTCATCACTTTGAGCAAATTGAACTAGCCATGCCAACGTTTCTGGACTTCCCAGTCTTGAAGCAGCATTGATCACCCTTCTTCCCAATGCTTCGGATTGTAATTGAGTATTTTTAAGTAATGAAGCCAAATCAGGTAACGCTTCTTCCACCGACCAATCGTCATTAATGGCTCTGGCAGCTTCTAGTACAATATATTCATCTTCATCTGTCAAAAAATATTTTAAATCTGGATGCGACCATCTTCGCATGACCAAAACGGCTGCCAATCTCAATGATTTATTTGGACTGTCCAAGAGATCAAGTATAGGTTGCTCTACACCTATTCGGCTCAATGCCAATACAGCCACATGTCTTAGATATACGTCCTGATCTTTATTTTCAACGAGCATTTGAAGCAAGCCATTCACAGCCGTTTGGTCTTTTAACCTGCCTAACGCTTGGGCCGCATAAAATTGAACACGAGGATGTTCATTTTCCAATAATGCGATGAATTGAGGTCCGGCAGCAGCATATTTGACATCTCCCAATACTTTTGCCGTCTGTGCCATGACTTCAGCATCTTCATCAGATAAATAACTCATCAATACTGAACCATGGTCACTGCCTTGAGCCATCAATTGCCCCATGCCCCATATACCATGAATCCGCATCAATTGATGCTCTTGCTGAGCAATGGCTTTTGCTAAATTTTCAGAATCCCCTTTGTCAACCAATGCAAACTGTGCTTTTTGACGGATCCGCATATCCGCATAATTCAATAATTCAAAGAGCTTGGAGGCGTCAGCCTTTTGATAATCCATTTCCATCAGTGCTTTGGTCTCAAGACGCTCAGCTTGAAGATCATTTTCGTCTTCTGTCACATCCAGTCGCCACACTGCGGCCGTAATTTTTAGTTCCCCAGCCATTGATCCAATCCGCAAAATACAAGGCCCCATCAGGGCCAAAGCGAATACCCGTGGGGAGCAATCCACCCATCACTTCGGTCTCTCTTTCCAGCTCAAATGAAAATCCTTTGCGCTTCAAGGTAAATCCCCAAATATGAGATCCAGAAGGATTACCAACAAATTCACTCACAAAAAAATGATTTTTCCATTTTTTCCCTAAACCGGTGCCTGGATTGTAAGTAAAACCCGTTGGGCCATTGTGATAATTCATTATTGGGGGAAGCATATAGGCGGCTTGGCCATCCCATCGAGGTTTGAACATAACTTCGTCCATCCAAACATTATAACCATTATTTTTAGGATCCGTGTATTTACCGTATTGCCAATTGGACCTCCAGCCTGTATCTGAACCCTCGACGATATGAACCAGTCTTTCACTTTCACCTTCATGATCGCCATCATTGTCTTGACCGATGATATTTCCGTATTCATCAAAGGCAAATTCATGAGTATTTCGCAACCCTGCAGCAAACACTTCAAAGTCCGATCCGTCCGGATTGGATCTCACCAAAACTCCTTGATTGGGATAGAAATGATTTTTTCCTTCTTTATCTGTAAGATTGGCTCCAATATCACCTATCCCCCAATAAATTTTCCCATCGGGCCCTTCTATGGCACCCGACATACCATGTCCACTGAAGCCAATGTGAACCGCAAAACCTGTATTGATCGATTCTTTCGATTCATAATAACCGTCCTGATCTTCGTCTTTCAATCGCCACATGTCTGGACCAATACCCACAAACATGTCTTGGTCTCGCACCAACAAAGCACCTGCTACATCGGTGATTTCATTGTGGAAATCATTCAATACACGGGTAGATACCTCGGCCATACCATCTCCATCAAGATCCTGCAATTTCCAAACTTCGTCTCGTTCTACTGCTAAATCTCTCCAATCATGAACCCCATCTGAATTGAGATCCTTTAACCAACTGTTTTTCTCACTTTTTTCAGTAGCAAATATGTCTTTTAATAAATTCCGACGTTCCTCAACCGATTTTAAGGCAATCGATCTGGTCATCCAATCTTCATGTCCTCTGATATCAAATTCCGAGTTTTTCTGTCGATTGGTTCTTGTCAGAAAGACATTACCCGAATCATCTATGGACATAGCGATGGGATCAGGTGCCAAAGAATCCGTAGCCCAAAGGTTTATGCGTAAGCCTTCCGCTAATTGAATGGGCGTGGTTTCAGTGATCTCCTTTGCTTTTAAAAAACTACTTGTAGGTGCCTCCCGAACAACTAATAAAGGCTCGGTCGCCTGATCAATTTGATCTTTCTGACAGGCAAGTAAAAAAAACAAAAAACAAATCTTCAGTCTATTTAAAAAAGTGCGCATAAGTATGGTATAAAGATAAGCCCAAAATCACTTGCTTGAAACACTTTGACCTAGTGGTAATGAAAAAAAGTGATTGAAAAATTACAATTAAATTAAATCAAAGAAAAGCTTGGAAACTAAGAATTTTTTTTAATCAAAACGAAATTAACGCGTATCCGCATATTATTCTAGTGATATTAAAAAAAACTCATTTGGGATGATAAATCCGCTCAGCCTGATTGCGCACTATATCAATGTCTAGGGTCATCTGCTTTCGCTCTTGATTCACAAACATATCCATTTGATCCGCATAATGGGGACTTTCGGGCCGATTTGAGGCGCCATAGCTGTTGACCGTTTCAATAATGGGAAGTCCTTTGCTCGGATAACGCACCAACATAATATAGGAATCTCCCGCCACCCCTTTTACTTTCCCTTCCTTGTAAGGTCTGCTGTACATCGCTGCCAAGACATCTCCTAATCCTCGTATAGGTAATGTCCTATCTCCTCGAACTAAAAACTGATACTCACCCATGGTGACCTCAATTTTTCCGAAATTATTCAGTAATTTTTCATGAGCATAATGTAGAGACTCTATCATTTCCACTGCTTTCACCTCATCCACATCAATCCACTTTTTCTTCCTCATGAGATGAAAATAAAATTCATTGAAATGCGCTGCTCCTACTTCATTTAATTCACCACTGCGATTCCATTTTTGTAAGATACGAACAGTTGGAGCAGCCTTTCCAGCCAGTAAGGGGTCCATACGGAATACTGCATTTACATTGATATTATAATAAAGGGAATCAGGCAGTTTAACATCATATTTAATGGATAAAAAATTTTCCCATGTGATTGTATCATATTCCTCCATGAGTTGCATAAAGCGAATACTTCTATTGTTCTCATGCAATTGATAGCCCATGGTGGAATCAAAATCATCAAAACTCAAATTGTCCCTTGCAGCACTGGCACTGTAGGCCGAATTATTGGTATTGAATAAATAACCCGATGAGGGATTGGTCAACTGAGGCAATTCTTCAAATTTATGATAGTCATCTGTAAGGGTTCTAAACGTGTTTCCAGGCAAGGTCTTTTTCCAATCAAATTTTGAATCCCGAAAAGGAATCTTACCATTACTTACGTAAAATATATTGTCGTATCTATCCGCATACATAATGTTGAAACTTGGAATAGCTACCATTTCTAAAGCTTGTTTAAATTCGTTTAAATTTTGTGCTTTATTCATATTGTACCACTGCTCTATCGCTCTTATTTCATCAAAAACAGACATTTTAAAGGCAAAATAACCCTTATCATTTTTGATGACTGGACCATATTTTGAATAATAAGCGGCTTTCTTTACCTTGATTTTTAAACCCATAAAGGTGCTGATTCGAAGCGCTATCTTCCGCTTTTCTAAGGTATGCCAAGTTGAATCCATTCGATATCTACGTTCATTTTGAGGATCTATTTCCAATTCGAATATGTCAATTTTATCGGGGTGGTTTACTGTATGTGCCCAACCCAAATGTTCATTGGTTCCATGAAATATGACCGGCCCCCCAGGAAAGAGACCCCCCATTGCATTCCAGCCCTCCTCGCTCACCAAGTGGGCTTCATACCACGCGGCCGGACCCTCTAAAGGCTGGTGGGCATTTACCGCTAACATGACATGATCACTTCCTGTTTTCTTTCGATTGAATGCAAAAGCATTGGAACCAATACCAATCAACGTCCCATGGTCAATATCGCCCTTAATCAAGCCCCCAATGACCCCATCTGCACCATCCATAATTGCCAATTGAAGGACATACGCTTGAAACACATCTTCAACTGTAATGGGAAAAGATTTTTTTACAAAAACTTCTTGAGGATGATGTTGAGCATACGCATTAAGGCCCGCCAGATAGCCCTTAACAATATGTAAAAAATCTGGAGCAACTTCATCCAGATGTTCCGCGACTATTTCTTTGGTTCGAAGCAAGCCCACCACATAATCGGCAATGGCACCATCCTTCCCCAAATGTAAACCCAACATACCTTTGGCAGCCAATAAAGTAGTTTGGATAGTTCCAAAATCATCTTCGGCATGTGCCCAGGCCAATCCATAAGATACCTGTGCGTCGGTAAGTGCATAAATGTGTGGTACCCCCCACTGATCTCGAATGATCTCAATTTGATCAGTATGCCATTGAGCTGAAATTTCAAGGGAAATAACCAGCAATAATAATATCAAAAAGCAACTTTTAGCCATTTATAAAAAATATAAGTGTTTTTACAAGTTTAAGTTCCTGATTCATTCGTAGGCTAAGTTATCCTAAGAATAATAATCCAAAATATTTCACCTCGTTAAATAATTCATCGAGAGGAATGAGAATTTTTTTTTATTTAAATCGTATTTAAAATCACATGATCTAAACTACGCGAAAATTCTCTGTGGCCTCTCAAATATTAATTTGCCTCAATGTTTTTGATCCCGGGATCATCTACTTCAATCGAACCTAACCATGCGCACATGGTTTTACTCGTTTCAAGCATTGCTGGATTACCTCCTATTTTAGTTTTTTTGGCGACGGGATCCCATGGCTTGATAGGAATAGGAATACATGATGACGGTATAAATACAGGCACAGGGCCTGCCATTTTCCAATTCATGGGATTGATGGGTGAAGTACAATTACCAAATGCCGGGATATTAAGGAAGGGCACAAAGTCCATACTCGAAGCTACAGGTTTTACCATTGAGGTCAGCGTTTTACCTATAGGAAGTACAATCATACTTTTGGGGCCCGAACCGAAGGAGCACTTTAATTTGGCTCCCATACAAACGCATTTTGGCATAAAATAAATTATTTTCAGCTTTTAAAGTACTCAAGCATATTGATTATCAACCAAATATATAACAGTTTTATTTACAGAAATGAGCTGCTAGCAAAATTATTTTAAATAAATGAAAATGGTTACTAAAAGGCTTGAATGCTATATGAAAGTTAAGAATTTTTCTAATTTAAAATATCCACAGACTGCCAAATTCAAGCACTCTTCTTACCCCATTATCACGAGAGTCAGCCATTGTGACATCAATTGCTGTGCCTTTAAATGAAATAAAAAAATGAGTTTACAACTAATTTGATGAAAATTTGTTTCATTATGAGCTTTTTATAATATTTCTCGTTTTCAAACAAAATCTATCCAATAATTGAAACAAAAAAAGAAATTAGCCATTGCAGGCGCCTCGGGATTTATTGGTAGGTGGTTCATTGAAACCTACAAAGATGACTATCATATTATTGCCCTTTCACGAAAAAAAATAACCCCTTCAAATTCGGATATCGAATGGAGAACGGTAGATCTATTTTCAATTTCCAGCAGTACCGAAGCGCTTGAAGGTGTAGATTATGCGCTTTATTTAGTTCATTCTATGCAGCCCTCTACGCGGTTAAATCAGAGTAATTTTGAAGATACAGATCTGTTGCTTGCTGATAATTTCTCTAGAGCAGCTGAAGCCTGTTCGCTCTCTCATATTGTCTATGTAGGTGGTATCCTCCCAAAAGACAATTTAAATATTTCAAAGCATTTACAATCGAGATATGAAGTAGAACGCGCACTAGGATCTCGGCAAACTCCAATTACTCCCATTCGTGCCGGCATTATCATTGGACCCGGAGGATCATCGTTTAATATTGTTAAAAAATTAGTAAAAAACTTACCTGTCATGGCTTGTCCAAGCTGGACAAAGTCCAACAATCAACCCATTGACCTAAGGGTAGCCTTAGACTGCATTAATTATACACTTGGTAATTCAAGTTTATATGGCCATCCCATCGAAATAGGAGGTACTCAAATCGTTCAGTACATGGATTTGTTAAAATTAACAGCAAAAGAAATGAAGAAAAAAAGATGGATCTTTTCCGTACCTTTTTTTTCATTGGGTATGTCCAAATTATGGGTAGGCTTGTTCAGTGGGTCTAGCCCTAATTTTGTGTCTCCATTGATAGAAAGTCTGAGACATGACATGACGTTGAAAGATCAAGATTTTCTATCCATTTTTCCAAAGTTTACCCTAACTGAAACCATCAAGAGAGCGCTTGATAAATCAGTGATCATCCCAAAAATACCGGTGGTATAGCCCCCATTAAAGATAAAAATACCGTAAGAAGTGTTCAAAGGATTGCCAATCCAGGCAAAAAAACCTCTCTTTGGGTGGCCAAGCAATATCCAGTTTGGTTAAGTGATATGTTTGGAAAAATTATTGATTCCAAAGAAGATGAAAAAATATTAAAATTTACCCTTTTAGGCATTCCGTTATTACAATTAGAGTTTATCGAAAACAGAAGCGATAAAAATCGACAGCTTTTTTATATCACCGGTGGTTTGTTATCCAAAAGAAGCAATACCGGCTGGTTAGAATTTAGATCTATTTTAGAGGGTGAATACATCATTACAGCCATTCATGAGTTTGTTCCTCGATTACCTTGGATCATCTACAAATATACTCAGGCAAAAGCCCATTTGTATGTGATGAAACAATTTGAAAAATACCTCTCTTCATTTCAACTTAATACTGATAAATAAGTTAATTTCTTTCTTATATCTCATAGCCTATCGCAATATTATATTAATAAATGAAGATGAAACAGACGCAAAATTTCAAAAATCATAACATTTTCCTCAAAGGATTTCATGGCCTCCTCTCTATGGGGATATTGGGACTGGCCGGTGGAGGTGTAAGTTATTTACTTCAAGGAGATGCTGATGCCACTTATCCAGCCTCGCTCTTCATACTGATCTCTTTTTTGTTAACTGTGATCATGTGGTATCTCAGAATATTTCCTTTGAAAGCCCAGGACCGGGCCATTAGAGCTGAGGAAAACCTAAGACATTATGTACTTGCAGGAAAACTATTGCCACCTAATCTCAAAATTTCTCAAATTGTAGCCCTTCGCTTTGCCCCGGATGACGAGTTTTTACCGCTCATTGAGCGAACGCTAGATAAAAATCTCACTCAAAAAGAGATTAAAAAGGAGATTAAAAATTGGAAGCCCGATTACTATAGGGTTTAAAGAAACCCTGCTTCATACAGTTCATGTAGCTCCATTAGTCTTTTTTTCTACTACGAACATTGCAAAAACGGCAGCTATAAGCAGTGAGACCCTCCCATCATCAAGGCAAATATAGCCTGTGAATCAAATAGGTTTTTTACGATAGGTCCTCCAATGATCCCACTGATTATTTGAGGGACCACAATGAAGAAATTAAATATCCCCATATAAATTCCCATTTTGTCAAGGGTATCGTTCCAGCCAACAAAGCATAAGGCATAGACAAAATACTCGCCCAGGCAATTCCGACAAAAGACATGGAAAGAATCAACATGATTGGATCTTGGACAAAATAGACTGATAATAATCCGAGTCCACCAGCCGTCAAAGCCATACTGTGTGCCTGTTTTTTTCCCATCTTTTTGGCTATCATGGGCAGCAACAATGCAAAACCAGCAGAAACCGCATTATATACCCCAAAAATTATCCCAACCCAATTGCCTGCCTCATTGAAAAGAGAGGAACTCGTATCCTCAATATCAGTACCATAAATATGTTGAGCAATGGCGGGTGTTGAATAGACCCACATACAAAATAAACCAAACCAACTAAAAAACTGGACCCATCCGAGCTGTTTCATCGTTTCAGGCATTTGTTTGAAACAGGTAAAGATGTTCATCAAACCCCCTTTTGTTTCTACGACTTCTTGTAGAGTTAAAAGACTGTAATGCAGCGGGACTGTATTCTTTGGTCTTGATAAAAGTCCACAGGATAGCACCCACCAAAACCACGGCTCCAGAATAAAAACTATAAATAACATTGTCAGGCACCTCACCAGGCAACGCTGATTGTGAAACCCCAAAAAAGTTAACCAAGATGTAAGGCAACCAAGAGCCTACCACCGCACCAATACCTATCAACGTGGCTTGAACAGAAAAACCCGTCGTATTTTGTTCTTCCGGAAGCATATCCCCTACCAATGCGCGAAAGGGCTCCATGGCAATATTAAAAGAGGCATCCATAATCATCAACATACCCGCCCCTATCATGATCGGTGGAAGGGCAACGGCCAAAACGCCCGCGTTGGGCATGATGCACAGGGCAATTGCGGCCAGCAATGCTCCTGTCAAAAAAAAAGGTTTTCGGCGCCCAAAGCGCGTCCAAGTTTGATCACTGTAATGGCCTATTATGGGCTGCACGATGAGGCCTGTAATTGGAGCCGCCAGCCAAAACCATGATAAACTTTCAATGTCAGCACCAAAGTTCTGTAAAATCCTACTTGCGTTCGCATTTTGGAGTGCAAACCCGAACTGAATACCCATAAATCCCATGCTCATGTTCCAAATTTGCGCGGGAGATAATTTTGGTTTCTTCATATGGCATAATAATATTAATTAGTCTTTTTTTTCTCGATTTCAATGTTTTAGGCATTCAAGTGTATCTACTCCTTGGTCCTAATAAACTTTGGACACTCCTTTTAAATCAAAGAAAACCCTCAGTTTTGAAAATTTAGCAAAATGCCTCCTTTAATATTCCGCAAAATATAAAATTATTTACAAAGACCCCCTATTATTTAATTCAATAGAATCGATGAAATTTTTAGAATTTATCAAGTAAATTTGTCAATTATTAATTGATCCAAAATCTTAAGCCTATGCAATTCAGACCTGGTGTTTTAACTGGAACCGAAGTAACCGAACTTCTTAATCACGCAAACGACAATAAATTTGCCTTACCTGCTGTAAATGTGACCGGTTCTAATACCATCAATGCGGTGCTTGAAACAGCCAAAGCAGTCCAATCTCCAGTAATGATTCAGTTTTCAAATGGGGGCGCACAGTTTCATGCCGGGAAAGGGTTATCCAATAAGGATGAAGCTTCAGCGATTGCAGGTGCCATCGCAGGTGCGCACCACGTCCACCAGATGGCTGAAAGATATGGGGTTTCCGTTGTACTGCATACCGATCATGCCGCGAAAAAATTACTTCCTTGGATTGATGGATTACTTGATGCCAGTGAATTGCATTTTGAAAAAACGGGTGCTCCTCTATACAGCTCGCACATGCTGGACCTTTCTGAAGAATCGCTCGAGGAGAATATGGAAATTTCCACGAAATATTTTACCCGAATGTCTCAAATGGATATGACTTTGGAAATAGAATTGGGCGTAACCGGTGGTGAAGAGGATGGCGTAGACAATACCGATATTGACAACTCTAAACTATATACGCAACCCGAAGAGGTAGCTTACTCATATGAGAAGCTAAAAGCCATCAGTAACCACTTTACAGTTGCCGCTGCCTTTGGCAACGTTCATGGCGTTTACAAGCCCGGAAATGTCAAGCTTACCCCAACCATTCTTAAAAATTCTCAAGAATTCATTCAAGAAAAGTTTGGTACTGGGGCTAATCCTGTAAACTTCGTATTTCATGGCGGATCTGGATCCACCACCGAAGAAATAAGGGAGGCCATCTCTTACGGAGCCATCAAAATGAATATTGACACCGACATGCAATGGGCCTATTGGGAAGGCGTAAAGAATTACTATAAAGACCTTGAAGGATTCCTTCAAGGTCAAATAGGAAATCCTATCAGTGCTGATGAACCTAATAAAAAATATTATGATCCCAGAAAATGGCTCAGAGAAGGTGAAAAAACATTTGTGAAAAGGCTCAGCGAAGCCTTTGAAGATTTGAATTGTATCAAAAAAAATGTTTGACTAGGATGAGCTAAGGTTTCAGGTTTATCCTGATCTTTGCAACTCCCAATAAAAAAAGGCACTAAACATGATGTTTAGTGCCTTTTTTTATTGGGCACAACTTTGATGATTCAAAATAAATTATTCAGATAATTTAAGGCATTAATCAACATCAATTTTTGTATTCTTTATAGCTTTGTCATCTTTAAAATTCACTTATCCATTAGACGACGTTTAACATCATGAAAAACATAAACCAAGTATCGATCATTGGCGCAGGTACCATGGGTAATGGGATTGCACATGTCTTTGCTCAATATGGCTTTAACGTAGCGCTTATTGATATTGATGAGAGGCGTCTCAAAAATGGGCTTAAAAACATTGAAAAAAATATTGATCGGCAAATACTTAAAGACCAACTTAAAGATTCAGAAAAGACCTTAATCCTATCAAGAATAGCCCCTTTCAATAACCTCAAGGATGGAGTAGCCTGGGCCAATTTGGTAATTGAGGCCGCTACCGAAAATTATGAAGTTAAAAAAAATATTTTTCAAGAGATAGATGATTCTGCGCCAAAAGACGCCATTTTAGCTACCAACACCTCCTCCATATCCATTACTAAAATAGCGGCAGTCACCCAAAGGGCAGACCAGATCATCGGGATGCACTTTATGAATCCTGTTCCCATCATGAAATTAGTTGAAGTCATCAAAGGCTACGCGACCTCGCAAGCGACCGTCTCAACGATTAAAAAAACGGTCACTGATCTAGAAAAAATAGCAGTTGAAGTCAAAGACTATCCTGGATTTACAGCCAATCGCATACTACTCCCCATGATCAATGAAGCCATATTTACCCTTTTTGAAGGAGTCGCCGGGGTTTCCGAAATAGACGCCGTGATGAAACTAGGCATGGCACACCCTATGGGGCCTTTACAACTTGCCGATTTTATTGGACTTGATGTCTGTCTCTCTGTTATGAGAGTGCTTCAGGAAGGAATTGGTGATGATAAGTACCGCCCATGCCCACTTTTGGTAAATATGGTTGCCGCGGGTCATTTAGGTAAAAAAACAGGTGAAGGCTTTTATAAATACGAGCACCATTCAAAAGATTTTACGGTCAGTAAACAATTTGATTAAAAAAGGAAAAAAAGAAACCACACGTAGAAATTATGCGTTGTAATGGAAGTTTAAAAAATTCAAATCAAAATAATTATCAATGAAAAAAATTCAAATCCTTTGGCTATCTACTTTATTTATGATGTCCTGCAGTGGAGGCAATGAGAAAAAAACAACTTCAGTAACCGAAACAACTGAAGAGATTATAAGCACCGAAATCCCAAAAATAGTTAAAATCAGCATTGAAGGGGATGACATGATGCGTTACAACCTTGACAAAATAGAAGTAAATACTGGGCAAACGGTTGAGCTCACCTTAACCCATACAGGGCAAATGTCAGCCCTTACCATGGGTCATAATTGGATATTACTCGCCTCGGGCACGGATAAAACTGCCTTTGGAATGGCGGCAATGAGTGCCAAAGATCAAGGTTATGTGCCTCAGGATATGAAGGGAAATGTTATCGCCGCTACCAAGGTGATCGGAGGTGGCGAAAGTACTTCCATTACATTTGATGCCCCCGCACCAGGCTATTATGAGTTTATTTGTTCCTTTCCCAGGTCATTATGGTCTGATGAATGGCAGTTTCGTAGTGCTTCCTTAAATAATATATTGATCTTATCTTTAAGTCATGAAAAGATCAATATTATTGACCCTCTGTGCCTTTAGTCTTTTATCAGCTTGCAAAGATACCTATCCAACTATAGATATGCATACCCAAGAGAACGCTCCCCCTATTGCAGAAAGGAAAGATTCTTTATTAGAAGCGCATGGCAACACCCGGGTGGATCCTTATTTTTGGATGCGGCTCACTGACCAGCAAAAAACAGCTACTGATCCTGACATTCAAACAAAAAAGGTCGTTCAATACCTTAAAGATGAAAACACCTATGCACAAGTGAGGTCATGAAACCTACAGATAGTTTACAACAAAAGCTATTTGAGGAAATGACTGGGAGAATTCAAAAAGATGATGCCTCGTGTACCTTATCTTCAAAAATGGTTATTGGTATTATACACGTTTTGAAGAGGCTCAAGAATATCCCATTTATTGTCGCAAGAAAGGCAGCCTGGATAGCCTAGAATCTGTCATACTTAATGTCAATCAATTGGCCCAAGGATATGACTACTATGCAGTTAGTGGGCTTCGCATTAGTAAAGACAACAAGATATTGGCCTACGCTGTTGACACCCTTAGCCGAAGGGTGTACACCTACAAATTTTTAAATCTTGAGACTGGGTACACTATTGAAGGATGAAATAACCAATACAGAGCCTGGGGGCGCTTGGTCCAATGACAATCTTACCTTTTACTATACAACTAAAAATGATGTGACGTTATTGTCTGAGAAAATTTGGAGGCATCAGTTAAAAACAGATCAGAAAGAAGATGTCATGATGTATCATGAACAGGATCCTTCTTTTTATATCAGTGTTAAAAAATCAAAATCAGATGATTATATTGTGATCTCATGTCGAAGTACGCTGATCAAAGATTATCATATCCTTTCCGCCCATGATCCCACGGGCACCTTCCGCCAATTTACTCCGAGAAATGGACCCCACGAATATTCGATTGAGCATTTTAAAGACAAGTTCTACGTCCTTACCAATTGGGAAGCACAAAATTTTAGATTGATGGAAACTTCTCAAGAGGCTACCCATCTTGAGAATTGGTCTACATTGATCCCAAACAATCCAGATACCTTGTTAAGTTCAATTCAAGTATTTAGTGAACATTTGGTGATTTCTCAAAGATCCAATGCACTTACTTCCCTCAAGGTGATCCATCAAAAAACAGGAAATCATCATGAAGTTTATTTTGATGAACCCGCCTATGTCGTTTACCCCACCACCAATACTGAATTCAATACGACAAAACTGAGATTCATTTATGCTTCGCTGACCACGCCCAACACGACTTTTGAGTATGATATGAATGAGCGAAGCAAAACAGTTCTCAAGGAGACCCAAGTCATGGGGGGACATGAACCTTCTAAATACACGACAGAAAGATTGTTTGCAGAAGGGCGAGATGGTACTCAGATACCTATTTCTCTGGTTTATAAAAAAGGATTAGTCAAAAGTGACCAGAATCCATTACTCCTTTATGCCTACGGCTCTTATGGAAATTCTACAGACCCTTGGTTTAGCTCTATAAGACTCAGTTTATTGGATAGAGGTTTTATCTATGCCATTGCCCACGTCAGGGGTGGCCAGGAAATGGGTCGAAAATGGTATGAACAAGGTAGAATGTTCAAAAAGAAAAACACATTTTATGATTTCATTGATTGTGCCTCTTATTTATCCAATGAGGGTTATTCCTCAGCTGAACACCTTTATGCGCAAGGGGGAAGTGCAGGTGGTTTATTGATGGGTGCAGTGATCAATATGGCGCCTGAACGTTTCAATGGAGTGATTGCGGCCGTACCCTTTGTCGATGTCATTTCGACCATGATGGATGAGTCGATTCCCCTTACCACTGCCGAGTTCAATGAATGGGGCAATCCTAAAAATCTTGAATCTTATGAATATATGCATTCTTATTCGCCCTATGATCAAGTACGGGCACAAGCTTATCCCAACCTACTGGTAACCACGGGTTATTTCGACTCACAGGTACAATATTGGGAACCTGCCAAGTGGGTTGCTAAGCTTCGCTCCTCTAAGACCGATGAAAATTTATTGTTACTCCAAACCAATATGGCCGCAGGACATGGCGGTGCCTCAGGAAGATACCGCAGGTATGAGAACGTGGCCTTGCAATA
Source organism: uncultured Cyclobacteriaceae bacterium (assembly GCA_943788235.1). Lineage (GTDB taxonomy): Bacteria > Bacteroidota > Bacteroidia > Cytophagales > Cyclobacteriaceae > UBA4465. The sequence goes on from CALSPM010000002.1 coordinate 767,394, forward strand.
TGCTTTTTTGCTTTCCTTGGAAGATATCAATGAATGATGTCTGTTCAAATATAAGGATCAACGCAGATATATCTCATATCCCGATAACCAGTCATTTAAGGATCAAAACAGTCAATATGTCCACTAAATTCAAATATTTCACTTGTTTAATTATTGTTTTATGTTCGTGTTATCCAGCTCCCAAGGTAACGGGCTTCGATCAAGACCAATGGGACGAGGATCTCATTGAATGCCGTAATTATCGCGCAATGCAAGCCGCACCCCTCTTGATCAATCAAAAAGATATCGTACTGGGATCCAATCAAAATGAAATCATTGCCCTTCTGGGCAGTCCCACGAAACAGCGCTTAGATAAAAGAAACAGAAAATTCTTTTTTTATCAATTGAACTGTGAAAATACCATTGAATTAAGTATCCGTTTCAATGCGATTGGGGCCGCCAAAGAAATCATGCTTATCAATTAGCAGCGCTCTTCAAAGCAGGCTACCCGGTCATTGCATGGTTGAAGTATACGCCCTATTCAAACCTTAATGAATCGATGGGGTCAAGTTTTGATGCTTTATGGGCCGGTATATAGCCCGACATAAGTCCGACAATCATGCTAGTAATCACACCAAAGAGAACCCAAACCCAAGGAATAATGAAGGAATTGGACCCAATAAGCTTAGCAATCAAATTACCAATCCCTATACCCATAATAATCCCCCCAAGGCCTCCCATTTGACAAATAACCAAGGCTTCAATCAAGAATTGTTGCCTGATTTTATTCGGTGTGGCTCCCAATGACTTCCTCAGGCCAATTTCACGTGTTCGCTCAGTCACTGAAACCAACATAATATTCATCAATCCAATGGAAGCACCCAATAAAGTAATAAATCCTATGGTAAAGCCTCCCAATTTTAAGTATCCGGATATTTCATCTAACCTTTCAGCAATAGATTGATTGGCTTTAATTTCAAATGAATTTTCATCAATAGGTCGATCTCCTCGGATGGAACGCATCAGTCCGGTAGCCAATCCTATCGATTCATCTGCTTCATAAAAGTCATCGATGGCTACGGTAGCTAGAAAACGTAAATTTCGCTCAGAGCCAATGACTCGGGCAGCATTCAAGGGGACAATCACGCGCCGATCAAAATTACCTCTACTTGAAGCCGCTCCTTTAGATTTCAATGTCCCAATCACCCGACAGCTGGCCCCGAAAAAATTAATCTTTTTACCAATAGCACTTTCATTGTCATCGAATAAAAGTGTTTTTATCTCGCTGGTGATAATCGCCACAAGGCTACCACTTTGTATTTCATTGGAAGAAAAATTCCTGCCTTCACTAAGATCGTATCCATCAATGGCTAAAAAATATTCGTCCGTTCCTCGAATCATTACGTTAGGATTAGAAACCTTAGAACCTCGTTTGACCTCAGCATTTCCTGAAAGCACACTACTCAAGCTTACCATCCCTGATTTTTCAAACTTATTTTTAAACTTTTGTAGTTCTTCAAATTTGATTTTAGTGAAATTTTTTGACTTTTTTCCTCCGGAAGAACCCTTTACTCTTTTGTTGCTGATCGTATAAGTTTTGGAGCCTAAATTAGAAAAGCTATCCTCCACCGATCCTTTTATTGCATCAATCGCCGTGAGAATGCCTACCAAAGAAGTAATCCCGATGGCGATAATAGAAGCCGTTAAAATCGTACGTAGTTTATTTGCTTTGATCGCGTTAAGACCCTCTCCTATATTTTCTAAAATATTCATTATATTAAAATCAAACAGATATCATGTGCTAAATTTGATTACTACATTTTTAGTATACGCAATATGGACACTCGCGTTTAGAATATTGATAAAACTCTTATGAAAAATCTATTTTTGCCCTTTTTGATAGGGATTTTCTTGAGCTTAAATGTGAAAGGCGCTTATCTCTTAATGCCCATGGATGCCTCACAGACGAACCACCTCAAAGCTTATGGTATCACTTATTGGGCTCTCACCAAAGAATTGCCCGTTGATTGGCTCTTAAACTACCGCGGAGGCAGTTTTTTAGTTCCTCACAGCACACTCATACAAAATGAATGTCTGATAAGAAATGTAAGTTTTGAAGTTATTTCTGATGCACAAGTAAATCAATTATTTGAAGAAATCGCTTCGCCCTCTTCGAATATGGATGTGATGAAGCTTGAAAAACATCCCAAAATTGCGGTCTATTCTCCCAAAAGCAAACAACCCTGGGATGATGCGGTCACGCTGGTTTTATCCTATGCTGAAATTCCCTATGAAATCATTTTTGATGACGAAATTATGTATCAATGAGTTGATAAGATATGATTGGCTACATCTGCATCATGAAGATTTTACAGGTCAATATGGGAGGTTTTATAAAAACTATAAGCACATGCCTTGGTATCAGCAACAACAAACTGAATTTGAAGCAAGTGCTCAAAAACACGGCTATGGAAAAGTTTCATTGTTGAAATTAGCCATCGCCAAACGGATAAAGTCTTATGTGGCCAGCGGCGGCTTCTTATTTGCCATGTGCTCAGCAACGGATACGTATGACATTGCCCTTGCCGCTGAAGGATTAGATATTTGTGAGAAGATGTATGATGGTGATCCTATGGATCCTGCGGCCCAGTCAAAATTAGATTTTGAAAGAACGTTTGCTTTTGAAAACTTTCAATTGGTACGAAATCCTTACGAATATGAGTTTTCAAATATTGATAATTCACCCCAAAGTAGAGGCTTGAATGAGCAAAATGATTATTTCACCTTGTTTCAATTTTCAGCAAAATGGGACCCAATACCTACCATGCTCACTCAAAATCATGAAAAAATTATTCACAGTTTTATGGGGCAGACTACAGGATTTAAAAAAGATTTAATCAAAGGAGATGTGTTAGTTTTAGGTGAAACTAAGCAATTGGATGAGGCACGCTACATTCATGGGGTGATAGAAAAAGGTTTTTTTACATTTTATGGAGGCCATGATCCAGAAGATTATCAACATTATGTCAACGAAGAGCCCACTGATTTGAATCTGCATCCTAACTCGGCAGGTTATCGCTTGATCCTAAACAATATTTTATTCCCAGCAGCCAAGAAAAAGAAACAAAAAACCTGAGTTTTTTTGGGGATTGTTGCCATGAAAAGATAAAATTATTGCTGGTTATATGAGTAGATTAATGAAATCGATCCGAACGAATCTCTAAATTTTTCATAATCAGTGCCTCTTCATATAAAAACTCTTGCCATCTAATTTCCACTTGAGCAGGGTCCCAGTAAACTTTGGCCAATTCAATGAAATTTCTATAATGTCCTGCCTCAGAGATCATCAATTCATGGTAGAAACTCGTTAATTCTGGATCTGTCAAGTGTTGAGACAACAGCTTGAAGCGCTCTGCACTTCGTGCCTCAATCAATGCGTTCATGAGTAATTTTTCTACCAATTGCTGTTCCCTACTTCCCCCTTTTTTCAGCACAGTCATCAACTCCGAAACATAGACATCTTTTCTGGGAAATCCCAGCGCATAGCCCCGTTTGCGTAAAAGCGCTATGACCCGCTCAAAATGTGACCATTCCTCAGCAACGACGGGGCTTAAACGATCTACTAAAGCCGTTTTTTCAGGATATTGTAGAATCAAAGAAATACAGGAAGAAGCCGCTTTTTGTTCGCAAAAGGCATGATCAACCAAAATATGCTCGATATTTTTTTCCGCTATGTTTACCCATCTCGGGTCCGAAGGCAACGCTAGGCGCAATGTTGTTTTTTCCATCAATTAATCAAAGCTTATCTACCAAAACGCAAGTTATAATATTATAACAAAATATAATATGCTTTTTTATTGAAATTTCAATGATTAGTTATATATATATATTTACTGTAATATGATATATTATATCAATATTTTCATCCAGTTTTCTACCACTGGTAGATAATCGATAGAAAGATTTTTCAGATATTTTATAACTGTTAAATAAAATTTTGTAACTAAAAATAAAGGAAAAAAATGAAGCACGCTGAAAAAGATAAAATAAATATTTCATTCTATTTAAGGGAAGCCTCCACCAAGGAAAATCCAAAAAGAGGAGTTAGCGTATGCTTGTATATCCTTCAAAGGGAAAAACAAGAAAATTCTCAACTGGATTGTATTGTGAAGACTCAAAAAAAGATTGGGTAAATGGAAATTTCAAGGGGTCTAAGTACAGAAAAGAGATGGCTAAAATATGGGAAATTGAAGAGGAGATTTTAGGCTATGATCATACCATGTTTAGAAATGTTGATGAGGTAAAGGATCAATATAATGGACTTGATGTTCAAAAGTATCCCATGACTGTTTTACAGGCTTTTGATTTTGCAATGGAGAAGAAGAAAATTGCTATTAAAACCAAAAAACTTATACCTCTCATATTGCTATGTGGGAAAGATATCTTTTAGAAAAGCAATTGCCTGATTTTGGAATTCTTAAATCGCATCCAAGAGCATTAAAGACATTAGATGTCGATGATTTTAAAGATTGGTGCTATGAATTTACCTATCGTACTAATAGGTCAAAGACTAGCGTACCGAACTATTAAAAGTAGACTTACGACAACCGCATCGCTACTTAGATTTTTTGATACAAAACATAATGATTTTATACCTAGATATAATTACTAATCCCTTTCAAGGAGTGATTAAGTGAAATAGAATCAGATAAGGGTGTAAAGAAAAAAGTGGGAGAAAAAGCAATTGATTGGAAGTGGATAGAAGTCATAGAAAATCATAAGCATTTGGACTTACACCAGGCAAATCGTAAGGCAGACAAAGTAATACTCTCGAATGCGAAAGATATCGGTTAATAGCATTAATGATGGCTTATTCTGGTTTGACTTTTGTTGATTTTGGTAAGCCAGATGTCCTGGAAATAAGTGAAACAATGGATGGACCCGCATTAATTGGTAATAGAAAAAAATCAAAAGTACAATATACAATCCCAGTTACTCCTCAGTTAAGAAATGTCATAGACCAATTAAAAGGTAACATGCCCTGGAAACCATTTATTGATGAAATTATGAATTTACTGATGAAAAATTATATAGGAGTTCATATATGAATTTTTGGGAATACCTACGTGATTTTTCCAAAGAACTAAACTTTAGAGATGATGAGGGGATTTTTAGAGCACATAGATTTAGACATACTTTCGCTATGAGAATGCTGAATCATTATAAAGCCCCACTTTTCGCTGTAGCTAAAATGCTTGGAGATTCGGAGGAAACCGTGAGAAATAATTATGCTGATTACACCGTTTCCACAACATTGTCAGCTGCATTTTCAGCCATAAACTCCAAACAATCAGAGGATACTCAATTGAGAAAATTTAATTAAAATAAGTGTAGTAACTTGACTTATTATAACAAAGAGTATACATTAACCTACTAAAAAGTAAAATATAATAAAGTAATAGTGCTATAAAATACAATGATGAAAGTTGAAAAATCTATTGACAAAAAGGCTAGTATTCCATTAAAAAATGATGCTCCCAGTGTCTTAAAAGCGTATGCGAAATACAAGGATCACAAGATTGGAAGGTTGGATAAGAATGGTTATCGTGAATTTGATGGTAACATCAGGTTAATTGAAGTAATTAAAGCCTTGGATTCTAAGGAAAGCCTAGTAGCACATGAATTAGGAGTTTCTGTTTCTGTTGTTTCTGGTATAACCTCACTTGAGAGGACAACCCCTATTAGTCTTGCGTTTATTGGTAAGCTGAGAGATAAAATGCCATTCCTTAACTCTAATTACATTGAATACAATTACAAGGTTGGGCATGATAATCCAAAGATGTTTTCTCGTAAGCTAACTGAGGAGGAAACAAATACTTGGAAAAAGAAAGCAAGTAGTGCCACCAAAATTTCCACCAGTGTACTCATGCCTGCTTGTGATAGATTTGAGCAAGTCCGTAAATCAGCGATGGAGACTCAAGTAGATTTTGCTAATAAATTAGGAGTTGTTAGAGCGACTGTGGTAGCCATTGCTGGTCGTAGACAAAATCCTACTCTAAATCAAATCATAGCCTTGAGTGAAAGGTATGGTGTAAGTATCAATTGGATTGTCACAGGTAAGGGAGAAATGTATGGAGATGGGGATAATGGAAGTTCTGGAACCGCACTAGTCGATGCCAAGAAGAAAATAAGAACGCTAGAGGAAACCGTAGCAAGACAAAACAAGATTATTGACAAGCTCACTGGATAGTTTTTAGGTACATAGTAGATTTTAAAAATAATCTCATGTGAATGGATTTATCTATACAGAGTGTTAGAAGGACTTATTAGGTAGAGATGAAGAAGGATGTATATAGAATAAAAAAGGTTCTAGTTTCCAATGAAATGGCACTTCTACTGAGAAACTAAACAGTATGCTGGAGCTGATATTGAAGAGATTGCGAAGAAGATGAGCGGATGATAGCTCTTGGTCTGCAATCGGTTATTAGGTAAATCTCATGACTATAAGCCTTCGGGGTTATATTGAGTTATCAGCAAGTATGAGTAATGGGAAACCAACCATATACTACAGGGTGGGTAAGTAATACAAAATCAAAATAAGATCTACTCCTTAATCAATCTAGTCGAAAAGCGATCACCTCTCCTATTCTCTAGCTTGATAATATAAACTCCCTCACTGAGCGCACTGACATCAATACGATTATCCGTAGACCTCATGATTCTTTTACCCGATAGGTTATATATCGTAGCCTCTTTGAATTCTGCCATCTTGATGTTGATGATGCCATCGGTTGGATTGGGGTAGATCATTTCTGAGAGCATCTGCTAGAGAAAGGGGTTCTTCCTCCTCATCGATATCAGTTAAGTTGATGGTGAAAGTTACTGAATCACTGAGTACTCCCATCGGATGCTTTAATAAGCAAGCTAAATGACTGGTGTCACCTCATAATCTAAAGCGTTACTATTTGCCACTGTTAATTGACCTATAGTATTATCTAAACCAAAAGCTTGATCACTATTGCCACTAATGATACTGATAAGTCAAAGTGTCTCCATCAGGATCTGTAGCTTCTACGGTACCTAATATCATTCCGTTTGGACTGTTTTCTGCAAGGCTATAAGTAGCTGCTGTGATTGTAGGAGCTTTATTTGTACTCGTACTGTTCTCATCCACATCAGTTAAGTTAATGGTGACTGTAGCTGAATCACTCAAGGCTCCATCAGATGCTTGTACCAGCAAACTAAATACCGGTGTAGTTTCATAATCTAGAGCTGAGCTATCCACCACACTCAATACTCCTGTAATCGCATCCAAACCAAAAGCTTGACCAGTATTACCACTAAGGATTGTATAACTCAATGTATCTCCATCAGCATCTGAGGCTTCTATTGTTCCGACCACTGTTCCGATAGGACTGTTTTCTGCAAGGCTAAAGGTCGCTGCTTCAATTGTAGGAGCTTTATTTGTACTAGTACTGTCCTCATCTACATCAGTTAAATTAACACTGACTGTAGCTGAATCGCTCAAGGCTCCATCAGATGCTTTTACAAGTAAACTAAATACCGGTGTGATTTCATAATCTAAAGCTGAGCTATCCACCACACTCAATACTGCCTGTAGCAGCATCCAAACCAAAAGATTGACCAGTATTACCACTAAGAATTGTATAAGTCAATGTATCTCCATCAGCATCTGAGGCTTCTATTGTTCCAACAACTCTGCCATTAGGACTATTTTCTGCTAAAGTAAAAGTAGCATCTAATAGCTGCGGAGAATATTCTACATTATAGGTCCAATTAAACTGAACCGCAGCAATGTTTTCATTTCCCGCAACATCTTTGTAGGTACCTGCTGCCACTCCTATTGTTTTAGACCCCCTCTGCTGAAGGAGTAAAGGTAGCTGTATAGATAGTATCATTTAAGGCTACAAAAGCACTCATAATTCCTCCTGTGACAGTAATATCTTCTATTATAAAATCAGTGATAGCCTCACTAGTAGTAAACGTTAGTGATAAAGCACTATCATTTGAAGTAAAACCATCAACCCCTTCATCAGCGGTAATACTCATTGTTGGTACGGAATTATCTATTACAATGGCTTTATTTGCTCCCAAAGATCCACTGGTCCCAGGACTGGCAAGAGTAAGAGTTGCAGCGTTTCCTTCTGCATCCTTAATTGTACCACCGTTTAAGGTCAAGGAACTTGTGGCTACATAATCTAGATCTGAGGTGGTATGGTCTGAAGCCACGGTATAGTTGAAGGTGAGGGTATTAGTTCCACTTCCAGTGGTGTAGTCCAATCTGGTTTCGTTAGTACTAGTATTATTGGTACTTCTTTCATAACTAAAGCCACCCAACTTGCCTCCAGACCAGGAAATAAACCTCAGGGATAGGTAAATATTTTCTTCGATAAGGTGTACTACGTAATTTTTCCCAACAGCATTTTTTGGTTTGCCAGTTGCAGATCTAAAGGATTTATAATTTAAAGATGCATAATTTGAAATCTCACCTTCTGCCCATTCTGTTCCCGATGGGCTAATATTTTTATTAGATGCAGACTCTGATACAGTATTATAAATTTGACCCCCTTCGTTGTTAGCCCTTGTGATCCATACTTTATCAGTTATTCGATCTTGATTGGATTCTATTGTTGGATTCGTATTATTCCCTTTGGTAAATATCTTTGAGCTTCCTGTCCATACTGATGCTTGTCCATCTCCTGCAGTCGTTCCATTTTCCTTAGTCTTTAAACTGAGCTGTGGAGTACCTGTAACATTTACTAGCTCACTAAATTCTACAGTAATGGGGATGACATTCCCCACTTTATAGAATCCATTAGAAGCAGTTGAGCTAACATCTGCCACTATAGCAACGGTACTTTCTATTACAATTGCTTTATTTGCTCCTAGAGAATTTGATGCTCCGGGACTAGGAAGAGAAAGTATTGAAATATTTCCTACTTCATCCTTAATTGTACCGCTATTTAATGCTAGAGAATTTGTTGCCATATAATCTAAATCTGAGGTAGTATGATCTAAGGACACAGTATAATTGAAGGTGAGGGTATTAGTTCCTGTACCACTACTATAATTAACTACTGCATCACTGTTTCCAGTTTCAAGAGTAAGCTGTGGAGTACCCGTGACATTTACTATCTCACTAAAAGCTATAGTGATTGGAATGACATCACCCGATGAATAAGTTCCATTAGATATAGTTGAGGTGACGCCCGTCACTGTAGGTGCTGTGCCATCTACTAGAATATCTTTATTGGCACTCAGGGAATTTGATGCCCCAGGACTAGCCAAAGTTAATGTTGCAGCATTAAGAGCAGCGTCTTTAATAGTACCACTGTTTAATGCTAATGAACTAGTGGCTACATAATCTAAATCTGAAGTCGTGTGATCTGAGGCGACGGTATAGTTAAAGGTGAGGGTATTAGTTCCCGTACCGCTGCTGTAATTGACTACAGCATCGCTACTTCCTGTTTCTAAAGTTAATTGTGGAGTACCTGTGACATTGACCACTTCACTAAATTCTACCGTGATCGCTATTAGATCTCCTTGCTTGTAAGAATCATTTGCTGCTGTGGAGGTGACTGCTGTGACAGTCGGAACGGTAGTATCAATAATCAATGCTTTATTTGCTCCTAAAGAGTTAGTCGTTCCTGGACTCGCCAAGGTTAATGTTGCATCGTTAAGAGCAGCGTCTTTAATAGTGCCACTGTTTAATGCTAATGAACTAGTCGCTAAATAATCTAAATCTGCACTGCTATGACTTGAGGCAACCGTATAATTAAAGGTCAAAGTATTACTACCTGAGCCACTGCTATAGTCAACTACAGCATCGCTGCTTCCTGTTTCTAAAGTTAATTGTGGAGTACCTGTGACATTCACTACTTCGCTAAATTCTATATTGACTGCAATTACATCTCCTTGCTTATAAGAACCATTACTCGTAGTTGAGGTGACGCCCGTGATAGTGGGTTTGGTACCATCAACCACAATTGTTTTATTAGCTCCTAGGGAGTTTGTAGCTCCTGGACTGGCCAAAGTCAAGCTAGCTGAATTTAAAGCAGCATCTTTTATGGTACTAACGTTATTGGGAATAATAGCAAGACCTGATGCCTTATCAGCTAAGTAAGTATAATTACCTTCAACAGTTGTTGCATTTGCTTCCCCTGTAGTACTTTTATATATTGGGTTTCCTGGATTTGTTGGATCTGAAATATCAATAATAGCAAGACCGGCATCTTTATCCGCTACATATGCATAATTACCTTGAACATAAACGTTTTTTGCCTCTCCGTTAGTATCTATATATACAGGATTTCCCGGATTTGTTGGATCTGAAATGTCAATAATAGCAAGTCCTGCATCTTTATCTGCTACATAAGCATAATTACCACTGATAGCAACACCTCTAGCCTCACCATTGGTATCTACGTAAACTGGAGTGCCAGGACTAGCTGGATTTGAAATATCAAAGATTGCAAGACCTGTAGCACGATCGGCTACATAAGCATAATTACCACTTACTGTTACTCCAAATGCCATTCCATTCGTGTCATAATAATTAGGAGTTCCGGGACTCGTTGGATCTGAAATGTTTATAATTACCAAACCTGCATAACTAGCAGCGACATATGCATAATTACCACTAACAGCAACAGCAAGCGCAGTTCCCGAATTTGCATTGGTGGCAGTATATGAAGGAGAGCCTGGGTTTGTTGGATCTGAAATATCTATGATTGCCAGACCTGAAAATTGATCAATAACGTAGGCATAGTTACCGCTTACAGCAACACTTTTAGCCTTATAGCTTGTTGCCTTATATACTGGAGTGCCTGGGTTTGTTGGATCTGAAATATCTATAATGGCAAGACCAGAAGTCCCATCTGCTACATAAGCATAATTACCACTTACTGTAATAGCCTCTGCATCTCCTGAGGTATCTTCATAAACAGGAGTACCCGGATTGGGAGCTGGTAATGCTAAGGAACTCACAGCGACATAATCAAGATCTGAAGTGGTATGATCTGAGCCCACAGTATAATTAAAGGTGAGGGTATTAGTTCCAGTACCGCTGCTGTAATTCACAACAGCATCGCTGCTTCCTGTTTCTAGGGTAAGCTGAGGAGTACCTGTAACATTGACTACTTCATTAAAACCCACTGTTATCGGTATGACATCTCCTTGTTTATAAGAGCCATTTGCTGTTGTGGAGGTAACTCCTGTGACCGTGGGAACGCTCGTATCAACAATCAATGCTTTATTGGCTCCTAAAGAGTTAGTCGGCTCCGGGACTAGCCAAAGTTAAGGTTGCAGCGTTAAGAGCAGCGTCTTTAATAGTACCACTGTTTAATGCCAATGAACTAGTGCCCGTATAATCCAAATCACTGGAGATTTCTCCAGCACCGATAGTATAATTAAAAGTCAGAGTATTGCTGCCCGTTCCACTACTGTAATTAACAACAGCATCGCTACTTCCTGTTTCTAGAGTTAATTGTGGAGTACCTGTGACATTGACCACTTCACTAAATCCTACCGTAGATCGCTATCACATCTCCTTGCTTATAAGAACCATTACTCGTAGTTGAGGTTACGCCTGTGACGGTAGGAACGCTCGTATCAACTAATTCAATGCTTTATTTGCTCCTAAAGAGTTAGTCGCTCCTGGACTAGCCAAAGTCAAGTTAGCCACATTATACCACTCAATATCTGTTAGAATGGAATAGGTTACTACCGCAGCATCTTTAATCATACCTCCATTTAATACCAAGGAACTAGTGGCCTTATAATCTAGATCAGAAGAAGTATGCTCCTGCACCAATCGTATAATTAAAAGTTAACGTGTTACTGCCCGTTCCACTACTGTAATTAACAACCGCATCACTACCTCCAGTCTCTAAGGTAAGCTGAGGAGTTCCCGTGACATAAACCACCTCACTAAAGCCTATCGTAATAGCAATCGCTTGCACCTTGCTTGTAAGATACCATTACTCGTCGTTGAAGTAACTCCCGTCACCGTAGGAACAGTAGTGTCAACAATCAATGCTTTATTGGCTCCTAAGAGAATTAGCAGCTCCAGGACTGGCCAAAGTCAAGGTCGCTGCATTTAACGCAGCATCTTTGATCGTACCTCCATTTAATGCCAAGGAATTAGTGGCCTTATAATCTAGATCAGAAGAAGTATGCTCCTGCACCAATCGTATAATTAAAAGTTAAAGTGTTACTACCCGTTCCACTACTGTAATTAACCACCGCATCACTACCTCCAGTCTCTAAGGTAAGCTGAGGAGTTCCCGTGACATTAACCACCTCACTAAAGCCTATCGTAATAGCAATCGTTTGCCCTTGCTTATAAGATCGATTACTCGTAGTTGAAGTAACTCCCGTCACCGTAGGAACAGTAGTGTCAACTATCAATGCTTTATTATCCCCTAAAGAATTAGGATCCCCAGGACTCGCCAAAGTCAAGGTTGCTGCATTTAACGCAGCATCTTTAATCGTACCTCCATTTAATGCCAAGGAACTAGTGGCCTTATAATCTAGATCAGAAGAAGTATGCTCCTGCACCAATCGTATAATTAAAAGTTAAAGTGTTACTACCCGTTCCACTACTGTAATTAACCACCGCATCACTACCTCCAGTCTCTAAGGTAAGCTGAGGAGTTCCCGTGACATTAACCACCTCACTAAAGCCTATTGTAATAGCAATCGTTTGCCCTTGCTTATAAGAACCATTACTCGTAGTGGAAGTAACTCCCGTAACGGTAGGTACATAGTATCAACAATCAATGCTTTACTTGCCCGTAAGTTACTCGATTGGGAGTCGTTGCATGCTGCATTTAACGCCGCATCTCTAATCGATTACATCCCAGAAGCTAGGATTAGCCTTATAATCTAGATCAGAAGAAGTATGCCCTGCACCTATCCGTATAATTAAAAGTTAACGTGTTGGTGCCCGATCCACTACTGTAATTAACAACCGCATCACTACCTCCAGTCTCTAAGGTAAGCTGAGGAGTTCCCGTGACATTAACCACCTCACTAAAGCCTATCGTAATAGCAATCACATCACCTTGCTTATAAGAACCATTACCCGTAGTGGAAGTAACTCCAGTAACGGTAGGAACACTAGTGTCAACATTCAATGCTTTATTGGCTCCTAAGGAATTAGAAGCTCCAGGACTAGGAAGAGTAAGCGTTGCTATGTCACCTGATGAATTCGTTATTGTATTAAAAATAGGAATAATAGCTAGACCCGAGCTACCATCAGATACATAGGCATAATTCCCTTTGATAGATACTCCATAAGCATATCCATTAGTGTTCATATAAACAGGGGTACCAGGATTTGTAGGGTCTGAAATATCTATGACAGCTAGGCCTGATCCCCAATTAGCCACATAAGCATAATTACCATTAATAGCTACTTCATATGCATCACCTGTGGTATATTCATTTTCAGGCGTACCAGGATTGGTTGGGTCTGAAATATCTATAATAGCTAGACCATAAATATCATCAGCCACATAAGCATAATTTCCGCTAACAGTTACTCCGAGTGCAAGTCCATCAGCTTTCCTATACACAGGTGTACCCGGACTCGCAGGATTTGAAATATCTATGATAGCTAGGCCTGAAGAACGATCAGCCACATAAGCATAATTACCACTGATAGCTACTCCACGTGCAGTTCCATTGGTATTTCTATACACCGGTGCACCAGGGCTTGCAGGATTAGAAATATCTATAATAGCTAGACCCGAAAGACCAGCAGCCACATAAGCATAATTTCCACTGATAGCTACTCCATATGCTTTTGACGTTGCTCTATACACAGGTGTGCCAGGACTGGAAGGGTTGGAAATATCTATGATAGCTAGGCCTGAAGTATAATCAGCCACATAAGCATAATTTCCTCTGACTGTTACTCCTATTGCAGATCCATTGGTGTCTCTATACACAGGTGTGCCAGGATTTGTAGGGTCTGAAATATCTATAATAGCTAGACCTGAAGTATAATCAGCCACATAAGCATAATTTCCGCTAATAGTTATTCCGCTAGCATCGCTATCAGTATCTTCATAAATAGGTGTACCCAGATTAAGTCCTCCAGGTACTACCAAAGAATTTGTGGCTACATAATCTAAGTCGGCACTATTGTGTCCCGCACCAATCGTATAATTAAAAGTTAAAGTGTTACTGCCCGATCCACTGCTGTAATTAACAACCGCATCACTACCACCAGTCTCTAAGGTAAGTTGAGGAGTTCCTCTAACATAAACGGCTGAAGTGAAACCTATTGTAATAGCAATCGTTTGTCCTTGTTTATACGACCCATTACTCGTAGTTGAAGTGACTCCAGTAACGGTCTGTGAAATGCCCATAAGAGAACATAAAAGGAAAAAGAGCAAATAAATATATTTCATCAAGACAAAAATCTCTTTTAAATGAATTACAAATTAAGACTAGAATATGATCAACAACAAAACCTACTGTCGAATTTATAATTTGATCGAATTATATAACCAATTGTCTTAATATAAAGTAGGACTTAGGCATTTGAAAATACTATTATTTAATAACATTTTTAAATTGTATGTCGTCAAATAAAAGTGGACTTTTTCAGATATAAATTAAGCGAGTGTTGATACTAATTTAAATAATTAATTTGATTCTGCTTTTTTCGTTCAATTAAAGTTTGTTGTTTGATTTTTTCCCTATGCCTAAGTTTTCGTTCTCCAGTTCCATAATAGACCTCAGAAGGAGTAAGGTTATTGATGGACTCATGGTATCTTTCATAGTTGTAATACTGAACAAATTGCTTCATTTTAGACTCTAGCTGCCCTGGGCTGTAATAATTATCCAGTTTCACTACATTTTTCATTGATCTGTGATATCGTTCAATTTTACCCTGAGTTTGTGGATGAAGCGGTCGACCTCGTACATGTTTCATGTTTCGATCATTTAAATATTCTGCTAATTCAATAGATAGGTAACACGATCCATTATCAGATAGTAACTTTGGAGGAGCATGGGTTTGTGCGACTAATAAGGCCTCATCCAAGGTCTGTTTTACATCCTCTGCCTTCATAGTGGCACACAACTTCCAGTTGACAATAAAACGACTGTAATCATCCAATATGGTTGATAAGTAATACCATCCCCATCCAACTATTTTAAAATAGGTGAAGTCTGTTTGCCACATCTGATTTACTGAAGTGGTTTTATCTTGAAAACTATCAGAGGCACTCATAATCCTGAATGAAGGAGTTGTGATAAGACCATTGAGCTTTAATATCCTATACACACTCGACTCACTGATATAATAACTGTATTTATCTATGATATGCCATGCCAGCTCTCTAGATGATAACTCAGGGCGTTCTAAAGCAATCTCAACCACTTTATCTCTGTCAGCTAAGTTGATCTTATTCCAAACTTCTTTCCTATTACCAGACCTTCGAGCCAAGCCATCATATCCATGCTGTTGGTAGCCATTATACCATTTGTAAAAGGTAGTTTTATTCACTTTTAGTTGCCTGAGAGTTCTGATAACACCAAGATCACTTTGCTCTACAAGACGGATGATCTCCATCTTTTCGTTTTGACTGTAATGCATGTACTTCTTCCTCTTTACTCGGGTAAGCCAATGTTTTTTTTCAAGTCTCTCACTTCTAGTGAAAGATCTGCCACAAGTTCCTTTAAAGAGGCGTTCTCCCCTTTTAATTCTTGAACCTCTGAGGTATTGGCTTCTCGCATGGTATCACCATTTAACCTGTGCTTGCCAGCTTCCATGAAATCCTTACTCCACTTGTAATAGTTTGCTTGATGAATGCCTTCCCTACGACAGAGTTCAGCAATACTCAACTCACCTCGAATACCCTCA
This sequence comes from uncultured Cyclobacteriaceae bacterium, assembly GCA_943788235.1. Classification (GTDB taxonomy): domain Bacteria; phylum Bacteroidota; class Bacteroidia; order Cytophagales; family Cyclobacteriaceae; genus UBA4465. The sequence goes on from CALSPM010000002.1 coordinate 783,271, forward strand.
ATTACAATTCTGATCTTTTCTTCTGAATTATATGCCTTGCGTGTCTTCCTTTTTAGTTCACTAATTAATGAACTTGCATTTCTCTTCTTTCCCATTGTAGTTAAATTTAAGTGTTTACTCTGTTTAAAACACTCTCTTATAATTTAACCCTTATTAGTTCACTTTTTGCTGACGGTATACAGGCAAGGTAATTCCAATCCATTTCTTTGTAAATACTATTTTATACTTGGTTTTGTTTATTGTTTTAATATTTTTTACACAATCTTCATAATCATTAATAAACTCAATTGCTTCACTTTTGTTTTGCATATTAATTCTCTTGATTAATATATTTTAAACCTTCGAATAAAGCTATTAATGGTATGGAGCGATGGTTTTCGTTTTCGAAATATTTTATTTCAAAATTTAGAGGTTGATTCGATTTATTTATTATTAATTTAAAAAGATTGTCGTGTCTTTGTTTATTTCTCCCATAATTAGCTTCTCCTTGATTGGCAGTAGCTATAAAAAGTTTTTTGTTTAATGAAATTGATGAAAGAGAATCAACTTTAGTTTCCATCATTTTTTCATCCCACCATATACTTGGGTCTATAGATAGATAAGCATTGAATATGCTTTTTTTATCCATAAAAGAATTTAATGCAAGAAGACCTCCTAAAGAATGTCCAACCAAAGTTCTTGTTGGTTCTGTTTTATAGTTTTTATCAATATAAGGTATTAACTCTCTTTCAATAAAATTCAAAAAATTCCCTCCCCCTCCCATAGTATTAGGACGTTTAGTTTTAATTTTTGTTATCGTAAAATCTCGTTCACGGTCTACATTCTCAATGGCTACAATGATACTTTCAGGCATTAAATTGTTTCGAACCCTGTTGGAACTCATAAAATGTACGATTCCAGTAGCTGTTTTAAAATGAGTATACCCATCCAATAGTATTATAATCGGGTATATTTTATCTATTGAGGTTTCATAGTACGAATCAGGAAAACTTATCAAACAAGTTCTTTCTTCATTTAGAATTTCAGAGTATATGGAAAAAATTTTGTTTGTTAAAATATTATAATCTTTCTGCCCAAAACTCATAAGTGGAATAAACAGTAATAGTAAAAGGAGTTTTTTCATTAGAGGTTATTAGTTCATATACTCAAGGGATTCTTTCATTTGTTTAATACCTTTTTTAGTGTATTTTTTTAATCCTTTTGAATATTTATTATTAGAATTATAGATAGTAAGGAATAATTATAACCTATTTAAGCTTTAGTGCTTTAGCCACCCTTGGAAATAGATTCAACGCATTCTTAAAGGTTTGAATGTTTCTCATCCTCATTTCGAATGGGTCTTCATCCTCATCGTTCCACGAAACGGTCATAACGGCATTATTCACCTCAACAGGGTTATGGTGGGTTATCTTCTTAATAATGGTGTAGGACTCCAATAGTATTGTCATCTCATCAGTGGCATCCACTGGTTCCTCATCATCTATTTGAACCCATTTTTTATTGTCTTTTACAAAAACACGCAAGTAGTGGAATTCATTGGATGCTCTCCTACTTCGATTTTTGATTTTGTAATAGCCTATGTCGAGGTTCATTTCACGAAAGTACTCTAGTCCCTCTAAAAAATGAAAATCTGTAGCGTTAAAAGTATGGGTTGCAGCCATGCCTAAGTGTACTTCTCCATATAGGGGGAGAGAAAGCAAAGAATTGTTTGCAATTAACACATAAACTTTATGTAACGTTTGCTTATCATAAAAATTAATGTTACGTTTACGTTACATTGATATAAATTTTATAAACTATGGATGAGCATATTATAAGGGAATTAATTCCAATTTTTGGAATACTTGCTGGAATCATAATTTCACTCGCTGTATTCTTCTGGCTGTATAAAGAGAGTAAGGACAAGAATAAAACTATAATAGAGATTTCCAAGCATTTAGATGACAGTTCAAAATTAGATGAATTACTTCGTATTTTTGATGAAAGAAAAAAGGAGCCAATAGATTATCGTAGAAACGGAGTCATCACAATTTTTGTCGGTATTGGTCTATATCTTTTTGGAGTTTTTTTTGTTGGAGACATACTGAAAGGTGCTGGAGCTTTGATTGGTCTAATTGGAATTGGAACGCTAATAGCTGGATACCTCTACCCAAATACTGGAAAGGAATTAACTGCTGCCGTTGAAAAATATGAAAAAGAATAATAGTGGGCAGAAATCATACAAAACTTTTAAATAATTTAGAAGAACTGAGGAAGTCATGTGGTTTAACTCAGCAAGAATTATCTATAAAAGCGGAAGTTTCAAGAAAGAGTATTAATGCCATAGAAAATGGAGTATATGTTCCATCTACCGTATTAGCATTGAAAATTTCAAGAACTCTAAATTGTTCAGTTGAAGATTTGTTCATACTTCCTTGAACTTATAACGTGCATTAATAATAAAAAAACCTAGAGTGTTAAGACTATGGGGTTATTTGATATTTGACTGCGGGTCCTGCGATGCGGAATCAGAATCCTCGATGGAGTGGGTCTAATATGTGCGTTTTAAATGAGTTTTTGTCTCTTATCTTCTACCGATTCATTAAAAACACCCTTTAAATGGTCTTCAACTCAATAAACAAGATAACTAATGGTTAACTAGCATATTGATTTAATAATACAAGAAGAAAAATAAAAATTGAATGCGTTTTGAATCGCAATAGCCTAACCCCTATATATAAGGGTTTGCTAGTTCATCCCACCCCACCCCAATAAATGCGATTTACTTAAATGCTACCCTAAACTTATTTAGTCTCTCCCCCTATGTAGAGAAGAGTCTTTTATCATTCCGCAACCCTTAAAATATTCTTAAATTACCTTGATTTAAAAGTCTAAACTCCTCCTTTTTACACGAGGTAGTAGTTCTTCATTTATCCTCAATTAAGTACGTTAGAAGAGCTAATACAACCTCTCCATAGACAAGCTTTAAAGCTATTGTGAATACTTATCAGTATGGAATTGTAATTCTATTTTGTGGGAAAGGGAATGCTTTAGAGAGGCTTATATGATCGCTCTATATGATTATCTTAATTTAATTATGGATAGACAAATTCATCCTTTTTATCGTAGTAATAACTTTTGTTCATTTTGCAATCCATAAAAATATGACAAGTAAGTTCATTAGACTGACAAATATCTCTGATTACCTCTTCATCTATATCATCAGGACTTGTCCAATCTCCTAAGAAAGTTACTCTAAATTCTTTCTCTTGTTTCTTCACTATCTTTCCTTCTGAGTCAGAGTAATGAGTTTGAAAAACATCCTCTACTTGTATCCTTACGTTTTCTATGTATTCTTCTGAGTCTGAGTATCCCTCAAAACTTACTTTTATCATTTTATTCAGGGTTTGTTTTGGTTAATTAAAGCTAATAAAAATCTCCACCCTTAGTGAATTATTCTCACCAGAAGGTATTGCTCACGTCCAAATTAATTTTGTGTCATGGGTTTGAGCTACGAAAAAATCAAGAAGTTATATAAGAATAAAGCACAAATTTTATGTAGGTGCGTATTAACGAATTTAACTGATGTGTTTGCCGATATGAAGTTGAAAGGGGGGCTGCTCCATTGATGATCCTGAGTATGAAGCCGGTTGAAGTTAAATTTTTGAAAATAAATAATAAATAATATCTTCGAACCTGACTTATTTTCTACTTAGGCAAGCATAATAAAAACGTAAAAAAATATGTAAAAATTCCATTTATTATATCCTTTAACAAAAAATTCAATTAAAAGTAATGAAAAATTTAACGTTCATAATACTTACGTTTTATTGCAGTATTAGTTTCGCTCAAACTATAGCTACTGATAGACCAAGCGCACTTACTGAAAATGCTTCAACCTTGTTTGATAATGGATTACAGTTAGAAACAGGAATCCAAATTAATAGTGATTATAATGAACTTACAACTAGTTCTATTCCAAATCTTTTGATGAGATATGGAATTACAAACAAAATAGAAGTTAGGATAATGAACGATTTACTATATGATAAAATAGGTCAAATAATCTCAGGAAATTGGACACTTGGGAGTAAAATCCAACTTATTGAAAATGATCAATACACTATTTCACTTTTGCCATCCATTCAATTTGATGGCTTTTCAGGAGAATTCAGTACAATAATATACCAACCTATAAATACAAAAATTGTCGGAAATTGGTTTTTAAGTTCTTCTATGGTTTTAGGATATACTCTTGGTTATACCTTAAATGATAAAATCTTAGGGTACTCTATATTAATTAGTAAATCTCTAAATGATAAGCTTACCACATTCATAGAAGCATATGGTTTTAACAATAGAATAAATATCGACTCAGGAATAGCTTATCTAATAAATGATAAACTTCAGTTTGATACTTATTTTGGAACTGGTTTAAATACTAAAATGATATTTGGCTCCGTTGGCTTAAGCTATCTATTTCTAAAATAATAATTATTAACTTCAGCTTAAATAATATTAAAAAAAAATCCTGAAACACTATTTTCCAGTAGTTATCCCATAGGTGAAACAGTACTCCTTCACCTCAACACTTTATGAAATACCCTCCTCTTTAACACTTTAAAATAAGCCTCAAACTCCTCCAATTTACAACTGCTAATCAAGGCTGTAATTTGATTCCTTTTTTTGAAAAATGAAGATTAATGCCTTTGCTTTCAAGGACCAGATCGAGGAGGAGGAAGCCTAGAGAAAGAAGGGAAAAGGTGACATATCATAGCACTAAAAAAATTGAAAAATTTGAGTCTATTCCACACAACGTATGGGGTATGTAAATTCTTTCTACCAATCTTCTACCCATGCTTTGAAAAGTTAAAAAAAACAAGCTATCCTTGTTCTAAAGGGCTATTATTTATGTGTGAGATTAATCAAAGAATAACCATTTAAAACCAAAATCAAGTACCCGCTGCTGTCCAGGGTATTTTGGCGTAACGAAATATCCACCATCATTTGGCTGACTTATATGGGTAGATTTGATAAAAAGAAAAACTTTCTCAATCCGCATATTCCAAAACAGATTGGCTGGATAACTGTATCCTTCAAATATTTTTTCATCATTTTGTAAATAAAACTGTTGGGTTACTGGATCATAGGCATTGGCATAATAAGCTGATTTGTGATGAACATCAATACCAATTTGTACAGGAATCGTATGGTTAAACCAACTTCCCTCCCAGTAAGCTTTCATATTCAGGAAAGTGGTAGGTATTCTAAAAGCATCGCTTTGGCCACCTGAAACTTCGGTAAAGATGACCTCATTTTTAAAACGAAAACCATAACCCAGGATTTTGTTGGTAGGAAGAAAAAGATTGATTTCACCCCCCAGCTGACTGATCAGGTTGGCATCAGCGGCAACATTTGGCATTTTATCTTGGCCAAAATAGACATAGTTGCTATAGGTGGTTAACGATATTTTAGGAATGAATTGAAATTGCCACCATTTCAAAGACAGAGATCCATTGATTTGATTTGAAAATACATTATCGAAATCATGATCCCATTCATAATGATTGCCAAAAAAGCGTTGCTTCAATGAAGAGGGCTGATAAAGCATGCTTTTATACTCTAGATTAACTAATTCACTCTTCAATGATCCCTTAAAATTATATTCACCCGTTTGCATGAGTTCTGCTGATCCTTGTATTTCAAAAATCTCTTTCCATCTAAAATCAACCCTACCCCCTAGGTAATTTTCTACTTTTCTAGACATGGGATTAAAATACAGTGCTTCATGATTGGCCACTCTGTTTTTGATATAAAAACGATAAAAAATAGAAGACAGTTTTCCAATCAAACCGACCTCATTCGAGAGGGTACGAAAAGTGGACTTGTGATAAGTGCTGTCCGGATCAATCAAAAACTGATCATAATAATCCTTGTAATCACCTCCTCCTCCATTGTTCTCATTAAAATCACTGAATAAGTTTACCTGCTTCTCTTGATCAAATTGATGATACAATTGGAAGTTTTTGAATAAATCATATTGCTGGTACAAATGAAAAGTTAATCTTGAATCCTTCACTTTGGCATTTTCTAGAAAAATAGAGTTATTTTCATACTGAAATTTATCTTCTTTATCTATCAAAGAATCTACCTCATCAAAGTACAAACCTCCTGTTTCATCCACGTCATTATTGAAGGACATCAGATTAAATAAGACTTGATAAGGTTTATTGGGATGCCGATAACTAGAATGCACATTCAAAACCGTATTGATCACATTTCTATCATTAATCGTTTCGGTTCCAATTTGTTTATCAGCTGTACTTCTGTAATACTCAAAGCCAAAATTCCAATCAGGTTGAATGTTTTGTGTAAAACTAAAGTTGGCCAACGACCTGTTTTTTCCACCAAATACTACATTTAATTTCATAAAAGGTGACTTGGTATCATAATATTGAATAGCTGCGGGCTGCGTAGTCAAAGGATCAAAAGCATGGTAACCTGCATGGGCACCAATGGCACTGGGCAAGTCATAAAACACAGGAAACAACGCGGTACCTATATTTCCCAAATTTTGCAGTTTATAATCTGACCTACCATAAGAGGTAAATCGGTCTAAGTTTCCAACAAGGGTATCAATAAAAATCAATTTCTTGTCATTGGATTTCAAGTTTTCCTCCAGAATTACGTTCAAAGTTGAGGGACCATAAACCAAAACAGTAGAATCATCTAAGATTTGTGAAAAACTAGAGGAAGTCAACCCTAAGAGGAGAGCAACCATTAAAATTGATTTTAAAAATACAATTCTCAACATCAATACCTTGGATATTTTTTCATAGCATCGTCAACCAATTTCAGAAAGTTTGACTGACCTTTAATGAATTTAATTTCAATGGGCAAATAAAAACAACTTTTAGCTCTTAGGTTTTCGAAATCACCCAGTTTGATGAAATCTTTCTCAGTGGTCACGAGCATGGCCTCATGATGCACCATAACCTCGACAATTTTATTGATCTCATCTGCCTTATAATCATGATGATCTGCAAATTTATAAAACTCAACTACCTCAAAATTTGATTTTAAGTAGGATTCAAATACCTGGTTATCTGCAATTCCTCCAATCCCAATCACTTTTTGTTTAGCCTTTGCCGTTCCAAAAGAAATGAGAGGTGCATACGCTATGTGGGTAAAAAAGATTGGTACGTTCGGATGATATGATCGTGTCCTTGCAATCATCTGCTGCTGTTCTTGATCACTCATATCAATAGGAGCTTTGGTGAAGCAGATAATATCCGCCCGACGTGCCCCTTGACGTGCTTCTCTCAACCGACCGGTTGGTAACAAAAAATCGTCAAAAAAAGGATTTTTATATGTCGAAAGTAATATAGATAAGCTAGGCTCAACTGATCGGTGTTGGTACGCATCATCAAGCAAAATCACATCAATATCATTATTATGTGCCAAGAGATAAGGAATGCCAATGGCTCGAGCTTCGGCTACCGCAACTGAAATTTGATCTCTATATTTTTTCTGATAGATCATCGGCTCATCACCCAAGGTTGCGGCCGTATCTGAAGAACTACCCAACCTAAACCCACGAGTTTTTCTCCCATAACCTCTACTTAATGTAGCAATTTGCCTATTTTTACTCAGAAAATATTGAATCAAAAAATCGATCATGGGCGACTTCCCCGTTCCCCCCACCTCAAGATTTCCAACACCAATGACATTCGCTTCAAATTTTATTGAAGTTCTCTGTTGAATGTTATATAAATGATTGCGAAATCTTGTAATAAGATCGTATATTAACGCAAAAGGAAATAAAATAAGTTGCCACCAAGCCATAAAACCTATCAAATGAAGGTCAAAGATATTACGAAAAGCTTACAAGAATGGGCTCCACTGCCTTTTCAAGAATCTTATGATAATTCAGGTCTCATCGTTGGCGATGAAGAGATGCCCATTAAGGGCTGTCTGATCTCTCTCGACCTCACTGAATCAGTCATAGAGGAAGCATTAAAAAATAGATGCAACATGATAATCTCTCACCATCCCATCGTATTTAAGGGCATTAAAAAGCTGTCTGGAAATCATTGGGTAAATCGATGTTTGATTAAAGCCATAAAAAATGATTTGGCTATATATGCCATTCATACAAATTTAGATAATGTCATGCATGGAGTTAATGGAATGATTGCACATCGACTCAAATTAATACACAGGCAAGTCCTTCGTCCCATGACGAATGCACTACACAAGCTGGTAACTTTTGTCCCAATTGAGTACAAATCTAAGATACTAAAGACACTACATCAAGCGGGAGCGGGTGATATCGGCAATTACAAAGAATGCAGTTTTAATATCACAGGAGAAGGTGTTTTTAAACCTGCAGTGGGTGCAAACCCTACTTTGGGTTGCCTAGATAAGCTTGAATCTGTAAAAGAAAGTAGAATTGAAGTGATTTTACCTCGTCATAAAAAAGATATCGTCTTATCTGCGCTCAAGTCCGCACATCCCTACGAGGAAGTTGCCTACTATTTAACTTCATTAGAAAATAATCAAGACAATTTAGGGGCTGGTTTAATAGGTCAATTATCAAATCCTATGCCGATCATGGATTTTCTTGGTCATCTCAAATCATCAATGGACCTAAAACATATTCGGCATACACGCTTAATAAGTAAAAATATTCAAAAAATTGCTGTTTGTGGAGGTTCTGGAAGTTTTTTACTTAATGATGCTTGTGCATTGGGGGCCGATATTTTCATCAGCGCCGACTTTAAATATCATGACTTTTTTGAAGCAGATGGTCGGATAACCATTGCCGATATTGGACATTATGAAAGCGAAGTATTCACAAAGCAATTGTTATGTGATTTTTTAAATGAAAAATTCACTAATATTGCAGTTCGTTTATCTGAGGTAAATACAAATCCAATAAATTATTTTTAATTCTGCATGGAACATTCGGTAGCAAAAAAATTAGAGGCATTATCCAAATTACAAAAAATTGACATCAATCTAGATGAATTAATCAAGATCAGAGGTGCACTTCCTGAAGAAGTAATGGATCTTGAAGATGAGATAACAGGTTATCAAACAAGAGTTGAAAAACAAAATCAAGACTTAGCTGATGTCGAGAGCCTGATTGATAACAATAAAACCGCCATCAAAGATGCTGAGAGATTTGTAAAAAAATATGAAGAACAGCAGATGAATGTTCGAAACAATCGAGAATATGATGCCATCACCAAAGAAATGGAACTGCAGCATCTTGAAATTCAAATTCTCGAAAAGAAGATCAAAGAGGCGTATGGTAAAATTGAACTGAAGAATTCAGAGATAGAAGAAACCAAGCATCGTCTAAAAGAAAGAGAAGAAGATCTTGTTGCCAAGAAAAAAGAACTTTCAACCATTACTGCTGAATCAGAAGAGGATGAAAAAAAATATCTCAAGTCAAGGGAATCTTTAGCTAAAAAAGTGGATGCGCGGCTGCTTGTGTCTTATGAGCGTACCAGAAAAAACATGAGAAATGGACTCGCTGTAGTACCGGTCAATAGAGATGCATGCGGAGGATGTTTTAACATCGTCCCTGCTCAAAAGCAAGCGGAAGTTAGAGAAAAGAAAAAGATCATTATTTGTGAGCATTGCGGTAGAATCTTAGCAGATGTTATCGAAGTTATTGAACCTGAAGTAGTGCCCAAAAGAAGAACCAAGCGAGCCACCACTAAGAAGGCAGCGGCTAAGAAATAATATTTAATCTTTTTATAGAAGTATTAAAGGGGTAATTCATAATCAATGAACTCCCATTTCTGGATACTTTCCAGTGACTGTTTTATAGTATCCCTTCATCATTTCGATGTCCTTCAAGACATCCCCAGTGGGCATGAATGGCTCTTTGAGCTCAACGAGTTTTCGTTTAAAATCAAAACCAGCCATGACAATGGGTATCTTAGCTTTCAACGCGATAAAATAAAATCCTGTCTTCCACTCTTTTTGATAAGTTCTAGTTCCCTCTGGAGCAATTACCATCACAAATTCTTCATTCTTTTGAAACAATTTAGCCACATTATCCACAACATTTGACTTGGTGGTGCGATTCACTGGATGTCCCCCACAGTAACGCATGACTTGTCCAACAACGGGAAGGTCAAATAGGGATTTTTTTCCCAAAAACTGACCTTCTAATCTGACAATATTTTTTGCAGCAATACCTACTAAAAAATCCCATCCACTAGTATGAGGAGCCACAGTAATCATATACTTTTTGATCTTAGGAGGATTTCCCACTACTTTCCATCCCAAGATCCAAAAGCAAAACTTAAAAAAATTTCGTTTAATTTCGAACATAACTATTTATTAACATTCAAATGTCGCCTTACTCAACTACTTTAAGGCATAATCATAACCTATATCAAATATTGTATCTAACCTTTTAAAATCAAAAACATGATAGCTCGATAATTCAGGAGGCTTCCAAAATAAATCTTTTTTTATTTTAAGTCGATCTCTAAAAGAAATGGCCAAGAGCCAAGAACGATCGAGTTGCTTTTCCAATCTTATACTGGTCCATATTATCCCTATGGGATTGCAGTGCAGACCGATTAAGTAATTACATTTTTTTTCAAAGGCTCAATGGGTAAGTTATTTAATAAACCCCCATTAACATAAGCAATCCCCTTAATTTTTACAGAATTAAAAACTACAGGACTATCACAAGACGCTATCAGGGATCTACACAATTCCTCTTTTTTAAAATATTTAATTTTCTCTTTTTTCAAATCAGTAGCAACTACCACGAATAGCGTATGAAGAGATGAAAAATCATCTACAGGGAGATGAATACTTAGAAAGTTAATGACTTTCTCTAAGTTAAAAAGGTCTGCCAATTCAAAGCTGGTCTAAAAAAGCTAAAGTAATTGAGGTTATGGGAATTTTCAAAATTTCTTTGGGCATGATATCTTAACAATACAGCGCTCCAATGATGGCATCCGCACTGCTTCGGGCAATCCGACTGAAAAAAACCCTTTTTCAAGGAGTGCTTGTATCATAATTCAATGGCCAACATTGCGATATTCCCCTCCAGAAAGGGCCAGACCGATGCTCTTTTCTTCACAAGATCTGACCATTGTTCTTGGCATTAGCTATATACACCCATGGATCCAAACTTATCCATTCGATCGGCAATACGCTCTTCCGAAGATTTCTTTTTTAATGATTCAAGATTACTCATTAGAGCTTTCTTCAAGAAAATAGCACTCTCCTTCAGGTTGGTATGTGCACCTCCTAATGGCTCTTTAATGATCCCGTCGATAAGCTTAAGCTTTAACATGTCTTTTGCCGTAGGTTTCAATACATCTGCGGCTTGTTCCTTATAATCCCAACTTCTCCACAATATGGTTGAACAGTTTTCAGGAGAAATTACGGAATACCAAGCATTTTCCATCATGAGTACCTTGTCGCCAATAGCTATTCCCAAAGCCCCCCCAGAAGCACCCTCTCCAATAACTACACAAATGCAAGGGACTTTGAGGGTAAACATTTCTTTCAAGTTTTTAGCTATGGCTTCACCCTGACCTCTTTCTTCAGCTTCTATACCGGGAAAGGCTCCCGGTGTATCTATCAGCGTGACAATTGGCTTATTGAACTTTTCAGCCAGCTTCATAAGGCGCAGGGCCTTTCTATACCCCTCAGGGTTTGCCATCCCAAAGTTTCTTTCTTGCCGCTGCTTGGTATTTCTACCTTTTTGCTGCCCAATGATCATGATGGTTTCACCGTCAATCTCTGCAAAGCCCCCGACCACAGCTTTATCATCCCCCACATTACGATCTCCATGCAGTTCAATGAACTCAGAAGTGATTTCATAAATATAATCCAACGCGTACGGTCTTTCTGGATGTCTTGAAAGTTGTATTCGTTGCCATCTGGTCAGATTTTTAAAAGTATCATTCTTTAACGAAATAATATTTTCCTCAAGTTTCTTCATCGCCTGAGAAACATCGACGTCACTTTCAATAGCAAGTTGTTTCATGTCATTGAGTTTCGATTCTAATTCTGCAATGGGTTTTTCAAAGTCAAGCAACATATAATTAAATTATTTTAAGCCTTAAATTTAGTTCAAACTATGGGATTTTATCACTTCGATACAAAGATCGCAAAATTTCAAAATATTATGGCTTTGCTTATTGTAAAAGATGTGATAAGAGTATAAGTTTGTAATTCAAATGGTTTGGTAGTTCAGTTGGTTAGAATGCCTGCCTGTCACGCAGGAGGTCGCCGGTTCGAGCCCGGTCCAGACCGCATGGATTTAGAAAGTCTTCAACAGGTTTGAGGACTTTTTTTATACCCTAAGTTGAGATAATTCCAGCTTTTATGAATCAGCAGAACAGGCATTTCATAAAGAGAAGTGAGGCATTTTACCTCTACATTGAACCGCTCATCTTTTTTTGTGATTGACTAGACAGCCTATTATTTGTTGGAATTGAATTAATTTGAGAGGGGCATAGATTTGCATCTCGAATAAACGTTATTTGCATTTGAAATGCATTTATCACAAATTACGGACGAGATCAACCTTATTCAATGAATAAATCAAACCTACTCATCTTCATTGATCAAATGATCCTAGCCTACTGGAGGCGCATAACCATAATCTTGCTTCTAATAATAGTATTTTTAAGTCTGTATCCTTTACCTCAATTACCCCAGATGGGCGAGGGAGTTGATAAAGTTTATCACTTTATTGCATATCTCTTAGTAGCCCTGCCTACTGGCTACGTCTACCCCAAATACTTCTTCGTATATTTACTTTTTATGGTCTTCCTCAGTGGTATTATCGAACTGATTCAACCTCATGTGAATAGACATGGTGAGTGGTTAGACTTCCTTGCCAATACCCTTGGTGTTTTTTTAGGATTTGCGATAGGCAAGCTCAGTAGTCTTTTCATTGAAAATAGAATTAGGGTATCGTGAAGATGCTTGAAGTTTTAGCTTCATTCACTTTAGCTTTCTGAAAAATTAAGGATTTTTATAATTACTCCTTTATCCTGTAATATCTTAAAATGCCCAGTTCCTCGTACTATTTCAAGCTCTGAATTTGACCAGTTTTCATGGACATGCACGGCCTGGCTCAAAGGAAGTTGTCGGTCATCTTGATCATGCAGAATATAAGCTTTTCTTACTTTTACCTCCTTAACAAACTCACTAACGTTTAATCTCCCCACATCTAAATTATAATCTTGCTCAATTTTAATAATCAGTCGATCAACAATCTCTTGAGATAAGCCAAAATTATGAGCCATGGCTTCGATTCGCTCAAGAAACTTATCTGGACAGGTAATCAGCACGTATTTGTCAAGTTGCAAATGACTATTCTGAGCTAATGAATACGTAGTGGCTACCGCACCAAATGAATGGCTTATCGCAATGGCTGGCTGAACACGCTCAATCATTTCACCTACTAAATCGATGAAATCAAAGAGACTTGTTTTTACTTTATCGCTTAATCCATGACTTGGTGCGTCAAAACCATAAACGGTGTAACCTGCTTTTATTAAATGTTGAATCAATATGGAGAAATGAGTGACTCGTCCCTCCCAGCCATGAATTATAAGAATTCTTTTTGGTCCTCCAGACCATTTATACATTTTTATATTACCCTTTTTAAAAGTATGATCAGTAACGAGAGCAGTCTCTAAAATATCTTTCTCATGTGCTCGATAAGGATAAAATTTGGGATAGGTCAATTGCTGATATGCCTTTTTTACAAAAAAAACTAGTGAAAATCAAGGAAAGCAGGGTGATCATATTTTTCATCATAGCCGGCAATGCTATGTAAATTTTTAAAATATAACCGCATTCCTTCCTGTTTTTTGTTTAATTTAAAGATTGGGAGTATTTATTATCTTCATTCATCGTCTATAAAAATAACTACAATGAAAATCACAAGAAAGCGAGCAATTAAAAACTTATCAGGTTTGGCTACATTAGGTTTCATAGGTTTACCTACTGTCTCTTCGGGCAATAACGAAATCATACCCCTTTCTCAAAGAATCAATCACTCGGTATGTGAGTGGTGCTTTAATCAATTTGAATTAGAAGAACTTTGTGAATTTGCCAAAAACATTGGTATCAGTTCAATTGATTTACTGACCGCTGAGCAGTGGGCTACGGCACAAAAATATGATCTGACGTGTGCCATGGCTTATGGCAGTCAAATGGGTATTATCAATGGATTCAGTGATTCTCAAAATCATAAAACCCTCTTTAAAGAGTATAAAGCATCCTTTTCAAAAGCGGCTGATGCAGGTTTAAAAAATATTATTTGCTTTTCAGGTAATCGCAATGGTCTTTCGGATGCAGCCGGTTTGGAGATCTGTGCAAAAGGATTAGATCCGGTCGTGAAATTAGCAGAAAAACACAATATTATTTTAACCATGGAGTTGCTCAATTCAAAGGTAGATCACCAAGATTACCTCTGTGACCATACCGAATGGGGGGTCGCTTTGGCAGATAAATTAGGCAGTCCCAACTTCAAACTCTTGTACGATATTTATCACATGCAGATTATGGAGGGCGACGTCATTGCTACCATCCAAAAACACAAGGACTACATCAGTCATTATCATACCGCAGGCGTACCCGGAAGAAACGAAATAGATGAAACCCAAGAGCTGTATTATCCGGCAATTATGAAAGCCATTGCAGATACTGGATTTACTGGTCATGTGGCACAAGAATTTATACCCAAACAGCAGGATGCCTTGGCCTCCCTTAAAAAAGGTATTGAAATTTGTGATATTTAAGGGTATGACACCTGTACCCACTAAAATTTCTGACCTACGTAAAACTGGTTTTCTTTTATTGGTCATGGGACTCTTTGCCAGTTGTGTCCCATCCTCTTCAAAGTATTATGACATAGGTCAAATCAAAACACCTTATGGTGAGATGTTATTCTGGCTTTACGAAGAAACCCCGAAACATAAAAAAAGTTTTCTCTCACTTGCCAAAAAACAATATTGGGATACCCTTATCTTTAATCGAGTAATAAAAAACTTTGTTATCCAAGGTGGCTGTCCAGATACACCCGATGGATTTAAAAATTCACCCTATTTAATAGCTCCCGAATTTCAACCCAACATTCGCCATATTTATGGAGCCTTAGGTGCAGGAAGAGATAATAATCCATCAAAACTCTCTGCGGGTTGTCAGTTATACATCGTTCATGATCGAAATGGCATCCCTCGCCTCGATGACAACTATATGATTTTCGGGCAACTCTTTAAAGGTTTTGACGTCCTGGAACGTATCGCTGAAATGCCAACGGATACGCTGGACCAACCCTTAACTCGCATTTCAATGGAAGTGAATAGTATTCAATTATCTAAACAGGAACTCATTGAACTAAGAGTGCCATGGGCCAACTAATGAACGTCAGAACCTCTGAAAAGTAAGGTACTCCACATCAAAATATATTTAGGTCTGAGTACTGAAAATCTTATTTCAACTTCATATAACCAGTACAATTGTATTAATTTTATGTTTTTAGTTCGAGTCATCATGGCTTAACCCTTTAGCCTTATAAAAATGAATCTGTGCGTCTCTCTGAATTGATAAAGAAATATTGTTTAAATGAACTCCAAGACGAAAAAACCAAAAGCTGGTTGGATCAAAAACTTCATTCAACCAAGACTGACCAAGACTTTTTTATTTCATTTGCCCTGATAAATAAAAAAATTCCTCGAGATCATGTTAAGCTAAGCTTATCACAACTTCAAACCATTGAGTTAAAATATCCTGAATTTTACATCGGAAATTGGACATTAGATCAGCTCTGCCGTTTCTCACTTTTAATGTGTTATCCTCTTTTGAGCGCAAAGAGCCTGACTAAGCTGATCTCCGTGGCTGACACCCAAGAGCAAATCAGCATTTTTAAATCCATACCTTACTTAGAAAATGCTGGTCATTTTACTCACATAGTTGTAAATGGCATTAGAACCAATATAGTGGATGTTTTCGATGCCATTGCCCTTAAAAATTCTTATCCTGCCGGTTATTTCAGTCAAGATGAATGGAACCAAATGATCCTTAAAGCCGTTTTTATGGAGAGACCTATTTACCTAGTTAAAGGTGTAGATCAAAGGAAAAACGAAAAGCTAGCTCATATATTATTTGATTATGCCCGAGAACGTTGGGCCGCGTCACGACGTGTAACACCAGAATTATGGCGTATGATATCGGGTTATATGACTGAGGAAATATTTTTGGAAATGATTAAAAAAATGGCTGAAGGTAACGCCCAAGATCAAAAAGGCATGCTCAAGTTAATTCAAGAAAGTAACTTAGATGCCTCCCAAAAATGGCTGAATTCGCAGTCAACACAAATAGAACCTATCAGCTGGGATCAAATTGGATCCGATTTCTGGCATAACAATCAAGCCTTACAAAACACATCAAAAGCTTAATAATAAAGAAATATGAAATTTATTGATCCCCACATTCACATGACTTCTCGTACGACCAATGACTATGAAGCCATGTCAAAAGCAGGTATAGTGGCCATCATTGAACCCGCCTTCTGGTTAGGTCAACCTCGCACTGAAGTGGGCTCTTTTAAAGATTACTTCAGCAGTATTGTCGGTTGGGAAGCCTTCAGAGCTTCTCAATTTGCTATCAAACATTACTGTACTATTGGGTTGAACTCCAAGGAGGCCAATAATGAAAGCTTGGCTGAAGAGGTCATGGAATTATTGCCACTCTTCGCGCTTAAGGACAATGTCGTTGCCATTGGCGAGATTGGATATGATGATCAAACGGCCGCTGAAGATAAATATTTTAGAGTTCAAATTGAATTGGCAAAAGAACTGGAACTACCCATACTGGTACACACCCCTCACAGAGATAAGAAAAGAGGTACCCTGAGAAGTATGGATGTATTGGAAGAGCATGGCATTGATCCTTCGACCGTAATCATCGATCATAATAATGAAGAAACCGTTGAATCAGTACTTGAAAGGGGTTATTGGACTGCTTTTACCATTTATCCTAATACCAAAATGGGCAGTGAACGGATGGTAGCCGTTGTCGAAAAATATGGCTCTAATAAAATATTTATAGACAGCTCTGCTGATTGGGGTGTCAGTGATCCTTTGTCTGTTCCCAAAACAGCTCAGCTGATGTTAGACAATGGTATTACAAGTGAAATTGTGCAGGCCGTCTGCTATAAAAATGCCCTTGAAGCTTATGCTCAAAGCGGAAATATGAAAGAAAGCGATTGGTCTGAAGGCGTGCATTTCGATCAATCAATCTTATATGGGGGTAATAGTGTTTTAAGGGGCCAGCCTCCCAAAAAATCAGATTCCAATATTATAGAAAACTAGGCTCTTAATGAACTTATACCCTTATTTGGTGCTCATAAGGCCTGCAAACATTGTTACCGCAATGTCAGATATTTTGGCAGGAGCAGCTATTGCTGGGTGTTTTTTTGAGCTGAATACCCCATCTCTTTTGAACCTTATTTTCCTTCTACTTTCTACCTCATGCCTTTATGCTGGAGGTATTGTCTTCAATGATATTTTTGATCTAGCTATTGATCGAACTGAAAGACCAGAAAGACCACTTCCTAGAGGTCAAGTTTCCCTGAAAAATGCTCGATTTTTTGGCATTACCTTATTACTTACTGGGATATTACTCAGCTTCTTAAGTCATGTTGAAAGTGGTTTCATTGCCATTTTTATCGCTCTCTCAGCCCTTCTTTATGACCGGTACACAAAAGATTTCTTAGTCATTGGCCCCCTAAATATGGGCATTTGTCGTGGATTAAATTTGATGCTCGGAATGAGCATTTTATCGCTCAACACCCACCCCCATTTGATATGGATTTGCTTGATCCCTGTCATATTCATAGCTGCCATTACCTTGACGAGCAAGGGCGAAGTATTAGGAAACAATACGTCAGCCTTGGTCATGGCTTTGACTTTGGATGTGGCAGTTACATGCTTACTTGTAGGCATTGGAATACTCGGTTGGATGGATATTTGGATGTCTGGCCCTTTCATCATTTTATGGATAGGAATAAATGGAAAAGTCAAACTCAAAGCGATCCTTAAAAATAATACTAAATTGATAAAAGTAGCCGTTAAAATGGGTGTTCTTTCTCTTATCCCACTCAATGCTTCTTATGTTGCCGGCTTTGGGCATTGGAGTCTGGGCTTAGGTACATTAATCTTACTACCTATCTCCCTTGTCTTGGCCAAAAGATTTTCTGTCACTTGAGCCGTTCGCAGTTTCTCGGCCTTCCTTTTGTCTTGATATTGTCTAAATAATGATTTTGATCTACCTTTGAAAGCGGGATCATTATAGACTTTAAATAAATATTAATCCTATTAAAGAAGAGCTTTGATTTGTCCCTTTTTTTTCAAAGATGAATTATGCAAGTGAATAAAATTCCTAAGGAAAACCTTGAATTACAAAAGAAAAAGATCATTCTAGAACAGGATTTTTCTATTAATTACCGATATAATATTTTATTTACAAGAGAAGTCTTTCATCTCTCCAATACCCTCCTATTTGATTTGTTTCAATCATCGTATATTGGTGGAAAAATCAAACTAGGTTTTGTGATCGATCAAGGTCTTCTAGACCATTGGCCTAATTTACCTCAAGCCATTGAAAGCTATATCCATGCTTTTCCCTCTTTACACTTAGTCGCTGAACCTTTGGTAATCACAGGTGGAGAGCTTGCAAAAAACTCGTTGGATGCTATGAAGGAAGTACTCAACTATATCCATCAAAAAAATATTGATCGCCATGCCTATTTGATTGCCATGGGAGGAGGTGCTATTTTAGATATGGTTGGATTCGCAGCAGCTATAGGACATAGAGGCATTAGACATATTCGAATGCCTACGACCGTTCTTGCCCAAAATGATTCTGGGGTAGGTGTTAAAAATGGTATCAACTATTTTGGAAAGAAAAACTTTTTAGGAACCTTCTCTCCCCCCGTTGCAGTGATCAATGATTTTAATTTTTTAAATACCCTTGATGAGCGAGATTGGCGTTCGGGTATGTCAGAAGCGGTAAAAGTTGCACTCATTAAAGACGCCACTTTTTTTTATTGGTTGGAAGATCATGCTACGGCGCTCAGTCATCGGGATACCGAAACGATGGAAAAATTGATTTTTGACTGTGCTAAATTGCACGTAGATCATATTTCATCACAAGGAGATCCCTTTGAAATGGGATCCTCAAGACCCCTCGATTTTGGACATTGGGCCGCCCATAAGCTGGAACAACTCACGGAATTTGAGGTGAAACATGGTGAAGCAGTTGCCATAGGCTTAGTTTTGGATCTGGCCTATGCCGTAAGCGAAGACCTGCTTGCCCATGATGTTTTTGAAAGAGTCTATGCGGTACTTGGACAACTCGGATTCACGTTATTTCACCCGCTGCTTCTCAATCAAGAAACCAATACCCTTAATCCTGAGGTTTATGCTGGATTGGAAGAATTTAGAGCACATCTTGGTGGCCAGCTTACCATCACCTTGATCAATGAAATAGGTATCCAATTTAATGTTCATGAAATGAATAAAAACAGTCTCGATCGTGCGGCTCTGTTATTGCACCAAAAATCAATTATTCATGCAAATTGAGCATCATCAGGCTCATTTAACCTACTGCAGCAACATTCATCCTGGTGAATCTTGGGATGAAACCTTTCACAATCTCAAAACTTATACGACCCAAGTACGCAGCGGCTTAACGGAAGCTCCCTTTGGCATCGGACTTCGGTTGTCTCATTTGGCCGCCTTAGAATTGATCAAGGAAACCCAATTAAATGCTTTCCAAGCATGGTTAAGGGAAGAAAACATGTATGTTTTTACCATCAATGGTTTTCCCTACGGTAGTTTTCACCATCAAAAGGTAAAAGATGCAGTCCATCAGCCAGATTGGAGTACTTCTGATCGGTTGGCATATACGCAAAGACTTTTTTTAATCTTGTCTATATTATTACCAGAAGGAATGGATGGTGGCGTATCGACGGCACCTATTTCATATAGGCACTGGCATCGCACAGAGAAAGAGCTAGATGATGTGAAATCCGCAGCTTGTGAACATTTCACAGAACTGATCTGCTATCTAAAAAAAATAAAAGATGAAACTGGTAAAAATTTACATCTAGACCTAGAACCCGAGCCGGACGGTGTAATAGAAACCAGTAAAGAATTTGTTTCTTTTTTCAATGATTATTTATTGGTCAGAGCCCTTCCAGAAATTAGCAATCGCCTAGGGGTTACTGAAAATGAAGCGAATCATATCATTAGAGCGCATTTTCAAATATGCTACGATGTTTGTCATTTTGCCGTAGGTTTTGAAAAGCCTGCAGAAGCTTTGTCACGGATCAAAAATGCAGATATTAATATTGGGAGAATACAAATCAGTGCGGCGCTGGGTTCAGGGAATATTTGTAATCAATCCGACCCAAGTTGGGTGTCCACAGAGTTATTGCCTTTTGACGAGCCTACCTATTTACATCAAGCGGTAGTTAAGCGAAGCGATGGAAAATTGATTCGATACACAGATTTAGGTTCCGCCCTATCTTCCCTTGATACGTATGCCTATGATGAAATAAGAACACACTTCCATGTCCCTGTATTTACAGAAACTTATGGCAAACTTTACTCTACACAAGAAGACATCATTGAAACCTTACGCCTTTGGTTGAAGGACCCTTTTACTCAGCATCTAGAGGTAGAAACCTATACTTGGGATGTATTACCCAAAAACATGCAAATAAATAGGGTCAATAGTATTATTCGAGAGTTAAACTGGGTGAAGAAAACCTTAGATAATCATGCCTAAGTTGAATAAAACGGCTATCATCAATGTCGTTGGTCTGTCTAAAAGAATCATTGGACCTAAAACTCCATTTTTAAACCAATGGATCCAGAATAAAAACCTTTCTTATATCGATCCCGTACTGCCCGCAGTGACCTGTTCGGCTCAAACTACCTACCTCACGGGTAAATGGCCCAGTGAACATGGCATTGTGGCTAACGGATGGTTTTTTAAAGAGCAGCAAGAAATCAAACTCTGGGCGCAATCCAATAAACTGGTTCAATCCCCAAGTATTTGGGAAAATGCAAAAGAAAGGGATCCAAACTTTACCTGTGCTAATATGTTTTGGTGGTACAATATGTACTCAAAGGTGGACTATTCTGTGACTCCCAGACCCCAATACCGTACCAATGGATTGAAGGTGCCTGATTGTTATGCCTATCCACCTAATTTACGTCAGAAACTGCAACAAGAACTGGGGACTTTTCCCCTTTTTGATTTTTGGGGTCCAAAAACTACCATAAAGTCTAGCGAATGGATCGCCAAAGCCTCTTTAAAAGTTCATGACTGGCATAATCCTGATTTAATTCTTATCTACCTGCCCCATCTTGATTATGTCCTCCAAAAATTTGGACATGATCCCAAGTATCTTGACCAAGATTTGGCCGAAATAGATAGGGTCTGTTCACAACTTATTACGGCCTTTGAAGACAAAGGGGTACACGTAAATATACTTTCAGAATACGGTATTACAGATGTACATCAACCCATACATATCAATCGCTTGCTCAGGTCAATGGAGCTCATAGACGTTCGAGAGGAAAATGGACTTGAGATACTCGATGCAGGTGCATCAAAGGCTTTTGCTATGGCTGACCATCAAATCGCCCATGTTTATATAAATGATAAAAGTAAAACGAAGAAAATTGAAAATAACTTAAGAGCTCATCCTGATATAGAACTCGTATTAAATGCTGATGAGCAACCAACATATCACATCAACCATGATCGTAGTGGTGATCTGGTCATCGTGGCCAAAGAAAAATGTTGGTTTACCTATTATTATTGGGCCGACGACGAAAAAGCTCCTGATTTTGCTCGAACTGTGGCCATTCACAACAAACCTGGATATGATCCCGTAGAAATGTTTTTTGACCCTAAAAAAATGTTAATCATACCTAGAATCCTCTTAAAACTACTTGGAAAAAAATTAGGATTCAGAACGATGATGGATTTCATTCCCTTAGATGCAAGCCTAGTTAAAGGATCTCACGGGCGGATTCAATTAAAAGATGAAGACAAAGCCGTATACGTTGGTCATAAAGGCGTTGAAAGCCACTTAAGTCCAACCGCCATTCATGACGTTATTTTAAGTCAGATATTTGACTGAGATATTTTTAAAGACCTATTTTCAAGGTGCTTTTTTTATTTCAATGGCCTTGAATCCTTGAGCCATAAAGGCATCATTTAAACGATTCAAATCTTCTGATAAGAGGGTATCTAATTGAGTCAGTAATTGCTTCAGTGCTCCTTTCAGTTCATCAAATACCACATAAGCCGCATCTGTGGGTCTTGCCTGCCCATTTTCCACACTTCTTCTCAAGGAAGCCAATCGGTTATTCAATTTAATGGGGAAGTTAAGGGGATCTTGATTGCTTTGATTTTTTACCTGATACAAAGACTCTTCAATGCTTTGTGTTTTTTGAATAATCTCTTGGACTGAGTTATTTATGGCACTGAGCTCCTGATGCTTCATCAAAGCCTCCAATTGATTACGAAGAGATCTAATTTGAATCACGGCCTCATTTGCCAAACTCGTTTGATTTCTAATTTGCATAGCTAGATCAAATTGAAGTTGAAGGTCTGAAGGCGTAATTTCCTCCAAATTGGGATCTATTTTTATTTCAAAAGTTTCTGTTTTTTGTATTGCCCCAATTCGAATTTTTACCTGATAATTCCCTAAAGGTGCCAAAGGTCCTCTTTGAGGTCGGGCACTCCAAATAATCATCCCATCAAAAGAGGTAGCCCCAGGATAACGCAAATCCCAAGTAAATGTATTGAGTCCTTTTGCAGTCGTTGGTACAGTGCTCCCTCCTCTCATCCATCTTGAAATATTTGGATCTGGAACATACTCGGGAGTAAATCCCGAAAAGGAATGTATCAGCTCTCCATTGGGATCCAAAAGATCGATATAAACAGTATCCACTTGTTCTTTCAAATAATATTGAATTTTAGCTGGATAAATTCCTCTAATAGGATCACTAGGTGGGTACAAAAGAATATCATCTGACGGATTCACGGCTTCCGCACTTCGAAAAGGAATGATATCGTCCAAAATCCAAAAACCTCTTCCATGTGATCCTAAAACCACATCGTTATCCCTTAATACCAAATCACGTATGGGTGTATCGGGAAGATTGAGTTGTAAAGATTGCCACATTTCCCCATCATTAAAAGATACATAGACCCCATGTTCTGTCGCCAAATACAATAACCCTTCTTGTACTAAATCCTCTCTAATCGCTCTGGCAAAATGACCAGATTCAATACCAATCGTTATTTTCTCCCATGTCTTACCAAAGTCATTAGTTTTAAACACATAGGGTTCCCTATCGTCTGTCTGATAACGATTGGCAGCCAAATATAAAGTTCCTGGTTTAAACTTGCTCTCCTCAATGATACTTATTCTAGAAAATTTCGGTAATTCGTTAGGAGTAATATCCACCCATTTCTTACCTCCATTCCTTGTGATGTGGACTTTCCCATCATCAGAACCGGCCCATATCGTATTGACGTCGTGATTAGAGGGTGCTAAGGCAAATACGGTCGCATATATTTCAGGACCATTCATATCTTTGGTAATGACACCACCCGTCACACCAAGCGTAGCTGGATCCGCATAGGTCAAATCTGGACTGATTTTCTCCCATGTTTGACCATCGTTGATTGTTTTCCAAACATGTTGCGAGCAGGTATACATGACCTGATCATCCAATGGGGAAAACATGATAGGAAAAGTCCATTGCCAACGTTCAGGTAAGGCACTCGAAGGCTCTCCTGAAAAAAAACGTGGATAAACCTGTATGTCTCTTTTTTGACCTGTTTTTCTGTTATATCTAGTCAGTAATGCCCCTTGACTACCCGCATAAAAAACATCTGGATTAGTTGGGCTCTGTGTAATCCATCCACTTTCACCCCCACCTACAGGATAATACCAGCCATCGTTAGGCCCTCTGGCTTGCATGTGGCCCCATCCATCAGAAGGCATGGCTAAAGTACTGTTATCTTGTTGAGCTCCAGCAACATGATAAGGAACATCACTCGTAGTCATTACGTGGTAGAATTGACTGGTCGGATAATCTTCTTTCGTCCATGACTTACCTCCATTAACTGAAACAGTCCCTCCTCCGTCATTAGAACTAATCATGCGAAGTGGGTTATTAGGATCAATCCATAGATCATGATTATCGCCATGGGGAACTTTAATTTCCTCGTCAAAGGTGATACCTCCATCTGTTGATTTCCAAAATTGGACATTGAGACCATACACCGTCTCTCGATCTAATGGATCGGCGTAGATTCTTGAATAATAAAAAGCCCTTTGTCTTAATTTTCTCTCACTATTTACGCATTTCCAGGTCCATCCTCCATCATCAGATCTGAAAATACCCCCTTCGTTTGCTTCAACAACTGCCCATATACGATTGGGATCAGCTGGAGAAACGGTCACCCCAATTTTACCTATTGGGCCTTCAGGCATACCTGGATTTTTGGTAAGCTCTATCCAAGTATCTCCACCATCAAGTGATTTAAAAAGTTTACTATCCGGACCTCCTCCCCACATTTTCCATGTTTTACGGTATACTTGCCAAGTTGAAGCATAAAGTATTTTAGGATTAGTACGATCAATAATCAAATCTGCTGCACCCGCACGATCACTCACATAAAGTATTTTCTGCCAATGATTACCCCCATCAACCGAACGAAAAACACCTCTTTGCTCATTCTCACCATAGGGGTGACCCAAGGCCGCTACATAAACGATATCCGGATTGGTAGGGTGCACCCTAATTCTTGATATGGCCTGCGTTTCTTTAAGTCCAAGATCTCTCCAATTTTTGCCCCCGTCAGTGGATTTATAAACACCCTCTCCTTGCGTAATACTCCCTCTTAACTGCGTTTCACCTCCTCCAATATAAACGATATCAGGATTTGTTTCCGCCACAGCAACTGCTCCAATACTTGATGACTTGATCTGACCATCTGTCACGGGAAACCAATCATTACCCCCATCGATCGTTTTCCATAGTCCTCCACCGGTTGCTCCAAAATAATATTCATTGATTCGACCCGGACTTCCTGTTGAACTGAGTGATCTTCCCCCTCTATTTGGGCCTATATTTCGCCATTTATAGCCTTCATAAAATGAGGGGTCAACGGGTTGATTGACCTTTTGAGCCATGGCATCAAACTGATTAAAAAAATGAGCTGATATCAATAGAACAAGGTAAATGAGAGGCCTGAGTAATTGCATAGCTGTAACTTTAAAAAAATTAAATATGAAGAAGATAAACAAAAAAATAGAAGAAAACAATTTTATAGCATTCCCTATTTAACCTGTCTTTTTTATTTTATTTTAAAGGTGTAATAAGAGTCACTAATAATTAGTATTCTATTAGATGGGTGAAGTAATGTGTTTTATTTGGAGATGTTCTCAGACAGTAAATTTCTAATAGTGAATATCCTCACTTATCTCATTAAATAAGGGTGTTTTTGCGTTAATTTCAGGTAAGGTGATGAGCTCAATGAAAATGGATTATTATTTTGCACATTGCAAAAGCACTTTTTGTTCAAAAGAAAGTACCCATCCATCAAAATTCTACTCTAGAAAAGACGACTTAGTGGATATTAAGTCCCTT
>CALSPM010000003.1:0-292500 GCA_943788235.1 uncultured Cyclobacteriaceae bacterium
GATACCAATAAATGCAAATTTGAATTTGGCAAAAATCCCAGCATGATATCCTGAAGCACCAGACTGCTCCAAATTAGCGCCGATGACGGCGTCAGAGGTAGGTATATTTACTCCTCCTTTTATTCCGAATTCGGCTTTTTGAGCTAACAAGCTCCCAGAAGTTAATAAAAACCCTAGAATCAATATATTTATTTTATTTTTCATTTTTTCAAAATTTATGTGAGTTCCTTAACATTTGTATAATTCATTTCGACAGAACCTAGCCAATGGTTAAACTAATTTAGGTAAAGGTAAAGAAAAGAGGTTTATTCAAGAGATCTGAAAATATGGATAACTTTTTCCATTTGATCATCATTAAAATCTAAATGCGTGACTAATCGAATAAGTCCCTTACCAAAACCAATGGCCAACAAGCCTTTTTTTTCTAATTGATGAAGAAACGTTTTTGGTGACCGATCTGGCTTTAATGCTATGATAATGATATTTGTTTGGACGGGATAGAGTGCACTCACAAAAGAAAGATTTTCGATAGCTGAAGCTAAGGTTTGTGCCCTTCTATGATCATCCTTGATTTTATCTAGGTGATGATCCAATGCATACGTGCAAGCTGCGGCGAGATAACCCGCTTGTCGCATGCCCCCGCCCATGGCTTTTCGAACTCTTTTTGCCTGATTTATAGCATCCTTTGTACCGATCAACATGGATCCAACAGGAGCCCCCAAACCTTTGGAAAAGCAAATAGAAATGGTATCAAAAAGGGTACCATAATCTGCTGGAGTCTCCTGTGATTCAGCCAATGCATTGAACAGTCGGGCTCCATCCATATGTAATTTCAATTCATTTTTTTTACACACAGTTGCAATTTTAATGATCTCCTTAAAGTCATAAATAGCCCCCCCCCCCTTATTCATGGTATTTTCTAATGCGACCAAACGGGTCTTGGGCCGATGTATGTCATCAGGATTGATAGCTGCGGTGATCATTTCCGCAGTTAGCCTTCCTTTATCACCCGTTAATAATTTTGGAGATACCATAGAGTTCAGCATCATTCCCCCACCTTCATACAAATAGATATGTGCATTTTGATCACAAATAACTTCATCTTGAGGAGAGGTGTTAATCCTTATTGCAATTTGATTCGTCATGGTTCCAGAGGGACAAAACAAGGCTGCCTGCATGTTAAACAACTCTGAGGCTTTATCCTGGAGCAAATTAACGGAAGGGTCATTCTCAAATACGTCGTCGCCAACAGGAGCGCTGAACATGGCCTTGAGCATATTGGGTGTTGGCTTGGTGATGGTGTCGCTTCTTAAGTCAATCATGAACTCAATGCGTTTGGTTTTCGTAATTTTTTCTCATTCTTTTAGAGATTCGCTAAAAATACCATTGAAATTGTATTTTATCAATATTTATGTGAGAAATGAAGACAAACAGGCAGGTTTCTTTTTTTGTGTGGCCTAATGAAGTTGTCAAAATAAATAAAGAGACCCTTTTGGGCCGCTTCCAACTAAACACTTTATAAATTTTCTTCATCACACTTTTTTTACTTTTTTAGTTCAAATTTTAATTAAAAAATTCAAAACTTCATACTTTAAGTAATTCTAAAGGGTCCTTAACTTTTTTAATCATGTTTCTTTGGGCTGTTATCTTATCTTTGTGTTAGATCATATTTTTTCATTAACAATGGCAGGATTAATTGAGGGTTTAATTAAAAAGGAGCTAAAGGCCATCCAAAATATACCTATTGATAACAGCATAGGGCAAGCTATAGATTTGATTTTTCAAGCGGTGCATGTTCAAAAAGGGAAGGTGGTCGTGAGCGGTATGGGAAAAGCGGGTCAAATAGGATATAATATTGCGACAACGCTGAGTTCAACAGGAACACCTGCTGTTTTTATGCATCCGGCAGAAGCACAGCATGGCGATTTAGGTATGCTTCAAGAGGAAGATATTCTTTTATTGATTTCTAATTCTGGCCGTACCGAAGAAATTATTCAATTGGTGTCATTGGCAAGAGTGCTGTTTCCATCGATGAGATTGATTACGCTCACTGGGCATCCTGAAAACGAATTGGGACATTTAGCTGATGTCTCTATCGCTACAGGCAATCCCCAAGAAATTTGTCCATTAGGTTTGACGCCCACTACGAGTACTACCGTCATGACGGTTTTGGGTGATATCGTGGTAGTCACTTTGATGCAAAAAATCAATTTTACTAAAGAAGACTATGCCAAAAGGCACCATAGTGGTTATTTAGGAAAAAAAAGTAGAAACAATGAATAATATTTTTTTAATCGCAGGTCCTTGTATTGTTGAAAATGGCGAGACCCCTCTTATTATAGGAAAGGAAGTCAAGTCAATTTGTGATGAGTTGGGTATTGATTTTATTTTTAAAGCTTCTTATAAAAAAGCAAACAGGACCCGAATAGATAGTTTTAAAGGGATTGGGTTTCAAGAAAGCTTGGAGATTTTACAAGGGGTGGGACGAGAACTGGGTGTGCGCACCATCACGGATGTGCATGAAAGTCATGAACCCGAATTGGTAGCCAATTATGTAGATATATTACAAATCCCCGCTTTTTTATGTAGGCAGACAGAGTTGTTGCTTTCGGCAGGCCAAACGGGGAAGTGTGTAAGTATCAAAAAGGGACAATTCGTATCGCCAGAGGCTATGAGATATCCTTTGGAAAAGGTTCAGTCCACAGGTAATCAAAATATATGGCTTTGTGAACGGGGCTTTACTTTTGGTTATGAAAACCTAGTCGTCGATGTCACGGCAGTCCCCAAGCTCAAAAAGCATGGTGTGCCGGTAGTCATGGATTGTACACATTCATTACAACAGCCCAATCAAAAAGGCGGTATCAGCGGTGGAGATCCTGAAATGATCGCTTCGGTGGCTTTATCTGCTATCGCTACAGGTGCAGATGGATTATTTATAGAAACCCACCCAAATCCCGACCAGGCGTTGAGTGATGGAAAATCAATGCTACCTCTTGATGAATTGAGGAGTCTTTTACAAAAAGTAGTCAAAGTAAGAAAGGCAATAATACCATAATGATAATGGAAGACATAAAATTTTTAATTCTAGACGTAGATGGGACCCTTACTGACGGAGGTATTTACCTATCGGATGAAGGGAAGCAATTTAAAAAATTCAACGCAAAAGATGGTATGGGGATTAGAAAGGCTATTTCTCAAGGGATTGAAGTGGGCATTATCAGTCACAGTTATTCAAGTAAAATGATTGATGATCGGGCTGATATGTTAGGTTTGAAATATGTCTATGTAGGTCAAAAGCCTAAATTAGAGGTTATGGATCAATGGCTTATTAAGTTAGGTTTGAGCCGAAATGAGGTCGCCTATATGGGAGATGATATCAATGATATAGAGGTGATGAAAGTAGTAGGCTGTGCTGCTTGTCCTGCTGATTCAAGTGAGGAAGTACTTAAAATTGCACAACGGATTATGCACAAAAATGGTGGAGCTGGAGCCGTAAGAGAATTTATAGATCATCACCTCTTAAAAAGCGGATTATCTATTAGTTAGAACGACAAGCAGATATCTTCTTTGAGATCATTTGAGTTTGGTTTCAATTAGACTATTTTTGCGTGAATTTAATATAAATCATGAGCGTCTTAGTAAACAAATCATCAAAAATAATTGTGCAAGGTTTTACAGGTACAGAAGGTTCCTTCCATGCTTCTCAAATGATTGAATATGGATCTCCTGTTCTGGGGGGTGTGACCCCAGGAAAAGGAGGTCAAGTACATCTCGGACTTCCCGTATTCAATACAGTACAAGAGGCCGTTGACGCCGTTGGAGCAGATACCACCATCATTTTTGTCCCTCCAGCTTTTGCTGCAGATGCAATCATGGAAGCAGCGGATGCAGGTATTAAGATAATTATCACTATTACCGAGGGTATTCCCGTGAAAGATATGATGATGGCCAAACCCTATGCCAAATCAAAGGGAGCCATATTGATAGGGCCGAACTGTCCAGGAGTAATCACCCCAGATGAAGCTAAGGTAGGCATCATGCCTGGTTTTATTTTTGAGAAGGGGAATGTGGGGATTGTTTCAAAATCAGGAACACTGACCTACGAAGCAGCGGATCAAGTGGTTAAAGCAGGCTATGGGATTTCGACTGCGATCGGCATTGGTGGAGATCCCATTATTGGAACCTCTACCAAAGAGGCCGTTCAACTATTGATGGCTGATCCTGAAACAGAAGTAATTGTCATGATTGGTGAAATTGGGGGTCAATATGAGGCTGATGCAGCTCAATGGATCAAGGCTCAAAATAATCCAAAACCAGTGGTAGGTTTCATCGCGGGTCAAACGGCTCCGAAAGGCAAAAGGATGGGACATGCTGGCGCGATTATCGGAGGGGCTGACGATACTGCTGAAGCAAAGATGAGAATCA
Source organism: uncultured Cyclobacteriaceae bacterium (assembly GCA_943788235.1). Lineage (GTDB taxonomy): Bacteria > Bacteroidota > Bacteroidia > Cytophagales > Cyclobacteriaceae > UBA4465. The sequence continues at coordinate 4,426 of CALSPM010000003.1, forward strand.
TGAGGGAATGTGGTATTTTCGTCGCAAATTCACCCGCAGACATTGGAGAAACCATGGCTCAAGCATTGTTATCATAAATGCTAAGTCACTTTTCACACTTTTTTAATTTAATAATGTTCGTTTAAATTACATAAAGTACCTTTACATATTGGAATATTGACTTGTTGAATGGCATTAGTCGTTATTTCAAAATTATAGATTAAGATATATGGCTAGATCACAAGAAACATTTAATAAAAAAGAAATAAGGAATAAAAAAGAAAAGAAAAGAAAGCTTAAAGAGGAAAAAAAGGCGGCCCGAAAGGAATCTGATAAGTCAGGAGATTTGGAAGATATGATAGCCTATGTGGATGAATTTGGGAATATTTCTGAAACACCACCTGACCCTTCTTTTCAAGATCAAGAAGTAGTTGCAGAAAGCATTTCTATTAGTGTGCCTAAAGATGAGGCGGCTGAACCGGAAGACTTGATAAGAAATGGAATTGTAACGTTTTTTAATGATTCCAAAGGATATGGGTTTATCAGAGATATGGCGAATCAGAACAGTATTTTTGTACATATTAATAATACAATAGACCCAATTAAGGATAATAATGCGGTCACTTTTGAAATAGAGATGGGTCCTAAGGGTCCAACGGCTACCAAAGTCAAGCTTAAAGTTTGATCTTAAAAGTTCATATTTTTGGTCACCCATGAAAATAAGCCTCCCAAGTGATCGGAAAATCTTTTAAATAAATCTATACTTAAAAATACAATTTCTACCCTTTAAAGCGGTTAATGGCTATGTTCAGGACAAATAATTGTGGAGAATTAAGAGAGGCTCATGTCGGTCAGGAGGTGACCATTTGTGGGTGGGTACAAAGAATCAGAGACAAGGGAGGTAGGGCTTGGATTGATCTTAGAGATAGATATGGAATGACTCAATTGATGTTTGAAGAAGAATCCACACCCAAAACATTGATGGTTTTAGTACGTACTTTAGGTCGAGAATATGTCATTAGAGTAAAAGGAAGAGTAATCGAGAGGTTGTCGAAAAATCCTAAGCTTCCTACTGGAGATATTGAAATACAGGTAGATCATTTAGAAATCTTAAACGAGGCAGCGTTGCCTCCCTTTTTGATCGAAGATGAAACGGATGGAGGAGATGAGTTGAGGATGAAATACAGGTATCTTGACCTTCGAAGAGCACCAGTTAGAAAGAATCTAGAACTCAGACATCAAGTAAGCCGTAAAACTAGGGCTTATCTTGACGATCAAGAATTTATTGAGGTAGAGACACCTTATTTAATTAAATCCACTCCAGAGGGTGCTAGAGATTTCATCGTTCCTTCAAGAGTGAATCCAGGGCAATTTTATGCCTTGCCACAATCACCGCAAACCTTCAAACAGTTGCTAATGGTTTCGGGTATAGACAGATATTATCAGATTGTTAAGTGTTTTAGAGATGAAGACTTGAGAGCAGATCGACAGCCAGAATTCACACAGATTGACTGTGAAATGTCTTTTGTAGAACAAGAAGATATTTTAGTAATGTTTGAGGGACTCGTGACCTTTTTATTCAAAGAGATAAGGCAAATTGATTTAACCAAATTCCCTAGAATAACATATACAGATGCAATAAGATATTATGGTTCAGATAAGCCAGATTTAAGATTTGAGATGCGTTTTGTTGAACTCAACGAAGTTATCGGAGCTACAGATTTCCCCCTATTTAATGCCGCAGAATTGGTTGTGGGAATCAATGCGAAGGATGGTGCCACATATTCACGAAAACAACTCGACGAGTTGGTTAATTTTGTCCGGAAACCTCAAGTGGGCGCTACGGGTTTGATTTATGTAAAGTACAATTTGGATGGCTCTTTCAAATCCTCAGTAGATAAATTCTTTGATCAAGACGCCTTGAGTACTTGGGCAAAATCTTTTGAAGCAAAACCTGGAGATTTAATGCTTATTTTGGCGGGGAAAAAAGAACAGACTCGAAAAGCATTGAATGACCTACGTCTTGAAATGGGTGATCGATTGAAATTAAGGACCAATAATAAAATCTGTCCCGTTTGGGTCATTGACTTCCCATTGCTTGAATGGGATGAAGTGACCCAACGCTATCATGCGATGCACCATCCTTTCACATCTCCAAAGACTGAATATATGGACCAAGTAGATACGGCTCCAGCGTCCATCAAAGCATCAGCCTATGACATGGTCATTAATGGTGTAGAAATAGGTGGAGGTTCCATTAGAATTCACAAAAGAGCGCTCCAGTCCAAAATGTTTGATGCCTTGGGATTCACAAAGGAAGAGGCAGCAGCACAATTTGGATTTCTTTTGGGTGCATTTGAGTACGGAGCACCTCCTCATGGAGGTATTGCTTTTGGTTTAGATAGATTATGTTCCTTATTTGGAGGTGCAGAGAGTATTAGGGATTTTATCGCATTTCCTAAAAATAGTTCCGGAAGAGATGTGATGATCGATTCTCCCTCATTACTTGATGAAGAACAATTAACGACCTTAGGTATACAAATAGAAAAGAATTAATTTAATAATTTATTTGTATTTTTAAGTTTTAACAATTGAATGGGTCATGACGAGTAAATTTATTTTATACAGTTCGCCATTATTATTATTATTTGCAGGTATAACGATCATGGAGCCTTGGCTCTATAGGAATCTTTTAACGAGTGATGATATAGAAACTATTCAGCAAAAAGATTTTAAAATTATTGCGCACAAGGGTGCCTCAGGAATCGCGCCTGAAAATACATTGGCGTCATTTCAAGCAGCTTTAGATATTGGTGTGGACATTATAGAATTAGACGTGCGACAAACCAAAGATGAGGAAATCATTGTTTTCCATGATCAGTTTTTAGATCGGACGACCAATGGAACGGGCAATGTTCATGAATATAACCTTGAGCAATTGAAGCAATTAGATGCAGGTTCTTGGTTTTCCTCTAAGTTTTCAGATCAAAAAATACCGACGCTAAAAGAAGTGCTTGATCTTGTTGATGGTCGTTGCCAAGTGCTTATTGAAATTAAGCATATGGACCACCCCCATTATCATGATTTTGCAGATAAGCTGGTTGATGTTATTAGATTAGAAAAGAATGGTTTTGATTGGGTATTACTTCAATCTTACGAGGATAAATATTTAGAGGAAGCTCAAATTTATGATGATCGCATTCAAATTAATAAAATGTTAATTGGAGAAGATTCAACCCCTCTCCTAGCATTTTATATTGAAACCAAATTAAAGTTGGGTCACGGGGAGGCAAAAGGTAATTTAAAAACTTTGAATCCAGAATTTAAAACGCTTTCTCCTAGAAGAATATTTAGAATGCATTCAAGGGGCTTTAAGGTATTTACCTATTCAGTAAATACTCGAGAGGACATGATTAAAATGTTGAATATGGGGGTTGATGGCATTATAACAGATTTCCCTTCAGAGTTGGTCAAAATACGTAAGGCGATCAACAGTTGATCGCCACCTCAAAGATCTGAGATTTGACTTCCTAATAATACAGCTAGTTCTGCTTCAATAGCAATATAGCCAATCTGCTCTTGTTGTTCAGTGCTAATGATTCTATTGAAGGCACTGATCGCATTTTCAACTTGTCCATTAATCAAATAATAGTTACCAATACCGTAACCAACATCGGCATCAATGCCATTGCGCTTGATTAAGATACTTGGGGTTACCAGACCCCGGTAAAGCATAATGAGGTCATGGTATTTTCGGCTTTTGGTTTCGAGTAGACGCATATTGGTAGGAATGGACATGATTTCGGCTTCTGCTAAGTCTAAATTCCCAATTTTGGCAAATGCGGTATAAAGCCAATTTGCGATAACGACCTTCAGATCATTATTATTGGTGTATTTTTCGCATTTTCTAAAACTAGAGATGGCCTTATCATAGTTTCCTTTCATAAAATAGCTCAAACCTAAGTAATACCAAATATTGAATTTAACATTGTATACAGTTTTTTTCTTACTCTTCTTTAAACCTGAATGTTCGGATTCGATTACCGGGTAGTCATTTGCATAGGTGATGGCTTCGGAAAGAGACGTAATTGCCTCGTCAAATTGTCGCGTAGTTACATACTGCTGGCCAATATATCTTCTTATTTTATATGATTCTGGAAATTTTATCAGGCTTTCATCGTAGACATTAATGGCTTCTTGAAACCTACCAAGATCAGCTAATTTTATTCCGTAGTTAATAATATTAAATTCATTTTCAGGATTCTCATTAAAAGTTTTTTCTACTTTTAATAAGATTCGCTCAGCACTCGCTCTGTCGGTTTCTGATAATAATTTATTTTCTAATTCTTTATCGACTTCGAAGGGAGTTACTGCTTTATTGTTTCGGTCACTTATCATCCGTTTACCACCGCTTGGGTCGGTTTCAATACAAGCGATAAGCAAGAACAGGCAGGCGATTGTTGAGATGTTAGTTTTCATTTGTTCGTAAATTTAGCTACTAAAGTTACCAATTTGGACATATCAGGTTCAATAATTGTTCATTTTGTGTTGGTATTTCTTTAGTCATAGTGGATATATCCTTTCGTTTAACCCTAGGTCAAAAATAATGCCATGTTCAATTGATTACCATAATCGATACTTTCTAAGGATCTGTTTGTGACTTATAACTGATTTTTAACTTGATGATAGAGGCCGCACTTCTTTTAAGGCTGAGCTGATTTTTAGTTAAGTAAAGGCTCACTCGAAGTATGCAGCATAAAATAAAATTAATGAAACTATATTTGTGTAGACAACTTTAAAGTCTATTTTCATTGAGTAAACAGTAAATATGTCCTTAACATCCTCTAATATGTTAGCACTTGGCGCTAAGGCCCCAAGATTTGATTTGCTCGATACTTTAAGTAAACAGACTAAATCCTATGAATCACTAAAAGGAGCCAAGGGGATGCTGCTTATGTTCATATGTAATCATTGCCCTTACGTTTTGCATATGCAAGATGCTTTGGTAGCGGTTGGGAATAAGTACTTGGATCTGGGTATTGGGGTAGTGGCCATTTCGAGTAATGATGTAGTTGCTTATCCAGAAGATGATCCCGTTAAGATGGAACAGTTTGCGTTGCATCTGGGATTTAAATTTCCTTATTTGTACGATGAGACGCAGGAAGTGGCTCAATCTTATGAGGCCGCCTGTACGCCTGATTTTTATTTGTTTGACCATCGTGATGATTTGGTTTACAGAGGAAGATTCGATCCATCAAGGCCTGGGAATGATATTGAGGTTACAGGTACAGACTTGATTGCGGCATTGGAGCTTCTTAATTCAGGCCAACCGCAGTCGTTGATTCAGTTACCGAGTATGGGGTGCAATATTAAATGGAGGTCTTAATTACAAATTCACTATTTTTTTTTAGTTTTGTGATCTATTCTATTGATGAGCACATCCAAAAATATCTTTAAAAAAATAACTACACAGAAGCTTCGAGAGATGAAAGCGATTGGTGAAAAAATCTCCATGCTCACTGCATATGATTATTCAATGGCTAAAATTTTAGATAGAGCGGGAATTGATATCTTATTAGTGGGAGATTCTGCTTCCAACGTTATGGCCGGGAATGAGACCACTTTACCTATTACGCTGGATCATATGATATGGCATGCACAAGCTGTAGTTAAGGCGGTAGACCGTGCCTTGGTGGTCGTAGATGTACCTTTTGGAAGTTATCAAGGAAACTCATCAGAGGCTTTGAGATCATCTATCAGAATCATGAAGGAATCAGGAGCCCATGCCGTAAAAATGGAGGGGGGAATAGAAATAAAGGAAAGTGTTGAACGCGTGATTAATGCAGGTATACCGGTAATGGGTCATTTGGGATTGACGCCACAGTCAATTTACAAATTCGGGACTTATGCGGTAAGGGCCAAAGATAGTGATGAGGCAAAAAAACTTTTGAATGATGCCGTGCTACTCCAAGAGCTAGGATGTTTTTCCATTGTATTAGAAAAGATACCCGCATTATTAGGTAAACAAGTAGCTGAGCACTTGCATATTCCTTTGATTGGCATAGGTGCAGGCTCACACGTAGATGGTCAAGTTTTGGTAGTTCATGATATGCTGGGAATTACTCAGGATTTTAAGCCCCGATTTTTGAGAAGCTATGCGGACTTAAATGGCATAATTACTGAAGCTGTTGGACACTATATTAGGGATGTTAAATCCGAAGATTTTCCCAATAATAAAAATGAGAGTTATTAATTAATCACATAAAATTTTAAAACGAATGCCAGAAAAAATTACCTTAAACGCAGGGAAATTAAATGTCCCGAACAACCCATTAATTCCATTTATTGAAGGGGATGGTACGGGTGTTGATATTTGGCCAGCTTCTAAAAAGGTCTTTGATGCAGCAGTTAAAAAGGCCTATAATGGAACAAAAGAAATAGAATGGTTGGAAGTGTTAGCGGGAGAAAAAGCTTTTAATAAAACAGGGGAATGGTTGCCTTTAGAAACCCTCAATATGTTCAGAGAATACTTAGTTGGTATCAAAGGGCCATTGACGACTCCTGTAGGCGGAGGTATTAGATCTTTAAATGTAGCGCTTAGGCAAGAGTTAGATCTTTATGCTTGCTTGCGTCCAGTAAGATGGTTTGAAGGAACTCCATCTCCAGTAAAAAATCCTGAAACAACAGATATGGTGATTTATCGGGAAAATACGGAAGATATTTATGCAGGAATAGAGTTTCAGTACGGTACAGATGATGCTGAAAAATTTGGAAAAATATTATCAGAAACTTTTCCTGATCGATATAAAAAGGTAAGATTTCCCCAAACTGCAAGTTTTGGAATCAAACCAGTTTCAAAAGAAGGAACTGAACGACTGGTTAGGGCCGCTTTTGAGTATGCCATTGCCCACAAACGAGATTCTGTGACTTTGGTACACAAAGGAAACATTATGAAGTACACAGAGGGATCTTTTAGAGATTGGGGTTACGAATTGGCCAAGACAGATTACCATGCGGTTGATTTAGATGGAGGCCCTTGGCAAGTGTTTGAAAAAGACGGGCATAAAGTAATTGTCAAAGATGTCATTGCGGATGCTTTTTTACAACAGATTTTAACAAGGCCCGCAGATTACGATGTCATTGCTACATTGAACTTAAATGGCGATTATATATCTGATGCACTGGCCGCTATTGTCGGAGGAATTGGTATTGCTCCCGGAGCAAACATCAATTATGATACGGGTCATGCAATTTTTGAAGCGACTCACGGAACCGCGCCAAAATATGCCGGACAAGATAAAGTTAACCCAGGTTCTGTTATTCTTTCCGGAGCGATGATGTTAGCGCATTTGGGCTGGACAGAGGCTGCTGATCTTATTTATAAAGGACTTGAGAATGCGATTGCAGGAAAGCGAGTCACTTATGATTTTGAAAGACTGATGGAAGGGGCAACTCTTTTAAAATGTTCAGAATTTGGAGATGAGATCATATCCAATATGTAGAAGCTATTATTTTTTAAGAACATAAGAACAAAAGAAGGGTTATGAGTCATTATCCTTTTTTTGTTATAAGGAATTTGAAATTAATTGATTTAGATTTTTTATTTTCTCGAAAGTTGAAGTATCTCCTTCATTTTTGCCCTCATCATCTTTCATTTTTTCATTTTGGCAGTCAAAAGCTACCATGGCCAATAAATCTTGTTGATCATCAATACCAAATCTTTCTTTGTAGGTCTGCGCTTTTTCATTTAAAATGCGTCCTGCACGTCTGATTCGTTCTTCATCCTCAGCCTTTATGCGCATGGGGTATTCCCTATTCCCGATTCTTAATTTTATAGAAAGTTCTGACATCTCATTTTTTTTAAGCTTCACTTAAGTGCAGGATGCATTTATCGATTTCCATAATATACTTATTAAGCAATTCTTTGAGCTCATCCGGATTCGCGCTTTCTATGGCATTATCTGCAATTTGATTTAGCTTAAATTTATTTTGGAAACTGTTTAATTCACGTTCTTTTTGACTGATCTTCTCTCTCAAATGGAGGTTCTCATTTTGATATATTTCCACCTCATTTTTCAACTTCGCCTGTTCAGAAATTATGAGTTTTATTCTTCTTTCGAGGTTATTGATTTCATTATTTAAAGATTCAGAGCTCATTTGCGGATGATAGCATTTAATTCATTTTCAAATCGATACATAAGTTTACTCATTATTTTATCAATTTTCTTATCGTTTAAGGTTTTTTCTTGATCTTGAAGATAAAAAGCGATGGCATATGCTTTATTTTCACTTCCAATTTTATCACCTTCATAAATACTGAACACATTTATTTTGGATAATAAATTGTTTTCAGTTGACTGTGCGATTTGCTTGATTTCATTATAGCTTACCGTCTTTTTTATGACTAAAGATAGGTCTCTACGAACCTCTGGATACTTCGATATTTTTTGAAATGAGACGATTTTTTGAGCATTTTTTACTAAATAACCCCAATCAACTTCAGCATAAAAAACTGTGCTTTTAATATCAAAATATTGTGTGATTTTGGAAGCTAGTTTTCCAATATGACCAATGAGCTTGTCATGAAGATAAAGATCTATGCCATACTCAAAAACGGTAGAGGTGGTTGGGATCAATTTCGGTGACCGATTACCACTTTTTTGAATTAAATCTTCAATGTCTCCAGAAAGGTGATGAAAAGTGACAGGAGTAGTTTCATCCATCCATGATGCCTCTTGCTTATTTCCAACGCGCAACAAGCATAGAGTATTTTTTTCGGTTGATTGACTATTTTTATGACCGTAGGTTTTACTAAACTCATATAATTTAAGGCTTTCCTGTTTCCTGTTAAGATTAAAGCGTACAGATTCCAGTGCCGTATACAAAGGAGTAGGTTTAAGTATACCCAAAGCCTCACTGGATCGATTTAAGATTTCGACAACTTCATTTTTAGCTAGTTTTAAATCATCTTCGTATTTCTTATTGGTCAAGGAATTTGTTAAAATTTCTTGATAACCTTTGCCGGACAAGAAATGTGATATTTTCTCTTGCCATTTATAGGGTTCTATCTCATTAAATTCCGCAAGGTATTCGGTAGAGAAGTGGTCATCGAAACCGATATTATTTATTCCGTATATACGCAAGACTTCCTCAACTAAATCTGCCTCTCGGGTCACCTCACTTCGATAAGGAGGAACGTGGGCATTAAATGTATTGGCATTAATATCGGTGGTCTTGATGTCCAAGCTATTCAAGATGTCTATAATGCGTTCTTTATCTATTGTTTCACCAATGAGTTTGTCAAAGGTTTGAAAGGCGGTAGGGATGGTCTTGGTAGCTATCGGATGTGGGTAGAGATCTATAAAGTCAGAAGCGATGTACCCACCTGCGATTTCAAGAATTAACTGTGTCGCATACTTTAGAGCAAAAATGGTCATCTCTGGGTCTGTACTCCGCTCAAATCTAAAGGAGGCATCTGTATTTAATCCATGGCGCTGCGCGGTACTTCTCACGTATTCAGGAGAAAAGCAGGCACTTTCTAAGAATATATCTGTAGTCTCATTGGTGACTCCAGATTTTTGACCACCAAACACTCCGGCAAGGCACATACCCCCCTCGGTATTACAGATCATTAGGTCTTGATCACTGAGCTTTCTTTCCTTACCATCTAAGGTGGTGAAAGGTGTATCGGTTGGCAAACGCTTGACGATAATTGAACTTCCTACTTCGTCGGCATCAAAAGCATGCATAGGCTGTCCGAGGCTGTGTAAGACATAGTTAGTTATGTCTACTATATTGTTAATGGGTTCTAAATCAATGGCCTTGAGCTTCCATTTGAGCCAATCTGGTGATACGGAAACCTGAATACCTCGTAGCGTTACTCCAGAATACCTAAGAGCGCCCTCATGATCTTCAACGGTTACTTTTATTGGATTTTTCGGATGACTGAGATCAAAATTTTTAAGAATAGGTAGGGTTAAGCTTCGATTGAAATAAGCTTTGAGATCTCTTGCCGTTCCTAAATGAGAAGTAGCATCTCCTCTATTGGGGGTAAGGCCAATTTCATAAATGATGTCTTCCTTACTTTCATAGATTTTATTTAGGGGGGTACCATTGGCATAATCGGTTTTCAAGACCATGATACCCTCATGACTTGAACCTAAGCCGATTTCATCTTCGGCGCAAATCATACCCTGAGATACTTCGCCACGTATTTTTACTTTTTTTATTTGAAAGGGTTCCCCTTTGATTGGATATATCAAACAGTTGACAGGAGCAATTGCTACTTTTTGTCCCGCGTTTATATTAGCGGCACCACAAACAATGCTGATTAGATCATCTGACCCAACATCCACTTGTGTCAATTTTAATTTGTCAGCATTGGGATGCGGGATGCAGCTCATAACTTCTCCTATGATTAAGCCTTTAAGTCCCCCTTTTATTTTTTCAATTTTTGAGATGGACTCCACTTCTAGGCCCGTTTGCGTTAGTATCTCAGAAATGGTTTCTGGAGTTTCAGGAAGTTCAATAAAATGAGTGAGCCAGTTGTGCGAAATTTTCATATTTATGGCTCCTTTATGAGCTTGAGTACAAAAATATAAAGTGTTGGCATTAAAATGGGCTAACTATTCAATTTTATATGCTCGTTCACCCGCTTCTATGGCTATGGCAAGAATATTTTCGGTCGGAGGAAGTGGGCAGATGTACTCATCAATGTAGGCGCAATAGGGATTGTAGGATAAATTGAAGTCAAGACTAGTTTTATTTGATTTTCCTATGGTGACATCTAAATAGCGCCCACCTCCATAACTACCCTTGCTGCTGGTATCATCTGCAAATCCGCAGAAGAGGGTTTTATCAGCGCCGAAATCTATGGGTTTAAGTACGAGTAACCTCAATAATTGCCCATCCAGGGAGAATTTTAACCAAGCAAATTTTTGATATCGCTCTGACTTACCATTGCTCGTATTTAAAACCACGATTTGGCGTTCTTGGATTCTTTCTACTAAGGCATTGACTTTATATTTTTTATCAATAGGATAGTAGCTGGGCTTTTGGTAAACGACATCAAACTGATTGAAGGGGGAACGCTCATTGAAAGCTAAATATTTATGTCTATTACTGATTTCTTTCTCAACTGATGAGAAATAATTTTCGTCAGTTTCATCACTCGAAAATGAATAAAAAAGGAGCAATAAAAGTAGTGGGATCAAGAGCCAAATTATTTTTTTCATTGGAGTAGTGGTTAGAAAACTAAAGAATGATCTACAAAGTTATAATATCCAGCGTTGGTATATATGATATGATCAATGAAAGAAATATCAAGTAAATATCCAGCTTTTTTAATTTTTTTTGTCAAGTTAATGTCTGCCTGAGAAGCACTCATGTTTCCCAAGGGATGGTTATGAATCAATATTAGGGAACTTGCATGCCCATCGAGTGCATGCTTGAAAACGATTTTAGGATCCACTAAGGTTCCTTAGATCCCAACTTTAGATATCTGCTTCCTGGCAATGACGTCATTATTTCTTTTCAATAAAATAATCCAAAACTCTTCATGTTGAATGTCCATCATTTCGGCACGCATGAATTCATATCGTCTCCGACCTAATTCAAGGGTGCTGATGATATTTATGGTCTTGGCATGTCCTATTCCTTTAAATTTTATCAGATATTTTACTGATAATTGTGCCAATTGATGGAGGTCATTATTTACCGAGGTCAAAATGTTTTGCCAAGGTCTAAAGCAGATTGTGCTTGGTATCCGGAGCTCAACAAAATCCCTAATAATTCAGCACTCGTTAATATTGAAGGTCCTTTACTTAATAATTTTTCCCGAAGGTGGTCTTCTTCGGGCTAATTTTTAATATTTAATGAATATTGATATGAAAAGTTACTTGACATAAGTCAAATAAATTTACAACAAAAAAGCCTCGGTATATCGAGGCTTTTTTGTTGTTTTCATTAGTTTTTTTAAAGAGTAGCTACTTGCTTGGTCAAGCTTGACTTTAAATTAGCTGCTTTTTTCTTATGAATGATGTTTCTCTTTGACAGCTTGTCTAGCATGCTGGTCACTTCTTTTAATAATTTTTCAGCCTCAACTTTGTCCGTTGATTCACGAAGCTTTTTTAGATAAGTTCGTGTCGTTTTATGTTGATAGCGGTTTCTGAGCCTTTTTGCTTCGCTTGACTTTATTCTCTTTTTTGCCGACTTGTGATTTGCCATTTCTATTACCTTATTCTGTTGAAGGACTGCAAAGTTAGGCTTTTTATTGAAAAAACAAAAGCCAAATAGATTTATAAGTAATTAGTCTGAACAGCTATATTTACTTCCATGCATTTTTTATTATATTCTTTACTTTTAAAATTCTTCTCCACACATTTTGAGCCTAATAGGAAGGCCGAATGGGGATTTCACGCATATAAAAAAATAAATGAGATTGCTATTTTTTCGCTACCACCTGAAATGATTGGATTTTATAAACATCATATGAGTACGATTATTGAAAGATCGGTGAATCCAGATAAGCGACGATACATAAATGAAAATGAAGGGCCCAGGCATTTTATTGATTTAGATGCGTATGGAAGTGATCCCTTAGCTCAACTACCTAAAAAATGGCAAGAAGCGATTGAGCAGTGTGTGGACAGTACTTTAACAGAGCACGGGATCGTACCTTGGCACATGGTGAGGGTAAAATATTATTTAATACAGGCGTTTTTAAATCAGTATGCCGACCAAATTTTAAAAATATCGGCGGATTTAGGTCATTATGTTGGAGATGCGTACGTACCCTTGCACACAACCAGCAATTATAACGGTCAAAAGGCAAGTCAGAGGGGTATACATGGATTCTGAGAATCTCGCCTGCCAGAATTATTTGATCAGCAATATGGTTTGTTTGTAGGAAAGGCAGAATATATCGAGAACGTCAATGACGCCGCTTGGAATGCCGTAGGCAATGCACATTTGGCCCTAGATTCGGTATTAATTTTCGAAGCTCAAATTAGTCAAGAATTTCCTCCAACTAAGAAATACTGCTTTGAGGTAAGAGGGAACCAGACGGTTAAAGTTTATTCATATGAATTTTCTGAGGCTACCATCAACGGTTACAAGGGATGGTAGAACGAAAAATGCGGGCATCAATTAAATTAATTGCCGATGTATGGTTTACCTGCTGGGTCTATGGTGGTCAGACTACACTGAATAAAATGATTCTCGAGGACAATAAGATTATAAAAAGGCGAATAGATTCTTTATTGATAAGAGATGGGAGTCATGAAAGAAATTGACGGGATTAATTGAGTAGCATAAACGCGATTTGATACAGATGTATTTTTAGGGCCATTTTTCAATCATCGCGAGCTGTGTACTCGAAAGGTGAGTTTCCGTATTGTGGCAATTTACTTCGACACCTCCAATATAAAAAAAGGTTACCCAGTTAATGAATGACCTTTTTTTAATTTTTTTAAAAGTTTATCCTATGGTGATTCTTTTGAATTCAGTTACGGTCATACCCTTAGAAACATTATCTAAGTATTGAGCGATGGTCATAGAACCATCCTTCACAAATTTTTGTCCCATGAGAGTATTTTCACTAAAGAATTTATTCAGTTTTCCCATTGCAATTTTTTCAATGATGGCTTCTGGCTTTCCTTCCTGTCGTGCTTGGTCTTTACCAATTTCAATTTCCTTTTCTATAAGTGAAGGATCTACGCTGTCTTTATTCACGGCTACAGGATTCATAGCTGCGATTTGCATAGCAATATCTCGACCCGCATTTTCAATAGCAGTTCCATTGGTATGACCCAGGCCTACCAATACTCCCAGTTTTTTGTTTGAATGGATGTAGGAGACCACTCCTTCTGACTTTAATATCTCGTAAGAGCTGATTTCTAGCTTTTCTCCAATTTTACCCGTATTTTCAATTATTTTTTCACCAAGGGTGAGTTCACCCCTCTTGTGAGCTTTCAAGGCATCGATGTCTGCCGGTTCGTGGTCAAATGCACAAGCTAAAATCTCTTCTCCTAATGCTTTAAATGCATCATTCTTGGCTACAAAATCAGTTTCACAAGTAAAGGCAACCAAAACTCCTTTGGAACCATCTTCGCTGATCTTAGTGAAAATAATACCTTCGGAGGTTTCTCGATCTGCTCTTGAGGCAGAGACCTTTTGGCCTTTTTTTCTTAAAAATTCAATTGCTTTGTCAAAATCACCATCGGCTTCTACCAATGCTTTTTTGCAGTCCATCATACCTGAACCGGTCATTTGCCTGAGCTTATTTACTTCTTGAGCGCTAATTGCCATTTTATTATTATTTATGATAATTATAAATTCTTTTAAACAAAAATTGAACATCATTTGTGTTGATGTTCAATTTTAATATTTGATTAAATTCTTGTTAAGCTGTAAGAATTTGAGTGGTTAGTCCTTCTTTACTACAACCTCTTCGGCTTTCTGCCTTTTGGCTTCCTCAGCAATCTTAGAATCTTCTTTTTCTTTCTTTCTCTCACCAACTCCTTTTTCCATTGCATTACTAATGTAATTGGTGATTAAGGAGATAGATTTGAAAGCATCATCATTTGCAGGGATGGGATAATCAACTTCATTTGGATTGGAGTTGGTATCCACCATGGCGAACACTGGGATATTTAGTTTCTGTGCTTCTGCAATGGCGATGTGCTCACGTTTGATGTCTACTACAAAAAGGGCAGCAGGCAATCTATTGAGATCAGCGATACCACCAAGTACACGTTCTAATTTAGCCCGCTCCCTAGAAAGCATGAGCTTTTCACGTTTGGCGAGGTTGTTATACGCATCTTCTTTGAGCAACTTGTCTATTGAGGTCATTTTTTTCAATGACTTTCTGATCGTAGCGAAGTTAGTTAACATACCTCCAAGCCACCTTTCGGTCACGTAGGGCATTTTTAATTTTTTAGCCTGTTCTTCTACGACTTCTTTCGCTTGCTTTTTGGTAGCTACGAACATTACCTTACGTCCAGACCGCACGACGCCTTGTAGTGCAGCAGCAGCCTCTTCAAGGTGCTTAAGTGACTTGTTAAGGTCAATGATGTGAATGCCATTCTTTTCCATGAATATGAAGGGAGCCATTTGAGGATCCCATTTCCGAGTAAGGTGTCCAAAGTGGACCCCAGCATCCAACAATTCTTTTGTTGTAATTTTTGCCATTTTTTAATTATAAACTTATCGTTTACTAAATTGAAATGCTCTTCTTGCCTTTCTACGGCCGTATTTCTTACGTTCAACCATTCTTGAGTCTCTTGTAAGAAATCCTTCGGCCTTTAAGACAGGTCTGCTTTCTTGATCTAACTCAACCAAAGCACGAGCGATACTGAGCCTAATGGCTTCAGCCTGACCTGAAAGTCCACCACCAAAAACATTGATGCTGATATTAAAATTATCGTTTTGCTCTGTAGTCACTAAAGGCTGCTTAACAATGATTTGAAGTACTTCTGATGGGAAATATTCTTTGAAGTCACGATTGTTGACTTTGATTTCTCCTTTCCCACTCGATAAGTATGCACGGGCTACGGCAGTTTTTCGTCTACCAATTGTTTTGATTACTTCCATTCAAATTATATTTTGACTTCTTTTGGTTTTTGAGCCTCATGTGGGTGTTCAGTGCCCACATATGCATAAAGATTTTTAAATAGTTGCCTTCCTAATCGATTTCTAGGAAGCATACCACGTACTGCGCTTTCTATCAAAAGGGTTGGCGATTTTTGGTAGAGCTCTTTAGACGTCTGTTTTCGTTGACCCCCTGGATATCCTGTATGACGGATGTACAATTTATCCGTCCATTTTTTACCGGTAAGTCGGATCTTGTCTGCGTTGATAACAATGACATTATCTCCACAATCGACATGTGCAGAAAATGAAGGTTTGTGTTTGCCCCTAATAATTTTACTTACTTCGCTGGCCAATCTCCCTAATACTTTGTGACTTGCATCGATGATCACCCAGTTCTTGTTGACTGTTGATTTGTTTGATGCAATGGTCTTGTAACTTAATGTTTCCAATTTATAAGTACTTTTTTTATACTGTTGCTCCTTTTTCTATCTTGAAAAGGGACACAAAAATAGATTTTATATTTTGGAAAAACAAGATACCTACTTTTATTAACGCTTGTTTTTTTCAAGTTGTCGAATTGCAGCTTGTAAATCTTTGGGATAAGGCGCCGTTAGTTTCATTATTTTCCCATCTCTATCCTCAAATTGAATGCCCGCAGCGTGCAAGGCTAGTCTACCCATTAAGGGTTGTTCCTCTTCATTTTTAGAAGCTTTATAATTTTTTTTAATTTCTGAGAGGAAAAGATTTTTTCCACCGTAATGCTGATCTCCAATGATAGGGAGGCCGTAATTTGCTAAATGGACCCTTATTTGATGCATACGGCCTGTAAAGGGCATACAAGCCAAAAGGGAGTATTTTTTATATCGTACAATGGTTGATATCAAGGTCACGGAGGGTTTTCCTTTTTGAAAATCAACTTTTGAGCGACTGGCAGAGGAATAAATAGGATTATTAAGTTCTAATTCGTCAAAATCTTGGTCACCTTTGACAAGGGCATGATAAATTTTAGTAACAGATCTTTGTTTAAGTAACATAGAAAAATACTTGTAGGTAGCATCATTTTTTGCAATGACCAAAATGCCTGAGGTGGTTTTATCCAATCTATGACAGACTTTTGCGTCATTAAAATAAGTCCGGGCCCATTTAAGTATATTCATGGGTGAACTTCTATCTTCTAAGGTAGAAATATACTGGGGTTTATTAATAATGATGAAATCACTATTTTCAAAAATAATGATCTCCTTGAATGGGGAATGAGGGCTTAATTTTTTCTTCATTTCGTCGAGATAGCAGTTTTGGTTTCTGATTTGTGTGGAGGACTTGCTTTTAGTAGAAACCAGAATTTTGTTCCTTTTTTACTGTTACTTTCAACATTAATTTTTGATTGGTGACTTTCAATGATATGCTTGACTATGGACAAACCCAGCCCCGATCCGCCGGTTTCCTGGGAGCGACTTTTATCTACCCTATAAAAACGCTCAAAAATTCGGGAGAGATCTTTTTCTGGAATTCCTATACCATTATCACTCAATTCAAAGATAATTTTTTTTGCTGCAACCGTGATCTTGATGATTACTTCAGCCCCAGTGCCAGCATAATTGATGGCATTGGCCAGTAAATTAAGGATTACTTGGTAGATTCTGCGATAATCAGCGCTGACATAGATAGGATGATCTATTGAATTGAATAATTGTATTTTCACTTGTTTTTGATGGGCTTTTTTTTCAAGCTGATCCATTACTTCAGCACTGAGTTCAACCAAATCAAAGGATTCAAAATGCATATTGATCTCCCCTTTTTCAATTTGAGTAATGGTCATTAAGTCTTGAACCAAGATATCAAGTCGATCCAGACTCTTCGCTGCTTTTTTTAGAAAATTTTCTCTTACAGCTTCATTATCGATCGCTCCGTCCAAGAGTGTATGGACGAATCCTTGGGCTGAAAATATTGGGGTTTTAAGTTCATGAGAAACATCGGTAATGAATTCTCTTCTAAAAGCTGCCATTTTCTTGAGTTCATCGATTTCATTTTGTTTTCGATTGGCATAGGACGAAATTTCTTGATTTATTTTTTTGAGTGGATTAAAATAGGATTTTTTTGTTTGAGTAATTGAAGCCAATTTTTGATCATGGACATTTTTTAGGGCTTTATAAATATTATTGATTTCTTTAAAAAACAATAACTCGGCCATGACTCGAATGATACTGAAACCTGATATAAATGATAAAATAAAAGTTAAAAAAATAGCCCGATCAGGAACGTTGGGGGTTAAATAAAGGGCAGTGGTGGTGGTAACGGCTATTATCAATGCGAGGATAAGCGCAAGACCCTTTGAGTTGAGTGTCATATTGTAAGTTAGTCTCCAACAAACTTATAGCCAACACCTTTAATAGTTATGATGAAACCATCACCAATTTTTTCTCTCACCTTTCTAATATGGACGTCAACTGTGCGGGCTAAAACGTAGACATCAGATCCCCAAATATTTTTTAATAAATCATCCCTACCAAAAACTTGATCAGGATTTTGTGCTAAAAAAAACAGTAATTCAAACTCTTTTTTTGGTAAGATAATTTTTTTGTTGTCGAGTTTGACGGTGTAAGAAGTGCGGTCAATCTCCAAATTGCCAATACGAATTTTAGAGCTCCCCGGGTCCTTTTTGATCTCTCTTCTGAACAAGGCATTAATTCTACTGATCAGCGCGCGGGGTTTGATGGGTTTTGTAATGTAATCATCGGCTCCCATTTGAAACGCTACTACCTCTGAGTATTCTTCAGACCTTGCAGTAAGAAAGATAATAAACTTATTTGCCAATTCAGGAATAGATCGGATTTGGCGACAAGTTTCGACACCATCCATATTAGGCATCATGATGTCTAAGATAGTCAGATCAGGTATAAACTCTTTAGCTAAAGACAAGGCTTGAATACCGTTGGATGCACTCTTGACTTTGTAGCCCTCGGAAGATAGATTGAACTTGAGTAATTCGACAATATCAGAATCGTCATCCACAATCAATATTTTATATGTATTTAAGTTCATTTAAATAATTTAAATGGGTCTTTAAATGTACAATAAATGCATTGTTAAGTATGAGTAAATATCAAAATCACAAGGGTAATGTTATTTGAAAATCAAATTAACATGAAATGTTTTACAATTTGTTGATATTTAAATGCTTTTTAATATGGGTTATCAATTTTTTTAAATCTTTCTCATAATAGTTAAAGAAAGATAGAATCAAGCTTCTGCTCCTCAGCGTAATAACGGGTGTAGGACATGAAATAAGTGTTATTGGGTAATGATTTATTGAAAATGCTTTATTAATTAATATTTTTGAACTGAATGGTGTCTAGATTATTTATAATTTCATGGATAGTTTTACTTTTTTTGGCGGCTTTAAAATTGAGGTCATTCGCAGCACTAAAATTTTGATATAAAAAATCCTAAAATTTGTTTACCCCTCATCATGTATTGCCTAAATTTTTCTGAATCTTCAAGGTCAGATAAATAATCAGTCATTTGCTCTGCATGTGGGTCATAAAAGAAATTGAGGTAATCTATGCTTGCTTTTTTACCAAAAAAGGAAGCCAAATTTTCATTAAATTGCAATCGATTTTTAAGAAACAAAGTATTATGCGTCAATTCGTGAAATAAGGTTTCTGCTATTTGGGCCTCTGTTTTGTTCAGCATATTGGACAAGATAGGGTCCTTGAATCAACCTAGCGTTGACCAAGCACTGACACTTCTAATTCGCGTATCGAACCCCTCTTTTTCAAGGTACTGACGTTCTATTTGGGCTTGGCTGAGGTCGAAAAGCCTTTGTGTTCAAAACTTTCTAAAAAAGGGAAAAACTAGGGGTATGAGTAAGATTTTTTTTTGATGTTCATCAGGTTAACTATAGACACTTTTTTTTTAAGTGGATTTAGCTGGCGTTCGATCAAGATAGGGTAACGTATTTGCTGTAAATAACTGATAGGACCTGTCATAGACTTTCGAAATAATATAAAACTCCATTTAAATCCATTTTCGTAATTAATCTCTTTTAAAGGGGGACTTTTTACTTATATTATGGGTAAAACCTATAAAATAGGAAGCCGTAAGGATTTATTTTTTATCTTTTAAAGTATGGCCATTATCGGAATACCCAGTATTCCTGTCAAATTTTACTCAGCCAGCATTACCTTTATAATGTTTGAAAATGAGTAGCAACTTAACAAAAATTAGGTCAAGTATATTGAAATATTAATTTTTAAGGCAAAATAATTGATAAGTAACTTCAATTCTGCACGTGGAAGGGACTACTTTTATGGTTTAGGATTTAAAGATGAAAAAGCTAATTTTAGGATTTTGGGGAAACAAAAAACTAAAATATTTAGCTAAACGTATTGAATTTCCTAATAATTTTCTATTTTAGCTAATATTTTTAGTAAAACAATAACTTTAAGAAGACAATGCAAGAAAAAGAACAAAAAAGTAAGGCGCTTCAGCTGACTATCGATAAGCTAGAAAAAACCTATGGTAAAGGAGCCATCATGAAATTAAGCGATGAAAAAGTGATGGATGTACCCGTTATTTCGACGGGTTCTATTGGACTAGATCTTGCCTTGGGAGTGGGGGGTATTCCAAAGGGACGGGTGATAGAAGTTTATGGTCCTGAGTCCTCCGGAAAAACTACTTTATCTATGCATTGTATTGCAGAGGCACAAAAGCAAGGGGGCTTGGCAGCCTTTATTGATGCTGAGCATGCCTTCGATAAGAGTTATGCTGAAAAATTAGGGATTGATACTGAAAATTTACTCATATCTCAGCCCGACAATGGAGAGCAGGCATTAGAAATTACGGAACATCTTATCAGGTCTGGTGCCATTGATATTATTGTGATCGATTCAGTGGCGGCCTTGGTGCCAAGGGCTGAGCTTGAAGGAGAGATGGGAGATAGTAAAATGGGACTGCAAGCCAGATTGATGTCTCAGGCACTAAGAAAATTAACGGGAGCCATCAGTAAATCTGGCTGTGCATGTATTTTCATTAATCAGCTTCGAGAGAAAATAGGTATCATGTTTGGTAATCCAGAGACGACTACCGGAGGAAATGCACTTAAATTTTATGCATCGGTGAGGTTAGACATTCGTCGAATAGGTCAAATTAAAGAAAGTGCTGATAATATATTGGGGAACCGAACCAAGGTGAAGGTGGTTAAAAATAAAATTGCTCCACCTTTTAGAGTCGTGGAATTTGATATAATGTACGGTAAGGGGATCAGTAAATCTGGAGAAATTTTGGATTTGGGTGTTGAATTAGAAATTATTCAGAAATCGGGCTCATGGTTTTCATATGATGGGAATAAGTTGGGACAAGGAAGAGATGCGGTGAAGCTACTTCTTGAGGATAATGTAGAGCTTATGGATGATCTGGAGCATTTGATAAAGGAAAAGATTCATGGTTGATATCAAATTTAATCTTTATCAAAATTTAATTTTGGGATCAATTGGGGCAAAATTTATTGCGTTCTAATGGCCATTACTGGATCCATTCTTGCGGCTAGGGCCGCCGGAACAATTCCAGATACGATACCGATGACTACGGAGACGCCTAATCCAAGGAACACATTATTTAGAGTAAGCCTAAGTTCTAAGGTTCCCAAATTGGCGAAACTCAATAAATAAACTAGAAAGATACCGAGCGCTCCGCCGATTAACGAAAGAAATACGGATTCAAATAAAAATTGAAACAAGATGAAATAATTTTTGGCTCCAAGTGATTTTTGGATACCGATAATACTCGTACGTTCTCGAACAGAAACAAACATAATATTTGCGATTCCAAATCCTCCCACAAGAATGGAAAATGAACCAATGACCCATCCAGCAATACCTATGATATCGAATGTCGCACCGATAAATTCAGCAATTGCATCGGGATGGTTTATAGCGAAATTATCTTCTTCTCGAGGTTTTAATCCTCTTTTAGACCTCATCAAACCTTTTACTTCAGATTCAAGTTCAATAAGTCCTAAATCTGAGTCATATCCTTTTAGGGTAATGTCGGGCTCTAGACCCCCTTTGCCTTTACCGATATAATAAAGCTTGGTGAAGGAATGATAAGGAGTGATGATCTGATCATCTTTGGACTCCATTTCAAGAAACCCTTCTCCCTCTTCTTTTAATTTACCAATTACATAATAAGAGATTCCTTTAATTTTTAAAGTTTTGCCGATGGGATTGAGCTCTGCGAATAAATCTTCAGCAATTCTATGACCTATGATAGCTACCGATCTGCCTCCGATGGATTCCTGTGCAGTAAAATACCGACCTTCTTCGATAGCTACTTCATAGACATCTTTGTAGGAATTAGAAACACCCATGAGGGTTACCTCATTGCTGCTATTATTTTCGAATTTAATCACAATACCACCCTTATTGGCCATGATGCATAAACTTGCTGCATTTTGGACGTTTTCTGCTAAAAACTCGTATTCTTCCCATGTGGGATGTGGGCGTTTTAAATATTTCCACCAGGGATAAGGCTCGTCCCCCCCTATTCCCCAAGGCCACTTTTGTACAAGTATCGTATTGGCACCTAAAAAATTAAAACTCTCCTTTAGACTGCGCTCTAAAGAATCAACGAGTGTGAAAACAGAAATAATGGCAAAAATGCCGATGGTTACCCCCAATAATGATAGTATGGTTCGCAGCATATTCATTTTTAATGCGTTCCATGCAAATCGAAAGCTTTCAAGGATAAGTTTTGTTATTATTTTCATATCAATGAGTAAGATAATTGGCTGGAAATGAAAAATTTAAATTTAATAAAAAACATTTGTTTAATTTTGCGCACGTATTGCATAAATTTTTATCATCCTTTAATTTTTTTTCATGAAGCTATCAGCATTCAAATTCGATATTCCATCAAGCATCATTGCCTCACATCCTATGGAAAATAGGGATGAATCACGTTTGATGGTGATTCACAAGGATACAGGAAAGTTTGAGCATAAGACTTTTAAAGACCTCGTCAATTATTTTAGTGAAGACGACGTCATGGTACTTAATGACACCAAAGTGTTTCCTGCCAGGTTATACGGTAATAAGGAAAAGACGGGTGCTAAAATAGAAGTTTTTTTACTCAGAGAGCTCAATAAGGAAATGCATCTATGGGATGTATTGGTAGATCCCGCAAGAAAAATAAGGGTAGGAAATAAGTTGTATTTCGGTGATGGAGAGTTGGTGGCTGAAGTCATTGACAACACTACATCGAGAGGTAGAACGATTAGATTTCTATTTGATGGCGAACAGCATGACTTCTATAAGCTGATTGATAATTTGGGAGAAACACCACTCCCAAAGATGCTGAATAGGATAGCAGAAGCTTCAGATAAAGAGCGTTTTCAAACCATTTATGCTGATAAAATAGGTGCTGTGGCGGCACCGACTGCCGGGTTGCATTTTACGAAGCAGCTGCTTAAAAGACTTGAGATTGTTGGTGTAGATATCGAAAATATCACATTGCATGTAGGCTTGGGTACCTTTAGGCCTGTAGATGTAGAAGACCTGACCAAGCATAAAATGGACAGTGAAAATTACGAAGTATTGGATAAAACAGCACAGCGAGTCAATGAGGCATTGGACACCAAGAAAAGAGTTTGTGCGATTGGCACGACCGTCATGCGATCGATAGAGTCTTCTGTTTCAGCAGGCGGACGGTTGAAAGAAAGTACGGGCTGGACAGATAAATTCATCTTTCCACCTTATGATTTTAAAATATGTAATGCCTTGGTGACCAATTTTCATTTGCCTGAATCGACCTTACTCATGATGGCTTCAGCTTTCGGAGGATACGATTTAATCATGGAAGCTTACCAATTGGCGATCAAAGAAAAATATCGATTTTTCACCTATGGCGATGCCATGTTGATTATCTGATATGCCTCTAGGTCGTCGTTTTGCAGTTATAGTAGCAGGAGGACAGGGTACGCGCATGAACAATGAGGTGCCCAAACAGTTTATTGAAATATCAGGGAAACCCGTCCTAGTTTATACTTTAGAATCATTTTTAAGGGTAGAGGTAGATGTGTTGATTTTGGTCATGTCTAAAAATCACTTCGAACGTTGGAAAAGTATTAAAGAGCAATGGCTACCCAAACATTCCATTCAAATAGTCGACGGTGGGGAGACTCGTTTCCAG
This sequence comes from uncultured Cyclobacteriaceae bacterium, assembly GCA_943788235.1. Taxonomy (GTDB): domain Bacteria; phylum Bacteroidota; class Bacteroidia; order Cytophagales; family Cyclobacteriaceae; genus UBA4465. Next base: position 28,183 of record CALSPM010000003.1, read on the forward strand.
TCAGTCAAGAACGGATTAAAATGGGTAGAAGGGTCAGGGATTGTGGCTATTCATGATGCAGCGAGACCTTGCGTAAGTGCTCAATTAATCAATGCCGGTTATGAGGCTGCAGCGATCCATAAATCAGCTGTTGCTTCGGTGGCACTAAAAGATTCTATTAGGGAAAAATCTGGTGGGACTACGGTATCGAGAGACAGATCAAATTATTATCTGATTCAAACGCCTCAAACTTTTGATATAGATTTATTAAAAAAATCTTATGAAACGGCTAATGATGGCCGTTTCGCAGATGATGCTTCATTAGTGGCTTCTAAGGGCCACGAGGTTCATTTGATCGAAGGGTTTTATCAAAATATTAAGATCACCACTGAAGAGGATCTTGATTTAGCTCGACTCTTCTTATCAAAAGATTTGGCTTAGTATTCATCTTCATTGAAGAAAAAGTCCTCTTTGGTTGGATAATCTGGCCAAATCTCATCTATATTTTCATAGGGATTCCCATCGTCTTCTAATTCCTGTAGATTTTCTACAACTTCTAAAGGGGTTCCAGAACGAATCGAAAAGTCGATCAGCTCATCTTTGCTAGCTGGCCAGGGTGCATCTTCAAGATATGAAGCCAATTCTAATGTCCAATACATATTAGTAATATTTAATATTCGCGCAAAAGTATAACTAAAAAGAATTTATCAAACTTATATTACCTTTTTTTAAATAATTCCGCTAAAAAGAGTAGAATTTTTGTATTCTCAAAATTTTTGTAGCGTCAAAGTTCAATAATAACTTCTTTTTTATCTTTATTTTCTTTTTTTGAAACTTTATTTTTTTTGCTACTATTTCATCGAAAGCGGAGCTTTTACTATTGAAAATGATGGAATTATCTTCCAAAGTTTTCAATTCAGATTGATTCCTTTTAAGTAATTTATGAGTTATTTGAACCTTTATTTCCAGCTGGTTTTTCATGGATTTTTCATGAAATTTTAAATGTTTTTTTTTGGCAGAGCCCTTCAATAAAAAGGAGCTCTTCGGAGAGGTCAAGCCATTCATTTCCTTCTGTGAGTAGAAGTTTCAACTTTGGATGGTTGAAGCCGTTTTTATCAAAAGAAGTCAATTGTTGCCTGTATTTGATCATCTCGCTTTTACTAATTTCTTTTTTAGTTTTTAACTTTTGAATCAATTGAAGAACTTGGTCAAGATTAAAGTCCACCTTTATGGGCTTATTTACACGGTCAAATTCCTTCTTCAGTTGGTCATATTTGATTTTTTTTATTACCCCATTTTCTTTCCAGGCGATTTTTAAACTTTCTAATTTCGGTAATTTTTGATCTTCGCTTAAGCTTTCTAATTTCTTTGCTTCCTGAATGAGTGCTTCATATTTTCTTTCATAAAAAGCGATAAGGTTATTTTTGTCATCATAAAAAAACTTTTTTTGATCGAAAAATGAATTTAATATATTTTTAAATTCTTCATTTAAGCGGGCTTCTTTTGAGGCTTTAGCAGGACCTGTGTGGAACCATTTTTTTTGAATAGATAAAATTTGAGTAGTCGCTTCTCCCCAATGTAAGAGATCAGTGGCCGCCTTTATTTGTCGAATTAATTGACCCTTGATTTCGGTGTTTTTAGTTCTGTTGCCCTTGATGGTTTTGAGGATAAGCTCGATGAGATCAGATATTTTATGATCTAAGGCTTGGAAATCACCCAGACCCTTTAATTCGGGCAAGGTTGCTTTGAGATGTTTTGCTTTATTTAGAAAACTTCCCCTATTTTCAGTTTGGTCTATCCGCTCTATTAGCATATCAACCTGACTTTTGAATTTTTCGAAGTTTGATTCAAAATAGGCTATTGAAAAATCTACATTTTTAACAATGCCTATTATTCTAGCGGGATGTTCACCCCAAGCGTTGCGATATATGGTCTCATTTTCAATAAATCCGTTTGGGAATGATTTCACGAGTGACTCCAAGCTTTTTATTGCAAAAATCGGATATCTCTTAATTATTCACAAATAATAGTTTACCTATTTATTTTCAGCAGGTAACTGTATCAAAAATTTATTTAGAATTTCATGAGACTATTCGGTTGTGGTATTTTAGACTTGTCGAAGGGTCATGCGCCCGGAAATAATGGCGATAACTATGAGAATAAAGGCAATTAAATAATGGCCTAAAACGAGATGACCCACACTAAAAAGGATACTATTTAAGAAAATCACTCCAAATCCAAAGCCCAACCAACTTGTTTTCGCTACCTGAGGGACCACTATTTCTGGAGCTTGAAGGGCAATGGGTTGCCACCATCCCATTGGTTTTACTTTTTTGTAAAAGGCCAATAAGCGATTATTTTCGACGGGCTTAGTAAGAAATGTGACTAGAAGACTCATGAGTGTACTGACAATGAGAATGAAAGCGGCACGAATCAAAGCATGATCAATGTCATAATAAAATTGAATTTGATGGAGTTGATTGATATTTATGAAATCAAAATAATATATTATTTTGGAGATAAAGTAGCCATTAGCTAATAATAGTGCCGTGACCATACTAGTGATTTCAGACCAAGCATTGATGCGCCACCAAAACCACCTGAGCATGGAAATAATAGCTACTCCTGACATGATTTCAATGATATAAATCCAAGCGTCGGCGATGCTATCCATCTGCCATGCAGCTATGCTAGAGCATATTAATAAAAAAACAATGCTTACTCTAGAGATGAATAAATAATGTTTTGGAGTCTTATCTTTTACTAAAAACCTTTTATAAATATCATTGACGACATAAGAACCGCCCCAGCAAAGATGGGTATCGACGGTACTCATGAAAGCAGCCATAAAAGCAGCTACGAGTAGACCTTTGAGTCCAGTGGGCAGGACCTTCAAAATCATTAGTGGATATGCGAGTTCAGGATCAGCTAAGAGTGCGTCAGAAGCATCAGAAATGGGGAGTAGAATGATAGAACCTAATCCAATGACGATCCAGGGCCAGGTAAGAATGACGATAGCAGCTACTGCAAACCAAAGTGATGCCTTGACGGCATGTTTTTCATTTTTTGCAGAAAATAATCTTTGGACGATAAACCCATCTCCTTGGGCTTGTCCTAGCCAAAGGATTAATATTAAACAGGTAAACCCAATCATTTCTAGCAGGGTAATATGCCCTAGGTTGGGTAACATATCGGTAATTCCAGGAGGAGCCTCTGTACTTAGGCTTAATTTTAATGCCAGTTCCGAGGGACCGCCCACTGCTGTCATGATTAAAATAGCCATGAGTATGGTGCTGAGGACACCCACCGTAAAATGAAGTGCATCTAAAATAACAACTCCTTTAATCCCGGAGATCAACGTGTGTATTAATGCAAATACAGCAGTGATTACCAAGGCAATTTCCGCCCTCCCACCGAGCATAACCTCAGAAAACTTTAGCATGGCTAGGATAACCCAGCCTAGGCTTATGCAATTTTTAAAAATACCATAAAAAGCAGCTGTGAATCCCCTTAAAAAAGAAGCAGAGTTACCGTTATATCTCAATTCAATTAATTCGGCATCCGTCAAAATTTCTGCCCTTCTCCAGTAATGAGCAAAAAAAAAGACCATCATTATGATACCTGTACCTAGATACCACCAAAGCCAGCTCGCATAAATACCCTTACTTCTTACCAAAGCGGTTATGGCTAGAGGTGCGTCTGTTGCAAACCAAGTCGCGGCAATTGAAGTCCCTAAAAGCCACCAGGGTAAACTTCTTCCGGCAACAAAAAAGTCTTCGATGTTTTCAGAGCGATGCTTGATGAAAAACACACTAATGATGATACTGATCGAAAGATAGCCTATGATGACTATCCAGTCTGTGATCTCAAGCCGAGGATTCAATAAAATCTGATTCAACATTATGTTTTCAGATTATTTCATCTCTGGTAAAACGTGTTTTTGTAAGGACAGCATTTCATTACACATGTCAACGGCATTTCGATATGAATTGACGGTGGGCTCTATAAGTATGGCTTGCATGAGTTTATCTTTTGATCCTTCTTGATAGGCCTCTACAAGTAATTTATGGATACTACCATGTAGCCGAATGATAGCAGCAACTGCTTCAGGTAGTGCTTTCATTTGATGCGCTTTAATTCCATTTCTGTTGGCATATGCAGGAACTTCTACCACAAGATCATCAGGTAAGTTGGGAATAGCACCTTTATTAGGGATATTAACGGCTTCTAGCCATCGATTTTCATCAGACAGCGTAGCTTCCATAATATGTGTTGCGATTTCTCCAGAACGCTTAAAACTACCATCTTCATTTTTAAACTTGATGGCTTCAGTAGATCCAACAGGCAAAAGCTTTTCATTGGAATTCTTTTTCCAAGGACGCTCATAATTGACCCTATCTACGGTATAAACACCTTCAGGAATTTCATTTTTTTCCCAGGGATGACCCTCCCAAGGGTCATAAAAAAATTGAAGTTGGGGAATTACGAATTCACCGGCCCAATTTAAGTATTCTCCATAATGATTGGAAGCTGGTGAGGGCCACAATCCAAATCTACGGTACAATATGCGACCCAAAGCAAGTTCATGCCATTTGGCTAGCCAATCTCCTTCTTGTTCCCGAGCTTTTAGCTGCGGATACAAGTCTTCTCCGGTAGTAACATGTTTGATTTCTTGAAACCAAGTAAAATGATTCATACCACAGGCTTTCGTCTGTATTTCTGAGAGGGGTATTTCCAACATTTCTGATATTTGATCTCTTCCCATGAAGACGCCATGACATAAACCGATGGATTGAATGGAGGTTAATTGACTTACTGCTTGACAAATCTTATGCTCTGGGTTAGAAAAATTGAGTAGTAAGGCATTTGGACACAGGTCCTCCATTAATTTGGCTAACTCTACAATGGGCTTGATATTTCTAAGGGCATGAAAGAAGGATCCTACACCTCCATTTTCACCATAAACTTGCTTAAAACCATATTTTCTAGGAATATGAAAGTCCTGAGACCAGTATATATTTCTATCTTTCTCAAGAGCACAAATAACAAAATCAGCACCACTTATGGCTTCTTTTAGGTTCGTCGTACCAAAAATTTTGGCCTGTCTATTGAGTTTTTGACTGACATAATCTCCGTGCTTTATTACTTCAGTTAAATGAGAACGTTCAATATCCATTAAATGAATTTCTAAACCTTCTCTACACAAAAAATCGCTCATCAATATATCTTGGATGATTAAGGGTCCAAATTGAATGCTTCCGGCTCCGATATATGTGATTTTCATAATTTTTTTTTTAATATTTTAGATAAGAGTTTTGGCCTCTCTTTAATGACTATAGATCAATCGTGGTAGGACAAGATGTAGAATCACGAAATTTAATTGTTTTGGATTGGAAAACAATGAATTTTTTTATCTCATGTAAAATTATTGATTATTTTTTGATGAAATTACCTTTTTAAATTATTAAAAAAGCATGTCTGAAGATAAAATCATATTCTCAATGGCGGGGCTGAGTAAAGTCTATCCACCTCAGAAAAAAGTTTTAAAGAACATCTATTTATCCTTTTTTTATGGAGCAAAAATTGGGGTCTTGGGACTCAACGGATCTGGTAAATCTTCTTTGCTAAAGATCATAGCAGGGTTGGATGATCAATTTCAAGGAGAGGTAGTTTTTTCCCCGGACTATTCGGTAGGAATGCTAGAGCAGGAGCCTAAAATGGATCCTGAATTGAGGGTAATTGATGTAATCAAGGAGGGGGTAAAGGAGGTTACCAGTTTACTAGAGGAATATGATCAGATTAACTTGAAGTTTGGTGAATCCGAGATTTTAGATAATCCGGACAAAATGGAGCAACTCATTGAGCAACAAGGCAAGGTCCAAGAGCAACTTGACCAAACGGGTGCATGGGACTTAGATAATAAGCTAAATCGGGCCATGGATGCCTTAAGAACACCTCCGGAGGATGCGTTGATTAAGAACTTATCTGGAGGGGAAAAGAGAAGAGTCGCTTTATGTCGGTTGTTGTTGCAAGAACCTGACGTCTTGTTGTTGGATGAACCTACCAATCACTTAGATGCTGAATCGGTGCTTTGGTTGGAGCATCACTTACAGCAATATGAAGGCACGGTCATAGCGGTTACTCACGACAGATATTTTTTGGATAATGTGGCCGGATGGATATTGGAACTTGATAGAGGAGAGGGCATTCCATGGAAGGGTAATTATTCCAGTTGGTTGGATCAAAAACAAAAAAGATTAGCTCAGGAGGATAAATCTGCCTCTAAAAGGCAGAAAACTTTAGAGCGCGAATTAGAATGGGTCAGGATGGCGCCCAAAGCAAGGCAGGCGAAATCAAAAGCTAGATTAGGGGCATATGAGAAACTGCTTGGGGAAGAAGCAAATCAAAAAGAAGCGACACTAGAACTTTTTATACCTCCAGGCCCGAGATTGGGGAGCAATGTGATTGAAGTGGAAGGAGTCTCTAAATCATATGGAGATAAACTGCTTTTTGATGATCTTCATTTTAGTTTACCTCAAGGGGGAATTGTGGGTGTCATAGGCCCCAACGGAGCAGGAAAATCAACCCTTTTTAAGTTAATTACGGGAAAAGAAACTCCAGATTCAGGGACTTTTAAAGTAGGGTCTACTGTGGTTCTGTCTTATGTTGATCAGGAGCACGATCAATTAAAGTCTGAAGAAACGGTATTTGATGCCATTTCAGGAGGGAATGAATTCATCAATCTGGGTGGGAAAGAAATGAATGCGCGTGCTTATACCAGCAGATTTAATTTCAGTGGGACCGATCAACAGAAAAAAGTGGGTGATTTATCTGGAGGAGAGCGTAACAGAGTTCATTTAGCCATGACCCTCAAGCAAGGAGCCAATTTGATTTTATTGGATGAGCCTACCAATGATTTAGACATCAATACATTGAGAGCACTAGAGGAAGGGCTTGAAAACTTTGGAGGATGTGCCGTTGTAATTTCTCACGATCGATGGTTTCTTGATCGAATAGCTACCCATATATTGGCTTTTGAAGGAGATTCTCAGGTATCTTGGTTTGAAGGAAATTTTTCTGATTATGAGGGAAACAGGAAGAAAAGATTAGGAGATCTGGCACCAAAACGAATTAAATTTAAAAAACTGAGATAATAAAAAAGGGTAGGCTTTGCAAGCTTACATATGTTGCCTTTTATTATTCAGTAAGTTAGAGAGTAGAATCCTAGAACGATACAATTGAGCTTTGATGGTACCCAAAGGGGTATTAAGTAGTTGTGCTATTTCTGCATAACTCAATTCATCAAAATAACGGAGGGTGATAAGTCGTTGATATTTTGACTCCATTTGGTTGACAAATAATCTTACTAATTCAATTTTTTGATCATTAATTATCACTTCATCAGGCACTAAATTTTGATCCAATAGGTCGAGGTTGAGTATTGCGCCTTGATCATCTGAAAAAGAGCTGTGAATACTTGTGGTCTGTATTTTTTTTCTTCGCATAAAATCGATGGTATGGTTGGTAGCGATGCGAAAAAGCCAAGTAGTAAAAGCATGATTTTTTTTAAAAAGGGCTAGTTTATGAAATGCCTTTGCAAAGGTTTCAATGGTGAGGTCTTCCGCATCCTTCTGGTTAGGTACCTTTTTAAGAATCATATGATAAACTGATTTTTTGTATCGTTCCATTAATTCACTACAGGCATATTCACTTTTATATAGAAGGATATGGTCAATGAGACTAAAATCTTTTTGTGCATTTTTTGAAAATGTTTTTATTTGATTCATTAGGGTTTTTTAAAGGAGAGATTAATTTATAACTGAAGGCTTGTGTGATCTAAAGTGATTGATTTAGATATTATTTTTGATAACATTACTCAGGTGGCCACTTTGAATTTCTGTGTTATCGGTGCCCTCATAGATGATGGTACTTACTCCAGCAGCGTCAATATCTAAAAAATCTTCAGCATAAATGTGAGCCGTAGAAGCACCTGTGACGTGGGCATAGGTAGTTTTAGTATTAAAACTTGAGGCATCTAAATTACAAGCACCGACTAATTTTGTTTTAAATTTTTGAGCGTCACCTGTCAATTGTAGTCTCGAGGCACCTGTTAGATAGGCTTCTAGAAATTTAACCTTAACATTTGCCGCTATGGAGGTAGCGCCTGTCAAGATCAATTCAAGGTTTTCTGATTGGAAGCCATTAATTTCACCTAAGATTGCACCATTTAAGGTGATGCTTTCCACGTCAGGAGTACGGATCAGTAGGTAATGAATTGTTTCACTCACTGGGTCCTCATTCCACCAATCTCTATCGGCTGTCGCTTTAACTATTAGTTTATTTGCCACCATTTTAAATTGCAAGTCTTCGTCTTCAGGTCTTTTTTTTAAGGCGACATAATACTGGTCGGCTTGTTCAATGGTTAGATATAGGTGAGATGAAATGGTGATATCTTTAAAATTCTCAAAATCATAAATAGCGGGTTCAAGATCGATGTCCTCCCAAGTAGGACTAGACTGAACCATAGGTGTCCTAGGAGTTGAATCTTCAATATTTAGAGATGTGGGGGTGTCGGGCTCTTGTAAGTTACATGTAATACAGTTCAGTCCATTTTGATCAAAAATCCATTTATTACCATTAAGATCGGAGGTATTGTAACCGTTCGGATATAAAGTGTTTCGCAGGATTTTACCTAAATCAGTACCCATTTTGAAGGGCAGTCCAAAGGGGATATATAGCGTGATTTCTGCTTTTTGAAAGCGGTATGGAGTCCTGTTTAAATTGATATCTCGGGCAAAAATGATTTCATTTCCCTCTTGAACAATAGCATACGAAACATCTGCCGCATTATTTTCAGCATTGTCTAAAGTATTTCCCCTTGACATTACACGTGTGATGGCTTTAAAATCACTTTTATCATGGCCTGCTAGGTATAAATTAACTCGATCATTTACTTGACCCCCTTGACCTAAGGTTAAGGTAGATAGGGAATCTGTGGGCTCAAAGTTCTGTGTTATTTGGACATAATTTTCTGATATAAAATCTTTTATAGTTGCCGGAGTCAAAAAAGATAATCCAGCAATCCCTAATATCCACAGTGTAAAAAGAGCAGCCCCGAGGTAGCGATTGAGTAGGGAACGCTTGGTGATAATGGTCAATCCCAATAATACAATGGCAAGCATTGGGATCATAAAGACCAGTAGTAAAGTGACAGCGGTTAAGGTATTGATCGAGGATGCAAAGAGTTCCAACGGGAAAAAACTTGAAATCATGACATTGGTCCAACTTAGATTAATTCCCAGTGCAATGAGGAAAATAAGGAGCAGCACAAAAGATAGGGTTAAACCTATGAGAATAAAGCCAATACCTAATGCAATTCTCAAGACCTCACCTAGAAAAGCCAATAATGGGCCTAATATTTGTGCTAAGGTTTCCAATACAACCGCCAAAAGCTTGAAGGGGATCATGATGATTTTTATGAAGGGGTTTTCGTCTCCTTCGACTACTTTGAGTCTATTTTTAAAATTAGTTTCTATGTTGCTCAAAGTGATAGGTTCACCTTCCATTTTCATTTTTTCCGTAATAGAGACGGCTTCTGGCGTAATGATCCACAGGACAAAATAGAAGATGATGCCGAATCCACCTAAAAATATACTGACCAACAACAATAATCGAATGGCTACTTTATCGATACCAAAATAGGCAGAGATTCCAGAGGCTACACCTGCTATTACTCGGTCTTCTTTATTTCTATACAATTTTCTTACTTGGGGCTCTTCTATGAGTGAAGCTCCCGGTAATGCGATCCATAAAAGGATGTAGGTGATTAAGGTAACGGTAGAAAGGCCAATAAATAAAGCATTGAAAAACAATACTAAGATCAATAACCGAACCCATAGGGGATCTATTTTAAAATAATAGGCAAATCCACTGGCGACACCTCCAATGAGTTGATTTTTGGTATTCCGCCTGAGTCTCCTTTTTTCGCCATTTGTATAAGCTTGATCCTTGGACATCCCCTCTTCCTTGGCTGAAGGATCATCATTTGAAGGATTATTATCTATATCCAATGAAGCTTCGAAATCAGTCACGGTACCCATGGTTGTGATCAAAGATTCTACATCTGATAATAAAATCACTTCACTCTCTGTGGAACGTTTATCCAGAAATATTTCTGAAATACGACTTTCGATGTCCTCAATGATGTCCTTGTGATCGTCAAAAGTAGAAAAATAGGAATTAATCGATGTCAGATATTCTTCGAGAAGCTGATATCCTGATTCCTCTATATGAAAAAGGGTCCCTGCTATATTGATGCTGATATTTTTTTTCATTTTTTCACTTTTTTTGATTTTACAGATATGATTTGATCGGTTGATAGGGATAATTCTACCCAGGTTGATTTTAGGGTCATTAAAAAAGCTCTACCCTGCTTGGTAATCAAATAATATTTGCGTGGAGGACCAGCTTTTGACTCCACCCATTTATAGCTCACCAACTCAGCCTTTCTAAGTCGGGTTAACAAGGGGTACAAGGTACCTTCAACGACCATTATTTTGGCGGACGTGAGCTCTTCGAGTAGGTCTGTGGCATAGACTTCTCCTCTTGAGATAATATGAAGTATGCAGAACTCGAGAATCCCTTTCCGCATTTGTACTTGTGTATTTTCTATATTCATTAAAACTTGTTTGAATCATGTGCAAGTTATGCAAGGTACTATGTATAAACTAGTACTATGCAGTAAATATCAGTAACAATCATTCATTGATCTCAAAAAGAGGCATTCTGTACCTAATTAATCGAGTATCAAACGGTTTTACCTAGAAAAAAGGGAATACAGTTAATGGGATTGAATGAGATATGATGGAGTTTAAAAATGACCAATTTTCCAGTGACTGGAGCTAAGCAATTTTTAATTATCAATGTTTTAGATAGGGGATATGTATTTATAATGGCTACCTGGGTGGATTAATGTGGAAGTATGAAATATTTTTCCCACACATTTTCTCATCAATTTGTGAGATATCCTAAGAAGAATACCAATGATTATTGGACTTTTCTCAGCGTAATCTCGTAGAGGTAGGGATGCCACTTCGCTGTGACGAAGAGCCTGTTTTGATAGCTGGCAATACCGTTTAGCACATAGTCTATGCCACGGTATTTTGATCGATCAATCAAGCCCATCAAATCAATGACTCCTTTGACGCGACCCGTTAACAAATCTATAATTATGATTTCATCAGATGCCGTAGTATATACATTGGCATAAAGGTCATTACCTATTACTTCTAATTCATTTAAAAAATTGAATTTATTGGTTTGATCGTAGATCTGAAGTCGATCTATTTGAGAAAAATCTTTTGGATTAAGTAAATAAATATTTTCTGATCCATCGCTCATTACTAGGGTATCTCCCCAAGTAGCTAAACCCCAGCCTTCTCCAGAATAATTAAATGTTCTTGTACGATTAAGGTCTTTATCATAAGCAAAGGCGATTTGAGATTCCCAAGTGATTTGAAAAATCGTTTCTTTCCAAGAAGTGGCTCCTTCACCAAAATACTTATTTTCAATATTAGCCATTTGTATGACCTCGCCTGAAACTAAATCATATTTTCCTATGGTTGAGGATCCTCTATGTCCCGTACTTTCATATAAATATTCATTTTCAAAAAAGAGTCCTTGGGTATATGATTTTTCATTGTGCGGATATGTATTGACCAAATCGTAAGTATATCGCGAAGGATTGAGATTGGAGACAAATGTTATTTTTGGATATATTTTTTCTTTTTTATCCTTAAAATAAGCAGTAAGTGAAATTTGAGGATTGCCAGTACGAAACCGCTCGGGCTGCCATTCAAAATGATTTCCTATAAAGGTTTTAGACTTTCCGTCACCTTCCAATAGGATAGAGTCGATAAGGTGATCTTTTTTATGCTCGAGGGTAAATAAAACAAGGGTATCCAAGGGGAAAGTACTTCCTAATTTGGGTACAATTAGATTAATTTCTTTTTTTATTCTTGGTGAATTTCTCCTTTTAATCGTCTTTTTTTCCTTAGGCATACAACTTATAATTAGGTGCAGCAAAAAAATAAGAATAATAAGATTTTTTAATGAAAATTTTCTGATGTCTACCCTTGTCATACCAAGAATGCAAATATGATTTTGATTGATTTACCCTTATGATTCTAAAGTCAAAATCAATTTTTATTGTTAGATACCAAACTTTTTATCAGTACAGGTAATGTTAACCCTTGGTAAATGATGGTCCAAACCACCACCACATAAGTCATGGTGATAATGACGTCCTTGCCACTGAATTCAGGAAGTGTTAAAGATAAAGCAATAGGAATACCCCCTCTTAGCGTCCCCCATGACATGATTGAAATCGTATGTGGCTCAAAATTTTTTTTGACAGATAATATTTTGATGGGTATAAAGACACTCATCCATCTGCCAAGTAAGACCAGGTTGACTGCAAAAAAACCTGCAGCAAAATAATCAAAACGTAGAGGAATGACCAGCATTTCAAGGCCGATAAGCACAAAAAGCATGGTAGCAAAAGAGTCTTGAATTAGATTCCAAAATTTAAAAACATAATCGCCTGCGATTCCAGTTACCTCTGTTGAGCGTCCCTCATTACCTATAACCAAACCCATGATCACTGCGGCCTGCTTTGAGGAAACATGCATTAAGTCTGCCATGGTAGTCCCAAAAAGAACAATAGTGATTGTTATGAGTATTTCCACATGAAATTCATCATTGTCGACATATTTTAATAAGCGATACCCAATGTATCCCATAACTAAACCAATAAATATGCCTCCTCCAACATCTGCTAGAAAGACATAAACAACTTCAAAAAAACCTAGTTGATGATCTGCTTGTCCTCCAGCTAAGTCGAGCAAGGTCAGGGCTAAAACAACGGCTATGCCATCATTAAAAAGGGACTCACCTTCAATTTTCATTTCAACGTTCTTTGAGATTTTAAAACGACGAATGTATTCGGTGATAGCAATGGGGTCGGTCGGAGAGATCAACGCACCAAATACCAAGCAATATAAATAGCTCAATTCTATGCCAATCCAGCCCAGCATAAAATAGACTGAGGTTCCAATGACTACCGTAGAAATAAGAACACCGACAGTCGCCAAAACTAAAACTGCTTTTTTATGCTTGGCAAGCTTCTTAATTTCTATATTTAATGCACTCGAAAAAAGGAGAAAGCTTAATACGATCTGGTAAATAATATCACCATATTGGTATTCTTCGATATGAATGGCATCTATTTTTAATGACGGAATCAGATATCCCGCACTAAGTAAACATAAAGAAAGAAAGAGTGCCATGATCATTGAACCAATGGTTGAAGGCAATTTTAAGACGTATATATTCAAGAATATAAAAAGTCCAGCAAGAAAAATAAACAAGGCGATAATATCAAATACGTTCATTTTAACAGGATTAGAATCAGAAAGGGTTTACTTTTTGGTCTTCAGTATCTATGGTCATTGTACTACAAATATTATGATTTTAATCATAAATGGATCTATTTGGCTACGAAATATAGTCTAGATGACTACGAAATGAACATTTTAGTGATTTTTTTTTACTTTATTGAACCAAATAAACCAAAATAGCCTAATACTTTAATCATTTCTGTATTCTTTTGACTGGTTTTATCCTCTTTTAGGATACTTAAAATGACGTTCATAAGGCGAGATTAATGGAAAGGGATCCGTTTCAATCAACATCAGATGAAAAAATTATTTCCAGTAAAGATAATTTGTTCATTCTTGGAGGCCTATTTTTGTAGACAAGAAAAGTGCTTCTAACACGAAATCAACTGATGATGAAATTATTAAGTTGGAGTTATTTGTTTTTATGGATATTTCTATGGGGTTGTGCTCCCACATCAGGAAATGAGACAGATCTCTTGTACCAAGAGATTATGGATATCCATGATGAGGTCATGCCCAAAATGGGTAAGATTCGTAATTTAGAAAAGCAATTCAGATCAGCTGCATTGACTTCTCCTAACGCTACAGAATTAATGAGTCAAGCGGAGGTGCTTGCAAGTGCCAATGAAGCTATGATGAATTGGATGCGAAATTTCAACAACGATTTTCAAGGACTTGATGAAGAAAAAAAGGAATATCTCTTGGGTCAGAAAAAACAGGTATACCAAGTCAAAGAGTTAATGAATTCAAGTATTTTGCAGAGTGTGGAGTTAATGGGTAGCGCAATCGACTAGCGATGTCGCCACTTTACTGACCGAAATAAATCCGTTTTGATTACCCCAACTATTGCCGATATATGTAAGAATTTCAGCTATTTCTAAATTACTTAACTCAGTTTGCGCGGGCATTGCAATATTCTGATTTGAAGCTTCCCGGCTGGCTTTTGTGCCATATTTTATAAGACAAGCCGCCGGGCCCATGTCATCCATCAAAGTGGCAGACCCAATCAGTGCTGGATATAATTTCCTAAACCCCTCTCCTGAATTTTGATGGCAATGGGTACAGTTTGTATTGTATAAAATTTTGCCTTGTATGAGATACTGGGTATACTTCATTTTGGAGGCTTCATCTAGGTTTTCCGGAAGGTGGCTCTCCGCGGGTTTTTGATAGGAATTACAACTCAGTACTAAAAAAAGGAAGAAAAAGAGAAATAAACGATTATTGCTCATAGCTTGATAACAACCTGTTGATGTCTTTCATAAGTAAATCAACCTGACTGGCAATGGTACCATCATAGACCCCTCGTATCTGACGCTTTTTGTCGATTAATAAAAAGGCACCACTATGGATAAACCCCCCCGGAGCATTTTCATCCTCATTAGCGACGACCATATAGCTGGTCTCTCCGATATCGTAAATCTGATCCTTATCTCCCGTTACAAATTCCCATTTTGGGCTACTTACCCCGAGCAAGTCGGCATAATTAGCCAATGCGGCTACCGTGTCGTAGCTGGGATCAATGGTATGAGAAAGTAAGCCAACATTTTCATTTTCTAAAAATTTTTCATACACCCGGTACATTTGTTTACTCATTTCTGGGCAAATAGAGGGACAATTGATAAAGAAAAAATCAGCGACATAGATTTTATCTTTAAAAGAGGCATTGGTAATGACGGCACTGTCTTGGTTTATAAAACTAAAGTCAGCAATACGATGGGAAATCGTATCCTTGATGAGTATGCCGTTAACCTCCTTGGTAACGATTTCATTGCGTCCTAAAATTGGTAATTCAAAATTGGTTTTGATTTCTTGGCAGGCCCCAAGTAACAGAAATAAACAGCCTATTTCGATATGTTTTCTCATCATTTTGTACGAATATACTTATAAAGTTTAATACCACTGATTAACAAGATAACCACAGCAAAAATTCCCAAAATGCCACTTATCCAGCTTAATTGATCTTTCTTAACAATGAGAAAGACCACTGAGATTAAAATAAGGGTGGATACTTCATTCCAAATACGTAATTGCATTGAGCTGTATTTGACTATTCCTACTTGCAAAAGTTTAAAAATATGGTGCAAACTAAAGTGATAGCCATAAAGTACACCCACCAGAAGTAACTTTATTTGCATAAAAGGCAGTTTGAGCCATTGGGGTTGCAGGTAAAGCAATGTACTTGCCATAATGGTGGTAATGAGGGCAGAAGGCCAAGTGATGATGTACCATAAACGTTTGGCCATAAGGGCCAATTGGACTTGTAGAATAGTCTTTTCAGGTTCAGGTTTAGATAAGGCTTCGGTCTGGTAAATAAATATCCGAGGGATGTAAAAAAGCCCAGCAAACCAGGTAATAACAAATATGATATGTAAAGCCTTGATAGATAAATAATCCATTGTGAATCAGTTAAAGTGAACAACCTCATGCCCTTTTTATCAGGAATATTGGATCTTATAAGGGGATCGAATGATTAAATAGGCTTATTTTCGACCCCATTATTTTCCTCAATATCATCTTCGTCCTCAAAAACGATTTCAATCCCTGCTTTTTTTAAATCATCCTTTACGTCAATATCGATAAGGGTGGGTAATTTAAACACAGAAAGATCTCTATCCTCAATTTCATCTAAGAGTTCATTTAGGACTTCATCATGACCATAGGTCTGTTTATTGAGTAAATTTTCATGAGGTTCTTTCATACCAATCAGGTAAAAACCACCATCTTGGGCAGGGCCAATGACCACATCATATTTATCCAAAGCAGCAAAACCTTGGGAAATGATTTTATCAGTGATGTCGGGTGTATCGCTACCAATAAGAATTATTTTATCACAGCCTAATTCAAAGGCATCATAAAAGCAATTTTGCATTCGTTGCCCCAAATCTTTACCTTCTTGGATATGTTTTTCGTAATTGGCATCGTCAAATTGGTCATGCGATTCTATGTATTCAGAATAGTAGACACATTTATTAATCTTTAAGACATCCGTTACTTCTGCAGTAATACCTACCAGTTCTTTGTAGATCTCCATCGCCAAGTCCATACCCAAATCCTCAGCCAATCTTGTTTTAACCGTTCCTGGGATTAAATTTTTAACAAAAATGGACAATACTTCTTTACTCATAAACCTTAATTCCTTTGTGTAACCATATAGACCATACTTTGCTGTAAGCATGAATGCTATCTGTAGGCAAATTTAAATGATTTACGATAATCTGTGATTGATTTTTCCAATCAAAGATTCCTCCGTATAAGTTGTAGACCTTAGTATATCCCATGTCAAGTAGTTTTTCGCCTATGCGTTCACTGCGATAACCTACTGAACAATATAGAATGATTTCTTTATTTCTTGGAATATGGCTGACATTTGACGGTTTAAAGTCATCAAATTCAATGAGCTGAGCTCCCGGGAGATGACTGACTGAAAATTCGCTGCGGCTGCGGGTATCTAGCAATAGAGGTTCGTGATGCTGCATTTTCCACACTACTTCCTCGGTCTTGAGGAGAGGAACAGTATTTTTGTAAAGAAAGGAAATGGGATCATAAAATGTTTTGAGTTGACATCCAAGAACTATATACAAACAAAATAAAACGCTATGTGAGGACCGCATATTTCTTTTTTAATTCTATTCCCATAGCACCAAATAAGATGATATATTCACTTAGTATCCACCAGGTAGGCACATTATATCCTGCAGCATCATAACCAAAATAACTCCAAGATACAGTGAAGCTCCAAATAACAGGATACCAGTATCCACTAAGTAATCCTAGGGGTATCAAAGTTAAGATATACCATGGATGAATGGTTGTACTCATCAGAAAATAAAGGGTAAGTGAATAGAGTAAGACGGTTTCTAGAGATTTTTTATAATGGTATAGAAGAATAGCTCCCAAGGATATTAAAAATAGAGTAATGATCCCCATGATGGGTCCCAGGATTCCAATGATATTGTATCCTTTTAACCAAAAACCGAAGGCTCTGAAAGTAAAGTAAATGCTGGCATTAAATTCAAAATGCTGGAAGTAGAGTTTTAAACTGGTGAAGATTCCCTCCGTAAGTTGAGTGCTGAACACGGGTATCAGGGTTAGACTCAATACTATTAGTGCAACGCTGATTAATACCCAGCTCTGCTTCCATTTATAATACCACATTAAAGCAGGTAGAAAGAGGAGTGGGATGAGTTTGGTAGCGATGGCCAAACCCCAGGCGAAACCAGCCTTTGCAAATTTATTTTTTGAAATAAAATATAGGGTGAGCAAAAGGAAGAATATTACCATAGATTCAAAATGCACATTACCCACGCCTTCCCAAATAAGCAAAGGATTTAAAAAAAACCAGCCTGATAGAGCTGTTTTTGGTCTTAATTTATGAAGTAACAAGGTTGAGGCGATGTCCGTTAATAATAGGAAAATTCTCAAGATGCCTACGGACCCTAGAGGGTGAGCTAGAAAAGTGGAGAGCCAAAAAAAGAACTGATTTAGGGGCGGATAAACGGTAGCGTACGTACTGGAATTTAATTGTGCCAATGCCGCAGGAGAAAATTTTGGAATATCCAGCTCACTGACTTGGGTAGGTAATAATGAATAGGGGTTGATGCCATGGTGAATCAAGGATCCATCCCAAATAAACCGGTAGAAATCATCTGATAAATTGGGTAGATCATAAAAAAGCAGACACCGTACACCTATGCCTAAGACCCATATAGATTTGAATGAATATTTGAATTTACAAATCCAAAAATAAGCAATAAATGACGCACTGAAGCAGGTAAATAAACCCATGGAATCTGATCTATTAAGTACTGTTGATAGCATTAAAATAGATCCAATAAACATGAAGTACAACAGGGGAGTGGGTCCAAAAAGCCTCTTAAGCGACATTTCGTAAACTGTTTTTGATCGCGTTAAAAAAAAGATAGCCAAAACCGAGGGTAAGCATGGCATGAAAAGGTAGAAAACTGTAATGTTGAAAGTTGACATCTAGGCCCAAACCCCAAGCGAAATAGAGCATACATAAACCCTCCATAAAATTGAGTAAACTGATCTTATGTTGAATATAACTATTGCCTTTCCAATCATTCGTATTCTTTTGGACACCAAATTTTGGAGTTCTGATAAAATCTGTTTTTATGTTAAGAAACCCTTCCAATAAGGCCAACGAGTTGTGTAGTGATAGACTGAGTGAAAAGGTAAGATATAATGGAAAATAGATACAAAAATAGGTCAAAGGATGTTTTTGAGAAGCTCGGACGGCAAACCAGTAGAAAAGCCCTATGTTAACAAAACCGACTAAAAAAACAGATCCAAAATCAAAAATCGTTTTCAGGTGAGGATATTCATTTTTTATAAAAACAAGGGGTACTGAGAGCAAAGCAGCAATAAATATAAATAGAAAAACCGAACTATTTAAAAGATGTAAGGCGGCTCGTGTTTTATGATTAAGTGCCAAATCTGATTGGATTACTTTGCTTATATTTTTTCTGATCGTTTCTGCAGTTCCTTTATTCCACCTGAATTGTTGGCTTTTTACTGCTTGCAGTGTAATAGGAAGTTCAGCTGGGCTTTCTACAGATTCAAGGTATTCGAATTTCCATCCATTTAACTGCGCACGATAGCTTAGGTCAAGATCTTCTGTGAGCGTATCATGGTGCCAGCCACCCACATCTAGAATACTTTCTTTCCTCCAAATGCCTGCCGTTCCATTGAAATTAATAAAACTCTTGGCTTTTCTTCGTCCTGTTTGTTCCACAGTAAAATGGGCATTTAGGCCAAAGGCCTGCATTTTGGTGAGCAAGTTGAAATTTTCATTTAAATGACCCCAACGTGTTTGTACCATGGCTGTTTTTTCATCTTTAAAATAGGGGATGACTTTTTTTAAAAAATCTATTTTAGGTATAAAATCAGCATCAAATATAGCAATGAATTCACCTTTAGCTAGGGTCAATCCATGTTGTAAAGCACCTGCCTTGAAGCCTATTCTATTTTGTCTTCTCAGATGAACAATGTCAATGCCTTTATTTTTGATTTGGTCTATTCGGACATCAATCATACCGACGGTTTCGTCATCAGAGTCGTTAAGGATTTGAATTTCGAGGTGAGTGTTGGGGTAATCTAAGGAGGTGACCGCATCTAGGAGTCGATCAATAACATATTTCTCATTATACAGCGGCAGTTGAAGGGTTACAAAAGGTAGGTTTATAGGTTTATGATTTAAAGCAGGATCATGGACTTTTCTAATATAATGCCAAGTCAGGTTCAATTGTGCTAAGCTAAAGAGACAAATGATGAACATCGAAAAACCATAAAGCATTATTATGATCCATTCCATTTAGAGATATTTAATAATGGTGGCGAGGATTTTATAACCCGCCATAATCGTACCTTTAAGGGTACCTGAAACTTTAGATATTCCTATTCTTTTGCGATAAGCCACAGCTATTTCCTTAATTTTTAATTTATTTTTGATTGCTTTTATTTGCATTTCGACGGTCCAGCCATAGGTCTTATCTTCCATTTTAAGTTGCATTAATGCATCGTATTTGATGGCTCGAAAAGGTCCCAAGTCCGTATATTTAACATGGTAAAGATACCTTATCAAAGTGGTGGCAAGCCAGTTTCCAAATATTTGCTGTGGCATCATCGAGCCTGGCTCTTTAATGCCTAAGTTTCGGCTGCCAATAACCATATCAGCCCTTCCATTGATAATGGGATCAATTAATTTAACAAGTTCGGCTGGATAGTCGCTGTAGTCTCCATCAAGAAATACAACAATATCAGGAGTGGGATCACTTTTAGATAGATGATCTATCCCTTTCAAGCAAGCCCAACCATAGCCACGGTTGGATTCTTTTAATGAGGTGACTCCGAGTCTCTGAGCAGTTGCAAAAGTGTGATCTGAAGAGCCATTATCGACCACGATAATTTCATTAACCCATTTTTTTGGGATTTCTTTAATGACGCGGCCGACTGCATTTTGTTCATTAAAGGCTGGGATGATTACTCTTATGTCCAATGATTTCAAATCAGTTACATGACTAGGGTCTAAATTCGAACAGTTTTTTCAACAGATATTAATTCAGGAATGGGTCAGTAACCTGCTGCTTGACCATCTTTTCGCGATTCTGAAGCGCCCAAGTAAACCTTATTTTTATCATCCCACAGGATGGCTTGGTACCCTCCATATATGCCTAATGCAAAGCCTACGTTATGCCCTTGGTTCATCAGTGTTCGAATAGTTTCATAATCAAAGCCTGATTCCAGTCGGATTTTTCCTGAATTTACTGCATCAAGACCTGTGGGCGTAGAGGTTCCTGTGTGATCTATCCTTGGGGCATCCCCAGCTTCTTGCAAGGTCATTCCAAAGTCTACCATATTCATTACAATTTGTACATGCCCCATGGGTTGAAAGTCACCACCCATTACCCCAAAGCTCATCAGAGGGATGCCATCTTTAGTCATAAATGCGGGTATAATAGTATGAAAGGGTCTTTTGCCAGGGGCGTAGGTATTGGCTTGTCCTTCTTCAAGAGAAAAAAGTTCGCCTCGATCTTGAAGCATAAAACCCAAATCTGTAGGAACTAATCCTGAGCCCATACCTCTATAATTGCTTTGAATTAAAGAAATCATAGTACCATTTTTATCAGCAACGGTCAAGTATACTGTCTCTCCATTGCTTATCGACCCTGCTTTGTAAACGCCGGCGTCAGGGCCAATTTCGCTTCGTCTTGCGGCCGCATAATCTTTTGAAAGTAATTGTTCCACCGGGACATCATAAAAATCCATATCTGCATAATATTTTGCACGGTCTTCAAAAGCCAGTTTTTTGGCTTCAGTAAACAGGTGAATATGCTCTGCACTTCCATACGGGATATCATCAAAGTCATAGCCCTCTAGTATATTCAACATTTGCAGGGCAGCGATGCCTTGCCCATTCGGAGGCAGTTCCCATACATCAAAGCCCCTATAATTTACAGAGACGGGTGTAATCCATTCAGAATGATGATCTGCCAAGTCTGAGGTTGATAAAAAGCCTCCTTTGTCTTGAACATAATCAGCAATAGTTTTTGCTATTTTGCCCTTATAAAAACCCGCTCTCCCCTTTTTAGCGAGGATACTATAGGTCATGGCTAAATCTGGATTTTTGAATATTTGACCTTTGCTCGGTGTCTTACCATTGATCATGTAAGTATCCTTAAAATTTTGAAAATTGAAAGATTCATATCTTGAGGCACCAACTGCCATGTAGTAGCCAATCAATTCGGTCACTGGAAACCCATTTTCGGCATATTGGATGGCGGGTGCTAAAACATCAGTCATAGGGAGAGCGCCAAATTTTTCATGAAGCTCAAACCATCCATCTACAGCCCCAGGAACGCTTACGGGCAATGGGCCAAAAGAAGGAATTTTGGTTAAATTTTGTGATTGGAAATATTCCAAGGTTAACGATTTTGGGGAACGGCCACTGGCATTCAAGCCATGGATGGTTTTTGTTTTCCCATCCCAAATAATAGCAAAAAGATCTCCCCCAATTCCCGATCCAGTAGGTTCCATGAGTCCTAAAGCGGCATTAGCCGCAATGGCGGCATCAATGGCCGTACCTCCTTTTTTGAGGATATCAAGTCCTATTTGGGTAGCGAGGGGATGACTCGTGGCTACCATTCCATTTTGAGCAATGACCTCAGATCGGGTGGCAAAACCTTTTCCGGTAATTCGATCTTGAGCACTCAAAGTAATGGAGGTAACTAAAAAAAAGAAGGCACTTAAATATTTTTTCATTATACAAGTTGTTTGAAGGCTTTATTTTAATTTTTTAAGAGCAAACATTTCGATATTTGACCACTGATAGAGGGGTAGCATAATTTTTTATGTATTTTTAAAACATCTTAAACGAAATCGAATATAATAGTAATTTCTTCATTTTAGGTCAAAAAAAATTAAAACCTCACTTCAATGGTTCTATTACAAATAACAGATCTTTTGATCAATTTCTGTAATCTAAAGGCGGGTTACGATCGCCAATGAGCGCCTTGTAAGGATCATTTTTTCCAATATGTTTTTTTAACTCTTCATTTGCACGGATGATCAGGTCAGGATCAGTGAAAACATCTTGGGCCGTCAAGGCGATGGTTTTAGCAGCGATCAACATTCCTTTGATTCCAATACTTGTTCCTCCTGCGGCGACAGCCTGCCAAGTATGTGCTGAAGTGCCAGGAACCCATGTGGCAGCACTCATGCCCGCGGTAGGTACTTTCCAGCTTACATCGCCCACATCAGTAGACCCACCACCTTTCCTTTTTTCTACGGAGTAAGGAGTTATTTCTTCTCCTGATTCAATTTTGTAATCACCTTTATATGTATTAAGTATTTGTTGAGCGAACTTAATTTCTGCATCGTTGTATCGCATCCCCCCAACAGATAAAAGGTTTTGATACATAACCTCTGACAGAGTTTCATTGGGCAGGAGGTTATAAAGGCCATGAATAATTTCATAATCCATAGTGGTTTCGGTCCCTATGGCCGCACCTTGTGCTGCCTTAACTATCCTTTCAAAAATAGCTTTAACATTGGCGACTTCTGGGTTCCTTACATAATAAAAAACCTCGGCAAAGGCGGGCACGACATTGGGAGCCTCACCGCCACTGGTAATGACATAGTGAATTCTTGTTTCTTGAGGAACATGCTCTCTGAGCATGTTCACCATTTGATTCATGGATTCAACTCCGTCAAGGGCAGAACGACCACGTTCGGGAGAAGTTGCAGCATGTGAAGATTCTCCATAAAATCTGAATTTAGCAGATTTATTAGCCAGGGAAGATCCGGGGTTTGCGTTATTATTACTGCTTGGGTGCCAATGCAAAACTACATCTACATCATCGAATAATCCGGCTCTTACCAAGTAAACTTTCCCTGCACCCCCTTCTTCAGCCGGCGTACCATATACCCTAAGGGTTCCCTTTATTTTATTCGTTTTTAACCAGTTTTTTATTGCGATGCCAGCAGCAACCGATGCGGTGCCGAAAAGGTGATGTCCACAGGCATGACCCGCTCCCCCTGTAATCACTGGATCTCGAGTGGGAATTGCTTTCTGAGATACCCCGGGCAATGCATCGTATTCGGCGAGTATGGCAATGACGGGTTGTCCAGATCCATATTCAGCGATAAAAGCAGTTGGAATTTCAGCGACACCGGATTGAATGGAAAATTCTGCATCACTCAATGTTTTTTTGAGTAACGCGGAACTTTTTTCTTCTCGATATCCCACTTCCGCCCATTCCCATATTCTGAGCGCTATCTTTTCGTAAGTAGATTTTTGGGATTCAATTTCATCTGTGATTTTCATCTGTTGCCCGTTTAAGGAAGCAACAATACATAGACTGAAGAATGGCGTGAGTAGACGAAGCATGATGTTTTTAAGTGTTCATTGAAAATATGAATTTAGTATAAAATTAGTGACCCTCGATAAATATTTTATGATCGGCTGTTATATTGTTTGGGTTTAGTCAATTGAGCGCTTTGAAGGATTGGAATGAAAGGCGAGTAATTCGTGCGTTAAAGGCATTATATGTGCGACCTCTTTTTTTCAATAAAGAATTGGGCTAATTTTGCGCACTTAAAAAAAGAAGAATAAATGATCGCAGCCAATAATATTTCGCTTCAGTACGGAAAACGAGTCCTATTTGATGAAGTTAACATCAAATTCACCAGTGGGAATTGCTATGGCATCATCGGTGCTAATGGCGCAGGAAAATCAACTTTTTTAAAAATATTATCAGGAGAGATCTCTCCAAATTCAGGAACAATTACCATTGAGACGGATAAAAGGATGGCTGCATTAAAACAGAATCATTTTGAGTTTGACCAAGAATCGGTTCTTAATACTGTAATGAGGGGGCATGATAAGCTTTGGAACATCTTGCAAGAAAAAAATGCTATTTATGAAAAACCAGATTTTTCGGAAGCAGATGGTATCAAGGCCTCTGAATTGGAGGAGCAATTCGCAGAAATGGATGGATGGAATGCAGAATCCGATGCGGCGGCATTGTTAAGTGGTTTGGGGATTACTGAGGATTTACATCTTCGTTTAATGTCCGAACTTAATGGGGCATTTAAGGTCCGCGTTTTGTTAGCTCAAGCGCTTTTTGGAAATCCCGATATCCTGATTTTGGATGAGCCAACCAACGACTTGGACTTACAAACTATTTCTTGGTTGGAAGATTTTATTCTAAATTTTAAAAATACAGTCATCGTAGTTTCTCACGATCGGCATTTTCTAGATACGGTCTGCACCCACATAGCAGATATTGATTTTAGTAAGATTCAATTATTTACGGGTAACTATTCTTTTTGGTATCAATCCAGTCAGTTGGCGTCCTCTCAAAGAAATTCGGCCAATAAGAAAGCAGAAGAGAAAAAGAAAGAACTCCAAGAATTTATACAAAGGTTCAGTGCCAATGCTTCAAAATCAAAGCAAGCTACGAGCAGAAGAAAGTTATTAGACAAAATCAGTATTGAAGACATCAAGCCATCCTCTCGAAAATATCCGGCGATTATTTTTAATCAAACCAGAGAAGTAGGAGATCAATTGCTTGAGGTTGAGGGATTGACCAAATTAATCGAAGGTAAACCCTTGTTTGATAACCTCCATTTTAGGGTCAATAAAGGAGACAAAATTGCTTTTTTGGGAGACAGTACAGCCATAACCACATTATTAGAGATTTTGAATAACAATCAACAGGCGGATTCAGGGAGTTTCAAATATGGTCAGACCATAACTACGGCCTATCTACCCAATGAGAATGATCATTATTTTGATACCCAAATAAATCTAATAGATTGGTTGCGACAATATACCCTTAATGATGAGGAGAAAGATGAAGTCTATGTGCGGAGTTTTTTGGGTAAAATGCTTTTTTCAGGTCAGGAAAGTTTAAAGAAAGCCCATGTGCTTTCAGGGGGAGAAAAAGTACGATGTATGCTTTCAAGGATGATGCTTTCAGGTGCTAATTTTCTGATGTTAGATGAGCCTACCAATCACCTAGATCTAGAATCGATTACTGCTTTCAATAATTCATTGAGTGAATTTCCGGGCTGCGTATTGTTTACCACCCATGATCATGAATTTGCCCAAACCATTGCCAATAGAATCATAGAGATTGGACCTAAGGGCATTATAGATAAACTGATGACTTATGATGAATACATTGCGAGTCCTTTAATTTATGAGCAGCGAAAGAAACTGTATTAATAGTAATTTTAACTTTTTTTTTGGCTATATCGTCATGAGAGGAATCCATTAGCTCTACACAATAAGACTTTATCTAAAGGTGATGTTCAAGCTCTTGTTTTTTCAATTAATTAAAAGCGAGCTTTTACCCACTTCATAAAAGAACTAAGCCCCAATCCACAAAATAACTTCCTCTTTTCTTCAAAATAACTGAGATAAACAATTTGTTTGTTTTGGTGTAAGAAAGATGATGTCTGCTGAAATATATATATTTGATAAAGCGCAAGATACCAAACCTTTTGAACCGCCCATTGCAGGGTTGTCTATAGTCCTTGTTCGGCCGGCAGGCTTACTAAGCGTTACTAAAGTAATTTTTAAAATAAAGGGAACAATTTTAAATGAGGTGGAAAATATTTTTTCAAATCTTAGGCCCTACAGTATTTTTTTTAATGCTGTGGATGGGACCTCCTTCTGAGATGTCGGAACCAGCTTTTAAGGTCATGGTAGCTACCATTTGGATTGCCATCTGGTGGATGACAGAAGCAATTCCGATTGCTGTCACCTCTTTTTTACCAATGATTTTATATCCGATTACCAACGCAGTTCCATTGAAGGTCATCGCTCCATCTTATGCAAACCCCATCATTTATATTTTTGTTGGGGGATTTATTTTGGCTTTGGCGATGCAAAAATGGAATCTACACAAGCGCATTGCCCTGAGTATTATTTCGATTACGGGCACCAATATGAGACAAATCATCTTAGGCTTTATTTTGGCTTCCGCCTTTCTTTCCATGTGGATTTCAAATACTGCCACAACGGTAATGATGCTACCCATAGCTTTATCAATTATTACCCAATTTAAGGAGTTTGCTGGGGCGAGCAGTCTGACCCAAAAAAACAGAGAGGGGTTTGGTAAAGCATTGATTTTAGCCATTGCTTATGCTTCTTCAATTGGTGGAATTGCCACCTTAGTGGGAACACCGACTAATTTAATTTTTGCAGATGCCGTTGAAAAATTTTACGGAATTGCGATGCCTTTTGACCAATGGATTGGGATCGGATTACCCATCAGTTTGACCATTTTAGTGATCTGTTGGTTGGTTTTATCCTATTTCGCCTTCTTCTTGAGTACGGAGAAAGTTGAGGGGAGTGCCAATATTATCAAGGATGAATTAAAAAAATTAGGTAAGATGTCTTTTGAAGAAAAATGGGTGTTGACCATTTTTTTACTTGTAGCGGTGGCTTGGATTACCAGAAGGTATTTAATTGCACCTTTTTATCCGAATGTTAACGATACCATTATTGTCATGATTGGCGCGGTATCTTTATTCTTGATCCCATCAAAGAATAAAAAAGGGAGTCAAATAATGGATTGGCAGTCTGCCGTTAAATTACCTTGGGGTGTGATTTTACTTTTTGGTGGGGCTTTTGCTGTGGCCCAAAGTTTTGAGAGCTCTAAATTGACTTTATGGATTGGCGCGCAGCTTGGTGGATTGAGTGGTATTCCGTTTTGGGTAGTATTATTGATCGTCGTATCCGTTGTTAATTTTTTAACAGAGATTACCCAAAATATCGCAACTTGTACGCTTATGATGCCTATTTTGGCAGCTCTATCGAGTGTCCTTGATGTACATCCTTATGGTATGATGGTAGCGGCATGTATCGCTTCTTCTTGTGCATTTATGTTGCCAGTGGCTACAGCACCTAATGCTGTGGTATTTGGTTCAGGTTATTTGCAGATGAAGGATATGATACGTGCTGGATTTGTGCTCAATGTGGTATCAATTCTTGTTATTACCTTTTTTGTTTATTTTTTATTACCCACGATTTGGGGCATTGATCTTCTTAGCTTTCCTCTTGATTTAAAGGTTAAGTGATGGCACATCCAAAGACAATCATAATGCGCTGACAATAAAACTCCTTCTACTACAGAGGCAGAAACTATATTAGAAGAATTGATTTCAAGTGCGATAAATAAGCGTATTCTGTGCAGACAGGATTGGATAGGTTTGAGCTCTTTTGCTCATAAAGTGCTACATGGATCTAAGAATAGCTCTAGGATTGAAAACGGCCTTAGCACGGGATTATTATTAAAGTCTCGATACCTAAAAAAAGGGGCCAAGACTGATTGTGTCCTGACCCTTCTAAGAAAATTTTAACAATTATCGTTCAGAAGCTATTAAAGTCATGATATGAGTATTTTTTAAGGTCCTTAATTTATCCATACTTTTCCATTGAGTCAATTGGGCTTTGGTAAAGGAGGCTGTATTATTTCTTATTTCCAAAATCTCTTCCATTGAATTATAAAAGTCGAAAGTAAGGTAGTTTACATCTTGATCTGCACCAAACCTATTGAGTACCTTACCGAATGCCCAAGCTGCTTGGCCATTTTCAGCATAATTAGGCCCATACTTTAATTCCATTGCTTCATAAGCTGCTCCGTCGTAGAAATTTACAGTCATGTAGTTTGCCACTAAATATTTTGGAGGTTTGGCGTCTGCTTTGGTTCCATAGCTTGCTTTGATACCCAGAGTTAATTGTCCCGTTTTGACAATTCTATTTTGATATCCAGCTTGATGTAAGGTGGATTCATGAGCTGAAAATAAATTCGATTCATTATAAGTTAAAGTAGTTCCAGGCTTATTGACGTGCACATAAACAAAGGTAGTATTAGGTTCGCCAAAGCTATTGTTTTCTATCATCCACATATCCCAGCCTAATTTGTTTCCTTTGTCAATTTGTTCTTTATGGGCTTTTGAAAATATGTTTTTTTCGGCAGCTATATGTGTGGCGACATCTGTATTTTTGACGGCGACATATTCCATATAAGCTATTTGAGCATGGCTCATAGAGGCAGCAAAAATACATGTAAGGAATAAAGTTATCGTTCTTTTCATTTTTAATTTATTTTGATTTTGTTAGTAATACGGAACGTAAATTACAAAAATTAAATTGGTTATTAAAAGTAATACTCACCATAACGATGGTCAAACATAAATCCCACAAATATTTTTTATTTAGGAATTGAATTTAGATATTGATTTATGAAATATTTGAATCTTTTGATGCTTCTTTTTTGGTCGCTATTATTTGGCCATTCAACTTTTGGACAAAATGCTCAAAAGCAGAGGCTCGATAAAAACTATAGTATAGGTTTTTGGCCTGAACTTGGGGGTTACGTATTTAAGATATCAGAAGGAGGTGCCCATATTTGGATAGCAGAAATGCAGGACCAAGGAAAAACCAGTTGGCTTAGTGCCAAGGAAGCCATATCCAATGGTTCAAATCACTCAATTGAAGGCGCAAAATTTATGGATTGGAGATTGCCTACAAAAGAAGAACAGCATCAAATGTATTTACAAAAAGACTTAATTGGAGGGTTTGCCAAAGATTATTATTGGAGTACTTCAGAAAATGATAAAAAAGAAGCTTATTGGCAGGATTTCAATAGTGGCTTTCAAGAGAAAGCACCTCCTAGGGCCTCAAGTTATTCGATTCGTTCGGTTAGGCAATTGTGATTTCTGCTCCTAAGACTCATACTTTTTATCACCAGTTCAATGTATTGAAATATGGATGCTACTTATTAGTAAATAATTACTGCTTTCACCCGATTTGTTTTTGACAGGTCGAAACTTGCTAGCGTCTTAAGGGTAAGGTGGTTAACTGAATTACTCCTTAACTGATCAAGTATCTGTTTGTCTGCATTAATTGGTTATGGTTTTATCTTTAAGGGTTTATGTGATATGTTTTATTCAATATCAATTCTGAAAAGAAACAGTAATTTCCACCTTCTGATCACAGCAAACCAATTCAAATAATCATATTGTTGAGCGTTGCTGAACAAGAGCATCAAAAATTGTAAAGTTGATTTTCTTGTTGAAAATAAATAAAATAGGAAATGCAATCATTAACGATCAAGAGGAACTTTAGGGATGAGCAGAAACCCAAACTGTACCATCTTCAAAAATTTCTTTTTTCCAAATGGGGACGGTTTCTTTTAAGGTATCAATGGCATATTGACAAGCCTCAAAAGCAGCTTGCCTATGAGGGGTCGATACTGCAATGATTACTGGAATTTCTCCAATTTCTAACACACCCACCCGATGATGAATGGCTACATTTAGGATGCCCCATTTTTGGGATAGAGTATCTGCAATTTTCCCCATCTCCTTGAGGGCCATGGGCACGTAAGATTCAAAGGCCAGTTGTACCACTTTTCGACCTTTTGTTTCATTCCTTACTACGCCTACAAAAACTACAATACCGCCTGCCGCGGGATCTGCCACAGCATCATGACATGACTGCGTAGTCAAAGGCGTATCTAAAATTTGAATATCTCTCATTTAACCTCCGCTGACAGGTGGAATAATAACAACTTCATCTCCCTCATGGA
Source organism: uncultured Cyclobacteriaceae bacterium (assembly GCA_943788235.1). Taxonomy (GTDB): domain Bacteria; phylum Bacteroidota; class Bacteroidia; order Cytophagales; family Cyclobacteriaceae; genus UBA4465. Next base: position 58,241 of record CALSPM010000003.1, read on the forward strand.
TTTGGAAGTGATCTTCTTGATAATCTTCATTGATCGCAAATTTGATACTTTGAAGCTTTTTGAATTCATGATACTGAATGATTAATATTCTTTTTAGATCTCCGATATTACAAGAGTTTTTCACCTCCAAATCGGATTCAGCAGGTCCTATTATTTCTTTGGCAATACCAAAAGCAATCAGCTTTATTTTCATAAGTCAGCATTTTCAAAATGATTTTTCACAGCTTCCCATCCCAATTTGATACAATCTACTCGACCATCAAAATATTTCATTTGTTGGAGCATTTGAATTTTTTTATCAGCAATTTCAGTCGAATGCTCTTGATCCATTGCAAAGATAAATTGATCGCTCAAGGTGGTGATATTCTTTGGGGTCAAATGTTCCATGCTTTTACACATGATAGAGATCGAAGCCTTGGACAAGGCACAACCGAAGCCATAAAAATAAACAGAGGTGATGTGGCCTTCGCTCGCGTTAAAATAAAGGGTGTATTTATCTCCACACATGGAATTATTTGCTTCAACTGTAAAGGAGGCTCTTTGAGATTCCTGAAAATGATAAGGATTGTCATTTTCAGGAAGAATTTCGTTTTTAAATAACTGTTGGAGCTCTTGTTTTGTCATGACCAAAATCTCATCAATTCATTTAAAGAAACAACAAGTTTATTAATTTCTTCTTTATTATTATAAATTGAAAATGAAATTCTGGCAGTAGCCTGTAATCCCATGGCATTGAGAAGGGGTTGGGTACAGTGCATACCTGCCCGCAGGGCGATACCATCTTTATTCAAAAAAGAGGCGATGTCATGGGGATGTATATTTTTCAAATTGAAGGAAATAATACCGATCCTCCTTTTAGGATTACCAATGATTTTAATACCTGGAATTTGAGGCAATTGATCTAGAGCATAAAGAGTCAATTTATTTAAATGACTATGCATATCAGATTTACCGATACCCGAAATAAATTTCAAAGCCGCTGCTAAACCTATTACGCCGGAGACATTCGGTGTACCTGCATCAAGGTTATGTGGAAAATTACGAAAATTTGTTTTTTCAACTTTGACGTCTTTAATGATGCCACCACCATAATTATAAGGCATCATATCGGCGAGGTAATTTTCTGAAACTTGGAGGATGCCAATACCAAACGGGCCAAACATTTTATGCCCTGAAAAGGTCAAAAAATCACAATTCAATGGGTCAACCCCAATTTCAAAATGACAAGCACTTTGCGCTGCATCTACCAAAACTGGTATACTTTTTCTTTTAGCAAGTTCAATGATTTCATCGAGTGGATGGATCGTACCTAGAGTATTGGAGATGTGAGAAATCGCTAAAAGTTTCGTTTTTTTATCAAGGGATTTACTTAATTGAACCAAGTCAAGGTCTCCGTTTTTATCTATTGGGACCATTCTTAATTCAACCTGATACTGTTGCGCGAGCATTTGCCATGGAATGAAATTGGCATGATGCTCCATAATGGTCGTAACTATATTATCCCCAGCTTGTAATCTTGGGGCCAAAAAAGATTGTGCCACGATATTGATGGATGCCGTGGTACCTTGGGTAAAAGCAACGGTATTAGCATTGCCAGACCCTAAGAATCGAGCTATTTCAGTTCGGGCATTTTCAAATTTTTGCGTGGCTTGATTTGATAAATCATAGATGCCTCTATGAATATTAGCATTTTCGTACATATCAAAATGAGATTGTGCGCTGACCACAGATTGCGCACGTTGTGTCGTGGCCGCATTATCCAAATACACTAAATTGGGATGCGCTTCGAAAATAGGGAAATGACTTCGGGCCTTTTTGATTGAATTTTTGTTTAACTTTAAAATTACTAGTTTTTCGGCAAAATCAAGCTAATAATTTAATATAACGTTTCCTATTAAAATTAAATCAAGATATGCTCATTGATAATCATGGAAGGGAGATAAATTATCTCAGACTGGCCGTTACCGACCGCTGTAACTTGAGGTGCTTTTATTGTATGCCTGAAAATGGGATCAAATACATGAACAGGAAAGATTTATTGAGTTTTGAGGAGATGACCCGACTGATCCGTGTCTTTGGAGATTTGGGCATCTCTAAAATCAGAATTACGGGTGGGGAGCCATTTGTGAGAAAAGGGATCATGTCCTTTTTGAAAGGGGTCTCGGAGTTAACAACCATCAAAGAGATTAATATTACAACAAACGGCACTTTTACAGTGGAACAAATTCCGGCATTGGAAAAAATGGGAATTAAAAGTGTCAACCTCAGTTTAGACAGTTTGGACAGTCAGCGATTTTTTGATATTACCCGAAGAGATTTATTTGATCAAGTGATGACGACCTATCGAAGGCTGGTGGACTCCAAAATAAGTGTCAAAACCAATATGGTGGTTATGGATGGCAGAAATATTGAAGATATTTATCCGATGCTAGAATTGACCAAGCATAATGATGTATCCGTGCGCTTTATTGAAGAAATGCCCTTCAATGGAACCGAAGGTCAGGGCAATGCGACCATTTGGCCAGCAAAAAAAATAATGACTTACATTGAAGAAAAATACACCCATGAAAAAATGATAGATCCCCCGGCATCTACTTCTCTAAATTACAAAATACCAGGTTATGTCGGTTCTTTTGGAATCATTCCCGCCTATACTCGAACTTTTTGTGGTTCTTGTAATCGAATTCGACTTACGCCACAGGGTACGTTAAGGACGTGTCTTTATGGAGAAGGGCAAGTGAATTTCAGAGACTTTATAAGAGGAGGCGTGACAGATGATGCTTTGGGAGATCATTTAATCAAGGTGATCGGTAAACGGGCCAAAGATGGTTTTGAATCTGAAAAAAGTAGGTCTGCGACCTTGCCTGCATCCGAATCTATGGCCACTATTGGAGGTTGATATGATTACCGTTGAAGAGGCCTTAAAAATAGTGCATACCCATTTGGGTAATTGGGGTACCGAAGAGATATTTTTAGATGAGTCATTAGGGAGAATTCTGCAAGAAGAAATTGTAGCTGATCGAGATTTTCCACCCTTCAATCGAGTGACCATGGATGGCATTGGTTTGAGTTTTGATCAATTTGAAAAGGGTCAAAGAGTTTTTGAAATCAAGGGGGTGGCACCTGCAGGAGGTCTGCAAATGGAATTAAAGGATCCCTCGTCTTGTTTAGAAGTGATGACAGGCGCCACTGTTCCGATAGGAGTAGATGCCGTGGTTCGTTACGAAGATCTTGAGATCCAGGAGGGTAAGGCAACAGTCATGCTATCGAGTCTTAATCGCGATCAAAATATTCATTTTAAAGGCAGTGATCGTCATCAAGGAATGGTCATTCTCTCGCCGGGAAAATGTATTTCTGCAAGTGAAGTAGGCGTCTGTGCTACGGTGGGTAAAAATAAAATATCGGTAAGTCGTTTACCTAAAACTTTGATTGTTTCTAGTGGAGACGAGCTGGTAAATATTGATCAAATACCACTATCTCATCAAATACGAAGAAGCAATGTGTATAGAATTGCCACAGTTTTGAAAAGTTATCAAATTCAGCCAACGACCATGCACTTGTCTGATGACTATGACGAAATTGTCAAAAGATTAGAAAGTGAAATAACTCATTATGATCTGATCTTACTCAGTGGGGGCGTATCTGCTGGGAAGTTCGATTATTTACCTGAGGCCCTGTCGGCCATAGGTGTGAAGAAAATGTTTCACAAAGTGAAACAACGTCCTGGAAAACCATTTTGGTTTGGAAAAAAAGAAGATAAACTAGTCTTTGCTTTTCCTGGAAATCCAGTATCTAGTTTTATGTGTGCCCAGCAATACTTCAAACCTTGGTTGGATCATTCGTTGCAGTCCTCTGAGATGCCATTACCTTGGGCTGAATTGGTTGAAGATGTCCATTTCAAACCAGATCTCACGTATTTTTTAGAAGTGAAAATCGTATTTCATTCCTCTGGAAAAATAAAGGCATATCCGGTGAAGGGTAATGGATCGGGCGACTTGGCTAATTTGGTAGATGCGGATGCTTTTATCCAATTGCCTTCAGGGCGTAGTGACTTTCTCAAGGGCGAAATTTTTCCCTTTATTGCCTACAGAAATTTAATTCATGGTTGAGGTAGCCATGAGTAAAATTTTAATGGGCTTAGAATACCAATCGGTTTTCTAGCTTAGGGCTTAACAACTTTTAATTCTTCCGGGGTATTCACATTGCGCAGGACATCCACATTACTTATCGGTAATTCCTTGATATCACTATTGATTAATACTTTTCTAGGGCACGAATAACCAAAGGCCAAAAATTGCAGAAGGATTGGATAGGCCCTTGGTTCCCATAAAGTCAATAAAGGCTCTGGAAAGGCTGTTTCGGGATTATGAAAACAGGTGGCCATTTTGGATTTATCACGGTTTGTTAATAAGGTCTTTAATGTGGTGGCATCTAATAAGGGGAGATCAGTAGCGACGACGAGCCAAGCACTATTGGGGTCTTGTTTGAACGCGGAAAGGATACCTCCAAAAGGGCCTAAATTTAAAAAAGCATCAGGAATGATCGAATATTGCGTCTGAAAATCTATCGATTCGTTTTGAACAGATAGATAAGTTTGCGAACAAAAACCATTCAAAAGTTCAGCCAGGTACTCTCGATGTGCTTTTCCGTAATAGTTGATGGCACCTTTATCATGCCCCATTCGAGTACTGTTACCTCCGGCCAAAACAAGTCCTTTGATAGGTATCGAATAGGCATCAATGATGTTTTTAATCACCTTTGCTATGCCGGATACATCTTTGATCGAAAGCAGGGGAATTTTTTCATAATTTTTGATGTGCGCTTTAATAAAGGGGAAAAGCTCCTCGACTCCTTCATCTAGGATAAAAAGTTTTATACCAGAGAGGCGGTCTAATTTTTTCTCAAGTGAGGTCTTCTTTTGCTCGTTGATAATCACTATTTGACTTTCGGCTAAGAAATGGTTGCCATTGATCAGCACCAGATCACAATCATTGAATAACGCTCTAAAATGGGTAGCTATGTAATCGTGCTTAAAACGTACACCGTGTTGACCAATCAGATCCGTGTAGATTGTCCTAAAGGCTGAAGTAGCCATGTCGTTTTGGTGAGAGGCATCTGCATACCCTAGGCCATATTCAAAATTTAAGTGAGCGGCTAACTGCTCACTTAAATTTTGGATGGTATTACAGGGGGCACCGATAAGTGCCAGCTCCTGCTGTCCGAATGCACCACCTTTGGGTTTGTTTAAAAGAGCATGTTTTTTATGCGATTTTGAAGTCATTTTTTCCACCTATTTTTTCGAGCAATCGTGTTTCTTTGATAAGGATATGATGAGAAAAGCCTTTGCACATATCATAAATGGTAAGAGCAGCGACTGATGCTCCTGTAAGGGCTTCCATTTCCACCCCTGTTTTTCCAGAGGTCTTAACCGTGCAAATGATTTCTACTTCTTGGCTGTCACTAAGTTCGATCGTCACGTTACAGCCGTCAAGGCCAAGGGGATGACACAAGGGAATCAGCTCACTGGTTTTTTTGGAGGCCATGATCCCAGCCAATATGGCGGTTTGAAATACAGGCCCCTTTTTTGTATGAATCTCATCTTTTTGGAATTGTTCCAAAATTTCGGGAGCCAAAATAACCATTGAACGAGCGATGGCTATGCGATGGGACACCCCCTTATCCGAAACATCCACCATGGTAGGTTCTCCATTTTTGGTGAGATGCGAAAAATTTTTCTTCATTTTTTATATTCTTTGTAACTAAATTATGGCTAATATACAAAACCATTTCAAGTTTTTAACCAGGACTAATATTACTTTAAGGTGGCATTATCAAATCAAGAGAAACTACGCTACAGTCGGCATTTGAATTTACCAGACTTCGGCATAACTACACAAGAAAAATTAAAAAGGGCAAAAGTATTGGTAGTGGGTACGGGGGGATTAGGTGCACCCCTGCTGCAATATTTGACAGCCGTCGGTGTGGGTACCATTGGTGTGGTCGATTTTGACGTCATTGATGAGAGTAATTTGCAGCGGCAAGTACTTTTCGGAATGGAAGATATAGGGAAACCTAAAACGGCGGTAGCTATAACCAAACTACGTGCACAAAACCCATTTGTACATTTTATTGAGTACAATTTAAAATTAGATGCCTCCAATGCTTTGGAGATCATTAGTAATTACGATGTGGTAGCCGATGGCACAGATAACTTTCCCACTCGGTACCTCGTAAATGACGCCTGCGTTTTAACAGGAAAGCCCAATGTTTATGCCTCTATATACCGGTTTGAAGGACAAGTCAGTGTCTTTAATTGGGAGAATAAGGAAGGTATATTAGGACCTAATTATAGAGATGTGTTTCCGACGCCTCCACCCCCAGGCATGGTACCTAATTGTGCAGAAGGAGGAGTGTTGGGCGTATTGCCTGGGATCATAGGATCCATTCAAGCCTCTGAAGTGATTAAAGCAATTACGGGTATGGGCGTCTCTTTATCTGGCAAACTTTTTCTGATGGATGTCCTTGACTTTTCTAATCGGACGTTGAACATCAAAAGAGATCCAAAAAACCCACTGAATGGCGAAACACCCACAATCAAGGCATTGATTGATTATGAGTCCTTTTGTGGGATCACAAATGATTCGAATGACCTGATTGATTTGTCGCCCATAGAACTCGCCCGATGGCGACGGGAAGGTCAGGATTTTCAATTGATTGACCTCAGAGAAGCTTACGAATTTGAGGCGGGTAATATTGGTGGGCAACGGATACCTTTGGGAGAATTAGCTGCATCTGTGAACTTGATCGATAAAAATAGACCGGTTGTTTTCTTATGTAAATCAGGCAAAAGAAGTGCACAAGCCATCGAAAATTTAACTTCCCTGGCAGCAGGTTACTCCAACCTGAGACACTTGAAGGGAGGTCTGCTGTCATGGAAAGAACAAGTTGATGCTGATTTACTCTTAATTTGATTACTGATATTGATTCTTGAATTTGATGATTTCACTCATGATGGCCAAGGCAATTTCTTTAGCTGATTTGGCATGAATAGGGATACCGATGGGTGCTTGAATTTTCGAAATTAAATCTTGAGAGACTCCTTTTTTGGTCAATCGATCTATTCTTTTCTGATGGGTCTTTTTACTGCCTAAAGCACCAATATAGGCTACTTTGGAGGGGAGTAATATTTCTAAAGCATTGTCATCTATTTTGGGATCGTGGGAAAGAATGGCACAAAAGGTATAGGAGTCTAATTTTAACTGTTGTAGCACTTCGGAGGGGTAAGCCTCAAAAACTTGAGTAGGCTCGGTTTCAAAATACGTATTTTTTGCGAAATAACCTCTGGGGTCAATCACAATAGTTTCGAAATCATGCATATATGCCATACTGACCAAGTCCACGGTAATATGCGCAACCCCAATGATAAGTAAGGTAGGCTTTCGAGGAAACACTTGAATAAAATAATTTCGCCCCTCGAAGGTGAGGTGTCTTGTGAGATCTTTCCTCCAAAGCCACTTGTGCTTCTTTGATTAACATCGGAGGAAGTGGTGTGCCTGTTACCGATCCATTTTCTTCAATTAACCAATTTTCATTTTTATTTAAATCAGAAATTAAAAGACAGGATTGATTGGATTGCATTTTTTTTAATAAAGAGTGCCAAACCATATTTAATGAAAAGTCAACCGCTTGCAAATAAACTTCAATACTGCCTCCGCAAGACAACCCAACAGACCACGCTTCTTCATCACTGACTCCAAAAGAAAGTTTTTCTGCCGTATGCTGGGTAAAAAGAGCTTGCGCTTTCTTGACTACCGCACCCTCCACACAACCACCGCTCACAGAACCTGACATTTTTTGATCTTCATTAATGACCATCATAGACCCGACGGGTCGAGGAGAGGAGCCCCAAGTTTTCACAACGCGGGCAAGGATCAACACGCCCCCATTTTGACTCATTTTGTTAATGATTTGATTAAAATTTTTCATAATTAAACTAATTCCAATTAGGGTTAGGTTTTTTTTTCACGTATCTTTAAAATTAGTCATATGTTAAGTAATTGCAACTGTCACCCCACTAAAAAGATTAATAGATCGAGCAGCGCTTCGCTATTCAGTACAGTTGTATTGATTATTCTGCCCAAATGTCCAATTTGTATTATGGCATATTCTAGTGCGATTACGATTTGTGGAGGCACTGATATGTACTTGAGGTCCAATAATTGGGTTTCTTACGTGCCCCTTGTTTTAGCGTTTTTTATCAATTTAATGCTCCTGTTTAATTGGAGAGGTCAGCGTACTTTGTACGCACTCATGATTGCTATGGTGGGATTTACCCTAATTTCATTGACTCACCAACTTGTGTTGTCTCCCGTTTTTTATGATTTAGGTGCAGTATTGTTGTTAATGAGTATTTGGTTGAATAGCAGTTTGATCTCGCTTTTAAATAAGTTCAGGAGAAAATTGCGCCCTGGCATTTCAAATTGGTAAAAGTAAGGTTCACATCTGCATTAAAGCAATTTTTCCCTGATTTGAGGACACAACAATTAGAGGGGGTATCTATCAAAGAGCTCATTACCTCGATTGAATCTATTTATCCGGGTATGCAAGACTATTTATTAGAAGAAGACGGAAGTCTCAGAAAGCATGTAAATATTTTTGTTCGTGACGAAATGATGGTTGATCGCCATAGGTTGTCAGATACCTTGACCGATGGAGATGACGTGTTGATTTTCCAAGCTTTGTCAGGAGGTTGATGCAAGTATTAATAGGAACTGCGAAAGGCCTAATGGTATATGAAATTTTGCCAGATAAGACACCGAAAGAATTGGCCATTCATTTTTTAGGATTTTCAGTAAACATGATTTTTGTCGATGAACGGAGCCATAGATGGTGGGTGGGCATTGCGCACCGTCATTGGGGACAGAAAGTCCATTACACTGACGATCAAGGAGCTTGTTGGAAAGAAGCCAAAAGACCTTCATACCAAGGATTTAAAATGATTAACGGAGCCCCTGCTAAACTTAAGGAAATTTGGAGCATGCAGCATGGGGGTGCCGATTCACAAAGACTATGGCTTGGTACAGAGCCAGGAGGTTTATTTTCAAGTACCAATGGCGGGACCACATTTGAGCTAAACGAACCGCTATGGGATCATGCGAGCAGAGAGAAAGAAGGTAAATGGTTTGGGGCGGGTAGCGATTTCCCATTTATTCATTCAATAGAAATAAATCCACATAATTCTAGTCATTTATATGTCGCCATTAGTTGCGCAGGTATTTTTGAATCGTTGGATAACGGGGCTTCCTGGCAGCCTAGGAATAAAGGATTATTGGCAACTTATTTGCCTAATCCTAATGCGGAAGTTGGACAAGATCCGCATCAGTTACTTATACACCCAGATTCTCCTAATGTACTTTGGCAGCAAAATCATTGTGGTATTTATTTCACCAAAAATGGAGGAAAATTGTGGACTGAAGTTTTTTTGACAAAGGGAATATCCAGTTATGGTTTTTCGTTGGCGATAGATGAAAATAATCCAGCTAGGAGTTGGGTTATTCCAGTGGAGAGTGATCAGCGCCGGGTGGCACCTGATTTGAAATTAGAAGTTTTTGAGACTTCTAATTTTGGGCAATCATGGAAAAGTGTCAGTAAGGGTTTACCAACTACCCATACATTTGATATTGTGCTTAGAAAAAGTTTTAAGCGGAAGGAAAATCTCATGATTTTTGGAACAACAAATGGAAATTTATTTTACACTTTGGCGGAAACACCCTATTGGCAACTGATCTCATCTCACTTAACCAAGGTTAACGCCGTTTGCATCGTATGAGCAAAATTATTTTCTTCCATTTTTTTGTTTTAGAAAAAAAATAATCTATCTTCTTTCTTCGTTTCTTTATATAATTTCTAAAAAGAGCTGATAATAGCGTCTTATTAATATGAAATTAATAACAAGAAGCTAGTTTACTGTTTTATTTAAATTAACCCCTCGTAAAAAATGATTCCATCAACGTTTGATTATACCGCTCCATCCTCGTTGGATGAAGCACTCAAACTTCTTCATGATTTCGGAGATGACGCCAAAATACTTGCTGGCGGCCATTCACTGATTCCTATGATGAAGCTAAGGTTCGCAGAACCTGAACATTTAATAGATCTTAACAACATTCCTGGATTGTCATATCTCAAAATTGAAGGAGGTATGTTTAAGATAGGGGCCATGACTCGTGAGGTAGAAACAGAAGAATCTGCGGAAATCGCGGTCCATTTCCCCATATTTGCGGATGTGGCTAAGCTCATTGCCGATCCTCAAGTTAGAAATTTTGGTACTTTGGGCGGTAATTTAGCTCACGGTGACGCTGCCAATGACCAGCCTGCAGTGATGCTTGCCTTAGATGCTTCTGTTGAAATCGCAGGACTTGACGGAAGAAGAACTGTTGGAATTGATGATTTCTTTTACGGATTCTATTCCACTGCAGTTCAAGAAGGTGAAATACTGACTGAAATTTTGATTCCAATCCCATCGGGGAGGTCAGGAAACGCTTATCATAAGGTAGAGCGAAAGGTAGGAGATTATGCTACAGGTGGTGTCGCGGTTCATTTAGAATTTGATGAGCAAGGGATTTGTACAAAAGCAGGCATTGGTTTAACCAATGTGAATCCAACGCCTTTGAGAGCGGTTAGATCAGAAGCGGCATTGGTTGGTACTTCTCTTGATGATGATGCCATTGCTTCGGCTGCTCAATATGCGTCTGAGGATTGTAATCCGTCGAGTGATTTGAGGGGAGACATAGATTATAAGCGGCATATCATTAAAGCAGTTACTAAAAAAATGATCAATAAGGCAAAGCAGCGAGCATTTAAAAATTAAGATTTACCATGAAAAAAGAAATTACATTAAAAATAAACGGGGAGGAATTTACAAAAGAGGTAGAGCCGAGGACCCTGCTAGTCCACTTTATTAGAGAGGACATTGGAATGACAGGTACGCACATAGGATGTGATACTTCAAGTTGCGGCGCCTGCACAATCTTGATCGATGGTAAATCAGCAAAATCATGTACCATTTTAGCGGTTCAAGCTGCTGGCAAAGAAATTACTACGGTTGAAGGGATTGCTACTACCGAAGGCGCACATCCGATACAAGAGGGATTTAAAGAAAATCATGGATTACACTGTGGATTTTGTACCCCAGGTATGATGCTTCGAGCCATTGAGTTACTTGAAAAGAATCCAGATCCCACAGAAGAAGAAATTCGATGGGGTATTTCAGGTAATTTGTGCAGATGCACAGGTTACAATAATATAGTAAAGTCGATAAAATATGCAGGAGCAAAACTGAGAGGTGATGAATTACCTTCTACTGAACCTGAATTTGTCGAATAAATTAACTTAATCAAAAAAATCAAAATGATACAGTGTAAAACATCGAAAGAAATAGGTGGCATGGGACATTCCATGAAGCGCAAAGAGGATGATCGATTTATTCATGGAAAAGGCAACTATACGGATGACGTAAAGCTGCCAGGAACTTTATATATGGACATTGTCCGAAGTCCTTATGCCTATGCTAAAATTAAAAATATAGATAGTTCGGAAGCTTTAAAGATCCCAGGCGTATTGGCCGTAATTACAGGAAAAGATTTGGAGCAATACAATCTGCATTGGATGCCTACCTTAATGTCTGATACCCAAATGGTTTTACCCGTGGATACAGTCATGTACCAAGCACAGGAGGTTGCTGCGATCATTGCAACGGAAAAATACATTGCTCGAGACGCCCGTGAAGCTGTCAGGGTGGAATACGAGGTGATGAAGCCCGTAGTGGATCCCTTTAAAGCATTAGACGCTGATGCGCCTGTATTAAGAACGGATAAACCAGATAAAAAAGACAATCATATTTGGCATTGGGAAGTTGGACAAAAAGAGGAGACCGAAAAAATATTTGAGGAGGCAGAAGTAACCGTGAAGGAACAAATGCACATTCCAAGAATTCACGTGGCTTCCATTGAAACGTGTGGATGTGTGGCGAGTTATGATAAGGTAGACAATTACCTTACGATGTACATGACTACGCAAGCTCCCCATGCGATCAGAACAGTATTTGCTTTGGTTGCGGGTCATGTAGGGCTTACCGAAGAAAAAATCAGAGTAATTTCACCGGATATTGGTGGTGGATTCGGAGGTAAAGTGCCTGTTTATCCAGGTTATGTTATAGCTATTGCAGCTTCATTTCTTATCGGAAAGCCAGTAAAATGGATTGAAGATAGGAGTGAAAATTTACAGGCAGATTCATTTGCAAGAGACTATCACATAACTGCAGAGCTTGCGGGTACCAAGGATGGTAAAATTTTGGCGACTCGTATGAAAGTATTGGCAGATCACGGATATACTGATGCATCAGCAAATCCATCGAAGTTTCCAACAGGTATGTTTTCTATCGGTACAGGATCTTATGATTATCCCAATGCTTTTATGGAGGCGGATGCCGTCTACACCAATAAGCCACCTGGAGGGGTCGCTTATCGATGTTCTTTTAGAGTGACAGAAGCCGTGCATGCGATAGAACGTATTACCGATCGATTTGCCCTTGAAATAGGCAAAGATCCCGCAGCATTGAGATTTCAGAATTTCATCAAGAAAGAGCAATTCCCATATCATTCGCCAACGGGTTGGGAGTATGACAGTGGAGATTATGAAGCAGGACTAAAATTAGCGATGAAAGGTGTTGATTATGACAATTTAAGGATAGAACAAGCTGAAAAAAGGAAGAAGGGCGAATTGATGGGTATTGGATTATCCACTTTTACTGAAATCGTGGGAGCTGGACCGTCGAAAGATTTTGATATTTTAGGGATTAAAATGTTTGACAGTGCCGAGATCAGAGTACATCCAACGGGCAAAGCTATTGCAAGATTTGGAACTAAGTCTCAAGGTCAAGGCCATGAAACCACCTATGCACAAATTATTGCAGAGGAGTTGGGAATTCCTGCCAAGGATATTCAGATAGAAGAAGGAGATACAGATACGGCACCTTATGGACTGGGAACCTATGCAAGTAGAAGTACGCCCACTGCCGGCGCTGCGGCTGTCATGGCTGCCAGAAAACTTCGGGACAAAGCGAAAAAAATCGCTGCTTATTTATTAGAAGTATCTGAAGATGACTTGGAGTGGGAGCCTGGAAAGTTTTCCGTAAAAGGAGCGCCAGAAAAATCAAAAACCATTCAGGAAATAGTTTTTGCTTCATACACCAATCACCCACAAGGGATGGAAGCTGGATTTGAGGCTACTCATTATTATGATCCTCCCAATCTTACCTTCCCATCAGGAGCTTATATCTGCGTGGTAGATATTGATTCGGATACCTTTGAAATTAAGGTTCGAAGATTTGTAGCGATAGATGATGCAGGTCATATAATCAATCCAATGATTGCACAAGGGCAAGTACACGGTGGATTGACGCAAGGTATTGCACCTGCCATGTATGAAGAATTGATTTATGATGATGATGGTAATATATTGAATGGAACGTTGATGGATTATTTGGTACCTACTGCGGTGGAATCACCGAGTTGGGAAACCGGACATACAGTTACACCATCACCCCATCATCCCATTGGAGCAAAAGGTATTGGAGAGTCACCTACCGTTGGTGCGCCTCCAGCGATTGCCAATGCGATCGTAGATGCATTGAAACCTTATGGGATTACACATTTAGATATTCCGATTACGCCTTACAAAATTTTTAAAGCGTTGAAGGAGAAAGGTGTATTGGATAAGAATATCGTAGAATCATAATTTAAATAAATAATTTACTTTTAACGAACCGGCTCTCATTTGGGAACCGGTTTGTTATTTAATTCAAATCGTTAATGGAAGCAACAATTACAAAAAAATTTAGTTTAGAGGCGCCCATCAAAGAAGTATGGAAAAGGCTCAGTAATCCTAAAGAAATCTCCGGTTGTGTACCAGGAGCTACGATCACAGATCAAATAGATGACAACAACTATAAAGGTGAGGTTACCTTGAAATTTGGCCCCATAAAAACAAAATATGACGGAGAAATTACCATTGAAAAAATGGATAATGATGCCCACACCATGTTACTTCGAGGAAAAGGACTTGATTCCAAAGGAAAAGGAAACGCTGAAATGACCATGAATGGGAGTGCGGTGACGACGGATGAAGGGACTGAGGTAGATTTTAAAATGGTGGTCAATATACAAGGTACGCTGGCGCAGTTTGGCTCTAGATTAATCAATGATGTGTCGGCTCAATTGATGGATCAATTTGTTGATAATTTTAAAAAATTATTGTCTGGTGATGAGATAGATAATTCCTTAAAGGCGGGTTCTATGATGGGGTCTGTGGTGAAAGGGCTCTTCAAAAAATGACCTAAAACATATGATACCAGAGGTAAAAGAGTTGATCGATAGATTTGATCAACTTGATTATGTTGTGGAAGAAGAGCTGGCAACAGTTCTTTTTTTAATGTTGAAGCTGAAAAAGCCTTTACTTTTGGAAGGCCCTCCTGGGGTTGGGAAAACAGAGGCAGCCAACATTATTGCCCATTATAAGGATCATGAGCTGATCAGATTACAATGTTATGAGGGACTGGATGTAAGTACTTCTGTCTATGAGTGGAATTATCAAAAACAATTATTGCACATCAAACTCAGTGAAAAAGAAAAAATCTCAGCGGAGGAGCAAGAGAAATTTATTTTTAGTGATGAATTTTTATTAAAACGGCCCTTACTCAAGGCGATTACCTCAGACAAACCAGCCGTATTACTCATTGATGAAATTGATCGGGCAGATGAAGAATTTGAAGCTTTTTTGTTAGAGCTTTTGTCAGATTTTCAAATTTCTATTCCTGAACTAGGAACCATTAATGCCAAACATAAACCTGTGGTCATTCTTACTTCTAATCGTACCAGAGATTTAAGCGATGCTTTAAAAAGGCGATGTTTGTATCATTGGGTTGATTTCCCAAATTTTGACAAAGAGTTAGCGATTGTAGAGAAACATGTTGGAGGAGAGGTAGAGATACTCCAACATTTGGTGAGGTTCGTAGAATACCTGCGGGGCCAACGTTTACAGAAAATCCCTGGCATTGCAGAAACCATCGACTGGGCACGCGCGTTGATCACCTTAAATGCGACTACTTTATCTCCAGCATTGATCGAATCAACCCTTGGATGCGTATTGAAGTCCCAAAAAGACATCACTGAAATCAAGCATTCTTTAACCAGTATTTTAGAAGAAACTTCAGCTTAGCTATGGAAATAAGCCATTTTACCCATTACCAATCCATGAGGGCATCGATGGTGGGTTTCAGTGAAATGTGTCGGGAAAATGGTCTTTCCATTGGTTTAAGTCATACACAAGAGGGGGTAAAAACAGCACAGCTAGGATTCATTCGGGATCCGCAATCTTTTTATTACGGATTAAAATCATTGTTTTGTAAGGATCTCGAAGAAGAGGTTATATTCGATTACTGCTTTAAGGTGTACTGGAAAAAGCGAAAGCATAAGTATGCACATAAAATTCAGCAGCAAGGGAAGTCCAACGTCACTAAGAATACAAAAGCCTCTTTGGTGATGATAGGATTAAAAGATGATAAAAATAAAGAAAAGCTACCTCTTGAGGAAGCCAAAAGTGTTTCAGGAGTGAGTCATGTGGATCAACTCAAGCATACGGATTTTTCTAAAATCAAAGCCGTAGATTTAGATCAGCTTGATGATCTTATTGAAAAATTATTGAAGCAATTGAATACTCGTTTAAAACGCAGATTGACCCATGCCAATAAAGGAAAAATAGATATTCGAAAATCAATAAGAAAAAACATCAGTTCAAGAGATGAAATTATTAATTTGAGTTATCAGAAAAGGAAAATTCAAAAAACAAAATTAGTTATCTTGTTGGACGTAAGTGGTTCGATGGATAAATACTCATTTTTTTTGTTAAAATTTGTGTGGTCATTGAAATCCCATCTCAAGAACATTGAAGCCTTTATTTTCAGCACCCACTTGATTCGAATTACCGATTTATTGAAGGAAGATGAATTGACGGAGTCAATGATGCAAATGAGCGCGCGCGCGACCAATTGGTCAGGAGGGACTAAAATAGGGGATTGCTTAGGCTCTTTTAACGATCAATTTGCCAAACAAGTTTTGAATGGCCGAAGTGTTACCATTATCTTAAGTGATGGTCTAGATGATGGGGATCCTCAGGTGATGTTTGATGAAGTATATAAAATTAAATTAAGAACCAGAAAATTGGTGTGGTTGAATCCTTTAAAAGGAATGAAAGGATATGAGCCTTTGGCCAAAGGAATGAAGGCAGCTCTACCGGCCGTAGATGACTTCCGGTCGGCACATAATTTAGATAGTTTGATGGAATTAGAAAATATTTTATCGCATGCATAATTATTTATCATTGCTTAAAAATCTAGAATCCTATCAAAAAAAGCAAGAAGCTGTTGCGATGGCTTCTATTGTGCGCAGAGAAGCACCGACCTCAGGAAAGCCTGGAGATAAAGCACTCATTACTCAGAACGGTGAGATAAAGGGTTGGATAGGAGGAGGATGTACGCGTGGTATTGTGATCAAAGAGGCTTTGGCCGCTATTAAGGAAAGAAGTCCAAGATTGGTGCGTATCCAAACCGCTTTAGATGCACCTAAGCAATCTGGAGTTAAAAATTATAAAATGACCTGCATGAGTGGGGGATCATTAGAAGTTTATATTGAACCAATTATGCCATTACTTGAATTAAAAATTTTTGGACGATCGCACATCGCTAAAGCCTTGTGTCAGTTGGGTGCCCTTTCCGGATTTAGGGTCACGGTGATCTCTGATCTGGTCGAAGAAGAGATGTTCTCTGCGGCCAGTGATAGGTTGATGCTGAAAGCATTTGATCCCACCTTACATCGCAATGAATATGTGGTCGTTTGTACGCAAGGAGAGGGAGATGAAGAAAGTTTAGCGAGTGCCTTGCAGACGGATCCGAAGTATTTAGGATTCGTAGCGAGCAGCAGGAAAGCCAATGCAGTATTGATGGCCTTAAAAAGGAAAGCGGTTCCACACGCACAATTGACTAAAGTCAAAACACCTGCGGGCCTGGATATCAATGCCAAAATACCGACTGAGGTGGCAATTTCTATTTTGGCTGAAATCATTCAGCTGAGTAGGTCAAAAGCAAGTCCGATAACTCCATCTATACCGTTAGATCCAAATCTATCCAGTGATTTATACATCAATCCAGTATGTAAAATACCGGTTTCAAAAAGTGCAGCAAAGCATATAGTAGAACATGAAGGCGAGCAGGTATATTTTTGCTGCGATGGGTGTTATGCCTCTTTTCAAAAGGAGCCTTCGGCCTATATCTAATGCTTTAGATATGCCATCCCCAACCATGCAATAAGACCAACCTGAAACCGACGTAAGCAATCAAAATTGCTGTAAATAGTTTGATCGTTTTCGTATTAATTTTTTTATTGGTGATAAATGATCCTAAAGCTCCACCTAGGCCCACCGCCAAGATCAATGGAAAAGTTAATGCCATATTTAGTTTAAAAGTGTTTGAGGCGATGAGTCCACCCAAGCCCGCGATAGAATTACATAAAATAAAAAGGGAAGCCAGTGCGGCAACGGTGCGCGCATCTTTCCACCCGGTTAAGTTAAGTGTTGGAGAAAGAAAGATACCTCCTCCGATGCCAGAGATGCCCGACAGTAACCCAATGCCACTTCCGATCATTAATTTTTTATTAGCTTTTAAAGGGTTATTGGAATGGGATCGCTGAAGCAATTGAATGAATATAAAAAAAGATGCTCCTAAAAGTGCAAATCCGAGTACTAGAAAAAATATTTTTTCAGACAATGGAAGCTGAGCACCTAAAAAAGAGAGGGGCATACTGCTGAGTATAAAGGGCCAAAAAAGCTTCCACTTAAAAACATCGTTTCTAATGAACATAAAGGTCCCTATGCCTACGACAATTATATTTAAAAGGAGGGCTAAGGTTCTTATTTCTTGAAACTCAGTCAAAAAAAGGCTTAATAATGCCAAGTAACTTGATCCACCGCCAAAACCCACGGAAGCGTAAAAAAAGGCAATCAAAAAGAAAATAAGAGGGATTCCGTATTCAGGCATAAAGTTGAGGTGCTACCAAAGGGCAATAAGGCTATCTATTTTCTCATATCGGAGGACAAATTTTTTTAGGGCAACTTTAGGCACTTCTTTGATAATTTCTTTGATGATTGATCAATGGATCAAGACAAATTTTAAGCCATTCAGAATAGTTATCAGCATTTTTCGAAAGCTCTTCTTGAAGCTCATCGAGTCCGATGTATTTATAATTTTGAACTTCCAACGGATTGGCTTGGGGAAGGGCATCGGAATATCCAAAATAGACATGATCACATTCGTGCTCACTTAATCCATTTGAAAAATTAACTTTATAAACAAATTTAAAGGCAAAAGTCAGGGTGCAGTCCAGGCCCATTTCTTCTTGAAGTCGTCTTTTTGTAGCCTGAGGCATTGCTTCTCCAAACTGGGGGTGACTGCAGCAGGTATTGGACCACAAATTTGCTGAGTGATATTTGTCAGCGGCGCGCTGCTGCAGAAGTACTTGGCCTTTGCTGTTAAATATGAAGATGGAAAAGGCGCGATGGAGTAACCCCAGCTGATGAACTTTTAGTTTTTCCATTTTACCCCATTGTTGATCATTTTCATCAACTAATATCAAATACTCATCACTCATAATGGTCTTCTTAATAAATATCAATGCTAAGCCAAAAACCTCAAAAAAGACAATTTTTTCCAAATAATTTACCGTTTGAGGCTTATTTATGAGAGGCAAAAGAGGCCTGATTATTTTTCGGAAAATAAAACCAGTTGAATCTCTGTCTCGTCCCTTAAAATGAGATCATATAAAGTTAAGATCAGCATTTTTGGACTTTTATTTCTTTTTTGAATCAAATCAAGTCACTGTTGTAAAACCCTCCCTTATTTTCAACTCTTTTCATTGATTGTTCTACAATTAAATAAGAGGTAGAAATCATGTTTCGCAACTCAAATAACTGAGTCGATAATTTACTTTTTTGATAAAGGTCTTCGGTCTCCTCAAAGAGGACATTCAATCTTTTTGATGCGCGAAGTAATCTTTCATGTGTCCGTATAATCCCTACATAATCGCTCATGAGGGATTGTAACTCCTTTCGATTGTGCGTAATTAAAATTTGTTCCTTGGTTTCAAAGGTATTTTTACCATCCCAATCGGGAATAGATATTTTATGCTTAATGGTTTCAATATCTTTTTTAGTTGCTATGAAGCATCGATGGGCATAAACTAGGGCTTCGAGTAGCGAGTTAGAAGCCAGCCGATTGGCACCATGGAGCCCTGTGTGTGCGCATTCACCACAAGCGTAAAGATGTTGAACAGAAGTGCATCCATTGGTATCCACGTCAATACCACCGCACAGATAATGGGCCGCAGGAGTTACGGGAATCATTTGTTTACTGAGATCAATACCAATCTCGATGCATTGTGCATAAATATTGGGAAAATTTTGTTTAAAATCTTTTTTGGAAATTGCAGTGCAATCTAAATAAACAAAATCAGCCCCACTTATTTTGAGTTCGTTGTCAATGGCGCGTGAAACGATATCTCGAGAAGCCAGTTCTTTTCTTGCATCGTATTTGTGCATGAAAGCTTCTCCTTGTTCATTTTTTAAAATGGCTCCTAAGCCACGGACGGCTTCAGAGATGAGAAAAGATCTTCCGTGGCTAAACTGATGGGCCAAGGCGGTCGGATGAAATTGAATAAATTCCATGTGAGAAACCTGTGCTTTGGCACGGTAGGCCATGGCGATGCCGTCTCCTGTGGCAATGATTGGGTTGGTTGTATTTCGATAGACCTGACCAATGCCACCCGTAGCCAATAACGTGGTTTTTGCATTATAGGTAACTATTTCTTGGTTTTTTTGATTAAAAACATAAGCCCCATAACAAGTCAGTTTTTCCTTAGACTTCGGCCGCTTCAATTGATGTTCAGTAATGAGGTCAACGGCAAAATGAGAAGTCAGCAGGGTTATGTTTTGCTGTTGTTTGATTTTGATGATAAGTTTACGCTCTATTTCATAACCCGTGATGTCTTTGAAATGCAAAATACGGTGTTCTCGAGTGTCCGCCTTCGAGGCCCAAATCATATCTGCCGAGCTTACTTTTATCAAAGTTAATGCCCCAATTGATCAGTTCATAGAGTCTTTTAGGGCCTTCCTCAACCACCATTTGAACCACCTGTGGATCACAAAGTCCGTCTCCGGCTTTCAGCGTATCGGAGATATGTTTTTCGTAGGAGTCGTCTTGAGTATCAATGACCGTGGCAATGCCTCCTTGTGCATATTTGGTATTGGACTCACTTTCGTCACCCTTGGTCAGAATCACAATTTTTTGCTCAGGAAAACATTCAGCGATCTTGAGGGCATAGGTGAGTCCGGCGATACCTGATCCGAGCACTAATACGTCTGTTTTTGGCATGTATTATTTTGAAATTTCCAGCATCCGCTGAAGGGGTAACAACGCCCGTTTGATGATCTCATCTGAGACGGTTATTTCGGGAGATTCATCTCTCAAGCATAAATAAAGCTTTTCAAGACTGTTCATTTTCATGAAGGCGCATTCGGCGCACGCACAATGATTGTCTTCGTTGGCTGGCGCTGGAATAAGGATTTTATCGGGCACCATTTGTTGCATCTTGTGCAAGATACCCGCCTCAGTAGCAACGATAAATTTTTGCGTCGGGTCTGCTACTGCGTAATTGATCATTTCAGTAGTTGAGCCCACGTATGAGGCAACACTCAAAACGTGTTTTTCAGACTCAGGATGAGCAATAAATTTAGCATCGGGATGTTGTTTTTGAAGGCTCAATATTTTTTCTATTGAAAAGGCTTCGTGAACCATACAAGCACCATCCCACAACACCATATTTCGCCCGGTCTTTTGATTGATGTAATCACCCAGATTTTTGTCTGGGGCAAAGATGAGCGGCTGATTTTTTGGAAATGAATTTACAATTTTCTCTGCATTGGCTGAGGTACAAATTACATCACTCATGGCTTTGATCTCTGCAGAGCAGTTCACATAGGAGATCACCTTATGATTTGGATATAACGTCAAAAACCCGGCAAAATCATCTGGAAGACAACCTTCAGCCAATGAGCAGGAAGCGGCTAAATCAGGCAGGACAACTTTTTTCGTTGGGTTGAGTATTTTAGCTGTTTCAGCCATGAAATGAACGCCAGCAAAGACAATGATATCTGCATCAGTTTTTGCAGCCTGCTGAGAGAGGCCCAAGCTATCTCCCACATAATCCGCAATATCTTGGATATCAGGAGTTTGATAATAATGGGCCAAAATAACGGCATGCTTCTTTTTTTTGAGGGCGATAATCTCCTCAGTTAATGCTGCATCGGTGAAGGGTGCGATCCGAATTGATTTCATACTATAGTTGCCGTTTTGGTAAAAATAACGCCTGAACCCTTCACGTCTCCTGAATTATTTAAATAAATTACAAATTTTATTAAAAATCAATGTTTTCACCCACTTTGCACCTCATAAATTAAAGAAATATTTGAGTCAATGCCTTTGAAAGCAGCAGAGTTAGGGATCACAGTTCATAAATTCAGCATAGTTTATGCCCATTTCTTGGGCCTTTTGATAATCTCGAGTCGCTTGTTCAAGGTTGCCCAGCATACATTGTGCACTGCCTCGGTTGATGTATAATTCGGCTACCTCGGGGGTTAATAAAATGGCTTTATCAAATGCTTCAATGGCCAAATCCGGTGCTTGACCCACCAAATAGATATAACCCAACTGTTGAAAAGCTTCTGCATAGTCTGTTTTCAGAACGATTGCTTTTTCAAGATCAGCAATGGCACGTTTGGACAATGCCAAGCCTTGATAGGTCATGGCTCTGAGAAAATGGGCTTCTGCATTATTGGGATCCATTTCAATCACAGTATTAAATAATTTGACGGCTTCCGTAAAGTCCCCTTTATCATATTGTTCGTATCCTCTGTCAAGTAAGGGATCGACTCTTTGAAACCAGATAAATAGCAGATTAAAATAATTTTCATTTGGCAAAAAAGGGGATGTTTTAGTTGTAAAATATAATAATAAATAAAAACAACTTTAAAGGGTTGAGAGGTTAGCTACGCTTTCACATGTAGCTCACAATCATTGAAATTAAAAAGATTAGGTTTAAGAGGTTACTTTTTTCAAAATTATTGTATTGAATGATAGATTAAACCAAAAGTATTTATATTTGAATGTTGATTGTGTTTACACGTGTATACACAATGAATGTTACAAGAATTAGTTTTTATTTAGTCATTACAATAAACACCTACCATGAAAAACTTTTTAATCAAAACCACCTTTCTAACTTCCTTTCTCATAGGAGCAGCACAATTAAGTGCCCAAACAATCAGTTATGATTCCATCCAAGATAATGGAACTCGCAATGACACCCTCACGTTTGTTGAAGACTTTGCAGATACCAAGTATGCATTGAATTCATTGTTTGCATCTAATGACTCACTCAGCTTTCAGTTAAATAAAGATCAATGCGAACGGGGCGATCAGCGCTACGGTGGCCGATGACACCTTGACCATCAGTGCTTGCAATGGTTATGGACAGGCATCTGTGGAAGTGACAGCTACCAATACAGCCGATCAGACAACATTGAGTCAGCTGATCAGTGTAATTGTCACAGCTGTGGATGATGCACCGGCGTTAAATCCTGATAATAGGTTTGTTGATTATTACAGTAATCAACTAACGGCTAACAAAAATATCTTGATTGATTGCGTCAATGGTTTTGTGGATGTGGATGATGATGGCTACGGATTGACCATTACTTTTACAAACTTATCTAATGCTACTGCGGGATATACGGATTTAGATACCTCTATGGTTACTGATATCGGTAATGGACAGTTCAATATCGCTGTTGCTGCGAATACTAAGTATGCAGGGAATGTCCATATTACGGCGGAAGCCAGTGGCAAGAGTTTTACAAAAACAGTCAAATTGGTTATTGACAATGCACCTGCTTTGGCATCGTGCTGCAAGATACTTCTATTATCAGTAAATGAAGATTTTGCAGACTTTTAAACTTAGAAGGCCAATGTACTTTTTGCGGATGCAGACAATGGTGATCCCGATTCTATCAAAGTAACTTTGCCGATTATTTGGCTGATTCTCTTGAAGCCAATACGGCTGGAATTATTGAAAATGATACCAATAACATTGTTCGAGTAACCTATGAAGTGGCAGAAGATGAGTTCACTTTCACTAGCCAAGCGGATAAAATAGGAACTTATAAGCTTCCAGTGAGCGTGACAAGTGGTTTTAGAACCGTAAACGATACAATGACTATTGTTGTCAATAATGTGGATGATAAAGCCACTATTGTAAATTCTATACCTGACCAATTGCTTCCTCAAGGAACTGGCTAGCTGTATCGATTGAAGAAATTTTTGAAGACATTGATAACGATTTAGATTATACCAAATTTAATCTTTCAACCTCAAACGCGAGCTCATTAAAAATTCAGAAGCAAAATACTGATGGTAAGTATTCAGATTTAAGCTCTCCGCACACTTTGGTGGCGGGAGAAAGTACATTGTATATTTATGGCAGCTGGTTCAATAGATGATAAAGGATCTATCAAATTTGAGAGTAATAATGTGGGTACTTCAACTGCGAGTGTGAATGGTGCCATTAGCTCTGAAACTGCGTTGGTAGTTGATGCTAATGCTGGAGACATCAAAGTAGGTGATGTTGTGACGGGAACTGGAATATCTGGAACTGTTACAGTAAGCAGTATTACAGATCAAAATAATATTACTCTTTCGAGCGCACAATCTTTAGCTGACAATGCGGTATTAACTTTTACAGCATCACTGACTGAATTCTTCACATTGAAGATATCTAGAGCTATTGGTGTATTTTATGTTTCAAAGACAGGTGATGATACCAATGCTGGTAGTGAGGGAGCGCCTTTTGCCACCATTGGCAAAGCGATTTTAGCCGCTCAAAATAGGGATACCATCAAAATTGGAGAGGGCACCTACACTGAGAATTTGGTAATTAATGAGGGCTTGACCATTCAGTCTACATCTTACAGTGCAGGTATGAGTGATGCAGATATTAAAAAGACTATCATTAAGGGTACGTAAATGCAGGATCTGTAGTATCAATATTGAATACTGAAGGAGTAACCATTCGAGGACTCGCCATTCAAGGTAGTGGAGGTATTAATTCAGATGAAGACGGTTCAAGTCGAGGATGGGTGTATGAAGATGGGACTGTTGTTACTGATGCCATTTAGATGCTCATTAATTGGAATAATGAGGATTCTAAATCGCCCAATCAAAATAATAATGACATTCGTTCTGCTATTCTTAGAGGAGATAACAGAGAAGTTGAGACATGGGATGAATGGGGGTGTTGTGTTGGTATTTGGATTGAAGCCCCTACTGTTACTGCTGTAGTAAATGGAGCTACCAGTGGTGCTACGGCTGTAGTATTGGATGGTAATGTTGGGACTATTGAGGTAGGAGATATAGTAACAGGAGATGGGATATCAGGAACAGTTACTGTGGCGGCAATCACAAATCAAAATAATATTACTTTGTCAAATAACATTTCATTAGCTGATAATAAGATTTTAACGTTTACATTTCCAGATGGTAATAAGAATTTAAGATTTACTGATGGTAGCCGCTCTTTCTACACAGTTGATCAAGGCTTTAACTATGCCGATGCTGTTCAGAATGTAACCGAGAATATTCCTCAGGCGACTGTAATTAAAATAGATAGTGAGGCTATATGGAATAAGATGGATGATGCTGATTATGGATGGAATTTTATTGGACTTTCGAACATAATTATAAAAAGTACCAAAGGTGCGGGAGTTGCTGTAAGTGAAGCATCAGTAGATCTTGACTATGTTCATATTTATGATCATCAAGTAAGTGAATCTGATTGGGTCAATGCTGCTGGATTTTTTGCTCGAGATGCAAAGAAAATCAACATTTCCAATTCAAGTATTTACAATAATAATGTACAAAATGGTGATGGTGCAGGTATTGGGTATTTTGGTCTCAAGAGCTATCTGTGAGTAACACCACAGTCTATGATAATAATGCCTGTAGGAGACAACAATTGTACGGCTGGTGGCTTGATGATATATTTTTAGATAAACTTAACCTTGCTCAATAGTGTTTTTTATGATAATGAAGGCTAGATGTGATCATTCTGTAAGAATCGGAAATGCCCGAGAATACACCGTGAATCATAGCTTGATTGAAAATGGATTCATCTGTTCAGGATGCAGAAAACAATACTGGATTGGTTCAAAACTCCGTTTTCCTTGATAGAAATTTTGGTCAGTGGGGTCCAACTAAACCGAGTAAATTAACCATACAAAATAATTTAGTTAACAGTAATTTTCACCTCGACTACGAAATTGATAAATATGGTGCTGGTAATTTGGTGGGTGCTAGTACGGCCTTTGTTGATGCGGCAAATAACGATTATCAGTTGACCTCTTCGAGCGTGTTGATTGGAGCAGGTATAGCTTCAAGTGATCTTTTCGATATCAAAGGCACTACAAGACCTACTCCAGCAGGATCTAAACCTGATATTGGGCCTTATGAAAATGCACTGGACAAACCAGATTTGATTTTTGCTCCTTATTTTGCGACTCAAACCAGTCCTCATTGTTGCTATCACGGCTCTGTCGATATGTTTGATGCTGATAATGATGGCATTGATGAGGTATCTTATATCGCAAGAACAGATGATAATGACGGTGATATTGTGAAGCTTTTTGATGCGTCGGACAGCACTTCAACCACGTTGCATGAGGACTGGACTCAATATTCATTCGCTAAACCTCTTGATATCAATCAAGATGGTTATCTAGATGTGGTCATTGGAAATTCAAGTAAGACAGCTTATTTAATCAATAACGGGTCTGGTGTATTTGCTGCTCCTACTAAGGAATATTCTGATAATGGAATTGATTGGGAATCAGCTCAAAAAATGGTTTGGGGGGATATCACCGGAGATGGTCGCGTTGATGGAGTAATTGGAGACTGGTCAGGTATTACTATATATGAATATCTCTCTGATGGGCCGAGAGTGAGCTCAAAACAACTAAATAATATCAACAATGAATGGCTGGGCGATTTTAATAATGCCTTTGTGGCCGATATTAATGGAGATACTAAAACTGATCTTGATCTTAGAGCGAAGATGGAATGGTCAAAGCCAAGCGCAAGATCTCTTCGTTTATTTACAGGAAGATGGAGATCTTGTTTATAATGAAGCGCTTTCTATTATTAGATAAGCTTCCAGGAACAGGTCAAGATGATAACTCGAACAAAGACTTAACCTTAGATTTTGGTGATCTTGATGGAGATGGTGCTGGAGATTTATTGGTGGCTTACACGCCCAATAAAGCAAATAACTCAAGTGGTGCTTTAAAAAGATTTGAGTTAACCAATAATGATAGTACTTGGACTGAGGTGCCGTTGAACTTAAGAATTTCAAGTGATTCGGTTATTTCTGTTTCAGATTATTATGGTGCTGTATTTGCCCCAAAAATAGCAGTGCTTAAAGATAATACAGTGAGTATTGTAGCCTTGTATCAAATGAAAATGAGGGAGAATGGGATCGTTACTTTACGCCTGGTTTATTTAATGTTAATGCGGATGGTGAGCTTGAGCAAAAGAAGGGCTATTATTCTTCAGAAACGTTCAGCATGAATCCATGGGACCCTAGGATTAATTATGATTTGGGAAGATTGAATAGTGGGGCTGCCTTAGACATGGCTTTTCATGGAAGAACAGGAGATGGGTAGAAATAGGTTAGCCATGTTTACCAACACTTATACTGTTACGCCTACGAGTGATTTAGCAGCACCGAGTGTGCCGACAATTACCATTGCGGGAAGTAAAGTAACCATCAACTTTACAACGAGTTCTGATTATTACAACATTAAACTATGTAGTGGGAAT
This sequence comes from uncultured Cyclobacteriaceae bacterium, assembly GCA_943788235.1. GTDB lineage: Bacteria > Bacteroidota > Bacteroidia > Cytophagales > Cyclobacteriaceae > UBA4465. The sequence continues at coordinate 85,329 of CALSPM010000003.1, forward strand.
GATTGCAATACATTATACACCACAAGCACTGCAGGCGGAGTTGCTGATGTAAGTGGCTCTGGTTTATACAGGTGCTGGAGTCAAAAGAGTTAGAATATTTCTTAGAGAAAGGAACATATAGCGTTTCGATTCAAAATATTGATAGCAAGTTCGGGGTGTCTGCTTTGGCAAGCTCACCAGAGTTCACTGTCGAGGGACTAGATTTTGCTGCAAGTACTGAGTTGATGGATGATTTCTTTAATGAGGTACATTTAATCAACATGGACTCAGATGTCAAGCCGGAAGCCTATGGATATAAAAGAAGATTCTGGTCTGGATCAGGTGAGCAACCTGCTTCATTAAAGATTTTTGATTTAGATAACAATAATTCCAAATCATTCAAACTTGATAATGAGTCTAGCATAGTCATCAGTGATTTTGATAGTAATAGTAAGCCAGATATTATTGTAGACAATCATAGCCATGATTGGCCATCGACGCCATTTTCTACTTTGATGAATATTGATGAGAATTCCTCTGTGAGTGTTTTCAGTGAGTCTTTCAATAAATTATCAGTAGGAATAAGAGGTGGGCGTCATGGTAGTGGAATCACTGCATCTAACATAGCCATCGATATTGACCAAGATGGTCGAGATGAGTTGGTTACCGGATATGCCAATAATTGGAGCGAATATGATGGGGGTATAGGACTTTTCTCTATTGAATCAAATAATTTTAATGATACTACTCTTCTTTGGTTGCGTGGAGAAGATAGCAACGAAAACGGTATAGAGTATAAAGGTGCAGGACCATTATTCTGGTCAAAAATGGATGCGAGCGGAAGAAGTGATTATCGAGGAATGGCGCATACCTACCTTAATCCAGATAAAGATGGAGATACAGACCATTTGATTGCGATCAATATGTCTGGCTCAGGCCTTGCAAGACGTAGCGCTTTGTATGCTATAGAATCTAAAAGTAGTGGTGCGGTTCAAGGATTTTATCTTAACAGCTTTGCAGATAAGAGTATCCTCGATATGCAGATTTTTGGGGAAGATTCTTCAAAATATACAGTCTATGCTTTCCTATACAACTGATGCTGATTACTGGTCAGATGCTTTCCGAACTCGAGAGATTAGTTTCCTTAAAATGGAGATATCAAAATCGGGAGATTTCTTCCAGAATCTTAAAAAAGCATCAGAAAACGTGACTATGCTGATTCCAGTAAATTATAAAAGCCAAACCAACAGTGCTATTACCTATTCAGACTTTGCACTAGAAGGGATGCCTATTACCAATTCATTTGCCATTGCAGATGTCAATAATGATGGGCTCAATGATATTGTGGGTGTGGGAAGTAATACATCTGATACTTGGAATGGTCAGGCAATACTCAATTTCTACTTGCAAAACGCAAACGGGGGACTAGATCAATATATCTCTCAGGTGGCTACTGAGGCTAAAGGCTTCTCTTTCATCAGCTCTATCAATTTGATTGATATCAATGCGGATCAAAAAGTAGATGTGGTGATCAGTGGACGAACCCGTCAGTCTGATAATGGTAATACCATAGGATTCATCAACAATACCGAGATGACTGCACCGGGGGTGCCTTAGCTGTTCCTACCGATTTGATGGGTCAGAACAATGGTTATAAGGTTGAGCTTAAATGGTCAGATACCAACACAGGAAAAATTAGTTATGCTGCCCAAGTAGGTACTGATGATAATTTTAATTTGAGTAGGGGTAATTTGAATGCATCTGGATATCCACTATTTCCAGATCGCTTTGAAAGTTTCCAAAAATCAAAAAGACAAGTCTTTGATGCTTATGATTTAGCAGATTCATATTATTTCAAGGTCAAGGCCATTGATCAATTTGGTAATACCTCAGCATTTTCAGCTATACAAACCGTATCAATTACTGAGCCATTTAAGAAAATGGATCAAGCGATACCTGGAATTGCCAATGGTAATGTGGCTTGGGGAGATTATGATCGTGACGGAGATTTAGATTTAGCCTTAATGGGGACCTCACAAGGCTATCAAACAATACTTTACCGCAATGATTCGGGAGTATTTGTAAATTCTAATAATGAATTGGAGCGTCAGTCTGAAGGAGATTTAGGCTGGGTAGACTTTGATAATGATGGTTATCTGGATCTAGTTGTTACGGGTAAAGATCTCGAGGCAGCTACAGTATTAAATATTTACAAAAACAATGGAGCAGGCTCCCTTGTGAAGATAGATAATGGTACGCCTATTGATGGTGTGACTGATGCTACGCTCGCCTTTGGAGATTCTGATGCCGATGGAGACATTGACATGGTCTTGGCGGGTCTCACCGTCAATGATGGTCAAATTGATTACATCATGAACCTCTATGAGAATAAATACAATTCCTCAGGTGGGGATGTTATTTTCGACAGAAATGATAAGTTCTATAGAGAAGGTTTTACCAAGGGAGATATAGAATTTGCAGATCTTGATAATGATGGAGATTTAGAAATCATCTATGCAGGTACAGGTAAAGGAGACAATCCTGTTGGAGGCATCATATCAAACACACGTGCAGGTTTGACTGGAGGAACCTATGATTATTCGGGTCAATTACAGTTGGGCGAGGCAAGTATCTCAGTGGGAGATATTGATTCAGATGGAGATTTAGATATCATTGCTACAGGTATTGCTGGTCAAGGAAATGATGTAAGAGAGAACGTGACACGTATGTTTACCAATGAATATTATGCTATTGATTCTCTTAGAGCCTACATTAATTTCAATGTGAGAGATAATGATGCAGATTCAGTCTCTAGCCGATGGAGACATTGACCTGATTGATTTTGACAATGATGGCGATCTAGATGCTTTGATTTCTGGAAAAGATAAGAATGCGGTACCTACCACAGTGCTGTATGCACAAGCTGGAGGAAGTTTCTTTGTAGTGAACACACCCTTTGATTCGGTGATGCAGTCGAGTGTACGCTGGGCAGATTTTGATACCGATGGAGATATGGATGTGTTTATCAGTGGAAAAACTACTACTAATAGTATTACTCAGTTATTTGAAAACAATACAGGTAATATTGTCAATGAAGCACCAAGTGTACCTTCAAACCTTACGGTAACAGACTTTGGTTTTGGAAAAGTAAGATTGTCATGGGATCGTTCTAGTGATGACTACACTGAAAAGTCAAGTGTATCTTATGTGATTGCTCTAGGTGATGAACAGGGGAAATCGAATATTTTCACAACAGAGAGTAACCTAGAAACAGGAGTGAGACTTACGGCAAAGCCATCAGCGGCCTTACAAGATTTCATGTATCTAGAGTTAGACCCTGGGAAATACTATTTCTCAGTGCAGGCGGTGGATGCCAACTACAATGCTTCGAAATTCAGTCAATTCATTGAGTTTGAGATGAAGTATGCTTGGAAAGAGCTCAACTTAGGAGGAATTGTAGATAATAAGTTACCGGCAGGAGAAGATGCTTCATTGAAGTTCTCAGATTTTGATGGAGATGGAGACTTTGACTTAGCCATATTTGGAAAGAATCCTGATAGGCAATGGGACTTAGGCTTGCTAGGTAATAATGCGGGTAGTTTCAATAAGATTTTCGACTTTGAATGGATGACTAAAGGAGATTTTGACTGGGCTGATGTGAATGGTGATGGTGCCTTGGATGTATTTATGACTGGAGAAGATCCGAATGATGAGACCCGAACAATTGCCAATTTATACTTGAACTACAGTGAACAGGTTGAAAATCTTGGTGGAGATGATGGCTTTGATGATGAAGATAATAATTTTGATGAAGACTGGGAGCCTTTTGCTTGGACGACTGATATGCTTGTTGGTAATTGGCGTGTGCTACCTTTTGAGGGCAGTCTTGCTGTCGGACCGAATCCCTATGAACAAACACCAAGCTTAGAGGATCAATATTGGTGGATAGGACAAGATGGAAACATGAGGGAATGTTATACTGATGATCTGCTTACATTCGGTGCAGATGGATCATTCAGTATTGACTTCCAAAACTTCACATGGATTGAGGGTTGGCAAATAGGAGATGAAGATCCTTATTCAGGGTACTGTGGTAATCCTGCAGATGAGAATGTCATTGGGATAAATCCTAATGGACAATTTTCTTACCAAGTATCGTTACCTTCAGAAGATGGTCTCAATGGAGTTACAGATGCACAATTGACTTTGTTTGGAGTAGGTGCATATATAGGCGTACCTGCGGCCTATAACGGCGGAGAATTAAGGAATGCTGAAGGTCTAGTGAGAGACCCTAATGAAATCACCGAGAGAACATATACCTACAGGTTATTTGATGAAAATACCATGATGGTTTCTATGGATGTTGGGGGAATGCATTGGATTACGTTTCTAGGTAGAGACGGTAGCAGAGGAGAATCAGTTGCCAGAATTGATCCTGAAAATGTCAGTAGTGACGAGCCCGTGACTGTTTATTTTGATCTTACCTTGGGTAATGAAGCACTACTTGGATATGATGGAGATATATATGCTCATACTGGTGTTCAAACTAATTTAAATGATTTGAATGCTGAGTTCCCATGGGATTGGAGTTATCAAATTGGAAATTGGGGTGATAATAGTGTTCAACCAAAACTAGAGAAGGTGGATGAAAACTATTATAAAATGGAAATTTCTACTAGCATCAGAGAATTTTATGGAGTACCTGATGATGAGGAAGTTATAAGATTAGCCTTTGTTTTGAGAAACTCGGATCCCTTACCATGTGAGGATGGCTCGGAGGGCTGTTGGTTAGTACATGTTGAAGGTAATGGGCACGACATTCTAGTTGACATTAAAACAGGTGATGAAAATGAAACTGCTGGTCGTATGATAGATGCCAGGAATAGAAATATCGAGACTATTTACAATGCAAACAAAATAAGTATGACAGCCAATGATTTCAGTGGCAATGTAAACTTTGGTCAATCAGGTATTCAGTTCAAGCCTTTGGTAAATGCCAAGGCGAAGTTCATTGATTTTGACAATGATGGTCTTCCTGAGTTAATTTATGCAGGTTCTACTTCATCTACCTCGGCAGGTGTAGCGGCAGTGTATGTTTACTACTTTGACAATATGAATGGAAATCTTCAGGCTTATGAACTTCAATTAGAAAATGAATTTCCGGTTTTGACAGGATCATCCATCGCATTTGGAGATGTGGATAACGATCAGGATTATGACTTGATATTGGCAGGAAGCAGCCCAGCTTCTGGTCGAGTAACAGATGTTTATCTCAATGAAGGTATTAACGCAAATGGTCAATTGATCATGAAAAAAGATGAATTGAATGCTGGAGTCATTACTGGAGTATCCAACGGTACACTTGATTTGGTTGATTTCGATAACGATGGAGATCTTGATCTAGTTGTCTCAGGAGATTCATTCAGTGGAGATATTCTGCAGCTCTATAGAAATGATGAGGGCGTTTATACCTCTATTTCTGAAACATTGAGCGGCTTGGCTGCTATGAAGAATGGACGTACCAGCTGGGGAGATTTTGATGGTGACGGTAATGCAGATATGTTGTATTCAGGAGAGGTGCTAGGTAAAGGAGAGTTTACCGGTCTTGCCTCTATATGATCAGGTAACCGCGACTTATAAAGAGGATGCCTTTGATTTGAGTCAATTTACCAATGCAGCAGTTGCTTTTGGAGATTATGATGGAGATTCAGATTTAGACATGGCTTTGACAGGAGTAAATAAAAACTATGATGAGAGCGATCCAGGGAGTAATAAATACATCTCAAAGCTTTATGTCAATGTTCGAAACGAATCAGCATTATTGGATTCTGCTGCGGATGATACTGCTTCAGGTAGGATGGCTACTGTAGGTAAATTCAAGGTCAACAAGCCCCCATCACCACCTAAGGCGAGTAGAGTTACAAAAGTAGATAATGCACCTGCGCTGTATTCCTTTAGAAGGCCTTCGGATGGAGGTGATAATCCATCAGCACGTATTCAAGACGAGCGTCAAATGATGGAATTCAACTGGGAACCATCGGAAGATGATAATACTCCGAGTGCTGGTTTGACTTATGCCCTTCGAATAGGAACCGCCTCAGGTAAGAGCGATATTTTTGATGCTCAGGCTAATGCCGACGGTTCAAGAAAAGCGAGTGGAAAGGGAAATACTGAGCACAATACGAGTTGGTCAGTTGCCCTAGATCCAGGTACTTATTATTGGGCGGTACAAGCAATAGATCCCTCCTATGCATCTTCAGTATTCTCAGACGAGGAAACGTTCACATTACTTCCTGGAGGTGGTGTAGAGGTGAATCAAGCTCCTGTTTTACAGGATGATGAGTTCGGGATAAGAGATATTGTAGAGAATGGCTTTGAAGTGGGTAATGTGATGGGTACAGATCCAAATGGAGATGATATTACTTTTGCTATTGTTGCAGGAAATATTGATCAACCTTTTTATATCGATCCATCGACAGGTCAAATTGTGGTAATCAATAATGAATCATTCGATGCCGAAACAAGAGATGAGTATAGCCTCCAAGTGACAGGAAGCGATGAGCTACTTTCTGATACAGCTACTGTGTTGATTAAACTCGAAAAGAATGAAGCTCCAATAGGAGAGAGTGGTAGTGAGACGATCTCAGAGGCATTAGAAAATGGAGCTATAGTTGCTCAACTTGTTGTCAGTGATGCCAATCAAGATGAGATTCTATTTGAGATTGTCAGTGGTGATGATAATGGCACCTTTAAGATAGAGAATGGGAATCTGGTAATTGCTAATTCTGGTGGACTTGTAGCTAATACAACCGTTGAATTACTCATAAAACTCTCTGATCCTTATGGTGCTGAATCTGATTTTACTTTCTCCGTTGTTATTGAAGCAGAAGTGTTAGGATTCAACGAGGTGTTGCGTGCAGTGAAGGCCTATCCTAATCCAACTGCTGGTGAGATTGAGGTAGAAATAGCTTCAGGATCACAATTAGAAATAGTAGTAAGTGATTTATCTGGCCGTATCGTACAAACGAAACAGGTGAATCGTACGGGAGTGACCATTGATATCGCAGATGAAGTTGCGGGTATCTACTTAATGACTGTGAAAGATCTTAACTCGAGTGAAGTAAGAACTTTCAGAATAGTTAAGTTTTAATAGGTCATTTAGCTTGAAAATTTCGAAAAGACTGGATCCTATAGGATTCAGTCTTTTTTTTTGTGTCAGAGTGAAGAGACCTTTTCGTGCAATCATTGATTAATAATACCTTTACTCAATTGATAGTTCATTACAGCCACCAAGCTGATGCGAGGTTGGTCGTCATTGACTGAGTGAATATCATAATTATGATGAATGAAGAAATGTAGACTAGGGTAAGATTTTGTCACTGGACATCCCCTTGTTCGTTCGCTGTTCGCAGGGATTAATAACATTAAATCATTCAAGAACTACTTGAGATGTATCAGTAAGTTTTCAATGGAATCAAAGGAGGTACTGATGTCTTTGCTCTCCAGTTTCCAGAGGCAATCAAGACAATTTATGGTTATCGAGGTGGGAGTATCTTTATTTACAGCATATCCATTGCGCTGCAGGGCTTGAGTGGTCCAGTGAACCATGGTAGGATCCCCTTGCAAGAGTACATTACCCTTATGCTCATCTAGACGTTTTACCGTTCCTGTAGTTAGGTCGATATTGTTATTTATAGGAAAGAGAGTTTGATCAATAGCCCCTTGCAAAATTAAATCCTCAGGACAACCGTCTAATACGGGCTGATTAAAATTAAAGAGCCACAAGCGATCTGACAATTGAAGGCTTACTTGTAGATCGTGGGTAGCTATGAGTACCCCTTTCCCACTTCCAGCAATGGATTTTAACAGCAGCATGATCTCTATTTTATTGCTCAAGTCTAGATGTGCGGTGGGTTCATCTAAAATGATCAAATCTGTTTCTTGTGCCAAAGCACGAGCGATCATTACTTTTTGAAATTGGCCATCACTGAGCTGATAAAGTTTTTTACTGGCTAAATAATCAATGTTTGTATGACTTATAGCCAGATCTATAGCCTGCTTATCTGATGTGCTTAATTGACCTAGCCAGTTAGAATAAGGATGTCTACCTAGGGCGATCAATTCTATGACAGAAAGGTGTGCGGCAAAGGGTTTTTCGGTCAGAACGACACTTATTTGTTTGGCCAAAAATGATTTTGAGATTTCATCAATGAGACGACCCTGATGATAAACGGATCCCGATATTCCCTTATGTAAGCCAGATAGGGTTTTTATGAAAGTGGTTTTACCGACCCCATTTTGTCCCATAAGGCTGATGATCTCTCCAGATGAGAGTGACAGATTGATGTTTTCTTGAAGCACTTTATTTGTACGCCCTTCAGTATATCCAATGGCCAGCGATTGGGTATGCATTAACTTCATTTATCAAATGTATAATGAACGTTTCTTTTTCTCAATAAGAGATAGAGGACAAATGGAGCCCCTAACAAGGCAGTGACTGCATTAATAGGTAGAGTAGCCTCAATACCTGGCAACTGCGAGACCGTATCAAAAAGGAGCATTAAAATACCGCCAATGAGGATAATGAGTGGTGTTAACAATAAATGATTGGTAGTGTTGAAAAGCATGCGTGCGATATGAGGCATGACCAGACCAAAAAAAGCGATGGGTCCACAAAAGGCAGTAATTGTACCCGCTAATAAACTGGTATTAATGATAATCATTACACGTATGATTTTGAGGTCGACGCCCATACTTTCAGCATAATTTGCTCCAAGTAATAAGGCATTCAATGATTTGGACAAGCCAATAGACATGATCATCCCGATAATGATGATCACACTGAAGATCATCAATTCATTCCAAGAAAGGCTTCCTAGACTGCCAAAAGACCACATCATATAGGCTTGGATATTTGTAGCTTGACTGAAGTATTGTAAAATACTGATCAAAGCGCTTGATGCAGCACCCAGCATCAAGCCTAATATCAATAAGGTAACCGAATCCTTGAGTCTTACAGAGGCCAATATGATGGCCAACAAGACGCCAAAGGAGCCAAGTGCTGCCGCACATACCATAATCCAACTTCTAGCAATACCTGAAAGTTCGAAAAGGAGACCAGCTTCAACCCCTAAAAAAATAACCAGAGCGACTCCCAGCCCAGATCCAGAACTAATACCTAAAATGAATGGCCCAGCCATAGGATTCCGAAATAAGGTTTGCATTTGCAATCCACAGATACCTAGTCCACCCCCAACAAGTGTGGCTGTGAGTGCCTTGGGTAAACGAAATTTTGCCATAATTAAATGCCAGGAATTATCTATAGGAGGGCGTAATAGAATGAAATCAATCACACTTGATAAAGGGATTGCTACAGATCCTAAGCTGATATTTAGAGCAAATAAAACAAGCAATAATAACCCTAAACCAACAAACAGTTGTCGCCACTTTTTTATTGAAGTATCAAAATATTGTGTGATCATGGAATCTTTTGAAAATAATAAGTAGGATGATCGGGTAGTAACTCTGGATGCAATATCCTAATAAGATCGGCAAGAACAAGATCGGGTCGAGCGTAGGCCGATTCAAAGTAATCAAAGCCACCATTGTTACCTATACGTTTGTTGTAATTGTAGATGCGTTGCTCTTGATAAGCTTCAAAAAGTTCATATCTTGCATCTTGAGCTATCAATTCAGTGCGGGTATTGATAGAGGCAATCCCAATCCAAAATCGTGCTTCCCTGGCCCTATCAAGAACCGTTTCAAAGCTAAGCTCTAACCATCCTGATGACAGGTTATCTTCCCATACATAGGTCCCTCCAGCATCCTTAATGAATTGTGAAGACCAGTTTTTTCCACCTGGCAGAAACCAAGAATCTCCATATACTACTCCTGAAAATACGCTAGGTCTTTCGGTCACGTTTTGGGTTAAATTTTTAAGATATTGGTATCTTTCAATCATGTCAGAAAAAATAGAATCTGCAATTTTACTTTCATCAAAAATATAACCAAAAAACTTGATCCATTCAGCGCGACCCAAAGCAGTTTCTTCTAGGAAATCCGAATTATAAACAATAGGTATGTTCGCTTCGACAATTTTATCAAGCGTTGAGGATTCACCACCAAGATCAAAGGCAATAACTAAATCGGGTTGACTGGCCAATAGCAGCTCTAAATTTATTTTACCATTGATACCTACCTCTATTATTTCTCCTGCTTTTAGGCGATTATTTATTTTTTCAGAATAGATATTGTTGATACCTACAAAACCAACCAGTTTGTCTTCCAAGCCTAAAAGCTCGAAATAAGGTAGGTGGGTGGTGCTGGTGACAACTACCCGTTGGGGGATTTTTTCAAATGTATAGTCAATGGCAGATGTTGACCCTGGCCAAGGTTCCATTACCCTAAGATGATCTTCATGGATATTAAATTTAGTTGCATAATCCATGGATTGAATTGAGAGGATCTTATGAAGCCTATTGGTAGGCTTGTTTTTCTCGCAACCCAATAGCATACAAAAATAAAATAACGCCAAGTATTTATTCATTCAACAAAACTGAGCAAAAAAAAGGAGTTATTTAGTTTAAATCTTCCTTACCTTTGTATTGAACTCGGTTCTTGGCACAGCTCTTAGCTGTCAAGATTAAAAGGGAATCTTGTGAAAATCAAGAACTGTCCCCGCAACTGTTAGGGTTACATGCTTCATCTACAATGCCACTGTTGTTTTCAATGGGAAGGCCATGAAGTGAACCAAGTCAGGAGACCTGCCTATTTCAAACATAAAATTTCGAGCTTCGGGTGAAAGCTAGGGAAGGTGAAAGTCATTTTTCTCTATTTGCCATGGGCCCGGTTAAATAATTAACGGGTGAAAGTTGTTGTATTCTGGATGACCTTTTTGTGTCCTTTCTTTTTAAAGGCGCAATCAGATACGGTTTTAATGCGGCCTATTGAGATAATGGGTTTTGGACTGGTGCCTTATGCCACAGGGGAGGTAGTGCGCGTGATTCACACAGTCGATCCTTTTAAGACCTTGGACGCGACACTTTTTAGCCAGGCAGGAGTTTACATGAAAAATTATGGGCATCAACAGTTGTCAACCATCTCTTTTAGAGGGACGTCGGCTGTCCATACCAATGTGCTTTGGCACGGCATCCCAGTCAATGCACCCACCTTAGGATCCACAGATTTCTCACAATGGCATACATGGATGATAGATGATGTGGCTATTCAGCCGGGAAACCAAGGGGCCTTATATGGTTCAGGTTCTATAGGGGGTACTGTATTCATTGATCATTTTAATAAGATTCGAACGAATACGGCAGCCATTGGATGGGGCTTGGGCAGTTTTGGATATAATTTCCAGGGAGCAAGAGCAGAGTATAAAAAAGATCAGCTTCAAGGAACGACCCATATTTATCGTGAAGCCATCAATAATGATTTTACTTATCCTTTAAAAGGAACAGATCTTATTCAAACTCAAAAAAATGCAGCCGCTTTGAGTTATGGCTTTCGACAAGAACTTCAACATTTTTGGAACAATCAGCGTTTATCTCTAGATCTGTTGCTCTTTTATCAACATCGAGAAAGCCAACCCGTCATATCCCAAAATGAGGGTCAAGATTTCATTAAAACCCATAATATCAAATCAGTTGTGGAGCATTTTATTGATATAAATAAGAGATCAATAAGTACAACCCTGGGTTGGATGAATGATCAAATGATTTATAATCAAAATCCAGCAATTCGTTCTCAGCAGATTACATTAACTCAGCGATATGAATATGATATAGGTGATCATTTCCACTTAAACAGTGGATTTTTGATCAATTTACTCACTGCCAAGGGCTCGAATCTTGAGAATATCAATCCTCAAAAACAATTAGATTTCTTTGTTATAGTTACTTACAGAATCAATGACCGATGGAGCAGTACCTGGGGACTGCGTGAATCATTTATGATTGATGCTGGATCTAAGTTGTTGCCCTCTTTGGGTGCTGAGCGAAAGTGGATATTTCCCAAGAGTTCGTTGGTATCGCACGCTAAAATAGCGCAAGGCTTTCGATACCCTACACTCAATGATCGGTTTTGGTTACCGGGCGGAAATCCATCTTTGAACCCTGAGCAAAGTGCGAGTACTGAAATCGGCTTCGAGCTTCGTTATCCTAAGTTTAATACCCAGGTCAATATTTATCAAACTTGGGCACAAGATTGGATTTTATGGTTACCTCAATCAGGAAATATATGGCGTCCCGAAAATATCCAAAAAGTGGCTATTTCAGGAATTGACTATGCCTTAGGTTACCAATATTTCTTCAATGAAACGGAGCTAGAAAGTGAGGTAGTCTTAAATTATCAGTGTTCTATAAATAAATCTGCTTATCCGAGTCAAGCTGCATATGGGAATCAATTACCTTATGTGCCTTATTTTACGGCTATTTGGTCCAATAAAATCCATATTAAAAAGTGGACTATTGCTTTAGATCAATCTTATACCAGTCGACGGTATACCACTTTAGATGAATCAGATACTTACGCGGTAGCTCCTTATTTTTTACTTGATATGGCTATCGATTACCCACTTATTCTAGGTAAAGTCACTACTCAAACTTCGTTCAAGGCCAATAATATATTTAATAATTACTACGAAAACATTCAAAATCGGGCAATGCCTGGAATTAATTTTCAATTACAAATAATAACTAAATTATGACTCAAGCTAAATATTTATTTAACTCATTACCATTATATATCCTATTTTTTACCACTTTATTCTTTGTTTCCTGTACTGAAGATCCCGAGGTGAATCCTCAAAATGTATCATCCGATGATACTTCTGAGAATACATTAGGTAGTTTTTCATCTGGAGTTTTTGTCATCAATGAAGGAAATTTTTTATCTGCCGATGGATCTATATCTTTTATTGACTCAGAAGGCGTGGTACAAAATGACATTTTTTCTGAAAATAATGCATCACTGCCATTGGGTGACGTAGTTCAATCCATGTACCTGAGGGATACAACGGCTTTCATATTGGTAAATAACAGTAATAAAATAGAGGTTGTTGATGGTGATGAAATGACGGTGGTACATACCATTTCAGAAGTCGCTCTACCTAGGTATATGGTCAGCGAGGGAGATTATGGTTATATTTCGGAGTGGGTAAGTTTTTCAGATCGGGGTCGTATTTCCATTTTGGATTTAAATACCTATGAGATTTTAGATACCATTAACGTGGGATTTGGAGCAGAGGCATTGGCCATTAGAGACAACAAACTCTATGTAAGCAATAATTTTGAGAAGACCTTGAGTATAATGGATTTGAATACTCGGGAAATCATTCAAACGATTACTGTAGGCACATCCCCTGCAGCTATGATCATAGACCAAAATGGGGATCTTTGGATCCTTTGCAGTGGGGGATACAATGCGGATTTCACTCTTGCAAACAACGGCTCATTGGTACGAATTGATTCAAATGATGAAGTAATACAGGAAATTTCATTAGGAATGAATGTCAGTGGTAGAATGGCCGCCAATGTCGATTTATCTATCCTTTATTTTTATAGTGGCACGACGGTATACAGTTACGGTATAGGAGACCAAAGCTACGATACATTCATTGAGAATACTTCTGCCATTGCTTTTTATGGAGTAGGGGTAGCTCCAAATGGAGATGTTTACATAGGTGATTCCAAGGGATTTCAATCTATAGGAAGTGTCTATGTCTATGATCAAATGGGCAGTGAAAAAGAAGAATTTGAAGTAGGAAGAGGGCCGAATGGTTTTATATTTACATCTGAGTAAGTCATTATTGAAAAGCATATTTTAATAGGGCTTCAATACCGGATTTCACTGATTGTTTACCTTTCTTAATGGCTTGTTCTATTTCCTTTTTTTTGCTAGATAATCTGGTATCTTGGAACACATGCTTAAGCAGCCGGTTGGAAAGGCCTTCACGAAACCATTGTAGATTTTGATGCTTTCTATTCGTATAAAAATAATCATTGGTCTTCGTTAGGGTGATGTATTCGTCTATGTGGTTCCAAACCTGTTCTAAGTTCGTAGGTTGGTGTGATGAAATGGTTTCAACAGGGACTTTCCAGTGGTTTATATTCTGGGGAAAATAATGAAGGGCTTGTTCAAAGACTATTTTGGTACGGAGGCTCTCTTCAATATTTTCTCCATCGCTTTTGTTGACCAATATCATATCAGCAAGTTCCATTAAACCTCTTTTGATGCCTTGTAATTCATCCCCAGCACCTGAGATCATCAATAGCAATAGAAAATCACTCAAATCTTTTACCGCCACTTCGGATTGGCCTACACCAACGGTTTCAATTAAAATCACATCAAATCCTGCCGCTTCACACAAGAGCATGTTTTCCCGTGTTTTCTCGGAGATTCCGCCAAGGTATCCACCGGTAGGACTCGGTCTGATGTAGGCCTTTCTTTTTTGAGAAAGTTCATTCATTCGCGTTTTATCTCCTAAAATACTGCCCTGATTTAAGGTGCTGGTGGGATCGATAGTCAATACGGCTATTTTATGACCTTTTTTGATCAGAAATAAACCAAAAGCTTCTATAAAAGTGCTTTTTCCGACACCCGGGCTCCCCGTAACTCCAATCCTCAAGGATGTTCCCGTATGACTCAAAATGGAATCTATTAATTGGGTTGCCGATCGTCGATCTTCTGGTAGTTGGCTTTCACATAGGGTAATGGCCTGACTCAAGATCATGCGATCTCCAGTGATGATTCCTGATTTTAGTTCGTCTAGTGTAAGATTTTTTTTCGCTAATGACATGGTTTATGATACCTGAGGCTTCATAAATTCAATTTATGCTCACTAATTTAGGTTATTTGCGCTTTTGAATATACTACGGCTTAAATTATAATATAAAGCGATCACGCGGGTGCTTCAGCAGCTATTCAAATCTTCATTGAGCCCACTGCATTAGGGAATAAATTTACGCAGAGTTTTTAGGCTATAGGATATATTCGCTCAAATCTTTGTTTTTAATAATCCCAGTCAATTTCTCGTCCACAAGGGCTTTATCGATTAAAATTTTTGAGTGGGCTCCAATTGTGTCGGGAATATCAAATAAGATATCGTTGAGGAGTCTACTCATGATTGTTTGTAAACGACGTGCTCCTATATTTTCCATTTCTTCATTGATAGCAAAAGCTTTTTCTGCCATTTCTTCAAGCGCATCATCACTGAATTCGATAGAAACATTTTCGGCTTCGATTAAAGCGATGTACTGTTTGGTCAATGCATTTTTGGGCTCTTTTAAAATCTTTAAAAAATCTCCTTTGGTAAGATTATTCAATTCAACTCGAATTGGAAACCTACCTTGTAATTCAGGGATCATATCGGAGGGCTTGCTAAAATGAAAGGCACCTGCAGCAATGAACAATACATGGTCTGTCTGAATAACGCCGTATTTGGTAGTTACACTACTCCCTTCAACAATTGGTAAAAGATCTCTTTGGACACCTTCTCTACTTACATCGGGCCCAGATTTTCCACTGCGGCCACCTGCGATTTTATCAATCTCATCAATAAAAATAATGCCTGTATTACTCGCTTTATATAGTGCTTCTTCTTTGACTTCGTCCATATCAATGAGTCTTTGACTTTCATCTTCAAGTAATAATCTTTTGGCTTCTGAGATGGTTACTTTTCGCTTTTTAGACTTTTTGGGCATCATATTGCTGATCATATCTTGCATATTAATCATGGAGGATTCATCAATCATACCACCACCAATCATACCTAGGTTGCCAGAAGTGGCAGCTTTGATATCAATCTCTATTTTTCTATCGTCTAGCGTACCTCTTTGAATTTTTTCACGAAATTTTTCACGTGTCTTTTGGTTGAGCTCAAGATCAGCCATATCTGTTACTGCATCTCCTCCAGGGAAAGACTTGCCTTTCAGGGGTGGAATTAGAGCATCTAAGATGATGTTTTCAACAATAGCTTCTGCTTTTGCTTTTACTTCTGCCTTTTTTCGTGTTCGCACCATATTTACTGCCTGTTCAACGAGGTCTCGTACCATGCTCTCAACGTCTCTGCCCACATAGCCCACTTCGGTAAACTTTGAGGCTTCTACCTTAGTAAATGGAGCATCTGCGATTTTTGCTAGCCTTCTGGCAATTTCAGTCTTACCTACCCCAGTCGATCCTATCAACAAGATATTATTAGGAATAATATCATTTTTAATTTCTCCTTGGACGTTCATTCTACGCCATCTATTTCTCAGGGCAATGGCCACATTTCTTTTGGCATCACCTTGACCAATAATATATTTATCTAATTCGGCAACAATTTGCTTGGGTGTAAGATTTTCCATTTTTAGAATATTTGTTTTAAAGCGCTTGTATTTGTTTTGATTGATAAATATTGGCTTGCTGCGGCGGCATGTACTTTGGCATTACTGAATTGTAATTCATAGTTCTTTATTTTTAACAAAAAGCCAAAACTCAGTCCAGCTCCATAAGCTATTTCATCTACACTGAATGCAACTCTTTGTCTATGGTTATAACCTAAATTAAGTTCTATACGCTTTCCGATAAGTAGGGCTGTTCCAAAATTGAAATATCTAAAAATTTGATCTAATCGTCTCATATTTTGATTAGGATTAGATACATATAGATCATCGGTGGAACGAACCAAGTCACTAGCCGTAACGGTAAATCGAAACGGCATATGTTCAGGCTTAAAAGTGGTACCAATCAATACATCAAATGGGAGCGAAGTATGTGCATCAGTTGTATAATCAGAAATTAAAAAACCTAAGTTTTTTATGACTATACCGACCGAAAAGTTTTGGTAAGGACTCCTGTAGATGCCCCCCAAATCGAACAGCAAGGCATTGGCACCTGTCGTTGAGATATAAGAGCCTGCTATTTTTAAATTGATGCCCAGCGTAAAAGGTCCCAGACTATGAGATTTACCCATGTGAAGGACATAGTCTTGTGCTTTGAACCTACCAATGACTGTTCCCAGTTCGTCTGTTTCATCGAAAGTGCCATAATCTGTGAACAAAATACCAGCAGTTAGCGGACCTATTTTGCCCGCACTAAATTTAGCTATGGTACTCATTCTATTGATGCCGGCTAAGTAGGGATGATACATAATATAAATATCTCCTAAAGTACTGTCTCCGAGGATTGCTGGATTGTGATACCCCATGGCGATATCATGGTCATTACTCGACACGGCAAATCCTCCAAGCGCTGCAGCGCGGCTACTATTGGGAAGGTTTAAAAAATGAAAGCCTTGTTGGGCAAATAAGGTTGACCAAGAAATTAGGAAAAAATAAGTGAACGTTACCTTCAAATAGATTTGGTATTTTATTCTGGAATAATAAATTTTAAAGGTTGCTTAACTTTCTGCTCGAGTAAGGCAATATTCAAAACTTCATTCACATCTTCCACATAATGAATTTGTAATAATTTTAAGTATCGATCATCTATCTGGTCAATGTCTTTCTTGTTTTTTAGGCTAAGAACAATCTCTTTGATCCCAGCACGTTTGGCAGCTAATATTTTTTCTTTCACGCCGCCGACAGGTAATACTTTGCCGCGTAAGGTAATTTCTCCAGTCATGGCTAGTTTGGCCTTTACCTTTCTTTGCGTGAAAAGAGAGGCGAGCGCGGTCAGCATAGTGATGCCCGCAGAAGGACCATCTTTTGGGATAGCACCTGCAGGTACATGGACATGTAGATCATAATGGTCAAATATTTTATAATGGATATCAAGTGCTTCAGCATTTGATTTAAGGTAGGACAGGGCTGTGACAGCAGATTCTTTCATCACATTACCTAATTGACCTGAGAGGGTGAGTTTTCCTTTACCTCTGCTCAAGCTAGATTCTATAAATAAAATATCACCACCTGCAGGTGTCCAAGCCAAGCCAGTGACAATTCCGGGAAAGTCATTGTGCTCATATGTTTCTTTATCAAAAATCTCTGAACCTAAAATACTACGTACCTGTTGGGAATCCATTTTCGATTCAAAAGGGATTTCCATAACTTTGGATTTTGCAATATTTCGGACTAGAGCAGCAATTTTCCGTTCGAGACTCCGCACACCTGATTCGCGGGTATAGTCATTGATTACTTTTTCAATGGCCTTTTGATTGAATTTTAAATCTTTAGAAATCAAACCATGTTCAGTGATCTGTTTGGGGATTAAATGTTTATTGGCAATTTGAACTTTTTCTTCCAAGGTATAACCTGTGATGTCAATGATTTCCATACGATCGAGCAGGGCGGGTTGGATTGTTTCTAAAGAGTTTGCCGTAGCAATAAAAAGCACTTTACTCAAATCATAGTCTACTTCTAGATAGTTGTCTTTAAAGCTACTATTTTGTTCGGGGTCTAAGACTTCGAGCAATGCAGAGGAAGGATCTCCTCTAAAGTTAGCGTTTATTTTATCAATTTCATCTAATATAAAAACAGGATTTGATGATTTGGCACGCTTGATATTTTGTAGAATTTTACCCGGCATGGACCCAATGTAGGTCTTTCTATGGCCTCTAATTTCCGCTTCATCATGAAGCCCACCTAGTGACATACGAATGTATTTTCTACCCAGCGCCTCAGCAATAGATTTACCCAAAGAAGTTTTGCCCACTCCAGGAGGTCCATAAAGGCAAATAATGGGGCCTTTGAGGTCATCTTTAAGTTTTCTTACGGCCAAGTATTCTAGTATTCTATCCTTGACTTTATCAAGCCCAAAATGATCTCGGTCTAATATTTTTTGTGAATTCTTAAGGTCAAAATTATCTACAGTTAATTCATTCCATGGTAAATCAACCAGTAATTCTACATAATTCATAGCTACGGGATATTCTGCTGCTGCTGGATTCATCCGTGAAATTTTATCAATTTCTTTAAAAAAATGAATTTTCACCTCTTCAGGCCAATTCTTTTCATCACCACGGGTTTTTAGGGTTTCAATTTCTTGATCAGGCCCATCATTGCCAAGTTCATTTTGCAGAATGCGCATTTGTTGCCTTAGAAAATAATCTCTTTGCTGTTGATCAATATCTGTATGAACTTTTTTCTGAATTTCCTTTTTCAATTCGAGCATTTGCAGATCCTTCATCATAAGCTGCAATAACTTTTCTGCTCTTTTTGTAGGATCATTAATTTCTAATAATTTTTGCTTTTCACCAACTTCTGCATTGACATTACCTGCTAAAAAATGGGTCAAAAAGGAATGGCTATCAATGTTATCCAGGGCAATTTGGGCTTCCTTTGGAATTTCGGGATTGAGCTTCATGATTTTATTGGCCGTATCTTTTAGTGATTGGACAATGGCTTCTGTATTTTCTTTTTCTAGATCAAAGTCGAGGTCATGTAAGATCTCATATTTTGCTTTGATAAAAGGCTTTTCACTAGTTAAGGCTAATATTTTAAATCTTTTTTGCCCTTGAATGATGATCGTCGTATTGCCATCAGGAAGGACCAACATTTTAAGAATTTTAGCCACTGTACCTATGCTATTGAGATCGCTTATATCCGGCTCTTCAATTTTGAGATTTTTTTGCGCGGTAACTCCAATGATGCGGTCTCCTTTGTAGGCTTGCTTCACTAGTTTGACAGACTTTTCACGACCGACCGTGATGGGGATGACTACCCCAGGAAACAATACTGTATTTTTGATGGGAAGTATTGGAAGTTCTTCGGGCAATTGATCGTCCGTGAGTGAAGGGATTTCTTCAGAGGTAATTAATTGAACGACTTCCTCCGGATCGTCCTCCAAAAAGTCAGGACGAAAAATCTGAAAACTTTTGCTCATACTATGTCAATGTGGCAGTTTTATGCCTTTAAAGGAGTTGTAAATGTTTTGTATTTTAATAGATCAATACTTATGCCAAATAATCTAATGTCTGCTTTTTAAGATTATCTTTACTTCATTGAAATAAGTATTTCATTTAAATTTCAATAGCAATTTTAAAAAAGGCCAACTATATGAACCCAATTAAGGTCTTACTTTTTTTAAGTATTTTTGGAATTAATCATCGAATTCAAGGGCAAAGTGATGCGACTACGGTACTGAAGTTTGATTCTGATAACCTTTCGCCAAATATTATCGTCAATCGATACGATTTTGAAAACATTAATAAAATTCCTCGATATTTTAAAAAATCTCAAATTTTACTACTTAATGAGCTCGAAAAAAAGAAAGATTATCATACCCAATACGACATTTTATCGAAGTACGTTAGGAATTTTGGTATCGAAAATTTTTATTCTGAAACTCGATTACTTTGGCGATTGGCAAAGCTGACTGAAATGTTTGGTGATTATGAAGATGCCAAGTCTCTCTATCGTTTGGTCTTGAGGCATCATCACGGTGGGATTAATACAGATGAAATAGAGTTGTATTACGATTCTTTAAACAACCAGGAAGTAGCACAGTTTGTGCCTATTGAATATTATTATGAGATGGTCGAACATCGAAAACTTATCGATACCCTGATGCCTCCAAAGGGTGTATTGCTCAATATGGGGGTTTCAGTGAATAGTAGGGGTGCTGATTACGGACCGGCACTCAGTCAAAATAATGGGGCTTTGCTTTTCACCTCACAAAGAGAAGAGTTGAGTATGGAGATCAAAAAAAATATGAATGAGGATCTATACATCAGTTATGTGGATGCTTATGGTACGTGGTCTAAGGCTTATGCTATGGAAGAGATTAATTCTAATTATAACGAAGGTTCGGCGTGTTTAAGTGCGGATGGGAATACGCTGTATTTTTCTCGATGTGACTGCCCGTCGTGCTATGGTGATTGCGATCTCTTTAGTGCCATTTTGAAGGACAGCATATGGACAGACATAAAAAACCTAGGAATCAATGTAAATAGTTTAAGTTGGGATTCACATCCCTCGTTATCCCAAACTGGAGATACCCTCTTTTTTGCATCAGATCGTTTGGGTGGTTTTGGTTTATCTGATATTTATTTTACCACGAAAAAAGATGGATCTTGGACACAAAGCCAAAATATGGGGCCTATTATCAATACTAGAAATAATGAAGTGAGCCCGTTTTATCACCCACTGTTTGGGGTGCTTTACTTCTCATCAAATGGACAGCTTTACAATTTTGGAGCATTTGATATTTATAAATCGTATAATATCATTGATAAATGGAGTGAACCTATCAATATAGGACCCTTGGTTAATGGAACGGGGAGTGAGTTTTATTTTACCATTGATGCAAATTCTAAAGATTTATACTATGCAAGATCATCTTCTAAAGACTTGGATAAATTAGATTTATATTCTTTCCCACTCCCTATGGGCGCTAGACCCGATGCGATAGCACAATTGAAGGGAAGTTTAACGGATGCTTTGAATGGAAAGCCTTTTGGAGGGATTGTGTCTGTAGTAGACATGGATCAAGGGGTAGAGGTAGCTCCTAAATATCTGAAAGAAGATGGAACTTTTGAGTTTAATTTAATTGATCAGAGAAATTATTTACTCGTGATTCAAGGCGATGATTTCTTCAGGATAGAGGAAGCATTTTACTTAGATGGGTACGTAGAATTGAATAAGACGACAGAGCCTATGAATGCCCGCATGAAATTTGAATCTGTAGAGTTCGATAATGGTAAAGCTGAAATTAAGCCTGAAATGTATGGAGATCTCAATAAAATAATTAATTTTTTATATGACAATATTGACTTCAAGTTAAAGATTTCTGGGCATACAGATTCTCAAGGATCTAAAGCACTGAATTTACAATTGTCCAAAGATCGAGCGGAAAACATTCGAGATTATATTGTGATTTTTGCAGGTATTCTGGAAAGTCGTGTCGAGTGGGAAGGATTGGGAAGTTCTGTGCCTTTGGTAGAAGAAAATACTGATGCAGATAAGAAAATTAATAGAAGGGTAGAGTTTCAAATCTACAGGGAAGGAGCGCTTGAAAAATAAAAGGCTCAAGTTCGTAGTTAGCGAATGAGTTTAGAATAACTTGATGATGTCGTTGAGGATGGCATAGCTCATCAATGCCAAGAGCAATACCATGCCTACTTTTTGAGCATTTTCAAGAAAAGTATCAGAGGGCTTTTTTCCGGTAATTATTTCCCAAGTTAAAAATACTACATGCCCACCATCTAGTGCAGGTATGGGTAAGAAATTCATAAATGCGAGTACCATGGAAAGCATTCCTGTAATACGCCAAAATCTTTGCCAATCCCAAGTACCGCCAAAAATTTTCGCAATGCCTATAGGACCAGAAAGAGATTTACTCGCGGAGACTTCCCCAGCAAATATTTTTTTAAAGCCTTTGATGTTATCCCAAACAATACTGAAAGCCAGTTCAGTCCCTGGTAGTATAGATTCTGCAAAAGTATATTCAATGGTGGAAATTTCATTCAATCGATTGGCTTGAAAGCCAATTTTACCTTCTTCATTGACCTCAATAGTTAAAGTTTTTTGGACATTAACTCGGTTGATTAATAAAGTGATTTGGGTCGCGGCCAAGGTATCCATACTTGCTTGGAGTTGATCGTAAAACTTAATTTCAGCACCATTTAATGCGATAATTTTATCGCCTACTTGCAGTCCACCAAGATCTGCAGGGCTGCCTTCGATGACCGCACCAATATCAAAAATTAATCTATAAAAAATAAATTTTTGGGCATTGTTCTCTTCTGCAAAATCATCAACAAAATCATTGGGTATGGGTATAGTTAGTCTTTTTCCATCACGGTCTACCGTAAAGTATCCATCACTACTGAGGAGGACGGCTGGGCTGGCCAAGTCTCCAAAGCGTTCATAATCTTCGCCATTAATATCAAGGATTCTGTCTCCCGTCTTAAGTCCTATGGACTTACCCAGTTCATAAGCTACGATCCCGTATTTATTTAATTCTTGTTTGGATAGATAGGTGTCCCCTTGGGTATATTTAAAACCTATAAATATAATGACACCTAGGATTACATTGACGATGATTCCACCCATCATCACGATCAGTCTTTGCCAGGCGGGTTTGGATCTAAATTCATGTGGCTGAGGTGCGGCGCGCATCGCAGTTACGTTTAACGATTCATCGATCGTACCAGAGATTTTAACAAATCCTCCTAAGGGAATCATACCGAAAGAATATTCAGTATCTCCGAATTTTTTACCCCAAATTTTTGGGGGAAATCCAATAGAAAATTGCTCTACCCGCATGCCAAATGCCTTAGCTGCGAGTAAATGTCCTAATTCATGTAACCCTACTAAAATGGACAAACCGAGAATCAGCTGTCCTACCATGATGAATACTTCCATTAATGAATCAATTCGTTTGCTTTAGTTCTTGTTTCTTTGTCGGTATTGATTAAATCTTCCAAATTTGGAGCACGAAGATAAGACACTTTTTCGAGGCAGTTTTCAATAACTTCGGATATCTGTAAAAATTTTATGCGGTCATTTAAAAATGCTTCGACGGCAATCTCATTGGCTGCATTGAGAATACAGGGATGGTTTCCCCCAGAAGAACAGACGTCATAAGCCAATTGAAGGTTTCTGAAAAGTTTAATATTGGGAGGTTCAAAAGTCAGGTTTGAGTAATCTGTAAAATTAAATCTTGGGAAATCTGACGGGATTCTTTTAGGATAAGCTAGTGCGTATTGTATGGGGAGTTTCATGTCAGGAAGTCCCATTTGGGCTTTCATAGAACCATCTTCAAATTGGACCAAGGAATGTACTATAGATTGAGGATGAACAATAACCTCTATTTGTTCGGTACGTAACCCAAAGAGCCATTTGGCTTCAATGACCTCAAGCCCTTTGTTCATTAATGTAGCTGAATCGATGGTGATTTTAGCGCCCATGACCCAATTGGGATGTTTAAGGGCTTGTTCCTTTTTTATGTTTTGGAGAAAGGCTGCATCCTTACCTCGGAAAGGGCCGCCAGAGGCTGTTAAAATAATTTTTTCAAGTGGATTTTGATGTTCACCTACTAAACATTGAAAAATAGCTGAATGTTCAGAATCAACAGGAAAAATGGGAACGCCGGACGCTTCAGCCAGTTTCATGATGATTTCCCCAGCAACGACAAGTGTTTCCTTGTTCGCCAAAGCAATAGACTTTTTAGCCTCGATTGCTTTTATTGTAGGCATCAATCCCGCATAACCTACCAACGCAGTAAGGACCATGTCAATGGTACTCATTTGAACGGCATTATTGACTGCTGCTATTCCTGCGTATACTTTGATGTGTAAGGGATCTAAGGCATCAAATACCTCTTTGTAAATAGATTCGTCCGTTACAATGACGACGTTGGGGTTAAATTTTTTGGCCTGTGCCACAATCAAAGTGGAATTTTTATGACAGGTGAGTAATTCTATCTGAAACAGTTGAGGATGAGCTTCTATCACTTCAAGAGCCTGTGTCCCGATGGATCCGGTAGATCCGAGAATAGCTATATTTTTCAAATTACTTTTATTTTTCTTTAAATGGATGGAGTGCCTCGACTATTTTTCTGTTGTTGCTTAATCTAGGCACTTTATTTTGCCCGCCCAATTTCCCAATGGATTTCATATATTTTATAAAGGCATCACCTTTGAGTGGGACCACTTGTAAGGGATCCAATACCGCACCCTTTACCAAATCATCATAATAGCTATTGAACTGTTGCATGTTCAAATTTAACTCTTTTTTGAAAGCGGATACATCATGGGGCCTTTGGGCAAAAGCGATATACCATTCGTGAAGTGGAAGTCCAGAGGTGGGCGTCACTTGGGGGGCGACCGTATATTCAATGAGTTCCGTCTCAGGAAATTTCTGACAAGTAAGGGTCATGGCTTTCTCCACTTCTTCTCCTATGACATGTTCTCCAAATGCAGAGATGAAATGCTTAATTCGACCAGTCACAATAATGCGATGAGGATAAGTACTTAGAAATTTCACAGTATCTCCTATAGCGTAACCCCAAAGGCCTGCATTACTGTTTAAGACCACAGCATAATTGACCCCAATTTCAACTTCTTCAAGGGTAAGTCTTTTGCGTGATTCATTAAAAAAATCGGAGGCAGCAACAAATTCAAAAAAAATGCCACTGTTAGAAAGCAAAAGGAGACCTTTTGAAGCTTGGCTGTCTTGATAAGCAATAAATCCTTCAGATGCAGGATAGGTTTCTATACTGTCGATAGTTTTTCCAATGGTTTCATATAATTTTTTTTGATAGGGGTCAAAACTTACCCCTCCGTATACAAAAAGAGAAAAATTAGGAAAAACATCTTTGATAGATTTACCTTTCCGGCTTACTAATTTGTCAAAATACATTTGAACCCAAGGAGGAATACCAGAAATTAATGACAAATCTTTATTTTCAGTTTCGAGAACGATTTGGTCTACTTTCTGCTCCCAGTCTTCCAAACAATTGGTTGGGTAGCTTGGCAGCTGATTGGATTTAAGGTAAGTTGGGATTAAATGATTAACGATCCCAGACAACCTCCCTGTTGGAATACCTGAGGTATAGGTTAAGGTGGGACTTCCTGAAAGGAAGATCAGTTTTTTATCCAGAAAAGTACTCTTACCTGTTTCATTCACATAGGATAACAAAGCATTTCGAGCACTGTTGATGTGGTTGGGAATGGAATCTTTTGTGATGGGTATGTATTTGACTCCGCTGGTTGTCCCAGAGGTTTTGGCTAAATAGGCAGGCTGTCCAGGCCAAAGAACATCTTTTTTGCCTTTAAGAATTTCATTGATATAGGGCTTTAATCCTTCATAGTCTCGAATCGGTACCCGTTGAGTAAAGTCCGTATGATTTCGAATTTCATTAAATTGATGGTCTCTTCCAAATTGGGTTTTTGAACCTGATTTTATCAGTTTTCTAAACAAGTTGGATTGAAACTTACCGGGATTGAGCGCCCATTTTTTTTGGTCGTAAACTATCCATTTGGCTATTGGCTTACTTAAGATAGATCGAATCCCCATGTTCGTGAAAATAAATCATTAATGATTTCAAATGCTTTCATTATTTCACAAAATTACTATGGTTAAGTTTTGATTGACAGATTATTGAAAAATCATTTTGATTAAAAACTTATTTCAGTAATTTTTATAGGATGAGCGAGTGGATTTTTTTGGTGGATATTTTGTTTTGGAAGATACATTGAAATTTACTGGCGGAGGGTAAAAGGGAAAATAAAATTCGCCTTTTACTTGAGGTAAATTAAATGGCTTTTAATTTTATTTTTTTCTTCAACTCTTCTATTGAGTATTTGAATTTGGAATTGGTGTCAATCATATCGCTTACGGACTGTAAGGCATAGATCACCGTACTGTGATCTCGACCCCCAAAGTGATAACCGATGGATTTTAATGAATGGTTTGTATAGTCTTTGGCAAAATGCATGGCTACTTGTCTTGCAATGACCACTTCTTTTTTTCGCGTTTTTGCCTTCATGTCATCGATAGAAATATTAAAATATTCACCTACCGTTTTTTGAATGTAATCAACCCCTACTTCTGAGTCAATATGAGAGACTATATTTTTAAGAATCGTTTTGGCAAGTTCTAAATCTACCTCGACATTGGTGAGAGAAGCATGGGCAATCATGGAGATAATTACGCCTTCCAATTCTCGAATATTGGTATTGACACTATACGCCAGATATTCAATAACTGAGTCGGATATAAGAATGCCATCTGCCTGCAATTTCTTTCTAATGATTGCTATGCGCATTTCGAAATCAGGTTGTTGAATATCTGCAGTTAAGCCCCATTTGAATCTCGAAACCAATCGCTCTTGGAGACCACTTAAATCTTTTGGAGGCCGATCCGAAGTCATGATGATTTGCTTTCCAGATTGATGCAAGTGATTGAATATATGGAAAAATATTTCTTGAGTTTTTTCTTTATCTTTCAAAAACTGAACATCATCCAACATGAGTACATCCACATTCCTGTAATAAGCAATAAACTCCTGAAGACTGTTACTTTTCAGCGCATCTATGAATTGATTGGTGAATTTTTCAGAAGCCACATAGAAAACATATTTTTCGGGATGATTGCGTTTGATTTCGTTACCAATAGCCTGAATTAAATGGGTTTTACCCAGTCCAACGCCCCCATAAACCATAAATGGGTTGAATGAGGTAATTCCTGGTTTATTGGCCACGGCAAATCCTGCAGATCTTGCCAATCGGTTACAATCACCTTCGATATAATTATCAAATTGATAATTGGGATTTAGGTTAGAATCAGTGGCCAGTTCTTGCATGAACTGAGGATTTTTATATTTATCATATCCATTGACGCGTGATTTATTAAACCCACTTTTGTTGCCACCTACATTGACCATATAGGGTTGGTTCGAGGCACTACCATTATCCATGACCACTGAATACTCTAATTTCCCGTTTTGACCAATGACTTTTTGAATGGCCTGCTGCAGAATATGTACGTAATTTTCTTCGAGCCACTCATAAAAAAATTGACTGGGCACCTGAATGGTCAATACGGCGTCTTCTAGTTTTACTGGAACAATGGGCATAAACCATGTATTAAAACTTTGTTCCGGTATTTGCTCTTTAATCATTAAAAGGCAGTTACTCCATTTTTCTACGTGCATGTAGGTATGATTTTAGAGGAGACCATTGTTCTTTTTTTGGCTTATTATTTGTTAAGAGCTATCAAATTTGGGGTAAAAAAGTTAAAGAAAAAAGTGAAATATGATTTGAATTAAAATAAATTAAGAGAGTTCTTTTTTACTTTCTTAATTTACTATTTTTTTAATGAATTTTAATCGTTAGGAGTAAAAATTACTATAAATAAATTGATAGGTTCGATTAATACATCTTGATCAATTAGTTTTGATTATCATGAAGAAAGGTCAAGCAACATTCAGCGAATTTTCAAAATCGACCTTCAAAAATTGGGCTAAAGAAGTTAAGCAAAAAAGTTTCGATTTAGAATTTGAAAAAGAATTAAAATGGCGAGAGCCATGGGGGATTAAGTTAGATCCTTTTTTTGATGATTCCAATACCAAAGCGGCGACTTACATCACACATTTTTTTTCAAGCCATCCTTATCCTCAATGGAAATTACTTCACAAAATCGAAGTAAAAGACGACCAAATGGCCAATAGTGAAGCGCTCGAAGCACTTAATAATGGTTGTGAAGGTATTATTTTTGATGTACTGCACCATGCTCCTAATCCAGACATTTTGTATGATCAAATTAAGGCTGCGCACTGCAGTATTTTTTTCACCGGATCAAGGACGAAAGATTTAGATGATTTTTTTAGTTATTTCCGCTCTTTGGAAGCCATTGCATTTGAAGGAGGTGCAGATCACTGGGTGTCGGGATATGCTCAATTCAGTTATACCATTGACGCAACTCATTACCGAACCCTCAAAGAATGGTCAAGCCTTGTTTTACAAATTATTGATTGCTTAAAAAGCAAAGATCAATCCGTCACGGTGCACTTAGATCATGGTTCTCATTTTTATCATGACCTCACTCGGGTTCGTAGTTTGCGATTTATGGTGTCCGCACTTTGCAGAGCTGAGAAAATCCCTTTTTCAACAGATAGATTTCACATACACTCCTCACCAAGAAAACGAAAAGGATTGGTTGAAGGCCTCATTTCAAATAGTGCGACAGGGCTATCGTTAACCCTAGGGGCTGTAAATTATTTATCATTTGAGTTAGATGCTGAGAATAGTGCTGATGGACAGCGCTGGTCCCGTAATGTGGGTAATTTACTCCGTGAGGAGGCTCAATTAACTTTTGAGCAAGATCCTATAGCTGGATCCCATTTTTTAGATTTTTATTGCCATCAGCAATGCCTTGCATTGTGGGGGTTGATGCAATCAAAATTTGGGGACCTAACTTATGCGGATCTGATCGGTGAATATTATCACCATCGAACTTCGTATAAGCTGGAAGGTTTTGTTCCAGGTAAACCTCCCTTTTTGAGAGGTCCTTACCTTACGATGTATATCCAAAGGCCTTGGACGATTAGACAATATGCCGGCTTCTCCACAGCGAAATCCTCTAATACATTTTATCGAAATAATCTAAAATCAGGGCAAAAAGGGCTTTCGGTAGCTTTTGACTTGGCTACTCATAGGGGCTATGACAGTGATCATCCTAGTGTGATGGGAGATGTGGGAAAGGCAGGGGTTGCCATCGATTCAGTGGAGGACATGAAACTCCTTTTTGATCAAATTCCACTGGATCAAATGTCTGTTTCCATGACGATGAACGGAGCGGTAATTCCCATCATGGCTTTTTTTATTGTGGCTGCAGAAGAGCAAGGGGTAAGGCCAAGTCAATTGACGGGGACCATTCAAAATGACATTTTGAAAGAATTCATGGTGCGAAACACCTATATCTATCCATCCAAGCCTTCGATGAGAATTATTGGAGACATTTTTGAATTCTGCGATGCTCACATGCCCAAATTTAATTCTATAAGTGTCAGTGGCTATCATATGCATGAAGCGGGTGCCTCAGCGGAATTAGAATTGGCATTTACGTTGGCTGATGGATTGGAATACGTCAGAAAGGGGATTGAAGTAGGTATTCCTATAGATCAATTGGCACTTCGTATTTCATTTTTTTGGGGCATTGGGATGAACTTCATGACTGAAATCGCAAAAATGAGGGCAGCTAGGCTGTTGTGGGCCAAGCTTATAAAGTCTTTCGATGCCCAAAATCCTAAGAGTATGGCTTTGCGCGCACATTCCCAAACTTCAGGATACAGTTTGACGGCACAGGATCCCTATAATAATGTGGGGAGGACCTGCATGGAAGCATTAGCAGCCATTTTTGGACACACTCAGTCATTGCATACCAATTCACTCGATGAGGCCCTCGCGTTACCTACAGAATATTCGGCAGCTATAGCGCGTGAGACTCAAATATATCTTCAAAAAGAAACGGGTATTTCTCAGGTAATAGATCCCTTTGGTGGCTCCTTTTATCTTGAAAAACAGACCGAAGATCTGATCGATAAGGCGTGGAAAATTATCCAAGAAATAGAAGCTATGGGGGGCATGATTGTAGCCATTGAGCGGGGATATCCAAAAATGAAAATCGAGGAGGCAGCCGCAACGACCCAAGCTCACATTGATACGGGAGTAGCGTCTATTGTGGGGGTCAATAAATACACTACCGATCAGAAAGATGATTTTGATTTACTTGAGGTTGATAACCAAGAGGTACGTGAGCAGCAAATGGCAAGTATCAATGCCCTTAAGACACGGCGTGATGATCATAAAATTAATCAAGCATTAAAGAAATTAAGAGAAGCAGCCGCTTCGGGCAAGGGCAATTTACTTGTATTGGCCATTGAGGCCGCCCGCATGAGAGCGACGCTTGGAGAAATAACCTTAGCCATGGAAAAAGAATTTGGAAGACACAAAGGATCACATCAAAGGATTTCAGGAATTTATGTAAAATCGGCCATTCAAGATCGCTTTTTTAAAAAGGCCTTAGCACTCTCAAGTACCTTTGCCGCCAAGGATGGTCGCAGACCTCGTATTTTAATTGCCAAAATGGGTCAAGATGGTCACGATAGAGGAGCTAAAATTATTGCCACGAGTTTTGCTGATTTGGGATTTGATGTAGATATAGGTCCTTTGTTTCAAACTCCGAAAGAGACGGCCATGCAGGCGGCCGAAAATGATGTACATTTTGTAGGTGCCTCGTCATTGGCTGGAGGTCATTATACTTTAATCCCAAAACTGATCAAGGAATTAGCGCTACTCAACAGAGAAGATATTTGCGTGATTGTAGGTGGCGTGATCCCGAAGCAGGATCATGATTTTTTATTTTCGGCTGGTGTCATTGCGATATTTGGTCCCGGGACTGTAATCTCAAAGGCGGCGATAGAAATTTTAGAGAAATATAGGACCGGTAAGGGGCATTAAAATTTTACATAGAATTTTAAAACCTTTAATGGGTGTCAGATGGTCTGTCTCATGATCGGGCGTGTCAAGCAGGTAGGCCCACCTCCTCCTTTAATACTTATGTCGATGCCTGCGTAGGTAAATACTTCGACGCCAGCTGCTTGCAATAGTTCTTGAGTCATTGGATTTCCATGCAACATTAAAACTTTGCGGGGAGCCAAAGCCAAGACATTACATCCCATCGTATCAAATTCTAGGTCAGGAACATCGATAAGTTTGAAGTTTCTACGCAACAATTCATTTCTAAAATGAATGGGCATTAATCGGGAATAAATTACTGCCAAATCTTTGTCTACAGGACTGAGCACAGACATCAAATGGAAGACAT
Organism: uncultured Cyclobacteriaceae bacterium; assembly: GCA_943788235.1. GTDB lineage: Bacteria > Bacteroidota > Bacteroidia > Cytophagales > Cyclobacteriaceae > UBA4465. The sequence goes on from CALSPM010000003.1 coordinate 116,564, forward strand.
CATCGGGTCCATTGAAATGGGGCATTTCGACTACTATGACGGTTACATTGAGCGGTTTCAATAAGCTCCGAAGTTGTTCGATACCCTCATAATTGGTCCGATAAGTATGACCTACGGCTAAGGTAGTTTCGTTGAGCCATGCGACATCACCGCCTTCCAAAGTACCTGGATTTTTAATTTCACCTAACGTATTCATACCTAATTGTTCAAAAACTTGTTTTTGGTGTGTCGGTTCATTGGCCCTCCCTGCTTTGCCCATATTACAAATAATCATGCCTTCATTGGTGCTTATAGAAGCATCTCGACAGTAAATACTATCAATTTTAATGTCTTTTTTCCAGGGGATTTCATAAATAACGGGTTGGATACCCTTGATTAATTCTATAAAAAGCTTATATTCATTTAAACTGTTCTTGAAATCGGGTTGACTCAAATAGTTCAATGCTTCCCATTGTGTAGATAAATGAGATTCGTCTCGAAAGGCAGCAGCCACAGGTTTTATCATTAAAGAATGGATTTTACCAAATTCAGAGTGAGCAGTTAATTTCATCAAGCTGTTTATGAGGCTTTCATGTAAATATACACAGGGATACCGGCCATCAATATAACAAATCCGTAAAAAACGCTTTCTTGTCCGGATCCAATGACAGCCCAAAGAGAAAAAAGGAAAGCGATAAGGCCTCCTAGAATAGGGATAAATGGCATCTTTAACTTCTTTTCTTGAACCAGTAAAATTCCATAAGCTGCTACTGTGAAGAGATAAGGAACCAAAACAAGAAAAGTGGAGAGTAAAATAAAAAAGCTGTAAGTGGCTACCAATCCATCCGAATAATTCATCATCATCATGATTGAAACAAAGACACAAGAAATAATTAAACCTGTCGCGGGCACCCCTTGTGGGTTAAGTTTCGCAAAAACTTTGGGGAAGAGGCGGTCTGTTGCAATGGCGCAGGGTACTTGACCTTGTATCAAAATCCATCCATTTAGGGCTCCAAGTGTCGAAAAAACAGCTCCAATGGTGACCAAAGTTCCTCCAATGGGTCCCCACATGATGGCAGCTGCCTCAGAATAGGGGAATGGTGAATGCATTAATTGCTCAGATGGGATCATTCCCATTATGGATACGCTGCCCAGAAAATAAACGAGGAAAGTCATTGCCAATCCAAAATAGGTCGCTCGAGGAATTGTACGTCTAGGATTGATTACATTGTTGGAAGGTACTGTCGCGCTTTCAAGACCTAAAAATGAAAAGAGGGTAAATGCAGCGACGGCGGTAATGGCAGCACTATTTGAAGATTCAGAAATATTGAGAGGGGTAAAATTTTCAAGCTCAATAAAAAAAAGACCACAAAAACCCACTAAAAATAGGGGCGCAATTTTCAAAACCGTCGTTACTAACTGCACTAATCCGACTTCTTTGATCCCTCTGGTATTGATATATGTCACGGACCACAAGATGATCTGACCCGTGAGGACTGCGACTATTGGATTTGAATTTAAAATAGGGAAAAAATATCCAAGATAACTGACCATACCTACAATGATGGCGGCATTTGAACACCAAATGCTGATCCAATAACCCCACGCCACTAAAAATCCTGAAAAATCTCCTAATCCGACTCTTGTATAGGCATAGGGCCCACCATGCGCATTGGGCAAAACTTTACTTAATTGGCTGAACACAAAAGCGAGTGAAAGTGCACCAAGTCCAGAAAATATCCAACCCACGATACTGATCGGTCCGTAAGCAGCGAGTGCGGAGGGAGTTAAAAAAACCCCAGACCCAATCATATTTCCTGCAACCAATGCCGAGGCCGTCCAAAAACCAATTTTCTCGTTTTTTACTGACATTTTTGATTTAATCAAGCATATTTGAATATTAGTTCGAAAGATAATATAAATAAATTATGACGACTCGATTTTTTATTGATCCAGATATTACCAAAGCGTCAACACTCCCCGCCTATTTTTACAAGGATGAAGATCTTTTTGATGCTTTGAAAGAAAAAATTTTTATAAAAAGTTGGCAATGGATCGGATCAGATGATCTCGTCCCACTGCGCAATCACTCCTATCCTTTTGTTTTACTTGATCATTATTTAACAGAGCCGATGTTATTAATTAGGAATGCTCAAGACGAAATGAACTGTTTTAGTAATGTGTGCACCCACAGAGGGAATCTCATTGCGCAACAACCTGGAACAGTAACTAAATTTGTTTGTGCCTATCATGGCCGTAGGTTCAGTCAAGAGGGAACATTTGAGTTTATGCCGGAATTTAAGGAAGTCCAAGATTTTCCAAGGGCCTGTGATGACTTACGCAAATTCAAGCTTAAAAATTTGGGGCCTCATTTATTTGTGGGCATGCTTCCCCAATTTAATTTTGATTCAGTGCTCGAGGTGATGCGTCAACGGATTGGTTTTTTACCTCTTGAACAGTTTAAATTCGAATCTGTCTTATCAAAAGATTATTTAGTCAATGCGCATTGGGCCCTCTATTGCGATAATTATTTGGAGGGATTTCATATTCCTTTTGTTCATCAAGATTTGAATGATACGTTGGATTATGGGGATTATACGACAGAGATTTATGATTATTGCAATCTTCAAATTGGCTATGCGAAAGATGATGTTGAAGTTTTTGATTTACCTGAAGGGCATCCTGATTTTGGAAAAAAAGTAGCTGCTTATTTTTATTGGATATTCCCGAACATGATGTTTAACTTTTATCCTTGGGGGTTATCTATCAATATCGTTAAACCTCTTTCAATGGATAAGACCAAGGTCGCCTTTCTTACCTATGTTTGGGATGAATCAAAATTTGATAAGGGAGCTGGAGCGCTCCTTGATAAAGTCGAACGTGAAGATGAATATGTAGTTGAGGGCGTTCAAAAAGGACTGAGATCTAGATTTTATCAAGCCGGTCGTTTTTCTCCTAAACGCGAGAAAGGAGTGCATCATTTTCATAAACTGATCGCTGACTTTATAAATGCTGAGGATGAATGAAAAATCCTAAAGATGGGATAGGTAATGATTTTCTAAAAAACATTCACGCAACCATATCAAGTTGACTTCATCTAAAGGAGAGGACTCCATACAGATGAGATCTGAAAGTTGTTGTTCTGTTCGCAGACCGATAACTGCCGTCTTGACGGCCTCATGGGCTAATACAAAGGCTGTGGGGGCATGGGCTATGTTTTTTTTGAGCAACTGCTTCTGAAGAAGATCGATGTCCAACTTGGAGCGATCTAAATAGGGGCTAGGTGATTTACCTTTAAGCAGGCCTTTCGCCAATACACCACGAGCCTGGACACCAATATTTTGGGATTGCAACAAGGGCAAAACGTGGTCTTCTGATCTTCTATCGAGTAAGCTGTATTGAAGCATGACGCTGATAATATTGGATTTTTTCACATAAGCGCGAATGACATTAGGCCTGATAGATGAGAGGCCATAATAGCGTATTTTACCCGACGCAACTAATGTTTCAAAAGCATCGATGGTTTCGTCAATAGGATCCTCAATGGTGCCACCGTGAAGTTGATACAAATCAATGTAATCTGTACCCAATCTTTTCAAACTCTGCTCAACAGCAGACAAAATATATTTTTTAGAGGGGTTCCAATGCCAAGTTTTGCCATTTTTATCCCAAACATTTCCTACTTTGGTGGCAAGAATCACTTCTCTTCTTCTAGCTCCAAGCGCATTACCAACGATAGATTCATTAAAGCCTTGATCATAAAAGTCAGCGGTATCAAAATAATTAATACCTAAATCAAGTGCTTGGTTTAACAGGCTACTGTGGTCTTCAATATGTGGGTTTAAGGACATACAGCCGAAGCTCAATTCACTGATTATTAAATTGGATTTCCCTAGTCTTCTGTAATTCACTTTATCTTATTTTTGAGACTAAATTGGCATGAAATAGCCTAATTTGAGCTATAAGCCAGATTATCTGCCCTTCTTTCTAGGTACAATAGGATTATTTTTATCACCTCGTTTTTTGGGACTTTTATATTTACGCTTCATTTTATCAACATATCTTACCTTGGAATTGATTTTTTGATTTTTTGATTTTTTCTCATGAAAAGCTTCTCCAGAGGGCGCTGCCAATGGTTTTTTCAGTTCGAGGTTGGGCTGGCTACTTTTGGGTAATTCATCTAGGGTTAAAACTGTTGATATCTCAATATGATCAGGTAAGGCCTCTTTTGGGATTTCAAAATCCATCAACCTTTCTATGGCTAACTTCTTGTGATCTTCATAATAAGGGCTGAAAAGCGAGATGGCATTGCCTTTTTTTTCTGCCCGACCCGTTCTTCCTATACGATGAATATAATTTTCTTGAATTTCAGGAAGATCAAAATTAATAACGTGAGATACTTCTGAGATATCTAAACCTCTAGAAATTAAATCAGTGGCAATCAATATACGATAGATCCCAGATTGAAATTTTTTAACCACGTCAAATCTATAATTTTGAGATTTATTCGAATGAATAATTCCCATTTGCTCAGGGAAGAGTTCATGGATTTTTTCAAAAAGCTCATCTGCTAATTTTTTACTTGAGACAAATACCAATACTTTGTGCATGACTTCCTCATCGGCCAGGAGTTCTTTAAGGAAGTTAATTTTTGTATTGAAGTTAGGTACAGAATACAGAATTTGATTAATATTTTCCAATGGTGAGCCAGCAGGCGCAGCTTCCACACGTTCAGGTCGCTTGAAAAATAAATTAATTAATTTTTGAATTTCATTATCTAATGTAGCCGAAAACATGAGGTTTTGACGTTTTTCGGGAAGCAAGTCCATTAAATTTTTTAGTTGCGTTCGAAAACCTAAATTGAGCATTTCATCTACTTCATCGATGATTAGTGTTTTGATTAATTTAGTTTTTAAAATACCGTTGAGCATCAAATCCATCAGCCTACCCGGTGTGCCAACTACCACATCAGCACCTTGATGCAGGGCGTTCATTTGAGTTTTAATATTGGTTCCGCCATAGGCTCCGATGGTGGAAACGTCCATATACTTGGTTAATTTTTCTGTTTCTTCAACGACTTGTACCACTAATTCTCGCGTGGGGACAATGATCATGATTTGTGGTGTCAGTGCCTTGTTAAATTTCCACTTTCTTAAGCAAGGAAGGAGATAAGCATAGGTTTTACCCGTACCTGTTTGTGCAATCCCAATGGTATCACGACCGGACATAATGACTGCAAATATTTTATGCTGTATGGTGGTGGGGCAGGTGATTTTCATATCTCTGAGGGCATTTTTCAGAGAGGCATTTAAATTAAGATCATCGAAAGTCATGCCACAAAGCTACCACAGATTGATCGACTAAATAGCATCGTATCACGTTCATCGTGATTTTGACAGATACAGTAACATGGTCTATCTACCCAAGGGGGGATTAGTGTCAATTATAGTTAAATTTACATTCACAATAGAAAAAACTTAATGGATTGATATGCGTTATCGAATTTATTTATTGATCATTTACGTATTCAGTTTAAATGTGTCAAGTAAAGCCCAGTCTAAGCTGCCTTATAAAGAAATCCCTAGTTATCCCGCAAATTACACGCAGGGTAAGGTCATTTCCCGGATGATAGATGGACTGGGGTATCGCTTTTATTGGGCCACCGAGAATTTGAGAGTATTGGATCTTAATTTTAAACCCGAGACCCTTGCTCGATCAACTTTTGAGACGATGGACCATATTTATGGTCTTTCTTTTATGATTTTAAATGCATCGAAAAATCAAGTCAACGAACGAAGAAACCCAGATCAAATGACGGCAAATGAATTGCGTTCGGCGATACTTGACAATCTGAAATTGGCCAGTGAGGCGATGGCATTGGTTGAAGATTTAGATGAGTTAAACATTCTTTTTCAAAGTTCAACAGGACGAAAGGCCCTTCCATTTTGGCATGTGCTGAACGGCCCCCTCGCCGATGCGATTTATCATACGGGCCAAATAGTCTCTTTTAGAAGAGCCTCAGGAAACCCCATGAATCCCAAAGTAAATGTTTTCATGGGAAAGACAGATCTATAGAATCTTTTCCTTAATCGCGAAAGATCATAGTATTGATATTAACTTTACCTTATGATTTAACAAAGGTCCTTGACAGATTGGTTGCCCATTACCAAAAAAGAGATAGAAGATAGAGGATGGTCTCAATTAGATGTGATCATCGTTTCAGGCGATGCTTATGTAGATCATCCTGCCTTTGGAGCAGCAGTGATCGGCCGGATTATTGAAAGTGAGGGACTTCTGGAGGGTATCATCCCTCAATCTAATTGGCGAGATGATCTAAGAAATTTTGAAAAATTTGGTGCTCTTAAATTATTTTTTGGAGTCACTTCTGGTTGCATGGATACGATGGTCAACCAATACACCGCAAATAAAATAAGACGCAACAATGATACCTACATACCAGTAGGAGAAGTGGGTTATCGGCCGGATTACGCAATTGTAGTTTATAGTAATATTCTTAAGGATTTATATCCTGACGTACCTGTTTTGATTAGGGGAGTAGAGGCCAGTTTGCGTCGAGTGACCCATTATGATTATTGGTCAGATACTTTAAAATCCACGATCTTGGTCGACAGTAAGGCGGATCTTTTGGTGTATGGAATAGGTTAACAATCCTTGAGAGAAATTCTCGCTTTACTGAGAAAGGGGGTTCCATATAGCTCTCTGAAGAACATAACTCAAACCAGTTACCTCCAAGCATTAGATCAAGAGATACCTAAAAACAAAAATTGTTCAAAACGATCACCTTGAGTACTCATGAAACCTGGCTTCAAGATAAAAAGGCTTATGCGGCCAACTTTAAGCATTTGGAGCAAGAGTCCAATAAACTCAAAGCCCATCGGATAGTGCAACCTGTGAAAGCATGGAAAACCATTATTAATCCGCCTTTTTATACCATGACGGAAAATGAGATAGATCAGTCTTTTGACCTGCTTTATACTCGACTTCCACATCCCAAGTAAAAAAAAGAGGTCCCATTCCGGCGCATGAGATGATTAAATTTTCTGTCAACATGCACAGAGGATATTTTGGAGGTTGCAGTTTTTGTGCGATTTCTGCCCATCAAGGTAAATTTATCCCCAGTAGGTCGAAAAATTCATCATGAAAGAGGTGGACAAGGTGATCGAAATGTCAGATTTTAAAGTCTACATATCAGATCTTGGAGGACCCTCAGCGAATACGTATGGTTTGAAAGGCAGAGTACAATCCATCTGTGACAGGTGCGTGAGCTCCTCTTGCATTCACCCGGTAGTTTGTGACAATCGAGATACGGATCACAGCGTGATGACTCAGATATACAAAGAGGTTGACGCCGATCCCAAGATCAAAAAAGCTTTTGTAGGGGTGGGATTCTTTATGATTTTTTGGTCAAAAGTTATAACAAAAAAGTCAATGATAGTATTGATACTTATATGGAACAAGTCGTGACGCATCATATTTCGGGGTGATTGAAAGTGGCTCCAGAGCATACCTCTGATGAGACTTTAAAGGTGATGCGCAAGCCTTCTTTCAAACATTTTCATAATTTCAAAAAGAAGAATGATGATCTCAATAAAAAGTATGGCTTGAATCAAGAATTGATTCCTTATTTTATTTCAAGTACTCCTAATTGTAAAGAGGGAGATATGGGATTTAGACTGGAGCAGGTGCAGGATTTCACGCCTACCCCAATGACGGTAGCTACTGTGATTTATTATTCAGGCTATCACCCTTACACAATGAAGGAAATGTTCACTGCCAAAACGGAGAAGGACAAGAAAAGTCAACCTATATTCTTTTTTTGGCACAAAAAGGAATGCCGAAAAAAATCAAAGAGAACGTAGTGAGCAAAGGCCGTGAAGATTTAGTTGAGCGCTTGCTTTTCAGTGATTCATCTCAAAACAAAAAATCGCTGGAAAATAAGCACTCTAATTTTCATGGCAAGCGCATAAAAAAGTATTGATCCTTAGGCTTTTTCTAAAAATATTTTTCTGATATTGGATATGGTGTTTTTATATTCTTCCTTACTTGACATGATTTTCCAATCAGGGTGATAGATAAAGGTGTTCCAAGTTTCATTGCGATGCTCCAGATCACGGAAATTCAGCATATAAACCAAACTAGGCTGATAAGGACCAACAATCATTTTAGAAAAAAATATAGGAGCAAGACCCACCTTGTTAAATAAGGTAATTTCTTCCTCATTAAACATCTTAATTTTTCTACGTACCGCATCTTCATTTTGGCCTTCATAGATACGTAATTCAAAGAGACCGGCTTCCTTTATAGGATCGAGCATTTGTTTCAAGCCATCAAAGGCACGAAGCAACGAGGAGGAAATACGATTGTAGATTTTACCTGAAGCAGTATACTCACTCATTTTCTCAATGAAATCTGAGGTTTCTTGTAGTGCCAAGCATTGCCGAAAGACCTCAAAGTTGGGATAAGTGAATAAAGACCATAATTTCTTAGGTTCCGGATTACCTACTTCTTTGAAGATCAGGGGGTCATGACCCGTAAGGATTTTTATAGCTGGATTTAAGGTCTCTTTTAAATACTTTAATAATGCCGACTCGGCACCTCCAAAAGTGAGTTCATAACTCTTGAGTTCATAAATTTCGTTGTCTAAATCTGCTGTTTTGACCATATTTTTCGCGGTTACTATCCCAAAGGTTGAACTCAATACAGAGGCGGCAATAAATTTTCTTCTTTTCATTAGACTCAATAATTTATTGTTTTAAAATAAGGAATTTCATGAATTCAATAGATCTTTTAAGGATTTATTCAATGTCATTTGAACTTAAAAATACCCAAATTTAATTTCAATGGTATTTGTAAATAGACTTCTTTTTTAGCCTTTCTCATTTCTCCCTTTTATTTACCAATTGGATCAAATCAATATTATTTCCAAGCAAGATATCTGTAGGATTGATTCTTCCTTTTTCTGGACCATTTTCTAGTTTTAGCACACCTCGGGGACAAACGGCGGAGCAAATGCCACAACCGACACAGCTTGATCTCACAATATTTTCTCCTTTTTGTGCATAAGCTCTTACATCAATGCCTTGCTCGCAATAAGTAGAACAGTTTCCACAAGAAATGCATTGACCCCCATTAGTTGTAATTCTAAAACGTGATTTAAAACGCTGAACAATACCCATATATGCGGCCAATGGGCATCCAAATCGACACCAAATCCGATTCCCAAAAATAGGATAAAACCCGGTACCAATAACACCCGCAAACCATGCCCCAATCAAGAAGCTATAGCTGTCTTTAATCCATTGAGAGTGAATTCCCAGAAAAGAGGGCATCCCTGTAAAATAACAATACAAGGTAACGAGGGTCATCACTAAAGAGAAGATCAATACTGAATGGATCAACCAACGTTCAAGCTTCCACGCCTGCAAGCTTTTATCAGAATGTTGCCTGTACGGATCCCCTAAGGTTTCCGCCAAACCCCCACAACCACATACCCAACTACAATACCATCTTTTCCCAAAAAAGTACACCATGACTGGAACAATAACCGATGTGAGCACAATTCCCCAAATCAAAATAAACAGTCCTATACTGCCACTATTTCTTAAATCGTCTAAATTCCAATCAAAGAAAAAATCGTAGTCTAAGGGAAAGGCATTTTTAAAATCATAACCTGGCATGTTTAAGCTGGTCATGATTTCTGGAATTAAAAAAGCAAAAACGATCTGAAAAAATAGCACCGAAGTGGTGCGCATTACTTGGTATTTATTGTCTCTGTATTTGATGTACATGCGTAAAGCCATAACCACCATAATCATACAATACAGAAAGCCATATAGAAACCACTGACTGGCAAGACTCCCGTTTAAAAAGAGGCTAATGGGATCCACAATAAAGGTCCAGTTAACTACATAATCAGGCATAAAATACAGAAGTAGGTAAAAAGAAACCAAATAGATTAAGACGAGCCACGCGATCCAACCTCTATTGGTGCTGGCTTCTAAATAAATGCCATCATTTTTGATACCTGCTTTTCCAAGTAAAATCAGGTCGGGTAAAATAAACAACAAAGAACCTAAAATTCCGAGACCAAAAGTAAGCATCCACATCAAACCTGTATACGCTTTTACATAGCCTTTACCTGCTATTTTAGCAAGATCAAAACTCAATGTGTGTGGCTTTCCATAAATTTTATATAGATATTGTTCGCCTTTTTTATCCCAGTTTTTCTCAGCGTCGTATTGGGCAATGAGTGAGTCATAATGGGTATTGGCTACTTCATAAGCATGGCGCACGCGATCGGAGAATTCGAAAATAGTTAGTGGATTATCTGTAACAATGGCTTTGGTAAGTTCCGTTTCGATTATCTCGTTTTGATAATCTTTTTCGATGATAAAGGCGTCTAATGCCGATGGGGATAAATGAAAAGAACCTGTAAAAATAGTTCCTGTAAAAAGGGACAATCCTATAAGAAAAATAACCAATCCTATATTTTGTATGCGCTTCATTTTTTATGCCTCACTAAAAATCCGTTTCCAGCTTTTCTTTTTTAATTGAATCGACGTATTATTTTCTCGGTTGAATTTGGATACAATTTCCGATGCGTATTTTTTATAAAATTCAGGATCAAAATTGGCATCGGAAATATGTGTCAAAACATAGGTTACCGATTTCTTTTTCGTAAGAACCTTATCAAAAAATGCATGACGCATGCGCATACCAAAGTTATTGATGCCAATAAACTCGTGGGTATTTTTATCATAATTTAGATGGATACACATTTTTCCATTTTTATGCTCCCAGTAAAAACGGGCCTCGTTTTCTTTGGGCTTCGCCCACACCCAACCATAGGTTTGATATTCGATATCGAAAAATTTTGCAGAATTAAACCAATGTCCAGGATGATAGGCGGTTCTATGATTACAAATGGTTTGAGCTAAGGTTTCACCCATCATTCTTCCTGTATACCAAACGGCTTCAATGGCCTTTCGTTCTCCCATGGGCTCCTGTTGTTCTGCACAATCTCCAATAGCATAAATATTAGAGATATTGGTTTCTAAAAACCGATTTACTTTTATGCCCCTACCTGTCACTATGTTGCTATCCTTAACAAAATCAATATTTGGCGAAACTCCCGCCGTTAAGCCCACGACATCACAAAATATTTCTTCTCCGGTCTCTTCAATGATTATGGAGATTACTTGTCCCGAGTCATTGGATTTTATTTCCCTTAATTGGGTGCTCAAACGCAAGTCGACATGGTGTTCTTTAATATGTCTGTTGATCATCTCAGATTCTTGATCGGGTAAAACGACATTCCAAAAACTTTTTTCGCGTACTAAAAATGTGACGGGAATATTTCGACTGCGAAGCATTTCAGCCAATTCAATACCAATCAATCCACCACCTACAATTACCGCGCGTTTACACACTTGATTATTGGGTGCAAATTGCTCTAACTGTTCCAAATCTTGTTTGTGATAGAGGCCCATAACCCCTTTGGAATCTTGACCTGGCCATCCAAATTTATTAGTTTTTGAACCACTGGCAATCACTAATTGGTCATAAGAGATTGAGGTATTGTCCTCAAAAATTATACAGTTATTGTCGGTATCAATTCGGTTGACAAAACCTTGTTTTAAATTAATTTTATTTTTTGACCAAAACCAATTTTCATAGGGCTGTGTATGTTTAAATTCCATATGTCCCATATAGACATACATCAAAGCAGTTCTCGAAAAAAAATAGGGTGCTTCTCCAGAAACAAGTGTAATCTGGTTTTTTGAATTCTTTCTGATGTGCCGGGCAGCAGTCACTCCAGAGATCCCATTTCCGATAATTACAATGTGTTTCATTCTTGAATTTTTTGAGAGCACTGAGATTTTAAAGTTAAGGACTTAAGCTGAATTATCCGGTAACGAATTCAGGCTAATAATATTTAAGGAGCTATATTTTATTTTTTTAATGTAATGGGTATGAGATAAAACCATGAATGACTTATTTAAGAGATCAATATTCGGAAAGTGTTCATATAGATTTTTTAAAATAAGACGTTTGGTGACCTTATCGTATGAAAAAATGAGAATTTGAGTACCTATTTTTCTAAGGGACCAGAATGTACTAGCATTGTGGCGGTGATAAATACACAGATTCAAAAGAAAACACTGTTCTCCCTTATACTAACCATCTTAGCTGGCGAATCCGTATTTTTTTTACCTTTTGTAATCCAACGTGTATTCAGGCCCACTTTTCTAGATGTATTCGAGTTGACCAATTATGAATTGGGTATTTGCTTTTCTGTTTATGGTTTGGTAGGATTGTGCTCTTATTTTTTCGGTGGGACGTTAGCGGATAAGTTTTCACCTCGGATATTGATGGCCTTAGCTTTGGTGTTTACGGCATTAGGAGGCGTTTGGATGGCTAACTATCCCACTTATACAGATCTCAAATGGCTGTATGGTTATTGGGGATTTACTTCTATATTTTTATTTTGGGGGGCCATGATCAAACAGACCAGACTTTGGGGTGGAGCCAAAAACCAAGGGATAGCCTTTGGTTTTTTAGATGGGGGTAGGGGACTGGTAGCTGCGGTATTGAGTTCTGTTGGTATATTGATTTTTACTCATTACATGGGAGATGCTACAGATTTAACTTTGTATGAGCGACGTGAGGCTTTTAAGGGTGTACTGATCTTCACTTCTGTGTTTGTTGCGGCCATTGGTATAATCGTTTTTTTCTTTTTAGATAAAAACGGGGAGCCTAATACTTCAACGGATGCGACGCAGGTTTTTGTTTGGCGTGATTTCATGAAGGTCATGAATATGCCTTCAGTTTGGTATTTGACCATGATTGTATTTTGTGCATACATGGGTTATAAAGTTACTGATATATTTTCTTTATATGCCAAGGAAGTTATGCTTTATGATGAAATTGCCGCTGCAGGAATAGGATCCATACTGCTGTACTTAAGACCGGTAGTGGGCGTGATTATTGGTTTATTGGCGGATCGCACCCGGGGTTCTTTCCTCATTTTATTGGCCTTCATAATGATGTTTATAGGGAGTATATTTTTTGCGTCAGGCATAATCAATCCCGGATTGAATGGTTTATTTTTTATAGGAATTGCTTTATCAGCTGTTGGGATATATGCTTTGCGAGCCCTTTATTTTTCTATTTTGAGAGAGGGACTTATACCGCTCACTTTAACGGGGACTGCAGTCGGAGTCATCAGTTTTATTGCCTATACGCCTGATATTTTCTCTGGACCGATTATTGGGTATTTATTGGATAGTGCTCCTGGAGTGGCTGGTTACAGCTCAGTTTTTTCTCTTTTGGCAGTTTTTTCTCTTTTAGGTCTAGTGGCTACCTGGGGGTTTAGAAAATCAGTATCATCCATCCATCAATGAATGTCTTCCTTCTTCCAGTAATTTTTCTCTTTGTTCAAGATTTAGGTGGAGGGGCAATTGAGCCAATCCAATGATCCTACGGATGAGTTCCATACCTTCAAACTGACGCACTAAAGAAAAGTCTATTCCTGATGCTGGATAATGCTTCCAAAAGTCGTTTAAATAGGAGATTGGTTGCTCTGCCATTCTGAGATGTGCTCTAAGTACTCCGAGATCATATTCTCTGGGGCCAAAAAAACAAAATTCAGGATCAATGATACGAAAACCAAAATCCGTTTTTAACCAACTTCCTGGATAGTAATCGCCATGGAGCAGTGAAGTACCCTCAGAAAGATATCGTTTTCCCAATTGGATAGCTGCCTTTCTTAATGCGATATTCTGTCTCATTTTATGGGCTAGTTGTTGAAGGCCGGATTTTATTTTATTGAGGTCAAAGTCATTTTCTTCTGAATAAGGATAAACGAATAAATGCTCATGATTAAGCTGACGGAGGGCTAAATTTTTTGGAAATTTTGTACGCTGCGAGGCATTAAATGACGTATGATGTAGACGGTACAAAAAAGAAAGTATCTCGACATAATCTTTTTGAGATAAATCAACCTTGTTTTGATAGAGGACTTGATAATTAGAAAACCTACCTAAATCCTCTATGAATAAGAGCTTATTTACGCGGTCAAATCCGAGGAGTTTGGGAAGGTAAGGACTGCATGAAGAGGTATGAACTAATTCATAAAATTGGTGTTCAACCTCAATGCGATCAATGGGAGCCGGTATTTGGGGATATTTGTTAACGTAAGCCCTTGACTGTTTGAGTATGATACTACCTTTTTGAGTGGTGATGCGAAGTACCACATTCATATTGCCTGCTCCCGGTATTTCTACATGCATAATTTGGTCTTCTTCAAGCATCCAACCATTTTTGATAAGTATGTGTTTGAGTTCATTTTGAGAGCTATTCAAGCTTATTTCTTTCATATTTAGAAGGTCAATGAGAGTTCATTTATGGAAGAGACAAAGGTACTTTTATTGATTTATTGGTATTATATCCAAAGTGATTTTAGTGAATCATGAAAATTATAGCTGCCATGGTTTGACTAGAATTTTTCCTGCAGACATATTTTCGGGAAAGGTATTTAGGCCTTCAATGACTTGTGTCAATGACATCCGGTCTCTTATTTGAATTTCATGCTCAGTGCATAAAAATTTTTGCACCTTATTAAAAGCTTGCAGTAGGGTGAACATTGATTGCTGATTGATCCATTGAGAAAGCCAAAAACCACTTATTTTTTTACCTTCAAAAATAAATCTTCCATGGGGAATCATCATTTCTTTCTCAGACAAAGCGCCATAGACCATCACTTCTCCATCCTTGGGCAAGGCGGCCAATAGTTGGGAGACGATGGCTCCTGAAAGGGCATCAAAAGCGATTTTCACATTTAGTTGTTTACATAAGTCACGCATTTCGGTATTAAAATTAGGAGACGAACTATCAAGTATAAATTGAGCACCATTTTGCTTAAGCAACTCAACTTGTTCGGATCGCCGCACAATATTGATACATTGAAGGCCATTTTGTCTACACATTTTATCCAATAGTTGGCCTAGAGCACTGGCCGCTGCCGTATTGGCGATGGCATGGCTCCGTTTTTTTTTGGCAATACTGATCATAGCGATCACGGATAAAGGATTGACCAATAACATCGATCCTTGCTCTAAACTTAAACTCTTTTTCAAGGGAATGGCGGTGGCGGCTTGGATTAGCGTGTATTCTGCCCACGTACCATTTCCAGCAGGAGGGGCAAAACAGGCCACTTTTTTACCTAATAATCTCCTAGAAAAAAAATCATTTCCAGTAGCCATTACGATGCCGCTACCTTCAAAGCCAGCCACTACGGGTAATTTTTTTGGAGAAGCGTACAGGCCTCTCAAAAAGGCCCAATCTGAAGGGTTGATAGGGGCACTATCAATTTTCACCAATAATTCTCCTTTGGCAGGTTTGGGGACTTCTATTGTTTCAATGGTGAGGCCTTCATCAAATTTTTTTAGGACCAAACCTTTCATAGAATTTGGAAAATGTGAGGTGAATATGTTTTTCATAAGGTTACAAGAATAATGAAAATATAGATAGTATTTTGGGTGTGAGATAAATGGTACGTTATTTAGATTGCTTTTTAGTGGTTATGGTCAAATTAAATGAGACGATTGGTTGAAGCTGGGATTCGTGCCTTATTTTAGACCGATCTTCACAACCCGTTTTTTTTATCAATTTTTTTATGAATAACTTCATTTATGAGGTTGAAAAAAATCATAAAAACAGATAGCTATTTTTGTTCTCTCATTTTGGTAGGATCACTCGGGTGTGCTGGGGAAATATCAAAGACGACAGAAATTGATCAGTGGGAGACACAGGCTGCGCAAGTTGAAATTATCAGAGATGATTTTGGAGTCCCACATATTTATGGAAAAACAGATGCTGATGCAGTTTTTGGGCTCTTATATGCTCAATGTGAAGATGATTTTCACAGGGTGGAGCGAAATTATATTTGGGCTATTGGGCGATTGGCGGAGGTAATCGGAGAGGGGGTCCTTTATAGTGACTTGAGGGCCCATCTGTTTATGACCCAAAACGAGGCAATCGACGCTTATGAGGCCAGTCCCAAGTGGCTACAGGATCTTTGCGATGCTTTTGCAGCAGGCATTAATTATTATTTATATACCCATCCAGAAGTAAAACCAGAGTTATTGACCCATTTTGAACCTTGGATGCCGTTTTATTTCAGCGAAGGATCCATTGGAGGAGATATCGAGCGGGTGCCGATACCTCAAATAAAAGCTTTTTATGAGGGAGCAAAGCCACTTTCCCTCATCACCAATGATCCCCTAGCGCTGACCCAAGAATACTTGACAGAACCGCAAGGGTCTAATGGGATCGCCATTGGCAGAAAATTAACTACATCGGGAAATACCTTGCTGTTGATCAATCCACACACCTCTTTTTTCTTTCGGGGCGAGGTTCATATGGTGAGTGAAGAGGGCTTAAACGCCTATGGAGCGGTAACTTGGGGCCAGTTTTTTGTTTATCAGGGCTTTAATGAAAAAGTAGGTTGGATGCACACCAGTACCTATACAGATGTTATTGATGAATTTGTGGAAGAGGTACATGAAAAAGGAGGAGGTTATTATTATAAATATGGTGAAGAAATGAGACCGCTTTCTTCCTATGAGGTCAAGCTGAAATACAAACAAGGAGATAAAATCATGGAGAAAAGCGTAACCGCTTATCGTACACACCATGGCCCAATCACCCATACGACGGCCGATAAATGGACCTCAACTGCATTAATGTGGAAACCCATTGAGGCCTTAACACAGTCTTATATTCGAACCAAGGTGCATGGTTTGAAGGAATTCAATCAAATGATGGATATGCGTACGAACTCTTCCAATAATACTGTTTACGCGGATGCACAAGGAAATATTGCCTATTATCATGGCAATTTCATTCCCAAAAGGGATATAAAATTCGATTACAGTAAACCTGTAGATGGGAGTAATCCTGCTACGGACTGGCAAGGATTGCATACGGTTGCAGAGGCCATTAAGGTTATCAATCCACTCAATGGGTGGATTCAAAATTGTAATTCAACTCCTTTTACTTCTGCGGATCAATTCAGTCCAAAAAAGGAGGACTACCCTTATTACATGTCAAAAGATGAAGAAAATTTTAGAGGCCTTCATGCCATTAGATTACTTAAAGAAAGTGTGGACATGGATTTAGATAAGCTCATCACATTGGCTTATGATCCTTATTTGCCAGCTTTCGAATTATTGATTCCAGGGTTGATCAAAGCCTATGATCAGTCTGAAAAAGAAGCACTACTTTCGGCTCCGATTGAGGTATTACGTCATTGGGATTTTGCCGTTTCAAAGGAATCCATTGCCATGACGCTGGCCCATTATTATGGGACTCATTATGTAAAGGAAGGGGTCCGACCGAGTGGATTAAAATTCATAGAATTGGTACAGTATTGGAGTGAAGCATCTCCAGTAGGTGAGCGGCTGGCTATTTTTAAGAAGGCGATAGCCCACCTCAATGAAGATTTCGGTTCTTGGAATCAAGCTTGGGGTCAGATCAATAGGTATCAACGTTTAAATGGAGCCATCATGCAAAATTTTAGTGACGAAAAGCCCAGTTTACCCATAGGATTGGCTTCGGGCAATTGGGGAGCTTTAGCTGCTTATGGCGCACGCTATGACAATAATACCAAAAAGATGTATGGAACACGGGGAAATAGTTTCGTGGCCGTAGTTTCCTTTGGCGATCGGTTACAAGCCAAATCAATTTTAGCAGGTGGTCAAAGTAGTGCTCCTAATTCACCCCACTTTGATGATCAAATCGCACTGTATGCAGATCATTCGTTCAAAGAGGTATCTTTTTATCGGGAAGATGTAGAGGCTCAAGCTAGGCTTCAGTATCATCCAGGTGCACGATGATTGAAAGAAAGTGAAGCTCTTTAATACTACTAGATGATCATTCAGTAGCTGTCAACGGAAATTTTTTGTTCTGTTATTTGTTCTGATATGGCGTCCCAAAGATGGATTCGATGCCTTAATGCTTCTTTCGCTACAGTTAGAACTTCTTTCCATTTTTGAACATCATCCCCACAAAGTTCAGAAACCATTTGTAAGGATAACGGGCCGTGTTCGTCGCCGTCAAGCTCAATATGTCGGTTAAAATAGTACGTAATTTTGTTATACTTTTCATTATTGATGTCCCCTTCACTTAAGATTTCGTTAAACATATCTGGAATGATGTCTTCTCGACCAAAGGTGAATGCACTTGCAATTAAGTGTGCTTTTTGAGTTGAGATGATCTTAAAGTTATATTTTGTAAATTCAGACACCCTTTTTTCGAGCTGGAGATCATCTAAAGCTTTTTCTACTTCTATACCTTTGTTAATTTCTTTTATGAAAGCGTCAATTTTTGAAGTATTAGCTCCTATCTGTACCATGGCCTCTAAATACATTTCAAAATGGCTTTTGGGTTGATTTAACTCATTCAAATCGCTTTCTTCGCCCATTACAATTTCATTGATAAATCTGGCTAAAGTTGGGTTTTTGGCGGGCGTCCAGGGCGTGTCTACGCGCGTGAGAATTTGCTGTAAAGATTTGAGTAACGACATGAAGTCCCATACCGCAAAGATGTGATGTTCCATGAAAGTTTTTATATCCCTAGTATTTTGTAGAGTTCCATATATTTTGTGGTCACGTAGGTTTTTTCTAAGATCAGAAAGTTCTTGGGTAATGTGTGCGATCCTATTCATTGGCTGATATTGATTTTTAGTTTGGCTAAGCATGGTGATAAATATTAGATATTTAATATTTACGGCGAATTAAGAATTTTAAAACGTGTAATAAACAAATGAATACTTACAATTAAAACTTAGAAAATTATAAATAAGTTCCCTTAATACGGAGTATCTAAGTGCAATTAAGACTTCAAAAAAGCCTTGATTTACCTCAATAAAAAATTATATTTCAGTTTGTTGAAGTTGATAAATTTTAATCAGGAATTCATTATCCAATTTTTTAATTGGTCGGGAGTTAAATTACCTCCACAAATAACAGCTCCCACTTTTTTACCGCGCCAGCGATCTTTTTCATCTAGTATTGCCGCGATACCCACCGCTGCAGAAGGTTCGCTTACGATACCCAAATGCTGATGTAAGAGTTTCATAGCATTTAAAGTAGTACAATCTGAAACCAGAAGAGTATCATCTATCAAATACGCTAAATCGAGTAACGATTGTTTCACAGGGAGTCTAATTGCGATACCATCAGAAATGGTGTTTACAGAAGGATGACTGATCAGCTTTTGGCTGCGAATGGATTCAATCATAGCAGGAGCGCCCTCCGATTGTACGGCTATTAATTCTGTTTGCGGACTTAATTTTTTAATAACCCGACCAATGCCGCCCAATAAGGCTCCATTTCCCAAAGAAATCAGCAGTGCATCTAAGGCATAGGGGAGGTTCAATAATTCTAATCCTATAGTACCTGCTCCTACAAGGGTTTCGATATCTTGACTGTCTTCAACGAATCGCAGTTGCAGTTTTTTGGCATGCGCTTTCGCTATTATTTTGGCTTCATCAAAGTCTTCACCCATCAAGAGCACTTTGGCCCCAAAAGAGCGCATCATCTCAATTTTGTAGGTATTGGCATTCTTGCTTACAAAAACTGTAAGGGGAATTTTTTTCTTTTGGCAGGCATAAGCCATGGCTTGGCCAAAATTTCCTGCGCTGGCACATACGATGGGCTCATCTGGTGCTGCTTGGGATATGAGCATTTCAGCACCCCGCCCTTTGAAGGATTTGATGGGATTAAGGGTTTCAATTTTGACCGTAAGTTGACAATCAAAGTAATCACTCAAGCCTTTGGAAATAAATTGAGGTGTGTTTAAGAAGGATGGGTCAATCAAAGGAATTGCCTGTCTAATTTTATCTATATTTAGCCTATGATTCATGTGGGATTTCTATTGATTTGAGACGAAATTTAGGGAGATTATCTTTATTAAACAAAAAGAAAAATTTAGGTATAAACCTAAAAAATATCGAAATTGACATCTTTTTTTACATTATACAAGATCACTATAATTATCCAATATTTGCTACCATTTTTTTGATTCAAGAAATTTCTTTTTTTCGTGATGAGGTATTTTTTGGGTGATATAGATTGGTCGTATTGAGATGAGGTAGTTCCAAATAAAAAAGGCTGAAATTTTATTAGACATTGGTTGCATTATTAAGAATATAAGATGCTATTTTTACGTAAATATTTTATTAAAAATTGACCAATTTTTTTCAAAAAACAAGGGTAGCTGAGTAAATAATATAATTTTGATTGTTCACCCAAATTATGAGAATATTAACAACATGCGCCTTTTAAATATCTTTTACCCAAGCTTTTTATCAATAATCTTTTTGAGTTCAGTGCTTATCGGGTTTCCAAATCTGTCTCTATCTATCAGCCACAATTTCAAAATTTATAAGGAAGCCACAAGAGAATTAATTGAAATTGATACTCCTTTGGATAATCGCATTCAAGGTAAAATTGAAAAGGATTTCCCATTATCATGGAGATCTTTGTATGAAAAAAATAATCCTTTAAAATCACAATTAGCACTACAAGCGTATGCTGAAGCGAATAAGAGATCATCATCAAAACAGATTATAACCCCAACATATAATGCTCTTTATGATGCTGTAAAGTCAATACTGGGAGATGAGTTTAATCATTTTCCGGAACACGAGAATATAGGAATTTCTTATTTGAATAGAGGGGATAATGGTTATTTTTCTTTGGGAAATGATGGGAAGTTAATTTTTTGGGAAGAAAGTAAAACTTTGTTTAGGCCACGAGAAATAGAAAATCGCTTTATATTTTTTTGGCGGGGAGAAAAAATGAAAATTATTCCCTCTTCCATTCCTAATTATCAAATAATAGATTTAGCTACTGAGGGTCAAAAAACAATTTTATATACAGGAAAAGGAAAATTTATTCAAATTGATTCAGAAACAGATCAGTATATTGAGATTATCAATAGCGAAATAGACTTCCGGCGAGTAAAAATATTTCCTTCTGATGAAGGATGGAATATTTTTTCAAAAAATGAATGGTTTCAATTGACCGTAATTAGTCCTGATAATATTGTCTGGAATAAGCAGCTACTAAATTTTGATGTAGGCGAAATCATAGAGTCACCTGCAGGATTCCTTATCTTAGATGCCGAAGGTCTGTACGAATTAAATACAGACACTGGAGAATCATTAAAACAGTCATTTGTATTTAAGGGAATGCCAAACAAAATTGTGATGGATAATTTGTTCAAAACCCTAGCAATCGGATATATTTCGGGTGACATTTCTTTGTTTGATCTATCAAATCAAAGGGAAAGTGCCTTCTTAAGTGGTCATAATGCGAGAATTTCGGCATTGTCATTTGACAATAACCAACGCTTGTTTTCGGCAAGTTTTGATAAAACGGTTGGTATTTGGGATCTTCAAAACCTTGATAGTTTTCCTATTAAATTTTATGATCAATCGAGTTTTATTACCCATTTATATTTTGACGAAAAGACGCAAAGACTTGTGATAGGGGAGATAAATGGTACAATAAAATATTATGACTTAAACCCAGAAAAATTAAAATATTTACTGTGCCAAAGTTCAATTGAACCATTGTCTAGGGAAGCGTGGTCCAAGTATGTAGGCGATGAGCGCCCATATTTACCCTATCAGTGCGAAATTGATGCTTTACCACAAGATTTAGATTGATGAAAAACCCGTTAAGAGTAAAATATTTTTTTTTAATAGGAGTCTTTATTTTTACCAGCCATTCTTTATTGGCTCAAAATTGTGAACAAAAATTAAAGCTGGCTAACAAACATTATCAAGAAGGAAAAATAGAGTTAATCATAGATCTCTTAAAACCTTGCTTAGCTCAAAAGAACTTAGATAAAAAACAAATTCTTGAGGCTTTTGACTTGACCTCTAATGCTTTTTATTTGATGGATTCAATCAATCAGGGAGCGCATTATATTTCGAGTATTCTAAATCGAAACTTAACGTACAAAACAAGCCCCGAACGTCCATATAGTTTTAAGAATGGATTGTTTGAAATAAGTCAAAGACCACAGATTCAATTTGGGCTTGAAATAGGATTAAATCTCTCTTCTGTACATTTGGATGATGTATTTAATGGTGTTTTTGATTTGAATACCGCTCAAACTATTGGAGGAATAAATGTTGATAATTTGATATCTGAAGTCAAATCAGAATTTGGGATGTCTTTGAAATGGATTTTTATAAGGAAAATTAGAACGCGCTTAGAACTAGAGAGTGGCATCGGGGTTCAAAAAATTAATTATAATTATCTTGACAATTACAGAGGGCAAAAAACATTTATCAGTATCACTGATTGGCAAGTACCTATTATGATGAATTATCGTTTACCTTGGTTGTTAGACGGTAATACATTTTTTATTCAATTAGGGACAGTTTTGAGGGTTTTAAATAATTGGGATCAAAAGCAAGCTTCAGGAAGCATATTGAGTTTGGATGATATAAGAACCCATTTTAACTATGATTTTGCGTTAGGTATATTTCTAAATGTTAAAACAAAATATTTTATCGTCCGACCAAGGTTTACGTATAGTATGGGACTTTCCTCTAGGGCTGAAAAGTTGAGTTGGGATCAAAATATTAAATATCTCTATAATTCCCCATCCTTTGTCAATTACAATAATCACTTCAATCACTTTAGTTTTTCTGTGGCTTTGTTAAAACCTAAATTCAAATGAGATTTTTAGTTATTTTAGTTATAGTTTTTACTGCGTCGTGTGAATTTGAGGACATCAACAAATCTGGGCAAAAAAATGTTTGGTATTTTTACGAAGTAGCAGATATTGGAGCTATCGAAGCTTCTAATTCTACCATACCTGTCATTGCTTTTCCGAGCAATTATTATACTATTGGCGGGATAAATAATGAAATATCCATCATACCAATAAGTGATTTTTATGAATTTATAGATTTTTCTGTGCAGGATGTAATTTCTTTGGGAGGGAAGAGTAAGTTTATAATTACTGCAGTTAGTAATAATAATATAGAGTCCGTTTATGGTCTTAGGCTTATTAGCGAGAAATCTGAATCTTCAGTGTTTTATCATGAAAATGTAGAGAGTGGAACCTTTAGTCCTATTGATCAGCAATCGTTATATGGTGTATTAGAATCATTACCATCTATAAATGATAGGAATGAGGTTTATTTAAATGCAAAAATTGTTTATTATTCGTTCTTAGATAATAATATAGATACTTTGTCTACTCATAGGTTTGAAGTAGGAAATATCGATTTGTCAAAATCAATGGAAGGTTTTGCGGCAAGTGGACCAAATAATCTCTATTATGCTTTTCAAAATCAGTTATTTTTATGGAATGTGACAACAGATACTTTGATATCGACCTCCGTAAATACTCAGGTAAAAAACTTATTGTCCATTGATGATAAAATTATTTTAGTAGGGTCTGCTAACGAGTTAAAAATTTATAATGAAGATTTGACTCTTGATCGAACCATTTGGCTTTCTGATTTAAT
This sequence comes from uncultured Cyclobacteriaceae bacterium, assembly GCA_943788235.1. Lineage (GTDB taxonomy): Bacteria > Bacteroidota > Bacteroidia > Cytophagales > Cyclobacteriaceae > UBA4465. Next base: position 140,121 of record CALSPM010000003.1, read on the forward strand.
TCTAACAGCAACAGATAAAAAAAATACATTGCTAAAAGTCTTTACGAGTAAAAAAGGTATTCACATGGTCTTAGGTATCTCTAAAGCGATTGAAAAGGGTGATGGCATATTTGTGGAACAAATGTTAACATTAGATTTATTAACATTGAATTCGGAAGGTGTTTTGGAGGGGAGTACGGTCATTCTCGAAGGTAATGAAGATCAAAATGATGTTTTATTTTGGAATCAATTTGATTTAGTATCACAAAACATTAATAATAATGCTGCATACTTTATGTTTAGAAAGCGATTATCTGATGCTAAATATGAATTTTTGGTTAAAAAAGCAGTGATAAATTAATTTTGATCAACCTCAATTTGTGCTGACCGTATAAGGACCATTTCAAAAAGACCAACATCACAACCCTCACCGATAAAATTTAAGTAGACATCATTTGTAAGTTGACCTGAAAAATTGCCAATACAATTTTCAAGACATTCTTCAAGACAATTTGTATAGCTAACCATATAATTATTTAAAAAACTGCTGCCCTCTATGGATGAGAAGAAATTATCTGAATATTTGAATCTCAAGGTACCAGACTCCAATGAATAATTGTTACTTCCAAAACTATTAAATGGTATTCTAAACTCAAAGTTACCTGAGTATTCATCCAAGCCTTCGAGTTGCTTGATATTTCCCGAAACCGTCAAAATTTGTTCATTTCCAGAAGAGAAAAAGGCACCATTTTCTCTCATATTTGTTCTAAGAGTACCTTTATAATAACCTGTGAGAGGAGCTTGATTTGTTAAAGAAATAGTGTTAGAACTTTGAAATGAAAGTTGATTAAAGTTTTCACCAATCATCATAATTTTTGCAACATAATTTTTATTAGGGGTAACTAAATCACCTTCTGTATCAAGTTGATTTTCAAAATAAACGACATTAATGTCATTTGAAGTGATGGGTCTCTCTGTAAAAGACTCTGGGGCTAATAAAAAGGCTTTCCTTTCACTAAATTCATTTATGACCTCTATAGGTATCAGCATTACACGATAGCTTGAAATTTGTGCTTTTTTCGAATTGATGAAGGTGAGGCAAAAGTCAGCTGAAGATCCTTTGTTACCTATATCAAAAAGGTAAATATCTTCGATGAGTTGATCTTCTATAGGATTTAAGCTCTCATCACAATTATATAATAGGAGGGTCGAAAAGATTAAAAAAAATAGTTTTAATGTTTTCATTTTATTGCTTTTAGCAGTAAAGTTATTATAAACACTTGGATTAAAGATTTATTTTTATGAAAATATGACAGAGACATATTTGAGCCCAGATCATTGAATTTTAATACTTGGTATCCAACGGACACTTAGATCTGGATCTGCCATCTCTTCATCTAAAGGAAACATGGGTCGTTTAATTCTTTTATAATCTAATCTCTCTAGATCTTGGTCCACGCCACCGGGGGTAAGGGCCATGATCCAATCTCCCCGCATATCATAAAGCTCAGGAACTAAGTAGCCAATTTTAACAACAAGGATTGATGCATTTCTGGGATCCAGTCCCAATTGGGTAAAATCTTTCTCATGATGATAGGGTTTTCTTTTTTTGGTAACAATAACTTGAACACTGCCCACCTTGACCACTGCTTCTGTCTCAGCATATACATCCCCTTGGATTAGGGCTTCTACGATTCCCTCGATTCTAATAGGAGGTGCATAGCGATGATCTATTTGTGCACCCACATTGGCAGTTACCTTCCCACCAATACCTACAGCAATGGCTTGCTCTATGAGTTCAGGCCCAGGTATCGACGCGTATATAAGTTCGGGGCCACTGTTTGATTTGAGGTCGGGGTGCGCCAGTATTTCCCTCAAAGTCCAAGTGACGTCTCCAGCGCCTCCTGCTGTAGGATTGTCACCCATGTCACTAATGATGTAGGGTTTTTTTTCACTCGCTAAGGCATAAGACAAACTCTTTTCGAAAGTAGTTGTGGGAGCCACGAATTCGAATTCGTTTCGTTTTTTCCAGAAACTGGAGGCCAAAAATTCGGATGTTTTCTTGACGGCGAGCTGGTCATCACCGGTTACCATGACCACGGCATGATTTCTTGGCTCGTCAGCCCAAGCATAACCAATCCAAACGGCAGCGTCGATGACGCCCTCTTGAGCAGCGGAAGGGGCTACTTGCGCATAAAGACTCTTCCCAGGTTCAATGCGGGTGCTTGTTTTTTCACCAGGCAATAATATAGGAATGGGAATCCATGCTTTGAATGCGGGTTTTCCTTTGTTATTTTCTAGTCGGACCAAAAGGTTTTCTACTGCGCGTTCTTTCGATTCGAGTGCATCCTCATGGGGAGCCATACGATAGCAGGTGATCAGATCTGTGTACTGGGCCAATTTTTGAGAAACATTTCCATGTAAATCCATGGAAGTTGAAATGAGTGTTTGAGTACCAATTACCTTTCTAATTCTTTCGATGAAGTCCCCTTCAGGATCATCTAGACCTACGACACTCATTGCGCCGTGAATATCAAAAAACAATCCATCATAAGGTTTATATTTATTGAGTGAATCTAATGTTTTGGTGACCAGGCGCTCATAAGCTTCTCGGGTAACTCGACCTCCGGGTAGCGCATGACCTTGGAGGATAGGTACCCAATTGGCCCGTTGTCTCATAGGAGAATTTTGAGCTAAAAAAGGATAATTATCGAAAATAGCTTTACCCGTCTTGGCATGAAAAGCTTCCTCATGCGTTAAGGCAGGTGAAAAGGTACTGGATTCAATGGCGAGTCCCGCAATGGCAATTTTTGGTGCAGGACTTTTCTGTTCAGATTTTGTACAACTTAAAAGCGCTAGTATAAAAAGCGCAAAAGTAAGTCTTGTTATCAGTTTCATTAATTCATTTGAGTAGGTTAAAAATAGAAGATAATGAAATTGTAGCTTAATGAAAATTTTATAAAAAAACTATTTACTGGATCCTGATTTTTTCGTAAAGAAAACGAGTTATTACTGAAATGCATCTTAACAACGGGAGAAAAAAGTTTTCCTATTAATAGGAACCTTTAAAAAATCCTAAAAATTGGGGCATATAAAAAGGCCTATTATTTATTGATTTAGGACTTTTTTTATAGTTTTCTCTTATTTCAAATCTTCTATGAGCTTGGTATTGTAGTACAAAGACCGACCCATGATTTTTCCTTCCTTATTGAAGTCATCGATAAAGTGAACGGGGAGGGTAAGAATTTTTAACATTATTTTTTTAACTAATCTGAACTTCCACCAAGACAGCACATAAGAAAGATCTCTCTAAGGTCATATTCAAAATAATCAGGATAGCCTACCCTGTCCATTGATTCAATTTTCCAAGTCTTTAAAAAAGATTGATCATTTGCCATGGCTTCATCCTACAATAATGTGGTGCATAAGGCAAATTAATGTCGCTGTCGGTTGCGTCATCACTGAAATAAGCATAAGATTTTTTTAATTCACTATTTTCAAATATGTACAGATTTTCTAATCGAATATATATTTTCATGGTTGATATAAATGGTGCCGTTTACTCCATCCGAAAAACTATTCCATATCTCTCCATAAATGCGCCAGTCAGCGTAATTGAAGATACTTTCAATCTGAGTTCCTTCATTAATTAATTCATATAACCGGTGCAACCGCATGTTTAATATGACTCCTGTCTTTTTTTTAATACAAAATTTCCCCCAAGTCTGTACCCATAACTGACCTCCTTTTTTGTATTCTATGGCATCGGGATAAGCTGGTTTTTCATCGGTAATACGTAAATAGTTTATATTCTCTGACCACGTTTTGGTATTCTCAATGATCTGGGATTTATCAATTTCCTTATTGGCTTTGTTAGAACTTAGCGCATTGATACTCTTTGCGTAACCGGCTAATATCTTTGTCAAAGTTGCTTCATCACTGCTTACAAAGGCTTGTTGATATTGATGCACCAAATCAAGGCCTGAGTGTGTTTTGTAAATACTACCATTTTTAGCTTTTTTTTTGTGTACTGAGGTTAATCCCAAAAAGTAATAAGAGTATCACCGTTAGTTGGCAATATTTTTTCATAATTTTAGTTGCTCGTTTAAAGTCAACGTTAATTTTTTTTGGGAGATTGAAAAAAGCCGTGTACTATATAATTACCGTTGATAATGAATCACTTCTTCTCAAAGAGGCTTATTTACAAGGCTAGAGAAAAGGAAAGAAATGAATAAGGGGTGACTAAACAATCCCGAAACTGATAAAAATGAACATTTATTAATATTTTGCATCATGGAGACTGCCGATATCGTATTATTCAGTTCAATAGCACTGACGCAGCTGACCTTTTTGGGAATCCCTTTTTTCATTAATGAGTCTAATGCAAAAGATTACCTCGCAGGGTACAATATGCTTTCAGAGGAGGACAGCGACAATTATGACCTCAAAGGCTATCTTGTCTTTCAAAAAAAATTTCTAACTCAATATAGTCTAACGACAGCGTTCATTTTCATCATTTCTTATTTTACTTTTGTTACCTTAACAGCCCTAATCATTTATGTGATTACACTACTCATTCCCTTACCTTATTTTATGGTTCAAGGCAATAAATTTAAACACCGAATGGCCTGAGATAAATGTGATTAAAAATACTTTTTATGATCAAATAAATACATAATCGAGTAGGTGCACTACGGTTGTAAATATCCTCAAATAGATATTGAAACGAGCTAGAGAGGGGCTCACATATAACAACACGGGTTAAATTTTCATTTTATTAAAAACTAGGCATTACTCAATCTGGAAATTTAAATTGAACTATTTTAACAATATAAAAGTTTAAGATTATGATTGAGTTTTCTTATTTATTACAAGTAATTTTGGCTTTATCTATCGTTTACGTTTGGGTATTTCGATTCGATAACATTGTTTTGGAATTCAAGCAGTATGAATTGTCAGATTTAACACGAAATTTTGTGGGTGCTGCTAAGATTGCATTATCAACTTTATTAGTGGCAGGTATTTGGTTTCCACCTTTAGTACTCATGTCATCTGTAGCTATGGCTGTGCTCATGGTCTTTGCACAGTTAGCACATTTTAAGGTAAAGAATCCATGGAAAAAACATTTACCCTCATTCGTCCTCTTGATCTGTTCTCTACTTATCGCAGGGATTGCTGCTGAGGTCATTTAACTTTGATTATTTTTCATAATTTACTTATAGGATTTTCTGCGATATCCTTCCTAATCTATGGGGGAGCCTATTTTTTTTCAAAAGGGATGAAAGCTGAATTTAAGAGGTTTGGTTTGGAAAAATTTGGGGGTCTTACGGGATGCTTGGAAATAGGGGGTGGCATAGGACTTATAATCGGTTTGTGGGTACCCACTTTGTTGACTTTGGCTTCTTTGGGATTGTTCCTTTTAATGGTTTTGGGCTTTGGAGTAAGGCTTAAAATGAGAGACAGCTTGGCGCTCACCCTCCCCTCATTTTTTTATATGTTGCTCAATCTCTACATCTTTTGTTTTGTTGGGTCGAGTGGTTTTTAAACGCTCAGAAAAAAGGATTACCGGAGATCTTTTTTGTTTAGGAGTCGCATCATTTTTTTAAAATTAAGGAGCGAATATTACGCTTTATACCGAAATAATAGACTGAGAATTAAAAGCAATTTTCATAGTCTTGAATATTTTTCTATTTTACATCAATCATAGATAACAAGAGAGTTATGAAAAAAGTGTTTTTAATGCTGTGCCTACTGGGTATAGCACTGCCGTATTATCAATTACTATTGTTTATTCAAGGAAATGGATCAATGACCCAATTTTGGACACAAGCCTTCGGTTCGTATCCAGCTTCCATGTTGGCCATGGATTTAAGCGTAGCGGCTTTGTCTTTTTTGATTTTTTTGATTTATCAAAGGGTACAAAAGCTAATAAATCTTGCTCAATTTATAAAATACTTTGTTTGTCTTTTTTTAGTTGGTTTTTCCCTAGCCTTACCTTTGTATTTATATGACCATTATGATCAATAGAGAATAAAGCGGGAACCATCTGCTGTATTTTATCCTATGATATTATTTAATTAAATGCGAATTGCTGATAGTCAAAATCAAGATAGGAAGTTAATTTTTATACTTTCTTCATAGAGGTCAAAAAAAATATTTATTTTAATTGCAAGAAATGAAAAAAAAATTATTCAACAGTATAAAAAAGTTTGGCTTAATAGTATACTTTTTTTCTTTTATAGTGTTCATTTCATGTCGTGATAAAGATGTTGAATTATTGGTTGAAACTATGCCTCCAATTAATGATTCGGGTGAATTGCCTTATCTAAGAATTACTACCCTTAACTCGATTAAAAATGAGCCTAAAGTATCTGGAAATCTAATTCTTTTTAATAACAACGAAAATGTATTTTCAACTCAAATAGGAATTGAATACAGGGGATCAACATCTTTTCGTTTATCAGATAAAAAGTCTTTCGGGTTTGAAATTTGGGATGAACAAAATGCGGGGCTAGATGCATCTATTTTGGGATTTCCGGAAGAAGAGGATTGGATCTTAACCGGTCATGTTTTCAATGCTTCGGAAAATATTATTTACGATCCATCTCTTATGCATCACTACATCGGTTATACCCTTTATCGTTCTATGGGTCGTTATGCAAGCAGAACGAAGTATGTGGAGTTAGAAGTGAACGACGATTATTTAGGGGCTTACCTATTAATGGAAAAGTTAAAACGGGATAAAAATCGAATCGATATTGCGAAGTTATCTGTAGAAGATAATACCCTTCCTGATGTCTCAGGAGGATATATTTTAAAAATTGATAAAACAACGGGGGGAGATGTGGCTACAGATCAATCACTGAGCTATTATGAAGAAAATTGGGCTGATGATGCGCGGTACTCCGAAGAAATTAGTTTTCGTTCTAAATACGATATTAACGGGGATTTGCTTTCAGATCCAGCCTTTGATCCTCCTTATCATGCTAATCAATATCTAGAGACCTACTTTTTATATGAATATCCCAATGCGGTTCAAATTACATCTCAGCAAAAAGAATACATTCAGAAATATATTGAAGAGTTTGAAACAGCGTTATTGAATGACGATTTTTCATCTGATGACCGTTTGTATACTGATTATATTGATTTGAATAGTTTCATTGATTTTTTTATCATCAATGAAATCACTTCCAATGTTGATGGGTATCGATTGAGTACTTATCTTCATAAAGATCGGGATCAAAAATTAAAGATGGGCCCAATATGGGACCTAAATATAGGTTATAATCGACAGGGAAGAGTTCCGACAACAGATTGGATGGTTAACTATAACAAATATGTTGAAAGAGATGCTTGGATGGTACCTTTTTGGTGGCCGAGATTATTGCATGATCCCATTTTTCAACGCCAGCTGAAAACACGTTGGCAGCTACTTAGACATTCAGAGTTATCTAATTCTACAGTTTTAAATTTAGTGCAAAACACTGCAGATTATTTGATAGAAAACGGGACGGTTGACCGTAACTACAAGCGTTGGAGTGGTGTTGATGTGGACTATACGGCAGTAATTGATGATTTAAAAACTCATCTAGAAGAACGTTTAGATTGGATGGAGTTACAAATTAATGCATTTTAATTTGCGTATAATTTCATGCCACTGAATGACTACTTATGCTGTGATCATTGGCATCTTCGTATTAACTGTATGGGCTTAGCTCTTGGACGGAATTAACCAAGACTAAATCTGACTACTTCAAGGGTATTGAATCATCATCTAATTAAAGTACGGTTTAATACCATTCTAAGATAGATGACCGAATCCTACGCCTCGGCCACGGGATGGACACCCTGCATTTAAAATTTTTTAACAAAAGGGTACAGGTAATTATCAGACTTCGATTTTTCAAGTTTTAAACCAAAAACAAAATGTTTGTACCTTCAAATAAAAAAGCCCCAATACTAATAGTACGAGGGCTTTTATGCAGAGGAGGAGGGATTCGAACCCCCGGTACCTCTCGGTACGCCGGTTTTCAAGACCGGTGCATTCGACCACTCTGCCACTCCTCTGTGCATTTTGACCTTAAAAATTGGTTCGCAAAACTAATCTTTCTTTTAAACTAATCAAGCGAACGAGGTAATTTTATCTGACTCACATTTAAAATAAATCAGATTACAAAAAAAATGAAATACAGGATATTCGTAAAAAGGAATCTGTAATTTTAGCCCATGTTTCAAGATACCGCACCCCTTGCCGAACGCATGCGACCCAAAAGCTTGTCCGAAATCATTGGGCAAGGGCATTTGGTAGGCGGTCAAGGCATACTTCGTAAGGCGATTATTTCGGGTAAAATACCTTCTATTATTTTTTGGGGTCCTCCAGGTACAGGGAAGACCACGTTAGCCAATATCATCGCCAATGAAGTCAAAGTGCCCTTTCATGTACTCAGTGCGATCAGTGCAGGCGTAAAGGATGTAAGAGAGGTGATCGCTAAGGTGAGTCCGGGTCTAAAAAATATTTTATTCATTGATGAGATCCATCGGTTCAATAAATCTCAACAAGATGCTTTGTTGAGTGCAGTGGAGAAAGGAAAGATTACTTTGATTGGTGCCACAACCGAAAATCCCAGTTTTGAAGTCAATGCTGCGCTTTTGTCTAGAGCTCAAGTTTACCGGCTCGATCCCTTGACATCCGAAGAGCTCGATGCCATCATGATGCAGGCCATTGAGAAGGACAATACCCTAAAAAGTTATAAAATCACCATTAAACAAACCGAGGCAATTTTCAATCTATCAGGAGGTGATGCACGTAAATTATTGAATCTCTTAGAGCAAGTAGTTACCAGTCAAAGATCTAATAAGGCGGTTGTCACAGACGCGCTAGTTATAGAAGTGGCACAACAAAAAACTGTTTTGTATGATAAAAAAGGGGAGATGCATTATGACATCGTTTCAGCCTTTATCAAATCCATCAGGGGGAGCGATCCCAATGCAGCGGTATATTATTTGGCCCGAATGATCGAAGGAGGTGAGGAGGTGAAATTCATCGCGAGGCGACTGGTGATTTTGGCCGCTGAAGATATAGGCAATGCCAATCCAACTGCTTTGGTGATGGCTACCAGCACTTTTCAAGCAGTAAGCTTCATCGGCTATCCAGAATCTCGTATTATTTTGGCCCAATGCGTCACTTATTTGGCGAGTTCACCCAAGAGTAATGCTGGTTATAATGCCATCAATGAGGCACAAGCAGAAGTGAGGAGGACGGGTGATTTACAGGTACCCATGGCGTTAAGAAATGTACCTACACAATGGATGAAAACTGAAGGCTTTGGTAAAGAATACCAATATGCGCACGATCATCCTGGAAATTTTATTTCATCAGAATTTTTACCGGCCGCAATCGCTGGAACGAAATTTTATAATCCAGGAAATAATCCTCGAGAAGAGGAATTACGAAAGCAATTGAGAGCTAAGTGGAAGAAGAAGTATGGGTATTGAAAGGGAGTGATCTTAAAGAAAGGATTACACAGGTCATCTTAAGGGTCTAAAAGTTCATGGATCTCATTATTTCTAGTGAGAGCTATCGCTAGTAATGGGTATTGTCTACCTTCATAATGTTTCCTATTTTTGTCGCGCATTGAAATAGTTCTGTTAGAAGAAAAAAAATAGATATTTCTACCCATCCAATAAAGTGACTTTTTAAGATATATCATGAATAAATATTTAATCGCCCTTGTCCATATTGGATGCTTCCTTTTCACTTCATGCACGCCTCAATCCAATAAAGAGAAGGCCCAAGAGCAGCAACAAGAAGTTAACGTTTATACGCACAGGCACTATGCACCTGACAAAGAATTATTTTCTCAATTTGAAGAGGAATTGGGAATTAAAGTCAATGTAGTCAATGCGAGTGCAGATGAATTGATGCTGAAAATGGAAAATGAAGGGGTACAATCTCCGGCAGATGTGTTGATTACCGTTGACGCAGGGCGTTTGCAGAGAGCTAAGGAAAAAGACCTTTTACAATCAATCAATTCTGAGATATTGACCAGTAATGTACCTGATCATCTACGTGATGTCGATGGATTTTGGTTTGGCTTGACCAAACGCAGTCGAGTCATCGTTTATGCAAAAGATAGAGTCACTAAAGATCAATTGTCCACTTATGAAGCGCTTACTGAGAATCAATGGATGGGGAAGATACTCATCCGTTCTTCAGGTAATATTTATAATCAGTCTTTAATGGCTTCCATGATTGCCAATCTTGGTGAAGAAGTGGCGGCACAATGGGCAGCAGACATACTTAAAAATATGGCAAGATCACCCAAGGGAAGTGACCGTGATCAAATGAAGGCTGTAGCAGCTGGCTTGGGCGACCTGGCGATTGTAAACACCTATTATGTGGGTAAACTACTCACCTCTCCAGATTCTCTGGAGCGTGCGGTAGGTCAGCAGATGGGGATCTTTTTCCCAAATCAAGAAGGACGAGGAACACATATCAACGTGAGTGGTGCTGGTGTAGCGAAGTATGCGCCCAATAAGGCCAATGCGGTCAAATTCATTGAGTTTTTGTCAAGTGAGGCTGCCCAGGAAATATTTTCTTCTTCCAATTTTGAATATCCGGTAAACCCCAAGGTAAATGCATCGCCTTTACTTCAGTCATGGGGTGCTTTTAAAGAAGATAAATTGTCATTGTCTACCTTGGGAACACTGAATAAATCAGCCGTATTGTTATTTGATCAAGTAGGCTGGAAATAATAAATACTTGTGCAAGATGCGTTCAGAATGCATAATATGATTGCATTAAGGTTTGGGGATGATGGCTAGGGAAAGTATGATAAGAGTATCTAAATCTTCTCCTTCCATATTTTAATCAAGAGTATTCGAATAGGTATTACGAAAAATATCATTAGGTAAACTTCAATTATATTTACAAATAGTTATTTAAGTTTTTTCATATCCTTTTTCCCGCAGGCCCATTAAGCCAGATACTTCTTGTTCTCATTTTTCTACCATAACGCTAAAATTGACAAGAAGTGGTCTTTACTGACCATTGCCATCGTGTTGTTATTAGGGGCTCCTTTACTCACCATTTTACTAAAATTATTCAGTGGACCGGGTGAAAGCTGGGCACATATCAAGGAATATTTGCTCTTAGATTATCTTTTCAATTCTCTATTCTTAATGGTTGCTTGCTGTATTTTCACTCTAATTTTAGGCGTGATACCTGCATGGCTCGTATCTGCTTACAGCTTTCCTTTCAGAAAGTTGTTGCAGTGGTTGCTTATCTTACCTTTGGCTTTCCCCAATTATCTCACGGCCTACGCTTACGCTGGATTGTTTGATTATTCGGGGATTTATGAGCGAATAATGGTTCAAATATTCAATTTAGATCATTTTTCACATATAGATATTATGGGGATTTGGGGTTTGGCTTGGGTCATGAGTTTTTCACTTTACCCCTATGTTTACCTTTCTGCCAGAAGTTTTTTTTCTCACCAATCGCATAGGCAAATGAGTGCGGCTAAGGTATTGGGAGTGGGTCGATTTAAGGCTTTTTATTCTATTGTGCTGCCCTTAGCAAGGCCAGCGGTCGTCGGTGGTTTACTACTCGTAGTGATGGAAGTTTTGGGTGATTATGGATCGGCTTATTATTATGGAGTCAGTACCTATACTACCGCTATTTTCAGGTCTTGGTTTGCTCTTGAAGAACCCGAAACGGCCGTTTATTTGTCTGCGCAGCTCTGCATGTTCATTCTTTTTTTGATTGTGATGGAGCGCAGTCTTCGGGGGGGGGCGAAATATCAGTTTAACAGTGAGGGCAGCCAAGAGCTTATAAAAAAAACACCTAAATCCCATATTCAGGCTATATTTATGCTGGTAACCATTATTCCCATTTTATTGGGTTTCATATTACCTTTAATTCAGATGATATATTGGGCTTCCATTACGTTTCATGAGGTTTGGTCAACCTCATTCTTATCTATTGTTTGGTCAAGTTTCTATTTTTCTATGATTACTGCATTCATCTGTATTTGTATCTCTTTCTTTCTGATCTATGCTGCTAAATGGAGTCGATCTCTTATTATTCAACGATTAAGTACCTTACCCGTTTTGGGTTATGCGGTTCCTGGTGTAGTGATTGCTGTAGGTATCATGATCCCCACATTAATTATTGATAAATGGTTGGTAAATATGACTCAGTATTATTTAAACTGGTCGATGGGATTCTTAATTAATGGAACTATTATAGGCCTAATTTTTGCCTATTCAGTGAGGTTCCTAGCGGTGTCGTATCATCCCATAGAAGCTAGTATACAAAAAACAGGTATGCGATTTGAGCAAGCAGCACAAATGTTGGGGGTCAAGCGATGGAAAAGGATGTTACAGATCAATATACCCCTCAATAAGTTGGGACTCTTGAGTGGTGCCTTGTTGGTGTTTGTGGATACCATGAAGGAATTACCGCTGACTCTTTTGCTTAAACCCTATGGTATCATGACGCTTTCTGTGAAAGCATTTGAATATGCAAGTGATGAACGCATCGCGGAAACGGCGTTGCCCGCATTACTCATTATCATGACCGGATTAATCCCGATATTTTTCTTAAATAGAATGATGAACGCATGATCGTACTCAATATTCAGGGAGTTACTAAAAGCTATACATCGGATCGAAAGTGTGTGCTATCCAATTTAGATTTCACCTTAGAAAAGGGAGATATTTGTGCTTTCATAGGCGAAAGTGGGACGGGCAAAAGCACTCTATTAAAGCTCATTGCTGGACTAGAGGCAAGTGATTCAGGGACAATTATTCTCGAAGGTAAGACGGTTGAAAGCGCTAGCAAATTCGTAGCAGCAGAGGATAGAGGCGTCGGGTTTGTGTTCCAGGACTTTACTTTGTTTCCCCATATGAGCATAAAAAAGAATGTAGGTTATGGATTAGCAAAATCCCAATATAAGAAGGCACGAGTATCAGAGGTATTGCGGATGGTAGGATTAGGGTCCTATGGAGATCGATATCCTCATGAACTTTCAGGAGGCGAACAACAACGGATTGCCCTCGCCCGAGCTTTAGCACCCAATCCAACGTTGCTACTTCTTGATGAACCTTTTAGTAATTTAGATACAGCACTGAAATCTCAGATTAGAAATGAGCTTTTTGAGATCATAAAAGCCACAGGCGTCAGCTGCATATTCGTTACCCATGATGCACAAGATGCGATTGCATTAGCCCATAAAATAGCCGTATTAGATCAAGGAAAAGTGATTCAAATGGGTACTCCCAAAGTACTTTTTGATCAACCCTTTACACCCGCTATCGCAAGATTTTTTGGAGAAATCAATATTTTTAATCAAGAGGATTTCCAGCATTTTGATATAGAATTGGAAAAGGCTGACTTTTATGGGATTAGACCTGAGCATATAACTTATAGTCTGACCCCTGAGAAAAACAGGCAATCTGCAGTGATTATGGGGGAGACTTTCCATGGTTTGTGGCGTAAGTATAGGATTAAGCTTTCTAGTCAAATTGAATTAGATTTGATGGTCGATGCCCAGGTGCTGATGGAGGGTAAAGAGATTTTTATTACCTTAGATCCTGCCTACCTCTTGAGGTTCCACAAAAAGAATTGACAGTTTTTGATGAGATCTTTCGCCTAAGACGCTTTTTTATTTTATAGATTGTGAAATTCCAAGTTCGTGTATATTTACCTTTTCTTTATTTATAAAGTTTACTTTAAAATAATGCCTCGATGCAGCAAATCATAGGACCTTTTTCTCAAATCCTAACCTTCGAGCAAACCGCTTTAAAAGGTCCACTGCAGGTACAAGATATGGGTATCCTTGAAAATACCGGAGTGCGTATTGATTCGGGGGTTATTGTCGAAGTTGGCCCATTTGAGGGCTTGGTAAAAAATAATGCACGCCCCCAGGTAATGGAGATCAACGGATCCCATGTTTTGATGCCGGGTTTGGTAGATTGTCATTCTCATATGGTCTGGGCAGGCTCACGAGCGGTAGATTTTGAACGTCGCAATAGTGGGTTGAGTTACCAAGAAATTTTAGCCTCGGGCGGTGGTATATTGGATACGGTAAAATGGGTGGGACAAGCGACTAAAGGAAACCTTAAAGAGGATCTTCACGAAAGGATATTGAGACATCAGTATGATGGAGTGACCACCCAAGAAATTAAAAGTGGCTATGGCTTAGATGCTGAAAATGAACTGAAAATGCTCGAGGTGATTCACGAGGTCGATAGGGAAGTAAAAGTAGATCTAATACCAACTTTTTTGGGGGCGCATGTGTGTCCAAAGGACTATGAACGGTCCGATTTTTTGGACTATTTATTGGCTGAGGTAGCTCCAAAAGCTAAATTATTGGCTGACCGTGCAGATGCTTTTATCGAAGCTGAGGCATTTCCAGTCCAAATAGCACAACCTTATTTAATGGCCTTGAAAAATTTAGGTTTTAATTTAACGTTACATGCTGATCAATTCTCGAGTGGAGGTGCGGCATTGGCCATCCAAATGGGGGCAAAAAGTGCGGATCATTTGGAGGTAACTACTTCCGAGGATATTACCTTGTTCGGGACTTCAAATACAGTGGCCGTTGTCTTACCGGGTGCCTCTTTGGGTTTAGGTATGGCTTTTGCACCCGCCCGAGCCTTATTAGATGCGGGTGCTTGCCTTGCGATTGCCTCAGACTGGAATCCTGGTTCTGCACCTAGTGGGGATTTGTTGGCACAATGTGGTATCTTAGCCGCACATCAAAAATTGACTGCTGCGGAGACATTTTCTGGAGTCACCTTTAGAGCGGCACGAGCACTTGGATTTACCGATAGAGGCAGATTAGCTCCTCAGCATTTATTTGATGCTATTGCTTTTCCTACTCATGATTACAGAGAGATTCTCTACCAACAGGGGACTTTGAAACCTAATATGCTTTGGAAAAAAGGAGAGTTATTGATAAAAAGAACTACCTAAAATATTTTCAGTGAGCGTTCAGTCAAACCTCTTTATCAAATTTTGACTTTTATTTCTCAGTGAAAGACCTATTTTTGTCTTGATTCAAAAGGTACAGCATGCAAGCACTTAATGATTTTCTCGCACTAATTGATGGTCTTATTGGAAGTTCTTTTTGGTTTCCTTACGTATTGATTGGAACGGGATTGTTCTTCACCATTTATTTGAAATTCCCTCAAATAAGATATTTTAGCTTTGCAATTAAGGTTTTAAAAGGCAAATTTCAGCACTCTGAAGATGAAGGAGATACTTCTCATTTTCAAGCATTGACCACTGCATTATCTGGGACGGTAGGAACTGGAAATATTTCAGGTGTAGCTCTGGCAGTGCACATGGGTGGCCCGGCTGCCCTTTTTTGGATGTTGGTCACTGCCGCAGTGGGCATGTGTACCAAATTTGTGGAGGTGACTTTGTCTCACAAGTATCGTGAGAAGGCAGCTGATGGCAGCATGGCTGGAGGTCCGATGTACTTTATGAAAAATAAAATGAAAATGCCCTGGTTAGCAGGCATTTTTGCCGTGGCTACCGTACTTTCATCATTCGGAACTGGCAGTCTACCTCAGATCAATAGTATTTCTAATGCTATGCAATCCACTTTTGGAATAGATCTTTGGATGACAGGTTTGGTACTATCTATTCTCTTGGCTATCGTGATTGTAGGTGGGATCAAAAGAATTGCATCGGTTACAGAAAAACTAGTACCTAGTATGGCACTGATTTATTTTATAGGTGCCCTTGCCGTTATTTTCTATAATATTGAAAACATTTGGCCTTCTTTTCTATCCATATTCCAGCATGTATTCAGTCAAACAGCAGCGACGGGTGGTTTTCTAGGGGCCTCTATTGCTTTTGCATTAAATAAGGGTGTTGGAAGGGGGCTTTTTTCCAATGAGGCCGGGCAAGGAAGTGCACCTATTGCACATGCCTCAGCCAAAGGCAAAGAACCTGTATCAGAAGGTTTAGTAGCCATCCTAGAGCCTTTTATTGATACGATTGTCATCTGTACCCTTACCGGTTTGGTTTTGCTTTCATCAGGTGTATGGAATGAGAAGCACCAAAATGAGTTTCAGTATACGGATATGGAAGTATTGCAAGGTATTTACAGTGATGATACAGAAGAGGGTATAAACGACTTATATGGTCATATTTCGGGTGAAAGGCCCTTGCCTTTATTTGCTGGAAATTTAGAGGTGATAGATGGAATCATTCAAAATAAAGTGACTATCATTCATGCTCGGTCAAAAGCAGAAGATATAAAGTTATCAATAGATGAAGTGCCTTGGACAGGAGCTGCAGTTGTACTCAATGGAAAATCTCAAAATCCTGAAATCATTTTCAGTGGGAAATCATTGGTTCACAGTGCACCTCTTACGGCCCTTGCCTTTCAGCGTAGTTATTTTGGCAAATGGGGCCAGTATATTGTTTCGATTGGTCTACTCTTGTTTGCTTTCAGTACGGCCATTTCTTGGTCTTATTATGGAGATCGGGCGATGACTTATTTGTTTGGAGCGAACAGTGTCATTTATTTTAGGATTGTATATGTCATTGCTTTTTTCTTGGCAGCATTTATCGATACGACCATCATATGGACCCTTTCAGGAATTACGATCGCATTGATGACCTTACCCAATCTTTTTGGATTACTTTATTTAAGAAAAGATGTTAAGAGTTCTGTGTCAGAATATTGGATTGCTTTCAAGAAAGACTGGCCGGATGAAAAAACACCCGAATAATTGATAAAGAACTTCAACTGAAAATCTCAAAAGATCCACCGACTTAGTAAAAGATCATTTCATGGTTTTAATATAGCTTTGATTCGTTGCCAAGACTCATCTCTAGCTGAGATATTCTCAGGGCTGCCATTGGGGTCATCACCAGATCTCATGTAAGCGTGCCCGGCACCTTCATAAACCTCATATTCATATTGTTTTTGATATTGCCTCATAGCGGCCTCTGAAGAGGGGAGTGTTGCATTGACCCGTTGATCAGCCCCACCATAAAAACCGTAGATGGGCGCCGTAATATTAGCATAAAGGCCTTCATCTTTAGGCCCGGTTCCATAGAAAACCAAGCCGGCAAGTAAACGTTCGTTATGCATGGCATAGGTAAAAGTTTGAGATCCTCCCCAGCAAAATCCCATGACAGCTACCTGACCCGTACCGGCTGGGAGATTTTCCGCAAAGGCAAACACGACATCAAGATCATTCAGTACTTCAGGCTGTTGCAGTCCATAAATAGCGGTGCGGGCTTGATCGGAATTGGGATAGTCCATAGTTTTCTCATATTCGGGACTCATTCCTGAGATTAGATCTGGAGCCACTACAATATAACCTGCTTCAGAAAGCTGATCGGCCATGGACCTGGCCCAATCATTAAGGCCTCGATTTTCATGAATAAGCAGAATTACTAGAGCAGACTTACTTGATTCAGGATAGGTCACGAAACAACTTAGATCACGACCATTAGATTTTAATTTAATCCATTCATGGTGCCTTGGTGAATGTTCCAATTGTGCGACGGCATAGGGTTGAGCCAAAGTGCTTACGGATATGAGTAATAAATAAGAGAAGATCAATGTATATTTCATGAGTCATTTATTGAGTAATTTCTTTCAGTGGTATAGCTAGTTTTACTGATATTTCTTTAACATTTTTAGCTATTGTGTTATGATTTTTTGATCTTGATAGTAGGATTTTCTCTCCAGAATTTAATTTGAGATAGGCTACATATTCGATGTACTGATTGTAACGTAACCGCCCACCCCAAGAAGTCATGGTTTGTCTCATTTTTGTTTCATTGATGAAGATGTATTTGATGTACTCGAATAATTTTTTTTGGGTACTCCATTTGCTACCTAAAACCCAAATATATTCATGAATGAATTTTTTATTCATGTTGATTTCAATTATATCTTGTAAGGTCCAAATCAAAGGCAATATGGGAGCTAATAAAATCATAAGTGCAATGACAAGCGCTTTGGGTAGATATCCGCTCATGGCTATATAAATCAGAAACAAAATCAAGGAAAATACCATCCTAAAGGTTATGGGAAGACTATTTCCTCTACTTATTCGGATGATTTTTGCTTTTTCTGCGCTCATTACATGCTTAAAATAGCTTAAATACTTTAAAAAAGCATAGGATTGAGAAAAGTATTATCTCGCATTCTGGGTATTCAAACGTATTAATTATTAATTTACTGATGTGGATATAAATGGATTTGGAACGGTGGGGTTATTTGTTGTGGGAGGCTTGGGGTTTATCTTCATGGCCTTAATGCTAGGAAAGCTGTTAAGACCCAATCGTCCCAACGAAGAAAAACTAACTACTTACGAATCAGGAGAAGATCCGGTCAACAACGCGTGGGGTCAGTTCAATTTGCGCTTTTATATCATTGCGCTGGTCTTTATTCTCTTTGAAGTTGAATTGGTATTTTTATTTCCTTGGGCTGTGGTATTTGCAGATGCAGATCTTATCTTGGCTACAGATGGCTTATGGGGGTGGTTCTCTTTAATTGAAACAGGCATTTTTATACTTATTCTAGCGGTAGGCTTGGCTTATGTTTGGGCGAATGGTATGTTGACTTGGATCCGTTTGGATGACCCTATGGCTACCTTCAGTTCAAAAGTACCCAAAAAGTTATATGATCAAATTAATCAAAAATATTCATGAAAGGATTACATGATCAAGAGTTGTCTCAAGGAGGAGTTATTGTCTCTAATATTGATGACTTGATCAATTGGGCAAGATTGTCCAGTCTATGGCCTATGGGCTTTGGGTTGGCGTGCTGTGCCATCGAAATGATGGGAGCTATGGCGACGGGCTATGATATGGATAGGTTGGGTGTATTTCCAAGGGCCTCTCCAAGGCAATCAGATGTGATGATTGTAGCAGGTACGGTCACGTTCAAAATGGCTGATCGAGTTCGCAGGCTCTATGAGCAGATGGCTGAACCAAGGTATGTGATCTCTATGGGCTCCTGTTCCAATTGTGGAGGACCTTATTGGGAGCATGGCTATCATGTAGTGAAAGGAGTAGATCGGATCATTCCAGTAGATGTATATGTACCCGGCTGCCCACCACGGCCCGAGGCGCTGATTGGGGGTTTCATGAAACTACAAGAAAAAATTAGGGGAGCATCTAGTTTGAAGCCCTTAGCACTCGAACGATTAATGAAAAAAGAGGAAAATCAAGAGGTATGAATACAGTCCTAATTTTTGACTTATTAAAGGTATCTTTTGGAGAAAAAGTTTTAAAAATTGACTTAAATGATCAGCCTCAATCTATTGAAATTATAGTTCAAGAAAATCGTGAATTATTTACTTTTTTGAGAGATCATGATCAATTGTATTTTGATATGTTATCGTCGATTACGGGAATTGATAATGGGCCAGAGGTCAATACAATGGAGATGATTTATAACCTCTATTCCATTCCGTTTGACTTGCATCTGATGGTTAAGACTAAATTAGATAGAGAAGCACCCTTAGTACCTACGGTATCCGATATTTGGAAAACAGCCAATTGGCATGAACGAGAAATTTTTGATTTGTTAGGCATCCGTTTTGAGGGCCATCCTGATCTGAGACGCATTCTATTGCCCAGTGATTGGGAGGGTCATCCTTTAAGGAAAGATGATGTTTTGCAAGAACGATACCATGGAATTAAAGTGGATTATTAAATAGTAATTTTGGCTATTCAGTATACATATCATCCAGATCATTTAAAAAATTCTGAATCGATATACACCTCAGTATCTTCGCTCAAACGTGGAGAAATGGTTTTTAATATAGGGCCACAGCATCCATCTACTCATGGCGTACTGAGGTTAGAGGTCGTGACAGATGGCGAAATTGTTAAGGAAGTAATTCCCCATATAGGCTATTTACATCGTTGTTTTGAGAAGCATGCAGAATCAATGTCTTTTAATCAAACGATTCCTTATGTTGACCGAATGGATTATATGTCAGCAATGAATTCAGAGCATGCTTACGCTATGGGAGTTGAACGCATGCTTGGCATTACGGATCAAATTCCCAAACGTGTCGAGTACATCAGAGTGCTCGTAGCCGAACTCAATCGAATTGCCTCTCATTTTGTGGCTATAGGTACTTACGGTCTAGATATAGGTGCCTTTACACCTTTTTTATGGTTGATGAGAGATAGAGAACATATTTTAAGATTACTAGAATGGACGTGTGGTGCGCGCATGTTGTATAACTATATTTGGATAGGAGGCTTGTATTATGATTTGCCTTTGCAGTTTGAAGAGCGATGTGCAGAATTCAGTGCCTATTTAAAACCCAAACTAGAACATTTAGAAACTCTTTTAATTACCAATAAAATATTTATCGAAAGAACCGCAAAAGTGGGAGTATTACCTCTGGATTTAGCGGTTAATTATGGTGTGACTGGCCCAATGCTTAGAGGCAGTGGTCTCAAGTATGATTTAAGAAGGGTAGATGGTTACAGTATCTATCCTGAATTAGATTTTGACATACCTATAGGAGCGGGTGCTATGGGAACTGTGGGAGATTGTTGGGATCGTACGTATGTGCGAATGCAAGAGTGTCGCGAGTCTTTAAAGATCATAGATCAATGTCTTACTATGCTTAGCAGTGAATTGAAGAGAGACAAAGACTTCAATCCCAGAGCATTAGCTCCTAAAAAGATAAGACCTAAGGCGGGCGACTATTATGTCCGTGCTGAAAATCCAAAGGGCGAGCTAGGCTTCTTTTTTCGAACCGACGGTCGCTCTGATATCCCGGTACGCTGCAAAGCCCGAGGTTGTTCTTTTGTGAACTTATCGGTCCTTCCTGAAATCAGCAAAGGTGTAATGATTTCGGACCTTATAGCCATTGTTGGCTCGCTTGATTTAGTATTAGGTGAAGTGGATAGATAATTTACGATCAGCTTTTTGATTGCTGATTATAAATTATCCATCTCTTCTTTAGTTAATTATTCTTATAATGATTTCTACTCTTCTGTTTAGAGATCTATTTTCTTCAGAAGTATTCGGAACAACAGGCTGTACTTCACCATAGCCTTTGGCAATCAATTGCTGCTCTAGGGTTCCACGACCAATCAAGTAATCTCGTACTGCATTTGCTCTTTTTTCAGACAGGGTGAGGTTATCTTTTTCTTGTCCGACATCATCGGTGTGGGCAGCAATCTCAATAACTACGTTTTCATTATTAGCAGTTAAATCAACGATAGCTTCCAATGCAGCCTTACTACTCAATGTAAATGTTGTAGAATTGGTCTCGAATAAAATATCACCTTCGTTTACCTTTCTGTCGATCTCAATTTTGGTTAAGACAATTTCTTCATTAACAACGGGTTGGTCTTTTGCGTTGGTTAACTTGATAACCCCTTGAGTGAAGAAATATTCTCTAGCTTTGACTTTATAGGTGAATTGAGTATTTTCAACGGCAGTTGTTGCATACGTGTTTGAGGCAACATAGTCTTTATACAACACTTTCTTGTTGGTCGCATCGACGAGTTCTAATTTACTACCCATGACCTTTTCACCACTGGTAGATACGATAGCGAGATTAAGATCAATGGTCGAAGGAATTATTTCTTCTGGTTCCTCAGCAACCAAGGTTATTTTTTTATAGATACGGGTTTCCCATTTACCTTGAACTGAATCAGGTATAACAATAGATTCTATTGAGGTAATAAAACCTTCTTTTTCAACCCTTAGGGCATAGGTAGTATCACTCACGATACCCATAGAATAAACTCCAAACACATCAGCAACTAATTCATCATTGATGTAAATGTTAGCCGTAGTAGTATCTTGGTCCACCATAGGATAGAAATACATGGTACCTTTATATGGTAATGTCTTGTCTTTCTTTTCTTTAGGCGGCTTGACTTTCTTGATACGTTTCGGACCACTGCCAAAAACGAGGTTGATGCCTGCTTGACCTTGAATCCAATCTATGTCGTAAACGCTGTAACCGATCATTCTATCTACGCCAGCATAGAATTGTAGAAAACCAGCAGTCGCTGAAATGGCAGCACCCATATTCAACCCTTGCTGCGGCATTTTGGTGACAGAGGTAGATAAAATAAATTTCGGACTAAATTTTCTGTTGATACCAATACCAAAACCAGATCTAAGTTCTCCTTGAATGATTCTTGAATTGATTGTAGCGGTAATATCAGTTTTCTCGTCCCATGGATTGTAAATAAGACTGGCTATGATGCGTGTTGGTAAATTGGTTTTATAGGCTTCATTTAACTCATAATAATCGAAAGCATTGCTAAAGGTATCTTCTAAAACATTTCCCAAGTCATCATCAAGCAAATCAAAGAGGGGTAATCCTACCCCGGAACTATCTCTTATACCATATGTAAAAAGATTTTCTGTCCAATTTATCCGACCTAAGTCATTGATGGCCAAAGCTACCGTAAAATTTGAGTCTATTTTGTATTCTGCCCCTAAATCGACAGCAAATCCTTTATTATCTGAAATGGCTAGACCGGTGTAATCATCCGTATCGGTAAAACCATCAAGATAGCCCGTTGATCCTTCCTCAATATCAGCGATATTTACCAAGCCGGCAGATCTGATCATCATACTTTGGTAGCTTGCTTCCAATGCATAATTATCTTCAAAACCTTTGGTTAAAAAGGTAGCTTCGGTATCTGAGGGCGTACTAAAGTTTGAAATGCCGTTAAGTAACTTTAACCTTAATCCTAATTTTATTTTTGATTCAGGTAGTGTGTAAGCTAATCCTAAGCCACGCTCTAAGTACACGGTAGAGTTAACTCCGAACGGTAATGTTTGTTTATCTCCAATAAAAGCTCCATTTCCTTGCCACAGTAGATCAAGAAGGCTTGTTGGAAGAGCCATATTAAAATTTGATCTAACGTTAGCAAATAAGCTAATTCCTAAACCTGTAGAATCAGGTTGGTTTCTTGGGCCAAACTGATAGCCAATATGAAAGAGGTTCGAAGAGAGATCTCCAGATATACCAAAAGTTTTACCAAAGCCATCGATAAGTTCATTAGCATTAATGGCAAGATCTCCATTATCTTGCTTAGTAATCACATCACTGTAGCTGAAGGCATTATTCAGATATAAGTTCAAACCGGGTCCAGGTAGTTTTAAGAAAAACTTACCTTCTGGAAAATAGGCAGGATTGTAGTCTGTACTCTGCATCGTAGCATTTCCCAGATGATAGAAGGACGTACCATACTGCGCAAAACTTGAAAAAGTTAGCAGTAATAGGGATATGGTTAAAAAATGGCTTCTCATGGTCAATTTTTTAATATTAATTTGTAACTTTTATCGAAAGGGTAATGTTTACCTTGGCGCTCTCTAATAACGGTAAAAACTCACTATCAGCCGTATTTAAGGACAATATCAATTGAATGGTTTCGGTCGTTTTTAGAGCCTCTATTGCATCTGCGTTAAGTGTTATGAGATATGATGAAGTACTAGCTACTATTGAACCATCAGCTGTCAATGTTGGTGGGTCTATTAGATTATCCTCTTCACTATGTAGTGATACATCACCAGCATCTAAAAAGTGCATATTTACGCTTACACCTAACGGCAGTTCATTTACTGCTGTCAGCCTGATTTCTACTTCTGGGATATTTTGTTCATTATCCTCGAGCTCATCAATTAAATCTTTGATGTCATCACCACCGTCAAAATCAATTTCTTGAGTCACAGTGAGATCGGTAAGATTAATTTCAACTGGGAGCTCCATAACCACGTCAGACTCAATAATTGCACCTGAGTTCAGACCGTAAATTGCAGTATATCTAGTTATGGCAATTGCCCAAGCAATGTCACCGGAAGTTGGATCTTGGATGGCTTTAGGATCGATACCTGTCAGATCAGTTCCCACAAATACAGTATCAAGCAGCTTATAGTCTGAGTCAGGGTGTGAGTAAGATAAATTGGTTGTGATATATTCTTCTTTACCTTCCTCTACTCGACCAGTACTCGTATTGAAAACAACCTCTAAATCATCAAATGTAATGATACCCGGTACACCATCTTGTTCAGTACCTGTGGTCGCCTCTAAAATTTGCTCTCCAGTGGCAACATATATTGGGATGATCTCAGTAGAATCTGGAATCATTGACATTCTTTCGCCTTTTTGATTATGTCCTGTAACATTTCCATATGCATCCGTCCCATAGGGTTCATTTCCTTGTGGATTCTTATCCCAAGTTTTCTGTCCGAAAGCAAAAAAGGTAGTGTCTATATTCTTGGCATCTAATTCATCAAGGGAACCATCTAAGTTGACGTCTCTGGGGACAGCAACCCCACCGATAGTGTCATAAAAGAACTCAATGTCAAAAGTATCAATATTCACTATATAAGGACCTAAGGTATCAATATCAAAATAGATTACCGTATCCGGGACATCCGGGAAAGCTACAAAACCAATCTCCATCGTTAAACTATCTGGCTGAATGGATAACATGTCTCTTAGGTTAGAGTTGGTTTCGTCTAAATAGATGTCTAAAGTTTCTCTCTTTTCTGTATCTAAACGCGTGGGTGTATTTATAGACTGGAGCGAATCGGCAGGATCATTCCAAACCAAATCGACAGTGCCGTCTTCTCCCGGTAGCAAAACGCCGTTTTCGTCGTATTTTACAGCCTGAAACTTCAAGAATCTTAAAGATGAAGGAATTTGAAGTGTATTTTTAAAATTAAACGATAATTTGGGGCTTTTTACTTCGAAAGCACCCCCACTAAATTCCTCAAAAAAATCTATTGCAAAAGAGATGGCAGGCACTTCCAAGGTTTGTATTAATTCGACATCAAAATCTAAGTCCGGCTGTTCTCCCAGTTCTTCATCGATATCAACGGTATCACCCTCACTGAAGCGAAAGACAATTATACCATCGGAGTTGGTATAATATTCTAAATCATCGCCTGCGTTTGCAAGCAGAGAATCGACTGTATACTCAATGCTACCAATGGGAAAGGCAAATATGCCGTCGTAATCGGGCACAATTATTTTATCAGCGCCATCTAATTCTTCTTCTAGTTTGTCTGTATCACAACTGATGGCTGCCAGAAGTAGCGATAGCATTAGGAGGAGGATGTAATTTTTTTTCATATTAGGTTGTTACTAATTATTTGTATTGGTGTTATTTACTGTTTAAAGGTTCCAATCAATACAAAGAAAGGTAATAATTAGCATTTTAAATTGCTATTTTTTACTTAATTGCACTTACTCTGAATTCAACCCTTCTATTTTGGGCTCTGGATTCCTCCGATGTATTGGGCACCACAGGCTGACTTTCTCCATAACCTTTGGAGGTAAGCATCCTCGCAGGCACTTTTTGAGAGATGAGATGATCCATGACCGCTTGGGCCCGCGCTTCAGATAATTTCAAATTATTTCCATCGCTTCCCACATCGTCGGTGTGGGCAGAGATTTCTACAATGATATTTTTATTTTGAGCCAAAACATTTATAACATTTTTAAGTTCATTTTTGTCATTTTCAGTTAATTCAGCCGACGCCGTTTCAAACAAGATAGAATTGATGGTGATTTTAGCACCTACTTCAATGGGCGTAAGTACGGCATCTTCATTGATGATTTTACCATAGTTGATACCGGTTAAATCAAGTTCGCCTTGATGATAAAAATGCCGAGAGGCCAACGCTTTATACATATATTTTCTGTCATATTCGAGTTCCATATTGTAAAGGCCTTCTTCCAATTTACCTTGATAGACCACTTTTCTAGTTTTGCCATCATACAATTGCAATAAGCTCCCTTTAATTAGGGAATCTATATCATTGACGATTCTTAAATTCATTTGTGGTTTGGTCGGGACAAGTTTAAAACTTTTGTGCAAATGTGCGGTGCGGGTACCGGCGGGAATTCTTAGAGTTTGTTTAATGATCTTGTAACCTTCTTTTTCAATTCTTACCACATAACTACTATTGGCTTCAACCACAAACATACTTGTGGTATCTGTAAGCATCACATCATCCACAAAGAGGGAGGCTGTGGTCGTATCCCCATTAATCAACGGGTAGATATGTTGACGTATCTCGAAGGGTTCTATACATATATCTTTATCGATCAAACCGTATTCGTTGGTCTCCGTCAAATCATAAACTACACTGTAAGGGACATAGCCTTTCGGTGCGATTTTAATTTCGTAACTCGCACCCGTTTTAAGGACGACCGTAAAATTGCCGTCAAAGGCGTTACTTTTTAAACCACTGGTGCCCATTGATTTACCATTTTCAAAAATAGCAATTTGCGCCTCAATAGGTTTACCTGTACTGCAGTCTTTGAGCACACCCTGGATATTGACTACTTTTCTGGGCTGCAAAGCAAGTGGGATAGGAATGCTATAAATATCGTGACCACTCCCTAAGTCTCTATTAAAGTACATGAGGTCTCCTGAAGAGGGAATTGTGCCGTATTTATCATCTAAAGGGGTGTTAATGAAGTCATAGGCTACCGGATCACTCCATTTTCCACCTCCTAAATTTCTAGATTGATAGATTTCATAATTGTCTGAGGGCTGGCGGATTGCGGCAAAAATCAATGTTTCATTGTCAGACATGATACGTGGACAGTTTTCGCAACCTTGTGAAATCGGACTAGGTAAGGGTTGAGCGATCGTCCATTGACCAATCTTGTCTTTTTTAGACGAATACAATTGATAGCAAAATTTACCAGGGTAAGGTGACTCAATGGTTCGCATGAAATAAATGGTAGAACCATCGGCAGAAATACTTGGAAATCCCTCATAGCCACTTGAGTTAACATTGGGTCCGGCATTGATAGGATTGCTCCATGATTCGCCTTCTTTTTCTACATACCAAATGTCTTCGATTCCATATCCTCCTGGATAAGAGGCAAAGAAGTAAATGTAATTACCGTCATAAGAAAGACTCGAACCTGCAATAAGTACATCAGCTGAACCAAAGTTTTTGATGCTTTCAATCACCTCAGATGACGACCAAGCCCCACTTGGGTCACGATGGGCCATGAACAATTCGTAATTACCCTCTTTATTTGATTGATAGATCATGGTATTGCCATCGGCGCTAATGGAAGGGGCATATTCTATTTTATCAGAGTTAATCGCACTACCCAAGTTAGTGATCTCAGGATCTGATTGCGCAGTGACCCAGATCGCACACATCATACTTCCAATAAGAAGCATTATTTTGATTAGACCAATAGCTTTGTTTTGAGAAGATTTTTGGCACATCATGTGTAGTGGTTTTTAAATTTCGATCTTTTGAAAGTACTAGTTTTTTGATTTTGAGTGATCCTATTGTATTCCAATTAGCCTACATCAATATAGCAACGAAATCAAAAATAGTCAAATTAACTAATTTTAACGATTGACTGAGTCAATTATTTTATAATGTAGATAAATTTTGGTATTTTATTTGCTTATTTTTGAAGTGTATGTTAATTAAACAATATTTTTTTCTTTTTTTTGGGATGATTCAAACATCCTTTATCATGGCTCAAAATACTATAAACGGAGCCCAAATGGAAGGTCAGATATTACCAAATAATTTTAAGGCGGTGAACACCATCGGAATTTATCCTAATCCTGCAACCGAATACATCATGGTTGAAATCAAACAGTCAGAACTTCAAAACGCTCATTTTATCCTCACTAGTATGATTGGAAACGAAATAGAGATTACTCCAGAGGCATTGGGGGAAGATAAATTTCGTATAGGATTAGTAGGATATCCTGCTGGATTCTATTTTTTAATCATCGAAGATGATCCTTCACAATTCAAAAAAGCTTTTAGATTTTTGATTAAATAATTATTGCCCGACTAACTCGCCCGACAGCTTATCATTCAACTCAATTTTTTCAACCTAATTTTTAATATATTCAGACCTTTTTTTTAATGAGCCAGCTTAGTCGTTCGATGAATAAGAAAAACCTTTATTGATTATAATATTGATTAAACATCCCTTCATATTCTGCCGCTAATTCCGTTTCATTGGCGGCTCTGAAAGCACGCGCCATCTCATTAAGAGCCAACACTCTTTGTTGATAGCTATAGCCATTTAGTGCTAATTGACTGTTTTTTGTGACATAATCTAACCACTCCACTGCACGGCTACTATAAGTAGTGGCAATATCAAGCGCCCAATCTCTTTCGCCAACGGCCAAGAGCAGCGATACTTGTTGAATACTAAAGATATCGTAGGAGACTCCTTGGTCAGGCATGTATTCAAGCCCTTTCAATAAGACGTCTTTGGCACGTTCCATTTCACCTTGGTTTAAACAGGCAGTAGCCAGTGTATTGAAAGCAGACCGATGGTTCAATACAAAATTTCTGTAGTCTTCAGTATAATAAACATCAGCATCATCTAAGCCTCGATATTCAAACTTATTTATAATATTTTCATACATCAAATCAGCATTTACCAATGTATTGCCTCCTGGATTACGAATGGGTACCAGACGATAGGTGAGGCCTTCTTGCACGACATGTTGTTTAATATCTAAGTTGAATGCATTCAATGATGTATTATTGAAATATATGGGCCTGCTCCAGTTACTATTTACGATTAAGTCTAAAATAGCAAGATCTTTTTTCTCCAAATGACTTCCCTTGAGTTTCATAGAGAGTGCATTGGTTTTCAAACGATCTACAGGAATGGAAGTTTCTTTTATCCAAGTGAGCTCATTTACTATGGCACTGTCCAACCTCAGAACTAGCTCTTTTGAAGGTAAGCTATTGTATTGGCCCCTAGTGCGTGCTGTCAATGCGGGATGTTTTTCTTTAATCAACTTCAAAAATTGGGAAGCACTGATGGCGCCATCGACGCCTTCTATTTCTGCATACGGTAGATAATCATTGGGTCCTCCTTGCTGATAATCATCCAGACTTAATCCAAAGGGAAGGGCTTTGGATTCATAGGCGTCTCGCATCATTTGTTCGATGTACCAATCTGTATTGAAATAGCTTAGTACAATCACGCGAACATCTGTACGGTGTCCCAAGACCTCTTGGGCGAACCATAAGGGAAAAGTATCATTATCGCCTCCAGTAAATAATATCGCATTGGGGGCACAAGAATCTAAGTAGTTTTTTGCTGCATCGACGGAAAAATAACGATCAGACCGGTCATGATCATCCCAATTTTCCGCTGCCATCAGGGCAGGAATACCCAAGCAAAGGAGCGTAGCTACAGCTGCAACTACGGTCTTTTTTTTAAGTATTTTACCCAATAATTCGTAAATAGCTAATACCCCAAAACCAATCCAAATAGCAAAGACATAATACGATCCGGCATAAATATAGTCTCGTTCTCTTGGTTCAATAGGAGGTGAATTAAGATAGAGCACTAAGGCGGCTCCCGTGAGGAAAAACAAAAGCAAGGTAACCCAAAAGTATTTCTCATTTTTTTTGTATTGATAAAGTAAACCAATGATACCTAGCAACAACGGAAGACCAAAATAGATATTTCTACCTTCGTTATTTGCCAATTCTGATGGAAGCTCTTTAAAGGCGTTGGTTAAACCCACCCAATTCGCATCTTGAATGTCCGAGGACCTTCCTGAAAAATTCCACATAAAATAGCGTAAATACATGGTGCCCAATTGGTGTTTGAACATAAAATAAAGGTTGTCTGTAAAGGCTGGTTTTTCACCCTGTTTTAGTCCTGTGATTTCTCTGTATTTTTTTTCATGTTGGGGACTCTTACTATGCATTCGGGGCAGAATGGTGGTATGTTTTTTGTCATATTTATAGTTAACCTTATAATCTATAATCTCATATTTTTCAGCTCCTTTTTTGTAAACAGGATCTCCTTGTTCAGAGGCGATGATATCAGCGGTAAAGTATTGTCCATGAAATAGGGGTCTGCTGCCATATTGTTCACGTTTCAGATATGAAACGAAGGTCATAATGTCTTCTGGATTATTTTCATCAATAGGAGTATCATAGTCTGATCGTATCAAAACTATGGCATAGGACATGTAGCCAATCATTATGAAAGCAAAGGCAAGCATGGAGGTGTTGAGAATCACCTTTTGATTGACGATCGAATAATAAATACCAAAAACAATAGCACTGAAGAACAAGATCACAAACACTACAGCACCTGATCCAAAGGGAAAACCCATAGAATTGACAAAAAATACCTCCATAGCACCAACGGTAGAAGGAATGCCCGGAATGACACCAATAAGTATGGCAATGATGATGGCTCCAGACGTCAGGAGCGTCAAGATCACGCCCTTAGGCGTAATTTTTTCAACATATTTAAAATAAACAATGAGTCCTAATGCAGGAATGGTTACTAAATTGAGTAAGTGTACCCCTATGGATAGTCCCATCATGTAGGCGATCAATATCAACCATTTGTTATGATCTGATTCATCATTAATGGTTTCCCATTTGAGAATGGCCCAGAATACAAAGGCGGTAAAAAAAGAAGACATTGCATATACCTCTGCTTCAACAGCTGAAAACCAAATAGAATCTGAGAATGTACATACGAGTCCGCCCACCAATCCTGCACCCATTACGGCAATAGTTTGCCCTGTATTTAAGACTTCTCCTGACTTGACTAACATTTTTTTAGCTAAGTGTGTAATTGACCAAAATAGGAAGAGCACGGTAAAGGCCGCCGACAATACGCTCAACATATTGATCCAAAAGGCGACTTCCTCAACATTATCTCCCGCGAAAAGAGAAAACATTCGGCCCATCAATAAGAAAAACGGTGCTCCTGGAGGATGCGGCACCTCTAGTTTATAAGAGGTGGCAATAAATTCTCCACAATCCCAAAAACTCGCGGTAGGTTCAACGGTAAGTGTGTATACTAGAAGAGCGATTAAAAAAGTAATCCAGCCTGTTATAATGTTGATCTTTTGGTATCCCATTTTTCTAAATAATTATCAATTCAGCGAAATTACTAATTAATGACTAATAATTTGGCTTTAAGGGTAAATTGATCATTGAGCCTCTTAAAAGATTATCTGAATACCAAACCGTAAAAAATGGGCCAAAATAAGAAAAACAATAAATAAGAGCTTACAACAATATAGATAGCAATTTTTAGTTTTTTTCCACACAAAAAGAAAATTCCCATTATAAACAATAACCAATAGCCCAATTCGAAAACATTCATTGATTTCAGTGGATAATGAAGCTATTCAGGAATATGTTCATAATTAAACCAGTTCAGGAGCGATATAGGGAAAAAGCTAAGATTTCGTTGTAATTTGGATCTCCCGAAATCAAAAAAAACCATAAAAATTTAATTAATTCAAGGATAATAAATATGATCTCACAACACATGACCCATTTCCATAAGGCATGGTAGGTTACTTTATAACCAAACATGAAACAACCCATCCATAGGATCAAAGCAGTTACTGAAAATTTCCAGACAAGCCATATCAGCGTAATGAAATATTGACTACCATAGAGAAAATTAAAAAGTGATAATTGATTTCGTTCTTTAAATATTTCAAATAGAGCTATATCAGCAAGAATAAACACCCGATTTAAGAAAAGGATGCAGATATAGAGCAAAGAGATTAGGGCGAATATGTGAGAGATCTGAAAATTAAACCAATTTTCAAATGACCTTGCGGAGTTATGAGTGAACTTAGCCATAGGACGATACTACATTTGTGAAGATATACAATATAACTCAACGAAGATGATCTAAATTTGTTCGGTATTTTATACTCAGCTGGTTTTGATTAACAAAAAGAATTCATTCAAAAGAGTGAAAGGTATTTACCCAAAGTATCATTATTTTCTGTTTTTGTTCTTTTCAGTTTTTCTTGTTCGGGGTCAACCATGGACAGGTGAGTTAGATCAATCATCGGACATTTTGCTCAAAAATCGTTATGTCGAGATTGAAGCGGCTCAAGCCATGTACGACATGTACAATATGAGCTTTGATCAAGCAGAACGACAGTTTACCTATTTGAAAAAGCAATATGGCTGGCATCCATTACCTGACTTTTTACTCGGTTTATGTTATTGGTGGCGATTGGTTCCACAAGGTGAAATGGCATCAAAATGGGATCAACTTTTTTTGGCTCAAATGGATTCTGCTCAAATTAAGGCCCATCGATTATATGATGAGGTCAATCAAATTGAAGGGGCTTTTTTTTTGGCAGCGGCTTATGGATTTCAAGGAAGGCTTTATGGAGATCGAGGACAATACTTGAAAGCTTCATTGGCAGGTAAAAATGCTTTAAAATATCTCAATATTGGAATAGATGAAGAGGACTTCAGCCCTGAACTATTATTAGGAAAGGGCCTTTTTAATTATTATGCGCAATGGATTCCAGAGCATTATCCCATGCTCAAACCCATCATGTCATTTTTTCCGGAAGGGGATAAAAGTAATGGAATTGCACAATTAAAAGAAACTTCTAGAAATGCTTTTTATGCACGGACCGAAGCCCAATATTATTTATTACGGATCTTGTATGAGGAAGAGCAAAATTTAGCAGAGGCCTCTCTGTTATCCGCTTATTTAACTGATTTATATCCAAATAATTCTTATTTTCAGACCTATTATGGGCGAATTTTATATCGTTTGGGTAAGCAGAATGAATCGATAGCAATTTTTGAATCTATTCTTGAACGGGTCCTTGCAGAGCAAGAGGGCTATGAATATAATACCGCCAGATATGCCACTTATTTTTTGGGAAATATTTGGAAATCGCGTGGAAATTTAATAAATAGTAAGAAATATTTCAAGGAAAGTATAGCATATGCGACTCTAGCCAATGCTACTGAAAAAGGCTATTATTTTTATTCTTTACTTCATTTAGGAGAAATTGCTGTTTTGGAGAAAAAGGGTGATTTGGCATTACAATATTTTAAAAAGGTCAGGAAGGTTACGGGAAGAAAGCATCCCGCAAATCAATCGGCGAAAGAAAAAATGAAGCAAATAGAATATTAGTAATCACTTGGTAGATTTTAATCCAATAAATTTTGAAGAGGAGAAAATATTTTTAAGGATCATGACACCATAAATAATTATAAAAAAAGATTAATTTTACTACTAAATAATTTTCTTGAATGAGATCAGCCCCTGTAAATATTAAATTAGACCATACTGATAGAAAAATTTTAGAGATTCTTCAGTCAAATGCTAAGATCACCAATGCCCAATTGGCCAAGGATATTTCATTGTCTCCTGCACCCACCCTTGAGCGGGTCAAAAAGCTTGAAAATGCAGGAATTATCAAAAGCTATCACGCGAGCTTAGACAAGGCTAAAATTGGTTTAGGGGTAAGTACTTTCGTATTGGTTACTTTGAAAGGTCATAATAAAGCTAATATTGAACTTTTTATCAATGCCATTGATGAAGTCTCAGAAGTAATAGAATGTCATCATATCACTGGTTCTGGAGATTTTATGCTCAAGATCATATCTTATGATATTGCTGCTTACCAAAGATTAATGCTTGGAAAAATCAGTGAAATAGAAGTAGTAGATGGATTACAGTCGATGGTAATTCTATCAACTTTTAAAGAAATTAAAGTAATGCCTTTAGGAGATGATGAGTGATGGAAAAACATTAAATATCCTAACCGAGGATAAGATTCAGCGTATTCTTAAAAGGATGAGCATTCAAATCTTAGAAAATAATCTTGGAGCTTCAAAGGTCGTGTTGGTTGGGATCACTGGGCAAGGCTATCAGATGGCGCTCCTTCTACAAAAAATACTTCAAACGACACATAGTGCCGTTATCACTTGTGATTTAGCTGAATTAATAATAGATAAAAAAAATCCTGTAGCAGGAGACATAAGTTTGTCTGTTGATATTAATCTATTAAATCATCAAACCGTTATCTTGGTAGATGATGTCATTAACACAGGGCGAACCCAAGCTTACGGGATAAAGTTTCTACTGACAGCAGCCATTAAAAAATTAGAAACAGCTATTTTAGTTGATAGAAGTCATAAAGTTTTTCCGGTCTCCACGAACTATTGTGGTCTGGCCTTGAGTACCACTTTAGAAGAACATGTCGAAGTCTCGTTAGAGACCGGCAGAGGGGCCTTTCTTTATTGAAAAGTTGAATTTTATTTAATTGGGACGGTCCACAAAATTATTTTATAATATGCTTTATACTAGGCGTTTTTGTCAGCTTTTTATGGGAGTATCGCTCCTTTTCTCCTGTGTTCAGGAGCCCAAGAAATTAAAAATAAGTATTGAATGGGAATTGAATGGCAATCAGAT
Organism: uncultured Cyclobacteriaceae bacterium; assembly: GCA_943788235.1. Taxonomy (GTDB): domain Bacteria; phylum Bacteroidota; class Bacteroidia; order Cytophagales; family Cyclobacteriaceae; genus UBA4465. The sequence continues at coordinate 174,333 of CALSPM010000003.1, forward strand.
AAACGGCCAAAACAAGTTTGCCAGTACATTTTATCTCTCCAATTTGGGAAACGTTGCCTTGGATGATAAAAATTGGTCCTTGTATTACAGCATGACGCCAAGAGGGTTAGTACAAGACTCTTATAAAGGGCAAGTCACTTTTAATCATGTCAATGGTGATCTTTTTGTTATCAGGCCAGACAGTGGGTTTTTACTTGCTCCTGGTGAAAAAACAGCAATGAGTTTTGAGGGCAAAGATTTTATTCTTAAGCAAAGTGATCGACCGGCAGGGCTCTATTTTTTGATGGAAGATGGTGCGATTTATGAGCCAAGTTACACTTTCAGACCGTTTATAAATCTTGATATGATTACCAAAGGCGCTGCTGATTATTATGAAATCCCCACTGCAGAGTCGATTTATCACCAAAACAAAAAAATAAAATATGACGATCGAGAGGACCTATCTAAACTAGTCCCAACACCTTTGGAGGAAGTATATTTTGATGGATTTGTATCGTTAGATCAAAGTTGGAGCATTGAGGCAAGTCCCTTGTTGGGCTCAGAGAGTATTTTTTTAGATGAGCAATTGAAGGTAATTTTTGGAAAAAGTCTGAAGCAGGGTGCAGAGCGAAAGATTATTTTGAAACTAAATAAAGGATTAAAAGCGGCATCATCCTATCGGCTCAGCATTGATAAAGATGAAATTTTGATTCAAGGGGCTGACGCGAGTGGAGTCTTTTATGGTATTCAAAGTTTGATTGGACTGATGCCTGTGGAAGTATTTCACAATAATCTCACAAAAATAATCCTTCCTTTGGGACAGATCAAAGATAAACCAAGGTATGCCTATAGGGGCATGCACTTGGATCTTGCCCGAAACTTCCAATCATATGAGTCCTTAATCAAACTCATAGATCTCATGGCTTTTTATAAATTAAATAAATTGCATTTACATTTAACTGATGATGAGGGTTGGCGCTTAGAATCCAAAATACTACCAGAGTTAACAGGGATTGGCGCTCGTAGGGCGCATACAATGGATGAAAAGGAAGTACTCCAACCTGCTTATGGTTCTGGGGCTTCGGTAGGTGTAAGGGGTACAGGATATTATACGCAAGAACAATACATTCAGATCATACGCTACGCTCATGAGCGCCATATTGAGGTGATTCCAGAATTAAATATGCCAGGACACGCGCGTGCAGCCATTAAAGCTATGGATGCGAGATATGATAAATTGATCGCGCTTGGAGATGAGCAAGGTGCACTTGAATACTATTTGTCAGATGATGCAGATGATTCAGAATATTCATCGGCCCAGTTTTATGATGATAATGTTGTTTGTGTTTGTAATGAAGCGGTATATCATTTTTATGAAACGGTTGTTGATGAAGTTATAGAGCTATATCAACTAGCAGGTGTGCCTTTGAAAATGTTACATACAGGTGGTGATGAGGTCCCCAGAGGCGTTTGGGAGAAGTCACCTGATTGCCTGAATTTCTTAGCAATCAATGATCATTATAAAGATGCTAAGTCGTTACAAAGCTATTTTGTCGGACGCATTAATAAAATTCTTTCTGATCGAGGATTGGTGATGGCAGGGTGGGAAGAAGTATCTATGAATATCAATAGCGGTGGATCGTGGTCTCCTAATCTTAACCTGATAGGGAAAAATGTCACCTCGTATGTTTGGAATAATTTGTCCAATAATATTGATTTGGGTTATCGTTTGGCTAATGCAGGCTTTCCTATCGTTTTGTGCGATGTTTCCAATCTTTATTTTGATATGGCCTATACTAAAGATCCTAGAGAGCAGGGTTCATATTGGGGAGGTTTTGTGGATATCCGAAAAGTATGGGAGTTCATTCCAGAAAATTTGTACTGGTCGTCGAAGCGCTCATCATTGGGAAAATTTTTTAATCCGGCTGTTGATTTTAAAGAGTCCGTCAGATTAACTAAGGAAGGGTTGGCTAATATTTCTGGTATTCAAGGACATTTATGGAGCGAGACGCTCAATGGTTCTGATGAGATGCTAGAGTATTATTATTTGCCTCGACTCATTGGATTATCCGAGCGCGCATGGGCAGCTCATCCTCAATGGGCTACGGTCGAAGATCCCATAAATAGGGAAAATCAAGAGACGAGAGCCTGGCAGGTATTCGTTTATAAATTGGCTTCGAAGGAATTACCAAGGCTTAACTACTTCAATGAAGGATACCAATACCGCATTCCTCCACCGGGTGGAATTAAAGAGGAGGGCTTACTCAAAATCAATCATCTTTATGGAATGGATGTTCGTTACACCCTTGATGGTAGCGAACCGAGTGTGTCTTCTATTTTGTATACCCAACCTATAAAGGTTGATGGAGCTATTTTGATCAAAGCCTTTGATAAGGCCAGTGGCTCAAGTTTAAGTATGGGTTTAATAAATTAAAAATTAGCGCTCTTTGTAAAGGTCAGGTTTTATAAAAAGCATGAGCAAACTTCTCTCTATAAGACTTCCCATACTTGAGCATTTTAAAAAATCCCTATCCTCATAAAAGGCAGCGAGTTCTTTGCCCAATGATTTGATATTTTCTGTAGGGGCAATGGGATCCATTTTCATTGTTGCAATCAGCTCATTGATTTGGCCTTGAGAGGATTTGACTCTATTGGCCATTAAAGATCTTTCTTCTCTTTGGTATTGTTGAACAGTTTCTGGAGTCATCAGTCCAAAGCCTAGATTAATAATGGGATTATTTTCTTTAAAATATTTGGGTAAATAAATGGATTTCCTTCCCTCATAGGATTGTTGATCGAAATCGATGGCCCTTAGTCGGTAGCTTATTTCCTCGAAATCAGGAGTTATGTCGATCACGAAATTACTCGAATGCATATCACCCAAGAGTCTTACAAAACAGCGCTCATTAAACTTTACAAACTCTTTGGTTAATCTGATTTTATTGAGATCGAGGTCTTCGAGGCGTGTTCTGATAAACTGCTCCCCAGGAATACCCACGACATGCTCCTCTATTAAGGTCTCTGCATTAATCAGGAATCTCATTCTGTTGGGAGCCAGTAAGTCTTCCAGTTCCAAACCATATACCCTTGATGCATCAGCATGTTTAATATAAAAATAGTCAAAATTATCATTAATTTTATTCACCATCCTAATTCTGAAGGGTTTTGTATTGCCGTAGATGCATAAATCGATACGATCGACAAACAGGTGCTTCATGACGCTAACATCTCCTCCTGATTGCATGATTGCATAAATTGTTTTGAGTGCAAAATGTATTTCTTGCATTTCATCCTGTGGGAAAAACACGGTTTCCCAAAGCGTATCAACCCCTTTTGAATCATAGAGTGGGATACTGTTATTGTATCTTAACAAATCTTGATAGGTGATAGGTAGGTATTTGTCCTTTCGATACTTTTTTAAGTAGGATCTTAAGTGAGCGCTTATAGGATAAGCAATTTTCTTTTTGGATATTAAAGCCATCTAGGTCAAATGTTGAATAAATATATTTTCACCCTTGGCCACCCATGGTTGAAATTGGTTTTTTATGTTTTTGTGTTGTGGAAAGTAATCGATCAAAGGGGTTAAATCAAAACTTGACCCTGTTATACCCGCACCGGCTTTAGCAGCATCGATCGCATTACATGCCTGCTCATAATGGCCATTGACAGGAATCATTAAGGTGGCCTTGCCTAAATACATGGCTTCACAAACAGATTCAAAACCGGCTGTTGTAACAAAACCTTTGCAAGCTGCCATTTTTTCTAAAAATAATTGATCATTGAGTTGATGAAAAATTAAATTTTCACCGATTATATATTTACTTGGTTTTTTATCATTATCCCAAAAACAAATAAGGGGGATATTAGGATTTTTTCGATGAAAGGATTCAATTTCCTCTCCATACCCTGCATTAACTATATAGATCAGTAAATAATCTCCTGTTTTGATATTTAGCTCAAGTACTTCGTCTCTTAACAAGGGAGGGGTAACAATAATATTTTTTGTCATACTTTCTTTAAAATATTGGAAGGATAGTGCCAGTACTTTATCAGCATTGAGTCGAGTAATATGATTGGCCAATTTAAGAGTCATTCGATCTATGGTTTTTCCTTTGGGAAAGGTAAACTGAGGATGACTTATTAAGTACTGATGTGCGATGCAAATAAACTTTGATTTGGGACGATACCAAAAATTATATATCCCTGCTAAAAAGTCGTAAAAATTGATAATAATATCAGGATTTTCATCAGCAATAATGTGAGATAAAATTTTTATATTTTTTCGATAGGTATTGCTCTTCCATAAGGTTTGAACAAGCGTCAGAGAAAGATTGATAGATTTCTGTTTCTTATCCTTAATAAAATTAGGGCTTTCAAGTTGAATAACGGGGGCACCTATTTTACGAATAAAATATTCAGGGATGCTTCGGGACGGACTTGTGCCAATGATAATTTTTGATAACGTATGATTATTTTTTCGAAGCATTTTACTCAGTGCAATGGCCTGAGTCATGTGTCCTCTACCTTCCCCTTGTACGATGAAAACAAAATTCATTTTTTCTTATAAGATGAGCGTTGCGTCATTCCGATGATTAAAGGTAAAAATATTTCTAGGACTTATTCAATTGGCATCAGATTCAAAATAATCAATTAGAAAATTTTTACCATCAAATACCCCAAATGAGTTAAAATTTAGCCATTCTCCCAGATTAATATAAGTAGATGTTTTATTAATTTCCAATGCTAAGGGTAGGTGTCGGTGTCCAAAGACATAGAAGTCAAAATGCCGATCAGATTCTAATTTTTGTGAGTATAAAAATAGCCATTCTTTTTCTTTATCGATTTCTTGACTTTCTATCTTATTGTTGATCCGACTTCTAGAAGACCATTTGTTCGCAAGCCCAACACCAATATCAGGATGAATCCACTTAAAGAGCCATTGGGCTATCTTATTTTTGAAAACTTTACGTAGGACCTTGAAAGTATAGTCGCCTGGACCTAGTCCATCTCCGTGTCCTACAAAAAGAAACTTATCATTTACTATTAGCTCGATAGGATCTGAAAAAACAGTAGCACCAATTTCAGTTTCTAAATAATCAAACATCCACATGTCATGATTGCCATGAAAGATATAAACAGGAATTCCCTTATCACTGAATGCTGCTAATTTATTCAAAAACCGAACGAATCCTTTGGGGACAACATGATCATATTCAAACCAAAAATCAAAAAGATCACCTACTAATAATATGGCAGCGGCATCTTTTTCGACAGCGTCTAGCCAGCGGATTATTTTCTTCTCTCGTCGATCGACTTTGTTCTTTATTGGGTGCACCCAGATGGAAATCACTTGCGAAGAATATTTTTTTATTTTGATCAAGATCTATGGTTAGCTTCTGCATAAAAAAGGCCTCTTTGAGAGGCCAATTTAGTATGATTATCTGATAGACTTATTTAATATCATCAGATTCTGCGGTAGATTTTTTGGAAGGGCTGGACTCCTCTTCTTTAATTTCGGAAAGAATATTCTTTTTTAATCCATCAACCACATTATCTAAATCCCCTCTTGATCAGGATTTTCTACTCTCTTAGGATCTTCTTGATCAGCAAAAGCTTGGTATGTAGTCGGCTGTTCAAAGGGTCGTTTTCCAATGAGTCTCTCTAGATCTGCTTGAAAAATAATTTCTTTATCCAACAACTCTTTAGCCACTATTTCGAGTTCAACCTGATGTTTTTTGAGTAAATTCAAAGTTCTTTTGTAAGCATCACTGATTAACTTTTTGACTTCTTCATCAATGAGTTCGGCAGTGGCATCTGAATACGGCTTATTGAAATTGTATTCTGATTGTTTAGAGTCATAAAAGGAAACATTCCCAAGTTTACTATTCATACCATAAACTGAGACGATAGAATAAGCCATTTTGGTAATTCTTTCTAAGTCACTCAACGCACCCGTAGAAATTTTTGCAAATTTTATTTCCTCTGCAGCTCGACCACCTAAGGCCATACACATTTCATCCATCAATTGTTCTGTCTGATACAAGAACTGCTCTTTTGGCAAATATTGTGCGTAACCTAGCGCAGCAATGCCTCTAGGCACAATACTTACTTTGACCAATGGATCTGCATGCTCAAGAAACCAACCCGCGATGGCATGACCTGCCTCATGATAGGCAACAATTTTCTTTTCTACTGGTGAAATAATTTTATTTTTCTTTTCTAAGCCGCCAATGACTCGATCAATGGCATCTTGAAAATCAACCATTTCGACATTTTCTTTATTTTTTCGTGCAGCAATTAATGCGGCCTCATTGCAAACATTGGCAATTTCAGCACCTGCAAAACCAGGCGTTTGCGCGGCCAACTTGCGCGAATCGACTTCTTTGTTAAATTTTATGGGTTTTAGATGGACCTTAAAGATGGCATCTCGACCCACAATATCTGGTTTATCAATACTTATTTGTCGATCGAAGCGACCGGGACGGAGCAATGCTGAATCCAATACATCAGGCCTGTTGGTCGCTGCTAGAATGATCACCCCTGCATCGGTAGCAAAGCCATCCATTTCGACCAGCAAGGAGTTCAAGGTATTTTCACGCTCATCATTGGAACCAGGCATTTGTCCTTTGCCCCGTGAACGTCCAATGGCATCGATTTCATCAATAAATATGATACAAGGAGCCTTTTCTTTGGCTTGTTTAAATAAGTCTCTCACCCGAGCGGCACCCACACCGACAAACATTTCAACAAAATCAGATCCAGATAAGGTGAAAAAGGGAACAGCGGCTTCACCTGCGACAGCTTTAGCCAATAAAGTTTTCCCTGTGCCAGGAGGGCCTACTAATAAAGCTCCTTTTGGTATTTTACCTCCTAATTTGGTGAACTTACCTGGATTCTGAAGAAAATCAACAATTTCTTTTATTTCTTCTTTCGCTTCTTCTAGGCCGGCGGCATCTTTAAAGGTTATTTTCACTTGATTTTCAGCATCAAATAAAGCGGCTTTAGACTTACCAATATTAAATATCTGCCCCCCAGGCCCAGCGCCACCGGACATTCGTTTCATGAGGAACCAAAAACCAAACAAAAGCAAGAAGATGAAACCATAATTAAAGAAAAGGTCATCTAAGCCCTGCCTTTCTTCTATTTCATAGTTTAGTCGTCGCTCTTCAGAAATTTTTTCTTGGATACGATTAAAATTGTCATTGAAGATCTTGGCGTCCACAATTTTAAATTTGTAGTGGGGGCCATTGATCAGCCGGTTATCCTCCAGTTCTAATTTATATTTGCTATTCTGTAGTGCATCTGGCTTGAGCGTTACTTCAACAAGATCTTTATTTTTGATTAAAATAATCTTTTCGACATCATTACTGAGCAGCATTTCCTCAAACCTTCTTTCAGTAATGGTAAGCGCAGCATTGCTTTTACTGAAATACGTAAATCCCATAATGGCGGCCAGCAACGCGCTAATGATCCAAATTTGATACTTACCACGATTGGGATCTCCCATTATATTTTTTTTAGACCTTGGTGTCTTTTTCATCTATTTAATAATTTTATCTTATTTCTATCAGACGTTCGTTTTTATATTTTGTTCTACCGAGTCTTTTAAAATAGAAATTTTTGCGTCTGCCCACAATTTCTCTAAGTCATAAAATGCTCTTTTCTCCTTATTGAAAACATGCGCTACCACATCTACAAAATCAATCAATACCCACTCTTTATTCAAATATCCTTCCTTGTGCCAAGGTTTTTGTCTGGCCTGATCGAAGACATATTTTTCGATTGTTTGGGAAATTGAATCAATATGGGTATCGGAATTACCAGAACACAAAACAAAAAAATCAGCGATGGAGTGTTGAACGGCTCTTAAATCAAAAACTTGAATGTCAGTTGCTTTCTTTTCTATCATTCCCTGCGAAATCCATTCACACAGTGCTTTACTCGTCACCTGCCCCCCGATTTTCTTCATTCAATATTTGTCTACTTAACTTTGCTTAAATATACTACTCTTACTATGTATAAATTCTTTGCCAAAACGCAATTTATAGGAAAAAATGTGATTTATCTGCCACAATGTCACTCGACCAATACTGAAATGCGGACATTTTTGAAAAAAAACGATTTTAGAGGAAGGAACGGTCGTAATGGCAGATTTTCAAATTAAAGGACGTGGACAATTAAACGGTCGATGGGTAAGTCAAAAGGGGAAAAATATTTTAATGAGCGTCTTGTTAAATCCCACTTTTCTGTCTTTGCATCAACAATATTATTTAACGATTATCCAGGGTTTGGCCATTACCGATGCGCTGGGTCATTTCATGACTAATGATTTGAAAATTAAATGGCCTAATGACATTTATGTGGGCGCGAACAAAATTGCAGGGATTTTGATAGAAGCCTCCGTATCCAAAAAAAGTATTGATCACGTGATCATAGGAATCGGCATCAATATAAATCAGCAGGAATTTGGAACCTTGAAAGCTACATCTGTTTTACTGGAAACAGGCCTCTACCAAAATAGAGATCACGTAATGGAGCTCATTTTATTACATATGGAGAAGTGGTTCCAAAAGCTTAAAAATAGACAATATGAGGAAATTATTCTCAAGTACCATGACCTCCTTTTTTGGAGAAATGAAAAGCATACATTCAGGGTTCAAGAGGAATCGATGGAAGGAAAAATTAAGGGAATCAATGATCGCGGTCAGCTGATCGTAGAAATAAGTGGTAATGAAAGAATCTTCAATCACAAAGAGTTGATTTTCATGAAGTAACCTGGAAAATAAAGACAAGTTATGTTATCTTTGCGCAAAAAAAATTCAAGCTGTGAAAGAAAATTATAAAGTTAAAGATCTAGCATTGGCCGATTGGGGCAGAAAAGAAATTCAATTAGCTGAGGCAGAAATGCCGGGTTTGATGGCACTTAAGAGAAGAATTCGGAGTTTCTAAGCCGCTTCAGGGTGCGCGTATAGCAGGATGTTTGCACATGACCATTCAAACCGCGGTATTGATTGAAACACTTCTGGCCTTGGGAGCAGAGGTGACTTGGTCGTCTTGTAATATTTTCTCTACTCAGGATCACGCAGCGGCAGCCATCGCGGCGGCAGGAATTCCCGTATATGCTTGGAAGGGGATGAATGAAGAGGAATTTGATTGGTGTATTGAGCAAACGCTTTTTGCTTTTCCTGAGGGAAAACCTTTGAACATGATCTTAGATGATGGCGGAGACTTAACCAATATGGTTTTTGATAGATATCCTGAACTGGCCGAAAATATCAATGGTCTTTCTGAAGAAACGACCACAGGCGTACATCGATTGTATGAAAGAATGAAAAATGGAACTCTCTTGTTGCCGTCAATCAATGTCAATGATTCGGTGACAAAATCAAAGTTTGATAATAAGTATGGGTGTCAGGAATCCTTAGTAGATGCCATCAGAAGAGCTACTGATGTAATGCTTGCTGGTAAAGTGGCGATCGTGGCAGGTTATGGAGATGTTGGCAAAGGTTCAGCCGCTTCGCTCAGAGGCGCTGGCGTGAGGGTAATTATAACTGAAATCGACCCAATATGTGCTTTGCAAGCTGCTATGGACGGCTATGAAGTCAAAAAAATGGCAGATTCTATTCCACGAGCCAACATCATAGTAACTGCTACAGGCAACAAAAACATCATTCATGGTGCGTATTTTGAGAAAATGAATGACAAAACCATTGTCTGCAACATCGGACATTTTGACAATGAAATTGATGTGGCTTGGTTGAATGACAATCATGGAGATACTAAGAGTTGAAATAAAGCCACAAGTGGATTTGTATAATGTGAATGGAAATGATATCATTTTGTTGGCAGAAGGTAGATTAGTGAATTTGGGTTGTGCTACAGGCCATCCTTCATTTGTGATGTCCAATTCGTTTACCAACCAAGTATTGGCGCAGATCGAGTTGTGGACGAAAATAGAAAATTATGAAAAAGCAGTTTACACCTTACCCAAACATTTGGATGAGAAAGTGGCAGCCTTGCATCTCGCTAAAATTGGTGTGGAATTGGATTTATTGACTTCGGAGCAAGCCAATTATATATCCGTACCGGTGGAAGGACCTTTTAAGCCAGAAAATTATAGGTATTGATTTATTCTTTTTTCCTGGTTTAGGCCATTGGGAGTTGAAATCGTTTTTTGTTTCATGACAACAGCGATGAATTTCTTATTTTCACTGATTCATTTCTCTTGACAATAATTTGTGATGAAGATGGTATTGAATGGCGAGATATTTCAGGTTTTTCACGTTAAAGCCTGCATTCTTTAATCGACATTCGATATCATCATCCTCTCCAATTGTAGGATGAACATAGCGTTCATCAAATCCATTTACTAAGAATAGTGCTTCTTTATGAAGTGACATGTTACATCCTTTGACATGTCGACCTTTTTTTCTGAGGATTATTTTTTTAATTGAAAATTTACCCAAGTAAATACCCAAATGCCACGAGATTGATTTCATCACGAATAGTCTGAAAATGTTTTCTAAATATCCATTTTTAATTTGATTTGTTTTTAGGCAATTGGTAAATTTTTCACTCAAGAAGACCCTGCGACCTGTTAAAATAGCATTTGACTCAGAATGAATTAAATGTTCGTGAACAAATGCCTTGTGGGGTATACAATCACCATCGATAAAAATCAAATAGTCGTATTTACTCTTTTTAATTGCTTGATTGAGAATTTTATTTTTTTGCCATCCGTTGTCCGCATGCCAAACATGTTTTATCGTTAAAGGTGAAGCCGCTATGATTTTTTTTACCTCATCGACAACGGAGGCCTTACTACCATCATCGGCAATAAGTATTTCGAATTTTTTGTGGGTTTGCCTTTCGAATCCTGCTAAAACAGCTTTCAGAAAATCAATCTTATTATAAAATGAAATAATTACGGAGGCGCCTATCATATTATAATACATTTTAAAATGTCAATTTAGTCAAATTAAAATTCTCACACCATACTGGAATAAGGGAAAATAGTCCTTGCAGGGAGCAAGTCAATTTTAGTCAGATGTGAAATAAAGTCAATAATTTTTCGGATTGGATTATTGTGATAGATATCGCTCTAGCCGAGATATGCTATCTTCTAACTTAAATTTTTCTTTGACTCGAGAAAGGCCATGCGCTCCCATTTCTTTTCGAAGTTGGGAGTTTTCAATCAATCGGAGTGTTTGGTAGACAAAGTCATCCATATTTGGGTAATCCACAAGAAATCCAGTTTTTTCATGAATTACTATTTCCGGATTGCTAGTAATCTTGAAGGCAACGATTGGTTTTGAGTGCATCATGGCTTCAACCAAAACATAACCAAAGCCTTCCCATATACTAGAGAGCAGAAAAATATCAATTGAATTCATGAAGGCATCAATATTTTTCACGAATCCCATTAGTATAACCGTTTCCTGAAGATTTCTTTTTTTAATTTCCCTTTCAAGTTCGTTTTGTAGTTCTCCAGTACCGGCAATGTAAAGCTTGAATGGTATTTTTTTTTGAAATAAAACACTAGCCAAATCTAAGAGGAGTATTTGTCCTTTTTGCTTAGATAATCTACCAGCATTACCCAAGATAATCTCTTTTGAGTTGTTTCTCTTGATCTCTTCTAGCTGTGTTTCTGTATCTACTTTACTTGTTTTGATACCGTTGTATAAAACGGTAATTTTATTTTCTGGAATTTGAGAGCGAAGATTTTCTCTAATGGTCCTTTTTGTTTCTTCTGAGTTGGCAAAAATATGTGTGATCACATGTTTAAGCAAAAATTTATTTAAGAAACTGCCTCTTATTGGATGCGCAAGTCCCCTACGGTAAATGATTTTATTTACCCTAGCTAGCTTGGCTGCAATACCTCCGAGCTTTAGGTCTTGAGAGGTAGAAAAAATCAGGGTGTCAATGTCATTCTCCTTTAAAAGTAAACACACTTTGTAAAGGTGAAAAGGATTTAAAAATGAAAGATTTTTTACATTATTCACACTAAGCTTTACTAAATCATGAGAAAATATTTTTTGAGATAAAACGGAATGATCATCACATGCTACAAGGGTATTGTATCCCTTTTCTTTCAAGCCCACGGCATTTTCCAAATAAAATTTCTCACCACCTCCCCAAGATTTCAATGTGTTAAAAAAGCATATATTCCTCATGTTTAATGGCTGTGTCACAATAATTCTATGTAAGATACATTGATCAATATTGATTTAGAAAAAATATCCCTGAAAAGGAGTAAACGCAAAAGGTAAATTGCCTTTTTGGATCAGGGTAAAATTAAATATTCCCATTATTCTTAGCGGGCAAAAATTTTTTTCAAAGATGAAATAACGAAGAATACTAACTCAGAAAGATCTTAGTATCGTAAAACTTGTAATTTCTTCACACCCCGGAAGACCACTCTTAATTTTAACCCAATCTAAATCATGTCTATTTTTATTAAAAAAAAAGCAAACAAAACCACAGGTATAAACAAAGGAATTTCTTCATACAAACACTAAAAAAAACCATATATTTCCTTAAAACTTTCTGGAATTATTAAAAATACCAACGTTGGATTAAAATAAGGGCTTAAATGAGGTTATGAGAACTACTGAATTTCGAAATTAAAGAAAATAAAATATTGTTTAAGTTTTTTTATAATAAACTAAACAAAATGACTATCTTCGTATTGTTATAAAATAAAAAAACATTAATGAACAAATTAGAAAACTTAGAGACGATGCATGCAACGATTGAAAAAACACGAGAAGCTAAGTTCACAGTTAAGAAAAAAGGTCAAGGATAGCAATGTAAATGTTAAAGAAAGAACCGCGATTTTTGAGAATGAATTCATGCCACATCTCGACGCTATGTATAATTTTGCCTTTCGCCTAACTTATGATGAAGATGATGCCAAAGATTTGGTACAGGATACCTATCTAAAGTCTTATCGTTTTGCAGAATCTTTTCAACAAGGGACTAATGCGAAAGCCTGGCTTTACAGAATCTTAAAGAATAGTTTTATAAATGATTTTAGAAAGAAAAGTAAAGAGCCTGCTAAAGTAGATTACCAAGAAGTAGAGAACTTTTATAACTCGGAAAACGTTGATGAAGATAAGACAGTGGATCTTAGAATAGATGCAGTCCGTGATATGCTAGGTGATGAAATCAGTTTGGCACTCTCCTCGTTGGCCGTTGACTTCAGAACTGTGATCATCTTGTGTGATCTGGAGGGCTTTACTTACGACGAATTGTCAAAAATATTGGATATTCCGATTGGAACTGTTCGATCCAGGCTTCACAGGGCTCGTAATTTATTGAAAGAGAAACTGAGCGTCTATGCTTCAAGTATGGGCTATTGATCATCAGTTTATTGCTTTAAATGATAAAAGTAAATCGAGCTTTTCAGTGCTCGCAAATAAATAAGAATATACGACTTGTTAGGTTGATACTTGACGGCAAATGCTCACAAGTGGAACACACCTCCGTAGTTCAACATATAAATAATTGTCCTGAATGCTTTGAGCAATATGAAGTTGAAAGTTATATTAGATTTTTATTCAAGACAAAATTGTCTAAAAAGCCAATTCCCACTAACTTTGCCTCCCAAATAAGAGATAAATTAATCTCAAAAACATAAAATGAAGTCAGGCAAAGCAGTTATTTTTTCTGCGCCCTCAGGATCAGGGAAATCGACCATTGTCAAGCATCTCCTAGCTAAACGAGCAGATTTAGCAATTTTCTATCTCGGCAACTACTCGTCAGCCTCGATCTACCGAGATATCAGGGAAAGATTATCACTTTCTCTCTGAGCAGGATTTTCTCGATAAAGTAGATCAGGGTGCTTTTCTCGAGTACGAAGAAGTCTATCCAGGTATTTACTATGGAACTTTACAATCAGAATTAGATCGTATTTGGAATGCGAGTAACCACGTTATTTTTGATCTGGATGTGAAAGGAGGAGCAAAACTTAACGAGATTCTCAAGACCAGGGCACTTGCCATTTATATAAAAGTAGAAGATATTTCCATATTGAAAGCTCGATTATTGGCGCGGGGCACTGAAAATCAAGAACAGATTACCTCGAGATTATTGAAAGTGGCAGAAGAGTCGACTTTTGAAACAAAATTTGATGTGTCAATACTTAATCATGACCTAAATATGGCACTTGAAAGTGCAGAGGGCGCGGTGAATCATTTTTTAGACAGTAATACATGAAGATTGGACTTTTTTTTGGTTCTTTCAACCCCATTCATATAGGGCATTTAACCGTGGCCAATATGGTCTATGAAATGACCGATTTGCATCAAATTTGGTTCGTCGTTTCCCCACAAAATCCATTTAAAAAAAATAAAACCTTGTTGCACGAATTTGATAGATTGGATCTAGTCAATGCAGCCATTAAAGATGATTATCATTTCAAAGCCCATGACATAGAATTTAGTTTGCCTCGACCGAGCTACACCATCAACACTATGGCACATTTTAACTCGCGTTATGCAGATCATGAGTTTAAGTTGATTATCGGTGAGGACAATCTCGTTCAATTCACCAAATGGAAAAATCATCAAGAAATATTAAATCAACACGGGATCATTATTTATCCTAGAAAAAATAACAATGAACCGCCTTCGATCAATCATGACAATGTCGAGTGGATATCTGCCCCACTTCTTGATATTTCCGCTTCTCAAATAAGGCAAATGCTAAGAGAAGGAAAAGTACCCAAGTATTTAGTTCCAGAAGAAGTTTTGAAGTTAATTGAATTAAAAAAGTATTATGCTTAGAGGGTCATAATGTCTTTTTCTTTCACTTCAAAAACACCGTCAATTTTTTTCACATGTTCATCTGTGTATTTTTGAACCTTTGCTTCAGCATCCTTGATCAGGTCCTCTGAGGCACCTTCTTTCAGTAATTTTTTTAATTGTTCATTGGTATCTTTTCTGATGTTCCGAATAGAAACTTTCCCATTTTCAGCTGCCGCTTTTGCCTGCTTAACCAAAATAATCCTTCGTTCTTCGGTCAGTGCGGGTATATTGATTCGGACAATTTCACCATCATTTTGTGGATTTAAACCTAAATCACTATTAATTATGGCCTTTTCTATTTCCCCAATCATTGCTTTTTCCCATGGCTTTATGATTAAAGTCCGCGCATCTGGCGTAGTGATAGAAGCCACTTGATGAACCGGGGTTGAGTTACCATAATAATCTACATTGAGTGCATCTAACATATTAGGCATGGCTTTGCCTGCTCTTATTTTTGTTAATTCTTGAGACAATCGAGCAAGAGATTTTCCCATAGTTTCCACTGCATGTTCTAGAAAAAAGTCTACTTCTTCCATGATCTTAGTTGATTAAAGTACCTAATTCTTGACCTTCTATAATCTTAATTAAATTGCCTTTTTGATTCATGTCAAATACCATAATAGGGAGATTATTTTCTTGGCATAAAGTGAAGGCTGTCATGTCCATGACATTGAGGTTTCGCTCAAAGACTTCATTAAATGATATTTTTGAAAATTTAATGGCATTGGGATCTTTTTCTGGGTCGGCAGAATAAACACCATCCACACGTGTTCCTTTTAGAACGACATCTGCCTCAATTTCAATGGCCCTTAAACTGGCGGTAGAATCAGTGGTGAAATAGGGTTTTCCTAATCCAGCCCCAAAGATCACAATTCTCCCTTTTTCTAGATGTCGAATGGCCTTCCGCCGAATAAAGGGTTCACACACCTGTTCCATACTAAGTCCGCTCATAAGTCGGGTATAAACGCCATATTTCTCTAAGGCACTTTGAAGGGCCATTGCATTAATCATGGTAGCAAGCATGCCCATGTAATCACCTTGCGCCCGATCAATTCCTGCATGCTCAGCCTGAACCCCTCTGTATATATTCCCTCCACCGATCACGATGGCCAACTCAATCCCAAGTTTTTTGGTTTCCATAATTTCTAGGGCATACTGGTCAAGCCTTTGGGGATCAATGCCATATTTTTGATCTCCCATCAATGCTTCACCGCTTAACTTGAGTAATACGCGTTTATATTTCATCTCATTTTTTTTAAAACTCAGCAAATATAATGTATCTACCTAACTGATAAATTTAGAATTCAATTAATGTTTGATTTTTATCCACATTATCACCAACTAAAACATTTATTTTTTGGATAGTCACATCTGTGGGAGCCTTGATTACATTTCCCATTTTCATTGCCTCCAATATGAGTAGCGCATCTCCTTTGGTTACTTTATCTCCTTTGCTGACCAAAACATCAATAATATTACCTGGCATCGGAGCGTCTAATTTATTTATTTTAGGTATCTCTTTTGACATCATGCCCATTTTTTCGAGCGTTAGAATCAAGATCTGATATTAACACCTAAGGATGTCTTTTCCCCATTAATTTCAATTATCAATGTTTTTATCTAAAATGGCTCAAAATTTCAATTTCATACATTTTATTGTTATGATGAACATAAAGCGGAGTTGGGGAATTTTTATAAATTTCGGTTTCTAAAAAGTAGATCATCTAAGAAAAATGATCCTTTACTTTCTGATATTTCGTATTGGTGTTCTCCAACGGTAGGTTTGAATCTGCACAGTTAAAAAAATTTATCAAAAAAACGTACTTTACACTAATCAAAATGAGTTCATTTTGAGTTTCTTTTGAAAAAACAGGTTCTATTCAACAAAAAAATAAAGGGCAACGAGTACTTATCGAAAGAGAAATGAGGTGAGAATTATTATTCTTTTTAAAATCAGAAAACACCAATGATACACTAATGTATTTTTTAGCTACTTCTTTCTAATAAAAATGATTTTGACAGGAGATAAAAGTATTTTCAAATATTTTAAATCAAATATTGGAATAAAAAGAAAATCCGTATAATTTTGCAATTCTTTTCATAGGTTTCCTGTGAGCATAGGAAGTAGTGTTCTTAGGGGGGATACCAAAGTGGCCAACTGGGACGGACTGTAAATCCGTTGACTTATGTCTTCGAAGGTTCGAATCCTTCTCCCCCCACGTATTTTTATAAATCTTAAGCGGGTGTAGCTCAGTTGGTAGAGCGACAGCCTTCCAAGCTGTAGGTCGCCGGTTCGAACCTGGTCACCCGCTCAGATTAAGAAGTAGTAAAATTGAGTTCTGGAGTTGATTGTTCCAATTTTGGGGCTTTTGCCTTTAAAAATAATCAGCCGACGTAGCTCAGGGGTAGAGCGTTTCCTTGGTAAGGAAGAGGTCATGGGTTCAATTCCCATCGTTGGCTCTACTGTAATTATTTGATGTATTTAACTTATATTGCACAAATATTGGAAAAAGAGTATAAAAAGACAGTGAAAAACAGTAAAGAAAAGTACAAATTATTAAAAAATAGTAATTAGAATCATTAAACAACAAGAGTAAAATTTAAAAACCTGAGGATTATCAAAAATGGCAAAACAAAAATTTGATCGCTCAAAAGCGCACGTAAACATTGGAACTATTGGTCACGTTGATCACGGAAAGACAACCCTAACCGCTGCTATCTCGGCTGTGCTATCTGGAAAAGGTTTAGCAGAAGCGAGAGACTTTACTTCGATCGATAACGCACCTGAGGAAAAAGAAAGAGGTATCACAATCAACACCTCTCACATTGAGTATGAGACAGCGACGAGGCATTATGCGCACGTAGATTGTCCGGGCCACGCTGACTATGTTAAGAACATGGTAACAGGAGCGGCTCAAATGGACGGTGCAATTATTGTGGTGGCTGCAACAGATGGACCTATGCCTCAAACACGTGAGCACATTCTATTGTCTCGTCAGGTTGGTGTACCCGCACTAGTTGTATTCATGAACAAGGTAGATTTAGTTGACGACCCTGAGTTGCTTGAGCTTGTAGAGATGGAAATCAGAGAGCTTGTTATCTTTTTATGATTTTCCAGGAGATGATACTCCTATTATCCAAGGGTCTGCTTTAGGGGGTCTTAATGGAGACGCAAAATGGGTTGAGAAAATCGAAGAACTTATGACTGCGGTCGATGAGTTTATCCCGATTCCAACAAGACTTACCGACAAAGATTTTTTAATGCCTGTTGAAGATGTATTTTCAATTACGGGTAGAGGTACTGTGGCTACGGGAAGAATAGAAAGAGGCGTGATTAATTCAGGTGATCCTGTAGACATTATCGGCATGGGTGCGGAAGATTTAAAATCAACTATCACAGGTGTTGAAATGTTTAGAAAAATTCTTGATCGAGGTGAAGCGGGCGATAATGTAGGACTTCTATTAAGGGGAGTTGAAAAAGATCAAATCAAAAGAGGTATGATCATCTGTAAGCCAGCATCAGTAACTCCCCATCAAAAATTCAAAGCTGAGGTTTATGTGCTCTCGAAAGAAGAAGGAGGAAGACATACCCCTTTCTTTAATAAGTATAGACCTCAATTTTATTGTAGAACTACTGATGTTACCGGAGAGATTATGCTTCCTGAAAACATTGAAATGGTAATGCCTGGAGACAACGTAACTATAGAAGTGTCTCTAATTAATCAAGATTGCCATGGAAAAAGGACTGAGATTTGCCATAAGAGAAGGTGGTAGAACCGTAGGTTCAGGCCAGGTAACAGAAATTTTAGACTAAAACCCATTTTAATGAATGCGATCCTAAAATATTATAAAGATCGCATTTGTTTTCAATTTGAATTGATCTAACTTTGCAATCCTTTTGAGCGCATGGTTATACGGGTGTAGCTCAATTGGCAGAGTAGTGGTCTCCAAAACCATTGGTTGGGGGTTCGAGTCCCTCCTCCCGTGCTAAAAATAATATGTCGCAGATAATAACATTTTTTAAGGATTCCTATGATGAGCTTGTTCACAAAGTGACCTGGCCAAAGTATGGAGAATTGAGCAACAGTTCTATCTTAGTTCTAGTATCCTCATTAATTTTCGCCTTACTTATAGGTGTCATCGACCTTGCTTTTGACAATGTGGTGACCTGGTTTTATAACGAGTTTTGACAATGGCTGATGTGAAATGGTATGTAGTTCGCGCCGTTAGTGGCCAAGAGAGAAAAGTCAAAACTTATCTAGACAACGAAATTACACGAAATGGAATGGAAGAAACCATTACCCAGGTGCTCATTCCTTCCGAAAAAGTATATGAAATGAGAAATGGAAAAAAGCGTGTTCGAGAGCGCAATTTTTTTCCAGGATATATGATAATTTCTGCTGATTTGAGTTTTGGAGAGACGCAACATTTAATAACAAGCATTCCAGGCGTTATTGGTTTTTTGGGTGCTGGCGGTATGGGGACGAGTAAAGACCCAGTTGCTTTAAGACAAAATGAGGTAAATCGCATTTTAGGAAAGGTTGATGAAGTAGAAGATACAGAAGAGACTTTAGGGACACCCTTTATTATTGGAGAAGGCGTTAAGGTCATGGACGGACCTTTCAGTGGATTTACAGGAATCGTCGAAGAGGTCTTTGAGGATCGAAAGAAACTCAATGTTACAGTTAAAATTTTTGGTAGAAATACGCCTGTAGAATTAAATTACGCACAGGTAGAAAAAGAAGATTAAGATGGCAAAAGAAATTTCAGGATATCTTAAGTTACAAGTACGGGGTGGTCAAGCCAATCCGTCCCCTCCAGTAGGACCTGCTTTGGGTTCTAAAGGGCTTAACATAATGGATTTTTGCAAACAATTCAATGCAAGAAGTCAAGAAAAAATGGGTCAGTTGTTACCTGTTCTAGTCACTATATATGCGGACAAGAGTTTCGATTTTGTCATCAAAACGCCACCTGCTCCAGTAATGATCTTAGAGGCGATAAAAAAGAAAAAAGGTTCATCTGAGCCCAATAGAGACAAAATAGGTTCGATTACTTGGGATCAAATTAAGCAAATAGCAGAAGTGAAAATGCCAGATCTGAATGCATTTAAAATAGAATCTGCAATGAAAATGTTGGCAGGAACAGCAAGAAGTATGGGGGTTAGGGTTCAAGGAGAATTTCCTCAAACAGAAACGGTACAATAGGCTAAGGGTATGGGAAAATTGACAAAAAATCAAAAAAAGGCTTTGGAACTATATGATCCAACCAAGACTTATACGATCAAGGAGGCCTCCGAAATTGTAAAAAAGATCGCTTTCAGTAAATTCGATAATTCCGTCGATCTAGATATAAGGTTGGGCGTTGACCCGAAAAAAGCTGATCAAATGGTAAGAGGGGTAGTGACTTTGCCCAACGGTGTGGGTAAAGAAGTCAAAGTACTTGTACTCTGTACGCCAGATAAAGAAGATGAAGCAAAGGCAGCCGGCGCTGATTATGTAGGTCTAGATGAGTACATTAAAAAAATTGAAGGAGGCTGGACAGATGTAGATGTAATCATCACTATGCCAACAGTGATGGCAAAGGTAGGACGTCTGGGAAGAGTTTTAGGACCTAGAAGCTTAATGCCAAATCCAAAGTCAGGTACGGTAACGATGGAAGTAGGCAAAGCGGTGACAGAAGTCAAGGCAGGAAAAATAGATTTTAAAGTTGACAAAACAGGAATTATCCACGCCAGTATAGGTAAGGTGTCTTTTGAAGCAGAGAAAATTAGTGAAAACGCACTTGAGATGCTCAATATGATCTCGAAGTTAAAGCCAGCGTCAGCAAAGGGGACTTATTTTCGTTCAATTTCACTCTCTTCTACAATGGGTAGCGGGATAAGTATTGATAAAAGCATAATAGCAAGTACTTAATATGACACGTAACGATAAAGGTCAGCTAATTATAGATTTGACCGAAAAATTTAAAGATAACAATCACTTTTATATTACAGATACCTCTGGGCTAAGTGTTGCCGAAATCAATAAGTTTAGAGGAATGTGCTACAAGGAAGGGGTTGAGTATAAAGTTTTCAAAAACACGTTCATAAAACGTGCGCTTGATAACTTGGATACGGATTACTCATCTATGCAGGCAACTCTTAAGGGGTTTTCTGGGGTGATGTTTGTAAAAGAAAACGGGAAAGCCCCGGCAAAAATCATCCAAAAATATCGGAAGGAAGATGCAGACGGCAGACCCTATTTTAAAGCGGCTTCCATTAATACAGATATATTCATTGGTGAAGATCAACTGGTTACGCTTAGCGTTTTGAAATCAAAAACAGAGCTTATTGGGGAAGTCATCACATTGTTACAATCTCCAGCAACAAATGTTCTTTCTGCTTTACAGAGTGGGGGTGGCAAATTAGCTGGAATAATGAAGACATTATCTGAAAGACAATAAATAATTTATCAATAAATTAACTAATTAAAATGGCGGATTTAAAAGAATTTGCGGAACAGCTTGTCAATCTTACAGTAAAAGAGGTAAGCGAGTTAGCAACAATCCTTAAGGATGAATATGGTATAGAACCAGCAGCAGCTGCTGCTCCAGCAATGGCAGCAGGTTCCGGTGGCGGAGAGGCTGCTGAAGAAAAGTCAGCTTTCGATGTGATATTGAAAGCACCAGGGGGTGCCAAATTGGCAATCGTGAAGCTGGTGAAAGAATTGACAGGATTAGGTCTAAAAGAGGCTAAAGATCTTGTGGATTCTGCTCCAAAGGCGGTAAAAGAAGGTCTTGCTAAAGAAGAGGCCGAAGGTCTCAAAAAGCAACTGGAAGAAGCTGGAGCGGAAGTAGAATTAAAGTAAGTTCTACATAAAATCTCGGAAGTAGGCCTGGCCATTTGGTCAGGTCTTTTCCTGTTTGTACATAGGTACGACGAAATTGTAATGTAGTTTAACAATAACCTGTTTAATCCTTGGCTACCAAAAAAATAAATAAGAGAATAAATTTCTCATCTATTAAGTCTGTGATAGATTATCCCGACTTTCTGGACGTACAACTCAAATCATTTGTTGACTTTTTTCAGTTAGACACTCCGACTGAGTTAAGGGATTCCGAAGGCCTTTATAAGGTTTTTATGGAGAATTTCCCCATCTCTGATTCGCGAGATAATTTCAAACTAGAATTTATTGACTATACTGTAGATCCCCCCCGATATTCGATACAGGAATCGATTGAGAGGGGATTGACGTATTCAGTACCCTTAAAAGCCAAGTTGAGATTACTTTGCAACGACTCAGAAAACGAAGAGTTTGAGACCATTGAGCAAGAGGTGTTCTTAGGGAATATCCCGTACATGACCGATAAGGGCTCTTTTGTCATCAACGGGGCAGAGAGGGTCATCGTTTCCCAACTACACAGGTCGCCTGGAGTGTTTTTTGCCCAAAGTAAACACACAAATGGTACGTTGCTTTATTCGGCCAGAATTATTCCTTTTAAAGGTTCATGGATAGAATTTGCAACAGATGTAAATAATGTCATGTATGCGTACATTGATAGGAAGAAAAAGTTTCCAATCACTACTTTACTCAGATCAATTGGGTACGGTACTGACAAAGACATACTAGATTTATTTGGATTATCGGAAGAGGTTGAGGCTACACAAAAAGCACTTAAAAAAGTCATCGATCGTCGACTAGCAGCAAGAGTATTGCGTACTTGGATTGAAGATTTTGTTGATGAAGATACAGGAGAAGTAGTCTCTATTGATCGAAATGAGGTAGTTCTTGAGCGGGATAGTGTGTTGAAGGATGAAGACATACAAACCATTCTTGACTCAGGAAGTAAGTCCATTATTCTCCATCGCAAAGAGGTGAATGTTACCGATTATTCTATTATTTACAACACTCTTCAAAAAGATCAATCTAATTCTGAAAAGGAAGCTGTTGAGACCATTTATCGTCAATTAAGAAATACCGAAGCTCCTGACGAGCAGACGGCACGAGATATTATTCAAAATCTATTTTTCAGTGAGAAAAGATATGATTTGGGAGAAGTAGGTAGATATAGAATTAATAAAAAGTTAGGACTCTCAACAGGCTATGATAAGCGTGTTTTGACGAGCGAAGATATTATTCTCATCATTAAGTATTTAATTGGTTTGATCAACAGCAAGACCCTTGTTGATGATATTGATCACTTAAGTAATAGAAGAGTAAGAACGGTTGGTGAGCAACTTTATGCGCAATTTGGCGTGGGCTTGTCAAGAATGGCAAGAACCATTAGGGAGCGGATGAATGTACGGGATAACGAGGATTTCAAACCTGTCGATCTGATTAACGCCAGGACTTTATCTTCGGTAATCAACTCCTTTTTTGGAACTAATCAACTGTCTCAGTTCATGGATCAAACCAATCCATTGGCAGAGGTTACCCATAAAAGAAGAATGTCTGCACTAGGACCTGGTGGTCTTTCGAGAGAAAGAGCTGGATTTGAAGTGAGAGATGTCCATTATACACATTATGGTCGATTGTGTACAATTGAAACTCCTGAAGGGCCGAATATTGGTTTGATCTCTTCCTTGTGTGTACATGCTAAGGTGAATCAGATGGGCTTTATTGAGACACCCTATCGAGAGGTAGAAGAGGGAAAAGTGGACATGTCCGGGAACGTTAGGTATTTGACAGCAGAGGAAGAAGATACATTCAACATTGCACAGGCTAATGCACCATTGAGCGATGAGGGCAAATTCTTAAATGATAAGGTAAAGGCAAGGTTCGAGGGTGATTTTCCGGTCGTCGAACCGAAAGATTTAACCTACATGGATGTAGCTCCAAACCAAATTGTATCGGTGGCCGCTTCCATGATTCCTTTTCTTGAGCACGATGATGCCAACAGGGCATTAATGGGGTCTAACATGCAGCGACAAGCAGTTCCGCTTTTAATCCCTGAAGCACCCATTGTAGGTACAGGTTTGGAGAGTAGGGTAGCTTTAGATTCGCGCTCCTTGATTTTGGCAGAGGCCGATGGTATTGTAGAATATGTGGATGCAAAGATGATCACCGTAAAATACGATCAGGATGAAAATGAAAAAATCTTGTCTTTTGACAAAGACACTGCGACTTATGAGTTAATAAAATTTCGTAGAACCAATCAAGATACCTCAGTCAATCTTAAGCCCATAGTGCTGAAAGGTGAGAGGGTGTCTAAAGGACAACCTCTTTGTCAGGGGTTTGCTACCGAGCAAGGAGAGCTTGCGCTGGGCCGTAATCTTAAGGTAGCTTACATGCCATGGCAAGGTTATAATTTTGAAGATGCAATCGTTATTTCAGATCGTGTGGTTCGCGAAGATGTCTTTACTTCTATACATATTGATTCGTTTGAACTCGAGGTCAGGGATACTAAAAGGGGGTTAGAAGAATTGACTTCAGAAATCCCTAATGTAAGTGAAGAGGCTGTAAAGAATTTAGATGAAGATGGGATAATACGCATAGGTGCGGAGATCACGGAAGGGGATATTATGATTGGTAAGATTACTCCAAAGGGGGAATCGGATCCAACCCCTGAAGAGAAATTATTAAGAGCCATTTTTGGAGATAAAGCAGGTGATGTAAAAGATGCTTCTTTAAAGGCAAAACCTTCATTAACGGGAGTAGTTATTGAAACCAAGCTATTTGCTCGCCCTAAAAAGGATAAGGATCTCAGGGCAAGAACGAAAAAGGCGGTAGAGGTGCTCAAAGGAAAATACGGTGCTGAGTTGACTGAAGTTAGAAACCAAATGGTGGATAAACTTGTCACATTGTTGGAGGGTAAGACATGTCAGGGAATCAATCACAAGTTTGGTGAACCAGTAATGTCAAAAGGAGCTAAATTTTCGAGAAAGAATATAGAAGAGAATTTATTCCCCGCCAAAAACATTTTCAGAGATGAAAGTACGTATTCTGTTCCCGAAGAGTCCAATCTTATAAGTGACTTAGCCCATGAAGGATGGGTGAAGGATGGTGAGACAAATGAATTAATATTCAGTTTGATCAAGCGATATATTATAAAGAGGAATGAATTTACGGGTCTGTTTAAACGAGAAAGATTTACCTATGAAGTGGGAGATGAACTTCCTGCAGGGATTATGAAGCTAGCTAAAGTTTATATAGCCAAAAAGCGTAAACTCAAAGTAGGAGATAAGATGGCGGGTCGCCATGGTAATAAAGGTGTTGTAGCTAAAATTGTTCGCGATGAAGACATGCCTTTTATGGAAGATGGTACACCTATGGATATTGTTTTGAATCCTCTAGGAGTCCCTTCCCGTATGAACATTGGCCAAATATATGAAACCGTTCTGGCATGGGCAGGAAAGAAGCTAGATAGAACTTATGCGACACCTATTTTTGATGGAGCGTCTGAGGAGCAAGTTCAAAATGAATTGAAAGAAGCGGGATTACCCTCTTTCGGGCGGACGTACCTTTATGATGGACTGACGGGTGAAAAGTTTGATCAACCAGTGACGGTGGGTATTGCATATATGTTGAAATTGGGGCATTTGGTGGATGATAAAATGCACGCTAGATCGATCGGGCCTTATTCATTGATTACCCAACAGCCTTTAGGTGGTAAAGCTCAATTTGGAGGTCAAAGATTTGGAGAAATGGAAGTTTGGGCGCTTCAGGCTTTTGGTGCAGCGCACGTACTTCAGGAAATTCTCACGATCAAGTCGGATGATGTTATCGGAAGAGCAAAGGCGTACGAAGCCATTGTTAAAGGGGAGAACATGGTAAAGCCGAACATACCGGAATCATTCAATGTTTTGGTTCATGAATTAAGAGGTTTGGCTCTTGAAATTACATTAGATTAAATAGTTATCGCTTATTTAAGTTTAGAAAAGATAAATTATGGCATTCAGAAAAAATAAAAAACTGACACTTGACTTTTCAAGGGTGACCATTAGTCTGGCATCACCCGAATCCATCCTAGAGGAATCTAATGGAGAAGTAACTCAGCCGGAAACCATTAATTATAGGACTTACAAACCAGAAATGGGAGGTTTGTTTTGTGAGCGTATTTTTGGTCCTGTTAAGGATTGGGAATGCCATTGTGGAAAATATAAGAGGATAAGATATAAAGGAATTATATGTGATAGATGTGGGGTTGAAGTTACCGAAAAGAAGGTAAGAAGAGAGCGAATGGGGCACATTGAATTGGTTGTCCCTGTAGCCCATATTTGGTATTTCAGATCATTGCCTAACAAGATAGGCTACTTATTAGGAATGCCATCTAAAAAATTGGATACGATCATTTACTACGAACGCTATGTTGTTATCCAGCCCGGAGCAAAGGAAGAAGAAGGAATAAATAAGCTTGATTTCCTAACTGAGGATGAATATTTAGATATTCTCGATAAGTTGCCCAGAGAAAATCAGCTGTTGCCTGATGATGACCCGCAAAAATTCATTGCAAAAATGGGTGCTGAGGCTTTAGAAATGTTACTTTCCCGGATTGAATTAGATGATTTATCCTATCAATTAAGACATCAAGCGGCTACAGATACTTCTCAGCAGCGCAAGGCGGAAGCATTAAAGAGACTCAAAGTAGTTGAGGCTTTCAGAGAAGCTAAAACTAGGATCGAAAACAGACCGGAATGGATGATCATTAAAATGGTTCCTGTAATACCGCCTGAATTAAGACCCCTTGTTCCTTTGGACGGAGGACGCTTTGCGACTTCAGATTTGAACGATCTTTATAGGCGTGTAATTATCCGAAACAATAGACTCAAAAGGTTGATTGATATCAAGGCACCGGAAGTAATACTGCGTAATGAAAAGCGAATGCTTCAGGAAGCAGTAGATTCTTTATTTGATAACTCTCGTAAAGTGAATGCGGTTCGTTCAGATGGAAATCGTGCGCTCAAGTCATTGAGTGATATGCTTAAGGGAAACAAGGGCGGTTTCGTCAAAATTTATTAGGAAAAAGAGTAGATTATTCTGGTCGATCAGTGATTGTGGTAGGTCCAGAATTAAAAATGCACGAATGTGGATTGCCTAAGAACATGGCCGCTGAGCTTTTCAAGCCTTTTGTGATCCGAAAGTTGATTGAAAGAGGGATCGTAAAAACAGTAAAATCAGCTAAGAAGATTGTTGATAGAAAAGATCCAGTTGTTTGGGATATACTTGAAAACGTATTAAAAGGACATCCCGTTCTTTTAAATAGGGCTCCAACCTTACACAGATTAGGTATACAAGCCTTTCAGCCAAAGCTAATTGAGGGCAAAGCCATACAATTACATCCATTGGTTTGTACCGCATTCAATGCCGATTTTGATGGAGATCAGATGGCGGTGCACGTTCCATTGGGACAAGAGGCTATTTTGGAAGCTTCACTTTTGATGCTTTCCTCACACAACATTCTCAATCCAGCTAATGGTGCGCCGATAGCCGTGCCATCTCAGGATATGGTCCTTGGTCTTTACTATGTTACCAAGGGTAGAAAAAGTACCCCTGAAGAAGTGGTAAAAGGTGAGGGTATGATTTTCTATAATTCTCAGGAAGTGATCATTGCCTTAAATGAGGGAGTAATTTCAAAGCATGCGCATATAAAAGTAAGAACCCATATAAAAGTTGGAGAAGGATTAGAAGAAAAATTAGTGGAGACCGTTGCGGGAAGGGTACTCTTTAATGAATTTGTCCCCAAAGAAGTAGGCTATATCGATGAGTTGCTTACTAAGAAAAAGCTTCAAAATATTATTTCTAGGGTCTTTAAGATTGTAGGGATGGCAGCAACCGCTGTTTTTCTAGATGATATCAAGTCATTGGGTTTCCAAATGGCTTATACTGGTGGTCTGTCTATGGGATTAGGTGATATCAATATCCCGGCAACTAAACCGCAAATGGTAGCAGATGCGAAAGAAGAAGTAGACAGCGTCTGGAACAATTATTTGATGGGTTTGATTACTGATAATGAGCGCTACAATCAAGTGATCGATATATGGACGAGAACCAATACACAATTGACCTCAACGCTAATGAAGCAATTAGAGGAAGATGATCAAGGTTTTAATTCTATATATATGATGATGCACTCAGGTGCAAGGGGATCTCGTGAGCAAATTAGACAATTGGGAGGAATGAGAGGTTTGATGGCTAAGCCTCAAAAAAACCTAGCAGGTTCTGTCGGTGGAATCATTGAAAATCCAATACTTTCTAACTTTAAAGAGGGTTTAGATGTTCTTGAGTATTTTATTTCAACGCATGGTGCTCGAAAGGGCTTGGCCGATACTGCATTGAAAACGGCAGATGCTGGATATCTTACAAGAAGGTTAGTTGATGTATCACAAGATGTCGTTGTAAATGAACCTGATTGTGGTACCTTGAGAGGATTGGTTGTTCGCTCCTTGAAGGATAATGAAGATATCGTTGAATCATTATCAGAACGAATATTGGGTCGCGTATCCGTACATGATATTTATCATCCAATCACGGAAGAAATGATTCTTGAATCAGGTAATGAGATTACCGAAGAGATTACTGAGATCATAGAAGCCACAAGTATTGATGAGGTTGAAATACGTTCTGTATTGACATGTGAGGCAAAAAGAGGAGTTTGTTCGAAGTGTTATGGTCGCAGCCTGTCAGCAGGAAGAATGTCTCATTTAGGCGAAGCTGTGGGCGTAATTGCGGCTCAGTCTATTGGTGAGCCAGGGACTCAGTTAACCTTGAGGACTTTTCACGTTGGAGGTACGGCGTCGAATATTGCTGTAGATGCTACTGTTCTTTCAAAGTTTGATGGGATCGTTGAGTTCGATGAATTAAGAACTGTAAACAGCACAGATGATGAAGGAAATTCGATTCAAGTGGTCATGGGAAGATCAGGTGAATTAAGAATAATAGATGCTAAAAAGTCAAAAATATTGATGAGTAACCACGTACCTTATGGCGCCATTCTTAAAGTTATAAATGGTCAAAAGGTAAGTAATGGGGATGAGCTTTGTTTTTGGGATCCCTACAATGCTGTGATCATGTCTGAATTTGATGGTAAGGTCACTTTTGAGGCTATCATTGAAGGAGTTACTTTCAAAGAAGAGTCCGATGAGCAAACGGGACACAGAGAAAAGGTCATTATTGACACTAAGGACAAAGCAAAAAATCCAGCCATCATTATTAAGTCGGGAGATACCGAGAAGGGATACAATATTCCGGTAGGTGCCCACCTTTCGGTGGACAAAGATGCAACAATCAAGGCAGGTCAAGTGCTGGCTAAAATACCTCGAAATACAGGTAAGTCTAGAGACATTACCGGAGGTTTACCACGAGTTACAGAGCTTTTTGAAGCAAGAAATCCTTCAAATCCCGCCGTTGTCTCAGAAATCGATGGTGTTGTGACTTATGGTGGGATAAAAAGAGGAAACAGAGAAGTGTTTATTGAATCGAAAGATGGTATCAAAAAACGCTATTTAGTACCGCTATCTAAGCATTTCTTGGTTCAAGATAATGACTTTATTAAGGCAGGAGAGGCCTTGTCTGACGGATCGATCACCCCAGCAGATATATTATCTATTCAAGGACCTACGGCAGTACAAGAGTATTTGGTAAACGAAATACAAGAAGTTTATCGATTGCAAGGAGTTCAAATTAATGACAAGCATATCGAAACGATTGTGCGCCAAATGATGCAGAAAGTAATCATCATAGATGCCGGTGATACTTCGTTCCTGACCAACCAATCTGTCGATAGGTTGAGTTTTATGGAAGAAAATGATCAAATTCTTGATAAAAAAGTAGTGGTTGATCCGGGAGGTTCTGATACGGTTAAGGCTGGACAGATCATTTCTAGTCGAACGTTGCGGGATGAAAATTCTAATTTAAGGAGGAGAGATGTTAAAATTATCTCGGTAAGAAACGCCTCAGCGGCAGTTTCTAGACCTATCCTTCAGGGAATTACGCAGGCGTCCTTAGGCACCAGAAGCTTTATATCAGCAGCGTCCTTTCAGGAGACGACTAAGGTCTTGAGTGAAGCAGCTATTAAAGGAAAGCGAGATGGACTTGAGGGCTTGAAGGAAAATGTGATTGTAGGTCATTTGATTCCTGCTGGAACGGGGGTCAAGAGATTCCATGAAAACTTTGTGGCCAATAAAGAAGAGTTTGATAAGATGACACTGGCGAGAGAAGAGTTCTCTAAACCAAAGGAAACGCCTTTAACTGAAGTCTAGATGGATAAAACAGAGGAGGTTAATAAAAATTTGAATATAGAGTTATCAGAAGAAATTGCTGAAGGGGTTTATGCCAACTTAGCTATGATTGCGCATTCGAGCAGTGAGTTCGTTATCGATTACATACGATTGATGCCGGGTGTGCCGAAGGCGAAAGTAAAGGCACGTATTGTAATTACACCAGAGCATGCAAAAAGGCTCTTACATGCACTGGAGGAAAATATCCAAAAGTATGAAAAGACTTTTGGAGAAATAAAAAAGAATGAACAATCACCCAAGTTTCCAATTAATTTTGGAGGTACAATAGGTGAAGCATGATTATTTATGCGGAATGCATATTGAGATATTGAATGTTTCTCACTATCTTTGCGATCCCAAATTTGAGGATTTTTAGAAAAAACAAGATAAATGCCGACAATACAGCAGTTAGTAAGGAAAGGAAGAAAAAAGTTAACTTCCAAATCAAAGTCTCCCGCATTAGACTCATGTCCCCAGCGGAGAGGTGTGTGTACACGTGTATACACAACGACACCTAAAAAGCCTAACTCAGCGATGAGAAAGGTGGCTAGGGTTCGATTGACCAATGGTAGAGAAGTCAATGCATATATTGGAGGAGAAGGCCACAATCTGCAGGAACACTCAATTGTATTGATTCGTGGTGGAAGGGTAAAAGATCTCCCAGGTGTTCGTTACCATATCGTCCGTGGTGCATTAGACACCGCTGGAGTAAGCGGAAGGTTGCAAAGAAGATCAAAGTATGGTGCTAAAAGGCCGAAGGTCAAAAAATAAGTAAGAAAAATGAGAAAATCTAAGCCAAAGAAGCGATACATCTTACCAGATCCAATTTATGGAGACACCTTGGTGACGAAGTTTGTAAATTATCTCATGGTAGATGGTAAAAAAAGCCTTTCCTATTGCATTTTTTATGATGCCATAAAAATAGTAGAAGAAAAAACGAGTGAGAACGGAATTGAGATCTGGAAGTCGGCTCTCAAGACTGTTATGCCCGCTGTCGAAGTAAAAAGTAGAAGAGTTGGAGGAGCTACCTTTCAAGTGCCTATCGAGGTAAGACCCGAAAGAAAAACTTCATTGGGGATCAAATGGATGATCAAGTACTCTCGATTAAGAGGAGAAAAAACAATGAAGGAACGTCTTGCAGGTGAAATCATAGCCGCTTCAAAAGGTGAAGGGGCATCAGTCAAGAAGAAAGATGATACCCACAGAATGGCAGAAGCTAATAAAGCTTTTTCTCACTTCAGATTTTAAATTAAGTTCTTATGGCTAAAAGAAATTTGAAGTTTACGCGTAATATTGGCATCGCTGCCCATATTGATGCCGGTAAAACCACCACCACAGAACGTATATTATATTACACAGGTGCAAGTCACAAAATTGGAGAGGTCCATGATGGCGCAGCCACGATGGACTGGATGGAGCAAGAGCAGGAGCGAGGGATTACGATTACCTCAGCGGCTACGACCGTCTTTTGGAAATATAAAGAGGACGACTATCACATAAATATTATTGACACACCAGGTCACGTCGATTTTACGGTTGAAGTAAACCGATCACTGCGTGTATTAGATGGTTTGGTATTTTTATTCAGCGCTGTGGATGGTGTTGAACCACAATCTGAAACCAATTGGCGTCTGGCTGATAATTATAAGGTGGCAAGAATCGGTTTTGTAAATAAAATGGATCGTGCCGGATCAGATTTTCTTAACGTCTGTAAGCAAGTTAAAGAAATGCTGGGAACCAAAGCGGTTCCATTGCAATTACCTATAGGGTCTGAAGATAACTTCAGAGGCGTGGTTGATTTAGTTGAGAACAAGGCGATGGTTTGGAATGAGGAAGACCAAGGCATGACTTTCGAGGAAATTCAGATACCTGAAGATATGGTTGAAGAAGTTGCTGAGTATCGTGAAAAGTTAGTTGAGTCAGTAGCCGAGTATGATGATGGATTAATGGAAAAATATTTCGAAGATCCTGATTCCATATCCAAGGATGAAATCATAGCAGCATTGAGAGCAGCTACTATTGATTTGGCGTTCGTACCTATGCTTTGTGGTTCAGCATTTAAGAACAAAGGGGTTCAAACAATGCTAGACTATGTCATGGAGCTATTGCCATCTCCTTTAGACAAAGATGAGATTACAGGAATCAATC
The DNA here is from genome assembly GCA_943788235.1 of uncultured Cyclobacteriaceae bacterium. GTDB lineage: Bacteria > Bacteroidota > Bacteroidia > Cytophagales > Cyclobacteriaceae > UBA4465. Next base: position 206,460 of record CALSPM010000003.1, read on the forward strand.
CTGACACAGAAGAGGAAGCCAAGCGATTGCCCACGATCGAAGATCCATTTACAGCATTGGCTTTCAAAATTGCAACTGATCCTTTTGTTGGTAGACTTTGTTTTATTAGATCGTATTCAGGTACGCTAGATTCTGGTTCATACGTTTTTAACACTCGGACAGGAAAGAAAGAAAGAATTTCACGAATCTTTCAAATGCATGCCAATAAGCAAAATCAAATTGATACTTTGCACTGCGGAGATATTGGAGCGGTCGTAGGTTTTAAGGATATCAAAACAGGGGATACCTTGTGTGATGAGAAAAATAAAATAGTCTTAGAGACGATGGATTTTCCTGATCCTGTAATTGGTTATGCCATTGAGCCAAAGGCCCAAGCAGATGTTGATAAACTTGGCATGAGTATTGCCAAATTGGTTGAAGAAGACCCCACTCTAGTAGTTGAGACCGATCACGAAACAGGTCAAACAATATTAAAGGGCATGGGCGAGCTTCATCTGGATATTATTATTGACCGATTGCGTCGTGAGTTCAAAGTTGAAATCAATCAAGGGGCGCCACAAGTTGCTTATAAAGAGGCTATAAGAACCAAAGTAGAGCATAAAGAGGTTTACAAAAAACAATCTGGAGGTAGAGGTAAGTTTGCTGATATTGTTTTTGATCTAAGTCCTGTAGATGAGGACTTTAAAGCGACTGGTTTGCAGTTTGTTAATGCCATAAAGGGAGGAATAATCCCGAAGGAGTTTATACCTGCTATTGAAAAAGGGTTTAAGCAAGCGATGGTCAATGGGCCATTGGCTGGATATCCTTTGGATAGTATGAAGGTGAGACTTTATCATGGATCTTTCCACGATGTTGACTCAGATTCGCTTTCCTTTGAATTAGCAGCGCGAATGGGATTTAAGGCGGCAGCGAAGAAAGCCGGTCCAGTTCTATTGGAGCCTGTTATGGCTGTCGAAGTAATTACTCCTGATGAGTATACGGGATCAGTTACTGGTGATTTGAATAAACGTCGCGGAATTATGAAAGGTATGGATACTCGTGGAGTTTCTCAAGTCGTTAAGGCAGATGTTCCGCTTTCAGCACTTTTTGGTTATGTGACGGATCTAAGAACGATCACATCAGGAAGAGCCACCGCAAATCTTACATTTTCGCACTATGACAGCGTGCCTAACAGTATAGCAGAGACGGTAATTTCAGAAGTTAATGGTTAATCAGTTTTCGGAATAGATTATGAATCAAAAAATTAGAATTAAATTAAGATCATACGATCACAACTTGGTAGATAAGTCATCCGAGAAAATAGTACGTGCTGTGAAAACAACAGGAGCGGTTGTTAGTGGGCCGATACCTTTGCCGACCGTAAAAGAAAAATTTACGGTACTTAGGTCTCCTCACGTAAATAAAAAATCAAGAGAACAGTTTCAGTTATGTACGTATAAGCGTTTGGTAGATATATATTCTAATAGTGCTAAAACTGTGGATGCATTGATGAAATTAGAATTACCTAGCGGAGTGGATGTTGAAATTAAGGTCTGATTTGCTTTAAAAATTATGAAGAGCCAACACATTTCTAGTTGGTTCTTTTTTTGTCTTTTAATATCAGTTAATCATTGGTTCATTAGACAGAATTATTATCTTTGCACTCCTTTTGGAGAGAAGCAAGGGAGAAAAAAGTATTAAACAATTAATAGTTTCAAAAAATGCCTGGATTAATAGGTAAAAAAGTAGGGATGACCAATATATACAATGAAGCGGGCAAAAGTATTGCTTGTACATTGGTTGAGGCTGGTCCTTGTATCGTTACGCAAGTAAAAAATGAGAATTCCGATGGATATCGTGCGGTTCAGCTTGCCTATGATGATAAAAAAGAAAAGAACACGTCAAAAGCGGAGAAGGGACATTATGCCAAGGCAGGATCTCAACCCAAGAAATATCAAGTTGAATTCAGAGATTTCAGAAGCGAGTTTGATGACAAAGTTGCTTTAGGAAAAGAAATCAACATTACTGATGTTTTTAAAGTAGACGATTTTGTTGATGCTGTCGGAACAACCAAAGGAAAAGGATTTCAAGGAGTCGTTAAAAGGCATAATTTTGCAGGTGTCGGACAGGCAACACATGGACAACACAATAGATTGAGAGCGCCGGGATCTATAGGGGCGGCTTCCTTTCCTTCAAGGGTTTTTAAGGGGATGAGAATGGCTGGTAGAATGGGAGGTGGTCGAAAGAAAATTCTTAATCTCAAAGTGATGAAAGTCTATCCTGAAAAAAATCTTATATTAATAAGTGGATCAATTCCAGGGGCAAAAAATTCTTATGTGATTTTAGAAAAATAAGTCATGAAAATAGAAGTTATAAATAATAAGGGTGAGGGTACCGGTCGAAAGATTGAGCTTTTAAATACTATTTACAAGATTGAGCCCAATGAGCATGCGGTTTATTTGGAAGTAAAGCAATTTTTGGCCAATCAACGTCAAGGTACCCACAAGACAAAAGGTAAAGCTGATGTCACAGGGTCTACGAGAAAGATAAAAAAACAAAAAGGTACAGGTACAGCTAGAGCTGGCAGCATAAAGTCAGGCTTACTAAGAGGGGGAGGTACCATCTTTGGTCCAGTTCCGAGAGACTATGGCTTCGATTTAAATAAGAAAGTCAAAAGGTTAGCTAAGCGTTCAGCATTCTCTGCGAAAGCAGCTGAAAAAAAGATCCGTGTGATGGAGGATCAGATCATTGATGTTCCCAAGACCAAAGTCTTTAAATCAATTTTAACGGCTCTCAAATTAGAGATTGACAAGGCATTATTTATTACTGGGAATGTGAACGAGAATGCAGTGTCTTCTGCTAGAAATATTCCGAATGCTAAAGTAATCAGTGCCAATGAGTTGTCTACTTACGAGCTCGTTAATGCTGACTACATCGTATTATTTGAGAGTGCCATTGACACCATAGAAAATAGATTGAACTGATGAGTATACTTATTAAACCCCTTGTAACAGAAAAATTCTCTGCAATGAACGAGTACGGGAAGTATGGCTTCGTGGTAGAGAGAAGTGCTAATAAGGTGCAGATTAGACAGGAAGTTGAAAAGAAATATGGTGTCACTGTAGAATTCGTAAATACTATGGTACAGCCCGGAAAATCTAAGTCGAGATCTACGAAAGCCGGTGTTATTAAAGGCAAGTCGAAAACATACAAAAAAGCCATTGTCAAAGTTACTGATGGAGATATTATTGATTTTTATAGTGGAATTTAATTACTAAGATATGGCAATTAGAAAACTTAAACCAACCACTCCAGGACAAAGATTTAGGATAGCTCCTGTTTTCGACAAGATAACAGCTGACAAACCAGAAAAGTCTTTAATATCATCTGTAAAAAGATCGGGAGGAAGAAACAGCACTGGAAAGATGACCGTTCGTAATGTAGGAGGCGGTCACAAAAAGAGACTAAGAGACGTTGATTTTAAAAGAGACAAGTACGATATCCCTGCTACGGTCAAATCGATCGAATACGATCCGAACAGAACGGCACGTATTGCGTTATTGTTCTATTCAGATGGTGAAAAAAGATATATTATTGCACCAAATGGTCTTGAAGTAGAGACCGTGCTGTTGAGTGGCCCGGGTGTGGCGCCAGAAGTTGGAAATGCCTTGCCTTTATCAGAAATACCTCTGGGCACAATCATACACAACATTGAGTTGAAGCCAGGCAAGGGTGGAGCAATGGCAAGAAGCGCAGGTTCCTATGCGCAGCTAGTTGCTAAAGACGGAAAGTATGTCACCTTGAAGTTGCCCTCCGGTGAAATGAGACTTGTGCTATCTACTTGTTATGCTACCATTGGAACTGTCTCTAACAGTGACCACATGAACGTTAGACTAGGTAAGGCTGGAAGGAACAGATGGTTAGGTAGAAGACCTCGAGTAAGAGGTGTAGCAATGAATCCTGTAGATCACCCCATGGGTGGAGGAGAAGGAAAGTCTTCAGGAGGACATCCTCGCTCAAGGAATGGCATTTATGCCAAAGGCCAAAAAACTAGAAAGCCAAACAAATATTCAGACAAAATGATCGTAACTAAAAGAAAATAATGGCTAGATCACTAAAAAAAGGACCTTACATAGATTTTCGCCTTGAAAAAAAGGTCGATGCACTCAATGATAGCGGAAAGAAGAATGTGATCAAAACTTGGTCAAGAAGGTCAATGATCTCACCTGATTTTGTAGGTCATACCTTCGCGGTCCACAATGGTAACAAGTTCATTCCTATTATGGTCACCGAAAATATGGTAGGTCACAAGTTAGGAGAGTTTTCACCTACTCGAAACTTCAGGGGTCATATCGCAAAAAAGGATAAGAAAAGATAATGGAGGCGAAAGAAAATAAAAAAATCAAAAAGTCTGTCAGGATCAGACTTGAGAAGGAGGCACAAAAAGAGGCTATAAAGTCAATTTCTGGACGACAAGGTGCCGTGGCAGCTTCCTTACGAAATTTTCCATCTGCTCCACGTAAAATGAGGTTAGTTGCCGACATGATCAGGGGCCAGCAGGTAAGTGTGGCCCTAAATGTTTTAAAGTTTGACGCGAAGTTTGCTTCAAGTATTTTAGAAAAAGTATTGTTATCTGCGATTGCCAACTGGCAGTTAAAGAACGAGGATGTAAACATTGAAGAGGCTGATTTGTATGTCAAAGAAATATATGTAGACAGCGCTCGGATGTTGAAAAGATTGCGTACGGCTCCTCAAGGAAGGGCGCACAGGATAAGAAAGCGTTCCCATCATCTCGCTATTACAGTGGATGATCGTAATGCAAAAGTTGAAAATGATAATGGAATGCAAAAAGACTAATCGATGGGACAAAAGGTAAATCCAATAAGTTTAAGACTTGGTATCATTAAAGGATGGGATTCTAATTGGTATGGTGGAAAATCTTTCACAGACAACATTGTGGAAGACCACAAAATCCGGAAGTATCTTTTAGCAAGAATTACAAAAGGGGGAATTTCAAAAGTAGTTATTGAAAGAACCTTGAAAAGGATAACCTTGACCATACATACGGCCCGACCAGGCGTCGTGATTGGTAAAGGAGGCTCCGAGGTTGATAAGCTAAAAGAAGAGCTAAAAAAAATTACGGGTAAAGAACTCCAAATTAATATTTTCGAGATTAAAAGACCTGAATTGGATGCCCTATTGGTGGGAGAGTCTATTGCCCAGCAATTAAAGGCAAGAATTTCTTACAGAAGAGCCATGAAGCAAGCCATAGCTTCAGCTATGCGTGTAGGTGCTTTAGGAATCAAGATAAAATGTGCGGGTCGTCTAGGCGGCGCCGAGATGGCACGTACTGAGCAATATAAAGAAGGTGCAATACCCTTGCATACTTTACGAGCAGATATCGACTATGCAGTTTCTGAGGCTCAAACAGTATATGGCAAAATAGGTATCAAAGTATGGATTTTCAAAGGCCTAGTTTTTGGTAAAAGAGATCTTTCTCCAAATATTGGTGTTGCGAACAATACCGGTGGTGGTAATGCCGGTGGTAGACCGAGGCCAGATGGACCAAGGAGAAAAAGAAGATAATTTTAAAGATATTTAAAAATGTTACAACCTAAGCGAACAAAGTTTAGAAAAAGGCAAAAAGGGAGGGTTAAAGGATTAGCACAACGAGGACACCTATTGTCGTTTGGTACCTTCGGAGTTAAGTCTTTAGAACCAGGATGGTTGACCAGTCGGCAAATTGAAGCGGCTCGTATTGCCATGACGCGTGCGATGAAACGGGAAGGGCAAGTATGGATTAGAATTTTTCCAGATAAGCCAGTGACCAAAAAGCCAGCTGAAGTAAGAATGGGAAAAGGTAAGGGTGCTCCAGAATATTGGGTTGCATGTATAAAGCCTGGAACTATTTTGTTTGAGGCAGCAGGAGTAAGTCTTGATTTAGCAAAAGAGGCATTAAGCTTGGCGGCACAAAAGCTGCCCATTAGTTCAAGATTTGTAGTAAAGAGGGATTATCGAGCATGAAAAATTCTGAGTTAAGAAGTTTAAGTATAGATGAGTTGGCAAATAAACTGACCATTGAAAAAGAGGCATATAGCAAATTGACGTTTGCTCACTCCATCACGCCCATTGAAAATCCCATGAAGATTAGAGCAGCGCGTAAATTAATTGCAAGACTAGAAACTGAGGTGCGGGCAAAGCAGCTTGTTAAATAAAGGGTTTATGGAAAGAAATCTTAGAAAGGAAAGAGTAGGTCTAGTGATAGGCGACAAGATGCAGAAGAGCATTACTGTAGCTGTGGTAAGAAAGGTAAAGCATCCTATGTACGGGAAGTTTGTTCAAAAGACTACTAAGCTCACAGCTCATGACGAACAAAATGATTGCAATGTTGGGGACACGGTCAAAATTATGGAGACTCGTCCTTTAAGTAAGAATAAGCGATGGCGCTTAGTAGAAATAGTAAAAAGAGCAAAATAATATGGTACAACAAGAATCAAGGCTTCAAGTAGCGGATAACAGTGGGGCCAAAGAGCTGCTATGTATTCGCGTTCTAGGAGGTACTAAAAAGAGATATGCTTATATAGGTGACACAATTGTTGTATCGATTAAATCCGCAATCTCATCAAGTTCGGTTAAGAAAGGGACAGTTTCAAAAGCAGTCGTTGTTCGGACCAAAAAAGAGATTCGTAGAAAAGATGGTTCTTACGTCCGATTTGAGGACAATGCAGCTGTTTTACTCAACGATAACAATGAGCCCAAGGGTACAAGAATATTTGGACCCGTAGCTCGGGAATTGCGCGAGAAGCAATTTATGAAAATTGTTTCATTGGCACCAGAAGTATTATAATCATGGCTGATATTAAAAAGATACATATAAAGAAGGGTGATACCGTCAAGATCCTTACAGGTAATGATAACGGCAAAACGGGTAAAGTATTAGAAATAATTACCAGTAAATACAGAGCCATTGTTGAAGGAGTTAATATGGTCACTAAACATGTTAAACCTTCAGCTGATAAGCCGGAGGGTGGACTGATCAATACTGAGGCTGCCATGCACATCAGTAATTTGATGCTAGTAGATCCGGCATCTGGCGAGCCGACGAGAATAGGTAGAAAATTAAATGCTGAGGGCAAAAATCAGCGTTATTCGAAAAAATCAGGAGAATTTATTTAAAATGGCGATCCCAAGATTAAAAGATAAATATATTTCAGAAATCATTCCTTTGTTAAAGGAGAAGTTTCAATATAAGTCGGTAATGCAAGTGCCGAAGGTTGTGAAAATAGCGATAAACAGAGGTATTGGTGATGCGGTGTCCGATAAAAAATTAGTTGATGTCGGTGTATCAGAGTTAACCACTGTTACAGGACAGCAGGCTGTGGCTACGTTAGCAAAGAAGTCAGTTTCTAACTTCAAGTTGAGAGAGGGAATGCCCATTGGAGCAAAAGTTACACTCCGAGGAGACCGCATGTATGAATTTCTCGATAGATTATTAACCGTGGCTCTTCCTCGGGTAAGGGATTTTAAGGGGGTTAAAGCGAGAGGATTTGATGGTCGAGGTAATTATTCCTTGGGTGTGCAAGAGCAAATCATATTTCCAGAAATCAGCATTGATAAAATTAATAAGATTGCGGGAATGGACATCACCTTTGTAACAACAGCTAAGACTGACGAAGAAAGTTTAGCATTGCTCAAAGCATTTGGTATGCCTTTTTCTAAGGGCAAAAATTAATTATATAATGGCAAAAGAATCATTAAAAGCAAGAGAAAGAAAAAGGGAGCGATTGGTCGCTAAATTTGCTGAAAAGAGGAAAGCGTTGAAGGCAGCTGGCGATTACGTAGGTCTAGATAAGTTACCAAAAGATTCATCTCCAGTCAGACTCCATAATAGATGCAAATTGACTGGAAGACCTAAGGGGTACATGAGAAAGTTTGGCTTATCTCGAGTAACTTTTAGAGAAATGGCATCGGATGGCAAAATACCAGGAATAACTAAAGCAAGTTGGTAAGTTTAAGTTCAAAATATTTTCTAAATAGAAAACAATAATTAACTTTGCGACCCTTTTCAAGGAGACAAAATCAAAAAAAATTATGGTAACAGACCCCATAGCAGATTATTTAACCAGGATTCGGAATGCCATCGGCGCGAATCATAGGATTGTAGAGATTCCAACCTCACGCATGAAAAAAGAAATAACCAAACTTTTACATGATCAGGGATACATCGCTAATTTCAAATTTGATAAAGAGGGCCCAGGGTCAGTAATCAAGATTGCGCTTAAATACAATCCTGAAACCAAGCGTTCTGCGATAACTAACCTTGAACGGGTAAGTAAGCCAGGGCTAAGGAAATATAAGGGTGCAGGCGAATTGCCGCGTGTCCTAAATGGTTTGGGTATCGCTGTGATCAGTACATCTAAGGGTATTATCACGGACAAGAAAGCTAGGACAGAAAACATAGGTGGTGAAATACTTTGTTACGTTTATTAATTTTTTAAGATGTCGAGAATAGGAAAAGCCCCAATTACCATACCCTCAGGAGTTGAAATAACTGTAGAGGGAGGTGAGGTAAAAGTAAACGGACCGAAGGGTCAACTGTCCCAAAATATAGGGTCTGAGATTACCGCCTCAATTGAGGAGGGCATTTTAACAGTACAGAGGCCTACAGAGCAGAAGAGGCATAAAGCGTTACATGGTCTATACAGATCTTTAATCCACAACATGGTAACGGGTGTCACTGAAGGATACAGTTGCAAGCTCGAATTAGTTGGTGTAGGTTACAAAGCATCGGTTCAAGGAAATATATTGGAATTGAATTTAGGGTATTCACACAATATTTTCCTAGCCATACCTACAGAAATTAAAGTTTCGGCGGAGACGACAAAAGGGAAAAATCCTATCATTAGCCTTGATAGCAACGACAAGCAACTGCTAGGACAAGTAGCTGCTAAAATTCGGTCGCTTAGGAAAATTGAGCCTTACAAGGGTAAGGGAATACGTTTTGTGAGTGAAGAGATTAGGAGAAAAGCTGGTAAGACAGCGGCTAAATAAGTAGAAAGATGGCTATATCAAAGGTTAATAGAAGAATTAGAATTAGAAAAGGTATTCGCAGCAAAATCTCGGGGACGAGTTATGTACCTCGATTGTCAGTATACAGAAGTAACCGGGCTATCTACGCACAATTGATCAATGATGAAAAGGGCGAAACGCTATTGGCTGTATCATCGAAAGAAATTGGAGGTTCAAATGTAACAGTAGCAATTTCAAAAGAGGTAGGATTGAAATTAGCTGAAAAAGCACAAACTAGTGGAATAGAAAAAGTTGTTTTTGATCGGGGAGGATATCCTTTTCATGGTCAAGTCAAAGCAATGGCTGACGGAGCACGTGAGGGAGGTTTAAAATTTTAAAAAAATATGTCACAATCAAATATTAAAATAGTCCGAGCGAGCGATATTGATCTTAAAGAGAAGGTCGTTGCTATCAAACGCGTGGCTAAAGTGGTTAAAGGCGGTCGAAGATTTAGCTTTTCAGCTATTGTTGTCGTAGGTGATGGAAATGGAGTCGTAGGTTATGGATTAGGAAAGGCCAATGAAGTGACCGACGCGATAACTAAAGGAATAGACGACGCTAAGAAAAATTTAGTTCGCGTTCCTGTTTTTAAAGGGACAGTTCCTCATGAAGCTATTGGAAAATTCGGTGGTGGGTTTGTTTTATTAAAGTCGGCATCACCAGGTACGGGTGTGATCGCCGGCGGTGCCATGCGTGCGGTTCTTGAGAGTGCTGGAGTCCATGATGTTTTAGCTAAATCTAAAGGATCTTCGAACCCCCACAATGTAGTGAAAGCCACTTTTGACGCGCTTGCTCAAATGAGAGATCCTTTGACCATTGCAAGACAGCGGGGAGTAACACTAGACAAAGTTTTTAACGGTTAGATTATGAATAAAGTTTTAGTCACCCAAATACGAAGTACTATTAAACGGCCCAAAAGGCAAGTGCTGACCATTCAAGCACTAGGGCTAGGTAAGCTCAATAGAACGGTTGAAAAGGAGTTAACTCCACAAATTGCCGGAATGATCAATAAAGTGAGACACCTAATAGACGTGAAAGAAGTTTAAGATGAAATTAGAATTATTAAAACCTGCAGCAGGATCGATCAAGAAGAAAAAAATTATTGGTAGAGGTCAAGGATCTGGAAGGGGAGGTACTTCGACCAAAGGTCATAATGGAGCTCAGTCTCGTGCCGGTTATTCACGAAAAATTGGGTTTGAGGGTGGACAAATGCCCCTACAGAGAAGAATACCTAAGTTTGGCTTCAAGAACAATAATAGAATTGCCTCAAAGGCGGTAAATCTAGATACGCTCGAATTATTAGCAACGAGTAAGAAACTCAAAGAAATCACTGTGGAGGTACTGATCCAAAATGGTTTGATAGGGAAAAAAGATGTGGTTAAAGTATTAAGTAGAGGAGAAATAAAGGCGAAGATTTCGGTCACAGTTCATAAGTTTTCAAAGGCTGCAATAGAGGCCATTGAGGCAGCAGGAGGAACCGCAACAGTTATTGGTTGATGAAAAAATTCTTCAGTACCATATCAAATATATTTTCAATCGAAGAACTTCGAACGCGAATACTTAATACGTTAGGTTTTCTTATTATTTTCAGATTAGGATCTTTCATTACCTTACCGGGAATAGATCCATCCAAGCTAGTGGACAATGCAGGAGGTATATTTGGTCTACTTGACACTTTTTTGGGTGGCGCTTTCAGTAACGCTTCCATCTTTGGTTTGGGTATCATGCCCTACATTTCTGCATCGATTGTGTTGCAGTTACTTACTGTTGCAGTTCCTTATTTTCAGAAACTGCAAAAGGAGGGGGATAGTGGTCGAAAAAAAATTAGCCAAATTACAAGAGTATTGACGTTATTCATATGTGTGGCTCAATCTGCAGCTTATTTAACTACCATTTCCGCAGATGCCATTGTGTTAAATGGATTTTTCTTTCGAATATCTTCCATGATCATGCTGACTGCAGGCACTGTTTTTTGTATGTGGTTAGGTGAAAAAATAACTGATAAGGGTATTGGAAATGGTATTTCGATGCTTATCATGATCGGTATTATTTCAAGGTTCCCTGCTAGCATTGTGGCCGAAGCTATGTCTCGTGGGATGAGTCAAATGTTATTCTTTTTTATCGAGATGGTGGCGTTATTCTTTGTAGTGATGGCGACCGTAGCCTTAGTTCAGGCCATAAGGAGAATTCCTGTTCAATATGCCAAGCAGGTCGTTGGAAATAAAGTATATGGAGGCCAACGACAATACATACCATTGAAGGTGAATAGTTCGGGTGTTATGCCAATCATTTTCGCCCAGTCTTTAATGTTTTTACCTGCCATGATTGGTGGAATTTGGGCCGAAAATAGTGATACGGCTCAATGGGTAGTCTCGACCTTTTCGAGGGTGGAATCTTGGCAGTACAGCTTGTTGTTTGCCATTTTGATCATCGTGTTTACCTTTTTTTACACAGCTATTACGATTAATCCTACGCAAATATCCGACGATATGAAAAGAAATGGAGGGTTCATACCTGGAATTAAACCGGGTAAGCAGACTTCAGAATTCATTGATGGTGTTTTGTCTCGAATTACGTTACCAGGATCCGTATTTTTAGCTATCATAGCTATTTTGCCCGCTTTTGCCATATTAGGTGGTGTGAGTAGGGGCTTTGCCCAGTTTTATGGAGGCACATCATTACTCATTATGGTAGGTGTTATTTTAGACACGCTACAGCAAATTGAAAGTTACTTGTTGATGCGACATTATGAAGGAATGATGAAGTCAGGTAGAGTTAGAGGTAGATCTCAAAACACAGGAACGGCATAATGGCAAAGCAAGCATCTATAGAACAAGACGGGACCATAGTAGAAGCACTCTCTAATGCTATGTTTCGCGTGGAGCTTGAGAATGGGCATGAAGTAATCGCTCATATCTCGGGAAAAATGAGAATGTTTTATATTAAAATATTACCAGGAGATCGTGTGAAGATGGAAATGTCTCCGTACGATCTATCTAAAGGTAGAATCGTTTATCGGTATAAATAGTTAAGATGAAAGTTAGAGCATCAGTAAAAAAGCGAAGTGTCGATTGCAAAGTAATCCGAAGAAAAGGAAAGCTATATGTGATTAACAAAAAGAACCCTAAGTTTAAACAAAGACAAGGTTAATATGGCTAGAATAGCAGGAGTAGATATTCCAGATGTAAAAAGAGGTGAGGTAGGACTCACATACATATTTGGAATCGGAATAAATAGAGCGAGAAAGATCTTATTAGAGGCCGGTGTAGATGCAAACACAAAGGTAAAAGACTGGAGTGATGAGGATCAAGTTAAGATCAGAGCCATTATTACTGAGACTATTAAGGTTGAAGGTGTGCTCAAGTCAGAAATACAGTTAAGTATAAAAAGATTGATGGATATAGGTTGTTATAGGGGTCTTAGACATCGTAAAGGCTTACCTCTGAGAGGGCAAAGAACTAAAAACAATGCGCGAACCAGAAAAGGAAAGCGCAAAACAGTAGCAAACAAAAAGAAAGCGGTCAAGTAAAATAGTGTAATGGCACAAAAAAGAAAAGATAAGGCAAAAAAAAGGGTAGTTGTTGTAGAGGCTGTCGGTGAGGCTCATATACAGGCAACATTTAATAATATCATTATTTCCTTAACCAACACACAAGGGCAAGTGGTCTCTTGGGCGTCCGCTGGGAAAATGGGTTTCAGAGGTTCAAAAAAGAATACGCCATACGCAGGCCAGGTGGCGGCAGCAGATTGTGCTCAGAAAGCTCATGAAATGGGTCTGAGAAAAGTGGAAGTCTTTGTCAAGGGGCCAGGAGCGGGTAGAGAATCTGCAATTAGGGCGATTCAAAATACCGGAATCGAAGTTACTGCAATTAGAGACGTGACGCCACTTCCTCATAATGGATGTAGGCCACCGAAAAGAAGAAGAGTTTAATTAAGTCTAAAATACGAAGTAGATATGGCTAGATACAGAGGCCCTAAGTCCAAGATAGCAAGAAAATTTGGAGAACCCATTTTTGGTCCAAGCAAGGCATTGCAGAATAAAGCATATCCACCGGGTCAACATGGAAAGGGAAGGAGAAAGAAGCTTTCGGAATTTGCAATCCAGCTTGCTGAAAAGCAGAAGGCAAAATATATTTATGGTCTGCTCGAAAAGCAGTTTGCTAATGTCTTCAACAAAGCATCCCGAAAAAGTGGGATTACAGGTGAAATTTTACTTCAATTACTTGAGGCGAGATTAGATAATACTATTTACAGACTTGGTATTGCATCGACGCGACGAGCGGCTCGGCAATTGGTATTGCATAAACATATCATGGTGAACGGAGGTATTGTTAATATCCCTTCGTATACTTTGAGAAATAATGATATTGTATCAGTTCGAGAGCGTTCTAAATCTTTAGAGTTGATTTCAAACAGTCTCGCATCAACTGCAACCAAGACGTTTTCATGGTTGGAATGGAATAGTACAGATTATTCAGGTAAATTTTTAAATCTTCCCGAGAGAGAAGAGATACCTGAAAATATTAAGGAGCAGCTTATTGTTGAGCTGTACTCAAAATAATTGATTTACTAAAAGTTAAAAATAACGATATGTCGATTTTAGCATTTCAAATGCCCGATAAAGTGGTAATGGAGAAGGCAGATGATTTTCATGGCCTCTTTACATTTAAACCTCTGGAAAAAGGTTATGGCGTTACGGTAGGTAACGCACTTCGAAGAATTTTATTATCTTCCTTGGAGGGCTATGCCATCACTGAAATAAGAGTGCCTGGCGTACTTCATGAATTTTCAACCATTAAAGGAATGGTCGAAGACGTAAGTGAACTTATTTTAAATCTTAAAATGGTTCGCTTCAAAAAAATTGCGGGAGTTGATGACGATAAAATAACAGTGAAAGTTTCGGGAAAGGAGAAATTGACTGGCGCTGATATTGGAATGTCCACCACTTCATATGAAGTGTTGAATCCAGACCATATCGTATGTAAATTGGATAGCTCGGCCAAATTTGAATTAGAACTGACTGTTGAAAAAGGGAGAGGTTACGTACCTGCTGAGGAAAACAAGGGTGAGGAGCAAGATTTTGGTGCTATTGCCATTGATTCTATCTTTACTCCGATAAAAAATGTCAAGTACAGTGTAGAAAACACCCGAGTTGAGCAAAAAACGGACTACGAACAACTTGTGCTGGATATAGAAACTGATGGATCTATTCATCCAGAAAATGCATTGAAAGGTGCTGCTAACATCTTAATACAGCATTTCATGTTGTTCTCAGATCAAAGTATGATTTTAGATACGGCTACTAAGGGAGAGCCTGAGCAAGTGGATGAAGAATTACTACATATGCGAAAGTTGTTGAAAACATCTCTGAATGATCTTGATTTATCTGTGCGGGCATATAATTGTCTGAAAGCAGCTGAAGTGCGCTCACTTGGAGACTTGGTGAATCTAGAAATATCAGAAATGATGAAATTCAGAAACTTCGGAAAGAAGTCACTAGCAGAATTAGAGCAATTAGTCGTTGAAAAGGGGCTAACTTTTGGGATGGACTTGGCAAAATACAAACTAGAAGAAGAATGAGACACGGAAAAAAATTCAATCATTTGGGCAGAACAACGTCTCATCGAAAATCGATGCTATCGAATATGGCCTCATCGTTGATTAAATATAAAAGGATAAACACGACAGTAGCAAAGGCCAAGGCTTTGAGAAAGTACGTCGAACCTTTGATTACCAAGGCTAAGGAAAATTCAACAAATTCAAGAAGGGTAGTTTTTCAATATCTGCAGGATAAAGAATCTATTATTGAACTGTTTGGAGCTGTCGCGGAAAAAGTAGCCAACAGACCCGGTGGATATACTAGAATTTTAAAGACGGGTAGCAGATTAGGTGATAATGCTGAGATGTGCGTGATGGAACTGGTTGATTATAATGAATTCCTGCTCCAAGAATCAAAGCCAAAAGCGGCTAAGCGATCAAGAAGGAGTAAATCTAAGTCTCCAATACCTGAAACCGCAGTAGTCGAAGAAGCCGAAGTGTTGGCCTCTGAACCGGAGGTAAAAGATGAAACTACTGAAGCTGCTGACCCAAAGAAGGAAACTTCTGATGAAGAGGAGGAGAAAAAAGATTAAGTTTTTTCAAAAATAATTAAAGGATTGGGGTTTCTCAGTCCTTTTTTTTTGTACTTAGGTCAGCATTTCTGTTATTTTTGTGTCATTAATTAGTATTAAATTTTCTATATGAATCATGACGTCTATGAAAAGAGCAAAAGCCGTACTTTATTTAGCTGATGGGACATTATTTGAAGGATTGTCAATTGGAAAAAAAGGCACTTCTGGTGGTGAGATTTGCTTTAATACAGGGATGACTGGATATCAGGAGATTTATACGGATCCCTCATATTATGGTCAAATCGTGATTAACACTAATGCCCACATTGGGAATTATGGGGTGCACAAGGATGAAGATGAATCGGATAGGCCGAAAATTATGGGTTTAGTAGTTAATGATTTTACTTACGATTACAGTCGCAGCTCTGCTTCTGGTAGTTTGGAGAATTACCTCAGCTCACATGATACGGTAGGTATTTCTGATTTAGATACCCGGATGCTGGTACGACACGTCAGGGATAAAGGAGCTATGAATGCCATAATCAGTACAGAAATTTTTGATATCGAGAAGCTTCAAGCTAAATTAAAATCAATTCCGGATATGAAATCTTTAGAATTGTCGAGTGTCGTAACGACTCATGAGGCTTATGAATTGGGAGTGAATAAGTCAGGATTTAAAGTAAGTGTACTTGATCTAGGGATCAAAAGATCTATTTTAGATAACTTCTTAATCAGGGATTGTCATTTAAAAGTGTTTCCTGCGAAAACGAATTTTGGAGAAATGAGGGCTTGGGATGCCGATGGCTATTTTATCTCAAATGGTCCTGGGGATCCGGAAGTTATGGATTATGCTGTCGATACAATTAAGCAAATATTAGCCGCAAATATACCCTTATTTGGTATTTGTCTCGGAAATCAGTTATTGGCAAGGTCCGTGGGGATAAGTACTTTTAAGATGCATCATGGGCATCGGGGACTTAATCAACCCGTTAAAAATTTAAGGACCGGAAAAAGTGAAATCACCTCACAAAATCATGGTTTCTCTGTGGACATGGAATCTTTAAATAATTCTACTTTAGCCGAATTGACACATATTAATTTAAATGACGAATCTGTTGAGGGTTTGAAGTTGACCAATGGCAGAGCTTTTTCCGTGCAGCATCATCCAGAGTCAACACCTGGTCCACATGATTCCACTTATTTATTTGATGATTTTATACAATTAATAAAGAACAACAAAACATGAGTATTATAGAAAGTGTATTTGCTAGACAAATATTAGATTCCCGTGGTAACCCAACCGTAGAGGTGGATGTGATCACTGAAAGTGGTATCATGGGTCGCGCTGCCATCCCTTCAGGGGCATCAACAGGTGAGCATGAGGCACATGAGCTCAGAGATGCTGACAAAAGTAAATATTTGGGTAAAGGGGTTTTGAAAGCCGTTCAAAACGTAAATGAGTTGATTGCTCCAGAGATTCTTGGATATTCAGTTTTCGATCAGAAGATCATTGATCAAACGATGATTGATTTAGATGGGACCATTAATAAAAGTAAGCTAGGTGCCAATGCAATATTAGGTGTTTCTTTGGCCATTGCTAAAGCGGCAGCCGATGAGTCTAGTCAGCCTCTATTCAGATATTTGGGAGGGGTTAATGCACACCTTTTACCCGTGCCTATGATGAATATTATCAATGGAGGATCTCATTCAGATGCCCCTATTGCTTTTCAAGAATTTATGATTCGTCCTATTGCGGCATCCTCTTTCAGTGAGGCTTTGAGAATGGGAGCTGAAACTTTCCATCATTTGAAAAGCATTTTAAAATCCAAAGGCTTAAGTACTGCCGTGGGTGACGAGGGCGGATTTGCGCCAAGTTTCGCGGGCGGTACTGAAGAAGCACTCGATAGCGTGCTTAAGGCTATTGAAGCGGCTGGATATAAAGCGGGAGAAGAAATTACCATAGCTATGGATTGCGCAGCCTCAGAATTTTATGAAGAAGGGAATTACAATTATGCTAAATTCGAAGGGGAAAATGGTAAAGTTAGAACCAGTGCGGAACAGGTGACCTATTTGACCTCTTTGATTGATAAATATCCCATCGATAGTATTGAAGATGGAATGGATGAAAATGATTGGGAAGGCTGGAAAATATTAACTAAAGCCATTGGTGATCGTTGCCAACTGGTTGGGGATGATCTTTTAGTGACCAACGTGGATTATTTAAAACGGGCCATTGACGAAAAATGTGCAAACTCTATTCTGATTAAAGTGAATCAAATAGGGACGCTTTCCGAAACTTTCGCAGCTATTGAAATGGCGCATAAGGCAGGATGGACAGCGATTGTTTCACACCGTTCCGGTGAAACGGAGGACAATACAATTGCCGATATTGCCGTAGCATTGAATACAGGCCAAATCAAGACGGGATCTTTGTCTCGTTCGGACAGAATGGCGAAGTATAACCAACTTTTAAGGATTGAAGAGGAGCTAGATGATTCTGCAGTTTATCCAGCTAAAAAATAGGGACAATTTGATTAAGAAAAAAACCGGGCAGTATCCGGTTTTTTTATGTCCTTTTTGTAATGTGATGATAGGTCAACCTTTCTTTTAAGACCTGATTCCATTGATTTTGTCTCAGGATCAACGAAATACACCCTTCTCATCTTCATTCCGGTACATTTTTTTTATCTTTAACTTGAATATGAAAAGTTTGATAGAGCAGATTCCCCCAATATTTAAAAACATGTATGTTTTAGGGACCGTATTTTTCATAGTTTGGTTAATGATATTTGATTCAAATGATATTTTGACCCAACTGTCCCTAAGAAAAAAAGAAGCAGATTTACAACAAACGCAACGCTATTATCAAAAACAAATTGAGACGGTCAAGACTGATCGTGAAGCCTTATTTAGCAACCAAGATTTGTTGGAGCGAATTGCCAGAGAAAAGTATTATATGAGGGCTGAAGGAGAAGATGTATATGTCATAGTTCCAGAATCAACAGATGAGTGGGTAAAGTAAATCCCGAGTTTATTATTTCATGAAAATTTGGATTTGTATTTTAATGATGGCCCTGTCTCAGATCGTCTTAGCCCAATCAGATAATATTTTTGATAAAATGTATTTTGGCGGAGGCTTTGGTCTCGATTTTAATCAAAATGTCTTCTCATTTAGTTTAACACCTTACGCGGGTTATAAATTGACCGAGCGTTGGTCGGCAGGCTTAGGTATAAATTATCAATTTTGGCGAGATAAAATCTTGGATCTAAAAATAAATAATTACGGAGGTAATATCTTTGCCAGGTATAGTATTACCCCACAAATATTTGGATCGGCCAAATTAGAATATTTATCTGTAGACTTTATAAATAAGCGAGAAGGTTTTTACAACGTCCCTGTGGGATTAGGTTACATAGTACCTATCTCCAAGTTTGCCTCCTTATATATGATTGGGCAGTATGACTTGCTTTACGACGTCACTGAGACGAATGGAGCTTATTCAAGTCCATGGATTTTAGAGGCAGGCTTTGGGTTTGGTTTTTAAAATTTGACTTGATATTGCTCTGAGAGCGATTGTAAATCCTTCACTACAGTGTCCAGTAGTGGAATCCCCTCTTTTC
This sequence comes from uncultured Cyclobacteriaceae bacterium, assembly GCA_943788235.1. Taxonomy (GTDB): domain Bacteria; phylum Bacteroidota; class Bacteroidia; order Cytophagales; family Cyclobacteriaceae; genus UBA4465. The sequence goes on from CALSPM010000003.1 coordinate 225,239, forward strand.
TTCTTAACTGATCCATCTGTCGCTCCGGGTCTCCAGGAATAATGACTTTATTCGTTTCATTGATGGTTGCTGCATTTCTAAATCGTTTAATCCATATGTCCATGTGCGTTTTGAATTCGGAGGCAGGTCTGAAGGCATCAATTCTGAGCGCACCGAAAAAATGACCAATTCCTGCTCCCACTGGATTGGGATCCGGATCTAAAAAGGAAACAAAGGGAGGTACCCAAGGTCCAAAATTTGCACCAGAAAGTACTGCGGATAAGATGTCTACAATACTTCCTAATATGAATCCTTTGTGAGATCCATGTTCTCTATCTCCACCCAAGGGTAATAAGGCCCCGCCCTCAACAATACCTTGAGCTGCTTGGGTGGGTTGACCCTCTTTATCTTGTAACCAACCCAATGGAGCAGATTCATTTTTCCTTTGAAGTATCTCAAGTTTACCATTGGCTGCTGTTGTAGTGGCCATGTCAGCGACAAATGGGGGCTCTTTTCCAGCCGGAACCGCAACTGCAATAGGATTTGTACCTAAGAGTCGCTCCTTAGAGTAGGTAGGCGCTACGAGAGGGCTCGCATTGGTCATTGAGATGCCAATGCAATCTGCTTCCAATGCCATCATGGCATGATAGCCTGCAATACCGTAGTGATTGGAGTTTTTGACGGCAATCCAACCTGTTCCTACATTTCTGGCTTTTTCTATAGCCAACCGCATGGCATAAGGACCTACAACAAGTCCAAGTCCAGCATCACCATCTACTACAGCAGTGCTGGGTGTCTCATGTACCACACTGAGTTGTGGTTTGGAATTGATTCTATTTTTTTCATACAGCCGGAGGTAGCCAGCTAATCTAGCGACACCGTGGGAGTCGACTCCTCTTAAATCAGCGCTTAATAAGACATTAGCTGCTTCAATGGCTTGGTCATTGGAGTAGCCAATTTTCATGAATAGGTTTACAGTAAACAGGTGAAGCCGATCAAAAGAATATTTAGTCATATTTCAATATTTTCGAGATAGGTGTTGTTGGCATTTTAAGGGATCTAAGGTTTGGAGCAATACCCCTTCTTTCAGCGCATAAGAGGAAATACGAGTAGTTTCCAATCCCGTTTTTTTGAGGATGAACTGGATAAGTATCGCAGCTATAACAATCATGTCCACCCTGAGTTCAATCATTCCAGGAATCAATAAGCGTTCTAGTTTGTTTTTTGAGATAAGTTCATGGAAGATTTGGATCATACTATTTTGAGTAATGGGAAGCTCAGTTGCATGTTCTTGGCCATATTGATTCATTTTCTTTTGATGAATTTCACTCAAAGTATCAAAGGTTCCCGATGATCCAATCAGCGTTTTAGGGCCGAACAGCTCACAAGCCTTAAATAGAGGGTGAAGATTTATTTCTAGATAGTTTTCGATAGCTGAAATTTCAGTAGAAGTAATGGGGTCATTTTCATGAAATTTTTCCATCATCCTTTGGCCTCCTATTTCAAAGCTTTTCATCCAAAGGGGTTGAATTCCCTTAGTAATTATGAACTCAATACTTCCCCCACCGATATCCATAATCAAACATACATCAGTACCTATATTTAGCGCTTTGCATACCCCATAGTGAATATATGCGGCTTCTTCCATACCTGAAAGGACACGGGGTTCAATACCTACTTCCTCTTTGATTCTCTGGATAAGAAATTGTTGATTTTTAGCATTTCTAAACGCACTGGTTGCAATTGCATGAATCTCGTGAATATTGGCTGTATCGATTTGTTTTTTGAAAGACTTCAACGCAGAAATGCAGCGCTCAATGGCTGCATCGTTGATGACTCCTTGATTAATGCCATTGGCACCAATTTTCACGGCAATCTTTTCTTTATGAAAGATCTCAAAAGTTTCATTTTCCGCCTTCACTAATAAGAGGTGGAAGGTATTGGTTCCCATGTCGATAATAGCGATATTCATAGGTTTAATACTGACCTCGCGAATCTAAACTTTTACGCAATAAAGACCTAATACATTTATAAGAAACCCTAAGATCTTCTCGTTATTTCAGGCTTTCATTATTGATTTCATGATATATTTGAGCAAATAAAGTAAGTCGTTATTTTAAATTTAAGAAAGGGCAGATGCTATGAGGATGAAAAAAGAAAAAGACGCTTATTTAATCGTCCAAAATGAAAGGGCTGAACTCGGAGGTGGGATTAAGAGAATCGATTAGCAGCATGCAAAAGGCAAACTAACCGCTAGAGAACGGGTCAATTTATTAATTGATCCACGCTCATTTCAAGAAATAGATAAACAGGTAAGCACAGGTGCAAGGATTTCGATAAACAGTTGATTCTTGGAGATGGAGTCATTATGGAATTTGGACAAGTAATGGGTTGCTTGGTTTATGTTTTTTTGCAAGATTTTACTGTTTTTGGAGGCTCGTTATCAGGAACAACGCTAAGAAAATTGTCTTTCAACTGAATTTATACCCGACGTTGAATCCAGTTTCCCTCTAAATGGTATTTTCTGGTACCGCAATAAATTCAACATCAAAAATATGAGTTCTGATTATGTACTTTATATGGGTGCCATTGATGATGCTGACATTACATACATCAATGGGCACAAAGTAGGATCGATGTGGAGCTGGAATGAAAATAGGATATATACTGTACCATCTGATATAATGAAAGAGGGGGAAAATATAATTGTGATCAAACAGTATGATGGAGGTGGTGGATCATCAGTCAAAGGATCCATGTTTTTAGAAAATGAAAATGGTGAGAAAATTAATATAGAGGGTGAATGGAGAGCTTTATTTTATGGAGATATTAGAGGTCCAAGCATAGGTCTTGAAAGCACAGGCCTTGAGATTTATATCGTAAAATATGGATTTGAGTTCCAGGATCAGCTTAAAAAAAGACCGAAATTATTGAATACGGCGGGCCCAAATGAGTTGGCGAGTTCTCTCTACAATGGCATGATTCATCCACTCATCCCTTATGCCTTAAAAGGGGCTATTTGGTATCAGGGTGAAAGTAATGTGGGACGAGCTAAGCAATACCAGAAATTATTATCTGCCATGATCTATAACTGGAGGGAACGATGGAATAATGAATTTCCTTTTTATTTTGTGCAAATAGCTCCTTTTACTTATTCAAACGAGCTTTCCCCGGCCTTAAGAGACGCACAAAGAAAAAGCCTATTTATAAAAAATACCGGTATGGCTGTAACGATGGATATTGGAGATTCCATCAGTATTCATCCCGGTAATAAACAGGATGTTGGTGACAGATTAGCCAGGTTAGCACTCGCCAATGATTATGGTGCTGATATTGTGGCTTCTGGTCCCTTGTACAAAAGCCATACGGTTTCCGGAGATAAAATAATCATTGAGTTCGATTTTTCTGAAGGTGGATTGAAGACAGTAGAATCAGGTTTGTCGGGATTTGAAATTGCCGGCGATGATAGGGTGTATGTGCCTGCAGTGGCCAAAATTTCGGAAGAAAAAATAGAGGTATTTTCCATAGCTGTTTCAGAGCCAAAATATGTCAGATATGCCTGGCAGGATTACATTGTTGGAACACTGTTTAATAAAGAAGGTTTGCCAGGGTCTTCTTTTACTAGTGAGGATTAGTTCTATCATCAAATCAATAAAATGCATAAAAAAAATTCAGACAGAAGAGATATTATCAAAGAAATTAATCTTTTTGCTTCAATTTTGGCTAAATCATATTTGTTGTATTGAATTTCTCAAGCCTGATCAGAATAATTTTCAGCTAATGATATACTGCAGGTTTTCTTACTCAAAATAAATAATCGATAATGACTAAATATTTATTCCTTTTTACTACGTTACGGATGATTTCATATACTTCTAAAAAGAAGGAACTTCATCCTAAGGACGCCTGGGTTTTTGGATCTGTTTTGGATGGAATGGTCCGTATAGATACTGCTGCTACTGATAAAGAATTGTGCATTGCTTACGATATCCAAAATAGGTTTTTGTCCAAGGTTTAGAAAGGGGATGAGTATATTATTATTATCAATATGAAGAAACAATTGCTTTTAACTTCAATAAATCATTTAAAAAATTGTGTAAATAAAAAATGCAAATTAATTATGAAACAAATAATATTAGCACTGTTAATAACAACACTATCAACTGTTGAATTAATAGGGCAGCAAATTTTTTCGCCAGATAACAAAATTTCTTTAACATTCTCGCTATTAGAAGATGGTTCGGCAACATATCAATTAGATTATAAAAATAATGAAGTTGTAAAAATCAGTAAACTTGGTTTTGAGTTAAAGAATGATTCCATCGATTTAAAAAATGGATTTATGATTGTTAATACGGAAAATCTAACTTTTGATGAAATATGGAAACCTGTTTGGGGTGAAGAAAGTGAAATTAGAAACCATTACAATGAATTATTTGTAAGTCTATTGCAAAAACCAACACAACGAATTTTAAATATTAGATTTCGTGTGTTTAATGATGGCTTGGGTTTTAGATATGAATTTCCTGAGCAAACAAATATGGGACATTTTGTAATAGAAGATGAAAAGACACAATTTGTAATGACTGGAGATCATACTGCTTTTTGGATACCTGGAGATTATGATACGCAAGAGTATGATTATACGGAGTCGCGTCTTTCTGAAATAAGAGATTTAATGTCTAATTCTGTAACCAATAATCTATCTCAAACTTCATTTTCATTAACAGGAGTTCAAACCTCATTGATGTTAAAAACCGATGGTGGGTTGTATATAAATTTACATGAAGCAGCACTCATTGATTATTCCGCAATGCATTTAGATTTAGATGATGAAAACATGATTTTTGAAGCATGGTTAACTCCAGATGCCAACGGAGACAGACCATATATGTTTGCGCCAACAAATACACCTTGGCGTACTATTATAGTAAGTGATGATGCACGTGAAATTTTAAGTTCTAGAATGACATATAATCTAAACGAGCCTTGTAAAATAGAGGATACTTCTTGGATTAAACCTGTTAAGTATGTTGGTGTCTGGTGGGAAATGATTTCTGGAAAAAGTTCTTGGGCATATACAGATGATCTTAAGGCGGTCAAATTAGGGATAACCAATTATAATAAAGTGACCCCAAACGGAAAACATGGAGCAAATACAGCGCATGTAAAAGAATTAATAGATTTTGGGTCTAAACATGGTTTTGATGCCGTTTTGGTTGAAGGATGGAATGTTGGTTGGGAAGATTGGTTTGGACACTCAAAAGATTATGTGTTTGATTTTGTAACACCCTACCCTGATTTTCATTTGGAAGAAATTCAAAAATATGCGAAATCTAAAAATATCGAAATGATGATGCATCATGAAACTTCTTCGTCAGTAAGAAACTACGAAAGACATTTAGACAAGGCATATAAATTTATGAAAGATCATGGGTATAATGCTGTAAAGAGTGGTTATGTAGGAGACATTATTCCAAGGGGAGAAAATCATTACAGTCAGTGGATGGTCAACCATTATCAATATGCACTTGAAAAAGCTGCTGATTACAAAATTATGGTTAATGCTCATGAAGCAGTGAGACCAACAGGAATAGCGAGAACATATCCAAATTTAATTGGAAATGAATCAGCAAGAGGAAACGAATATCAAGCCTTTGGAGGTTCCAAACCAAATCATGTTACCGTATTGCCATTTACCCGATTAATAGGTGGTCCAATGGATTACACTCCTGGTATTTTCGAAATGGATATTAGTAACTTTAATCCTGCTAATACATCTTACGTAAATAGTACAATTACCAATCAATTGGCTCTTTATGTTACTTTGTTTAGTCCTTTACAAATGGCTGCTGATTTACCAGAACACTACAATCGATTTTTAGATGCCTTTCAATTTATAAAAGATGTAGGTCTTGATTGGGAAAAGAGTGTATATTTAGAAGCAGAACCTGGAGCATATATCACAATTGCTCGTCAGGAAAAAGGAACAAAAAATTGGTTTGTTGGTAATGTTAACGGTAAATCAAAAAGGACTTCTAGTATTTCATTTGATTTTCTTGAAAAAGGAAAATCTTATATCGCGACCATTTATGCAGACACAAAGGACACAAATTATAAAACAAATCCACAGTCTTACAGTATTAAAAATTTAAAAGTTAATAGTAAGTCAAAATTAACTCTTACAAGTGTTGAAGGAGGAGGTTTTGCTATGAGCATTATTGAAGGTCGTTTAAAGGAGTAAATAAACTTCTGATTTATTGGTAGAGACTTTTCCGGTCTGATCAATTATAATTCTGAAGTCAAAGAAAGCGAGTGGGATGTGTAAGACTGGACACTCTACCTATTTGGCACAACGGCCAGAGTCGATGGAATTTATCCATTGATAACAATATTACTGTCAGAGAATGACCATAAAAAATTATGAGTTTGAATTAGATTGATAAGTGAACAAATAAAAAAATAAAATGAAAAACATAAATAAATGCTTAATGCTGAGTGCTCTAGTGATGTACACCTTCTCATCATGTAAAGAAACACCTTACAGTGAATGGATTCACCTTTTTGATGGGACTAGCACAGAAGGTTGGAGAGCTTACAATGGAGATGCTTTACCTCCGGGATGGGCAATAAAGGACAGCATTTTAACCTTTCATACCGAACAAATCTTAGAAGAAGACTATGATTATAAGGGGAGCAGGGATATTATTTACGGCGTCGAAGAATTCGAAAATTTTGAACTATATGTAGAATGGAAAATTCCTGAGGGAGGAAATAGCGGTATTTTTTATCATATAAAAGAAGGCTATGAAGGGCCTCACATGATTGCTCCTGAATACCAGTTGATAGACGATCAGAACTATGCAAAAATTCATGATCTTAAGGCTTATAATGAAAGTTTTGGAGCCTTAGAACCAGAAAAATTACAAGATTGGCAGTCGACGGCAGCCGATTATGCCATGCATACACCGGATACTGCCGAAAAAGTATTGCATCCCGCTGGGCAATGGAATTCCACAAAAATTGTATTCAGTACTGAAAGAGTAGAGCACTGGCTCAATGGGAAAAAAGTCCTCTATTTTGTTCCTTGGTCAGGAGACTGGTACAAAAAAAGAGATTCAGGTAAATGGAAAAATGCACCTGACTATGGTAAGTTCAAAACAGGCTATATAGGATTTCAAGATCATGGTAGTGATCTGTGGTTTAGAAATATTAAAATTAAGAAGATGTAGGTATAGCCAAAAGATCATCTAAAAAGAGTTCTTTATGGAGCATTTTTAGTCTAATAAAAGAAGTTTATTTAATGTTTAAATAGGTTAACTAAAATCATTCAATAATGAAAAGAAGAGACTTTATAAAAAATACCTCTGCGTTATCAGCAATAGCAATCCTTCCTCCTTTTTCGAATTGTAAATTTGAAAAAAAAGGTCGTCTAAGAACGGCGCATATCGGCGTAGGCGGAATGGGGGGTGAAGATTTAAGAGATATTTCATCTCATGCTTTAGTAGATGTTACCGCTTTATGCGATGTTGATGCTAATAATTTAGCTGCGGCTAAAAAACTGCATCCAAACGCAAAAGCATATTCTGATTATAGAAAGATGTTAGATAAGATTGGAGATTCTATTGATGCGGTGATTGTTTCTACACCAGACCACACACATGCACCAGCCTCTTTGAAGGCTATGAATATGGGGAAATCTGTTTATTGTCAAAAACCATTAACTCATCATGTATCAGAAGCGAGAGCGATGCGGAAATTGGCAGAAGAGAAAAATTTGATTACTCAAATGGGTATACAGGTGCATTCCTTTTATGATTATAAATTAGCCACTTTGTTGATTCAATCAGGAATTATTGGTAAGGTAAATACAGTTAGGGCATGGTCACCTAAAAACTGGGGGTATGACGGAACCGCACCTTTAGGAAATGATCCGGTTCCTGAAACACTAGATTGGAACCTTTGGTTGGGGACATCTGCAGAAAGACAATACAAAAAAGATATCTACCATCCTGGAAACTGGAGAAAACTAGTAGATTATGGATGCGGCACTTTAGGGGATATGGGTGTCCATATTTTTGATACGCCATATAACGCCCTTGAATTAGATGTACCTAAGACTATTACAAATAAATGTCGGAAACCAAATGGATTTGGATATCCTGAAACCAACATCGTGACTTATGAATTCCCAGGAACAAAATATACAACGAATGACTTCAAATGGGTTTGGTATGATGGTAAGGGGGCTCCTGAAGACCATCAAGATTTAATATTGCCTGGCTCAGAGAACAAATCATCAAATAAGACAAAATCAAATGATAAAGAAGCCACTTTAAAAGATAAAATATCGCTTGAAACAAAATTAACAGACGAAAGTAGCTTACCCGACCAAGGTGCCATGTTTATTGGTGAAAAAGGCCGTTTACTTTTACCTCACTTCATGCAATTACCAAAGAAAATTGTAGACGGAAAGTATGTAGATATTTCTAAAGAGATTTCTGCTATTGAAAAAGTAAACAATATGGGAAAACCTATTCGCGACTATAACTCTGAAGGGCCGAAACATTATCACCAGTTCGTGGATGCATGCCTAGGAAAAGACACTTGTACTGCACCATTTTCATACGCTGCACGTCTTACCGAAACAATTTTGTTAGGTACGATTGCAGGGAGATTTCCAGGCCAGACGTTGAATTGGAACAGCGAAAAAGGAATGTTTTCTGAAAACGCTGCAAATAAGTACCTAGTTGGCAAGTATCGAAAATTCTGATCGAAGCAATAAAATTAAAAAACTTCACCGCCGTTTTGTGTCCTCACAAACGGAGGGTGAAATGAAAAATATGTTGACATTTAAATGTTTACTGATGATTTTTTAAGATGGGATCAAGAAGAAAAGGATTCATTTTTTTGAACAATTATATTGCTTTCCTTTGTCTTCAAGATCGCAATTCTTATTTCTTTTCTAACTGAGATTCTACATTAAAAATAATCTCATCTTCAATGAATTGAATGTCTGTACTATGTAATATTGGAATCTTCACATCTCTTTTTCTCGGCTCAGATTTTAGCTTTTCAAGTAATCTCCTCGGCATAGAAATGAAGAGATAGGCCTTCACATAATATACTATGCCTAGACGCTTCTGAGAATCATAAATAGACAAGAACAGATACGAAAGAGTTAATAAACAAGACGCTCAACAGCGGACTTTGCAAAGTATAAAACTAGATGATTGCTGACATAGATGGCAATATTCTCATCGAAATAGGAATCACTTATAATTAAGAAAAACCGACAGACGTAAAGTTTCAGCCATTGGATGATTATTTATGGTGGGAATCAGATATGAAGCGGAAAACTCAAATGCCTGATATCGGAACCCTGATCCGAAAGTGAGATATTTTCTGTTCCCCTTTTGCTCATGTTCATGAAAATAGCCGCCTCTTAGTGCAAATAATTCTCTATACCAATATTCTAGGCCTAGCGAATAAGTGAGTTCTTTCATCTCTTCGCTGAAGCCTTCGGGTGCATCTGTAAAGGACCCAAATGTACTGCTGAATAAGCTTCTGTCAGTTTCCTTTCCCTTCATTAAAGAGCGTTCTCCTGATTTGGGATCGATGACTATAATTGGTGGTGATGGAACCATCAACTTGTTGACATCGAATACAAAAGTGACTGAATTATCAGAATCAAGGTGATACCGAAATGCTGTACCCAACCTTAAATTTGTTGGGATCGGTTCGCTTGCTCTAAAGTCGTTATATTTAATCCTAGGACCAAAGTTAGATAAATGCGTCCCGAATGAGATATTAACATCATGCCCATTTAAGCTTGTTTTTTTCTGATAATAGACGCCTAAATCTATAGCAACTGTTGAGCCAATATCAGTGCCCTCCAGTAACGAAAACTGACGTGATGTATTCGACCTAATATATCTTCCTGATATTCCTACAGCCAATTCTTCAGTCAATTTCCTGGAATATGTTATATCAAAGGCAACCTGGTAAGGATTCAAACTACCAACGAAATTCCCAAAATTATCATTGATCTCAAAATCACCAAGATTGAAATAGCGCATAGACATACCAAATACCTGCTGGTCATCTATTCTATAATATCCTGACACATACGACAAAAACATATCATTGGTGATTTTATGCAACCATGGTGAATATGAAACTGAGCCACCAAATCTACCATCAATAAAAACCAGTTTGGCATTATTCCAATAGAGCGAGTTGACATCTGCAGACGTGGCTACTCCTGCCTCACCCAGAGCGCTTCCTCTTGTATCGGGGCCAATAGCAATAAAAGAGGTACCACTTGTTAACACGCCATTTCCAATCTGTCTACCTGAGACGGAATTGCCCAATCCTTGAGAAAAACTATTAATGTTAATAAACAATAGTAGGCTAGCTTCTAGAATATATTTTTTCATAGCCCCTCTTCTACAGTTTAACCCCTCTGGTGACGTACCTTTGGGAACCCACATTAATCACAAAAAAATAGACGCCTGATTCTAATGTTGATGGGACATCCCATATATAACTTCCATTAAATCCAGCTTCATTATCCACGAGTAGTTCAATACGCTTTGCCTGTACATCTATTACCTCCAAGGTATAAGAGGTGAACTCAGGCAGTTCATATCGGATCATAATCTGGTCAACGAAATAACTGGGAAATACACTTACTCTACCACTCGCGTATGGGCTGTCAATTTCTTTTTCCTCCTCATTGATAGTGATTAACTGGTTTGCCTGCACATTTGACAAAGACTGGGAATTACCTCCAACCCATTTGATAATTAATGAATCTATACTTGAAGCGTCTGCTAATCCGAAGTGAGCAATGGAGCTATTTTGGGATTCATGACTTGAACCACCATCAATTTCACGGATCATTTTTATTCCGTCTGCAACGATCTCAACTCTTGATCCTAACCCACGAGTAGTTGATTTTGATCCCGCTAATTGTACTTTCAACCAATTTCCAGTAGGTATATCATTTCTAAAAAGTCTGGAGTGAGTATTGGTGAGCAGTCCTGCTTCTGTTACCGGACTTTGATTGACTACAAAGAGGTCCAGGTCACCATCATTGTCATAATCAAAAGTCACGGAACCTCTTCCTATTCCATTATCTGACAATCCAGATTCGTCACTAACATTTTTGAAATTGACTCCATTATTTTCCAGTAGTAAATTTGGATTCGGTACTACTTCTGGGTTTAGAGCACCCATACAAATGAAAAGATCAACATCAGTGTCATTATCATAATCAAATAAGTTAGAACCCCAACTAACAGGAACAACTAGATCATCATTTTGGGGTTTTATCATTTGAAATGCTGTTCCTAATGGTTCTGTCAAGTCTACAAATGAAAGCCCCGAACCGCGATTTATCATAAATATTCCAATGCCAATGTTAGTTAGAAAATAATCCAACAAACCGTCATTATTATAGTCTCCAACAGCTGTTCCCATAGCATTTATTCCATAGTCTGCCCGCGATTCTTCGCTTACATTGGTAAAAGTACGATCAGGGAATTCATTTCTGTATAATTGATTTGGACCTCCAAAATCATTGATCACATAGAGGTCTAGATCATTGTCATTGTCATAATCTGTGAAGACTCCTCCAAAACCAAAACCAGTTTCAGTAAACCTATACAGATCAGTTACATTTTTGCAATATTCGCCTTGTACATTGATATATAACTGATCAACGGAGGTGATTGTTGTTGCTCCTACTAATTGTCCAAGATTACCGTCGAACTTATCAAAATAATTACCGACATACAAATCCGGATAACCATCTGCATTAAAATCACCAAATGTAGCTCCGGTTGAAAACGTTGAGATATGTTTAAACCCATAATTTGCGGAGACATCAGTGAAAGTTCCATTTCCATTGTTAAGGTAGAGTATATTATAAGCCCTAAAAGGTTCCGCATCTGAATGGAGTAATCCCATTGTTGTGACGAAAATGTCAATATGACCGTCCTTATTTACATCTGCCGAAACAGCGCCTTGTGTAATTATCAAATCATTTAAGGCTAGACCTGCAAGTTCTGTAATATCAGAAAATGTGCCGTCACCATTATTGTGGTAAAAGGAGTCTTTATCAAGTCCTCCAGCTATGAATAAGTCTTCGAATCCATCATTGTTGTAATCGAGAACGGCAACTCCACCTCCGTAAGTTCCCTGAAAAATCCTGAATGTGTGATTGATACCCGAAGCTTCCGTAACATCTGTGAAAACAGGCTGTGCATTCGCCAATTGAAAGGACAGAATTGATATCATGAAAATTGTAAATAAAAAGAAAATTTGCTTCATTATTTAAGACTAAATAAACGATTTTAGGCTGGCTTTCCTTTAATAAACTACGGAGCTACTCGCTTGAGTACTTATGCTTTAATGACAGTAGGTTTATAAAATGGGTGACAACAAAAAAAGGCTAATTCAGTTGTTTTTACAATAGAAATCGACTAAAATTAAGTAGCATGTGGCTATTACATTTATTTTGAAAATTTCCAAAATTGAGGCTCTCAAGGTCCCCTTGACTAGATTCAATCATTCATGTACTGGATATAGGAAGCCAAGACCAATGAAAATGCCGAATTGGTTCTCACTTTTCCACGCAATGACGATATTAGGGTATACAAGAAATCTGTGTTGGGTAGGTCCGATAAGGGGCGTTCAGGTAAGGGTGGTTACATGACGTTCAACAGCAGATGATTAAGTACAAAAAAAGGTGAAAATAAAACTAAGTAATTTGGAGAAATCTGGAAGGTTTGGTACTGGTATATTGATTCTGGTGCTGATCTTAGGAATTGCGATTCCTTGCATCTCACAACAGTCGGTAGCCAGACAGTGGAACGAAGTTCTGCTTGAAGCCATAAGAAATGATTTTGCGCGGCCAACTGTACATGCTAGAAATCTCTTTCATATTTCTGCCGCTATGTATGATGCCTGGGCAGTGTACGACGAAACAGCCGAGACATTTTTTCTTGGAAAAACTGTAGGCAGTTACACATATTCTTTTCAGGGAATTGAGGTACCTTCAAATGTGGAAGCCGCCCAGACAGAAGCAATGAGTTTTGCTGCTTATAGATTGTTGAAACATCGGTTTGAAATATCGCCAGGAGCTGAAGAGTCTCTATCACGATTTGACAGTCTGATGATTGCTATAGGACATGATATGTCTATTACTTCAACATCATATCAAGACGGTTCACCGGCAGCACTTGGAAATTATATTGCAGAGCAAATTATTGAATTTGGATATCAGGATGGATCGAATGAATGGTTTTTCTATGCAAATTTATTTTACGAGTCCCAGAATGATGTGATGATACCCACGCTACCGGGAAGTCAGGAGATGAATGATCCCAATCGCTGGCAGCCGCTGGCGTTTGATTTATTTATTGATCAAGCTGGTTTCGAAATTCCAGGAGGATCGCCAGACTTTTTGAGTCCTGAGTGGGGTTTTGTCATTCCTTTTGCACTTAGTCAATATGACCTTGATGTTAGGGAAAGGGATGGAGAAGAGTATTGGATTTATCATGATCCCGGAGATCCATGTTATATTCAATCTGATGGATCTGGAAACTCATCGGATTATCAATGGGGCAATGAACTGGTTGCTATATGGTCATCTCACTTAGATCCCTCGGACGGAGTTATGATCGATATATCACCCGCTTCCATCGGAAACATAGCAATTCAAGATTATCCAACAACTTTGGAAGGACTTCGGGAATTTTATAATCTACATGAAGGGGGTGATCCAAGTAGAGGACATGAGATTAATCCGATTACTCAACTGTCATATCCATCTCAGGTAGTACCCAGAGGAGATTATGCTAGGGTATTAGCTGAATTTTGGGCTGATGGACCAGATTCTGAAACACCGCCAGGTCATTGGTATACTATTTTGAACTATGTGAATGATCACGAACTATTCGAAAAAAGATTTAAAGGTCAAGGTGAGATATTAGGCGATCTAGAGTGGGATGTGAAAGCGTATTTTACATTGGGAGGAGCACTTCATGACGCGGCCATAACAGCCTGGAGCATAAAAGGGTGGTACGATTACCCCAGACCCATTTCATCAATTAGATACATGGCTGATCAGGGACAATCTTCAGATTCGGAACTACCCAATTATGCGGCAAATGGAATCCCATTGCATGATGGTTTGGTTGAGTTGGTCTTGGAGGAAGACCCATTGTCCGGTGATAATGATGAAAATATAGGTAAGATCAAATTAATGGCTTGGAAAGGGCCTGAGTTTATATCAGATCCCGCTGGCGATGCGGCAGGTGTTGACTGGATTCTGGCTGAGAACTGGTGGCCATATCAGCGACCAACTTTTGTCAACCCCCCTTTTGCAGGATATATATCCGGTCACTCCACATTTTCAAGAGCCGCGGCAGAAGTAATCACATTGCTGACAGGAGACGAGTTTTTTCCCGGAGGAGTTGGCGAATTTGTAGCCCCTAAAAATGAATTTTTGGTATTTGAGGAAGGCCCAAGCGTTGACATTATTTTACAGTGGGCAACCTATCGAGACGCGGCTGACCAAACCAGTCTTTCCAGAATATGGGGAGGAATACATCCGCCGGTGGATGATATTCCGGGTCGCTTGATTGGAGAAAAAATTGGTATTGCTGCCTTTGACCTTGCCAACAATTATTTCGATGGTAGTATTATCACCAGTGTGACTGATCCCTTTGAAGCTGAGATTTTCGTTTTTCCAAATCCGAGTTTAGGGCAAATACTTACCATAAGAACAGATCAAAATTTCCAGATGGATAATTTAACAATGACTCTAATAGATTTGAATGGTAGTAGAATATGGATGAAGGAATCTAAAGATTTTGTAAAAGAAGTCAAGGTGGATTTGGGTGCAACCTTAAACGGAGTGTATTTATTGAGAGTTGAAAGTGGGGACATAAATAAAACGTTTCGTGTAGTTGTCCGGAATTAAGGGTTTAGCTCAAAACTTGAGAGCTTGAATTTGATTTTCATTATAATGTAATGAGAAAATTAATCATTTTAATCTGCTTAATGGCTTACGATAAGTCTCTTGAATAAGAGATTTAATCACCCCCTCATCTTCTTCGCAATCTCCTCAATATCTGCCCATGTATAATGCTTATTATTATCTTAGGAGAAAAACCTGTGATCTTTGGTAATTCTGTGGCACTGTGACCTAATGTGCTGATAGCATAGGGATAAATTTTTTTCCTAGTGATTGATGGATAAATTTCACACAATGGAGCTTTAGTCTTCTTCTAGTTCTTTCATAGCGAGTTCTTTTATTAATAAACATATTATTATATTTAGATTCTCAGATACAAGTATCGTTTTAATAGAAAATACTCTATATTTAATCTAAAAAATAAAACAGTTATCTTTTTATTACACCAATTTTAATCAAAAAAACTATCCTAAGATAGTTAATTAAGCTACTTCATAGTTTAGAAAAGTTTTAAACTAATCCAATGATAATCTCTCATAAATTCTTTACAAATCCTATTTTCATGCTCTAGTTTGCGAATTTTGCCTATATCTGAGGATTGGAAATCAAGTTTCATTTCTTCCCCTCCAGTCATAATCCATCAAGTATTAATATTCATTTATATAATCATATCATTTTAATCCTAAATATATAAGGGTTGGATGCATGAAGACCAACAGGTTTTCAATTAATTTTACAATACGTAAAATCTAAATTATTGAAAAAACAAAAAGTAGCCATTGTTACAGCAGCCAGTAAAGGAATTGGTGCTGCTTGTGCGACTCAACTTGCATCTGAGGGATACAAGCTTGTTTTGATGTCTCGGTCAGATAGTTTGTTTCCTTTTTGCGATCAACTCAATGCTAGGCCCTTACAGGGATCCATTGAGGATGAGAATGATATTGCAAGATTGGTTGATTTTACCTACGAGAAGTATGGACGGATTGATGCGGTGGTATGTAATACGGGTCATGCGAGTAAAGGGTCTTTATTGGCGCTTACAGATTCAGACTGGAAAAAAGGGATGAATTTATTATTGATGAATGTAATCAGACTTGCCAAATCCATTGGTCCCATTATGGCGAAGCAAAAAGGAGGCGCTTTTGTCAATATATCCACATTTGGGGCCAAAGAGCCTTCGTTATCCTTTCCTATTTCATCTGTTATAAGAGCAGCAGTATCTAGTTATTGTAAATTATTTGCTTCTGAATTGGGTCATGCCAATGTTAGAATGAACAATATTTTGCCCGGATTTATTAATTCATATCCGGCAGATGAACAAACCATTAATCAAATTCCCATGCTGCGGCAAGGTAATCCTAAAGAGGTAGCCGAATTGGCTTCTTTTTTGGTGTCAGATAAGGCGGCTTATATCACAGGACAAGATTTTGTGATTGATGGTGGGTTGACAAAATCAATTTAAAAAAAGAATAATATTATGGATCAAAAAAGCAAAGTTTTCTTATCTAACTATCTCAATAATCCATCACCGACAGGTTTTGAAGAAGGGGGGCAAAGAATATGGCTTGATTATATGAGGCCCTACATAGATGATTACATTTCTGATACCTATGGAACGGTAGTAGGTGTGATAAATCCAGAGGCACCTTACAAAGTAGTCATTGAGGCCCATGCCGATGAAATTTCCTGGTTTGTAAATTATATAGACGATAAAGGATACATATACGTTATTCGTAATGGAGGATCTGATCACCAGATTGCGCCCTCTATGCGGGTAAATCTGCATACACGTAAAAAGGGAATAGTGAAAGGAATATTCGGTTGGCCTGCTATTCATGTGCGCAAGGAAAAAGAAGATGCACCGACCTTAAAAAACATTTTTGTGGACGTGGGAGCCAGTAATAAGGCTGAGGTAGAGGAAATGGGAATTCATCCTGGGACCGTAATTACCTTCACTGATGAGCTGATGGAACTCGGAGAAAAATATTATACGGGTAGGGCCTTAGATAACAGAATAGGCGGTTTTATGATAGCAGAGGTCTTTAGAAGAATTAAAGAACAGGACATCAAACTTCCTTTTGGTTTGTATGCCGTTAACGCCGTTCAAGAGGAGATTGGATTGCGTGGAGCAGAAATGATTTCGAGACGAATTAAGCCCGATGTAGCTATAATAACCGATGTAACTCATGATACGAATGCACCTATGTATGACAAAAAAAACAGTGGTGACATTGCGATAGGCAAGGGCCCCACTTTGTCTTATGCACCAGCCGTCCAGCAAAATTTGAGAGATTTGATTGTCGAGGTAGCTGAAAAAAATGAGATCCCTTTTCAAAGATTGGCTTCCTCGAGGTTTACAGGCACAGATACGGATGCCTTTGCTTACTCTGGGGCAGGCGTAGCTTCAGCATTGATTTCATTGCCGCTCAAATATATGCATACTACTGTCGAGACAGTAGCAAAATCAGATGTTGAACATGTTATTAATTTAATTTTTGAAACCATCAAAGTCATTGAATCAGACCAAGATTTCAGATACATAAAATAGGAAACAAGTTGTCATATCAAAAAATCAATCGTGCTATAGGTCAATCGGTTAATGATTTCGAGATGATTGCTGCTGGGGATAAGATATTAGTTGCTATCAGTGGGGGGAAAGACAGCTTGTGCATGTTATATTTTTTAAAAGAATTTCAAAAAAAAGCGCCCATATATTTTGAGATTTTGGCGGTAAATGTAGATCAAAAACAGCCTGGATTTCCTAAAGAGATATTACCAAAGCTTTTTAAAGAATGGAACGTACCCTATGAGATCGTTGAGCAAGACACTTACCGTGTAGTAGCTGAAAAAACACTACCCGGGAAGAGTTATTGTTCACTTTGCAGTCGATTAAGGAGAGGTATTTTGTATGATTCAGCTAGAAATTTTGGCTGTAATAAAATAGCCTTAGGCCACCATCGAGAGGATGTTTTGGAAACTTTTATGATGAATCTGTTTTTTTCTGGTCAATTAGGCTCTATGCCAGCGCATTACCAGATCCAAGTAGAAGATTTGGAGGTAATCAGGCCTTTGTTTTCGGTTCATGAAGATTGGATAGCAGATTTTGTCAGAGCTCAGGGATGGCCCATCATATCTTGTAATCTTTGTGGATCGCAGGAGCATCTAAAACGCCGAGAGATGAAGGAGTTATTGAATCAGCTGCAGCAGCAGTATCCTAAACTAAAGGAGACGGCATTTCGATCCCTGCACAATCTCAAGCCAAAATTTCTTTTCGATCAAAAGTCATGGGAGACAGAAATCCCCAAAATCTAATCGCACTATGGACTTATTAATAAAGAATAAAGTAGCCTTTATTGCTGCATCAAGTCAAGGGCTGGGTTATGCAGTTGCCAAGGAACTGTTACAGGAAGGATGCCATGTCATTATTTCAGGTAGAGATGCTAAAAATTTGGAATACGCAACACAAACCTTGGCTGATTTTGGAAAAGGCAAGATATTAGCTTTGCCGGGAGACGTGTCCAATGAAGCAGATCGTAATCGGATGATCAAAGCGTCTTTGGATGAATTTAATACCGTAGATATTTTGATCACCAATTCGGGAGGGCCGCCTTCAGGAAATTTCGATCAATTTTCCTTAGATGATTGGGAAGCAGCGTATCATTTGCTTTTGGCCAGTAATGTAGCCTTAATCAAGGGATTTTTGCCCCAAATGAAAGCGCAAAAATGGGGAAGAATTGTGGCCATTACCTCGCAGGCAGTTAAGCAACCCGTTGATGGATTGATTCTTTCAAACAGTGTGCGATCGGCGGTTTCTGGATTGATTAAAAGCCTTTCCAATGAGCTCGGTGCATATCACATTACGGTCAATAATCTCATGCCTGGATCTACTGAAACGGGGAGGTTACAGAACTTACTGAAGGTCAACCCTTCCTTCAAGGACAATATCAAAAACATCCCCTTGGGACGCTTTGGTCAGCCCCATGAATTTGCGGCAGCTGTCGCTTTTTTTGTCAGTGAACGGGCGAGCTACATTACTGGAACTTCGTTGGCAGTGGATGGGGGCAGCATAAAAAATATTTTATAAGTATTATGAAGAGCGGCCAACGTCCAAAGCGGGCGGTAAGAATAAAACAATGAGATAGGATATAAATCTTACATCACAAAAGTATTACATTTGAATTTGTAGTTTCTTGACATTAGGGATACCCTCTGGACTCATCTCCACAAAATAGAGCCAGTCATATTCTGTCTCCTCCAAATCAGAATATTCAGTACCAGCTAAAGCATTGGTCAATTGAGGAGTCGTATTGGAATGTCCAATAATGACTACTGTTTCACCCTGATGTGTTTTTAAAATTTCCTGAGCAAATGAGACCAGTTTATTAGGATCGTATTGAAGTATTTCCAGCTGTTTTGCTGTGGCCAATGGCCTTGCTGTATCTATAGCCCTTCGGTAGGGACTGGCATAAACGGCATCAATGTCTACAGCTTCAAATATATGTACTAGTTCATTGGCTCGTTGCCAACCCTTCGTAGATAGCTGCGGATCATTGCTAGAAGCAATCATTTTTTCAGCATGTCTAATGAGTATCAAAGAAGTTAATTTTTCATTCGTAGGTTGGCAGGAATTAAAAATAGAGAGAAACCCTGAGAAGAGTAATAGTTTAAGAAAGTATTTTAAACTCATAATTAGATGTTTTTAACACTCATTAAAGTTAATCCCTACAGATTTTAAATGTGCCCAATAACCAGGATAAGATTTTTTCACTACCTCTATGTCCTGAATGCTAATCGCTCTAATCATGCATATGGGAGCAAAGGCCATGGCCATTCTGTGATCCTCATAAGTTTCTATAATTTCGATATGCTTCGGAACAGTACCCGGCGTTAACCTCCAGATTCTATTTTCTTCATTCAAAAGGCACCCAATTTTAAGTAATTCCTTTTTCATGGCCATCACACGATCGGTTTCCTTTATTTTGAGACTTTCGAGACCGATCATGGTTAATTTAATTCCCTTGATGGCCGCCACCACCATGGCCGTTTGAGCTAAATCAGGACAGTTTTTAAAATCAATGTTTTGATTTATTTCAGTAACTGGGATGGAAATTAGTTGAACCCTATCGGATTTAAATTCAGTTTTGACGCCCATCTTGGACATGATATTGACGATATTTTGATCTCCTTGAAAGCTATGAGAGCGAAGCCCTCGAAGCGTAATACTGCTTTCTTGATTTAAGGCAACCATACTGTACCAGTAGCTGGCGCCCGACCAATCACTTTCAATAGTATAAGATTGTGCTTTATATTGCTGCGGTTTTATATGTATCGTCTGATCTTTCCAGATACTATTTATACCAAAATGATGCATAAGCGCCAAGGTCATCTCTATATAGGGGCGCGAAAAAATCTCACCAGTCAGTTCAATTGAAATGCCATCAGCCAGCGTGGGACCGATCATTAGTAGCGCACTGATATATTGACTGCTGATATTGCCTGGGATACTTATTTTCTGAGCTTGAGGCTCATTTTTTTGGGCACTAATACGTAACGGAGGAAATCCCTCTTGTACCAGATAATCAATTTTTGCACCCAGTATGCGCAAGGCATCTACAAGGGGTTTGATAGGCCGTTCTTTCATACGATCAGATCCAGTAATAATCTCTCCTGAGCCCGAGATGGCAAGGTAAGCCGTACAGAATCGCATCGTAGTGCCGGCATCCATGACATCCCAGACAGGTTGTTTTTTGGAGAGTAGGCGTTGCATGGTTTGGGTATCACGAGCATCTGATAAATTTTTCAATTGCAATTGGTTACCAGAAAGAGCATTCATAATCAATGCGCGGTTGCTTTCACTCTTTGAGGATGATAAGGTGATATCACCGTTCAATGGCTGATGATATCTATCAAGTTGATAATTCATGATTTATTAGGGTCTTAAATAAATGAAAAGTGTAATATGGAGGAACGGCAATTTATGGATTACTTCCTGAATCTAAATAAAAATTAATGGCGTCTGCAATTTGTGCATTACTTACCTCGATATCAAACAAACAACTTCCGGGTCCATTGATCAGCGAAAACATAACGGTGGATCCTTGATTTTTTTTGTCTTGTCTCAACAAGGATTTGATTTTATCAAAAGGGGGGAATATCATTACACGATCAAAAACTTGATCAATATAACTTACTATTTGCTTAAAATATTCTTTTTCTATTAAACCCAAGTCGAGAGCTAATTTAGCCTCCATGATCATACCGGCTGCTATGGCTTCTCCATGTAATAGGTCTTTTTCGGTACCTAAATACCAGGATTCAATGCTGTGTCCAAGCGTGTGTCCAAAGTTTAAAATTTTTCTTAACCCTGACTCGTAGGGATCTTTTTTGACAACATCGGCTTTGACCAGCACGGATTTTTCGATGAAATATTGCCACTCTTTAATTCCCGAAATGAGGGTCATTTGGATATCTTGCCAGTAAGCGGTATCGCAGATAAGGCCATGTTTGATGATTTCTGCGAAGCCCGATTTGAGCTGTCGATAGGGGAGGGTACTCAAAAAATTATCACAGATGATGATGGCATCAGGATCTTTAAATACACCAATGTGATTTTTGAATTCATTGAAGTCTACACCTAACTTTCCACCAATGCTGGCATCAACTTGAGAGAGCAAAGTAGTGGGTATATTGATAAAGGGTATACCTCTTTTGAAGGTTGCGGCAACAAAACCACCCATATCTCCAATGACACCACCTCCTAGATTGACTAATAATGATTTTCTAGTAAATTTAAAATCGGTCAACTTTTGCCAGATGATTTTACAGGTTTCAATATTCTTATTTTTTTCCCCGCTGGCGATTTGAATCAGAGCGGTTCCTTTGAATGAGGTTAATTTAGGTAAGCAGTGGACTAAAGTATTTTCGTCGACTAAAATGGCGATTTTATCCGGGTTAAACAATGTCAGACAACTTTGAAGTTGCTGGTTCACGTTTTGAGTGAAATGTATGTTAGGGGGTACCTTTTTCATACTACAAAATTACATGTCTTTTTAATACTTTGATTAACTCGAGTGATGAATCCTTGAGTCGTTTATTATCTTTGTGGCTAATGCGTTAATGAGATGTTGATATGTCGGTGAACTTTGATGATACTAAAATTACTTTTCGATCTAAATCCCTGAGAGAATTACAAGTATCAAATGTTATTTTTTCAATTATTAATAGACCCATTATAGTATTTATCGGGACCTCAATTATTAAATGGGCGTTACAATTTAGACTTCCTATCAAAGGGCTTATAAGGGCAACCCTTTTTGATCAATTCTGTGGGGGAGAAAGTATCCAAGGTTGCGAAAAAAAAATCAATCAATTAAAAACATTGAACGTCAAAACTATTTTAGACTACTCAGTTGAAGGGCAGGAAAAGGAGCAAAGTTTTGATCAAACATTAAAAGAGACTTTACAGGCCATTCAATTTGCCAATGAGCATGATTACATTCCTTTTTGCGTGTTAAAACTTACGGGATTGGGGTCAAAATCTTTGATGACTAAGATTCAGTTGGGTAAAGTATTGACCGGAAACGAGCAAAATCAATTTAATAGATTCAAGGAGCGAGGCTTTGAAGTAGCGCAAGCCATTTCAAAATTAAATCAACGACTGCTTGTTGACGCTGAAGAAAGTTGGTATCAAAATGTCGTAGATGAATTCAGTTATGAGTTAATGATTAAATACAATACTGAACGGGTAATCGTTTACAATACCTATCAGTTTTATCGACGAGATATGTTGGATAGAATGAAAGCGGGATTTGAGAAAATGAACGCTTCCAAAGTGTATTTTGGAGCTAAAATAGTGCGAGGGGCTTACCTGGAACAAGAACGTTTTCGGGCACAATCATTGGGATATCCAGACCCGATTCAGCCCAATAAAGAAGCTACAGACAGAGATTATAATAAGGGCGTAAAGTTTGCAATAGAAAATTTAGCACATTTTTCGATTTGTTTGGGGACCCATAATGAAGCGTCGAGCAAAGGCTTAGTTGAACTGATACAGCAATATGGTTATGACAAGAATGATGCGCGGATATTTTTTGCTCAATTATTGGGAATGAGTGATAATATATCATTTAAATTGTCCGACGAAGGTTATAATGTCGCCAAATATGTGCCTTACGGGCCACTAGAGCAGGTCATGCCTTATTTGTTTAGGCGGGCAGAGGAAAACACTTCAGTTCAAGGGCAAAGTAGTCGTGAGCTTATGTTGATCAAGAAAGAAATTAAAAGAAGAAAATTAAAATTATAATGCAATTAAGCGAGCAAGAATTGATACGCCGAAAGGCCAGGAAGGATTTGATGGATATGAATATTGATCCATATCCTCCGGAATTTTTTGAAATAACCACCACGAGTCGAGAAATTAAGGAGAAGTTTAAAGATGAATTAGCACCATTTAAAAATATATCTATCGCAGGACGTATCATGAGTCGACGTATCATGGGTTCCGCTTCTTTTGCTGAAATTCAAGATGATTCGGGTAGAATTCAAATTTATCTACGTCGAGATGATATATGCACAGGTGAGGATAAATCTGTGTATAATGATGTTTTCAAGAAAAAGCTAGACATTGGGGACATTGTGGGTATCAAGGGATTTGTATTTGTGACACAAGTAGGAGAAATATCTATTCATGTCACCTCCTTTAAAATATTGACCAAGTCATTGAGACCTTTGCCCATTGTGAAAGAAACGGAAGACGCTGAGGGGAATAAGAAAACATGGGATGCTTTTACTGACCCTGAACAAAGATATCGACAAAGATATTTAGATCTTATTGTAAATCCTGAGATCAAAGATACGTTTCGCAAGCGGGCACTTTTGGTAAATACCATCAGAAATTTCTTGAATGGAAAAGGGTATTTAGAGGTTGAAACACCGATTTTACAGCCTATTCACGGCGGTGCGGCAGCCAAACCTTTCGTAACCCATCACAATACATTGAATATGCCTTTGTACTTGAGAATTGCCAATGAGCTTTACTTAAAGAGACTCATTGTCGGTGGATTTGATGGAGTTTTCGAATTTGCGAAAGACTTTAGAAATGAAGGAATGTCGAGATTTCATAATCCTGAATTTACACAGGTAGAATTATATGTAGCCTACAAGGACTATTTTTGGATGATGGATTTAATGGAAGAGATTGTTGAACAAATTGCCATTAAATTACATGGAGAAACCAAAGTAAGGGTAGGGGAGCATGTAATAAATTTCCAAAGACCTTGGAAGCGATTTACCATGTTTGAAGCTATCGCTCACTTTACAGGTATAGATATTTCAGAGATGGATGAGGAGGCGTTGAGAACAACAGCAAAATCTTTAGGAATTACTACTGATGAGACGATGGGATCCGGAAAATTGATAGATGAAATATTTGGAGAACAATGTGAATCAAAATTAATTCAACCCACCTTTATTATCGATTATCCTGAAGAAATGTCTCCTTTGACTAAAAAGCATCGATCAAAACCAGGCTTAGTTGAACGCTTTGAGGCGATATGTAACGGTAAGGAAATTATGAATGCTTATTCTGAGTTAAATGACCCCATAGATCAACGGGAACGATTTGAACATCAATTAGCACTTGCCGCGCGAGGAGATGAGGAGGCCATGGCATTGGACGAGGATTTTTTACGGGCACTTGAATATGGGATGCCGCCGACTTCAGGTGTTGGATTAGGAATTGATCGCTTAACAATGATTATGACCAATTCGACTTCGATACAGGATGTATTGTTTTTTCCTCAAATGAGGCCTGAAAAAAAGGAAGCCCAATCAACTGATCAAGAATTTACAGATCAGGGTATACCTGCAGCTTACCTTCCTTTAATGCGAAAAATAGGATTGAATACCTTGAGCCAGCTCAGTGAATCTAATGTAAATAAATTACATAATGACCTCTGCGGCATACGCAAAAAGATGAAGTTAAAAGATTTGAAAAACCCAACTAAAGAAGCGGTTCAGAGTTGGATTGATGCGTCACGTTAACGGCAGTTTGAAGATTGATTATTTGGGAGAAAGGTTAGGAAAGGCCAGATATGGTACCATCCTCATCAATATCGATTTGTTCAGCAGCAGGAATTTCTGGTAATCCAGGCATTCTCAGCATATTTCCTGTGATGGGAATTAGAAAACCTGCACCGGTGGCTATTTCCATATCTCGTACGGTAAGTCCAAAATGATCGGGACGACCAAAAAGGCTACTGTCATCGGATAATGAACTTTGGGTTTTAGCCATACAAATAGGGAGATGGCTAATGTTTAGATCCATGGCTCTTTTAATGATTTTTTCTGCCTTACTCGTATAGCTAATGGCCTTTGCACCATAAATATCTTTGGCGATGGCTGATATTTTATTTTTTATACTTGAATTTGCGTCATAAGTAGGGACATATTGTGATTGACAATGATTCGCTGCATCAACGACCTTTTCAGCCAGTTCTGTCACGCCTTTACCACCAAATGCCCATCCGTCGCTCAAGGCAACTTCTACATCAATGGCAGCACAATGGTCTTTTATGATTTGTATTTCTTCGACGGTATCCGAGATGAATTTATTGATTGCTACTACCAGCGGGATGTTGAATCGTCTTAAGTTTTCTACGTGCTTATCAAGATTTGCCATTCCCTTGATTAGGGCTTTTGCATTAGATTGGTTCAATTCAACTTTCTTAACGCCCCCATGGTATTTTAAGGCTCTCACGGTAGCTACTAATACAACTGCTTTGGGTGAAACATTTCCATAAAAACATTTGATATTAAAAAATTTTTCTGCACCCAAATCTGCACCAAATCCAGCCTCCGTAATCACATAATCAGCCAGTGACATACCCATTTTTGTAGCGATTAGGGAGTTGGTACCTTGTGCGATATTAGCAAAAGGACCGCCATGAATGATGGCTGCATTGCCTTCTAAGGTTTGGACCAAATTGGGCTTGATGGCTTCTTTTAATAGCGAAGCCATCGCTCCTTGGGCGTTTAAGTCGCGGGCATAAATGGCTTCGCCATTAAAAGAATCTCCAATATAAATGTTCGCCAATTTAGATTTTAAATCAGTCAAATTTTTTGAAAGGCATAAAATGGCCATGACCTCTGAGGCTGCCGTAATATCAAATCCGGATTCTCTAGGAAAACCTCCTGACTTACCCCCTAATCCGGATATGATATTTCGAAGAGTACGATCATTCATATCCATGACCCATTTCCAAGTCACCGTTCTTGGATCTATTCCAAGGTTTCGCGTTTTACTTTGAATATTATTACCAATCAGAGCGGACAGTAGATTATTCGCTTTTTCAACCGCTGAGAAGTCACCGGTAAAATGCAAATTGATATCTTCCATAGGTACTACTTGTGAATAACCGCCACCAGTGGCACCACCCTTCATTCCAAAAACAGGACCTAAAGATGGCTCTCTAAGGGCAGAAATTGTTTTTTTTCCAATACGATTAAGCCCATCACAAAGACCTACGGTGGTGGTTGATTTCCCTTCGCCTGCTGGAGTTGGCGTAATGGCCGTAACGAGAATTAATTTCGATTGACTTACCTTTTCCTCGTCAATAAGTTGAAATGGAATTTTAGCCTTATAATGGCCGTAATATTCTAAATTTTCTTTTGAGATACCCAGTGAATCAGCGATGATATCTATATTTTTGAGGGCTTTACTTTGGGCTATTTTTAGATCGGGATTCATTTTATACAAGTGTTTGAGAATCGAAAATAAGGCATTAATGAGGATTATTATTTATCAAAAAAGGTCAAATAATACTTTTTAAATCGCATCATTGTAATTTAATCTTATTTTTTTGTCAAAAAATGTATATTTTACATGGATGGAGGCTTATGTAGGTGTACTTAATTATGCCATACCCTTTTTTTTAATATTGATCTTTTTTGAGTCATGGATCGGTCATGTGAAAGGAGAAATTGTGGTGAGGAGCATGGATACCTTAGCCAGTCTTATTTCTGGAGTAACCAATGTATTTAAAGATGTTTTAGGATTAACGGTCATTATTGTGTCTTATGATTGGATGGTTGGTAACTTGAGCTTGCTACAGATTCAAGAGACATGGGTAATTTATTTGGTTGCTTTTATAGGATTGGATTTTTCAGGTTATTGGGTCCACCGAATATCACATAAAATTAATTATTTTTGGAACCATCATTTGATTCATCACAGCAGTGAAGAGTTCAACTTAGGTTGTGCCTTGAGACAGTCTATTTCAAACTGGTTTTCAATTTCTTTTGTTTTTTTACTTCCCACTGCATTATTAGGGGTACCGGCTCAGGTTATTGCCTTCATTGCACCGCTCCATTTATTCTCACAATATTGGTATCATACCAAATTAATCGGAAAGCTTGGATTTTTGGAATATGTTTTGGTAACTCCTTCACATCACAGGGTACATCATGCGATTAACGATATTTATATTGATAAAAACCTTTCTCAAATTTTCATTTTCTGGGATAAAATTTTCGGAACTTTTCAAGAAGAATTAGCTAATGAACCACCCGTCTATGGTGTAAAAAAGCCGGTCAAGAGTTGGAATCCTTTTGTGATTAATTTCATTCACCTTTGGCAACTTCTTCAGGATGCTTGGAGAGCGAAGTCCTGGTATGATAAACTCGTCATTTGGTTTAAACCTACGGGCTGGCGGCCCAAAGATGTCGCTGAGGCTTATCCCATTCAGTTGACTGAACCCGTTTATGATCAGTTAAAATATGATCCGGACTACCCACTTTTCTTTCATGTTTGGTGTTGGTTTCAATGGGCGTGCATTTCTATTATCTCATTGATTTTTTTTAATTATGCAGCTGAAATTGGCTATCAAATTTTAATTTATTTTGGAGGTTTTATGTATTTGTCCATTGCTAGTATGACTCTATTGATGGATAAGCATTGGAGTGCCATTTATGTGGAAATGATAAAGAATATCATCGCTGTGGTAGTAGTGTTTTTTTATGGAGATTGGTTTATGCTTCATTCATCTTTGGTTATGGGACCCGCTTTAATCGCTACATATCACATATTATGTATGTTTATGACCGGCTACTATTACAACATATTTCGATCAGAGATACCAGCATAATTTCACCTACAGACGTTTGGAGATTGGTTCTAAAATCTGGAAGAAAGGTTAGACTGAACCCTTCTGTCTCCTTATTTAAAAAAATCTTGAAAACTTTTTCTTTTCTGAAGTTTCAAATCTTGTAATAAAGCTGATTTGGGTCTTATGATTAAATTAAAGGATTGATTTCTTCCAAAAGGGATCCAATTGAAGCTTAATTGCCAGCAGTGTAAATCACGGTTGACCCCAATGCTAGTCTGAGTAAATTTATTTTTCTCTAAATCGAAACCGGACCTAAAATTTATTTTAGTTTTTGGAGTCAGAGATACATCTCCTGAAAAAGTCAATGTTTGCCTTATCCTTGATTCTAATAAACCAGATTGAGTGACATTTACGGAATAGGAAACCCTAAGGGACCATGGAATATTAAAATTAACATACTCATTTGGGTTTTTATAAATATAATCTAGATCAGCGGCATCTTGTAACCCTAATTCTTCTTGATTCGTGATATCTTGATCTATAAAATCATTTCTTTCATTATTCTTCCTTCTACATCACTTGAACCTTTTGGTTTTAAGTTTATGCTAATGGCGGTATTGATTCTAGATAAATTGCCTAAACCTCGGCCATTTTGCCATGAAAATTTATCAATTCGCTCCTGACGCGTGACTAGGCCTTCTTCATTGGTTACTAAAGCATTATATACGTAGGGATCAAGGGTGCCGCCGATATTGAAACTAAGCTTACCTTTAAAAAAACTGGTTCTAGTTGATAAATTTATGTTGGATAAATTGAAAGAGTCAGCGGCAAAATTATAACCACTATTTAGAGAGAAATTATCGAACAGCTTAATCTTTTTATAACCAATGCCTAACGTATCTTTTTTATCTCGAACTTTTATTTCAAGATTATTTTGGAGACCAAAGCTCAAAGTTTTACTGATATTTCCTCGAGGAGATCCATAAGCAAACTGGTGATATTTTGACATCAGTACTGAATCTCCTTTTTCGTTTTTTTGTATCCATTCCCAAGGGCTATTTTCGCTATTTGTAATGTCAGGCGTGTAGCTAAAAGAAATTGAAGGTGTGACTACATGGCGTATGGCTTGAATATAACCGCCAGGCTTAAAAAAGCGGGTTCCGTATATAATGGTACTCAAAGAAGCACCTGAATTCCATGAAAGAGCACGTGAAAATTTCTGGAGGGTATCGACTTGAACGGCTTCAAGTTCGGGTAGATAGGTATAATCAAGCTCTTTGGTATACCAATATTCTGTTAAATTGAAGTTGGGACTGAGATTTAATTTATTGAATAATTTAACTGATGTGGCAATGGGTATTTTATGTTGACCTCCATTTTTTGCATTTTTAAAATCCAATTTTAGTTCTTCCTCTTGATCCTCCTGAGTGGATGTTTGGTTAGCTACTACAAATGGAAAGTTGGTCTTCGCCTGTTTATTAGTGATTTCATTTTTTGCAACAAAATTATAGCTAAGTCCTAATTTTTTAAGGAAATCCATATTGGATCCAGCTAATTTCTTAAAGGGGTACTGCCGATTGACATTGAGGGACAACTCTGGTAGATTAAAAGTCATCACACCTGTTTGTACGTTTTGTCGATGTCGGGCATTCATAGTCAAATTAATAGGGGCATTAGCAAATTTTTGGCGGTAAGAAAGATTAGATGAAAATTGAGAACTGATACTTCTGTTAAAATCGGTAGTGGCTAAATTATTATTGCTGTTATAAGTCGTCGTACCTGCTGAAATTGAAGCACTGACACTAGAATTACCTTTAGAAAGAGGTTTAAGATTACTTCTTACCCAAAAGTCATTACTGCTCAATCCATTTTCATTATCGATAATATTTTTATTAAAGCTAAAATTGAGACCTCCTGTGTAAACATATCTTTTTTTAAAATTTGTATTGAAAACCGCGCCATATCCCCCGTTAGAAAAAACAGATCCCGTAGTTCTGATGTCCATATAATCATTAACAGCCCAATAATAACCGCCATCTCTTAAGAAAAAACCTCTTCGGGTCTCTTCCCCATAGGTAGGAACTAAGATACCAGAGGTTTTTTCTTTTGGTTTTGGGAACATTCCAAAAGGAAACCAGAGGGGGGTTTTAATTTCCCGAAACCTTAAATTGAAAGGACCAGAGATGACATTTCGTTTCGTTACTTTGAGCTGTTTGGATTGAATGTGAAAATGCGGGTCCGTGAGATTACAGGTAGTGTACATGGCTTCTGAGATATACATTTCATTTCGTTCATTCTTCTTGACATCTTGGCCATGCATGAAGGCACCCATTTGCTCAGTGATTACACCTTTGATTTGGGCCCTTTTGGTCTTTAAATTGTATATGATGAAATCGGTTTCGTAGACGGTACCCTTTTCTGTAAAAATGGGCTTTCCTTGTTTTCTTCCTGCTGAATCCAAGCTATAAGTTGAAGTAATGATTCTATCAGTCATACTGATTTGGGTTTCATCAGCGTCTAATTCAATTTCCCCATAGTCAATATGACTTTCTCCATAAAGGGTCAGTTTACTAGATTTTAGATCAAAAAAAATGGAATCTTGGGCATTATAATTTATGATGGTTTCAATTTCTCCAATAGGGGCCTTAGGTTCTATGAAAGAGGATGCGGTAGTATCTGAGCTTACCTCTGACCTTGAGGAGTCATCAGATATTTTTAGGGTATCCAAGCCTTTTAGTAGGATGGTATCGCCAGATATACTTCGGCCCTCTAAACCTTTCAGCATTACAGTATCTCCTTGTACAACCGTTTGTGCAATTAAGGAGGCACAGGTTGATAAGGTTAGAATAAATCCGACTAATAGACTTATTATGCGCTTCAAGTTTGATACAAGTTTTGTTTTAACGAAAATTTTGCAATTTTTGTGCTAAAGTATCGTATTTGATATACTAACCAATCGTTGAACAGTGAGAAATATTGCAATATCTTTTGTGATTTCGTTAGCATTAATTTTTGTTTCGTTCCAAACGGTTGGAATTAAACAATACAAAGTTAGGAAAATAGTCATTGATCCGGGTCATGGAGGCCGGGATCCGGGGACCCACGGGTCATTTTCGAATGAGAAAGATGTAGTATTAAAAATTTCCTTGGAGCTGAAGAGAATTATTAATGAGAATATTCCAGATGTACAGGTTGTTCTGACCCGTTCGGATGACAGTTTTCCCTCACTGGCTCAGCGCTCGAAAATTGCGAATGATCTTGAGGCGGATTTATTTATTTCTATACACGCCAACTGGCTGAGTAATCCAAATGTTACAGGTACCGAGACCTACGTTATGGCAACTAAAAATATAGGTCGAAATTTTGAGGTAGCTAAACGTGAAAATTCAGTTATTTTGTTGGAGGAAAATTATAAAGAGACCTATCAAAACTTTGATCCTAAATCAATTGAATCTTATATTTTATTTTCGCTTACCCAAAATGCTTTTCATGAAAAAAGCGTACAATTTGCCAGCTTAGTCGAGAAACAGTTCAAAGAGCGCGTCGGCAGAAGGAGTTTAGGCGTGAAACAATCTAGCCTTCAGCTACTTTGGAGTACCGCAATGCCTAGTGCTTTAATTGAAGTTGGTTATCTTAGTAACGCAAAAGAAGAACGATATTTGAATGATAAACGTAATCAAGTTTATATTGCTTCTGGGATTTACAGAGCGATTAGAGATTATAAAAAAGAAATCGAACAATCAAAGTAAACAATGAGGGCTAAAGAATTTAAAATAGGATTAATTGCGCTTGCCGCGAGCCTGACATTATATTTTGGATTTAGTTATTTGAAAGGGAGAGACTTCATGAATAAAGAAACCAGTTATTATGTGGTTTATGATAACGTAGATGGTTTGACCAAATCAAATCCGGTAATTATTAATGGTTTGACTGTAGGTAAAGTCCGGGATATTCAACTTCGCCAAGATTTCAATAATCAAGTAGTTGTTGAATTAGCTATTAATTCTGAAATTATTTTAGGAGACTCAACCATTGCGGAATTGTCAAATGCAGACTTATTAGGGAGTAAAGCAATCGTATTGAAAATTGGTCCTCTAGATAGGCCTTTAGCCGCCAATGACACACTTAGAGCACTTATGGACAGAGGTCTTGCTGAATACCTCGATAATGTGCAGCCGATCACTGATAATCTTAATGTTACCATAAGGAGGATCAATGAAATTCTATTGGGACTTCAAGGAAGCGGTGAAAAAATAACCAGTACGATTTCTGAACTAGAAATCACATTGAAAGGTATTAATGAATTATTGAATGAAAATAAAGAAGGTTTTGCTTTAGTTATTCACTCTACTAACGAGGTGTTAACCAATGTAAATAATAAGATCAAAGATTTAGATCCTATTTTCAAGAAAGCAGAAGACGTTTTGGATTCGCTCAGCAATCTAGATTTGAGTGGGACCTTGGTTGAAGTGCAAGATTTTATGAAAGCATTGAAAAGTACCATTTCGGCCATAAATCAAG
This sequence comes from uncultured Cyclobacteriaceae bacterium, assembly GCA_943788235.1. GTDB lineage: Bacteria > Bacteroidota > Bacteroidia > Cytophagales > Cyclobacteriaceae > UBA4465. The sequence goes on from CALSPM010000003.1 coordinate 257,828, forward strand.
GTCAAGGTACAATGGGTCAATTGATCGTGAACGATTCTTTGTATAATAATCTCAATCAATTGTTGTTTGATCTAGATAAATTGACCCTTCATTTTAATCAATACCCTAAAGACTTTCTCAAACCTTTAGGGAGAAAGAGCAAAAAAATGAAGGGATTGGAGTCCCTGAGTAATTGATAATTAAAGAGGGCCTGTTACCAGATGAATAATAAAGAGCTGAAGTCATTGGTGCAATTATTGGATGATGACGACGTTGAGGTGGTTGGGCATGTTGAAGAAAAACTTAAAACCTTAGGTACTGGAGTGATTCCTTTTTTAGAGGAAGCTTGGGAACAGACGTTCAATCCTAAGGCTCATGAACGGATTGAGGACTTGGTTCATTTCTTGCAATTTGAGTTGGTTCAGGAGCGCCTGACGCATTGGTATGAGCATGAAAAAGAAGATCTGTTGAAAGGGATGTGGATTCTGGCCACTTATCAATATCCTGATTTAGAATACACACAATTGTCAAATAAAATAGAACAGTTGTATCGAGAAATTTGGACACAAATGGGTCCTGACTTACTCCCCTTTGATCAGATTAAGACGATCAATAGTATGCTCTTTGAAAAATATAAATTTAGGGCCAATACCAAAAATTTTCATGCTCCTGGAAACTCCATGATAAATAGCCTCCTAGAATCCTCAAAAGGAAACCCTATATCCCTCTCTGCACTCTACTTATTGATTACTCAAAAACTGGGCCTACCTATATTTGGAGTAAATCTACCCAATTTATTTGTGCTCACGTATAAGACCGACAAACTTCAGTTTTACATCAATGTTTTTAATCGAGGATTGATTTTTTCTAAAGAGGATATTGATAATTATATTTCCCAACTTCAATTGATGCCTCAAAATGAGTATTTTGAACCTTGCGATCATGGCCAAATAATCAAGAGAAGTCTTAAAAATTTAATGGTCGCCTTTGATAAGATTGGGGACTATCACAAGAGTGATGAAATTAAAAAACTGATAAGTCTTATCACTGGCAGTTAAGGTTTTCATAAGCTATAAGCAAGCAAATAATTCAATATGGGCACAATGTTGATTCGATATTGTTCATTGATTTCGGTAGACATAATATGACCTAAGGTTTGATGATCATCTATCAACTCTGTTTTCAGTTCATTTTTAAAGCTCAGTTGAGTTTGTCCACATATTTTGATCAATACTTCTTTGACCACCCATATTTTACAGAGATTGAAAGCGTCGTTTTTATGCTGATACTCACTCAGATGGAGGATTTTAGATTGAATCTTGATTAATTGGTTTCTAGGGGATTCAATATCAATACCACAAGGCGCATCCAAATGAATCATGGCAGCAGCCATAGGAAAAGAGTGTGTTATTGAAATGTTTGCCGCATGGCCGATGAGGAAAGGCTTTCCTGCGGTCGTTTTAGCAATGCCAGCATATGAAATTTCAAATAGTGAGGCAAGATGCATGACCAATAATCGGGTCGCTAGCCATTCGCATTTTTTTTTATCATTCTTGTGCGGGGCTGACGAGCCCGCTAAACGGGCTAACTCAGTTGCCGTTTCGGTGATATTCCAAACGGCATAAGTGCTTACCTTGTTTATTTTCTTGGTTAAGAATAGTGGCATTCGAGTAAATAGATCGTGCAATTGTAATACTTTTGATGGTAACATTTATGATAAACCGACCTTCAATAACAAAGGAACATACCTTTATGGGCCATAAAGATGCTATTTATGCTTTGTGTGGATTAAATGGGCATGAATTTATTTCAGGGGGCGCAGATGGTTATATTATTAAATGGGATACAAATGGATATGCTGCTGGAAATGTAGTTGCAAAAGTTCCAACCTCTGTTTATGCGCTTAGCTATGATCCCTTAAGAGGTCATCTATTTATAGGTCAAAATTTTGATGGACTGCACGTCATTGACCCAGTAGCCAAACGAGAAATTACATCGCTTCAAATGACGAAGACTCATATTTTTGATATCCAGTTTGATGATGATTTTCTTTACATAGCGACAGGTGATGGCGCTATTTATATTGTAAGTCGGGAAAGCTGGAAGCTTGTAAAAATGCTTAATTTATCTCAAAAGAGTGCCCGCACTTTGCAGATAGATGAGCATCGTATTTATGCCGGCTACAGTGATGGCTGCATACGGGTAATTGACAAGAAAAATTATAAACTTATCCAAGAAATACAGGCACATAAAAACTCTGTTTTTAGCTTGTGCATCGATCCTACTAATAAGATGATATTAAGTGGGAGTAGAGATGCACATCTCAAAATCTGGTCACTTGAAGAGGGAAACACCTTATTTTTAGCAGAGGATATAGTGGCCCACATGTACACCATCAATCATATTAGCTATCATTCAAATGGGCATTATTTTGTAACTTGCAGTATGGACAAATCAATAAAGATTTGGGATTCGGGTACTTTTAAATTAATCCGAGTCATCGATAAGGGGCGTTATGCAGGTCATGAAACCTCAGTTAATAAGCTTTTGTCAATGCCAAATAAAAATTCTTTAATATCTTGTAGTGATGATCGTACTATATCTGTCTGGGATATAAACTTTAGTAAATAATATGAGAATAACACCGCTGGAAATCAAAAGGAAAACCTTCGAAAAAAAACTTCGTGGGTTTGATAAAGATGAAGTAGATGCTTTTTTAGCATCTTTATCTCAAGAATGGGAGCGATTATTGAATGAAAATAATGAGCTTAAAATAAAGCAAGAAATGGCTGATATTGAGGTAAAAAAACTCCGTGAAGTTGAAAATTCATTGTTTAAAACACTCAAAACAGCAGAGGATACAGGGGCGAATTTGATTGATCAGGCCAACAAAGCGGCAGAGCTTCATCTCAGAGAGGCGCAAATGAATTCAGAGGCAGTAATGCGCGAGACCAAATCAAAAGCTACCAGAATTATAGAAGAGGCAGAGAATCAGGCTAAAAATTTGATTGTTGAGATGCAGGATATCATCAAGGACTTAGCCAAGAACTATCAAAGCATTGAAAATCACAGAGACTCGTTAATTGGAGAGTTGCAAAATATTATTTTGGATATAACCGATAGAATCAACCGAGCAAGTAATCAGAAGGGGAACTTCAAGGTAGAGGATCACTTGATCAAAGTTAGGAAACAGGTTCACGATTCACGGTCGCTGATTGATAAGGAAGAGCCAATCGCACCGCCAGCATCGCTGGCTCCTATTCCTCAAATCTCTAAGGATGATGTAGCAGCAACTGAAAAGCTCACTGAATTTATTAAATCAAAAGATACGGTATCAAAAAAGACGAAAAGTGAAAATAAAGAAGAGGACGGATCAGTGAAAGACGAAAGTGGAGATGTTTCATTTTTTGACCAGATAAAAGGCTGATGGCATTTGTTTCATTAGAGGGGATGGAGTTCTACGCGCATCATGGATATCATGAAGAAGAGCGAAAAATAGGTAATAAATACAGTGTTGACGTCAAAATGGAGCTTAATGTCGATTTGGCTGCTAAAGAAGATAAATTAGAGGGGACGGTTGATTACGAACAGGTATATCAATTGATTTCAAAGGTAATGTCTAAAGAGGCGGCGCTGCTAGAGTATTTGGCCAATCAAATCATTGAACTTTTGATAAGCAAATTTCCACAAGTCAAAAAAGTTTGGGTAAAAGTGAGCAAATACAACCCACCTATTCAAGGGCTTTGTCATCGGGCTGTAGTTGAATTGTATTCATAATTACGAAAAATAAACCCACGTGATTCAGTCCCCTCATGAAAATCAATTTCTTGACCAATTAGGAACATCATTTCTGATTTTTGTATGAGAACGTTAATTCCAGAAACTAATGAAACCGTGTCAAGCTCCTTTTTTTTATCAAACCCCAAGGTGAAGTTGACACCCGAACAGCCCTGGCCACCTTTTATACTTACCCTAAGTAAGTATTCTTGAGGAATACCTTTAGTTTTGAGTATATTTATAATTTCTTCAACGGCGCGGGTAGTTATCTTGATGGGAGCAATCATTGCACAAAAGAAATTATTTATTTTTGAAATAGGTAATAAAAATAGAGGATATGAATTTGTTAATTGATTTATTAAAAATATTAGGACCTGCGACTATAGTACTCTATGCTTCATTTTTGATGGTAAGCTCATTATTGAGGGCTCGATTTGATGAGCTCCAGTCTACCTTGAAGCTAAAAAATCAAAAGGAGATGCTGCCCATTAAGTTACAGGCCTATGAGCGGATTATATTGCTTTTGGAGCGATCAAATCCCAACAATTTAATTCCTCGATTAAGTCAAAAAGAGATGAATGCAACCGTTTTGCAGCATCTTTTAATTAAAGAGATAAGACAGGAATTCAATCATAATTTGGCCCAACAAATTTATCTATCCAATGAAGCGTGGTCTTATATTACCGCCGCCATTGAGGATACCGTTACCTTGATCAATGAAGCCGCTATGGGTTTGGGAGAAAAACATTCCGGATTAGATTTAGCCAAATTAATATTAGAAGGGGCGGTCAAGAAGAACAGTATCACTCAAACAATTGTCTTTGTGAAAAATGAAATAAAAGAGATGTTTTAAGATGAATAGGAGTGTATTAAAAATTTTCAGACAAGCAAAGCTTATACTACAAGAGCAAAGCCAGGTCAAAGTATTGTTTGGGCAAGTGTCCAAAAAGCTACAAAAAATGAATGGGGGCCATAAGCAGATCAATGAGCTGTTGGAGTATGTGCAATTATTTTTAAGGATGATTAAAAAAAGTTTTACCGGTGAATACAGTTCTTTTTCAAATAAAACACTGCTGTCTTTGGTTTTCGGATTGCTCTACTTTGTAACACCCATGGATGTAGTCCCAGATTTCATTCCTTTACTTGGGTTCTCTGATGACCTATCTATAATTTATTTCATCCTCAAAAATTTCAAATCAGATATCGAAGCTTTCAAAATTTGGGAGCTCAATCAGCAATCTGTGAGTTAAAAAAAGATAGGGTGAAGGAGAAACAGAAAAAATCTGCATTGATCATCGGCGCATCAGGTTTGGTAGGAAAACTACTGTCAGAAGCGATATTACAAAAGAACTACTACACAAGTATAACTTTGGTATTGCGGAGGGCTATTGATTTAAAATACGATAAGCGGGTGAAAATAATTATGATCTCAGATTTTGATGCACTCGATCAATATGAAGAAAATCTTTTTTCGGAGGACGTTTTCTGCTGTTTAGGTTCCACAATGAAAAAGGCAGGATCCAAATCGAATTTTGAGAAAAGTGACTTAATATATCCATTGAAAGTAGCCACGATAAACCAAAAGAACCCCAATTTCAAGAATTATTTGATCGTTACTTCCCAGGGAGCAAATGCTCAATCACTTTTTTATTACAATCAAGTTAAGGGCAGGTGTGAACAGGCTTTATTGGCATTAAATCTACCAGGTTTAAAAGTATTCAGGCCGTCTTTGCTGTTGGGAAATCGTATTGAAAAAAGAGGGACTGAGGTATTCCTTAATTTCCTCATACAAGTCGTAAGCTCACCTTTAAAAGTGTTGGGCATATCTTTTTTTTGGTCCATTGAGGCAGCCATAGTAGCGCGAGCGATGTTACAGGTTGCGATGAATGAAAATGAGGGGACCGTATTTTATGATGCTAAGGCGATGGTTCAATTAACTCAAAAATGATTGTAGTGATTCAGCGTGTTTCAAACGCAAATGTCAAGGTAGAAAAGATTCCTATTGCATCTATTGAACAGGGATTGCTGATCCTGCTGGGTGTTGAGGAGGCAGATGATAATGAAGATTTGAATTGGTTAGTAAAAAAAATCGTTCAACTAAGGATTTTCTCAGATGGGGAAGGCAAAATGAATTTAAGTGCCCTAGATGTGCAAGCTGAATTTTTGGTGGTCAGTCAGTTTACCTTATATGCCCAAACAAGAAAAGGAAATAGGCCCTCTTTTGTAAAAGCAGCGAAACCTGTGTATGCGGAAGCCCTCTATGAAGATTTTATTCAAGAACTGTCAAGTCATTCTAGCCTTCCGGTTCAGCATGGAAAATTTGGAGCAGATATGCAGGTCTCTTTAACAAATGATGGTCCTGTGACCATTATAATCGACACAAAAAACAAACATTGATAAGATCAGTCTTCATTTTGTAAATGATTGGCTTTGATTATGTGTTCTGTAAGGTCAAAGTACTATTTTTGCAAATCTATTTTCATTCTATGCAGGACATTCGTAATTTTTGTATTATTGCCCATATCGATCACGGGAAAAGTACCTTGGCTGATCGACTCTTGGAGAAAACATCCACGGTTACCAAAAGAGAAATGCAGGCACAATTGCTTGACAACATGGATCTTGAAAGAGAGCGTGGCATTACCATAAAAAGTCATGCCATACAAATGGATTATCTCGAAGAAGGGCAAAAATATGTCCTCAACTTAATAGATACTCCAGGACATGTCGACTTTTCGTATGAAGTTTCACGCTCGATAGCGGCCTGCGAAGGCGCATTGCTTATTGTAGATGCCTCCCAAGGGATTGAGGCGCAAACCATTTCTAATCTGTACTTAGCCATTGAGCATGACCTTGAAGTCATACCCGTTCTGAACAAAATTGATCTACCTGGAGCCATGATCGATGAAGTTTCAGATCAAATTATAGATTTGATTGGCTGTGATAAGGAAGACATTATTCATGCGAGTGCTAAAGAAGGCATTGGCATTGAGGAAATATTAAAGGCAATCGTGTCCCGCGTACCAGCTCCCGAGGGCATTAAAGATGAGCCACTTCAAGCCATGATTTTTGATTCTGTATATAATTCATACCGGGGCATTGAAGTTTATTTCAGGGTATTTAATGGGGTAATAAAAAAAGGAGATAAGGTTAAATTTGTGAGTACTGGACAGACCTATGATGCGGATGAGATTGGTGTGTTGAGGTTGGATCATGAACCAAGAAATTCATTGGAGGCAGGAAATGTAGGCTATTTAATCTCAGGAATCAAAGTAGCCAAAGAGGTTAAAGTGGGAGATACCATTACCCATGTAGATCATTCAACTACGCGACCGATCAAAGGCTTTGAGGATGTCAAGCCTATGGTATTTGCAGGTATTTATCCTGTGGATACCTCAGAATTTGAAGAACTTAGGTCATCAATGGAAAAATTACAGCTTAACGATGCTGCTTTAGTTTGGGAACCTGAAACTTCCATTGCTTTGGGCTTTGGTTTCCGATGTGGTTTTTTGGGCATGCTTCACATGGAAATTATTCAAGAACGATTGGAACGAGAATTTGGGATGACCGTGATCACAACTGTGCCCTCGGTTAAATTTCATGCTATTGGCACTGATGGGACAATCATTCCTGTGAGCGCGCCTTCGGAGATGCCAGAATCTACCAAAATTTTTCACGTTGAAGAGCCTTTTATCAAGGCACAAATCATTTCAAAATCAGAATATATTGGCAATATTATATCACTTTGTATGGATAAGCGCGGGGAGATCAAAAATCAAGTTTATTTAACATCGGATCGCGTCGAATTGACCTTTAACCTGCCATTAGCAGAAATAGTATTTGATTTTTTTGACAAACTAAAGACCTTGTCAAGAGGATATGCCTCACTAGATTATGAGTTAATTGGTTACCAAACTTCAACATTGGTGAAGTTAGATATCATGCTCAACGGAGACAAAGTAGATGCTTTATCTGCAATAGTGCATCGTGATAAGGCCTATGATTGGGGCAAAAGGCTGTGTGAAAAATTACGAGGCCTCATTCCGCGACAGATGTTTGAGATTGCCATTCAAGCTGCCATTGGGACGAAGGTGATTTCTCGCGAGACGGTCAAGGCACTTCGTAAAAATGTAATTGCTAAATGCTATGGTGGAGATATTAGTCGGAAAAGAAAACTATTAGAAAAGCAAAAGAAGGGTAAAAAGCGTATGCGTCAAGTGGGGAATGTTGAAATACCTCAAGAAGCATTTATGGCCGTTCTAAAACTTGATTGACCATGGGATTATTACTTGATGGAAAAAAGATAGCCAATGAAATTCAGTCTGAAGTAGCACAGCGGGTTGGAGAACTCATAAATAATAACAAGAGAGTGCCCCATCTCGCCATTATTTTGATTGGAGAAGATGGGGCGAGTCATTCTTATGTCAACGGAAAGATGAAGGCCTGTAAAGCCGTGGGATTTGAGTACACTCTTTTACAATTTGCTACCACCATAACAGAGAAAAAATTATTTAAGCACATCGAGCAACTCAATCAAGACGACGATATCGATGGATTTATAGTTCAGTTGCCTTTGCCTAAACACATCTCGGTGGAGCACATTATCCCTTTGATAGACTCAAAGAAAGATGTAGATGGCTTTACCAATCATAATTTTGGATCCATTGTTTCCGATCAGCCCTTGTTATTGCCTGCTACGCCCTTTGGAGTGATGGAGCTACTTAAACGCTATCAGGTGACCACCAAAGGAAAGCATTGTGTGATTGTGGGTGCGAGTCGTATCGTGGGAGCTCCAATGAGTTTGATGATGGTGGAGCAGGCTCAAGCTACGGTTACTATTTGTCATAAATTCACTCAAGATTTAGCGAAACATACCCGAAATGCCGACATTTTGATTGTTGCAGTAGGTAAGCCCGGGCTCATTACTGCAGATATGGTAAAATCAGGTGTGGTCATCATAGATGTGGGAACGACACGCATTCCAGATGCTACAAAAAAGAGTGGATTTAGACTTTCTGGAGACGTAGACTTTGAAAAAGTAGCGCCCTTGAGTAGTTTTATTACTCCTGTGCCGGGAGGAGTTGGACCTTTGACCATTGCATCACTTTTGTTGAATACACTCAAGGCTTATGAACGACACCACGATTAATCTTCTTGTAGATGAAATACCTATCATGGAATCTTTTTATACGATTCAGGGCGAAGGTTGTCATGTTGGGAAAGCCGCTTATTTCATAAGAATTGGTGGCTGCGATGTGGGGTGTCATTGGTGTGATGTGAAGATTTCTTGGGAGGCAAGTGACCATCCTAATCTTTCAGTTACTCGATTGGTAAAAATGGCCAATGAATATCCTGCAAAAATCGTAGTGATTACGGGAGGAGAGCCCTTGATGTATGATCTATCCCAATTAACCCAAAAGTTAAAAGCAGCGGATAAAAATACCCATATTGAAACTTCAGGGGTGTACCCACTTACGGGAGAATGGGATTGGATTTGCTTCTCCCCTAAAAAGTTTAAAAAGCCCAGGGAAGTATTTTACGAGCAAAGTGATGAATTGAAGCTGGTGATTTACCATAAGTCAGATTTTAAGTGGGCCATTGAGCATAGTAAAAAAATGAATCCTCAAGCCAAATGGCTTTTGCAGCCTGAATGGAGTCGACAAGAAGAAATACTACCTTTGATTATAGCGTTTGTTAAGGAACATCCCCGTTGGTCCATCTCTTTGCAAACCCATAAGTTCATGGATATACCTTAAGTATGCGATGGCTCTTGATATTTTTGTTGCTCTTTCTTTCAGTGCAGCTGTATGCGCAAGAAGAGTACTCGGTAGACAATCCTAGGGTTCAAAAATGGTACGAATCTGCGCGTCAATTGATAAAAGAGCGTGAGTTCGACGGGGGCATCTCATTATATCAAAAATGTTTAGTCAAGGAACCTACATTCGTTGAGGCACATTGGGCATTGGCCAGCATTTTCAAAAATCTTGGTGATGTGGAGCGCTCCTTTTATCACCTTGATCAGTATTATTTAGGAGCTGATGAGTCTAGGATCAGTGTCCCAAAATTAATGATTTTGGTAAAGGCGTATTTTAAAAATGGGTTTTATGCTAAAGCCAAAGCATGCACAGATCAAATTCAATTTTACCAGATGCCGGTAGATCAAGACGATTCGCTACTGATAGCTAGTATAGCTTATGCCTATAAGAATCAAAAAACAAAAGCCGTGGTGATGCCCAAGGCCTTGCCTTTATCTGTGAATCGCTACCTCACGCAATATTTCCCTACGATTACCATTGATAATAATACTTTAATTTTTACTAAGAGAGCCGGTACTTCAGGGAGTTATGATGAAGATTTAGTCGTTAGTTACCGGGAAGCTGATATTTGGTCTCCAGCGACATTACTCAGCAATAATATTCATTCAGAGTTTAACGAGGGGGCAGCTTCAATATCTGCGGATGGACGCACCTTGATTTTCACTATGTGTGACAAAGGTCAAACTTTTGGAAATTGTGATCTTTTTATTTCAAGAAAGTATGGTGAGGTTTGGTCAAATCCAGAAAATTTAGGCAAAGTAGTGAATTCCAAAAACTGGGATTCGCAGCCCAGTTTAGGAGCTGATGGTAATATCTTATATTTTTCATCGGATAGGCCTGGAGGAATGGGTAAGAGAGATATTTGGTATACTCAGCGGGTAGATAATACTTGGACTCAACCCAAAAATATGGGGAATATAATAAACACATTGAAGGATGATGTAACCCCTTTTATACACACCAATGGTGAAAATTTAATTTTTGCATCCAATGGCCGGGTAGGTTTTGGAGGCTATGATTTATATATGAGTGAGCAAAAGGAGGGGAAATGGCAAACTCCTAGGAACTTGGGTAATGCGGTAAACAATAATTTGGATCAATTATCATTTATCATATCCGCAGATGGCTCCATGGCTTATTTTTCTCAAGATTTTAAAAAAGCAGACGGTAAGCTAAAGACTAAAATTGTGCAGTTACCAATAGTCAATGATTCATTGGTCAAAAATACTTCTAGTTATATTTTTGGTCGGGTAAGAGATGCCATTTCACAAAAAGCCATCAAAGCTAAAATTGAACTTTTTGATATTTTTACGAACAAATTGAAGTACAGTACTTACAGTGATAGTATTTCGGGTGAATATTTTTTCGCTTTGAACGAAGGGTTGAGCTACGGAGTATATGCAGGGGCGAAAGGTTATTTCTTCGAAGATTTTAGATTTGATATTCAAAATAGCAGCTCTGGGCAGCCTGATACATTAGATATAATCTTGTCGCCGCTTGTAGTGGGAGCCACTATGATTCTAGAAAATATTTATTTCGACTTGGCCAGTTATGAATTGACACCAAACTCACAATCAGAACTCGAAATAGTTGCCGGATTTTTAGTTGAAAACCAAGTAAATATACAAATTGAGGGTCACACAGATCAATCGGGAGACCCCCAATATAATCAGGTACTCTCTGAGCAACGAGCAAAGGCAGTATATGATTATCTGATTGCATCGGGCATACCTTCAGATCAGTTAAAATTCATAGGATTAGGGTCTACATATCCTGTTGAATTAGATTCCACCTTGAGTGATCAAAACAGGCGCATAGAGTTTAGGATAAGAGCCGAAAACTAATCATTAATATCACTGAAAATACCATTGATTTGTGATTTTAGATACTTAAATACTACTTAGATTAAATTAAGCTGCTCGGAGATTAGCAGAGAGGTAAGGTGGGATACTCTTCGCAAATACATCGTGAAAAATAAGTCATATTAAATGGTTATAGGTTAAAAAATCTAAGTTTTTAATCCATTTTTAATGGTTAGATAATATTTTTTTTCAGAAGATTTTAGATATAAAATGAAAATTAACAAAAGAAAATACCTCAAAACACATGCTATTAAAAATAACATATTATTTAGTGTATTTCTTTTAAGACATTATTTAAAAAATCTTGAAAATATTACACATAATTATTAATAATTTTAATATAAAATTGAATTATGTTAAATTTACACTAATAAATATGATTAATTAATGCGATATTAGATAATACATATCTTTAATCCATATTAAATAGTGTTTTGTTTTTATTTATACAATAATTTAATAAATTGCCTTATTAACCATTACCAAAAATCAATTTAATTAATGTTCATTTTTAAAAACCAAATTTTTATGAAGAGGATTGTACTCATTAGTATTTCCTTTCTTTTTGTCCTAGGCACAGCTTGGGCGCAAAGAACGGTATCCGGTATAGTGAATTCTGATGATGGAAGTGGGGGTATCCCTGGTGTTAATGTGATTCTGAAAGGAACGTCAACAGGCACAACCACCGATTTAGATGGTAACTATCGTTTAAGTGTCCCAGAAGAGGGAGGTACGCTAGAATATTCCTTTATAGGTCTTACAACCCAAGAAGTAGTCATTGGTGCGAGAGCTGTAATTGATATTACTATGATGGAGGATGTAGAAACATTGTCTGAAGTAGTTGTCACGGGACTTGGTGTCGTGAAAGAGAAGAAGGCGCTAGGTTTTGGTGTATCTTCGATAAGTAGTGATGCATTGGTTGCCCGTCAAGAATCAGACGTAGCCAGGTTGTTGCGGGGAAAAGCGACGGGTGTAGATATTGCATCTACCTCTGGACTGGCTGGTTCTGGTACTAATATTATTATCAGGGGTTATTCTTCAATCACCGGCTCCAACCAGCCTTTATTTGTGGTAGACGGTATCCCGTTTAATACAGAAACTAATACTGGTAATCAAGGATTTGGATCAGGTAGTGCAACAGCATCATCTAGATTTTTAGATTTGGATCCAAACTCTATCGCTGAAATTTCGATTCTTAAAGGGTTATCAGCGACAGTTCTTTATGGAGAGCAAGGTAGAAACGGAGTTGTTTTAGTTACAACTAAGAATGGTCAAGCAGGTGCAGGTGCTTCTAAAAAAATGGAAGTAAATGTAACTCAAGGAATATTCCAGTCTGAAGTTGCGAATGTTCCAGATTATCAAAACACTTATGGTAATGGATTTAATGCAGGTTTTGATTGGTATTTCTCTAATTGGGGAGCTGCCTTTGATGATACTGATCCAGGATCATACGGTAGTAACTTTAGAAGAGCAGATGGTTCAACAGTATATGTGACACATCCATATGATCAGGACCAATATAGAAATGATTTTGATGGAATTTATGATGATGTGGATTACGAATATAAGCCTTATCGAGGCGTTGAGGAATTTTTCCAAAAAGGTTTGAGTTCAAACACTTCAGTGTCTATCCAAAAAGCACTTGGAGGAAATTCTTCAGTTAGCGCGACTTATAGCTATTTAACAGAAGAAGGTTTTACACCACAACTTGATGATATGGTAATGTCTGCGGGAAGAACAGAAAGAAGGACTAATTATATCGATAAGCATAATTTCGGTATTGGTTACCGAACTGAGTTGGATAATGGTTTGACCTTCAAGTCTACCTTCAACTATGTGAATACAGACAGAAGGTCCCCAATCACTGCTCCAGCATTTGGAGGAGACGGTAACGGTCTATTTGCTGCGATTATGTTTACACCAAGATCAATGGATTTGATGGGCTTACCTTTTCAATCGCCAGTTGATAACAGGAGTGTATACTACAGACGTGGTGGACCTATACAAAATCCGAGATGGACGTTGAATAATTCTGGCCAGGATGAAGCAGTTTCTAGATTTTTCTCTAATACAGAATTCGGCTACAAACTGGGTGAAAACTGGAATGTCATGTATCGTTTGAGCTTAGACACCTACACGCAACAAAATAATCGTTTCGTCAATATAGGAGGACCAAGGCAACCACTTGGTGAATTCAGTACGTTTACTACTGAGCGTTGGACAAACTCTCAGGTAATGAACTTAATGTACGATTACAAAATAGGTTCATCAATTACCATCGATGGTCTTGTTGGAGTAAACAGTGTAAGGCAAAAAGGCTCTTTCGTTGGAACAACAAGTCAAGAACAATTTGTATACAACCTATTGAATCATGGAAACTTTATTGAGCACAATAACTTTTCAGGATATGGAAATGAAAACGTTATGGGAGTATACGCCACTGCAGCCCTTGGTTACAATGGCTGGGCATATTTAAACTTGCAGGCTCGTAATGATTGGACTTCCACTTTAGAGGAGGCAAATCGATCAGTATTGTACCCCTCTGTAAGTGCATCGGTTATTATTTCAGATGCTATCGAGGGCTTGGGTAACAGTAATGCAGTTGATTATTTAAAGGTTAGAGTAGGTTATGGTACCTCTGCAGGTTACCCCGAACCTTATCAGACAAGAAATATTTTGAATTCTTCCACAAATGATTTTGTCACACCTGGAGGTTCTATTTTAAATACAAACTCTGTATCTAACCAACTAGGTAATCAAAACTTGCAAGCAGAGTTATTTACTGAACTTGAGGTAGGTCTTGAAGCAAGGTTGTTTAAAGATTTAATTGGGCTTGATTTATCTTGGTATAATAAAGAAAGTAGAGACTTGATTGTAGCACTCCCATTAGATCCTTCAACAGGATATACAAACACTACTGTTAACGCAGCCAAGGTTACAAATACAGGAGTTGAGCTTGGTGTAAATATCGCACCTCCACTTCCAGGAGCTCTTCGATGGGATATTAATTTGAATTATACCAAAAATCTGCCTACAGTTAATTCAATTTATGAAGGAATTGAAAGGGTCCAGATTGAAGGTTATGGAGGAAGTCTTGGTAACTATGCAATTCCTGGTGAACCTTTTGGAGCGATGTATGGAAGCACATTTATGAGAACAGACAATTCTGATCCTTCTTCACAATATGTGGTAGAAAGTATTGGAAACTATCAGTCGTCAGGAGAATTTGGTATTATAGGTAACCCTAACCCTGATTTTACAGCTAACTGGATTAACACATTGACATGGAAAGGCATATCTTTTGGATTTCAGTGGCAATACATAGCTGGAGGAGATATTTATTCTTCAACCATCCAAGCACTTTTAGCTAGAGGTAATACAACTGATACAGATGTTAACAGAAACGTTCCTATCATAATGCCTGGTGCGGTTAAGCAAGATGGTGTTGATGGCTCAGGAGAGCCCCAATATGTTGCAAACGATATTCAGACATATATGGGAGATTCTTTCTTCCGAGCTTATTTCTATGCGGATGAAGGAGGGGTTTTTGATGCTTCAGTTCTACGATTGAGAGAAGTTTCAGTGGCATATGTATTGCCTAAAACTTGGTTAGAAAAATCTCCCTTTGGTAGGGCAGCATTGACAATATCAGGTGAAAACTTATGGTATAATGCTCCGAACTTTCCTGTGGGAACAAACTTTGATCCAGAAATATCAAGTACTGGAGTTGGAAATGGTCGAGGCTTTGATTTTCGAACTGCGCCAACGGCTAAGAAATATGGTATGACATTGAACTTAACGTTCTAATTAAACGAATATAAAAATTAAAGTTTATGAAATTTGTAAATAAAATATTAATAGTATTCGCATTTGTAGGATTTATTTCTGCCTGTGATTTGGAACTAGATCAGCAGATTAATCCAAATGCATTAGATCCAAGTACAGCTAGTTTAGATGATCTCTATAATAGTATTCAATTAGGTTTTAAAGATCAGGTTGAGAGTGGAGAATATACTGCTGGTGCGATGGCTAGAATGTACATGACAGTAGCATTTACATATAATGCTGCTGTGACAAATACCACGATGGGTGGTGTTTGGAATAACGCCTACGCTGGAATATTTCCAGATGTAGACGCATTAATAGAGAAGCAGGGAACAAATAACTTTGCAATACATGTTGGATCAGCTCAAGTCTTAAAAGCCTGGACAATGATGCAATTGGTAGATTTAATGGGAGATGTACCTTACTCAGAAGCAGGTCAGGGAACTGACGTGATTAGTCCTAAAGTTGACCCAGGTGCGGATGTCTATGCTGCAGCGATTGCTCTTTTGGATGAAGCAATTACCAATCTCTCAGATGCTGCGGCTCCTGCTCCATCGAACGATCAATATTACGGGGGAGATCGAACTAAGTGGGTGACTTTGGCCAATACGTTGAAGATGCAGGCTTATCTTAATATGGGTGATGCCACTTCTTTCAATGCTATAGTAGCTGGTGGAGATGTTATTGATGATGCAAGTGAAGATTTCCAATTTAATTATGGAAGCCAGCGTGTCAATCCTAACTCAAGGCACTGGATGTATAATAGTAGTTATGAGCAAGGCGATGGAAATTACATGAGTAACTATTTTATGTATTTGCTTGCAGCCGAACAAGTTGATGCTGCCGGAGTAACAATTGTCGATCCAAGAACACGATATTATTTCTATCGTAAAACAGGGGATGCAACTAACTTGGATATAGCAGAATATGGTTGTCACTTATCAGTTTATCCTGATCAAGTAGACAGACCTGCTCACTGGAGTGGGGCTTTTGCTGATCTTCCTTATTGTTATGGTAAAGCTGACGGATATTACGGCCGAGATCATTTGAATGGATCTGGTACGCCTCCTGACGGTCCTGTAAAAACTTCGTACGGATTGTATCCTGGTGGAGGAGCTTTTGATTTTGATGAATTCCGAGATACTAGAACACTAGGAATTTTTGGAGGCCTAGGTGAGGGAATACTACCTGTTATGCTCTCATCACATGCATGGTTTATGCGAGCTGAGATGGCTGAGTCTGCTGCTGCTGGTGGTGGAAGAGACGAGCTCTCGGCCGGAATTAGTGCTTCTCTAGCAAAGGTGAGATCTTTTAAATCCTTAGTCTCAGCTGAAATGTCTCAAGACATAACCTTGAAGGATGGGTCCGTTGTTAATGTTGAAACATTCTACGGGATGACTGACACAAAAGTTAGCGATTATTTAGCTGATGTTTTGGCGGTTTATGATGCGGCAGATGCTGCAGGTAAAAAGGATCTTATTGCAAAGCAAATGCTGATAGCCATATATGGTAACGGTGTAGCGGCATATAACATGTGGAGAAGAACAGGATTACCGTCAAACATGTCACCAGGCTTGGAGGCAGATCCAGGAACGTTTGCATATAGAATGCGATATCCTCAGGATTACACAACCAGAAATGGTAATTACGATGAGGCAACGGATCTCATAACGAACAGAGTTTTTTGGAACGTAAGTGGTCCAACTCTTTATTAATGTTAAATGCTAAATATTAAAAAAATGATAAATTCAAATAATATTACAAAAACGTTAATTTTGGGACTTCTGGTCATGCTTTCATACTCTTGTGCAGATCCAGATGAGAAACCAATATTAACTTTTGATGATGCAATTAAAGGGAGTTATCCTCGAGTTACTTCGACTTCAGGTGCTGCTTTGGTTGATCCGAATAATTTAAGTTCATCTTCTTTTGGTTATTCAGTAGAGTTTGTGGATGAAACAAACGGTGTAGATGTGACAGAATTTAAGTTTACAATGACATACAACGGCGGAAGCGAAGTTGATATGCCTGGCAGAACTTATACGTCAGCTGATTTTACCAAAAATGCAGATGGCTACATGAGTATGGATATTCCTGCTTTTACTGCTGCTGAATTATCTGGCCTCGCTGGAGTAACTATTACTGCTGCAAATGCAGATGCGGGAGATTATTTCACTGTTAAAAGTTATTTATCAAAAGGTGGATTGGTTTTTTCAAATAGCAACAAGTCATCTACCATTACGGGACCTGCTTTTGCAGGAAGGTTTGATACTACTTTTCCAGTAGCTTGTCCTTCTGATATGTATTTAGGTGAAGTTGTGTCTTCTAGTGATTTTTATTGGAATGGATTTGATGCTGCGGCTACTGCTACAGGAGTCAGTGTGGAGGGTTATCCAATAAGTATTGTAGAGGTCAGTGCAGGTAATTTCAGTTTTAATGATTGGTCTTTTGGTGGATATCAAACATACTATGCATGCTGTGTACCTGAGGGAGATTTCGGTTTCTCAGACTTGTGTGGCGTTGTTACTTTTAACAAAACTGCTACTGATTCTTACGGTGATGCTTGGGAATTTAAGTATTTCATGGCTGCAGATAATGTCACTCTAACTATTGCAGGAAACAATCCAGCTTGGGATGAGAATGCGATTACAACTATTACATTCCCCGTAGCACAGACGTGGACATGTGATAATTGTGAAGCAGCGCTGGCAGATGTTACCTTTTAATCAAATTAAATTGAATTCAAAAAAGCCGATTCCTTTGGGATTGGCTTTTTTTGTGATCTTAATTTTTGTAATGGTGTTGTTGAGTTATTATGAAAAATAAAGTTTTAGTTTTCATTGCAATTATTTTCTGTGGGTGTGGAAGTAGTGGTTTGAGTCCATTGAAAGAGATCCCCTCAAACTTACCCAAGATTGAAGTTTTAGTGAATAAAGAAAATTTTAAAGGATATATTTTATTACGTAAAATTGACTCTCCTGGGATTATGTTTATGGTAAATAGCTTCGGTGAAGTAGTTTGGTATCAAAAAGCTGATACTGCTCTTAATCGAGTCTTTAAACCCTATGCGAAAAGTTATGTAGCTTTAAATTCTAAGTCTGATTTAATTGAAATCAGTTATGAAGGTGATACGATAAATCATCTTAAATTTGGGATGGGTGGTTATGATAAACTCTTACATCACGATTTAATTAAAGATGGGGATGATTATGTTGCGCTTACTCATGAAATACTACCAATCAATTTAACGGCAATTGGTGGACTAGATCAAGATACCATTAAACATGATGGCATCATTAAACTATCAGCTGATGGCAAAAAAATATGGAGTTGGAATTTATCGGATCATTTAAATCCTTTAATCAATCCGAATGTGCTCAAGGATAGGATAGATTGGGGACATGCCAATGCAATAGAGTTAGATATCGATGGTAATTATTTAATTTCATTCAGAAAGTTTAATGAGATTTGGAAAATTGATAGGGAGACAGGAAGTGTGTTGTGGAAATATAGTGGTATTTCTATGGAAAATGAGCACAATAGATTCTATGGGCAGCATTCAATCAACCTAGCCCCATCGGGTGATTATTTACTGTTTGATAATGGAGATAAAAAATATAGAAAAACCTCAAGGGCATTGGCCTTTAAAGTGAATAATAATTCTTTTTTAAACACTCTGATCATTGAGTTGCCAGATTCTTTGTTTAGCTGGAAAATGGGCAGCGTTTATCAATTTAGTGATGGGCGCTATCTATTTAGTAGCACTATGAGAAAAAAGATTGTTATTACTGATGATTTGGGTAATATTCTTTGGATGGCGCAGTCAAGTGAAGAATTTTATAGGGCTTATCATATAGACGAGTCAATGATGCATTAATTTTTAAATGCAGAGGGTATGTGATTATGTTGTCGGTTATATGGCTTTCTTTCATTGTTTCGGTTTCTTTATAAATTTGTGAGTGTATAGAAATATGAGATTTTACCTTATTCTTCTTTTATTTATATTTTTTGGCTGCGAGCAAGAAAAAGTGTCTGAAATTATCTTTGAGCGTTTAAGTGCTCAAAGAACAGGTATTGATTTTAGTAATGATCTAAGTCATGATGTTAATAATCGATCTAATTTATTTGATTTTGATTATTTTTATAATGGTGCAGGGGTTGGTGTTGCTGATATAAATAATGATGGATTATTAGACATTTATTTTGCTGGTAATCAGGTCGACGATAAACTCTATATCAATAAGGGAAATTTTGAGTTTCGTGATATTTCTATTGAAGCAAATTTAAATCCTTTGGGGGGTTGGTCCAATGGTGTATCTTTTGTGGATATCAATGAAGATGGTTTTCTTGACATTTATATTTCTAGAGGCGGGCCTCTTGAACCAAGCCAACGGGCAAATCTCTTATATGTAAATCAAGGAGATGAAACATTCATTGAAAAAGCCCGTGATTATGGATTGGCTGATCAGGGATTTAGTACCCAATCAGCATTTTTCGATTTTGATCAGGATGGTGACTTGGATTGCTTGGTGATGAATGAAAATGGATTATATGGTACAGAACCAGCAGCATTTTATCAATTACTCCGAACCCAAAAAGGATTGATGCATGGCAGTTCGAGCCATTTTTATATTAATGATGGTGGGACTTATGTTGATGCTACCGCCCAAGTAGGAATGCTAAGACCTAGTTTTGGTCTGGGATTATCTGTCAGTGATTTAAATGGAGATGGCTGGTTAGATATCTACATAGCCAATGATTATTTTATTCCAGATGCCATGTACATAAACAAAAAGAATGGAACTTTTTTTGACGAAATAAAATCAAGAACTAGTCAAATTTCTTTTTTTGGGATGGGGGTCGATGTGGCTGACATTAACAATGATGCTTATCAAGATATTTTAGTGCTTGATATGGCCAGTGCAGATCATGTTAGATCCAAGACACTCATGCAGTCTATGAGCGCTTCAAATTTTGATATGTTGGTGAACAAATTCGACTTTGCTTATCAATATATGTTTAATACTTTACAAATAAATCGAACCAATAATGTTTATCGAAATATTTCTCATCAGTTAGGAATTGCTAAGACAGATTGGAGCTGGGCAGGATTAATTGCCGACTATAATAACGATGGCAATAAGGATGTTTATATAACCAATGGCTACAGGCGGTATGCCTCAGATAATGATTTTTCGAATAAAGTGGGTCCAGATACAGGCTAAATATCAAGGAAAAGTTCCAATGAGTGTTAAAAAGCAATTATATGAAGAAATGCCTTCTGAAAAGTTACCTAATTTATTATTCGAAAATCAAGGTAATTTGTCCTTTAAAAATAGCTCATCTGATTGGGGTATTGTTACGCCTTCTTTTTCCAATGGTGCAGTGTATGCCGATTTAGATAGGGATGGTGATCTAGATTTAGTTACTAATAATATAGACCAGGAGGCTTTTGTTCATAAAAATTTGAGTAGAGAATTGAATTTGGGTAATTTTTTAACGGTTAAAACATTAAGTAGGCATCATGAGTCATACGCTAAAGTCTATGTGTACACAGGGGATTCAGTTCAATTATGGGAAAATAAAGGCGTAAGAGGATATTTTTCATTTGTAGATCCTGTTGCATATTTTGGTTTAGGATCTTTAAAAATGGTTGATTCTGTAAGGATAGTTTGGCCAAATGGTAAAGTTCATCAAAGATATCGTGTGGATGCAAATCAAGAGTTAATCATATCCGAAACGGACGAAGAGTCGTCGCAAATCAACAATAAGAACAAAAAAAATAAATTCACTTTTTCTGAGTCAAAAGTCATCAATTTTAACCATAAACAGTCTTTTTATGATGATTTTAAAAAAGAAATTTTACTTCCCTACAAGCAATCTACTGTAGGTCCTTCCATTGTATCTGGAGATGTTAATGGAGATGGATGGGATGATATTTTCATTTCAGGATCTAAAGGACAACCATCTCAAATATTCATTCAACGAGAAGGTGAGTTTGAAGAAATAGAGAACTTTGATTTTTTGATAGACAAAGAATTTGAAGATGTAGGAGGATTATTTTTTGACTGCGATGGTGATTTGGATTTGGATTTATATGTACTTTCAGGGGGTAATGAATATTTAGAAAGTTCTCCTTTCTATAGAGACAGATTATATATCAATGATGGTCTCGGAAAATATTATAGAGATAAAAATTTTGTGGATAGTTCAGGTTTGAGCGGTAAAGTTGTTAAAGAAATTGATCTCGATGATGATGGTGATCTGGATTTAATAATAGGGAACAGAATGATTCCACATCATTATCCCTTGAGTTCGTCGGCAAAAATATTGTTAAATGAAAATGGAATATTTAAGAATATAACAACAGAAATCAGTACTGGTTTTAGTGAATTTGGAATTATTAATGATATTGAGGTAACTGATTTTAATCACGATGGAAAGGATGATTTTATAGTAGTGGGGGAATGGACAAAAGTTGGAATGTTTACTTCAGTAGAGGGAAAATTTCAAGATGTATCTGTTTCTTATGGGCTTGATAACGAATTGGGTTGGTGGTTTTCTATAACCTCTGCAGATATCAATGGAGATGGATTGATGGATTATATCTTAGGTAATATTGGGTTGAACACTAAATATACAGCATCTAAAGCAAAACCCTTTAAAGTATTTGCTAATGATTTTGACACTAACGGTACCTTTGATATTGTCTTGAGTAAAATGTACAAAGGAAATTACGTGCCGGTACGTGGTCGAGAATGCACCTCACAACAAATGCCTTTTATCTCAGAAAAATTCAATACCTATACCTCATTTGCCCAAGCATCTGTCCAAGATATGTTTGAAGATAAATTGGATAGTTCGTTGACGTTAGAAGTTAATGAGTTTAGGACATTGGTGATGCTAAGCACAATGGAAGGGTTCGACATAATGCCATTACCTAATCCTGCTCAAAGTTTTCCTTTTTTAGATTGTGCTGTGTTAGATTTGAATCATGACGGTTTAGATGATCTAATTGCCATTGGGAATATTTATAATACGGAGGTTGAAACTCCCAGATGGGATGCAGGAACTGGAATGGTGCTTTTGGCGGATTCAATCAATACTTTTCAACTTAGTGAGGCTCATAACAATCATTTTTTTATAGAAGGGAATGCGAAGAGTGTACAATTGTTGAATAGAAAAGAGAAAATGCAATTATTAATAGTTGCAAGAAATAATGATAGTGTGATATCATTTGAAATAAAAAGGTGAGGTATATAACTCTGTAAATTAGCTCATTCATACAGGAAAAATATTTTTTCTCTAATTCTCTTATTTTTATTGATCTATGGAAAGAGTTCGGATTCTTGAAACTGCTATTTTAATCATATTTAGCCTCATATTTCGAGAATCAATTATTTTCAAGGGGTAATCTTTGATTATCCGGAAAATTTTATTTGTCAGCGCTTTAATATAACGAATTGAAGGAAAATATTTCATTATTTGATTTAACTAAAATTTTTTTAGTGCTAGGAGTATCTGCATTTGGAGGATATACTGCCTTAGTAGCCATGATACAAAGTGAGCTCGTGGATAAGCGAAAGATACTTTCTCAACAAAAAATCTATGATGGTATATTGATCGCTTCATTACTTCCTGGTCCTCTCGCTGTTAATGTAGTCACTTACATTGGCTATGGCTTGAGAGGCTGGCCAGGCGCATTTGTTTGTGGGATTTCAATTTTGCTACCTGCATGTTCGATAATGACTATCATGGCATATTTCAGTTCAGTATTTTTTGATGTCATGATTTTTAAATTAGTGATTGCTTTTTTAATTCCTGTCGTGGTTGCCCTCATTCTTGATGTATCGCTAAAAATGTTGAAAAATGGACTTAATTCCTACTGGCAAATAATTTTGATTGTCTTAACCTTATCAAGTCTTATTTTTACTTCAATTAATCTTTTTATTGGCATAGTCATTGGAGGGTGTCTGGGATTTGTTTTAGGGGAAAAAAAATTACTTAATATTCAAGAGGTAGGATCCATAAAATCCATGAAATATTTGTTGACAGGGGTAATCACTTGTATTTTCTTAATATTATCTTTCTTTTTTTTATTGTCATATCCCCATGATGCCCTGTTAATGGAGTTTTCAAAGGTAAGCCTTACCTTGTTTGGAGGGGGGTATGTGATGATTCAAGCGATTAATGATTTGGTTGTAAATCAATGGTTATGGGTAACTCCTGACGAGTTCAATGAGGCTATTGCTTTGGGCCAGTTAACTCCCGGACCCATATTGGTATCGGCTACCTATATTGGATTTAAAGCTGGGGGTCTTTTGGGCGCCTTTGTTGCTACCATTGGCATATTTTTACCAGCTGCTTTGTTAATGTTATTGGCAGGGCAGATATTTAGAATGCTACCAGATAATAAATTCTTAAATGCTATTTTTTCTGGGATAAAGCCAATTGTTCTTGGGTTTATTTTATTTTCTGCGTATGTAGTACTTAAGCCAATAGGATTTGATTTGCAGTCAATAGGATTGACTATTATTGCATTTATTATGATAAACTGTTTAAAAGTTAACTTCTTGTGGATTATGTTGATAAATGGTATGTTAAGTCTTTTTTTTATTTGAGATGACCCAAAAAGTCATTCAATTTATAGGAACGCAGCGCTCGGGTTCTAACTTGCTCAGGTTGATGCTCAATCAGCATCAAGGAATTTCGGCACCGCATCCCCCACATATTTTAAGGACGTTTATGCCTTTGCTTTCTCAATATGGAGATTTAAAAGTAAGAAAAAATAGGTTTACTTTGGTAGATGATGTTTGTCGTTGGGTGGAATGTAACCCTGTTGAGTGGTCGTTAGTTAATTTCGATCGCGATGAGATTACAGATAAGATTACTTCCCTTTTGGATTTATTTGAGTTTGTTTATGAGCAGAAATGTGTGGTAGATCAAGCTGAAATATGGTGCTGTAAAAGCACATTCAATATTCAGTATACCTCAGAATTGGAAAAAGTGATTCAGCCGTTTTATATTTATTTATACAGAGATGGTCGCGATGTAGCCACTTCTTTTAAAAAGGCCTATGTGGGACCTAAACATATTTATCAAATCGCTCAAAAATGGTCTCAAGAACAAATGGAAACCACCTCATTTTTATCGTCATTGGCAGCCCATCGCTATGTCCGGACTCAGTTATGAGGCACTGATTCATGAGCCAGAAAAAACGTACTGCATTTGATTTGCGAAAGGATAGGTATTGAATTTGATGAGATCATGCTGGATTATTTTAATTCCAAAGAGTCTCTTTTAACGTCTAAATCAGGCAATATGTGGGCCAATGTAGCAAAACCTATCATATCCAATAACAGTCAAAAGTTCCATCAACTTCTTGCACCTGAAGAAATTAAAATCTTTGAATCTATAGCAGCAGAAGGTCTTTTGGCATTGGGTTATGAACTAGAGACGCCAGGAGATCCTATCCAATGGTCGGAAAGAGAAATTCAACTTTTTGATAAAAAGAATCAACAATTGATGGATGCGTTACAGAAATCGGCTTCTCCAAACGAGCGCGCGAATCGCGTGGGTCAAAAGCAACTTTTAGAAAGGATAAGTCAGCGTCAATTGTAGTTTTAGTAGCGCTTTTGAGCTTTAAGATAATGGCTTACATAATCATTGATACCTGCTTCTAATGTGGTAAAAGGATGAGGATATCCAATCCCTTTTAATTTATCCATCTTGGCCTCTGTGAAATATTGATATTTGTCCCGGATATCTATAGGAGTATCTATGAAGGAGATTTTTTCCTCTTTGTCCATGGCAAGGAACACTGCTTTTACTAAATCCAAAAAACTTCGGGCTTGACCACTGCCTAGATTATATAATCCTGAGTTTTTCCGGTGATGCATAAGCCAATACATTACTTTCACAACGTCCTTGACATATACAAAGTCCCGCATTTGACCACCATGGCTATATTTTGGATTGTGAGACCGAAAAAGCTTCATATCATCCGTTTTAGTAATTTGATTGAAAGCATGATATACCACAGATGCCATCCGGTCTTTGTGATATTCATTGGGACCGTACACGTTAAAAAATTTCAGCCCTGCCCAGAAAAAGGGCTTTTTGGTTTCCTTTAAAGCCCAAATGTCAAATGCATTTTTTGAATCCCCATAAGGATTTAAAGGGACTAATTTTTCAGATAGATTTTCTTGATCATTAAACCCAAATTCACCGAGACCATAAGTTGCCGCACTACTTGCATACACTAAAGGAATTTGATATGAAACACAACTTTTCCAAATCATTTTGCTATAGTCTGTGTTCAGCTTTGCTAAAAGCGTCCGGTCAAACTCTGCTGTATCGGTGCGTGCACCCAGATGAAAAATAAATTCTATTTCTTCATGATTGAGTTGTATCCAATCATCGAGTTCATTTCTATTGACCTTTTGCTTAATTTTTTTACCTTCAATATTTTGATTTTTTAGGTCAGAATTAAATAAATCGACCGCAATGATATTATTGAAATTGTATTTATTTAATTCGCTTATTAATGCGCTGGCGATGAAACCGGCAGCACCCGTAACTATGATCATACCTTTTTTGTTTCTGATACAAATTTATACATTATATCCCCATCATAAGGTAGATTGCATTAAAATAGAAAATATGTGATTAAATGAAGTATTTCTTAATTGCTGGTGAGAGATCAGGAGATGTATATGGGGCAAATTTAATTGCAGCACTATTAAAAAAAGACCCTAAGGCTCAAATTGTGTGCTATGGAGGTGATGAAATGAAAGCGGCTGGAGGGGAGCTTTTAAGTCATTATAAAGAGAGTACCTTTATGGGATTCTATGAAGTTTTTACAAATCTTCGAGTGATAAAAAAGAAATTAAATACCTGTAAAAAAGAGTTATTGGCATTCCATCCCGATGCCGTAATTTTCATAGATTATCCAGGTTTTAACTTAAGAATGGCGGCCTTTGCCAAACGTCAGGGACTACGTACGATTTATTATATTTCGCCAAAAATATGGGCATGGAACAAGGGCCGTATCAAAGAAATTCGATCATTTGTAGACAAATTACTGGTCATTTTTCCATTTGAGGTTCCTTTTTATAAATCATTAAATTATCCAGTAGAATATGTAGGGAATCCTTTGATAGAGCACATTGATAGTTACGAGCTAGACGCTTCCTTTAAGCGTTCGGAAAATCATCGTTGGAATATTGCGTTTTTACCGGGAAGTAGAAAACAAGAAGTCGAGCACTCAATTGAAATGATCAGTAAGTTGGCTCATCAGCGAAAGGATCTGTTTTTGTGGATCGCTGGCGTTGATAACCTACCTATTGATCTCTACGATGGCATTAGAGGATTGAGTAATGTAAGGTTAGTCCTCGGTAAAACTTATGAAATACTGAACTTATGTGATGCGGCTATTGTGACTTCTGGGACAGCTACTCTGGAGACGGCATTATGGAATGTACCTCAAGTGGTATGCTACAAAGCACACCCCATATCTTATTTGATTGCCAAGTATTTGGTGCAAATTAAATTTATCTCCTTGGTCAATTTAATTGTAGATAAAGCGATTGTTAAAGAACTCATCCAAAAAGATTACACCAGTCAAAATGTTTTGAGAGAAGTAGACTTATTGCTCGTAGATGAAAAAACGAGGCGAAAGCAGTTAAGTGATTATCAAGAGCTCTATATCCTACTTGGACAGAAAAAGGCTTCTGAGAGAGTAGCTGAAAAAGTCTATAACTTGGTGACTAAGCCGCTTTAAGTTTGTGATTGTACTTGGACTTAGTAAATTTTTCTGTGGCGTAAGCTCTGGTAAGCACTATGGTTTTAATCTTTTTATCTGAGGGAACCTCAAACATAGCATCTGTAATAATAACTTCTAGAATAGCTCTTAAACCTCGTGCTCCTAACTTCAATTCCAGGGCTTTGGTAACTATATAGTCCAGTGCTTTTTCTTCTACCGTGAGCTTAACATCTTCCATGTCAAATAGTTTTTTGAACTGCTTGATCAATGCATTTTTGGGTTCTGTTAAAATTTTCTTGAGCGCATCAAGATCGAGTGGATCAAGATGTGTCAAAACGGGAAGTCGCCCAATTAGCTCGGGAATTAATCCAAAACTTTTGAGGTCTTGAGCAGTGACATATTTCAATAAATTTTCCTTGTCAAAAGCTTTTGAGGCATCATTTTGATTAGAGAAACCAATAGCTCGCGTATTGATTCGATTGGCAATATGACCTTCAATTCCGTCAAAAGCTCCTCCGCAGATAAAAAGGATATTTTCAGTGTTTACGGAGATCATTTTCTGATCGGGATGTTTTCTCCCTCCTTGTGGGGGCACATTTACTGAAGTCCCTTCGAGTAATTTAAGAAGTGCTTGTTGTACACCTTCACCACTCACATCCCGGGTAATAGAAGGATTATCTGATTTTCGGGCAATTTTGTCTATCTCATCGATATAAACGATGCCACGTTCCGCTTGTCTGACATCATAGTTAGCGCTTTGAAGGAGTCGAGTAAGAATACTTTCGACATCTTCACCTACATAGCCCGCCTCTGTTATTATAGTAGCATCAGCGATACAAAAAAGGGACTTCTAGCACTTTTGCCAAGGTCTTCGCAAGGTAAGTTTTACCGGTACCCGTTTGACCGACCATGACAATATTGGATTTTTCAATCATGATGTCGCTGTCAAGGGTATTTTGGCTGAGTCTTTTGAAGTGATTGTAAACGGCAACCGAGAGATATTTTTTTGCTTCATCTTGGCCAATAATATAAGCATCGAGATGGCGCTTCATATCGATGGGTTTGATTAATTTGAATTCTGGCGTATCTCCGACATCGGCTTTGGTCTTAACTTCTTCATTTAAGATTTGCTGCGCTTGAATGATGCATTTATCGCAAATATGGGCATGAATACCTGATATCATAAGATCTACATCTTTCTTATCTCTTCCACAAAAACTACAAGTTACCTGTGCCATATTATTTTTTCTCTAATACTTCGTCAATCAAGCCATATTTTTTGGCCTCACTCGCGCGCATCCAGTAATCTCTGTCTGAATCTTTCTCTATTTGCTCGTATTTTTTACCTGCATGCTTGGCCAGTATTTCGTACAAATCTTTTCGCAATTCCTGCATTTGCTTCAACGTAATTTCCATATCACGTGATTGACCTTGCATACCACCGCTAGGCTGATGTATCATAACCCGAGAGTGTGGCAGAGCGGACCGTTTCTTTGGAGCACCACCAGCTAAAAGTACGGCACCCATAGAGGCAGCCATTCCTGTACAAATCGTAGCTACGTCAGGCCCTACGTATTGCATGGTGTCATACATACCAAGACCTGCATAAACAGAACCACCTGGGCTATTAATGTACAAAAGAATGTCTTTTTTTGCATCAACAGATTCTAAAAATAATAACTGGGCCGTTATTATATTGGCGATATTTTCTTCCACTTGCATGCCCAGAAAGATAATGCGATCCATAATCAATCTCGAGAAGACATCGATTTCTCTAAAGTTGGTGGGACGTTCTTCTATAACCGCACGCGTCATGTTCTCTACTTTATCGACATATGAATCGAAGGTCAGACCGTTAATACCTTGTCCCTTAACCGCAAATTTTCTAAATTCTTTCCTATTGATCATTTTGATTTTTTTGCTATAAATATAGTTATTTCTAAAATAAAGCTTAAACTCTTCATTTGTAAAATTCAAAAAAGGCTTATAAAGTTCTAATTTTTTCTGAAATCATCTAAAGAAACCATTTTCTCTTTAGCTGTCACCTCTTGCGCTAAAAAGCTGAAAACCTTCCTATTCTGTATTTCATTAAATACCTTCATGTAGTTATCTCCATTCTCAGCTTTCAAATAGTTTTCAGCCATGGTATCCATTTGATCTCCCAACTGCTCCAAAGCCGCCATACCTCCAAATTGCTGTGCCAACATTATCTTGGCTTCACCAAGAATTTCATCATTTTCAATTTTTATGGCTTGATCTTTTGCAATTTTATTTCTCACAAGAGACCATTTTAATTCTTTCTGATAATGATCGTATTCTTTTTCAAGCACTGCAGGACTGATACTTTCATTGGTCCGTAAGAGCCAATTTTTTAGAAAATTATTGGGTAGCGTAATCTTAGTCACATCGATAATTTTTTCACGAATCTTATGATGAAACAATTTAACCGCTTCGGCCTCGTAATTCTTACCAATGGTCTCTTTAATTTTAGTATTAAATGCTTCTTCCGTCTTCACGTTATCTTTTCCAAAAGTTTTGTCAAAAAGCTCTTGATTTACTAAGGCAGGTACCGTGTGACTGATGCCTTTGATCATAAATTTAAATTTACCTTTTACACTTTTTATTTCCTGTTCAGTCAATTTTGTGATGTGTGGAAAATATCGTTCGTCGTTAAAAGACTTTTTATGATCAAGAACAATGCCGTCTCCAACTTTGAAACCAATTAGCTTTTTCGATACACTTTTTTGAAATTCTTTAAATTCAAAAGTAACTTCTTTGTTTTCAATCTTATCTTTTGCCGATAAAACGCCATACAGTGTATCTCCTGGTGTTACTATTTCTGCATTAGTTACCTCTCCAAATTGCCGTTGAAGATTGGCTAATGTTTCTTTTATTACCCCCTCATCAATTTTAATTTTCTGATGCTCAATTTTTAATTTTTTATCAATTTTGAGATCAAAATCGGGCGCATAGCCTACATTAAAACTAAATTCAAAATCTTTTTGGCTAGCCCAATCAATAGGCACCTCACTGTCAATAGGCACAGGTTCACCTAAGAACTGGAGATCGCTTTCCTTAAGGTAGTTGTTTAAAGAATCTCCGATGATTTTGTTAATTTCCTCAGCGGTGATTTGAGGGCCGTACATCTTTTTTATCATACTAAAAGGGACTTTTCCAGGCCTAAAGCCTTTGATATTAGCTTTTTTACTAAAATCTTTGATTTTTTCTGTTACCTGAGGTTGATAATCAACATCCTTTAAGCTAATTTTAATTAGAGCTTCTGAATTTTCAATTTTATCAAAATTAATTTCCAAAGTATTGTCGTTTAGTAATGAATTAAAAAAACCCTCTCATGACATGATATGCATAAGAGGGTTCAGTGCGGATGGAGGGACTCGAACCCCCATGCCTCACGGCGCTAGATCCTAAGTCTAGTGCGTCTACCAATTTCGCCACATCCGCAAATCGGAGTGCAAATGTAATGAAATGAATAATTGAAACCATGAAATTAGAATAAGTTTTTATAATTTATGCTTGAAGCAAAACAGGAAGAAGAAAAGAAGGAAATAATTAATAGATATCGCAAGTTATTGCGTAAGGCGAAACCTGTGATGAAAGATGGCGACGCTAAGATCATTAGAAAAGCTTTTAATGTAGCATTAAAAGCACATGAGGGGATGCGCAGGAAATCTGGAGAGCCTTATATTTTTCACCCTCTGAATGTAGCCATTATATGTATCGATGAAATAGGATTGGGTGCGACCTCCATCGTTGCCGCATTATTACACGATGTGGTTGAAGACACTGATATAACTCTCAATGACATAAAGTATATGTTTGGGAACAAGGTGGCCATGATTATCGACGGTTTGACTAAAATTAAAGGCGCATTTGACAAGGACACTTCTCAGCAAGCCGAGAATTTTCGTAAAATGATATTGACCTTGAGTGAGGATGTTAGGGTCATTCTCATAAAATTGGCTGATCGACTCCACAATATGCGGACATTGAGCAGTTTATCCCCAGGGAAACAATTAAAAATTGCTTCTGAGACCTCTTACATCTTTTCGCCCCTTGCCCATAGGTTGGGTTTATATGCTATTAAAACGGAGCTCGAAGATCTTTGCTTGAAGTACACAGATAACGATGTATATAAGATGCTTACCAGCAAGATCAATGATACAAAAGATAATAGGAATAAGTTTATTAGAAATTTTATCAAACCTATCAGAGGTGAGATCGATCGTTTGGGCTATGCCTATGAAATCATTGGAAGACCCAAATCTGTTTACTCGATTTGGCAAAAAATGCAAAAACAGAATGTGCCTTTTGAAGAAGTGTATGATCTTTTTGCCATTAGAATCATTATAGATGTATCTTCTGATCAAGAAAAGTCCATCTGCTGGCAAATCTATTCGATGGTCACAGATGCTTACCAACCCAACCCTGATCGACTCAGGGATTGGGTCAGTATACCTAAAGCTAACGGATATGAATCCTTACACACTACAGTGATGAGTGATAAAGGTCAATGGGTTGAGATACAGATCAGAACGAAACGGATGGATGAAATTGCTGAGAAAGGTTATGCAGCACATTGGAAATATAAAGAGACTAATAGCAGAACGAAAAGTGATATGGGACTTGAACAATGGCTTGAAGATCTCAGAGAAGTTTTGGATCAAAATAACGGATCAGCAATCGAGTTTGTAGATAGCTTTAAGTCTAACCTTTATAGCGATGAAGTGTTCACTTTTACGCCCAAAGGAGACTTGGTTACTTTGCCCAAAGGAGCTACTGCACTGGATTTTGCCTTTCACATTCATACACAGGTAGGGGCGACTTGCATTGGAGCAAAGGCAAATCAAAAGTTGGTCCCTTTGAACTATAAACTGAGGAATGGAGATCAGATTGAAGTGCTCACTTCATCTAAGCAAAGATCCAATGAAGATTGGCTCAAAAGCGTAGTTACCTCAAGGGCTAAAGCAAAAATAAGGGAATCCTTAAAAGAGGCTGTTAAGGTAATGATACAGGATGGTAAAGGAATTGTCAGAAGGAAATTCAAGCAAATGAAGATTGTTTTTGATCAGGAAAACATTGCCAAATTAACTGATTTTTTTGACCTCAAAACACCTTCTGATTTGTTTGAGTATGTAGGAGCGGGTAAGATAGATCATGTTGAAATAAAAAAATTCAAGCCAGTTAAAAAGGATTTGGCGAAAAGATTTTTTAAAAGAATTTTATCACCTATTTCTGACAAAAGGGTTCAAAAACTACGGGAGAAGAAGAACATTGATCAGTTACTTATTGGAGAGGATCTCAATAGGATAGATTATACGCTGGCTGAATGTTGTAGTCCTATATCGGGAGATGATGTTTTTGCCTTCGTTACTATTAATGAAGGGATCAAGGTACATAGAAACAATTGCACTAACGCTCCTGAATTGGTTGCGCGCCATGGCTATCGCATCTTAAAAGCACGTTGGTCAACTATCCGAGAAGGTTCATTTTTGGTAGGACTGAAAATCATAGGTACGGATAGAATAGGGATCATTAGTGATTTGTCAAACATTATCTCTAGTGAGTTAAAAGTCAATATGAGATCTATGTCGCTCAACACCAATAATGGTATTTTTGAAGGAATGATTGAATTGTATGTGGATCATACCTTTCATTTAGATCGCTTAATGAATAAAGTAGAAAAAATATCTGGAGTAGTTAAATTAAGAAGGTACAATTAAATCAAGGAAAACCTATCTTTGTAATTAATGACTCAGTTAACGGGATTAAAAGAGGAAGTAAAAAAAATATTTACGGCTTTTCTTGAGCAAAAAAAACTCAGGAAAACTCCAGAGAGATTTGCTATTCTTGACGAAATTTATGAGCGAAAAGATCATTTTGATGTTGATTCCTTGTACTTGAGTATGCAGGATAAGAATTACAGAGTGAGCAGGGCGACAGTTTACAATACTTTAGACTTACTTGTTGATTGCGATTTAGTGACCCGGCATCAATTTGGCCAGAGTCAATCTCAATATGAAAAAGCCTTTGGTTTCCGTCAGCATGATCATTTAATTTGCACTGATTGTAACAAAGTGGTAGAATTCTGCGATCCTAGAATTCAAAACATACAAACTACGGTAGGTGAATTACTTGAATTTGAAGTGATACATCATTCGTTATTATTGTATGCTAATTGTATTAAAAAAGATTGTCAGAAAAATACTACAAATGATTA
The DNA here is from genome assembly GCA_943788235.1 of uncultured Cyclobacteriaceae bacterium. Taxonomy (GTDB): domain Bacteria; phylum Bacteroidota; class Bacteroidia; order Cytophagales; family Cyclobacteriaceae; genus UBA4465. Next base: position 291,089 of record CALSPM010000003.1, read on the forward strand.
GTGGTATAGAGAAATGACAACGTAGTGAGTGCGCGATATTTGTTAGGACAGGGTGCGTAAAAAATAAAAAAAAGAATGGCTAAAGTTGATGTATTATTGGGTCTCCAGTGGGGAGATGAAGGAAAAGGGAAGGTAGTTGACTTTTTAACGCCCAAGTATGATGTTGTCGCTCGCTTTCAAGGAGGCCCCAACGCTGGTCATACCCTCGAATTTGATGGTAAAAAACATGTGTTGCACCAAATCCCATCTGGAATATTCAGAGAGGGTACCATCAATGTCATAGGTAATGGCGTTGTCTTAGACCCCATTACTTTTGAGAATGAACTACTCGGTCTAGCGCCGTTCAATTTAGATCTGAAGCGATCTTTAATATTATCTACTAGAGCTCAGATGATTATCCCGTCACATCGTTTGTTGGATGCAGCATTCGAAAAATCCAAAGGACTACTCAAAATTGGATCTACCTTGCGAGGCATTGGTCCTACCTATCAAGATAAGATGGCGCGTGTAGGTTTGAGATTGGGAGATGTTAATGCCAAGGACTTTGATCAAAAATATCAATCATTAAAAGGGAAGCATTACGAAACCTTAGATCGGTTAGGATTTGAGTATGATCTCTCGAAACAAGAGGAGGCTTTTTTCAAGGCGATAGAGGTTTTAAGGTCTTTTAGAATATTGAATACAGAATATGTCATCAACGATTTATTAGATCAAGATAAGACAGTTTTGGCAGAAGGTGCGCAGGGATCGTTACTCGATATTGATTTTGGCAGCTATCCTTATGTAACTAGTTCAAATACCATTTCGGCGGGGGCTTGTACCGGATTAGGTATTTCGCCTAAATTAATAGGTGAAGTTTTTGGGATATTTAAAGCCTATTGCACACGTGTGGGCAGTGGACCCTTCCCCACAGAGTTGTTAGGGGAGAGCGGTGATGCCCTTCGTAAGCAGGGTAATGAGTTCGGAGCGACTACAGGTAGACCTCGAAGGTGTGGGTGGTTAGATATTCCGGCCCTTAAGTATGCTACTATGTTGAATGGTGTTACTCAGCTCTTCATGATGAAAGTAGACATATTGAGCAACCTAGGAGACATAATGGTTTGTGATTCTTATGTACATCAAGGTAAAAATATCAATGAGTTTACGGCAGATTTTGATGATGATTGGTCAACCAATTTGAAAAAATTCCCTTCATGGAGTAATCATGCGTTCAGTAAATATGATGAATTCCCAGTAGAATTAAGAAACTACATAATTCATATAGAGGGGCGTACGAATGTTCCAATTAACTTGGTAAGTATTGGACCAGAGCGAGATCGAACGATTATTAAATAATAATTCTCATATTTTATCTTTTAGTAGCTTTTTACTATCATATTGTTTTATATTTACCGACCCTAAAAGTAGGGGAT
>CALSPM010000003.1:297500-400412 GCA_943788235.1 uncultured Cyclobacteriaceae bacterium
AGAAGGTCCCAAGGGTTGGGCTGTTCGCCCATTAAAGTGGCACGCGAGCTGGGTTCAGAACGTCGTGAGACAGTTCGGTCCCTATCTGTTGTGGGCGTAAGAAGCTTGAGTGGATCTGACCTTAGTACGAGAGGACCGGGTTGGACTAACCGCTGGTGTACCAGTTGTCTCGCCAGGGGCATAGCTGGGTAGCTACGTTGGGAAGGGATAAGCGCTGAAAGCATCTAAGCGCGAAACCCACCACAAGATGAGGCTTCTTTTAAGGGATGTTCTAGACTAGGACGTTGATAGGCTACAGGTGTAAAGGCAGTAATGTCAAAGCTGAGTAGTACTAATTACCCGTAAGCTTTCTTTAGGGCACATAACGATATATTCATTTTATTATCAATAAACCTTTTACATACTGTCATGAAATTGATTGCAAGATCAGTTAAAGAAATTATAGGAGTCCAAACGGGGCTTCTTAAGATTATATAGTGACTATTGCGATGGTGTCCAAGCTGGGCGCTACTACTGATTCCACTCCTTCAAAAGTAAGTTGGGGTTGTCTAAGGGAAATCGCTGAGTGCATTTAAGATCATATGGTGATTATAGCGATGGTGTCCACCTCTTCCCATTCCGAACAGAGAAGTTAAGCCCGTCCGCGCTGATGGTACTGCCGTAACAGGTGGGAGAGTAAGTCGTTGCCAGACTTTATCAAGGCCCTTAGGAAACTAAGGGCTTTTTTTATGACCTATTCTATCAAATGAGTTGATCCTTTATTTATTCTAACATAAACTTGTGGTCAATGACGTTTTTATATCCATCTGTTCTTTGGGGGTTATTGCTCTTGCTTATCCCTGTCTTAATCCACTTATTTTCCTTTAGAAGAGTGGTCACTGTCGTTTTTCCGAGTATTTCATTTATGGAAGAGCTTAAAAATGAAACGGGTAACAGAACGAATTTGAAGCATTTACTAGTGCTAGGTTCAAGACTACTTTTTATGTTTTTTATAATCATGGCCTTTGCACAACCTATCATTACGGATCATTCGGTACCTGATGATGGAACTTTGATATACATTGATAATTCACGAAGTATGTCGGGAGAAGTAGTTGCTGGTCAGATCGGTTTAAATAAAGCTTTGGAGTTGAGTGATGACTTCATCAGTAGGGCCCCCATTGATGCTAAATTTCAAGTTTTGACCAATCACTCTCCAGTCGTTTTATCATGGCTCTCCAAAGATGGGGCCTTGGACAAGTTGTCCGATGTGCGTCTCTCAGACGATCTAAAGAGTTTTTCACAAATTATGCAGAAAGCTTCAGCGCTGTCTCAAAGGATGACTTTTTTTTATTTATCAGATTTCCAAAAATCGACAATAGGATCTATTGAAGCTCCAAAAGAGGTGGATTGGCAAATCAAATTGATAAAAATACCTGTAGATAATGTTTCTAATATATATGTTGACACCGCATATATAGAAGTGGCTCAGATTTATGATGCGCAAAAAAAAATAAGAGTATTACTTAAAAACAGTGGCAATAAAGATAGGAAAGCCATACAACTCAAGCTGATCTCAGGGCAGCAATTGATTTCAACTTCATCGGTTGACATCAAGGCGAGATCAGAAGCTGTTGTGATATTATCTTTTGATGAGGGCTATATCAAAGAGGGACAGATGAAAATTGAGTTGGTTGATTATCCTGTTTATTTTGATAATATTTTTCATATGTCGTTTCCCTCGGCAAAAGTCAATAAAATCATGCATATTCATTCTAATGAATATTTTACCAGCGCAATTGAAAAGGTATATAGCAATAAAACCTATTTTGAATATATCAGAGTTAAGGAAGACGCAATTGATTATGGAAAACTGCAAATGGCAGATTTTGTCATTTTAGATGGCTTTGAAAACATTCCTCAAAGTCTTGATGCGTATAAAGATTATAATGATTTTTTAATTATACCGCCCAAGGAAATAGAAAAGCCATCTTATCAAAGGTTTCTTTCTAGACCTATACATTTAGTTCAGGATTCAATACCCATTGGATTAAATATTAAAGATATAAATGATCCATTTTTTGTGGGGGTATTTAATACCAAAGAGGCGGATATAGGACTACTCAAAGCTAAAAGAAATATAGAAGTTAAGGGTAGAATGAACATACTGTTGCAAAATGAATTTGAGAAAGTTTTTTTGGGAAGTGTCAAAAACAATGATCATTATATTTATTTTTTTGCCTCACCTTTGACTCCGGAATTTACTAATGTAACACATCATGCCACTTTTTTACCTTTAATATACAAAATGTCGATGTCGGATAATCGTTATATTCATCCCTTATATTATGATCTTTCTGAAGATTATGTAAGTATTGCTACCCGAGATTTTGATTCTTCTAAAAAATTAAGGGTTTTTAACAGAGCGACTGAATGGATTCCAAATTATCAATATGCAGCGGGAAGATTACTGTTGGAACTACCTCCATTTGGGTTAAAAGCAGGACATTATGAGATCATAAATGGGGATCGTTTGATTAAAAGAATGGCCTTGAATGAATCAAGAGTTGAATCTGAGATGGAGGGGTATACCCATTCAGAATTAGTCGAAGTGGATACTAAGAGTCAGTATATAGATTTGATTAATGATGAAAAAATAGAAAATTTGACTATTAATGAAGGTTTTGGAGACTCCGCAGAGGACTTATTTAAAATTGCATTAATTTTGTCTTTATTCTTTGTTTTGTTAGAGGCTTTATTTATTCGAATTCTATAAAATGAATATAAGAAATGTAGTTGTAAAAAATACGCACTCGTCTCATCACGGGCAAGAAGTAGACATTCGGATAGAAAAAGGCATTATTGAATCTATTGTTGAGAGTAAAATCAAGGCAGATGACCCAAAATTGATTTCTCCGGGCTTGATGGACTTATCAAGTCATTTTAATGATCCCGGGAGAGAATATAAAGAAGACTTAATTACGGGTTTAAAAACGGCTTGTGAAGGGGGGTTCACAGATGTTTGTATTCTACCCAATACGTTGCCGGCAGCTGACAATCGAAGTACGATCGAATACATGTTGACCAAAGCGAGTCGGCAGGTGACTTCAGTCCATCCATTAGGTGCTTTGAGTAAGGAATTGAAGGGAGATAGTTTGGCAGAGATTTTAGACTTGAGAGCATCGGGTGCTGTTGCCTTTACCGATGGTGTAGTCCCTATCATGAATGCTGAACTATTACTAAAGGCTTTACAATATGTACAAAAATTTAAAGGCCTTGTTATCAGTAGGCCGCGAGATTTAAGTCTGTCAAGAGGGGGCCAAATGCATGAGGGGAATGTAAGTACGAGTTTAGGATTGGAGGGCCTGTCGAGCCTTTCGGAAAAGGTCATGATTGAGAGAGATCTTTCTGTTTTGGCCTACACAGGCGGACGGCTTCACATCCATGGTATTTCCACCTTCGAATCGGTAGCCTTGATTGCCGAAGCGAAAAAAAGTGGATTGGCGGTGACTTGTGATGTGATCCTCCATCAATTATGCTACTCGGATGATCATTTGTCTTCCTTTGATCCTTATTACAAGGTAGATCCACCTTTACGTACTGATAAGGATATTCAAGCCTTGAAGAACGGTCTGGTCAATGGTACCATAGATGCCCTTTCAATCGATCATATGCCGCAAGATGAAGAGAGCAAAATTTTGGAATTTGACTTAGCAGCATTTGGAATGGTCGGATTGCAAACTGCCTTTTCTTTACTACTTGGTTTGGCTTCAAAAGAACTAACCTTAGATATTTTGCTTGAAAAATTATCGAATGGCCCCAGAAAGGTCCTGAAGTTGCCTACGATAAAGGTTGAAGAAGGTGAATTTGCTAAATTAACGTTATTAGATGCCCACCTAAAATGGCAATTTAATGAGGAATCAAACATTTCTAAGTCCAATAATTCACCTTTATTTGGTCAGCTACTTACGGGTAAATCCGTGGGAGTGATCAACGGTGAAAAATTATATTTTCCAAGCTAAGCTATGAAAGAAGTAGGTTTACGATATGCCGGCGTTGCGGCATTACTCATGATAATTGTATTCTTAGTATCCTACTATATCGGAGTACATCCTTTCATAGAAATGAGCCATCTTTTTTTCGATTTATTCATTTATGGATTGGTGATCTATTTCGCACTGAATGAATTTAAAACGGTAAACAATGAAGGTATTTTACATTTTTGGCAAGGGATGAGTATTGGATTTTTTGTGAACATATTTTCTTTTGGAATATATATGGTGTTCTTATTTTCAATAATGAATTTTGATGAGAATATTTTGATCAGTTATCAACAGCAAGCTGTAGATTTTTTGGAAATAAAGTCAGCACAATATATTGAGGGTTTTGGGGAAGAACAATATCAAATTCAGTTGGAAACCATTCAAGGAACGACTATTTTAGATATGGCATTGATGGGAGGAGTTAAAAAATTTATATCTGCCATGCTGATCACCCCAGTGCTTTCATTTTTGAAAAGAAAAACTTAACTTATAAAATAATATGAAAGATCATGCTTTAAAATCTGGAGTTATACTTGGTGTCGTTGGGATACTGATTTCCTTAACGGCCTACATCATAGATCCTTTATTGATGATAAAATGGTGGTTTAGTCTCTCTTCCTTAGTGCTCTTTATCGGCCTAGTTAGTTATTTTGGTATCCAATATCGAGAGATTTTGGGTGGTTTTGTGTCTTTCAAAATAGGATATATTTATTCTATCATCACCTTTGTATTGGCAGGAGTTATTGGGACAGCCTTTAATATTTTGTTGTTCCACGTTATAGATCCTGATCTACCCCAATTAATTTCGGAAGCCATTATTGAGCAAACCGTAGAGATGATGGAGGGTTTTGGTGCCAATCAAGAGATCATCGATCAAGCGATTGAGGATGCAGACACACCGGCTACTTTTACGGTGATGGGACAAATTAAAAGTTTTGGAATGGTGTTAATTTTCTATACATTAATGTCCTTAATCTCAGGGGCGATTATCAAACGTAAAGTACCCGAATTCACAGAGTAACAATCGTGTCAGTCACTAAAAAAAATGTTTCTTTAATTATACCTGTATTAGATGAGCAAGAGTCTATAGGAGAGCTATATACTTGGATTAAAAAAGTACTTAAAACATCTAAGCTTAAAGGAGAATTGATTTTTATCGATGATGGAAGTACAGATGATTCTTGGAAGGAGATATCAAAATTAGCCGCAGCTGATGATCATGTTCAGGGCTTGAGATTTACACGTAATTATGGAAAAAGTGCCGCCTTGCACGCGGGATTTCAAATTTGTTCGGGAGATGTAGTTATTACTATGGATGCAGATCTACAAGATTCTCCAGACGAAATACCCAAATTGCATCGAATGATCATGGAAGAAGGTCATCATATGGTCTCAGGATGGAAAAAAGTTCGTCATGATCCTTTCGAAAAAAGGATACCTTCCAAATTTTTTAATTGGGTGACTCGGATTTTTTCAGGAATTAAATTACATGACTTTAATTGTGGATTGAAGGCCTATCAAAATCGGGTGGTCAAAGGCATTCATCTGTATGGTGAGCGACACAGATACATTCCCCTCTTGGTTAAATGGAGTGGATACAAAAAAATCACTGAAACCGTAGTCGTGCATCAAGCGCGAAAATATGGAGTGACTAAGTTTGGAATGAAGAGGTATATCACAGGCTTTCTTGATTTATTGTCGGTTTCTTTTATCACGCGTTTTCGTAAAAATCCGATGCACTTTTTTGGCCTATTGGGGACTCTTAGCTTTATGGGTGGATTCGGGATTACTGTATTTTTAGTGGTGGATAAAATACTGAATCAGCATTATGATTTACCAGTACGAGACGTAGTGGATCAACCTGTTTTTTTTCTAGCCCTTGTGGCGTTGATCATTGGGGTACAATTATTTTTGGCAGGATTTTTGGCAGAAATGATCATACAGGCAAGTACTAATAAATACGACTATCAAATAGAAGAAGAAATTAAATCGAATGCCTAAGTACTCCATAATCATTCCGGTATTCAATCGACCGGATGAGATAGACGAGCTATTGGCCTCCTTGACGAAACAATCCTTTCATGACTTTGAGGTTATTCTGGTAGAAGATGGCTCATCCAAGACATGTCAAGCCATTGTGGGGCATTATGCAAATCAGCTCAATATCAGGTACTTTTTTAAAGAAAATGAAGGCCAGGGTTATGCGAGAAATTATGGCTATCAAAGAGCAGAGGGGGAGGTTTTCTTAGTATTTGATTCTGATTGCCTCATTCCTCCCAATTACTTTCAAGAGGTAAACGACTATTTAGGCTTGCATCAAGTAGATGCTTTCGGAGGTCCAGATACTGCTCTTGATTCATTTACTCCCATACAAAAAGCCATCAGCCATACCATGACTTCTTTTTTCACCACTGGAGGCATCAGAGGACGAAAAAAGCAAATAGGGACATACCATCCAAGAAGTTTCAATATGGGGATTACCCAAAAGGTATTTCAAAAAACAGGGGGTTATCGTATTCCATTTATGGGTGAAGATCTTGAATTCAGTATCAGGATCATTACCGCAGGCTTTAAGACAGCATTGATTCCCAATGCTTTTGTGTATCACAAAAGACGGACCAATTTGATCCAATTCTATAAACAAATTAATTATTTTGGAAGAGCGAGAATCAATCTCACGCGATTTCATTCGGGTCATTTAAAAATAGTGCACTTGGTTCCATTGATTTTTGTACTGGGATTCTTAAGTGCCTTGATCTTGAGCTTTGTAGATCAAAATCTAGGTTTTTTGGGGATCGGATGTTATTTGATTTATTTATTACTGATCTTTCTAGAGGCCTTATTGAAGTCAAAAAGCTTGAAAGTAGCCCTTTATGCTCCGTTGACAACATTGGTTCAAATGTTGGGCTACGCAATAGGGTTGATTCACGAGGGGATTCAGAAATTTAGGGGAATTGATCCTAACAAGAAGTACATTGATCTTTATTGATTGGGTTTAATGGCACGATGTATGATTTCACCTTCAGGGAGCGCATACTTTTTGACAAGGCTAGGCTCAAGTTCACCGATGAAATTCTCTTCCATCACCTTGAAACCAGTACTGCGGATACGATCGGCATAATCTTTACCATACATCCGGACATGGTCATCTTGCCCAAATAGTTTAGCTCTTTTTTTAGGATCGTCAAGGGTAGGATCTTCAATAGTTTTTGTAATAAGGGGCTTAAATATTGGGATTTGAAGAATGGCCCAACCCCCAGGTTTTAATACCCGGAGCATTTCACTCATAGCTTTTTTATCATCCTGAACATGTTCCAACACATGATTACAAAAGATGATGTCAAACGTATTTTTTGGAAATGGAATATCATGGATATCCATTTTTATTTTAGCCAAAGGAGACTCTATATCCGCGGTCAAATACTCGAGTTTAGGTAGTAACTCAAACCTTTTTATATAGCAAAGTTCGGGGGCAACATGAAGCATTTTTGCTGGTGAAGTAAAGAAGTCAGTTTTATCTTTGAGAAAAAGCCACAAAAGGCGATGTCGCTCCAAGGACAAACAATTAGGGCAAAGGGCATTAGGCCGACCGATGCGTCCATAAGGAAGAAACTTCCGAAAGGAATGTAAGCAGACGGGGCACGCAACCTGGTTGCCCATATAAAAAACAGCAAGGATTTTTAGCACATAATGGCTAATCAATTGAAGTTGTTTTCTTGGAATTGTTTTTAAAAAGAAACTGATTATATATTTCACAAGAGTTAAATTAGAGGCAAAGATATTTAAGAATGGGCTATCTTCTAGTTCGAATTGATGAAAATGGATTTACTAAAATATTTTTGTGCTTGGATGTTAATTTTAATGGGTCTAACGTCCATCGGACAAGATCAAGGAAGTGCTGCTTTTAGTCCAGAGGAAAGTATAGGAATGACCCCTAAAATGATCAAAAAAAAGGTTGCGAAAACTCAAAAAAATATTGAGATTATATACAAAACAAAATCAGGAAAAGTACTTTATGGAAATCCATGTCTGAGAGAATTTACAAGGGATATGGGATTCGAATATGCCTTGCAATCCACTAAAATGTCCATCAGGTTTGGGGCATGGAACATGCGTGGGAATAATCTAATCGTATATACCAAATTGTTCTTAAAAAAATCTCCCTTTTGGAAATTGATTCTCAATAATAAGGTCAAGGACTGTAGAAGAAAAATGGGTGATTTTGTCGGTTGATTAATGGCAAAAAATATTTTCGGATTGTATCCCCTTTTCTAATGCCATCAAGTATTGTTCACAAGCCAAAATAGATGCACCTAGCAACAGATGGGCTTTGGCATTGATCAGGTGGGCCTCTCCTTTTTCTGGCCATACCCTCAGATTCCATTTGGTTGCTTTTAAGGCTTGAATAGGATTATTAGTATTCAGATAAGCCTGAGCAAGTCCATGATAAAGGCGATAATGACTTTCAGGTAAATCTTCACTTTTCAATAAGATGGCATAGGCTTTACCATAAAAATCTTCATAATATTTTTGAGCATATTTATTGGCTGTTTCATAATAAATTATGGCCGTTTTGGTATCTTTCATGAGGTCCGCATGAATTTCGGCTAGCGCTACATAGGTATATACCGTTCGGTGGCCAAGGAGTAATATTTTTTCAAGCGATCGGATGGCTGCTGCACCCTGTAACATTGCACGATAGGATTGCGACTGCCAATTGAGTAATTTAATTTCATTGAAAGGGGTATATTTTTCTAGTAAATTAAAAATGGTTAAGGCTTTTTCATGGAAGCCGTCCTGATGATATTGGGTAACTTGGGCCACCAGTTCCGCATAGATATTATGTTCAAATTGTTCCATATCTTTTTCATAGGGGAGGAGATATCCGTTTAGTTCACTTAATTTTGATAACGCGGCATCCCATTGGCCATCGGTATGAAATACAGTGGCTTGGTAGAATATAGATTGTCTTGATTCTAGTTTTTCAAAGAATACTTTTTCGTTATAGGCGTCTCGTGCACCGACGAAACTTATCACCAATAGAGCAATTATGAATACAAAACCAAAAGCATATAATGTTGATTTTCTATTTGCTTCCCAATCAATTACTGTTTTTACATAAGGTCGAAAAGGTCTTGTTCTGGATTGATATTTATAGGGGTTGGGTTCTTTTTTTTGAGCAGTAGATTGATATGAAACTGTTCGGGGGGTAATACTAAAGTCATAATTTGCACGAGATTGAGGCTGGCCTAAAACTTGATATGCCGTATTAATTCTTTTAAAGATCTCCTCTTTATCCGGATTACCATTATTTTTATCGGGGTGATGCAGGAGGGCCTTTTTTTTAAAGGCGGTTTTAATTTCTTGGCTACTTGCCGTTTTTGAGACACCTAAAAGATCATAGAGTGTGATCATTTGTAGTAGTATCTCATGATTATTGAATGAATTTATTGGTGAGGTAATATCCCATGGCTACAAACAATAAACCACCTAAAAGACTTAAAAAAATATAACTCAAAGCCATGACTATATTTCCTGATTTGAGGAGGGACAAACTTTCAAATGAAAAACTTGAGAAGGTAGTAAATCCTCCACAAAACCCGGTGATAAGGAGTAGTTTCCAAAAGGTTTGATCCTTTAGGGATAGGGCCATAAGGACACCAATCAACAAAGAGCCTATGAGGTTAATGCCGAAAGTAGCCCATGGAAATAATAGATTCAATAGGCCCATTTTAATATTAATCAAATGGCGAAGTCCACTTCCGAAAAAGGCACCTAACCCCACAAGTAATACATCTTTAATCATAATTGGTGCGTCATATATTCATTTATTTCCGCCCTTAATTCTGGGAAAAAGCAATTAAAATCCTCTTGATATTTGCTGAAATTTTTCATTAATTCAAGGACTGCCCTTTCCATCTTAGATTCAAATTTAGTTCTTCTTGACATACCAGTCAATGCCTTGTCTATTCCTTCTAAAGTACGGTACTCATAGAGCCAATTATCTCGCTTCATGTAATGGAGAACATGATGGGCCTTTTCAGGAAGAATCAGTTTATTTTTATCTGTGAGGCTATAAAAATGGTGTGTAAAATCTTCTAGGCCAATCAATCCATATTGAGACCAATTCAAGGCCAGAAAGTGATCGTAGTACATATCCACAATAACGGGAGCGTAATGACCAAATTGGGGTCTCAAGCGAATTTTGCTTTTTTTGACAATAGCATGCGTATCTGTGTAATGATCAATATAGTGATGAAGCTTGATACCTTTTTGTATTTCAGTATTGTATTTTTTCTGATCCTTGCTTCTGACAAAATCGCCTAAAAAATTTCCTACTTTTAATAGGTCATTGTCTCCAGATAGGAAAAGGTGTGCTAAATAGTTCAAATTAGACTAAAAAATGAATAGGAAAGACAAATACAACTGAATCGATTTTTCAAGCAAGTAGAAAATAATGAATGAAAACGAAATTAAATGAATTTGCGATAAAATATAAGCTAGACCTTGAGATCCCAAATCTTGTTCTTATTATTGATGAGGTCTTTCAAAACATAATTTGTATTTTAACATATTATAAACAGCACTATGACAATAGATGGAGTGGTTCTCAAATGAAAGGAGTCAAACCGACCTTCAATTAAATTTACACCCACCACAATCCCTAAAATTTTAAAGAAAGAAATAAAAGAACAATTACATTTGTGTCAATGAAAATTTACGGAGTGGCCTTCCTTGCAGCTTGTTACTTGATGGGGCAAGTGATTGGAAAATACATTGGGATAGGTCTAGGTATTGGAGGTAATGTAGGTGGAGTCGGAATCGCAATGATCTTGCTAGTGATGATCAATGATCGGTTTTATAAGAAAACCTCTTTACACGTAGAGACCCAAGCGGGAGTACTTTTTTGGAGCAGTATGTACATACCCGTGATTGTTGCCATGTCGTCGATTCTGAATGTCAAGGTGGCTCTTTCGAATGGATGGGTAGCTATCTTTTCCGGAATCTTAGCTACTTCATGTTGTTATTTATTGATTCCCTTAATTTCTAAATGGTCACAGTTGAATTTAAAAAAATCCACCGAATGATAGGTTTGGATGTTTTAGATGAGGTATTTATCAAAAATGGATTGATCCTGGCCTTTTTGATCGTGGGAGTGATATTATTTTTGGCCGATTGGATGTCAAAAAAAATATTTAATAAACGGATTCCAGGAGTAGCGATTGCTATTTTAGCAGCTCTTGTGATGGCCTACTTTGGAGGTGATGAAGGGATTTCAAATCATCCTTTTTTTTCGGGTATGGCGCTGTTAGGAGGGGTAATGTTTCGCGATTTCACAATAGTTGCAACCGCTATGGGGGCTAACTTGTTTGAGTTGCGGAAAACGGGATTGCCTGGAATTATTTCATTATTATTAGGTATAACTGTTACCTTTTTTGTAGGGGGATCGATTGGATATGCTATGGGCTATACGGATGCTGTGAGTTTCACTACGATTGGAGCAGGCGCTTGCACCTATATCGTGGGACCCATTACTGGGGCTGCTATTGGTGCCTCTTCAGATTTAATTGTCATTAGCATTGCCGCAGGTGTAGTCAAAACCATTTTTGTAACTATTATCACGCCCTTAGTAGCCAAAAAAATAGGATTAGATAATCCAAGTACAGCCATGATTTTTGGAGGAATGATTGGTACCACGAGTGGGGTGGCGGCAGGTTTAGCGGCTACAGATCCCAAATTGGTACCTTATGGTGCGTTGACGGCTACCTTTTATACAGGAATTGGCGTCTTACTATGTCCTTCGGTTTTTTACCTTTTCATGGTTTATTTATTGTGATCGTCTGATAGGTCAAGAAGGTGATTCGTTGGGAAGGCCTCGTAACGGCAAGTCATAAAAGATGCAGATTGAATCGGCAGAACTTGATAACTCAATAGCGATGGCACTATGTGGCTCGTTTCTTTCCTAAAGACAAAGTTAGCCCCTAGGAGAGAATTAAACTTACTTTACATAATATATTAATTAAAGAGAATTCACAAATATGACGGACCCACATCAGCATTTTTCTCAACTGCTTGAACTCCTTAAAATAGAGCGCCAGGAAGATAGAGATCAATATGAGGCTAAAATTCGTAATAAATCAATAGATCAACGTAAGTCCGATGGAATTACTTGTTATCCACTGCATTTCAAAAGTTTTAAGTTGGGGATAGGGGATCATTGCATTTTAACCTTCGGTTATGTGCCAATGAAGGGAAAACGACATATGTTTCAAGTGGGTGTTTCGTCCAGCCTTTTCGTAAATAAAGATCAAAAAACACATTCATGTCAGGGCATTATATCCATGGTGAAGCCCGATGAGATTGCTATTATGCTCAGTAGAAATGAAGCACCAAAATGGCTTGATAAGGGGAAAATAGGATTAGATTTACTCTTTGATGAAGCTACTTACGATCAAATGGAAAAAATGCTCGGGGTCTTAATGGATAATACCACAGGGAGAACGGCAGAGATGATTCAATATACATTGGGCAATGCCCGTCCTAGGTTTGAGGGATTACAGGGAATAACTTATCCAGATTTGAATATCAGTCAAAATGAAGCCTTAAACCAAGTCAATGCAGCAAAAGACATAGGCTTGATTCATGGCCCCCCTGGCACAGGTAAAACAACTACCTTGGTGACATGTATCAGACATGTTTTACAAACAGAAAAACAAGTACTGGTCTGTGCACCTAGTAATTCGGCAGTTGACTTAATCGTTGAAAAACTCCATCAAAAACAAGTGCCCGTTACAAGGCTAGGTCATCCGGCTCGGGTGACTGAGGAGATAGAAAAACATACTTTAGATGCGCAAATTACCCAAAATCCGCTGTTCAAAGAATTAAAAAAAATAAGAAAAAAAGGAGAGGAGCTTAGGCGACTGGGGAAGCAGTATAAACGCAGCTTCGGTCGAGTAGAGGCCCAAGAACGTAAATGGATGTTGCAAGAAGCTAGATTTTTAAAAGCTGAGGGGCGGCGATTGGAAGATCAGATGGTCGAAGACATCTTAAATACGGTTGCTGTGATTGCGTGCACTTTGGTAGGTGCTAATAATCAACGTATTTCTAGCATTCGGGTTAAAACCGTATTTATTGACGAATCTTCGCAGGCGTTAGAGCCTGCTGCATGGATAGCGATCAGTAAAGCTGAGCGCGTCATTATGGCGGGAGATCATCTGCAATTGGCACCTACCGTTAAATCTAAGGAAGCGCTTGCTAAAGGATTTGGGAATACTATTTTTGAAAGATGTATCAATGCTTATGATATTGATGTAATGCTTACCCAACAGTATCGCATGCATCCAGAGATCATGGCGTTTTCCAATCAATATTTTTATCGAGGCTTATTGACGTCCGACGCTTCTATTTTGGAGCGACCGTTAAAGTTTGAAAGGATGACTGAGTTTATAGATACGGCGGGTTGTGGATATGAAGAGACATTGAATAAAGAAACCTTAAGTACTTTCAATCGTGAAGAAGCTAGTTTTACGATTAATCAGTTGAAAGGAATCGTTGCGGGTCATGATCGGCCAGAAGATTACAGTTATGCCATTATTGCTCCCTATAAAGCTCAGGTAGAATTATTAAGATATTTTTTGAGTGAACTTAAATATCCACCTGCCTTATTAAAACGAATAAGTATCAACTCCGTCGATGCTTTTCAGGGTCAAGAAAGAGACATTGTTTTGATTTCTCTGACTCGAAGTAATGTTCAAGGCGTTATAGGATTTTTGTCAGAAGAAAAGCGTATGAATGTAGCTATGACACGTGCCAAATATCAGCTTTTGCTTATTGGAGACTCGGCGACTTTAAGCAGACATAGTTTTTTCGATAAATTAATCCAACATTACCAAGCGCAGAATCATTATAGAAGTGCTTTTGAGTTTCTTTATTGAGTATGCCATCATTACCTGATATTAATTTGGTGCATACTTTTGGTAAAAGAGGTTTGTATTGCTTCCTGATTCAGATGTTTTTGGTTTTTAACCACCCATTGACCGTTGATCAAAGTACCCATCAAATCGTTGGATTGACCTGAATAAACTAAGGTAGCCAAAATGTTTTCGGGTTGTGATACGGATATTAATGGAGCATTGGCATTTAAGACGACTGCGTCTAGGGACTGACCTACAGTAAGGAAATTTGACTTTTTTTCTCCCATGGCTTTTCTTCCATTGTGCCAAGCCATGTCCACAGCAAATTTTCCAGCATCTCCTTGGTGTTCAGAAGTGAACTGCGCACGATCATGAGTTTTGGTACGTTGACCATAATCAAGTATTCTGAGTTCTTCTAAGGGATTGAGATTGATTTGACTGTCGGTACCAATGGACCACTTACCTCCTTGATTTTGAAATTCTTTGAGTGAGAAAATACCATCGCCTAGATTGCCTTCTGTTGAAGGACAGAGCACGACTTGTGCTTGGCTCGCAGCAATTCCCTTGACTTCTTGAGAATTTAATTGAGTACAATGAATGAGATGAAATCGCTCATTCAAAACGCCCTGATTTAACAACCATTGGGCAGGTCTTTCTCCGTAAAAATCAACACAGGCGTCTACTTCTTTCAGCTGTTCGGCAAGATGTAAATGGATCGGAGCATGTGTGGGCCCTTCTTTAAAAATACGTTCTATGGAATTCTTATCAGCAGCTCTTAACGAGTGGATGCCAAAACCCATTTGGGCATTCTCATAATGTTTGATGGATGCATCTGAGGCTTCCAATAAGCGAAAATAATCATCAACATCTTTACTTAAGAATCTTCTTTGATGGGATTCTGCAGGCAGGCCAAACCCTCCTTTTTGATAAAAAATGGGGATCAAAGTAATATGAATACCTGCGGTTTTTGCTGCTGAAATCAATCGCATTCCTAGTTCGCTTATATTGGCATAGGGTAGGCCTTTATCATCGTGATGTAAATAGTGAAATTCAGCTACTGAGGTGTAACCGTTACAAAGCATTTCCACGTAAAGCATGGTGGCTATGGATTCTAATTGTTCAGGATTGATTGATAGGGCTACTTCGTACATGGCATGTCGCCAAGCCCAAAAATCATCTTTACGACATCGATAGGTGTGTATTTCCGCCAAACCAGACATGGCATACTGAAAGGCATGCGAATGGGCGTTTTGAAATCCGGGCAAAAGGTAGCCATCAATGTACTCATTAGAAGTGCCGTTTGACTGAATTTTGGTAATTTTTCCGTTAGAATCGATGGTTATGAATGGATTCAATAACCAATCTTTTTGTTGTAAAATACCTTTTACCTGATACGTTTTCATTGCGATGTCATGAAATAATATTTTTCAATTCATTAAGATACAATTTTCATTCAAGTTCAAATTATATTTCACCTGTAAGTAAGGCAATGCTCATTAAAATACCGTTATATAATGCATGAAATAGGATACTCCATATTAATCCAAACCTAACACGTAGATAACCTAAATTGATGCCAATTAAGATTTGAGGAGCTACGAGGATAGGTGCGAGTAAATAGATATTTAGGGAGGGCTCAAAATTCATGATATGTATGAGTCCGAATGCCACCGTTATCATATAAAAAATCCATCCGTAAAATTTATCCCAAACTTGTCGAGCTGTTTTAAGAAGGCTTCTTTTTTCACCTAAGTGAAGGGCTACTCCTATGTGAATGCTCCATAAGATCAATAAGTTAGATCTGAATTTTAAAATCAATCTAAACATTATTTCTTCAAAAAGAGGTGCCACTATCACGGCAAAAAAGAAGATCAATACAGGGTCCATTTCTTGGAAAATTTTTTGTAACCTATGCATATCCTCTTCCCATAAACCCAATTGTTCCAATCCACCGATGAGAGACATAAGGACTAAAAGGGGAGGCATTTGGATCAAAAAGAGGGCCAAACAAGTGCCTATTTTGAGCCGAAGGGATGCTTTATCCTCAGACAGTTCGACTGGTTTTTTGATAAAACGCCACAGGGCATGAAAGGTCATTACAATTACGTCAGACATGTGAGTTTAAAGTAGTTTGTATAACGATTTTTGAATATTGATCTAATGATCGACCCACTTGCCTTATCATGATTGTGGATAGCAAAATAGACACGAAATCAATGTATCTGATTACAGTGGCTTAAAGATAATACTTAAAATAGTTTTAACGGAGATAATGAAATGACAAGATAAATGAGGGCGAGGATTAATGATTTTTCAGAGGTATTACATCACATAATTACTAACTGAAAGACTAAATAACTCAAATGCTGAGTTGATTGATGATGACAGCTTACTTTATTTTAAAGTAATGTAACATCTCATTAGGGAGGCGAGGCCTCATTCTTGTTTGAATAAAAGTTAAGGAGAATAGTTAGAACATAACTATGTAATTGAATTTATATTAACATTTTAATAAAAATATAACTTAATGAAATAAAATATTTTAAAGAAAAAAACATATTGAGTATGAAATCATATAAACGTGTTTAGCTTGCGCACTCAAACAATTTAAAACTATTATTTCTTACTAAAATGAAAAAATTAATTTTATCAATACTTGTGTTACTTTCCTTAGCCTTTTACTCTTGTAGTGATGAGGACGCAGTTGTGGACGGCATCACTCTTGATAGGGGTTCCGTTACTTTCACCCTTGATGGCGAAAGCAAAAACTTCACTTTGCTTAATTCATTTACTATTGATGATACAGATACCACTGTGTTATTGGCCTTTGGAGATTCTGATGCAGAGACACTAGGTTTCGTTTTTGATTTACCTATGAGCTTTCCGTCAGAGCTTGGAGATGAAGCAATTGGTACTTACTCTGTTGATGACCTATCTTATGGAGCTATTTCGGGTCTTGTGGGATCTATAGAACTCAAAATTAGTATTTACGAAAATGATGTAATGTCAGGAACTTTTTCAATGACTGGGATCAAAACTTCAGAAGATATTGCTGGAAGGGATTCAGTTATTGTGACAAATGGTATATTCACAAACATACCAACATCAGGCTTATAATAGACAGAACAATAGAGCCAAAAAAAAGACCTTGAACAAATTTTTTCAAGGTCTTTTTATGTTACTCATATTCTATCTTCTTGCGTTTAGGCTATTTACTCAGACTCGACTTACTTTTAGATCACGAGTAAGCCCAATTCTTTTATCTTTTTCATAGAGGAATTATTATAGAATTCTTCAAAATCACCCAATTGATGAGATTTGAAATCATTTTTAAGATCTTGATAGGTTGTTTTTTGATGATGCGCTGAAGGTATCAGATCAGTCAATGTATGGGTCAGCCATTGAGCGGTTTTCAAGTCAAAGATTAGTGTATCTTCATCGGATTTGGTTACCAATGATAGCTGTGCAATCTCCATCCCATCCTTTTTAACAACGTTATATTCAGGTTTTGCGCCCATCCAAATGAGCTGTGATACCGCAGTGGGTCGTTTCTCCGGATTCTTTTCAATTTCTTGTAGGATAAAGTGTGGAGGAATGGATGTGGCTGGAATCTTGAAGTCGAACCATCTGGAGAGTGCTAAATCAAAGCCAGCACCATTCATATAGTTATATAATGAAACTCGAAGCCCCTCACCAAATAAGCTATGATCAGCTCCTAGAGGATCTTCATGCCTTAAATCATTTTTGGCAAAGCCCAAGTGTTCAGGACCTGAAAAACTGACCCCAAAACTAGTAGGGTTTAGACCTACTGGTGCATGCGCTGTCATGGCAAACTGATGCCAAAATCCGGATTGTATGATGCCGTTTTTAAATAGCTGACGTACCATTTCTAATGAATCAACGGTTTCTTGTACCGTTTGTGTAGGAAAACCATACATTAAATAAGCATGAACCATGATGCCCGCATCTGTGAAGTTCCTAGAGACTTTGGCAACTTTGCTTACTGTAATACCTTTTTTCATTTTGGCAAGTAATCGATCTGAGGCTACTTCAAGTCCTCCGGAAACGGCAATACATCCCGAAGCTTTTAATAGGCGACATAGTTCGTTGGTAAATCGCTCCTCAAACCGAATATTGGTCCACCAAGTCACATTCGTTTTACGTTTGATCAATTCAAGGGCTAATTCTTTCATGATCGAGGGGGGTGCAGCCTCATCGACAAAATGAAAACCGCTTACCCCGGTTTGGTTAATCAAGGTCTCCATACGATCACAGAGTATTGTGGCACTTATGGGCTCATAATTTTTGATATAATCCAATGAAATATCACAAAATGAACATTTTTTCCAATAGCATCCATGCGCCATGGTCAACTTATTCCAACGACCATCGCTCCAAAGTCTATGCATGGGATTGGTTACTTCGATGACTGATAAATAATCATTCAATAAGAGGTCTGAATAATCAGGAGTACCGGTTTTATGGAATGAGACATCTAAATCGGTACTGCCGTTGAAGTATTGTACTTTTTGATTGACTAAGCAAAAGGTTCTTTTTAACTGCTCATTAGATTTTTTCCCAGCTAAATGTTCAATGATATTTCTCAAGGGCCTTTCTCCATCATCTAAGCTGATGAAGTCCAAGACCTCAAAAACTCGAGGATCAGAGAGGGATCTAAGTTCGGTATTGGGGTAGCCACCTCCCATAGCTATTTTAATTTTTGGATAATTACGCTTAACAAATTGTCCACATCTAAGGGCACTGTATAGGTTTCCTGGAAAGGGAATTGAAAAACAGATGAGTGTGGGGCTTTCTTTTTGAATAAGTACATCAAGTAACTCTAGGGTAATGGTATCAATGAGGGTAACTGGCTCTTGTAACTTTGAATGAAGGAAATCATAAGAGGATGCTGACATCCCTAAACGCTCGGCGTATCTACTAAATCCAAAATAGGGATCTACAGCCTCACTGATTAAATCACCTAGGTCTTCCAAGTACAAAGTAGCCAAGTATTTGGCTTTATCTTGTACCCCTATGGCACCAAAAGACCATTCTAAATCATCTATTTGTTCGAATCTACTGGCTTCAGGAAGGAAAGATCTTTCACAAATGGTAAATGCCAAAGTTGGATTTTTATGTTGTAAAAAAGTGATGACCTCTTCTATGATTTGAACATAGCTGTGTTCTAGCCTAATGATTCTCAATACGTTATTTGAGAGGTTTTGTTGCTTCTTTGCTTGAGCAAATATTTGCTTCAATCCCTCTTTAGAAAAAAGGTGCAAAATTACTTCAATACCCAAATCTGCTTGAAATGATGGAATGCCTAGCGTATTTAGATAGCCTTTGATATAGGTAGTCGCAGGATAAGGGGTGTTGAGTTGTGTAAATGGAGGGGTAATTAATAACAACTTTGCCTGGCTCATGATCTTTACAAGATTGGTAAAAGAATTCTGTTTTTATTTTTTTAACGAAGATTCATCGTTGTCTTCGAAAAAAATTATTATTTTCTGAGAGCGGCTTACGTTTTCAATCCATTTATCTTACGAAATTGAGAATGCATAAGACGTTTAATGGTTCAATGCAACTTGAATTTTATGATATATATCACTGTTTTGATAAAATCCAGAAAACTGAGCTGACTGAGGACCAAAAGCTAAAACAGGGATCAATGAAGCGCTGTGGCCCGCAGTTGAAAATGTGGGTACAATGACATTATAGTCATGCTCATCTTCACCTTTCGAATTTTGTCCGGTGACCTTAGCTGAGAGGGTAAATCCTCCCGTTTCATGATCTGCTGTAACAATGACTAAAGTATTACCCTTTTTTTCTGCATAATCCAAGACTGAGCCTACCATTTGATCAAAGTCCAATAATTCTGTAATCAGATATTCAGCGTCATTGTCGTGGCCGCCCCAATCAATTTGAGAGCCTTCTACCATTAGGAAAAAAGGTGACGCCTTTTCTTCAAAATAATTCAACGCCTTTTGTGTGGATTCCTGTAGAAAATTACCCCGACCCTCAATCATTTTGGGCATATCTTCTTCTCCTAATAGGAAGGCATGTCTCATGCTTCCATCGATCTCTTTTTCGAGATGGTCAGTATGGACCTCAAACCCATTGGTTTTGAGTAGGTCTAGAATGTTTTTACCATCACTACGGTTTTGGAAAAACTTCAATCCACCACCGGCAAAAAAATCAATGGGTGAGGTAGCCATTTGTGCAGCTATTTGCTCTTCCCAATCTCTGGAGGCAACATGGGCATAAAATGAGGCCGGTGTCGCATGGGTGATGGAGGAGGTAGCAATGAGCCCTGTTTGGTAATTTTCTTTGGAGAGTAATTCGACGATATTCTCTACGGGTTGCTTATCCATGTCAACACCAATGGCTCCATTAAATGTTTTGATACCCGAGGCAAAAGAAGTGGCTCCCGCAGCAGAATCTGTGATCTTTGAATTTGCCGCAATCACATTACTCAAGCCAATCGTTTTGAAACGAGCGAAATTGGGTAGTTGGTTGCTAAAATAAAAACTTGAAGAAAGTTGACTGAGTCCCATGCCATCCCCAATTAATAAAATAATATTGAGTGGTTGATTGGCCTTTATCGCCGGTTTTTCTATTAATTTCGGTGGGGTTCCTTCACAATGACAGGTCAAAAAGAGGACAACTAAAGTCATCCAAATGTTACGTATTTTCATTTTTTTTTTCACTAGTTGTAATTTATTATAAATTTCATTAAACCAGGCGACTTAAGTTTTAATCCCTTATTATCATTTGAGTATTTTTCTATATTATTAGAAATATGAGTAATTTAGCTTGAGATGTATTCTGATTTATATTCAAGGACATTAATGTTCTTTACTTTTTGGATGAAGGGTATTTTAAAGTGAGCAACTTCAACTTTTACCCCTTGAATCATCTTTTATGGTCTTTAAAAATCATTTTTAAGCGAAAAAAGTGAATTGAATTGGGACTTTAATCTCAGAGAGGGGTTTGCTTAAGGGTCCCTTCAAATGCCTCGAAAAATTGATTTACATTATGGATGGTAAAACAAAGAGGTGGCTTTAATTTCAAAACATTGTCTTTGGGCCCATCTGTACCCGTGAGGATGAGGCGCCTTTTTAAGTCATTTTTTATTTTTGAGGCATAAGCCGTCGCCGGTACTAAAGTGGCTGGCTGGACGAGTTCTAGCCCCAGAAAGAGTCCTTGATTTCTAACATCTCCAATCTGAGGATAATGAAGGGCCAAACTTTTGGCACATTCGTCGAAATAACTACCGACTTTTGCTGCATGCGCCTGCAAATGTTCACGCTCAATCACATCGAGTACGGCATGAGCTATTTGCATGGAGACGGGATTGCCTCCAAAGGAACTGAAAAATTCCATCCCATTATCAAAAGATTCACTCAATGCCAAAGTAGAGACTACCCCTCCTATGGGATGTCCATTTCCCATAGGTTTTCCAAGTACGACCAGATCAGGTACGATGTCATAAAGTTCATAGCCCCAGAAGACACTACCCATGCGACCAAATCCTACTTGTACCTCATCAGAGATACACACAACCCCTTTTTGCTTGAGATAAGGGTATAAGGTTTGTAAATAACCACGGGCAAGGGGTACTTGCCCGCCACAACCTGATATAGGTTCAGCAATAAAGGCCGCTGGAGTTATCCCTTGTGCCAATAAATTATCAATGATGGCAATGGCTTCTAACGCATAGGCCTTACCAGAACTTTGCAAGCCTTGGTAGATTTTTGGTAAGGGGAGTACAGTTATATTTTCATTTACGTCATTGCCTCCTTTTCCATCAAATTTGTAAGCGCTGATATCGATTCCCATACGCGTGTGCCCATGATAGCCATCTGCCAATACTAAAATATGCTTATTGGAAGTATGATTTTGAGCCATGCGAATCGCCAAATCTGAGGCTTCGCTGCCAGAATTTACAAATATTACCTTATCGAGGGCATGGGGAAAATACTTCAAAAGTCTTTCGCTATAGCTCATAAGGGCCTCATATAAGTATCTGGTATTGGTGTTCAGTTTATTGATTTGCCTTGCTGCCGCTTGAGTGACTTCCGGATGGCAATGTCCGACATGTGGGATGTTATTGTAGGCATCTAAATAGGTATCCCCATTGGCAGCATACATATACTGAAAGGCGGCAGAAGTCATGTGAATGGGATCGTCAAAACTTAGACTCAGGGCACTGCTAAGATATTTTTTTCTTTTAGAAATAAGTGTAGGTAAAGAATTTAGCTGTGGAAAGTCAAGAGGTTTCATGAGACTGTTCCTGAATAGAATAGGATTCATTTCAAGCCATTTGGACAATAAGGTCCAAGCCTTATGTTCAGTTACAAAAATATAATCTTCCGTATTACCTTGAGATCGTTCTTTGTTTGAACTGATGACGCTCACGCATAATCGTGCAGGGATCAGATAATAAAGGAGCTCAATTTCTTTTTCATCAAGTTTCTGTATTGAAAGATAACCTTCTATCAAAGCAATCGCTCTGATAAGTGGGGTAGGTGTATCTAAGAGTAAGTAAGCCATAGCAATGGCCAGATCACATATTTTAGGTGCATAACATAGATCACCGAAATCTATGATGCCTTTGATTTCATCATCTGAAACCAAAATATTCCAATCATTTAAGTCATTGTGAATGATTTGTTTTGGAAGCTTTCGGAGTGGATCAGCACAGACTTGCTTGTATTGTTCTAAAAAATAATTGACTATTTTTCGCTGACTGGGATCAGAAATTAGGTTCATATCCTCAACGCTATCGAGACAATTCATCAGATTCCATTTGTGATCAAACGCTTCGATTTCTATCGCTCTGTAGGAGCATAAAGCTTGATGTGACAACGCAATTATTTTCCCAAAATTGAAGCTCAATTCAGGTGTAGCTTCAACATCTTTGAGAAAGACACCATCGATAAAACAAAGCATTCTAGAGAAACTACCATCGGGATAGGTAATTAGTTTGTCGTAAGAAGGACTTGAAACTTTTATGGGCAGCTGTGCTGATAAATGAGCCATGATTTTATTTTCAGCTTCGATTCTTTTGAAGCTTTTAGCATCCATATGATGTTTGACAAGATATGTTTGTCCACTAAGATCTTCAACTTTATAATTGGCACTGCCATATCCTGCCAAGCGTATTATTTTGGCGGGTGAGACAGGATAGGGTGCGAATAGGTCATAATTGCTCATTATTTTAAAAATAGATCATCTTCTGGGTTTTTCAAATCAGGGTAGCATTTTTATTTCCCCATCCATCTTCCAACCGATTTATATCAGAGGCAAACCCCTTCTGGGTATCATTTATCGGTATTTATTGAAAAGAATTTGAATGGAATCATCCATAGATTTGTAAACATCACCCGACCGAATCATTTCATCTACAGAATAACTGCCAGTAAATTTATAATTATTACAGCTGTTGAGGGAAAGAATCTTACCATCACTGGACCTTACCATTACCCACATAAATCTTCCATGTAAAAAGGAGAAAATAATTTTAGGATAGCTTCTGCCTTGGGTTCTCTCCATAATAATTTTTTGATAGGCTTCGAAGGGGACAAACGTATAAAGGTTCACCAGTGATCTATCAATTTGAGGGGCTTCCTCTTCCTTGAAATAATCTTTAAGAAGGCTATATTTTGTCTTTCTTAAGGCTTTAATGTTATCTTCTACATTCCAAAACTCATCAATTGGAACACCTGCAGCAGCACTCTTGAGTAGGTGTCGCAATTGTTGACATAAAAACACATAATCGTGTTTGCCCAAATTACCATTGGCAAAGGTGATGATTGTGGCTATTTTTTCTTTTTTACCATCAAAAACACTTAATTTATGTTCATGGTATTCTAGTTGAATTTGTTCGTAATTAAAATTTAGTAACGCATCTTTCTGTTCTGGGGTAGCTTCATTTGAAGCACCTAAAATCCATTGTTCCATACTTCCGTTCGCATATGCCGGGAGTGATTTTATTTGTTTTCCTAGCGATCCAGTTTGTGTGAGAATGGCATATTTTTGAGTTTTTGATTTCAAAAGGGCTTTGATACCTTTAGGAAACATATATTTCACGTTTTTACTGGGCCAGTATTCTTGAAATGTTTCTTTCAAGACTTTGTTCAATGCTATTTCAACTTTGGAGCTTTCGGGGAGCAGTTGGACGACCAATTCCTTACTATTGACAAGTGCCGCCACCTCTTGGTCAGGGTACAAGTACTGGGCCTGCGCGGAAAAAAGAAGAAGTGAAAAAAGTAAGGGGAGCGCATTTTTCATAGTTGAAAATTAAATAATTAAACTATGATCTCCATAGGGAGGGTACATTTTTTATTTGCACTTTCTAAAGCAATTTCTATGATTTTAATAGTATTCATGGCATCTTTTGGATCTACCAATAAGGCTTCATTTTTGATCAATGAATCATATACATTTTGATAATAGATTCGGTAGTCTCCAGGAGGGGAGACTATGGTTTCAGTTACGTCTTGTTGGTTTACTAACAAACTCAGTTTACCCGAATGTTCGATAGGTTCTTGACCCCAATTTGGCTTACTTACGGGCGTTAGACCCGCCGTAAGATCTCCTTCCTGCACATCAAGTCCAAATTTTTCAAAAGTACCATTCATTCCATTTAATTTAAAAACAGGACCTGGAATTTTGACCAACATACTTGACCTTAAGTTTACTTTTAGTCCAGGATAATCAAGTTTTAACTCGAAATAGTCATTGGCTTTACCTCCCCGTTGATTTCTTAAGTCAGCAGTGATAAATTCAGGAAGCCCAAAAAACACAATCGCTTGATCAATCAAATGAGAGCCTAAATCATAAAGAATACCCGATCCAGGTACGAGATCTTCTCTCCAATTTCCATTGAATGAATTTCTGAAACGATCAAAATTCATAGTTACCTCTACGATCTTACCAAGGCGCTGAGAATGTATGATTTTTTGTACTGCTAAAAAATCTGAAACGAATCGACGGTTTTGATAAACAGAGAGGAACAAGTTTTTAGACTTTGCCAGCTGGATTAAATCTAAAGCTTCTGCACTGGTGACTGTGAAAGGTTTGTCGACGACCACATTTTTACCCGCGAGAAGGGCTTTTTTAGCTAATGGGTAATGAAATTCATTGGGTGTAACAACAATGATCAGATCGATTTTTGGATCTTTAATAATCATGTCTGAATGGTCAACCATTGCTACTTTTGGGTACCTTTCTAAGGCTTGCTTACACCAAAAAGGGTTGGTCGTACGAATAGATTTAATATTAAAACCAGAAACGCAATTAATTATTGGCGCATGAAAGACTTGACCTGCCATACCATAACCCAGCAGGCCTACATTGATAATTTTCATAGATGATGGATTTTAAATATCATTTAGCAAAAAGCTGTGATAAATTTTTAAATGCCTTAAACTCTAACGCATTGCCAGAGGGATCTTTGAAAAACATTGTGGCCTGCTCTCCAGGTTGGCCTTCAAACCTCACATAGGGTTCAATAAGAAAATCAATTGAATGACTTTTGAGCCTCTCAGACAAATCTTTCCAAAGAGTCATCTCCAAAACAACTCCAAAATGGGGGATGGGAACCTCATGACCATCTACTGGATTCTGATTTTCTTTTTCAGGCTCAGCGGATGGTGCTATTTCATGTATCACCAGTTGATGACCATAAAAATCAAAATCGACCCATTGCTTATCACTGCGACCTTCAGAGCACTTTATGATATCTCGATAGAAACTTCTGGCAGCTGCTAAATTTTTTACAGGGATAGCTAGGTGAAAAGGAGATAAATTAGACATAAGTGGATGTTGTTATTTTTGGTTTAATTAAGTTAGACAATTAAGAATAAATATATAATCTATATTTTACAAATATGATTTAAACTTCATATGAGTGCCAAATTTTGGTAGACGACTAATATTGGTAATTTCAAAGTACGTATCCAAATTGAGCTGCAGTTTGACAGGACCATGGGCACAATTTCTTCTAAATTTTCTTTTGTGAGGTTTTCTTTCCAGCGATTTATTTTGTTACGATGGTCTTGGGTAGTATTCGGTCTAGAGGTCAGAGCTTCGATGAAATCTTCATTATTGTTGTTTTGGACCCTTCGATTCCATGATTTTAATTCCAGATCATGCAATTCTGGATCAATTTCCAATTGTACGCAGATTTCCCTAGAAAATTTTGACGAATCCTTTACCAAATTTTTAAATTTGGTAACCGCTGCAATTTTTTTGACGGATGCATACCCGATGGAATTGATATAGTTCCAGTGGTGCGCATATTTTTTAATAAGCTTTCTTGCATCCAATCTTTGTAGCCAGGAGGTTGAGGATGATGATCCCATGTTTTTGAACTCCCTACTCTCAGAGAGCAAATGGCGTCTGAGGGGTATCGGACCTGTCATTAAATTTTAATATTGGGAATTCGCACCAATAATACGTCCAAGGGAAAAGATAATCCAGGCGTATTTTGATATTTTCTGTTTTCTCTTGGTATTTTAGATGCAATGGGCTTGGAAAAGTCTTTGTTCAGATACAGGTCAAAATCGATTTCGCTGTAACAGGTATGCCTACTGAGATGGTTAAAAAGTTCACTAAAAATAGAAGTACCAGATCTTCCACACCCCAAGATTAATACATGTTCATACATTTTATTCTTTAAGATCACCCACAATCAGTTTTCCATGATACTCGGTCATCCCTAATAGTTCTATCATAGCAGTCAAGTTGAGATCGTTTATTTTGCCGGCTGCAATGATTTTTATATGTTGACTGTGGGTATCCATTTTCCGAATAACAGATGCACCTTGTTCAGCAGTGGGTGCACCGCCAGAGGTGAGAATGTGGGTAATGCCCTTGATGGCGGCCAAAGTTTGGGTAGCAACAACAGGATTCGGAGTAAGGTCAATGGCTTTATGGAATACAAAGTTCAAGCCCTCTGCTGCTTTTGCAATTTTCTCAACGGTGGGAACATCAATCGTAAAATCCACCAATAAGGCACCAAAAACGATTCCTTTAATGCCCAGTTTTTTGTAGGCATATATGGTCTCAATCATGGTCTCAATTTCATGAGGCAAGTATTGAAAATTAATGGCTCGAGACCTGATCATCACGTGGACTGGAATTTTAAGAGCAGCCAGCGTTTTTTTTGTCAATTCAAGCGTCGGAGTCAATCCATCTAAGGACAAGTGACTGCATAATTCGATTCTATTTGCACCTTTTGATTCTGCAGATAAGGCATCTGAAAAGGTATCTACACAAACTTCGATCAAATGATTTTTCATGATTTAAATATGGAACTAAATAAATTGATATCATCTGATTTAACGGTTTTTATATTTCATCGAAATCCTTAAAATGATAGGCGGCCTTATCAGATAGTATGATTAATATTTTATTTTATTATATTTAGTGATCATTAAAACAAAGAATATTGGCTATCTCTAGTATTTTCAATGACGTTTTGGGTCCAGTGATGCGAGGACCCTCCAGTTCGCACAGTGCTGCTGCTTGCCGTATAGGCTTATTATTAAGGCAACTCATGCATGAGCAGATCACTGCTATTGTGGTAGACTATGACCCCAACGGATCTTTGGTAACTACGCATGAGAGTCAAGGGACCGATATGGGTCTGTATGGCGGCCTACTTGGTTGGGAGGCAGATGATGAGCAAATGCCACATTACCGTTCGGCTCTTGAAAAAGCAGGCATCGAGACCATCGTAAACTATTTAGATTACCAGGCGCCGCATCCTAACTATTATCGCATATCTATCTCAAATCAATGGATTACTCATACCCTGTCGGCAATAAGTACGGGAGGCGGTATGATGGAAGTACTCAACATAGATGGGGCGGAGGTTTCTATTTTTGGGGACAAATATGTGGTGTTGATTTATGGGAGAGAACCTTGAATTGCTTCGATCAATGCTGCCTGATTGGGCGCAAGTTAACCTTAGACTGACGACAAGTTTCATTGAAATCAGTACACTTATTGAATTTAAAAAAGAGGAAATAGCCGAACTTGAATCTTTATCCGGGGTCTCAAATGTATGCCAGTTGAAACCCGTGGTCCCCGTTTTGGAAGGAAATACGTCCGATCTCCCTTTTAGATATTGTAGCCAAATGATTGAGTTAGGGAATTCAGAAAAACTTGAATTATGGGAACTGGGTCTTTTATATGAATCCAAAAGAGGTAATATTTCTCAAAAAAAGGCTTGGTCAAAGATGGAAAATATCGCCAAAATAATGAAAGAGGGAATAAAAAAAGGAATGGAGGGAACCCATTATGATGATAGGATATTACCGGTCCAGTCTACGAAATACAAGTTAAAAGATGAGAGTGGGCAATTGCTCAATGGAGGAATGCTCAATAAAATGATCATGTATACCACGGCTATGATGGAGGTGAAAAGTTCTATGGAGGTTTTTGTCGCTGCACCCACAGCGGGATCTTGTGGTGTGTTGCCTGGCACCCTCTTTGGGGCTGCTGAAGTGCTTGATTCAGATCCAGATACCATTATTAAAGCTTTATTTTCGGCAGGCATCATCGGTGTTTTTATTGCCGAACATGCTACTTTCTCAGCAGAAGTAGCCGGATGTCAAGCTGAGACAGGCGCAGGGGGATCTATGGCGGCTGCTGCTTTGGTCACTTTGATAGGCGGCAGTTTAAAACAAGGAGTGACTGCTGCTTCGTTCGCGCTTCAAAATTCACTAGGCATCATTTGTGATCCGATAGGCAATCGAGTTGAAGCTCCTTGCTTGGGCAAAAATGTGATGGCGGCATCCAATGCATTGTCCTGCGCCAACATGGCTTTATCTGATTATGAAGCCTTGATCCCTTTCGATGAAGTAGTCATGACAATGAAGGAGGTAGGAGATGCGATGACGCATGAGCTTAAATGTACCGGTTTAGGGGGATTGGCAGCTACTCCCACAGCTAAGGCCATTGAAAAAAAACTCAGAGAAAAGGCCAAATTTTGCTGATTTTCTTGTCTAGAAGCCTTATTAAATTTACTTCAATAACAGGATGAATTCTACTTCTTTTGGGATCCTTCAAAAGGTTAAATTCATTTTTAAATATTTGCATTAATAGATGAATATCTGGGCACATTTGGATCTACATTTGCGTTTGGGCAGTTGATTAATACTGCCAGATCAAGTGAATTTAATCTTATCTATCAAGTGAATTATTTATCTGTTGAGCGTCTCACCAAGAGCTTTGATGAAAAGCAATTATTTGAAGAAATTACTTTTGGACTTGAACAAGGTCAAAAAGCGGCCTTGGTCGGGGTCAATGGATGTGGAAAATCTACGCTGCTTAAAGTGATTGCAGGCTTACTGTATCCCAATTCAGGTGAGGTCACCTTTAGGAAAGGAATTAGTCTTTCAATTTTGACCCAAAATCCTGAGTTTGCAGATGGCGATACGGTGATGCAAGCTGTTTTTTCCAAAGACCGAGAAGAGCTCAAAGCCATTCGAAATTATGAATCTGCGCTTTTGAAAATGGAGAAAAATCCTGAAGCGGGGGTTGATTTATCTCCTTTTATCGAGCAAATGGATGCCTTGAATGCATGGGATTATGAACATCAGGTCAAGGAAATCTTGGGAAAACTAGGGATTCATACCTTGGATCAAAAAATGGGAGAATTGTCTGGTGGGCAGAAAAAACGGGTAGCTTTGGCTCAATGTCTCGTCGTGAAGCCCCATGTGCTCATTTTGGATGAGCCAACCAATCATTTAGACTTAGAGATTATCGAATGGTTAGAGGAGTATTTAGCCACCCAAAACCTCACTTTATTGATGGTGACGCATGATCGCTATTTTCTTGACCGCGTAACCAATGAAATCTTAGAGATTGACGCCGGTCAGATATTTAAATATCACGGAAATTACAGTGATTTTTTACAACAAAAATCAGATCGTGAAGAGCAGCAAGCGGTCACGGTTGGTAAAGCAAAAAATTTACTTAAAAAAGAACTAGAATGGATGCGTCGACAACCTAAGGCGCGTGGAACGAAGGCAAAATACCGTATAGATGCTTTTTATGACGTCAAGGAAAAGGCCAGTCAGACGGTAACTAAGAGTGAAATGGAGGTCAATCTCAAATCCGATCGCCAAGGGAAGAAGATCATGGAGATTAAACATATTTCTAAGATTTTTGATGATAAAAAAGTCATTGATGATTTCAGTTATGTATTTCAGCGCAAAGATCGTATCGGCATCGTGGGGGCTAATGGTGCAGGAAAATCAACATTTCTCAACATTTTGACTCAAAATCTAACTCCCGATTTAGGCGAACTGGACATAGGTCAAACCACAAAGTTTGGATATTATACCCAAGATGAAGCTGTTTTCGATCCCCAAATGAAGGTCATTGAAGTAGTGAAAGAGGTAGCCGAGTTTATTCAATTGGCGGACGGATCTGAAGTTTCAGCCTCTAATCTCTTAACCCAGTTCCTCTTCCTACCCAGTGTGCAATACAATCTTGTTGGCAAATTGAGTGGAGGTGAAAAAAGAAGGCTTCAATTGCTACGGGTGCTGATGGCCAACCCCAATTTTTTAGTATTAGACGAACCTACCAATGATTTGGACATCATGACTCTAAATGTATTGGAGGATTACCTAGATAAATTTGATGGATGTTTGATGATTGTTTCCCATGATCGCTATTTTATGGACAAGCTGGTTGATCATTTATTTGTGTTTGAAGGGCAAGGCATCATTCGAGATTTCCCAGGAAATTATACCGATTATCGTGCAACCGAAGGCGGATTAAAGTCAGTCAAGGAAGTCGTCCAAAAACCATCGAACACAGAGACCAATGGGCCTAAGAAAGTGGCTAGATGGCCCGCGAAAATGACTTTTAATGAGAAAAGGGAGCTTGAGCAGATTGAAAAGGAGCTGAGTCAGCTGGAAATTCAAAAGAAGGCCATTGAAGATGCTTTGGACAAGGAAACTGATTATGAGAAATTGACGGCTTTGGGTATTGAATTAGATCAAATAAAGACTCTTTCGGAGGCTAAAGAACTGCGTTGGTTTGAGTTGAGTGAGCTTGATACATTTTAATGATCTTTATCCTCTGGAGATAGTATCTTTCCATTACAAAGGTCCCAAAAGGGAGAAATGAAGCAATAAAGGCGAAGCAAAAATCCATAAAATGCCAGTTAAATTTAAAAGTAATCCAGCACAAGGTGATGATATAAAGTAGGAACAGGAGTCCATGGATCATCCCAACCACCTGATTGGGCCAAAAAATCAATAATTGGTATTTTAAGGGCATCGTGACCGCGAAAGAAAGCAAAGAGATTCCCTCTGCTCGTGCAATCCATCGAAAAAAAGTCAGCCATCGAATCATTTTGAGTGATATGAGCAGTAGAAATTAATTTTTATCATAATATTCTAAGGCCTCTGGAAGATGTTTTTTGAGGTCCTCAATACGACGTTCGTTGGAGGGATGCGTAGAAATCCATTCGGGCGCATCAGCTCCATCGGACATTTCGGCCATTCTTTCCCAAAATCCAGGGGCGGCTTCTGGATTATAACCAGCGATGGCCATGAAAACCAACCCCATTCTATCTGCTTCACTTTCATGTTTTCGAGAAAACTTTAGGATACCCATTTGGGTACCCGCACCTACAGATTGCATTAAGATGTCACGGGTTAAGACTGACTTGTTTTGGGTTGCAAGGGAGAGTGAAGCCAATAGCCCATTGGTAATCAAACCCTGGCTCATTCGCTCCCTACCGTGATTGGCGATGGCATGGGCAATTTCGTGGCCCATCACTACAGCAATGCCTTTTTCTCCTTGGCATACCGGCAGGATTCCTGTATAAAAAGCGACTTTACCGCCGGGCATGCACCAAGCGTTGACTGTTTTGTCTTCGAGTAAATTAAATTCCCATTCAAAATTATTGAGGACCTCACTTTGTCCTTCCTTCTCAAGATACGCTTCTACTGCTTTTTGTATTTTTACACCTACTTTTTTAACCAAAGACGCTTGTGTATTGTTTTCAGAAATCTCATTGTCTTTGAGGACTTCTTCGTATTGCTGAAAACTCATGGGGATCAATTCTGAGTTGTTGATCATGCTTAATTGAGATCTGCCAGTGATGGGTACCGTAGCGCATCCTACTAGCAATAGTAACATACTGATTAGCGGCCATGATTGAAGTTTAATCATTTCGTTTTTACACTAAAATTAATGGATTCTTCTCCTATTTATATAAAAAA
Source organism: uncultured Cyclobacteriaceae bacterium (assembly GCA_943788235.1). Taxonomy (GTDB): domain Bacteria; phylum Bacteroidota; class Bacteroidia; order Cytophagales; family Cyclobacteriaceae; genus UBA4465. The sequence goes on from CALSPM010000003.1 coordinate 329,691, forward strand.
GCCTCACAATATAATGGTAAGGCTTTTTATTATTAAATTATATGGAAGTAATTTTATTCACTTGCAGCTAATTTCATTTCAAGCTCGATCATACCATCTGATCCATCTGTACCCGTGATTGCACTTACATGAATTAAACCTTGTACGTTATCTACAGTTTTGAACATAAGTATGTCATTTACAGACAGATTGGTTACGGTACCATTGGCATCGGTCACATCGACACCGGCTAGAGCCGTTTCTAGGTCACTGACCGTAACCATTTCAAGATAATCAGCACTTGTGATGGTTGTGACAGCTAAAGTCGTTGCATTTTGTGATCTCCCATGCAGATAGGTCATAGATAGTATATTCAGCAGGAGAGGCCAATGCGGCATTGTCACTAGATCCGTAATAGTAACCAAAGTCGATACTTGCTGATACGGGATCGGAAGTCGATATGACATCACCTAAGCTATAAGTTTGATTATTGGCAATAGAATAAAAAGTTTGAGAGCTACTATCACCAAGAGGAGCATACAACATCACAGCAGTCTGAATTTTGGCTGCCGGAGAAACGACGACAAAAGAAAAAGAAGCGGTTGCTGTATTTCCTTCTTCATCAACGGCTTCGAAATCGATGCTACCGTCTCCCAAGGAATTAGATGTTGAAACGGTCAAAGTGACCTCAGCATCGGTGGTGCCAGAGGCTAATTCCAAGTCATTTCGATTGATAGCACTCGATGCGACATCTCCACTTATATTTAACGTATTGAAGCCTGCTTCTGCAGTTATGGAGATGACAATAGAGAAAGAATCCGCTGCAGTCACGTTTCCACCATCCACCAAAGTGGTTCCATCGGAGGTCGTTGCCGATAGGGAGATGTCGATGTTTGGCACGACTACCTCTTCGGTATTACTTCGTCTTCGCTACATCCATAAAAAAAGACAAGTCCTAACAGGGAAGAAGCGATGATTATTTTTTTAAATATTTTTTTCATTTGTAATTATTAATTGAATTATCTGATTGATTTAAAAATTGCTTAAAAGTTATTCTAGAATGCGAATCTGAACAATTTTCAATTGAGATGCTCAATAAAAATGTTAATTTTTAATAATAAAGTTGGTGACTCATTTAATGAAGTCATAATTAAATAAGTCCAATAGTTTTTTATTCTTAACTTCATGTAATTGATTAATTGAATAAGGGTCTTGCTTGAGGGATGAAAATGCTATATTTAAGGCTAAATATTTCCTTGTTTCAAATATGATATTATGAAAAAGTTATTAGCTTGTGTTGGGTATATTATTGGTCAGTCTACTTGGGATTCTTATTGCCGTACCCATCCTTTTCAAGGAAGACGCCAAAAAGGCGGTTGATGATGCCATTGCCGAACAAGTAAACGCCCATGTTTTTTATGATCAAGAAGGGCTTCAGTCTTTCTTTATTTGAAAATTTTCCAAACTTCACTTTTTCAATGAAGGATTTTGGGGTTTCAGGTATCGATACTTTTGCCTCTGATACCTTAATTCAAGTGGCTTCTTTTGATATCACTCTTGATCTTCTATCAGTTATATCTGGAGAACAGATAATGATTAATGAAATTATTTTTAAGGGACCTGAGATTAATATTTTATCTCTACCTGATGGGCAAAGTAATTATGATATTTTCAAAGAAACTACCGATGAAACTCTCTTCGAAACCTCTCACTGAAGAGGAGGTAGCATTCAGTTTAGCAATAAAAAAATGGCAAATTATTGATGGTAATCTCACATATGATGACCTCCTCAATTGGAATTATATATCACTTCAAGGTATTAACCATACTGGGTCCGGAGATTTCTCACAAGACTTTCCGATCTAATTACCAACACAACCATAGCTTCGGTAGGTCTAAATTATGAGGGTACAAATTATCTCAAAGAAAAGACCTTCGATGCGGACCTCAACATGAAGATGAATTTACCAGACTCAAAATATACTTTCAGTGACAACTCATTGACATTGGGAGCATTGAGTGTCGGTTTGAATGGAGATAGTGATCCTTCCCGCAGATTCGGATATGGTGATTGGATATTGAATTTCAATCACTGGATATGTCTATTAAATCTATTTTATCACTTTTGCCGGGGAATTATTCATCTTATTTGGAGAATGTAAGTGTTGACGGTGATGTAAATGTCGCAGGTAGCGTAAGTGGAGCTCTATAATGAATCACGATTGCCGGATATAAATATCAATGCGATGATATCCAATGGCTATTTGGCCTATGAAGAATATCCCATACCTATTGAGGAGATTCAATTGGAAGCTGCTTTACTCATACCCGGTATCAATATGGATTTGATGTCTTTTTCAATGCCTAAATTTTCAATGCAGGTCGAGGGCCAAGAATTCCAGTCACAAATGGAGTTTGAAAATTTAGTAAATTATACTTGGGATTTGAACACTAGCGGGGCACTTGATTTAGGTAAAATATTTCAGATCATACCCGTTGAGGGAGTCGGTCTCAAAGGATTGATTTCTGGAAATTTTGAAACATCAGGTAATATGCTCTTGATTGAAGAAGAAAAGTATGAGCAACTTCCAACAAAAGGGAGTGTACAGGTGACTGATTTTAGTTTGACCGATGAAACACTTCCAGTGGACATCAGCATTACTGAAGCAGATTTGAGTTTTGATAATCAGCAAATTGCGCTGAATCAGTTTAAGGTCCTCTTTGGAGAAAGCGATCTCCAAATGACAGGTACCTTAGAAAACTTCATTGGCTATGCATTGAAGCCTTCAGAGGTATTGCATGGTATATTAAATTTGAGTGCTCAAACATTAAATTTTAATCCTTTCCTTTCCATGACCGATACTTCAGTAACAGATGCTGCAGTGGATACATCAGTACTTGAAATAATAAGAATTCCGATCAATATTGATGTAGTATTGAAGACCCAGATAGGACAATTGTTGTATGATAATTTAGAGTTTAAGAATATGGATGGTAAGGTCACGATGAGTGAAGGGATTGCTCAGTTAGATAATTTAGATTTTGATCTTTTAGAAGGAGACTTTTTGATGAGTGGATTTTATAATTCAAACCCCCTGCTGCCACTATTTAATTTTAATTTTAAGATAGCTTCCATGTCTATAAAAGAGACATTTTCTTCATTTAATACTATTCAAGAAATGGCTCCTTTAGCCAAGGACTTAGCAGGGGTTTTTTCCACTGAATTCGTTAGTGATGGGGCGTTTGATACCGTTATGATGCCGGTCATGGAATCCTTATCCGTCTTTGGCCTCATAGACTTGAGATCGGCCACCTACAGCAATCCCAAATTCATGAAAGGATTGAATAAGATAACAGGCGATCAAGAAGAAATCTTGAAACTTCAAGATATAAATTTTGAGTATGGCATTGCAGATGGAACCTTAATCATAGAACCTTTCGATTTTAAGTTAGCCGGGAGGACTACGACCGTTTATGGTTCAAGTGGGATTTCAGGTGTCCAGTCGGATATGGATTATATCCTGGAGACCGATCTTAAAACAGGCGAATTGGGGGCCGCTGCTAACAATATGATTGCTTCCTTGACGGGCTTGAATGATCTGATAGCTGAAGAGGTGAGGATGAAAATTAAGATCGAAGGAAACTATGAAGATCCTCAATTTCGTTTAGATGGAATTTCTAAGACTAAAAAAAGTTCCGGTGATGAGAAAATCAAAGATTTAGCTAAAGAGCGAGCAAAAAATAAACTCAAAGAGCAGCAAAAATTAGCCGAAAAGAAGATTCAAGAAGAACTAGATAAGCAAAAGGCTGTTTTGAAGTCAGAAGCCGATAAGAAAGCAGCCGCACTCAAGTTAGAAGCGGTAAAAAAGGTAGAAGATATCAAAGAAGAAGCCAAAGAGATATTGGGAGATAAGCTCAAATCAAAATTAGGTGGAAAACTCAAAGGTCTCAAAAAGAAAGATGGAGATTAAAAAAAGGCTGTAAAGATCTGAATGTTTTAGGTACATATCGTATATCAATAATCTTTCCGTTTTACTCAAAAAGATGTTATCAACGTTATTTATTTCGAGACGTAGGAGAATAGGCTTCAATTCGTTGAAATCGATTATAATGGAATGAAGTAGTGTAAAACTTTGAGCACTTAATGTCATTTTTTTGAATCACTGTTGGATTCATTTTGTCGGAGTCTTACGTCACAAGCTTCGGAATGATCAAAATCTTGAATCCAAATATCTTCATCTTGATGGGGAAAATATATTATGAATGATTTGTGAAATTTATTTTGGTAACATAAGTTGGCTGCCAAATGGAACATACAGCTCGATTTATTAAGAAGCGCTTTGAGACAGGTTCGATGATGCGCTAGCACCCCCCCCTACGGAGAGGTCGGTGCTATTCCTGATAAATAAATTAAATGCTTATGATTACCATGAAAAGTCTTAGTATCCAAGCCATATGAAATGCGATTCATTCCAATCATCTCAACCCCTTTTACACCTACTTCGCCTGTATGAGTTGCTGCGATATTTAGCACAACTTTTCGTATAATCAACAATCACATTTTATAGACTATCCTAAACTGCACTGTTTTGGATATTCAAAGAGGATATCATTTATCTTACTTCATCAATATTTTTACTTTTAAATTCAAACTAGGGAAAAAAATAATGGAGGTTATTCAAAATTCTTGTTCTTGGTGTGTCTCAGATCCATTATTGGGCATGACCGTTCTCTTATTATTACTCTCTAGCAATAAAAAATTTGGAGTTTCTTCTGTTTTTAAATTTGACGGATGTACCTGAATTGGAAAAAAAATTGAACATTTGGAACCTATTGTTTATCCTTGGGCTTATTTTCTCTGCTATTTTTTTTACTGTAATGGGTTGAAGTAAAACAAGGAGTTTTAAGTGACCCGGCTCAATTATATTTCGATTCAAGTTCTATTTTAATTGAAGGTATATTGCCTGTATCAAGGTTTACAAGGACATTATTAAGGTAAGATGTACTTACTTTCCGATAATTTTTGAAAATAATATTTGGTAAACGGTAATATTTACCCAATTTCTTTGCAAAATTCTTTCATTTTTTCTATCTTCTAACACTTCATATATAAATATATACTAAAATGGTAAAAAGTTATCGAGGTTTAGAAATGCCCAAAGAGGTTGATAAGCAACAACTTTTAGTTAAGGATTATATGGCAACTAGGTTAATTAAATTTAAACCAGATCAATCCATCATTGAGGCAATGAATCTATTGTTGAGCAAAAATATTTCAGGGGCACCTGTAATCAATGATCAAAATGAATTGGTTGGAATGATATCAGAATCAGATTGCATGAAGGAAATCATCAGGGGTAAATACCATAATATGCCCATTGATACAGGTTCCGTTTCATCTTATATGACCGAAGAAGTGGTTTATATAGGTCCTGAATTGAATATTTTTGAGGTGGCACAGATGTTTCTAGAAAGAACGCTCAGAAGATTTCCTGTCGTTCATATGGGGAAACTGGTTGGACAGATCAGTCAAAAGGATGTAATCAGAGCATTTAAGAAAGTCAGAAGTAGCACTTGGAGGTAAATATTTTGATTTTTTTTTTGAGATGGGTTGGTTCATATCGATCAAAATGATAAGTTTGATAAATTATTTGAGTCAATTATGGGATTAGGGAACGCAATTAATAATTTTTCAAACAATGTTAAGTCGGGAATTGATAATTTCTTAAAGAAATTCAAACCTACCTATTCAGTGAATGCGGTGACTTATTTTGTCATTCCTGGAGCTCCTTTGAAGAAAAGCGTAAATGCCTATCATTTTGGTAAAGGTGAATTGTCCGAAGCAAAACTCTTTTTTGATCAGGCGTTCCAAAAAACTAAAGAATTGAGTTTAGTACCAGTCGAATTACAGCTCATACAAGGTAAGGAAAAATTGATAGATGAGCAAAAGTTGGGGCCGGTAGACATCGTCAAAAGTGCCATTCAGCATTAATAGCTATTTTCTCTTTTTTTAACTAAATACTTTTCCTTTACTTTTCTTAGGTTAGAAAAAGTCCAAGATTATATTCTTGCTTGGTAAGTATACAATTCAAAATATCGACCTTGCTTACTTATCAGATTGTCATGTGTGCCTTTTTCAGCAATCACTCCATCTTCGATCACCAAAATTTGATCAGCTCTTCGTATGGTACTCAGCCTGTGGGCAATGACGAAGGTAGTTCTACCGCCCATTAGATTTTCAAGACTTTTTTGAATATATGATTCACTTTCTGTATCTAAATTGGAGGTGGCTTCATCCAAAATCAATATTCTGGGATTGGCTAAGATGGCTCGAGCAATAGCTATGCGTTGTCGTTGACCTCCTGACAATTTGATTCCGCGTTCGCCGATAACGGTGGCCATACCCTCTTCGAAGCGATCGGTAAATTCGGTAACATAAGCTGCCTTTACTGCTGCGACTACTTCCGCGTCAGTTGCGTTGGGTCTTGGGAATAAAATATTCTCTTTGATGGTACCTTCAAACAAAAAATCATCTTGAAGTACCACACCCAACTGACTCCTAAAGTTTTCCAAGGATATAAGTGAAAGATCATGACCATCAATGGTAATAGTTCCTGCATTTGGAGTAATGAAACTAGCCGCTAATGCCGCTATGGTTGACTTCCCCGATCCGGAGGATCCTACCAAAGCAGTGACGGATCCAGGTCGTGCGTCAAAGGAGATATCATGGAGCACCTTTTTTTCTTCCTCATACCCAAAGGTCACGTTACTAAACTGCATATGCCCTTCTATATTCTTGATTTTTTGGGTTCGAATCGAACCATCATCCTCGGATTCCAAATTCATCAATTCTTCTGTTCTATCGAGTCCAGCAAAAGCTTCGGTGAGTTGACTTCCAATATTGCTCATCTGAACGATCGGAGCAATCATGAATCCAAGATATAAAGTAAAGGATAAAAATTGACCTATAGTAAGGTCATTGTTCATGATCATGTAACCTCCTATGCCCATAATCCCTGTACTCGAGAGGCCTAGTAAAAAGGTGGCTGAACTGGTGATAATGCTCGTAGTAGTAAGGCTTTTCTTTACATTTAAAAATAACTTTTCAGTCCCCTCTTCAAAAGATTTAATTTCCTGTTTTTCTGCATTAAATCCTTTGATCACACGTACGCCATTCAACGTTTCTGTAAGTCGACCCGTGACCTCTGCATTGATTTTGCCTCTTTCCCGAAAAACAGGACGAATGTATCCAAAGGCCTTCAATGAGACAACTCCAAAAATCGCGACAGGAACCAGCACATAAACGGTCATCATCGGACTTATCCTAATCAATAAGGCTAAGGAAATAAAGGCGGTCAATACGCCTCCAACAAGCTGAACAAGACCTGTTCCTACCAGATTTCGAACCCCTTCAACATCATTCATGATACGAGAGACTAATTCGCCCGACTTTGTGTTATCAAAAAATCGGATTGGTAAATAGATTACTTTTTTTTGGACTTGAACGCGGAGTTTAGCAATCAGGTGTTGTGCTTCTACACTTAATATTTTAGTTAATAAAAAGGAGGTAATGGCTTGTATGGTGATGGCTCCAATCACCCATAAAAGTAAGGTCTTTAGCATCTCTATATCTTTATTGATGATTACGTCATCCATTAAATACTGACTGGCTCCGGGTAAGACCAAACTAGCAATTCTGCTAAGGATAATTAAAAAAAGGCCTATCAGGATAGGTTTTTTTCTGGGCCAAATAATAGTTTTAAAAACGTGATTAAGGGTTACTTTTGATTTTGTCATATTTTCGAAATAATACAAAAAATGATCCAAATCTTTTTACTGACAAGATGACCGAAAGAGGATAGATTATGATTTTTTTCAAATAAAAAGATTAGTTTTTTTATATAGATGAATTTTTATCGAAATAAATAGGACCGAATGGAATGATTGATTAAGATTTTATTGTTACCTATTTGAAGGCGTGTGTAAACCGTAGTCAGTAGATTAGAGATTTATAATGTTAATACAGATCGAAGAGAAGTAATTCATGAAGAGGTAGATGCGCTTTTTGAGGCACCTAATTGGAGTCAAGATGGTAAATTTTTGATATATAATCAAGTAGACAATCTTTATAAATTCGATTCAGATAAAAAAGAAAGGAAAAAATAAATATTGGTTTTGCTCAAGACTGTAATAATGATTATAAGATATCGCCAAATGGAAAAATGTGGGCCCTTTCAAATAATGATTCAATAAGAGGATCTAGAATTTATAATTTACCTATTGAGGGAGGACTTCCAAATCTGATTATTCGTTCAGTGGGCATCATATTTATTTCAATTCTGTCCGGACCGGAAGCATGTAGATTTGGAGAATGGACGCTGATGAATCCAATCACGAACAATTATCTAATGATGGATTTAACCATTGGTTTCCACACCCCTCACCTGATGGTATCAAAGTTGTGTTTTTATCCTATAAGGATGCTATAGATCCCGGCAGGCATCCCCCATTTAAAAAATGATGCCTAGAATTCTAAATCTAGATATAAAAATAATTTATAAGCTTTTTGAATTTTTTGCAGGGCAAAGAACTTTAAATGTCCCCTCGAGGTCACTCGATAGTAAGCGGTTTGCATTTGTAAGTTATGCTTTGATAGATAATAAAGAATAGCTTTTTTTAGGCATAGGTTTAGTATAATTAGAAAGCGTCAAAAAAAACGCCAATAGGTACTTGATCTGATGTTTTATTGAAGTGTATTTTTTGATCTGAAAAAATCTGAAGAACGCTTGTGAGAGCGGCTCATGGACGAGATGATGCATTTCATTTTCTAAAAGAGGCACAGTATGGTTATACGGATGTCTTTCAGGAGGGGTCTTTAAGAGCTTAGGCGGCCATGACTGTGAATAAACAACACGCCTTTGATTCAATTATAAATTTAAGCATATCGATGAGATGGCTCACCATCCGATTGCTTTAAGTATCATTGCGATCATAATACTTCTTTTATATCACCAAGAACTCATCAAATGGATTCAAAACCGCTCATCTCAATTATAATGGCAGTAAAGGATACCGGTCCTTATTTGTGCGAATGTCTCGATTCCATCCGTAGGCAGACCTACGAAAATTGGGAACTTATAGCGGTCAATGACCATTCCTCTGATGATTCATGGGAACGATTAAATGATTATGCGCAGCAAGATGGTAGGATTCGAATTTTTCAAAGCAAGGGTCATAGACTTAATCCGGCCTTAAAAGAAGGATATCAACATTGTCGGGGGACTTTAATCAATCGAATGGATTCTGATGATCGCATGCCACCAGATAAATTGGAAGCTATGTTTGATGTTTGGGCAGTACATGGGAAAGGCGTGGTTGTCGCCGGGGGAGTGCAGCATTTTGTTGAAAAAGGAACCGTAGGGCCTGGATTTCAACGATACGACCAATGGCTGAATCAAGTAGCAAAAACGAGTACGCATTACCAAGAGATTTATAAAGAATGTGTAATTCCTTCCCATTGTTGGTTGATTCACAAAGAAGATTTTAGTGCTGTGGGCGCTTTTGATCCCGACGTTTATCCGGAAGATTATGATTTATGCTTTAGATTTTATCGTAAGGGCTATAAAATCATAGGGATGGATAAAATACTTCATTTTTGGAGGGATCGAGAAGATCGCATTTCTCGGACTTGGACAGTATATAAAGACAATAGATATTTTAAGTTAAAATTGAAATATTTTTTTGAATTGGATAGAGATTCATCACGACCCTTGGTGGTATGGGGTGCGGGACGTAATGGAAAAGACTTTATAAAGGTCTTAACGAAATATGAGCAAGAGATTCATTGGGTATGTGATAATAAGCGTAAAATAGGGAAAGAGGTGTTGGGCCACCAAATTTACCATTTTTCATCGATTAAAGGTTTGGACAGACCCCAGATTATGGTGGTCATTGCTGTACCTTCGGCTAAGTCAGAAATTGAAAATCACTTCACTCGATGGGATAAAAAACCTGCAGAGGATTTTTGGTTTTTTGCTTAAATTGATTCGAAATTAAAGGTTTCTAAAAAGGCAGTAGTGAAATTTCCTGACTTGAATTGTTCGTCGTCCATCAGTTTCAAATGGAAGGGAATGGTCGTTTCAACACCTTCTATAACCATTTCTTCAAGGGCTCTTTTCATTTTTATCAATGCTTCCTCTCGAGTTTGTGCCGTTACGATGAGTTTGGCAATCATGGAATCATAGTGAGGGGGTATGGTGTATCCGGCATAAACATGACTGTCTACCCGTACCCCATGTCCTCCTGGGAAATGTAAATTGGTTATTTTACCTGGATTAGGTCTGAAGTTTTTTCGTGGATCTTCCGCATTGATACGACATTCAATTGAATGCATTTGAGGGAAATAATTTTCTCCTGAAATGTGAATGCCGGCAGCTACTTTTATTTGCTCTTTGATCAAATCATAATCTGTGACTTCTTCTGTAATAGGATGTTCTACTTGTATCCGGGTATTCATTTCCATGAAATAAAATTTTCCATACTTATCAACCAGAAATTCTACCGTACCGGCTCCCTCATACTTGATGGCTTCAGCTCCTTTAATGGCCGCTTTTCCCATATCTCCTCGAAGTTTCTTGGTAATGATAGGAGAGGGAGTTTCTTCTACGAGTTTTTGATGCCTTCTTTGAATGGAGCAATCTCGTTCGGATAGGTGGCAGGCCCTACCGGTGGAATCTCCTATGATTTGAATTTCAATATGCCTCGGTTCTTCTATGAATTTTTCAAGATAAAGGGCATCATTTCCAAAAGCGGCACTGGACTCTTGCTGCGCACTGTCCCAAGCATTTTGAAACTCTTGCTCTTTCTTAACCAACCGCATGCCACGTCCACCACCACCTGCTGTGGCTTTGAGCATGATGGGATATCCAATATCCTTGGCAATAAGTTTACCCTTTTTTACTGAATCAATGATCCCCACTGATCCAGGAATCGTAGGCACACCTGCGCGTTTCATGGTGTCTTTGGCAGTCGCCTTATCCCCCATATTATTAATCATATCAGCACTTGCTCCAATGAACTTGATCCTGTACTCTTGACAAACTCTAGAAAATTCAGCATTTTCGGCTAAAAACCCATAGCCGGGATGTATAGCATCCGTATTGGTGATTTCAGCTGCTGAAATAATATTTGGAATGTTAAGATAGGAGTCTTTGCTAGGGGCAGCACCGATGCACACAGCTTCATCCGCAAATCGTACATGTAGGCTTTCTTTATCTGCGATAGAATAGACGGCTACGGTCTTTATACCCATTTCCTTACAAGTTCGAATGATTCGAAGTGCAATTTCTCCTCGATTTGCAATAAGAATTTTATGAAACACAGCTTATTTATTTAAGAAGGATCAATTAAAAATAGAGGTTGGTCATATTCCACAGGATTTGCGTTTTCTGCCAATATTTTTACTACTGTACCGGAAACTTCCGATTCTATCTCGTTGAAAAGCTTCATAGCTTCTACCACACATACTGTATCTCCGGGCTTAATGACATCTCCCACTTTTAGAAATTCTGGAGATTCGGGATTTGGTGCCATGTAGATGGTTCCAATCATGGGTGATTTGATGGTGATGTATTTTTGATCTTCTACCTCTTTGGGCATTGGAGTCAAACCATCGCTCGTGAGTTCAGGAGCTTGTTGGGGTGCAATCTGAGGTAAGGATGGAGCAGGTGAGAAATGGGGTTGTGAAACGACGTCAGAAGACCGTTTAATTTTGACTTTGAATGTTTCGGTTTCAATGTTTACCTCGTCGAGGCCGGTACTTTTTATATAGTCGATAAGATCGCGGATTTCTTTTACTTTCATCTTTATTTCTGGTCTCTTATTAAATAATTTTTTATTTTCAGGCTAAATCTAGGACAATTATTTGACTCTTTCGGAGTAGGATCCATTTTTTGTATCCACCTTAATGATTTCATCTTGATTGATAAATAAGGGAACCTGGATGATCGCACCCGTTTCCAATTCCGCTTGTTTAGTTGCATTCGTGGCCGTATCTCCTTTCAAACCAGGTTCGGTATAAACAATTTTTAAATTCACGTATTGGGGAACTTCAGCCCCTAAAATTTTTTCTTGTTCAGTGTGTACGAGTACCTCAACTTCTTCTCCATCTTTAAGGAATTGTGGTGCATTGATTAATTTAAAATCAATCGGGATTTGTTCATAGGTCTCTGTGTGCATGAAGTGATAACCTACGTCATCTTTGTACAGGTATTGGTACTTATGACGTTCTACCCGCGCTGTTGTAATTTTATGACCTGCAGAAAAGGTGTTGTCAATGACGCGACCGGTGGACAAGCTTTTTAATTTTGTTCTTACAAAAGCAGGTCCCTTACCAGGTTTGACATGTTGAAATTCAACAATTGAAAACAAATCATGATTATATTCAATGACTAACCCATTTTTAATATCAGCAGTAGTTGCCATAATATCCTTAATTTTCGGGGCTGTAAGCCCATTTTAAATAAATAGAGGCCCAAGTAAACCCTCCTCCAAAAGCAGCTAAAATTAAATTGTCTCCTTTTTTAAGTTGTGCTTCATAGTCCCATAAACAAAGGGGAATAGTACCTCCTGTCGTATTGCCGTACCTAGAAATGTTCATCATGACTTTATCATCTGGAACCTGCATAAGTTTGGCTGTGGCATCGATGATTCTTTTATTGGCTTGATGGGGAACTAACCAAGCAATATCTGAGCCCTTTAAATCATTTCTATCCATGATTTCTTTGGCGACCCCCGCCATTTTAGTCACGGCAAATTTAAAAACGGCAGATCCTTCTTGATAGACATAATGCTCATGGTTTTGGACGGTGCCGAGACTAGCTGGATAGCGGCTTCCTCCCGCCTTGATATTTAGATATTGCTCTCCAGAACCATCAGATTTTAAAATAGCATCTTGGATACCTAAATCCTCATGATTGGATTCGAGCAGGGCAGCCCCAGCTCCATCTCCAAAGATGATGCAAGTGGTGCGGTCTTTGTAATCTAAAATAGATGACATCTTATCGGCACCAATGACAATTATTTTTTTATGCGAACCCGATTCAATAAATTTAGCACCTGTACTCAGGGCGAATAAAAAGCCAGAACAGGCCGCAGCAAGGTCAAAACCGAAGGCATTTTTCGCTCCTACCTTCTGAGCGATGAGATTAGAAGTAGCAGGGAACGTCAAATCGGGCGTAATCGTGGCACAAATGATCGCGTCAATTTCCTCAGGGGCTGTCTTGGTTTTTTGGAGAAGCCCTTTGACAGCTTCTACGGCCATAATGGAGACGCCTTTGCCGGAACCCTTCAGGATTCGCCTTTCTTTGATTCCTGTTCTGCTTACGATCCATTCATCGTTAGTATCCACCATTGTCGCCAATTCATCATTGGTCAGCACATAGTCGGGGACATAACCGTTGATACCGGTGATAGCAGCCGTGATTTTTGACATATATCGTATGATCTGCTAATTGAATCAAAATGGATGATTCGAAGCTAGACCGCTCAATCTCTAAGCTAAAACTTCTTTTTCAATAACTACCTTTCCTTTGTAATAAAGTTTACCCTCATGCCAAAAGGCACGATGGGGCAAATGGGCTTCTCCCGTGGTTGGACAGATAATGTAATTTTTTGGAGAAGCTTTTATATGGGTTCTTCTCTTGTCTCTTCTTGTTTTCGAAATTTTTCGTTTTGGATGCGCCATGGTGTATTAATTATTAGATTATAACTTTATTTTTTTCAGTACTTCCCATCTTGGATCAATCTTATTTTCCTGCTCTTGATCATTTAAGGAAGAGTTTTCGTCTTTATAAACTAAATCAGCTCTTTCTTGGCCTCTTAGATTAGGGTGTACTTTTTTCATTGGGATCTCTAGCGATACAAAGTCATAGATGTAGCCAGAAACATTCAATATTTGCATCCCAACGTCTATAGTGCTTATTTCATCGCTTAATTCTTCACTGGTCAAACCAAACTTTACGATATGCTTCTTTTGACAATTTAAGGATTCTCGATAACTTTCCGTAGAGACATCGCAGATCAACAAAACATCAACTTCAATAGTGAAATTTAAGACCATCATGGACTCAGATTTATCCATAACCAACGAGACTTTACCATAACCTTCTTCCACCAAATTATTTTCGAAAGTTTTGAAAAAATCGGGTACCAATTCAATTTGAAAATGGTGTGTGCCATTCTCAAGTTGCACCAAATTAATCTCAAAAGACTTTATAACTTTAGTTTTCACCTAGTTTAAATTTAAAAGAACCGCAAATTTATGTAGAATGCCCCGATAATCCCAAAGAATTCCTCATTAGAAATAAGAATCAATGATCTTTATTTTGAGCCAACGTACCTGCCAGTAACAATGCATTACTCATAGAACTAGGGTTAGCGCTGTTTTTACCAGCCAAATCAAAAGCGGTACCATGGGCAGGTGAAGTCCTGACTGCGGGGAGTCCAGCTGTGAAATTCACACCTGAACCCCTTGATAATAATTTAAATGGAATCAAACCTTGATCATGATACATCGCTAAAATACCGTCAAATTTTAAATATTCATTACTTCCAAAAAAACCATCAGCAGGGAAAGGTCCTTTGACAGCGTATCCATTAAAATTAAATTGGTCAATGACCTTATTGATTGTATTTTGTTCTTCGTCACCCAACAAGCCATTTTCGCCTGCATGAGGATTTAAGCCCGTTAAGGCTACTTTTGGAGATTTAATGCCAAAATCAGTCTGTAAGGAATTGATGAGAATTTGCAGCTTTTCTGAGATGAGTGTTATAGTAAGGCTTTCTGCTATCTGTGTAATGGGGATATGACCGGTAACAACAGCCACTCGCAGCCCATCCTTTACCATCAACATCAGATTTTCATTGACTTCAAACGCTGCTGCAAGGTATTCGGTGTGACCTGGAAACGAAAAACCTTGTTCATTGAGCAATTCTTTGCTTAAAGGTGCGGTAACCAAACCATTGATGGACCCATTTTTTAAATCAGCAATAGCTGATTCGAGGGATTTTTTGGCATATTTACCTCCAGTAGCGTTGGGTCTACCTGGCGTGATGATGACGGATTCTTCCCAAACCGATATTACGTTTATTTTTAGAGGTACAGCTTGTTGAGGTTTTGAGATGAAATGAAAATTCAAATGAGACTTTTTAAGTAACTTTAGGTAAAAATTAAGCACCTCCATCGAAGCATAAATGACAGGGGTCAGTTTAGAAAAAAGAGATGTATTTTCTAAACTTTTTAGTGTGACTTCGATACCGATTCCGTTGAGATCTCCAATACTTATTCCGATGATTGGTATAGATTTGTGATCGAAGTTGTTAGGGCCCATGAAATTTGTTTAAAGATTACAAAATTACATTTTTTTAGCGATTACCTTGAGAAAATTAAAACCAAAAAAGTATTTAGGTCAGCATTTCTTGAAAGATGAGACGATCGCCCTAGATATTGTGGCTGCGATAGGGAAAGGATCAGGAAGTCTGCTTGAAGTAGGACCTGGTATGGGGGTGCTTACAAAGCACTTACTACAAAATGATCAGTTGATGACCTTTGATCTTGATAAAGCTTCCATTGATTATCTGAAAGAAAAATATCCCGATCATGTAGAGAAATTTCAGTTAAAAGATTTTTTGAAAGAAAATTTAATGGAGTACCAAACTCCCATTCGGGTGATAGGAAATTTCCCCTTTAACATCTCTTCCCAGATATTTTTCCAAGTTTATGCACATCACGACCGTGTTGAAGAGGTCGTATGTATGATTCAAAAAGAAGTTGCCGAACGTATTGTTTCTAAGCATGGAAACAAAGTTTATGGGATATTAAGTGTGCTGTTGCAGACATTTTATGATATTGAATACTTATTTTCGGTAGACTCTATGGTATTTGACCCCCCGCCCAAAGTAAATTCAGCAGTGATCAAGCTGGTGAGAAACAATCGCTTAGACTTCGACGCAAAGACGTTGAAGCGTGTGGTTAAGGCAGGATTTGGGAAGCGGCGTAAAACCTTGAGAAACGCATTAAAAGAGTTAAATTTACCCGATACTTTGACTGCGCAAGAAGTTTTTAATAGACGCGCCGAACAGTTATCTGTTCAAGATTTTATTGATTTGATGGAAAAAATCGAGGAGGCATGGAAAAAATAATGGAATTTGAGTTTTCGAAAGAATTTTTAGAGCGTTTCAAGTTAGCTTTAACTGATCGAGATGATGTTTACATTCAAGAGTCCTTGGGAGGGGTCCGTTCTGCAGATATTTGTGAAATACTTAGTGAAATAGGCATTGAAGAGGCTAAATATGCATTTGATATACTGTCTTCAGACATTGCTGCCAATGTTTTGGTAGAATTAGAGGAAGATTTCCGTGTAGAGTTTATGGAATATTTCGCCATCAATGAGCTGTCTCATTTCATTGAGATACTCGATTCCGATGATGGTGCTGACTTATTGAACGAATTGTCCCCTCAGCGCCGAGAGGAAATCTTGGAGGAAATCAAAAATGAAGAAAAAGTAGGACATCTTTTGGATTTGATTCGTTATGATGAGGATGTCGCAGGCGGGCTGATGGCCAAAGAATTGGTCAAGGCAAGAGAGAATTGGACAGTCAAAAGGTGCATTGAGGAAATTAAGATCCAAGCGGAGAATGTTGAAAAAATATATTCTGTTTATGTGGTAGATCAACAGGAGAGATTAAAAGGGAGGGTGAGTTTGAAACTTATTCTTTTAGCAGATGATGATAAAAAAGTATCCGAAATATTTGAAGAAAACATTATTTCTGTGGGTATATTCCTTGAGGCTCAAGACGTAGCCAATATTATGCAAAAATATGACTTAGATGCCGTACCTGTGGTGAATGTGAGAAGAAAGCTCGTAGGCCGAATTACCATTGATGACGTGGTAGATGTGATTACTGAATCGGCAGAAGAAGAAAGACAATTAATGTCTGGAGTGACCTCAGACATAGAAGAAGATGATGGAGTTTGGGTTATTTCCAAGGCTCGACTTCCTTGGTTAGTGATAGGTATGACAGGAGGCTTGATTGCGGCACAAATTGCTGATTATTATTCAGGTGCACTCAACATAATCGCACGTTTATCTTTATTTATACCCTTAATTATGGCTACAGGAGGTAATGTAGGCATTCAATCATCCGCTATAGTTATTCAAAGTTTAGCTGGAAAAAATGGGTTCAATGATGCTTTGGGCAATAGATTGTTAAAAATGTTTTATGTTGCCATGGTCAATGGCAGTATTCTTGCTGTAATGGTCTTTGGGGCGATCATGCTGCTGTTTAAGGATCAATTGCTCGCTATTACTGCCTCAATAGCTCTGCTCAATGTGGTACTTTTGGCTTCATTTATGGGGACTATTACGCCCCTGTTGTTAGATCGGTTTGGCGTCAATCCAGCCATTGCTTCGGGCCCGTTTATCACCACGGCAAATGACCTTTTGGGGCTCACAGTTTATTTTTCCATTGCCGTCTTTTTGTACAGTTTATAATGCCCTTAAATCAAAAAATATTGGTGGTAGACCAAATGCATGATTCAATTCATGAGGTATTTCGTGGTATTGGTTTTGAGTGTTCCTATCACCCTGAGATCACGCGAAAGGCAATGATACAAATATTGCCAGATTATGTTGGACTGATCATTAGGAGTAAGACCGCCGTTGATCACGAATTAATTCTCAAGGCTAAAAAATTGAGGTTTATAGGTAGGGCTGGGGCTGGAGTGGATAATATTGATGTGGACTTATTGGCTAAAAAAGGCATTACATTATTCAATGCGCCGGAAGGAAATCGGGATGCGGTAGGTGAGCATGGGGTTGGCATGCTACTGATGTTGTTAAATAAATTGAGGTTAGCTGACCAGGAGGTGCGTTCTTATCTGTGGGACAGGGAATCTAATAGAGGCCATGAGTTGAAAAATAAAGCGGTGGGTATCTTTGGTTTTGGATTTATGGGGAGCGCTTTTGCAGAGAAATTACGTGGGTTTGATTGTGAGATAATAGCTTATGACAAGTATAAAAAAGGTTATACCTCAGATATAAATTATGTAAAAGAGGTTGATCTCACTGATTTTAAACGAAGGACTGAGATCTTGAGTATTCACATCCCTTTGACGCATGAAACCTATCACCTATTCGATTACGATTGTTTAAATTCTTTTAGAAATCTTAAATACATTATCAATATGGCCAGAGGTGAAGTATTGTCTTTAAAAGATTTAAGTGCGATCATGTGTGAAGGAAATTTGAGTGGAGCGGCTTTAGATGTATTGGAAAATGAAAAGTTGAATACGTTGACCTTAGAAGAGCAAAATATTTATCAAAGTTTGTTTGATCATGAGCAGACCATTTTTTCACCGCACGTAGCAGGGTGGACTTATGAGTCCTACGAAAGAATCAATCATGTTTTGGCAAAAAAAATTTCTGAGCTGAAATTTTAATTATAATGGCCAATTTTATTTATCTTTGCTACTCAATGTTAAAAGCACTTTAAGGCGGTCCATGACCGTTCTTTTTTGTTTAGGGTGTTTCTCAAAAATATTTTTTTTTAATATGTCAGTTAATTATTTCTCAAAAGACGGCCTGCAGAAGATCAAAGATGAATTAAAAGATCTTCAGACCAAAGGACGCGCCGACATGGCTAAGCAAATAGCGGAAGCTAGAGATAAAGGAGATTTGAGTGAAAATGCTGAATACGATGCTGCCAAAGATGCTCAAGGTCATCTTGAGCACAGGATCAAACAATTGGAAGCCATCGTAGGAGATGCCCGCGTATTGGATATCAATGCTGTTGATATGTCCAAGGTAGGCGTTTTGAGTTTTGTTAGAATTAAGAATCTAAAAAATAACGTAGAAGTTAAATATCAATTGGTCGCGGAGGAAGAGGCCAATTTGGCATCGGGTAAAATTTCTGTTAAATCACCCATTGGTCAAGGTTTATTAGGAAAAAAAGTAGGTGATTTGGCAGTAATGAATGTGCCAGTAGGAGAAATGAAATTTGAGATTTTAGAGATAAGTTACGACTGATATGCCTTCTGTGTTTTCTCAAATTGCTAGTCATGAAATCCCTTCTCACATCGTAGCTGAGGATGAGCAACATGTAGCCTTTTTAGACATCAGTCCATTGGTCATGGGGCATGTACTCGTGATTCCCAAAAGAGAAGTTGACTACATTTACGATTTAGAGGATGATGAAATAGGAGCACTTCACATCTTCGCGAAAAAAGTTGCCAAGTCACTGAAATCAGCCATTCCTTGTTTGCGCATTGGCGTCAGTGTGATCGGCTTAGAAGTGCCTCATGCTCATATACATTTAATCCCTCTTAGTTCGATGGAAGATATTAATTTTAGTAGGATGAAATTATCACCTTCAAATGAAGAATTAGAGGTAATTTCAAAGAGAATAATCGCACATTCTTAGGATTTAATTCTTTTGGGATTGTCACTTAAAAAAGCACCCCAACCTTGGGTCTTCTTCGTATGCGTATTGCCCTGAAAATGGTGACAAAGGGCAACGGCCAGTGCATCAGTGGCATCTAATAGATAATCTGTTTTCTTAAATTTCAGCAAGTTTTGAATCATGGCTGCTACTTGTTCCTTAGAAGCATTACCATTTCCTGTTACCGATTGTTTTACCTTTTTTGGCGCATATTCATTGATAGGTATGTCGTGCGTCAGCGCAGCAGCCATCGCGACCCCTTGGGCCCTACCTAATTTGAGCATTGATTGTACATTTTTACCGAAAAAAGGAGCTTCAAGAGCAACTTCATCAGGCATGAAGTCTTCGATAATTTGATTGACCCTATCGTATATTTTTTTTAATTTTAATTCATGCCCAACATACTTTTTCAGATGAATGACACCAAATTGCAATAATTTAATTTCCTGCTTTTGAACGACGATGACGCCATATCCCATGACACTGGTTCCGGGATCTAAGCCTAAAATAATTTTGCTTGCTGCTATTTTATTTTCAATACCCATGGCTACAAATAAAGGGGATCCTTGACAGATTAAAAAGTCCAATGGCGGACCTCTTGGGATTTTATTGAACTTGTTTCTGAGGGGTTGTACATTTTTTGAATTGGGATTAGATATCGCTATTGGATAGCATTTTAATTTTATTTTTTGGTTTTGATGTTAAGCGATTACTTTTAAATTTGTGACGACCATTAATGATGACTGGATGACAAATACTCAATATGAAATAATAGATGCGCTCTATTTTGTGATCCATTTTGATGAATTACTAGCGCAACTCGATTTGGACGAAGGGCTCTTGGTAGTTGAGCTTCATAAACTCCATCAGAAGGGTTGGATTAGGGTTTATGATACCATTAATCAGGAACTTGAAAACCATGCTCTACTAGATGATAGAATTATAAAATATCAATTTCTTGCGAGCAAACAAGGATTAATTGCGCACAATTCTGATGGGTAATGGCCGTTATGAAAGGGTAAAAAAATGATGAAAAAAGAGCATTTTTGGTGAGGAGCCATCTTTTTATTAAATAACCTAATTGGTTAAAATTCATAACCCCCGGGCTTACTTGGTCACTGCCCAATGATGACTAATTTATTTATTTGACTTTTGATGATGGCCCCGTCAACAAGGCAACACCCTATGTGGTGGATGTTTTAAATGATTTAAAGGCAAAAGTGAGTTTTTTTGTGGTTGGGGAAATGGCTGAAAAAAATATAGTATTATTGTAGCTTATGACTGCTTCAGGCCATTTTATTGGGAACCATACTTATCAGCACCTCAACGAGTGGAAAACCCCTGCCCAGATTTATTTGAAGGCTATACTTAAGTGTCAGCAATTCATTGATGCGATCGTGCCTGCATCTTCCATAAAATTATTTCATCCCTCTTATGGTAGGCTGACTAAAACCCAAATAGGGATGCTTAAAAAGGAATATAAAATTATTTTGTGTGAAAAGATTTCTGGATACTACCAACCCAATTTCTCTTTTCCGAGAGTATTGCGTTCATTATACGAAGCTCAGGCGGGAGATATTGTGCTTTTTCATGATATTATTAAATGTTATCAAAATGTTGAGATTTTCTTACTCAAATTTTTAGCCTTTTTTTCGGCGAGAGGGTATACATTTAGAATACTAAATATGTGTTGAATTATGCTGATAGAAACACATGCCCACCTCTATTCAAAAGACTTCAATGAAGATGTGAATCAAGTTATTCTTCGTGCTAAGGAAGCAGGAATTGAGAAAATACTCATGCCTAATATTGATAGCCAAAGTATTGAACCTATGCTTGGGCTTGAAACGGCTTACCCTAATTTTTGTCTACCCATGATAGGATTACACCCTTGCTCGGTCAATAGTAATTATGAAGATGAATTGGCGAGGGTATCTTTTTGGTTAAAAAAACGAAAATTTATCGCGATTGGTGAAATAGGAACCGACTTATACTGGGACAAAACCTTTTGGCCAGAGCAGCAAAAAGCATTCCTTCAACAATGTCAATGGGCTTTAGATTATGATCTGCCCATTGCAATCCACAGTAGAGCTTCGATCGCGGAGACCATTGATTTAATTAGACCCTATGTTCTCAAGGGGCTCAAGGGTGTTTTTCATTGTTTTGCTGGCTCGATTACCCAAGCGGCTGAAATTAAAAACTTAGGATTTTATTTGGGTATTGGAGGGGTTTTGACTTTTAAAAATGGAGGTTTAAATGATTTAATGGCTGAGATAGGAATCGATCATATTATTTTGGAGACAGACAGTCCTTATTTAGCGCCTAAACCTTTTCGAGGAAAAAGAAATGAGCCTGCCTACCTGACGCACATAGTTCGTGAGTTATCTTTATGCTTAGATATGAATGTTTCTGAGATTTCTCAAATCACCAGTCAACATGCTAAGATCTTATTTCGATTAAAATGAACTATAAAATCTTTAAAATCCGAACCAGTCATAATCTATCCGGACAGCGTTCCATTCTTATTATATATACCGGCGGCACTATAGGTATGGTTCATGATGAAACTGGAAGTTTGGTGCCCTTCAACTTCATTAAAGTAATGGAGCGGATCCCTGAGTTATCTAAGATTGAAGTAGGATTGACGGTGATCTCTTTTCCAAAGCCTATTGATTCTTCCAATGTGAGCATCCGCGACTGGCAAGCTCTTGGATACATCATTTACGAGAATTATGATCAATATGATGGATTTGTTATTCTCCATGGAACCGATACGATGGCTTATTCAGCCTCTGCCTTAAGCTTTATGCTTGAAGGATTGGCAAAACCTGTTATTTTTACAGGAGCTCAAATACCTATTGGAAATTTAAGATCAGATGCCCGTGAAAATCTAATTACTGCCATAGAAATTGCTGCCGATCAGCGAAATGGAACGCCACTAATTAAAGAAGTTTGTATTTATTTTAATTTCGGGTTATTTCGGGGTAATAGGTCCCAAAAAGTTAAAAGCAGCACTTTTGCTGCTTTTGAGTCTCAAAATTACCCACTACTCGCAGAAGTAGGAATGGATATAAATTATAATGAAGCTATTTTGGCAGCGCCCAATGGTTTAGTTCCCCTTCGTTTGCATCAAGATCTAGATGACAATGTTGCCCTTTTAAAGATATTTCCAGGACTCAATAAAGCAGTGCTTGAAAGTATTTTAGGTAGTGAAAACCTCAAAGGACTAGTTATGGAAACCTTTGGATCTGGAAATATACCGAATGAGCCCTGGTTCATTGAATGCTTAAAAAAGGCGGTCGCAAATCAGATCATTATTTTAAATGTGAGTCAATGTAGCGGAGGCGAAGTAATTCATGGAAGATACGAAACCAGTAGAAAATTATCAGAAATTGGAATTATTAGTGGAGGAAATATTACGACCGAATCTGCCATTATCAAGTTAATGTTGTTTCTGGGGAGCAAGAAATCTCCAGAAATTATCAAGAATTTGCTTGTAAATCCTATGAATGGTGAAATGGATTGATGAAAGGATAGATAAATAAATCTAAATTTGGATAAGGTGTTTTTTCTTGATTTATTTGTTGTCATATTTAGTATGTACGATGAAGAGGTATTCAAAAGGAGAGGTGGCCGAGTGGCTGAAGGCGCACGCTTGGAAAGCGTGTATATCCTTGCGGATATCGGGGGTTCGAATCCCTTCCTCTCCGCACTAAATATCTAAAAAAAAGAGAAAAAATTAATTTTAACTGTGACTAATCAATTGATTATGAAAAAATTTCTAAGTTATTTTATTTTAGCTGGCTTACTATCCATCGCGTCGATGACTGCTTATGCCCAAGACCAGATGGACTCGAGTGAAATGGTAGCATCCGAGGATACGCTATCAATGACATCCCCTGATTCAACGATGGAAGAAATTGTTGAAGGGGTTGCGGTAATGGAAGAGGAAGTAGTAGAGGAAGAGGCAAGCTTTCATCAGGTGATCAAACAACAATTTATTGATGGAGGTCCAGAGTTCATGGGTATCGTATTGATATGCTTGATCTTAGGCTTGGCCATATCCATTGAGCGCATCATTCACTTAAATTTAGCCACTACAAATGTATCGAAGCTGCTCGGTAAGGTAGATGAAGCTTTGAATTCAGGGGGGGTAGAAGCGGCCAAAGAAGTATGTAGAAACACTAATGGTCCCGTGGCTTCCATTTTTGTCCAAGGCTTAATGAGAATGTCCGAAGGAGTTGAAATGGTTGAAAAATCAATTATAGCCTACGGTTCGGTCGAAATGGGAAAACTTGAAAAAGGAATGGTTTGGATTTCGTTATTTATTTCTTTGGCGCCTATGTTAGGATTTATGGGGACAGTGATAGGAATGATTGATGCATTTGATGCCATTGCAGCGGCAGGGGACGTATCTCCGTCGTTAGTAGCTGGGGGTATTAAAGTAGCGCTATTGACGACCGTTGGAGGTTTGATAGTGGCCGTTATTCTACAGTTATTTTATAATTATTTAGTTTCAAAAGTTGATTCTTTGGTCAACAGCATGGAAGATGCTTCGATTACTCTAGTCGATATGTTAGTTAGACATAATGAAGGTAAGTAAACTAAAATATTAAAAATATATGGATTTTATAGACATTGGATTAATCGGTAGCTACGTCTTAATAGGGCTTTGTGCCTTGGCTGCCGT
The DNA here is from genome assembly GCA_943788235.1 of uncultured Cyclobacteriaceae bacterium. GTDB lineage: Bacteria > Bacteroidota > Bacteroidia > Cytophagales > Cyclobacteriaceae > UBA4465. The sequence continues at coordinate 353,857 of CALSPM010000003.1, forward strand.
TCTCATACCGCTTTACCAATCATTTGGAGATCCCAAATCATTATTGAAGTCAGGAATCGGAGTTGGTATCATGATGATAGTATTTCTTTTTGGCTACTTTTTAGCCGACGGAAGTTCTGTTGGTGTGGATGAAACTACTTCAAAATTTGTGGGCGCAGGTATCATTACTACCTATGCCTTCTTTTTTCTTGCTATTGCTGGGATTATTTATACTGAAATATCTAAAATTTTTAGCTAACTATGCCAAGAGGAAAGAAAAAACTTCCAGAGGTTAGCTCGGGTTCGATGGCAGACATTGCTTTTCTGCTCTTGATCTTCTTTTTGGTGACGACCACGATTGCCAATGATAAAGGGATTTTATTGAGGTTACCACCTCCACCAGATCCCTTACAGGAGCAATTAGACATAAAAATACCGGACCGGAATATTTTTACCATTCTAGCGAATTCAAAGGATCAATTGCTTGTTGAAGGAGAACCTTTTGAAGGGAGTATGGACGATTTAAAAAATGACGTGAAGAAGTTTATCTTGAATTTCGGAAAGCCTACGCCTGATGGAATTGAAATTTATAACAGTTTACCTCCACAGATGAAAGCTTTTGTCAATGCTAACGGCAGGAATCCGGAGTCTTCGGACGATCCTACAAGTCTAAAGTCCATTGTTTCTTTTAAATCGGCCAGAGGCACCAGTTATGATCTCTATGTGGGTATTTTAGATGCGATGAATGCTGCTTATAATGAAGTGTATGCCTCCCGCGTTGGAATCACAACTGAAGAGTGGTTGAGCCTTGATAGGAGCAATAGTATGCAGAAAGAGATGTACAGCCGTGGACGTAGTGGTATCCCAAGAGCTATATCTATCGCCGAACCAGATTAAAACGAATTAAGTTATGCCAAAATTTAAGAAAAACTCAAATACATCCGAGGATATTCCAACAGCTGCATTGCCTGATATTATTTTTATGTTGTTGTTCTTTTTTATGGTGACCACTGTTATGAGAGAGACAGATATTATGGTAAAGCAGAAAATTCCGCGTGCTACCCAGTTGACTAAAATAGAAAGAAAGTCGTTGGTGAGTTATATTTATGTTGGAGAACCCAAAAATGTCAGTCTTTACGGTTCAGAGCCAAAAATCCAAATTAATGACGTATTCATCACAGCGGAGGATATTATCGGTTTTGTGAACACTGAGAAAGATAAGCTTGACGAAGTTGAACGAGACCAGATAACCATGTCCATGAAAGTAGACGTGGATGTTAAAATGGGAATCATATCAGACGTTCAACAAGAATTAAGAAAGGCAAATGCACTCAAAATACTTTACAGTACGATAAAAAGAGTGGCTGAGAAATAAGTTTAAAATACTTTTATAAGAAAAAGGTCATAATCATATGTGCCTTTTTTTATTTCTAATTATTTGATTTTGGTTCCAAAAAGGGAGCCCATTCGTTTTGCTTTTGATGATTTAGATTCTTTAAAAACATAATAAAAGATGGCTTTATTGGTTTTTTATGGAGTATTAAATTGGACTCACAGATGAACTTGTCACCTTTTTTTGCGTTACAAGAAAGACAGGCAGTGACAAGATTTGTCCAAATAGATTTACCACCCCTGGATCTTGGAATGAGATGGTCAAGTGTTAAATCTTGGGTTTGGCCACAGTATTGACATTTATATTGATCTCTTTTAAAAATATTTTGACGGCTCAAAATAACACTCTTGTAAGGTAAGCTGACATACCTGTTCAGTTTAATTACAGAGGGATAGGGATAGCTTTGACTGATACTTCTTAAGACCTGACTTTTTGACTCGCTGACGAGTTCCGCTTTTGCATTAAAAATTAAAAGAAAGGCACGGTTTACATGACAGAGGGCCAACGGAGTAAAGTCTTGATTTAATACCAGTACCCCCATCATCAAATAAGCTTAATTTGTTTTAACTCTCGGTCATGATCTTTTTTCTTCATACTTTCCCTTTTATCATGTAGCTTTTTTCCTTGTGCCAGAGCTATTTCCATTTTGGCTATTCCTCTTTTAATAACATATAATTTTGTGGGGATGATGGCTAATCCCTTTTCCTCTGATTTGGCTTTAAATCTTTCAATTTCTTTTTTGCTCAGTAATAACTTCCTCTCTCGGGTAGGTTCATGGTTATAAATTGAGCTTTCTTTATAGATCGCAATATTCATAGATCGCACAAAAAGTTCTCCACGAATGACGATACAATGTGCTTCTTGCAGTGAAACTTTACCTTCCCTTATAGATTTTATTTCACTTCCTTGTAACACAATACCAACTTCCAATTTTTCAATGAGAATGTAATTAAAGGATGCTTTCTTATTGCGAATAGAAATATTATCAGAAAATCGGGTCTTGTTATTTTTCATTTAAAAAACTCATTCTAGGTTGGGGGGCATCTGTCAAATGGCCAAAAGATTTGTTTTGAAAATAAAGATGACCTGAGATGGCCACCATGGCCGCATTGTCAGTGCAATATTCGAACTCCGGTATATAGCTCATCCATTGATGTTTTTGACTCAGTTGCTTAAGCTGGGTTCTTAACTCCTTATTCGCGGCGACCCCCCCTGCGATGGCAATTTGTCTTATACTGGTCTCCTCTGCCGCTAGTACTAGTTTTTTCATGAGCATTGAAATGAGATGTTTTTGATAACTCGCGCAGATATCAGCTAAATTTTCCAGTATGAAATCAGGGTTATTTTTCAAATGGTCTCGAAGAAAATATAATAACGAAGTTTTAATTCCACTAAAGGAAAAATTCAAATCTTTTATTTGAGATTCTGAAAATGAAAATTTTTGAGGATTGCCATATGTGGCATATTTATCTATTTTTGGGCCACCTGGATAGGGAAAGCCCAGTAATTTGGCACCTTTATCAAATGCTTCACCTACGGCATCATCAATGGTACTTCCCAATATGACCATGTCAATCGTGCTATTTACTTTGACGATTTGGGTATGACCACCACTTACAGTTAGGCAAATAAAGGGGAATATAGGTGTTGGCGTTTCAATAAAATGAGCCAAAATATGTGCCTTCATATGATTGACGTTGATAATAGGGATGTCTAAGGCAAAAGCCAGACTCTTTGCGTAAGAATAACCGACCATGAGGGCTCCTAATAAGCCAGGTCCTTGGGTAACAGCAATGGCACTCAAATCTGAAAATTTGATCTCGGCACTCCTCAGAGCTGATTTGACCACCAAGATTATGTTTTTTTGATGTGCTCTAGAGGCTAATTCAGGCACTACACCTCCGTATTCTTCATGTATGGATTGCGTAGCGATGATATTATTCATTACTTTGCCATCAATACAAATAGAAGCAGATGTTTCGTCACATGAAGATTCAATACCAAGTATGATGGTTTTCATTTATATATCCCTGATTGAGTTTGAAAAATAGCCTTACAAATATAGTTAGATCCCTCCTAAGATATTTGTTATATGCGCTAGGTTTACTTTCATTTCTTTTGATCACGTCAACTATCTTTCTGCAGTTTTCTAATGTGCAAGAACATTTATTAAGGTCATTTATAGCCGATTTATCACAAAAGAGTTGCTATCCCATCAAAATTGAGGCTATGAATATTGATTTGTGGGATCTTTCTAATATCTCCCATATCCAGGTTTTTGACTTAAATCAAAATCTTATGCTGTCATTTGATGACGTAGAAATAGATTTTAATTTAATTGATTTATTTCGAAAGGGATCCTTCAGTTTAGAGCATATTGATTTTGATAAAATCAGGATTAATCTTAGGAGAAATAAAGAATCTGGTGTGATCAATTTGCAATCCTTTCTCGCGGCCTTGAGGTCCGATGATAAGGATATTCAGAGTGAGCAAATACTGCATATTGGAAGTGCAGCATTTAAAGATTTACAGCTTAATTGGAACGATCATGTTCTAACCCAGCAGAGGCTATTCTCGTCTCCCCTTTGCCTAAATATAAATGATCTGAAGTTGATAGATATTATGGCTTCTGCTGATAGTATCGGTTTTTATATGGAAAGGTTAAAAGCTGATTCATCTATTGTTTCAAGTTCTTCAATTTCGGATTTTAATGGGTTTTTTGGTTTTACTCGAGATCAAGTTGACCTCGCTGGAATCCATTTAAAATGTGGAGAAACAGAGATTAATAGCGAGGTCAATTTGAGATTGATTCATGGAGATTGGACTTCGTTCAACAAGGATAGTGTTTTTATAGAGATGACTTTGAGCCCCTCTCTAATAGACACCAAAGATCTAAACATTGAGCTAAAAAAGCATCTTAAGGACCGCAAAAGTATTTCTATAGAGATGCAGATGGAAGGTTATTTGAATGACCTTCAACTCTCAAGTCTTTCTGGAATATTTGAATCAGGAAGTCTATTAAAGGCTCGGGGTCGTATCAATGGGATGGGTGATGTTGATTCTGCAATTTTAACATTAGACCTTCTTGATTCTTACTGGGTTCAAGAAGATATAAGAGGCTATCTTAAAGATTACCATTATGGACCACTTCGCTTTGCTGGTAGAATCCAGGGCAATAAAGATGAAATGTTGATTAAAGGCAAGGCAATTAATGAATATGGAAACATAGGTCTTGATCTTAATGCGATGGATCTTTCTAGTCCTGAAAATATCTCCTATCGAGGGAAGGTTGATTTTGATGATTTTCAATTGGGTAAGATACTAGATGATTCAAGATTAGGAAAGGGCCGTGGAAGATTGAAATTTCAAGGATCTGGTATTAATTCTCATACCATGAATTCAAATTTACTCATTCAATTAGAAAATTTCATTTTTCTAAATAAGGCCTATCAAAATATAGGACTAGTTTTAAAGAAAGAACCAGATAACTATCAGTTCAGCTTTAGTTCTGATGATAAGGACTTGAAAATGGCGGGTGAGGGAGTGTATCTTCATCAGAAGTCTCCCCAACTTGAGGCAGATATCGTGATCAATTATGCAAATTTGAAAGCGATGAATTTTTCCGAAGATACTTCAGTACTCTCATTAAATGCTAAAATTAATATCAAGGATATTCAAAATTCTAGCTTAATAGGGAATTTCGTTTTGAATGATATACAAACATTGAATAAGGGGGAGAGGATGATTTTTGATCCAGTTTATATATCAATAGATACGATCGAGGCGGAAAGAGTAAAGATTGAAAACTCAAGTTTTACTCTGTCTGCCTCTGGTAATTTCCCAATATACACCGTTATTTCTGATATGATATCTGAGGCTCGTTTTTATAAAAACCAATTAATATTTAATGAGAAAAATTTAAGACAGCCTCCATTAAGTACTTATGAAATTAAAGTGAAAGCAGCCTTAGAGGACATGGGTCCTATAGGAAGGCTGACTAAAATGGATCAGGTACTAGGGGGAAGTTTGAGTATTGATTTAGCCTACCAAAAGGGCCTTTCTTTTTCTGGAAATATCTCCACCGAATTATTCCAATTAGATACCTTTAAATTTCTGAATAATCAAATGGCATTTGACCTTGAGACAAATGGGAGTAATCATATTGTTGGTGAAGTGATATTGTCTTCAAAAAAGCAGAAATGGCCGCGTTTATCAGAAACATCCGATCTTAATATTTCATTAGGTTTAAATTCGGATACCTTGACAGGAGATATAAGGATGGCACAACCATCGAAAAACTCATCTTTAAGTTTGAATACGCAATCTATTTTTGGAAGGGACGAAATAACTATTAAATTTTTGACGTCGGAGCTCAAGTGGCTAGATAAGATTTGGAAAATCAATAAAGAAAATCAAATCATCATTTCCAAAGAGCAACTCTGGCTCAAAAACATCGAAATTTCTGGTGATCTTGATTTTATAGGATTAGAAGGCGTAATATCACATGATCAATCCTCTGAACTTTACTTTGAAATAGCACATTTTGATTTGCAAAATTTAGCTTCTGTTTTGCCCCATAAGTGGGAGGGTATTTTGTCATCCAAGGGAAAAATAGAGCGATTGGGCGTTGAACAGCCATGGCATATAGATGGTCAACTCAATATATTAGGATTCCAATTTGAAGAGGTCGGGATTGGTGATTTGGAGGGAGTTATTGATTGGAGACCACGTGAGAATGGATTGTATACTGATATTAAAATAAGATCTGATTCAATTGAAAAGGGGAGGTTCTTTGGTTATGTCTTTCCTACTAATCAAGAGAATCAAATTGATTTGAATGCGGAATTTAAGGAAATGCGAATTAATTGGTTAGCACCATTATTTCAAAAGAAAATTTCAGGTGTTGATGGATATGCTTCAGGAAAATTAAGAATTCAGGGCCCTATCTTTAATCCTAAAGTCAATGGGCAGGCTACTTTGTCTAAGGGAATAGCTACGGTCGATTATTTGAATACTGATTATAAATTTTCTGGAATCACTCAATTTGATCAAAACATAATTTATTTTGATCAAATTGAAATATTCGATCGGTTTGGATCTCAAGGCTTTATTACGGGCCAAGTCACACACGAAAACATGAAAGGTAAGACTTTAGATGCAAAAGTAGATTTTCTTAATTTGGAACTCTTAAACACAAGCGGCAATCAAAACACGCTCTATTATGGTAATGCCTTTGGTAGTGGAGATGTAAGTATAAATGGTCCATTTAATAATCTGATTTTCGATGTCAATATTCAAACAGACGAAAAAACGCGTTTAAAAATACCTATTGAAGATCAAATGAACTTCGAAAAACAAGATTATATTGTTTTCGTGCAACAATCAAATGCCATTAATTCATCTAGCGATGTTGTAAAACAAAAAAATAGTAATCGTGGTTTTCAGGTAAATATGAACCTAGAGATCACTCGAGATGCATATGGGGAGCTGATTTTTAATGAACAAACGGGAGATATCATCAGAGGTAGGGGGCAAGGAAATTTGCAGTTAAGTGTTAATTCTGATGGCCTATTTGAAGTGCTTGGTCAATTTGAAGTACAGGAAGGGGCTTACAATTGGACTTCAAATATCCTTAATAAAGAATTTAAGATTCAACCGGGAGGGACGGTTTCCTTTTTTGGAGATCCGTACCAAGGGGTTATGTCCTTAGAGGCCAATTATAGGCAATTGGTAGATCTTTCATCTTGGGCAGGCCAATCTAATAACTTTGGTAAAAAAAGCCCCATATTGGTCGCTCTTAAGCTTAATGGACCTGTAGTTAATCCTAGAATTGATTTTGAGCTTAAGTTTGAAGAAAACAGTACCATATCTAATAGTGATACCGATTGGTTTGATATCCTCACGGCCATTAATTCAAATGAGCAAGAGTTGAAACGTCAAGTTTTTAGTTTGCTAATTTTGAGACAATTATCACCTAGTAATCAACTCCCGACCTCTGGACAAATTGGGCAAGGTTTTGGAAATAGTGTCAGTGAGTTCATTAGTAATCAATTGAGTTATTGGCTGAATCAGGTCGATGATAACCTTGAAGTAAGTGTAGATTTATTAGGTCTAGATGAATCCGCTGCCGAGACGGTTGAGTTGAGATTGGCCTATACTTTTTTAGAGGGGCGCTTACGTTTGGCCGGAGCAAGTGCGGTAAACAGTACTCAAAATCAATCGAGTGCTGCTAACAATATCATAGGAGATATGACTTTTGATTATTTCTTGACTGAAGATGGAAGACTAAGGTTGAAAATCTTCCGACAAAACAATCCCTATAATTATGCAAATGAGAGTTCAGCGGAGGGGGGTATTAGTTTGCAATATGTTAAATCATTCAATAAGTTGAAAGGGTTATTTATGAATAATACCAAAAAATAATTTCAAATTTCTAGAGGGCATCTTTTTTAGATTAGATTTAAAAAACGGAGCCAAAATCGTTAAGTTTGTAGAGCAAGCGAGCTCATCGCCTCAATATTGAGGAGGAAAGTCCGGGCAGCACAGAGTACCGTACTTCTTAATTGGAAGTCTTTTTTTTAAGGAGATAGTGCAACAGAAAATATACCGTCTTGATTTTTCGAGATAAGGGTGAAAAGGTGAGGTAAGAGCTCACCGGTCTCAGCGTGAGTTGAGGCGCATTGTAAACCTTACGGGCTGAAAGGTCAAATAGATCTTGCGATCAAGAGCTACTCGCTCATGCAAGAGGGGTAGACCGTTCGATTCCAAAAGTGATTTTGGAACTAGATAAATGATGGGACAGTATTAAGAATTTTCTTAGTATAGTACAGAACCCGGCTTATTTGCTTGTTTAATTTTAATTGAATTAATATGTCTCATATTTTAGTTGTTGATGATGAAAAGAGTATTAGAGATACTTTAATTGAAATTATTGAATTTGAAGGTTACACGATAGGACAGGCAGGCGATGGTGAGGCAGGCCTAGCTTATTTAAAGCAACATCAAGTTGATTTGGTTCTTTGTGATGTTAAAATGCCTAAAATGGACGGTATTCAACTTCTAGAATCAGCTAATTTAGACGGGATATCAGTTCCTTTTATTATGATATCAGCTCAAGGAACCATTGAAACTGCCGTTGAAGCGACTAAAAAAGGAGCTTTTGACTTTATTGAAAAGCCCCCAGATCTTAATCGATTATTGATAACCATCAAAAATGCCCTTGATAAAAGCTATTTAACTCAGGAGACTAAGTTACTTAAAAAGAAGATCAACGGAACGATAGACATGATCGGTGACTCACCCGAAATTAATGGTGTTAAATCTGTGATTGAAAAAGTAGCTCCTACTCAAGCAAGAGTATTAATTACAGGTGAAAATGGTACAGGAAAGGAATTAGTAGCAAAATGGTTACATGAAAAGAGTGAGCGATCAAATAAGCGTCTAATTGAAGTAAACTGCGCTGCTATTCCTTCAGAGTTACTTGAGAGCGAATTATTTGGTCATGAAAAAGGAGCTTTCACCTCTGCAAACAAGCAACGTATCGGGAAATTTGAACAAGCCCATCAAGGGACTTTATTTCTAGATGAGATTGGCGATATGAGTTTGGGCGCCCAGGCGAAAGTGCTTCGGGCGCTTCAAGAAAATCAAATCACAAGAGTAGGTGGCGAGAAGTTGATTAAGATGGATGTGAGAATTGTAGCGGCGACCAATAAAGATTTGAAAAAGGAGATTGTTTCTGGCAATTTTAGAGAAGATTTGTATCATCGACTCAGTGTTATTTTGATCGAGGTACCTCCACTGCGAGAGCGATCTCAAGACATAGCCCTTTTGATAGATTATTTTTTAAAAGAAATATGCAGCAACTATGGAATTCCTGTAAAGCTAATTAAATTAGATGCACGCAGGTTACTTACCGGCTATATGTGGCCTGGTAATATTAGAGAGTTGAGGAATGTGATTGAAAGATTGATAATACTATGCGAAAAGGAAATTTCAGCCAAAGACATTAAAATCCATACCAATATGAGGAATACTATTAAGCCTTAGCTAAATCTGTATGCTCAACATTTTTCGTATCTACTTGTGAGTACGTAGGACATAATTTTTGCGTACAAGCACCAATAGCAACCAATACAAAACTTATTAATAAAAACTTTCTCATGATTTTTTATTATTTATAATGTGAAGTTATTTTATTTTCTTGGGAAATTTCATTTTTCAAGATGAAATTTATTTTCAATGACCTATATTTTGGCAAAAAAATGGTAAAATTTAGAATAATTGGTTGCACCCTCTGATCTCGCTATCATCAAAACGACCTATCACATTAAATTTATAGTCATCCACTTTTCTACCCAGGTCTTTGGTTTCAATAAAGGCACAAGTACTGATATTGGCTAAATCAATGATATTGATTCCTCCTGTCAAATATTTTTCGGTAAATGTAAAAGGATCATTGATGTCTCGAATCAAACACTTGGCCCATGCCGGAAACATTAAGTTTCCATTTTCCTTTGCATAGGCTTGAGAATAGAGTTCGGTCATTCCATATTCTGTAAAAAGGTTTTTAGGATGGAACCCTTGATCTATCATATGATGCAGTTGTTCTCTAACTATTTCTTTTTTCCGTCCTTTCATACCTCCTGTTTCCATTATCGATAAGTTTTTACTGCTCGGTTTTTTAGCCGCAAAGTCCAATAATGCATAACTCACACCAATGAGAGTTTTTTTTGTGACATCATTGAATATATGACCTATATTTTGGTCGTCTATATTGATGTATCTTGATCCATTTTGAGCATTAGTAAGGAAGTGATTCACCATTTCGATCAGAGAAGAATGACCTTGTTCTAAATAGGAGGGAAGAAGGGCTAGAATGATCTGTTGATCCAATGGGCCATAAAACTGCTCAAACGCTTTTTTGGTCATTTGATGGAAAAACTCAAGGTCACGCACCAAATTTTTACTTTTTTTACTTTGCGTGGTGCCACTAGAAATAAATACTTTTTCAGGGTTCCATTGCTCTGATTTTATTTCATTCTTTTTGAAAAATTCAATAGGTAAAAACGGAATATCCTCGATCTGCAGAATTTTACTCTTTTCTATTTTTAAATGGGAACAATAGGACCGGTAAATTTCGTTAGTATGGTACTGATAGTCAAACAATGCAAGGCTTCGGTCGCTGAAGTTATCGTCTGTAATATCTAAAAAGGTATTTTTGAAGTCTTGATAAAAACTCATATAATGAATTAATTACTCAGTATAACAAAGCGTAAAGATAGAATTACCTTCGATTAATTAGGCAAATACCTTTACTTTTGCCTTTGTAAAATGTTCAATACTATACTCAAATATTCTGGTTATTACTTGACTTCAAGCTTGTTGCTTGGCTGTTATGATGCTCCGTATTTTCCTGAAGAGCCATCTATTTCCTTCAATCAGATTGAGTTTGTAGAGGTCGATGGTGCTGCTGATAGTTTAATTTTGACTTTTAATTTTGAAGATGGAGATGGGGATTTAGGCCTTGATATTGATGAAGTTTATCCACCTTATCACATTTTTAATTATGTTGTCGAGGAGGTTGATTCAGAATATTATTTGATAAGATATGGTCAATTGAATTTTAATGAACCCCTTATTTTGGCAACTTCCTATGACGGTGAAGTGATTTTATCAGGTAATTATGACTTTGATCAAACATTACCAGAATATGGTTGTTCAGACTATTTAGTTACCACTGATGTGGATACGGATGAAGCGGACACTTTTTTAATTAAAAAAAACATATTCAATAAAAATATTTATGTCAATTTTTACAAAAAAATAAGAGGTGTATATCAGTTAATTAATGATGATTTTAGTCAAGGGGGGTGTGTTGAATTTTTTAATTCACGGATTCCTGTTTTTGATCAGGAAAATATTGGAAAATCATTGAAGGGAGATGTTTCTTTTGCGATGCTTTCTCAAGGATTTCAACAAACATTTCGAAACGATTCGATAAAAATGAGGTTTTATATTTACGATCGAAATTTAAACAAAAGCAATATAGCTGAGACCCCAGATTTTGTGTTGATAAACATTACTAGAAACTAGCTTAAAGGTCATGATACTTATTAGGATCTTTATCATTCATTATTTTATAAACTACTTCAGTAATTTCTTCGGCATTCGGTTTCGAGAAATAATCCCCATCACTTCCGTAAGTAGGTCTATGATTTTTTGCAGTTAAAGTTTTAGGTGATACATCAAGCCATTGATACCCCTCGTCTCTCTCCAGTACTTGTTGCATCATAAAGGCCGAGGCACCTCCGGGGACATCTTCATCAAGAAATAAAACAGCATTGGTTTTTTGTAGCGAATTTACAATGGTCTTTGAAAGATCAAAAGGCAGTAGGGATTGAACATCAATGACTTCTATAAATATCCCTAGTTCAGTGAGTTCTGCGGAGACCTCCAATGCGATTCGACACATAGAGCCATAAGTCACTACCGTTAAATCCTCTCCCTCTTGTAATATTTCAGGGATACCCAATGGGATTTTTATTTCGAATAAATTATCTGGAATTTTTTCCTTCAGGCGATAACCGTTGAGGGTTTCAACGATAATTGCGGGGTCATCTGAAGCAAGGAACGTATTATAAAATCCAACAGCTTGCGTCATATTTCTAGGCACCGCAACATGAATACCTCTTACGGCATTCAAAATCATTCCCATAGGAGACCCAGAATGCCACATTCCTTCGAGCCGGTGTCCTCGCGTTCTTATAATTAAAGGCGATTTTTGACCTCCTTTCGTACGGTGATGTGTGGTCGCCAGATCATCAGATAATATTTGTATTGAATACAGTAAATAGTCTAAGTATTGAATTTCTGCAATAGGTCTCAGGCCGCGTAAGGCCGCACCAATCCCTTTCCCTATGATCGCACTTTCCCGAATCCCCGTATCAATGACCCGCAGATTTCCGTATTTTTCTTGCATTCCTGCAAATCCTTGATTCACATCTCCTATTTTACCTACATCTTCACCGAGCGCGATAACCAAGGGATTATTTGATAAGTGGTGATCAAAACAAAGATTGAGTATTTTCCTCCCATCTACCCATTGGGCTTCGTTGTCATAGATAGGTTCAACCCCTTTTATATTTAAGGCGGAATCTTTAGATTCACTTGTCAAATGTGAACTGTAGTCCTGATAATATTTATTTTTTTTTGTTGCCAACCAATTTTTTAGGTCTTCTTTATTTACGTCTTCATACTTCCCTAAAGCCCGAATAATGGATGTACACGCTTTGACGATATCTAATTTTAAAGGGGAAGTATTTTCCTTGAGGTCATTGTAAATATTGGTGAGTTCTATTTTATGCTGGGACGCATTGATCATTTTTCCAATCAGAGCTAAGGCTTGTTTTTGATCTGATTTAATTTCCTGAGAATAGTTGGCCAAAGCCGTATTACGTGCATTTTTAACAATTATTTTCGCTTCTTTTTCAATTTCAGATAGCTGGGCTTCATCAGCAATTTTTTCGGCAAGAATCCACTTTCTCATCTTTAGGTTACAATCAAATTCCTTTTCCCAATGTAAACGATCTTGGGATTTGTAGCGTTCGTGAGAACCTGAGGTGGAGTGTCCTTGAGGTTGAGTGAGCTCTGTGATATGGACCAAACAAGGCACATGATTCTTTCGCGCAAAGGAAGTAGCTTTTTCAAAAGCAGCAGACATTTCTGAATAATTCCAACCTCGAGCAACCAAGATTTCAATACCATTGGTACCGTTCTCACGTTGAAAGCCCTTCATTAATTTTGAAATACTTTCTTTAATGGTATGAAGGCTATTGGGCACTGAAATACCATATCCATCATCCCAAACTGCCAAGACCATAGGTATTTGTAGAATTCCTGCCGCATTCATGATTTCAAAAAAGTGACCTTCGGAAGTGGACGCATTTCCTATGGTACCAAAAGCTACCTCGTTTCCGTTATTTGAGAAATGAGTAAATTTGTCAAGCGATTTGTTCTTTCTGAACAATTTAGAAGCAAAAGCAAGACCCAGTAAGCGCGGCATTTGCGAGGCTGTGGGCGAAATGTCAGAACTTGAATTTATTTGAGTTGTCAAATTTTTCCATTGACCTGAGGAATCAAGAGAACGCGTACCATAATGGTTGTTCATCATGCGACCTCCAGAAGAGGGCTCATATTGTACGTCCGCGTGAGCATAAAGTTGAGCAAAGAACTGTTCAGGTGTCAATAGGCCCAATGCCATCATTAAGGTTTGATCTCGATAATAACCCGATCGCCAATCTCCTTTTTTAAACATTTTAGAAAAAACTATTTGAGCAACTTCTTTACCATCACCAAATATGCCAAATTTGGCTTTCCCCATGAAGACTTCTTTTCTTCCAAGTAAACTAATCTCTCTACTTTGAACAGCTAGATGATAATCTGTTAAGATTTTTTCTTTGGGAGAAATTATTGTTTTATTTGGGTTTACATTCATATTAGCCTCGAGCAAAGGAGAACCTTTGATGAATGCGAAGATAATAAGAAATCACTATATCTGGATGACTAACGGCTAGCCATATTTTTTTCTATAAAAAAAAATATGGGCTTTAAACAAAATTAAAAATCAATTTAAATTAAGATACCCATATAAAATAGATGTGAATTCTAATTCTTCATTTTGTTTATTTTTCCAAACAAAATATATAAAAACCACTATTTTTTATTTTGAATTACCCACCTATATTTACCTTAAATTCAACATTTTTTAAATGGTGTAATCATGATAATTGGGATTCCCTCCGAGATAAAAAATAATGAAAGCAGAGTGGCTTTGACCCCTAGTGGAGCGAAAGAATTAAGTAAAAAAGGGCATCAGGTTTATGTTCAGTCTGACGCAGGGGCAGGTAGTGGATTTTTGGATAAAAACTATCTTGAGGCGGGAGCAAAAATACTTTCTCACCAGTCAGAAATTTATAAAATTGCTGAAATGATCATGAAGGTCAAGGAACCCATTGAATCAGAATATACTTTGATTAAAAAAGGGCAATTGGTATTTACCTATTTTCATTTTGCCTCATCAAAGCCATTGACTGATGCAATGATGGTAAACCGATCAATTTGTCTCTCGTATGAAACGGTAGAGAGAGCGGATAAGTCCTTGCCCTTACTCATTCCCATGTCAGAAGTGGCGGGAAGAATGTCTATACAAGAGGGTGCCAAATATTTGGAAAAGCCATTTAAAGGTAAAGGGATTCTTTTGGGAGGAGTCCCAGGTGTTCCTCCTGCCAAAGTCCTGATTTTGGGAGGAGGTATTGTGGGAATGAATGCGGCCAAGATGGCAGCGGGTATGGGTGCAGATGTCACCATTATGGATGTGAACTTATCTCGCTTAAGATATCTAGATGAGATCATGCCCGCCAATGTCAATACATGCATGAGTAGTGACTTTAATATACGAAATTTAATTGGGGCATGTGATCTAATCGTAGGTAGTGTACTGATTCCAGGAGCTAAAGCGCCTTATCTCATTACAGAGGATATGCTCAAGGAGATGCAACCGGGGACTGTATTGGTTGATGTAGCGGTTGATCAAGGAGGATGTATAGCCACTTGTAAGCCAACTACCCATGAAGATCCAACCTACATCATTGAGGATATTGTACATTATTGCGTAGCTAATATGCCCGGAGCGGTACCTTACACTTCTACTTTAGCTTTGACCAACGCAACCTTACCATATGCTTTATTATTGGCTGATTTAGGATGGGAAATAGGGTGTAATTCAAATGAGGGATTAAAACGCGGTCTAAACATCATTGATGGGAAAATTGTTTATCCGGGTGTGGCAGATGCTTTTGGTTATGAACTGAGTGCTTTAGATCTATTTCTCTAACAAAAATGTGGAAATTCAGACAGTTGTTCATAAGTGCTACCGATGAGATTTTTTTTCCATACATAATGTTTCATTCCATTTGTAATGGCCAGGTACTTGGCATCTAGTGCAGCGTTGTAGCCGCTGATCTGTTGGAGGGTAGCCGCTGATAGCTTAATAGTGGGGGCCTTACATTCAACTAAAAGATAGATGTCACCTTTTCGGTCGTATATGTGAATGTCGGTCCTTCTCTGTTGTTGTAAATACTGATGGCCTTTTTCAATGTTGATTAAGGCTTTAGGGTAATCAAGATTTTGTGTGAGTAAATGTAAAAAATGCTGGCGCACCCATTCCTCTGGAGTAAGTACAAGTTCTTTTTTACGGATTTCATCCTTAATGTAGGCCACATCATCTCGCCAAAGAAGTGTTGGATTTATTTCTGGGAGATTAAGCTTAGGAAGGTTGAGATTTTTCATTTGGCATTTTAACAAAAACAAGAAAAGCCAATCCAATGATAAAAAACAACCCTAAGGCTAAGGTACTGTTTCTCATACTTCCTGTAATTTGTTCGACCAGACCGTAAGTAAAGGTACCTAATACGACACTGACGTAAAAGGTAACGTCATAAAACGAGAAATAAGAAGTGTGATCTTCAGAATGAGTGGATGGAATGAGCTTTGAGAACGTCGCCCTTGATAAGGATTGGATACCGCCCATGACCAAACCAACCGACGCGGTAATGATGTAAAATTCATTTACTGTAGTAATGGTATAACCATAAAGACAGATGCCTATCCAAATTAAAATCATACTGATGAGTGAAAATATGTTACCCTTATATTCAGAAAGTCGAGCAAAGAGGGTAGCACCTAAAATAGCTATAAATTGAATGATGATGATCGCTGGGATAAGTTGGGCTGCACTAAGGGCAAGCTCCTTGGTGCCAAATAATACTGCCAAGAGCATAATGGCCTGAACCCCCATATTATAGAAAAAATAGGCGATTAAATAAATTTTCATGTTTTTTAAGTCTTTCAAATTCCAAAAAACCTTTTTCAGTTCGCGGTATCCATTACGAAGAATATCTCGATGTATTTTTCGATGAGAATGATTGTTAGGCAGCCATTTAAAAGGAATTTGGGCAAATCCAATCCACCAAACACCTACTAAAATAAAGACAAAGCGCGTAGCTTTCCCAACATCTGTAAATCCAAATAACTCATATTTTTGAGTAATTAAAATACTTATTAAAAGCAGGACAACACTTCCCGCGTAACCATAGGAATAACCTTTGGCACTGATCCGATCAGTCATGTTTTTTGGGGCTATTTCAGGAAGATAAGCATCATAAAAAACCAATCCAGAACTGTATCCAATGGAGGCCAATATCACACAAAAAATGCCCCATTCAAGGACATTTTTATCTGTAAAAAAAACCAATCCCATACAGGAAAAGGCACCTAAATAGGTGAAAATTTTTAAAAATTTTTTTTTATTACCTGTATAATCTGCAATGCCTGATAATATGGGGAGTAACAAGGCTGAAATTAAATAGGATAGTGAAGTTGCATAACTATACAGCACAGAGTTAACCATTTCGAATCCAAAAAAGTCAACTTTATCTTCGTTATTTACACTCGTAATCGCTGTATAATAGATAGGGAAAATCGCTGTATTGATTACAAGATTGTATACTGAATTTGCGAGATCGTAAGTGCACCAAGCTCGGATAACACTATTTATTTTTTTCATGTGGCCACTAATTTAATCAATTATGGTTGATTGCAAGCCATTAAGAGGAGGTCTAGTCCTAACTATTCTCCAAAAATTACATAAGAAGGTTATTTGAGTAGATACTTTACAGTAGGGATAGAATCACAAAGCAATCCTTTGTCGAAGTTAAATGACTTTCGGTGTTTTGATCTTACTGATCATCCAGTCAATCCATTCTTTTATGACTTCTTTTTGCTCCAAGTCATTGTGCGCTTCATGAAAAACATCCTTCCATAATTTCCATTTGATATAATCTGGGTTGTCGAGGGCCAACTTCATGGTAGCTTTGTAATCAATGATGGCATCTGCCTGACCATGAAAAACAAAACCACTTAATTTAATTTCATTTTGATGTTCCATAAGGTATGATGCACCAAAGTTAATAGCAGCAAACAAACCCGCGGAGATTTTAAAATTAACTAAAGGATCATTTTCGTATAGCCTTGAGACTTCTGGATCTTTGCTCAGATGTAAACTGTTGAGCCCATTGGATTGTCTAATTTTTGGGGCAATGCGCGCCATTAGTTTACCTAATTGTTCTTTCCAGCGAGGGGGTTTAAAGGCTAATTTAATCCAAGGCGCAGAAACTATGAAGCCTGATAACTCCTTGGATTTATCTCTGATTACATAATTAAGTACGAGATTTCCACCCATACTATGACCGAAAAGAAACAATGGTAAATACAGATGTTCAGCTCGAACTATTTTTAAAAATTCTTCAATGTCATTAATTAAACTCATCAAATCTGGCGCATGACCTTTTAAGCCTCCTGATTTTCCATGGCCTCGAAGATCCACACCATAGACATTGAATTTTGAATCATTGAGTGACTGCATCACGTGTTGGTATCTACCGATATGCTCGCCAAAGCCATGAATAATACAAACCACACCTATAGGATGCTCTACCGTCATGGACTCGACATATAAGTTGATACCGTCACGTGTTGGTACCTTCAAGGGTTCCATCTTAATTATTTTTTTAATTAAAGAGGTCATTGCTCAAATGGACTTTCATGGGAGCAATAAAAATTTATTAATTTCTAGCGATTAATCTTTAATCACCACTTTATCCATTACGTCACCTTCCTTAATCAAATCAATAATGGTTAAACCTTCAATCACTTTACCAAAGCAAGTATGTTTTCTATCGAGGTGGGCTGTATTGGTTCGACTGTGGCAGACAAAAAATTGTGAGCCACCTGTATTTTTTCCCGCATGAGCCATTGAGAGGACACCTTTATCATGATATTGGTTATTTCCTGATAACTCACAATCAATGGCATATCCTGGTCCTCCTGCGCCAGTGCCGTCTGGACATCCACCCTGAATGACGAAATTAGGAATGACACGATGAAAAGTAAGGCCATCATAGAACCCTTTTTCAGCTAGATCGATAAAATTCTGTACCGTTTTTGGTGCATCTTGCTTGTAAAACTCAATTTTCATAATACCTTTTTGAGTATGAATTTCTGCTTTTTTCATATTATAAAATTTACACTGTTTATTTTTTTAATGATATATAAAAAATCATTTTATTTGCAAAAATAACATTAAAAACACGATGGAAAGAATTAGTTGTTTTATGATTTGTCTTTGGGCCCTATTTTTTAAAACTTTTGGCCAGATAGATGAAAATAAGGTTTCCCGTTTTCTTTTAAGTTATTCAAAAACTCATAACTTGAGCACGGAGGCCGTAAGATCAATCTTAGACCGAGCGCAATATATCCCAGAAATTATTGAACGTATCAGCCAACCAGCAGAGGACATTTCTTGGAAAAGGTATAGAAAGATATTTCTCACCAACGAAAGAATAACGAAAGGTGTAAATTTTTGGGATGATCATGAAAGCACCTTGAGTGCTGTCAGTGAGGATACGGGCGTCGAAATTGAATATTTGATTGCCATTCTAGGGGTTGAAACCTATTATGGTGAGAAAAAAGGAGCCTATAAAGTATTGGATGCTTTGTATACCTTGGCTTTCGCATATCCCAAGAGAGCAAATTTTTTTACTAAAGAATTGGGTGAGTTCATTACCTTGTCTATTACGCAAAATTTAGATTTATACAATGCCGAAGGTTCCTATGCAGGGGCTATTGGGTATTGTCAATTCATGCCGAGTAGCTACCGGGCCTATGCCAAAAGTTTTGATGGATCTAAAGACTGTGACTTGGTCAATAACGTGGACGATGCGATAGCAAGTGCTGCAAATTATTTAAAGATGCACAAATGGGAAAAGGGTCAAAAAGTTGCTATTACGGTGAATAAAATGACTGAAGATAATAGCTTAAGTTACCTATACACCAAGCCTAAAAATACCATTGAGTATTACAGAGCTAAGGGCTATCACGTAGAGGGCCAAATTCAGACAGACTTGGTTTCAATCATCGAACTGGATAATGAGATTTCAAAAGAATATTGGATGGGCTTCCATAATTTTTATGTGATTACTCGCTACAATCATAGCCCACTTTACGCCATGGCGGTACATCAATTGGCGCAAGCAATTCGTACATTAAGAAATTGACTTTTTGATCCCTGATCCAATAGATCGATCAAGGAGGACTACCTATCTTTATCAAACTCTTGCCGAATTAGCAAACAGAAATAAAGAACAATAATTAAGGTTAATATTTGAATAGAAAATATTTTTTGCTCATCTTTCCACTACAATGCGAATATTTTTATTGTTAATGAGTGACATAAAAGAAAAAATAGGATTAATAGTCTTCTCAATCTTTTTTTTGAGTGATATTAACGCCCAAAAAAATGAAACTGTGACCCTCTCCTCAGAACAGTTTGAACAAATAAAAGCCACGGCAACGGAATTGTATCAAGAGTTAGATCGTGTGACACCCGGGGAGTGGGGCGCACCACCTTCAGATGCCTTCGTTTTGTTTGACGGTTCTTCATTGGATGAATGGCAAAAGCCGTATTTTGAGTACAGTGGAAGTATGGTGGAGTATGCTGACCATTTACCAGAGCTCAAAAGAGGCCCCTATATTACAAGCCCAGCAGATTGGAAATTGGAAAAAGGCGAAATGGTAGTTGTACCCGGTGCGGGCCATGTGGTGACCAAAGAACTTTTTGGAGATGTTCAATTGCACATTGAATGGTTGGCTCCTAAGAACAGTACTAAGAGCGGTCAGGATTACAGTAACAGTGGACTTTTTTTTATGGGAATTTATGAAGTTCAAATATTGAATTCATACGATAATGAAACTTATAGTAATGGCCAAGCTGGTGCAGTTTATAAACAACATATTCCTTTGGTAAACGCTGCGAATCCGCCGAGCAAATGGCAAGAGTATAATGTTATTTTTAGTGCGCCGAAGTTTTCTGAAAGTGGAAATCTACTCAATCCAGCTAGAATGACCGTCTTTCACAACGGGGTGCTGATTCAAAATAACGTTTCGTTATTGGGTCCCACCTGTTATATCGGTCAAGCGCATTATATTAAACACCCTGAAGCATTACCTATTCTATTACAAGATCATGGAAACCCAGTGAGATTCCGTAATATTTGGGCGAGGAAGTTATAGCCCTGATCGCCTATTTTTATTTAGGTAATACATTATAGCGACCCGCACAACGTATGTATCTTATCAGGATCTGGACTGCTGATAAGTTGGTTTGGTTTACCGTTTATATAAGTTAAAAAGGTATTTCAATGGGCTCTCATTAATTTAGGTTTTACGTAGAGTCGTAAACTTCTCTTAGTTGAAAGATTAAGCATGCTAAAAAATACATTTTCAATATTCGGACTTTCGTTATTTTTCCTGTCCATTGCTCAACCTGATATTGTGGATAAATATCGGTTTTCATTTGAGCCCGAGCTAGAAATCAATGAAAAAATACCCAGTCCGAAAACATTTTTAAAATATGATTTGGGTGCTTCTTTTACGCTATATGCCGATGCAGAAGCTTACTTTAAGGCCCTTTCAGCCTCTTCTGGACGCGTGTTGTACCATGAGTATGGACAGACTTACGAGGGTCGACCTTTGATTAATTTAGTTATCTCTTCCGAAGAAAACATAAGAAACATAAATGAAATTAAGTCAAAGCACATGCAATTCTTGCAAGGGGTTGAGGAGGATAAAGTCCTTTTGGAAGGTCAACCTACTTTTACTTCTTTTAGCTACAACATTCATGGCAATGAAGCCTCATCTACTGAAGCGGCGATGCAGGTAGCCTATCGTATGGCGGCAGCTCAAGACAATGAAACGGAGGAAGTACTCAAAAACTCAGTAATCATCATGTATATCTGTATTAACCCTGATGGCCGTGATCGATACGTGTATTGGTATAAATCTATGAAAAGATTAATAAGGCCAAGTAACGAGCCGAAAGACATCGAGCATATGGAAGGTTGGCCAGGTGGGAGAACCAATCATTATTGGTTTGATGTCAATAGAGATTGGGTCTGGCAAGTACACCCAGAGGCAAGAGGACTATCCGAAGAGTATCAAAAATGGCTGCCACAAGTACATGTCGATTATCATGAGCAAGGTTATAATAACAACTACTTCACGGCACCCGGTACTACGCCAAGAAATCAATTGCTTCCAAATGCCTATGAAGGATGGTCCAAAGTTTTTGGGGATGCAAACATCGTACAATTCGATAAGCATCAAATCAATTATTTTACAAGAGATCGTTTTGATTTCTTTTATCCAGGATATGGTTCAAGTTATCCGAGTGTTATGGGCGCGATAGGAATGTTAACTGAACAGGGTGGCGGATCTGCAGGGGGCCGAATTGTAAAGACTGAAGATGGTGTGGATCTCACCCTCAGACAAAGGATATTTGATCACTATACGACATCTATTGCAACCATTAAAACCTCCGTTTTGTACCGTGAAAGATTGCTTGATTACAGCAAGAGGGCATTGAATCCTGCCAACAGTAAATCTAAGATCACTGCTTATTTTTTTAGTGATCATGAAGTTTACAGTAATGATCTGGTCAATATATTGATTCGAAATGGGATCAAAGTAGAACAGGCTCTTGCTGATTTTCAGATTAGAGCTGCTCAAGACTATCGTTCAGGACGCACCCTAAAAAAAACCTTTAATGAAGGGACTTATATTGTGACCACTCAACAACCTAAACATTTGTTAATCAATACGATTATGGCGCGTAATTTGCCAATTGAGGATTCAGTAATGTATGATATGGCCACTTGGTCAGCTCCTTTGGCTTATAATTTAGAGGCATATTCCACAAGGGAGCGGTGTACGGTCAAGACCAAACAAGTGAGTCAAGAAGTTACGTTCAATGGTTCGGTTATCAATAACGAGGCTCAATATGCTTATGTGATTGACTGGAGTCAGCGGAATGCACCCCAAGCATTGGCCCAGTTATGGGCTAAAAAATATAATGTACGCTCTGCATTTGAACCTTTTTATGTAGGTGTTCAATCATTTTCTGCAGGTACCCTTATTGTGCTGCGAGGTAGAAATTTGGAGCGCACAGATGTAATGAATCAGGAGATCAAAGCAATAGCTCAAAACGCAGGAGTTGAGATTATTGGATTGAATAGTGGTCGGGTGATGAAAGGTATGGATTTGGCCAATGGTAGAAATATCCCTATTAAGCAACCGAAGGTGGCCTTACTAGTAGAACCTCCCTTTAGCACTTACACTGCTGGGCAAATTTATTTTTTATTTGATTGGCAAACGGGTCTGCCTATCGATCGCATTAAAGCCACGGCACTGCAGCAGAGTAGCAATCTAAAATTTGGAGGCAGATCAAGAAGCGTTGATTTGAAAGATTATGATGTGCTCATTGTACCTGATGGAGGAAATGGTTTACCTGAGCTGTTCAAAGAAGAAGCATTGAGCCAGATCAAGAATTGGGTAAATGAAGGGGGAACGCTTATCGCCACTGAGGGAGCCGCATCATTTTTCACCAAGGAATTGTCTGACTTCACGGAGATATCACTTAAAGAATACCCAAAAGATTCGAGTCTAATGGCCCGATCGCTGCCCTATGATCAGCGAATCGCCTACGAAGGTAAAAAAAGGATACCCGGAACGGCTTTGAATGCTAAAATAGACATTACCCATCCCCTTGCTTTTGGTCTTAAGACCGAGCTCTATACTTTGAAATTTGGTACAGATGCATTGGTGCCAAATGCTGGATTGGAAACCGTAGGCAGTTATGAGAAGTTGAATCAACTTAATGTAGCCGGTTATGCGTCCCCACACAATCTCGGTCATTTGGCTGAGAATACTTTTGCCGGAGTGGTGAGTCTGGGTAGGGGAAAAGTGGTGTATTTGATTGATAATACGCAATATCGTATGTTTTGGATGGGTCCTTCCAGAATGATGCAAAATGCAGTCATGCAAATACCGGGCTATTAAAACCATTTTTTAAAAAAAAAGTAATATTACAATGAACAATTTTCGATTAATTTTTTTAACCTGTCTTGTGCTACCAATCGTGGTTTTTGCTCAAAAAAAGAGGAAAGTGGCTCAGGTTATTGAAAGTCCTGTTGAGACCGAATTATTTTCAGGTTTAAAGTGGAGAAATATTGGTCCTTTTCGAGGTGGAAGAAGTGTTACTTCCTCTGGTGTAGTTGGAGATCCCATGACTTATTACATGGGCAATACAGGAGGAGGAGTCTGGAAAACCTCAGATGCAGGTCAGACATGGAAGAACATATCAGATAGTTTTTTTGAATTGGGTTCCGTCGGTGCGATAGGTGTATCAGAATCAGATCCAAATGTGATTTATGTGGGCATGGGCGAGCACGCAGTCCGAGGGGTCATGACTTCTCACGGCAACGGCGTATATAAGTCTACCGACGCGGGGAAAACTTGGGATCATATGGGATTAGTGGGTACCATGACAATTTCAGATGTCATCATTCATCCTACCAATCCTGATATCGTATTTATTGCCGCGCAAGGGGCTCAGTACGGACCTACAAAGGAAAGGGGTATTTATAAATCCATAGATGGTGGGCAAAATTGGGAAAAAAAACTTTTTGTTGCTGAGGACGTCGGGGCGTCATCACTGACTATGGATATGAATAATCCCCGCATACTCTATGCCAGTATGTGGCAGCATACGAGGTATCCTTGGACAATGAAATCGGGAGGTGCTGGATCCGGTTTGTATAAGTCGACAGATATGGGGGAGACTTGGGACTCCATGAGTGAAGGACTCCCAGAAGAATTTGGAAAATCAGGGATCTCTGTTTCAAGAGCCAATGGTAATGTAGTCTTTGCCGTAATTGAAGCTGAGGGAACTAAAGGAGGGGTTTATCGATCGGATAATGCAGGTAAAAGCTGGAAACAAACTAGTACAGACCGGGTGACCATAGCAAGGTCTTGGTATTATATGGAAATATTTGCAGATCCTTCCAATGAGAATGTCGTTTATGTCTTGAATGCTCCAGTTCTCAAATCCATTGATAAGGGAAAGACATTTCAACCGATATCTGTTCCTCACGGAGACAATCATCATTTATGGATCAACCCTATGAACTCCAAAAATATGATTAACTCCAATGATGGAGGGACCAATATTACCTTCAACGGTGGTGAGAGTTGGACGCGGCAAGACCAACAGCCCACTGCTCAATTCTATCGGGTCATTACGGACAATAAGGTACCATATCATGTGTACGGTGGGCAACAAGATAATTCTGCTATTGGAATTGCAAGTAGAACGAATGGCCGGGGAATCACATGGAAAGATTGGTATTCGGTTGCTGGATGCGAAAGCGCTTATTTGGCTTTTGATCCGGATAATCCCACAACTATTTTTGGAGGCTGTTATCAAGGGATTATCGATCGTTGGTCAAGATTAACGGCGGTATCAAAATCAATAAAGGAGTATCCGGAACTGAATTTGGGAAATGTGCCTAAAGATTTTAAATATAGGTTCAATTGGAACGCACCCATCATAAGTTCTCCCCATGATCGATCAGTCATTTACCATGCAGGTAATGTGGTATTTAAAACCCTTAATGGAGGTATTAATTGGGAGGTGATCAGTCCCGATTTAACAAGGAATGATAAAGCACATCAAGGGCCTGGTGGGGGTCCTTACACCAATGAGGCTGCGGGTGGAGAAAATTATAATACACTTATGTATTTGACAGAATCACCACATGAAAAAGGCATTTTATGGGCAGGTTCTGATGATGGTTTGGTTCATCTCACGCGTGATGGAGGTATGAATTGGGCTAATGTAACGCCTAAAGACTTGCCCGAGGCTATTATAAATTCGATTGAGGTATCCCCCCATGATCCTGCGACAGCTTACATAACGGTCATGGCTTATAAATTCAATAATTTAAAGCCAATGATTTACAAAACTATGGATTATGGTGTGAGCTGGGTGAAACGGATTTCTGGCATTGATGATCAAACAGTCGTAAGGGTAGTAAGGGAAGATAAGAAAGCAGAGGGGCTACTTTATGCAGGAACCGAAGCAGGATTATATATCTCTTTCAATGGAGGCGTATTTTGGCAAAAAATACAGCTCAACTTACCCATTGTACCTATCAACGATTTGACTATCCAAGATAATGATTTGGTTGCAGCGACTGCAGGTCGTTCTTTTTGGATTTTAGATGATTTAGGAGCTTTTCAGGGCTCAAAAGGGAAGTTTGAACAGAAACTAATGCTATTTCAACCTAAAAAAACGTATCGAATATTCGGAGGATCTGCGGATGAACCAAGACCTGGTCTAGGTCAAAACCCAAAATCAGGGGTTCTGATAGATTATTATCTTTCAGAAAAAATGGACAGCGCTTTTTTGAAGTTAAAAGTGATCAATAGTGATGGAAAAATGATAAGAAGTCTTTCAAATGAGCACACAGACACATTCGAAAGTTGGCCTGGAGGACCGCAAAAGCCTGTATTATTAACTGCCGAGCGGGGTGTAAATAGAGTCGTATGGGACTTCACAAGGGCACCGCTTCCATCCATTGATAAAGTCTTTGTTTATGGAAATTATTCTGGCGGTCATGTAGCTCCGGGAACCTATACCTTGAGATTGATATTGGATCAAGATTCGGTAGAGACCACCGTTGAAATATTGGCAGATCCGCGAGTTCAAGCCACCCTCAATGATTATGTTTCACAACATGATATGATGATTTCAATTGAACAGGCTATCAAAGAGATCCATGAAGCGGTCAATGACATGCGTTCAGTGAAATCTCAAATCGAGTATTATCAGGCGATGCTTGAAGAAAGCGCTGTCGGCCGAGAAATTATCGAATTGGGAGGAGACATTATCGCTCAGATTGAGGTATGGGAAGGTGCATTGATCCAATCGGATCAAAAGACGTTCCAAGATGTTATTAATTTTCATAATCAGTTAAATGCGCAATGGATGAATTTGAAGGATTATGTAGACAGTGCAGATCCCATATTGACAGCGGGTGCCAAAGAGCGATTCAATGATCTTGAAGGGCAATGGGCTTTGTTTCAGCAAACAAAAAATCAAATCATCAATGAGGAGATGGAGCAATTCAATCAATTGTACAAAGCGCTTGACTTACCGATGATTATGATTCCGAATCGATAAGCATGGCTTTCATAATAATTATTGATAGGTAAGAAAATCCTATCTTCATCCTTAAATAACCTATGAAAGAGATTCAAGATTTAATTAAATTGGGGGCAACTATTATAGATGTACGTTCCAGGGAAGAGTTTGAGCAAGGTCATGTGACCTCTTCCTTAAATATTCCACTCAATGAAGTAGTGGCTAGAATTGATGAGTTTAAAAGTATTAAACAACCCTTTTTAGTATGCTGTTTGAGCGGGAGGCGCAGTGAGCAAGCTACCGAATATCTTCAATCCATGGAAATAAAATGTGTGAATTCGGGGGGCTGGCAACAAGTGCAAGATTGGCTGAGTGACCCGTCGGAGTTACGCTAAGGATGCCAATGAAACCCTCATCAATAACTAGGAGGTGCTATAGGCCAAGTGACAAGAGTTATAATAATTCTAATCGATTCCGTTGTTGACGAATTTGTCGAGTGCCAGATAGATGTTTCATGAGTCTTGAAATGACTACACGAGAGGTGTTCAACTCAATGGCTATTTGTTGATGACTTTTAGTGATGATAGAAGAACCTGAAGCACGCTTTAAATCGAGTAAATACTTATATAATCTATCACCCATCTTCATAAATGAGACGCTATCAAATGTGGATAAAAGATCCTTAATTTTATCATTCGTATTTTGGAAAATAAATTTCCTGAAATTTGGGTATTTGACAATCCAGGCATCGATTTTAATACCAGGAATCATCCAAATTTCTGCAGACTTTTCAACAATAGAGCCGATGCCTGACGGTGTCTGATTGATAATGGAATTGATAGCAAAGGAACAAGTTTCTCCACTTCCTGTATAAAAAAGGGTGATTTCATGGCCTTCATTGTCACTGCGATACGCCCTGAGTCTTCCGGAAAGAATGAGAGGGAAATATTCTATTATTGTGCCTGAACTGAGCAGATAAGAGCCTTTTTCAGCTTTTTTTAATCGCCCGCAAACAAGAATTTCTTCAATTAAGTGTGCTTCGAAATTTTTTTCTTTGAGCAGGCTTTTTAATCTGATTTGATGTGTGGCTAACAACTTTTTGTCTCACTTTAGAGGGCATTTCCCCACGCATAAGTAAGGCAAAATACAAAAGAATGAACGAAAAAAAAAATTTCATTCTCAAATAAATATATTTATTGTACAAGTTAACTATTTCCTGAAATATCAAAATAGTTTAATCATTTATGAAGCATCAAAAAGGGACATGCAATTAACCAACTAATTGAAAGGGGTGAAGTTGATTAAGGAGATATATAAGGTCACCATTAAGCATCTTGTATAGGTACAGAGGAGTAAGTGATTTCGAAAGGATTTCCTATAGCTTTATGAGGGCTTTTCAGCCTATTATTTTCATAGTATAATCCCTTGATTTTACTGAGGCGGAATAATTTAAAAAGGTACAAGTCAACTTCAAAATGCTTTATTTTTTTAAAATAATAATAAAGAGAATTTCATAAATGCTTTCTTGAATTGAATGATACTTTTCCTTTGATGGCCTCAAAGAAAGATTGACTGTTGACCGATGAAGTAAAAATGGGTATAACGACCTTCAATTTTTGAATTTAGATGTATCTTACTCTTTAAGACTAAAAAAACCGAATGATGAGAACACTTATCTATTTAACCTTGCTTATTTGTAGTCAAGAGAGTTTTGCCCAAAGGTCAAACAAAAAGTCAGTAGAAAAGACCTCAAAAAGCGTTTTCGAAGAAACGACTTTGACAGGATTGAAATTTAGGTCGATTGGACCTGCGCAGACCTCAGGTCGTGTATCTGATTTCGCAATCAATCCAAATAATTTTAAAGAATATTATGTGGCGGCAGCCTCAGGGGGGGTGTGGAAAACGGTCAATGCAGGGACCACATATATTCCTGTTTTTGATGAGGCGGGCAGTTATTCGATTGGTTGTATCACTATGGATCCAAACAATGCTAATGTGATTTGGGTTGGAACAGGTGAGAACAATAATCAAAGAAGTGTACCCTATGGTGATGGCGTATATAAATCCATAGATGGGGGTGAGACGTGGAAAAATATGGGACTCAAAAGCTCTGAACACATTGGGAAGATTTTGGTAGATCCAAATAATTCTAATATTATATACGTAGCGGCCATTGGTCCTTTATGGAGTTCGGGAGGAGAACGAGGAGTTTATAAATCGGTCAATGGGGGTGAAACATGGCGTTTAATGCTGGGCATTGATGCGGATACGGGGATCAATGATTTGGTCATGGATCCTCGTGATAGTCAAGTCATTTATGCAGCAGCGTATCAACGCAGGCGACATGTATTCACTTATTTGGGTGGAGGTCCGAGTTCGGGATTACATAAGTCAGTGGATGGTGGGACTACGTGGGTAGACATCAACAAAGGTTTACCTGAAGTAGATATGGGAAGAATTGGGATGGCCCTGGCACCTTCTGATCCAGAAGTAATTTATGCTATCGTTGAAGCTTCAGAAGGTAAAGGTGGTTTTTTCATGAGTACCAATCGCGGAGCCAGCTGGAAAAAACAAGGGAATTATAGTACCAGTGGTAATTATTATCAAGAGATCGTGGTAGACCCACAAGATGCACAAACGGTTTATGCCATGAACACGTGGATACAAGTTTCGCGAGATGGAGGTAGAACCTTTAAGGTGTTGGGGGAAACAACCAAACATGTAGACAACCATTGCATGTGGATTGATCCTACCGATTCCGAGCATTTTTTGGTAGGTTGCGATGGAGGTATTTATGAATCTTGGGATCGGGCGGAAACGTGGCATTATAAACCAAACTTGCCGGTTACCCAATTTTATAAGGTAGCGTTGGACAATGCTTACCCTTTCTATCATGTATATGGAGGTACTCAAGACAATGCCAGTTTGGGTGGCCCGTCGAGGTCATTAAGTGATAATGGGATTTCCAATGAAGAATGGATCAATACCCATGGGGGAGATGGATTTGAAACTCAAGTAGATCAAGACAATGCCAATATTATTTATGCTCAATCCCAACACGGTGTTTTAGTTAGATATGATCGTCTGAATGGCGAAGAGCTGGGGATTCAACCACAACCTCGAAGAGATGAAAATGCCTATCGATGGAATTGGGATGCGCCCTTGGTCATTAGTGATCATGACAATAAGCGCTTGTATTTTGCGGCCAATAAAGTTTTTCGTACTGACGATCGAGGAAACAGCTGGAAGGTGATTAGTGAAGACTTGACGGCGAACATTGATAGAAATAAGCTTGAAATCATGGGAAGAGTGTGGGGCATTGATGCCATCGCAAAGAATCAATCAACTTCTCAATACGGAACCATCGTAGCTATGGATGAATCGCCACTTAATGAAGATCTACTTTTTGTGGGAACTGATGATGGTTTAGTACAGATCACCGAAAATATGGGTGCTTCATGGACCAAAATATCTAGAATTCCAGGTGTGCCTGAGCAAACTTATGTCAATATGTTATTGGCTTCGCCACATGATGAAAATATGGTATTTGCCTGTTTCAACAATCATAAAAAGGGAGATTTTTTGCCTTATGTTTATAAAAGTAATGATAAAGGAAGGACGTGGACATCCATCACATCAAACCTACCTACCAGAGGGTCGACCTATGCCATAGCACAAGATCATATAGATCCTAATTTGCTTTTTGTAGGTACTGAATTTGGTTTGTTTGTCAGCAATAATGGAGGGGCTTTTTGGGTTCGAATGAAATCAGGGCTGCCGACCATTGCCGTTCGTGATATTGCGATTCAAAAACGCGAAAACGACTTAGTTTTAGGCACTTTTGGTCGGGGCTTTTATGTGTTAGATGATTATTCTGCGCTACGAAACAGTAATGAAGAAACATTAAGTGCGCCCGGGTTTTTATTTTCTGTGAGAGATCCTTTGCTTTATGAGCCCAGTTATCCAATGGGTTTGCCTGGACAATCGTTTCAAGGAGACAGTTATTACCGCGGGGAAAACCTACCTTCTGTGGCGATGTTTACTTACTATCTGAAAGACGACATTCAATCGATACAAGAGCAGCGCCGTGAACGAGAAAAGAAACAACAAAAAGAAGGTCTAAATGCAGTTTACCCGAGTTATGAAGCTCTGAAAGCTGAACATGCCGAAAAGACACCTCAAATCGTTTTTACGGTGACCAATGCCCAAGGAAATGTAGTTAGAAAAATAATGACGACTCCCAAGAAAGGCATCCATCGGATGTACTGGGACATGCGTTATGCGGATACAGATCCTATTAATTTGAAGACCAGTGCTTTTTATAATCCTTGGTCAGATAGTGATAAAGGTATTTTAGTGGCTCCCGGAGCCTATCAGGTAAGTATGTCAAAAATAGTCAGAGGTGAGGTGATCGCTATGGGAGATCCGATAGATTTTACGATCAAAGCGCTAGATAAGAGATCCCTACCTGGTACTGACCGAATGATATTAGATGGCTTCAATCGTAAGTTACTCAAGCTATCAGGTGCTGTAAGCGCTGCCAGTCAAACGTTGCGGGAAGTAAAAAATCAATTAAAGTATATTGACGCCTCTTTGCTAAAAGCAGAGATTCCATCAGATCATATTTCCTGCCAGTTAGCCGATCAAATGGGCCAAAAAGTAGCGGAGTTAAATACGGTATTGGGGCGAGATGCCGTAGCGCGCATCTTAGATTTAGATCAACCCCCGAGCTTGGGAAGTCGGATGGGTAGCTTGGTTTATATGATGTTTTCATCTACTTCAGAACCGACACAAACGAGTCGTGATGGGTATGCCATTGTGCTGGCGTCATTTAAACCATTATTGGCTGAAATAGAAATACTCGTTAATAATGATTTAAAGGCATTACATGAGCAATTGGCCTTGGTAGGAGCGCCCTATACCCCTTATGCTTTACCAAAAGTGCCTATATTTAACAATTTAGAATAAAAAAGAATAGCTAAATGAAGATAAATATGATATGGGTTATTTTTTTGATGCCTTTGTTGCTGAGCGCACAATCAGGAAAGGTATTTGATCAACTGACACTGCCGAGTGAAATCCTTAAAATGGAGCGAAAGTATGGCATTTACTTACCTCCAGACTATGAAAGTTCACATCGTGATTATCCTGTCTTATATCTCTTACACGGCATGTCAGATAATCAGACGGGATGGATACAATTTGGTGAGGTATTACGGATTACAGATGCTGCCATTCGTGCAGGAACCGCTACTCCCATGATCATCGTCATGCCAGATGCAGATACGCAAGTGATCGGCTATGTAGATCGACCCAATGGAGAGTGGAGTTATGAGCAATTCTTTTTTGAAGAATTTATGCCCTACGTAGAAGCCAATTATCGCATCAAAAAACACAAGCGTTATCGTGCCATTGCGGGCTTATCGATGGGTGGCGGAGGCAGTTTTTATTATGCACTGCATCGCCCAGATTTGTTTCAATCTGCTTGTCCGCTAAGTGCCTATTGCGGTCCTTTAACGGTCGAAGAAGCACATAAGCATTATGAGTGGAATGGCCTGAGTGAAGTCAGTGAGAAGTACTATGAAGATTTCTATAATAAATACGGGGTGGTACACCTCATAAATACTTTACCCAAGGCCGATATGCAATCAGTGAGGTGGTACATAGATTGTGGGGATGATGATCATTTATTTGAGGGGAGTTCACGGGTACATATCGCGATGAAAAACCGCAACATACCCCATGAGTATAGGGTACGAGACGGTGGACATAACTGGACCTATTGGCGTGAAGCCCTGCCTTCCGTACTTACTTTTGTCTCTCAAGGATTTCATCAATACTAGGAAAATAAGGGCTTCTGGAACTCATTAAAACTAGGGAAGATGGAGGTAAATACTTAGGTCAATTGGAGTTTGGCCAGGTATTGATCATGCGCATCGGTATGTAATATTTCCAGTTCAAAGCCAACTGCTTGGGCTACTTTATTCAAATGAGTGACATCTACATAGAGCCAATCAAACCAATCGCTTTGCTCCTTGTCGTATTCATAGCGGTATCGAATTTCTCCATAATAATGCTCAGGCTTCGCAAGTCCATCTGCATAGAGGTACGCAATGTCGGAAGAGTCGAGTAGGAGTTGACCTCCCGGATTGAGTAGTGATTTACAGGTATTAAAAAAATTGGGAAGCTGATCTAGAGTACCTGCAATACCGATGCCGTTCATCAGGAGCAGTAGAGTGTCATAAGTGGCTTGATGTTGACGATAGTCCTGCTTGATCACTTGTTGTACACCTAATCGCTTCATGGTCTCCACACAACCTGAAGAGCTATCTAGGGCGGTGACATTGGCACCAAAACTTTGTAAAAAGAGGGCATGGGTACCCGCAGCGGCACCTATGTCTAGCACGGCACCTCGGCAATGGCTTAGGGCCATATTTTCGAGATCACTGAAGTCTTCGGCTTCCTTAAAAAAAACATCTATGGGCATAATGTCGATAGGACCATAGGAATTATGGAGCTTTAATCGTGTCGTTCGGTCACCGAGATAATAGGCGAGAATGGCTTTTCCGTGGATATCTTTCATACTTATTGATGCGTATTTTTTCGAATGGGATGATCAATGATAGTTAAGACGCATGTCGGGTGACGATTAAATAAAAATCATTACCGATATCTTTATAGCCCTGTCCGTAGCAAAACCTGTATTGGTCTCCGTATTTAGTGGTGTAGATATGGGTGAAATACTCGAAATCAAACCCTTTTTTTAATAACTGATCTCGATGTTTTTTGGCTTTGCCAATTAGATTGAAGGCTAGCAAAATACGTCTATTTAACGATTATGGATAAAGAATACGAAATAGAAGGGTAATAAAGTGATATCAGTATCTTTTTTATCATTATTAAGACAATAGAGAACAAAAAAATAACCATAACAAGTAATGTTTTTATGCAAGAAATGTTAAAGTAAGGAATATCGGGTTAGAATAAAAATAAGTCAGTAATAGTTGTAAATGGATGCATTACCATGCGGATCAACCTTAGGCTACTTTTATGCCTTAGATGCTTAGCTCGATACGTAAATTGTATAAATTACTTTAATAAATCCATCACTTCTAATTAAATTCTATTCGCCAATTTAGACATCCTTTTTATGAGAAAAATTATTCTTTTGATTTCTGTAGTAATGATGAGCCTTGCAAGTCTATTGGTTTATAATGCCGTGATGCTAAGCTCTAAACAATTAGCTTCCGAGCGCCTAGAAAGATTAAATTTATCAGATGAGGTCTTTCAAAACCTATCGAAAGCCATACAATACCCAACCATTTCTTTTGGTGAAAAGGTGCCTGTTGATTCAATTACCTTTATTGATTTTCATAAGTTTCTAGAAGCAACTTTTCCATTGACACATGCCACATTATCTCTAGAAAAAATCAATACCTACAGCTTACTCTACACTTGGGAAGGTTCAGAGGCTTCAAAAAAGCCTATTATCTTCATGTCCCATCAAGACGTGGTTCCTGTAGATGAACCCACTTTAAAAGATTGGGAAGCAGGTCCTTTTGAAGGTAAAATATCTAAAACAGACATCATTGGTCGAGGATCTATGGATGACAAGGCGAGCTTAATCGCATTGTTAGAAGCGGTGGAGTTGTTACTTGAAGAATCATTTAAGCCTTCACAAACGATTTATCTTGCTTTTGGTCATGATGAAGAAGTGGGAGGTTCAAAGGGTGCTGCTGAAATTGTAAAGTATTTAAAGTCAAAAGATGTTCAGGCTGCAATGACGCTTGATGAAGGGGGTTTTTTAGCAGAAAATATGGTCCCAGGAATTGACAAGCCTATTGCCATGGTTAATTTGGCTGAGAAAGGTTTTGCTTCCTTTAATCTTATTGTAAAGACTCAAGGGGGACATAGTTCACAGCCGCCTAAAGAAAATACAATTGGTATGTTGGCTCAAGCCATCGTGAACCTCGAAAATAATCAACTTCCCTACCAACTTGTAACACCTATAGATTACCAGTTAGAATATATAGGTGCGGAATTGCCGTTTTTAAAAAAGTTGGCCTTTGCCAATCCATGGTTATTTGAAAAGCGCATTCTCGAATCTTTGAATGCCCACACAACGACGGCACCCACAATCATTCAGGGAGGCGTAAAGAATAATGTCATTCCGACCGTAGCATCGGCAACGATTAATTTTAGAATTCTACCAGGAGAAACGATTGCTTCCGTGAAGCAACATATTGAAAATAGCATATCTAATAAAATAGAAGTAGTACCTGTTGGTTTTTTGACCAATCCTTCGCCCGTCTCAAGAATTGATTCTGAGGTATATGCCATCCTAGAAAAGACCATACGGAGTATGTTTCCCAACAGCATTGTTGTACCTGGTTTAGTCGGTGGGGGTACCGATGCGCGCTATTTTTATGAAATTTCAGATGATGTCTATCGTTTTTATCCCATTCGGGTTCAACCTGAAAGTATGACACGCTTACATGGTATTGACGAAAAAATAAGTAAGGATAACTACAAGGAAATCATTGAGTTTTCTTACCATTTGATCAAGAAATTTAATTAAAATGTAGCCTTTTTTTTTAATGGTGGATATAAAGTAGAAGGGTCTTCGTAAGAAATTCACTTGACCTTTCTTATCGGCCTCAGTTGAGAGGATACCATTTAAAGTGTTATTATTGGGTTCAGTTCTATTTATAAAAAAATTGGATCATTTTTGCTTTGGATTTATGGGATAAATGAGTTGATCTTGCAACAGACTATATGCTATTAATTGTTTAAATTCAATGAGTAAATGTTGCGAATCAGGTTGACCAATAATTGAATTATGAATTTAATCATTATTATTTTAGGAGCTCTTATTTTCATAGTGATAGCCATTGCTAAATTTAAAATTCACCCTTTTATTACCTTAATTCTAGCGGCTATAATGGTGGGGTTTTTAATGGACTTAGAAGGGGTGGTGATTCTAGATAAAATAAGTGAAGGTTTTGGAAAGACCTTATCGAGCATAGGCATTATTATAGGATTTGGAGCAATTATCGGCACATTTTTAGAAAAATCGGGAGGTACCGCAACCATAGCAAAATATCTTTTGTCAGTAATAGGGGATAAAAAATCTCCTTTGGCCATCAACTTAACAGGTATATTGGTTTCAATTCCAGTATTTTGCGATTCTGCATTTATCATTCTTTCATCCTTAAACAAAGCGTTAAGTAAAAAAACAGGAATTTCAGTGACTGTTTTTGCGGTAGCACTTTCAACAGGGCTCTATGTTTCTCATGTTTTTGTGCCTCCAACGCCGGGTCCACTGGCCGCCGCTGCTGCCTTAGAGGCGGACTTGGGCTTGGTCATAATCATGGGCTTATTCATCGCCCTACCCACCGCCTTTGCTGGTTATCTTTGGGCTATAAAATTCGGATCTAAACTTACCCAAACTACTCCTAAAATAGGGAATGAGCTGGAGCAAGTATTTGAAAATAAGGTGAACATTTTAGTTGTTTTCCTACCCATAATCATGCCTATCATTTTCATTGGGTTAAGATCAATGGCTAAATATCCATCCCACCCTTTTGGAGATGGAATGATCGCGGATACGCTCTCATTTGTCGGACATCCCTTACCCGCATTATTTATAGGAATGTTGCTGGCCTTGCTGCTGGTTGATAAAAAAATATCTGTAAAAGAGCGTTGGTCTTGGGTATCACATGCGTTACAAGAAGCTGGAGTCATCATACTCATAACCGGAGCAGGGGGTGCTTTCGGTAGCATCCTTCGATCGGGCAATGTGGGAGATCTTATTGAAGTTCAATTTACAGACTTAGAGATAGGAATTTTTTTACCATTTATATTGGCCGCCTTATTAAAAACAGCACAAGGATCATCCACGGTCGCAATCATTACAGCGGCAACGATAATATCACCTATGATGGATGTATTGGGATTAGACAGTGAGCTATCTCGGGCCCTCACAGTATTGGCCGTTGGAGCGGGTGCCATGACCGTTTCTCATATCAATGATAGTTATTTTTGGGTAGTTTCTCAATTTTCAGGGATGAATACCAAAACTACCATAAAGATGCATACTATGGCAACTCTGATTCAAGGAATAGTGGCCATTTTACTATTATCCTTTTTTCAAGTTATTTTAAATTAGTATGAATTTATTCCTTTTTTTCACCATTTTTTGTTCCTCAATGCAAGCGCAAGTAATTTTCGATTTTAATAAGAAGTCAGATCTTCAAGATTGGATTATTGTGAACGATGTAGTCATGGGGGGGAGATCGTCAAGTACTTTTAAATTGAATGAAGAAGGCTTAGGAACCTTTGAAGGCAATATATCTTTGGAAAATAATGGTGGATTTTCATCTTTGCGATACAGGTTTTTAAAAAGAACTCTAAAAGAATACACACATGTTAAAATTATCCTGTGTGGGGATGGAAAAAAATATCAATTTAGGGTAAAGTCCAATGCACGTGATTATTATTCCTACATAGCCCCATTTCTGACCTCGGGTAAATGGCAAGAAATCGTGATTCCTTTAGAAGATATGTATCCCTCTTTTCGTGGGAGAAGATTGAATCAACCTAATTTTTCTAATGATTCTATTGAAGAGCTCACCTTTTTGATTGGGAACAAAAAAAGTGAAAAATTTAAGCTCTTGATAGATAAAATAGTGATTGAATAATATGGATATTTATCTATCAGTAATATGAAATCCTTCTTTATTTTACTTCTGGCCATTTGTATATTCAAAAAAAGAGGCTCAAAATGAGTCCTCTAAGAATTCTGAGTCTATGCTTATGGATCGGTGAGAAGTTGTGAGCTTAATTTTTTAAAAGATATGAGATGAGCAGGTGACCATTGATAAAAGTAATCAATTTATGAGTGGACTCACCCTATGAGGATAGTTGCTTTGGCGGCATTGAAATTTAAGAATGGCTTCTTTGACTACACTGCCTTGCTCTACATTAATGGCATTTTTGATGGTCAGACTTTGGGCCCAACTTGATCGACCTCTCAAGGCAGAAGGTAAATGTACAATCAATGCTGCAGAAAGGGATCTGGAAGCACTTTCCCAAAAATAACTAGGGGTGTGGTCTACGGCATATTAATTAACATGATCGATTTCCAGCTTGGGTTTTTTAAAAGTAGTGGGTTGGGCAAAATAAAACCCATGCCTTCATCGCAACTCACAGCAAGGATTAATATGCCTGCCCTCAGACTAGATTTCTCCTCTTCAATGACAAAATTGACAGGATCATTTGTATCTTGATAGATACCGTTAATGACGATTTCCGATTCGCTGATATAATCCAATAAGGGTCATTTGGTGCCATCATGTTCTACAATTTTTAATCTAGTTTCATTAAGACCTCCATTCTTGATACGGACATAGTTTACATCTAAGACCTCTTCTCGGACTTCATAGTCAGGTTGCTGGATACATATGATAATATCTCTAAATCCACGGGCTTTTAATGCATAAATGGCACCTCTACTGACGGCACCAAAACTAAATATGATTACTTTTCGCTGATTACCATAATGTCCATCTATCCCTTTTAGTTGTAAGGCATGAATGACCGCACAATAACCAGTCATTTCATTGTTCTTATAAAAAGTATGCCTTCCAATCTGTTCATTTGGACTGCAACCAAACATATCCTCAAATGCGAAGAGAGTGAGCTTTCGATCTATGGCTGCTTGTGTGTCTTGCATTTGTTGGGCGCAATGGTTATTACCCCAAAGTATGCCTCCCTCTTGTGATTCATTGAAATCTTATAATATAGGTTTGGCGATGATCGCCGTTCCTATATCTGATAATATCTCTGATCTTGTAGCCATTCCTCCCGTTTCCCTTGTAATTTCATCATCTTCAATATGGAAGGGTTTGCCTTATCCTTTTTCAAAAATGAGCTTTTCGCGGATATGTTCAGGAAGTCTACATAAATGCTCAGGATGAATAGGAATGTGTCTTTCATCTTCTTTTTTGGAAGTTCCAAAAATACCTATCTCTGATAAATCCATATGATTTCCTTTTTAGTTGAAGCCAAACATCGCTAATGAAATGAGTGTGGCTCTGTGATTTGTTTTTTTGTAAATAGATGACTGTCTAGGAATCAGGCATTAAATTGACCTCTAGTGTATCAATAATCAGGAAGGCAGAATGAAAAAAACCTTTAGTTCATTGTAAAAACGTGCAGTGTAAGATTAATATCAAGAGATAATTAATGACCTTTAAGATACACTAAGTAATGACACCTTTGATGAATAACTAGATGAACTTCGGATTATCCTTTGATATAGAATCGAAGCATAGTGAGGAAATGATAGAGAAAGCTGTGACTCATAAGAGTTATTCAGATGTATTTAAATGAGGCTGTGCTTAAGATACCTTATGTGGGAGTTAATAAATTTAAGTTGAAATTCATAGATCCTAAAATAGATTTATGCTTTAGCTCAAACTAAGTATTTTTATAATCATTGTGTACTTATCTAATGACCGCTATTTAGATTAAAAATTAAATTTAATTCCATATTAAAAGTAATTGAGAGTTATTGTGAAGGTAGGTGGATATAAAAATGAGTATTTGTGTAGTCATTTTAATACTTACGAATCCCAAAAAAAGATTATTATTGTCCGCATGTTGATCTTAAAATCATAGTCACACACTTTTCTATAAAAAAAATCGTCCAATATAACTTAGGCAATAAAACATATGAGTAAAAGAACAGTTCAAGATGTTTTAGATTCAAAGGATGTTGAAGCTTATGGCTTTTACAAGTTACGAGGCATTAAGAAAGTGTTATTCGGGCTCGCTCAAATACTTCCTAAAAATATTATCAGTTTTAAAATAGCACTCATATTACGAAAGATTACCTTGCGAAATAGGGTTAAAATTATTGATCAAACTCAATTTGACTTAAAACTCAGATTATTTCCAATGGATAATTTAGGTGACCGGTTTTTGCTATTTATGCCGAATTTTTTCGAATATGATGAATTCCTGCTGATGTCACAGTGTTTAAAAAAAAATAGTATTTTTATTGATATTGGGGGAAATATGGGCATCTACAGCCTTATGTCAACGAAATATATCAATAAAACGGGTAGAATTTTGTCATTTGAGCCTAATCCGAAGATGATAGAACGTTTTAAATTTAATATTAAAATTAATGAGTTTGATCAATTGATTGAGCTGAATGAAATTGGAATTGCTGATAAAGAAATGACTTTTAGTTTAGCATTATCAAAGAAGAATTTGGGAGGGGCTAGTATTGTAAAAAGTTTCGGAGAGGGCAATGTAATGGTGAAGTGCAGACCTTTACTTGACGTATTAAAAGAAAATGAGATTACCAAAATTGATCTGCTCAAAATTGATATTGAAGAAGCAGAACCCCTTGCTTTAAATCCTTTTTTTCAAAAAGCCCCGAGGGCATTATTTCCTAAAATAATCTTTATTGAGTCTGAAGATAATATTGACCTTATTAAACTTGGATATAAGTTCATTAAAAGAACTAGAGCCCAAAATTCCATTTATGTTTTAGATTAAAAAAAACTAGGTTCAATTTTAATAATCGAATAGATATGAAAGAGTGGGAGTCCTTTTATTTTTGCCTTATATTCCAATAAAAAATTGAAAATTTTAAATTGATAAAAAAATCAATTTAGAAAGACTTTGATTTAGATCATCGTTCTAGCTTCAAATAAAATTTAATAAAAAACGGCTAATGGCAGGCAGGGAGGGCGGCCTGCTGAGAATAGATATTCCATAGGATGGTAACAGAAAGCATTCAATAAAGAGTGAGACGATTCACTCAGATAAAAATAGGTATCTGTTCTCATAAATAAAGGGCCATTGGTGACTTATCGCAGCTGAGATTAAAAGTAAAGAGGGGTAAGGAAAATAGATTGGGGGAGGTGTATATATTATCGATTAGTGTCAAAATAAAATGATAGATTATGTAACTTGATGAGTATAAAGCAATAAGGCGAGAGCTAATTCAAGTATTTAAATGGATAAATACGATTACATTATCATAGGAGCAGGTTCGGCAGGTTGTGTTTTAGCCAACCGTTTATCTAAAAATCCCGCACATCATATATTACTTATTGAAGCAGGTAAACGGGATAAAAAAGTAGAGATTGGTATTCCTGGAGGCTATGGAAATTTGCACAGATCGAGTGTTGATTGGGGCTTTTCTACGGTTCCACAACATCATGTAAACAACCGGAGCATTTATTTGCCCCGTGGTAAAGCCCTAGGGGGATCTAGTTCGACCAATGCGATGGCCTATGTACGAGGAAATAAGGCTGATTATGATGAATGGTCTGATCTCGGAAACAAAGGATGGTCTTTTGATGAGGTGCTTCCCTATTTTAAAAAATCAGAGCATAACGAAGATTATAACGATTTTCATCATGGGGATGAAGGGCCATTAAATGTAACTCTTGGTAAGGATTTTCAAACGCCCTATGCACAGGCTTTTATAGAGGCCTGCCAGCAATCAGGCATACCCAAAAATAGGGATTATAACGGAACCACTCAATTGGGGGCAAGTTTATTTCAATTTACCATCAAGGAAGGAAAGCGCCAGAGTACGGCAGTAGCATTTTTAAAACCGGTGATGCATCGTCCTAATTTGACAGTGATTACCCAAGCTCGGGTAAGCGAAATCTTGATAGAAGCAGATTGCGCAGTGGGCGTAGCTTATGTCAAGTCTGATAGTATCCAAAAAGCCTATGCGTTGAAGGAAGTTATCTTGTCAGCAGGGGCTTTTCAATCCCCTCAGTTACTCATGTTATCAGGTATAGGCCCTCAAGAGGTACTGAAATGCCATCAAATTTCGGTGAAAAAAGACTTGCCTGGGGTGGGACAAAACTTACAAGATCACCTTTTTATTAATGTCTCCAGCTTGGCCCTTCAGCAAGAAGGGTTTAACCATCATTTTAAGCCTTTAAATCAAGTGAAAGCCCTGATCAAATACTTGATTACCCATAAAGGTCCCTTGGCATGTAGTGCGCTGGAAGCAACGGCATTTTTTTCTGTGAATAGAGGTACGCAACCCGATCTCCAATTTCATTTTACGCCTTTACATATAGGGAATGATTATGTTCCTGACCTTTACAACACCAAAACTTACCCTACTTACGATGGATATACCATTGCACCTACCTTATTGAAACCGAAAAGCAGGGGTTATGTTAGAGTGAATTCAAATGATCCAATGGATGCCCCATTGATTCAACCTAATTTCTTATCTGCTGCAGACGATTTAAAAATGCTTACTTTAGGCGTTCAAAAGGCATTAGAAGTTTCGAAAGCGGCCGCATTTAAC
Organism: uncultured Cyclobacteriaceae bacterium; assembly: GCA_943788235.1. Classification (GTDB taxonomy): domain Bacteria; phylum Bacteroidota; class Bacteroidia; order Cytophagales; family Cyclobacteriaceae; genus UBA4465. The sequence continues at coordinate 395,737 of CALSPM010000003.1, forward strand.
CCTTTTAGGAAAACTATCATCGTACCCAAAGATGAATCACATACAGCGATAATTGAGCATATTAAAAAGGGATTAGAAACGGTCTATCATCCTGTAGGTACCTGTAAAATGGGTCACGATGATATGGCAGTAGTGAGTGATACCCTGCAGGTACATGGTTTAAAGGGATTGAGAGTGGTAGATGCTTCCATCATGCCTACCATTGTTTCTGGAAATACCAACGCAGCGACTATTATGATTGGGGAGAAGGCAGCGGATATGATTTTGGGTCAGTGACGAGGGGGGTGACTGTTGAAGACTTACCTCAATATTTAAGGCTTAATCAGTAATGAAAATGAATAAAAAGCGGATAAAAAAATTACTCAGTCTATCAACAAGAGGGCATCATTTGGCAACTACACCGAGTAGGATAGATCATGCCTTATTCATGGAGGCGAAACAAAATCTGTATGATCCTGAAGATAATCCATCAGGTTCATTCCCATTGAATGTAGCAGAAAACCAAATAATGGCACCAATAATAATGGCGAAATTGATGACTGTTCTCAAAAATAAAGAGATGCCGGATTGGGTTATGGGTTATACGCATTATTTGGGGCATCCTGAGGTAAGAGTGACCATTGCACGATTTATGGAGCAACACTTGTGTGCTTGTAAGATTCATCCTGATACCTTGGGGCTATCGGCCGGGGCAACAGCCATTGTTGAGGTGACTGCTTTTTTATTGGCCAATCCCGGAGATGTAGTGGTCATCCCAGCACCTGCTTATCCGATGTATACTAATGATTTTGGTATCAAGGCGGGGATCAGCCGCTATGATCTTCAAACCCATGATAACCTGCAAGAAATAGGTACAAAGGCACCTGTAACACCTGATTTATTGGAGCGTACTTGGGCAACATTGAAGACCGAAGGTCGGTGCTTTAAAATATTATTGATTTCTTCACCAGATAATCCAACGGGCTGCAGGTATGAGGAAGACCAATTGCGTGCGCTGGCACGTTGGTGTATCGAGCATCAGGTACATATGATTGTAAATGAAATCTATGGACTTTCATTGATAGATACGACTCCTACTGATCATCCATCGAGTGCGCAGGGTCAAGATGAATATGTATCCTTTGCCAAAATCATGGAAGAATTTGTCTCGGACTACCTACATCTCTGGTATGCATTTTCCAAAGATTTTGGGATGTCAGGGCTTCGTTGTGGGGTAGTGTATTCATTAAACAAGGGCTTCATATCCGGGCTCCAAAACATCAATGTGCCACATATGGTATCAAATATGTCTCAGTGGATGATCAAAGAAATGCTCAGTGATGATGAATTTATAAAAAACTATATTGAGCAGAATAAAAAGCAGATTACTCGAAGCTATCAATGGGTAGTAGCTGCTTTGAAATTATTAGATGTCCCCTTCATCCCGAGTAGAGGGGGGATATTTGTCTGGATCGACCTATCTAGTTACTTAGATGCAAATAAAGATGACGCTGAAATAGCACTTTGGATGAATATCTATAAACAAACGGGTGTACTGCTGACCCCGGGCAAAGAGTTTAAGCATCTACAAAAGGGACTTTTTAGGATGGTTTATACTGCAGTTTCTTTTGATCACTTGAAGGTAGCTGTGGAGCGGTTGTCAGCTTATCTAGGACAGTTTAAAATTAGATAAGGTAGGATGGTTGGGGCCTATTGGTGTAGGTAGACCTGTTATGGATGTCTGTTAATGATGTTTTGCAGTTTTGATAATTGCCTTTAAGTTTAGATCTTTTCAAAAGGCTCAGACTATCTTTTCTGCATTTTTTAAGTTGTGGTATCCTTCTTGGGATCAACTCCAATCAAATAACAACCAAAATTCTCTCAGTAAGAGATTCATAGACCTTATTTCGGTTGTTTTTGTTAAACCGTTCATCAAATTAAAACTGCTTGAAATTTAAAATTTTAGAGGGTGAGTCAAATTCATGTTAGATTTGATTATGCAAGCTATTAGTGTCTTTGATATTTTCAAAATAGGGGTTGGGCCTTCGAGTTCACACACGTTAGGTCCATGGAATGCGGCCTTAACTTTTGTCCGACTACTTGACCTCGAGGCGATAGATAGGATACAAATAGATTTATATGGTTCTTTGGCCAAGACAGGCAAGGGGCATGCGACCGATAAGGCCATTATACTTGGATTGATGGGGTATGAACCGAAATCCGTAGATATTGCCCAAATTGATCAAATAATCCTTGAGATGCAAAAATCTAATATCTTGGTCATTCAATCGAAAGAAGTACATTTTGAGGAAGCAAGAGATATTATTTTTAATTCCCATTTGCATGAGCGTCATCCGAATACATTGATATTTAGTGCCTTTACTGGGGAAACGTTACTCAAGCAACAACTTTTTGCCTCTGTCGGCGGAGGATTTATTGAAAGTGAAACCCCAGGAGAGACGCTGTATTCTTTAAGAGATTTTCCATTTCCTATCAATAAAGGAGTAGATATTTTAGCCTATACGAGCAAAAAGGAGTGTGCGATTTCAGATATCGTCTTACAAAACGAGCTGACTTTGCAAACCATTGAAGAGATAAATCAGCAAATTGCCTTAATTTTTGAAACTATGTTAGAGGCTATTTATCAGGGTTGTTGTGCGGAAGGTACTTTACCAGGAGGCTTAAATGTATCCAGGCGAGCCAAAAAAATATATGATAAGCTCACAGATTCTTTTGTTCATATGACAAGAGATGAATGGATGTCAGGTATTCAAAATGGATCTAAAGATTTTAGTGTTATCAATAAGTGGGTAAGTTGTTTCGCCCTTGCGGTAAATGAACAAAATGCTGCGATGGGAAGAATTGTGACCTCCCCGACCAATGGTGCGGCAGGCGTCATTCCCTCAGTCCTTCTTTATTATATACTTTTTTGTGATTATAGGGGCATAGAAGAGGTTAAGAAATTTCTTTTTACGGCAGGAGAAATCGGGTGTTTATTCAAAAAAGGGGCAACTATTTCAGCAGCCGTAGGAGGCTGTCAAGCTGAAGTGGGTGTATCATCGGCAATGGCAGCTGCGGGATTAGCTGAAGTGCTCGGTGGTACCCCTGAACAATGTCTGATGGCAGCAGAAATCGCCATGGAGCATCATCTTGGATTAACATGTGATCCGGTCAAAGGATTGGTCCAAGTACCTTGTATTGAACGAAATACCATGGGTGCCATCAAGGCGATTACGGCGGCAAATTTGGCACTGGAGAGTGATGCTTCGGCAGCCATTGTAAATATTGATACGGTCATTCAGACCATGTGGGACATCGCCAAAGACATGCATACCAAGTACAAAGAAACCTCAGAGGGAGGGCTGGCCATTAATCTATCCGTCATTCATCCCAATTGTTAATCAGGGTATCCGTTTGAATAAATTCAGAGAATAAAGTGTGCAATAATAGATTTTTTATTTGAAGTAAAATGAACAGAATCCTGATTTTTCTCGATCTTAATCTTTTGTTTCAGTTATTATTTAGAATGTTTCACACATGGGTTTGCACCTTGGTATCTTTTGACTGTAAATTGTTTTTAAATGCTTAAGAGGCCTATTTAACCGTCAAGGGGTCATTTTACTTTAAATATCTTCTAGAACGATAGCGAATTATGTTTAAATTACTTTCGTTTGAATGATGAAAATGAGCGGTTCATGGGTTGGTTTTTATACTTGTCAGAATCCTCTCAATTTATAATTTTTAAAAATTAGCTATGAAAAAAATCATATTTGGATTGATGTTCATTGGAGTGTTGAAAACCTTAGGACAAGAATCCCTCACTTATCAAGTACCATCAAAAGAAATTTATGATCTTGTTGATGTCTCTTTGGCACCTTCGGTTGTGATGGATGATGCCAAAGATTTTATGATCTTTTTGTATCGAGACACCTATAAAAGTATCGAAGATTTATCGAGTGAAGAACTGAGATTAGCAGGGTTAAGAATTGACCCTAAGACCAATATTGGAAGTAGGATTACCTACTACAATAATCTGAAAATACAAGATTTAAGGACTGATCCAGTGAGATTGATTCAGGTCATAGGCCTGCCGAAGAAACCCAAATTGACCAACATAACATTTTCACCAGATCAAAAAAAAATAGCCATGACCCAAACGACTGCTTTGGGAGTAGAAGTATGGTATGTAGATCTATCAACCTTTGCCGCTAAAAGACTCACGGAACCTAAGGCCAATGCCAATTTAGGACAAGTTATTCATTGGTTTAAGGACAGTGAGCGTTTATTGGTCAAAATGATTCCTAAGGATAGAGCAGCATTGATCAATCCTAAGTTTGCCATTCCTTCTGGACCTACTGTTTCAGTAAGTGATGGCGAAGAAGCACCAAATAGAACCTATCAAGATTTGTTGAAAAATAATAATGATGAACATAATTTTGAACAATTGGCGCTCTCAGTGCTGCACAAAGTGTCTTTGAAAGGGTCTTCGGTACCATGGCTTGCAAGCGCTATGTACAAAGACATAAGTTTTTCACCTGATGGTGAATACATCATGATTTCTGCTATTAAAAGACCATTTTCTTATTTAGTTCCCAACAGTAGATTCCCCTCTGTGCGTATCATTTACACGAAAGAAGGAGAATTGGTTAGTACGGTAGCGGAGACACCTTTGATGGAAAATTTACCCAAGGGCTTTA
>CALSPM010000004.1 GCA_943788235.1 uncultured Cyclobacteriaceae bacterium
AAGGATCAAATACACAAACTCAAGCGGGAGGAAGCAGGAGGGAGTTGCGACATTGATGATCCTGAGTGTGAGGCTTGTGGGAGTTAAAAGAGATTAATACTTTTAAAGTTACCCTCCCTTTGAATTTCCACTGAAATCGTTTACTAATCGTAACTATTAAATTTTATCATCGTATATAATTAATATGAAAAAATATTCCCTTTTTTGTTTGTTCTCGATTCTTTTTGTAGCCCCCTCTTTTTCTCAGCAAAAAATAAGTCCAAAGGACCTCTATGGTCAATGGGAACTTCACATCGACATCCAAGAAGCGATGAAAGAAGCCTCCAATAATAACAGTTTTATCGAAAACGTACTGATCTCAGGTGTATCAGGTATGGTGGAATCAATTTTAAACGAAGTTACGGTTACTTTTGATTTTCAAAAAAATAATGAATTGATATTGACGATTGTAACCCCTATCGAAGACACCACAACAGAGGTTGAAAAACTAAAATGGAACCTTAATTCAAAAAATCAACTCATCATTGAAGACATTGACAATAACCAAGTTCAGATTCAAAGTGAGGGGTTTTGGCTATTGAAAAATGGCGTTCTGATCCACTTTAATGAGCAAGGTGAATTTCTGGAACATGTTTACTTGGTGAGGAAGTAGATGGTTCTCAATTAAAAAACTCCTAGAATCACCACACTTCAGAGGTAGCTGCTCAATTGATGATCCTGAGTGTGAAGCTTGTGGGTCATAAAAAAAGAGGTCTTTATTAAGAAACCCCTTTTTAAATAAAATTATTTGACGTTAAATTTTAGTTCCAGCTTGTGTCAAGTACTCTCCAAACTGATTGTTTTTTAGCATCTGAAAAATCTCCTAAATCCAATTCATTTACTGCTTTTGAAAAGGCTTGGAAGTTTACATCTGAATCCCATTTTCCCTCAGAATATGCTTGAGCATTGATTAGATCTGCAAGAGAGGGAAAACCATCCCATGAGACACCATTATAATTTATCATTTTATTATTTTCAGTATGGTTGTTCATAACAGTCATACCGAATCCCCAATTTAATCCAGGATTTTTTTCTAGTTGTGGAGTAACGTAAAGCTCTCCCCATAACTTGTTGTTTTCAATGAAATTAATCCAATTAGGAGCTTTGTACTCATTCATAATAAAATATTCTGAATCAGTTCCACTGAGCGCAGTAGAGATCATTTGATATACTTCCATTGATCCCCCTATCATTTTAAAAGCCGATTCATCAGGTCTTTCAACACGAGCTTTTTTGATGTTTTTATCGCTCGTCCAATCCCAATTCCAATCTTCAAATTGTTTGGGATTTTTAAAATGGTGAAAAAAGATAAATTGGTTTTGGTTTGTATATGATTGCCACATTTGCCAACCTTCCCATTTCCCGTCTTCTACTGCTAATTGTGCCATTTTTTTATAAAATTCATTATTTGCTTTTATAAAAGCACCTACATCTCCCTCGACTTCTATGTAATGTGCATTTAATAAATAGGGTTCTTCTTGAGCAAATGCAGAATTGAGGAAAACTGTACTAAAAAGCATTAAAATTATTTTTTTCATTTTTTTAATTAATTAGGTTGATAAAAATTTTAAGATGACAATATAAAGAAAACTCTTGAGACACCACACCTCAGGAGTTTAGCTAAATAAATAAGCCCTTGACCAAAACTTATTGTTGAACTAAATATTGACATTCCTTTAGTCAAGGATCACCCTCACCTCAATACCTCCCTTTCTAATACCTCAAAATAAGCCTCGAACTCCTCCAATATTACCTTCCTTAGAAAAACACTCACAAGTACTATTAATCTCCTTTAAAACGGCTGTATGCATCCCAGATTTGAGCCATGTTTAGACAAGCTTTAAAGCTATTGTGAAGACGTATCTATATAGAATCATAATTCTTATTTAGCGGGAAAAGGATTGCTTTATAGAGGCTTAGATGAGCCTCTATAATTGTAAGTATTCAATCGAATATTGATCAGAGATAATTAAAGTGAAGTCATAAATTTAATCGTTGCAGCAGGTATTGCTTTCTTCTTCTTTTTCATTGTTTTTAGTTTAACTAAATGTCGTTGTTTTAATAACTCCTCTGAGGAGGCTTAGAAGTAGCTAAATTAACAGAAGAAGGTATGCCTAAGGGTTAGAATATTTTTCTCTTAGATTCTTAATTAAATCATAGGAAAGAAGCTCAATATTGTTTTGAGATGAATTAAATGCAGATACATTAGATAGTATTACAACACCAATTTGATTTTTTAGATCAACCAGCATAGATGAAGTATAACCTCCTGTTGCCCCACTGTGCGTGTACAACTTATCTTTTGACTCCGATGAATTAATAATATGCCAACCCAGCCCCATATCAAATTGGTTATCAATTTTAATTGTTTTTTTCCTCATTAATTTAAACTCTTCATTAGAATCATCAAATTGATTAATTACATATTTTGCTAAATCTTCAACATTGGACAATATTCCACCAGCAGGAGCTAAAACAGAAAAATCCCAATTTGAAACTTCATTACCTTGACCATCCAAACCAGGTATAAGAACTTTATTCAACATATTTATTTTAAATGTTGTGCTAGGCATATTGTATTTTAAAAATATATTTTCTTGAAACAATTGCTGATAACTTAAATCATATATTTTAGCAAGAGTGTACCCTAGTATCCCGACTCCTAAATTGGAATACAAATAGTTACCTTTTAAATCCTTTTCAATATGTAAAAAATTTTCTATATAATTGTTTAAATCTGTTTGATCATAATATTTATAGGGATCCTCATCCAACCTTCTAATATTTACAACCTTCTTATTTTCTGCTTTTGATAATATTTCAATTATATGAAATCCAAATACAGTTTCAACAACATCAATGGAGCCAACTGGATTTTCAAATGAAAAATCTCTGAATCTAGGGGCAAATCCATCAAAATAGGTAAATTCAATTTCACCATACTCATTACTTACTTTCTTATCTGCAGATAAACGAACAAGTCTTTTAAATTCATCTCTTTTTATATCTAATATGCTAAAAATACTATCTGCCGTTTTTTTTGCTGCCATCTTAGACTTAACAATATCTCGACTACTTTCAAAGGAGCCTTTGTAAGGAATTAAAATATGCCTAACCTTCACACTATTTACAGAATCAAGTTTTTCTGAATCAAAGTTTGAAGGTAATCTTGGAAGACCTGAGCTGTGATTAGCCAGACTCTTAAAGGAAATTTTTGTATCATCTTTAAATTTTAAATCTAAATAATCATTTATGTCATCTTTTAAATTGATTTTATTAGAAATAACCGTTTGAGCTAACACATTAGAGGTAAAAATTTTTGTAATTGAGCCGATTTCAAAAATACTCTCGAAGTTATTAAAAGTAGATATTGAATCATTATGACGTTTTAATCCATAATAACTAAGTTTTCCGTTGTCTATAAGAGCAATCGAAATTTGAGTTTTGTCTGGAAAAAACTTAGCTCTTTCAAATATTAAATTCTTTTGAACAAAAGAAACTAAGTCATCTTTACTAGATAAATTGTTAATTGCATTTTTTGAAAAAATCTCGTCCACGTATGGTTTTATGAATAGACCATTAATCTTTTTATTCTTGTTCAAAGAAATGTTAATCGTTAAATACGCTTTTTCAAATTTTGTTTTGTAGGCTGCATAGCTTTCATTTTCATATCTTAAAAACTCTTTGTCTATAATTTTACCCGCTTCTGAATCTATATTTGTAAGAAATTCAGAAGTTTTATCCATTGGTAAGGCATCCTTCATTTCTTTTGAAAACATTGAGAAAATAGATTCGTAATTCCCAGAATTGTAATGTTCTATTAAACTTTCAATAACAATTTTATTTGGTGAATTTTGATCTTGTCCAAAACAATAAGTAGGAATAAATAGTAATAGTAGAATTATTTTTGTCATACCTAAAAATTAATATAATTGATAAATTCTCTGTAAGTGCGTATCAGTGGATTCAACTGGTCATGTGTTTGCCGATATGAAGTTGAAAGGGGGAATGCTCCATTGATGATCCTGAGTGCGAGGCTTGTGGGTCCTAATATAATTAGCACCTCGATATTTATTTACCCCTGTTGAAAATACGAGGGTAGGTATTACCCTAGTCACCAATTTTATAGAGCTCCGAGAATCAACAAATGTCTCGGAGCTTTTTTTATTCTTTAATATTAAAAATTATGAATGTAGTTTGCTGAGTAACTTTTTATAAGTTTCACATTTCCTCGCTCCTCTAAGTAAACTTTATATGCTTTGGTTTTTTGAATCTTTCTTCCCGTAATAATTATATCATTTAAATCAGATCCGCATAATAGGGAGGTATGCGTTCCTCCAAGCCCTCCCATATCAATTGAAGACAACCCCATAATCCTCCACTCCAAAACGTCACCGATGGCTTTTACGAATTTTTCACGGGCTTTTACATATTTTTCAGGTTCCTCAGGAATAATTTCCCAATATCTTGAAGTCTTACATTTGTCAAAATCCCCCTCCATTCTCCACATGAGACTTGTCATGACCATCGATCCCCCTCCACGATTGGTGTGAAGTTGTTGCTTTCTCAAATAGGCTTCCCATTCAGCATCAGATTTTTTCACCTTCGGACCCCAATTTTCAGGATCTCCTGCAAACATCATTCTATGCGTTACACCATCAACGAAACTAACTGATTGTAGTATGGCTGCTCCAGACTTCCTTTCGACATTATGATAATCAGCAAAATTTCTTGCTACATCAGAGGCATGACCCATTTTTACATCGAAGTCATAAACTCTTACAATATTCTGAGCATATACTCCCATTGTGAATGACAATGAAATTATTAATAATAAATATATTTTTTTCATGGTTGAAGTTTTTAGGTTTAACAAAGAACACAAGTTAAAGAAAATATTAAACTATTTCAACTCCCTGAAGCTCGATTTATAGTTGATTTTTTAGGTTGATAAAAAATTTAAGAAGGTAAAAAAAAACTCCTAGAGTCACCACACCCTAGGAGTTAATACACAAATTCTAAAAGCTCTTGATCAAAACTTTTTGTCGAATAAAACGATGGACATTCCTTTTATGCCCTTATTCAAAACCAAGGATCACCCTCACCTCAACACCTCATGAAATACCTCCCTTTCTAACACCTCAAAATAAGCCTCAAACTCCTCCAATATCACCTCTTTAGAGAAACACTCACAAGTACTATTAATCTCCTTTAAAACGGCTGTATGCATCCCAGATTTGAGTACTATATAGGCAAGCTTTAAAGCTATTGTGAAGACGTATCAGATAGAATTGTAATCTTATTTAGCGGGAAAGAGAATGCTTTAAAGAGGCTTATATGAGCTCTATGGATAATGCATTAACCCTCTTCTACAAGGATGCCAAAGACTATATTGGAAGAAATGATTTTTATTAGATCTGTTTAGATGTCTGGAATAATTTCTAATTGCTGCTCTATTGGAAGCTGTAGAAACTCTTCAAATTCTTCATAAAACTCTTCAGTAGTAAATCCGAAAGCTAAATTAAAAGCACCCTCAAATCCTAGTTCCTTGAGGTTTGGATAAAAAGTATCGAGAAGAATATTTTGGTTGTTGACCTTATTGATCAGATAAGCAACACCCCAAGATCCTAAATCATATCCAGCTGAATTACAAGACTGGTAAGTAAATTCATTTAATTTACTGTTAGGACAATTTTCCTCTATATTTAATTTGCCATTATTCATCTTGTTTTGCATTTTTTCTCTTAATGTTCCCCAAGATTTTTCAAAATCAATAGTTCCATTATCAATTAGTTTAAATAAAGTGTAATTAGCCATATATTCAGCAGCACCTTCCATCATCCAAATGGTTCCACCTGGTTTTATCTTACTTTCTCTTTCCTCCCGCTCTAAATTATAAACACTTGAAATTTGAACGACGTGAAAGTATTCGTGTAAAACAGTTTTAAAATCCTCTTGAGGCGGATGTCCTTCAAACAAATTATCAAAATTAAATGGGTATGAACTTGTTAAGTTATGAATACCCCTTCCAAAACCTCCATTATGTCCTGCACTGCCCATAGGTCGATTATTTAAAATTGCATTTTCTCCAATTTTTTGATAGGCAATCATGGAATGTTCTCTTGTCTCATCTGTTTCTATGCTATTGCAATATGGTAGCATAGGTCCGTAATAATACCTTTCACAAAACTTATTAATAAGGTCTAGTGCTGCTTGTTTATCAGTGCCAAGAACCCAGTATTCTACAGGACCGTATTTTCCAAACTCATCAGCTGCAGTCTTTAACGCAAGGTTTACTCCGTTAATTACATTATCCGAAAGGTCAGAGGCGAAAAATGCATTTGGATAAAAGGGCACTATTTTCTCTGTATAATCTTTTGTTTTATCATAGTTGAATTCTTCTGGATTATTCGTTACTGCAGTCAGGTTTAAGGCTTTAAACCTTGGCTGTTAATGTCATGGCCTCTGTAATGGCTGTAATCCGATAACTTCAGAGGTAAGCGTAATCCTGGGATTAGTACCTACTTCTAATTCTTCCCATAGCCATCAAACTTCCACCCCTGCTGATGGATGTGGCGGTGAGCTGTACGTACGGTACCTTCATCATAATCTTCAACTCTACCATTAGTTACTATTTCCTCACTCACTGTACCTTCTCCCTCTACAATGATGGTTAATGGATATTGTTTCTTCGCAAAGTTGGCAGTGTAGCTCTTATCTGCATCCATTGTAACACTTAAAGGATTATCAGTACTCGTTGAACTTCCTGTCCAATTAACAAAGACATAAGTTGAATCAGGAGTAGCTAATAATTCTACAGATTCATTTTCACCAAAAGAACCCGATTCAGGAGTGACAGTTCCTCCTTCTGAAGCTTTTAAGGTCAATGTGTAGTTAACAGGATCTGTCGAGCCATCATCTGTGTTATCATCGTCCGTATTATTAGCAGGAGTATCCGCAACGGGATCATCACTGTCTTTCCCACAATTGGTGAACAAGACAAGTGAACAGAGGATACTTAAGAAGAGGAGGTGTTTGATGTGTTTCATATACGCTTGATTTTGGTTATTTAAAGTTACTAATGTGTTACACTTTCAGTGAATTCTTCAAATACTATGATATCTCCTCAAAATTTTTGAGCTAGAAATACATTGAAAAAATTATTTAATATACTTTTGCCTTTCCCCAATACTCATAACTTGCAATTTTCCATCCTGGAATAAACATTTGATCCATTTGATCCATTTTAAAACCGTTATTAAATATAATTTCTGGAATATCTCTATTAAGATGGCACCCACCACCAAATTTACTCCAAATAGAATCTAACCTATTTTGCCATTTTGCCACTTTTTTATCTGGAGCTTTTCCATGTTCACAGAATATAAAAATCCCTTTGGGATTTATTACTCTTCTTATTTCTTCCATTGCAGAATTATAATCTGGTATTGTGCATAAAGAATATGTTGACACTACACAATCAAAAAAATTATCCTCAAATGGTAAGGATTCTGCGCCCGTCTTAATAAATTCAAATTGAAGTTTATCAAGGTTAAAATTATTTTTAGACCACATTTCCTCTGAAGGATCAATTCCTATAATTTCATCTACCTTATCGGTATTATAAAATGGTAAATTTAAACCAGATCCCACTCCAATCTCAAGTACTCGACCATGAGCTAGAGGTATTACTTTTTCCCTCTGTTTCATTTTTGGTGAAACTTTACAAGCAGAGTTTACTAGTGCAGGTAATAAAATTTTATCATACAAATTCATGTTTATTTGATTTATAGTTAATGGTAATATTAAATAAGGAGTTTGAAGTGATTCTTGATGGTTTGGTTTGGTTATCTGAAGTTACTAATTATTCTCCAACCTCGGTAAATTATTCTCACCAGAAGGTATTGCCCTCGTCCAATTTATTTTATGTAATGGATTTAAGCTACGCAAGTCAAGAGGCTGCATAATAAGAAAAAATATAAATTCTCTTTAGGTGTGTATCAGTATTTCAACTGGACATGTGTTTGCCAATATGAATTTAAAAGGGGGAATGCTCCTTTGGTGATCCTTAATTTGAAGCCTGTGGGTCATAAAAAAAGGGCAGTCAAAACAGAAAAAGAGAAGCCTGCTTATTCGTGCCCCTAAAAACCAATTTAAAACCAAACACTTATATGAAAACTCAAAATTGATAAGGTTGGATCATTTTCCAATTTAAACTCTCATAAAGAATGTTAAAATAGGTTCTTAAAGAATGTTAAAAAAAGCATCCAATAAATCGTACTAAAATGAGTTATCTTAGAAATCAAACAGTACTCCCTTACCTTAACACTTCATGAAATACCTCCCTCTCTAACACCTCAAAATAAGACTCAAATTCCTCTAATAGCACCTCTTTAGAGAAACAATCACAAGTACTATTAATTTCCTTTAAAACGGCTGTATGCATGCCAGATTTCAGTACTCCAACTCTATAATAATCCCTAGCTTTATCACTGAGGATTTGATAAATATAGCTGTTTCCCTTTTCGTTTTTTAAGCCGATTTATTAGTTCAATCAGTAGTTTCTATTTCCATTTAAATTCGATCTAATTCCATACTATGAAAAACACCATCAATACTTTGGTCTATTTTAAGATATCTTGCGTTGATATCGATAATATTCCAATTTTCTGTAAAGCCAGTATTGCTTATTAGTTGTATCACAGTGAAATCATTTATGGTTTTCCAAACCCCAATAACATCGTAAAAATCAGCGTCTATTGTTTTCCCCGACAGATTGTAGCTATTATCATCGTAGAAATCAAAATAGAAGTATTCATACGTATCAATTACTTGAACCCCACTCACAAAATAAGAAAATATATTCCATTCCCCGACTATGAAGTACATACATGTTCCATCATCTTCGGTTGCTTTTGCATCATATGACACAGAAAGCTGATCAGTACATCCCGCATATTTACATGATTCGTTATCCTCTGTTGCCAGGGAATTGTAATTAATTGACATAGGATCCATACAGCCCGGAATGGCAAAGGCAGGGTCATTACTGTCTTTACCACAATTGGTTGACAATACAAGTGATCCAAGGATAATTAAGAAGAGGAGGTTTCTAAAGTATTTCATTTTCTACTAAAGTAATTTTTCTTATTTAAGCTATATAGTATCCAGCCAGGGTAAATAATGAAAAAAGGAATATCTAAAAATTCAAATGACTGAGGATTAATTATCAATGTTCTAAGACCAAATAGAAGTACGACAACAGCTGAAATAAATCCTATCGTGTCATGATGACTTTTAATTTTTCCCCACATATTGGTTGGTTTTGGTTATTTAAAACTAATAATTACTCTCCACTCTCAGTGAATATTTCTCAACCAAAGGTACTGCTCTAGTCCAATTTAATTTTATGTCATGGATTTGAGCTACGACAAAATCAAGAAGTTATACCAGAAGAAAAAATACAAATTATTTATAGGTGCGTATCAGTGGATTCAACTGGGCATGTGTTTGCCGATATGAATTTTAGGGATACATCGGCTCAAGTTGGAATGCGCGGGAGGAAGCTGCTCCATTGATGATCCTGAGCGTGAAGCCTGTGGGTCGTCAGCTCACCAATCGTCTTCTTCTTTTGACAGAAGACTTGACCACTTTAGGATCAATATTTTAATACCCATAACTGCTCATCGAATTCATCTTTGTATTTATCCAGTCCAACATTCGCTTTGTCAAGGGTTTCATATTCGAAGAGAGCTACCCTCGTAAAATATCGGACATGAAAATCCAGGATGATGATAACATCTGACCCCGATAAAATCAATTTTTCAGCATAATCGAATGCCAAGTCATTGTCTAAAAAACTAGCCACAATTAAATAATATTTATCTAATGGCTGACTTATTTCGGATATCGCTCCAATTGCTTTTGGTGCAGATTCCAGTTCAGGGGGATCTGTCTTAACTTCAGGTTCAATGACTTCTTCAATCACGGGTTCAGGTATTATTTCTTTTTTTACCTCTTTTTTAACTTCAGCTTTAATGACTGAATCACCTAGCATTGATGCAGTCGGTTTGGGGTCCTCAGTCATGTACAATTCAGTAATTTTGCTCGGTAGAATGTCGAACATGTACAATAAAGTAATACCGATAACAGAGGCAAATACCAAGAGTAGGATTAAATATTTTCTCATAATGCAATGTTGAAAGGTCGAAGGTTTTTACCGCTTAAAGTGATTAATCAATTTAATCCTTTTTTAAACAACCACAAAAAACTCCTAGAGTCACCACACCCTAGGAGTTGGTTTAAACTTTTAAATTATTTATTTTATTTATAAACTTTAAGAATTTCTGCTATGTAGTCTTTTACAGCTACACTATTACCTCTTTCAGCGATTAGTTTTGTGAACTCACTGTTACTTTGCAATTTGTCGTAAAGCATCAAATGGTCCTCACGATTTTTTCCTGTAAGAGCTACCCAATGTGTTGCATTATCTGGTCTTTGTAAATCATAAGTTCCAAATCCAACAACTCTTCCCTGAAAATCATTTTTAAATTTTTTTACAATCTTATCATGTCCAATTTTAAATTGTTTTGGATTTTCAGGTATGTAATCCCATATGTGTACATAATTGTTTTCTTCAGTGTTCCCTTCTTGCCAACTTAAAATTCTTCCTGAATATTCATTGGTAGTTTCAACCATATTACTGTATTTTGCCCAAAAGGCTTGTCCTTTATCTTCATTACCTCCTTCAAACCATTCAAGACCTAGTGGAGTAAACCATATTACTCGGTGCGTAGCTTCATTGTTTTTTTGTTTTCGGAGACGCTCAATTATGATTTGAGCCCCATTTAAAAGTTTCACACTCTCCAAAGCCACATCGTGTGCTTCTATAAGATCATCCTCGAAACCTTCTTTGACTATGACTTCACTAACTCCAAAAGACATTGTTTGGGCTGACAGTACAACAGTTGCAAGTAGACTCGATAAAACTAGAAGTATTTTTCTCATTTTATTTGATTTTTTTAGGTTGATAAAAGTTTTAAAAAAGCAATATAAAAAAAAACTTCTAGAGTCACCACACCCTATGAGTTATCTAAACAAAATCAATAAGTTTTCATCTCAACACTTCATGAAATACTTCCCTCTCTAACACCTCAAAATAAGCCTCAAACTCCCTCCAATATCACCTCTTTAGAAAAATACTCACAAGTACTATTAATCTCCTTTAAAACGGCTGTATGCATGCCAGATTTAAGCACTCCAACTCTGTAGTAATCCTTAGCTTTATCACTTACTTTAATCTTGCCATGCGCTCGCTTCTTATGTATTTCTTTGACTGTATGTCGTCAAATAAAAGTGGACTTTTTCAGATATAAATTAAGCGAGTGTTGATACTAATTTAAATAATTAATTTGATTCTGCTTTTTTCGTTCAATTAAAGTTTGTTGTTTGATTTTTTCCCTATGCCTAAGTTTTCGTTCTCCAGTTCCATAATAGACCTCAGAAGGAGTAAGGTTATTGATGGACTCATGGTATCTTTCATAGTTGTAATACTGAACAAATTGCTTCATTTTAGACTCTAGCTGCCCTGGGCTGTAATAATTATCCAGTTTCACTACATTTTTCATTGATCTGTGATATCGTTCAATTTTACCCTGAGTTTGTGGATGAAGCGGTCGACCTCGTACATGTTTCATGTTTCGATCATTTAAATATTCTGCTAATTCAATAGATAGGTAACACGATCCATTATCAGATAGTAACTTTGGAGGAGCATGGGTTTGTGCGACTAATAAGGCCTCATCCAAGGTCTGTTTTACATCCTCTGCCTTCATAGTGGCACACAACTTCCAGTTGACAATAAAACGACTGTAATCATCCAATATGGTTGATAAGTAATACCATCCCCATCCAACTATTTTAAAATAGGTGAAGTCTGTTTGCCACATCTGATTTACTGAAGTGGTTTTATCTTGAAAACTATCAGAGGCACTCATAATCCTGAATGAAGGAGTTGTGATAAGACCATTGAGCTTTAATATCCTATACACACTCGACTCACTGATATAATAACTGTATTTATCTATGATATGCCATGCCAGCTCTCTAGATGATAACTCAGGGCGTTCTAAAGCAATCTCAACCACTTTATCTCTGTCAGCTAAGTTGATCTTATTCCAAACTTCTTTCCTATTACCAGACCTTCGAGCCAAGCCATCATATCCATGCTGTTGGTAGCCATTATACCATTTGTAAAAGGTAGTTTTATTCACTTTTAGTTGCCTGAGAGTTCTGATAACACCAAGATCACTTTGCTCTACAAGACGGATGATCTCCATCTTTTCGTTTTGACTGTAATGCATGTACTTCTTCCTCTTTACTCGGGTGAGCCAATGTTTTTTTTCAAGTCTCTCACTTCTAGTGAAAGATCTGCCACAAGTTCCTTTAAAGAGGCGTTCTCCCCTTTTAATTCTTGAACCTCTGAGGTATTGGCTTCTCGCATGGTATCACCATTTAACCTGTGCTTGCCAGCTTCCATGAAATCCTTACTCCACTTGTAATAGTTTGCTTGATGAATGCCTTCCCTACGACAGAGTTCAGCAATACTCAACTCACCTCGAATACCCTCAATTACAATTCTGATCTTTTCTTCTGAATTATATGCCTTGCGTGTCTTCCTTTTTAGTTCACTAATTAATGAACTTGCATTTCTCTTCTTTCCCATTGTAGTTAAATTTAAGTGTTTACTCTGTTTAAAACACTCTCTTATAATTTAACCCTTATTAGTTCACTTTTTGCTGACGGTATACAATCCTTACTCCACTTGTAATAGTTTGCTTGATGAATGCCTTCCCTACGACAGAGTTCAGCAATACTCAACTCACCTCGAATACCCTCAATTACAATTCTGATCTTTTCCTCTGAATTATACGCCTTGCGTGTCTTCCTTTTTAGTTCACTAATTAATGAACTTGCATTTCTCTTCTTTCCCATTGTAGTTAAATTTAAGTGTTTACTCTGTTTAAAACACGCTCTTATAATTTAACCCTTATTAGTTCACTTTTTGCTGACGGTATACACTTTGTAGGTGTTTAACAATGGATTCAGCTGGGTATGTTTATGCCGATATGAGGTTGAAAGGGGAGCCGCTCCATAGATGATCCTGAGTGTGAAGTTTGTGGGTTATAAAAATAAGGACAATCAAAACAGAAAGAGAGAAGCCTGCTTATCATGCCCTTAAAAACCAACGAAAACCAAACACTTATATGAAAACTTAAAATTGGCAAGGATGAATTGCTTTCTCATTTAAATTCTCATAAAGAAATGTTAAAATAGCTTCTTAAAGAGTGTTAAAAAAAGCATCTAATAAACCGCATTATAGGAGCTATTTCATAAATTCAACAGTATCTCCTCACCTCAATTTCCTCTCTAATACTTCAAAATACGTACCCAAAAGGGTTATCAAAACATACCAATATTTACTAGCACACCCATAAAGGCTCGTCTGAAGGCTTATTTAAGTTGAAAATACCAATATAAAAGTAGAATTTTAATCAAAACACTTCGTTTCTTTAATGTGTAATAATTAGTGGGCAGTATAAAGTATGCAATTGTTTTATTTTTATTTTTTTCAATATTGATCGAATATTGGTTTTCTCAGATCGAACAATTTGAGGCCTCCCGAATAGGGGTAGCAATATTAACAGATGACACCTCTTCTTATAGACTTAGCTCTAATTTTATAACGTAACTTTATTACCAATGAGAATTAAAGTTATCAAGCGACTTTCTTTCTTCTACTTTTTTAATTGTCCTTAGGTTTTATATAAGTAAATAATGCCAAAGCCACCATTATAATATCAGGGGTAAAATCTGCGATACCTGCATTCGTGAGTGGAGAAGTTGCCAGATTGTAAAAACCAATAAAGCCAGGTATGTAGGCGATCAGAAAAGCTAATAGAATTCTTTTCGCATACTTCTTCTCCACATCTCGTAAAAACAGTAATATCAAACCAATCATAAAGAATATTGAACTTATGGCATATTGAAATAAGATTAAGACCTTCTTTGCCTCTTCTCCGACATTAAACATCATATCTACGGACATATCTGCAAGTAGTGGATATAAAATAGATTGGAGAATCATTATAATTCCGATTATTGTGAGTGTTAATTTAGTTTTCATTTTTCGAATGATTTAATTTTAAAAAAAAGTAATGTTGAAAGGGGGAAGGTTTTTACCCCTTATAATTTAGACAAATTTAATAATTTTTTAAACCTCCACAAAAAACTCCTGAGATAGCAAAGCCTAGGAAACAGCTCCATTGATAATTCTGAGTGTGAAGCCTGTGGTTCTTAGCTCTGTTATTTAATCATCTTTACCTCTTTTCCAGCCAATAAAAGCAAAATTAATTGATATAGTAAGCAATATAAATACAGGAGGAGGTGGTCCAGAATGTATTGCTAAATGATGAAATGATCCAGCCAAGATTAAAATAATCCCAATTACTATATTACCAAATAATAGTAGTTTCTTGCTAGAGTTATCCTTCATTTTACTTCCTAAGAACCATAAAAGACCCAATGATATAAACATAATTCCATTTATATCTCCCCAGCCTCTCGTTGCAGTTAGCGCTTCCGTATTTTCATAATATGGTAAGACCTGAGGCATTAACCAAAGGGTAGCTAAGACAAATATGCCGAGTATAACAAAGCATAAGGATGAAATTTTATGACAAGTATTTGTTTTCATTTTGTTGATTGTTTAGGTTGATAAAAATTTGGGATGTCAATATAAAAAAAATCTTCAACATCACCCCAACAGCTCATGAATACCTCCCTCTCTAACACCCCAAAATAAGCCTCAAATTCCTCCAATATCACCTCTTTAGAGGAATACTCATAAGTACTATTAATCTTCTCTAAAACGGCTGCATGCATCCCAGATTAAAGTACTCCAACCCTGTCTTAGCTCTAACTGAGCGGTTAAATCGATTAATTTTTTTTTGGATTAGAATGTAAATTTATTTCCTTTGCCCGTTAATTAATCATAAATTAAAACGTAATAATAAATGAAAAACTTTTTAACAACTTTTTTATCGTTTTGCACTTTTTTCGCAAGCGCACAATATTGCATATTTTTTGAATTTGAGGCAAAAGAACCAGAAATGGTTGTATCAACCTTGAAAGGTATGATGGATACAGATTGGGGTAAAAACATTCAAGGCTCAAAATCACTTTTTTCTTTGAATTTTAACGGTAATAACCAGGCTACTCACACTGTACAATTCTGTTTTCAAGACGAAGCTGGATTACAATCATTTATGACCTCTTGGGGCCAGTCAACAGATGCACAATTATTTGGAGAAAAATTAGGAAAATTTACCAATAATGTATCCCAATCAATAAATACGCCTGCATGGTACAAAAATGATTGGTCAAATGATAATGTATTCATGATTTACCAGATGGAAGTATCAAACCCTTCCAAATATGTGCAAGAATTTGCTGCTTTTTCCCAGAAAATGGCACCGAAGTTAGGTTTTGAGAATAGTTCATACGGTGTAGGTTATCCCATCGTAGGCAAGACAGATGACTTTTCCCATTTTGTTTGGATTGGCTCACCAGATATCAAAACTGCGCTAGCAGGGACAAAAAAAATGTTTTTAGATCCTGAATTTGCTATTTTTTCGAAAAAAGTTAGCGATATAAGAAAAGTAGTCAATACCATGATGATGGTTCGATTGGCAGACTTTTAATCCAAAACTTTTAATCTTTTTTAAAGTTCAATTATTTAATAGACCAAAAAAATAAACTTGATATGGTAGCTCCTGAGGTACTCTTTACCTCAGGAGTTTTAAATTTAAATAAGATTTTTATTGGTGTTTTTGCTTGAATCGATCAAATTAGTTTCACATCAACACCTCATGAAATACTTCCTTCTCTAACACCTCAAAATAAGCCTCAAACTCCTCCAATATCACCTCTTTAGAGAAATACTCACAAGTACTATTAATCTCCTTTAAAACGGCTGTATGCATGCCCGATTTGAGTACTATTTAGACAAGCTTTAAAGCTATTGTGAAGACGTATCAGCGTAGAATCGTATATCTCTTATTTAGCGGGAAAGGGAATGCTCTATAGAGGCTTGTATGAGCTCTATGGATTATGCTTCATCCCCTTCTACAAGGATGCCAAAGACTATGTTTGGAAGAAACGATTTAAAAAGACCTGACAGCACGTACGCTTCGCTTAATATTTTTTAAAACTTTGCCCTGGATGCCATCAATAAAATTATGATACCACGCACTGATGTTATTATCCTGTGTAGAACTGTAATACGCATGATTCAGCAAAGCCACCTACCGTTTCTTTTTTAATGTACAATAAATTCAGTTCCATTTTAGAAGGTAAAAACCAATCATCATAGGTGATTCCATCAATTGTTATTTCATAATCAGCACAGAGTTTTGCTGCTATTATATCCTCGCTGCATCCAGCCAAAATATCTAGTGTGTTCTGTGCTCCTGTACCTATGGCAGTCTCCATCTGCTCCTGAAACCTTAGTTTCATAGCAACCCCATTCAGCCATTCCAGCTATACCCCATTCAGCTTCAGCGTTTGTGGTTTGATCTTCTGGTGCTGCAATCAACCCGTGTACTTCTCCTGCTACATATCCATTATCGTTATCCTTAAGTATGTAAAATATAATTCCCCCTTGGTAAGTATCTCCAATTGCAACATCATCCGTAGGATCATTAGGAACAGGTTCATCACTGTCTTTTTCGCAATTGGTAAACAATACAAGTGAACAAAGAATACTTAAGAAGAGGAGGTGTTTGAACTGTTTCATATACGAATTCAAAACTAATAAAAATTCTCCACCCTTAGTGAATTATTCTCACCAGAAGGTATTGCTCTAGTCCAATTTAATTTGGTGTAATGGATTTAAGCTATTAAGGGTGCTATTGAAACAATGGGAGTAATGGGAATAATCCCCTTCTACAAGGATGCCAAAGACTATGTTGGAAGGAAATGATTTTAAGGATAAAAAATAACCTCCACTCTGAGCAAATGAAGGTTAAGAAAATTACTAATGTAAAGTCTAATATTTTAGACTAATTAGCACATTCTCCTGATGTATAGTTCTCAATTCCTGCAGCTTCCGCATAGCAATCGTTACTATATGTATTACCGTCAGAACCGCAAACAGGGCATAAATTTCTGTAACATACCACTTCATCAGCACATTCTCCTGATAGTATAGTTCTCAATTCCTGCAGCTTCTGCATAGCAACTATTACCATATGTTATCCCATCAGAACCGCAAACAGGTGCACCCACAGCTGGACAGGCATCCCCTTCATCACAAGAACCTAGGCAATTAAAATCAAGAAAGAGTGTTAAAATTGAAAAATATTTCATAATTACATATGTTTAATTATTTAAACAAATCATTGCTATAATCATGCCAGAAAACATATCTTAATGAATAACAAACATGATAGGATTTTGTCTATATCTCCACCCTTAGTGAATTCTTCTCACCCGAAGGTATTGCTTGAGTCCAATTTAATTTTGTGTGATGGATTTAATCTACGCACAAATTAAGGGGCTGTACAAGAAGAAAAAGAGAAAGAAGACTACAACATGCACTAATTAAGTGAATGTCAAGGAATACAATATTGTTGAATTTTTTGATTTTCCATCAGAACACTAATTTTTTATCTTGTTTTGCCATAGGTAAAAAGTTGATATCTAAATAACCGCCACTTGCGTTATCATCAGCAACTATTTGGGGTTTCCCTCTAATCATTTCAATGGAGTTTCGATGAACGTGGCCTGTAAAAATGCCCAATAGATTTACAGCAGAAAAAACTTTCTTATGAAAATTAAATGTTGTTTGAGTGTGTCCACCTTCGGGCCATTTAGGACGTCTTTCTAATTTCAAAATTTTGATCTGAGGCTGCTCCCCAATTAGGGTTTCCGCAACCAAAATTAATGCCCTTTCCAGGAGCATACATTGGAATATGCACCAATAAAACCAAAGGTATCCCACTAGATACTTGTTCCTCAAAAAAGGCTAATTGCTCCTCATTAATTTGATAGGTAGAATTATCAATAGCTAAAAATCTGATTCCTTTGATATCATAAGCTGCCATTAATGGGTGATTTCCTTGATATAAGGGCAATAATCTTTTTTCTACCCATTTATCACGTAAAGACTCCAGAGTAGCCTTCCAGCCCTTCATAATGCCAATCATGATTTCCAGCGGTATAAATGTACGGAATACCTGTATTCTTTAATTTGGACAAAACCCACTCTATCGCTGCTTCAGACGGAAAGCTAAAGATATCTCCAATTAAAGTTATCACATCAGCCTTTGCTTCTTTTGCAAAGGCGAGTGTTTGTTCAAAGGCTTCCTCTGGATTGGTATTTAATCGAGTTTTAAAATGTACAGTTTGGTTATAAGCTTTTGCCATTCGGTTACTAAACTCTTGATAAGGGATTCCCCTTTCATCGTCTTTAAACAAATGCGTATCCGCCATATGGACTACCCTTATCGATTCATTAATGGTTTCTACGAAAAAGGATACTTCTTCTTGATCTGTGGTTGTACATACCCTAATAGGTTGCTTGATTTTCTTTTTAGTTTTATTTGCGAAAGAATCGGATGTAATTCCGAGGCCCAGGATGGCTGAAGAGGTTTTGCTAAAAAATGTTCGACGTTTCATATGGGTGGATTTGTTTAGTTAAAGCTAATAAAAATCTGCACCCTTAGTAAATTATTCTCATCCGAAGGTATTGCTTGATTCCAAATTAATTTTGTGTAATGGATTTAAGCTACGCACAAGTCAAGAAGCTGTATAAGAAGAAAAAATACAAATTCTCTTTAGGTGCGTATCAGTGGATTCAACTGGGCATGTGTTTGCCGATATGAATTTGAAAGGGGAGCTGCTCCATTGATTAGATGCCCGCTATCGGTTATTCAAATAAAAATACAGAACATTCCGATTGTGACGGCAACAATCAATACATTAATTCCATTTTTTACTTTTTCAGAATATTTTTTAAAATACTTTTCATTAAGAATACCTTGAATTGTTTCACAGCCAGCCCAGATTGTAGGACCCATGCCAATGATGGATGGCAAGAGAGAAATGTTTAAAATAAATTCAGATGCTACAGATCCCATTATGGAAACTGTCAAAGCTCCAAACTCCTTCTGAGGTCTATTATGGCACTGGAGAACGAAAACTTAGGCGCAGGAAAAGAATCAAACAACAAACTTTAATTGAACGGGAAAAACAGAATCAAAATATTTATTTAGATTAGTTTCAACAATCGCTTAATTTATAACTGAAAAAATCCACTTTTATTTGACGACATACACTTTGGTAATTTGATTGGTATTTTTGAATATACTAACTTATTTAATTTGACAGGAGAATCAAGTGGTAGAAAATCAAGAAAGAGGAAGGTGTTTTACTAGTTAAAATTTCCCCATTGGAAGAAAGTTTTTTTTACTATTTTTTAGTCTAACATACATCTTATCAGCACTACCTGTATTATGTATTCTTACGCACGAATAGAGAGATTTTCACACAATATTTTTTGAATAAAATTATGATTTCAACTGTGTTGAATTGATTTTATTTATAACAGTGAGTTATTCTTTTTTTGTGTTTAGAGGTAAGGATTGAGTGGGTCTAAATTCCGTTAAACCCTTTTCCCTTATTATTTTTTCAATATCTACAATTGAAGAAGGTACAAAAGCACTCAAATTTTCTGCACCTGATTCGGTAATAACAGCAACATCTTCAATCCTGATATACCATTTTTCTTCGGGTATCCATATCATAGGGTCTATAGTGAAAACCATACCAGGCTCTAAAGGGACATGATGTACGCGTCCCACATCATGGACAGCCATGCCAACAGGATGTTGAAAGTGACCTCTAAACCTAAGTCCTTCTTTTACAGCTTTTAGATGAGATGGTTTTGCAAATTTTTTTCCCACAAGATATTCTTGCATTTCTGCGGCGGCTTTATCTAAAACTTCATTTGAGGTAATACCTGGTTTTAGATACTTAAAAAGGGCATCTCTATAGGCTACAATATATTCATATAATGCAGTTTGCCCTTTGTCAAATGTTCCATTAACTGGCCAAACTCTAGTCACATCACTCGTATAATTATGATAATCAGGGGCATAATCCATTAGGACTAAATCACCTGCTCTTAATACATCTGTTTTCCGAAAATAATGTCCCATATATGCGTTGGTACCACCTCCTATAATTGCTGGATAGCCATCTCCCTGAACTCCATGTTGATAAAAAATGTACTTTGCAGCAGCATCTAATTGATACTCATAAATTCCGGGTTTAGTAGATCGCATAGCCTCAATAATTGCTAAACCCGCAATATGAGTTGTCCTCCGGATAACCTCTATTTCTTTTGGGCTTTTTATCAATCGCATTGAGTCCAATAATGGCGAGAGATCACGGATATCAAATTCAGGAAAGCGGTCGTTCAGTAGCCTTTTGAATCGCGCTTCACGCGTTACTTGGGAATCCCAAGGATCGGCAGCAGCGCGTGCATGACCATAAAGTATCTCATCCCTGCTGTCATTACCCATTTCGGCGGGACTCAAGGGAGTAAATAATATGGGTGTTCTTCCATTAATAAGTCCTGTGGAGACAAGGTCCTTTCCAAGGAATTCAAGAGGTCGAACTCGGTTGACACCTGTCAATTTCTTGACGAGATCAGCATCATCAGCAGATAATATTTTCCCTTGATTACGTTCTCGCCCTTCTTCTCGGTGCGGTAAATAAAGGGTGGAGCTTCTATTTTTCCCATTCAATAACAAATAGGCATGCCCTTCTTCCAGACCACATAAATAATAAAAAGTATTTGTTTGTCTAAATACTTTAAATCCGGCAATACTAGGTGCACTTTGAATCAAGGCAATGGCATTTTTTCCAATTTTATTAAATATTTTTGACCTACGCGTTTCAAATTCTAAAGTTGAAAAATCTGTTTGATAATAATGCTTTTCTTGTGCCAACAAAAAGCATTTTGAAATAAGGGAAAGGAGCAAAAATAAAGCTGCGTGTTTTTTAAAATTCATTATGCATGGTTTTACCTTATAAATTTATTTTAGTGAAAATAATTAAGAAGAGGCGGTGTTTCATGCTTTTCACAATGGTTGGTTTTGTTTATGTAAACTAATAAATTTTTCACCTTGATGAATTATTCTCATCCGTTAGAACCTCTTTTTTGGGTTTACATGTACTCCTTCAATTTGCTGTCCATAAAGTTGACTAGCCAGAAGAATATCGCTTAACCATTCTTTTATATTAGATATTTTTCCTTCTGAGTTAACCGTATATTTTATTGCATACTCATTTTCATATTTTCCTCCAATACCTTCCATTTTCCCATTTGTAAAAACAATTGCAGTATTTTCCCCAGCAATAATTTCACCAAATTTAGTATCTACTGCACCTTTAAGTAAGGAGCCAAAATAGGTAGCAAATTTCATATATTCATCCCAATCATATGTTTGGGAAATATCAAGTTCACCATTATAATGTAAAAGTAAAATCTTCACTAAGTGAAGATTTAAATGTTTCAATATCTCCAGTCATCTGAGCATTATATGCTTTCAATGCAATTTCTTCAGTGCTATTTATTGTTTTTTCTCTCTCGCTGATAGTTGAACAAGAAAATGCAAATAAAATTATAGATAGTAATGTAATTTTTTTCATAGTCATCAATTTTGGCATTTAAAGTTACTAAATTTTTTCTACCCTTAGTGAATTAATCTCATCCGATGGTTTTGCTCAAGTCCAAATTAATTTTGTGTCATGGATTTGAGCTACGACAAAATCAAGAAGTTATATAAGCAGAAGAAAGCACAAATTTTATGTAGGTGCGTATTAATGAATTTAACTGCCTATGTGTTTGCTGATGTGAAGTTGAAAGGGGGGAATGCTCCATTGATGATCATGAGTGTGAAGCCTGTGGTGTACCGTCAGCAAAAGTGAACTAACTAAGGGTTAAATTAGAATAGAGTGTTTTTAAGCATACTAAATGCTCAAATTTAACACTCTTTCAATGGGATACAGATGTCTACAACCGTTTTGTTATTTCTTTTTGGCTGGTAAACTTCAAAAGAACCCACCATCGAAAATTCTAATTTGTGATTGTCGGTATAGCTTTTCATATCTGTCCAAACGTCTTTGAATTCAAAAAATGAATTTAGTTCATATCTTCTCACAGCGCATTTTCCTGGTTCAAATTTTATAATATTAACTTCATTATTTGGTTTACAAGTTTTATCAATTATTCTTGAAGCACCTTGTTCAAGGTTTTCAATACCAACTTCATTAATATGACAATCACCGCTAATAAAACGGTTACAGTCTTGACCAAAATTTTTTGTTGAATTTAAACGATGGACATTCCTTTATGCCTTGATCTAAAATGAAAGATTAATATCACCTCAACACCTCATGAAATACCTCCCTGTCTAACACTTCAAAATAAGCCTCAAACTCCTCCAATATTATCTCTTTTAGAGAAACACTCGCAAGTACTATTAATCTCCTTTAAAACGGCTGCATTCATCTGGCATAAGTTCTTACTTATCATCTAATCTATAAGAAACTCCAAATACTTTACCCCTCTGTACATCCTTCTGCCTTATACATCTTTTTATTAATTTTATAAAGATTATATATCTATACTAAGATTGAATACAAAGCCCTCTTCGTAAGAAATATCAAAAAATTGTAAACAAAAAGACTTGGCAACATTTTAAGAAAATCGAGGTTTCCGATGAAAAGAAAGATGAGCTATCAAGCGGTGAAAAGAACTTATACTTATATGATTTTTGGTTCTTTTATTTTAGACAACATTGGAAGAATAAGTAATTACTTACTCTTCACCTCCATTAAATGATCATAGAAATGTGGATAACCAGATCCTGTTGTTCTATATATGTCAACATAATATTCTTTCATCTCGGCTACTTGATCGGCAATTTTGATTGTAGACTGATTTTTACTCTCTAAAAACATTTTAATCTCATCAATCTTTTTGCAATCAATTAAAAGCTCATTAAAATTTTCATTAGAGCCAATCTTTATTATTTCAGTAACAAGTTTATCAGGATTAGGTAAGGTATTATAGAGAGCCTTTAAACCCTTTTGATATACCTCTGGATTAGAATAAAGTGTCTCCCAATAATCAGCCTTTTTCATCACTTCATTAGGTGGTATTGTCGATCGATAAAATTCACGCTCATCCGCATCTAAGGATTGCCATAGAACACTCCTAAATTGTGGTTTTTCTTGCCAACAACTAATCTCAGATTTCACTAAAACATTCCAAGGAATTTTTATCTGACCATCCATCCCTTTGACTATGGAAGCTTTAACGATGTCAAAATATGAATTGAATTCTATAAAAAGGAAAACCTCATCATTACGCTTCATTAACAAATAATCTTTGTTGTGTGCTGAACAAGCTTCTATCTCTTTAAATGAAACTCCAAACTTTTGCTTACAAGCTTTTTTTAACCTTTTTTCTAGCGATTTTTCCATTGAATTATGATAAACCGTTCTCTTGACAAGTTTATAAGACTTCAATAGTATTTGCATATCCTCGTTTGCTTCTTTTGGAATACTATCATCTATTTGAACGTATTTGTTTTTGTTTTCTATAAATACACGCAAATAATGGAATTTATTCGATGCCCGTCCACTTCGTGGTTTAATAATGTAACAGCCTACCTCAAGGTTCATGGTGCGAAATTAATCTAGTCTTTCTAAAAACCAAAAATCTGTAATGATAAGAGTACGGGGTTATTTGGTATTTGACTTATAAAGCCTTTCTTAATGGTAGGTAGGGTTCCTTTTATCTTTAAATGAGTACGTTAGAAGAGCTAATACAACCCCGCCATAGACAATCTTTAAAGCTAATGTGAAGACGTATTAGTATTGATATTTATTCTTAATTTAGAAGGAAAGAGAATGTTATAGAAGCTTATATGAGGTCTGGAGATGATCCTGATATGAAGCCTTTGGAAGTTGAATTTTTGAAAATAAATAAAAACGAATATCTGCGAGCCTGAACTATTTTTAACAAAAGAAAAGTGATAATTAAAACGGAAGAAAGAAAATTGAAAAAAATTTCCTTTATCATACCCCTTACCAACTAATCAATCCCTTATAAATTTGTTGAGGCCAGTTCTATTTTTCTTGAGTGTCCTCTTAAAAATTGTTAAAAAACTCCTGAGACACTACAGCCCAGAGTAACCCGCGACATCGATTATACTGAATGTGAAGCCTGTGGGTCATAAATCACCAATCGTCTTTTTTTTTGACGTGTAGGTAAATATTGCAAGAATTACAGTATGCGCGATAGACATAAAGAAAGCAAAATATTTGCTTCTATCTTCATCGTATTTTAAACTTGTAACCACAGTAGCAAAGCACCAATAAGTGTAAAAAAGCGATAATAAACAGCTTTAGGGACTCTTCTAGCCATTTTTTTTATTTAGAAAATTTAAAGATAAGCAGACTTGAACACTTTAGGATCAATATTTTAATACCCAGGACTGCTCATCGAATTCATCTTTGTATTTATCCAGTCCAATATTAGATATAATTTCATCATCTACAACCTTTAAATAGATCCTCCGAGTTGGAATAAAGAAAATCTTATTGTCAAAGGTTTCATATTCGAGAGCCACCATCGTAAGTTTACTCGTGCTAAAAGGTGGGATAATGGTAACATTTGACCCCGATAAAATCAATTTTTTGGCATAATCGAAAGCTAAGTCATTGTCTAAAAAACTAGCCAAAATTAAATAATATTTATCCAATGGCTGATTTATTTCGGATATTGCTCCAATTGCTCTTGGTGCAGATTCCAGTTCAGGAGGATCTGTTTTAATTTCAGGTTCAATGACTTCTTCAATAACGGATTCAGGTATTATTTCTTTTTTAACCTCAGCTTCAATGACTTCTTCAATAACGGGTTCAGGTATTATTTCTTTTTTAACCTCAGCTTCAATGACTGACTTACCTAGCATTAATGCAGTCGGTTTTGGGTCCTCAATCATGTTCAATAAACTAATTCCGATAACAACGGCAAATAATAAGAGGAGCATTAAATAATTTCTCATAATGCAATGTTGAAAAGTGGAAGATTTTTACAACTGAAAGTTAACCACTAACATAATACTTTTTTAAATAGGCAAAAAAAACTCCTAGAATCACTACACTCTAGAAGTTATGCCTAAATTCAAAAAAGCTCTTGACCAAAACTTTTTGTCGAAAAGAATATTGGATATTCTTTTTATGCTTCATTCAAAAATAAGTATCCCCCTCACCTCAATACCTCATGAAATACTACCCTTTCTAACACCTCAAAATAAGCCTCAAACTCTCCCAATATTACCTTTTTAGAGAAACATCCGCAAGTACTATTAATCTCCTTTAGAACGGCTTCATGCATCTCACATTTGAGCAGTCCAACCCTATAATAATCCTCAGTCTTATCGATTACTTTTAGCTTGCCACGCGCTCGCTTTTTGTGTGTTACCTTGACTAGAATAAAGTCATAATCTCCTTACATGATAAAGCCAGTATCTTCTAGTTCTTATATAGCGAGTACAAATACATTACCGAAAGGATTAAGGCCAGATCTACGCAATGGTTGATAAACTACGTAAATAAAAATAAAACTTTTTTCATCTTTTTTTTAGCCAGTTTAATAGATCTTTAAACTTAAATGTTAACTATAAACCAATTGAAATGAAAAAAATTATATTAAGTTTACTCTTCGGAGCATTAATCAGTAGTTGTAATAATAATGACTTAATGGAAATAAAAAAGAAAACAAAAAGCTATTTTATACATCTTACCTCTGATCCAAAGATT
Source organism: uncultured Cyclobacteriaceae bacterium (assembly GCA_943788235.1). Lineage (GTDB taxonomy): Bacteria > Bacteroidota > Bacteroidia > Cytophagales > Cyclobacteriaceae > UBA4465. Next base: position 25,999 of record CALSPM010000004.1, read on the forward strand.
AATCCAAGTGCTGCAATGATGTCAATTTTTGCTGCAAGTGAAGCACTTAAACAAGGGCACAGTGTAACCTATTTTGCGGCTGGCGATGGTACAAGAATCTTAATTAAAGAAGTAATAGAGAATCTCCACACTGTTACTCCTCACGGTGGAGGGACTAGTAAAATAAGTGAGGCAGCAAAAAATTCATTACTTGAGTTTTCTAAAAATGGTGGGATTATCCATGTTTCAGAGGGTTCTTTTGCTACTTATGGTGTAAATCAAGATAATTACAAAGAACATTTAATTGATGTATCTAAAATATTTTGGAGCTATCCTAAGCAATTGATTGAAGAGAGCTCCAAAGCTGATATCGTTTTTTCATATTAAGTAAGTGAGATTAGCCTTTTCTAAAAGCTGGATATTTTTTCAGTTCTGGCTACCTTGTTATTTATTGGTTTCTTATAATGATTATTTTCGAGTTCAATTAATCTTCTGAGGAGGCTTATTCTGTACAGTTAGTGAAGTTAGGTTTGGGTTCTGTCCAAGAGGTGGCATTAAATCTGAAAGCACTGCATTCTGTAACATTACTGACATCCCAAGAGCTGATATCTCGATTGAAAGATTCTGCTCCAAAAAACATCGCCGACATATCTGTTACATTACCGACATCCCAAGCGCCGATATCTTGGTTAAAAGAATGATCAACAGAATCTGAAAATAAATAAAGCATTCTAGTAATTTTAGTCGTAACAACCTTTGAAACGTCCTCATTTTCATCTACCATTTGATAAAGCATTGCCGAATCTACTACCAAATAATTAATCCCATTCAAACCATATGATTCTCCGACTACAGCATTTTCATATGCTTTAATAGTTATCCCATTTTCATCTAAATAAATTAAACTTTGTGAACTATCACCAACCATATCACTACAATCGGTGAAAATTACAAGTGAACAAAGAATACTCAAGAGTAGGAGGTATTTATAGTATTTCATAGTTGAAATCAAAACTAATAAAAATCTCCCATTCTTAGTGAATTATACTCATTCGAAAGTATTGCTTGAGCCTAAATTAATTTTTTGTAATGGATTTAAACTACCCACAAGATAAGAGGCAATAAAAGAAAAAAAAGTGTAAATTCTATGTAAGTGCGTATCAGTGGATTGAACGGGATATGTGTTTGCCGATATGAATTTGAAAGGGGACTGCTGTATTGATACTCCTGATTTTGAGACATTTGGATCTTAAATCACCAATCGTCTTCTTCTTTTCACAGAAGACTTGACCGCTTTAGGATCAATATTTTAATACCCATAACTTGTCATCGAATTCATCTTTGTATTTATCCAATCCAATATTCGCTTTGTCAAGGGTTTCATATTCGAGAAGAGCTACCCTCGTAAGTTTACTCGTGCTAAAAGGTGGAATGATGATAACATTTGACCCCGATAAAATCAATTTTTCAGCATAATCGAAAGCCAAGTCATTGTCTAAAAAACTAGCCACAATTAAATAATATTTATCCAATGGCTGACCTTTTACGGATATCGCTCCAATTGCTTGTAGTACAGATTTCAGTTCAGGGGGATCTGTCTTAACTTCAGGTTCAATGACTTCTTCAATAACGGGTTCAGGTATTATTTCTTTTTTTACCTCTTTTTTAACTTCAGCTTCCACCAGCAACGGTTGTTCCATTTTAATGGTCGGTTTGGGGTCCTTAGTCATGTTCAATAAAGCAATACCGATAACAGTGGCAAATAATAAGAGTAGCATTAAATAATTTTTCATAATGCAATGTTGAAAGGTCGAAGGTTTTACCGCTTAAGTTTTACCGCTTAAATTGTCATCAATTTAATACTTTTTTTAACCAATCACAAAAAACTCCTAAAGTCACCACACCCTAGGAGTTGATTTAAACTTTTACATTATTTATTTTATTTATACACTTTAAGAATTTCTGCTACCTAGTCTTTAACAGCTAAATGATTACCTCTTTCAGCGATTAGTTTTGTAAACTCATTGTTACTTTGCAATTTGTCGTAAAGTATCATTTGGTCCTCACGATTTTTTCCTGTAAGAGCTACCCAATGTGTTGTATTATCTGGTCTTTGCAAATTATAGTTTCCAAAACCAACAACTCTTCCCTGAAAAGCATTCTTAAATTTTTTACAATCTTATTCATGTCCAATTTTAAATTGTTTTGGATTTTGAGGTATGTCATACCACATGTGCATGTAATTTTTTTTCTTCAGTGTTCCCTTCGTGTCAACTTAAAATTCTTGAACCTCTGAGGTATTGGCTTCTCGCATGGTATCGCCATTTAACCTGTGCTTGTCAGCTTCCATGAAATCCTTACTCCACTTGTAATAGTTTGCTTGATGAATGCCTTCCTTGCGACAGATTTAAGCAATACTCAACACACTTGGGATACCCTCAATTACAATTCTGATCTTTTCCTCTGAATTATACGCCTTGCGTGTCTTCCTTTTTAGTTCACTAATTAATGAACTTACATTTCTCTTCTTTCCCATTGTAGTTAAATTTAAGTGTTTACACTGTTTAAAAAACGCTCTTATAATTTAACCCTTATTAGTTCACTTTTTGCTGACGGTATACAAAAGCAGAATCAAATTAATTATTTAAATTAGTATCAACACTCGCTTAATTTATATCTGAAAAAGTCCACTTTTATTTGACGACATACAATTTGGAATATCTTGTTTTCACCATTATTTTAAAAATGAAGAATAATGAGAATATGGGAGTATTGAACAAATAATTTGTATATCAAAAAGTATTAAAAAACATTAAAATAAATTGACGAAATACTTAGAAGTAATGTAATTAAAGTTAGAATCACTGTTGTAAGGTGCAAATTAGACCACAATCTATTTTTTGATGAGTCTTTTGCATTATTTATGATAGGGACCACGAAATAACAAATGGACATTAATGCAAAACTCAGACCGGAAGAAATTTTGGTCAGAATTTGATCGGTTGAAAAAAGTAAGCTTATAACGAAACTCAGCAATGATAAAAGTCCGATGGTTAAAAAGAATTTTGGCCAAAGTTGTCTTAGAAGGGTACTTGCCTGTTTTTGATCAGTGAGTTTATTTATTGCTGGTGCGATTAGAACTGATTGGAACAAAATTATTCCAGAGACCATAGCACAAATAATATAGGATATTTGCATAATAATTTTAATTGTTTCAATGTGATTTGATACTATACAAATAACTCTATCAAACTAATAATAGTTCGATTAATTAAACCAGAAATTATAATTACAATTGACAAACTATTATATCTTTAATTTCAATATTTTCTTTCAAAATCATCACCGAACTCGTAAAAGGGTTAGTTTTTTTAAGTATTTAATAGGAGTTTAAAACCTTTTTGAATTTTGTATTTGTCACCTAATCGATGGTATATAGAAGTTTTCCCTTTTACTATTTTTATCTATTTATAGATATAATTGCAAGGCTTTGTATATTAGGATTAATAATTTTATTAGCCACATGGGTGGATTTGACTGGAGATTTCAAGTAGAATAATAAAAATCTTCATTTGATTCAGCTTGTGTTTTTATTCCTATTAAAGCTTTGTTCATCATACCTTTTAATTGAATCTTTACAAACAACCAATTTATTGGATGGCATAATAAATTCTTTGAAAAATAAGAATAGCTGTATAATATAGAAATTTTTCTATGAGAGAGCTTTTGAACGCTCCATGAACCAATAGCCCGATAGGCAAAAAATAAATAAGGAGAAGTGAAGTTGGTGAGCTCCCATTTCCAAAATCTATTATTATTTTTTTCGATGATCTTATCTTTAAAAATTCGATGAGCTTTGATGAAAAAATTTCCCTGAATTATAGGATACCTTATGCCATCCAATAGTCCCCAATTTTCATCATTTTCAAATCCAATAATTGGGGGCTGACATAAATAACCATTTAAAAATCGGGTAGCATCTCCTAGGATAGGAGCTTTAAAAGCTCTATCTATTTCACAACTAAAAATAGATTTTTTATAAACAGTTACTTTCAATATTATAACCTTTGATTACGTGATGTAAATCTAATTAATCCCCTGTAAATTATTCTCACCCGAAGGCATGGCTTGAGTCCAATTTAATTTTGTCTAATGGATTTAACCCACGCATAAGTCAAGAGGCTGTACAAGAATGAAAAGTATAAATTCTCTGTAGATACGTATCAGTGGATTCAACTGGACATGTATTTGCCGATATGAATGTTCAATCATTACTAAAGCGATTAAAATTCACGGAATTGCTGCCATGGTATTTGTATTAAGTTTCTTTTTAGAAGCTTATGGTAGTTACCTTCCATCACTTTACATTAAAGCACAGCATCCAAGTCTCGTGCTAGATGAATTTGCTTTTATAGGTCTTTTTTTTGCAGGAACTGGAACATTGACATTTGCCTCCTATGAAATTTTCTTAATTCTAGAATTCTTAAATACACTTGGAATAGGATGTTCCATTCGTATAAGGTCAAAAGTATATTTATTATCGATCATATAGTGTGTTGTGTTGTGGTAACAATTCTTGTACTTCTACTAAGTGCTTCACTAGCTGCATATATCAATTTATTAATATCTTGATTATGGATGGATTTACTTTTTGGGGAATAATTACAAAATAATTAGGGACTTTAGACATTCAAGGAGGAGGGTACTGGATTATTTGGAGCAGTTTGTTCGACAAGCTAATGAGTATTTATTTCGTTCATTTAGAATGGGAGTTACAGAATCTGAGGAGGTCATCGCCAGAAGATCGTTACAAAAGTTGATAATGTTATTTTTTGGTCAGAGATATACAGCGCATAGCCTGCGCAGTGGTTTCTGCTACTCAGCATTTGAGTCTGATGCTACCTACTCCCCAGTAATGCAACAATTCTACATAAATCTGTGGAGGGGTTAAAAGCTTATGATCAGAGCGATAAGCGAAAGAACAATGCAGTGAATGCATAGGTTTGAATTTCTGACTTAAAGATATATTCAGCTACTCTTTTTTTCGCGATCGATGACCAAAGCAATACCTTCGGGTGATAATTATTTTTTATCCTTAAAACCGTTCCTTCCAACGTATTATTTGGCATATTTTTAGATCCAATACAGGACTTGGTAAAGCTTCCCCCTTTCCTCGCATAATAAAGTGTAATTATACTCTAATACGTATGAAATGTAACTTTAAATCTGATAAGCATATAGCCATTCTAAAGAAGATTGATAACCGTCGAAAAGGCACAATTACTATTCTATTACATCAGAATAGTTTTACTGCTGCACGAAAAAGCAAAGTTTCTAACAAATATCTTTATTCCAGAGCTGGATATTTGGTTTTTTTGTGAATATCATATTTGGATGATTAAAAAATGGCCAAGTGGCTACTAACCATTCATATACTTTTATCATTGAATCTTGATCAGTAGAACCGCCAAGTTTATTTATTCGTCCAAATCTAGCTTTCATTATTATATTGCTCCCAATAGTTAATAATTCTATATTTAAACCAAATCGACAAAGGTCTGTTCCACCAGAATTAAGATCTATGCAACCTGTAGTATTTCTGTAAGCAGAAATATATTTATGTTCTAAAATTTGAGGATTTAATGTCTCATATTGAATTTTATATGCTGATTGCGTATGCTCGTAATAATTTAAGTCTTGCAAGGCATACTTGGAATTGTTCCAGTTAAGTACGCATTCAAAATTGCTTAGATCATATAAAGTCATTTTACCTTTTGAAATATGAATCTCTAGTTTCTGTGAGATTAATTCATCCTCAAAAATCCAGATGCCTTCATTACAATTTAAAAATAATTCACTACATCCCTTTGTCGATGTGTTGTCATCAGGTAACACTGGGATTGAACTGTAATTGCAACCAAGAAATAATACTAAATAAAAACAAGCAGTAAATATATGTTTCATATCAAATTATTCTAAATATAAAGAATACTCCCGATATTTTAAGATGCTCCAAAGTAAATTAAAGTCTTATTCTCTATTGTAAAGCACAATAGGTGGCATTCTTGAAAAATAATATTAAAGGCAATCTACATTAATTTAGAAAGATCATTTGATATAAGAGTCAATCATATACTGCATTATTTTATTTGAAATTTCCGAGGAACAAGGAACATAACTTTTTGATAAAAAAATGAGTGATCCTATTACTAGTACGCTTTACCAATTTGAATCATTGATAAGTATCAATAGGGTTTTTACAAAATTATTTAAAAAAAATACTGACTTTTTTTAAATGTAATGAATGATGCACCTCAGTTGTAAATAGGAACGTATTTAATTTGGGCGATAAATATTTCTATCGGATATCAAGAAACTTTTCCATTTAGATAGGCAATTCGATTTATGAGTATGCTTACAAAACCAATAAAGTAATTCTAACCTTGATTTTAAATGCATACATCTGATTTAGCGGTAAGTTAAAAGTTGACTAACTAAAATTTCAAGTAGACGTTACTTATAAAACATTCCTTACACCGTAGTCTTTGACTACTTTATAGAAGGATGTAAAGTCTTGAATGTGTTGATTAATTTTACACCTTCGGATGAGAATAATTCAATGAGAGTATAGAATTTTTTCTAACTTTAAAATATAATATTAATCTAGAAAATTAATAATAAACATAATTTAAATAACTAGATAGCTATAAAACCTCTTGATAATTTCGAAATTGACAAAAAGATTGATCATGTAATTTATAAATGTAAGTAGTAAGTAAAAAACACAACAGTATAAATGATATCAAATTCAAATCTTCATTTTTCAATCATAAAAGGAATAATAGATAATGGGTTTGCTCCAAATGTGGATGATCTCTCAATATTATTTAATGTCGACAAAAGTGAAGTACTCAGAGGACTACATGATTTACAAGAATATCACGGAGTTGTGCTTCACTCAAATGAACCAAAAATATGGGTACTTCATCCTTTTTCATTGGCACCGACAAACTTTTATGTTAAATCTGAAAAAGGAGAATGGTGGGGTAATTGTGCTTGGTGCTCCCTTGGAGTGGCAGCATTGCTTAAAGACGATTTGAAAATAACTACAACAATCGGAGCTGAAACCAAACAAATCGAAATCAATATTATTAATGGAGAAATTCAAGAAACATATTATTTCATTCATTTTCCGATACCCATGAAAAATGCTTGGGATAATGTAATTTATACCTGTAGCAATATGCTCGTATTTGAGAGTGAAAAACAAATTGATAAATGGACTAAAAAACATAATATCCCGAAAGGAGACATTCAACCTATTGAGAATATTTGGAATTTCTCTAAAAAGTGGTATGAAAACTACCTAAATCCTGAATGGACAAAATGGTCAATTGAAGAAGCGAAGGAAATATTTCGAAAATTTCAGCTTAATCATGAGATTTGGAGTTTAGAGGGCTCAAATGGAAGATTTTAAAATGAAAACCTTCTGCTAACAAAGTTTCTAGAAATAGCTATTAAATTCTCTACAGGGCGTATCAGTGGATTCAACTGGGCATGTGTTTGCCAATATGAATTTAAAAAGCGGGCTGCCCTATTGATATTCACGAATGAAGCTTTCGGGTCATAAAAAACTCTTGAGATACCACAACTCAGGAGGTTAATGCATAAGTTGATAAATCAATGACAGGAGAACTACTAAATGTTGTGACAATTTTAAAAAAATAGAGACTATAGTTTGCTTTAGAATAGGCACAAAAAAACTACTTGACAAATTGCTAAATCAGTAGTAATATGCTTTTCACTAAATTCTTAAAAGTCTTTAATTGGTGATCTTGAATGTGAAGCTTGTGGGTATTATAATAGAATGGTTAATTTGGTATCAATAGTGATGTGCAAATGAACTAAATTTAATATATTTCGGATAGAATTTAAATATAAAACTAAAAAAAATGAAAAACATACTATTTCTACTCATCGTTTTTTCTTCTTTCTCATTATTAGCTCAGAAGTCAAAAAATGGAACAGTTTATAAAGAACATCCAGGATTAAGTTTAATTGAAACGTTTAATGATGCTTTAGTTAATGGAGATTTTAATAAAGCAGCATCTTTATTAGAAGATGATTTTAAAATCAGAAATGGTGTTGGTACCAATAAAGATTTTAAGGGCTGGTCAAAAACACAATTTATAAATAACATGAAATGGTGGCACAGTAATTTTGATTACTTCTCAATTGAAAAAGATTTACCTGCTTATCCAGATGTGATTGAATACAAGCAAGGCAATCAAACTTGGGTACAAACTTGGGAAAGAATTTATGCTGTCAACAAAAATAACGGTGTGAAGGTAGATATGCCATTTCATAGACTTTACTATCTTAATGATGATTATACTCGAATTAAGTCTGCTTTTGAATATGCAAATCAAAATGTATTTAATGCTTTAAATGATAATAATTATGAAAGGACAAATGGGACGATTTATATTAATCATGAATACATAAATACGGTAAGAAAAGTAATGTATGCCTTCGAAAATGCGGACTATGAAAAAGCGTATGCACATTTTGCAGATAATGCATCTTTCTATGATGTTAATGATCCTTGGGGAGCTAACATAAATTTAGATGAAGCAAAAAAACGAAATGAGGGACTTTTGGATAGATTTGAAATATTAGGTTTTGAAGAAATTGGTTACCCTGACTACCTTGATTATGAAGAAGGGAATTCGAAAACTGTTTTATCATGGTGGAAATTCAGAATGAAAAGAAAGTCAGATGGTAAAGAAATTTTATTACCAATACATTATTCTCATAGATTTAATAATAAGGGTAAAATAATAGGTTCAACAGCTTTCTACAGCTCAAAACATATGGAGTAAATAAAATATTCAGTTTATTTTCTGAAAAGAAACTTTTAGATTAATTGTAGTGATGCTGCGGTTTTGAGGTTAAAATATAACTTAAGGGAAACTAATCACATATTAGCATATCCATTAAAAACATAAAATCAAAAAAGCTTTTAATTTATTTCGAAAGACCATTAAAAACAGTCTGTATATGGATATGAGCAAACTTATGTCAAAAAATAGGACTGCTGCTCCATTGATAATTCTGATTGTAAAGTTTGTGTGTCATAAAAAAGGGCAATCAAAACAGACAGAGATAAATCTGCTTATCATGCCCTAAAAACCAACTAAAACCAAACAATTAAATCAAGCTCAAAATTGGTAAGAATGCATCTTGTACCTCTTTAAATCCTCATAAAGAATGTTAAAATAGTTTATTAAAGAATGTTAAAAATCTCTCAATGCACCATGTGCCAGGAGTTAGATCCACAAATAAATAAACTCTTGATTAAAACTTATTATCGAATTAAATAGAGATATTCCATATGACCTTTAGAGATTTAAAACCTTATTCCCTCTATCGTTATATTTATAGATACTTTTAGAGCCATCTATCTCAAAGAAATATTCATCAGTATTAAATATCTCATATAGATTTTCCTCGCTAAAGGCATACTCACTAGATTGATGGATATGGTCAAGCAATATTCTCTCTAGATTATTATTCTGTAAACCGTATACAATATGTTTATCAATAATGCTCCTCCAGTTACTGTTTGGATTTGATCCTTTTAACTTCCTCCAAATACAATGTTTCTTGAACAGATCTAAATCATAATTTTTGAATATGATATATTCACTTGGATCAGAGAATGGTAAAATGTTCATTTCGTATTCTGCCTTCAGGAATGTACCAAAATGTTGTAACCTTTCAAGAGTTAAATCAACAAGACTTAAATGTGTCATATTAGTTCTAAGCCACGCAAGGACTGCTTTCAAATCCGGATGATTACATATTTTGAATATGGGGTCCTCATCTTTCATTCTACAAAAAAATAAAAAGCATTTTTTTAAAAATTATTTTATGAAGTTAATTAAAGTTGCTTTCAAAAATTTAAGATCAGTCGAAAATAGATATTCTATATGCTTTTTACCGATCAAGGTTTATCATCAACAAAAAACTCCCAAGACACCACACTATAGGAGTTATACACAAGTTCAAAAAAGCTCTTGACCAAAACTTTTGTAGAACAAAAATAATGGACATTCTTTTAATGACCTGATTTAAAGTGAAAGATTAATATCATCTTCTTAGAGGACTTGCAAGTACCGTTAATCTTCTTTGGAACGGCTGTGTGTATCTCAGATTTAAGCACTCCATAGACAAGCTTTAAAGTTATTGTCGAAGATATATTAGTATAGAATTATATTCTTCTTTAGAAGGAAAGAGAATGTTTTATAAAGGCTTATTTGAGGTCTATGGATAATACTCCATCACCATCGATAAAGATGCCAAAGACTACGTTGGAAGAAATGATTTTAAGGATAAAAAACAACCCCCACTCTTAGCAGATGAAGGTTAAGACAATTACTAATGTAAAGTCTAATACTTTAGACTACCCAGTACATTCTCCTGTTGTATAGTTCTCAATTCCTGCAGCTTCTGCATAGCAACTATTACCATCTGTGATCCCATCAGAACCGCAAAAAGGGACACCCACAGCTGGACAGGCATCCCCCTTATCACAAAAACCTTGTGTAATCAAAATCAAGAAAGAGGTTAAAATTGAAAAATATTTCACAATTACATATGTTTAATTGTTTAAAACTGTATTGCTATAATCACACCAGAAAACATACCTTAATGAATAACAAGATGGTAGGATTTTGTCTATAACTCCACCCTCAGCTATTTCTTCTTATCCGAAGGTATAGCTTGAGTCTAATTTACTTTTGTGTAGTGGATGTGAGCTAGAGACAAGTTAAGAGGCTGTACAAGAAAAAAAAGCACAAATTCTTTGTAGATGTGAAGCTTTTGGGTCTTAATTCAATGTTTTTTTTGTATGAATAATTTTCCTTATGCATGCTATATAGAATCCAGTTTGGGTAAAAAATAAAAAAAGGAATGTCTAAAAACTTAACTGACTGGGGATTAACTATCAATATTATAAAACCATATATAAGTATGAAAACAGCTGAAATAAATCCTATAGTTTTGTGATGACTCTTAATTTTTCTCCCACGTGAAATTCAATTTAAAATAAATATATGGGAAGAGGTGGCTCTTAAATAAAAAACTCTTGAGACACCACATCCCAGAGGTGGCTGCTTTATCTGAGGGTCCTTCGTTTGAAGTTTGCGTATCAAAATAAAAAGGGCAATCAAAACAGAAAGAGATAATTCTGCTTCTCATGCCCCGATTAACCAAACTAAAATCAAAAACTTACATTATACACAAAATTGATAAGGATGAATCTATTCCCACCTTAGATTCTCATAAATAATGTTAAAATAGCTTCTTGAATAATATTAAAAAATTATCAAAAACTACAATTATTAGGGTTTTATGGATATTTCATACGCTCTTGACCAGACTTATTATCGAATTAAAACAATGGACATTCCTTATGATGCCATTATGTTTATCATTATCGTCCAGTAGGGTTTTTGAATCTGCATACTTTAGTTCGTCATTTACTATTGGAGACATCCGTTTAGTGTTTAGCGATGCAACTTGTATAAGTGTGGTTTACCTTAGAATAGGTAATAAGATGTTAATATGCCTAAAAAAATATCCTTTAGATAACTAGAAGATTATTCAAATAGGCCACAAGTAATAGCGTTACGATGTTGGGGGACCTACTTTCTTTGCAATATAAGAGGTTAAGATTCTTTGAACATCTCTATTGTCTTTTTTAGGTTGAAGATACCGTTCATATTCTTCTGGATCTTGGATTATAATGTCTTTATTTATGTAACCAAAGCCTTGATATATACCATTCAAAATCAAGACAAATCCCAATTCTTTATCGTTTCTACCTTTTTCTTTGAGGACTAAATTTTCAGTTTGCAAACCTAATGATTTAATAGCTTCATGAACTTTTTTGTTATAGTTCTCTGGAGTTTCTTTTCCGGAACAAATCCCTCCGCATTGTTTAATCTGAAAGTGAAAGCAAGTAGTTACGTTGGACTCAAGATGGCAGTACTTGGAGCATAATTCAAATTCTTCACATATTTTTTCCAGCACGCTCCTACATTCTGCCATAGAATAAAATTTCATGATGGGATTTGGAGCTAATTTTAGTCTGTCATAGGCTAAATGAAGTATTCCTTTTTGATCTTCATACGAAAACAATCCAACCGCCTCACCCGCTCTTCGCTGTGCTCTGTTAAATTTTGGATAAAAATGTTTTATTTCTGATGATTCATATAGAAGAGCTACGATCTCACTTCCAGTTTCTACACAAGTAATGTCCGCAGTTTCTAGACACATGTTTCGTTCTTTTTTCTTCTTATCATAAAAATGACTGATCACTCGTTGTTTTATATTATTGGCTTTACCGACATAGATGACCTCTTTTTTTTCGTTTTTAAAATAATAAACACCGTGTGTTTCAGGTAGATTATCTATAACTAGTTTATCTAATAAATGAGGTAAGACAGTGGCTCTAGACCTAGAGTTGAGAAAACTATTAATAGTAAAATTATGATCCCTTTCAAGTAATCTACGAAATAGCTCTACGGTAGCTTCTGCATCACCTTTTGCTCTGTGTCTTGCAGCGATGTCAATGCCCTCAGCAGAACAAATATTATCTAAACTATAGGAGGATAATCCAGGAATTATTTTTCGAGAAAGCCTAACGGTACACAGTTTTTTTCGTTTAAAATCGAAGCCTAAACTTTTAAATTCATCTCTAATAATATTATAATCGAAGGTTACATTGTGAGCCACAAAGACAGTACCTTTAGTGATTTCCACTATATTCTTGGCAATCTCATAGAATTTTGGAGCATTGCTGACCATTGCTTCAGTAATACCGGTAAGATTGGTTATAAAATGAGGAATTCTTTGCTCAGGATTTACCAATGACGTGAATTCATCAATTACGTTTTGGCCATCAAACAGAAAAACAGATATTTCAGTAATTTTCTGACCTTTGTAGCCATTTCCAGTGGTTTCTATATCAACTACGGAATACAACCTAAAACGATTTTATTTTAATTAAAAACAATTTTTTTCTTTTATTGGTTACCAGATTTTTATCTAATAATCTCTTAATTTAAGTAACAATTTAATGGTCTTTTAAATTCATGAGTTATGAATAAACTGCTTCAGTCACTTTAAACCAACATGCAGGAATTTAATGAAATAGATGATATTGAGGGCTTGAATTCAGATAAGTCATTTGCTATTCAATCTGTTCAAGATAGTTATATCACTATGTTGAATAGCTACTAGTAATTCATATCGCAAATGGCCTACAACCATTAGATGTATAGGTGCAAAATGGTCTAACTAATTAGAGCTAAAAACCTAAGAAGTACGGTAGAATGCCTAAATTCTAGCCCAAACCTAATTTGAGCTAAAAAAAGGTATAAAAAGTATCCTGAAACGCATAAAAAGGTATTAAACGAGGAGAGCTGCTACATGAATGCTACATGAATGCTCCTGGATGTGAAGTTTGTGGATTAGAAATAAAAAAAAGGGCTCTTAAGCTATTATTACTTCGAAACCCTTTTTACCAAAATATGAAGATGTTCAATTCAAAGATAGTAGATATACATTAACTAATGCAACATTGTTGCGTTAATTAATGTAATATTGCACTTACTTTTACTCATTTTATATCCAATGATACTTTTGGAGAAAATCCTCAAACCAGATATAATTGGTTCGCTATCCAGTGGACTTTGCCTAATACATTGCGCCGTGACACCTTTTTTATTTATGGTAAATGTGAGTACCGTTTCCTGCTGTAACCCAATACCTATTTGGTGGCAATTAATAAATTATTTGTTTTTGGCTGTGTCATTCGCTGCGGTATTCTCAGTCGTAAAAAAATCAACAAAAAGATGGCTGATAATTGCTTTAGTCAGTAGTTGGACTCTTTTGTTGGTAGCCATATTGATTGAAACTTTTGAGATGATGATGATACCAGAGGTTCTGAATTATATTCCTGCATTTTGTCTCATTGCTTTACATCTATACAATCAGAAATATTGTAAATGTGAGGACTGTTGTTCACATTGAGGTGAGTATGAAAGGAAAACGAACGAACCAATAGAAGCAATTAGTGATGAGCACTTTTTATGCTAAAATTCATTATAAATGATTATCCTCACCTCTATACCGCATGAAATACCTCGCACTCTAACACCTCAAAATAACCTCAAAATTCTCTAATTTGACCTGTTTAAAGAAACACTTACAAGTACTATTAACCTCCATTAAAACGGCTGTATTCATACTAGATTTAAGTATTATAACGTTGTAGTAATCCTTTCTTTATCAAGTTGCTTTTTATTGACGTTACACATTTGCCTGAGCATTAGGGAGTAGATTTATTAGGATAATCATAAAGGAGAGGAGGTAGGTTCTGATTTTGGTTAGTTAATGTTTATTTTCAGTTAATGAAGTTTGTTTAGTCGTTCTTTAGAATTTCATCATAGATTAATTGCTAGGTATCATGATTATTTTTGCCATAAGGCAAAAATAAGGAGATTATTTCTGACTGATATCATACATTCGAATTTTCACAACCGCTTGTAGCTAAGGTCGCAGCTATGCCATAGAGTACTTTTTATTTTATAGTTGAAGAGAATGCTTTATCAATTATTTGGATCATTGCCCACTTGTAATGGTTGGCAAACAGAATAATTGTCGTCATCGGTAAAGTAGGATTTAGACTCACATTCATTACCAGCTTTATACTGACTAAATGGGCTACTGTCTTGTACAATGACAGATTCATCTATTTGGGTTTGCACACCATTTTCGTAGATATAACAAACACAGTTAATATTTTGTTTTGTCTCAGCACAAGAGATAATCCAAATTAAATTCATTAATAAGATTACAAATATGATTTTATGTACTTTTTTAGATCCCTTCATTACTGGCTAAAGTAACTGTTTACCTTTTGAAATTCAAAATTGTTTAGCGTTAAAAGTATGGATTCTCTGGTGTGCACCGGATCGACTCGAAGTGTGGAAAGTTTTAAGGATGGCTTGATAGGCGTTGAAACTCTCGCTTAATTCATATTTAAAAAATCCTACTTTTATTTTACAACATACATTTATCAGTCAAAAAAAGGATTCTAACGCTAATCAGTTAGAATCCTTTACACCAAAAATCTAATTATGAACAGATTTGTATTTAACCATGTTTCGTTGATACCATACATGAATTAAAGGTAACCCCAAGGATAAACTTTAGGTAAAGCTTTTCTTAACAAAGTAAATAGCCATGTTTACCTCAGTAACTCAAAATAAGCCCAAATACCTTTTGTATCACCTCTTTTGAGAAATACTCACAAGTACTGTTAAACTCCTTTAAAACAGAGGCATGTATACCAAATTAAAAGCTATTATGAAGCTGCATCAGAATAGACTTATTCGGTAGTTAACGAAAAAGTAAATACTTAAGAGCAGAAAATGACTCCCAAAACTAAAATTAACCCTCTCGTGGTATCAAATAGTTAAAAAGCCCAAATTGCACGAACAGTGCTATTACTGGTCTTACTAGAGCTCAGGATCTAGGAACCATTTGTGAAATAATAAATTCACGCAAGGTAATAAACGTACTGCGTAGAACTCCAATAAAGGTTATAATCAAAACTCCCAATTGTATTCTTATATTGATATAATATAGCTAACTCATTCTTTGAAGGCAAAAACCAATCATAGTAGGTAGCTCCATCTACTATTACTTCATAATCGGTAGCTAGTTTAGCGGCTATTCTAACTTTGCTACAACCAGTTAAAATATCTAGGGTATTCTGTGCTCCGGTACCTATCACAGTCCATCTGCTCCTGAAAGTTAATTTTCATAACAACCCCATACAGTGCCATCTTCTATTTCTCCCATTTGTCGATTGTTATTTGATCCTCAGTAACCGCAATCAATTTGTGTACTTCTCCTCCTACATATCCAGGATTTCCTTATTGGAAGAGGTAAAATACAATACCCCCTTGATAGGCATTATAAGGTTTCTGCGCAAAAGAGCTATTCAATCTAATTGAACAAAGAATAATTTAGATGAAAAGATGCTTCATTGAGACAATGGTTTCTTTGCACAATTTAGTTAAACTGTGGATAAATGAAAACCATTTCATCCTCCGTGAATTATTTTCACTCGAAGGTTTGACTTAGGCCCAATTTATTTTTGTGCAATGGGTTTGAGCTATGACAAAATCAAGAAGTTAAATAAGAAGAAAAAGCACAAATCCTTTGTAGATGCGTTTCAGTGGATTCAACTGGGTATTTGCTTATCGATATAATTTTAAAAGGTGCGTTGGAGCGACTTCATTGATAACTTTGAGTAGGAACTTTACGGATCTTTGGATTTTTCCCAAAGAGGATCTCAAGTATCAGTCCTCTCTTTACACTCCAGAGGGAATTGGTTGCTAGAGATTTTTTTTCTTCCTCATTAAAATTCATTTTTTCATCTCTTAATAATCCTAAGTCGGTAAGGAATTTCACAATTATATTGTTATATTAGCTTAAATTAAATTTATGAATAAAATCATTGAATTTTGGGGAATTTATTACCCAATCATTTTAGCCTTTTTATCATTTTTATATTCCGTTACACTGTGGTTTACTGGTCATCAACTAGAGGGAATTTTTGTTGGTATCTGGGTTCCGTCAATCTTATCAGCATCTATTGCATTAAGACAGAGGAGGGCTCATCATAACGATCAAAAAAATTAAAGACTAAATCTTAAAGCAATGGAAAATATAGTGATGTTTACTATTGGGGCCTCAATATTTATCTTGTACCTTTTGGGTTATATAATGATGATTAATAAAGCACATAAGTCCCAGCAAACAGATATGAAAAATGATCCTGAACTTATTCTACATTATAGAAAAGCAGATCTAAATAGAGTTTTAAATGTACTGGTGCACTTAGCAGAGTCAGATGGTCATATCTCTGAAGAAGAGCAAAAAATGATTATAGGAATAGGTAAAGAAAATGGTCTCAATGTAGATCAAGTACAAGAGCTCATCAAAGATCCAAAGCCTCTAGAGGCAATGAATGATTTGCCTAAAGAGGCGAAATTAGAACTTATCCTTGATGTCATCAGACTAATGAAGATAGATAATAAAGTTCATCAACAAGAAATTAAATTTTGTGAAAGTATTGCCGTTAAATTGGGTTATCGTGCCGAGGTAGTTAAGGACCTTTCAATTTATATTACTCATTCCTTGGATGTCAACCTAGACAAATCATTATTAAAAGAAATTGTCTACAAATTTTATAATAGTTAGAAGTCGTCAGTAGGTTATCATTTTTTTTCATTTTCCAATTACAAGAGAGTCTTCGAAATTTCATATTCACAGTGAATACTTCTCATCCGAAGGTATTGCTTAATTCCAATTTAATTTTGTGTAATGGACTTGGCCTACGCATAAGTTAAGAAGCGGTGTAAGAAGAAACTATAAATTCTCAACAGTTGTTTATCAGTATTCAGATGAGTATGTATTTGCCGATATGAATTTGAAAGGAGATGGGGAGTGACTTAAGTGGGAGAAAGCTGCCGCATTGATGATCTTGAATGTGAATAATATGGAGGTTGAATCGGTTTTGACAATCATATTTCTCTTAAAATGATGGTCATAGTGTTTTGATCTATCAATTAATATTTTGTTTTGAAAAAGTCTATCCTCCTTGCATCAAAGAAATGTATGAAAGGAGTTCCAGAACATAGCCGATGATGTGAATGCCTCGATCTTATTTGCAAAAGGATTGATGATTTTTTTGTTAAAAACGAATAAAAAAACCCTCAATTTATTGAGGGCTTCTTTATTAATAAAATAACTTGGGTTTAATCATTTTTAGGCATAACAACTTTGTTGATTACATGAATAACACCATTATCAGCCATGACATCTGTTGCAGTAATTTCACAATAGTTATCATTTGAGTCTTTCAACCATATTTTTCCATCTTTTTGCATGACAGTAATTGCTTCGCCATTTAATGCTGTTAATACCACCGAGCCATTACCTTTCTCCAAAGCGGCAACAACATCAGCAGCAACTAATTTTCCAGCGATGACATGATATGTTAAAATATTTGCCAATACTTTTTGATTTTTTTTCTCTAGTAAAGAACCTAGTGTTTCTGCATCGATTTTAGCAAAAGCGTCATTCGTCGGAGCAAAGACAGTAAAAGGACCAGATCCTTGTAAAGCACTCACCAAATCAGCAGCTTTTAAAGCGGTTACTAAAGTTGAGAAATCTTTATTGCCGACGGCGACATCAACTATTGTATTAGAAGCTGTCTTATTTGAAGGATGTTCGCTTTGCTTATTTGAGGGGTGTTCGCCCTGAGCCATTACATTTTTTGAAAATATGGACAAAATGATTGTAAAAATAATTGTTAATTTTTTCATAATATTTTAAGAAGTTAATAATTTGAACTTGTATTCATTATTAAGACATTTTTTGACCACAAAGAGTTCACCTTCCTTCTTATACCGATAGGGATGTGGTTTTGTAGTTCTTATTTTGTTTAAGGTCAGCCATAGGTATATTGGGCATAGCGTAAAATCAAGAATCAAAACTTACCCCAACACTAAATGAAATATTTCTAATGCTAAAACCTCAAAATAAGCCTCAAATTTCTCCAGTATTACTTCCTTAAAAAAGTAAGCATTATCTCAGATTTAAGTATTTTATGAGGTAGGTTTTGAGCGGTGATGAAAATGTATCAGTCTACTAAAAGTAACTTTTAAAACACTAGGAGCGAAGAGCTTTGTGCTCTTCTTTAAATCTGCCAAATACAATGTTGGATGGAACGATTGTAAGGGCGAGAAGTAGTCAAAAAGTCCTGATCAGACTAACTAAGTTACTGATCAATAGGATTGATGGAAATAAAACATCCTTTTATCGAATGGAGCAATCCGTAAATTTGGAAGTCCAGCTTCCTAAAAGTGCAAGGCCACTATCAACCGACTTCAAAATATCTTGTGTTTCTTAGCTCAATTCCTTGGCATTACTATCAAAATAAGTATTTCTCATAGCTATTGATTCTAATATCCAAATCATACTCAGAGAGCCTTTATATTCACCTCCAAATCCATTTGCCAAATATATTTTAGTTCCAGGATAGGCTTGGTCATAATTGGGAATCACCGTATTCATATAATAATCCTCAAATTGTTGAGAAGTAACTCCGCCATTTAATGTGATATCTAAAACATGTAGACCTAATAAATTTCCTTTCTCCAGAGATTGTCCTAAGGCAAATAAGCTGAATATTGATAAAATCAGAAAGAATGCAATTCTTTTCATTTTTTTATGAATGAATTATAAACTAAGAGTAAAGCAATATGGTTAACTATCATAAATTTTTCTACTACCTATCTTCTTTTGGCGAATAGGCTCATCTAACTTGGAAATGAGAAGGCCCGTATTAATCATTTTTATTGATTAATATCAACCAAAGCTAAACCTCTTATAGTTTTGCATTAACAGGATAAATACTCACCTAAAAAGTCAAAGCCTATAAGTGAGTTCATGAAGATTCATTAAGAGAAGATGAGTATTAAAAAGTTCTAATAGCTCTCACATATTTTGTTCCATGTTTATTAATGGGGGTTTGGTATCCGTAGCCAAAATTTTGCTGCCATGCGTCGTATTCGTTATACTGAGTGGAAGACCAATAGTTGCCATTGACAAAACCTCCGATATTACCTAAACCCAAGGAGTTTCCTTTGCCGATATTGCGATATAACAAATTTAATTCATTTTTAGAAGGTAAAAACCAATCATCATAGCCCTCCAATAAAAGTCTATGACAGAGCGCGGCAGCGATGCCAGCCTCGCTATAACCAGCGATAATATCTAAAGTGTTCTTTAAGCCTGCACCTATGATAACCCCGTCGGCTGTTGAAATTTTAATATCATTCCAACCCCAAATTGCAGATTTTGATTGATCACTTGGTGCAGCAATAAGACCATGTTGTTCACCTTCAATATATCCAATATCGCCTTCTTGGTACAGGTAAAATATAATACCTCCTTGGTGGATCTGACCGATGCCGATGGTTTCATTGACGTTTGATTGATGAACCGAACAGCCACCGCATCCTATTAGATAAACCGAAGCTAATAGTAGGAATTTTTTGAGAAGTTTCATTGGATGGAGTGGTAAATAAATTGATTTAAACCAGCTATATATTTAATAAATGGACTAATTCGAAAATACAAATTAAGTACTTTATTCAGATATATAGAAAAGTACTCAATTCAGTCTAAGTATAACTTATTTCTAAGTTGAAAGAAGTATGTGAAAGGAGATGCAGTTCATGGGTAGCTTACCAGTAGTTTCATATCCGCTCTGATGATCTCATGATATTTTAAAGCCTCCTATTTATTATATGTCTTTTTTTGTCCCTCCTTTTTTCATTGTATATGAGAATCCAACAGAGGCATAGTGGAATAAGGCAAAACCGTAGCCGCTATTACTGTCTGTACCCCCTTCAAGCATCCGGTACCCCACTCGGATATTTAAAGGATCAGAGTATTGATAGTTTATCGCCAGCTGAATATCTTCGGCTCTACCTTGTGGCGCAACCAGGGCATCACTATTCAGAAGGAGGCCCCAGGCTTCATTGATGTTCCACTCGAAGTTAAAATTAATGATAGGGACAAATCCCATACTGGTCCGCTCAGTAGTTTGTTTGGTCGAATAAAGGCGGATGTTGGCATCTCTGATTTTTGCCGTGAATCCCAAACCCAAAATAATCTTAGTTTGGCTTATTATATGATAGCGGTAGGTCAACCGGTAGGAATTAAATTTATAAATACTGTTAAGGTCAGTATTAGCATCAAACAAGACTCCGTTAAAGGAAATTTTATCGGGTACTCGGCCCGCTGATTTGATTTCGAGAGGGGCATACAATAAAGAAATTGTATGACGTGATTGCAAGGTATAGCTAGCTCTCAAGCGATAAAATATTTTTGTTTTGGACTTCAGATCATCTTTAAGAGAGAATAGGGTCCCAAGATCACCTGGAATGCGAATATCATTATAGCCTGTCATTACGGAACCTGTTTCTACATCAACAAGTGCCTGTGCCATGACTGATTGATTCAGAGAAAAAGTCAAGATTATAAAACAAATTGAATGAAGATTAGGCGTCATTTGAACATGTCTAATTTTAGTTATGGATCACATTAATGGGGTATAAGGCTACTACTTTTTAAAGTATTTTATA
Source organism: uncultured Cyclobacteriaceae bacterium (assembly GCA_943788235.1). Classification (GTDB taxonomy): domain Bacteria; phylum Bacteroidota; class Bacteroidia; order Cytophagales; family Cyclobacteriaceae; genus UBA4465. Next base: position 47,277 of record CALSPM010000004.1, read on the forward strand.
TCCAAAAGCACAATAATATTAGCTAAAAATTAAGCTAAAGGCGAGAAAATGTTAGATGACTTTTAACTTATTAGTTATTCATTTTAGTATACATTAATCAACTAAATATTCGAGAAAATCATGGATAAGTATGACTTATACGACATAGAATCTAAGTGTATTGATAAATAAAAGTATCTTTATTTTCTGGCATTAAATTAATTTCCCAAGAGCCTATAAAAATTCTTATTTTGGTTTAAAATGCTCTTGTATTGGTTGGTGATAAAGGTAATTAGACTCTTATTATTTTCTTTTAATTCTGACACGGGTCTCTTGAGTGTACCACAATAATGAGTGAACAAAATTTGTTCATTCTGTAAATTAAATATGGTCATCATTTCGGTACCTTCTTCATTATTTTCTCCAAGTAAGGTACTTCCATTGCAACAAATACTGTAATTCAAATTTGTGGGACTTGAGACACATTTGTACGGTTTAATGTTTCAACCCATTTTCCTTCAAGTTGCTTTAATTAATTAAAATTTTCCTTGTATCAGCTGCCAAAGCATTAAAAGGTCAGAAATAAAGGGACAGATAAAATAAATTTTTTCATCTATTTTGAATCTGATTATTTTGTATTTGATAAAAGATTTCTAGTAAATTAAACAAACTACAGGGTTCACCTACGTCCATCAAAAAACAGATTGATCACTTTTAAAATAAAGCATATCTCTCAATTTTGAAGAAGTTTCAAATCAATTTTACAGTTCGGCGATCTATCGGTCGGTAGAGTCCTTCTCACGTCGTGGAGAGAAGTCTTTTATATAGGCTGATCATGGCATTTAGTTGAAAAATAGGGGAAACGTCTTCCTTGCTGAATGCTTTCAAGCCTCTCAGATTTCTATTTTATACCTGCCGCTGGTAAAAAAATCAGATATTGAACCATTTATTTATCACACCTTCAACGAAAATGAGTTTTAAATCAAAACATAAAATTTATATTTAAACTTTTAATTTTATCGGCGCTTAGAAAAAGCCTAATTTAGTTATAACAAATGCAGTCTGTGGTAAAAAAAGTATTCACTTATGAAAAAATTAGCCTTATCAAGTTTCATTCTACTCATCTCTTTTTGCTGGTTGGCCTGTCAAAAAAAAGAAGCCTCAACCCTTCAAATCAAATCGTTCCCTGATTGGGAAGCTATTGCTACAAAGTTGCTAGAAAGAAGTGACCTAGAAGCAGGCGAAAAAGTAGTATTGATGGCTCAGCCTGGAAGCTTTGATCCACTTATATTCTTGTTGGCAAAGAAAATTCATGAAATCGGAGCCATCTATCTAGGCACATTTTCAGTAGATTCTTCTTCAAGTCCCGCGGACTGGAAGACTGATTTTATTGAACAAGCGAAAGGAAAAAGTAAAGAAGATTTGATCCATCATCTGATGCAGGTTGATCTCGGTGTCATGCTGCCTGGTGCGAATCCTCTTCATGTTGAATATGCTGCTATGCAGGATGTGCTGAAAAGGGATAAAGGAAGAACCATACATTTTCACTGGTCCGGAGCTTATGAGCTGTCTGGAGAAATTCGAGAAATAGATAGTGCTATAAACGAACATTATCAGAACGTTTTCCTTGCGACCGATTACCTCAAACTTGGAACCGTACAACGGAGTTTTGAAGCAGCCATTCGAAATCAATGGATTACAGTAACTACGCCTCTTGGGACAAATATTAAATTTACGATAGGTAATCGTCCTGTTACTAAACAAGATGGTGATGCATCTTCCAAGCGGAGACAACTGCGCAACTTGATTGATAGAGAGATCGAGCTGCCAGCTGGGGCGATTCGTGTGGCTCCACTAGAGGAGACAGTAGAAGGGACTATTGCATTTCCTAACGCGATGTGGAATGGCCAGCAGGTCGAAGATTTAGTACTCACTTTTCTTGCAGGAAAAGTAGTTACCATCAAAGCTACAAGTGGTTTAGAAGCGGTTAAGGCTGAGTTAGAAACAGCAGGAACCGCAGGCCATTCTTTCCGGGAATTTGCCATGGGATTTAATCCATTGCTTGCCATACCCGAAGACAAACCTTGGATCCCATATTATGGCTATGGTGCTGGTGTAGTCAGATTATCATTAGGCGACAATTCAGAATTGGGTGGAAATGTGGAGGGAGGTTATGTGCGATGGAATTTCTTTACAGATGCGACCGTGCAGGTTGGACAAGAGATTTGGGTGCAAGATGGGAAATTATTAAATCTAAAGTAATTATTGATAGAAACTCTTACGAGTACCATCAATTCCCTTTTTAAAAGGATTAAAACTTACTTTTCACCCTAAGTCTAGGTCTTCAGGCCTTTGTTGAAAGTGAATGGTAAAAGTCTTCATTGTAACAAATGGAGACTGGATATCTAAAATAAAAGGGGAAGAGATCGCTTGGGCTTAATTTTTTTTCATTGCATCTAACATGGTTTTTAACAAACCATTTTGCTTTTTATCATTCATAAGTTGCCAAAACATGATACCACCTAAATTGTGCTCTAGTGCATATTGAGATTTAAGTTGGATGGATTTGTAATCATCAAAGGTAGCAAAAATTTTATTGATGCTATCGTATGCATAAGGGGCATTGGCTGAAGTGTCCCAATGAAAATTAAAATTAGACCTTACCTCCTCAAAATTTATTTGATTATAACTCTTACTGGAAACCGCATTTTGATCAAAGCCGTTGTTGATATTTTGAACCTCTTTAAATGTTTTGATGTAAAAAGCAGCGCCAATGATTATTTTCTCCGGCTTTACACCCATATTTATTAATGCCTGGATGGAAGATATGGCAGAACCCTCTTTAAATTGATCAGACCCTAGCGGGGTGTGATGACCTGTTTTGCTCGAGCCGGATCCGTAGAAATCGTAGGTCATAAGATTGACATTATCAACCAAAGGCATCACCTTATCCCATTCGACGGACTGTTCAAAATAGCCATCAGAATTAGCGCCTGCAGCAAAACTTAAGATATCTCCTTCTTTCATGTATTTTCTTAACTGCACGACTAAGTCAGTAAAATTTTCTCGGTCTTCAGGTTGGTACTTATGCCCCGGAAATCCAGAAATCCCTGGATATTCCCAATCTAGATCTATGCCGTCTGCTCGGTATGAAGCGATGATCTGAGCTGTAGAAATGGCAAAGGCGATTCTATCCTCTTCTGTACTAAAAACATCCGAGCAGGTTTTACAACCTCCCCATCCACCTAGAGACACTAAAACTTTTAATTTTGGATATTTCTTTTTTTGATTCACTACATTCAGTAGAGTAAGACTGTCTGCTTCATTATCAATGGCCAATTGATTCCCCTTTAAGTGTAAAAAACTGTAAATCAACTGGTCGACACCCTCCAAGTTAAATTCATCAATTGATTTTTCATCACCAGCGTAGTAAGCGATGACTTGAGGGTTCACCTCTGAAAGATGACGTTCTTCCTTGGAAGACAGGCAGGAAAAAAATAAAAGACCTATATAAGCCACAGATTTCCTCATTTTGAATTTAAATTTTTTCATAAATGTGAATATAATACGGAAAATATAATTTAATAATTAGAAAGCCCTAATTGCCCTAACATGGCCGTAGCCGTATTCATCAAAGTTACCGTATTGGTAACCACTGAAAAAATCTTGTCCCCAGCCATTGAATCCGCCGTATCCTGTGGAGCTCCAATAAAAGTAATCACCAAGACTGATGATCACATCCTTATTGAGATACAACAAATTCAATTCATCTTTTGAGGGCAAAAACCAATCATTATAGTCAGCTAATACTAATTCAGCACAGACCCTAGCTGCAATTTTAACCTCAATACATCCCGATAAAATTGCTAAAGTATTTTGTGCTCCTGTGCCTATGACAGTTCCATTGGCTCCTTTAATTTGAGCACCATAACAACCCCACTCAATTTCGGTGGCTTGATCCTCAGTTGCCGCTATAAGACCGTGTAATTCTCCTGGTCTATATCCATTATCTCCTTCTTGGAAAAGATAAAATATAATACCTCCTTGAAAGGGGGTACCTATGTCAAGAGTTTTTTCTTTATTTGATTTTTGTACCGAGCAGTTCGTCCATCCTAGGATACAAACTAAGTTTAAAAGTAGAAGGTATTTGATGTGCTTCATGTAAATTTTGAATGACTTTTCGCTAAGATATCATACCTATTTTACTAATGAAAATAACTATTTATTGTAAGTAAATCATTTTCAAGTAATTGAATTTTTAGAATAAATTCAGTTTTTTCTTTCCGAATATGAACTTTGAGAAGTAACCGGTTATATCGAGAAAAAGAGATTTAAGCACATTAATATGAACATGCTAATAGAAAGATATTATACTAAATGAGCAGTAGTACTCTTGGTGTTTCTGAATGTGAAGTCTGTGGGTCTTTAGGATTTCTAATCTTCTTTTAATTAACTTATTAGTGCTTTTAGTACACATAAGTAAAGTATGTTATCATTGGAAGTACAAAAAAGTAAAAATTAAAAAGATCATCGAAATGTGCTCACTATAAAATCCAATATCAAAGTACATAAACCACAAAAAAGCCTAAATAGGAGCCCAAAGCGTTTCCTAAGGTTCCCACCAAAATGGAAGGCAGTATTAACTCTTTTCGGTCAAAGGTTTCTGCTAGGGCAATCGCCGTGGTGGCTCCACCAATATTGGCTTGACTGACGATGGCAATCATTTCCCAATCACGGTAGAAGTAGCCCCCGATAGGTATGACTATGAGACCATGCAATAAGACCGCTAAACCCGTAAATTGAAACAAAATGATGCCAATTTCTTTGAGTTCACTGACGGCATTCAGTTCACAATAAGCACCGATTACAGCACAGAAAAGATAGACCAGATACAAGCCCAGATGATGACTGCCTTTTATTTTGGATACGAATTTGGTTTGTGCCAATCCTATGCCTATCGTCGAGAGGATAAGGATGGATGGTATTTGTGTTAAAAAGGTCGAAAGAATATCCGAGACGTAGTAAGCAGTAATACCTAGAAAAGTTAACCAAATCAATGAGGTTAAATCAATGCCTATCGCTTCTTGAGGAGTTTTATTCAAAAAATCAGCTTTTGCTTTTGAAGTTTTTGTACCTTTCCAAATACGATTTATAAAAGCGGGCAAGGCCAAGGTAGCGATGATCCATATTGTGGTGATGACATTATCAACGGCAATGGTTCCCGCGTATAATATGCCTTTTTCTTGAAATCCATATTCTAAGGCAACCGCATTGAAATTAAGGCTCCCTCCTGTATAAGTGCCTGTCAGCATACCAGCAATCACTTTTCCATCCTCACCTAATACTTTTTCAGGTGATAAGATAAACCACGACAGCAGTATGCCCAAGGTAGTTGCTAAGGATCCAATCAGAAATAAGCCGACCATTGGAAATCCTGCTTGTTTAATTGAAGTTAGATTGATATTAAGGAGTAAATAAAAAATAGAAATGGGAGCTACATATTTAAAAATGATGGTGTAGAGGTCGATACTATTTGAGGCCGAGGGGATGAGCTTTAGGTTGGCCAGTACAGCGGCTAATAAGATGATGATTAATGCAGCACCAAATTTTTTCCCAAATGTAGTTTTGGCGGCATAAACACCTAAAACAATGACGAGACATAATATCATTAAGACATATACGGGATCGTGAATAAAGTTCATAGGTTATTTCTGGATGAGGACGTCTATTATTTTGTTGAACTAAGTTAAACGATGTAATATGATTTGAGAAGACAATGAGTACCTAATGTTATTTGAATAGTTAGATGAAATACCTTCTTATCACTATCCTCATTTACCGCTAGAGGCATTACAATAGTACAAAAAAAGGTTTTGGCTATTATGCTCGTACCCTTTTTTATTTTTATCATGATTTATTATGATGGTGATGAGCCCAATTTCTTAATAGAGCTCAATGGGGAGGCAACCATATTGAGCAATATAAATCAATGTCAATTTCTTGGGTGAATGCATTGATCTTATTTCATTATTGAATTTGAATTATTTACTGTCAACCAAATAATTTGGAGCCACTCCAGCGATTACCTTTCAGAGATATTCAATGGGTAAAATTTCTATTTATGCCGGGGCCCATGGTAGATTCGGCAAAAGCCATAGGCTTGGATATCATGATGGATCAATATCTGTATACCGCCAGTTCAATAGGGATATCTGTATTGATTCCAAGGTTAGACCTGCGCGAGAGGCCAAGAGGGCTGATAATTAATGCCTCCTGATTTCAGGAATAAGATCTTTTTTAAGGCGTACTGAGATGACTTATTAGGATTCATTTAAGCAAGGAATGATTACTGGGGGGGCATATGAGTTATTCCCCTGTGACCGAGACGGGAAGCCAGGTCTGGGTTCGGTAAAAAAAGGCAATGTAACCCCGTACTTTTAAGGTACCCTCCTCTGACAGCCACAGCTTACATTGATACTCACTTCCGCTTTCGGGATCTAGAATAGTACCATCAACATATTCATTTGAAGACTTATCAAAGGCCATATCTTGTATGATTTCCATACCAATGATTTTTTGTAAATATCTAGAGTCATCAGGATCGCAGGAGTCACAGACCGGATCTGGATCATCTTCTAAACTTCTTTGGAGCTTAATGATCTTACCTGAATAACGATCACCCACCTTATAAATTTCTACAATAGACCGTTCTTTTTTCGTTTCATCGTCTATGGTTTTCCATTGACCAACAATTTGTTGCCCATTCACAGAAAAGGTGAATTGTAATAAAATTACAACTAAGACTTGTCCAGAAAAAGTGACTTTAGTACCCATATTTACTTTTGTTTTTATCCATATATTTGAGTAATTTAATATGATTTAGATAAATACCAAGGGCAAGAATAATTTGGGGCTCTTATTTAAATTGGAGCCTACTTCTCGAGGTTAGTGGATAATATCCGTATGAGCCTTTTCGCGCTAGCCCATGAGAGTCCAAATTGTCTTATAAAGTAGGGTACTTGAGGCCGTATAAATGACTTTATAAATGGGTAACGATGGGTGTTTTGATAATTCTTGGTGGCGTCAAGTGGAGATATGGTTTAACCGATAATGCTGAAGCAATACCGATTCACATACTTACCTATTCAATTAAAAATCAATTAAAAAAATAATTATTTTATGATTAAATCCTTTTTCGAAGACCTCTTGATCCCTTATATCTAACTCTTTGACCCTAACTTTGAAATCACTGATTGAAATGTCTCCTCAAGCCTTTAGGTGAGACTAGTAAAAAACTAGGAAGATCGTTGTATACAGAAATAATCAAGCCTTATATTTGCAACTATATTATTTTTATTTTTATCTTACCCATTATTTCGATCATGGACTCATTTCAGTAAACGAGCATACACAATCAATTATCTGTTCAGGATTGAATTTTAATTATAATAACAAACCAGTAATGTACATTAAATATCATGATCAATAAGCTAGTTCCGATATTATTAAGCTTGTTATGCTTTGAAAGCTTTTCTCAGGAGCCGATAAAACCAATACATCAGAAAAAGGTTTTTCAAAAAGATGGTAATATTTATGTGCAAAAGCAAATGCCTCTTTACCTTAAATTCAGTGTAGAACCTGACGGAGAAAACTATAATTTTCATAGCAAAGGAACGCCTGATTTTGCCGATCCAATGTATCTAGATACGGAAGGAATAAACTTCATTCGAAGCAAATGGGCGGTGAATAAAGATACAAAAAGAACAAAAAGTCCTCAAGAGGAAATTTTGTACGAAATTTATGCTGATGGAGTTCCTCCCACCTCTAAAATTGACTTTGCTGGAGCTCCTAGTTTCACTAAAGATGGAGTCACATATTATGGTCAAGGCTTACAAATTTCGTTATCATCGAAAGATTGGATTGCGGGTGTTCAACAAACTTATTTTGCCTTAAACGGTGGATATCAAAATTACAATGTAAGTCTGAAACCTGATATGGAAAGAGATTACACGGTCTATTTCTACGCAACTGATAATGTGGGCAACGTCGAAAACACTCAAAGCGTAAATTTTGTCTCAGATTTGAGCCCACCAACCACTTCTAAATATTTTGAAGGGAGAGTATATGAAAGAAATGTTATGTCACCCAATACTCGTGTTCTCTTTTCTGGTAATGATGACTTATCTGGAGTTAGAGAAACGCATGCGTACTTTAATGAAGGTACAGATAGAATCATGGGAAAAATCAATTTTAAAAGCCTTGAGGACGGTGAGCATACTGTCAAATATTACTCAATCGATAACGTAGAAAATAAAGAGGAAATAAACACGTTTGACTTTTATCTTGATAAAATCCCACCCGAAACTGAAGTAATGATCACCGGTGACCGGCACAAAGCATCGAGTAATGTTAATTATGTCTCACGGAGGACTCTGATAACCCTCACTAGTGACGATAATAAGTCTGGAGTTGATGCAGTTTATTACCGGGTGAATGGATCAAGAAAATCTATTTATGGTGATAACATTGTTTTACCTGCCATGTTCGGATTAGATACTATTAGTTACTATGCTGAGGATAGAGTAGGTAACGCTTCAAAAGAGAAATACCTATTTGTTCACATGGATAATGACGCGCCTACGACAAACATTGATTTTGGAATACCACAATTTTACAAATCACAAGTGTTGTATGTCACAAGTAAAACAAAAATTAATTTCCAGCCATTGGATAATGGTTCTGGCATAAGTACAACTTCATTTGCTATTGATGAAGGTCAGAATAGTGAATATGAAGGAGAGTTTAGCGTAAATGGAGAGGGTATTCACTCGATCAGTTTTTTTTCAACAGACAATGTTAACAATGAAGAGAGAGTAACAGTTTCACGCTTTCATATTGACAACACACCACCAGAGATAAACTACTCTTTTAGTGTTGAGGCATCATCACAGATTGATGATGAAATGGGTCGATTTAAATTATACCCTTCTTATACGGCTATGTTTTTAAGTGCCACAGATAAAGATGTAGGAACAGAAAATATTTTCTATTCAATTGATAGTGGGCCTTTATTAAAGCTCGACAACAGACAAAGTGTAGATCTTTCTGAAGTTAATAGGTCTAACAGCAAGCGGCTTGTTCGATTAAAAATAATAGCTGAAGATAAGCTAGGTAATAGATCAGAGAGAGAAGCTATTTTCTATGTAGATGGGGTTTAATCCTAATAATATTAAATTTGACAATTAGTGTATTTCTTCTAGCTAATTCATATATTATTTCTTTTTTAATATTACAAGGAAGAGGAGTAATCCCCATATTGTCTTCGATTAATTATAATTTTTGATGAAAGTTGAAATAACTTCACGATATCTATTGTTGTTAAGTTTGTTTTGGTAAAATGGTTGAATATCCGGAATGTTGAATTCACAACAATCTCATATTTATGAGAGAATAGCCCATGCATGTTTATAAACTACGAAGTGAATTTAAAATAAAAAATTCTGATAAGTTTTCCCAAGATTCAATGTCATCAGCTCTATCTTACCTTCTGATTTTTTTTAGAGTAAATCTCACTAAGTAAAAGGTAATTTTGTTTGTATTTTGTTTTTAATTTCTCACCTTAACTTTAAGCTTATATCTTAATTATTCTATCAATAAGGCAATAAAAACTTTATTCTATTGTGATTTCTCTTGGTTAATAGCAGTTAAACGATAGATTGTTAGGTAAATTCTGGTCGGGAAAAATTAATCTCGATAAGAACAAACTATTATAACTATTTAAAAAATGTTTGGCTGTGGTTTGAGTTTATTATGGGGGCTGAGCACAAATATTTACCACCTCACCTGTTGATAATATCGGGATATTGATCTGTACGTATCATGAACATTTTGAAAATAATACTGTGATTTTCTTTATTGAAGATTTTGGTGGTACTCTACTGTAAGTAGCGTCAGTTTTTGTCTTTTGAGGTATAAATGTTATCTTTCTTGAGAAATATAGGCTAAAGCTATGCTTATATTATTTGTACGCGTTCAAGTAATTGATACGTTCAATTAACTACTTTTTTATGTTTAAATCCCCATTCTTCCGACGAATCAGTTGGCTTCTACTCATTACTTGCGGCCTCTCTCCTTACATCTTAGGTGCACAATCCATTGACCCAGTGGATTATAAAGATTTAGACTATCGTATGATTGGTCCCTTTAGGGCCAGTAGAACCGTAGGAGGGACTGGTGTGCCTTCTCAACCCAGTATTTTTTACATGGGGGTGAACAATGGTGGTGTTTGGAAAACCGATGATTTTGGCCGCACATGGAATCCGATATTCGATGATGTTTCTACTGGATCCATTGGGGATATCGCCGTCTCAGAGAGTCAGCCTGAGGTTCTTTACGTGGGTACTGGTGAAGGCCTACATCGTCCAGATTTGGGTGTTGGAGACGGTATTTTTAAAAGTATCGATGGAGGGAAAAGTTGGACTCATATCGGATTATCAGATGTACAGCAGGTAGGTCGTGTGGTCATTCATCCTACCCAACCAGAACTTGTTTTTGTAGCAGGTTTGGGACATCCTTATGGTTCCAATGAAGAGCGTGGCGTATTTAAAACGGATGATGGAGGCAAGAATTGGCGTAAGGTACTTTACCTTGATGAGTATACCGGTGCGATACAGGTAGAGTTTGATCCGAATAATCCTGAAATACTATTTGCAGATATGTGGCAACATCAGGAAGGACCCTGGGAAAATGCCAATTGGTCAGGTCCTAATAGTGGTTTGTATAAGTCGACAGATGGTGGTGAACATTGGAGAAAAATAGAAATGGGATTGCCAGGGGCTGAGCAAGGTTTGGGCAGGATAGGGTTTACCATTGCACCCAGTAATTCAAATCTTATGTTTGCGCTAGTAGATGCACGCGAAGCAGGTGGGCTTTACAAAAGCATAGACGGGGGAGAAAGTTGGGTTTTTTTACATGGCAATAGAAGGCTTTGGGGTCGAGGAGGAGACTTCGCTGAGATCAAAGTACATCCCAAAGATCCTGATAGATTGTATGTGGGTAATGTGGCTTCCTATACCTCTGCTGACGGAGGGAAAACATGGAGTTCCCTGAAGGGAGCACCGGGAGGAGATGATTACCACCGGATTTGGATTAATCCAAATTTCCCTGATATTATGTTGTTCGTGGCCGACCAAGGTGCCACCGTCACGGTAAATGCTGGACGAACCTGGAGTTCTTGGTACAATCAACCCACGGCCCAACTTTATCACGTTGCCACAGATGGAGACTTTCCTTATATGGTGTATGGAGGTCAGCAGGAAAGTGGAGCCATTGGCATTGCGAGTAGAGGAGATGGGGGTCAAATTAGTTTTAGAGAATTTATGGGTATTGGTGCTGATGAGTATGCATACGTAGCTCCAGATCCTAAAGATTCCAATATCATTTATGGTGGTCGCGTCACCCGATTCAATAAATTGACGGGTCAATCTCAAAGTGTCACACCTGAGACCGTACGTTCAGGAGATTATCGGTTTGTAAGGACGCTACCATTGATGTTCCATCCTGCGGACGACAATGTACTTTTGTTTGCCACCAATGTATTGTGGCAAACCACCAATGAGGGTCAAAGTTGGGAAGTCATCAGTCCTGATTTGACTTACGAACGACCTGAAGTCCCTGCCAGTGTGGGTATTTACAAAACCAAAGAGATGGAAAAGATGGCCCGCAGAGGGGTTATTTATTCACTCGGCCCGTCTCCGTTGTCAGCCCATATTATTTGGGCAGGCACTGATGACGGTCGCGTCCACTTAACTAAGGATGGCGGTATAAACTGGCAGGACGTCACGCCTCCTCAAATCTCATCATGGGATAAAGTTACTCAAATAGACGCCAGTTATTTTGATGAAAATACAGCTTACATTGCCATTAATGCCATAAGAAAAGATGATATGGCACCTTATATTTATAAAACGCTCGATGCGGGTAAAAGCTGGAAATTGGTTATCGAAGGCCTTCCTTCAAACGGTCCTGTCAATGTAGTGAGGGCTGATCCAAAGCAAGTGGGTTTGTTGTTTGCAGGAACCGAGAGAGCTGTTTATTTTTCTACAGATGAGGGAGCTCATTGGCAATCACTTCGTAATAACATGCCTGCCACCTCTATTAGGGACTTGGTAATTCATGAGGATGATCTCGTGGTAGGTACTCATGGCCGTTCTATCTGGATTTTAGATAATATAGCGCCCTTACGGGAAATGATAAAAATGCAAAAGGAGTCAGTTTACTTATTTACACCTTCCTTAGCGACCCGAGTGAGAGATAACATGTTTCATGACACCCCGCTGCCACCTGAAGAGCCCACCGGACAAAATCCTCCCGATGGTGCTATTTTCGATTATCATCTTGCGGTAGCTGCAAGTTCAGTACAACTAGAGGTGCTGCATCAAGAAGGGAAGGTTATAAGAAGTTATGCTACTGATGATTTACCCGTAAATGTGGATACTACTACCCAACATCATCCAACCTATTGGATGCGGCCGGTTGAAGAATTGGGAACGAGCGCTGGCCATCATCGTTTTACATGGGATTTAAAATATGCGCCACCTAGGGGCGCTGAGGCTTCCTATTCTATCGCTGCTGTTCATAACAGTACACCCAGTGGTCCATTCGGTCCTATGGTTAACCCAGGACGTTATCGTGTCCGTCTGACGGTTGATGGTGTGGTTACCGAAAAACCTTTGGTCTTGCGTATGGATCCTCGGGTGTCAATCAATGCAGCGGCCTTACAGTCCCAGCATAACTTGAGCATGGCATGTTATCAGGCCTATCATGAATTACAACAAATGGCGGAAACTATTGTCACACAAAAGAAACCATCCTTGACTGCTTTAGCTTTGTTAGGCACGGGCAGCCCACGTGATCAGGATGTATTGTATGGTAGCATTCGTGCAGTTTCTCCAGAAAAAGAAACTATTATCGGTCTTCAGAATAAATTAATTTATATGATGAATGTACTGCAATCGGCAGATGTTAACCCAACATCACAAGCACAAAATGGGGTTAAAGATTTATTAGATGCAGCAGTAATTTTGAAAGTTAGGTGGAATAAAGGAGATTGATCGTTGATGAAAGTGATGAAATAAGTCCTTTTTTTTTAAGAAAAGTATTAATGATTTTAGCCTAAGTGATAGAATCCACTTGGGCTATAATATATAAGAGCCAATCATGGTAATTACATTATTCATGCTCGGACATTTCAATATTACATTTTATTTCAATATCCGGAGCTACCGAGCTTGAAGTGCCAGATACGTCAAAATCGTTTCGAAAAACTCTCCCTATGATCTGAAATTCTATTTTAATTAGGTTATCTCGGGTTTTGGTTGAGCCTATGTGACTTGCGGATAAAATTACTTCCTTGGTGTTACCTCTCACGGTTAAATCACCCACTACTTTGTAGGTGTTCTCACTTGATTTGATAAATATTTTACTTAGAGAGCTGATCGTCAGATGATTTTCCATATCAAAAAAAGCAACATTTTTCAAGTGTTTATCGCGACCTTCAGCACCGGTGCTGATACTACTAACTTGAGCTTTGAAGCTCACTCGAGCGGCCGAAAAATCTACAGGTATTCCACCTTCCACTTTCGCTTCAAATCCCATGAATCTTCCATTGACAAATGAGATGTCAGAATGCTTGGCATTAAAGATGATACTGGAGTGCTTGGGATCTATTTTCCAGATTTGAGCATGAGCACTAATGCTCAAAAAGAGTATCAATAGCAATTTGTATAATTGGGTTTTCATTTCGTCTTTTTTTGATGTGTAGACAATACAACCTGTTTTTGAGCTTTTTTGTTATTTTTTATAAGGGTGGTTAACTCAAGGCAGGGCAATCACTGGTTACCTCTCATAACCGAGGATTAGCTCCTGTAATTCCAGTAAATGGTTATTGGAAAATCAATAGGTATAAAAAAGCCTTCAAATATAGCTAAAGGCTTTTTTTACGTGATTTGTGGGATAGACTGTCTATTCTATTTATTTCTAATTTTTTTAGATTCTTCGCATATCTACCTTCATAAAGTAGGCCTTAAAATTCTCCAATACCTTTATGGCTCCCCTTGTATTGTATTTTCTGGTATTTTGATAGAAAAGCATTAAGATTTGATCTATCAAGCAAGGTTTAGAATCAAATTTCTAGCTAGACTGATTGTTTTGAGCAAGCAAAAACATTAGTAGTCCCTGGCACAACGAAATCCTGTGTGGTTGGATCCTGAATCTTTGCTCGTACTCATTCGCCTTGAAACGCGATAACCACTGCAGTAGCTTTCATTACAAAGAAAGGAACCCCCACGGATAATGTGTTTAGGGGCATAAGGCTCTCTGGGATCGTTGTATTGATTGGAGCCATGGGGATTGCTTATGATGCCTTTACTTTTATCAATAGCATAGCTGGTGACATCATATCTATCTTGACACCATTCCCACACATTTCCAGCCATATCAAAAAGACCAAAAGGATTGGATGGGAATGATTTTACAGGTGCGGTCCCACCATAGCCATCTTGAATAAGGTTTTTATAAGGAAAAATACCTTGCCAAAAGTTGGCTTTATCTGTAGCATTTTCGATCGGATCATTCCCCCATGGATATTTGTCCATTGTTCCCCCTGAGGCTGCCCATTCCCATTCGGCTTCGGTAGGCAGCCGCTTGCCGGCCCAAGAGGCATAGGCTTGGGCATCTTCGTAAGCGACATGAACTACTGGATGATCCATTCGCCCTTCAATGGTACTTCCTGGACCCTCAGGTTGTCGCCAATGAGCACCGATGGTCCAATGCCACCATTGTGAGTAATCCATGAGGTCAACCGGACTGCTTGTTTCTTTGAAAACCAAAGAACCTGCCTTCAATATATCATCGGTAGGTTTGGGAGTCCCCTCAGGTAATTGGACTTTGATATCATCCCAATTGATGTCTTTTTCGGCTATGGTAACATAGCCCGTAGCTGTGGTGAATTGATCGAATTCAGCATTGGAGACTTCATGCAGATCCATAAAAAAAGGAGCAATTGAGACTTTATGTTGGGGAAATTCATCTGGATAGGCTTGATCAGATCGACCTCCCATGGTAAAAGTACCTCCCGGAATGAGTATCATTTGGATCAATGGATCTGGATTCAGAGTTTTATTTTTAATCTGCGGTTGACAATTTTGTGTGGCAAGGGAAAGTGCCATTACCCAAAAGCTAAGCATTACTTTTTGTTTCATATTCAATGATATTGAAATAATTTTAAATAGACCATCTCCCATCTTTTTAATATGTAAAAAAGAATCTTGGGTAGTCCGGAAGTAATGTTTATTCAATGGAGTAAATAGGAATCCTTTTAATGCGAACATCTTTCTGATGAATATTTATTTTCTCCTTTTGGCAGGCTTAGGATTCTTTTATGATAAGGATTCCAAATTTTTTCAATGCCGTACTTATGGATTGAGCTGGTTTATTTTTTTTGATAAATTGAAGTATTACTCCGGTGATAGGGGTGTTTTATGGCAATTTTCTCTGTGGATGGGGTAATTATCATTAAATTTATTTCTAATGAAAGTTCAAAAACAATTTAATAATCTAGATGTGGTCATCAAATATGGTTTTTTGATGGTGATAATGGGTACCCTATTGGGATGTGAGAACATACCAAGTCATGACCCTTATAGGAACTATAAAAGCATTGAAAAAGCTTTGTTATCAAAATTAATGTTGGCTAAAGATAGTACGGTTATACAACTGGAAAAGGGACATTTTATCTTTAAAAGTAGCCTAATTCTTGATAACAAAAAAAACATTACCTTGCGCGGTAGAGGTATGGATAAAACCGTTTTATCCTTTAAAATACAGGAAAATGGAGCGGAAGGTCTGAAAATAACCAATAGTGAAAACATCATTCTTGAAGATTTTACCATTGAAGATGCGGTCGGGGATAATATCAAAGTAACGGATACTAAGGGGATCACTTTTAGGAGGATAAAGTCAGCATGGACTGGGGAAATAAGTAAAAAAAATGGTGCTTATGCTTTGTATCCTGTCATATGTGAAAATGTATTGATAGAAGCATGTGAAGTTTTAGGTGCCAGCGATGCCGGTATTTATGTGGGGCAGTCAAAAAATGTAATTATTAGAAATAATAAAGTTTATTGGAATGTGGCGGGAATAGAGAGTGAAAACTCTGAAAATGTATCCATCTATAATAACCAAGCTTATAACAATACGGGCGGTATCTTAGTTTTTGATCTCCCTGGTCTGACGCGCTATGGTCGAAAGATCAAAGTATATGACAATGAAGTATACGACAACAATTTTTTTAATTTTGCCCCACCTGGAAATATTGTGGGTGCCGTTCCCTCTGGAACGGGCATCATGGTTTTGGCCACTCGAGAAGTGGAGATCACTAACAATAAATTAGAGAATAACAAAACTATTGAAGTAGCCGCGGTGAGCTATGCACTCATAGATGCCATGAACGATCAAAAATCCCAAGAAAATAGGAATCCAGGATCTAGCACACAAATATTTGAAGAGAGGGCAAAAATGGATCTTGAATATGACCCATATCCAGGCGCTATTTATATACATGACAATACGTACGGAGAGGTTTCATGGCTTCCTAATCTGAGTAATGATTTTGGTAAATTGTTTCTTTGGAAGTTTGGATTTGATCGACCGCAGATCATCTGGGATGGCATGGTGCCAGAAAATTATCTTTTATCGAATGGTACCCTTAATCCGGATTATAAAATATGTATTCAAGAAGTAGGAGTAAAGACGGCCATTCTAGATGTAGCTAATGATTTTGAGGGTTTAGTGATCGATCCTGCATCTTTTAATTGTGAAACATAGTGTGAGAAGAGGATTGTTTTTTTTACTAATTGTCTTAATGGTGAACGCGTGTAAACCTAAAAATGAGGCATCCAACATAGTCTTCGAAGAAGAAATTTTAAAAAAAGTAGACAATGGACACTTAGGCCATAAAAATTTGTCAGACTATGGCTTTTTCACAGGATTTTTGGTTGACTTGGTACCGGCCCAAAATGTACATCCTTATGAACTAAATACGCCTTTATTTAGTGATTATGCTCAAAAGAAAAGATTCATTTATCTTCCAGAAAGCAGTTTCATTGAATACCATCCTACCGAAGTGTTTGATTTCCCAGTGGGTACGGTCTTGATTAAAAATTTCTACTACGACGACGTGCAGCTGATCAATCAAAAGGGGCGAATCATTGAGACCAGGTTGCTGATTAAAAAGGCCAGCGAATGGCTTGCGTTACCTTACATTTGGAATAACGAGCAGACGGATGCTATTTTAGAAATCACCGGTGGGGTACAAGAAATTTCCTTATTGGATAAAAAACCAATTCATTATCAAATCCCCAATATGGGTCAATGTAAAGGCTGTCATCAAAGAAGTGGAACCCTACAACCTATTGGCCCCACAGCTAGGCAGCTCAATAGAAACAATTTGAATGACGGCGAAGATTCTATAAATCAGCTGCGAAGATTAAGTCGCTTAGGTCTATTAAATATCTCAGAAAAAGAGGTTTTCCCAAAGCTATCAGTATGGAATGATCCAAAGACGGGAAGTCTAGATGAACGAGCACGGGCCTATTTGGAGATGAACTGTGCTCATTGTCACCGGAAAGAGGGACCCGCCAAAAACTCAGGCCTCTATTTGATGTCCTCGAGCAATAGTAGGCATGCATTAGGCATCATGAAGGCCCCCGTGGCCGCTGGAAGTGGATCAGGTCAACTGGCCTATGATATTATCCCGGGCCAACCCGAAGCATCCATTTTATTGTATCGAATGAATTCAACGGAACCAGCAGTGATGATGCCTGAATTGGGACGAAAAATGATTCATAAAGAAGGCATCGCTTTGATTCGGTCATGGATCACCAGTCTAGAATGATTAGATTATGGGAAGATAAAACAAGGAAATATCGTGGAATTTTGATATTTTTTGTGCAAATTAAGTTTTGAGAAGTAGCTGAACTATTAATGTCCGCTAATTCCTTATCTCGAATAAGTAATTGATAAAGTAAAAAAGATTGATGTGAGAACTAATAGATTGATAAAAAGATGGGTGATGCCATGCTTACTTTTAATGACTCTGAACGCCTATGCTCAGCCAAACAATTCACTTTCCCCGACCGAGAAAGAACAGGGTTGGACCTTACTATTTAGCGGGACAGATTTTAAAGGTTGGCGGCAATGTAATGGTACTGAAATGCCTGCTAATTGGACCATTGAAAATGAGGCCATGAAGGTACTTTTAGGATCAGGAAAAACACCAGGAGAAGGCGCAGGGGGTGATATTTTATTTTTTGAAAAGAAGTATAAAAATTTTGAATTAATGATTGATTGGAAAGCAAGTAAATCGGCTAATTCTGGGATCTTTTATTATGTTCGTGAAACACCTGGAAATGCCATTTACTATGCGGCCCCTGAAATTCAAGTTTTAGATAATCAAGATGCATTCGATAATAAAATAAGTAGTCATTTAGCAGGTTCTTTGTACGATATGCTTCCCGCAAATCCTGAAGCGGTTAATCCTGCAGGTCAATGGAATACTTGTTCTATAAAAGTAAATGAGGGGGATGTTTTGGTAAGTATGAATGGAATTCAAGTATTGTCTTATTCACATTGGACTCCAGAATGGGATACATTGGTTCAAAACAGTAAATTTAAAGATTTTAAGGGCTTTGTGGATGGTATTTCAAGAGAAGGCTATATTGGGTTACAAGATCATGGCTATCCTGTGTGGTTTAGAAATATTAAAATACGCGACCTGTAGTTTGAACATGTCAAGAAAATATAAAAGTTATTACAGTTAAAAAAAGTATTGCTGAGGGATGAAAAACAAGTAGCTTATTTTACTTATTTTTTAAGGAATCAAACCGATACAATGTCCTCTGAATTGCAACTCAAAGATCAAATTTTTTACTTGAGGCAAAAGAAATCTGAACAGTGTTGAATAAAGGCATTCGTTAAATAAAGCTAAAAGCATGTGATGAAACTCAATATAAATTATAAATACCCGTCTGTATCGGATTTAAGAAAAAGAACCGAGGTCAAAATCCCAAAATTTGCTTTTGAATACCTAGATGGAGGATGCAATGAGGACGTTAACCTTGACAAAAACAGATCGGACCTTCGGAAAATAGAATTGATGCCCCAATACTTATCGAAGTTTGATCAATCAGAGATGAAGACGACATTGTTTGGTCACACCTATGATGCACCTTTTGGCATTGCACCCATCGGATTACAAGGATTAATTTGGCCAAATGCGCCAGAAATCTTGGCTAGTGCAGCAGTCAATCACAACATCCCTTTTATTCTGAGTACCGTCAGTACGGCAAGTATTGAACGTATCGGTGAGATTACTGAGGGGAAGGCGTGGTTTCAATTATATCACCCTACTCAAGAAGCGGTTAAAAGAGATTTATTAGAGCGAGCGGCGGTGGTAGGCACTAATGTTTTGGTTATTTTAGCCGATGTTCCCAGTTTTGGGTTTAGGCCTCGAGATGTGCGCAATGGATTATCCATGCCCCCCAAAATGAATTTTAAAAACATTTTAGAGATCATCAAGCATCCAGATTGGGCCGTTCAAACTTTGATTTATGGACGACCCAATTTCAAAAGTCTCCTTCCATATATGCCAAAAAAATTAAATTTGAAAGGATTAGGAGCATTTATGAATGCTACTTTTTCGGGTCGCCTAAATGAAGACCGAATTGCTGCCATTCGAGAACAATGGAAAGGTAAATTGATTGTTAAGGGAATTGTCAGTGAAGAAGATATCCTCAAAGCCATTAAATTAGGAGTGGATGGGGTCATCGTTTCTAATCATGGAGGTCGGCAGTTGGATGCGGGTCAATCGTCAATTGTACCCATGATTCATTTGGTAAAAAAGTATCAGAAAGAGATCAAAATCATGGTTGATTCGGGTTTACGTGGAGGGCCAGATATTGCTCGAGCAATGGCCAGTGGGGCGGCTTTCACCTTCATGGGACGAAGTTTCATGTATGGGGTGGGAGCCTTAGGTAAACAGGGGGGTGATCACAGCATTTCTTTGATAAAAAAAGAGTTACAGCAGGTAATGGAGCAGTTGTGTTGCCAAACTACTGATGATTTTAAGAATCACCTCATTTAAAGTCGAAAGTTGATGTTAGCTACGGCTACTAAAATAAAAACAGTCAACTTCTTCATGATCGTTTGGTTATCAATGCTATTCGGGTAGCCCTCTTACTTATTGATTAAGGAAAACAAACAAGCCCCCAGCGAGGACTTGTTTGCTTTAAATATTTAGCGAATATTCTAGTTTAACTGTGTACTCAAAGCCTCTACCGACATGAGTCTTTCTCTGGTTCTGCTGTACATTTCTAGTGCTTGATTGTAAGCAGTAGCATCTTTTCGCCATGAGCCTTCTCCAAACATTTCATCGTAAAGTTGGGCTTCTGTTTTTTCGGTGTCAGGATAATTACCGAACTCGCCAAATTTATCAAATCCATTGCAAATAATATATTCATTAGTATTACCCCCAGACATCAACTGAAAAACACCTTGAATTCCCGAGTAATTATGTGCTTTCATAACCTTGGCTCCACGGTCAAGGAAATTATACACGGCTGCCTCATGACCAGGTTTGATAAATCTTCTTAAGACATACATATGTTTGAAGGTAGTTGTGGGCGTCCAATTATGAGAGTGTTTAAGTGATCTTGACCATACTTTCCATCCCGTTTGACTTTCTACAAATTGATCAACATTTTCAGCCCAATATTTGCGCTGAGCATTATCACCTTGTTGTTGGTTATTAAAAAAGTCCCAGTCCTTATAGCCCATCACTCTTTGGTATTTGCCTTGATTTTCACCATCCATGTATTTGAACGTAAAAATGGCAGTTTCCGCAGTATTATTAAATTTCCTATTCTTTTTTTCAGCTGCTGCCTCAAATTGTTTGGTCATTCCTTTTT
The DNA here is from genome assembly GCA_943788235.1 of uncultured Cyclobacteriaceae bacterium. Lineage (GTDB taxonomy): Bacteria > Bacteroidota > Bacteroidia > Cytophagales > Cyclobacteriaceae > UBA4465. Next base: position 68,279 of record CALSPM010000004.1, read on the forward strand.
TAGGCATGAGATCGTAGGTCATCCAAATTTCAGGACCTTCTTGTGCTTGAACCATCATATTGAATGCGATGATGGCAATAATCGTTGATATGTTTTTTTTCATTTTAGTTGGATAAATAGTTAAAAAATAGATTAATATTTAAAGGTATTATTTTTTTGTAATTATTCCAAAGCGAAATTCTCGGTTTAAATAGGTCATTTAAGACTGGAGATAGAATGAGAGATGATAAAGTTTTATTCAATAAGGGATTGGGAGTTCATTTTTCAACAAAAGTAAGCTGATTAAAGGGGTAATCTTGCGTTCACAAGATTCAGTTGATACTGTTTGTTGTTTTGTAGCTTTATTTATGCAACATATGAGCTTACGAGAGCTGCGTTAAGCTTATTTGTCAAAGCTTTTTAATGGATTGAAAAAAAGCGTTGGGGTTCTGTCAACATATTCTTGATACTGAGATAGATGCCCCCACTTTTCCTCACTCCTAGCTTTCAATAAAGGGATACCACTGATGTAAACGAGCAAAACATAGGTAAAAACAGGTGAAATTAGTGTTATCAATTGAAGGTCTGACAGGGAAGATAAAGAGCAAATGGCGATGCCCATCCATAAGATTATTTCACCTAAATAGTTGGGATGTTTTGAATAGGCCCAAAGTCCAGTTTTTATGAAATGACCTCGGTTCACTGGATTTTTCCTAAAGCTACTTTTCTGATGGTCGGCTATGATCTCCATTGAAAAGCCTAAAAGAAATACAAGGAATCCCATGAGGAAAACTCCGTTTAAGACGACCCCATTAGCCATCGCGGTGAGGGCACAGGCAGAACAAATAGCCACCCACATGCCTTGTAAAGTCCAAGTCATGAAAAATTGAGTTGGTGATCGTTTGATCGATTGAAACCTTTTGTCCTCTCCTGTGTTGTGAATTCTGATAAACAAGAAAATACCCAGTCTTAAAGCCCAAATAATGACAAATAAGCCCAAAATCATACTACCTAAGTTGAATCCGGTCATCAAGTAGCTGGCATAGCTCGTATATATAATTACAGTGAGGTAGGTCATACTACCCGCGAGGTCATAAAACTTTTCTGTTTGAAAATAATAAGCGGGCACAAACAATATCCACTGAATTAAAAAGGAGAGTAAGACAGCGTTCATGACCAAATCGATGGCGGTCAACCACGCCAATCCATAAGCTACGGCAAATGCGATGAGTGAGAAAAATAAATGAGATAGGTTTTTTTTCATTGTGTAAGTATACTCGATAGCAATGCGTTCTATTTAACGCATGGCCATTCAAAATGATACATAATAAATAAAAATAAGATCAGATAAATAGCTAAGTAAAAACGATAATGATTTCGGGCCTTAATATACGCTTGATCCGTTGGCAAACTATTTGAAAATAAAGCAATCAGTTCTTTTTTGAAGAGAGGTTTAATATTTATTTTCCAATCATCCGTTACATAGACTATTTTTCGAAATCGACTTCTGAAATAAGTACTGGGGATACCCCAAATTAAAAGGACTACGAAAAGAATATTTTGTTCAGACATCAGCTTAAATATATTTCATTATATTCAACAAAATAAGGATTAGTTAAATATAATTCAAAGAAAACTCCTAAATAATTCATTATTATAATTTTATTTCTTAGTTTCAAATGAAATCAATCATATTTAATCTAAGAATATAATGAAATCAATTATCAATTTTTTATCAATTAGCACCCTGTGCTCATTGTTTATCTTCTCATCATGCGGCGATGATGATACCACTTTTACAGATGCTGCCGATAGTGATATTATAACAGATGATATAACGATAGATTGTATTACTTCTACATCGGCTAATGATATTGCGGTCATTGCTTGTAAATATTATAACGATGAAGCGCTTACAGTAGTTGTTGGTGAAACGACAATTACCATCACATCAACCAATGAGCCGGATCATAAAAGTATGTATTATGACACGAGTAATCCTCTGTTCGAGGCCTATAGCGAGCCTGACAATGAAAATTTTTTTAAAAATCCAAATAAAATTGCGGCTATGAACTACACCTTTACCCTGCCTAGATTTCCTGAAGCGGCCACAAATAATGAAGGGACTCCTTTTGGGCCAATGGGTGTATCCATTAACAGTGTAGTGTTTTATAACCAGCAGGCCGCACCCGGAGACGATATATTGGAAGAACTTAATACTTTTGATCAATATGAAGGTCATCCCACCAATACGGGTTCTTATCATTATCACATAGAGCCTACGTGGTTAACAGAAATCAAAGGCGACAGTTCCTTCTTAGGCCTTTTACTTGACGGATTTCCAGTTTACGGTCCGGTAGAAAGTGGGGTAACGTTGACCAATGATGACCTTGACGATTATCATGGCCACACACATGTAACCGAAGATTTCCCAGAAGAAATTTATCATTACCACACCACCGCTGATCTTCCGTGGATCAATGGGGGCGAATACTATGGTACGCCGGGTTCGGTTACGCAATAAGAACTACGGCTTTTTGATCACCAAGTGATTGTTTTTGACGCGATGGCTTTGGATCTAATTAGGAGACACATTATGAGATGGATATATGCCCTTTATTGTTATTAATTACTGCTTTTCGAGTATTTTTTTTATAAAATAAGTCTCCTCTTTTGAATAAGGGGTTCCGTTTGCCCGAAAAATATCATGATGCCAAACATCAGGTTCCTCTGTGAAATTAATAATCCAACTTCTCCATGGATATTTTGTTTGGGTCTTTCCATCAACCAATCCCCAATTAATGGCACCTATCTTTTCTTTTTTGAACGAAGGGAGGAGTGTTTCGAAATGGTTGCCTACGCCACGGGCTAGGTATTCGGTACAAAAAAGGGGGCGATTGTATTTTTTTAATTCACTGATTTTTTCTGCTACTTTTTCTAGGCTACCGTCATAGGCATGAAAAGAAATAACATCTGAATGTTCAACCATGAATTGATTAATAGCAGATAGTTTTTCAAAAGTCCCCCATTGGGAGCTATTTCCTTTCCAAAGACCACTGGTAAGAGGTTGAGAGGGATTGACCTCTCTGGCCCAGCTAAAAACTTTTTTGAGCAATGCGAGTGAGTATACTTTTTTGTTATTCACTTCAAGTGCACCACGGCCTTTTCCTTTAGCCACATTATCAGGTTCATTATATAGGTCCCACATAATTACGCGCTCATCATCGGCAAAAGCAGTAATGATCCCTTTGATATAAGTTTCTAATTCATCATGCCTATTTAGGTCTCCTAGAATGGCTGATCCAGGAGCTTGAACCCAACCTGAATTATGGAGGTGAGGTATAGGTGCCGGTTGTTTTCCAAGTTTTGGTACAGGATGCCATACATCATCGAGCAAAACAAAAATAGTTTTGAGTTCATAGCGATCGGCAATACTCAAATAGACATTCAATCGATCTATAAAGCCATTTGAATCTTGCTCCCAGAGAAGATTATGTAGATAGACACGATGAACATTCATACCTAAATCTGCAGACCATTTTAATTCTCTTTCGATGGTATTTTCATCAAAAGTTTCTGCTTGCCAAAATTCAAGTTGATTAATGGCAGTACTTGGATTGAAATTGGCGCCCACCCGCCATGGCTGTGCATCATGCCAAACCCAGGCCTTGGCTACAGGCCATTGTTGTGCTCTTACACTAAAGAAAAGAAGTATGAAGATTCCAATAAATAAAAGTCTCATTAAGTATTGAGGGAGTATGATTTTCTTAATCATCACCAAGATAAATCATTCTTTAGATGAAATCAAAAATGGGAAAGGTCCTAATTATATAAATCTCATGTAAAGAAATATCTGATTTCAGATTTTAATTAAGCGTTTAGTTGATTGAACTCTTTTTATTCACTATGAATAAGGCAAATATATTTTTATTTTAACAGAATTTTTTTTTTATCTATTTAATAAATTAAATTAAATTTATTTTGATTTTCATTAATAATAATTTGTAATTCTAAAATTCCAGATGTACCCTGCTAAGCCATACTTTTTAATCATTTCTTTTTATTTAATCCTATTTAATTTCGCTTGGAGTAAAACGCTCAATATAGATATAAAAGAAGTATTTACAATGCAGATCACTGCTGAAGAAGTAATCAGTGGTACAACTTCAAATGATAAAATATTGAATTTGACTTTTATTAGTAGTGCTCCAACGAAAGATTTTACTCCGTCAGACGTCAAAGTATTCAATGGTAAAATTGGGGGAGCTAAAAGGGTAAATAGTACGACTTATACAGCCAAGTTCAAGGCTATTGACGAGGGATTGACTAAAATCAGCGTTCCTGCGGGAAAATTTACTAATGCCCGAGGAGATAAAAATAGTGCATCCTCAGAATTTATTTGGACTTACGATGCCACGCCACCTCAAATGAGCATCGAGATAACACAGATTAATCAGCTGGTCAAGAATATGAAGATTTTGATAAATAAAGAAGGAAAAGGTGATTCCGAAGCCTTGCCCTCTGATGATGAGATATTAAGATTGCAATTCACAAGTAGTGAAATAATTACAGGTTTTGTGGCATCAGATGTAGTTATAAATGGCGGTCTACTTAGTGAATTTAAGGGGAGTGAAATGAATTATTCGGCCATTTTCACCCCGTCAGAGCCTGGGCCGAACGATTTCGAATTAGCTATGGGCTCTTTTGTTGATGCCGCAGGAAATGGCAATGAGTTCATATCATTCAGCTCTACCTACATTCCCCCGATAGGTTCTGAGTATGGAGGAGGAGTAATTGCCTATGTATTTGCCCCACATGATGCAGGATATGTAGCCGGAGAAGTGCATGGTTTGATTGCGGCAAAATCTGATCAAAGTACAATGTCAGGTGCCCCTTGGTATAATGGAGTTTTCAACAATACAGGAGCTACTGGAATAGCCGTAGGTAAAGGTCGTGGAAATACTGAATTGATTGTGTTTAAACATGGTAAAGTAACCGATAAACTCCCTTCTGCAGCTAGGTTGTGTGCAGACTATGCGGTAACTGAAGATGCCGTGACCTTTGATGATTGGTTTTTACCAAGTAAGGATGAGTTAAACAAATTGTATCTCAATAAGGAAATGATTGGGGGCTTTGAAGGTGATGGCTATTGGAGTTCTACTGAAGAAGATCAGCAAGGGGCTTGGAGACAAAGCTTTTACAATGGCTATCAAAATTATGGGAATAAGAGGAGTGAGGGATCTAAGGGAGCTGCGAGTGGTTACTACGGAAGACACGTCCGTGCAATTAGAACCTTTTAGGAACCTAATAAATATTTAAACTAATTAAGAAGTCTCGATTGGTTAAATAAATCTTCCTAATTGAGTGCTGAATCAGATAAGATCTATTTACTTACTGGTTTCAGTAACTCTAATGACTTGCGTAAAATGCATCCATTTTAAGGGCAAAAACCTCTTTAAAGATGATTTATTAATTGAGTGGACCAAAGTTAGGGTTCTTATCAGGAAAGTTAAATATACCCTTCTTGAAAACTACTGAACCCATTACCTTTGAATCATCAGGGTCACAACAAAAGGTCAAAAAATATGAGGGGATACAATAGGTTTGAGATGAAGCAGTACTCGGGGTTGTGTTCCATTATTTGAGTGCCTAAAGCAGATACCTTGCGCAAGAGATATGCTCAATTATTTTATAAATGCCCAGGCTCAATTTTTCTGATGAGAATAAATCAAATAATTTGAACCATTGAGCCCTAAATTAAAGGAATTTTTCTTCCTCTAAATGCTGTTATGTTTCATCCAAAATTCATTTTTATTTGCAGCCAGTCCACAATGATAAAAAGTGATGTCTTATATTTGACTACTTATGCTATGCAAACATGTCTAATCTTCGGGAAAAAAAGGGAAAATTTGGTGTGATACCCGTTTTTTTAACGGCATTGTCTACAATTTTAGGTGCCGTTATGTTCTTGCGTTTTGGTTATTCCGTAGGTAATGTTGGATTTGCAGGTACCGTTGGCATCATTTTATTGGGCCATCTCATCACCATTCCCACGGCCATGGCGATAGCTGAAATAGCCACTAATCAAAAAGTAGAAGGAGGAGGAGAATACTATATTATTTCTCGTTCTTTTGGTATCAACATCGGTGCGGCCATTGGGTTGACTTTATATCTTTCGCAAGCCATCAGTATCGCTTTTTACGCCATTGCATTTTCAGAGGCCTTTGATGGAGTCATCGAATGGCTTAATGATACGTATCATATTTTTATTTGGGATAAAAGATTCATCAGTGCTCCATTGGTTTTGATATTGAGTGTAATCATGTTGAGTAAAGGGGCACAATTAGGTATCAAAATTTTATACCCAGTAGTGGCAATTCTGGTAGTTTCCTTACTTTTTTTATTTTTGGGAGATACATATTATATGTCTGAGAATGAGAATTTTGATTTTTTTAAAACCATTCAGAATCCAGATTCTTTTTTTGTTGTTTTTGCCATTATTTTCCCTGCTTTTACAGGAATGACCGCGGGTGTTGGGCTGTCGGGAGATCTTTTGGAACCAAAAAAAGCCATTCCGCTAGGGTCATTAATGGCAACTTTTACGGGGATGTTAATCTATTTATTCATTGCTTATAAGTTGACCATATCGGCGTCTCCGGAAGACTTGGCATCTGATCAACTGATCATGGGGAAGATTGCATTATGGGGATCGATCATTCCTCTGGGACTAGCTGCAGCAACATTTTCGAGTGCCTTGGGCTCAATTATGGTAGCTCCAAGGACCTTGCAAGCTTTGGCTTCAGATGAAATCATTCCCAATAGAAGGATCAATGCGCTTTTATCAAAAGAAACGAAAAAAGGAGAGCCTTTTAACGCTACGGTAATTACGATCATGATTGCCTTGTTTTTTTTGCTGGTTGGAGATATTAATATGGTTGCTCAAATCATATCCATGTTTTTTATGGTTACCTACGGTGCGATTTGTTCCATTTCTTTTTTGCAGCATTTTGCGGCAGATCCCTCCTATCGTCCGGCTTTCAAGTCCCGTTGGTATATTTCTTTATTAGGTGCAGTGCTTTGTTTTTATATGATGTTTAAAATGAATGCAATGTATGCATTTAGTGCCCTTTTGATAATGGTACTGATCTATGTGGGAATCACTTATTTTAGTCCCAATAAACAAGGGATGGTGAAGATATTTCAAGGAGTTATTTATCAATTAAGTCGCCAACTCCAGGTTTTATTACAAAAGGCCGATAAAGAGGATGTCAATACTTGGCGACCCTCTCTAATTTGTATCTCAGATGATTCGTTTAAGCGTACAGCAGCCTTTGAATTGATGCGATGGATATCTCATAGATATGGTTTTGGAACCTATCTTCATTACATCAATGGATACGTATCCCGTGAAACTAATCGACAGGCAAGTGAGATGCTTGATAGGCTCATAGAAAAGGCAGAGATATCTAAAAGTAATATGTATTTGGATACTATCATCAGCCCATCCTATACTACAGCGATTGCCCAGTCCATTCAATTGCCCAGTGTATCTGGAAAAGAATCAAACATGTTCATGTTTGAGTACTCTAAAACTTTGGGTCCTTGTACCGACCTTATTATGGACAATATGCCATTGGTTAGTGCTACTGATTTTGATATTTGTGTTTTGGCTAGTACAGAGAAGGGGTTTGGGTATCACAATGAGATTCATATTTGGATTACCCAAGGAGATTTTGATAATGCATCACTGATGATACTTATGTCTTTTGTAATCATGGGCCATCGAGATTGGCAAGGGGCAGAGATAAAAATATTTGCGATACACCCAAAAGATGAACTGGCTAATCAACGGGAAAAGTTATTGGATCAAATAAAAGAAGGCAGGTTGCCTATTTCGTCCAATAATGTAGAGTTGATTGAGAAAGATCAAGAAACTAATAGTAGAGTCATTATAAATAAAAAGTCTGTAGGTGCTGATTTAACTATTATTGGATTTAATAGTGAGGCCGTTAAACAACTTAGAGCTGAAGTCTTTGAAGGATATCACGATTTAGGGAATATTTTATTTGTCAACTCATCCAAAGAAAAAGAACTCTGATAAACTAGATGATCCAGAAAAATTCAACGATCTGTTCACTTTTTATTTAAATTAAATCCTCCAAAAACATTAACTTCCATTTTCTATAAAAAAAGCACTTCTATGAAATATTTTTACTTGTTTACATTAATCCTATTTTTATTACTTATTGTCAAGTGCTCCGACCAGAAAAAAAAACCAGAGCTCCATTCGACAGCTATAGTAAATCCTTTCTTCACCAAGGATAATCAGCCCATTGATTTCGCATCGATCACAGCTGATCACGTAAGTGAGGCGGTTGTGACTATCGAGAAAATGACCAATGAAGCACTAGCAAAAATAATCGCTATCAAAGAGGGAGATAGAAATTTTGAAAATACGATGCAGGCTTATGATGGACTGTTCGCAAATTATGCAGCCATTGCTTCGCCTATCTATTTGATGGCGTATACGCATCCAGATTCAGCCGTCAGAAGCTATGCCCAAGAAGCGAATACTTCACTGAGTCAATATGGTAATGAGATCAGTTTGAATGAGGATTTATACCAAGCTATTAAGTCTTATTCGAGCCATGCCGATGACGATCAATTAAAAGGTTATCAAAGAAAATTCTTAACTGAAACTATCATTGAGTTTGAGCGAAATGGGTTTGCCTTGTCGAAAGCAAATCGAGATCAGTTAAAAATAATTAAAGATGAGCTGTCGGTGATCAGTGATCAATTTTCAGAAAATATTGCCGCTGAAGATGATTTTTTAGAAGTCGATGTAGCCGATATGGAAGGGTTACCCACTGATTATCAAGAAGCACACAAACAAGTGGATGGTACTTATAGAATAGACTTGTCTTATCCTTCTTATGGACCCTTTATGAAATACAGTAAGTCTGAAAGTGCACGTAAAGCACTTTTTATGAAGTATCAAAACAGGGCAGCCCCTGAGAATCTTGAGGTACTACAAAGTCTGTTAGAAAAAAGAAGTGAAATGGCTAATTTACTTGGATACGATAGTTATTCCGCTTACATTATGGAAGATAGAATGGCTCAGGACCCAGCGACTGTTTGGGAATTTGAGGAAAACCTCAAGGAGGACTTACGGGCAAAAACACGGTTAGATGTTGCTGAATTACAAGCGGCAAAAGAATCAAACGGGGGGAATTCAGATCAAGTAAAGTCTTGGGAGCGAAGCTATTATTTCAATTTGCTTCTCAAAGAAAAGTATGAACTTGATGTCGAGGAGGTGAAACAATATTTTGCTTTGGATGATGTGATTAAGGGACTTTTTGATCTGACTAAAATGTTATTTGATCTTGAATATAAAGAAATCGACCAACCTAGTGTGTGGCAGGAGGATGTGCGGATGTTTGAAGTTTATCAAGAAGGGAAGCTGAAAGGTATTTTCTATTTGGATTTACACCCCAGAGCCAATAAGTATAATCACGCGGCTTGCTTTGGTATCATCAATGGAAGGTCAACCCCAAAAGGATATCAGATTCCCATGGCGAGTTTAGTTTGTAATTTTCCAGATGCTACGAGTGAAAAACCAGCACTCATGCCACATGGGGAAGTCGAGACCTTTTTTCATGAATTTGGACATGTATTGCACCAAATGTTGACCACCACAGAATTGTATGCACAATCAGGTACTAATGTCGCACGTGATTTTGTTGAAGCCCCTTCGCAGATTTTTGAAAATTGGGCTTGGGACTATGATATTTTGAAAAGCTTTAGTAGACATTATGAGACAGGGGAAGTACTACCTAAGCCCTTATTTGATAAAATGCTGGCAGCCAAAAAAGTAGGCTCAGGTATGAGTGCCACTGGACAAGTATTTTTGGGTACTTATGATTTAACACTTCATGATCAATTTGATCCCAATTCAGGAAAAACGACGACAGATGTCTTGCGGAACGTTCAAAATGAGGTATTACCTTATCCTTACATTGAAGGCACCTATTTTCAAAGTGCCTTTGGTCATTTGGACGGTTACGGATCCAGTTACTATGGTTATTTATGGTCTCTGGTTTATGCTCAAGATATGTTTTCAGTTTTCACTGAAAATGGAATTTTAGATAAAACGACGGGATTACGTTACAGAGATATTATTTTGGCGAAAGGCAGCTCTGAAAAAGCCATAGACTTGGTCAAGGAATTTTTGGGTAGAGCTCCTAACAATGAGGCGTTCTTGAAGGAGTTGGGATTAGAGGAAGATGAATAATCTCATCTTTAATAAAGGCAATAAAAATCACGCTCTTGCTAATACTACTTTTTTTTAGCTAAAATATTTCATAACTTATCTTTTAAATTGATAACAACAAAATTAGGTTCTAATGGTGGATCTAAAAGAAGCCTATGTCTGACGATGTTCATGGATATCTTTCATGCGTATAATTCTAGGGAATGGGTTTGACATATAAACTCCTAAAATATTATTATGAAAACTTTTTTACTTCTCACGCTCTTTTTTATTTTCTCAAATATTGCCTCTGCCCAAATTGATATGGCTCCTGATAGAGGGCGTGGAGAAGGCCCTTTTAATCAGCTTATCATTAGAGGGGCTACCCTGATCAATGGTAATGGAGCACCCCCTACTGGACCTGTAGATGTAACGGTTGAGGACAATAAAATTGTCAGTATTCAAAATGTGGGTTATCCAGGTCTTGATATCAAAGAGGACAGAAGACCAAAATTAAAAAAAGGAGGTAGAGAAATAGATGCACAGGGCATGTATTTACTACCTGGATTCATCGAAATGCATGGTCACATTTCATCGCAGAGATCTGGAAAGGCAGATTATGTTTATAAGTTATGGATGGCCCATGGTATTACCACGATTCGTGATCCTTCATGCGGTCAGGGTTTAGATTGGGTATTGTCCGAAAAAGAGCGAAGTATAAAAAATGAGATTACGGCACCAAGAATATTAGCTTATACAAGTTTTGGCCAAGGGAAAAAAAATGGGATTAATAGTCCTCAAGAAGCCATAGACTGGGTGAGAAATAATGCAGCTAAAGGTGCTGATGGTATCAAGTTTTTTGGTTCAAGACCTGATATATTCAAAGCAGCGTTGCAGGAGAATAAAAAACTTGGGTTGAGATCGGCTTGCCACCATGCACAAATGGATGTTGCATTGATGAATGTACTGGAAACGGCTAGAAATGGTCTCACCACTATGGAGCATTGGTATGGGTTACCAGAGGCCCTTTTTGAAGATCGGACTGTACAGAATTATCCATTAGATTATAATTATATGAATGAGGGTGATCGATTTGAGGAGGCAGGAAAGCTGTGGAAGCAAGCCGCATTACCTCATTCAAAAAAATGGAATGAAGTAATGAATGAGCTCCTGTCCTTAGATTTCACTATTGACGCTACTTTTGTGCCCTACAGTATTTTCAGAGATGTGCAACGAGGAAGCAGTCTACCTTGGCATAAAGACTACACGCGACCCGCGTTGCTGGACTTTTTTCTACCGGCAAGGGATTCCCATGCGGCGGCTTATTATGATTGGGGAACGGAAAAAGAAACTCAATGGAAGGAAAATTATAGGCTTTGGATGGCATTTGTAAACGAATATAAGAATAGGGGAGGTCGGGTCACTGCTGGAGCAGATTCAGGCTATATGTATAATTTATATGGTTTTGGTTATATCCAAGAATTGGAGTTGTTGAGAGAAGCCGGATTTCATCCAATGGAGGTCATTCAGTCGGCTACTTTAAACGCAGCAGAAGCTATTGGAATGAATGACCTGATAGGTACCATTGAGGTAGGAAAATTGGCAGATATGATTTTAATGGATCAAAACCCATTAAAAAACCTCAAGTATTTATATGGAACCGGAGATATTAAGCTGAATGAGACTAATGAGGTAGTCCGTGTCGGAGGAGTTAATTATACCATTAAGGATGGAATCATATATGATGCGAGACAACTACTTGAAGATGTGAAGAAAATCGTGGATGAAGAAAAGGAAGCAACGCCGAACTGGGAAAGCTTAATGATCCAATCTATTGATCGTTAACTAGGGCTTCTTAAAAAGTAAAAAGGTAGTGCGTCTTTAACAGCATCCAGAATTTGGGGTGCAATTGTTTTGAGAATTATGGAGTTGAGAAATTCTAATTTTATGTTTTGAGACAGGTAAACCACATTTTTTTGGATCTAGACAATCTGTTAATTTATTCGTGAGCAAAAATTGTTGGCCATTAAAGGACAGTCCATATTTCCCAATGGTATCCCCTTGGTATTCCACCTCGATGTTTAAGTTTTCTATACCCAGTTTATTTTCGGCAAGGGCGATGATCTCTAATAAGTCTTTAGGGGATAGTCTATGCTGATAGTCATTGGCTTCCCATAATTGAAAATTGACGGTATCTTCTTTCCTTACCTGACCACCACAATCTATAAAATGCTTGCTTAGCTTTCCTATTTCAGTGATATGGAAGTGACTGGGTAGAGATGCACCATTGGGCAATTGAAAATCAATTTTATCAATGGTCAAGAGGGATTCTTTTATTTCTGATAGTTTCACTTGGAGTTTCTGATTTTTTTTAAACAAAGGAGCAACAATTTTTTATAATTAATTATTGCTCAATAAGGTATTTTTAATTTAAAACCAGCAAATAGCCATAAATCAGGCATTTCTACAAGGTTAGATTCATAATAACTTTCATTGAATAAGTTATTGATGGTGAGGTAAAAGCTATATTTTTCGGCTTCCCAAAATAACTTTGTATCTATCACAAAATAATTAGCCATTGAAGCTCTGTCCAAATACCTTAAGCGTAGGTTATGATGTAATTGGCCAACAATTCTATGCTGAATATTGACGGTGAGCTGATGATTTAGATTTTCAAGGACATATCTGGAAATAATGTTTGAATATTGGGGTATTTCTGCGTCAATATAGGTGTAACCGATCTGAATATTTTCTAAAATTTCGTTAGATCCTAACAATGCTTGACCACTGAAATTTATATTAAAATCTAAGCCGCGGATGGTTAAATCATTCAGATTTTGAGGTTGCCATTTTGAAGTATCCGAGGCTTTTGAATCCTTGATCCAATCAATTAAATTACTACTTTTTCGAGAAAACCAACTGATATTTGTATGCCAATGGCTGTGTGTGTATTTCGCTCCGACCTCATATGAAAGAGCAGATTCTGGGACTAAATTTTCATTACCAATATTAGCGGCACCTTCATAATAAAGGTCAGTATAAGTGGGTATTCGCCAAGTATAACCCATATTTGTAAAGAGCTTGATGCCGGATTTTAGTGTGTATCCTACATCAATTCCAGGAAAAAAATGTGATCCAAAATTACTGTAATGACTCAGCGCTACGCCAGGGGTAATGTCTAGTTTCTTATTTAAGAAATATGCACGGTGCTCCAAAAAAAGGGTAGAGATTTGTCGAGAACGATTTCCAAGGTTATTACTGTTTAGGCCTACCTTGCTCAGGGAACCACCAATACCTGTAGCACCCCATTTGCTATAGTAATCTCCATGACTTTCTAAACTGACTACTTGGCTGGTGTGCAAGTTGCGATAATAGTCCGGATTTTCCCTAATGAGGAGATATTCATCTTGGTTCCTTCTCCAATTCAACCTGGTTTTTATGGTGAAATTAGCTGCTGACTTTTGATGTCCGATATTCATTAAACTGGTTTGTATTTCTTCATACTGATTGGCAAAGAAATCGGAATCATTGCCATAAAATCGATTGGCACCAAATTTTCGATCCGAAAAAGACCCAAGTACGCTTATGTTTTGACTTTCGTCTAGCGCGTAACTACCTTGGTAAAAATAATTAGCTACATTATAATCGGTGTTGAAGCGGTAGCCATCCGATAGTTGTTTTCCCAATGACAAATAATGTTGGTATTTCCCTTTTTGATGTGCAACAGCAGCATGGCCACCCCAAAGTGCGTTCATTCCATTTCTGAGGGATACTTTCAGATAAGGCGTACCAGGTGTTTGGGTTACAATATTGATGGCTCCTGTAAAGGCATTGGCCCCAAAAACTCGAGCTGCAGGACCTTTGAGTATTTCAATCCTTTCAATATTATCAAGGTCCAAGGGTAGATTTAAGGCATGATGCCCTGTTTGGGGATCAGCCATTTGAATCCCATTAATCAAGATGAGGATTTGATCAAAAGTACCTCCGCGTAAGCTTACATCCGCTTGTAGGCCATGTGTTCCCCGTTGACGCACATCAAGTCCAGCTACGGACTGCAATAATTCGGCAACGCTTTGGGCTGGCGAATTTTCGATTTGTTGATTTGAAATGATATGAATGTTTCTAGAAGTTTGTGAAACAGGGAGTTGAAGCCTATTTTCTTGAACGATGACATCTTCGAACATTGGGACTTGTGAAGGAACTACCCAAGAATTTTTTTCTTTGTGTAAGATTACATTGATGGTTGAACGAATGCCCCTATTTATTTCTTTAGTAATAAATCCATCGGCGCTGAAAATCAAATTATCCGAAGTTTTTGGTATTGTAATTTCGTAGATGCCATTGCTATTAGTGAGTGTCTTAAACTGGGTCTCTTTGATTAGAACAGTAACCTCGGTAATGCCATTTCCATTATCATCAACTACTTTCCCTTCCACTTTGGAGCTTTGTGCAAATGCATGTGCGGAAGTCATTAATACAAACACAAACAAAATCCAATGATGATTTTGGACATTATTTTTTGATAAAGCAGAGATCAGTTTAAGCGCTTTTATGGGCATAAAATAGGTTGCTAAATATGAGTGAGTGATCTGGAAAATAACATCAAAGAAGAAAATTTATAAAAAAATCTTGGACATGATAATTTTTTTAATTCTACATGTAGAGACGAGGTTGCCTATTGACGGTTTCATTGAATAATATTAATTCTCCGTATTAATCTGATTAAATTACTTGAAAAGGCAATTTAAATTAAAAGAGGCATATGAGGTGTTTTTTTTTACTGGCGCAGTATCAGAAGACCTTTTTATTAAAAATTAGGCTATATTCAAGTTATCTTGAAAACGAGTGGTATGATTTAAAAAAATTCTGATCTAAAGTAGCATGTAAAAACTTTCTTCTTCTTTAAAATTTAAAGTTATGTAACGGGAATAGTGGTTTTCGAGCTTCTTTTTTTTAGTGAAGTTTAATATTTTGACAAATTCAGAGACTGCTCAAGAGGGTTATCCATAGTAGAATTGATAAAGCGCAATGGAGCCAGATTTTAACATAAAACTTACGTTGTTAGATAAAGTATTTTGATGACTCTAATGTTTGAGATCTCCATATTATGTAAATAGGAGGGGTTACCTTTCATAACAAGGGGATATTAAATGTATTAAATACTTCATGATAACGGATTTTGGTGCATATACATTTTTATTAAAAAAAATACTATTCATTAAAAATTATATAAATTGTGAGGGTAATAGTGAATTTTTAAAAGCAACTAAACCACAAAAAATGAAAAAATTTAAAAACTTATTATTTATCAGCGCATTCCTGTCCATGACTATATTTATGTCTTGTACAGAGGATGATGATCTTGAGGACATCGACAATGGAGGTGTTGCCAACGACAGTACTGGTGTTGCCAACGACAGCACTGATGTTGATGTCGTGACTTCTAGTTTTATGACGCTTGGACAAGATACTATTCTCTTGGGTTTGGGTGCCTTAGAATATTACGGAATCGAGGATGAAGGGAACATACCCTTTTTAGGATATACAAACATAGATGGAGAACGTTGTTTTGAATTACCTTTTAATACGGACATTCTATTACAGGGAGGTACTTATACAGTAGAACAGCTGAATGCTTTTATGGAGGCAGAAAGTCAAGAAGAGTTTGAGAGGCTTGCTGAAGAATATGGTCCGGGTAATGTTATTGGAATTTTTTCTTGGCTAGATCATGATGATGAAGAGCTAAGCAGTGGTGAGTATGTCGGAGGCACAAGATTTTTTAATGAAAACTTCCCAAATTACACGGTGGCTTCGATCGAGGAGTTAGATGCATTTATGGAAGGTAAGTACGAGGAAACTTATGGGTCTGCCTGTATGGAGTGTGAAGAAGCTTATCAAAATGCGTGTGCTGGAGATGAAATGACTTTTGAAATGTGGGATGAGGAGACAGAAGATTACGTGGAGGTTACTGAAATTATGAGCGGAGAAAGACTCTATGAGACTTATTTGTATTCCAATAATTGTCGATTAACGGGTGTTGATCGAACATGGATGGATGAGGTGTGTAGTATGGAAGATTTATCTTTTGGTAATTTAATTAACGAGTTTGAAATAGGTATGATTTCTAATAACGAGAATGGAGAAGTTGTAGAGCAATTCTATGATGTTTCAAATGTCACTTTATCTTTAGAAATCTTGGGTGATGGCCAGTATTCCATAAATGCAAGTGGAGATGCGACTCTGTATGATGAAGAGAGTGAAGAGGCTATTTCAGATTTCATACCTTTCACGATGAGTTACACTGGTGTTCTCTATGAAGAGAATTTTGAGGATGAAGATGATTATGATGAAGATGATTATTTTGAAGAGTGTTTTACAGAGGAGCTATCTGAGACAGAAGGTTGGTGGGTTGATTCTGTAATGGTAATCTATCCAGATGCTGAAATTGATCACGTATTGTTAAATGTTTGTCAGACAGGAAGATTACAAAGATGAATATTTAATGTTTTTATAAAAGATGGAAGTTATCAAGATGAAGAAGGTAAGGAAATTGACTATTTCTGTGAAATTGTATATGAAAACATAACGCAAGAGCTTATTTTTAACGGTTGTGTAAATTGCGATTTTTCTGATGTTGATGTAGATGAATCAGGATATTGGAGCAGTACACCTTGATTCTGCTTACCAAGGTATAACTATCAACCACATCGAAATAGTTGATTGTAGTGAGTTTTACCCCGAAGATCCAAGGGTGCTAAATATTTACTTAGACAATGGTTGTGTCGTTACCTTTAATGATGAGACGGAAACGATCTGGTCGGAGTATTGTGAAACATGTACAACAACTGAAATTGAGGTGACGGAGCAGGGGTATTGGAGTGAATTTATTCCAGAAGACGAGGTTATTAATGGTATTATTTTAGATGAGTGTGTCTTTGATGATAGATTACCGGAAAGTTTTCTTTTTATATCTTTTGAAAGTGGTTGTGGCTTGGTGTTCGATGATATAGAAGAGGATTTGATTGCAGATTTTTGCTCAGAAGGTCCAGATGAGGAATATTGTAGTATTTCTGAAGTCCCAAGTGATGAAGACGGTTATTGGTTGGATATCCTCAATGGACCAGAATTTGATTCTACCTATGTAATCGATCAAATGCTTATCGAGGCTTGTAGAAGTGATTTTGAAGGTCCTGAGGCGGATTTAAGAATTATATTTCTTGTTAATGCCGATAGTTCTGTGAGAATCATTTCATTTGATGAAAAGTCTCAAGAGATAGGTTTTGATAGTGATACAGATTCACTAGATAACTGGAGTTTGATATCATTGAACGACACACAGTGGGCAGCAATGATTGCAGATGAATATCCTGATCAAGTGGTTGAAGCGGTCTATAAAAACTCATATGAAGATGATTATGAGTCATGGAATGATATATTTGTTTTCTTTGAAGACGATTGTTTGGTGATATTTGATGATAATGATGGTATGATCTGGGAGGATCTATGTAAAGACTGGTTTGATGAAGACCATAATGATGGAGATGGTTCAGGCAGCGGTCGAAAAGAGCTGCCGACTAAGTCATTTTTTGGAAAAACTATTTCTTCTACCGTTGCCGATTCAAAGCCTAAGCAATTCGCTCCTAGTATTCGTGGTAAGAAAACGGACTTGATCAAGAAGGGTGTCATTAGAAATAAAGAAGCTATAAATAGCTATGCTAAGCGCAATAATTCGAATATCAGAAAAGTGAAAAAATCGCAATTTTCTTTTTTGAGATAAGTATAAACAGAAGTAGATTCTAAAAAGCCGATGATAGATTTTAAATCTATCATCGGCTTTTTTTACCTTATTAATCATTATCAAAGAGTTAAAAAAAAATTCTTCATGATTTTTGTGAATTTAAGAATCTCTTTTGGTGTGTAATTTGATATTTTAAAATTAGTATCATGGAATATTACATCCCAATTTTATTGTTGAGAAGGCTATGATGACAACGGATGGTGTCTCAAGGCTTTGATTGATTTTCATTCTATTAAGTAAAATATAAATTTTATTTATTCTAATAATAAGGTGAAATAGTCTCACGTTTGAAAGGACATTTTAAATATTAAACTAAAAAAGATATTTAAAAGACGCGTTCGAATTGAGAGTAGTAAGTTAGGATAATTAAAAAGTCCCTTTAATGAAAAAGACACTAAAATAATTAAGCCTAGGCATAACCTTTTTGCTTGGTCAAATCAAAAAGGTTTGGATTCCATTCATATAAAAAAGCCGAAGGGGTTTATCTCTATGATGATTAAGGAAAGGGTTATATAGATTTTTCTTCTAGGCTGATGAATGTCAATATTGGGTATGGTAGAGAACAGATTAACGAAACGGTTACAAAGTAGATGGAGTACTTAAGCTATGTTTCGCCCCTTTTTATTGTCGGTATAAACCAATGGAGATGTGGGTATAGACATCGTACTTAATGTATATGAAAGGTTGCAAAAAGCGTATTACCGAAAATATCCTCGATTTAGACTGGAACACTGTAGGGTTATTTATGATGACTTAATCAAAAGAATCAAAGTACAAAAGCTATTCCTACCCCATTTTCTACTTATGTCTATTGGTATGGATAGAAAATGAAAGAATATGGTAAAGAAAGGATGGAACGTATGTTTGCAGTCAAAAGTTTTTTGGATGTAGGTATCAATGTCACCCAAACTTCAAACTATCCTCCAGGACCTTTTGAACCTATGATGGCGATACAATCAAGTTTAATAAGACGAGATTATAATAGAAATCTTTAGGATCCTAGTCAAAGAATAACTTTCACGAGGCCATAAAAGTAGGTTACGACCTATGGCGCCTATGCCTTCAAGAACACATAAAAAGATTTTAGAGGTTGGAAAATTACCTGATTTAGTTATTTTGGATCAGAATCCGCTCAAAGAAGATCCGATGAGTATTATAGATAGCCCTATTCAAAGAACTATGGTGGGAGGTAAGTGGTCTTATGAATCTTAGTAGCAGAACAGGCCTAAAAAAAAGCAAGGTTTCTATAGACCTTGCTTTTTTGTTTAGGCCTCTTCTTTTACCATTTACCCACCATAATTCGAGTCACTGACCGAATGATTGAAACGTTTCCATCTAATACGTCCATGTATTCGCTCCATGCTTTTTTGGCGGCAGTATTGGTTTCTCGATAACCACCAGAGTTCATCATAGTTTTAAAATCATCCATACCTACTAGAACATAATGAGATTCTCCATAGGGGCTTCGTCCCGTATTGAATCTGCCAAGTGTGACCCTTCTGTCAGTAGGATTGTACTTGCCATTGTATTTTTTAAAATGGGTGGCAAAGGTAGCAGCATCGTTAACTTCTAAAAAAATAACGTTTTGAATGGGATGAGAACCAGGTTCTCCAAAGGAAGCAATACTGTTACCTTGTCCAGCACTGTGTGTAGTAGCATAGTTATTCAATTTGGTTAAGAACAACTTCCAATCGGCAGTAGATTCTTTGGCGTATTGATTGCTTAGATCATCTAATGAACCAGTAAAAACTATCGAATGCGTATAATCTACCGAGTGGTCGAAAAAGTGATTTTCAAAAAGATAAACGCTAATACCTGCATTTTTACTTTCTTTTTGACTGAAATAGGCATCCATCAGTCCGACTACGGTTTCGATATCCTGATCTGCTATAGTTACATTATAAGAAGACCAATAATATTCTTGGGCTTGCAAAAAGGAACCCATAAAGATCAATAAAATACTGAATATTTTTTTCATGATTTTGTTAGTTTACTTGTTTCGAAAATAGTTTACACATGTAGTTTAATTAAAAAATATTTGGATAACCAAAGAATTAACTAGAGATATAGGTTCGAAGATTACGACTGCCAAGGAATACGGCATCATTAAAAAGAAAAGAGAGGGATTAGAAATCTATCAAGAAGTTGGTAATTCTGTCTTTAATTTTGGCATTTGGCGCTTAATTCTAGTCTCAGGGTGAGACATGAGTAGTAACTATTAACTTTAATGATGCCTTCATTTTTAAATGAGTGATGGGTAAAACACCTTTAGATTATGAAACCAACTTCCTGAGCCAATCATAATATAAACTGATGCCTAAGAAAAGGGTCATAAGCCAGATGATTATGAGATTGAAATAGAGTGTATCCATATGATATCCCAAAATGTATTTTGAAGGAGCATAAAATATGGTTCTAAAATCCATTAAATGTCTAGGAGAACGTTTTTCTTGAAAAATAGGATAGATTTTTTGAATCAATTGGTTGTCTACCTCTATGACTCGTTGGGGTGTACTTATATTTTTTACTAAGGAAGCAATGGCTTTATTGTGAGATTTTGACTTTAGTAAAGCCTGGGCGTCATTAGGGATAGGATCAAGTATTTCATTTTTCTTTACTCTCCCTTTTTTTGCTTTGTTGTTGTAATAAATTCTCAAATCTTCAAAAAATGCTTCCGCTTCATCCATCAGGGTAGGTGAAAAGGAATCTATTGTAAGCTGATCTATTTTCGTGAATTTGTCAACACCAATAATTTTTAAAACATTCGTTATTTCGTTCCGCAAGGTAGTTAAACGATCTACCACTCCTTTTAATTGCTCGGGAGATTCGCTTTTGTAATGCATATTTACAAAATCTAAGTGACTTTGTAATTTCGGGATATAATAAATGGCAGCGTACTCATTTTGAGATATTTCTTTATCTAACTCATAGGTTATTTTGCCATAGGCATTGTCCTTAAATTGAGAAACGGCCAAGGCTTCAAATGCCCATCTGCTGGCCATGATTTCACCAATCATGGGTACTTTTTGCTGTGAAGTTAGGGCGGTATTTAATTTATCAAAATTAACTACGACACCACTTAATAAAAGTTGCGGTATAATGAGTAAAGGAATGAGGATATACACCGTCACAGCTGATTTAAAAGCGCTAGAGATATTCAGTCCTAATATATTGGCAAAGCAGGATACAGAAAATAAAATAATCCAAGTACTCACATTCATATCCTGTATCTCCAGGATCCAATGACTGATCCATACAAAGCTTAAAGTTTGACCCAATGAAATACTGAATAAGATGACGATTTTGGACAACAAATAGCTCAAACGGCTCAAATTAAGGAAGGTCTCTCGCTTTAAAATTTTTCTATCTCGAATGATTTCCTCAGCACTGATGGTTAGCCCCATAAATAGTGCAACAATGACACTCATGAAAAAGAAGACAGGAAGATTCAGATTTTCTTCTAAGGTATATTCACTGCTGCTCGTACCATTGTATCTGATAATAAAGGCCAATAAAAAAGCTAGTAGTGGGGCTTCCATGAAGTTGATAAGCAGGTACTGTTTATTGCTTAATTTTGACATCAGGTCACGTTGACAAAAAAGCATCCATTGCTTGATTTTATTTGGGATATCTAAGGTTTTGTGAGGTAGATTGATGGCTTCTTTAACTGACTTCAATTCAATATTTTTCAGATAATGAGCGTGCCACTCTTCGGGTGATATTTTTCTTTTTTGAGTGAAATGGCCATTTTCGTCAATCATCTTACTCTCGATGATATTGAAGATTTGTTCTGGATTAGCGTTGGAGGTGGTATTGACTAACTGCACCAATGATCTAAAGTAAGGGATGGCTTCCGTAGGGTTACCGTGGTAGATTTGATAACCACCGACATCTAAAATTATAAGTTCATCAAACATTTTGAATATATCCTCGGAGGGTTGATGAATGACTACGAAAATCAATTTCCCTTTCAACGACAATTCCTTTAAAAGATCCATGATATTTTCAGAATCTCTAGAAGACAGACCGCTGGTGGGTTCGTCTACAAATAAAACTGAGGGTTCTCTAATCAATTCAAGGCCTATATTGAGTCGTTTTCTCTGTCCACCACTGATGGTTTTGTCAAGTGGACTTCCTACCTTTAAATGAGCGGCTTTATTGAGCCCTAGGGCATCCAAGAGGTTTTGAGTTAATTCGATTAATTCTTTTTCATCTTTGTTTTTAAAGCAAAGCTTTGCAGTAAAAAGTAAATTATTAAAGACAGTCAATTCTTCTACTAGGAGATCATCTTGAGGGACATAGCCTATGATACCTTCTAATTTAGCTTTATCCTTATAAAGATCAATACTATTGATCTTTAAGCTTCCGGTAGAGGGATTATCATTGCCATTTAATACATTTAATAGGGTTGATTTTCCAGCGCCACTGCCCCCCATCAATGCGATCAATTGTCCACCTTCTGCCGCAAGGTTCACGTTTCTTAAACCAATATTTCCATTAGGAAATTTATAAGAAATATTGCTAGCTACAAAACTCAATTGAGAAAGGCCGTCGGGTTTCCTAAACTGGGTTAAGATACTGCTAAAATAGACAGGAGGGCTATGATGACTCTTTATTACGCACCCCAATGACAAGATGTAGACATAATTTTTTATCATGACAACGTTGTTCAGCATGATATCTGTCGAACCTATGTTTTTGGCAAAATAGATATCAAAATCAGGAATTCTTAATACCGCTACAAATCCATCTAAATGATTCATTTGGATGGATTTAGTAGATTCTGAGGATTTTACTGGCTCATTATCAATGAGCAACATATGCTCTGAATCAACACTATCCGAATGGGTGGCCAGAACAAATTTCTTGATCAAATCTGTTACTTGATCACTAAAATATAATTGTTTAGAAATCTTGTAGAGGAGTTCATTTTCTCTTAAAGATACGTGCCCATCGGCAATGATCATTTCCATTAATCGAATGACAATGATGGTTTTTTGATTATTTGATTGTTCTTGATTAACGCGACTGCATATTTCATCTATCGTATCAGTGTGTTCATTGGCTAGAGTTATGTATTTTCGAAACACATTGAGGTAGGCGTCTAGATCTTGATGTGATACCTCCTCTCGTAAAAAACGAGTAACAGTTTGTTCTTCCTCAGCTGTGACTCCATCTTCTCTTGCGATTAATCCCAATAATTGAAGAATGGCATTTAGAACTTGTTCACTCATTTTTTATCTGATTAGTTACTTTTTGGTTACTTTATCTGCGAGGGCTGAGTTTTATAGAATCGCTTGATGGCATTAAATCAAATAGGATGAACTTTAGCAATAAAAAATCCATTTATCCATTTCACAATGATTAGGGGTGTCTTGCTTTGATACTTCAAAAGAAACGTTTCTAGATTAAAACTCTAAACGTCATAACAAAAAGGTTTATTGAACGAATGAGTTCCTTATCCGACTGATTTCAGCAGTGAGATGATCAAGTACCTTTGATTGTAACATCATGTCGCCTTTATTTGAAGCAATTTGAGTACTGATTTCAATCAATTCGTTGTCATAAATCATTTTAATTTTGTTTAAATCCATCAATAGTGAACTCAGGGTCTGGTTATCATCAAACTTTTTAACTATTTGAACTAGCTTATCAAGCCCTTCTTTTTGATCAATGACCACCTTGATTAAGGGCTCTAAAATAAGATCTCTTATTTCAGCTGGCGTGTCTTCAGGGTAATTTTTAATGAGCTGAGTGGAGATATACAAACCTTCAACAATAGAACCAGACAAAATTAAACTAGCTATATCTAATCTTCCTGTACTTTCCAGAAGTTTATTGGATTGGTTAGAGGCCTCATCTACCAATGTTTTTAAGGAATCTTTATTCAACAAATTTTGCTCAAACCTGAGCATGAATTCAAGATCTACCACCGAATTGACACCCACTGCTTCGGAAAGTTTTTGACAAGCACCGATATATTCTAGTGCTGATTGCGTTTTGTCGTAGGAGATCAAGTAACCAATATCTGTTGTATAAATACCTATATTAACAGCAGATTGAGTAATCTCACGGGTATAATCATCCACTTTTGATACCTCATTGACTGCCGTACCATCAAAATCACTACCCGTCGCCATTAATAGATAGGGTATTTCTGAAGGAGGAGGAAAGGAACTCAATAAGGCATTAACGTCTGCATTCATTTGATTTTTTGCTGTTTCAAATTCAGCACTTTCTGATGCAGAAGACTTACTCTTTGCCGCATCCCCACAAGAATTAATGGCAAAAACTAAAATGAATAGAAATGATTTGAATTTTGCAGAATGGATATTCATAATTATTTTTTTTAGAAGATAAAAGTAAGTAAATATCTATTTAATCCGTGCTCTGTATTTAAAATAATTATGAAAAAAGCAGATAAGACTTTAATTAAAAGGAAAACAAGGATAAGATACTTTGTATTTTTTTTAAAATCCCAAAAAAGTTTAGTCAGAAGCCTTCTTATAGTTACATCATAATGGGTCTTAACCAATGGGGGCTAAGGCTCATTATTTAACAATATGGGTAGAGGTTCACTGAATTATTAATAAGCTGCTTATTTTTTCAATACTTGGATTTCAACCCTTCTGTTAAATCCTTTTTGTTCTTTGTTATCGTTGTCTTTTAAAGGTTTCCATTCACCATAATAGTACACCTCTATCTGCTCATTTTTGGCTCCAAATGTTTCTAGTTTTCTGCGTACCGTCTCCGCTCGCTTTTTCGATAGAATGAGATTGTAATTCTCATCTCCATCATTATCGGTATGACCGACAATGATGATCTGATATGCGCTTCCATCGGAAAAATCATATCTATTTACCAATTCAATGATTTGGTCATTATAGCTATTAGTGAGAGTCGCATCGTCGCTGTCAAAATAAACATTAAGGGCTTCAATGAAACCTCTGGAAGACCCTGAGTTCGAAGCTCGGTCAGTCTTTTTATCCTTGTCATCCTTATTCTTATCTTTCTTGCTCTCCTTATTATTTTTGTCATTATTGATCACTGTTGTTGTTTCTATTAAAATGGGATTAATGGTAATTTGAGTACCATCGGGCATTTCATTATCAACTTGTTCTTTTTTGATTTGTTCAATTTTTTCTATGGTATGATTTGGGTCAATATCTTTTTTATTTTTGTAAAAATCAATTTTCTCAAGATTGGTTGAATCAATAGGACAGCCTTCATTGTAGATAGATCCAGAAATCTCAGGACATTTATCAAGTAAATTAGTAGTGCCATCACCGTCATTGTCGGTACAACACCCTGGATTTTCAAAAGGGCAGCCATTATTAAATTCAATGCCTGCGATATCAGGGCATCTGTCTACTGCATCGATCACTCCATCTTTGTCACGATCAGGACACCCGTAGTGAATGGGCAATCCGGCAATTAAGGGACATTGATCATTCAAATCCAAAACGCCATCTCCATCGGTATCAGGGCATCCATTGTGCTTTTTGGGACCGGGTGTGTAAATACAATAATCTTGAGCATCCGGAATTCCATCTCCATCCGTATCCGGACATCCCAACAGACTCAATAAGCCGGGATCGTACAAACAACCATCTTTGCTGTCAGATACTTTATCACGATCGATGTCTGAGGGTACTTTGTATCCTAAATTGAAAACAATTCCAGCGAATATACTTGAGTTGAATCTTGCTCTTTTACCCAGTAGTCCTGTGATATTATGCATACCTCCGACGACAGATATGATACCATCTCTGGCATTCAGTCTGTTTGTCAGCTCAAGCAGATTGACACGACCGGACAGCCCCACATTGAACTGACCGTTCCTCTGAATGGATAACGGAAGGGCTACTCCTATCTTTTCAGAACTGTATCTCGGAACAATTGAGTGTATCGATTTCACATGCACTTTGTGGAGATCAGATTTTCTTATTAAAGCTGTGGAAGAAGTATAACCTAAAAATAAGTTTTTTGAGAAGTGATAGTCTGCGTGTAAATTGAGTGAAGTGGGAAGGTTCATATTGAACATTTCATCTTGCTTTTGATTTTTAGTGGAAGCATCTGCAAAATCATCAAAACTCTTGAAAACAGTCGTTTCATCTAGTTTTTGGATGTCTAAATCGACAAAGGTGAGCGCTCCGAGTACTTCTGTGTCATAGGTATTATTGGCAGTGGTAAAATCGTAGGAGAGACTATCTCGAGTAAACCTCACCCTTCCAATATCGGTGATGCTAAGGCCAAATTTGAACAAATATTTCGTGCGATCGTATCGCTCAATATTTGTTTCTCCATCCATGTCATAATTGAACCTGTTGTATTTTGGACGATATTCATACACTGCTCCTAAATCTAGTCCGATACCTGTATTTCTCGAAGTAAACATATTGCCTTTTTCGGCTCTGCCATAATTAAATTCGGTAGAGGCAAAAGTAGCCTCTGAGCTGGTCGAACTATCGAATTCAAAGCTTCCCTGATCAGAATAGAGATAGGTAGCATCAATACCATTAATCAATTTAACAGCAATTCCTGCTTTTATAAAGTTAGCTTTTTCATTTTTTATGACTCGGGCATAGTTAAATCTATTCTCTAAATAGATGAACTGATTGTAGGAGTAATTTTCAAATGAAATAGGGGTATTTAAAGGTGTTGAGTCATCATAATCGTTGTGAATGGCATTGGTCCATTCGTTAGAAAGGCCATCCAGATTACCGAAGGATCGAATGCGAAAACTTAATCCAATGGCGTTGTTGTGATTGATTTCATAACTTACTCCAACTAAGTCAATACTAGAATTTCTGGACTGGTATCCGAGTCCGGAATGATCTCTATATCTGGAATTTTCATTTCCAAAGGTCTTGCTCAGAATGCTTGTATTACTGCCGGTATAGTTATTAGTTTTTAGGCTATTTAAAGAGCCGCTGATGCTTAATTTTTTAAGAGAATTGACAATAGATGCAGGTTGAAAATAGGAAGTGGAATAACCTATATAACTGTCTAATGCATTTCCCCCAGAATAATTATTTTGAGCGAATACGTTGAGACATGTGAAAAGGGTCCCTATCACTAAAATGGGAAGTCTAAATTTCATAATGAGAGTAATTCTTGAGATTATGGCTGTTGCCTGGTTATTTTGAGGGAGCTAAAACTCTGCTCTTTTGACTTCAAATATAAATTATTATTATTTTTTAAAAATGTTACCTTTTATTTAAACCTAAACTTTACAATTTAAATTGAATTTCTTAGAAAAGGCATTATTTAATGATCGATTTTATTATCATCTATGGCAACAAGAAGATTATCAAGTTATGAATTTAGGTGTTGACCTGATATTGAGTAAATAAATAGGGTGACTTAAAAGTTGTATTTTAAGCATTATGGGATTGTGGACATCCGACTGAGATCATATAAAAATAGGTATTGGTTCTAATTGTGAAGCTAATAAGGCATATCTTTTAAAAAAATAATTTAAATCATCATGGCTAAAGGCATCAACATGAAAAAAAATGTAAAGAAGGAATCCGCCAAAACACCAAAAGAAAAGAAGGCAGAAAAGAAACTAAAAAAGGGTAAGTAGTAGTTTCTATTTAAGTCAACGAGGTTGTCGCCTATGTCATCTTCTTATTTGAAGATGTGATGACCCATGAAATGACTTTTGCGCCTTTAGTATCCAGCCCCAGGTGGGGGATTGGATATTGGACCAAAATAGAGTTAAATGATGCATCCGATTTAAAAAGATCAGTAAAGACGACTGCCAATAAAAATTACTCCTAACAGGCTTTACTTTTGGAAAACAAAAGTGATCGTCCCACTTAGATATACATTACCTGAGGATTGAGCAGTAGATCATTGATACAAATAGGTCGCACGAGCAAGGATACTGATAGGTCAAATATTTTTCGGTGATAGCTTATAAGACTGGGATGAATATACATGAGGTTTATTAGAAGTACTTAGAAAAGAAAACGGCTAAAAAGCTGTCTTGTCCGAAAAACAATAAAAAAACTCTTGGTGGCAAATACCATCAAAAAGGCGTCTTTCCAAGATCATATTTAAATTATTGGTAATTCTAAGAGAAGTTTCAAGATTGTTTTCGGAGAAAATATCTCCATTTTCACGTAATAAAGTAATCAATACATTGTCCTACTTCTTATATTTTTATTGTAAACCATCGAAGGTTTCAAGTTTAGGATTCGGTTTACTAAAGAAGGCCTGATAATTGCCATTAAATTCCATTTTTCCTTGTAATGCCAGCCCCACAGCGAAAGTGATCGAGGTGCTAACTACCCACCACCGGTATCTAATCACTCTAACTGTCCATTGGATGATGAACTATATTTTTTGTCAAACGGCGTAATGTCAAGTCATAAAAAGTAACTCAGTATTAAAACATATACTATTCATAATGATTTGATTTCCCTCTAATGTTAATTTTGATATTACTAAATTTAGAAAGCATTGTTGAGCTTTTTCGATTGAAAAAAAATTTAATTTTTTGTTAACTTACTTTTTGACTGAGTACCATTTTAAATGATCGATACAGAATTAAACAATAGTTGTCCTATCGGTGGTGCCATGCAAATTTTGGGAGGGAAGTGGAAAATCATTATTCTGTCAAGGCTAATGGATGGTAAACTTCGTTTTGGTGAACTTAACTTTGTGATTCTTTTTATCCTTGGAAAGGTGCTAGGAGATCAGTTGAAAGAAATGGAGCGAGATGGTTTGGTGCTTCGTCAGCAGTTTAATGAGACCCCATAAAAGTAGAGTATTCATTGACGGAAGGTGCCATTCAGTTGAAAAAGATATTGCAAGATTTGTGTGACTGGCAAAACAAATACAGTTTGACTCAACAGAGAATCTAACTATTCATTTTTATGAACCATTACAAAGGATTATTCATTTTTTGCAGTTTATTATTGATGGTTAAATATAATAGACTTGCAGTGGGTGATAATTGGAAGTATTAAATGGGTCGATTTTTCACTTGGATTGGAGTCAATTTAGTCGTCATTTTTACTGGTTTTATAATTTAGCGAAGGATTAAAGATTAAGTAGTACTTTTAAAAAATTTATATTTAATTTTAATAGATTCTAAAACCAACGACTATTTTCCTTACCTAATGAGATATTTAAAATTATTTTTTGCCGTCCATATTTGCATAATATCTGGATGCCAAACGGACTCCACAAATTTTTCGATTGATTATGAGAAATTTACCTTAGAAAATGGTCTTGAGGTGATCCTTCATGAGGACCATTCTGATCCTATTATCGCCGTGGCCACCGTGATGCATGTGGGTTCGAATAGAGAGAAGCCAGGACGAACAGGCTTCGCTCATTTTTTTGAGCATATGTCCTTCAACGATTCTGAGAATGTGCCTAGAGGGGCCAATAGGAAAATGATTCCTGAATGGGGTGGAACAAGAAATGGGGGCACATGGAATGATGGAACCATTTATTATGAGGTAGTTCCAAAAGATGCATTTGATAAAATTCTATGGATTGACTCTGATCGATTTGGCTATATGATTAAAACGGTTACTGAGGAAGCCTTAGAACGAGAAAAACAGGTAGTAAAAAATGAAAAAAGAGAAAGAGTTGACAATGCGCCCTATGGTTTTACCAATGAAATCATTATTAAAAATCTATACCCACCGGGTCATCCATATAGTTGGACCGTCATAGGGGAGCTGGAAGATCTTCAATCGGCTGAATTAGTAGATGTTAAGGAATTTTATGCAACCTACTATGGTGCGGCAAATGCATCATTGGTGATTGCTGGAGATATAGATATAGCCGAAACCAAGGCAAAAGTAATGCAATGGTTTGGTGAAATCAGAAAAGGGCCTGTAGTTCAATCTTTAGCCCCGATGCCTGTAAATCTTGTAGGTTTAAAATCTTTATATTTCGAAGATAATTTCGCTAAACTACCTGAATTGAGAATGGTATTTCCAACGGTTGAGGAATACCATCCCGACGTACAGGCGCTGAATGTTTTATCTGCATTGCTTGATGATAGTAAAAAGGCACCTTTTTACAAGATTATCGTTCAAGATAAAAAATTGGCACCAGCCGTTTCAAGTTATCAAAGTAGTAAGGAGTTAGCGGGAGAATTCGTAATCCGAGTGCGTGCCAATGCGGGTGTGGATTTAGATTCAGTAAAAAGAGCCATTGATGAAGCCTTTGAATTATTTGAAAAGGAAGGATTTGGTGACACAGAACTTCAAAAAATCAAAGCAGAGTCCGAGACCAGTTTATACAGGAGTATTGAAACCATTCTAGATAAAGCTTATACCTTAGTTATTGATAATGAATATGCTGGTGATCCTGGTTATGCTGTGAAGCGAGCAGATTTAATCAATAAGGTTACCCGAGAAGATGTATTGCGTGTTTACCACAAATATATCAAAGGACAACCCTACGTGATGACAAGTTTTGTACCCTATGGTCAAACGTCTTTAATAGTAGACGGTGCAATAAAAGCGGAGGTTTTCCAGGAACAAATAGTAGCCAATATCGAAAATGAGGAAGTCAGTCAGGGTGATGAGGCAGTGTACGATAAAACGCCCACTATTTTTGATAGGTCCGAGCCAGAGTTAAGTGAATTACCGCTATTTGAGATGCCTGATGTATGGATTGAGAATTTAACAAACACAGGAATTCGGATGCATGGCATTGAGAATAATGAAATCCCTTTGGTGACATTTGACATTACTTTAGAAGGAGGTCACCGCCTGGACCGAACTGAAAAATCTGGTACTTCTGTATTATTAGCAGATTTAATGATGGAGGGGACGGCATCTAAAACGCCTATGCAGTTGGAAGAGGCGATAGGCTTATTGGGGGCGTCTATCAATATCTATAGCACTAACGAGGAAATAAGAATCTCGGCCACCTGCTTGGCCAAAAATTTTGAGGCAATGGTTTCGTTAATTACCGAAGTATTGCTGTATCCTAGATGGGATCAAGGTGAGTATGATAGATTGATACAAAAACGAAGGACTCAATTAGAGGGGAATGAATCGAATCCTACAAATATCGCTTATCGAAATCTCACCAAATTGCTCTACGGACCTGATCATATTTATGCAACGTCTGCTAACGGTACATTGGAGACCCTTGAAAAGCTAACCATTGATGATTTAATTGATTATTATGAAAAGAATATCAGTTCTACCTTAGCAACTATACATGTAGTAGGGGCCATTAAAAGGGACCAGGTTGTCAAGGCTTTTGAGCCATTGGATAAAAAATGGAAGATAGGTGAGCGACCCCTAACTGAGAAAGTGAAAACCATACATAATATTGATGAGAAGCTTTATTTTATTGATGTTCCAGGAGCTAAACAGTCTGTTATTTTTGTTGGTAAACTGGTACTATCTGCATCGGATGCCTCATTTAATAAGTTATCCTTTGCGAATGAAATTTTGGGAGGAGGTTCCAGTGGTAGGTTATTTCAAACTCTCAGAATTGAAAAGGGATATACCTATGGTGCTTATTCTTTTCTTGGGGAAAGTAAGGAATTGTCACCCTTTGTGGCATATTCAAGTGTTAGGGCTAATGCAACCAGTGCATCGATTGAGATCATCGAGGATCTTATACGAAATTACAGTATAACTTTCACTGATGAGGAGGTGGGTATTACTCAAAATAAGTTGATTAAATCGAACGCTGGATCTTATGAAAGTTTGTCTGCAAAACTCAGTCTCTTGCGAAATATGAGTAAGTATAAAAAGTCTTTGACTTATCTAGAGGAAGATCAAAATGAATTGATGAATATGACATTGACTGATTTTAGATCAGTCATTGACCAATATTTAGTCGAAGATGAAATGGTATATGTAGTGGTAGGAGATAAGGAATCACAATTAAGTAACCTAAACAAATTGGGTAAGGGGATTGCTGTTGAATTAGACAAAGATGGTAACAGAATGATCTTAAAGGACTAAGAATATAAGGTTACGACTCAATAGGTAGCGATCATCTTTGTTCCGTTAATCGGATGTCCGCCAGTAATACCGTTCTGGGATCAGCTATAATGAGTTGAGGTTTGATGAGTGCTGGGATTGTATAGGCTTCCGAACGTGCGCTCATGTCTACTTGGAATATAACAGGATCTATTCCATCGGAAAAATGTAACTCAAACTCAACTGGCACTTTGAATAATACCTCTGAGGTAGCCTTTTGTGTTAATGTTATGTTAATCTGACTGAGGTTTTCATCATAGGACCAATCGGCACTAATTTCAAGCATGTCTGGACGTTTTAGCCATTGATTCAGAAAGGGGTCCAAGTCTTCAGAGGTAAAGAGTTCCATTTCATGAATAAATTCTGCCGTTGAAGCATGGCCATTGAAATATTTCTTATAATAGGATTGTATTCCCATTTTGAAAGTTTCGTATCCCATTTTCTCACGTAACATATGTAAAAACCAAGCTCCTTTTTTATAGGTCATACCCGTCACTACAGGACCTAATTCAGCCGTTCGGTCATCAATAACAATGAAACTGCTATCTTTTTTATGGTAGTCTTTGATGAGCTTTTTTGCTGCTTTAAGCTCCTCAATGTATGTTTTATGGCCATATTGATGAGATTGAAATAGCATAGTGAAATAAGTAGCAAATCCTTCACTGAGCCAAGCATCATCCCAAGTAGATTCAGTCACCGAATTACCAAACCATTGATGTGCGATCTCATGAATTATGACATTCCTAAGCCTTTCTGTAGCTTGCCCTGTAATAAGATTTTCTGCATATAGGATGGCTGAAGCGGTCTCCATAGCTCCGCTGGTCACACTCGATGATTGGATATTGGCGAGTTTTTCATAGGCAAAAGGACCCACATAGAGGCTGAAAAATTCAAGTACGCTTTTGGTGGGATGGGCAAAGTCATGAAAACCAGCATCTCGATCTTTGGCATAAATCCAAGACTGTATGGGCTTGCCTTCAAAGGTATCCACTTGCTGAACTGCAAATTCTGCTACCCCCAATACGTAAAGCCAACAAGATACCGGAACCGATTGCTTCCAATGTGTAAATTTACGGTTTCTAGTCAGGAGAGATTCCTCCATCAAGATGCCATTTGATACCACACTATATTTGGCGGGTGCAATGATTTTAAACTCAACCGTTGCCTTTTCATACGGATGGTCAATGGTTGGGAGCCAATTTCTGGTATTGTTGGGCCAACTTTCGCAAAAGAATGTTCGATCACCATTATGATTATTTTTTATTTCTAAGCCTGCCTGTGGAATACCTCTATACTCAATAATGAAAGTTTTGAGGCTTCCTTTACTCCACCGGTTGATCCATCTTAATGACCAAAGCATCTCCTTGATGTCGGTATTTTAATTGGGAACCTGCTGATGTGATAGAGGATACTTCCATGCCTTTACCGAGACGCTCTTTTGTTTTGTTGGCAAGATCTAGTCTGAACTGTCCAACATCATTTGATTTGAATAGAATTTCAATGGAGGTAGTTCCTATGAGTTCATCGGTATCATCTGATAAGGTAAGCCCAAAAGCATAATGTTGAATATCTATCTGATAATTAAAGGGGTATTGATCGGCAAAAACAGAAGGAATAAATGCAAAGAGCAAGAGTAGTTGGGAGGTCAAATTTTTCAAAAATAGCATCAAGATATTTGTTAATTGAACGTCAAAAAAAAGTCATCTCATTTGTAATCATCAAAAAGTATAAATAGGATGAATACTCTGAAACGTTATTTAGACGAATATAGGCTAAAAGCATATTAAAAAAAATACGCCACCGAGGAATAGATAGCTAATCAAAATTGAGGAATTTCAGCCTACATATTCTTTCACTCAGTACTTATTTATAACAATTCCATGGCAGCCAGTGCTGCTCTTGATCCCTCAGTGAGTGCATTGGTATGGCTCATATAGCCACTGAGTTCTGAGTGACCAAACTGTATTCGGTTATAACCTTTTTTTACGATTTCTTTGGGGGATTCTTTGCCATCTTTTCCAAAATGAAAACCGGGCTGTGGTGAGATATAGGCATGACCCCATCGGTTGAGAACAATTCCTGCGATATCTCTCCGAGCGTTAAAACCATAGTCGGAAAACATTAGGGTCATTTGCTCAACAATCTCTTTTTCATAATCACTATAGGATTTGCTGAGCAGCTCAGCACGGCCCATAGTTCCTTGTACGGATATAGGATGTCCGGGATTATTAAACGGAACATAAAAAGTCATCACGGCCGGTTTGTCCGGCTCAAAGGGCTGATTTTTTTTACCGGTATCCATGGGACGCCTTATGGAGAAGAAATTACCAAAGCCCTCAAACCATCGGGCAGAAGAAATGCCTAATTCGTTAAGAAACCGCCAATGGCGTACAGCAACATTAACAACTAAAATAGGTGAGTGATGGAATTCTTTGTAGGCATCAGTAATTGTAGGGGGTAGGTCTTTAATGATATGCTTTCCTACCCAGCCTCCAATGGCTGAAACAACGGTCTTAGCTTTAATGCGTTTTACCAAACCATTTTCTTCGTAGGTTACGATCACATGCTTCGAAGTGTCGATAGCACCTGCATGCCTAATATCGATAGCCGTACTATTCAGTCGAATGCTGATAGGGTTACTTGGTCTATCTAAAGCCTTAAAATTGATGGAATTAAATAAAATATCTTCAAATTTTTTTCCGCCCGTGATACTTTCAGGTATAAGGTATTTTACAATGTGTCTAAAACTGCCGGTATTACCGCCGGGAAAACTTAATGCCCCCATCTCAACTTCATTGATACTGCTGTCATAAACATAGCGCGCCCGCGTGCAGGGCATTTCTAACTCTCTGGCTGAATAGGCAGAGTAAACATCACAGCCAACCCCTCCCATAGATATGGCAATGATGGGGTCAAAATATTTAGTCACTGCTGGGTTGTAGCCATACACTTTTTCAAGCAAGTCTTTATAAGACATACTGTCTAACCACCGATCAATGTTGTCCCCTTGATACTTATCTTCAAGATCTTCAAAGGCACGGTTCAAGTCGGCTTTAATGTCATCTGGCCAAGGCAAGCGGGAGAGTTTATCAGCTCTTGGATTAATGATCCAGGGCTTTTTTGCCTCCCTACCTAAAAAGTAACCGGTATCAAAACGCTCTTCATCCCAATACACCCCATAATAGTTTTCTATCGGGGCCTTAATCTTGGTTTTTTTAGGGTCTTGCTTAACAAATTTATAGTCAAAAGGCAGACCTGTTGCATGATAGATTTCAGCAATAAGTCCTTTATCATCTTTGTTAGGAGGACCAAAATCATTAGAGCCTTGTGGGCCATAGAGTTTATGAGCCATCGACTTCAAATTCATTTTGCTTAGCCTCACCTCCAAATACAGGATGATTTTCGATAATTAAACACTTTTTAGTATTACCGTATTTTTTATGAAATTGATAAGCGGCACCAATTCCTGAAAATCCGCCACCAATAATGATCATATCATATTCTTCACCTGTATCCTCTGCCTCGTCCAATAGTTTTGATGTGAGTCCATCGCGGATTAAATGGGCGGCTTTTCGAACCGAGGCGACATTACCATTTGAATTCGCATAATCACCTACTCCACCAAAACCCGTCCAGGGGTCATTAAAAAGCCCGACCGGTTTTTTTTCTGCGGCATTAACAGGTAAACTCGGACTCAGTAAAGCGACGCCCAATCCGACCAAGCTACCATTGACAAAATCTCTCCGTGAAATCTTGTTTGATAGTTGTAAATCTTTATTTTTCTTTTTCTTCTTACTCAAAGGGTATCATTCCTTTATTGTTTCTATTTATTGGTTAGTATTTTCTCCATTAGCAGAAATTTTTTGCTGAAAGAGTTCAGCTTCTTTTTCAATCATTCGAGTATCAAAATAGCAGTGGGTCTCCAGCAATTTTATCGTTTTCCCATTTCCAAGAGCAGTAAAAATCTAATTCATGAGATTGACCTGTAATTTTTGAAACGCCACTCCAATGGACCCATTGATTGGTGAAAACATCACCATTATTATAAAACATGGTGGTGATATGTGGGTCGTTGTGTTTGAGATCATCAAATAACAGCGAGTGAAAGTTATAGCCTTCAATAATTTCTTCAGTGCTATAGACTACATCATTAACCCTATGTACACCATCAGGGGTGAAATATTCATTGGCTAGTTCAAAGGTTCCTGTAGTGTAGGCTTTACCCAGTTTTTCAACAATTTTTGTTTTTTCATCACTTTGATTGATGGTGCCCGATAGGGGCGCAGTATCTATTTTTATGGACTCATTACATGATAGTAAGAAGCCAATGGCCAGATAATAAATGTATTTTTTCATGGATTGACTTGATTTAAGTTCTCTTTTTTTAAAACAAATATAACCGGAAAGTTTAAATATTATTTTTAAATTTATGTGGTTGATTTTTAATCTAAGAAATCACCTTTAAACACAGATAACTATGAAAAGCATATTGATGATTGTACTTGTTTTTAGCTCTCAATTACTGAGTGCTCAAAAAATAAAAAAGGCGGGAATTCACCTTATAGCTGATGAAAACAATGGCAAGTCTTATGTTTTTGGACAACAAGCGGCTGTAAATACGGTGTTGGATGCTGCCAGAAATTATACTTTGAGAGATGTTGATGCAATGATGGAAAATTACAGTCCTGCATTTGGAACTCAAGTCGTTGAGGGTAATAGAAAATGGTTGAATGCGATGGAACAGATTTCTATGGCACCCTATAGACTGATTCCAGTTAAAATAAAGGATACCGACGAAACTTTAGTTTTGACCTGGTCGGTAGAGGATCGAAAATGGAAAAATGGTTCTCAACAGAACTTAGATTTGATGGAAATATTTACGGTGAATCAAAATAATAAGATCACAGGATTTAGTCAATGGGCACGCACAGATCGCACGAGTCAGTTTGGCTTAAGTTCGGGAGGAAAATTTTATGGTAAAAAAACGACGGAAGTCACTGGAAGATCACTGGTTTTTTCAAATCGAGGGGAAATAGAGGTACTCGAAAAGTTTTTTAAAGATTATAATAATATGGATGGAGCAGCCTGCAGCCAAGCATTTGCAGATCAAGCCACTATGAATGGACATGATGGAATGCAATCAACACTTTCTAAGAAAGACTGGTACGAAATGTTTGATTCATATCAATCAGTAGAATGGAAGCCGTATTCAATAGCTCCATTGAAGATAGAGGATACTGATCCTATTTCTGGAGCAACAGTTTTATCGAGAGAAAAAAGAATCTATAAAGATGGTTCTATTTGGGAAAAAGAATTGGTAGAAATTTTTTATTTTGATCTAGAGGGTAAAATATTTAATGTGGTTCAATATGCACGTGATTTGAATCCTTAATTCTTTATCTAACTCACTAACCTTTATGAAATTTAATATTTTGATACCAAAACTAAATAGCTTGATGCCGATATCTAGAAACCGTCTCTTAATATTTCAAAATAAGTTTTGTAGCGGGCTCTGGTGTCTGCATCATTAAATATCAGATATTGTTGAGTGTATATAGTAGTTGTGGGAGCAATATTAGCGAAGGATGGTAAATCTTGGGAACACCGATATTGATCTCGACAATTATTTACGCAAAGGGAACCTACCTTTGTAGGAGCAAAATTTAAAATTAATCGGTAGGAGGTAGAATCCATTTCTGTGAAAGTATCTTCCTTTATAGAATAAATATCCTTAAAATTAGCCTTATAATTGGAGCCATATATATTAAGCCAAATCCGAGCATCCTCTGTTTGGTAGTTGCAATTATTGAAACTTTGAGTGATTTGAAAATCACCTACCATATTTACCAAAAAACTGTAATCAACATCACTCAGCAATTTCCCCTGAAGTGTAGAATGATTTTGTAGTTCATTAAATTCTTGTGAGAAAATAGCCTTTGTAATAATCGGGTTATTATTCAGGAAAGAAATGGCATTTTCGTAGTCTTCTTCTTCCTTCGAACAACCAAATAAAAGGAGACTTAATATGAAGAGGCTTGAAAATACTAATTGACGCATTCCACAAAAGTATTATTAAAATAAATATTTAATAGGGATTGGCCTAAATTTTTTTTGACCTCATTGTGGTTTTTACCAACACTCAAAAAGATTTCTTTTTAATGTTGGTAAATTGGAAGACTTATTTTATCTAAAAAAACTGATTTACAAGAGTTTTTGAATTAGAAGAGTAATTAACTTCTGAATTGAATGTCGGGTTTAATTAAAAATCAACAGATAATATCTTTAGAAAACGTAGTGTTTTTTATTGTATTTCATTGTCTTACCCTTTTCAATCTTAACATTACTTTCAGTTATCAATCTTGGGTTGGCCTTGGGAGTTTATATAGTCAGTTGGTTTTTACACTACAATTTTAATTCTATTTGTTTTATGATCAATTCTTTAAAAACTAATTCTCCAAACTCATTTGACACTACTTTTTAGTCTGTAAACTATTGTAATTTATTGAAAGGTATAATCCAATAAAAGTATTGGTCATTTGCTGCTATGTGATTTAATAAAAATTTATTTTGAAAGCCTATAGGATATTGGTAAATTTAGTTTTAATCAATATTCGGTAACGGAATGAAAAATTTAAGAGTAGTCAAATATTCAATCATTATTTTACTCGTTTTTATGACCGCATGCGATGATTCATCGGAGACTATAAATGATATGGCTAAGGAGTTAAAAGAGAATCAAGTTTTTCAAAAAAACGGATTTAGAGATAAAGAAATAGAGGTTTCCTTATCAGATCAGTCGGCTCTTGATTTGCTTATGAAGATTAATAAGCTTTCTAAAGAAATGATTATTCTTAGGCTTAAAAGCTATGGATTAGAGGGTGTTTACCGAAAAAAAATTCAAAGTTTAGAAAAGGTGTTAAAAAAAGAAAGGTTATCCCAAATACAATTGAGTGATGTGACAGAAAAAATCGAAAAAACAAAATCTCAATTGGCTGAGGAGAGTAAGCGATTAAGATCGTTGAGAAAATTAATTGATAAAAATTCAATTAATCTTAAAAAAATGAAACATGATTTTAATAAAATGGACTATGTCACAAAGCTTTGAATTTATGGTTATAGTTTTGATTGAGTCTAATAGTGAGGCATTGAAAAAGCACATCATTTGTATAAATCCTTTTGTAAAACAGACCATTAGGTTCCTGAAAATTCAATCAAGGTTTGGACCGAATAACCGCTTGCTTTGATAAGATCACTTCCGCTAAGTTCGGGGAGGTTTATCACGGCTTGGATAAGGATGTTTTTTTTTAAGACACCAAAATTTTCATGAACCAATTGAGCACAAGCTAATGCAGTTCCCCCTGTGGCGATGAGATCATCCATGATTACGATTTTTTCGAAAGTTTTAATATTTGTATTTTTTTGAATTTCTAATGAGCTACTTCCATATTCTAAATCGTGTGACCGTTTGTAAGTATCATTAGGTAATTTACCGGGTTTTCCTGACCATAATGAAAGGCAGTCTGAGACGATCAGAGAGTGGGGCGCCAAATACAAAACCTCGACTTTCTATTCCAATAATTTTGTCACCTCTAAATGCTTCAATTCCTGAGGCAAACATCGTCAGTGTATGGTTAAAAGCTTCAGGATTTTCAGTAAGGCTGGTGATATCCCTGTAGGCAATACCAGTAATAGGAAAGTCATTTACCGTCCGAATAGCAGCTTTGAGTTGATCTATGTCCACAATTCTATAACTTGCAAGTTTAAAATTAATATAAATAGTGCTAAAGGGTAAAATTAATCAATTTAAGCTTAAACATAATTCCATGAGATTAATCAACTTGTTGTTTATACAGTTGATCTTAAGTCTATGGTAGCGCTTGTATCGGTATTACCGTTAATTATTTTTTCTTCATAATACCTTAATATGAAATATGTTTTTGTTAAAGAGGATTGGTTTGCTACTGCAAAATAAGTCTTTTCGTGATATCTTTTTTTGAATATTAACATCACTCCATTGCTGAGTGGTCTTTTTTGATTTACTAGGCTGTGTATTCTATATATATAGTCGAAATAGTTAACTTTAGACTTTACGCCAAAAATAAACCAATAAAACAATGAAAAATTTATATCTATTATCTATTATGACACTTGCTTTTGCCTGTGCTCGGCCCGACTCCTACAGTAGTTGAGAGATCTATTGGCTTTCATTCAAATGATGAGCTCAAGGAGTTTAAATGGCATCTAGGCACTCGAAGAACCTATTGATTTGGTTAAAGCACTTGATAAGGCATGGGTCGCACGTGATTATGCTGCTATGAAAAATTATTTTGTAGATACTCTGCGAATTACTACTTACAAAGGAATGGTCTTTACATCATTTGAGGATTTTCAAAAAAATGTAGCTGAAGATACTTTGGGAGGATGGACATTTAATCGTGCTTATTCGGTTGATTTAAATCCAGCTTTGGGTGGAGAGCATGTTCAAGCTTTTTTTAACTCCTACGATATCAATCCAGACGGAGATACGATTAAATCAAAAATTTATGAAAGCTATTATGTGGTAAATAATAAAATTGTTTGGCTCGATCAATTCCGGCAGGAATCCAAATAACTATTATCCACAATTTTATAAAAGCCCAAATCGCATGATTGGGCTTTTTTTAATGCTCGATTAAGTAGCGTGCGCAGACAAGATTGCATTGAGTAGATGAGGATGATTTTCGGATCTGATAAACGCTTATTAAAATCAAGCAAGTAGAATCTTTCTACTCAATTTTGTTTTTAATAATCTATTTATGTGGGTAGAAATAATTAATTTTCATTTATTGATCATCTATAGTAAATGACATTTCCTATTTCGTTTATGAATGAATTAAAAGAAAAATCAAATTCAGGACACACTGTCTTCCTTATAATTTTCTCTGTGTTATTTGGTAATCTTGAGAGTCTAGGACAGATGCCTAAGCTATTTACAGAGGAGGTGTTGAAACTTACCTTGAGTGGAGATCTCAAAACTGTTTTTAAGGACCGTGGCGATGATTCTCAATACCACCCTGCTGAATTATTCTATTTTTCAGATCTAAAAAAGGTGAGTATACCCCTTAAAATAAAAACAAGAGGGAATTTCCGAAAATCAGCATCTAATTGTAAATATCCACCCTTAATGTTGAACTTCCCTAACTCAGAGGTTATGGATAATACGCTTTTTTCTGGTCAAAACAAGATGAAATTGGTAACTCCATGTCAAGGGGATGAGTATACGGTACATGAATATCTTGTATATAAATTATATAATCTTTTTTCACCTCAAAGCTTTCAGGGCCAATTATTAAAAATTTCATTTCAAGATACTTTAAAGCGAAAAAAACACGCATACTTATTATGGTCTGTTATTAGAGAATGAAAACCAGATGGCGCAAAGAAATCAAGCTTTTTTGTTTGAGAAAATGGGCTATCAGCCTACTCAACTTGATAAAGTTAAATTTTTAGAGATGGCCGTTTTTGAATACCTCATCGCCAACACGGATTGGTCAGTTCAGTATCAACAAAATATTAAATTGATAAAAAATGGGCAGAATAAATTACCCATTGCGGTACCTTATGATTTCGATCATGCGGGTATTGTCAGATCCCCTTATGCTAAGCCTGCCCCAGCACTTCAACTGAGTAATGTTCTTACCCGAAGATATAGAGGTTATTGTATCAGTGAGATGTCAGTGTATCAGCCTATCTTTGATAAATTTAATAGATTAAAGCCGGCTATCTACGCAATTTATGAAGATAATAAGGAAATACAGTCAAGCTATAAAATCAAGACACTTAAATTTTTAGATGATTTTTATGATACAATCAATGATCCAGAAAAAGCATTACTTGCCTTCGGTTATCCTTGCGATCCCTCAGGGACAGGTAATGTAGTCATAAAAGGAATGCAGAAAATAAATTAAATAGTGGGATGCTTGATAGATAACTGATGTTTTCATGTTCTTAGCCCTTTTTTTTTGATTGCTTAGTCAAGAAAAACTTTGTGCCTACTTATTTTCATAGTAATGAAGGCCATTATGAGGTCTCTAACTCAGTATCCGGATAAGTTGGGGTTTTATTCTTTTATCTCAGATATCACCAGTGGAATTAAAGACATTAGAAAGCTCGGATCGCGCGCACTTTATTGACACTCACTTTATAACTACTCTTCGTTAATCCGTTACCAAAGCTTACTGATTTAGCTTTATCA
This sequence comes from uncultured Cyclobacteriaceae bacterium, assembly GCA_943788235.1. GTDB lineage: Bacteria > Bacteroidota > Bacteroidia > Cytophagales > Cyclobacteriaceae > UBA4465. The sequence continues at coordinate 110,518 of CALSPM010000004.1, forward strand.
GCACTGTCTTGGGTAGAGCTCCAATAGGTAGTATTTTCAAATCGTGTACCGTTATAAACTGTTAAGCTATCATCGATCCATTCTCTTTCTTGATACAATAATTTTAATTCATCAATTGAGGGTAAATACCAATCATTGATCACGGTATCTTCGCTGATGAATGTAGTAGCCGAATAAGCTGCAATAATCGCAGAAATACCAGCCGGTTCACAATCATTCGCCAGAATCGCTAAAGTGTTTCCATATCCTGATCCGAGAGTACTATCATTTGCATTTAATATCTCTTCATCTGAACATCCCCATTCTCCAGATTCATTGTCATTGAGAGCGACAACCAATCCATGATTCAATGTTTCATCAATATAAAAAATGACACCCCCAAGTGCATAATTCCCCAACACTGCATGACATCCATTCTCGTCAACATTTTCATTAGCTGGTGTATTAGGACAAATGTCAATTGCATCATTGACACCATCCTCATCAGTATCTTTTTGGACATTTGCACAGCCATTCTGATCTACTATAAGTCCCTCAGGTGTATCATCGCAGAGATCAAATTTATCTGGTATATTATCGTTATCGTTATCTGTGAGTGTGAAGGTTACCGTTATATTTTTTTGACCATCTAGGATTAAAGTGAGGCAACATTTATAGGGATCGGTCAATGAGACCAGCGAGTCCTCAAGCCATTCGTTCAAAGTATAATATTCATTAGGTGTTGCAGTCAAAGTAATTGTATCACCCACATTATAGGTTCCCGATAACGGAGAAACAGTACCGCCGTTGAGAGGAACAATGTCTATAGCCAGTATATAATTGTTTGGTCCCTCGTCCTGACAGGATAAAATGGTAGTAAGTAAGCCTATCAAGGTGAGACAAATAAAACGAGACATCTTTGACCGGTAATTCATTTTTATGATATTATACTCGTAAAAGTAGGTAATTCAGTTAATATCTAAGTTTTAATTTCATTCTTTTTAGATTTACATGACTATTTCTAGAATTGCTGTTTCGAAGATGAAATCTAGGGAATTATATCGGGGTATTTCTTCATCCCTATTCAAGTTTTCCGAGATTTTATAAACTTCAAAAGTGTTAATGCGTATTCAACGACTCAAAAGAGAAAACAATGAATCCAAAACTGATTGCCTATCTATTGCTTATCATTTCCATAGTGTCCATTGTAATGTTATTGGCTTTTATATTGGATGCCTTTTCGGTAGAGAAACTACCCATACTTACCTTTGTTATTGCACCGGTTTTAGTGATTTATTATTTATTTATTACCCGTTTTGGAAAAGGCATTCGATAGCTCGAATTGTTCAAAAAAAGAGTGAAACAATCATTGATGGTATAGCTATGAAGGGTTTATCAAAATAATCACTCAATCCATTGAGGATCTATTTATATTAGAGATAGGGTCCTTCGTTATTGTTTTCATTGCATTCAATTTGTTAACTGTTCCACTTCCATGTTTTGCTCTGATCTTCTATCCATTTAATTGATCTAGACGCCTTGACTTTGTTAGAGATCACAGGTTGAATGGTTTTTATATATAATATTGAAAGTAATCAATGAATGTCTAAGGCTTCTTTAAACATTATTATAGTCATTTTTCAGATGAACGCGCTACCCATGTCATCATTCAATAGAGTTTCTTTAAGATTAGATTTATGGTTGAGTGATTCCCAACTAAGAAAAAATGATCTTATATTTTCTGAATTTTTTTTGGTCAGTCTGAAGATATCATCATGGTTGGCCGCCGATGGTCGGGTTAAGTCTTACTTTTGAATCTTTCAGATGATCTAGCTACATATTTAAACGATCATTACATCGATTCGGCTTTTATAACTGCTAGTGGATTTTTATCATTGACCAAATACCTTTTCTAAAAGAGCTGTAGTTCTATTAGCTTGATTGCTTCGTATTGCAAATTCCTCTACTGCAATCATTTTGAACAGTCCAATAGTGGCCTCTTCAGTGACATATTCGGCGAGATCGGGATTGACTTTTTTAGTAAAGGGTACTTTGTTGTAGATTTTCATTACGTTCCCCCAATATTTGGTGGTACTTGTTTGTTGAAGGGCATTTTCTATGATGGGCTTAAATTTAAGGATCAATTCACTTTTAGTTGTTTTTTCTAAATATTGAGTGGTGGCATCTTCTTCACCATTCACAAGAGCAATAGCATCTGATATTTCCATTGCTGTTATCGCTCCTATGAAAATATTTAGTGCTTCTTTTGAAGCCAACTCAGCACTTCTATTAATAAGTAAAATCACCTCATCACATTTTTTTTGTCCGCCAGGTACTTTTGCGAGTGTAGTTGATATTTGCTCGGCTTCTTTAGGAAATGGAATTTTGATCAATGTATTTTTAAAATATCCATCTTCTTTGTTAACCTTTTGAACTCCTTTTTCGATACCCTTTGAGAGGGCTTCTTTTAGTGCATTTGCTGCTTCTTCTACTGAAAAAGAAACCTCTTCGATATTAAGTTCGTCAAGGCTTATCTCTTCAATAGCTTCTTCAACAATATCTTCTTCAACAATATTTTTTAAAAACTTTAACTGTCCAAAAGAAGTTGTATTTAAAAGGCATATGAACACTATGCTAAGGCTGATAATTTTTTTCATAATTTAAACTTACTTAATATTGATTTGAAATAACAACTATTTTAACTGAGAAAAAAATATCACAACAGTTGATAATGTTATGATATTTTCACTTTCTATAGGGCAGTATTGTCAAGAAAATTTTATTTGTCCGTTCTCAATTTACATTATTTCACTTTTGATACTCATAATATCCTTCGACGGGAATCATAACGTGATCATAACCTGTTCCCACAAACACAATCTACGTTGAACCTGAATTAAAATCGGTTATCATTCCTTTAAGGGTTGAAGGATCTTTTGGCATTAGCATTAAATGCGGACCTGATTCTATCCATTGACCTTCAGCTGCTGTCTCTTTAGTTTTAACAACAATGCCCCCATCATCATTGGGAGCTATCCTCATTCCAACAGAATTGTCTTCACTCATGTCTCGATGAAGCATTCAAGCCCAGCCATCGTGATCCATTTTTGGTGTTTTACCACTCATGTAAGCCATTGCCCATTTCATTGCTTGTGCATCTCCTACAATAGCCATAGCCTCATGGGCATCTTTCCAGCCATTTTCTGGATCAGCCATACCCCTAGGATTTGCAGCCATTGCTGTCCATCCATTCGTTCCTTCTCTTAAAATAGCACCATCAATATCTAAAACTGTACACTCAGAAGCAATAAATGAAGGAGCGGCTGTACTATAGGCCCATATTTTCCATTCAGCTGAGGGTAATTAAAATAAATATCAAGATACTTAAATTTTTTTTCATAATGTTGTTTGTTCCGCAAATAATTAAAATGAATCTAACAAGGAGTTTTTTAGCTTAGTAAAAAAATTCATCTGTCTAAATTTTAGCTTAATAAATCTAGAATTTTTTCTGTTAAAGTCACTATTCAGAAAAATAACTTGGGAAGTCTTTCTTAAGTAATTCTGTATACGCGTGATAGAGTACCGTCTTTCTGTGTGTACCGAATAAGGTCTGACTGAAAAACGTGAGAAAAGATTTTCCTTCTGACCTCGAGATTTCAAAATAGCCCTCATCCAAGAGTGTTTTTAAGGCAAATAAAATTTCTGCAGTTGACTGGCATTTCTCTAGTTTTGACTGAATTTCTGTGACTGTTCCTTTTAACATTTTAGGTGCTACCGAAACAAAACCACCCTGGATCTCTTTTTTAATTGAATAATCATATTCAACTTCTTGAAGATGACTCAGTCGCCATTTTTCATATCTGAAATCAGGAAGTTGGACTTTCATCAATTCACGACCTCTTTGTCGGAAGTCGTCCATATTTTTGATGTTTACTAAATAGGAGACAACAGATTTTTGATAAAAATCAAAGGCCTTCCAGTCTTTGCCTGCTTTAAAAAGGAGAAAACCTTCAATTCCATCTATTGAAACAGCTATTTGAATACTCATTAATGATACTTCCTCGTCTTCGAAAATCAAGGTAAATATAAATGAGCTTATAATTTAAATAAATAAATATTAAACAAGAACACCTGATTTGATATTACTGAGAGATATGATTAGTGAATGAGCTCTTGTCTTATGAATTGACTTGATCTAATTAAATGAGACTTGGTCTAATTAAATGATTTGGAGTTCACCAATCTGTCACAACTGTAAAGAAACGAAAAATACTCAGACCTTATGATTCGGATTTCTTAAAAGGAGAGGCGTCTTGATGTAAGGTCATTGCTTTTTGAGCGAAGAGCACAGCTATAGATAGTGAAATAAAAGCCATGATCCAGATTCCGGGCATGAACGATGTAAGTAAAAAATAATCATAAAATCCATGAATTACGGTTGCAATGACAAACCCAATAAGAGCAATCAAGGAGGTAAAGGCCTTGGTGTTAAACTTGATGTCAGGTATGCCATCTCCGTCAATATCTAAAGCTACTTTTTTCTCATTGAATTTTGCCTTTCCTAAGTAATAACCCATGATCACTGCAAAAGTGGCATGGGCGGGGACGGTAGAAAACATTCTAACAATACCAGTAGTAACACCACTTTGCATCACAAAAATGATATTTTCGATGGTGGCAAAACCCATGGCCACCATAACTGTGTAGACAATGCCATCAAAGGGTTCATTAAAATTATGATTTCGATAAAGAATGAATCTTACAAATGAAAATTTGAATATCTCTTCTACAAACGCGACGATGATAAATGCGAAAAATAATTCATCCCATAAATTATTAGGTTCCATCTGATAATGTTCTGTCAAGAAGTCTCCGGTATAATAAGCGAGCCCAAAGGTGAGAATCCCAAAAAAAAAGCTTATTGCTAATAGTCCAATGGGCTCTTTTTCATGCTTATCAGAGAAAAAAATAAAAATGATAATGATTAATCCTGGAAGTAGAGAGAGTGATAATAATCCGATTTCTTTCAGCATTTTTTTAATCTAAATTTATGTGTGAAATTAATTGAGTAATTTCAGTGAGATCATGAATTCATCATAACTGTCCTCACTAATGACGTCATAAGCGCGTGCCATTCCTATAGAAATGGTAGAAGGCAATAACGAGAAAAGTACGATACGAGTATCAATTTGCGCTCCGAAATTCACAAAAGTATCTGTCCAAATAGGGTCATCAAAAGACTTGCCGAGTGGATGAGGTATTTCACGGATAAAATACTGTAGATTTTTTCCTCCGTTCGGATCATAATTTTGTGAATACAAAACGGAAGCAAATACGGAGGCTTGGGTCCAATTGGCAAACAAATTAAAGAAACCCAATTTCTTATATCTGATAGGAGGAAGCAGGACATCGAGCATGAGCTTTCCAAAATCTCTCGATTCAATGTAGCGATTGTCAGAATAGGTCAAACCAGGGAAAGCATAAGTACCTCGATATTGTTTCGCATTCCATGAATCTATGTAGTTATTTCCAAAGGCAGCAAAACCATACCTGGTAAAGGGATTTAAATCGTTATTAAAAGATTTGCCTAAAGCAGATCTCAACCAAATAGAGGTATGGTTAATGGGTAATGGAATTCCCAAATCTAGGTTTCCAACTAAGCTTGGATAAATTTCACCTGCCGTATAAGCGGTACTGGCTTCTAATGATGCAGTAATACCTTTTTCATCATCTACTGCCCCAATTGAATTTTTAATGTAACTATAACTTAGGCTCGAGTAGAAGTCAAAATATAAATTACCATCAAATCCATCGTAGGACAATTGCTGGAAGTCATTACTTTTTTCTAGACCATAAAAGCCGCTAAGCCCCAAAGCTAAATCTAAAAAAATTGGCGCATTCCAAATCAGGGGTGTCTGCCAATCTATGCCGCCACTGATTCCTTTTCTAGATTGCTTGGTGGGGCCAAATAAATCATAAAAATTGGCTGGATTGTAGGCGAATCTATAGGAAAAATTCAAAGTAGAAAAATCTATGCTGGCATGGAAAACTTCATCATCAGCGAGAATATTAGATTCGTAAGGGTCATTACTCAAAGAATTGAACCACTGGGTAGGCGTGTAAGAAAAGGATACGTTCAGCTCTGTGAAACCTAAAGGATCACTGAAATTAAATTTATAACCGACCCCCATGAAATTTTGGTAGCCTACCAAGGTAGGATAAGCAGCGGTTAATTTAAATTCTTTTCCGATTCTATAAGTAGTTGTTTCAGTGGATATTGAATCATCTGAAGCTTGACCTTGACTTGGTCGTTTGGTATACCATTCTCTTACAAAATCATGTGATTCAGCTGTTTGAGTTCCAAGGAAATTGATTGATGAAAGTGCATCAACGGGTTCATTGACAATAATGGATGGCTGAAATCCTTTGCTCTTATATTCAAAAACGAACAAACGGCTACTATCCAATAAAACCGGTCTGAAGAATCCTGTCGCGGCATTACTCATAACCTCAACTCCTTCACCCTTACCATCAAAAGTGCTCAAATCAATACGGTAAACATTACTAATACCTGAGAAATAGCTCGTACCGATGAGATATTTGCCATCTTTGGTAAACCTGAAGCTTTGGGGAGAGGCATCATCAAAATCAAACAATACTTGAGATCTAGATTCAAAACCTGTAAAAGCATCGATCTCGTAAAGCATAAGCTTTTGAGTGCCTTTATAATCGCTAACTGCCGCACTTAAATATTTACCGTCAGGAGATATATCCATATCAAAAATGTCATCTCCGTATCGAAGGGTAATCATACCGTCGAAGGTTGAACTGTAAGGTGTGGGGTCATCATCGGTAGAATCATTTTCAATGATTTTAATAATAGTGGAAAATCCATTATCATGTTTGACTCCCCAAATGGACTTATCTACAGGGTTCAAAGCTAAATCGCCAAATCTGGCATCTTCGTTTAATAGTTTTACTTTTCTTGTTTTTAAATCAAAACTATTCAAATCGCGTTGAGCATCATTATCTGTGGTGAAATATATTTTGTCAGCCATCTCATCATAGATAATAGAAGAAACATAAAAAAGTGCGGCGCCTTTGACGTCAGTAAGGTGTTCAATATCACCATTTACTAAATTAATAGCTGCTAAAAAGGGGACTTTTCCTGGATAATTGATAGCAACGTAAATTTTATTTCTTTTTTTATCAAAATGAGCATAAGAGACCGATCCTAGAATTTTTTCAGTGATGGGTCTGGCTTCTGTAATAGCATTCTCTTTAATTAATGCGATATTTTCCTGCTGAAATAGTTTCTCAAAACCCAACCAATCAGACCATCCCTTATCAATTGAAAAACCAAAAACTTGTTTAAACTGTTTTGAAAAAAAAGCGCGGCTGTTATCTTCCCTTTTAACCCATTTTATGATCTTCTCTGGGCCATATTGATTGGCCAAATAACCCATAAACCTAGTACCATAGAGATAAGAATTAGTAACTCCTTGAAAATCACTATTGATACCTTCGGATTCTAGGCCTTGTGCACTGTAAATTTCAGCGTCCTCGATGACTTTCGTCCGAAAAAACATTTCATCATAATTACCCATTGCATTTCCTCTCCCACCACTCATCCAAGTGTCCACATAAGAGGCGATACCTTCGTGGTACCATCGAGGGGCATAAAGTCTTGGAATGGTCAAGAAACTGTAAAACATAGAAATGGGATGATCGCTGGTAGGCATAACCTTACCTAAAAACAGTTTTTGGAAAAATTTATCGCGTTTGGCGGTATTATCGAGAGCAGCCATATGGACTAACTCATGATTCATTAAAGAAAAGATTCGTTCGCCAGCAGGAAATGTTTCAAATGCATAACTGAAAGGTGATAGTCCTATGTTGACCACATTAAAAGGTGATGCCACGGTACTGGCATTACCATAATCTCCAAAATCTTCAAGGACCACTGTAATATCTCCCGTGGGATCATAGTCAAATAGTCTTTTATGAAAATCTAAGGCGTTATTAAAGCATCGGACAGTATAGGGTATGATAAAACTTTTTCTTGCATCGTAATGAATTATTTTAGCATTTTCTGATTGAAAAATTTCTTGAGCAGAAGCACCAAATGAGAGTAAAGCGAGGAGTAACGAAAGGTATTTCATGGTTAAGCCGGTAATGGTGCCAAGAATTGACCAACAATCTATTGATAAATGAGGTATGATAATAGGTTATAAAACAAAAAAAATGGCCCAATTAATTTCGGGCCTTTTGTATTAAAATTTCTATTGCACCATTTTTTGAAGGACACCTAATTGAGATGAGCGGACCACATTACCAAATGCTGGATTTTTAGCAATATTTCTGAACGCTGGATTTTTGGCAATCTCCATGAACGCTGGATTTTTGGCTAAGGTTAAAAACGTGGGATTAGAAACCAATTTTCTATACTTCGGATTATTAGAAAAATCTCCAGATTCTATGAGTTTCGAAAGCTCATCATTTTGAGTAAGATCAAGAAAGTCAGTATTTTTTGCTAATTCAGCAAAAGACTCTGAATCGATCATTTCAGTAAAGTTTTCGTCTTTCATTAACTCTTGGAATTCATCGTTTTGAAGTAAAATTTGAACATTTTCTCCGACAAGCTCGACTTCGGTATCATCTTCAATTTTATATTTATTTGCTTTTTGAACTCCTTTTATTGCAGAACCCGTGGCATCTGAGGGTGGAAATCCTACTGTGATTTGGATAATATACAGACCTATAGCTATCGCTGTTAGTACGAGTATGGTTAAAATTGGCTTTTTTATTTTCATGACAGTTTGATGAATGAATTAATATTTCGTTAGTGTATTCTTTATTTTTATAAATCTTTGTTTTTATATATGCTTTTACCTGAAAAAAGGTAACCACTGCTTTTAAAAAAAATATTTCAACACTGAAAATTACATAGAATATATTTAAAACCATTCATTCATGATAAAAATAATTAACTATGAACGATGTCATAGATTGAGTCAAAAAAGATAATATATTTCAGCGTGAGAGGTTTTATTACCATTAATTTACTTACCATTTTTTAATCACAATTGATTTCTACGTGGGTAAATGTATCTTGACGATTATTTTTAATTATTAGAGTAGTTTATTTTTTCGTAATATTTGGATATGACCTCTGTCCTTGAACCGAAAGGCTGAATCTGACAGAATATGTGTCGTTATGATGTCATTTTCATTGTTGACATACCGAAGACAAATCGTCTTCAGTATCGCTGAGCTTAAATTTGAAAGCTCAATTTTTTCTGTTTTTGATGTATATTGTACTTTGATGTATCTTGTCCTATGATAATTAAAAAGATCCTCACTGATAAAAGTAGTTTCATTTTTTTATGAGTAACATTGATATAAAATTATTAGAGGATTAAACTAGTTCTGAAAGAAAGTAATTTAATTTTTTTTATTTTTTAATAAGGTATTAGTTCGACTAACACCATTCTAGGACAAGAAGCTATGAAGAATAAGATATGTGTATGGGTTCAAATTAGTTTGATTTTTGTGGGCTGTAGTCTGTCAAATCCCAATCAAATAGAAGATGTGATAGCTCAAAATCGAAAAAAGTGGGAGCGTCAAAAAATAGTTCATTATCAGATTACACAGAAGTTGAGTTGCTTCTGTCCTCCCTCAACGCGTGAGCCGAAAATTATTGAAATCAATCACGGAAACATAGTGACTATTAATGGTATTGAAACTTCAAATGGAAATAATATGGGTAAAACTTTTCCTGAATTTTTTGAGTGGATAGAGGAGAAAAAAGCTAGAGATCCCTTTACATCAAAATATACTTTTGACCCAAAATATGGCTTTCCCAACATGATATATTTTAATATGAGAGAAAATATGAAGGATGAGGAGTTAAGGTATGTGCTAACAGATTTTAAAATTTTAGATTGAGCGATTTCATCTTTAACTAAAGCACCAAATCATTAGGTCTTGGGTGTTTCCATCTTTTGTGGGACCATAGATAATAAGCGGGATCTTCCCTTATCTGTGCTTCCAACATATCCTTGTAGGATTCCATTATAAAATCATTTTTTTCCAGGGTAGGCTCCTCACTGATAATATGGAATTCGGTTTCGTAATAACCCCTTCTGATTTTTTTAATTTTACCGAAGACTACAACTTCATTATTTTTTTTAGCAAACTTCTCAGCACCTTTTTGAAATCCAGTATCTTGATTCAAAAATTCAGTCCAATAAGCTTTATGAGGTTTTCTCGGCCATTGATCTGAGCCGTAAATGGTACATAGCAATGGATTATTTTCTTCTTTGGGATGAGATAATATTTTTTTAATACTCACCATTTGAAGACCAAATCGGCTTCTACTTTGTTTCATTTTGTATTCCCAAAACAAATTTCTTAAAGGGGTATATAAAGCTTTGCATTGATAGGGTAATGCATTGTTTATGGTAATGGCCAATAGTTCCCAATTTCCATAATGTCCTCCCATTAAGGTAATGTTTTTTTGCTTTGATGAGAGCTGCTCTATGAGTTCGACATTTTTATAAACCATACGTTCTTGAGCGCTTTTTTCACGAAGCGTAAATAGCTTAAGACTTTCTACTACGAGGTCGCAAAAATGGCGATAAAAATCAAAACTTATTTTTTCATATGCTTTTACAGAATACTGTGGAAAGGAATTTTTAATATTCTGATAGACCGTATTCCTTCGATACCGGACTAAGTAAAATAAAATAATGAAAAGAATATCTGATATGCGATAAATCAAGAAAAAAGGAAGCCTAGAAATGGGATAGATAAGACCGAAATATAATATTTTTTGTATCACTGCAATGTATATAAGCACTCAAAATTAACTATTCAAAGACTATTTCAAGCAATTTTCATAAAATGGTACATGCTCATGGTCTATCTCTCCTAATTTAATAGCATCTCGTTAAGAAGATTCATATGGATAAAATGAATGTGTCTTGATTTATCCTTTATTCATATAAGTGAATCATTTTTTCAAATGTTTTATTGAGTGACTTTGCCTGCAACACCATAAAATTCACCTCCATTTATCCACGGAAGGTCGGCTGTGATATGGTAATGATAAATGCCTTCTGGAAAATGGGCAGTTACACCGGTGTGACCGTGGTAATCGTCAAGGTCATCATTGGTTAAAGTGACTCCACTTTCGACAGGGCCGTAAACAGGGAAACCATCCAGTAAAAGGCCTAAGAAAGTACTGTCGCCTTTGATCTCTGTTAGCCATGTAGGCTCTGTGTGATAATGATAGGAGCCGGTATTGGTTGGATGTCCTTCATATTGATCAAAAGTGTTGAGTTCTTCTAATATATCGTCTCCTGGTGCTGCCACTTGGTTGTAAAACACCACACTATTGATAGATACACCCATAGGGCCGAAAGGGGTGTCTTCATTATTTGCGGACATTTCGGGGAATCTCGGTAGTGTGAAGGTATAATTCATCGAAGCAATTGTATTTGGATTTTTGTAGAAATCTTCATTGTCGTCCTCATTATAGTCCTCATACAGAGCATTTGTCGTTTCATAATACATGCTCTTATGATCAGGTTCACTGCTTGCTGTGATTTTAAGGCTCGTTTCTCCTACAACAACAACTACCGATTCATCATAAAAAAGGCAAGCAATGACGGCAATGTCATTGGGCGCAGAAGATGGCAAGCATTCTAAAGTACTGGAGTCCTCGGCGATGGTGACTTGACTGCCTTGAATGGTGACGGTATCTGGCGTATTGTCATCATCACCACAATTTGATAGCATGATACTGCTGAAAATCAGTGAAGCGAGCAGTATTAATCTGTTCATTTTCATAGCTCTGTTGGCAATGGTCGTTAAATGATACTTTATAAGTTTAGACAAATCTAAACATAAAAGGTATTTACTTGGAACAGAATTGAGATAAATTAACTCTGGCTGCTCGAGCAACAAGTATTTTAAAAAAATGTAATGAGAATTTTTGTTCGGCTCTTGAGTGAGCTATTCATTCTACTTTTTTGTTGAACGAAAACTGCCATCATTAAAGTACTATTTTTATAGGTATTATTTTAAATCGTCTAATAAATTAATTGAAAAAATAGAGACTAGTAATGTATTAAAGGATGGCTGTAAAAAGGGATAAGTTGATTATTATAATCAATACTGCTACCGCTTTTTTGACTAAATGAAGGATCTATCCAGAGCTCAATTTCGGTGCTACTGGTGGTTAAGCAATAGGCATATTATGATCATTCTAAAATAGATTTAATGTCTTCTATGAGTCGTTTCGTTTCTAAGGGTAGGGTGCCATTGTAAACTCCCCTTATTCGTCTGTGTTGATCGACGAGCACCAAATTTTCAGTATGTAAAAAATCATCATCTTCTGTCACGTTTTTCCCAAAGCCCTCATCGGCATAATAGGAGTTTCTGGCGAGTTCGTAGATCTCTTTTTTATCTCCTGTGAGTAGGAACCAATTTTCAGCATTTATTCCATTAAAATCTGCATATTCTCTAAGTCTACCTACTGAGTCTACCCACGGCATGACGGTATGAGAAAGAATTTTGACATTATGGTTAGATTTAAAGGTATCTTGAACTTTTAGTAAATTCCCCGTCATTAGAGGACATACATTTGGGCAAATGGAAAAAAAGAAATTGGCGACATAAAGTTTACCATCCAAATCATCTTGTGTGATCCAATTTCCTTTTTGGTTCTGAAATTTAAAATCAGCAATGGTGTGGATGTCATCAAATGCTTCATCAGTCTCTTTGATCCATTCAGGTGTGAATGTGGGCTCATTATAGAAGGGAAGTTCTATTTCTGAAATTTCCAAATCTTCATTTACTTTTTTTTCCCTGCTGCAAGCAATCGATTCCAAACAGAACATCAGCCAAATTATTTTTTTCATTTACTTGCCCTTATAAGGTTCTAATGTTTGTTTTTTTGTATCAATCTTAGTGCATCGCTTCATACCCATCAGTCCATATTTTTTTCCATTTTCTCGGATGACGAAATTAGCTCTGATTTTACCATCTCTGCGCCAAACTTTCTGTGAACCTAAGGCCTGACCATTGACATAGTTTCGATCTTGCAATGGTGAGCCATCTTGATACCATTCCTTATGATTACCCACGCTCATGCCATTTTTAAAATGATATTCAAATTTAAGTGAACCATCGGGATACCAACCTAAATGGATTCCATGCTTTCTGCCGTGAAGGTAGGGTCGATGGTGTCTTTTTGTGCCGTCGCCGTAATAGCCTAACATATCACCCTCTTGTAATCCTTCATAAAAAGGGGTCTTATTTAGAAGTACATTATTTTCATCTGTTTGAACGACATAACCTGAAAATAACGCATCGTGATAGCGTCGCTTACCCTTTTTATCCCAACTCAAGCTCAAGTCCTTTTTATCAATTTCTATTTTGGGAATTTTAGGCCCAAATACAGATCCTATCTCGCAGCTTGAAAAGGTGATTAAAATGATTATAAGATACCTAAACTTCATGATTACAAAATTAGCCAAATTATTATTTACAAATATTTTTTTTAAAATTAGGCACACATTGAGGGTTGAAGAACTGACTTACTTCAAATTTTAATTACTTATCTTTATAAGAAATGTGACACCCTTTTAATTATAATTTTTCCTAGATAATATGTTTAAAACAACAAATAAGTCATGCTGTGTTCCTTTATAAATTAATCCTTAGTCTATTTTTTTTACTCATCATGATCTATTTACCTGTAGTCAATACTCATTTGGAAAATTATGAGGAAACTGTTCTTGGAGATCAGAAAACTATAAAAATGCGAGCGATTGCTCCAGGTAATTTCACTATGGGCAGTATGGGTGAAGAGTTTCAAAATAAAGGAGTCCAAAACCCACAACATGAGGTTTATGTAGATGCGTTTTGGATGAGCGAGAAGGAAATCTCATGGGAAATTTATCAAGAATTTTTATATAGAGAAAAAGATCATATCAAGGCAGATGATTATGGTGATTTATTATTAGAGATTGATGGTCTTTCGGCCGCTACCATGCCTTATGTTAATTTTAATGTAACAAATCATCCTGTTATTGACGTGACACAATATGCAGCTTCTATGTTCTGTAAATGGCTTTCTGCAAAAACAGGGAGGTTCTATCGATTACCCACCGAGGCAGAATGGGAATATGCCTGTCGTGCAGGAACCACAGCCTCTTATTCTTTTGACTCAAATTTAATAGATGAATATGCCTGGTATGCAGATAATAGTCAGGGTACTTTTCATCCAAGTGGTTTAAAAAAGCCGAATTCATTTGGGTTATATGACATGCATGGCAACGTGGCTGAATGGGTGTTGGATCATTATGATCCCAAAGGGTATGATATTGCATCAGATAGTGGTCATTTTTTTTTAAGAAAGGAGAGCCTTTACCCGAGAGTATTTAGAGGCGGGTCATGGCGAGATCCCAAAGAAGCTCTTCGTTCTTCGGAAAGAAATTACTCAAGTCCAAAATTAAAGCAGCGAGATCCTCAATTACCTAAAAGCTTGTGGTGGCATACCGATGCCCCTCACATCGGCTTTAGAGTGGTGAGATCAAATAAAATTTTAAATTTAGATGAAATGAATTTATTTTGGGGTAAACCCATTCAAGAATATTAACACAGAATAGAATGAAGAGAGAACAGACAAACGAAGCAAGAAGGAAATTTTTAAGAAAAACTGCGGCTTATTCAGGGGCAGGCTTATTAGCCTCAGCGCTACCTACTCAGGCCCATGCCTATGTGGAAGGTGCAGGTGAAATCAGCGTTGCATTGGTGGGTTGTGGGGGTAGAGGAACGGGTGCTGCCGCACAAGCTATACAAGCAGATCCTGCAGTAAGGTTGGTGGCCATGGCAGATGTTTTTGAAGATCAGTTGCAAAATAGTTTCAAAGGATTGTCTATAAAACTTGCTGATTCTGGTCAAATTAAAGTAAGTTCAGAAACTATGTTTGTTGGATTTGATGCTTATAAAAAGGCTATTGATATGGCAGACGTTGTTATTTTGACTACACCTCCAGGGTTTAGGCCTGTGCATTTCGAATATGCGGTCAATCAAGATAAACATGTTTTTATGGAGAAACCTTTGGCAACAGATGTGGTAGGTATAAAGAGAATATTAGCTGCAGGAAAATTAGCCAAGAAAAAAAAATTAAATGTGGTTGTCGGTCTTCAGCGACATTATCAAAAAAATTATTTGACGATATATGAATTGGTGCAAAAAGGAAAAATAGGTGATATTGTCTCTGGCCAAGTATATTGGAATAGCCCAGGTGTATGGGTACGGAAAAGGCAATATCAGCAAACAGAACTAGAATATCAGATGCGTAATTGGTATTATTTTAATTGGGTTTGTGGGGATCATATCTTGGAGCAACACATACATAACATAGACGTAGCCAATTGGTTTATTGGATCGACCCCTTTGAGTGCACAAGGAATGGGTGGCCGAGAAACGAGAAAAGGGAGAGATCATGGACATATTTTTGATCACCATTTCGTAGAGTTCACTTATCCTGCAGGTCAAATAATATCTAGCCAATGTAGGCATCAAAGAGGATGTATGAACCGGGTGGAAGAAGTTTTTCAAGGGACTAAGGGGCATTTGCGGATAAATAGTGAAAATTTTGCTTCAATGAATTCAAATAATGGAAAATCAATTTATCAACATGTAGATCAAGGCGATGTGAATCCTTATCAGCAAGAGCATAATTTATTATTTACAGCGATTAAATCAGGGACGTATCAGTTTGATGATGTTCCTAATGGAGCCAACAGTACCATGACCGCTATACTAGGAAGAATGGCTACTTATTCAGGTCAAGTTTTGACTTGGGACCAAGCTATGGCATCAGACCTTAAATTGGTGCCAGATTTAAACTCATTTAATGACCCAGCCCCAGTAGTCCCCAATGCAGAAGGTCACTATCCTGTACCTATTCCAGGCGTAACTAAATTCATTTAAAATATTTCTAAAATGTCAAGAAGAACATTCTTAAAAAATGGCATAGCGGCAGCTGCATTGCCTTTATTTGGTTTTCAGTCTTTTGATACAGATCATTTGGAGGGTGTAGATAATTTAAGGTTTAACCTTAATTATGCCCCGCATTTCGGAATGTTCAAATCACATGCAGGTGAAGATTTGATGTCTCAATTGGATTTTATGGCTGAGTCTGGATTTAAATCTTTTGAAGACAATGAAATGCGAATGCGTCCTAAGGCTACCCAAAATCAAATAGCGGAGACTCTGATAAAAAATGGAATGACTATGGGTGTATTCGTTGGTCATAAAATTTATTGGGATCGACCCAATCTTACGAGTGGCAATACAGATCTAAGAGATGAGTTTTTGGCAGATATTAGGTCCTCGATTGAGGTAGCTAAGCGAGTAAATGCTAAATGGATGACCGTAGTGCCCGGTTATGTTGATTTGCAACTTCAAAAAGGATATCAAACGGCCCACCTTATTGAAGCACTACGCAGAGCTTGTGATCTACTAGAGCCCGAGGGCTTGATAATGGTATTGGAGCCGCTTAATCCTCGTGATCATGCGGGTCAATTTCTTTCCAAAATTCCGCAAGCCTATGAGATTTGTCGGGCTGTTGACAGTCCATCGTGTAAGATTTTATTTGATATTTATCATCAGCAAATCACTGAAGGTAATATCATTCCGAATATTGACAATTCATGGTCTGAAATTGCTTATTTTCAGATTGGAGATAATCCTGGTCGTAACGAACCGACCACAGGAGAGTTAAACTATCAAAACATTTTTGAGCACATTCATGCCAAAGGATATCAGGGAACCCTTGGAATGGAGCATGGCAATTCCGAGGGAGGAAAACTGGGAGAATTAGCCGTGATAGCTGCTTATCGTAAAGTTGATAATTTCCTTTAATCTCTGACTAACCTTCCTTCTTAGCAGGTTATCTTTGCTGTTATGAATAAAATCACAGCGGCTGATCTTTGGGAGGCCAAAAAAGACTGTGTTATTTTAGATGTACGCTCACCTGGGGAATTCCTTAAAGGACATATTCCAAGCGCATCTAATCTGCCTGTTTTTTCTGATCAGGAGAGAGTACGAGTGGGAACGCTTTACAAACACACGAGTAGGGAAGTGGCATTTCTTGAAGGTTTAGATTTTATAGGTCCAAAACTAAGATTTTTCATAGAGGAGGCGACACGATTGGCTCCTGATAAAAAAATATTGATTCATTGCTGGAGAGGAGGATTGCGCAGTCAAAGTATGGCCGTCTTACTGGAAGCCGCTGGTTTTTCATGTCAATTATTGGAAGGCGGATACAAATCCTACCGTACGCATTGCCGGGAGGTTCTCATGGATCAAGATGCCCATCTGATCTTGGTAGGGGGCAAAACAGGGAGTGGTAAAACGGTCATATTGAATGAACTAATGGATCTCCAAGAACAGGTCATTGACTTAGAGGGTCTTGCACATCACAAAGGTTCTGTTTTTGGTATGTTGGGACAAGAACCACAACCAACCAAAGAGCAGTTTGAGAATAATCTTTACGAATGTTTTGCTTCTTTCGATCTTAAAAAACGTATTTGGCTTGAAAGTGAGAGCCAATCTATCGGACAAGCTTTTATTCCCGACGCCATGTTCAAAAAATTCCGAAACTCACCCATATTTGTGATAGAGCGCACCTTTGATCAGCGAGTGCATCGTCTTGTCGATGATTATGGGCGATTTCAAAAAAAAGATTTGGCTCACGCCTTTAAAAAGATCGAGAAAAGATTGGGGGGACAGCATCTTAAGGCGGCTTTAGAAGCGATTAAGGTTGGTGATGGTGCAGAAGCCTGTGCCATTGCGCTGAGTTATTATGATAAGGCTTATGATAGGTCTACCATAGAAAATGGCTTTACCTTGGCGACTTCGATCAGCACGATACAAATGACAGATCACCAAATTGCTCAAAAACTGATACTTACTGCTAAAAAAAATGGATTATAAATTAACGAAATACAGTCATGGTGCCGGCTGTGGTTGTAAAATAGCCCCTCAAGTATTGGATGATATATTAGGGCAAAATAGAGAGAACCTTTTCCCTGATTTATTAGTTGGAAATCAAGACAAGGATGATGCTGCAGTATTTGATTTAGGTGATGGTACGGCGGTAATTAGTACGACAGACTTTTTTATGCCCATCGTAGATGACCCCTATAATTTTGGAAGAATTGCAGCGGTAAATGCAATAAGTGATATTTATGCCATGGGGGGTAATCCTATGATGGCAATAGCCATTTTGGGATGGCCCATCAATGAAATACCGACTGCTGTTGCCCATCAAGTCATTGAAGGAGCGCGATTTGTCTGTAAGCAAGCACACATTCCTTTGGCAGGAGGGCATAGCATAGATAGTATTGAGCCTATTTTTGGTTTAGCCGTGACAGGTAAAGTAGCGGTTAAAAACTTAAAAAAGAACAAAGGGGCAAGGCCTGGAGATGTACTCTTTTTAACCAAGCCCCTAGGGGTTGGCATCATTACGACTGCTCTTAAAAAAAATCTATTGATCGAAGAAGGTGCCAAATTGGCCCTGGCTTCCATGACTCAACTCAATGATGTTGGGACCTTGTTGGCCACATTAAAGGGTGTTCATGCCATGACCGATGTGACGGGATTTGGTTTGCTGGGTCATTTAATCGAGATGTGTGAGGCATCAGAGACCAGTGCAGAAATTAATTTTGAAGCAATACCTCAATTGCCGTATCTACAATCTTATCTCGACCAAGGATCCTATCCTGGTGGAACGACTAGAAATTGGGAGAGTTATGGTGAGAAAGTTGATTTAAAAAATAAAAATCACCGGCTCATTTTAGCTGATCCGCAGACCAGCGGTGGACTTTTGGTCGCGGTAGCTCCTGAAAGCACAATTGATTTTTTAAAGTTGGTCAAAACCGTGGGTTTAGAACTGGCGGCTATAGGTAATATGCAACAGGGAAAGTCAAAAAGGGTATATGTGAAGTAATGGATCATTCCATCTCTTTTTTTAGAGGATTTTTTATAACTTTCCTTCTAAATCCAAATTTGTTCTATGGTATCATTTCTGGTGGCCACCTTTTTGAAAGATTCAGGTATTCATACACCTTGGAGTTTTGTCAATCCACTTTTTTCAATTCTAGATTTCTAAGGAATCCTGCGAACCCCTTAAACGACCATCTGGATGAAACCCTAGGCATTTAAAACGGTCAAGACGCGATCAGGCGTAAAAGGTAAATGTCTTAAGTGCTAACCTGTCAGTTTTAGAAGAGCATTGATAATTGCACCGGCCACCATGGGTGTAGCGGTTTCACCGACTCCTTCTGGCTTTTCGCTGGAAGGGATGAATGCAGTTTCAATGCTCTCATGAACCTCTTGCATGCTCAACAAAGAATAATATTGAAAATTGGATTGCTGTATTTGTCCATTCACAATGGTTATTTGAGTACGCTGCTCATGCCCATGATGATGCCCCTTCCATTTGGGCCTTGACGTTATCGGGTTAAATGATTATACCCGCATCTAAGGCAATCCAGAAATGATGTACTTTAATGGCGCCGGTATTTCAATCAAGGGATATTTCGCAAATTCCGGTACCGCTCGAACCATGGTCGACCTCACAAGATGTTTTATTGATGTTCAGTGTATACTTAGGCATAGCAAAATATTTTCAATCAATTTATTAAATATATATGGCTATTGGTGACTGTATAGGTCAATTATTTTGAGTTATTCTAGGATCTGGTACGATCAATGGATGACTGGTGTGCGCTTTGGAATGTCAAGAAGTACAAGAATTTGAATCAATACTTTAGGGTAAATAAAAAGATAGGTTCATTCTTGGGAATCTATTATTTTGGGCGCCATTAGCACTTTAATAATCACAAAAATGAGAGGAGTAAACATATATAAGTCTTATACTAGGATATGGTGAAAAATCTTCTTAAACAACCAGAAGGGCTGAATTGGATATTAAAGGTGAGGAAAGAGAGATTATGAGGCTAATTTATTCAATTCATTCTGGTAAATGGCCTCAAGTTTGACCTTCAAGGTATCCACATCTAGGTCCTTTGGAGAAAAGGGGTCTAATATGTTATATTTTAAATGATTTCCTAGTTTTAGAGGAAACTTACCTTTTTCAAAAATTTGATAGTTATTGTGTACTACAAAGGGGACGATAAGTGCCTCAGGCATGGCATCTATCAATGCTTTGAGACCCCCCATTTTAAATGAACTTAGGCGGGCACTATTGCTCCGAGTTCCTTCAGGAAAAATAACAACGGCATGATTTGTTTTACTCATTTGATGGCCATATTGAGATATCTGAGTAATAGCAGTGTTTCCAGAACTCCTATCGATGAGCAAAGAGCCTCCTTTTCGCAGATTGAAGGAAATACTCGGAATACCATGACCCAGTTCTTTTTTTGAAATAAATTTGGCGTGCTGATGTCTGAAACACCAAATAAGTGGGGGTAAATCCATCATATTTTGATGATTAGACACGACGATAATGGATTGATCTGTTGGAATTTTCCCCGTGCCGATGATTTGATGTCGAGTCAATAGCAGGCCTTGAATCAACATTAGCAATCTGTTCAGATAAATCACACTCCATCTATGTGCTTCATAACCCATCAGATAATAGCAAAAGTATTGGATGAGGTGAAAGAAGGATAAGAGCAGAAAGAAAAAACCGTAGTACAGAATACTAAGGAATATAGATTTTATTTTTTTGATAACTTTTTGTTCAAAATTAAGGGTTTTTAAAAAACTAACCGAATATCATCCGTAATTAATATTGTCATGCTTCTTTTATGTAGAGATCAAAAATAATAGAATGTTTATGCGCTGATGAATTTTTTACTATTAATTTTGAACAGAGTCATTGATAAAATAGTCTAAAATAGATGTTAAAAACAGTCGCTTTATGCGCTAGCCTAGTTTTGTCACAGGTGGTTATAGCTCAATCTCTGATTGATAGGAAAGCATCGAAGAAGACAAAAAATTTATATCAAAATCTGAAGAGTTTTGCACAAAAAAATATTTTAATTGGTCATCAAGATGATATGGCATATGGCGTTAAATGGAAGGCAAAAAAAGGAAGATCAGATGTGAGAGAAACCGTAGGGTCCTATCCGGCCATACATGGATGGACCATTGATTTTTCAGAGAATGTTTACAATAATGATTCGATCAAGTATGACCAAATGAAACTTTGGGTGAGAGAAGTATATTCGAGAGGCGGCATCAATGCTTTGTCCTGGCGTCCAACCTATCCAGATACTCAAAAAACTCCTTTCATATCTAATTTGGAGCCAGCTAATGTATTACCTGGAGCCTCCTTGCATCAGGAATACTTGACACTCCTGAATCAATTGGCTCTTTTTATTTCGCAGCTCAACATGCCGGTCATATTAAGGCTTTTTGATCAGCACAATGCTCGAGAGGTTTGGTGGGGAAACGGAACTGAAGCATCTCTCGTTTCCCTTTGGAGATTTACCGTTGATTATCTCAAAGAGGTGAAGAAGGTTCACAATATAATTTACGCTTATTCACCCAATCGCTCTTTTATGGAGGAATCAAATATGGATAAAGATTATTTGTATGGTTATCCTGGAGATGATTATGTAGATGTTTTTGGATTGGTAAATTATATTGAATTTGAGGATACAGAGGCCAAGCGTCAAATCGCATCAAATAAGTTTAAGAGTGACTTAATGTATATCGATCGTTTGGCCCAAAAAAACAATAAATTAGCAGCAATTACTGAAACAGGTCAAAATGGACTTATGGATTCCCTCTGGTTTTCTCAAACTTTGTTAACCAGTTTTGAAGCCTTGAATCATGGAGCTTTGGGATGGGTAACATTGGGCCCGAACAAGGACAGCACACATTATTATATCCCTTTTGACGAACACCCTGCGGCAGTTGATTTTAGAGAATTCAGAAAAAATCAACTCACTATTTTTGAAAATGATCTTGTTGAAATATATAAATGATGCCATCAGATAACAAACTAGAGAAAAAAATTTGAATGTAATGAGAGCCTCCAGATAAATGATGAATTTCATTGATCTTTATGAAAAGAGCATATGTATTCAAAATGAAATCAGTAATTTCAGAGGATTGGAATGAAAAGGTTAATATCAACTTTAATGAACTGGTTTTTGGAGCTCTAGTGAAGCAGTTTTTTTGCAATAATTACCGAAAACAAAAATTGGAGTAATAGGTTTAATCCTTTAAACCATTTAATTTTAAGGGTTAGAATGACATGATGAACAAAATGGTAGGAAATTTTTTTAAAACTTATGGGGTCATGATACTGCTGTCGTTGACCTTTTACAGTTGTGCCCAAAAAGCAGAAGAGCGTATCGGACATGAAATTACTATTGAAGTGGTGGGCATCAAAGATTCCTCCACGATTGTAGGATATCATTTTGGGAACCAACGATTAATTCTAGATTCTGCTGAAATCATCAATGATAAGCTTCAACTAAAAGGAGAATACACTTTAGAAAAAGGCGTATACTTTCTTTATTCTCCAAATTTTTATTTTGAATTTATTATCAGTGATCAATTTTTTGAAATGAAAATCAACTCCGAGCTGGGGTATAAGGACATTGAAATCTCTGGATCAGAGGACAATGAATTGTTTGCCCAATTTCAAAACAAAATGGCTGAAATTCAAAAGCAACAATCGGAATTGTCAGGACGCTTAACCACTGCGTCGGCTGCTGATTCTATTTCAATTACCCAAGAATTAGAGGGATTAGGGTTGAGCGCAAAGAAATTTCGTGAGTCATTAATCTCAGATAATCCTGATTTATTTTTCATCTCTTTTTTAAGGATTGTTGAAGGAGTAACGATTCCTGTATTCGAGGAAATAGAGGACCTCCAAGCTCGCAAAACTGCATCCTTTAAATACTACAGAGATCATTATTTTGATGTGCTAGCCGATGCACCTAGTATGATGAGGACACCTGTTTTTCATGGTTATGTGATGAAGTATTTTGATGATTTGGTCATCCGACAAGCCGACTCTGTCAATATCAAGATTAAAGACTGGTTAGATAAATTTGAAGGCCATCCACAGGGGTTTAGGTATTGGCTGATGACCTTATACACCAAATATCAAGAGTCCAAAATCATGGGAATGGATGGGGTCACTGTATTTTTATCTGATGAGTATTTTTTGACGGATAAAGTTGATTTTATGGATGAAGATCAGAAGATTGAAATAGAAGAAGAGTTAAAGTTTATCCGACCCAATCTGATTGGTAAAATGGCACCAAGGATGAACTTATTAGATACCGCAATGCAGCCATTTTCCTTGAATCAATTGAATGAAAAGTATTTAATTTATTTTTTTTATGATCCAGATTGTGGTCACTGTAAAAAGAAGACGCCTGTATTAAAGGAGGCCTATGCTGATTTGAAGAAAGCAGGAGCAGAGGTGATTGCTATTTGCACCATTACAGATACAGACAAATGGAAAAAATTTGTCAAAGAACAAAAGCTAGATTGGTTGAATCTCGGGGATCCGCTGTATCAGAATAATTTCAGAATGGAATACAATGTTAGAACGACACCTCAGCTGTACGTGTTAAATCAGGAAAGAAAAATAATAGCCAAAAAAATAGATGTAGAACAGGTGCTCGATTTTATTCAAAATTATGAACTTCTTGATCAAAACCGAGCTCAATAATCGATGAATTGAATTTTATCGTATCTAATTTTAGATACTGATCTTTGAACAAACGGGTACTATACTATGCGATCGTCGTCCCCTTGGGCGGCTTTCTTTTTGGATTTGACACTGCGGTCATATCTGGTGCCGAACAAGCTATTCAAATCGTTTGGAATCTCAATGCATTAGAACATGGTTTTACAGTTTCTATTGCTTTAATAGGTACCGTTTTAGGAGCCCTTTTCGGTGGGGTTCCTTGTGACAAATATGGGCGAAAGAAGACTTTAATCGGTATAGGTGTTCTCTATTTTATTTCTGCCTTCGGATCGTAATTGACTACAGATTGGCATACTTTCCTATTTATCAGATGGATTGGTGGCACCGGCGTTGGAGCTTCGTCAATCGCAGGCCCTCTTTACATTTCAGAAATTGCACCGGTCAAAGTCAGGGGGAGACTAGTGGCTATGTATCAATTCAATGTTGTTTTAGGAATATTAATTGCTTTTTTATCAAACTATATCGTTACGGATTTTGATGGTGAAAATAATTGGCGATGGATGTTGGGTGTGGAAATTTTACCCGCGATTGTTTTTATTTTATTAATGTTCACGGTTCCCAAGAGTCCTCGTTGGTTAATTGTGAAAAGAGGATTAGTAGCGGAGGCGAGGTGTTTTTTTGAATGGATGGAATCAGAAAGTATTGAAGAAAAAATTGCTGATATCCAAGCGACCATAAACCAAAATCATTCTCAAAAAGCCCGATATAGTCATTATAAAAGACCTTTTTTCTGGCTATTATGTTAGCTATATTTAACCAATTTTTGCGATCAATGCCATTATTTATTATGCACCTAGAATATTTGAGATGGCAGGATTGGGTAAATCTGCGGCAATTCGTTCTTCAGTGGGCGTAGGAACTACCAATTTCATATTTACGCTTTTGGCTATTTCTTTATAGATAGATTAGGTAGAAGATTGTTGATGCATATGGGATCATTAGGCCTCATTGTTACGCTTTTAATGGTTGCTTTTTCATTTTGCTCAGAAAATGAACAGATGGCAAGGATACCCATTTATCTATTTTTATGTAATTGTTTTTTTGCGTTTTATCAGGGAGCAGTCATTTGGGTATTCATTGCGGAGATCTTCCCCAATGACCTAAGGGCAATAGGGCAATCGGTAGGGAACTTTACCCACTGGATTATGGCTACAATCATCGCCGCTATTTTTCGAGCTTTGACAGCTTTTACGGGTCCTGAAAATACCTTTGCCTTATTCGCCACGATGATAATATTTCAGTGGATATTTGTCTTTGTCTGGATACCAGAAACGAAAGGACGTACCTTAGAAGATTTGGGACAATCTATTTGAGGTACTTCTCCTATCAGTTATCTATTGGGACAGTTATCCTTGAAAATATTCAATTCGCTAGGCCTGGCCTCACCCATGAATAACTTGTTATTTCGACAAATTGATCTCTCGAAGCGAGTCAATTTCTAGTGCCCTATTAAATAATTTCACATATCGAACCCCTTCTATGGGGTCCTTAACGAATGGTTCCGGGTGCATTGAAAAGTGATTAGATTTATTCTTAGACAATAACTTTTTGAGTCCTGTTGATAACTTGCTATGCACCATAAATTCAAATATTTCGAAGTATAATTAATAGGATAAAACAGTTTTTATTAAACTCTTTTATCATTGATTACTTTTTGTAACTTATCGATAAAACACACAAATAGCTTAAACAGTTGGAACTGATAACTAGATAATTAGAAATGGAATAGAGATGAATGATTTACCATATATATTTTATTTTTATAAATAATCTTGATGTAGGTCCATAATAGCGAAATATAGCCAATAAGATGGTCCAAAAAATCTATAAAAATAATTTTTTGCACCCACACTGACTATTAAATTTTCCTCAGGGTTGATATAAAGGTGATAGCCTGTTTGGCCTGGAATATAAAAAGTTCGCTTGCTGTTATAAGGCGCATTGCCTTGTTCCTCGGTAAACTGAAACCAGAGATAGCCTAAACTATAAGAATAACTGGGTTGATGTTGGGCGTTAGTAGACTCATGAATCCAATCATCAGATAGAATTACTTGATCTTTCCAAACTCCGTTTTTGATTAAATAGATATCCAATTTTTGTGAAATCCAGTTGCGTAAGGTAGAGACCGTTGGTTGCATTTGTAGTACCTGATGGATCAGTAGTCCAAAGCCACCCCTCAATTTCTAAGGCTTTGAACAGTCTTCGGTCGATGTATGAAGAAAGGGTTTCATTAGTCAGATTTTGAATGATTTTTGAGAGGATCATACTGGCTCCTGAATTGAAATTATATCGCCCTCCAGGAATGGCATCTAATGGTTTTTTAAGCAGGTTTTTAACCCAATCATTGCTATTCATCATTTCTTCAAGATCATTTTCTGAGACGATTTCATCCCAAGACAAACCACTACGATGGGTGAGAAGTTGACGAATCGTGATTGTTTTTTTTAGTGAATCATTGGACAGTTCATTTTCATATTCGGGAAGTAAATCTGCTATGGGAGTTTCAATTGAAATTAAATAACCATCATCAATCGCCATTCCAATGGCGATCGAAGCTAAAATATTAGTGGCATTATCGATATTATTGAGATCTTCTCTTTGCTGATCTAAATAATAGTTTTCAAAAATAAGTTGGTCATCTTTGATAATGACCAATGCATGTATATTTCTATATTCATCATTGAGAATGGCCTCATTTAGATTTAAAAAATCGCTATCAATGAGGCTAAATTGATTTGGCAATGCATAATTCCAAGTCTGTTGATCGGGTTCTAGTTTTTCATTTGTAAATACACATGAGCCGAATAATAAAAGTAGAAAAAAGGGTTTAATATTTTTCATTACTCAAATTTATTTTTAAGCCTAAACTATAAAAAAAACCTGAAAAATCAGCAGAATTTATCTGAGGCAGCTCTAATTTCTTGATCTGTTGATAACCAACTTTGGCGGATAGTTGTAGCCAGAATTTAGGATAAATAGTAATTTCCAATTCTGGTTTAATACCTTCAGATTTACTAGAAAAAGCATATTCCTTTGATGCGGGATCTTCCCAGACCATTTGACCCCATTGGTAAGCTGTATTAACATAGCCATTGATCCATTTCGATTGAAAGATGCGTATCCCCAAAATAATACCTCCATGCTGAGCATTTAATCGATAGGTACTTGGGAAAATCACATACTGTTTAAGTCCCCCTATGAGAGAAGAATACGTCATTCCAAGGGATAGTCTTTCATGGGTTAAGGAGATATCTAGGCGTATTTGTTTTTGAAAACTCTTCATTGTCGGAGTCATGTCAAAACCAGCAAAACCAGTCCATCCAATATTTTTATTTTCTAAAAAATGGCTCAAGTTATCGGTCTTATTTTGGGTTAAGCTATCTGCTTGTTGAGCAACGATCACATATTGAAAAAAGCAGAGCAGGAGACCGAGATAGTATTTATACATTTATTAAAAAAAAGTGTGAGATCTTGACTCAGACAATATCGAAAATTCCGTAGGAAATAAAAAGGGTATTTGATAATTATTTCAAATGCCTTACAGGCTAGTCAAGAGAGTTATCCAAATTAAAAAAAGTGAGTTAAGGTAATAGACAGAGCTCTAGGCAAATAAAAATGAGGGTAAAACAGAAATCTCGTTTTTCGTTTTAATAGGTTTTGGAGAGATTGAAATGTTCTTTATCAGAATCAAGCACTTTTCGATCAGTACATTTTAAAATTCTGGCGGGATATTTTTCTATGAAAAAATGGTTGTGGGTAGCCATTAAGACTGCCGTACCGTATTTATTGATTTCTAAAAATAATTTAAAAATATCTTCGCTTACTGCAGGGTCTAAATTTCCTGTAGGTTCATCCGCAATTAATATTTTGGGTTCATTGATCAATGCTCTGGCAATTACGACGCGCTGTTGCTCTCCACCTGAAAGCTGATGTGGCATTTTATTATTAACACCACCGAGCCCAACCCTCATCAGTACTTCCGCCATGCGTACTTTCATTTTAGCTTGATCTCTCCAACCTGTGGCGCCCATGATGAATTCTAGATTTTCTGCAACCGTGCGGTCATAGAAGAGCTCAAAGTCTTGAAAAATAATACCTATTTTTCTTCTCATGAAAGGTATTTCGTTTTCGTTCATTTGATGGATATGATAGCCGACCATTTGAATTTCACCAATTTCTAAAGGCAAGTCGGCATACAAAGTTTTCAATAAAGATGATTTTCCACTTCCCGTCTTACCTATCAAATAAACAAACTCATCTTGCAAAATATTGAAATCGACATGATCAAGTACCGGATGTTCACCTTGAAATATGGTAGCTTTTTTAACTTGAATGATATAATCTTGCTCAGTAGACATCTATAACTCTAAAGGCTTTAATTTACCAAAGGGCATTTTTTCAATCATTAATTTCAGCTTTTCTTCTTTTCCCCCAAGTCCCAATCTTTCCAATTTTTTGAGTGGCCTGTCTGCTCTAAAATACGCAATTAAAACGAATTTATCATTTCTTAATTGAATGTAGTCAGGGATTTTAGCTTTTCCTCGAACTTTGATAATATACATACGCTTTCAAGGGGAATATTTTTTTAGTTGCCTTTTCGATAATCTGCAAGAAATTTCTCTAGACCACTATCGGTTAAGGGATGCTTGAGAAGACCTGTGATAACGTTTAGGGGGCAGGTAACTACATCAGCACCTATTTCGGCACATTGAAGAAGGTGTAAATTATGTCGGACAGATGCGGCAAGAACTTCAGTTTCGAATCCGAAGTTGTCAAAAATATGCACAATTTGCTCAATCAATTGGATACCGTCTGATCCAATATCATCTAGTCTTCCGATAAATGGAGAAACATAAGAGGCACCTGCTTTGGCGGCTAAAATCGCCTGCCCGGCGTTAAAAATGAGTGTGCAATTGGTTCTAATCCCTTCATCAGCCAGTGCTTTTATGGCCTTAACCCCTTCTTTAATCATAGGAATTTTCACCACTATTTTATCATCTATTTTTGCTAAAGATTTACCTTCCTTGAGCATCTCATCAAAGTGGGTAGAAATGACTTCTGCGCTTACATTGTCATCAACAATGTTACAAATATCTTTATAATGCTTTGAGATATTTTTAGTTCCGGTAATCCCCTCTTTTGCCATCAGTGATGGATTCGTAGTTACACCATCAAGAACACCAAGGTCATAAGCTTCTTTTATTTCAGAAAGATTGGCCGTATCAATAAAAAATTTCATCAGAGAATCATTTAGTTTAAATAAAAAAAGCAAACGAAAATCGCACCGCTTCAACCGTTTACCCTTGCTTCCTTCCGGACCTGGGGGATTCAACAGGAGCTGGTCGTATTCGTTTGCCAAAACAAATTTAATGCGAAATTATTTACTATTTAAGTTTGTCTTTCAATTAAGTTCTGAGTTTCAGATAATATTTTCATTTATAAATATAAATGTGGGAGTTCGGAAGAACTTATCAGTATTAGATCATACTTTTGTTTGTTATGAAAAATGTAAAAACAAAGATTTATAGGTCAAAATGACAGATAATTGCGGTAGGGTATGAGGCATTTCATGGTTTTTATTTTGTTTTTGTTTGCCGTTGAGAGAACTAATGGTCAAGGATATTGGTTACTAGGACCAACGATGGGACCTCATTATTCGTCTTCTTACATCGAGCATACCATTTATAGGGTTAATTTACTCTCTCGGCCAATCAAAGGCTTGCACGGAGGTTTGATGTTTCAATATTTTCCTGATATTTACAAAGGAAGTCTGAAGACAGGTCTCAGGATGAGCATCAATTTTACTGAAAAGGGTTGGGACCAAGAGTATTTGGATACCCTCAATACCCTCCATACCGTTCGGACAAAAATGGATTACTTAAACATCCCTATAGAATCTATTTTTTATGTAGGTTCTCAAAAAAGTAAGGCCTACCTTCTTTTGGGCATTTATGTGGATTTTTTATTGCGATACGATGTTCCAAAAAATCCTCAAGACAAAAGCGAAAAGACTGATTTTTGGACGTTTGATCCTCAACGCGATAAGTCGTTTGCCTATGGAGGTAAGTGTGGTTTGGGATACCAAAGGAAGATAGGCTTCGGACAGCTGTCTTTAGAAGCTTATATTACATACGGCTTCAGTAACATCATGTTTACTATTGATAGGTCAACGGACATACCTGATATGAGTAATCATTGGGATACTGGATTGAGCTTAAGTTATTTAATTCCTTTAATGAGGAATAAATTTAATTAAATGCGTACTAGATTCCTGAATTTAGAAGTGAGGGTTTCAACCTGCTACAAGTATTCGATATCTGACTTTATCTCATATTAAAAGCTCAGTAATTCCTAGATTTCATCGATAAAATACGTAACGACAATGTCTTCCAATGTGCTCCGATCAGTATGGATGCTCTCAGAGGTGTAGATGTAGGCAGAGAGCTCCATGATTACTTTGGGTTGATAGCCAAATTTAAGAGCAATTCTTTCACAAAAATCAATTTCATTCTGATAAATTTTTTTATCAATTTTCATGAGTCTGATTAGGCCTATCAGGCATTCTAATTTTTCTTCTTTTGGCAAATGATATAAGTCCTCGACGGATTTTGGAGATGCAATGACTGCTTCTATTTGAGTAGAATTGAGTCCGTTATCTTGATCCGTTTTTTTAATAATCTCTATTTCCTCTGTTGAGATATTATGATCTGCCTGAGCAAGATGAATGAGCATACTGAGTTGCATATCGAGAGGTAACACACTCAAGCAAAGAAGAAAAAAATACTTAAAATCGCAAAAAAATGAGGGCTTTACTCAAAGAAGTTGGTTAAAGAATATTTTATAAAAAAAATAATTTCAATTTGTTTCTTTGCAAGAAATACACTTTATTCGCAGTAGAATGAATTTAAACAAAACATATCGGTGGTGGCTAGAAATACAAATTAATAATTTGTGAGCATTACCTTTTGTAAGAAAAACATAAAGCCTGCTGTTCACAGCAGGCTTTTTTTTTGATCCATTAATGATGAAAAAATATTCCTTAAAAACCATTGCGTCTAGCTTTTTAGCAGATACCATTACTCCGGTTTCCGCCTATTTGCAGCTCAGAGATCAATTTTCGAATGTTCTCTTGCTTGAAAGTTCAGATTATCATGGCGAAGAAGATAGCTACTCTTATATCTGTTGCCATCCGATAGCCACTTTTGAGACCTATCAAGGAATCACGAGTTGCACTTATCCGGATGGTTCAAAAGAGGAGATTGATACGGATCCTTTGGAGGCACTCAAAACATTTAAATCAGTATTTGAATATAAAAAACCCGAGGTAAAATATAGTGAAACGGGTCTCTTTGGTTATATAAATTACGATGCAGTCGTACATTTTGAAGAGGTTGAAATACAAGAGAATTTATCGACCCATAAGCGCATACCAGAGATCAGGTATTCGTTGTATAAATATCTTATTATTTTTGATCAATTTAAAAATCAGTGTCACGTTGTCGAATCTTACTTAGATGAGCCAGGTAGTGAGATTAAAAGGATTATAGAATGCTTACACAAGCAGACCACACCCTCTTTTTCCTTCGATAGGGTAGGCGAAATAACCTCTGATCATACCGATAATCAGTTTTTAGAAATGGTCAAAAAAGGGATTGATCATTGTAACCTAGGTGATGTTTTTCAGGTCGTTTTCTCACGACAATTTGAGTCCGTATTTAAGGGAGATGAATTTCAAGTATATCGAGCACTCAGATCTATCAATCCATCTCCTTATCTTTTTTATTTTGATTATGGCTCCTATAAAATTTTTGGTTCATCTCCTGAAGCGCAAATAATTGTAAATGCGAAAGAAGCTGTAATCTATCCCATTGCAGGAACTTTTATAAGGACCGGAGACGATGCGGCGGATGCTGATTTGGCTCGAAAGCTTTTAGAGGATCCCAAGGAGAATTCTGAACACATCATGCTGGTAGATTTGGCTCGAAATGATCTCAGTAAGTTTACCTCGGAGGTCAACGTTGAAACCTACAAAGAAGTTCAGTATTATTCCCATGTCATTCACCTAGTGAGTAAGGTTACCGGACAATTGGATCTAGTGTCAGATTCTTTAGATATTGTTGCCAGTACGTTTCCGGCGGGAACCTTGTCCGGGGCGCCTAAGCACCGTGCGATGGAACTTATCGGCGAATACGAAAAGAGTGCGCGAGGATATTATGGCGGCGCCATTGGGTTTATGGATTTTGAAGCAGGCTTTAATCATGCCATTATGATTCGTACTTTTTTAAGTCAGGGGGGGAAATTGATCTTCAGAGCAGGTGCAGGTATTGTTTCTAAGTCCGTCCCAGAGAACGAAGTCCAGGAAGTTTATAATAAGCTAGCAGCTCTTGAAAAGGCGATGGAGATGGCACAATTGAATTCAAAGTCAAGATGAAAATATTAGTACTAGATAACTACGACAGCTTTACCTATAATTTGGTTCATATTTTGAGGACGCTGGGGTTGCATAAAGACCTAGCCGTTTTTAGGAATGATAAAATATCTATTGAGGAGGTCGGGCAATATGATTGTATTTTACTTTCTCCGGGTCCTGGGATTCCAAAAGACGCAGGAATCATGCCCGAAATCATAAGGGAATATGGGGCAACTAAGAGCATTTTAGGTGTATGCTTAGGACACCAGGCTATCGGCGAGGCTTACGGTGCCCAATTGTATAATATGGATGAAGTTTATCATGGGGTAGTCACCGATATATTTTTAAAAAATTCAGAGCCAATATTCTATGAAGTTCCTGATTCTTTTGAGGCTTGCAGGTATCATTCATGGGCAATTTCCAATAAAGATTTTCCACAAGACCTCATCGTCACTTCAGAAGATGCGAACCAATGTGTGATGTCTGTAAAACATAAAGAATACAATGTACGCGGACTGCAATTTCACCCCGAGTCCATCATGTCTTCATATGGGGAAAAAATGATTATTAATTGGTTAGAACATTCAGGAAAATGAAAAATATTCTTAATAAGTTATTTAATTATCAATCACTAGAAAAAGAGGAGGCGAGGGAAATTTTAACAAACCTTGCCTCAGGAGCTTACAATCACAGTCAAATGGCCGCGTTTATGACGGTATTCATGATGCGCAACATTACCGTAGATGAACTGTCGGGATTCCGAGATGCGATGCTTGAACTGTGTATCAAAATCCCTGCAGAAGGATACAATGCCATAGATCTTTGTGGGACGGGGGGAGATGGTAAGGATACCTTTAACATATCTACTTTGGCATCTTTTGTGGTCGCGGGAGCGGGGTATCATGTGGCCAAGCATGGCAATTACGGCGTTTCTTCCGTCTGTGGATCCTCTAATGTTTTGGAATATTTAGGGTGTAAATTCTCCAGCGATGTGGGACGTATCATGAAAAGTTTTGACCAAAGTAGTATTGCATTTTTACACGCACCCTTGTTTCATCCGGCGATGAAAAATGTGGCACCTATCCGTAAAGAATTGGGAGTAAAAACGTTTTTTAATATGTTGGGACCTATGGTTAATCCAGCCGCTCCAACGAATCAAATGGTAGGCGTGTTCAATCTCGAATTGGCCCGTTTATATGGTTATCTCTATCAGAATACGGAAAAGAATTTTCTTATTGTACATTCTTTAGATGGTTACGATGAAATTTCTTTAACGGGAGACTTCAAGTACATTTCTAATGAGGGAGAAGCCATAGGCACGCCGAGTTTACTCGGGCTTTCTTATTTAGATGCTGTGGATTTATCGGGGCCGTCGGATATCAAATCGTCAGCACAATTGTTCAAAGATATTCTTGATTGTAAAGGGACTGATTCACAAAATAATGTTGTCATTGCCAATGCAGGAATGGCCATTGCCACTATCAACGGGAGTCGTTTCGAAGCTGCGGTAGAAGAAGCTCAAATTTCTTTGATATCGGGTAAAGCCAAGAGTACATTCAGTAAGTTTTTAGAAATCAACGCATAAGGAGATGAGTATTTTGTCTAAAATCATTGAAAATAAGAAGCTTGAAGTAGCTGTCAGAAAAATAGCGCAATCCATTGCTTCGCTTGAAATGAAGACTTATTTCTCAAGAAATACTCATTCTCTCGCAAAGCAAATCCGACAAACTGAATCACCAGGGATCATCTCAGAGTTTAAACGTAAAAGTCCCTCGAAGGGTGTGATTAATGATTGGTCACCGGTTGACGAGGTGGCTCATGATTATGTGAAGGCGGGCGTGTCTGGACTCTCTATTTTAACTGATCAAGATTATTTTGGAGGATCTATTATGGATTTACAAACGGTAAGAGAGCATCAAAACTGTCCGGTGTTACGCAAAGATTTTATAGTGGATGAATATCAAATTATTGAGGCAAAGGCCATGGGAGCAGATGTAATTTTACTGATAGCCGCGGCTTTGTCGCTAAGGGAACTCACCTCATTGGGAGCCTTGGCGCAAAGCTTGGATTTAGAGGTATTATTGGAGGTACACAATGAAGCAGAGTTGGAAAAAAGTTTAAACCCTCATATCGATTTATTGGGAGTCAACAATAGAAATCTCAGTACTTTTGAAACTTCAGTAGCGGTATCAAAGTCATTGGCAGCACTAATACCTAATGATTTTGTTAAGGTGTCAGAGAGCGGAATAGATGATCCAAATGTAGTCGTTGATTTAATGGGATATGGATATGAAGGATTTTTGATCGGAGAATGTTTTATGAAGACCCATAATCCGGGTAAATACTGTTTTGAATTTATCAAAGCCATAAAATTATTGACGGATGAAACTTAAAGTTTGTGGCATGCGAGAAGTGGCGAATATTAAATCAGTATTGGCCATAAAGCCCGATTATATGGGATTCATATTTTATCCTAAATCAAAAAGGTTTGTGGATGAACTCCCCTTAGCAGGCATTGATTTTGGTACGACTCAGAAGGTAGGGGTTTTTGTCAATGAACCGCTGGATTCATTGGCAGAAAAAGTTAAAAAATTTGGCTTAGATTATGTGCAATTGCACGGGGATGAATCACTTTCTTACCTTGTGGCGGTCAAATACTTGGGAGTAAAGGTGATTAAAGTATTTAGAATTCAAGATGAATTACCTATCCATGAAATTTTAGCTTTTGAGCAGGAGGCAGATTATTTCTTATACGATACTTTATCTATCGAATATGGTGGATCAGGTAAAAAGTTTCTCTGGGATATTTTAAATGACAGTCCGAGTTCAAAACCTTTTTGGCTCAGTGGAGGTCTTTCCATAGAAAATCTTAAAGCGCTGGGATTGATTCATCATCCGGGATTTATAGGTATTGACGTGAACAGCAAGTTTGAAAGTCATCCGGGGATGAAAAACATTGAATTACTGCGGGTATTAAAAAAATTATTATGATATCAAAGGAAAATTACAAAGTAAATAGCAACGGGTATTATGGGAAGTTCGGTGGGGCCTATGTACCCGAAATGTTATTGCCAAATATATTAGAACTTCAAGAAAACTATCTTGAGATAACGAGTAGGCCAAGTTTTAAAAAGGAATTTGATTATCTGTTAAAGGATTATGTTGGCCGCCCCACACCCCTGTATTTGGCTCAGCGCATGTCCGAAAAATATCAAGCACAAATATTCTTAAAAAGAGAAGATTTGTGCCATACTGGTGCGCACAAAGTCAACAATACCATTGGTCAAATTTTATTGGCTAAGGTGTTGAATAAAAAAAAGATCATCGCTGAAACCGGAGCAGGGCAACATGGTGTTGCGACCGCAACCGTTTGTGCTTTGATGGGTATGGAATGTATTATTTATATGGGTGCTGTGGACATGGTGAGACAACGGCCCAATGTAGAACGAATGAAAATTTTAGGTGCTGAGATTCGTGCCGCTGAATCTGGGAGTAAAACTCTTAAGGATGCCACCAATGAAGCCATGAGGCATTGGATCAATCACCCCACCGATACCCACTACATCATTGGATCGGTTGTGGGGCCCCATCCTTATCCAGATTTAGTGGCTAGGTTTCAATCTGTGATCAGTGAGGAGATCAAATATCAGCTTATTGCGCAAATAGGCAAAGATTATCCAGATATGGTCATTGCTTGCGTTGGGGGAGGTAGCAATGCAGCCGGTGCTTTTTATCATTATTTGGATCGGCCTGAGGTGCAATTGATTGCTGCTGAGGCAGCAGGATTAGGTATTGACAATAAAAAATCGGCAGCGACAACTTTTTTAGGTTCCGAAGGAATTCTTCATGGCAGTAAAACCCTATTGATGCAAACCGCTGATGGGCAGGTGACAGAACCCTATTCCATCTCGGCAGGATTAGATTATCCAGGAATTGGACCGATCCATGCCCACCTTTTTGATTCAGGAAGAGCTCATTTTTGTGCAGTGACCGACGAGGAAGCCATGCATGCGGGTATTGGCTTGAGTCGTTTGGAAGGAATTATCCCTGCTATAGAAACGGCACATGCCATATCTGCGCTTGATAAAATTGAAGTAAAAGATAAGATCGTTGTCATCAATGTATCGGGGAGAGGAGATAAAGACTTAGATACTTACATTTCTTGGGGTAAATATTAATAGGGTTGGATTATGAATAGAATTGATGAAGTTTTTTCGAAGAAAAAAAAGGGGATTTTAAATATTTATTTCACTGCAGGCTACCCAAAGATCAATGATACCCTGAGAATTGCACGTACTTTGGAAGTGGCAGGTGTGGATATCATCGAAATAGGCATTCCTTATTCTGATCCTATAGCGGATGGACCTACCATTCAAGATTCCTCTCAAAAAGCTTTAGATGCCGGGATGTCACTCAAGCTGCTGATGAGGCAATTGCAGGATCTGAGAAAACATGTTAAGATCCCGGTAATATTAATGGGTTATATTAATCCTGTAATTCAGTATGGATTTACTAAATTTTGCCATGACTGCAAAGAAGTGGGCATTGACGGTGTTATTTTACCCGATTTACCAATGCAAGAATATGCAGAAATGTGCCAAGGAACTTTTGAGGAATATGGGATATACAATATATTTTTAATGACGCCTCAAACCTCTGAGAAAAGAGTTTTTCAAATTAATAATGCCTCTAAAGGCTTCATTTACATGGTATCTTCCGCAAGCATTACCGGGGCCAAACAAGAGGTTTCTCAAGCCCAAATCGATTATTTTGAACGCATTCAAAAGATGAATCTGTCCGTTCAAAGATTGATAGGATTTGGTATTTCAAATAAAGAAACTTTTGATAATGCATGTCAATATGCATCAGGAGCGATCATAGGTAGTGCTTTTATAAACCAATTGAACAAAGACGATTCCGATGAGGCCATCACTTCGTTTGTTGGATCCATTATCAACCCGTAACGAACCGATCATGCAGCAGGATTATGAACGATATGAAGTAGAGGACTTTGAAGTTTGGCAGCTGCTGTTTATTCGACAGGTACAGCAATTGCAAAAATCGGCAAGTGTGACTTATTTGGAAGGACTAAAAACGATTGATTTTCGTGCTGACAAAATCCCACGATTCAAAAAAGTTAATGAAAAACTGCAGGCATTGACTCAATGGGAACTCGTTGTCGTTCCGGGATTGATTCCGGACCGTACGTTTTTTGAATTATTGTCTAATCAAAAATTTCCTGCGACCACTTGGTTGCGAAAAAAATCATCATTGGACTATTTAGAAGAACCTGATATGTTTCATGATGTGTTTGCACATGTACCCTTGCTTACTGATGTCTTTTTCGTTAAATTTTTATTGGGATTGGGTCAATTAGGCTTGACTTATTTTAATAATGCTGCTGCTGTAGAATTACTCACAAGGATTTACTGGTTTACGGTCGAATTTGGACTGATTAGAGAGCAGCGTCAATTGAAGATTTATGGAGCAGGTATTCTATCTTCCTTAGGGGAAACTGCCCATTGTTTATCCGAGGAGGCTACTCGGTTCGAATTTGATTTGGAAAGAATTATGCATCTTGACTTTCGAAAAGATGTATTCCAAGAATGTTTACTTTATCATTTCATCCTATGAGCAGTTGTATGATGTGATTCCAGTATTGACAAGAAAGATGAATCTCCTTTTTTTTTATAAAGCTAATTAAAATGAAGTGGTACCGATTATCTTGTTTTTTGAAAATTAAAGAACTAACATTATTCACAAATAATAAATGAAAGTTGTCATCATCAAATATAATGCAGGCAATGTTCAATCTCTCGAATTTGCCTTGAACAGGTTGGGTATAAATCCTTTGGTAACGGATGATCATGAAGAAATTCAACACGCGGACAAAATAATATTTCCAGGACAAGGTGAGGCCCGTTCAGCCATGAATTATTTGAAGGATAAAAAACTGGATCGTGTGTTGACTCAACTAAGGCAACCCGTCCTAGGCATCTGTTTGGGCATGCAACTTATGTGTAGCCATACCGAAGAAAATGCTACCACTTGTCTTGGAATAATGGATGCGAAGGTAAAGCGCTTTGAGGGAAGCTTTAAAATTCCTCATATGGGTTGGAATAACATCACGCAATTGTCTGGTGTATTATTTGCCGAAATCAAGGAACAGGATTACCTCTATTTTGCACATAGTTATTATGTCAATATTTGCGAGCAAACGATGGCCCAAGCGGAATATGGTAATAATTTTAGTGTAGCGCTGCAAAAACACAACTTTTATGCGATTCAACCACACCCCGAAAAAAGTGCGAACTGTGGGATTCAAATACTGGATAATTTTTTAAAAATATAATATGGAAATTATCCCTGCAATTGATATTATTAATGGGCAGTGTGTTCGGTTGGAAAAAGGAGACTACGCGCGGAAGAAATTATATCATGAAGATCCCATAGCCGTCGCTAAATCATTTGAAGAAGCCGGGATCAAACGACTTCATCTGGTGGATTTAGATGGAGCAAAGGCGAAAAATGTTGTGAATTTATCGATACTCAAAGAGATCACTGAGCAGACCTCGCTTCAAGTAGACTTCGGTGGTGGGGTAAAAACTCGAGCGGATTTGATAAAGGTGTTTAATCATGGCGCAGCAAAGATCACAGGAGGTTCCATCGCCGCGAATGATCAGTCAGAATTTCTTTCATGGTTGTCTGAATTTGGTCCTGATCAAATCATTTTGGGTGCGGATACTTTGAATGATCAAATCATGGTTTCTGGATGGCAAAAGGCGAGTGCCATCGGTTTGGAGGAATTCCTTGACTTTTATGTTGGAAAAGGTATTAAATATGTGATTTGCACTGATATTTCTAAGGATGGTATGATGCTGGGTCCATCTTTTGATTTGTATAAAAAAATACTTAAGCGCCATCCAAGTATTCATTTAATTGCCAGTGGGGGAGTGACCGGAATTTTGGATTTAGAAAAATTAAGAGATATGGGAATGCATGGTGCCATTACCGGCAAAGCCATTTATGAAGGCAAGGTTACTTTGGATCAATTGGCCCTTTTTTCATGTTGACCAAAAGAATTATTCCCTGTTTAGATGTCAAAGATGGGCGTGCCGTGAAGGGCATCAACTTTGGTAATTTACGTGATGCAGGAGATCCGGTTCAATTGGCGGCCCGTTATGCTGATGAGGGGGCAGATGAATTGGTTTTTCTTGATATCAGTGCTACTCTTGAAGAACGCAAGACCCTTTTAGAAGTGGTTCGACAGGTGGCTCAAAAAGTAAATATACCTTTCACCGTGGGGGGAGGAATATCCTCACTCTATGATGTTTCTGCCTTATTAGGTGCTGGGGCCGACAAGGTCTCTATCAATTCAGCAGCGGTCATCCGGCCCGATTTAATCAATGAATTGGCGGCTAGCTTTGGGTCACAATGTATCATGGTAGCCATAGATGCTCGAAACGATGGGGAAGTTTCTTGTGTACATACCCATGGAGGAACGCAATCAACAACGCTCAAGACCTTGCAATGGGCCCAAGAAGTGACCCAAAGAGGTGCGGGAGAAATATTACTTACCTCAATGGATAAAGATGGGACTAAAACGGGATTTGATGTTGCCTTGACGCAACAAGTTTCCCAAAATGTAACAGTACCGGTGATCGCTTCTGGAGGAGGTGGACAAAATGAACATTTTCTTGATATTTTTGCTAATGGGTGTGCCGATGCGGCTCTGGCCGCCAGTATATTTCATTTTAAAAAAATTGAGATAAATAATTTAAAACAATATTTAAGAATGAATAATATTTCAATAAGATTATGACAGCATTAGACTTTACCAAATTCGACGGTTTACTACCTGCAGTCATTCAAGATGCTCAAACAGATAAAGTACTCATGGTGGGATTTATGAATGCCGAGGCTTTGGCGGCCACGCGTGCTTCTGGACAGGTAACATTTTATAGTAGGAGTAAATCTAGGCTATGGACCAAAGGGGAGACTTCTGGAAATTTTTTGGAGGTTGTAGCAATCATTCCTGACTGTGATGACGATACGCTGCTGATCAAAGCAAATCCCAAAGGACCTGTTTGTCATACCGGTGCAGATACTTGTTTTGGCGAAACCAATGAGGACCCTACAAAATTTATTAAGTATCTTGAAAGTGTAATCTCATTACGTAAAAAGTCAGCACCCGATGAAAGTTATACAGCTGATTTATTTCATAAGGGCATCAATAAAATTGCGCAAAAAGTAGGAGAAGAAGCCGTAGAATTAGTGATTGAGGCCAAAGATAATGATCAGGCTCTTTTTATCGGAGAAGCGGCCGATTTGTTTTATCATTATTTTGTACTGCTTGAAGCTAAAGAAATACCCTTTAAAATGGTTATTGATGAGCTGAAAGAAAGACATTCAAAGAAGTAAACCATATTTATACATTCATTTTGAAACTATGAAAAAGTTTGACGTAATTGTCATAGGTGCCGGACCGGCAGGATATGCGGCAGCCATGCGTGCAGTTGATTTTAAAAAGAAAGTAGCCTTAATAGAAAAAGATAAATTGGGTGGAGCGGGCATTCACAATGGTGCGCTCTGGAGTAAAACTTTGTGGGAAATTTCTACCACGGCATCCATGCTCAGAACGCAGGGTTCAGGTTTAAATGTACATGATTTAGACTTTCAAATGAATCAAATCAATGAAGAGGTCAATACAGCCCTTGATGGGCGTGTAAATCAATTACAACATCATATGGATCAAATTAATCTAGCCCTAGAGGGTGATTTTTTTGAATACATTGAGGGATCAGCGAAGGTAGTTTCAAAAAATGGTGTCGCTGTCGAGATTGAGGGAACTATTCAAGAGTTAGAGGCAGATTATATCATATTAGCGACGGGCAGTCGTCCCAGGAAATTGTCCCATTTACCCATAGATGAAGAAATTGTGATGACAAGTGATGGGTTGCCCAAAATGAATAAATTCCCTAAAAGTATCGTCATCTTGGGTGCTGGTGTGATTGGATGTGAATTTGCTACCATTTTTTCGGGCTTTGGTAAAACAAAAGTGCATTTGATAGACAAGGGAGATCGTATTTTACCTTTTGAGGACGAGGATGTGGTTTTGGTGGTAGAAAAAAGTTTAGAAGAACGAGGCGTATTGATTCATAGAAACTCACGCCTAACAGACATGAAGGTTATCGAGGGTGTTGTTCAATACAATCTTGAATATACCGATGGTTCTACCGAAGTGTTTGACGTTGAGAAGGCCTTGATTTCAGTGGGTCGCGTACCCAACTACGAAAATCTCATAGATAAATCATTGGGCTTGGAAGTCAATAATAGGGGTATTGTGGATGAATTGACCCAGACCAGTGTTTCAAATATTTATGCAGTAGGTGACATAACCGCGGATATCTCTTTGGTTAACGTAGGTGAATTGGAAGGAAGATATGCAGTTGAACGCATTTTTGGTGAGCCGAGTCGACCGCTCACCTATGAGAATATTTCGACCATTATGTTTTTGGCTCCTGAAGTTTCTGGTGTGGGAATGAACGAACTGCAAGCACAACAAGCAGGTCTTAATTATCGGGTGGCAAGCTTAGATTATAGTTGTATACCGAGAGCCGTTGCCATGAGGAATACCGAAGGATTCATCAAAATAATTATTGGTGAAAATGATCACAAAATATTAGGTATGCGGGTCGTTGGCCAACATTCATCAAGTGCGATACAAGCTATCGCTTTGTTGATCTCTGATGGTAGGGGTATAGAAGAATTGGCTGAACTGATTCATCCGCATCCTTCGATCATTGAGGGTATTCAAGAATGTTGTAGGATGCTTTTGAATAAATCTACCATGAAGCCAAAGGTACTCACTGAAGCCATGTATTGTCGCGCTTACCGAGAGGGTGTTTACGCTGAAATGGCAGATTAATTTCAGATTTACTTACAGAAGGGTCTATATTTTCGTAGACCCTGCAGGTTAATAATAGACGGCCACTTCTTTTAGGAGTTTTCTCTTTAAATCAGGAACATAAGCGTGTTCAGCAGCATACCCGACAGGTAGTAAAAGAAAGGGTCGCTCATTTTTTGGGCGGTTTAGAATTTTTGTTAAAAAAGCCATTGGGCTGGGCGTGTGCGTCAAGGTAGCCAATCCTACCTGATGTATGGCGGTAATCAGTAGACCACAAGCGATGCCTACACTTTCATTTACATAATAGTTGTTTTGCTTCTCCTTTTGATCCAGCTGGTAGGCCTGTTTAAATACAACGATCAGCCATGGGGCATTTTCTAGAAACGGCTTGTGCCAATCGGTAGCTATGGGTTTCAAATCATTCAACCATCGATCCGACATCCGATGATCATAGCTTTCTTTTTCTTCTGCTTCGGCAGCTTTTCTAATTTCTTTTTTTACTGAAGCGGAAGAGATGGCACAAAATGTCCACGGTTGTTTGTGTGCCCCTGAAGGAGCAGTTGATGCCGTTTGTATTAAGCGATTAATAATAGATTTATCAACGGGTTCAGAGGAGAGATCTCGAACGGTTCGTCTCTGATTCATTGACTCATAAAACTCGAGAGATTTTTGCTCCATCACCTCTTTGGGATATTTTAGGGTATTATATTTTAGATGTTTAAATCCATTAATTATCTTCGTTTGTTCCATAATCTTGACTTTTTATAAACCGAGCACGGCTACGCCTTGCTCGAAGACAATGTCTACAGGAATCCCTTTTGTAGTTAGCCGGTCAAGATCAAGCTGGAGGTCCGCATCAATATGGGCTTTTTTAGAAACCCAGTCGGTCACACCTTGATAATCTCCATTACCTTGGAGCGTAAGAATTTTTTCGGAAAGCCCATTCATAGCTAATTTCATTTTATCAAAATTCACCTTATAATAATCAGTCTCAATGTTTTTGGTGAAGGCACCTCGTTCTTTGAAAAAATTGAATCGAATCATATTGGCCCGTCCATGAGCTGAAGAAGCTCCGAACCGAACCGATCTAAATATACTCGTCATGAAAGTGACATAGTAGTTATTCAGATTATCGGATATTTCCCCTTTTTGATGAAGTTGTGTGATCATGTAAAGGCCTAATACATCTGCTTTACCTTCCTCTAGGGCGGAATAATGTTCTTTCAAAGCAGCCCGTACCGTTCCGCTACCGTTGAGGGTATTTTTAATACCCAGTCCATGGGCCACTTCATGAAACATGGTATTGGTGAAGAACGCATCAAAAGTGATCATAGATCGTTGATCTGGGTCGATCAAATTCTCGGCAATCGGCAGCAGAATTTTTTCATATTTGGCCCGCATGGCATTTTTTAGTTGTAATCTTCGGGATCCCTTTTTTAATTGTACTTGTTCATCATTGGGCAGGTTGATAGCTATGGTTTTGGATCCCGCATTGCAATCCCCCGCATAGTAAACGACGTCATAGGCATTGAGATCGGCGTTAGATCCGGGTTGTTCTTTTTTGTATGCTTCAGGAACCGGTATTCCTTTTTGGAGTTCGGGCAAGTAGCTCACATATTTATCAAGTTTAGCACTCCAATCTAAGTCTTTAATCAAGATATAAGCTTCGTGGGCTGCTCTATAGTTGTATAAGGCATCTTCATAATTTTCGATGGGACCCATCACGACATCTAGCGGATTAGACTTCATATTCATCCAGGCAAAATCAGAAGGCTGATACTCATCAGTAAGAAAAGCATCGGCCCTAAGGGTCAAATAGTGGCTGAAAGCTTTGTTCTCAGTTATTTTCGCACATTCTTTCAAAATTTGCGCCACTTTTTGTACTTGCTTTGAGAACATTTGATGGTAAGGAATTGAGATGAGCGCACCCGTACTGTCTCTTCTGATGAAGGTATACATAGATGTTTTATCTACTAAATTAGAAGCTTCGAATTCTTCTTTTGTCAGGTCCTTTGGATAAAAATTAGCCCCCAAAGGCTTTGGATTTACATGATCGATAAATGGCTGGTTACCTGCCAGGCGATCCCAAGGACCATAGTTTATTTGAATGAGTTTTCTGAGTTCAACGGTCGTAGC
Source organism: uncultured Cyclobacteriaceae bacterium (assembly GCA_943788235.1). GTDB lineage: Bacteria > Bacteroidota > Bacteroidia > Cytophagales > Cyclobacteriaceae > UBA4465. The sequence continues at coordinate 154,738 of CALSPM010000004.1, forward strand.
CAAACCCAAGGCTTTTTCTTTGTCGCCATAGGCTTCATACCAAAACAGGTCATCCATTATTTTTGCCGCTTCTATCAGCTTAACAATAATACGTTTTTGTTTTTCACTGAGGTTACTCAGATCTGCGGTGAGCTGAACTGGTGTGTATTTGGCAGTTAAAGGATGGTTTTGAGAAGTTTGTGGCGTGAATCTTTTTTCATCAGGCCTACAGGCCATAAGAATAACAAGTGAAAGATAAAGAAAACGAATATTCATATTTTTTAAATTGTTGTTTAAAAATTTGATTCTTAAGTCAAATTAAAGGAATTTAAGTTAGTTTCCCTTTTGATTAAATTTATTATGAAGCAATGGCTTTGTTATGTAAAAATCTCCTTATTGAGCAATTATAGGCACTTTTTTCGTTAAAAACAACTATCAGTAACAAGGAGGTAACAAGAAAATTAGACTTGAAAAAACGCTCAATTATATGCTTATAATTTAGCTTAAATTTTGAGTTTTAGGTGAGTAGTGTTGTAGGTTTAAACTTTTCTAATATTTATGTTCACTTACTGTCTTTTGGATTATTACCTTCTAAATCTTTTAAGCGTTTGGAATTATTTTCCGAGTCACTTTTGTATTTGTCAGCAATAAAAGGATGTATGCTTTTAGGTTCTTCATTACTCTTTATTAACGCATCCCATATGTCATCGTATTTTATTACAACAAAGTTTCCCTTAAAATTATAAGGAATTTCATCAGCATAAAATTTATAAGTGGGGTGACCGAGCAGTTCTCCTTGCTTAATTCCAAGGATTATTATATCCTCATCGGTAAAAATATGTGAGTTTTTCTCGAAATATTCATCATGATCATATCTGACGGTAACATAATTGAGCTCATTCCACATATAAATTTGCTGTTTTTTTCCTAGCCTTTCTTTTTCTAAGACAAAAGATTCCTCAAAGATGAAAGGTTTTAAATCACCTAATTTATGTCGATGGTAAATTTCTAGATGATTTTTGTACTCATTAAACGATGCAATCTCCAAATTCTTACTCTCAGCATCGATATTAGCCTCTGAATATGGAATATTTTCAGCATCCTCACCTTTATCACGCATTGGTACATATCTGTGTAAATATTCTTCTTTCCAAGAAGAAATAAGATCGAATAATCTGTCAGCCTCATCAATATCTTGCTCATTAAGAAAGCTATTGATCATTGCTTGTGATATTTCGTTTGATTCTGTACGTTCGATAAATTCAATAATACCTTCTTTGGAAGTCATTTCATGTAACTTTTTTAATAGCTTTTGAAGGTTAGTGAACGTATCAAGCCTCTTGAAATAATTTTCTATTTGTACTTTTTTATCAATCATTGTTTAATAAGGGAATCAAAGAATTAAAAAATCAATATGTACAAATATTAATTTTCCAACGCATAAGAAAAGAAACATTATGCGAAAACATTTAATAATTATTTCTATTTCTAATAATTATTTCTATTTCTAATAATGATTATCCTTCTCCTCGAGAGAATTAAAACTAACTATTATTTATCTAATTGCTCAGGCTCAGGTTTCATCAGAAGATTATTATAATGAGAAGAATTTTCACCACTTCCTACTGATTTTTTCTCAGGAGAGACATTTCGTTGTACATGAATAAATTTTGCTTGAAGTAGCTAAAGTGCTGCCTTTATTAATCAAGTAAAATTTTATAGCAACCAAAAACCATTTAATCAAGTATGTCTAATAATCATAAGTATTACCTAATCCCTAAAGGTGTTGATTTAGCATCTCTAAAAAATGAAAGTGACAAAAAGAACATTGTCAAGCACATGTCTGCCACTTGTACCCTGTTAATCCATCAATTTTGTTATCAAGTCGAAAGGCAAGATGGTAGTGAAACCGACAAAGAAGAGAGAGATCTCTTTAATGTTGAAATATCGAGCAGTACATTTAAAAATAAAGTAAATTGTCGCTACTCTCCTGCAATTAAGAAATTAACAGATGCTGGAATCATCAAATGTAATAATTCTTATTTGACAGGAGAATATTCTAAGTCCTATACCTTTACCAATCTAAGTTATTTCAGTGAGGTTACATTCGTTCCTGATCCAGATTATAAGTCACCTAAATATGATTTAGAAGAACCTTACAAGTCTTTGTGCATCGACTTTGATTGCGATAAGCTAACCCTTGATGAGAATAAAGTTTATAAATATATCTCTACGCTTAATGGAAGATCCAAAGAAGGTACATCATTTAATATCAGCTCAAAGGATTCTAATGGGTGATTATTATTTTCATATTGATAAGTATGGACGATTCCATCATAACCTGACCAATCTATCTTCAAATCTGAGAAAGTTCCTTACCTACGAAAATGAAAAGCTTAAAGGCATAGACCTTCCCAACGCACAGCCTTTACTGCTGCTTATACTATTGAATCATATTAAAGAGCATAAAGAGAGCCAATACCTAGTAGATCCATCAAAAGTTCTAAAAGCGATAGATGAAAACCTTGATCAAGTGCAGTTGCTTAAAGAGCTCGTTCTTAGATGGAAACTTCTACGCATTCATTTATCATAAGTTGCAACTTATTGAGATCATCAAGGATCTACCAGAGACTACTATGGGGAGATAGCCCAAAGGCAGTAAGAAAAACGATTCAAACTTGAGGTTCTTAAATGGATCAATGCAAAAAGAGATTCGAACGATGATTACAGACCTTATATTGATGAGATCATAGAACATCACTTCAAGCCTTTACATACATTGATGTGGACGATTAAATCATTAGAAAACACTCCTGATGCTGAACGGACAAAAGATGGAATTCTTGATCGTAGAGACTCCTACAAGAATGCAGCAAGAGTATTACAATCTATGGAGTCTGATATAATCATTAAGGGAATCTGTAATCAGTTGAAAGATGAGAAACCAAGTATTCCGCTCTTTACTATCCATGATTGCATCTACACAAATGAGTCCAACTTCGAGTATCTCTACAGCTTCTCAAACCAGTATATAAAGGATAATTACAACATCGATATCACCTTCAATAAGGAGTAAAATATTGATGAAATAAGGGCATATTTCTAGCTAAAATAGAAGGTTTACAGATTACCCTAAAAACAGCCTCTATTAACTCCAAATAAGGTTTATGAGTTTTTGCACCACATATAGGGTATGTCTGTGTTGGAGTTGGGTATTAGTTGGGTTATTATTCTATAGATATACTACTAATGATTATACATAATTAGATATACTTAATTGGTATTACTACTGCTGTTCAATCTATTGGTTATCACCTTATTTCTATATCCTTTTAATCTTTAGTTGTCTCTACTTCTAGTTTAAATTCTTACTTATCATCTTTCCTCTTTACCTTATTTAAATCTATTCGTTATTTCTCTAGTATATGCCTTTACTTATCATCTTAATCTTTTAGAACCTATAGGTACTATCTCTAGAATACAACCTTCTTCCTCATCCTTCTTTCTATTTCTTCTATTAAGATTTGATATCTATTCTAAGCTTGAATACTTAGCCTTTAAAGCCCTTCTTAATGCTAGGTAGTAGTTCTTCTTTTATCCTTAAATAAGTAGCTTAGAAGAGCTAATACAACCTCTCCATAGACAAGCTTTAAAGCTATTGTGAAGACGTATCAGTATAGAATTATAATTCTTATTTAGAAGGAAAGAGAATGCTTTATAGAGGCTTATATGAGCTCTATGGATAATGGTTTAACTCCTTCTACAAGGATGCCAAAGACTATGTTGGAAGAAACGATTTTAAGGGTGAGAAATAGGCTTATTCCGTACAGTTAGTGAAGTTAGGTTTGGGTTCTGTCCAAGCGGTTGCTCCTGTACTGAATCCTTCACAATCAGTAACATTACTCACGTCCCAACTACTAATGTCTTGATTGAAAACTTTAGCAGTATTAAACATATCACTCATCTTTTGTACATTACTTACATCCCAACTACTAATGTCTTGGTTGAAAGAATTAGCCCTGTGAAACACATCAATCATATCCGTTACGTTACTTACATCCCAAGAACTTATATTTTGGTTGAAAACGGAGTTGGTGAGAGTATAGAACATCCCCCTCATATACGTTACATTACTCGTTACCACTTTTGTAATATCATTCTCATCACTTATCATTTGATAAAGTAAATCGTTATCCACCACCAAATAACTAACACTATCCAATTCATAACTTTCACCAACTACTGCGTATTCGGTGGCTTTAATCGTGATACCATTTTCATCTAGATATAAGAAGGTTACAGCACAGCCATTCTCATCAACAGTAGTACCCTCGGGAGTATCTGCACAAGTATCTAAATCATCACTTACACCATCTCCATCTGTATCTTTCTGCGAATCAGCACAACCATTCTCATCAACTGTAGTCACCCTCGGGAGTATCCGCACAAGTATCTAAATCATCAGTTACGCCATCTCCATCAGTATCTTTCTGAGAATCAGCACAACCACTACTATCTACAGTTTCTCCGCTAGGAGTATCCGCACAAGTATCATCAGCATCGGCTACACCGTCTCCATCCGCATCTAATACTGTAGTTGAATCATCATCTGTACTGTCATCTGTGGTATTAGTAGGAGTATCCGCAATGGGATCATCACTATCACCACAATTGGTAAACAATACAAGTGAACAAAGAATACTTAAGAAGAGGAGGTGTTTGATGTTTTTCATAATGGTTACTTATTCTTCCGTTTTCTTTTATTATGCTTAGCGATATCATTATCATAGTTAATTTTTTCTCCAGCTGTCCAAGTAAGGATAAAACCGACAAGGGATAGACCTGATCCTACACCTGTTAGCAATAGACCTTTAGAGGTGCCAGTAAAGGTTTCATTATTGGCATCACTAATAACTAAGTAGGACCCAGCAATAGCAATACCAGCACCAAGGGCTTGTAAAAAGTATCCACCACCTCTTGCCTTTCTAAACTCATTAAGATCTTTTTTTATTTCTATGATTTCATCATCTAATGGTGTTGCCTCAGAGTATTTAATATAAAAATCATCTATTTCATTTTGAGTTTCAACTACAGTTTTTTCAACTGTATTAAAATTCATAACCCCCTCTGGTAAGCCTGTAATGCTATCTATGCTACTCTTGAGAATATACCTTTGTTTTACCATTCCCATCCGTTATGTAGACATTACCACCCCTTGTTTCAGTAGTAGCATTTTTCACTTCAACTTTCTTCCCATTTTTTCTATAAATGGTTAAATCATTTTGAGCATAGCTCCAAGAGGCAATAAAGAATAAGACTAAGGATGCAGCTACGTCTTTTCATAATTGTTTTTTGAAGTGTTTCATTTTGGTTGAGTAGTTCATTCCTCTTGATTAAAAATTGCTAAAGCAGTGGCATAATGTTCTGGAGCAAATTCAGGTATTTCAATTAAAACATCTTTTCCCGTCTCTCTTTTTATTACCAAACCTTTGGTTTCACCAAAATTCCCATTCAATGTAAGGATTTTGGATAGCTCTTTGAAGGTTTGGTCATTCCATATAACCAGGAAAAATTCCTGCTTTAGTAATATAAGTTCCCACTGAGCCAACTAAAGCATTTTTTGATGAAAGATTCATAAAATTACGTATTGAATATGTAGAATTTAATCCTGTACAGTGCGCTCCTACAAAGTATTTTACACCAAATTTTTCCATCTCTTTTGCCGTCCATTCTAGTTATCTTGTTAAGTTTTAATAAGTGAAACCCTCCAATTATTTTATATATAGGTCTATTTGGAATAATCTTTCTTACATAGTCAAGCGTATTAATAATACCAGCGTGACCGCAACCGCTTATTAAAACTATGCCATTATGGGTATCGAAGAATAGCGATTGGTCTTCAGGTATGATATCTTCAACTTTATTTCCATTTGAATCAATCATTATACTCAATTCACTCCAATTTTTTTCATCATATTTTCTTGGAACCTGACCAGTTGTCCACAAACCAGGTAATACTTGTGAAGGGTTCTTGTGAGTTATAAAATTAATTCCTAATGCCTCAAGAGTATTTTTATTGCTCAAAATATAATGCTCAATACCCGCGGAGTTAGGTCTTGAATAAAAAATCCCTTCTCCAATATGAGCATTTGAAAAAGAAGTGGGATGATTTTCTCTTAAAGTTATTAATCCTCCCGTATGGTCTTTGTGATTATGACTTAAAAAAACATTATCAATACCATCAAGGTTTATATTTAATTCTTTTGCATTTTGAAGTACTGTTTGTTCTCTTGAACCAGTATCAAATAAAATTCTTTGTCCATCTGCTTCAATCAGTGCTGAAAATCCCCACTCACCAATGTGAGTATCAGAGAGCATAGTCGAAAGTATAGTGATTTTAAAATCTTTTATCTTAGGATTTTGCCCAAAAGAAACAATTGGAAAAAACAGTAATAGTAAAATTATTTTGTTCATTTTTTATAAGATATGTTAGATTATGATGTTAAAAATGCCTCTCAGAAATAACATTTTTAATTAAATTCTATCAGAAAGTTAGAGTACCTCATCACGCAAAATTCTTGATAAACACTAGGCAAGTTTACAAACAAATTAGTCAAGTCTTGACCAAAACTTTATTGTCGAATTAAAACGATAGACATTCCTTTATGCCCTTATTAAAAATCAAGATATTCCTCACCCCAACATCTCATGAAATACCTCCCATCTCTAACACTTCAAAATAAGCCTCAAACTCCTCCAATATCACCTCCCTAGAGAAACACTCACAAGTACTATTAATCTCCTTTAAAACGGCTGTATGCATCCCAGATTTAAGTACTCCAACTCTGTAGTAATCCTTAGCCTTATCACTTACTTTCAGCCTGCCATGCGCTCGCTTCTTATGCGTTCCTTTGACTAGGATAAAGTCATGATCTCCTTGAGTGATAAAGCCTGAATCCTCTAGTTCTTTCATAGCGAGAACGACAATATTACCAAAGGTGTTAAGACCAGATCTCCGCTCCAGTCCAATGCCATTAGCAATGTCTGATTTATCTGCTTGAAGAAAGCCAGCGGTACTGCAATGTGCTTCTAGGAAACAGTAGATCAACTTGGCTTCTTTGGATAGCTGTTTGAAGGTGTGGTCGTTTCATTTAAGGGTGAGAAGTAGGCTTATTGCTAACCAAAACAAGAGTGGAATAACATAAATGTACAAAACACACTTACAACTAAGATTTCGATAAAGAATGCTTTTCGAAAGGGGTTTTTAAAAGGATTCATATTTCAAATTAAAACTAATAAAACTTTTTCAACCTTAGTGAATTATTCTCACCAGAAGGAGACATTCCTAGTTACAAAATGTAATGAAGGCTTTGACAGGAGAATCAAGTGGTGGAAAATCAAGAAAGATAAAGGTATTTTATTAGTGTAACGCTTCATCCCCCTTCTACAAAGATGCCAAAGACTATGTTTGAAGAAATGATTTTAAGGGTGAGAAATAGCTAAAGACTCCACTTTTGTTTGATTACACACTTTTGAATTTTTCATCTACTTCAAAATCGTATTTGAAACTATGAAATTAAGAATTAATTCAGAACCTAAACTACCACTTAATTTAGTTAGGTTTTTTTGTTTCTCCAAGGACAATTAGTTTCTGTTTAAACGACTCCTTTTTTGTGTCCAAAATATAGTAGGACCATGTTGGTAAGTCCTAATATAATTACAGGTAATGGGGCTGTGGGATTCCCTTGAGTTAAACTGATTAAATCAGGAAGTGCAAAAAAGCCAGAAAATACAAATAAGAGAAATGAAACTCGTTTCAATACTTCTAAATCTTTAAATGTAGTTGCACCAATGCAAATAAAACTAAATCCTAATGCGAGTAAACCAACGACAAGTGCGAATTGATCAAACATAACTATGGCATCAGAAGAAGGACTTTCTCCAAAAACATCACCAATTAACATCAATTTAAATTCCTTAGATAACATACTGATATACAATGGAAGTGCTTGAAGAAATGTTGCCACTGCAGCAATCCAAAAGATAATTTTTATTTTCATAATTTGTGCTTTTACGATTTACATATAGTTATTACCTGTATGTCGTCAAATAAAAGTTGACTTTTTCAGATATAAATTAAGCGAGTGTTGATACTAATTTAAATAAATATTTCGATTCTGTTTTTTTCTTTGTCAAATCAGATATCAGCTCATAGCTGATTTTTTAATTGTCCTTAGGTTTTATATAAGTAAATAATGCCAAAGCCACCATTATAATATCAGGGGTAAAATCTGCGATACCTGCATTCGTGAGTGGAGAAGTTGATGGCCCTTTGATTTTATTAAAGTCAATTTAGGAGGGTATCAAATCACTCAAAAGGTGGGATAGTATTTTGAGTAAATTTGAATAAGAAATAACTAGGTAAGGACCAGCTATTTGCTAATTCCCAATTGAAGAAGCTTTTTTTGACTAAAATCAATGTTTTCAGTGAATTCCATAGAGGTTCTTTTCGATTTTAAATTTATTCCAGTCAAACGATGCATCTTGATAATAATCAAGGTCCCTTTGGCCCATTTGATGGCAAGCCATGCAAGCAATAGAAGTATTGACAAGCATGGCGTTTTTGAGTTCTATTTTTGCGCCATTTTCGATGTTTTTTCTAAAATTCATTACATTCTCTTTGGCGGATGAAATGCGAACGTCCAGAACATCTTTAAATGGCCACGTATCATATTGCGGGACTTGCTTTGCGAGATTGTATACTTGAATTCCTTTTTTCCAGTCACCACTTTTCACTAGCATATCTCCCATATTGAGATAATAGCCTTCCACATTATGGGGAGCAATCCAGCTATTCCAGCAGGCACGTTTACTTTTCAGGTTTTCATCTGATTGTTCAAGTACTAAATAGGGTGAGAGATCCGGATTCTCACGATCAAATTTGTCACAGTAGCATTCATCTAAGGTTTTCCATTGCCATGCTAAGCCTTTTTTGAATTGCCAAGAGTCATAAGCAAGTGCACTAAAGACGTATCCAATGGAGAAATAGTTAAATTCAGGCCATTGACGGATGCTTTTTTTTCCATTGAAATATCCTTCCCGGACAAGATCATCGTCATCTGAAATGCTACCAACCGTCATTTTTAGATCAGCTAAAAAGGCCAAAACACGTGGGTCGTGAGGATTCATTTGAAAAGATTCACCAAAATACTTTAGAGAAAGTGTGCCATGGTCGATAATATTAGGGGGTATGCTTGTTAATTTCTGTCGTTCACTCAGCGCCCATACATGGACCCATCCTAAATGATTAACCGTTTCCAAGTGATTGGGGTTTTCGGAATAGGCAGCACTCAAGAAATAACTGATACTATCAATTTTCTCATAATGGCCTAGATGGAATTGTTGCCAAAAATACGAATTGGCAAACTGGCTCAGGTCGGTTTCCTGACTATTCATGATCTTTTCTCTATTTAAAGTTCTTACCATTGGAGAACAGCTTAGGAGGAGGCAGCTGAAGATCATTAAAATATATAGTTTCATAATTTCGGAAATCAGATTAATCAAAGTTTAAAACTAATGGTATATACCATATTTTTCACCGTCTTGTGGTAAATAGGATACTTTTTGCAGGTGAATTGGATTTTTTGTGGTAGTAGGGAGTGGTTTGAGATGGCTGGGATACCTTAGCCATAAAGGTTCTCTATCGGAAAACTTCTAGAAACAGGTGCGGGCTCTTGGTGATCTTTTAAATGGAGAAGGTGTATACCGTCAGCAAAAAGTGAACTAATAAGGGTTAAATTATAAGAGAGTGTTTTAAACAGAGTAAACACTTAAATTTAACTACAATGGGAAAGAAGAGAAATGCAAGTTCATTAATTAGTGAACTAAAAAGGAAGACACGCAAGGCATATAATTCAGAAGAAAAGATCAGAATTGTAATTGAGGGTATTCGAGGTGAGTTGAGTATTGCTGAACTCTGTCGTAGGGAAGGCATTCATCAAGCAAACTATTACAAGTGGAGTAAGGATTTCATGGAAGCTGGCAAGCACAGGTTAAATGGTGATACCATGCGAGAAGCCAATACCTCAGAGGTTCAAGAATTAAAAGGGGAGAACGCCTCTTTAAAGGAACTGGTGGCAGATCTTTCACTAGAAGTGAGAGACTTGAAAAAAAACATTGGCTCACCCGAGTAAAGAGGAAGAAGTACATGCATTACAGTCAAAACGAAAAGATGGAGATCATCCGTCTTGTAGAGCAAAGTGATCTTGGTGTTATCAGAACTCTCAGGCAACTAAAAGTGAATAAAACTACCTTTTACAAATGGTATAATGGCTACCAACAGCATGGATATGATGGCTTGGCTCGAAGGTCTGGTAATAGGAAAGAAGTTTGGAATAAGATCAACTTAGCTGACAGAGATAAAGTGGTTGAGATTGCTTTAGAACGCCCTGAGTTATCATCTAGAGAGCTGGCATGGCATATCATAGATAAATACAGTTATTATATCAGTGAGTCGAGTGTGTATAGGATATTAAAGCTCAATGGTCTTATCACAACTCCTTCATTCAGGATTATGAGTGCCTCTGATAGTTTTCAAGATAAAACCACTTCAGTAAATCAGATGTGGCAAACAGACTTCACCTATTTTAAAATAGTTGGATGGGGATGGTATTACTTATCAACCATATTGGATGATTACAGTCGTTTTATTGTCAACTGGAAGTTGTGTGCCACTATGAAGGCAGAGGATGTAAAACAGACCTTGGATGAGGCTTTATTAGTCGCACAAACCCATGCTCCTCCAAAGTTACTATCTGATAATGGATCGTGTTACCTATCTATTGAATTAGCAGAATATTTAAATGATCGAAACATGAAACATGTACGAGGTCGACCGCTTCATCCACAAACTCAGGGTAAAATTGAACGATATCACAGATCAATGAAAAATGTAGTGAAACTGGATAATTATTACAGCCCAGGGCAGCTAGAGTCTAAAATGAAGCAATTTGTTCAGTATTACAACTATGAAAGATACCATGAGTCCATCAATAACCTTACTCCTTCTGAGGTCTATTATGGAACTGGAGAACGAAAACTTAGGCGTAGGGAAAAGAATCAAACAACAAACTTTAATTGAACGAAAAAAACAGAATCAAAATATTTATTTAAATTAGTATCAACACTCGCTTAATTTATATCTGAAAAAGTCCACTTTTATTTGACGACATACATTCGTTTATTTCATTCATAATATTGTTCATTTTAGTTCATAGAGATTCAGTTCTCTACATATAAATATCACAGAATGATTTTTGTAGAAAAAAGTTCCTTAGGGGAAAAAAATTGGGTTCGATATAAAAACCACACCGATACCCATTTAGAAAAAAAGTATTTTCTACAATTACGTAAAACCTCCTTGTACTATAGGATATAAAAAATATACTTAAATTAGTTATATATCAAAATGAAAAATAATTTGGGAATAATATTACAATCAATAATTACTTGTCCAAAATGTGGACACAAAAAAAAAGAGACAATGTCTACAAATTCTTGTCAAATTTTTTATGAATGTAAAAAATGTAAAATGGAACTAAAACCAAAAAAAGGAGACTGTTGTGTGTTTTGTAGTTATGGGACTATAAAATGTCCTCCTATTCAAAAAGGAACGAGTTGTTGAAAAAAGAAGAGAAGAAAAGGGTGTACTAGAAAGAGATTTTGAATAATTATAATAGTATTATGTAAAAGTTCTTAGGGGAAAAAACTGACACCGATAAAAAAACCCCTCAGATTAACCTTTTGGGAAAAAAGTATTTTCTCAGTTACGTAAAACCTCCTTGTTTACTTGCTTACCAGTTTAAACTTTGTGTATG
>CALSPM010000005.1:0-515000 GCA_943788235.1 uncultured Cyclobacteriaceae bacterium
ATTCCCAACCCATTCATTTATCAAGGAAACATCTTCCCCTTAACTTTTACTAGTTAACATGAAAACAATGAGCCTTAATTTCAATTGAATTTTTAACCCATAAAATAAATCAATCATGAAAAAACTAATCTATCTCGTGCGCTTGGTAATTACCCATACTTTACTTGCTCAAATTGTAGTCCTGCATCCTGTAAAAGTACCGGCCGCGCAGATCAATCATTTTGAAAACATAGAACTCAACTATTCAAAAAAAATAGCTCAACATGCCGTCAACAATGGAAATTTAGAGTTTTGGGCCTTGATGAAAGCTTTTAATCCAGGAGTTGAAGACTACAACTATCTATGGGTCAATGTCTACAAAGACATTGAAAATGCAGTAGGTCAAGCCCCCTGGTGGGACCATGCCCAAGCGGTGATAGGTGTCGAAACGAGCATCTTGTACGAGGGCTTTTCTGATTTGAAAACGGATCGGCGTTATTATTATGCCATGAATCAAGAGATCGCAGCCATTGCTCCGGCCCAATACGTCATCTTTAATTTCGCTTCTCCCGAAAATTTGAACTTAATTTTAGAACAAACCAAAAATATCATAATCCCCCATTTTAAAAAGAACATGGCCGCCTCAGGCATGGTGGGATGGGGATTGGGATTGAAAGTAACTCCCCAAGGCACAGATTATGCCAGCATGATGACTTATGATGCCTACGACAACTTGGAAAACGTAATGAAACATCTCTCAGGGGGCGCCGCCCTAAGCGGTTTACCACAAAACAAATTAGAACCCATTCAATGGTCCATGCGACCTGTGATGCAAGTGATGGGAGCGACCACTCCTAAACCCTAAATATAAATTTTCAAACCCTCTGGGCAGCACCAGAGGCTTTTAATTCCTTTACTCATCAAAATGAAGCTTCATTTTGAAACTTTATGAAAAACAAACCACCCACACATGGGTACGTCAAGCTTTTTACCCTGGGAAAAACATTTACTTGGGGTGATTTATTTGATCGAATTAAGAAATACTTTATGGAGTTTCTAGGTATTTTCATCGTCATTACCTTTTCTTTCTATGTAGAAAGCAAAGGGGAAGAATATGAGACCCGCATGACCTATGCCGACTTGTTGAAAGACATCGTCCAAGAACTCCATGCCGTACAGCAATATACCGACCAATACCTCATTCATAATGAGCAAATCAAACAAATTTATCGTCAGCAATTGCGTCGTTGGGATGTGGACCAAGACCCCCTATTTATTTTAGCCCCCGAGGATTCACTCTATGACCCTAAACACGCCATCCCCATGGCTACTTACGCTGAAATTACTGCTTTTGACGAACCTCAACTGCTTTTTACTCTTTTTGAACAGGGGGATTTAGATTTCAAATTGGTCTCTGAAGCCACGCAAATTATAGAGGAGTTAGATCAGGGTCGTTTGATCGATCAATTGCTTCTCCTCAATCAGCAGGAAAGATTATTGGTGGCGGATTTCAAACAACGCATCAAAAACCAATGGACCCAAGATTTGGGTATCCTTACTTTAAAGGATTCCGCTTTTTGGATTAAAAATAGAAAATACATTCAAAACGATCATTATTTACGACACAATCTCAGTGAGCGGGTCGCCCTATGGGACACATTCGGTTCCCTCCTTGAGGCCTATCAAAATGAGCTTACCCTCGATATTGCCCGCTTGGACCGCATTAATCATGGGTTTATGAAAGAGCGGTATTTTATTTATTGGCGGTACAGAGTAATCGCGCTTGAGCTGCGCGCTGCTGCATCAGAAGCCATTATGCGGCTGGCCCTTATGTGAGGTTGGCCTAAGAAAAAATCATGAAACCTTCGAATTTCATGCCAAAGCCTTTAAATTTGACGATTTAATAATGAATACTCCATGAACATTAAACTAAAAAGGATCTTTCTCATCCTCTCCCTTGGCATCCTTGTCATTTACTTCCCTGCCGTCAGTCAAGAGATCCCAGATCTTGATAAATTATCGGATGATCAACTCAAATCCTTCATTCAAAAAGCAGAGGAAGGCGGTTATACTGAAGATCAACTGCTCTTGGGCGCCAAGGCCCGTGGTATGTCTGATGCCCAAATCAGTAAGTTCAGAGCGCGCATCAACAAAATAAAAGCAGGTGGCGCTGATAAAAAAGGACAAAACACTGAAGGTGGCGTCGACTCTAGAATGCGCCAAAATTATGAACAAGAAGATAGAGAGGATAAAAAGATTTGTTTGATCCTTTCGGTGAGCTGATGGGAGAAAAAGACTGATACCCTCCCAAAAATTTTTGGTATGGATTATTTCAAAAACAACCAACTGAGTTTTGAGCCCAACGTCAACATCCCTACCCCCATCAATTACCGGTTAGGACCGGGTGATGAAATCATTATTGATCTCTGGGGAGACTCTGAACAAACATATCAGGAGCAAATCTCACCCGATGGCTACATCCGTATCGAACGCTTAGGCCCCATTTATCTCAATGGTCTAGAAATAGGGGTAGCCAAGAAAAAAATCAATGCCAAACTCAAGACCCTCTATGGAACGTTGGGGTCCTCGACCTATTCACAAATAAGCCTCGGTCAAATACGTAGCATTCGTATCAATGTGATTGGCGAAGTGATGGTACCGGGTACCTATACGATGTCCTCCTTAGGCAGTGCCTTCAATGCCCTCTACTTGGCGGGCGGTCCCCAAGAAACGGGCAGTCTGCGAAAAATTGAAGTTTACCGAAATGGGAAATTTCATGGGCGATTAGATGCCTATCAGTTGCTCATCTTTGGCGAAGGTCAAGACATCAGTCTGAGTGATGGGGATGTGGTGATCGTCAAGCCCTATGATACCCGCGTCTTTATTGATGGCGAGATCAAGCGGCCCGCTTTTTATGATATGATGGCAGGTGAATCGCTGGCTCAGCTCTTTGAATACGCTGGGGGTCCCACAGACATGGGCTATACGGATCGCGTGACGGTCAGAAGAAAAACAGGCAACTTCCGCGCAATCAAAAGTTTATCTCTCAATGACAGTAGCTCATTGATGAATGGGGATGAAATCAAAATACCACCCATCAGCCATCGTTTTCTCAATCGGATTCAAATAGAGGGCGCCGTAAACTTTCCAGGGGCCTTTGAGTATACAGAAGGCCTCATGCTGTCTTCCTTAATTGAGCAGTCCGGGGGGCTTGCTGGGGATGCTTTTCTTGGGCGCGGAATCATCATCCGACTGGACCCCGACCTGAACTTGACCAATGAACCCTTCAACGTGGGAGAAGTCGTGAACGGAACCTCAGATATCGCCCTGAAAAATGAAGATTTCATCAAAATTCAATCCATCCAAGATCTCAAAGAGGAAGAGACCGTGCGGATCGAAGGAGAAATTCAAAAAGGAGGTAATTATCCTTACATCGCCAATATGACGGTAGAAGATCTCATTCTGCTCGCCGATGGCTTTAAAACCTCTGCTGCCCGAGCCAATGTGGAAGTTGCCCGAAGAGGAGCACTCGATAATGAAAATGCAGTTGCTGAAATTTTCAATTTTAAGATCGATGAAAACCTAACATTGAGTCCTGAAGCATCTAAAATGAAGTTGCTGCCCTTCGACTTGATCACCATCCGCCGGGCGCCAGGATATGGTTTACAAGAATTGGTCGAAATAGAAGGAGAGGTCAAGTATCCAGGCAAATATGGGTTGAAATCAACATCGGAAACGATCTATGACCTTCTTGTTCGCGCAGGAGGTCTTCGTGATGAGGCCTACACAGCAGGGGCCATGCTCATAAGAAGGTCAGATTATGCCGCATCCACCAACGACATTACCAATTATAGAGCGGACATCAAACGCAATAAAGTCCTTTCTATTTTAGAAAATGATACGGCTGCCTATGAGCAAGCCCTCAAAAAACTTGATTTGGACGAGTCTATCGGTATCGATTTGGCAGCAATTATTTTAAATCCAAATAGTGATGCCAACATGACCCTTCAAGAAGGAGACATTATCAGCATCCCCAAGGCATTCAATACCGTACAAGTCCGGGGTGAAGTGCTCAATCCCAGTAAGGTCAAATACTCCTCTGGCTTATCGTTAGGTCAATACATAGGACGTGCTGGTGGATTTTCAAGTGCTGCCAAAAAATCTAAATCTTATGTCATTTACGCCAATGGATCCTCGCAAAGAACAACTGCTTTTTTAGGTTTCCGGTTTTATCCCAAAGTATTACCCGGAACTGAAATCATTATTCCTAGAAAGGCAGAAACTACTAAAACCAGTGTAGCAGAAATAGTTGGGTTGGCCTCAGCGCCTTGGCTTCACTGACTTTGATTATTAATTCGTTGACGCAGTAGAATTATATATTATTTCATAAAAATATAGTAAATTATTTATAGTTTTGTTATATTCAATTTTATAACAGAAATAATCACCATATAATTTTTGAAATGAAAAATAAGCGACTCAAAGAACAAGAAAGAAAAAATATTCGATCTTTATTACTGGAGGGCAAAACTAGTAAGCAAGTTGCAGAAATAATGGCTGTTTCGGTGGCTACCATTAATAACCTTAGGGCCTTGTTTAAGAAAGATGGAGATACCTTTACTAAAAAGAAATTAACCTCTCAAGCTTCAATATCTACAAGGTCAAAAGTAAAATTGACATCAAAAAATGAAATCGGCACAAAATTAAAAAAGAAAAAAACTAACATAAATACACCACAAAACTCTGAATATATTTATAACATAAACGGCACAAGTATTAGTTTTATAGATAAGCCAAAAAGTATTCAAATAGGCAAAAATAAAATTATTGTAGATTATAACTAGTTATTATTATACAAAAGAAAACCATTAATATTAGATGTAAGTCTTCAAACTAATGTTTACCAAAGATAATCAAAGTTAAGTCATAAATTTAATCGTTGCAACAGGTGTTGCTTTCTTCTTTTTTTCATTGTTTTTAGTTTAATTAAATGCCGTTGTTTTAAGATCTCAAGTCCGCGTCCAAAGTACACATCCGCCGGTGTTAGATTTTCAGTGATTCGTGATATCGTACGTTGTTGTAATACTCAACAAACTCTTCAAGTCTGTTTATTAAATCCCCAGGTAAATAATAATTTTCAAGTTTTACAATGTTTTTCATTGATCTGTGCCAACGTTCTATTTTTCCTTGCGTCTGCGGGTGCACAGGTCTTCCTCTAACATGACTCATTCCCTTATCCTTAATGTACTCAGCAAGTTCTGAACTGATGTAGTAAGAACCATTATCACTGAGCAGTCTGGGGCTGTTGTTCTTATCTAGGCTAGCTTTTTCTAAAGCACTATCAATCGTTCTCCTGACCTCATCAGCATTCATATTAGAGCATAGCTCCCAGTGTACAATATAACGGCTGTAATCATCTAAAAAAGTAGATAGGTAATACCAACCCCATCCAATTATTTTAAAGTTTGTAAAATCAGTTTGCCACATTTGATGCACTCGGGTTGTTTTATCCTTGAACTATCACAAGCTCTCATCACATATATGCTGGAGAAGTAATCAGTCCTCTTGATTTGAGTATCCGATATACACTACTTTCAGATATGAAGTAACCATTTTGATCAATCATGCGGTAAGCAAGCTCTCTTGGAGACAGTTCGGGAACTTCCAAAGCAAGTTCAACCACTTCATTTCGAACTTGGTCAGGTATTCTATTCCACTGGCTGTTATTGGTACGTCTTTTAGGTGAAAGACCATCATAACCATGCTTAGTATACTTTCCATACCAGTTGTAAAACGTCCTTTTTGAAATGTCCAGCTCACCAAGTGTTCTGTTCACGCCAAGTTCTGAGTCTTCAACCAATCGGATGATCTCGTATTTTTCATCTTGAGTAAAGCGCATATACTTTCTGAACTTTATGCTAGACCACGCAAGCTTTTTTTGAGTACTCTGATTTCAAGAGCTTGCTCTGCAGCAACCAGTTTAAGGTTCTGCGATTCATCCTTGAGATCTTTAACTTCTCCGGGATTAACATCACGCTCTGTATCGTCATTTAAACGCTTTTTACCTGCTTCAATAAAGTCCTTGCTCCAACGATAGTAGAGCGCTGGTGCTATTCCCTTCTTTACGACAAATTTCTGAAATTGATTCTTCTCCTTTTAATCCTTCAAGAACGATTCTGATTTTTTCTTCAGAACCAAACTTTCTTCTGGTTTGTCTTCTGATATCTCTTACAACTGCCTCAGCAGTTCTTTTTATTGGTCTTCCTACTTTTCCCATTATTTACTTTTTTAAGATTTGATAAAGTCTTGGAAGATGTCTTTCAAGATAATAAACTGTTACTTATCTTTATTTCTTAAGTGGTAAACATTAGGCTGACGTTTTACAAGAGGGACCTCTGGAGAAGTCCATTTTACCTTAACTTAAGGTGGGATAAAGGAGGGGATTTCAAATTAATTACATAATAAAAACAAATTTAACTGAATTACTATTTTGATAAAATATCAAATAATTCGTGATTAATGTAGTAATTCGTAACACCTAATTTCTTTTTTGTTAATATTCCATCATCTGACAACGTGTTCAAGTAATTAGCAGCAGTAATTCTTGACACCTTTAAATCTTTCTCTACAAATTCGATTTTAGTATACGGATGTTTAAATTTATTTTTTATTATCTGTTTATTGAAAGTAATAATTACATTCATAAGTAGAATAAAGGTAAATTTTCAGTATATTTACCCTCGTTAAGATTACGTGAGTAATATGTACCCTTATTTAAAATGACAAAATTTAATAGAAAAATACCTTACAATAGTTTACCAATATTACCCCCTAGAACAAATTTAGAAACTACTAAAGTGTTACGCAAGACTATTGATGCTAGTAGAGCGCTAGCAAAACTTAATGGTATGCTTACCAATTTACCAAATCCAACGTTGTTTTTGGATACTATTCATTTACAAGAGGCTAAAGCAAGTTCAGAAATAGAGAATATCATCACAACAAATGATGATTTATATAGATCTTTAGTAGCAGACAAAAAGTTTGATAATCCAGCTACAAAAGAAGTCATAAGCTACAAAGAAGCACTTTGGAATGGTTTACAACAAATAGAAACTCGACCTTTTATAAGTACAAACTTATGTGTTGAAATTGTACAAAGCATTAAAAAAAATACTGCAGGTATTAGAACAACGCCAGGAACTGCTTTGAAAAATACGAATGATGAAACCATTTACACACCACCTTCAGGGGAAGCTATTATAAGAGAAAAGTTACATAATCTCGAAACTTTTATAAATGGTGACGATGCTATTGATCCATTAATTAAAATGGCTTTAATGCATTATCAATTTGAAGCGATACACCCTTTTAGTGATGGTAATGGTAGAACAGGACGAATATTGTTATTATTATATCTAAAACTCGAAAAACTGTTGGATACACCTGCTATTTATTTAAGTGAATATATCATTAAAAATAAGACTGACTATTATACGAAACTGAGAAAGGTAACTGAAAATAATGATTGGGAAGGGTGGATACTTTACATGCTTGAAATGGTTGAATATACAGCTAATAAAGGACTAGAACGCTTAAAAGATGTTACTTCATTAATGGATCAAATGGCAACAGAGATTAAGGAAACATTACCTAAAGTATATACTAAAGAATTGGTTGAAATACTATTTAGATTGCCTTATACTAAACGACAGTTTTTAATTGATGCTAAATTAGGGACACCAAAAACCGTAGGTAATTATTTAATGGAATTAGAAAAATCTGGTTTTTTAATTTCTGAAAAAGTGGGTAAAGAAAAATTATATCTTAACCATAAATTAATGGCTATATTGGAAATCCCTTAATTTTCTTAGGTTGCAAATTTTTGAAAAAAAGAGTTGAATTAAGGAGTATTTAATTATTTTCTTGTACTGTTCTACTATTAACAAACCTTATGAAGATCTTTTAGAACCTTTAGTAAATATGTGAAATTTAACGGAATCACTATTATGTATAAAAAAATCAATTTTCTTTACAAAAGGAAGGTTATATGATAAGATAATTCAAAAAGTTTAACAAAGGAAGTAAAAACCATTGAAGATTGTGTTATGATAAATCAATTAATAAAATCACACACTATGAGAGGGTCTTTTACGTTACGCAATAAGCTTGTAAATTTTAAAATCTCATGGCCATTTAGTATTGAGAATTACAGGTGTTATTAAATAAAATACTATACATAATATTAATTAATTAAAAATTATTTAGACTACAGTCCGTAGTCTTTTCAAAAATAAATCACATAACTTACTTAAAATAAGCATTTTAACTATTTTATTTTAAATAAATAACGTATATTTAAATAATAAATCTTGTTAAATTTTAGTAATTATTTTGTTATATACTAAATAATTACAAACTATATTCATGTTAAATAATTAAAATAACATACGTTAAATGCAAGTTAATTTTTACAAAAAACCACAAACAAAGGCTTCAAACACCTTCTCAAAAATAGAAAATTCCGTTTTATTTTTAGATTATTTGGAGCATTTTATTTCCAATTCAGCCACAAAAAGAGTTCAAGGGTATGGAACGGTGGGCTTGGCACACAATACCGTTCGGACCTATAAATCTCTTTTCGAATCGTAAAAGTCTATGAATTTGAGAAATCTGAAAGACTCTATTTGAATTCCATCGATAAATATACCGCAGAATCTTTTACCCGTTTTCTAAAAATTGAGACAGCAGTATAGTGATAATTACTGCGGTCAGCTCTTAAAATTATTGAAGATTATTCTGCGTGATGCTGAGAAAAGCGGCTTGGAAGTGCACCCTTATTCTAATTATATAGAGTCTTTTAAACAGAAAGAGTTCCGATCGAATTCTTCATATTTTAAATCCATCAGAGATAAAGCATTAAAGGAATTACAGCATATCCCTGAAGTATATACAAGATAGCTATAAGTGGCTATTAATCGGATTATGTATCGGTCAGCGGGTATCAGATTTATTAAAGTTAACTCCGAATAATCTTAGAAAAGCACCTACTGGCTTGTATATAGATATTTCCAACAGAAAACAAAGAAGGCTGTAACCGTTGGTGTGGCAGATCCATTGGTGATTCAACTATTAGAGAATAAATTCCCGAAAAGAGTTTCACAAGTGGTTTTTAATAAACAGATAAAAAGTCTTTGTAAAATGGCCGGAATAGATGGGTTGGTGAGTGGGTTTAAAAACAACCCAAAGACTCGAAGAAAAGAAGTTGTATCTGCGCCGAAGTATGAGTTTATAACCTCACACATTATGAGGCGTTCGTTTGCTTCTAATTATTATGGAAAATAGAAACACCGCTACTTATGAATATTACCGGACATTCTAAAGAGAGTACTTTTCTGACTTATATTGGGACGCATCAAAATAAAGATGCACTAGCAGATTTGTTTATGCAACAGGCGGGTGTTATTTGGTAGGATCTGGATCTCTATCCATAATTCCTTGCTTATCTATTTCTTTTAATTGTTCTATTGTAAATTGATCTCGAACAGATTTTGTTTTTGGAAAGATATAATTAGAAAGGGTTACAAAGAGTTTTACCCGTTCTGTTTTGGTTAGTTTTTCTTGGTTTACTAGCAGATCATCCAACACTTTTTCATAGAGTATTTCCATCTTTTCCTTAACGGAAGGTCCTTCTTTTTTTGCAGGTCCTCTTTTAGATTTTTTTCCTGCTTTCTTTGCTGAATTTGGATCGAATGGCATGTATATTAAAATTAGATTCTCATTTAAATTTAGTTAAAAAAGTTTACTTTTTTAGCAACCAACTACTTGAATGTATTTTATCTCCAAGGCCGTCAACTAGGGTAATTCCCTTTTGATCACAAATGGATCTTTCTGGAATGGTGTTGTTATTTTGGTCTCCACCATTGGCGAAACTCAGGTCATATTCTTCACCAAAGTCTAAGGCAATATTTTCAATAGTTTTACAAACGGTTCTGTCTTGGTCTATAGACAATACACAATGATCTACAGACTTTATGTTAGAGACAATAAAAATACGTTCTTGTTCTTGCTGAAATTCTTTGGTTCCTTTTAATCCCCTTTGATAATCGTTATTTACAATTACAAACAATTCATCAACCAATGCTTTTGCATTATTAAAATACTCAACATGTCCTTTATGCAAGGGATTAAAATACCCAGATACTATTATTCCTTTTTTCTTACTCATGTTACTCTTTTTTATCTTACAAAATCATCTTGCACTCGTATAATACCGTCTTCATCTGAAGGATGGTTAGCATCGGTATGTTCCCAAATTTCTGCTATAACTGAAGCTTCGTCTAAACCAATTAAACGGTGACGCTCGCCTTGTTTTAAATGATTTGATTTCCTTCATTATAGATTTTCATCTCATTTTCTTCATCAGAATCACTTCTAATAATCCCAGCAGTACCTTTGTATACTTCCCAAATTTCTGCATGTCTATTATGGTATTGCCAAGACAAGCGAGCGTTAGGTTTTACTATCAATATTTTTGGACTTAGCTTACCTCCAATTTTTAAGGTATTTACATCTAAACCTTTAAAAAATTATTTAAAAAATCTTGTGCTTGATTTTCATCTATTATTAAAAAACCAACCCAGGGTCTTGTGGAGCCTTTTGAAACTATTATAAAATCAGAATACCTTATAGTTTCTTCAATAATTTGAAAATAATTATGAATAGCTATTCTGAATAAAATAAAACTTCATCTTCTTTGGTGTTTATAAACTCATGCTCTAAAGTTTTATCTAATCCTTCTTTAAGAGAAAAAGGGGCTTTAAATGAACTATGAACTTTATCTGAGTTAAATTGAGTTGTTGCACAAAATTTCTGAATCCGAACTGATGAAATAGAAAACTTTTTTCCTGACAATACTGATATAAAATCAAAACCGTATCCACACATCATTCCTAATAAATAGGGTATTTTAATACTAGGTAATTTAATTTTCATTTTTTCTTCTATAGTTTGTGTAAGTTCAACCATAGAAAAATCAGGCTTATCTGTATAATTAAAAACATGATAGCCTAATTCCTTTTTCTCTAATCTATCTTTTATTAGGGCAACAATATTACCGACATAAGCCATAGATTTTTTGTTTTGACCTTTTCCAATCATCATGAATTTCCCTGATGAGATTTGCTTTAATAAATTATAAACATTACCTCTATTTCTTTCTCCAAATATTACTGTTGGGCGAAGTATTGTGACTGATTTATTAATAGGATCATTTTCGTACCACTCTTTTATTGCTAATTCCGCTTCCCATTTAGATTTTCCATAATGATTAAATGGGTCTTGAGGATGGTTTTCATTAGGGTTGTTTTTATTTAATCCATAAATAGCTACAGAACTAGTAAAAATCAAATTTTTAATACCTGCCTTATCCATCGCAGATAATACGTTTTTAGTACCAGTAACATTTACATCATAATACAAAGTAGTCGGAGAAACATCATCACGATGTTCTGCAGCTAAAAGAACAACTGAATTAGTATTTGAATCAAATTGTATATCATCTTTATTCAGTATGTTACCAATTGAAGATATGTCATTAAAAAATGGACTTTTATTTTTATCCAAGTTTCTTGCTTGGTGATCATTGAGTAACTCTTTAATTAAAAAAGAACCTACAAATCCAGATCCTCCTATGATCAATGGGTTATTTAAATATTTTTTTTTTGGCATAATAGTGTAAAAAATTTATTAATAATAGCACTGATTTAACTTTATTGTATCCAAGTTCTTTATTGTAAACGATCCAATTGTACTTAAGCAAATCAAATTTATTATTTGAGATTGAATCTGATCTATCTCTATAGACTGCTAATGGCTCAACTATTCCACTAGTTTGATTTATTATCTTAAATATTTTTAACCAAAGAGTCCAATCTTGTCTTTTTCTAATTTTAGACATATATATTTTCCCTAGCTTCTCTTGATCATATATAGCTGTTAAACAACCAACATAATTGTTACAAAGCATTTGTTTGTGATTTAATTTTTCTGTGACATAAATTGTTTTTAATTTACTGTTTTTTTCATCAATGACTTCATATGAAGAGTACGTGAAATACAAATCATTACTTATCATAAAATCAATTTGTTTCTCAATTTTTTTTTCTTTCCACAAATCATCTGAATCGCAAAAAGCTATATACTTCCCTTTCGAGAATTTGATTGAATTATTTCTAGCTACACCAGCACCTGAATTTTTATTTAAAATAAAAAGTTTTATTCTAGAGTCAGCTTCTTGAAATTTTTTAATTATTTCAACGGTTTTATCATTTGAATTATCGTCGGTTATTAAGAGTTCGAAATTAGAATAAGACTGATTAATTATCGAATCGATAGATTCAGCAATAAATTTCTCAGAGTTATAAGTTGGCATTATTACAGAAACTAAGTTTTTCATTTAATATGGTAATTTTGATTTGTAATATAAAATAGTTTCACTTATACCTTTATCAAAATCTATAAAACTAAAATCTGGAAATTCCTTTTCAAAATATCCTTTACTCATAACTTTCTTGAATGCACCATCTGGTTAACTCAAGTCAAAAGACAACTCAAATTTATTATTAAAATTTTTATTAATTATTTCTGCTAATTTTTTTATAGTTAAGCCATCTTCCTGAGCTATGTTAATAGGGTTTTTAATTATGCTTTTTTCGTCATCTATTATCTGTAGTAAAAGTTTTGCAAAGTCTTTAGCATAAAGCCATTCTCTGATAACATTTCCAGAGCCCCAAATAGATACCTTTTTATCATTATTATATTCTGCTTTTACAAATTTAGAAACAAGCGCATTTAAAGCATGAGCCTTGTTAGGGTCAGTCGAATCATTTGGGCCATACATATTTGGCACCAATAGGTTATATGAATTGATCTTATGTTGAGCTTTAAAAGCTTTTGAATAAGCTAAAAGGAGTCTTCTTGTAGAACCATAAGCAAATACTGATTCATGAATTTCTCCGTTATAAAAATCATCTTCTTCGTATAATTCTTTAACTGCTCCTGGATATGCACAATTTGCAATAGGGTTTATTATGACTATATTTTTGTTAATTTTAGAAACCACGTTATAAATATTGTTAATCATTTCTGTATTATCAGAAATCACAGCAGCAGCATTTTCTGTTACATAGTTTAAACTTCCTACATGAGCAGAACAATTTATTATTATATCAGGATTTATTCTTTTAGTGAAAGAATAAAATGAGTTAAAATCTTTAATATCTACTCCTTTTGTCAAGCTAGCTTCAAATACATTATATCTAAGTTTTAGCTCACTTACTACGTTAGACCCTACAAATCCAGTACTACCCAGTACTAAAATATTTTTTTTTACCATCCTTCTTTAATTGCGTTTATTATATATTGTATTTGGTCATCTTCTAATTTATCATGAATTGGGATATGAATCTGATTATTGTCAAAAAAAACTTGATTAGGCAAATCATTACGTTTAAAATCCTTGAAAAGTGAATATCTATCAATTCTATGATGAACTACTGAAACTGGGATATTTTTACTTTTCATATGTCTAATAAATCTTTCTCTATTCTCTACAATGAATCCATAAAGCCAATATGAATTTTTATAATCATAATTTTCAGAAAACAATTAGTGCTGTTAAACTAACTACAATATCTAATAAGCGTTTAAAAAAAATGTACATAAAATTAATTTTGGATTGTTTTATAATGTTATTTTTATTTGATGATAACTTAGGGAGCTTGATATAAATATAATATAATGTTGTAATTGATTGTCAATTATTATGATTAACAAATTTTCAAATAATTACCAATATTCAAACACACGTTCAATTATTGAAGTTTTCATGTTTTCATTTTCATTTTCATAAGTGTATAAAAATATTTTATCATTATCAAATATTAATGCAGGGTATCCAGCATCAATATTATTTCCTGAGTAAATAGTTTTCGTATTATAAGCATTGCAGCTTATTAAATCAGTATATGTTTTATAAAATTTAATTTGGGTTACTGTCTCTTCATAGTTTACAATTTTTAATTTATAAATATTTAAAAAATAATCAACTTTTCTTTCACTATAGGTCAAAATAATTTCGCCATTATGTACATATAACTTTGGTGAGACTATAGCTACATCCTTCTTTTTGTAGCACCAATCTTTAACAATATAATTTACTGTGTCTTTTGAAAAAATCAATAATGGTAAACCAGCTTTTTTATGATTTCTTCCGACCCCTACTAATTTATTATTAATTTCAATAAATGAAACTTCTTCGTCATCTAAAAATAATGAGTTCTTTTTTTCTGGAAAAACCAACCAATGATCTTCTTTTTTTATTGACCAAGCTCCAAGTTTATTGCTATAAGGATGGTAAGCTTGATGGAAGTCTTCATTACCTATAAATTTATATGTCAATATATTTTGTTTAAGTATGATTTCATACTTATTAAGTGTTTTAAATTTTTCGGAAGCGTGATTATAAACTGAACAATAAAAAAACAGAACATCGTCTTCTAAAAGAAAATATCCATTACGTAAATCATACAATTCATCTTTAATTTCAATAGATTTTTGAGTTTTTAAATTAATTATTTTGATAGTGCCTTTGTCACTAGCATGAGTAAATCCAGCTCTATATGAAACTAATTTTTCACCTCTAAACAATACTGCATCTGGAAAAGCACTATGTAAATCGTCAGACAGGACTCTTTTACTCAAAAAATCACTAAATATAGGATCCTGTAGAGTATTACTGGTATGACACGAAAAAATAAAAAATAATAAAAAATAAATTGGAAAAATTTTCATTTGAAAAAATATTTATTTGAATTATTAACCTTAAGTTTAATTATTTAGCTACATCAATTATAATCAATGTGAAGTAATTTTTATCCATAAGATAAAATTGTTCGCTAGTGCGAACCTAAAGCACTACAATTAAAAGTAACTGTTAATCTAATTGTTCTGTCTTTTTATTTGAATGCTAATGTGATCGTAATTCCCAGTAAAGAGTTTAAGTGTTGCATAGTTAAATAAACAAATACTAATCATTTCAAAGGTTTCTTCAAGGCTAGATAATCCAAACAACCCGAATTGGGTGCATTTGGTTTCAAATATAGAATCACAGTTATTGGATATATGTTCTAAGCCAATAGCACCGGTTAAAAAAATCACTCCGGAGGCTCCCATATATACTTTTGTGTAAAAATCAAGACGCATTAACCATATTGGATGATTACAGTCGTTTTATTGTCAACTGGAAGTTATGTGCCACTATGAAGGCAGAGGATGTAAAACAGACCTTGGATGAGGCTTTATTAGTCGCACAAACCCATGCTCCTCTAAAGTTACTATCTGATAATGGATCGTGTTACCTATCTATTGAATTAGCAGAATATTTAAATGATCGAAACATGAAACATGTACGAGGTCGACCGCTTCATCCACAAACTCAGGGTAAAATTGAACGATATCACAGATCAATGAAAAATGTAGTGAAACTGGATAATTATTACAGCCCAGGGCAGCTAGAGTCTAAAATGAAGCAATTTGTTCAGTATTACAACTATGAAAGATACCATGAGTCCATCAATAACCTTACTCCTTCTGAGGTCTATTATGGAACTGGAGAACGAAAACTTAGGCATAGGGAAAAAATCAAACAACAAACTTTAATTGAACGAAAAAAGCAGAATTAAATTAATTATTTAAATTAGTATCAACACTCGCTTAATTTATATCTGAAAAAGTCCACTTTTATTTGACGACATACACTTAGATTTTTTTAATCTAGAAACCATGAATTCTAACATTGAAACCCCATTTATGGCTTCCATGAGAACTTTTCCTGGCAAACGACTAGATGTCATTCTTGCTTCAATAGATGCTACTATTTTTCTCTTTTTCGTCACCATAGTTTTTTATTTATTCAATAATGATAATATTAATGAGTCAAAATAACGTCCATCTTCAAAACAATTATCTCTTAATAAACCGTCTTGTTTAAATTTAAATTTAGTAGTAAAGAAATTTATTTTTTCTGAATCGAATTCATAAAGTTCCATCCAGATCTTATTTAAATTTAAATTATTAAATCCGTAATCAATCAATAATTCAGCTGCTTCTTTCGCTATTCCATCACTCCCAATATATTTATTTTCATCTCCAATATAAAATGAAAAATCTGCAGATCGAATAATCCAATTGATATACAGTAAACCTCCAGCTCCTATAGGTTTTTGAGAATCTAAATCTACAATAGTAAACATATAATTAATATGTTTGGAGTTTTGTAGACTATTAAACCAAGCTTCTTGATCTGTTAAAGATAATTCCCTAACTTCTCGAAAATTTTTTCTAAAATCCGGTATATTTCTCCAATCTCTTAGAAATGGTAAATCTTCTTTTTCAACAGCTCTTAAGCCTACTTTTTTTCCCTTAATCATAACTTGACTATTTTTTTTGTTAAATGTTCACCTGCATCTATATCTATCAATAATTCTTTGCCGATAAGATTTACTTTATCATAAGGTTCAAAACCTCCTTCAGAGATTGGTCTTAATGCAATAAAATCACTATCAGCCAGCACATGGCCTTTTTTAAGATTAGTAGACGCTCTTAAACACCTTCTTTGAACTAACTTTGATTGCTCTTCATTTTTTTCTACAATCTTAACTCCATCTCCTAAAGAAACTAATAATTCATATGATCTATCAACCATATCCCTCCATGTTTGGGGGTTCATTGCAAAACCATGATCAGGCCCTTCTTGGTTATTGTCATCTGTAAAATGCTTCTCTATGACTCTTGCTCCTAAAGCTATAGCCCCTAGAGTTGTAGCATGACCAGCAGTATGATCCGATAAGCCTAAAACAGTATTTGGGTAATCTATAGAAAATTGTTTTAACACATTCAAGTTACAATAATTATAATTCTCTTTTGAACCAGTATAGTTTGTATTGCATTGCATTAAAACTAAATTATTAGTCTTTTTCATTGCCATAGCCATGACCCTGCTTACGTCATCATTTGAAGACGCACCTGTTGCTATTAAAATAGGTTTGTTTTTATCTAATATGTAATCTATGATCTCTAACCACGTTATGTCTCCCGAACCTATTTTATATAAATCTACATAAGGGTCAACTAAATCTACAGATTCAAAGTCGTAAGCGCTTGTGAAATAGTCGATTCCTACTTTGTCACATTCTTCCTTGAGAATCCTTGTCCAATCCTTAGAAATACTAGCATCCTCATACACTTCAAATACTGATTTTTTCCATTTAGATTGATGTGAAAGTTTTCCTTTCATATTATCAAAACCAGTTTTGCTTACAATTTTGTCTGCTTGAAAATTTTGGAACTTTGCCGCATCAGCACCCGCTTGTTTAGCTAGATGTATTAATTTGATAGCTTTTTCAAGCGAACCATTATGATTAGCTCCAATATCAGCTATAAAATATAAAGAATTATCATCTATTATTTTATTACCTAATTTAATTGTATTCATAATGTTCTTTTAATTTTAAAATAGTTTGATCTAAGCTTACTAGTTCTCTTTGATATTTTTCAATGTAGTAACTAGAATCAAGAGACTGATCATTTGACCTTTTCGCCCTACCTTTAAAGGAGGATATTAAGGATTTAGAGAGTGTTTTAGTCGAAATATTAAGTTTATCTAATAATTTATTCCCAAAATCAAACTTAGTACATAATTCACCTGCTATATGAAGAGATTCTGAGTTAATATTATCAGTTTTTATTAAAAACTCAATCTCATTTGCTAAATCCCATATTGAGATTGGAGTAAATAGTACATCAGTAAATAATCCTAATTCTTTGCGTTCTTTTGCAGTATTAATTATCCATTCTGCAAACCCTGTTTTATTAGTATTTAAATTTAAACCGAATATAGTAGTTCTTATAATTGTGTAGCTTCGGTCAATTGATGTTTTTAGAAAAAACTCACCTAATTCTTTTGACTTTCCATAAACGTTTTCAGGAGAAACACAGTCTAATTCTTTTGCTAAATGCAGAGATGAGGGAAAAACAGCATCTGTTGAAATATAAATTATCTTAACATCGTTATTTGTTGCTTTAAGAAACTTCTGAACAGAAACACCATTAATTTTAAATGCATCATTAGGATTTTCTTCACAAAAATTCACCATTAGTTAAAGCACCACTGTGAATAATAATATCAGGATTAGCCCATTCTATTAATTCTAGATAACAATGAGATTTAAGATCAAATTTCATATACTGAGTGTGTTGTTCCTTGAAAAAGGAATTACCAGCCGCATAAACATTAAATTGATCCTTTAAATCATTAACTAATGAGGCTCCCAACATCCCTGATGCTCCTGTAATTAATATGTTTTTCATCAGTTTAACCTTTTAAACCCTGAATGACAAACTGGTCCCTCTAAAAGACTGTTTATATCTAATATCTCAGATTCACACTTTCCAATAGTTTTATAAATTTCATCGAGTTCATTGAAGTAATTACTTAAATGTTCATCTGTATGTTCTGTACAGGCATAAAAAATTGTGCTTGCTAAAAAACCCTTTTTTAACATTTCTTGGGTAATTAAAGTCTTGTATTCTAAAGCATTCCTACTATTAAAACTATAAGATGTCATAGCGGGTATTCCTGATACTGTTATATCTAAATCATTTTTTTTTGCCAGTGATAACCAACCTTTCTGCATCTTTTTACCGGTATCAGTAATTTTATTCCATGATTGCTCTCTCTCCATAACCTTTAAAGTAGCTAAAGCAGCGGTAGGACCAATACGTTCAGTCCAAAAAGTACTACTTATAAATGTAGACTGTGCAGCTTCCATTACTGATTTTCTTCCAACAACTGCTGTTAGTGCATATCCATTTCCAATCGTTTTACCAAACATTACCATATCTGGTTCAACATTATATTTTTGAAAAATACCACCAAAAGTTTCTCTAAAACCAGATGAACACTCATCAAAAATCAAAACAATATTTTTCTTTGTAGCTAAATCCCGAACTCTTTTTAGAAAACCATCTTTGGGTTCAAAATTCCTTATGACTTCCATTTTTATTACACCAATATCATTTTTTTCAACTATATCAAAAAGTTCTTCATAATTATTATAATTAAAAGGAAAAACAGAATTTTTTAAATTTTTAGGAACACCTTTGGGGCTTAGACCCGCAATTAAATGACCAGATAAGTCATCTCCTCCGTTATGATTTGCTGATAAATACCAGTCGTGCCATCCATGATAGCCACAAATAGCAACATTATCTTTTCCTGAAGCAGCTCTTGCAATTCTAATCGCTATTGAATTAGCTTCCCCGCCAGTTCTTGCAAATCGGACCATGTCAGCCCAAGGATTCATCTCAATTAATTTTTCAGCTAAATAAACCTCTTCGGGACAATTTAAAGAACTCATATTTCCCTTTCTAACAGCTTTAATAACAGCGGAGTCAACTTCATCATTACCATATCCTAAGCTATTTGTGCCAATACCCATAATTGACATATCAATTAGCTCAGTACCATCTAAATCCCAAACTTTACATCCCTTTGCCTCAGAGAAATATGATGGCCAATTTTCTGGCAAAAACATTTCTGGTCTTTTAGATAAAAGCATAGTGCCTCCTGGAATTATACTTTTTGCTTTTTTATATAAATCTTGACCTTTTCTCATAATTAATTAAGTAGATCATTTTTAATAGATTTTATGTAACCTTCATTTCTTGTTATAGAATCATTAGTATTACTAATGGTTTTATCATTCAAATATAAATTTGTATAATTTTCCCATTTTTCATTTAATCCTAACTTGTCAACCAACCTTTTTATTACAACAAAATCGTTGGGTTCATCAACAGTCATTCTAACTTTATTGAATTTCATGTTATTTGAATGTATATTCAATACTTTAAAATTTTTTTTCATGTAAGGTGTAACGTGTTCTCTATCGGATAATAAAACTGACTCCTCCCATGCTTTTTTTAGTGAATTAAAACTAAAAACTTCAACGTCTTGACCATCAGGGTAGGATTCAATTAACGTATTTGAGCAGTAATCAACATTTGAATTTACAGTAGCTTCAATAATCATATCAATAAGTAAAGAGATCAATTAGTGGACAATCAGATGTTAATCTCACTACAAAATCAGGATTATAAGGCTTAGCTGCTTGGTAGAACCTATCTAAAACATCTTCCTCATCACCACGATAACAGGATACATTTAGGTTATTAGATTCAAGCTCGATAATATCATCGTTTTTTTTGTTGGTGGTTGCAATAATTATTGAATTTATTTTTTTTGATTTTTTTATTCTGTTAATATGAATACTTAAAAGAGTTTCATCCTCAATTTTATTCATAATTTTGTTAGGAAATCGCGTAGATCCAGTTCTTGCCTGAGTTATAGCTATAATTTTCATTTTACCAATTAGCAGGGTTTAACATTTTAGTTTTAAGGATATTAATATTATCAATATGATTTTCTATTTTGTTTGGCAAAACTTTATTAATTGAAGAAATATTGTTTTTTAATTGTTCAACACTATCAACTCCAATCAAAACATTATCAATGTATGGCTTATTCACGACATATTGCAAAGCTAACGCGTTTATATTTCTATCTTTTGTTACTAATTTATTAATTTCAATTATCCCTCCTTTTAATGATGAGAAATCCCCTAACAAATCTTTAATATCTTTAAAAAACAAGCCTTGCAAAAATACTGATCTGGTATGTACTTCTACGCCTTTGTGTTTAGCATGTTTTAAAATATCTCTGCGCTTATTACTGTTATCCAATATATTGAATGGTAATTGAATAAGATCTATATTATTATCACTAAGAACTTCCGTAATTTCTTCATTAGAGTGCAGGGATACTCCAATTTTATTAATCTTTTTACTTTTTTGTAATTTTATTAGATCATTTTTATAATATGAGAAATATTTTTTATAATCTTTGAAAGAATGAAACATATAAGAATACAAAGAAGCAACTCTAAGAGTGGTTAAATTGCTATTAACTCTATCAATTATATTTTTTGGCAAATTTTTTCTTGTTGGAGAAAACTTAGTAATAACACTAAATTTATTGGAACTAACTTCGTGGTATCTTCCTATTCTATTTTGAGAATTTCCATAAGCTTCAGCAGAATCTAATAATTTAATTCCTTTTAAATAAGCAAAGTCCAAAATATCTTTTACCCTCTCAAAAGTAGGTTTTCCGTATTTATTATTTATTCCATAACTCAAACCCAATTGAACTGTACCTAAAATCAATTTATTATTTTTCATTAATTGTATGTCGTCAAATAAAAGTGGACTTTTTCAGATATAAATTAAGCGAGTGTTGATACTAATTTAAATAATTAATTTGATTCTGCTTTTTTCGTTCAATTAAAGTTTGTTGTTTGATTTTTTCCCTATGCCTAAGTTTTCGTTCTCCAGTTCCATAATAGACCTCAGAAGGAGTAAGGTTATTGATGGACTCATGGTATCTTTCATAGTTGTAATACTGAACAAATTGCTTCATTTTAGACTCTAGCTGCCCTGGGCTGTAATAATTATCCAGTTTCACTACATTTTTCATTGATCTGTGATATCGTTCAATTTTACCCTGAGTTTGTGGATGAAGCGGTCGACCTCGTACATGTTTCATGTTTCGATCATTTAAATATTCTGCTAATTCAATAGATAGGTAACACGATCCATTATCAGATAGTAACTTTAGAGGAGCATGGGTTTGTGCGACTAATAAAGCCTCATCCAAGGTCTGTTTTACATCCTCTGCCTTCATAGTGGCACATAACTTCCAGTTGACAATAAAACGACTGTAATCATCCAATATGGTTGATAAGTAATACCATCCCCATCCAACTATTTTAAAATAGGTGAAGTCTGTTTGCCACATCTGATTTACTGAAGTGGTTTTATCTTGAAAACTATCAGAGGCACTCATAATCCTGAATGAAGGAGTTGTGATAAGACCATTGAGCTTTAATATCCTATACACACTCGACTCACTGATATAATAACTGTATTTATCTATGATATGCCATGCCAGCTCTCTAGATGATAACTCAGGGCGTTCTAAAGCAATCTCAACCACTTTATCTCTGTCAGCTAAGTTGATCTTATTCCAAACTTCTTTCCTATTACCAGACCTTCGAGCCAATCCATCATATCCATGCTGTTGGTAGCCATTATACCATTTGTAAAAGGTAGTTTTATTCACTTTTAGTTGCCTAAGCGTCCTGATAACACCAAGATCACTTTGCTCTACAAGACGGATGATCTCCATCTTTTCGTTTTGACTGTAATGCATGTACTTCTTCCTCTTTACTCGGGTGAGCCAATGTTTTTTTTCAAGTCTCTCACTTCTAGTGAAAGATCTGCCACCAGTTCCTTTAAAGAGGCGTTCTCACCTTTTAATTCTTGAACCTCTGAGGTATTGGCTTCTCGCATGGTATCACCATTTAACCTGTGCTTGCCAGCTTCCATGAAATCCTTACTCCACTTGTAATAGTTTGCTTGATGAATGCCTTCCCTACGACAGAGTTCAGCAATACTCAACTCACCTCGAATACCCTCAATTACAATTCTGATCTTTTCTTCTGAATTATATGCCTTGCGTGTCTTCCTTTTTAGTTCACTAATTAATGAACTTGCATTTCTCTTCTTTCCCATTGTAGTTAAATTTAAGTGTTTACTCTGTTTAAAACACTCTCTTATAATTTAACCCTTATTAGTTCACTTTTTGCTGACGGTATACATGGCTTAAATGTGCATTATGTTTATCCATAAAAGATATTTGTTTAAATAACTTTTCAGGTTTCCATTGATCGTCACTATCACAAAAGGCTATATAATCACCTTTAGAATACTTAATAGAATTATTTCTTGCTACCCCAGCTCCGGAGTTTACTAATAAATTAAATAAAAATATCCTCTTGTCTAACTTCATTATATCTATTATGATATTAACCGAATTATCTGATGAGAAATCATCAGTAATTAAAAGTTCCCAGTTTTTATAAGTTTGAGAAACTATGGACATTATACTCTCTTTTAAAAAAGGAGAGGAATTATAAGTGGTCATTATAATTGAAACTAATTTCATAATCTATAAAGTATTAATAAATCTAACTATTTGATTTAATAAGTATACTTTTTCTTAAAATCTCCTGGAAAAAATGAAACTTTACCATATAAATAGGACTCAGTAGATCTTTTGTCTAAATCATTAACGTATGTACTAGGTAAACCCAATGCTAAATCAAAATCATTAAAAGAATTATCGTCAAAACTAAACGAATAATTGCTTAAAATTGAATTAAATAATTTGATAGAATCTCCAGGGTGTGGTCGAATTGTTATTTTAATATGTTTAGCATTTCTTGTTATTTTCATAACCTTATGAATTAATTCAAAAATTGTATCCGGTTGTAAAATTGGAATTCCTGGCTCATAACTTGTTGAAAAAATTAAAATATTTTTTTTGTTTCTTAATAGTTCTGACAAATTAATGGTCTTAATATTCTTTAAAATTGGATGAAAAGGAAGTAATTCTGATTTTTTATTGACGAAAAAATTAAAATAATTTGTATCAAAGTTTGGTTTTCTTGTATACTTTGAATCTTTATGAATTAATTCAAAAGATTGATTAATAGCAATGGGATCAAAAATAATTCCATGAACAAATAGAGAAACTTTAATTTTGTTTTTTAACAAAATATTTGCAAAATATTTTTGAAACGGTTCGACTGATCCAATTATGTGCAAGTTTAAACAATTTTCATAAAGATTATTCGATAATCTAATAGTACATAAAATTCTTATAAAAAATCCTAAATAAAAAAAAAGAGAAAGTTTAATTTTATTTTTTTTAAAAAATAAATAAATCTCGGTTAGGGAAAAGAAAACTTTTTTGAAATCATTCCAAAAAAAACGAAAAGATTTTTTTGAGAATCTTGGAAAATTAATATTTTTTGTAATAAAAAATAAAAAAAGTGATTTAAGTGTTCCCGGAAAAAAATACTTGCTTTTTACAAAAAAATTAAACCTGGAAAATTCAACATAATTAACCTTCATTTTTTTTGAAGGAAGGAAAAGTAATAATGAATAAAATATTAAAAGAAATAATGATGATTGTAATATTTTACCATTTCCTGTATATAGAAAATTTCTAATATAATTAAGTGAAAAAAAATTATAGGGATATGGTTTTTTTACAATTGCTCGTCTAAAGTTTGACAAATCTGTAAGACAAAATAACTTAGAATTATTTGAAAGAAAATTATCTTTTATAATTAAATTTTGAAACTCTTCAATAAAATAATCTTGATTAAATTTCATCTTTTTCTTTCATTAACAATTGAAAAAATAAAATATTTGATATAAACATAAAATTACCTAAGATGTCCTGAAACATTACAAATATCAAAATAACTATTCCTAATTGTTTTCCGAGATTATTGAATATCTTCTTAAATAAAATAAAAAAGAAAATTAAACCAAATATCCCATAATTAAAGAAGAAAACAATTAGTGAATTATCTAAAGATGAGTTGAGTCTACCAATCAATAAGTTTCTCCATGATTCTGATCCAAAACCAAAAAAGTAATTAAAAAAACCCATTTCATTAAAAATAATTTTGATATTATCAATTCTAACTAAAAATGATGAGTCATTTAAAACAAAGTAAATTAATTCTGAAAAATCAATTTTAAATAATTC
Organism: uncultured Cyclobacteriaceae bacterium; assembly: GCA_943788235.1. Lineage (GTDB taxonomy): Bacteria > Bacteroidota > Bacteroidia > Cytophagales > Cyclobacteriaceae > UBA4465. The sequence continues at coordinate 24,779 of CALSPM010000005.1, forward strand.
TATAAATAAAGTAGCTTGTTTTTGACCGACTATTGCTCTATCAATTAAAATATCTTCAAGGGGATAAATATTAAAACCAATAAAAATTAAAGTTAGTATGCCTACAAATACAAATTTATTTTTTTTTAATCTCTTTATTAAAAAATAAAATGCCAATAAAAGTAAAATCATCAATGCTGTACGACTTCCACTAAATAATATATTTAAACTTGAAAGTGAGGTCAATAAAAAAAGTCCCCATTTATTAAATATGTTTTTATTAATATTTACAAAGACAAGCATCATAACAAAAAAAAATCCTTTGTCGATAGAATCAAAAAAAGGAGCAGTATTTATCGCCGCATAAGCATTTTCATCAAAAAGACTTACGTTGAAAAATGCAATAAGATTTATAAAAAGAAAAAAGAAAAAAATTAAAACCCTATTATAATTTATTTTATAAAAATTATAATTATTAAAAAGAATCGATATAACAATTATGTTCTGAATTATTGACTTAAGCAATGAGAACGAATCATATTTATAATCATAAATAATTAGACCTTGTAATAAAATAAATAAACAAATTATGAGTAAAATATGATTTATAAAAGGTTTTATAAAAAAAAATATATTTAAACAAAAAAATAATAATACAAAAACATCTGAATGAGTAATTTTATCAGAACCTGAGATGTATGTATGTGTAATTACCGGAGAAGCTAACAAAATTAAAATAATAATTAAAATATTTTTAATTCTGATATTGAAAATTGAACTTCTGTTGTTAATTTCTATCAATTATTCATTGTTAATTATTCTCCATTTAGAAAGATAATATAAAGAATAAATATTGTTTATATTATCACTTCCATTATAAAAGTTGTTAAGATTACAAATTAAATATTCTTTATTGATAATGTCAAATAATTCCGTTTTTTTAAATATAGTCAACATATCTTTTTTATTAATAGATTTCAAATAAGGTTCAACCGACATAGTGAACCCTTTTTTTCTTTGTTTCTTATATTTCCCACTTGAGTAATCATAAAGCCAATCAAATAAAGCCTGTTTATTCCCAGGCTTCCCCATTCTTAGAGAAGAACTCATAGAGAAAGAATTATTATAAAGATTTTTATTTAAAAAAGGTGATCTTAGTTCAAAAGAATGACTCATTGAAAATTTATCAGATAAAAATAATAAATCATTTAACATATAATTATCTATATCAAATTTCATTAAATCGTTATAAGGATCGTTTAGGTCTAATTTGTTATTAAATTTTCTAATACTTCTATCAGATTTATATGAGATTATATTATCATAGAAAAAAGTCTCATTATCATTATAAGAATCTAATAGTTTTAATAATGATCTATTTAAATTTCCAACAGGGCTATTTCTAGATTTACTAATTTTGTTCAAGAAAAAAGATAAATATTTTTTAACATATTTTAATTTTTTTAAATTATTATGAAAAGAAAAAGCCTTATATCTATTATAGCCTCCAAAAAATTCGTCACCTCCTAGTCCATTCAAAATAACCTTGGCACTATATGAACTGGTTTTTTCACATAATAGTTCATGTAAAATAGCAGATGGATTAGCAATTAAATTCTCTTGTTTTGTAATAACATTTTCAATAAGATCATTATCTATTTGATAATCAATATCTAAATAAGTGATGGGATGATTAAATATTTTAGCTACATTTTGCGCAATTTTATATTCATTATTATAGCTTAGTTCTTTTGGAAACTTTACGGTAAATGTATTTAACTTAATATTAAATTCTTTACTGGCTATAGCTGCGATTAATGAAGAATCTATCCCTCCGCTAAGCCATAAACCAATATCGACATCAGCTTCTAATTGATCACCAATTGAATTAATCAAATTTTCTTTTAATGTATTTATATTAACATTTTGAAAATTTTCTTTTTTCTTTATGTATGACTTATATTCTTCTAGTTTAATGGTATCAAGATTAATTTTTATATAATGGCCTTTCTTTAAAGAATAAATATTTTCATAGGGAGATCTATCACTTGGTAAATACAAATACTTTAAATAATGTGGAATTATTTTTTTATCTAATTTAGTGCTGCTAAAAGATTTAACTACATCTCTAACAGAATTAATTTCTGAGCTAAAGACTAAGTCACTTCCTTCTTTATAGTTATAATAAAGAGGTTTTTCTCCAAAAAAATCTCTTACTAAATATAAATAATTAGATTTAACATCTAATAAACATACAGCAAACATTCCTTCAAACTTTTCAAAACAATCTACTCCCCAACAATCAAAAGATAAAATAACAACTTCTGTATCTGAACTGGTTTTAAAAACATAACCTAAATTAATAAGTTCAGTACGAATTTTTTTATAATTATATATTTCACCATTAAATACTAAACGAAGTTTACTAAATTTGAAAGGCTGATTTGCACTTGATGATAAATCTATGATGCTCAATCTATTGTGACCTAGACATGTATTATTATTTAAATAAGCATTTGAATTATCTGGTCCTCGGTAGGAGGTCTGAAGATTCATCCTTTTAACGGTATTAATCAATAAATCTTGACTAACACTTTTTTTTACTAATCCATTAATTCCACACATTAAGTTTCAAAATTATTATTGTAAGCGTCGAAACAATTTAAAAGTGTATGATGAACCCCCTTTAGCCAACCCTTTGATTTAATATTAGCAATAATAACTCCTTTTGGCGGAGACATTTTACTTTCCCCTATTTGATGATTTCCAAATACACTATATCCAGTTAGAGAAGTTAGTTGATTTGATCTCAAAGACTTAAATCCAGACAATTTTTTCATAATGTCCTCATTACTTAATTTTCTTTCAATTGAAATATCTTTTAGTTTAATTCTTTCCTGAAGAAAAACACTATAATATTTTGATCTAAAAAAAAGCCCATATCTTGTAGAAAAAGCATGAATTAATTTGCTGAAAGATAATGATAAAATAATTTCTTTTATTATTTCAATTTTACTTTTTCCGAAATTTTGAAATTTTTTTAATCCAAAAGTTTTAATATTTGAATGAAAAGGTCTTAACATTAAAATTTTATCGTTAAAACTTTCGTAACCGATATAATAGCCTTCTCTAGATAAAATTGGTTTTATTAACTTATTGTTTAAAATTTGATCTCTTTTCACAAAACCTAAATGAGTTTGAATATGGTCATAAACTACATAATCTGGAATATTTAAATTCTTAAATATAATTGACTGTAAGTCAAGTATATTTGTTCCAATAAAAATATTATCAACCTCGATTTTTGATGAATCATTGAATAAGATTTCAAATTTATTTTTCTTTTTTGAAATTTGATTAGCTCTACTGTTAATTATTTTATAATTTAAAGAGTTTACGTTAATATTAAAAGCTCTTTCCAAAGAAAAATTTTTTCTTGGTACAAATAACATTTCAGAATTTTCTAAATTCATGTTAGAATTAACATTATTTATGTTGTAAAAATTTTTAAAAAAATTAAAATACCCCTTGGGACCATTGGTAGGTGATACTGAATGCCAATAATTTGAAGTGCCAAAATTTCCTAAAAATCTATTGATTTGTGAGGAGTTTTTAAATTTTATTAGTTTTTTTCTGTCATCAATTGAAAGAAAAATATTATAAAAATTAGATTTTTTTAAATTTTTTAAAAAAGAGTAACTAACGAAACCTGTTCCAATAATTAATATGTTTTTTTTCATTATTTTAACTTTTTTTTTAATTCGATAAAGGAAATCAAAGCATATCCATAATTATAATTAGAAAAAAATTTAATAAACAAATCGAATATTCTCATTAATTTGAAACCTATTTTTTTAATTAAAAACATGTAAAAATAAATAAATTTAATGTTAAATTGATCAGAGGTCTCATCAACTAAAGTCAAGGTAGTATTATTAGTTATAGATGCATTTTGAATAATACTATTAACTAATGTTTTATTATAAAACCTAGCATAAGGAATTCGATTTGAAGATTTATTGTCTATAAATGTAGACAACCTTAAAATTACATATTTTTTAAATTTTTCTTTAACATAATCTTCTTGTGATTTCTTAATCATCGGATATTTATATTTATAAAAACTTGTGGTCAAAACAGAAACTGAAGAAATTAAAATTAACTTTGTGACTTTTGAATTAATTAAATTGTCTATTAAAGTTAAATTATTATTTAAATTAATTTTATCAACAGAGAATAATACTGCAGTTGAAGAAATTTTATCTAAATTATCTTTATGAGATTTTTCTATAATTTCAAAATGCAGACGCAACTCATGGGCAATACTTTTATATATTCTAGAATTACTCCCTAATATTGTTAAAGGTCTTTTCATTTCATAATAAATCATTCATCAAATGTGCATCTGTTTTCGGTATGCAAAAAACTAAAGAATAAAAATCTCTATTTAAACTTGAGGGTGTTAATTCAAAAATATTTAAAGTATCTCTTCCACTCAAAAAGACTTTTAAAACACTACCCAAAGAAGAATAATTTTTATCATTATTTCCCTGATAGTTAAATCTCAAGGAAAATAGGCTGTGATTTTTTAAAATTTTATTTACTCTTACAATTTCTTTTCTTTTTAAACATTCAAAAGCATAAATAAAATTACTTGATTTATTTAAGGAATTAAATTCATTAATTAAATCCACTTCACCACCCTCAATATCAATTTTTATTAGTGTTTTTTTAAAACAAATATTTTTGGATAAGTTCTTAACTAAATTAGAAACAGAAATAGTAGAGATTTCTTGATTAAAATTATTTTTAGATTTTGATAAATATGAAGCTCCTGAATTTCCAGGCACATCAACTAAAAAATAATTACCGTTTTTACAAACAACACCTGAATTAAATATCGAAGAGTTTGTATTTGATTTTTTAATATAATGTATTAATTTTTTATTAGGCTCAAAAATAAATTTAGATGTTGATGGAAGATTGATTGAGGATGAAAATTGACCATAATTACCGCCAATATCAACTAGGTAATTAATGTAATTTTTTTTTATTAAAGAGTTAATAAAAATTATATTTTCGATTTCTCTTTCAACATTTAATTTATAAAAAACTCCCTCAACATCCATCATATTACTAAAAAACCTGTTTAAAAAGACATTTAAAAAAGGTAGTTTATTTAGAAAAGAAATTATATATACAATTAGTCTTGCAATTATTCTTTTTAAAATATAGAGTTTTCCTAAAAATAAAACTTTCGAATTAACTATCATATTAGTGATTTATAAAATTTAGAGTTAAGATTTCTTATCATAAAAAATTTGAAAAATAATATTAATTGCAATGATACAACTATAAAATTAATTGACTCTAATAATAGAGCAAAAAATATTATTAAAATAAAAGAAGATAAACTTAAATATTGAAATCTGTTGTAGAAATTAATTGAAATACTATAATTCTGAAAGTAAACTTCTAGCATAAGATAAACAGCTAATAGGCAAAGAAAATAAAACTGCAAAGGACTAATTATTTGAATGTTAAAAGAACCAGGAAGTTCATCTAAAAAAAATAAATAATCATTTAAAAGATAAAAAGAAAAAGTTAAAATTATCGGAATTGAAAGAAAAAACATGAAAAACTTATCAAACTTATATTTATTAAATTTTTTTCTAGTCAATAGAATAGAGTAGTTGTACTGCCAATATAAAATGTCAATAAGGATATCAAACAAAAGTAAAAAGAAAAAAAACTTTAATGAAACTACAGTCAATATAGTTTCAGTATTAAATAAATAAACAATCCAAAATCTAGAAATTATTAATTGACTTTTCCCACATACTGTAGAAAAAATAAATCGAAAATTCTTTTTAAAATTATTAATAAACCATTGAAAATTCCTTTTAAAATTTTGTTTTAATATATCAGATATATTATAAATAATCAAAAATAAATAAATAGATAAACCATAAAATAATGAAAAAATAAAAAAATCATAATTTGAAAAACCTTGAAATAAATAAAATAATAAAATGGTCAAAGGAATAACTAAAACCTTTAAAGAAACTACTATGGTGTAAAGCCTTGTATTTCCGTTAGCATAATAAACCTTGACACATTCGTTTAAATAAAGTTCAATTAACGTAAATAATACAATAAAAAATATAACGGTTAGTTGATCAAAAAACAAATAAGGTAATATTAAAAAAACCGAACTAATCAAAAAAAACTCAAATGCAATTATTGAAAAGAAATTTGCTCTAAACGGAATAATTCCAAAAAATGAATTTTTATTTAAAATTTTCTTATAGTCAGAAATCTGATGTTCTGATCCTATTAAAATAGATAAAAAAGGAATGACTTGAGAAATTAATGTTAAAGTAACAAAGTTTTCATTTCCAATTAAAAAATCAGCACTTAAAAAAACAACAGCCCTGAAGGATACTGCTAATAACCTTAATAAATTATAATTTAATAACTTCAATTTCTATTTTATTTTTAATCTCTAATAAAACCTCAAATCCATTACTCTTATCATTAACTCCGTTGTAAATTAAACATTTTTTTATTGTAGGCTTTTTTTCTAAACCCTTAATACACACATTTTTATATGTTAAAGTTTCTTTTTGAAAGATCCAATCTTTTGTTTCAGAGAAAAAATTAAAAAAAGATTTGTTTGGAAAGAAACCTATTAATCTAAATGAAATTTTATTTTCTTTATAAATAAACTTCGCCTTAAAATGCTTACTGATGTAATTATATACAATATCATTATTTTCCAAATGGAAAGAGATTTTATTAATATAACTTGTTAAAACTCTAAAGTTTCCTATAAAAATCTTGGATTTTAGGTGGCTAAAAAAGACTCCTCCTGAACTTCTGGATCTTGATTTATCTCTAATTTTAGAATTAGAGTAAGATGGTGTTCCAAAATTTGTTATTATTTTTTTTGAATTATAAACTAATTGTATACTGGGTGAAATATCGTGGTCATGCCCATTAAATCCTACTTCACTATTTTCATCTAATAGTAAAAAAAACCAGGAATATTTATCTATTTGATTGTGTAAAAATTTATCATTAAAAATAACTTTTGAAATCCTTTTTTTTTCTTTTTTAAATATATTTTGTTTAAAATAAGTATCATTATAATAGGGAATTGTTGTTTCTCTTATAAAAGGAAAAGTTTTTGAAATTTGAATTTTCAATTTATTAATTTCATTATTATTTCCTAAGATGCTTTCTAACGCATCAATTTTATTGATAATTAATCTACAATATGAGGGATTGTTTTCTTTAAATTGATCTTTTCCAATCAATTTATCTAATTTTATGCTAAAAAAATCTTCAACTAATTTATTATTAAAGTATTTTGATAAATATATAAGTGAAATATAATTATCAATTAAATGATTTCCAAAAATATTTTCTTCTGTTGTTATAATTAATTTTTTGTAACAATTTCCCAAATATTTATTATATTCCTTTAAAGATATATAAGAATTTAACAGATTTTTTCTTAATAAAATATTAATTATTCTATTAGACAGAGGGTGTGGAGAGTTGGAAAGAGAATTGTTGGTGTCTAATAGAGATCTTAATGTTTTTTTGTTAAGCTTTGTGTCATTGTGTAACCAATTAAAATACCAGAACAAATAAGGAAATAGATAATCGTCTTTATTTATTTTATATTGAGATAAATTAATTTTCTTTGATTTATCTCCGATTCTATATTGAATTTTTGAATTAAAACTTACTTCTTCATTTTTATAATCAATTAAAATATCTTGATAGTTTTTATTTATCGACTGATACTTCAAAGATTTTATAAGATGATTTCTACAAATCCTTAAGTATAATTTTTTTATTTTTAAAAGGAATAGTAACCTATTAAAGACTAACTTTTTTGGGAGTTTAAAAATATAGATGATTGTATTTAATAAAATCAAAATAAATTAAAGATCAGGATTGACGTGAATTTTTACTAATTCTCTTAAAGATTCTATCGTTTCCCACTCTTCATTATCACCAGAGTTATAAGAAAAATTAGGATCAACTAGCTTTGCATTAAAATGTTTGATAAACACCTCTCTTTCAAAAATTGTTTTTTGTGGTAAAATTACGTAATATTTACCAATGTCATACGTATTCAGTGCATCTGATACAGTTATCATTTCTTCGTGTAATTTCTCACCGGGTCTAATCCCAACCTCTTCTTGAATACAATCTGGTCCTATAGCTGAAGCAACATCTACTATTTTATATGACGGTATTTTAGGCACAAATAATTCACCTCCCCAAGATTTTTCAATAGCATCAAATACCATCTGACAACCATCCTGAAGTGAAATATTAAATCTTGTCATTTTTTTATCTGTTATTGGTAGTACTCCATCTTTTCTTTTCTTTAAAAAGAAAGGCATTACTGAACCATTAGACCCCATTACATTTCCATATCGTACTACTGAAAACTTTATATTCCTTGAACCTTTAATATTATTAGCTGCTATAAATAATTTATCAGAAGTAAGCTTCGTTGCACCATATAAATTAATAGGAGCACAAGCTTTATCAGTTGATAACGCTACAACATCTTTTACACCACACTTTATAGCAGCAGCAATAACATTTTCTGCTCCATTAATATTTGTCTTTATACATTCAGAAGGATTATATTCAGCTAAATGCACATGTTTCATTGCTGCTGCATGAATTACAATATCGATCCCTTCGAAAGCTCTTTCTAAACGTTCTTTATCTCGTACATCCCCAATAAAATATCTCATTGCAGGATATTTAGATTCAGGAAAATTCCATAGCCATGTTAAAATGTTTTTGTTCATCTCTGGAGAGAATAACTAAGCGTTTTACATCTGGATTTCTTTCTAAAATTAGTTTAGTAAACATTTTACCAAAAGAACCTGTTCCTCCAGTTATTAAAATTGACTTTCCGTTTAAATCTAACATTTTTTAATATTTATTATTTCTATTTTCCAATTCTATAATACTCTAATCCTTTATTTTCCAGATCATAAGCAATATATTGATTTCGTCCATCAAAAATAATTGGGGTTTTAATTCTGATTTTATCTTATCAAAATCAGGCGAACGAAATTCTTTCCATTCTGTAAGTAACACCAACGCATCTGAATCTTTTAAAACATCATACTTTAGATTCAACATAAGTTATATTTTGAACTCCTTTTAGGTAATACTCTTTTGCTTCATTAACAGCCTTTGGATCATAAGCTTTTATTTTAGCACCTCTACTTACCAATTCTTTGATTACATAAATAGCTGGTGCTTCTCGCATATCATCAGTTCCTGGTTTAAAGGCCAAGCCCCAAATACCAAAAGTAAATCCGGTTAAATCCTCTCCAAAACGAGTTACAATTTTTTGAGCGATTACTAATTTCTGTGCATCATTTACTTCTTCTACTGCGGTTATCAATTGCGCAGTATAGCCATTTTCTTTAGCTATTTTTGTTAGCGCCTTTACATCTTTTGGAAAACATGACCCTCCATAACCAGCTCCTGGATAAATAAAACTATATCCTATGCGTTGATCTGAACCAATTCCGATTCGAACTTGATTGGCATCTGCTCCTACCTTTTCACAGATATTAGCAATTTCATTCATAAAAGATATTTTGGTTGCTAGCATTGCATTGGCAGCATACTTCGTCATTTCAGCAGAACGAATATCCATAGTGATAAAACGATCATGAGATATAAAAAAAGGAGAGTATAATTCCTTCATTTTTTTAAAGGCAATCTCAGAATCTGCTCCTATCACTACTCGATCTGGCTTCATAAAATCAATGATGGCAGCTCCTTCTTTTAAAAACTCAGGATTCGAGACTACATCAAACTCAATAGTAACTCCTCTAGCATCTAATTCTTTTTGAATAACGGCTTTTACTTTATCTGCAGTTCCAATAGGTACTGTGGATTTATCAACGACAACCAGTCTTTTCTGCATGGTTTGACCAATAGACTTTGCAACAGCCAATACATATTGTAAATCCGCAGAGCCATCATCTCCCATCGGAGTTCCAACGGCTATAAAAGCAATTTCAGAATTCTGTAGAGCTACCTTTAAGTTCTGTTGTAAAAAATAAATTTTTATTTTTTACATTTTTTAAAACCATAGTTTCTAAACCAGGCTTCAAAAATAGGAATGATCTCCTTATTTAATTTTTCAATCTTGACTGGGTCTATGTCTACGCAAGTAACGCTGTTTCCCATCTCTGCAAAACATGTTCCTGAGACTAGCCCAACATATCCGGATCCTATAACTGTAATATTCATTTCTTATTTTTATCTTCTACTGTTTTCACTTGCTTTCTGAGTCCACTCGAAGAAAATCTATGATCTCTTGAATTGTAGTAAATCTCAATTCCTTTTTCTTCGCAATAAGTCCTTCCTGTAAAGTTTTTTTCTTTGTACTCATCTCCAATGATTCGAACATCAATTTTAAAAGAACGTAAAATATCTTCTAAATCTTGCTCCGATACGTAAGGAACAATCTCATCTACATGCTTGGATCCTTTAAGCTGAATATAACGCTCTATTATAGACTGTGAAGGCCCATTTTTCTCAGGGCGATCAATCGAAGGGTCTAACTGCAAGCCAACAATTAAATAATCACACTGACGTTTTGCTTCTTCCAGCATCTTTACATGCCCGGCATGAAAAAGATCAAAGGTTGAAAAGGTGATTCCTACTTTCATAATCTATATTTTTCTTCGACTACCACCGGTAGTCATAATCACTATTATAACCCTATTGATGGCCTCTCTAGGGCTGAATCTTCATCGTTAAATATCTCGAGATATCAAACTTATTAACTCCTTTCCCTATACGGCTTCGCCATCGTCCCTCCCATATGGAATAGAACCAGGCATCACTAAATCACCATTCAACTGCTATCCCCCCGTTAATTTAATGAGGTAATTCAGCCCTTTTAATTCCACCCAATAGTGATTACCAGATATTTTGGTAATCACCCCTCGTTGGGTGCCTAGTAGCTCCACTTCAGCTCCAACACCTTGTTTAATCACTTCGTGTGCCACTATATTTTTATTTTCGGTCACCTCTTTTAAGGTCAACACTTCATCCGCACTCACTTTGGCTGGCTCCCCAAGCCAATACAGGTAACGCACCACTCCTTGCACGTCAAATACTTTATTTTTTTCTCGCTCCTCGATATTGACCAAGACCATTGAAGGCAGCAGCGGCGCCCAAATCTTTTTCTTCCGATCGCTGCGTTGACGCATCTCCATCCTCGCCGGACAATACGCCTCCACACCTATTTTTTCAAGCCGCTGCGCGACTTTCATTTCAGTGCGAGGATTCGTATAGAGTACCCGCCAATAGGTCTGTTCAATCCGCTGATTCATTGATATACAATATGATTCCTACTTTAGGTGTCTCCTTGGTCACCGTTATATTGAGACGGCGATCTATTTGATTCTCAATTTTTTTGCTCAATCCCACTAAATAATCATGATTGAGTTGATGGCCGCAGATTACCAGTTCAATGATGCCCAGTGTCCCTGCCTTGGGCGTAATCCCCCACAAGTGAAATAGTATCTACAGCCCCCATCCGCTCAATGACTTGTTCGGCGATCAATTCCAATCCCAAATGCTGGTGCACTATTTTTTGTAGGGATGAAAAGAGGGGGTGCGTCGTATTGGCCAGGTATTGGATTTTGTTGGCTTCTTTATTTTTGGTAAGGTAGCCAGCAGCAGCCAGGTGGTTGAGCTCTTTGCGAATGGCATTGGTCGATTCTCCAAATTCTTGGGCCAGCCCATTCAAATATCCCTTGTTGGTCGCCGCAACAAAAAATTTGATCAATAACTTTAAGCGTGTCTTAGAAGTAATTAATGTTTCTAGCAATGGCTTAGCTATTTTGATTTTTAAGTAACAAAAGTACTTGATTAATTTCATATTCCAAATACCTAATAAAAATAAATCCTTTCCAGAGTCGTAATTATGAATAAACAATGATTTGAAAAAAAATAAAACCCCTAACGGTTAATAAGGTCTCTGGCAAAAAGATAAAGTATACTTTTAATACAAATGAACCGACAACGTGTGCCCTTATAGGATTTTCAAAGGGTTTTAGAGCAAATTATCGCACTAAATGCCCCCGAGATTCCGCTTTGTCACCATTTTTAAATAGTTTTGCCATGATTTTGCCTATTATTAGTCCTGCTATCTCAACGTATCACTTAAGTGCCTTATTAAATCCTATGGAACAACCGCATCAAGTACCCGAATCAGATGAAATTGACTTAGTGGCATTGCTTCAAAAAGTATGGCATGGTCGTAAAATAGCCCTGATAACGAGTGGGGTATTTGCACTAATGGGCATTGTTTTTGCCTTGGGTAGTGCCAATGTCTATACCGCCACGACTACCTTTATCCCAAAAGGGAAAAGTAGCGGATCGGTAGGCGGAAGCCTGAGTGGGCTGGCTTCCCTGGCCGGTATTAGCCTCGGGGGCATGAGTGGGGGCGATTCTGAAATTCCACCCACCATGTATCCCATGGTCTTGAAAAGCATACCTTTTCTTGAAAAGACGTTGTCACTTGGAAGTGCCATTAAATGGACAGAATATCGTGATGAAAGAATACCTCTTGACCCAAATGTATTTTAAGGAATCCAATTCCTTTGATTTTTTAAACCTTGTGAAAAAATACACCCTCGGCCTTCCCGCACTTCTTAAAGGCACCCTTTTTGCAAAAATGAATGCTCTGCCGAGCGCTGCAGAGAATTCAACCCTAAAAAGACTCACTTATGAGGATGAACAATTGTTTAATTACCTTAAAGAGTTGGTTACCATTAGCGTTGATAAAAAGGAGGGCTTTATTACGCTATCCGTTCAAGACAAAGATCCACAAGTAGCGGCCATCGTTGCCCAAAATACGCAGCATCTCTTGCAACAAGAGGTCATTGATTTTAAAATCAAAAATGCCCAAGAACTACTGACTTTCACAGAAACCCTTTACACGGAAAAAAAAGTAGCTTTTGAGGCCTTGCAAGATGAATTGGCCAGTTTTCGCGACCAACACCAAAACATCAGCTCAGGGCTCTTTGAAAATAAACTGAGTCGTCTGGAATCCGAATTGGCCATAGCCAGTTCCGTCAATGAAGAATTGGCCAAGCAGGTGGAGCAAGCAAGGATTCAGGTCAGCAAGGACACCCCGATTTTCACCATTATCGATCCTGTAGTCATTCCCAATCAAAGAACGAGTCCCAAAAGAACATTGATCGTGGTCATTTGGTCCTTTTTGGGACTCATCATGGGCATCGCTTACATTTTATTAAAAAAACCTATCAGCCATTTGGCCAAAGAGATCACTGGCCCTGATGCCGCCAAGGAAATGAATCCTTAATCACAATCAATGATTTAGCGGTAAGTTATTAAATAGCTCCTTTAAATTATTTTATCCTTCTCCTGTAAAGGGCTATTCCGAATAACCTTAATAGGATATAGATGACCTATGAACAGATCTGATCTCATGAAAGACCAAAAATTAACCAGCCAATAATGCCCTATCGAAAACATCATACATAGTACAATAATCAATGACCCCTTACAATACTTGAGATAGGGCAATAAAGAGATGGTGTAGGTGATTAGTATAAGGCGAAAATGATGCTCTTTTTAGCACTCGCTTCAATAAGAAAATATTTATAATGAAAAAGATAAATGAATAGAGCTGCCATCATGCATATGATTCAAAACAATTTGGATCCAGCAAAGAGCAGCGAGAAAATCCTTTCTTTTTCAATGGTAACTATAAGCCTATGAATGAATTCTAATTATAGTGAATTCAGAGAAAAATAAAAAATCCCAAAAGCATGGAGCCCGTATCTTTGATAAAGACTTTTCGTTGTTCAGAAAAATAAATCTCAAGAAAGCTGCGATGGCACCACAAAGAATAAGTCCTCAAATACCTCTCGTTGTAACATTTATGATTTTTTGAGGGCGCCAATGAACATAAATTATTCCCTAATCAAAGAACCACTAAAGGAGAGTCAAAATGAAATCCTGATACCAGGGTTTTAAAAAAATTGGCATTGAGACTATCCTTCATGAAATTCCAATTTGATCTTCTTTCCATTCTAGGTAAATAATGTTGATTTTGTCTTAAATTAATTGCGGCAGTCAGAGCATTAGAATTCTTTATAAAAAGAACAATAGTTCTTCCTTCTCATTTAGTTAACCTCTCTATTACTTTTTCTTAATACGTAAATGCAAATGAATGAAATAAATATGTACACTGGAATAACATAATTATAACTGAGAGGAAAAAAATAAACAACTCCTACATTAATGACCACTCCACTCAGAGAATAACCCAGGACAATTAAAGATGCCTTACGATGACTTTCAAATCTGTTAAGCAATAAATGGTGAATATGCCCATTATCCGGACTAAAAGGATTTTTCCCTTTTTTCAAGCGAGAAATAAAAATACTTCCAGAATCTAAAACTGGATGAAGAAAAATCAAAATCCCAAACCAAATTGACATGTCTTTTTGAACGAAAAAATCAATATTGTTAAGGTAATTATGGTTAATCAATTGTAATAAAAAGAAAAACATAAAAAACCCTAGAATTAAAGAACCCGTATCGCCCATAAATACCTTTCTATTTTCCGAAAGGTTAAATCTCAAATATCCAGCCGTAGTACCTATCAAAATGGCAATCAAGTAAACCAGGAATAAATCATTTAAAAGATAAAAAAACAATCCAAAACAAGTCAGCATAAATATGCTCATCATCCCCGCCAAGCCATCAATCCCATCAATTAAGTTAAAACTATTGATCATGAAAATTCCAATGAACAAAGTCAAGGGATAGGCCACAAAATCATTTAACTCATTTATCCCCAAAAACCCATGTAAATCAATCAAAACTAGGTCTCTAGGTATTAAAATAATCATAATGGCAACGCCCTGTAACATGATTTTCCCCCAGGGAGACATATTGTATATATCGTCTCTCACACCAACATATAAAATAATAGACAACGCAGTGATCAAATAGAGCATTTGATCGCCCTTTTGGAATTTAAATAAATATACTGAGGCCAAAATAATTCCAAAATAAAACACGAGCCCCATCAATTTTGGGATTTTCTCCTTGTGCAAGTCTCTGGAAGTCGGAGGATTATAAATATCAAACTTCTCCACTATTTTCACTAAGACAGGAATAGTGGATAGTGACAATAGTGTCCCGTAAATAAATAATATTGCAATGATCAACTTACCTTTATTTTCTATTAAAACAAATATAGATAATATTAAAATCTATTTTCTAAAACGACAACACTTATTGACTTCCAAAAAAATATGATCATTGATTTTTATCAAAAAAACATCCGTTTCAATCCCTCACCACCCTTTTCATATAATTCCTCCCCGTCATCGCACTTGCCGTGATCAATCCAGAAAAAAGTGCCCCACCCACACCTGCCGTCACAATGTCTTGGCCGGTAAGATATAGTCCCTTAATGGGAGTTCGTGGTTGTAAAAACTTCTGGCGATAACGACTGGGCGAATGATCGATCCCGTAGAGTTCTCCTTTTTGATAATTAGCAAAGTTTTTAGTTGTTAAGGGCGTCGACAATTCATAATGATCGATATGGTCTTTCAAATGCGGTAATTGCTCAAAAAGATGTACTAGCAACCGCTGCGCAATTTGTTCTTTCAAAGCCTCATATTCGGCTCCTCGATGCATCCATTGCGTTCCCTCCCATTGGGCAAAAGTTTCATAGGGAAGTAGGGTGATGACATCAATAGTACTGCGGTCTGGGTAGCGCGCATTCCAACTGGGGTCCTTAGCGGCAGGAAAAGAAATATAGACCACGGGAAAAGGCCGATCTTGATCCTCAAGGTAATCTGCCACGGCCTGATCATGATCTACTCCTTCGGGATAAATCCATAAATTATTTTTTGGCAATTTTAAGGATTCAGGAGATCCTTTGAGCCCTATGTACAAACAGCCATGGCCCACCGAAGGTTGAATCTTTTGTAGTTGAGCCTCAAACTTATATTTGGCCCTTAGAGTCTCTGGTATCAGCTGCTCATAGGTATTGAAAATTCCAACGCCACTCACCACCTGATCGGCAGCTATATCTTTGCCATCACGCATTCGGACCCCAAGTACTTTGCCCTGCTCAATCCGTATTTCAGCCACCTCGGCATTGGTCATAATTTGTGCACCATGGGCCTCCAAAACCTCATTGACCGTTGAGACAATGGCACCTGAACCTCCTACGGGAAAGCTGCCCCCTCCGAAATAATGCTTGACTACTGAGGCGTGCATGGCAAAACTACTTTGGCGTGGGGGCAATCCGTAATCCCCATATTGGGCGGTCAATACCTTGATCAATGCTTCATTTTTGGTCAACGATGACAAAACTTCATAGGTGGTTTGATCCGTAAATTTTAAATATTTTTTAGTCAAGAAAGTCCCAAAAAACGGCTCACCCATTGGGGTAATGTCTTATTTATGTAGAACTTACCCATGGCTTTATTCGCCTGAAAAACTAAATCTACATAGCGATCAATGGCTGGACCCTCTTCGGGGAAATAGGCCTTAATTTGGGCTTTGAAATTTGTAACGCCTTTGACAAAATCATAGGTCTTGTCTCCAATAATCACCCGATCATAGACTTCACCCATGTCTGCCCATTGCAGTTTTTTATCTGTGATGTAGTCAAATAATTTTTTTATGGCACTATTGGGACGCTGTACTTCCCCGATGTAATGAATGCCTACATCCCACTCATAATTCTTACGCTTAAAAATGTGGGTAAAGCCACCCGCCGTATAATGCCGCTCTAAAATCAACACTTTTTTCCCTGACTTGGCCAGTAACGTCGCGGCCGTCAAGCTCCCAATACCTGACCCAATCACAATGACATCATACTTATTGGATAAATGGGGCTGTTTCTTATACGATTGAATCATCTGGATGAACCTATTTATAAGGAATTTAAAAAATCTGAATTTAAAAAGCCGTGCTCTGGTTTAATTTAATGTGAATACTCTCATTTTTTGCTCTTTTTATACCTAATCACCTACCTATTGAAAACAAAAAAGCCCTGCCAAATAATGACAAGGCTTTTACTTAAATAACTTCTTGGATTAATTCCAAGTTTTTACTGTATAATGGGTAGTGCTTCTTAAATAATCAGAAACGGTTCCTATAGTTTTAAGAAATTTGGAAAAGGCTGCGCCCTCAGTCTCTGAAGTTGGGCCAAAATCAAGGGCATCTTGGTAGGTGTCATATACTGTATAAATGTAATGCGACTCGCCATTTTCATTGCCATGAAGCGTCTGCCCCAATGAGACGTAGCCCTTTGGAGAAAATGATTCGTTTAAAGTCACGAATGCCTTGGCAAACTTATCCGCATCCTTTACTGAAAACGTCCAAAGCTGACTGATTTTACCGTCTCCCTTATCCGTATTGTATCGAATCAATCCCTTACCTGATTGTGCCGAAACGATTTCACATAAAGTAGCCAACTTGGCTGAATACAAATCATATTCGGTACCCCCTCGAAGATTTCTCATAGCAGCCAAACCTTCAGAAGTTCCTGAATATTGTAAATGATGGGTCGCTTTTTGGTTTTCTCCACTGAAGGAAACGGCACTTAACTCAAGACTGACACCTTCTGGGAAATCAATGCTGGAGTAAAATCCATCAACTAACGCCACTACAGCATCGGCATTTCCTGCAGGCACTTTAATCCCCGATTGTTCCCATGTAAGGGTTTGCGCATGAGCAACAGCCATTAGGGTCACTAAAATAAAAGTAAATAATTGTTTCATAGTATTATGATTAGTTAAAAATTTAAATGAATAATCAAGATACAAATTATTGTTTTGAATACAAGGTTTATCAAAACATCTTAACCACCCACCTAATAACGATTACGCTGGCTCCGCCTACACAAGTCTGAATAATCTGTTTTCTCTCTTGGAAACGCTAAAGGAGCGCAAAACAACCCTCTGAAATTGTTTTTTATTTATGCCCGTTTTCAAACAGTTCAATCACCATTCACAAGTTCAAAAATACTCTGGATGCGCGATCTTACTCCGCTGCTTATCCACTTGCTCATAACTATCATCATAATCTTGACGAACCGTTCCCAACCAGCGATCCCAGATCAAAAAATACAAGCCATAATTGCCTTCAAAATGCTTGTGATGTAAATTGTGATTGACCGAAGTATTGATCCATCTTCCTATGAAATGCTTGTGAAACCTTTTGGGGTACAACTCATAGCCCAAATGCCCATATACGTTGTAGGTAATCATAAAAGTCAAAAAAGCGAGCAAGGCAGTTCGGTGATAAGGAATCAACCAAACAATGAGAAAGATAATGGAAGCTTCAATCACCGCTTCCAAAGGATGAAAAGCATAAGCTGCCCAAGGGGGAAGGGTTGGTGGATTTGTGATGTACTAAATGAAAATAATTAAATAATTTGGGATGATGCATGAGATGATGCATCCAATAAAAATACGTATCATGCAAAAAAATCATGAGCACGATGCTCAAGCCCCAATAGCCCCATTCATAGGTAACTATTTCATCATAGACCAAATTAAATTGATGCAAGGGCGCTGCAATGACCAAAACCCCGACCATACTGAAAATAGCTAAAATGATCATGGGGAAGCCCATTTTGTCTTCCAAGATGCCGACGAAGGCGGTGTTGGCAACAGTATAGATACATGCTCAGATACAGAAAAGGGAGTGACTGTAGATGAAGAAGGATGTTTACTTCCCCTTTATTCAGATGATCTCTTCTTGGATACAAATGGGGTTACCCTCAAAGCAAAAGAAAATACCATCTTGGGAGCCAATTATAGCTTTAATTCAGAGATTTGTAGGGTAGTAGATGATGCTCTTTTCAGAGCGCTAGTCGCTGATGACCAAGATCTTTCAAAGCTGGTAACCACCCGAGTCACTGATTTGAATAATTTATTTACTGCCACAACTGTGAATTTTGATATCACTTCTTGGGATGTCAGTAAGGTCATCAATATGAAATGTCTGTTTTATCAAGCGAGCTCGTTTAACCAAGACCTCAGTTCCTGGGAAGTAAGTAAGGTAACTGCCATGGCAGAAATGTTTTATGGAAGTGTCGCCTTTAATCATGACCTGAACGCCTGGAGGGTAAATGAAGTTACAGACATAACCCGAATGTTTTTTCTCTCCATGTCATTCAATCAAGATTTAACTATTTGGCAGGTAGACCAGATAACCAAATGCACGGATTTCAGTTTTAATGCTGCTGCATGGACGGCCTCTCAGCCCAACTCCACGAGCTGCATAAAGTAAAATGCCTCTTCTGCGATATCCCTTAATCTTAAAGTTTTTTTGACTCCTGAGTAAAGAATCATTGGTGTTTGTAGCGTAATGAATAAGCCAAAATATGTGCCCTTTACTTTTCCATTCTCAAACTCTTTAAGCACAAGCTTAATTAATCTTAATAAACTTAAAAAGTTAGATTTAACATGTGGGTATCGAAATATTTTTTATTTAAAAAGTCTTTAGTCCAATTTTTCAAGGTCAAAGTCCCCCATCAGTTATTTCGGAATCTAAAAATCCCTTAACATCATAAATAACCTTATTTTTGGTCATGTTATTACTATTAAAATTTATCTTTCTGAAGCATGAATGTCCAACTGCCAGAATTGCTGCATCAAACTTAATTTTCTTTGGAATATCTTTAAAAATATTTATGCCATACTCATCAAAAACTTTCTTTTTATCAACCCAAGGATCAACAGTGGTAATGTTCAAACCATATGAAAAAAGCTCCTGAATAATATCAATAACTTTGGTATTTCTGAAATCAGGACATTCTTCTTTAAAAGTAAATCCTAAAATCAGGATATTTGAATTCCTTAGCTGCACTTGCTTTTTAAGCATTAATTTTACTGTCTCAGATGCAACATATTTCCCCATACTATCATTAACTCTTCTTCCTGAAAGAATAATTTCAGGATGATGATCGACCTCCTGAGCTTTCTGAGCTAAATAGTAAGGATCGACCCCAATACAATGTCCACCAACTAAACCAGGTTTAAAGTTTAGAAAATTCCATTTCGTAGCTGCTGCTTCTAAAACTTGATTTGTATTAAGTCCAAGTAAATTGAAGATTTTAGCTAATTCATTTACAAATGCAATATTTATATCTCGCTGTGAATTTTCAATCACTTTTGCTGCTTCTGCTACTTTTATTGAAGCTGCTTTATATGTTCCTGCAACAATTATTGATTTGTATAATTTGTCAATAACTTCGGCCACTTTTTTGTTAGACCCTGACGTTACCTTTAAAATTTTAGTAAGAGTGTGCTCTTTGTCGCCTGGGTTTATTCTTTCTGGACTGTAACCAACAAAAAAATCTAAATTATAAATAAGACAACTAACTTTTTCAAGCACCGGTACACATTCATCTTCAGTAACTCCAGGATAAACTGTACTTTCATATATTACAATATCTCCTTTCTTTAACATCGATCCAACAAGTTCACTTACCGCTAATAAAGGAGATAATACAGGCCTATTATGCTTATCAATTGGTGTCGGTACAGTAATAATAAAAATATTACAGCTCTTTATATCCTGCTTCCTAGAGGTAACCTTAAAAAATTTGTTTTTTAAGGTTTTTGTTAAATATTCAGAGTCTATCTCCAAAGTATCATCAAACCCTTTCTGTAGGGTTTGAATTCGTTTTTTATTTAAATCATAACCAACTGTTTTATATTTTTGACCAAATTCTACTGCAAGTGGAAGACCTACATAGCCCAAGCCAATAATTGCTATTTTTTTTTCTGGAATCATTTTATTAATTATTTAAATGCCATTTGATCGTTTTCTTTATCCCTTCATCAAATTGAACTAATGGTTCATATTTTAATAATTTTCGCGCTTTCTCTATAGATGCTAGGGAATGAGGGATGTCTCCACTTCTAGATTGCCCAAAAACAGGTCTTGTTCTTCCACAGCTAACACCTAAATCTATTGCGCTTTTTTTAATAATATTAAAAAGTTGATTCAAGCTTTTTCTTTTACCACAAGCCACGTTGTAAATTTGATTATTTGATTCTTCTTTTGCCGAAATCGCTAAAATGTTTGCCTGAACAACATTATCAATAAATGTGAAATCTCTTGAATTTTCTCCATCACCATTAATCGTCGGTCTAGAGTCCGCTAAAATACTTTTAATGAAAAGGGGAATAACAGCAGCATAAGCTCCATTCGCATCTTGTCTTGGTCCAAAAACATTAAAGTATCTCAATCCAATTGTGTCAAGGTTATAAATTTTCTTGAATATAGATGCATAAAGCTCATTTACATATTTAGTAATACCATATGGAGATAATGGATTGCCAATATTATTTTCAGTTTTAGGCAAATCCTTTGAATCTCCGTAGGTGGAGCTACTTGCTGCATAGACAACTTTTTTCACATTATTATCTCTTGCCGCAACTAAAATATTCAAGAATCCATTAATATTTACCTCATTAGAGGTTATTGGATCCTCTACAGATCTAGGAACTGAACCTAATGCTGCTTGATGAAGAATATAATCCGCATTCACCGCAGCCGCATCGCAAGCTTTCAGATTTCTAATATCCTCCTCAATTAAAGTAAATTTTTTATTTTGAAGTAAGTGGTTAATATTTTGCTTATTCCCAGTTGAAAAATTATCAAAACACCTTACTTTGGCCTCACAAGATATGAGGTAATCACAAATGTTACTACCAATAAATCCCGCTCCACCTGTAACTAAAATTATAACTCCTTTTAAACTCTTATCAACCCTCATAATTATTTACATGTTCATCTTTCACAATTCGCGATCCTCTTATCCATTTTTTCTGCTACTATTTTAGAATATTGAAAGAATTAAATATCTTTTCTCAGCCTATTAAAGCACTTTCCCAAAATTTATCCTTTCAGAATCAAGTATAAATTAATATATTGTTTTTCAAAATGATCAACAAATCCACTGGCTTCTCGAAGTAACTAAATTAAGAAGAATTCACAAAAAAGAGAGATAACTCTTACTTTGTCTCCAGTATAGTACCCTTTACGGTTCCATTATCGAACTCCTTAACCGCAAGTTTAATTAATCTTTACGAACTAAAAAAAGTCCTACATCTAGCAGGTTTAACTAGTTATAACGGGATCCCCATCGATAATCCTAATAATAATAATCCTTTTCAATTACCTCAAGGGGATTGAACTAGATAAACCAATGGTACTACTTAAATTGAGTTAAACTATAATAGTATTAAATAGTATGGCAAATACAACGGGAAAGAAATACGGAGGAAGAGAGAAGGGAACACCCAACAGATTGACTAAAGAGTTAAGATCTGTACTAAAAGGGATAGTATATCAATAATTAGAAAAAATAGAAGAAAATTTAAACGAATTAGAACCAAAAGAAAGATTAGAACTTGTTCTTAAGTTAATGCCTTATACTCTACCTAAGGAAAATAGCATATCTCACACTACTAATGAGCCTTTGGATTGGGAGATGCATTAATAAATTACTCAATAAAACGATGTACAATGTTATTTACAAGTCTCTGTTACCGTATAGCCAAAATGGGCAATCTTCCAATCTTCCTCTTTTACTAGATAAAACAAATCAACGCCACAATGTGAAAATTCACCATTAATATAAAAATCATATGGCGTCCAAACCGAGGCTATATTACCCTCCGTCAAAACCACTGCATCCCAGTAGCGCTCCCTGTAAACTGTAGAATCATTACCCATTACTACCCTTGATATCTTTTCATCATTATCAAATAAAGAGGTTTTAACCTGTCCTTTTTTTCAATAGTTGTTACAATTTTTTTATGCCTTTAAAAAAAATCATCAAAAACAATTTTATCTCGAGTGTTTACGCCAATCATAAAACGGTCAATAGTTTTCAATATTTTTGTTTTTTCCATCCCAACTGCAAACACTCCAAATGGTTCTGAAGAATAATCCATCGGAGATTCCGTTGATATTGACTGAGCAAAAGATAAATTAGTTAATACCAAAAGGCCTATTGATATTAGATTTTTCATATAATTTAAATTCTCAAGTAAAGGTAATAATTCCGCGAGGACAACTCAACTTTTCAAAAAAACACTTTGACACCCACCAAGGCTCTTGGAAAGACTTCTTTAATTTTAGGATAATGATTAGATTCTCTGTGGTTTTATACTTCAATTTTTTACCTCATTGAATTCATATTTATAAAAATTGCCTATCCCCTTATGATTAAAACTGATTTCTGTATTGTACAATTAATCTCGACTGTTTATAAAGAATACTATTCATAACGCGTACCTTTATAAAAGTTCGTAATTATTAAAATTCTTTTGACTCCAAATACAGATCATTTTAACCAATCTAAGTCTGTCAAGACTAACAAATTATTAAAAGAGGCTTCTGTTAATAATGAAAAAGCAGAAGCCTCATTTAATGACCAAAGAACTTCCGTAGCTCAAGTAAAAAGCCTACAAAACATCATACAAAATAGTTCTAGAGCGGCGCCGATACGGCAATTACAAGCAATCATTAATTCTGCGCCGACGTCACCTGTGAGACAATTATCTTCTCTTATGTCTCAGGATGGTCAAGAGACGGAGGTAGAAGAGCAGCGGGAAACGGTTGCTTCCCCTGCAGTGCAATTTGATACTGGAGGAGATGACGCAGAAGTCAATCCTCCGCCCCCTTCAGGAACAAATAATACCAGCGACGGATTACCAAATGGTCTAAAATCAGGTGTGGAAAGTTTATCCGGTCATTCGATGGATGACGTGAAGGTGCATAGTAGCTCATCAGAGCCAGCACAATTGAATGCGCATGCCTTTGCGCAAGGTTCCGACATTCATTTAGCACCGGGACAAGAAAAATATTTACCCCATGAAGCTTGGCACGTAGCCCAACAAAAACAAGGTAAAGTCGAGCCTACGACACAATTAAAGGGAAAGATCCCTGTCAATGACGATGAGCGTTTGGAGAATGAAGCAGACGTTATGGGTGCAAAAGCAGTATCTGTAGGTGCCCAAAGTATCAATTCTCAATCAGATGTAGGTTTTAGTAGGGAAAAAGAGGAAGAAAATATTCAATTTAAGTTAACGTCAAATGAGGTTACACAAAAAGCAGAAGTTACAGAAGAAAATAAATTTTTAATTAATGATGGTGTAAAATCTTTTAACCTATTTGGACAGGAAGTAATTGTAACTGTGTCTGGTGGACAAGCAAAATTAAAACTCAACTTAACTAATCCTATTACTGGTGAAGACAACATAACCGCAAGCGGCACAATAGTTAACCCTTCTGTGGACGAAGCTGGCTTCAAATTTGTTAGCGCACACTTAGCAACCTCAGATATAGTCTTACCAGGTGGTTTGAAATTTACAGCCCTTGAAGTTAATGCGACCCCCGAAACCTATGATGGCAAAGGAACATTTGCTGCGGCAGGTGACAAAATAAAGAGTGCAAAAGGAGACGTTGGGATCACAAATGATGGTAACAAGACTAATTATACTCTATCAAATGGTGAGTTGGGTATCGAACTCTTCGGGCAAACAATTGAAGTTAAAGGTGTCACTTACAAGGATGGGAAAATTGAAGCGGATGCAGCAAAATTAAAACTCAACTTAACTAATCCTATTACTGGTGAAGACAACATAACCGCAAGCGGCACAATAGTTAACCCTTCTGTGGACGAAGCTGGCTTCAAATTTGTTAGCGCACACTTAGCAACCTCAGATATAGTCTTACCAGGTGGTTTGAAATTTACAGCCCTTGAAGTTAATGCGACCCCCGAAACCTATGATGGCAAAGGAACATTTGCTGCGGCAGGTGACAAAATAAAGAGTGCAAAAGGAGACGTTGGGATCACAAATGATGGTAACAAGACTAATTATACTCTATCAAATGGTGAGTTGGGTATCGAACTCTTCGGGCAAACAATTGAAGTTAAAGGTGTCACTTACAAGGATGGGAAAATTGAAGCGGATGCAGCAAAATTAAAACTCAACTTAACTAATCCTATTACTGGTGAAGACAACATAACCGCAAGCGGCACAATAGTTAACCCTTCTGTGGACGAAGCTGGCTTCAAATTTGTTAGCGCACACTTAGCAACCTCAGATATAGTCTTACCAGGTGGTTTGAAATTTACAGCCCTTGAAGTTAATGCGACCCCCGAAACCTATGATGGCAAAGGAACATTTGCTGCGGCAGGTGACAAAATAAAGAGTGCAAAAGGAGACGTTGGGATCACAAATGATGGTAACAAGACTAATTATACTCTATCAAATGGTGAGTTGGGTATCGAACTCTTCGGGCAAACAATTGAAGTTAAAGGTGTCACTTACAAGGATGGGAAAATTGAAGCGGATGCAGCAAAATTAAAACTCAACTTAACTAATCCTATTACTGGTGAAGACAACATAACCGCAAGCGGCACAATAGTTAACCCTTCTGTGGACGAAGCTGGCTTCAAATTTGTTAGCGCACACTTAGCAACCTCAGATATAGTCTTACCAGGTGGTTTGAAATTTACAGCCCTTGAAGTTAATGCGACCCCCGAAACCTATGATGGCAAAGGAACATTTGCTGCGGCAGGTGACAAAATAAAGAGTGCAAAAGGAGACGTTGGGATCACAAATGATGGTAACAAGACTAATTATACTCTATCAAATGGTGAGTTGGGTATCGAACTCTTCGGGCAAACAATTGAAGTTAAAGGTGTCACTTACAAGGATGGGAAAATTGAAGCGGATGCAGCAAAATTAAAACTCAACTTAACTAATCCTATTACTGGTGAAGACAACATAACCGCAAGCGGCACAATAGTTAACCCTTCTGTGGACGAAGCTGGCTTCAAATTTGTTAGCGCACACTTAGCAACCTCAGATATAGTCTTACCAGGTGGTTTGAAATTTACAGCCCTTGAAGTTAATGCGACCCCCGAAACCTATGATGGCAAAGGAACATTTGCTGCGGCAGGTGACAAAATAAAGAGTGCAAAAGGAGACGTTGGGATCACAAATGATGGTAACAAGACTAATTATACTCTATCAAATGGTGAGTTGGGTATCGAACTCTTCGGGCAAACAATTGAAGTTAAAGGTGTCACTTACAAGGATGGGAAAATTGAAGCGGATGCAGCAAAATTAAAACTCAACTTAACTAATCCTATTACTGGTGAAGACAACATAACCGCAAGCGGCACAATAGTTAACCCTTCTGTGGACGAAGCTGGCTTCAAATTTGTTAGCGCACACTTAGCAACCTCAGATATAGTCTTACCAGGTGGTTTGAAATTTACAGCCCTTGAAGTTAATGCGACCCCCGAAACCTATGATGGCAAAGGAACATTTGCTGCGGCAGGTGACAAAATAAAGAGTGCAAAAGGAGACGTTGGGATCACAAATGATGGTAACAAGACTAATTATACTCTATCAAATGGTGAGTTGGGTATCGAACTCTTCGGGCAAACAATTGAAGTTAAAGGTGTCACTTACAAGGATGGGAAAATTGAAGCGGATGCAGCAAAATTAAAACTCAACTTAACTAATCCTATTACTGGTGAAGACAACATAACCGCAAGCGGCACAATAGTTAACCCTTCTGTGGACGAAGCTGGCTTCAAATTTGTTAGCGCACACTTAGCAACCTCAGATATAGTCTTACCAGGTGGTTTGAAATTTACAGCCCTTGAAGTTAATGCGACCCCCGAAACCTATGATGGCAAAGGAACATTTGCTGCGGCAGGTGACAAAATAAAGAGTGCAAAAGGAGACGTTGGGATCACAAATGATGGTAACAAGACTAATTATACTCTATCAAATGGTGAGTTGGGTATCGAACTCTTCGGGCAAACAATTGAAGTTAAAGGTGTCACTTACAAGGATGGGAAAATTGAAGCGGATGCAGCAAAATTAAAACTCAACTTAACTAATCCTATTACTGGTGAAGACAACATAACCGCAAGCGGCACAATAGTTAACCCTTCTGTGGACGAAGCTGGCTTCAAATTTGTTAGCGCACACTTAGCAACCTCAGATATAGTCTTACCAGGTGGTTTGAAATTTACAGCCCTTGAAGTTAATGCGACCCCCGAAACCTATGATGGCAAAGGAACATTTGCTGCGGCAGGTGACAAAATAAAGAGTGCAAAAGGAGACGTTGGGATCACAAATGATGGTAACAAGACTAATTATACTCTATCAAATGGTGAGTTGGGTATCGAACTCTTCGGGCAAACAATTGAAGTTAAAGGTGTCACTTACAAGGATGGGAAAATTGAAGCGGATGCAGCAAAATTAAAACTCAACTTAACTAATCCTATTACTGGTGAAGACAACATAACCGCAAGCGGCACAATAGTTAACCCTTCTGTGGACGAAGCTGGCTTCAAATTTGTTAGCGCACACTTAGCAACCTCAGATATAGTCTTACCAGGTGGTTTGAAATTTACAGCCCTTGAAGTTAATGCGACCCCCGAAACCTATGATGGCAAAGGAACATTTGCTGCGGCAGGTGACAAAATAAAGAGTGCAAAAGGAGACGTTGGGATCACAAATGATGGTAACAAGACTAATTATACTCTATCAAATGGTGAGTTGGGTATCGAACTCTTCGGGCAAACAATTGAAGTTAAAGGTGTCACTTACAAGGATGGGAAAATTGAAGCGGATGCAGCAAAATTAAAACTCAACTTAACTAATCCTATTACTGGTGAAGACAACATAACCGCAAGCGGCACAATAGTTAACCCTTCTGTGGACGAAGCTGGCTTCAAATTTGTTAGCGCACACTTAGCAACCTCAGATATAGTCTTACCAGGTGGTTTGAAATTTACAGCCCTTGAAGTTAATGCGACCCCCGAAACCTATGATGGCAAAGGAACATTTGCTGCGGCAGGTGACAAAATAAAGAGTGCAAAAGGAGACGTTGGGATCACAAATGATGGTAACAAGACTAATTATACTCTATCAAATGGTGAGTTGGGTATCGAACTCTTCGGGCAAACAATTGAAGTTAAAGGTGTCACTTACAAGGATGGGAAAATTGAAGCGGATGCAGCAAAATTAAAACTCAACTTAACTAATCCTATTACTGGTGAAGACAACATAACCGCAAGCGGCACAATAGTTAACCCTTCTGTGGACGAAGCTGGCTTCAAATTTGTTAGCGCACACTTAGCAACCTCAGATATAGTCTTACCAGGTGGTTTGAAATTTACAGCCCTTGAAGTTAATGCGACCCCCGAAACCTATGATGGCAAAGGAACATTTGCTGCGGCAGGTGACAAAATAAAGAGTGCAAAAGGAGACGTTGGGATCACAAATGATGGTAACAAGACTAATTATACTCTATCAAATGGTGAGTTGGGTATCGAACTCTTCGGGCAAACAATTGAAGTTAAAGGTGTCACTTACAAGGATGGGAAAATTGAAGCGGATGCAGCAAAATTAAAACTCAACTTAACTAATCCTATTACTGGTGAAGACAACATAACCGCAAGCGGCACAATAGTTAACCCTTCTGTGGACGAAGCTGGCTTCAAATTTGTTAGCGCACACTTAGCAACCTCAGATATAGTCTTACCAGGTGGTTTGAAATTTACAGCCCTTGAAGTTAATGCGACCCCCGAAACCTATGATGGCAAAGGAACATTTGCTGCGGCAGGTGACAAAATAAAGAGTGCAAAAGGAGACGTTGGGATCACAAATGATGGTAACAAGACTAATTATACTCTATCAAATGGTGAGTTGGGTATCGAACTCTTCGGGCAAACAATTGAAGTTAAAGGTGTCACTTACAAGGATGGGAAAATTGAAGCGGATGCAGCAAAATTAAAACTCAACTTAACTAATCCTATTACTGGTGAAGACAACATAACCGCAAGCGGCACAATAGTTAACCCTTCTGTGGACGAAGCTGGCTTCAAATTTGTTAGCGCACACTTAGCAACCTCAGATATAGTCTTACCAGGTGGTTTGAAATTTACAGCCCTTGAAGTTAATGCGACCCCCGAAACCTATGATGGCAAAGGAACATTTGCTGCGGCAGGTGACAAAATAAAGAGTGCAAAAGGAGACGTTGGGATCACAAATGATGGTAACAAGACTAATTATACTCTATCAAATGGTGAGTTGGGTATCGAACTCTTCGGGCAAACAATTGAAGTTAAAGGTGTCACGTTTGATAGTAAATCTTTGATTGTAGGAGATGCCAATGTTCAAATTTCAGTTCCGATTCCGGGAATGGAGTCGCTACCAAAAGTATCAGTTCAGGGGTTAAAAATAGACAAAAACAATAATTGGGATTTCGAGAGTATCAGCATTAAAAAGGGTATAGATTTAGATTTCCTTGGATTTCTTAAGGTAGGAGTACAAGAAATGACAGTTAAAAAGGATGCCCAAGGCATGCAATTATCGGCAATGGGGGGAATTAGTGGCAATTTGAACGTTTTTGGAAAAGAAATAGGTTCATTTGGCGGTTCAGGGACTTTAATGCATGATTTCGAAACAGAAAAAACTAATAAAACATTAGAGGGAGTATCCGCAACTTTACCTAAGACATCATTTCCCAAAGATCTTATTGGAATCGATGGGATTGGAGGAAATGCGACTATTCCTGTTTTCCCGGGCGTGAGTATAGTAGCAGGAGCATCATTAAGTGGAGGAGTAAATATTCCTCCGTTACAATTAAATTTTTCACAGCTCTCCGAAGATAACTATAAAATTTCATTTGGAACTATTGAAACCCCAGCCGCAGGTTTCATACAAGCAAGTCTTTTTGTCGGAGCACAATTAGGTTACTCTGCGCTTTTATCTTCAGATGTTACTCTCAATGCAGACGGGAAAATTGCCGCTTTGTTGGCATTCGATGCATCAAAAGAAATATCGATGGGAGAAAAGGCGACAAAACTTGAATTAGGGAATGATGAATCAATGAGGTTTAACTATGAATTATCTGGAGAGGCTAAATTGGCAGCTATTTTAAAAATTAGGGCCAAGGTACTTTATTTCTTCACAAAAGAATATAATAAAACACTGGCAGAGAAGAGTTTGGGGAAATTCAAATATTTAAACGGGAATATAGAATGGGAAAAAAATACAGAACCTTTAGAAAACATAGAGATAGAAAAATCTATTGGAAATGAGATGGGGGATTCAAGGGCTCTTGAAAATGAAGTCCCCACTAAAGAGGAGTTCATAGAAAAATCTACAACCTATGGTTACTTCGGTGGTGAAAATGAAAGGAAAACTATTAGCCCTGTTGACGAAGCTCTAGGGGAATATGATTTAATTAGAGGAGAGGATAAGTCCGCTGAGAAAAAAGAGGCCGCTCTAATTAGTTTGTCAAGTAAAATTAAGACATATTTAGAAGCAGATAAAGGGAGCAGACTTGAAGTAACTAAACGTTTACTTGCAGAAATTAATAACGCCATCTCTCTACTAAAAAAAATGAAATAGATAAAAAATTTGCCCAGTGTTGAAGAAATTAATTTTTAGCAACAATGAAAAAACAATGTAATTTACATAACAATAAAACTTATTATTGTACATAACATTTACGCATGAATGCCAAATACCGACCAACAAAAATATGATGATTTGTGATAAATAACTTAAAGAAGATATGATGGGAAAAAGGAATATTCCTGATAATTTGGATGATATATCTGATGTAAAGGAGAGCTATAATGCATTGCCATATTCAAGTTATTCTTATTCGAAATCTAATCCAATGCATTTGAGTACGATTGCAAAATTAGTTGGTATGGAGCCCCCACCATTAAAAAATGCCAAAGTACTTGAATTGGGATGTGCCTCGGGAGGGAACATTATCCCTTTTGCAATGCAATATCCCGAGTCTAATATTATAGGTGTTGACTTATCGGATGTTCAAATAAATAAAGGTATTGATTTTACAAAGCATTTGAATATCCCCAATGTGGATTTATTGGCCTGTTCGATCGGTGATATAGATGAGTCATTTGGAAAATTTGATTACATTATCGCACATGGACTTTATTCTTGGGTGAATGAGCCATTAAAACAAAAAATCTTATCTATATGTAATCATAATCTCAATGAGAATGGCATTGCCTATGTGAGCTATAATACGCTACCGGGCTGGAATAACTTGATGACAATTAGAGATATGGCACTTTATCACAGTCAAAACTTTAAGGCTATCGATGAAAAGATCGATCAAACTAAATCTCTTTTGTCGTTTATAAGTGATGCCATTAAAGACAATGATAGCTTTTACTCAAAACTCATCATGCAGTCAGTGAATTTATTGACTAACAAACCAAATGATTACATAGCACATGAATTTTTAGAATCCGAGAATACCCCATGCTATTTTTCAGAATTCATAGAAAAAGTTAAGGCAAATAATTTGAGATATGTTTCAGATACTAATATAGCTTCTATGTTCCTTGATAATTATTCTGAAAAAATAAGTGCTAAATTGAAAGAAATTAACGAGGTAGAGCGTATAGAGCAGTACTTAGATTTTATTGTTAATAGGACTTTTAGATCTTCTATATTATGTCACAAAAGCCAAAAATTAGACCGATCTCTTGATATTAAATTGGCTCCCCACTTTAGGTATAAAATGGATATCACTAAAAATGAAAATAAAGACGCAAACGATCAAACATCATTTACTTTTTTAAATAATCCTGATGAAACAATTGCTTCAGACAACCCCATAATGATCTCTTTATTAAGCCAATTAGCAAAAAAATATACATTCGTTTTATTCGATGATTTATTAAATATTTTGGCAGCTGACTATGATACTTTAAGTAGAGGAGAAATTAAAATACAAATAAGCCAAGCCCTAATAGGCTTTATTTTGAAAGGAAAAATTCATATTAGATATGAAGAGGATGGCTTTAATAGTCCCGAAATTAATAAGCCGAAGGCATGGGAATATGCAGTCCAACAATGTATTGATTTAAACCAGAATATTGTTACTAACATATTTTTCGAAACGGTACAGTTAACCCTCTTTGAATTTTATTTGATTCGGTATATAAACGGAGAGAATACCAGAGAGGATATTTTGAAAAGTATGGTCAAACATTTCAAAAATGGCGACTTAGAAACAAAGTATGGGGGGAAAAAAGTAACCTCAGAAGAAAAATTATTGAGCATAATTTCCTTGACTTATATAGATGCCATTGAAAGATTGGAAAGACAAGCGTTGTTGGTGTAGTCAAATCTTTTTAGATGTCCTTAAAAATCATTCAATATTAATGTTAGTACCCTTTACGGTTCCATTCTCGAACTCTTTAATTGCAAGTTTAATTAATCTTTACAAACTAAAAAAGGTTCTACATCTGGGAGGTTTAACTGATTACAACGGTATCCCCACTCATAATCTCAATAATAAGAATACTTTTCAATTACCTCAAGGGGATTGAACTAGATAAACCAATGGTAATACTTAATTAAGTTAAACTATAATAGTATCAAATAGTATGGCAAATACAACAGGAAAGAAATACGGAGGTAGAGAAAAGGGAACACCCAACAGATTGACTAAAGAATTAAGATCTATACTAAAAGATATAGTATATCAGGAATTAGAAGACATAAAAAAGATTAGACAAATTAGAACCAAAGGAAACAACAGAATTTGTTATTAATCTAATGTCTTACCCTCTGTCTAAAGCAAATAGCATATCTCACATGACCAATGAGGCTTTTGATTGGGGATTGACTAAAATTGCTCAAAGAAAGATATTACCAGAAACAGCTAATGTAAGAGACGCCATTGTTAAATCCTATGATCAGCCTATCAGATGTAAGGATATTTCTTACTATTTGAAGAAGTTATTTTAGTTTCTAGTAAAAAATCGATTAACTTCTTTTTTAAATAGCATTGATAAATTCAAATTATTAATCTTGTAAAAAATGTCTTTTTGAAAATAAATAACTCTCATAATTATATGGATAATTGGATACTTCCTGAAAATTTAAAAAAAAGTGAATTGGAGCATAGAACAAGCAATTCTATAATCGATGTTAAAAACGATTTTAGTAGCTATAGAAAATTATTAGAAGAGAATGATGTCAGTAAAAGTATGATTAAATCTCACAATGACATTAATCCAAAAAATAAACTGAGCCTTTTAAAAAAAATTACTGACCGTTTTTTAAAAATTAAAAATACTAAATCTATTCTTAATGTTGGATGTGGTGTCGGCTTTGAAACTAAAGCATTATCCGAAATTTACAATTGTGAGATTACTGGAATAGAGGCATCCTCTGATGGGATTGCTTATGCTGAAAAATATAATTCAAGTACTAAAACTAAATTTATTAATCAAGTAATTGATAGTGATTTTTTACTGGGAATAAAATTTGATATTTGCTTTGCAATCGAATTCTATCCCTTCACAAGAACTAAAGATTTAGATTTTCAAAAAAATATCATTTCGGCTATTTTTAAAAATCTAAACAAAGGAGGTTCTCTTATTATTTCCCATTTAGATGATGATATTAATTCAATTAATTCTAATGTCAAAGAATTATCATCTTTGTTAAATAAAAATAGCACAGTTATCCATAATTACCATCCTAAAATATTTAGACTTGTTCCTAGCTTAATTTTAACACGATTAATATGTTTGATTGTCAGTAAACTGTTCAATAAAACTTTTGGCAAAAAAATAATAATTTTTAATTAAACTTTGCAAATATAGTCCTCAGATGACTCAAGCTGTAAATGTACCCGGGATGGGACTTGAACCCATACGATCTTGCGATCACAGGATTTTAAGTCCTGCGTGTCTACCAATTCCACCACCCGGGCAGGTATATTAAGTTGAAGCATACACTTCAATAACAAAAAGCCGCTGATAGCGGCTCTTTTATTGAGCGGGAGACGAGATTCGAACTCGCGACCCCAACCTTGGCAAGGTTGTGCTCTACCAGCTGAGCTACTCTCGCTTATCTTTTACTTGCTAAAAGAGTTGCAAATTTACCTTAACATTACAATTTTACAAGTAGCATATGTAATTTTATTGACAGAAACCTTAAACTCTTGACGCAACATGCTCAATTACAGTAAAACTGCCGTTTTCCTACTAGTCCTTTTAGCGATAAGTTGTACTCCTAAAAAAAAGGAAGTCAAAATTGAAAAAAACAAGTCGTTGTTTGAGAAAGGGCTTGTAGTGGCTACTATAAAAGGAAAAAAAATTGAGGAAGCCAGCGGTTTAGTCAACTCTGCCATAAACCCAGGGATGTTTTGGACCCACAATGACAGCGGCGCAGATGCCAAGTTGTTCCTCATTGATCAAGAAGGAAACATTCATTTAAAAGTCTTCCTCTCAGGGGCGGAGTCCTTCGATTGGGAAGACATCGCAAGACATGGTGCTTACTTATACATTGCAGACATGGGTGATAATGATGCCAAAAGAGAGCATATCATCATCTATAAAATCAAAGAACCGCGATGGGATTCCTTACAAACTCAGCTTACCCTTGATTCCTTTGAACAAATGTCTCTTCAGTATGCTGAAGGGGCTAGAGATGCAGAATCTTTACTTTTTGATCACCGTACCCAAGAGCTGATCATTGTCACCAAAAGAGAGAAAAATTGTCACGTATATGCTTTTCCCTTTGAGCCGAATATAGACCCCATCGCCATCGCTTCAAAAGGCACATTACCGGCTACCCTTTTTACCGCTGGAGATATTAACTCCTCCACAGGAGAAATATTATTAAAAAACTACAAGAAGATTTATTACTGGGAGGCTTCTGAAAATCCCGCAGTGCTACGTATCGCCGAGGGTCCTGATTATACCCTCCCCTATAAGGAAGAACCCCAAGGCGAAGCCATTGCTTGGACGGACGAAGGTTTTGTAACACTCAGTGAAAGAAAAGACAAAAAACAGAAGTTTTATTTCTATGAGCGTAAATGAATTACTTCTTCAACAGCTTCTTCAACTCATTGAGTTTGACCAAGGCATCTACGGGTGAAATATTATTGACATCCACGTCTCGCAATTGAGACATGAGTTGCTCTATACGTGGATCGGCTTCAAATAAATTAAGTTGAAAATTATGGGTGGGCAGGTTGGACAAAATTTCGGCTTCGGCCACGCCTCCTTTTTCTTTTTCCAGCAATTTCAGAATTTCATTGGAGCGTAAGATGACCTGATTGGGCATCCCCGCCATCTGCGCCACATGGATGCCAAAACTGTGCTCGGTGCCTCCTGAAACTAGCTTTCTTAAGAAAATAACTTGATCTTTGAGCTCCTTGACTGCTATATGAAAATTTTGAACCCGAGTTAAGTCTCCCGCCAATTGATTGAGCTCATGATAGTGGGTCGCAAAAAGTGTTTTGGGCTTGGCTTTTTGATGATTGTGCAAATATTCAACTATGGACCATGCGATAGAAATGCCATCATACGTGCTGGTCCCCCTGCCAATTTCATCCATGATGACCAAGGATTGATCACTCAAATTATTCAAAATACTGGCAGTTTCTGTCATTTCTACCATGAAAGTGGACTCGCCTCTGGACAAGTTGTCTGAAGCGCCCACCCGCGTAAATATTTTGTCAGTGATCCCTATTTTGGCATAGCCTGCAGGCACAAAACTCCCTATCTGTGCCATGATCACGATCAGGGCCGTTTGACGCAGTAGAGCTGATTTTCCTGACATATTGGGGCCCGTGATCACTAAGATCTGTTGAGATTCGTTGTCCAGATATACATCATTGGGGATATAAGACTCCCCCGGTGCCATGAGTCGCTCGATGACGGGATGGCGGCCGGCCTTGATGTCTATGACCGAGGCCTCAGAAAGCGAAGGACATACATATTGGTGCGCTTTGGCAATGGCCGCAAAATTACTGAGGCAATCCAAGGTGGCGATCAGCCGGGCATCTTCTTGAATGGGACCCATATGTCCCTTGGCATAAACCACCAGCTCTTGGTACAATCTGCTTTCTATGACGCCCAATTGACTTTCGGCCTGTAATATTTTCTCCTCGTAAACCTTGAGCTCCTCGGTAATGTATCTTTCTGCATTGACCAAAGTCTGCTTTCTGATCCAACCGGTAGGCACTTTGTCTTTGTGGGTATTGGATACCTCCAGATAATAGCCAAAAACTTTGTTATAGGCTATTTTAAGAGAAGTGATCCCCGTACTTTCAGCTTCCCTTTTTTGGATTCCCAGTAAATAATCTTTCCCTGAGAAAGCCAAACTTCGGTATTCATCTAAATCGGCATCAACCCCCTCTCGAATCACATTTCCTTGATGTAACAACATGGGGGGTGCATCGGTCAAGGATTGGGTCACATGATGCATAAAATCCTCATGGTCATTCAATGATTTGGCCAATTGTTGTAAGCATTTCTCGGGACTGTCGGCCAGCAATGTCTTAATGGGACCAATCGGTTCCAAACTGTTTTTAAGTTGATGAAGCTCTCGGGGATTGATCCTGCCCGTGGCCACTTTGGAGACCAAACGCTCCAAATCTCCCATTTTTTTCAATGATGCAATGATTGATTCAAGCCGCGTGGGATCTTCGAACAAAGCCGCTACCCGATTCAAGCGTGCCGTAATAGCCTTTTTTTCTTTGAGGGGCAATACCACCCATTTTCTCAGCATCCGGCTGCCCATCGGGGTCACCACATGATTGAGCACATCGATCAAGGGAATCCCATCCGGCTGATTGGGCGAGAGTAACTCCAAGTTTCTCACAGAAAAACGATCGAGCCACATGTATCGCTCTTCCTCAAGCCGGGTAATACTAGAAATATGGGCCAACTCCTTGTGCTCGGTCTCTTCTAAATAATAGAGGATGGCCCCGGCCGCGACAATGGCTTGGGCCATCTCATGGATACCAAATCCTTTTAGCGTTTGGGTCCCAAACTGCTGAAGCAGTTTTTGATGGGCAAAATCATATTTATAAATCCAATCTTCGATGATAAATGAAGGGTACTGGTCCTCAAAAAGGGATTGATAACGATCTTTAGCCGCTTTACTATAAATGACTTCTGCCGGTTGGAATCCCTGCAATAACTTGGCCGTATAGGCATCATCCCCCTCGGTGGTAAAAAACTCCCCTGTGGAGAGGTCCAAAAAAGCCATCCCATTCCGCTCCTTTTGAAAATCAATCGAGGCCAGATAATTATTTTTTCCTGTCGAGAGGACTTGATCATTTAAGGACAAACCCGGAGTGACCAGTTCGGTTACCCCTCTTTTGACGATTCCTTTGACGCCCTTGGGATCTTCTAGTTGGTCACAAATCGCTACCCGTTGTCCAGACCGCACCAATTTGGAAAGATAATTGTCCAAAGAATGATGAGGAAAACCAGCCAATTCTATGTGGGAAGCGGATCCATTGGCTCTTTTGGTCAACACAATGTCTAGAATTTTAGAGGCTTTGATGGCGTCCTCACCAAAAGTTTCATAAAAATCCCCTACCCTAAAAAGCAATAGAGCGCCCGGATATTTCCTCTTGATGGCATTGTATTGCTTCATCAAGGGAGTTTCTTTTGGCGCTTGGGTGGTTTTTGGCATGGGTTTACTAAGCTTAGAGCAATAATAATAAATGCAGAGATGGAAAGCAGAAAAGCCGTGTTGATAATTTAAGATTTAAAAAAGTTCGACCAGAAGCTACTTGTAAAGCACTCGGAACCCTCCGATATTTGCAGATGCGGAAACTTAAAAACGAAGAACTCCAGCGTATGGATCCCGAAGCTTTCAAGGTCTCAAAGAAAATGCCTTGGGTTATTGTTTTGGACAACATCAGGAGTATGCACAACGTAGGGGCGACCTTTCGTACCGCAGATGCCTTCAGAGTTGAAAAAATCATCTTGACCGGCATTACCGCCCAACCGCCGCATCGAGAAATTCAAAAATCCGCTTTGGGTGCTACTGAATCTGTGACCTGGGAATATCTCTCAGAACCCATGCTGGCCCTACAAAAATTACGGTCCGAAGGCTATCAAATTATTTGTGTTGAGCAAACCGATCAGAGTCTGGCTCTGGACACCTTCCAGCCTGATTCAGATAAAAAATATGGCTTTTTCTTTGGCAACGAAGTGTTTGGAGTCACCGAGGAGGTGGTCGCCCATGCTGATGATTGTCTAGAAATCCCCCAATTTGGAACCAAGCATTCCCTCAATATTTCGGTCAGCGTCGGGGTGGTTATTTGGGATATGTTCCAAAAAATAGGCCGCCCTTTACTATAACCCAATACATTCCCTTATGAGCGGTTCTGGTTAGAGCAAAAAAAAACGCAAGAATGATATTCCTGCGTTTTTTTTATAATGATGTCGACTTAATTTGCCCCATCATAAGAAACACTTAATATTTTTTCTTCGATCATGCCCAGTGCGATTTTATCTTCACCTAACACATCAAATAATTCCAATGCCCTTCTGGCTATGTATTCCTCCTCAATTTGTTCTTGAACAAACCACTTCATGAATTCCTCTGTGGCGATATCAGTGTGTTTTCTACACACACCCACGATATCATGAATGGCGTCAGTCACGCTAATTTCTATGTCCAAAGCCGTCTCAAAGACATCTCTTAGATTTTCAAAATCATGCTGACAATCTCCAATTGCGGGAGAAATGGCTTGGGCCTCCATGTCTGTCAAATAATGAAAAAATTTAAGTTGATGCTTCCGCTCTTCTTCTGATTGCTTGAAGAAAAAATCCGCACAATTGTCATACCCTTGTAGATCACACCAACCCGCCATCGCTAGATAGGCCGATGACGAATGTGCCTCCATCTTTATTTGTTTGTTAATGACATCGACGATCTCTAATTTGAGTACTTGATGTCTTCTTAGAATGTCCTTCATATCAAAATAATTATATTTTACTTATACAAAGTAAGCAATAAAACTGCGATCCAAAGAATTTGAAAGATATTTATAATGAGTCTAAATACCGATTATGAAAATTTTCGGTGAATGGATTTATGGATCAAGCTATTAAGCTCGAGCATGGTGAAAGTGCCAGATAGCACTTCTCTCAATTCCAAAATTTCATAAATTGAAAGCACCAAGATCGGATGCTGATGAGATAGGTACAAGATCTCAATATCAGGTCCTTGACTGGAAACCAATGCGGTGAGGTCTATGTTTTCGATTTTGCGTTTCAATCCAATCAGCTCACATAATTTAAGCTCCATCGGCTTCTCCAAAAAGTGAAGGAAAAATTTCTCAGAACGGTCACATTGAGAAACCGAAGTGCCTAGCGTTTCAAATACAATCGCTGAAGAAATTACTTTCGAGGACATTTTTTGCAGTTTTTACCTTTTCTCTTATATTTTTCACAACATTTTTTAAATACACAACCCAAGTCGTGCGCACTCTTTTTATCCTCAAGCGGATTAAAGGTAACGTCAAAAGAATCGGAAGGGGAATTAAAGTGCATGGTTTGTTATGATTAAAACAGATAACAAAAATACCCCTGATCCTACTGCCATAGCATCCCTACTGATAGGCAATTCTCTCCTCACTAGTTGTAGCCAATGATCACTAGAACTAGGGATGCCCAACGGTTTTTCTTGAGGGCCCACATTCCGCACAGCCTTCTTTGTGATTTGCCTCCCTTTTAAGGATGAATTTATGGGTCAAATAAAGGATTGAGGAGATCAGTAGCAGGAAAATGATAAATGTTTGTACCATCAATTCAATAGATTAAAGGCGATCAGCGCACTAATATAGGCAAGGGCCGTCATATAGACCAATTGGATGAGGGGCCATTTCCAACTTTTGGTTTCTCGGCGCACCACAGCCAAGGTACTCATACATTGCATGGCGAAAGCGTAAAACAACATCAAAGAAATCCCTGAAGCCAACGTATAGACCGGTTTTCCTAGGCCATTCCTTTGGTGGGACATGCGCTCCAGTAAGGTCTGATCGCTTTCAAAAGTTTCTCCCACGCTATAAATGGTCGCCATCGAACCCACAAATACTTCTCGGGCCACAAAAGAGGTAATCAATGAAATCCCAATTTGCCAATTGTATCCCAAGGGTTGAATCGCTGGCTCCATCCATTTTCCAGCGATACCGATGTAAGAATGCTCCAAGGCAACTGATTTGACCTGTTGCTGATAATCCGCCTGCTGGGCAGATTCGGTGGGTACCGGAATCTTTGCAATGGCGGAGGCCATTTGGTCTCCTGGGCCATAACTGGCCAATATCCATAAAATCACAGAGATAGCAAGGATCACTTTCCCCGCCTCCCAAACAAATACTTTGCATTTTTCGAGCATGGTGATGCCCAAATTCGACCAACGCGGGGTTTTATAATCGGGCAATTCCATGACCAAAAAGCTTTTTTCTTTGGTTTTCAAGATCCACTTAAAGAGGAGAGCCGAAAACAGGGCTGCCACAAAACCTACGAGGTATAAGGCCATCAAAACCATGCCCTTCAAATTAAAAATGCCCCAAGAAACATCGGGTACCACCAAGGCGATCAACAAGGTATACACCGGGAGTCGCGCCGAACAACTCATCAAGGGCACCACCATGATGGTAATGAGGCGTTCCTTCCAATGATCTATAGTGCGGGTGGCCATCACGGCAGGTATGGCGCACGCCACACCAGATATAAGCGGCACTATGCTGCGCCCGTTTAAGCCAAAAGGTCGCATCAATCGATCGGTAATGAAGACCACGCGCGCCATGTAGCCGGTTTCTTCCAGAACGAAAATGAAGCCAAAGAGCAGCGCAATCTGCGGAATAAAGATCATGACTCCGCCCAATCCAGGGATGAGGCCCTGCGAAATCAAATCGGTCAGGGAGCCGTTAGGTAAGGTCGCCTGGGTCCATTGACTCAGGGTCAAAAAAACCGTATCAATTAAATTCATGGGCACCTCAGACCAGGCAAAAATGGTTTGAAAGATGAGGGCCAAAAGAGAGAGAAAAATAAGATAACCCCATACAGGATGGGTAAGGATTTGATCCCATTTTTGATGTCTTACCGACCGCTTTCGAGGTAAGGGCTGACAGAAAGACAATATTTGACGTATTCTTTTGTAGCGCGCTTCTCCCAGGGCAGCCTCCTCTTGCCTGCCTGTATTCCACTCCTCCAAATTCATAAATTCCTGCGTGTGTGGGCTGGGCATAACCTCCAACGGCACCTCTAAGAGGACCGATTTCAAGAGGGCCAGGTCTTGGCCAGTGCGCGCATTGAAGGGGACCAAGGGTACGCCGCCCAATAACTCACTGAGCTTTTCAAGATTGACCCCTACCTGATCTTTATCCATAAGATCTATCATGTTGGCGATCAATAAAGTAGGTATTCCCAGATCCAATATCTGGGTAGCAAGAAATAAATTGCGCTCTAGATTGGTGGCATCCATGACCACGATCACCAAATCAGGATGGTCTCGGTGATCCTTTTGACGCAGCACTTGAAAAACCACCTCTTCGTCTTGAGACTTTGGATAGATGCTGTAAAGCCCTGGCAAATCCAGTAATTCCACATCGGTGCCTTGGTAATTAAAATGACCCCATTTTTTATCTACCGTGATACCGGGGTAATTTCCCTACCTTTTGATTCAGTCCAGTGAGTAAGTTGAAGACCGAAGTCTTGCCCGCATTTGGGTTTCCGACGAGGGCCGCCTTCATTCGATGGAAATTAATGCGGCCTCTTCTCGCCTTAAGGACAACGTGTAACCTTGTACGTCAATGGCAATGGGGTCACCAAAGGGAGCCTTGAAAAGTAACCTGATTTCTTTTCCGGGAAATAAACCCATATCTATCAACTTGGTCATGAGGGGATCTTTTTTTATATCCTTGACAATATAAGATCTTGAAGAATTTGATACTTGGTCTAAGGTCATTGGTTTCACAAGTTTATGACACCAAAAATAAACGCTTTTCTGCAATCTGCTGAAAGGCTATCGAAATTATCGTTCCCTTAAACTTGAACCAGTTTAGATTCAATGGCATAAACAATGAGTTGTGCCGGGGACTTGAGTTTTAATTTTTTCAGAATATTCTTGCGATGGG
Organism: uncultured Cyclobacteriaceae bacterium; assembly: GCA_943788235.1. Classification (GTDB taxonomy): domain Bacteria; phylum Bacteroidota; class Bacteroidia; order Cytophagales; family Cyclobacteriaceae; genus UBA4465. Next base: position 66,851 of record CALSPM010000005.1, read on the forward strand.
AGTTGATGGTATGGATGCTTACAAACAGTTTTTCGGCTATATCTGCCGTTCTAAAGCCCTTTGCAATCAATTCAAGTACCTCAAATTCGCGTTTAGATAAATCCGTGGGTTCGCAATTTTGTCCTGCCTCCTCATGGGGGGCCATGACAATTTCTAAAATACTGTTACAAAAAAATCGGTTCGACTTGGCCACCGATTCAATGGCATGGATGATTTCTGTTTGACTGCACCGTTTGGTCACAATGCCTTTCACACCTAGGCTCAGTAAGTTTTGTATGTGGCCTTTTTCAACTTCATTGGTAACTACCAAAATATTGCTCGCCTGTAACTTGATGAATTCGGTGAGGGTCGCATTCATATCTGATTGATGCTCTGGATAATCCAGAATCAAAACATCTGGCTGTGCTTGGGTGACTTGCTCCATCCATTGCTCTCGATCTTCAAGAACCCCTACCAAATCGAAATGTTGGGTTCCTTCCATCAGCTTGATAAGACCTTCTCTCGTCAAAAACTGAAAATCCGAAATGAGTACCTTAATCGATTTCATTTATTTAGAATCATTCTAAACAGCAAACCTACTACTAATACCTCATATGAAACAAAATTCACAGAGTACCCCAATTTTTTTTAATCAGCTTCCTTTTGAATTATTATTATCGTATCCAACTTAATCTCTATTTTTGTACTTCAATTAGACCAACGTACGTATGGAATATCGTCTAGAACACGACACCATGGGTGAGATTAAAGTTCCCGCCGACAAATATTGGGGGGCACAAACCGAGCGCTCCAGAAATAATTTTAAAATTGGGGGCCCCAACATGACCATGCCCATCGAGCTCATTCGTGCATTTGCCATCTTAAAAAAGTCCGCTGCACAGGCCAACGCAAGCCTTGGCGTCTTAGATGACGAAAAAGCAAGCATGATCGCCAATGTATGTGATGAAATCTTGAAAGGTCAATTGGACGATCAATTCCCACTAGTCGTATGGCAGACTGGTTCAGGCACGCAGTCTAACATGAACTGCAACGAGGTCATCGCCAATAGGAGTCATGTCCTGAAAGGAGGTCAATTAACGGATGCAAAAAAAATCATCCACCCCAATGATGACGTGAATAAAAGTCAGTCTTCAAATGACACGTTTCCCACCGCCATGCACATCGCGGCCTACAAAATATTGGTAGAAAATACGATCCCGGCCATAACCTTACTAAGAAATACCCTTGATTCAAAGGCGAAAAGTTTTTCAGGGGTCGTCAAAATAGGCCGAACCCATTTCATGGATGCTACGCCTTTGAGCCTAGGACAAGAGTTTTCTGGTTATGTTTCACAATTAGATCATGGTCTCAAGGCCTTTAAGCAAACTTTTGCTCATTTGTCAGAATTGGCTTTAGGAGGTACCGCTGTAGGTACCGGCCTCAATACGCCCAAAGGCTATGCCGATTTAGTCGCCCAATACATTGCTAAACATGCAGACATCCCTTTTGTTTCAGCAGATAATAAATTTGAAGCCTTGGCGGCCCATGATGCTCTAGTAGCATCTCATGGGGCCTTAAAGCAACTGGCCGTCAGCTTAATGAAAATTGGTAACGATATTCGTATGCTGAGTTCAGGTCCCAGAAGCGGTATTGGAGAAATCATCCTTCCCGAAAACGAACCTGGCTCTTCAATCATGCCTGGAAAAGTTAATCCTACCCAGTGCGAGGCCCTTACCATGGTCTGTGCTCAGGTCATGGGAAATGATGTAGCCGTCACCATCGGTGGGATGAGTGGCCATTTTGAACTCAATGTTTTCAAACCTATGATGGCCTACAATCTCATCAACTCTGCAAGACTGCTTGGAGATGTTTGTCAATCTTTTAATAACAAGTGTGCGGTGGGTATTGAGCCGAATTATAGCGTTATTCAAGATAAATTGGAAAAATCACTGATGCTGGTAACCGCCTTAAACCCGCATATTGGATACGAAAATGCTGCAAAAATTGCAAAAAAAGCCCATAAAGAAGGTACTACGCTTCGAGAAGCGGCATTGGCCCTTGAATTAATGAGCGAAGCCCAATTCGCTGAGTGGGTACGACCAGAAGACATGATCGGATCTATCAAAGCTTAATTTTGGATATTAAAGGTTAATTATCTTACTTTATCATCCAATAGCTACGTAATTCTTACTTAATTAGATAAAATGAAAAAATTTACAACCTTATTGATCTTGATTTTAGGCTTAACAGTATCTTTTGATGCGATGAGTCAATTGTCGAAAAAAGAAAAGAAAGAATGGAAGAAAAGGGTCAAATCACTTACGCCAGAACAATACAAAGCGCTTATTGATGAAAATAAGGGCTTGAAAGGTCAAATAGCAAGTTTAAATGATGAATTATCTGCAAACGACGCCGCGAACAAAGAAAAAGAGGATCAGGTTGCGCAGTACGAGGCTCAAATGAGAGAGATGAGAAAGCAAATGGCTGCGAATGCAAAAAAAGCAAAAGAAGGCGTAGCAACCTCAGGGAGTTCAATGACCAAAAAGAGACCTGCTATGAAAGGCATTGCTTTTAAGGTTCAAATCGGAGCCTTTCAAAATAAAGATTTAAGCAAGTACCTGGATAAGTCTGACAGCTTTTTTGGAGAAGTAGGAGAAGATGGTTTGATGAGATACACCTTAGGTGTGTTTACGGATTACTGGGAAGCTGATACCTTCAAAAAATACATGCGTGAGATGGGTGTTTCTGATGCTTGGATCATTTCCTATAGAGATGGGGTAAGAGTGCCTATCAAGGAGGTATTAGAAAATATTCCAAAATCATAATTATAATAAGGGAAAAAAATGAAACCCTGACAGAATCTGTCAGGGTTTTTTGTTGTTATCTTTGTTTTATTGAAAACTCATGATTCATTACAAAAACAAAGAAGAAATTGAATTGATCAGGGAAAGTGCGTTGATCGTATCACGGACCCTAGGTATCCTGGCGGAAATCATACAGCCCGGCATTTCCCCAAAAACATTAGATAAAAAGGCAGAAGAATACATCAGAGATCAAGGCGCCCTACCTGGTTTTCTAGGTCTCTACGATTTTCCAGCCACCTTATGTATTTCAATCAATGAACAAGTCGTACATGGCATTCCCGGCGACAAACCATTGATCGATGGAGACATCATTTCGGTAGATTGTGGCGCATTAAAAAATAACTATTATGGAGATCACGCCTTTACCTTTGCCGTCGGTGAAATTTCCGATAAAATTAAAAAATTATTGCGCATTACCAAAGAGAGTCTTTACCTAGGCATTGAACAAATGGTCGTGGGTAAACGCATCGGAGACATTGGTTATGCCGTCCAGCACCATGCTGAAAAGAATCGGTTTGGAGTCGTACGGCAACTGGTAGGACATGGGCTTGGTAAAAAAATGCATGAAGCTCCAGAGGTGCCCAACTTCGGAAAAAGAGGCAGTGGTCGTAAAATAAAAGAAGGCCTGGTGCTGGCTATTGAGCCCATGGTCAACCTAGGTACCAAAAATGTAATTCAATTAGCCGATGGTTGGACCATTGTTACAGCAGACCGGAAACCCTCTGCTCATTTTGAACACAACGTCGCGGTGGTAGATGGGCAACCTGAAATACTTTCAACCTTCCAATATATAGAAGAAGCCCTCATGAAGAAGCAAGCTTCTTTCATTTAATTTAATAATACCTAATTAATGGCTGTCTAATAATATGAATTCACACAACCCCTTAATGCCCTTCCTCATTTGGCGTCTCAAACACATCAATGACAACAATTTCACCTTGATCATTGCAGGTTTTGTGGGCATCTTGGCAGGGCTGGCGGCGGTGGCCCTCAAGACAACGGTTCACTTCATTGAGCAGGTCCTTCAAAATAATATTGAGGTAACAGGTTGGAAATATTTATGGGTATTTTATCCTGCGATGGGTATTTTATTGGCCGTATTTATTGCCAAATACGTACTGCAAGACATTACCGGACATGGGATCAGTAAAGTTTTATACGCCATCTCCAAAAGGTCTTCCATCATTCGTAAAACAAGGATGTATTCAAACATGCTCACCAGTGCTATTACAGTGGGCTTTGGTGGCTCGGCTGGCTTGGAGGCCCCTATTGTCGTCACGGGCTCTGCCATAGGATCCAACTTAGCCCGTCTGGCCCATCTTGATTACAAAAAAAGAACATTAATGATTGGGTGTGGTGCCGCCGCCGCAGTATCGGCTATTTTCAATTCTCCTATCGCAGGTGTCATTTTTGCCGTTGAAGTCATGTTGACCGATGTGACTATAAATAAATTTATTCCCATCTTAATTGCCTCAGTATGCGGTCAACTGATGTCCTTAATTTTGCTCGGCGATGATATTTTGTTTTCCTTCAAGCTCACTGAAGAGTTTTCTGCTTGGTCTACTCCCTACTATCTATTATTGGGTCTTTGTTGTGGTGCCGCATCAGTGTATTTTACCCGGATGCTTTCACGGACCGAAGATGGCATCCAAAAAATTAAAAACCCTTTTGTTAGAGCCCTTTTAGGAGGTCTTTCTTTAGGGTTATTACTCTTGGTTTTTCCTTCTCTATATGGCGAAGGTTACCATATGGTCATTAATCTCTTGAAGGGTGCACCTACCTCATTGTTTGAATCTCATTATTTTACTGAACTCTCTGGGACTACCCATCAATGGTTTGTTCCCCTCGCGCTTTTATGTCTTATTTTCCTTAAACCCATCGCTACAGGTTTAACGGTGGGTGCAGGAGGTAGCGGAGGTATTTTTGCCCCCTCTTTATACACGGGCGGATTGGTAGGCTTTTTAGTTGGGCTGATTTTTGAATGGATTTATCCCGAAGCTCCCGTCAACTTAAGCCATTTTACCCTCGTGGGCATGTGTGGGGTCATGAGTGGCGTACTTCATGCTCCTTTAACGGCCATTTTTCTAATTGCCGAGATTACCAGTGGCTATTTGTTATTTGTTCCCCTGATGCTCGTTTCCGCCATCTCCTATGTGACCGTCACCTATTTTGAAAAACATTCTATTTATATGCGAAACCTGATCAAGCGCGGAGACATCGTGGTCAATGATCGAGACAAAATGGTTTTGAATAAAATCAGTTTAAAAAAGATGATTGAAAAAGATCTACTCACCATCGCTCCTGATGCTACGCTCAACGAATTAATTCCGCTGTTCAAAAAAAGTACGCGCAATATTTTTCCCGTTGTTAACGAAGATGGAGCATTGCAAGGGATAATCACGTTAGACAATATTCGTGAAATTATGTTTGACGAATCCCAGAGAAATCATGTAACGATAAATACACTCATGACCCAAGTGTCTACCCACGTTTCATCCTATGACAATATGCAAACCGTGATGGATAAGTTTGAAATCTCCCATGCTTGGAATTTACCCGTAATAGATGACGGAAAATACATAGGATTTCTCTCTAAATCCAGAATTTTCAATACTTATCGCACACATCTTATTAGGCAAACCAAAGAGTAATTCATGATTTGGTCATAATAAATTAATAATCAATGAGTTAATAGTTATCCACACTTTTTTTTATTAATTGAATATTTATAAATAACTGTTAATCAGTATTTTATGTCTTACCCCATTTTTTTCAGTGTATAACTTACTAAATGTTAATAAGGAGAATAGGACCTTTTGGACATGGACCTAGCCTTTCATATCCCATTCGACTCACAAGCCTTTTACTTAATAATTACACGAATTTGCCTGATCAAGTAAGCTGAGTTTTTAAATAAACTCCACAGGCCTTTAAATCATCAAATGATACCGTTCACTCGTTCCCATCCAGTATCGGGCCAAATTGTCCATAGCGCTTTTTAAGTTGACCTGATGACCCGGTAAATAATACCTTGATTTTTTGTCTATGAAACGTGGCTAAGGCCACATGCAACAACTCCAAACCTGATTGGTCCATTTAAGCCACTCTTTCAAATCTATTGATCTCCGTTTCAACCTTATGGTTTTATCCAAAAACTCCGTTAACCCATGAGTCAAACCGAAAAACAAGGGGCCAAACAGGTCCTGTACATACACCCCACTGAGCTCCTGTTTAGAAAGCTGAAATCCTTTTTTTGCATAATTTTTTCATCATGATTTATGTATAAAATCTTCTAATTTTTTTCATTATTTTTAGCCTTCTCCCAATAAATATCCATTTCTGACAAGGTCATTTCAGCAAGTGATTTTCCTTCTCTTTTTGATGCTCTTTCTAAATATTGAAATCTTTTAATAAATTTTTTATTGGTCCGCTCAAGTGCCTCTTCTGGATTAATATCTTGAAATCGTGCATAGTTAATCAAGGAAAATAATACGTCTCCAAACTCCTCATTCTTAAGTTTTGAATTTACTGTTTCCGCTTGGGTTTCGGCCTTAAATTCTTTGATTTCTTCTTCTACTTTGTCCCAAACTTGATCTCCGTTTTCCCAATCAAATCCTACTCCGCTCGCCTTTTCCTGAATTCGCATCGCTTTCACCAGGGCCGGTAAGGATCGAGGAACCCCCCCAAGTACCGATGTATTTCCCTTTTCTTTTAGCTTGATCTGCTCCCAATTGGCTTTCACCGCAGCCTCATCCTCAGCGAGGGTATCTCCATAAATATGGGGATGCCTTCGAATTAATTTATCACATATCCCGTCCAAGATCGACGCCATATCAAAAGCTTTTTTTTCAGCAGCTAATCTCGCATAAAAGGTCAAATGCAACATAAGATCTCCCAACTCCTCTTTTACCGCCTCTAAATCGCTCTCTAATATGGCATCGGACAGCTCATAAGTTTCTTCAATGGTCAGGTGTCGTAGGCTCTCCATGGTTTGCTTTTTATCCCATGGACAATTTTCTCTAAGCTCATCCATAATGGTAAGTAACCTATCAAAGGCTGCTAATTTATCAGATCTTTCAAGGTCTGGGTACTTAATTATTTTCTTAGTCATATCAAAAAGTAAATCTTAATCCGCAACTTTTGTAAAGTTAACCTTCTGAGTCATTAACTTTGCACTGTATAATATATGATCACAGTATTCTTAGGCATTGGTTTTGTTGCGCTCTTTTTTGTGGGCATGTCGGTTCGCTTGATTTTCTTAAATAAAGGAGAGTTTAAAGGTACTTGTGCATCGCAAAACCCTTTCCTTAATCCAGAAGGAGCTGCTTGCGGCTATTGTGGCAAAACTGTCATCGCAGGAGCTCCCTGTGAAAAAAATGAATCTGAAGTAACTAAAATATTGGAAAAATTCAACTGAATTCAACAACTCGTAATATTCAAAATGCCTAAATATACTAAAAATTGACGTTAATAAAATCTATTGCTGGTATCCGCGGAACCATCGGCGGAAGTCCAGGGGAAACCTTATCCCCATTAGATGTAGTCAAATATGCTGCTGCTTTCGGTGAAATCCTTAAAACAAAATTTAAGAATCCTAAGGTCGTCATTGGACGTGACGCAAGGCCTTCCGGTCCTATGATTGGGGCCCTATTATCCAATACGTTGATTGCCCAAGGTATTGATATAATTGATACGGGATTGAGTACCACGCCTACCGTTGAGATGGCTGTCGTTGCTGAGCAAGCACAAGGAGGGATCGTTATCACTGCAAGCCATAATCCCATTGGTTGGAATGCCCTAAAACTCTTAACCGACGCCGGCGAATTTATTTCAGCGGAGTTGGGCGCAGAAGTTCTCAAGCGTGCAGAAGCAGGTAATTATTCTTTTGAAGAAAGTAAAAATATTGGGAAAATTATTTCCTCAGAGGTCACCATTATGGATCACATTGAGAAAATTCTTCAATTGACCCTAGTAGATGTCCCGAGCATAAAGGCTAAAAAATTCAAAGTCATATTAGACGCCGTGAATAGCACGGGAGGAATTGCCATTCCCCTGTTGCTAGCAAAACTGGGGGTCGAAGTGCTTCAAATAAATGGCGAGCCGAATGGCCTCTTTGCACATAATCCTGAACCCTTACCCGAAAACATCGGACAAATTTGCAAAGAGATAGAAAAGGGCAAGTTTGATCTGGGTATTGTCGTAGATCCGGACGTGGATCGATTGGCTTTGGTCAGTGAAAATGGAGAGCCTTTTGGTGAGGAATACACGTTGGTAGCCGTAAGTGATTATGTGCTTTCTAAAACACCCGGCAATACGGTTTCTAATCTAAGCAGCACCCAGGCGTTAAAGGTCGTGACGGAAAAACGCAAGGGAATTTATCACCCCGCTGCCGTAGGAGAGGTCAACGTCGTCGCCAAAATGAAAGAAGTAGCTGCCGTAATTGGCGGAGAGGGCAATGGTGGGATTATCTATCCTGAATTGCATTATGGCAGAGACGCTTTGGTCGGAATTGCCCTGTTTCTTTCACATTTGGCTCAGTTCGGTCGTCCAGCTTCGGTCTTACGAAGGCAATATCCCAATTATTTCATCTCAAAAAATAAAATTGAACTCACGCCAGAAATCAATATTGATGCCATTTTGGAAGCGCTTAAAAATAAGTATGCCAAACATCCCATCAACACTACCGATGGCCTGAAAATAGAATTTGATCATGATTGGATCCATCTGAGAAAATCAAATACCGAACCCATCATAAGAATTTTTGCAGAATCGGAAAGTCTGGTGACCGCTGATCATCTAGCAAATAAAATTATTTTAGATATTAAAGAAATAATGACTGATTGATTAATTTACCCTTGATGAAGGTATATTTAGACAACGCAGCCACTACTCCCCTCGACCCTATGGTCTTTGAGGCCATGAAACCGCTGATGCTTAAACATTTTGGAAATCCTTCTTCTATCCATGGTCATGGTCGCGCGGTGAGGTCTCATATCGAAAGATCCCGAAGCAAAGTCGCTGCTTTATTAAAAACATCTCCAGGTGAAATCTTTTTCACTTCTGGCGGAACAGAAGCCGATAATTCGGCCCTTTCCGGTTGTGTAAACACCCTGGGAGTAGATCACATCATTACCTCTAAAATTGAACATCATGCGGTATTGCACACTGCAGAACTCTTGGCTCAGCGCAACCGTTTGAAATTAAGCTTTGTTAATTTAAAAGAAGCCGGTCAAATTCATCTAGAACATTTAGAAATGCTGTTGAAGATCCCTTCAAAAAAAACATTGGTCTCTCTAATGCATGCCAATAATGAAATCGGCAATCTCAATGACTTAGAGAAAATAGGTACCTTGGCCCATCAACACGAGGCCTTGTTTCATACCGATACCATACAAACCATGGGCCATATTGACCTCGATTTATCACTTTTACCGGTAGATTTTTTGGTCGGTTCTGCCCATAAATTCAATGGGCCTAAAGGAGTTGGATTTCTTTATGTCAATTACCGTCATAAAATCAATCCCTTTATAAACGGAGGGGCACAAGAAAGAAACATGCGGGGAGGCACCGAAAATGTTTATGGAATTGTGGGACTTGCAAAAGCCTTAGAAATTGCCTGCGAAGAGCTAGAAGTACAAAAAGCTCAAATCAAAAAGCTCAAAAAATACATGATTGATCAATTGATGAAAAAAATTCCTGGCGTTCAATTCAATGGACAATGTGCTGATCTTAATCAGAGCCTGTACACAATATTAAATGTTTGTTTGCCGCCCACATCCCATAATGAAATGCTCCTTTTTAATTTAGATATCTCTGGAATTTCTGCCTCCGGTGGAAGCGCCTGCTCTAGTGGATCAAATATCGGTTCTCATGTGTTAGCTGAATTGAATCGAGATCCTAAGAGGGGTGCCGTAAGGTTCTCTTTTAGTAAGTACAACAACCTAGAAGAAATTGATTATACGGTAGCGGCCCTCAGCAAGCTGATGCGTCCCAAATAATCTATCTCCCATTTTGCTATTCTGGCGCCATAGTCATGATGGCTCCAATCAGTTTAATCCCATACCACAGGTTTTCTATCCTTATATTTTCATTGGCGGCATGTTGATTGTTATCATGATTGGCGATTGGCACAACTAGCGCTGGCTTTTTCAACACATCTGTGAATAAATACAAGGGTAATGATCCCCCCAGGGTGGGCAATAAGATTAAATCCTCTCCTACCACCTCTTGTACCCTCGACACAATATGCTGTGCATGTGGGTTGTTCATAGAGGTCCGTGCCGCAGGATAACCATGCCCTCTGACAACTTTAGCGATTTTAGGATACGCCAAACGGGTCGCCTCATCAGGGTCTTCGCGTACGATGTGATAGCCTTGCTTAACCATGTGCTTTTCTGCAAGATCAATCATTTTATCCGGGTCATTTCCTTTAACGAGCCTGATACCAATGGAAGCAGTCGCGCTTGCTGGGATGACATTTCTTGCCTTAGTTCCTACTTTACCACTATTGATTCCCTTGATGGTAAGGGAAGGATACAAAAGACGTTCATAAAGCGTCTCGGATCCCTCCGTATCGTTCAGCCCTAATTCTTTTTTGAGTTGCGCATCGATTTGTGGGATGTTGGCCATAGATTCTATTTCATAGGTGCTCAACGGATCTACATCATCATAAAATCCCTCAATGGAGACATTGCCATTTTCATCTTTCATGCTGGCAATCAATGAAGACAGCATTTGTCCCGGCACCGGAGCCCAGTTTCCATAATGGCCACTGTGCAAGGACCTATTAGACCCGTAAGTCGTCACCTCAAATCCCGTAACCCCTCGAACCCCAAAAACTAATTGTGGTTTTCTCGACTGGTGGATTGGCCCATCACAAAACATCCACAAATCGATCGCTTCAAGTAATTTCGAATGATCTTCCAGATAGGATCTAAGATGCTCAGATCCTGCCTCTTCTTGACCTTCAAAGAAAAAAACAAAATTAGACGTGGGCTCAATCCCTTCCGCTTGCATGGCATCAATCGCCGCCAAGATACCAATAATAGGACCCTTATCATCGCCTGCTGACCTCGCGTAAATACGAGATACAGGATCTATTTTTTCACCCTCTTTTGGAAAGGGTATCTCTACCCCGCCATCTGCTAAGGATTTATCATACATTTTAGGCGTCCAGGGATCGTGTTTCCATCGCGTTTTGTCTACGGGTTGACCATCGTAATGTACGTAAAATGCAAGCGTTCGGGTCGCCTTTTTTGACTCCAAATAGCCATAGACGATGGGAGGGGTGCCCGGATGCTCCAACAATTGTGTCGAAATGCCTCGATCAGTCAATTCGCCCATGATATACTGGGCATTTTTGTTGATATTGGGCAGATCATACGCTACATTGGGGATCTTCAATAAAGAAACAAATTCTTCTACAATATAGGCTCCTTGTGCGTCGATGTGCCGGTCAAATAAGGTGACGTCAGTTTGCGCCGCTGCGCTTGCTACCAACAATAAAGAACAGACAGTAAGGATGCTTTTCATAATAGTAAGATAAAAAAAAGCAGTCATTTAATTTAAATAACCCTTCAATTATTCCTATTACTTGACCATATCTACCACACAATCTACCCATTTGGATTCAGTATTAAGACTTGGAACCAAATCCCATCTTATCCCTCCTGCTTCGATAAAATTTTCTTTATACTCCTCTCCCACCTCAATGGTCGTTTCCAAACAATCCGAAACAAAAGCCGGCGAAAACACCAAGATGCTTTTCTTTCCTTCAGCAGCCAATTTTTTTAAGGTATCCTCCGCATAAGGCTTGATCCATTCATCTCTCCCCAATCGACTCTGGAAACAAACCGTATAGTCGTCTTGACTGATCTTCATTTTGTCAACAATGAGTCGGGTAGTTTCAAAACATTGTGCTCGGTAACAAAATTGGTTTTTTGGGCCCAAAGCAGCACAACAAGATCCTAATTTACAATACTTGTCTACGGATCCTTTTCTAATCTGGCGCTCAGGCAAGCCATGGTAACTGAACAGATAATGATCATAATCGTGGGCCTTTAAAAAAGGTTGCGCCTGATCGAATATGGTCTCAATCAAAAGGGGGTGATGAAAAAATTGTGATACAAAACTTATTTTTGGAATAATCTGCCATTGCTTGGTGAACTCCATCACTTTATCGATCACTGATCCTGTGGTCGCAGAAGCGTACTGAGGAAATAAAGGAATCACCTTGATCTCTGAAACATGCTGAACCATGAGTCTTTTGATGGCCTCTTCAATAGAAGGGCTTTGGTATCTCATCCCAAATTCGACTGCATAATCCTTAGTCAGCTTCTTGTGTACCATCGCCGTAAGGTCCTCTGTATAAAATTTGAGCGGAGAGCCCCGTTCGGTAAACAATTTTCGATATTCTGCGGCTGATTTAGGCGCTCTAAAAATAGCGATGATTAAATTGACTAAAATCCATCTCAGTACGAAAGGAATATCTACCACCCTTTTGTCCATGAGAAACTCTCTCAAATACTTTCTTACATCTGACACCTTGGTTGAATCTGGAGTTCCCAAATTCACTAATAATACCCCTATTTTCCCCATTTAACTTACCGAATTAGCCTCCCAAACGATGGCTGCGTACAAAATAAACCTCATAAATCTTGACATAGAAATCCAGATGAATTTTTTAAAATCATATTTTACAGATCCCACCAACATACAAATTCCTGAAAAAGGAATCGGCGTAAGCGCAGCGACCACTACAAGAAATCCCCCAAATTGATGGAAATGTTTTTCAAACTTTCCAAGGCGTTTTCTTCTTAAGATCCTATAAATTTTTGAGTCTCCAAATTTTGCCCCAATCAAATATCCAATAATGCCCGCAAGATAGGAAATGAACATCAAGGCAGTCACATGTTGAAGGTATAACAGCCAGAGATTTTTACTAGCGGCCCAAAACATAAAAAATTCCGGTGGGATCATTCCAAATATCAATTCTGATACAAGAAAAATAAAATAAATTACCAAGGTGTGATCATATAGAGATCCTAAAAAAACTTTTAAATCAAAGCCAAAATATTTTTGGATGATCACATAGCCCACAACCAGCACACCCAACCAAAGGAGCCCTTTGACTAAATTTTTTAATAAAAATGTTGTTTTATGAGTGGATTCTTGATTCATCTCCCATCTAAAAACTTAATCTATTGTTAAAAAGTTTCTCAAAAAATTGCTTTTTGTTCATCTAAGGGGTCTTCCTCAGTTACCGCTTTTTTTGGTGCGACTCGCGTTTCCTTCTTAAGAGTTGTTTGTTCATTTTCTACCCTCCAAAAAGGTTCTTCAAACTCCGTAAATCGGCCATTAAATTCTGTTATGGATATCTTAATAGCATAATTTAACCGATTGACCGCTTCATGATAATAATCATTTCGATTTTGTGGATGGTCGATAAAAAATTTAATGATGGGAAAACTTCGATTTCTTAGTTCTTTCAAAACTTTATGGATAGATACGGGTTGCCGTTTTTTTTCTAAATCCTTGAGTGCACGCACGCAATTTTCAGCCAAGCCTTTCAATAAGCCACTATAAATTTCATACATTTTACCTTTATCTTGATCGTATTCAGCTACTTTCTCCTCGCAAAATGCCTTAAATATTCTAATGGCTGGGGTACATAATTGTGGTTTTTCAAAGACGTTGGGCTGCCACAAAATTTCTCTGTAAGTGAACAGAGAGGGCAAAAGTTCCGTGTCATATCCCTTTTTTTTGGTCAACTCAGTAATCGATTGGGAATCTAATCCTGCCATGATGACGTGAGCAGCATGCAATGAATACCGCTGCTTGGGTGTATCCGCGGTACGCAAGGCTATAAAATTCCAAATTTGATTGATTGGGATATCCATATTTTTTCTAAATTTCGTTAAAATATTGGTCATTTTAAAGCCCTTCGGTGAGATCTTAATTTTTATTCTAGGTTTACCCAACTTAATGCATAATATTTGGCCTCTATGGATAAAAAATGGAATCTTTCCGAAATTAATGAGCCCCAAGCAAAATCATTGGGCGCCCAGCTCAATATACATCCCATCTTAGGCGGCCTCTTAATCAATCGCGGCATCACTGATTTTGAAAAAGCACGCTCCTTCTTTCGTCCCTCCTTAGACACGCTCCATGATCCCTTTTTAATGAAAGATCTGGGCTTGGCAGTAAATCGGCTCTCGGATGCATTGGCCCGAAATGAAAGCATTTTAATCTATGGTGATTACGATGTTGACGGCACCACTTCGGTGGCATTGATGTATTCCTTCTTAAAAAATCATACTGAAAATATTCGCTTTTATATTCCTGATCGTTACACAGAGGGTTACGGAATCTCGGAACAAGGCATCGAATATGCCGCGTCGATCGATTGCCAATTAATCATCGCACTTGATTGTGGTATCCGTGCCCTAAACATGGCAGACCTTTCGAAAAAAAAGGGCATCGATTTAATCATCTGTGACCATCATATTCCGGGAAATATTCTTCCCAAGGCCTATGCGGTCCTTGATCCCAAAAGAAAAGACTGTCGCTACCCTTTCAAAGAGCTCAGCGGCTGTGGCGTCGGATTCAAGCTTTTGCAAGGGTTTTGTCTACAGCATAGCCTTGACCTTGGATCTCTTTTTAATTACCTCGACCTAGTTGCCGTCAGCATCGCCTCTGATATTGTCCCAATGGTAGGAGAAAATCGTATTCTGGCTTATTTTGGGATGCAAAAAATCAATAGCCAGCCCCTAAAAAGTCTCCAGGCTTTGATCGATATCGCTGGGATAAAAGCCCCAATCAGCGTCTCTGATGTAGTTTTTTATATCGGCCCTAGAATCAATGCCGCCGGTCGTTTGAGACATGCACATGAGTCCGTAGACCTACTCATTAGTGAGGATTCTGCCCAATTGAAAGATTTTGCGCAACGCCTCAACGAGGTCAATAAAAAACGGCAAAATATTGATCAAACGGTCACCGAAGAAGCCCTACGCACGATACATGAAGAGCTTCCAGAGATAGCTAAAAGTACGGTTCTTTTTAATCCTAAATGGCACAAGGGTATTGTGGGCATCGTAGCATCCAGATGCATTGAACATTATTTCAGACCTACCATCATTTTAACAGAAAATAATGGGGTAGCAACCGGTTCTGCGCGCTCAGTAGAAGGCTTTGACATCCATGCCGCACTGGGCAAATGTGCAGATCTCCTCTTGCAATACGGCGGCCACGCATTTGCCGCTGGCATGTCCTTGGCATTGAATAAAGTAGACCTCTTCAAAGAACGATTTGAGGAAATTGTCAAAAACACAATTCCCTCAGACTCGGAAAGGCCCAAATTAATTGTAGATGCCCAAGTCCCTCTTGATTTTATCCAATTTAAAAATTTCAACATCCTCAATCAAATGACCCCATTTGGCCCTCAGAATATGCACCCTGTTTTTGTCACAGAACATGTCAATCTGGTAGGAAGTCCGAAAATAATCAAAGAGAAGCACCTTAAACTTCAAGTGAAGCAAGATGATACAAAGGTCCCCATAGAGGCCATTGCGTTTGGTCTGGGAGGCCTAGAAGCCCCTATTTTAGCGGCAGAAAGTTTTCGAATGGCCTATCACATTGACTTAAATGAATTCCAGGGAAGAAAAAGACTGCAGCTAATCGTCAAGGATATCAAATTCTATAATTAATTTACATTTTATGATGGAACTAAGAGCCGAAAATATTATCAAAAAATACAAAGGAAGAAATGTAGTCAATCAAGTTTCCGTATCGGTAAAACAAGGTGAAATCGTGGGTTTACTGGGCCCTAATGGGGCAGGGAAAACCACTTCTTTTTACATGATTGTTGGCCTCATCAAACCCAATGATGGTCATATCTTTTTAGACGATCAAGACATCACAGGTTTGGCCATGTACCGGCGGGCCAAATTGGGAATTGGTTACCTCGCTCAAGAAGCTTCTGTCTTTAGAAACCTTTCGGTGGAAGACAATATATTGGCGGTACTAGAGATGACAAAATTGAGTAAGTCGGATCAAAAAGAAAAGCTAGAATCTTTACTCAGCGAGTTCAGTCTCAATCATGTTCGTAAAAATCAGGGTATGGTGCTCTCAGGTGGAGAACGCCGCAGAACAGAAATTGCACGTGCCCTGGCTGTTGATCCCAAATTTGTCCTTTTAGATGAGCCATTTGCTGGCGTCGATCCCATCGCCGTAGAAGAAATTCAAGGCATTGTGAGTCGCCTCAAAGAAAAAAATATCGGCATTTTAATTACTGACCATAATGTAAACGAAACCTTGTCCATCACAGATAGGGCCTATCTGATGTTTGAAGGTACCCTACTTAAAGCAGGAACCGCCGAAGAACTCGCCAATGATGAGCAAGTTCGGCGCGTTTATTTAGGCCAACATTTTGAATTAAAACGCAGAATATAACATGGCCCTCTTTAACTCTATCTTTACTTGGGTAATGAAAAAAAGAATTCATCAAATTGAACTCTTTCAAAAGTATCCTTATGAAGTACAAACAGAGTTGATGGAGGCGTTAGTAAAAAAAGGTTCTAAAACCGTTTACGGACTGAAGCATAAATTTTCAGATATCAAGAGCCTTAAGAGTTTTCAAGAGCAAATTCCCATACAGAACTATCAAGACCTTTTTCCATACATTGACCGCATAATGCATGGCGAGCAAAATGTGCTTTGGCCCTCAGAAATTAAATGGTTTGCCAAATCTTCCGGAACCACCAACGCAAGAAGTAAATTTATTCCTGTTTCTAATGAGGCCTTACAAGACTGTCACATCAAAGGGGGCAAAGATCTCTTGTCTATCTATTTCAACAACTTTGAAAATACCAAAATGTTTACAGGCAAAAGTTTGGTCATTGGAGGCAGTCGTCAGGTTAATCAGCTCAACCAAAACAGCAATTCCTTTTATGGAGATGTCTCTGCCGTACTCATCAGTAACCTCCCTTGGTGGGCACAATTGGTGAGAACACCGAGTTTAGAAATTGCCTTAATGGATGAATGGGAGGAAAAATTAGAAAAAATGATCCATTCCTGTATCGATGAAAATGTCACCAGTATTTCTGGTGTCCCCACCTGGACCCTGGTTTTGTTAGAAAAAATTCTAAAGGAAAAAAAAGTAGAAAGTATAATAGATATTTGGCCTAATCTTGAGGTTTTTTTCCATGGTGCCGTAGCTTTTAGCCCTTATAAGCCTCAATTCAAAAGACTGATTCCAAGTACTGGAATGCATTACGTAGAAACATACAATGCTTCTGAAGGATTTTTTGGTATTCAAGATCAAGTAGACTCAAAAGATATGCTACTCATGCTTGACTACGGTATTTTTTATGAGTTCATTCCTTTTGATCAAATCCAAGAAGAACAGCCCCAAGCACTGGACATTAGCCAAGTTAAAGTCAATCAAGTATATGCCCTCCTCATCACAACCAATGCAGGTCTTTGGAGGTATAAGATTGGAGATACGATCACCTTTACCTCTATAAATCCACACCGCATTCGCATAACAGGACGCACCAAGCATTTCATCAATGCTTTTGGAGAAGAGCTAATGATTTGGAACGCTGAAAAAGCGATGTCTGTTGCTTGTATTAAAACCAATGCTGAAATCAGTAATTTTACTGCAGGCCCAAAATATTTAGAGAAAAATGAAAAAGGAGGCCATGAATGGGTCATTGAATTCCAAAGAACTCCCGATGACTTAGATCGATTTACCCAAATACTAGATGAGGTACTTCGCGAGATTAATTCAGATTATGATGCCAAGCGTCATAAAGATTTAGCCCTCATAGCACCCGTCGTATATCCTGTAGCTGCTGGCGTTTTCCATACCTGGATGAAATCTAGGGGTAAACTAGGGGGCCAAAATAAAGTACCCAGGTTAGCTAACGATCGCATATATTTGGACGAAATTTTGGCCGTTATTGGTCATCCTAATCTTCAATATAATTAACATAGCGCTCCCATTTAGCCAAAATCTCTGTAAAATCTGCGGGCAAGTCCGAGTCTAATCTCACTACTTCTTTGGTCACCGGATGTACGAATCCTAGTGTTTTAGCATGCAGGGCTTGTCGAGGCATGATTTTAAAACAATTCTGAACAAATTGTTTGTATTTGGTGAAGATGGTCCCTTTTAAAATTTGATCCCCCCCATAAGTGGTATCATTAAATATGGGATGCCCTATATACTTCATATGAGCCCTGATTTGATGGGTCCGTCCAGTTTCTAAATTGCACTGAATCAAACTGACATACCGAAAAGATTGTAATGTTTTGTAATGAGTTACCGCGCGACGACCAAAATCTCCTTCAGGAAAAGCGGAGGTCAACCTGCGATCCTTGAAACTCCTCCCCAGCTGAACATCAATGGTTCCCTCAGCGGGTACGGGTTCCCCCCAGACCAGGGCGTAATAGGTGCGGTCAATCGAATGGTCGTAAAATTGTTTGGCCAAGCCTTTCATGGCCTTTTCTGATTTAGCAATGACCAATAAACCCGAGGTATCTTTATCAATCCGATGAACCAGCCCAGGTCTTCCTTCATTGCCTCGCATTTCTGGTAAGTTCTTGAAATGCCATAATAAAGCGTTGACTAATGTGCCAGACCAATTTTTATAGGCTGGATGAACCACCATCCCTGCCTCCTTATATACAATGAGCAACTCTGGATCCTCAAACCGAATGTCCAAAGGTAAATCTTCAGCAATGATTTCCTCCTCTCGCTGTGGCTCTGGCATCAGCACCACTAATTCGTCCTTGGGACGCACTTTGTAATTGGCTTTTACCACTTCACGGTTGACAGTGATCCATCCTGATTTAATAAACTCTTGAATTTGGGTTCTGGTTAAATCTGCTAATTTTTTCATTAAAAACTTATCGATGCGAACAGGGCCTTGTTTTGGATCAACAATGATCCTAAAGTGTTCAAACAGTTCTTCCTCAATAAGCGCTTGTGATGTATCTGACATTCTACAAATTTACGTATACTTGTGAGATGCTGGTAGAAATTCCCAAAACTCCTATCGAAGAATTAAAAACCCCTTTTTTGGAATTTCAAAAAATTCGAATCTTTATCAAAAGAGATGACCTCAATGACCCCCTCTTGATGGGTAATAAATTTCGAAAATTAAAATACAATCTCATTGCGGCTAGAGCGAAGGATGCTGATACCCTACTTACCTACGGCGGGGCGTATTCCAATCACATCTTTGCCACTGCCGCGGCTGGGAAGCGCTATGGATTCAAAACCATCGGTTTAATCCGAGGAGATGAATTAAATGCAAATAGCAATCCCACCTTAAAAGCCGCAGCTAATTTCGGAATGACTCTTGTCTTTTTACCTCGTCAAGAATTCTCAGATTTCAAGTCACATCTAAACTTTCCTTCCGATGTCAAAGGAAAGATCTATACCCTCCCAGAGGGCGGGACCAATCGAGCAGCTATTCGGGGTTGTGCTGAAATCATTGAAGAAATAAGCCTTCCTTTCGATATTCTTTGTACACCTATCGGTACTGGAGGAACTATGGTTGGATTATTAAAAGGCTTAGCAGGCCAAAAAGAAGTTTGGGGATTCTCAGCACTGAAAGGGAAATGGATAGATACGCACATAAAATCCTTATTGATTCAAGAAAAAATAAAGGTGACTAATTTCAAAACTTTTTCAGAAAACGATTTTGGTGGCTACGGAAAGTTTAATTCTAAATTGATCACCTTCATAAAATGGTTTTATAATAAAAAAAAAATAGCTTTAGATCCTATATATATGGGAAAGATGTGCTTAAGCCTTTGGGAAATGCTCAAAAATGAGCAAATTGCAGAAGGAAGTACGATAGTTTTACTTCACACAGGTGGACTACAAGGTATCATGGGATTTAATCAAAAATATAATACCGAAATACCCACGAGCAATACAGTCTAATAATCATGATAAAACCATCATATCTGTACATCGTTGTCGTTTTATTGATCAGCAGTTGTAATGTAGATCAATTGGACGTAGAAGGCCTTAAATTGTCTGAAAATACTGGATTGTACGCGTTCCCTATCGGGGAAACTACCTACCAATTGATGGAGTTGTTGGAAGATGCGGACTCCACGTTGGCCATAGATACAGACGAAAATGGCATGATTTCGTTTAGCTTTGAAGATTCCGATACCATTGAATTAGCCCAAGAAAGTACGGAACAGGGTATTGATCTAGATGTATTTTTAAGACAATCCGTAGATTTTCCTACCTCTTCTTTCAGCATTCCTTTTTTCGAAGCCTTTGAGAGTGGCTCTTTTTTGTTGGAAAATCCCAATTTAAATTTTACCATTAACAATGAGTTGCGGATGCCGCTAGCCATAGGACTAACAATTTATGGAACAAAAGTTGATGCCAATGGAGATACCCTAAGAAGAGATTTATCAATTTATGACTCTTTTTTTGATCTCAATGACTCTTTAAGATCCATATTACATCCAAGCCTCACGGATACAGCTGCTATTTTAACCTTTCTTACTTTAGACAAAACCACTTCCGATTTTGATCAATTTCTAGGTTGGACGCCTGAAAATATCTATATGAATATGTCGATGGTAGCCAATCCCGACTTAGCTAAAGGAGATACCCTACTTTTCATATTTCCTCCTGATACTCTCCCAGATAGGGAATTCAACGCGGGAGCACAAATTTTTACAAATATGTCCTTGGAACTTCCCATGAGTTTACATCTGGATAATTTAGCAGTCCCTGTAAATTTAGATTCTATTACCGTTGACGTAGATGTAACCACTTTAGACTCTTTACAACTTAGGGTTGTAACGTACAATATGCTACCCTTTGGGGCTCTTCTTAATCTCCAATTTTTGGATTTTAACAGTGAGATTCTTTATTCTTTAGAAGAAGATTTCCATGTTTTAGCCAATCCCACTCTCAATTCAATTACTTTTAATATCAAAGAACCCGAAATTAACATCAGCCAAGTCTGGTTAACTGGGGAAGGTATTGATGCATTGAAAGATACGGAAACTATCAAAATTATTATGACTCTAAATACCACTGATGGGGCTCCCACTATTTATACGCCCCTATTGGAGGAATATACATTAGAAGTGAAAATCTCTGGCAAAGTGCGATTGAGCTACGAGTTATGAAAAAAATTATTGTCGGACTCCATATTCTAATTTATGCCTTTACCGCCTTAGCACAAGAGGGAACATCTTTCTATCATTTAGGAAGCGCTACCATACAGAGCACTGCATTTAATGCCGCTTATTTTCCCAAAGGAGACTTTTTTGTTGGCTTACCTGTACTGTCCGGCATCAGTTTATATGCTAACAATCGGTTTTCCTATGATGATGTAGTTATTAAGAACGGAGATATCAATGAAATTAATTTAGATAAACTGGTATCCTCTATGGGGGCAGCCAATAGTTTTAGCCTTCATGGAACCATCAGTTTTGCACATATAGGTTTTCGAGCTCAGTCCGGATTAGGCGTCAGTTTATTTGCTAATGAGCGGCTTGCCGCGAATTTTATCTATCCCAAAGAAATTGCCGAATTCCTTTTCAAAGGAAATGGTGACATGGTGGGGCGAAAGATAGACATAGGAAAGTTTGGAGCAAGCATCAATTATTACCGTGAATATGGATTAGGCTTTGCTTATGAATTTAATGGGCGTTTAAAAGTAGGTGCCCGACTGAAATATTTGCAGGGATTCGTAAACCTCAGTACTCCCCATAACTTTAATGCAACCCTAAAAACAAACAATGAAAACTATCAATTTGAAGCCGATTGGCAAAATTTTCAGTTTCGAACCGCAGGGATCAGTCAATTCAATGATGAGGCCATCAATGAGGAAGATTTGGCCTCTTATTTCATTTCAAATGGAAATAGTGGATTTGCCCTGGATCTAGGATTCGAATATAAATTAAACAAGGATTACGCCTTCTCTTTTGCCGTAAATGACATGGGTTACATTGGTTGGAAAGAGCATATTGAAACAGTTGGTTTATCAGATAGTACTTTCGTTTATGCGGGAGTTGAACTACAGGGTGGGGACATTATCGATTCCATCTCATTAGTTTCAAATAAATTTAAAGTCGATACAACCTATGAACAATACACTTCCTTCCTGCCCGCCAATATCATTAGTAGTATAGTATACACTCCTGTAAATGGCACCGATGTTATTACTACCCTAAATGCAAAAATTATTCAAGGTCAAATCAATCCCGGATTTGGTCTAGGCATCAGACAAACGGTTTCTTCAAATGTTATAATTTCAGCTTCAGTAACCAAGCTCCCTCAGCAATTTTTCAATGTCGGTTTGGGATTTGCTGCAAAACTTGGGCCTGTGCAATTATATATGGCTACCGATAAAATACTGGGCTATTCAGTCCCTTCTATGAAATGGGCACAAGTACAATTGGGTATGAATTTAGTCTTTGGTGGAGCAGAAAGTGATTCCAAATCAGGTAAGTCAGGCGCAAGTACACAAGGGTCATATGGTAATGGTAAAGGGGTTAAGACTTATAGCTTTCATGGACAAAAAATTGAAGCTAAAAAATATGAGGATATTTATACAATTGTGCCCAAGTTGTCTCAAGAAATACCTGAAAGTTATGGTAATGTTAAGGAAAGTAATAAGCGATTTTCCAAAAAACAAACCTTCATTAATAGTAAATCTGCCAAATCAAACAAAGTAGGGAAAAAGTTTAAACAAAGCCCGAGCTCCGGAGGGAACAAAAATCAAAAAGCAAAAAAAGCTAAGCTCGGAAACTTTACAACCCAATGGCTAAGTCATGAAAACTATACGAAACAAAAAAAAGGGAAAAAATCTAAACCTAAAAAACAAAAACTGAAAAAGTAATTAACTAACCAAATAAATGCGCCAATACATCACGCAAGAGGTTCACATTTTTCAACGTTATTTTAGTTTTTTCTTTATTTGATCCCTCGTTATTTGCCAAAAATATTTCCGAAAATCCAAGCTTTTCTGCTTCCTTTATCCGACTTTCAAACCTATTTACGGTCCTAACCTCTCCCCCAAGACCAATTTCACCCACAAAGCAAGCCTCACGAGAAATGATGAGATCATGATAAGAGGAATAAATAGCGGCACATACGGCCATATCAATCGAAGGATCATCCACTCTGATTCCTCCGGTAATATTCAAAAAAACATCTTGCGCCCCAAGTTTTAACCCCAGACGCTTCTCTAAAACAGCCAACAGCATATGCAACCTTTTAAGGTCAAAACCGGTAGCCGTGCGTTGTGGTGTACCATAATTAGCCGGACTCACTAATGCCTGAACTTCGACCATCAAAGGTCTATTTCCTTCTATAGAGGCTCCTATGGCCACGCCCGAACGGTCTACCGACTGATCTGATAATAATATTTCTGAGGGATTTTTTACCTGCATTAACCCTTCGTACCGCATTTGATAAATTCCCAACTCAAAGGTAGAGCCAAACCGATTTTTTATTGTCCTTAAGATGCGGTAAACATGGTTTCTATCTCCTTCAAACTGCAAAACGGTATCCACCATATGTTCTAGTACTTTCGGTCCAGCAATACTCCCTTCCTTATTGATGTGCCCGATCAAAAAGACGGGAATATTTGATTCTTTTGCATATTTAAGTAACTGCCCTGTACAATCCTTCACCTGCGAAACCGATCCGGGTGCTGACTCTATATGCTGACTATGTATGGTTTGAATAGAGTCAATGATCAATAAATTTGGCCTCAATTTTTTAGCGTGCTGAAAAATTCGAGAGAGGTCTGTCTCTGACAACAAATAACATTTTTCCGAATGTACCCCGATACGGTCTGCCCGCATTTTTATCTGGTGTGGGCTCTCTTCTCCTGAAACATATAGCATCTTTAATTGAGTCAGCTGAACGGCCACTTGGAGCATTAAAGTTGACTTCCCTATACCGGGTTCTCCACCAATTAACACCAAAGATCCCCTCACAATACCTCCTCCCAATACGCGATCCAATTCCTCATCTTTCGAAGAAATACGATCGTGGTTTTCACTCAAAACATCCTGAACCAATTGTGGGACTGATTTGAGGCTAGCATCTTCTTTCCAAAGCGCTTTTTCCTGAGTCTCCTTAATAACGACCTCTTCCACATAGGTATTCCACTCCATACAAGAAGGACATTTTCCAACCCATTTAGCTGCACTTGCTCCGCATGATTGACAAAAAAAAGACGTCTTTTGTTTACTCAAAAAATAACTTGTTTAATGGTTGACTCAATTTTATTACCTTTTGCAGCCCTGTTATCCTGAACCTAATGAGTACTCCTGTTATTAACACATCCGGGCATAAGAGCCCAGCCATTTGATTTGATCTTTATGGGGAGCAATGGTTTTTTGGACTTCGGGATCATGAAAATGCCCATCTAATTCAATGAAAAACATGTATTTAAAGTGGGTCCCCATTTTTGCGGGTCTACTTTCAACCTTACATAGATTAATTCCTGCACTTTGGAATTTTTGTAAAAAAGCAACCAGCGCCCCCGCTTCGTCTGGTAGCTTTGCAATTAAAGAGGTCTTGTCTTCCCCACTGGGTTCATTATAAAAGCTTTCACTCAAAATCAAAAACCTCGTCGTATTATCCGCTGAATCTTGAATATTATTGTAAAGAATGGGGACTTTGTATTCTCGAGCCGCAATCGGAGCACAAATAGCCGCTGAATTTTTTTCCTCTAATGCCATTTGACAAGCACGACTCGTACTGCTTACGGGTACTAGTTTTACTTCATGATCAAAATAATGATTGATGAAATTTTTACATTGACGAAAAGCAATGTCCCTACTAAATACCGTCGTTACTTGAGACAAGTCCTCCTCAAGAGTTGCAATAGAAAAGTGAATGGGCAAGGCCATTTCAGCCACAATACTCAATTGATGCGTACCCAGATAATCAATCGTCTCCTGAACCGTTCCTTCTTGATTGTTTTCAATGGGTACTACTCCATATTTTACCCGACCGGTCGCAACAGACTCAAAAACGGCCGAAATCGAATCCAGAGCTATGTAATCACTAATTGCACCATAACGAGACTCGGCCGCCTGATGGGTAAAGCTTCCGTCGGGGCCCAGGTAAGCAATACGTTCAGGTAACTCATAGTTTCTACTGATAGCAAAAATTTCCAAAAAGATGGCCTCAATGGCAGCCTTGGTAAGTGGTCCCTCGTGCGTCTTTGAAAGTCGATCGATGATCGCCTTCTCTCTTTCAGGTCGGTAAATAGGGGCTTGTGTGGTCCTCTTTAATTTACCCACCTCTTGAACCACGGCTATCCGCTCATTGAACAACTTAAGTAGTTCATCATCAATCTGATCAATTTTTTTTCTTAATTTTTCCAGCATATCCATTAATCAAGCAATAAAATTAAAAATCATTTCTTCTTAAACGAATTTTTATTCACTTTTCATTGGGTTAGGTTATTTTTGTATCATGCAAAGAGACAAAAAAATTTTTGATTTAATCAATAAAGAAAATCATCGCCAACTCGAAGGTATTGAATTGATCGCCTCCGAAAACTTCGCTTCGCCCCAAGTCATGGAGGCCGCCGGTAGTATTCTAACCAATAAATATGCCGAGGGCTTACCTGGCAAACGTTACTACGGAGGTTGTCAAGTTGTCGATGTCATAGAGAATCTTGCTATCGAAAGGCTAAAAACTCTTTTTGGCGCTGGATGGGCCAATGTTCAACCACATTCTGGAGCCCAAGCCAATGCGGCAGTTATGTTGGCCATCATCAACCCAGGGGATAAAATCTTGGGGTTTGATTTAGCCCATGGAGGACATCTAACCCATGGATCTCCAGTCAATTTTTCAGGAAAAATTTATCACCCTTTCTTTTATGGGGTAGATGAAAGTACAGGACTGATCAATTGGGAGCAAGTAGCATCACAGGCTTTAAAAGAAAAGCCGAAGCTGATCATTTGTGGCGCTTCTGCTTACAGTCGAGATTGGGATTACCAACGTTTCCGTGAAATTGCCGACGAAATAGGCGCCTTATTACTAGCGGATGTTTCGCATCCAAGTGGTTTGATTGCGCGAGGTCTTCTCAATGATCCCTTAGAGCATTGTCATATTGTCACCAGCACGACCCACAAAACACTGAGAGGACCTAGGGGGGGAATCATTATGATGAGAAATGATTTTGAAAATCCTTTTGGCCTGAAAACCACTAAAGGCAAGACCCGAATGATGAGTTCATTATTAGATTCTGGCGTTTTTCCTGGTACCCAAGGAGGCCCCTTAGAACATATCATTGGTGCCAAAGCGATTGCCTTTGAAGAAGCTCTTTCCGATGATTATATGAGCTATGCTATTCAGGTCAAAAAAAATGCATCGGTGATGTCAGATGAATTGATTAAAAAAGATTATCACATCATTTCTGGGGGTACAGACAACCATCTCATGTTAATTGACCTTAGATCCAAAGATGTTACAGGAAAAGCTGCGGAGGAAGCTTTAGGTAAGGCCGAAATTACCGTTAATAAAAATATGGTACCTTTCGATACACAATCTCCTTTTGTCACCTCCGGTATTCGGGTAGGTACAGCCGCCATGACCACCCGTGGGTTTAAAGAAGATGATATGGTTAAAATAGTTGGCTTGATCGATAATGTGATATCAAACATTTCAAATGAGGCTCATCTGGAGAGTATAAAAACTGAAATTAAAAATTGGGTAGGTGACTATCCGTTATTCAAATGATACATAAATGCCTTTAGATCAAGTCGACGACGAACCCGGCGAAATGTCATTTCTAGACCATCTAGAAGAATTAAGATGGCATCTTATCAGGTCACTTACCGCTGTTTTTGTTTTTGCAATAGCCGCCTTCGTCTCAAAAGGTGTCATTTTTGGAGAAATTATATTAGGGCCCTCTAAACCTAGCTTTTGGACCTATAAGATGCTCTGTAATCTTTCCAAAATATTGAGTTCTGATGCCCTTTGCATCAGCGAATTGCCTTTTATCATCCAGAGTAGACAGATGACCGGCCAGTTTTCTATGCACATTACTTCCTCTTTTGTCATTGGTTTAATTTGTGCCTTTCCCTATGCTTTTTGGGAAATCTGGCGTTTTGTAAAGCCCGGTCTTTACGATAAAGAGAGAAAAGCAGCCACTGGCGCCACCTTTTATGTCAGTCTCCTGTTTTTTATGGGGGTCTTTTTTGGCTATTTTGTAGTGACCCCCATTTCTATCAACTTCTTGTCCAATTATCAAATAGACCCCTCAATTTTAAATGAATTTGATATTATTTCATATGTAAGTACCGTCACCACATTGGTCTTGGCTTGTGCCTTACTTTTCCAACTACCCATTGTCGTATATTTTGCGACCAAAGCAGGACTGGTCTCCTCTTCTCTCCTAAAAACCTATAGAAAGCATTCCATTATTGTCATTTTGATGCTTTCCGCGGTCTTGACTCCGCCCGATCCTTTCAGTCAAGTACTTATTGCTTTTCCACTAGGCCTATTGTATCAACTCAGTATTCTCATTGCTGTTAAATTAGAAAAAAAAGAACGCAAACAAGAGCTAACTAAACCTTAACCTAAAAATATGAAAATTGCTATAGGAGCTGATCACGCTGGATTTATTTATAAAGAGCAACTGAAGAAGTCTCTGGCTTCACTCGGTCATGAGGTCGCTGATTTTGGCCCCTTAACGCCTGATAGTGTCGACTATCCGGACTTTGTTCATCCCGTCGCTGAATCTGTTAAAAAAAATCTCTTTGATTTTGGTATCCTGATTTGTGGAAGTGGGCAAGGTGTAAGTATTACGGCCAATAAACATAAAGGGATTCGGGCTGCCTTAGCCTGGAATGCTGAGGTTACACAGTTATCTAGACAACACAATGATGCCAATATTATTTGTCTTCCCGCCCGATTCATTGCTTATGAAATTGCGGAAAGCTTGGTATCCCTGTTCCTTGAAACTAAATTTGAAGCAGGTCGCCATCAACGTAGGGTAAATAAGATCAATTGCTGATTCTGACATAATACCCAGCCCTTTGCTTTCGATACTTTTTTGATAGCTCAGGCAACCTAAAAAATAAGTTAGGGATAACAGACCAATCATCTATAATCACTGCGGGAGGTGCCTCCTCAATGATTCTCAGCAAGGTTTTTGCAGAAGTCTCCTCACCTAATAGTTCAATTCTTTCTTTAGATAGTTGGGCATCAAGAAACGGACTTGACAACTCGTGATAATTTAAAACACTGAGGTTGTCTCCTAATAGCATCGTTCGCCGTTTAGAGAATCTATCGGTAGGTTCTTTCACCCTAATACTGTCCATATCTAACTGAATATAACTAAAATAAGGTGCTAAAATTAAGACCCCAACAATCATGAGGGGTACCCACCTTTTCGCCCAGCGTTTACGTAATTTCAGCAAATAGTGTACTAAAAAGAAACTTATGGAAGGCACCAAATATAACATCTGAACCGGTGACGTTTCTACATCTACCCAAATAACTATGAAGGCCCCTAACATCATTAATAACATCAATTGAGCAGATTTATTTTGAAAGCTGCTGAATTGGCTAGAGAAAAAAGTACTGGCCATCGCTGCCAAGCCAATGACAATAGGTATCCCAAAACAATAAAAATTATCTGTCTCATTCAGATACTTTACTTGCTGACCAAAAAGCCCTCGTTCCACCAAAGCATGCCAAGCGTGAAAGCCATTGTCATGCCAATAAAAAAAGCAAAACGTTAGACCCAAAGGAATTAAAAATCCATTAAAATAAAGTGCTATACGCCTCAATTTTGGTGTGCTAAATAAGAAAAAGGATATTAAAAAAACAAAAAAGAAAACTACAGCGGGGGGGTAAAATAGGGTCGCAATTCCCACATAGATTCCCGCGTACAAAAACAAATCATCTGTGTCCTCATTGGCGATTCGTTCTAAAACGTTATAAAATCCAAGTAATATAAAGGTCATGGACATCATTTGTGGAGATAATGCCATAAAATCAGGTATTGATGCCGCAAAGAGCACAAAAAATAGCGCGGGCAAATTGTTGTTTTCAGAAAAATTTTTGTTCCTCTTCAACAGACTATTAAAAATATTCGCATTCAGAAACAACCAAATAGTACTTATAATATGATGGGCTTGTTGAGACTTACCAAATACATTGTCAATGATCCGGTAAAAGAAAACCGATAACGGACCTGTATAATCGAAAATTTCCTCATACATCAAAAATCCCTCTGCCGATCTTTGCCCTAGCAATAGCCATTTTAATTCAAACAAAGTAAGAGAAAGCCCTTGAAAAGTAAGAAGCACCCTCAAAGACAAAAGTCCTAGAAAGATGACAACCAATCGGCTTAGATCGTTTATTTTAAAAAAATTAAGCAAAAAATAATAAGGTTAAGAAATACTCTCTTTGTGATCTCATTGTAGATCTGAATAAAAAGAGCAAATTAACAAATAAATAATAGATAATTTTGTGTCATGGAATCAAAGAGACAACATCAATACAGTCGCCAAATTCAAAAAGATCTCGGCGACATCTTTCAACGAGATACGAGACATTTTTTTCTTGATAATTTGGTGAGCATCATGGGTGTAGAAACGGCTCCTGATTTAAGTATTGCCAAAATTTATTTTAGCGTTTTTCCTGTACAAAATGGAGCCAAAGTATTGGAAAATCTTAATGATAAAAAAAGTGAAGTGAGGTGGCGCCTCGGTAAAAGAATAGGAAAATCTATTCGAAAAATTCCTGAGCTCGCTTTTTTCATCGACGATACCGCAGAAGAAGCCAGTCGTATGGATCAGATCATCAATCATCTTAACATTCCCCCAGAAAAAACTTGAACCTCCCTTTTTTCATTGCCAAAAAATATTTCTTTTCGAAAAAGAAAAAGAATTTCATCAATGTGATCTCTTTGATCTCTATGTTGGTGGTAGGCATTGGGACCATGGCCTTGATCATTGTGCTTTCCGTCTTTAATGGTCTAGAAGGCTTATTAAGGTCTACCTATGGCTCTTTTGATGCCGAAGTCATTGTTTCGGCGACTCAGGGTAAGTCCTTTGTTTATACCGATGACTTAAAAACAAAAATTGAAGGTTTGGAGGCTGTTGATTTAATTGCCGAAGTCATAGAAGACAATGTGCTCATTAAATATAAAAATGCCCAAAGGGTCGTGAGAATGAAGGGCGTTTCAGAAAGCTTTATTGATCAACAACGCCTGCAGAATTCCCTGGTATATGGAGAGTTAAAATTAAGTGAAGAAAATCTGAACTATGCGATCATCGGGAGAGGAGTACAATATGATTTGTCCATAAACCCCAACAATGACTTTTTTTCACTTCAGGTTTATTACCCAAAAAATATTGGCCCAGGAGTCACAAATCCATCTAAAATATATAATACCAAACGTGCCATTCCTGCCTCTGTTTTTTCTATCGAAAAATATTATGATGAAAATTATATCATTGTTTCTCTTGATTTTGCTGCAGATCTACTTTCTTATAATCAAAAAAGGACCGCCTTAGAAATCAGCCTTAAGCCTGGAAAGGACGGAAAAAAGGCAGCCATCGCACTCAAGAATTTACTTGGAGACGACTATACGGTACGCTCTGGTGATGAATTACATGCCGACTTATTCAAATTTATGAAGTGGGAAAAATTAATTGTATTTATGACCTTTTTCCTAATTATCGCAATTGCTTCTATCAATATTTACTTCTCTCTTACCATGCTGGTGATAGATAAGAAAAAAGACATAGCGACCCTTCATGCCTTAGGTGCTTCAAAAAAGGTTATCCGGTGGTCCTTTTTATCTGTAGGCATGATCATTGCGTTCACGGGTGCCAGCTTAGGACTTACCCTAGGCCTGATAATCTCCGGTCTTCAACAGGAATATGGCTTTATTTCAATGGGAATGCAATCCGCCCTGATGACGGCTTACCCAGTAATTATTTCCATCTCTGATGTCTTTCTAACGGCATTTGCAATTATTTTTATTACCCTTT
Source organism: uncultured Cyclobacteriaceae bacterium (assembly GCA_943788235.1). Lineage (GTDB taxonomy): Bacteria > Bacteroidota > Bacteroidia > Cytophagales > Cyclobacteriaceae > UBA4465. Next base: position 97,720 of record CALSPM010000005.1, read on the forward strand.
TGGCTACAATTCAACCCGCTGTTTTAGCTACAAAAAATCTTTCTCCTCAATCCTGAGCTCTTTTAATCCTATTATGAAATAATTTTCTTACATTAGAAGTTTTGTTTCAACAAAAAAGTAATGAAAGTTAATCCAGACCGGCCCTTTGAAATCATCTATGCCCTTTACGAACATCAATACGTTGGTTTTTTGTTTGAATCCTTCGCTGTACAACTGAATAGTCATGGGAAATTAACCCTCACCCATCAAAACATTTCTTCAAAAAACGCTCAAGAATTTGATTCAAAGCTCGCGGAAGATGACTATGAGCTCATTGATACCCTGGATGCCATGCAACACGAGGCCGTTGCTCAGCATTTTTCTCGAAAAAAATTGAAATCCAGCCAATTTTTTCTAAATACTTATCATGAGAAAAATGGAGACAAAATACTTCAAAAAGAGATTAACAGCTATTTGGAAAAAAGAAAGTCCAAAATTATGCCCTTGCTGTTAGGTAAAAATGTATTTGAAATGGGTGCGGATGGTGAGCCCACTTTCAAACGCATCAATGTGCTTCCAGAACTGGCAAGTATTCTCTTTCATTTTCGGAAAAACGAAGATAATACGCATTATTTCCCCACCATCAAACTCCGAGATACACGGCTCGAATTTCGCAATCAAAACAGTCATATCATTTCGAGTGAGCCCAGCTGGTTAATGGTAAACAATGATCTTTTTACTTTTAAAGATCCCATAAGCGGCAGTAAGCTAAAACCATTTCTTAAGAAAAAATTCATCCTCATTCCAAAAAACATGGAAGAGACTTATTATCGAAAATTTGTCGCCCCTTTGGTGGCCACTTATAATGTCTATGCCAAAGGGTTTGATATTGTAACTCAATCTTTTAGCCCCCTGCCCATCCTTACCCTTTCTAAAATAAAGGCGACTCACGCGGCTCCTTCCCTGTTTAATCAAAAGCCTGCTCAAAATCAATCTTCTGACGTCTTGATAGAGTTTAAATATCAATATGGTTCTCATAAATTCAAGTCTGATTTACTCAATAAAGTCAATGTATCTGTAGAAAAAAATCAAGAAAAATATACTTTTTTTAGAGTCAAACGCAACACGGAAAAGGAAATACAGTTGCTGAATTTTTTATTGGAAAACGACCTTCCCATCAAAAATTCCCGAGTGATTCTTTCAGAATCTGAAGCCTTTGATTGGCTCAATCGCCATCAATCCTCATTAAAAGAGCGTGATTTTATTATTCAACAAAACAGTCATGATGACAAGAAGTATTTTTTAGGCCCCTCTGAAATTAGTATCAGTATCGAGGAGAAAATAGATTGGTTCGATATCAAAGCCATTATTAAATTTGGTGATTATGAAATCCCCTTTCTCGAAATCAGAAATCTAATTACCCATGGGCAGAATGAAGTAAGGCTCCCCAACGGACAAATAGGTATCATTCCTTCCTCTTGGGCAGAGCAATATAAAGATCTTTTCATGTTTTCTGAGCCGATCAAAGGTGAATCAAGACTCCAAAAATATCATGTTGCGTTGGTCCAAAACCTCAAAGACGAACATAATGCACAAGTCACGATGAGTCGTCGCCTAAAAAAGCTGATGGATTTCACAAAAATAGAAGATCAAAAATTGCCCTCAGGATTCAAAGGTAAACTTCGCCCTTACCAAAAAGCAGGGTTTAACTGGATGTTATTCCTCAATGAATTTAATTTTGGTGCCTGTCTTGCTGACGACATGGGCCTAGGCAAAACGATTCAAACTTTGGCTTTATTACAACACGAACATGAAACCAATCCGCAATCGACCAGCTTGTTGATCATGCCTACTTCATTGGTATACAATTGGCATATGGAGGCTAAAAAATTTACTCCTTCCTTAAAGGTGCTCATCTATACGGGAAGTGATCGAATTAAAAATGCTGAGCATTTTATGCAATACAATGTGGTCATTACCAGTTATGGGATCAGTCGAATAGATACAGCTAAGGTATTGAGTAAATGCTATTTCAATTACATCGTTTTAGACGAATCTCAAGCCATCAAAAATCCCAATTCACTGATTTCTGTTGAAGTAAACAAATTAAATGCTCGAAAAAAGCTCATTTTGACGGGTACCCCCATTGAAAACAGCACCTTGGACCTTTGGTCTCAATTGTCCTTTGTGAACCCGGGTCTCTTGGGTAATAAAAAGTTTTTTACCTCTGAGTATCAAATCCCCATAGAAAAGCATCAGGATGTTGGAAAAACTTTGCGCCTCAATAATCTGATCAAACCTTTTATTCTAAGAAGAGAGAAATCTCAAGTAGCCAAAGATCTACCTGAAAAAACCATAAGTATTAAATATTGTACCCTTACGGCGAAACAAAAAGATTATTACGAAAGCGAAAAAGCACTCTTTCGCAATGAAATTCTAGATGCTATTGAAAATGGGGGTTTAAAAAAATCTCATATTATATTACTTCAAGGACTCACCCGCCTCAGACAAATAGCCAATCATCCCATCATGGTTGACGAGAATTATGAGGGTGACTCGGGTAAGCTCGAAGAAATCATTTACATGCTTCACAATGCTCTAGGAAAGAATCATAATATTTTAGTTTTCTCACAATTTGTGAAGCATCTTAAAATTATCAGCAACCACTTAGAAGAGGAAAAAATCCCTTTTGCCTATTTAGATGGATCGATAAAAGACCGGCAGCGGGAAGTAGAAAAATTTCAAAACAATCCCCATGTTAATATCTTTCTGATTTCTTTAAAAGCAGGCGGCTTGGGACTGAATTTAACAAAAGCGGATTATGTCTTTATATTGGACCCTTGGTGGAATCCTGCGGCGGAGACACAAGCCATTGATAGAGCCCATAGAATTGGACAAAAAAATAAAGTGTTCACCTACAAATTTATCTCCAAAGATACCTTAGAAGAAAAAATTCTTCAACTACAAGAAGCTAAAAAGAAACTCGCTAACGAACTCATTACCATCGAGGATAATTTTGTGAAATCTCTTTCTAAATCTGATATTCAAAAACTATTTGACTAAAACTCCCAATACCTGTATGTGTAATAAATTACACACTAGCCCACCTCTTTTATGGCCCTCGATCTAACTCATCCACTCGACGTGATCCTCGATCGGTGGTCTTTGCCCTTCGACCTTAACCCCATCTGTTTTCCCTAAATAAAAAAATCCCATCAGTCGATCCTCTTCTGCTAAACCAAAGGCTTCTTTTGCCGGTTCCATGTAAGTGACCCCACCTGTGCTCCAATAGCCTCCTAAGCCGTATGCATTCGCCGTCAGGTAGATATTTTGAACAGCACAACCCACGGCTGCAATTTCCTCCACTTCTCTAATTTTAACGGAAGTACTCCTTTTCATGATGATCATGATCACATGGGAGGCACGCATGGGTCCTTTAGCTAGATTTTCATACTTAGCCGTTAAAAAATTCTCTTCTTGCGAAGCCACTTTTTTATAAATTTCTGCTTGCTTTCTTCCCAATTCCTCCCGTCCTTTTCCCGCATACACTTTAAATCTCCAAGGGACAGTCATCTTATGGGTAGGTGCCCAGTGGGCATTATTTAAAATTTGCCAAATGATCTCATCCTCAATTTTTTCATTCTTATAATCCCTTGGATAAATGGACCGGCGAAAAGCAATCATTTGATTAAAAGCTGAAATTTTCATTTTTTATAGGTTTTTTATAGCAGTCGAAATTACACAGAGCCGTTCAATCCACAATTTTTTTGTCTCTTTTATTTTCCTTCTCCTCCTGGTTTGTCCGACGTTTTTTTCTGCTGAACTCCGGGTATTTTTCCTTTTCAATCCCAATAAAACAGTAGAATCCTCATACCTTTACTTGTATGAGTGAAAATCTTTCAAAATTGTTTTTGCTAGATGCAATGGCGCTTATTTACAGAGCTCACTTTGCCTTAAGTAAAAATCCAAGAATCAATTCCAGTGGCATCAATACAGGTGCCGTTATGGGTTTTACCAATACACTCCTTGAGATCATTAATAAAGAGAAACCCTCACACATTGGGGTGGCATTTGACACCCACGCTCCCACGTTTCGACATATAGCCTATGCTGAATATAAGGCCAATAGAGAAAAACAACCTGAAGAAATCAGCGTTGCTATTCCTTATTGCAAAAAAATTGTCGCAGGATTTGGCATCCCCGTAATCGAATTAGATGGCTATGAAGCCGATGATCTTATTGGAACCTTGACTCGAATAGCGGGAAGTGAGTACCAGATTTTTATGATGACCCCAGACAAGGACTATGCCCAACTGGTCAATGAGCATACTTTTCTTTATAAGCCTGCTTTTATGGGCAATGGTGTAGATATTCTGGGTATTAAAGAGGTATTAGAGAAATTTGATATCAACGAAGTCCATCAAGTCATAGATGTATTAGGACTCAAGGGAGATGCGGTCGATAACATCCCTGGTGTACCCGGTATCGGAGATAAAACCGCTTCTAAATTGCTCAAAGAATATGGCTCTGTAGAAGAAATTGTAGCCAACCAGCATTTATTAACCGGCAGTGTAAAAAAGAAAATCGAAGAATTCGGGGAACAAGGCCTTTTTTCTAAAGAATTGGCCACCATTAAACTCGACTGCCCCATTACTTTTGATGCAGAAGCCTTGCGTTATTCTGGGCCCATAGAAGATTTAATTGTCCCAATATTGGAGGAATTGGAACTGCGCACCATCGCAAAACGTATTTTTGGTGTTCCAGCTGCACAGAAAAAAACTTCGAGTCAACTGGGTCTCTTTGAAAACACACCCCCAAATGTGGAAACAACGTCCCTTGCCAAAAAAAATATAGAAACCGCGCCACACAAATATCAATGTCTCACTTCACCCAAAGAAAGAGAACATCTCATTAAAAAATTGGGCACTCTCTCTGAGTTTTGTTTTGATACGGAAACCACCAGTCTCAATACGCTAGACGCTGAATTGGTCGGCTTGGCCATCTCTTATGAAAAAGGAACCGCTTTTTATGTCCCTTTCCCCGAGGACCGAGCCTCCACGCAAGCAATCATTGATGAATTTAAATCACTTTTTGAAAATGAAAGCATCATAAAAATTGGTCAGAATCTTAAATATGATATTCAAATTTTGCGGAATTATGATGTCACGGTCAAGGGCAAAATATTTGATACCATGCTCGCACATTATCTCATTGATCCAGAACAAGCCCATGGTATGGATGCCCTGGCCGAGGCCTATCTAAATTATGTCCCTATAAGTATCACAAACCTCATCGGGCCCAAAGGGAAAAACCAAAAAAGTATGCGCGACGCGCCACTAGAAGAGATTACCGAATATGCGGGAGAAGATGCTGATATTACTTTTCAACTCAAAGAAAAATTGGCCATTGAAGTCGCTGAGCGTAACTTAGACAAACTCCTCCACGAAGTAGAAGAGCCACTTTCATTCGTGCTTGCAGACATGGAATACAGCGGCGTAAGTATCGATGAGAAGGCCCTGAGTGAATTGAGCGGTGAGCTTCAAACAGAAAGCTTAAGAGTCCAAACGGAGATCTTTGAAATCGCAGGAGAAACGTTCAATATCAGTTCTCCCAAACAGCTGGGATCCATTTTATTTGAGAAATTAAAACTCATTGAAAACCCTAAAAAAACAAAGACAGGCCAATATGCCACGGGAGAAGATATTCTTTCAAAATTAGCCCCTGCACATGAGATTGCAAATAAGATTTTAGAGTTCCGAGAATACCAAAAACTGAAATCAACCTATGTCGATGCCCTGCCACGCATGGTGAATCCGAAAGACCAGCGAGTCCATACAGATTACCGCCAAACAGTAGCCGTCACCGGCCGTCTAAGCTCAAATAATCCCAACTTGCAAAACATCCCTATTCGAACCAGGAAAGGACGTGAGATACGGAAAGCTTTCATTACCTTAAATAGTGATTTTGTACTTCTTGCAGCAGATTACTCGCAGATTGAGCTCCGCATTATGGCCTCTTTTTCAAAAGATAAAAGTATGATAGATGCCTTCAGGCTTGGCAAGGATATTCATGCCACTACAGCCAGCAAAGTTTTTGGTGTTCCCTTAGAGCAGGTAGATACTGACATGCGTAGAAAAGCCAAAGAAGTTAATTTTGGTATCATTTATGGGATGTCTGCTTTTGGCCTCTCTCAAAATTTAAATATTTCGCGGAGTGAGGCTGCCGAGATTATTGAAGCCTATTGGAAAGAATTCCCCTCAGTGCGGATCTACATGGATGAATGCATCGCAAAAGCCAAAGAACAAGGTTATGTAGAAACCATCTTAGGTCGAAGACGCTACCTACGCAACATCAATGCAGGTAATTTTACCATGCGCGGATATGACGAGAGAAATGCCATCAATGCCCCTATTCAAGGTTCTGCAGCTGATTTAATTAAAGTCGCTATGATCAATATTCACGATTGGATGAAAAAGGAAAAGCTTGCCTCACGAATGTTGATGCAAGTCCATGATGAATTGGTGTTTGAGGTATATCATTCTGAAATCACGCGGGTCCAAAAAAAAGTAAAAGAATTGATGGTCAATGCCATAAAATTAGACGTCCCTATGGAGGTCGGCATCGGTAGGGGTAATAATTGGCTAGAAGCACATTAGTAATCGTAAAACCCATGATAATGCCCTCAACTCCCACTGAAAATGATATTCGCCGCGCACATGAGCGAATCCTTCCACACATTCATAATACACCAGTCCTGACCTCTCAATTTATCAATGAGCTCACGGGTGCCCTTCTTTTTTTTAAATGTGAAAATTTTCAAAAAACAGGCTCCTTCAAAATGCGCGGGGCCTCTAATGCCCTTTTTTCCTTGAAGCCTGACCAACGGCTCAATGGGTTTGCTACACATTCCTCGGGTAATCACGCGCAGGCCGTTGCCTACGCTTGTAAAACTGCCGGCGTAAACGCTTACATTGTAATGCCCAAAAATGCCCCCAAGGTAAAAATTGATGCTGTCAAAAATTACGGAGGGAACATTGTTTTTTGCGAGCCCAACGAAACCGCCCGACAGGAGGCCTGCGCCAAGATCATTCAAGAAACAAATGCGGTGTTTATTCCCCCTTTTGACGATTTGGCGATCATTACTGGACAAGCCTCTTGTGCCAAAGAATTAATTGAAACCCACGCTGATTTGGATTATCTCCTCACCCCTGTAGGGGGAGGTGGATTGGCGGCGGGCACAGCCCTAAGCGTCAAGTACTTCTCTCCTAAAACAGAAGTCATCTTGGGAGAACCCAAAAATGTAAATGATACCTATTTATCACTCAAAGCAGGTAAAATCATTCCTGTTTCCCAAATTCACACCATGGCCGATGGCCTCAAAACGACCGTGGGAAAATTAAACTTTGAAATCATCCAAAATCATGTAAAAGAAGTGATTACCGTCTCTGAGGATGAAATTAGTCGTGCGATGCGAATGATTTGGGAACGACTGAAGATCATCATTGAACCTTCATGTGCCGTCCCCTTTGCTGCCTTATTGGGCCGCAAATCTTTTTTTAAAAATAAAAAAGTAGGTGTCATTTTGACGGGGGGGAATGTAGATTTGGGAAATTTACCTTTTGTGTAAATAACAACAGCTCTTCAATTTAACGCTCCCAACTTTCCAAAATCCTTTTTCCATTCTGTCAATATTAATCTTTAGCTTTATTTATATTACTCTTTATTAATAAACGCTTAATCTATTATTAATCCTTAGAGCCATCCTTATGTCACGTCATTTTTTTGTGCTCATTAACCCACGATCTGGTCGCGGACAAAGTCAAAAAATAGGCAAAAAGGTAGCTGATTTTTTTAGACTTCATGAAATAAAATTTGCCGTATTTGAAACCCGTAATGATTGTAGAGGCGCTCAGACCGTCGAAAAAAACTTGACCCTTAATTATACGGATTTAATGATTATTGGAGGAGATGGTACCATCAATGAAGCCATCAATGGATTGACGTTAGACCTCCCGGTCTCATTTATTCCTTCGGGAAGCGGCAATGATTTTGTGAAAAATCTCCGCATTGGATCTACGTTGGAAATTCAACTCGATACCGCCCTCAACGGACCTATCACTAGAATCGATATCGGCCTATGTAATGATCGGAAATTCATCAATGGTGTGGGAATTGGTTTTGATGGTCAGATTGCCGCTGACATGATTCATCGAAAAGTTCCTTTTCTCAGCGGTCAGCTCAAGTATTATTATTATGTCCTTCATATTCTGGGAAGTTACAAATACCGTAGTTTTGACTTGATCATAGATCAAGTCTCTCAAAGACAAAATTTAATTTTATTGACCGTCGCCAATGGCACTACTTTTGGGGGGGGCTTCAAGTTGGCACCCCATGCAAAATTAAATGACGGCAAACTTTCTATATGTACGATCGGGAAGCTTTCACCATTGCAACGTTATTTGAAGGTCTTAACCCTACAAAAAGGGTCTCATCATCGTCTGAAAGAAGTCTCCTTGTTTGATGCAAAAGAAATTAGCATCGGGGAGAATCAACAACTCGAAGCTCATATTGATGGCGAGTATTTTAATCAACCCCCTTTCACCATTTCTATCCTCCCTAGCGCCCTTCAAATCAGGGCCTTTTTATTTTGAATTTACTGTTTTTACGGGTCACCCAATAACATGCTCCCGCAATCAAAACTAACAAGATAGAAATAAATTGTGAATGAGAAATCAACCCTTCTATGACAAATCCACGTCTCAGATCTCCTCTAAATACCTCTATAATTGATCTTCCTACGGCATATATCATCACATACAGAAATACCAGTTGTCCATGAAATTGCTGTCTTCGCTTCAACTGAACTAAAAATAACATCAGAGATCCAATGAAAAAAACTTCATAAAGCTGTGTAGGATGCAGTGGGGTATCTAAGGGTTTTGCTTGAGACTTTACGTCTGTAAACGTTACCCCAAGAAAAGAGTCGGTAGGCAAGCCATGACAACAACCCGCAAAAAAACAGCCCAATCGACCAAAACCATGTATAATCGTAGCGATTATAGAAAGAATGTCGAGCATGGGAAATATGGGCCATTTTTCTTTTCTAAAATACCAAATCACTGTAGGTATTGCAAAAATTAAAGATCCATAAAAAACAAAGCCTTGTCTGAAGTTTTTAAGTAGGTTTTCAGGGTTCGAAAAATAATAAGCGGGATCTTCAAAATAGAAAAAAATCTTTCCTCCTATGATAGCGGCAGAAATAATCAGTATGGTTAACGTTTGTACCTTGTCCGGGTCAATGTCTAGCTCTTTTTTGAACACTTTTATCCCATACATATAGGAAGTAAGCGCTCCAATCATAATGAAGAAACCATAGGCATAAAGCGTGATTCCTCCTATTTCTATTAATTCAGGATGCATTTCTATTCAAATTGATTAGTTTCATTATTTTTCGAGCTGTCATAGACCTGTATCGCAATTACTTCTGCCTCAGCGGTTATACTACCGCTACTTTCTAGGGTACAATTCATGGTGGTTTTACGCCTGTGGTGCTCGATAACCTGAGCCCTTAACGTAATCATGTCCTTAGTTGGGGTTGGTTTTAAATACTTGATCTTCAACCCTCCGGTCGCATAACGATAGAAGGGGGTAGAATTGAAGTCTCTATCTTCTTGTTGATAGGCGTATGCCATGGCGGTTCCCATACAATGGCAATCGATAAGCGTCGCCATAACCCCTCCATTGAGTAACCGGGGCCAGCCCCTATATTTTTCCTCTGGCTGCCAGTGACAAATGGCGGCAGATCCCTCCCAAAAACTTTTGATTTGAAGGCCCTCTGGATGCTCTGCGCCACAGCCAAAACAAACATTCCCGGGCATGTGGTCTTGAAAATATTTCGTCTCTGTCATCTGCCTTTGATTACAATCAAGCTAAATTACGCATACAAATTGTTATTTAATATGGTTTATACGTTAGATTTAAATTTTTTAGGATATCCACAATCCATAGCCGCTTATCTTGTCGAGACATCCGTGGGTCCTGTATTAATTGAAACGGGTCCTTACTCCACCTTCGAAGTACTTAAAAATGAAATCAAGCGCTGCGGTTTTGAAGTGGATAAAATTAAACATGTTTTTTTAAGTCATATTCACCTAGACCATGCCGGTGCGGCTTGGGCATTTGCCGAACAAGGGGCCACCATTTATCTACATCCCTTTGGAGAAACACATTTAGCCCATCCCGAAAAACTAATGGAATCTGCCAAGCGCATTTATCAAGAAGATATGGATCGATTGTGGGGTCAAATGCATCCCATCCCTATGGATCAATTGCGGAGTACGGTTCATTTGGAAGAAATCATCATTGGAAAAACCTGCTTTCAAGCGCTTCATACACCCGGTCATGCCAAACATCACATTGCTTGGAAAATGAACGACCTGATCTTTACCGGCGATGTCGCTGGGGTAAAAATTCAAAAGGGTCCAGTCGTACCTCCTTGCCCACCACCAGACATCAACCTGGAAGATTGGATCCATTCTATAGATCTCATTCTTGCCTGCGAACCCTCCCAAATTTACCTGACCCATTTTGGTGTAATTAAGGACGTTCCAGCCCATATGCATGCACTTAAAAGCATGATCCATGATTGGTCCCAATGGGTAAAAAAAAACTGGATGGCCGGCTTTACCACCGAAATACTTACACCTAAATTCAGTGAATACACCTCACAGCAATTGCTCCGATTGGGAGTAGATCCACTGGGAATAAAACAATATGAGGCTGCAAACCCCTCATGGATGAGTGTGGCCGGTTTAATCCGTTATTGGAAGAAAAAAATGGGTTGATTTTTCAGGGAATATTACACGCTCTGGCCCAATACAAAATCCCCGAGCTCCTATGGATAAAGCAAATAGATTTTTGTATTTTTACCCTTATGGATCGTAGAAAATTTATCAAATCTAGCGCATTAATAGGTGCCGTACCCACCCTTACTTCTTTCCATCTATCTACAGAAGTTATCAAACCAGCGGCACTCAAGCCAGGCGCTTCCATCGGGGTCATTACGCCCTCTGGGGCCTTAAAAAGAACCGATTATGAAATGCTGATGGAAAACTTCCACATGCTAGGTTATCAAATCATCCATACCGATAATTTAAGGGTACAAAATGGATTTCTCGCAGGCACCGATGCACAAAAGATTGAGGACTTGCACCACATGTATGAAAACCCCGAGGTTTCAGCCATTTTATGTGCTCGGGGTGGATATGGCGCTACGCGACTTCTAGAAAAAATAGATTATTCCTTGATTAGTACAAACTGCAAACCCCTGATCGGATATAGTGATATTACCGCCTTGCATTTGGCCATTTATAAAAAATGTGGAATTGTTGGTTTTCACGGGCCCGTGGGAATCTCTACTTTTAACCCTTTTTCAATTCAGCATTTTAATGCCGTAATTCAAAAGGGGAATAAAAATAAGATAAAAATCGATGATCCCTTAATCATCACACCAGGAGTCGCCACGGGTAAACTCATAGGAGGAAACTTATCTCTATTAATTAGTATGATTGGTACTGATCACGAGATCGATTGGGCCGATCATATTGTCTTCATTGAAGAGGTCGGAGAATCTACTTACCGCATAGACCGAATGCTTACCCAACTGCGTGCGGCTCAAAAATTTAAAGGGATAAAAGGCATTGTTCTGGGCCATTTTACCCGATGTGATGCGCAACCTGGAGACCCCTATTATGAGTTTTCAACCGGTCTTAGTGAAGTTTTCAAAGACCGCCTGGGTGATTTAGGCATCCCTGTCATGGGTGGTTTTCCCTTTGGACATGAGGATAATAATGCTACCTTACCCATCGGCATAAGGGCCACTATGGATACAAAAAAAAGGGTTTTGAAATTATTAGAATCTGCCGTTTCATAGCTTACTTATCTTCCTCGTCCCCTCAGTTATACGGTGGCTTTTTGCATTCATTCGCCTCTTTTTATAAATTTCCCCAATGAATTTAGATGATATCAACAATTTTATTGGGGACATAGACCTGGAGTTATTTGATCAACTACTCAAGGGTAGGTTTAATAATCGTCATCTTATCCTAGAAATTGGCTGTGGACAAGGAAGAAATATCATCCCTTTTTTAAACTTAAAAAAAACTATTTATGGAATCGATGTGGATGAAAAAAACGTAGCCTTATGCAAAATTGTAGCAACCTCTTTGGGAGGAAATCCTGCTTTTTTTTCAAAAGCTCCTGCCAATATCCTGCCTTTTGAAAATGGTTTTTTTGATGCGATCATCAATTGTAGGGTCATGCATTTTGCCAAAAACACGCTTGAATTTCAACAGCAATGGGAAGAGCAGTTTCGGGTACTTAAAAAAGGTGGATTTCTCTACCTCAGTATGGATACTTCCATTCACAATGAAGAAATTGTGCAACAAACTGATGGCGATCGATCTTGGCTCAACGATCAATCGGAGCGGCTGTTGTTGACTGAAAAATTATTTAATTTGGTCCAGTTACATACTGGTTTTCGGTTATTAGAACCCCTTAAAACCCTCCGATTTGACCAAGATCATGCACATGCCATCCTTTGTCTTCAAAAAAGGTGATCCAATTAAGGAAAGGGCTTTTTCGATCAATGACGAAATAATTACTGTTTTTAATAACTTAACATCATCCTCCATCAAAACCAATACCTCCACAATGCCCAAATCTTCCCTCACTATCAAGCTAAAATATAAATTCGATGATTTTATTTAAAAGGATATCTTTCAACGAAAAAGACATGACCATTGTCATTTCCGCACATTGAGTTTGGGTAGCAGACTCGAAAAAGCACAAATGACTTCTGTGTTAATCTTTAAACTAAAAAGGCGTCAAGGAATTTAATCAATGATGAGGTCTCAAAAGCAAAAAACATTACCTTTGATAAAAAATTATAAAACTATGGCAATGTTAGGCGTTATCGGATTCTTATTTATTTTGGCAATCGTTTGTCCCTACATTCTTCCCAATGATAAGATCAGCACTCACAAAAAAGACCACGTATAACCATTTCCGCGACTTTTTTTAAGCTTTCTTTTCCTTATCACTGATCTTTTTGGCGTCGATCATCGACAACGCGACCACAGAAGCGATAAAAATAACTACAATATTTACGAATAAGTTGACGCCATCTGTGACCGCAGGATTAGTTAGTTCCATGATTTTTTAATTTTGCTGTAAATATAAATCAAATAATTGCTTCTTTTAAAGCACTTACCAATCTTTGAACATCTTTTTGATCATTATAAACATTCGGTGAGATTCGGAGGGCTTGATCACGAACAGAAATCTTCACTCGATGTTTAAAAAGCGCTTGCTCTATTCGTTCCATCGTTGTATTTTCATTAAAAGAAACGCCAAATAAATGGCTAGCCCTTCCTTCCGAAGCCTGAACGGTATAGCCATCTGAGCGTAAGATATCAATGGCGTCATGACAAAGGACCTCACAATACTGCTGGATCCCCAGAGGCGTCCATTTTAATAATTGTTTAATGGCTGCGATGAGCATGGGCACCAAGATAAAATTGCTGTGTTCTCCCACTTCATATCTTTGTGCTCCTGGCAAAAAATTATCCTGATAATGTATAAGTCCAGAAAATTGATCCGCCCCTTGCCTATTTATCCAATTATTTTCAATGGGCCTGCCTTGATCAAACATTTCCCCATAATAAGCCATCCCTATTGAATAAGGACCCATCAGCCACTTGTAGCCCGCCACCACCAACGCATCGGGCTGCACTTCTTGCACGTCAAAAGGCAATGCGCCAATCGACTGGGTACCGTCTATGATCAATGCCGCTCCCACCGCTCTGGTTTTCTGACGAATCGAAGTCAGATCATACTTGGTGCCATTGACCCAATGAACTTGCCCTATGGAGACCGCTGCCGTTTGATCATCAATTGCTGCAAGAATGTTTTCATTCCAAGCCGCGCACTGGTTCTTTGCCTCTGTGGGCGCTGCCACAAACTTAAGCTGATAGTGGGGATTGGCAGACCATGGGTACACATTACTCGGGAATTGACCTGCTGCCAGAACGATATTCCCTTTTTTCTTTTCCAAGTTTTGTACCACATTTTCAATCCCATAAGACACCGATGGAATAATGACGTGTCTTGATGAATCTGGACTATTTATGAGCTGACCAAACAGGTTTCTAAGGACCTTTGTTTCCTTAAAAAAATCTGAGGGTGCGACATGAAAAGGTTTTCTTTTTTTAACCATGCCTTTGATCCCCGCCTTTTCCACTTTTTTCAGTAAGGGAGACATGTAGGCCCCATTCAAATAACTGATCTTTCGTTGTAAGGAAAATTTATTGCGTTGACATTTCATAACCTAAATTATTTATGGAAGATAAGGTCTTTCAAGATTAATGAAGATAAAATTAGAAAATTAAAGCCCCTTTTGACGCGCTCTACCTAAATAACTGTCTTGTTTTGGCAAGTACTATCATAATTCCGTCCTTTTTTCATAACCCCACGGTAGAGTTTAAAGAAAAGGTCAACATTACTGCATAGCAGTAGGTCGAGAGGCCATAAGCCATTGTAGATTTACTGATTTTGTTTTTCATAGGCACCTAAATCTGGGTGCTCATCACGTGCCCGACCCAGGAGATCATCCCAAATAGGACTGTTTTGGCCAAGATCAATGGCTACAGATCCACTGTCTAATTCATAATTGTAATTTTCAGTATCTTGAAAAAGGGAAATTAGCGAATCAAAAAAAATATAGTTCTCGTTAAGCGCTGTATTTGAATGAATGAGGTTGTGATGAATAGATGACGACCAACCGGACTGTTCATCATCAAATAACCAAAAGTCGTTATCACTGGGCCCCCAAACAATACTGTTGTGCAGGGTCAAATACAAATGATTACTAATTTTACTTTCATTAGAAAGGATGAGACTATTGGTAAAAATAGTAGCAGGATCCGAAGTATAAAATGAGTTAGGTATGTTGACAAAAGTACAATGGTTATAGTGATAAAAGCCCCCTGCTGCATTAATGACATTACTAGACCCACTGTTCATGATCAACAGGTTTTCTCCGACTACGTCACTGCTATAGGCTGCTAGACCTGCTTGGGAACTGTGTCTGATAATGCTGTGTTTTAATGTCAAGTCGGCCAAGGTATCCTCATCTGGATTGCCAATGGTTATACCCGTGATCGCATTTTCTATAATCGTATAGTCCAATAAATTGTTTTGGCTTCCAATAAGAAAATGAAGGCCCGGCCATTGACCCGGTGCAATTCGATAATCAATGTCCCATCGCGAATTTCTAAAGGTGATAGGATGGCTCGAATCGCCTACAGCTATGAGTTGACCGGCCACCAAAAGTGGGGCATTGGCATCAAAAAGGAGGGTAGCGCCCGCTTGTAAGGTCAACAAGCAACCTGAATCAATCAATACACTGTCATAGAATACATAGGGTCGGTCAGCGGTAAAAGTCATATCGCACAAGATTTCATTACCCATATAAATAGCATCTTGTCCCCATGCCATCAATAAGGTCTGTTGGGTATTCCCATTCCAATATGTCGTGATGATATCTTTAATTAAATAAGGGTCGTCGAGGTCTTGCTTATCCACGGTCAACTTTACTAAAATCAAGAGGCTGTCTTTACCCATAAGTAAGAGATCCTCAGCTTGGTTTTCTTCGGCACCATTGATGATCAACGCGTACTCAGTACCTACGCTTAAAGAAATCTCAGAAATACTGATCGCCTCGGTATTGGGATTGTAAATTCTCAGTCGTTTGGTGACACTCAATCGATCGGTAAGTAGCGTGTCGAAAAGTAACGTGTCTGTACTGAATAATAAGTTGATATTGGCCTGAGTAGTGGGTTCCTCGTCTTGATCATCACAGGAGAGTAGGGCGGCCAGAGCACAAAGGCCAACAATTAGTATCCCTTTAAAAAACGCTTTAACTAAGTAAGTCTTCATGGTTAAGCTTCGTCCTTGAGTCTTTCAGAGTTTTCTGCAATGCGCAGACGATCTATAAAATCTTGAATATCCCCCGACAGAATGTTGGGTAAATTGTATACCGTATGACCGATACGATGATCGGTTACACGACCTTGTGGAAAATTATAGGTTCTAATTTTGTCTGAACGATCCCCGCTGCCAACCATAGTTTTGCGTTCTGAACTGATTTTATCATTATGCTTTTTAAGCTCTTTTTCATAGATTCTTGATCGCAGGACTTTCATGGCTTTGTCGTAATTGGCGTGTTGCGAGCGACCATCTTGACATTCAACAACCGTATTTGAAGGGAAGTGTGTCAGCCGGACAGCAGATTCTGTTTTGTTGATGTGCTGCCCCCCAGCTCCAGAAGCACGAAAGGTATCTTTTCGAATATCTCCCATATTTAAGTCAATATCTACATCTTCCACTTCTGGAAGTACTGCTACGGTAGCTGCTGAGGTATGTACGCGGCCTTGGGATTCGGTGCTGGGAACCCTTTGAACGCGATGGGCCCCTGATTCAAACTTTAATTTGCCGTAGACTTCTTGGCCCTCGATCGTACAAATAATTTCTTTGAATCCACCCGCCGTTCCTTCACTGAAGCTAATGGGTTCTAATTTCCATTTTTGATTATCCGCAAACTGCCGATACATTTTGAAAAGGTCCCCGGCAAAAAGAGATGCTTCATCTCCTCCTGTACCGGCACGTATTTCCAGAATAACATTTTTGTTATCGTCCGGATCTTGAGGAATCAAAAGAATTTTCAGCTCTTCATTAAGGCGCTCAATTTGCGGTTCTAGAACATCAATTTCCGCCTTGGCAAGGGTACGAAATTCTTCATCTTTTTCTGTGGAAAGAAGGGTCTTAGTATTTTCGAGATTCTCTAAAGCAAGCAAATAAGCATTTGCCTTAACAACAATTTTTTCCAATGACCGGTATTCTTGATTGAGTTTGGCATACGCTTTCATATCAGACATGGCGTCGGGCTGAACAATAAGCAGTTCAATCTCTTCAAATCTGCGTTTAATAGACGTCAGTTTTTCAATCATTATTCCAAATTATCGTCTCAAAATAGTATTTTAATTTTGAAGGAGGGCTCTTTTTCAAGAAAAATCTTGAAACAAAAAATCATAAGTTTTCATTAATGACATTAGCGCAATAAGGATAGGCGTCCTCTTTCTGTGCGCGCAACCCCAGACTCTGCGACATATTCAATGACATACAAATAAGAGTCTTGTGGTAAAGGTACCTCTTTAAGATCTCCATTCCATTCGGCATCCAGCTCATTTGATTGATAAACAAGTGCCCCATATTTATTATATATTTGAATAGTCGTTTGAATGATGTTTTCGTGACTGGGTTTAAAAACATCATTAAGGCCGTCATTGTTTGGCGTAAAAGCACTAGGCATCATTAATTTATAGCCTTTTTCGATGATGAGGGTATCCATTTTTAAGGCCTCACAACCCACCTCATTAGTGATTTTTAAAGTAATAGGATAAACTCCAGGAGCCCTGTAGATGAACTCAGTGTTTTGCCCTTCAACGGCCGCACCATTGCCAAGCTCCCAAAACCAAGAAGTAATGTTTCTCGCCGATGAAGAGTCATTAAATGAAATGGGCCAGTCAATATAAGGGTTGGTATAGCTCAGGTCGAAGTCTGCGATGAGTTCATATTCGGTAAATAATGTAATTACCGTATCAGAACTACAATTATTATTATCGGTGACGGAAACAATATGTGCTCCATCAGCCAATTCATTAAAGTAAGGGGTATTTCCAAGAGTGCCACTATCAATATTGTATTGATAAGGAACGGTTCCTCCAAGGGCTTCCGTCAAAATGGACCCTGTATAGACACCTGTACAGAGCGTATTTTCAACAGATAAAACATTGAGCAAAAGGGGATCAGGAGTAAGGATTTCTAATATCCCTGAGCTTTTCACACAAGAAAGGGAGTCGGTGACAATTAATTCATAACTGTCCGCGATAAGTGAATCTATGTCTTGCGTAGTCGCATAATCGATGCCATCTTTAAACCATTGATAACTGTAATTAGGGGTGCCTCCCGTTACCTCGATAGCGATCTCTGCATCTATTGCAGAATTACAAGAGTTGTTTGTGACGACGGGGCTGATTGAGATTGGATCTGGACCATTGAGACTCACTGGAAAGTTTTTAATACATCCGCCATCATCGGTGACTTTGACTAAATAATTGCCTGCCAAGATGTTAGTTAGAACACTATCATTATTGCCTATTTTCTTTATTGGGTTTTGCCAATAATAGTCAAAGTCTCCCCAACCTCCCGAAGCAGTAACGGTGAGGGATCCTGTAGAATCTCCGAAACAAGAAGGTGAGGCAGGCTCAAAAACAGCATTAATAGGAGGAGGATTTACCAAAGTAAAAGAATCACTTTTGCTACAACCAAAATTGTCGGTTGCCGTAAAAACATAAGTAGCTGATGAAAGGTTAGATAGATCTCGAACATCTTCCGCCAACAAAACCCCGTTTTTATTCCAGAAGTAAGAAAAGTCAGTAGAAGTTCCCAATACTTCTAAGGAAATGAATATTTGACCATTACTCCCATTAAGACAAGAAATTTCATCAATATCTCCATTGATGTTAAATGGGTTGTTTGGTTCTGTAATTTCAAAAGATAACGTGTCTGAAATACAATCGAAAGCGTCTGTGACGGTAACATCATAGACGCCTACAGCAAGATCTTCAAGATCTTTGGAAGTACTGAAGGTCGAATCTGCCTGAGACCATGAGTACGAATAAGGAGATTGACCATTCACGACATTAAAGTCAATACTTCCAGTACCAAGCCCTTGGCAAAGGATGTTCTCAATAATCGTATTTTCTGTATCAATGGCCATATTTGCGGGATTCTCTAATGTAAATAC
Organism: uncultured Cyclobacteriaceae bacterium; assembly: GCA_943788235.1. Taxonomy (GTDB): domain Bacteria; phylum Bacteroidota; class Bacteroidia; order Cytophagales; family Cyclobacteriaceae; genus UBA4465. Next base: position 116,624 of record CALSPM010000005.1, read on the forward strand.
ACTGTCCTTTTCACATCCTCTTGCATCTCTAACCAGAATATTATAATTTCCACTTACTAATGAATCTACAAAGAGAACATCGTTAGCCACGTCAGATCCTGCCAAAGACCATTCTGAGCTAGGGTATGCATCTGCTCCTCCTGTGGGGTTAAGGGTAATGGAAGCAGTATTTGAATTATAACACAATAAAGGATCAATTACAGGATTAAGAATGATGTCATTAGGTTGACTCAGGCCAACAGAATCTGTTTTGGTACAACCAAAGACGTCCGTTACTACAACTGTATAATTGTTCACCTCTAATCCTGAGATAATTTCACGAACACTATTAAATAGGCTCCCTTCTTTAAACCAACGAATTGAATAATCATTGGGATGGGATCCGGTCTTAGTAATATCCAGCTCCACAATTCCATCTTTAGATTTATAGCAGGTTAAATCAGTCGTTGTAAAACCAATATCAAATGTCGTTGTTGGCCCCCCAACGGTAATGGATTCCACCAGTGGGGTACAGCCTGCAAAATCTGTTACGGTCAAGGTATAATTATCACTCAACAAATTCGAGAGGGTGTCTGTATTTCCAAAACCACTCCCACCTAGTGACCAATTATAGTCATAGGGAGCCGTCCCGCCCGAGGCCTGCACACTTATCGCTCCTAGGTTCCCTCCAAGACATATGTTATCTTCTTTGATGTAAGAAAGAGAGAGGGGTTCTGGCATGGTAACCTCAAAACTTTTCTCTATCTCACAACCTTGCTCGTCGGTCACCTTCACTTTGTAAAGACCAGTGGCTAAGGTGGACAAAGCAGTATCGGTCCAAGCACTGTCAGCAGGGTCGAAAATCACTTCATTTTTGAACCATTCATAGCTATAATTTGCCGTGTTTCCGCCTGATACATTCAGGCCAATGGCTGCATCGTTAATTTGAGAACAGCTGTTATTGAGATTAGTTGCAGCGATCGTTGTAATATCCATGGTGGGATATTCTACTATGGTATAGGTCTCATTTTTGATACAGCCGTAAAAGTCAGTAATTTGGAAAGTGTATAATCCAGGATTTAGATCATAGATATGTTTTTCTCCAGCTAATTGAAGCGAATCTGCATCACTCGCACCAGCATACCAGGCATAGCCAAACTCGGTGGGATGCCCGTTCTCCACATTTATCTGAACCTCTACATAACCATCACCGGCTCCATTACAAGAAATGTTAGATTGTATTGTTGCGCTAGGTAAAGCAGTGACACTCTTAGAAATCGTAGTGCTCGCATTAATGTTGTAAGTAGTCGTGGGTGAGGTAATGGTATGGTCAAAATTGCCAGAAACACACCCGCGGCTATCGGTAACAACCAATCGATAGTCATCTCCAGTTGGATTATCTCCGGTTAGGTTGGAAAGACTATCTGTGGTGCCTATGGCAAGGGCGGCCCCCAACGGATTTTTGATCCATTGATATGAGTACCCAGAACCTTCTGTTCCTCCAGATACGACAACGCTGATTTCTCCATTGTCCCCATCTTGACAAGTAGGATTAACCAAGTTAGCCTCAACAGCGAATTCATTTGGCTCGGTTACATTAAAAATTGCTTGAACTGAGCAAGAGGCCTTACTCGGCGAGCCAACAACGGGAGCATCTTGGGCAATCACCCTATATTCACCGGCAGTTAATCCCGTAAGCGTGGTGGGATCAACTAATGTTGGAGCTCCAGATGCTAAGGGAGTATGAATAATTTCACCGTTCTTATACCAGACATAAGTATAACTACCATTTCCTCCCGACATACCAATGTTAATCGCTCCATCAGAATCCCCATGGCATGTTGTATTTGTTGTAATGGCGGTACTAAAAGTCATTTCTACCTCTTCACTGACCGTGGCGGTTGAAGTTTTAACACACCCATAGTCATCTGTCACCTCCATCGTATAAGGACCAGGGGCCAACTCGTATATGCGTCTTTCTCCCGTGGCTATCGGTGTGCCAGTAGCGGTGGCACCACTGTACCAAGAATATCCATAAGAGGCTGGATGTCCAACCTCTGCTGTAATATTTGTTATCAATACGCCATCATTATCCCCTTGACAAGTAACGTCGATAATATCTATTCCAATGCTATAAGCCGTGGAAGGAGAAGCAACAGCGAAAGATTTGGATAATTTACATCCAGAGGCCTGCTCAGTAATAGTGATATTATAAGTTCCATCTCCAAGGTCACTCAGGTCTTCAGAGGATTCAGAAAATCCAGCTACAGGCGTGCCATTTACGGCCTTAGTCCAAGCATAGGTGAATGAGGAACCACCACCAGCTGTAATATCTAAGGCACCATCAATCCCGTTTTTACATTTAGGGGGAGTGACAACTGCTGTCAAGGATAAAATTGCCGCCACGTTAACATCAAATTTTTTAGTGACAGAGCAATCAAAGTTGGCATCTTTTACTATCACCGTGAATTCTCCCGATGTCTCAATGGGATATCCACTTCCATTATTCAAAGCATTTGTAGTTTGTCCTACGATCAATTCAGCTCCTTTGTACCATTCATAAATATAACTATTTGATCCTCCCGTTACCGCCAATACTATACCCCCAAAGCTTGATGCGGCAGCAGGAGCATTATCATAGCTAGTCACAAAATTAGAGGTACTCCCACTAAGATCAAAAGCAGTTGCTATGGGCCAGGCACCATTCAATCCATTAATTGCCTCGGTAACTGAAGAAATACTCGAGTTATTTCCCCCAACAGTGCCTTGGTTGAATTGGTAGTAGGCTGCTAGTCCTACTTCATTTCCCGCCAAAGGAGTCTCTTTTGTGTAATTGATTTGAGCCTCTGTCCTTGCTATATTCCAAATGCGTAACTCATCTATAGAACCATTAAAAAAGTTACTGTAATCACTATCTGTAGAACCCGCACCGTCATGTTGAGCCCCTATAGTTAATTGTTGGGCATTACTTGCCAGACCGCCTGTTATGGCTCTACTGTTAATAGCAACGCCATCAACGTAAATCTTCATTCCTGTAGCTGCTTGATAAGTTGCCGCTATATGGTGCCATCCGTTTTCTATTGCTATTCCAGTTGCAGAGATGGTCGTTGCAGCACCCCCATTTTTTATTTCAAAGTCAATACTCGTCCAACCGTTACTCGTTGAAAGAACAAAACCATTGGAGGTGTTTCCCGTTTTACTCACGATGGTTTGCTGTCCTCCCCCAACGGTATTGGCAAAAATCCAAGCTTCAATAGTGAGCGCATTGGTCATGTCCAGTGAATTGTCGTCGGCTACGACAATTCTGTTATTATCAGTAGGATCAAAATTTAACGCATTTCCAAAACTTTCCCCGGGATCGGTTTGGCAGGCCACATCAGTAATTGTTTCGGCAATTTCAAGCAAGGCAGGCTCGGTGATGACAAAAGTTTTTTCTTTCAGACAACCATATAAATCTGTTATGGAAAATTTGTAAGAGCCTTGAGGAATGTTTTCAACAGATTCTAAGCCTGTATACTCTTGAACTAAATTGTAATTCAAAGAATTGTCGAGAATATACCATTTTATTGAATCTGCGGGCCTAGGATGGTTAGGATCTGTATCGACGGTATACACCACCTTTGCAGCACCGTCATTGGCACCAAAGCAAGAAACATTTTCAATGGCCATTGAATCAATATTAAATCCAGTAGTTGGACCTAAAATATCAAACTCGTGTGCTGAAGAGGAGCACCCATAAGCATCGGTGGCATATACTGAATAGTTTCCAGGAGAGAGGCCTGCAGCTTGAAACGTTGTCCCATCTGTTCGATTCGGACTACTTTGATCATAAATAATGGTTGTTGAGCTATTTGAGAGATTGGTCAAATAAAAATCATAGTGGTTTTGCTCACGATATCGTGACTGTAGTGCCCCACCCACTATTACATCATAATATCCCGCATCAATAATTCTTCCTCCGGTAATGGTGTCATAGGCCGTCGCATCGTCGGTAAAGCCATAAGAAATATTAAAGGCAAGAGTTTTTCCTGATCCACAACCAGCAATTAAATTACTCGCATCAGGAAGGTCATTATTTGGCTCAAAAGTAGCGCTGTCTGCACGAAAGGTAATTGTATTTTGTCCAATGATCAGACCTGCTAAAATAGTACGTGTATTTATAGCATTACATATGGAATAAGAATCCCCAATTCCATCAGCATTCGTATCATTAGCGTTTCCATAACTCGCAAAGTTTACCCTGGTCCAGGTAGCACCTGCTGGGGCCGTTAAGGTGACCATTTTTCCACTATCCACCTCATGATAAACTCTGTTGTCCGCAGTGATTTGAGCACCAGTGGTAATCGAGGCAGTGGTTACCGTAGTGGCATCCACGGTTGCACTAGTAGCGGCCGGAGTGGCTCCATAAAGAATAGATGGAGTTCCTCCGCCAATTGTAACGCAACTAAGATCATATTGTGACCCTCTTAAATCTCTTGTTGTTGTAATGTAATCTATGGCCGTAACTCCTGCTGCAAGCAGCGGGCGTTCTGCTCTTGTGGCCCAAAGAATTTCATCAGGGGCTTCTACCTGATATCCTAACGTTTTTCTGCAACCAAGACCATTGTCTACAGTAGCAAAATATTTTCCAGGACCCAGATTACTAATTTTTCCATTCGGTATCCCCAGTGAATCTCGGCGGTAATATTTTTGGTCGCCAGGAGTCCCATCTTTATCTCGATAAAATAAATTGGTCCCCGTCTCAGATTCTGTTACCGAAATACCAAAATAGAGCAGCGTCCCATTTTGTATGCTTTGAGGAGAAGATAATACAAGGTTACTTGCATCGGTAATGGAAGTTACCGTAACCAAACCAGAGATTCCTTCTCCATAGACAGCATCTCCAACCCTAATCCTACCATCGTTATTATCTCTGAATTGGAGGTCTGTAGAATTAATTGTGGTTTCGTCGGCAAAAGCGGAAGAACCTTCTACCCAACGAATGACATTGAAATTAGGTTGTTCTTCTGTATCATCAAGATAGAAATTTAGATTCAAATTTCCATCTTGATCTCCATAACATCGTAAGGTATATCCTCCGGTATCTCCCCAACCGCCAAGAACGTGCATATTATTATCTACATACCAAGTGTTTTTAACAACTTTTGTACACAAATTAGCATCGGTAACAGTAAGTTGGTAGTAACCCGATCTTAAATTTACAATGTCATGGTCAGTATCTGAGAGTGTCTCGGCCTGGGCACTAGTCATATTCCAATCATTTGGATCATATTGCCAGACATAAGTATAAGGGGCAACTCCTCCCGAAACAGTTGCATGAAGGGCGCCATCTGAGTTATCTGTAGAATTACAACTGACATTTTCTTTGTATATAATCACTTCGATAGCAGGTGGCCCATAGACGTTAACTCGAGAATCACTGACCACGACACAGTTATTGGCATCTTTTACAGCGACATAATAAGAACCGGCAGCAATATTTATAAAAGTTCCTCCATTTGCGGTAAAAACAGAAAAAGAACCTGCTGCGGGCTGGGTATTTGCAGCAAGTCTAGCATATGTCAAGCTGCCAGCACCTTCTTTTCCTGCCTCCATGTTTACTGAGATAGTGCCATTTGTACCCCCAAAACAAGAAACATCAGTAGAGGATACTGAAGCAATACTTAGTTCAGTCGCCTCAGCAGCAACGAAGGCTCCTGGACGAACGTCTACCTCACATTCATTGGCATCTTTAACAGAAACGTACCAAGTCCCTTTTGATATTCCAGATAGAGATTTAGTTGTTGAACTTGAGAAAGGAGCTGTGCGGGTTTGAGACCCAAAATTATAATTAAATGACCCATCTGTAAGACTAGCAGAATAATATAGAGTGCCCGTACCGCCTGTAGCCACTGTCGTTATTTGACCTGAAGCCTCACCATAGCAAAGGGGGCCAAATGTATTGAGAGGATTTGAATCAACAGTTAAGGTAAGCGCATTGGGTGAAGTTATGATAATTTCTATTTCCCGCGATTCACAGTAAAGGCCCGTTTCGTCTCCCGCTCCAACACCATCATCATTTCCATTTCCATTAACATCATAATTGATAATTCGTCTTGCTCCCACATAATAAGTACCGGCAGGAAGATAATTAAAAGTATTATTTAGATTAACAACATAGCCACCGTCAAATAAATTTCCGGGAGATGTATCAATATCATATTCCATAATACCAAATTCATCCGGGTTTACGGTGGTGATATCACGGACTCCTCCAGTTATCGTTATGCTTCCTGAGTTAACCTCTTCACCAAAACACAATATATTGTTTTGAGTGGTACTAATAAGGGCATCTAAATCTACCGAGGGTTCTCTTATTATTATTGCATCACCATAGCTAATATGCGTAGGATCATCCGCTGCATCTCGAAAGGCAGGGTAATAGGTCCCCGCAGCCAAATCATTAAAAATATTACTGGTTTTACTTACATAGCCACCATCAAACAAATTTCCTGTTGCCGTTGCAATATCATATTCATATGTCCCACTACCCCCAGTAGGAATGTTAACGGTAATTTGACCATCATCAGCATCCTTACAAGTAAGATGTCGCCACGAGCCGGAGGCAAAATCCATTGGGACGTTCATAGTCCAAAGAAAATTTGTTATCGGCTTAATGTTAGCGTTGCCGAAGTTGTCACTAAACCCTCCTACGGTAACTCCAACTGTCGTGAGCAGGCCTTCTCGAGTTGCAGCGAAATGGGCCGTATAAACTGTACTGGAAACAACAGTAAGAGCGGAGCTGATGATGCCGTTTGCTGAGCTTAGATCTATATCGTTAATGTCAAAATCTGACGAAGGTTCACTTAAGGTGAAAGTCAAAATGATACCAACATCTGTTGTCGTCGATCCACTGTTAACAACAGCGCCGGGGGAAGCTAGTGTACCATTAGTAGCTGTGATGACTACAGTAGGCCCGACTCCATCGGATCCTGTAATGTCTTCATTAAAACTCATTTCATTACTGCTATTATCTATGATTGTTCCAGCTGCATCATTGTAATCTAAATCAATGGTTAAAGAGGTATTATTAGCCGTAACTCCATTTAAATTAAAAGTTATAGAGGAAGCATCATTAGAGGTGTAGCTGCCATTTATGGTGGGAGATCCTCCGGCACTTTCTGTTAAGGTAAAATTGTTATTGTCTACATTGGATAAATCTACAGGTTCACTGAAAGTGACTACTATCTGATCTGCGGAGCCGTCTATGTTGGAATCTTTAGTGATTGCAGTAACCATAATAGGGCGAGCAGCATCGCTTAAAGTAGTTGCGCTGCTTGTTAATGCATTATTTGGTGTTGGGGCAACGTCTTTAATACTATTGGCAAAACCTGCGTTAGCAGTGTATAATACAGTGGTAGCACCAAATACAGTGGTATTGGCAGCTGCTCCGGTAACTGTTATCTCGATAGTATTTCCATTAAAATTAGCACTGGCCGCTGAGAAATTTGCCCCATTGGTGGGGAAAGTCCAATCTCCTGCCTCAAAAGTAGAATTTGATACGTCCTCACTGTAAATCACATCTACACGGTCTACTGTGCCATCAGGTTCCGCAATAGGATTGATATCTTTATAGGAGGCCGATAATAGAACAGGTAACGCAGTATCCACTGTTCCACTAAAAGTTTGATTAGATGCCAAAGCATTCGCCCCATCAGAAATTTTAGCCGCAACTAGTACCACATTCGGAGTAGCATCAGTATCCGGAGCGCCACTTTCAGTAAGGGTAATAAGTACTTTATTGTCATTACCCGTTCCCGTTGTGGTATTACTTACCGTGTATCCAGCAACGGTAAATGTAGTATTATTCAAGGTTGAACTTCCATCAGTAATAGCCTCAGATAAGGTTACTAATATCTGATCTATTTGCCCATCATTATCATCATCTAATGTTTGTGCTGCACTTATGGCTGGCGGTGCTCCATTAGTTGTTCCACTAAAGGTTTGATTAGCTGCCAAAGCACTACCGCCATCAGAAATTTTAGCAGCAACCAGCGTAACATCAGGAGTAGCATCTGTATCCGGAGAGCCACTTTCGGTAAGGGTAATAAGTACTTTGTCATCATTACCCGTTCCCGTAGTCGTATTACTTACCGTGTATCCAGCAACGGTAAATGTTGTGTTGTCCAAAGTTGAGCTTCCATCGGCTATGGTTTCAGATAAGGTTACTAATATCTGATCTATCTGCCCATCCTTATCATCATCTAATACTTGTGCTGCGATTATGGCAGGCGGCACACCATCAGTTATTCCATTAAAGGTTTGATCGGATGCTAAGGCATCGATACCATCAGAGATTTTAGCAGCTACTAGTACCATGGTTGGAGTAGCATCGGTATCTGCTGAGCCACTTTCGTTAAGTGTAATAAGTACTTTGTTATCATTAGCAAGGTCTCCCGTAGTCGTATTACTTACCGTATATCCAGCAACAGTAAATGTAGTATTATTCAAGGTTGAACTTCCATCGGCTATCGTTTCAGATAAGGTCACTAGTATCTGATCTATTTGTCCATCGTCATCACTATCTATGGTGCTCGCTGCAATGATGGCAGGCCCAGCATCATCAGTTGTTCCAGTAAAAGTTTGATTGGATGCTAAAGCATTAGCCCCATCAGAAATTTTAGCCGCAACTAGTTCCACGTTAGGAGTAGCATCAGTATCTGCTGAGCCGCTTTCGGTGAGAGTAATAAGGACTTTGTTATCATTAGCTGAGGATTCCGTAGTAGTATTACTTACCGTATATCCGGCAACGGTAAATGTAGTATTATCCAAGGTTGAACTTCCATCGGTTATAGCCTCAGATAAGGTTACTAATATCTGATCTATCTGTCCATCTTTATCATCATCTAATGTTTTTGCATCAATTATGGCAGGTGGCGCAGTATCAGCTGTTCCAGTAAAGGTCTGATCGGATACTAAAGCATTAGCCCCATCAGAGACTTTGGCAGCAACCAGTATCACATTAGGAGTAGCATCGGTATCCGCTGAACCACTTTCTGCAAGAGAGATAAGTACTTTGTTGTCATTGGCAGAAGTTCCTGTGGTAGTATTACTTACCGTGTATCCGGCAACAGTAAATGTGGTATTATTCAAGGTTGAGCTTCCATCAGCAATGGCCTCAGATAATGTAACTAATATTTGATCTATCTGTCCATCTTTATCGCTATCCAATGTCTCAGCAGCACTTATAGCAGGTGGTGCTGCGTTACTTGCACCATTAAAGGTTTGATCGGATGATAAGGCATTAGTTCCATCAGAGATTTTGGCAGCAACTAGTACTACACCAGGAGTAGCATCTGTATCTGCTGAGCCACTTTCAGTAAGGGTAATAAGTACTTTATTGTCATTAGCAGAAGTTCCCGTGGTAGTGTTACTTACCGTATATCCAGCAACAGTAAATGTGGTATTATTCAAAGTTGAACTTCCATCAGTTATGGCCTCAGATAGGGTTACTAATATCTGATCTATCTGTCCATCGCCATCATCATCTAATATATTGGCTGCCACGATAGCAGGTGCTGCACCGTCAGTTGTTCCGGTGAAAGTCTGATCAGATGCTAAAGCCGCACTACCATCAGAGATTTTAGCAGCAACTAGTACTACATTCGGAGTAGCATCGGTGTCTGCTGATCCACTTTCGGTAAGAGTAATGAGTACTTTGTTATCATTAGCAGACGATCCCGTGGTGGTATTGCTTAATGTGTATCCAGCAACGGTAAATGTAGTATTATTCAAAGTTGAGCTTCCATCAGTAATGGCCTCAGATAATGTTACTAATACCTGATCGATCTGCCCATCGTTATCACTATCTAACGTTTTTGCTGCGCTTATAGCGGGCGCCACACCGTCTGTTGTTCCAGTAAAGGTTTGATCGGATGATAAAGCATCGATACCATCAGAGATTTTAGCAGCAACTAATACCACGTTTGGAGTAGCATCGGTATCTGCTGAGCCGCTTTCGTTAAGGGTAATAAGTACTTTATTGTCATTGGCAGAAGCTCCCGTTGTAGTATTACTTACCGTATATCCAGCAACAGTAAATGTAGTATTATTCAAGGTTGAACTTCCATCGACTATAGTTTCAGATAAGGTTACTAATACCTGGTCTATCTGTCCATTATTATCACTATCCAGGGTGCTTGCTGCAATGATGGCAGGTCCAGCATCATCAGTTGTTCCACTAAAGGTTTGATCGGATGATAAAGCATTTCCGCCGTCAGAGATCTTGCCAGCAACTAGTACCACGTTTGGAGTGGCGTCTGTATCTGCTGAACCACTTTCAGTAAGGGTAATGAGCACTTTATTATCATTAGCAGAAGTTCCCGTGGTAGTGTTACTTACTGTGTACCCAGCTACAGTAAATGTAGTATTATTCAAGGTTGAACTTCCATCAGTAATCGCCTCAGTTAATGTTACTAATATCTGATCTATTTGTCCATCCTTATCATCATCTAATGTCTTTGCAGCGCTTATTTCAGGCGAAGAGGTATCATAATTAATGGTTGTCCCGCTTTGTGTTCCAGTAGTAGCGTTACCCGCTTTATCAGTAATGATGGCATTAAAAACAATTACTTCAGAATTATTTAATCCACCACTCAGCGCACTAAAAGTTGCTGCATTGAAACTAAGCGTTTTGTTAGTGCCTAACTCACCAATTAGAATGGTATGCGCCCCGCCAAGATTTTCATAACCCCCCCCAGCAACATTGGCAATGATCTGCAAAGTACCACCAGTTAAGCTGGCGTCATTAGCCAAAGGTACAGTAACATTAATACCAGTGTTCGTAGTATTCCATTTTCCCGCAACAACTGTACCTCCTGTTGTGAGCACTGACCCCGCCGTAAAGGCAGTGGGAGCACTAGTATCAACTATCAAGTTTTTGTTAGCTCTTAAGGAATTAACAGCGTTGGGATTGGCCAAAGTAAGCGTGGCATCATTTAGCGCAGCATCTTTGATCGTACCTCCATTTAATGCCAAGGAATTGTTTGCAACATAATCTAAATCACTTGAGGTCTCTCCTGATCCTATCGTATAATTAAAAGTTAACGTATTGCTGCCCGTTCCACTACTGTAATCAACCACCGCATCACTACCCCCCGTCTCTAAGGTAAGCTGAGGAGTGCCCGTAACATTAACCACCTCACTAAATACCACTGTGATCGCAATCGTCTCACCCTGCCTGTAAGAGTCATCAGCCGTAGTTGAGGTCACGCCTGTAACCGTCGGTAATACCTTCTCCGTTAAACTTGCCGTATTATTTGATTGAGAAGTTGATGCCGCATTGCCTGCCTTGCATCATATATTGCATTTCCCGCAGCAGGATCAACACTAAGCGTCTCAGAACCATTGGCAGTTCCTGATATATTCACATCTAATACCCAAATACTCTGAGATGTTTTAGTTATACCCGTAGGAGTAGAGGCAACAGTAGCCGCTCCACCGCTAATCGATAATGCAAAGTCAGCTGCTTCTAAATCTCCTGAACCTCCATTCGTATTATAAACATCCTCTGCAAAAGTTACAGTAAGCTCTGAGTTTGCAGCATTCAAACTAACACCACTGATCGTAGGTACACTAGTATCAACTATCAATGCTTTATTATTACCTAAAGAATTACTAGCTCCTGGACTCGCCAAAGTAAGCGTTGCATCATTTAACGCCGCATCTTTAACGACTACGTCCACCACCATTGTTTAATGCCAAGGAATTAGTGGCAACATAATCTAGATCACTGGAGGTCTCTCCCGAACCAATCGTGTAATTAAAAGTTAACGTGTTACTGCCCGTTCCACTGCTGTAATCAACCACCGCATCACTACCACCCGTCTCTAAGGTAAGCTGAGGAGTCCCGTAACATTAACCACCTCACTAAATGCCTACTGTGATAGCAATCGTTTCACCTTGCTTATAAGATCATTACCCGTAGTTGAGGTCACTCCCGTGACCGTAGGAGCAATCTTCTCTGTTAAACTTGCCGTATTATTTGATTGAGAGGTTGATGCCGCATTGCCTGCTGCATTATATATCGCAGTACCCGCAGCAGGAACAACAGTAAGCGTCTCAGAACCATTGGCAGTCCCCCCAGTTAGAGTCAAACCTAATACCCAGATATTCTGAGCTGTTTTAGTTATGCTTGCAGGAGTTGCATTAACCCCGGCTGCTCCACCACTGATCGATAAAGCAAAGTCAGCTACTTCTAAATCTCCTGAACCTCCATTCGTATTATAAACATTCTCTGAAAAGGTTACGGTAAGCTCTGAGTTCGCAGCATTCAAACTAACACTACTGATGGTTGGGCCCGCAACCAACGATGATTCAAACCATGCTAATTCACCATTCGAACCTCCTAACACATCCATGGCTCCATCCCCATCTATATCTGCAGCATACACTGCTTGGGCATTTGTAAAATCAACCGTAGACTTAGTGAAGTTTTCAGAACCATCGTTCTCATACCATGCTATCTTATTATCATTAGAAGCAGCTCCTACCACATCAATATCTCCATCCAAGTCTATATCTACAGCGTAGACTGAAAGGCATTCGTCACAAGAAGCATCAATCGAACGCTTAGTGAAGTTTTCAGAACCATCGTTCTCATACCATGCTATCTCATCATCGTACCTAGCAGCTCCTAACACATCCATATCTCCATCCCCATCTATATCTACAGCGCGAACTTCGTAAATCCCCCAAAATGCGCCATCAATCGTATGCTTAGTGAAGTTTTCAGAACCATCGTTCTCCCACCATGCTATATCATTAGCATTATTAGCCGCTCCTAACACATCAATATCTCCATCCCCATCTATATCTACAGCTTCAACTTCCATAGCACCGTCAAAAGTGCTATTAATAATACGCTTAGTGAAGTTTTCAGAACCATCGTTCTCATACCATGCTATATCATCAGCAGTCAAAGCAGCTCCTAACACATCCATATCTCCATCCCCATCTACATCTGCAGCGTAGACTGAACGGGCAGCATTAAAATTGTTATCAATCAATGGTTGCACAGTGAAGGTTCCATCAAGATTCTGCTTCCACCATGCGATATCACTAACATTTTGAGCCGCCCCTAACACATCCAATCTTCCATCCCCATCTACATCTGCAGCGTAGACTGAAAACGGTAATGAAAAAGCATTTGACACTGAACCTTCAAGTGTGAAGGTGACTGGATTATCCCCATTATTCTTCCACAAACGTATATAATTGTTACCCCCATAAGCTGCTAACACATCCATATCTCCATCCGCATCTATATCCACAGCATAGGTTTGAGTAACATTATTCGCACCAGCATCTATCGTATGCTTAGAGAACGTTTGGGCTAGCCCTAAAGCAGGAACTAGGAAGATCAAAAAAGGGATTATATGTCGTTTATATACACTCAACGGACCCAAGTTTTAATGCATGACATTTCTATCAACCCATATCGATGATATCTGTGACTATACTTTTTAAATAATATCCCTAGCTTGTTCATCTCAAAATGAAGTTAGTGATCAACTTATCTTAACATAGCGACCTTGCCACGAGAAGTCCTAAAAATGCCCGATTCGGCCTCATAGGTAATCTCATACAGATAAGAATCTTGAGGTAGGGGAATTTGATTTAAAGAGCCATCCCATTCCCCATCGAGATCTTTGGTTTCAAACACGACGCTGCCGTATTTGTTATAAATAACCAAATACATAGAAACAATATTTTCCAATGTTGGCCTAAAATAATCATTGAGGCCATCTAGGTTCGGTGTAAAAGCGGAGGGCATGGCCACACGAAAGCCCTTCTCCACATCTAAGATTTGAGTATTAACTGCCTCACATCCAACAGCGTTTGTAATTTTCAAGGTAATAGGATATGCTGCAGGCGAGACATAAGTATTTCTCGCGTTAACTTCATCGACAACTGCACCATTACCTAGATCCCAAGACCAATCAATAATTTCTGGCCCCTTTGAATCATCAAATAAAGATATGGGCCAATCAATGTAAGGATAGTCATATTCTAAATTGAAGTCTGCAACCAATAAATAATCCGTTTCAACGACTAGTGTAGTATCGAAGGAGCACAAGTTCTCATCGGTAATCTCTATGTTTTGATCGCCTCCTTTCAAGCCACCATAATAATTATTAGGAAAAGGATCTCCACCATTGATCCTATAAATATATTCTCCAGTCCCTCCACTGGCCGCAACAGTGAATTCTCCATTGCTCGTAGTAGTACACAAGTTGTTTTTAAGTGAAAGAACTTCTAAGGAAAGCGTCTGAGGTTCAGTGATCTCGATAATACCTGAAGAGTATTCACATAGCGCTTCATCTGTGATAATAAGTTCATACTCGCCACCAAGGATGCGAGTAAGATTGATGTTTTGTGAATAAGGATCTCCATCTTTAGCCCAGTTGTATGTATAACTACCAGTACCGCCGGTAACCGATGCAGTAATGGTCCCGTCTCTATCCCCAGGGCAGGTCAAATTTGTAGTGGCAATATCGAATTTTACAGTATCCGGACCCGTGAGTGTAATATAAACGGGCGTTTCACAAAGGCCTTCATCAATGACGTCAATAATATAATCTCCTGCCGGGAGTGCATTACCAAAGGATTCGGAGATTGGTAGTCGGACCAGGTTTCGCTTCCATTCATAGGTGAAGTTCCCCCAACCACCGGTGGGAGAAAGAGCAATTAACCCTGTTGAGTCTCCCCAGCAAACCATATTTTCTTGGGTGCTGGTGACGTTCACTGCATCTGGGTTATCTATGGTAAAAGAATTAGACCTCAGACAACCAAAGTTATCTGTGACGCCCACTGTGTAGGTACCATAAGTGATATCAATCTGATCTTTACTTTCACTGATCGCGGCACCTTCTTTTTCCCATTCGTAAGTAAAATCAGTCGATTCGCCTAGCACTTCAATAGAGAGCAGAATTTGAGCATCAGAAGAATCCCTACAAGTAATCCGCGTAATATCACCATTGATGTTAAACTGATTATTGGGTTCAGTGACGTTTATAGTGAAAGTATCTGACAAGCACTGGTACTTATCTGTTGCTGCCAAGAAATAATCTCCCGCGGCGAGACTATCAATGGTGGCAGTGGTATTGTATACTTTTCCATAATCCACCCATGAATATTCAAAAGGAGCATTTCCGTTTACCAATGAGGCAGTAATAGCACCCGTGCTCGCATCTTTACATAAGACATTTGTAATAGCAGGATCTACTATCATATTAGGAGGATTATATAAAATAACAGTACTGTCCTTAGTACATCCCTTTTTATCTACCAAGGTAACCAGATGATTTCCAGCCGTTAAGTCGGTGGCTGCAAAAGCAATATCCTCGGTAGTAACTGTATCAGGGCCATCTTTAGCATTGTATCTCCAGATTATAGTTGGAAACGACTCGGAGCCCCCCGTAGGATCCAAAGTTATTTTGGCATCAGTACCATTGAAGCATTCAAGGGTATCAAGGGTGGGGTGTAAAAAGATTTTATCTGGCTGAAAAACAGTCACGGAATCATATCTGGTACAGCCGATAGGATCTGTGATAGAAACTTGATAATCACCACTATTTAAATCTTGCACAACAAATTTATCAGAATCGAATAATTCCCCATCCTTCACCCAACTGACAGCAAAAGGGAATGGATGTCCGTTGTCTGGTCTAAGACCGATATTGATGGTACCATCTTTTGACCCATAACAAGAAACATCAGAAATTATGGGCCCAATGGTGTAAGTTGTTGTTGGTTCGGTGACAATAACATTTTGGACAATCGTGGGACAATTCAATGAATCCACAACATTAAGCGTATAGGTTCCTGAATCTAGCCTGCTGATGATAGATGTATTATCTACATAGACACCATATTTATCCCATGTTTGCGTGTAAGGGGCATTTCCTCCAGTGATACGCACATTTATTTGACCTGTTGCACTGTCTTTACAAACCACGTTTGTTACCGTTGGGAATACTTGAATTTCAGGAATATCGGTAATCTCAAAGGTTTTATCGATAGGACAACCTTGCTCATCTGTGATAATAATCCTATAAATACCACTTGCCAATGAGTCAATTTCAGTATCTGTCCAGGCGCTGTCTGCAGGATTAAAATTCGTTCCATTTTTGGACCATTGGTAGTCATAGTTCAATGAATTTCCTCCATTGGCTTCAACCTCAATATTACCGATTTGATCGCCACCACAGATGTTATCAGAAAGCCTTGAAGAAATTTGCATCGCCGTGTATTCCTGAACGTAATAAGTAGCCTCTTTTATACACCCATTTTCATCGGTAACTTGGAACGTATAATCTCCCTCAGAGATTCCAGAGATAATTTTTTCATTTTCAATCCTAGTACCAGTAGCGGTTCTTCCTGCGTACCAAGCATAATCATAATCCGTCGGGTGGCCCGGATCAATAGTAAACTTTACCTCAACGGAACCCGTACTTTCCCCATTACATCTCACGGGATTAATGACTGTTGCCGTTGGTGCTGCTAAGACCGTTTGACTCACTACTGTAGGGGCATTTAGACTGAAAGTAGTGGTAGGTGCTGCAACGGCGTAATCAAAATCACCAGCTGCAGACGTACAATTATTAACATCGGTAACAATTAATTGGTAGGTACCATCACTTAAGTTATCGAGGCTTGTTCCATTTCCTACAAAAACACCCCCAAGTTTCCATTGTTGGGTGTAGGGAGCGGTACCTCCTGAGATATCTACAGAAATTGCAGAAGTTGTCCCTCCTTGGCAAGCCGCAGGAGTGATGACCTCTGCCACCTGGAAACCAGCTAAATAATTTACCGTAAGGGTGTCCTTTACCACGCAAGCCGCTTTATTGGGAGCCGTCGTTGACTGATCTGCTACAGTAACAATAAAGACCCCTGAGTCAAGTCCGACAAGATCTGTATTTGTATTTGGCGCATTTATGGGGAATGGATCGCCATCTTTTACCCAAGAATAGGTGTAATCTGTAGCTAGCACGGCATTTCCACCACTGGCTTCAATTTCAATTTGTGCATCTCCAGAATCTGGACAACTGAGCTCTGTTACATTGGAAGTAATAACGATAATTGGATATTGCTCCACTTGATATGTTTGTGTTTTCACACACCCATAATAGTCATTGACTTCAAAAGTATAATATCCGGCAGCAAGACCTGAAACCAGTTTTGTATTTTCGGTATTGAACGGTGAGCCTGTCGCTGCTTGACCTGTATACCAATTATAAGTATAACCGCTAGGATGTACACCATCATCATCATCATCAATTATTACGGCAATACTACCTAGGTCTCCATTACAAGTTGGATTCGTTAAAACGCTAGGAGTCGGAGTTGTTAAATCTTCTATATGATAGCTTGATGTTGGGGAAGCGATAGTGTAATCAATAGATTGGAACGTACAACCGTTTCCATCGGTTACCACAACATCATATACTCCGTTTTGTAAGTCTGAAATATCTTCACTAGAGGCAAATACCGAACCCGCACCGTCCTTATACCAACTATAGCGGTAGCCATAATCAGGGTTGGGGGTTCCTCCAGCAACGTCAATTAAAATATAACCGTCATTCCCATCCTTACAAAAAGGAGCAGAAACGTTTACGGAATCCTTACCAAATACATTTACGCCACTTACAGTGGTCAAGGCAACAGCAATATTAGTAGGAATATTGACAGGATACGTTTCTTGAAATTGAGTTGTTTGAGTGGTATACGCACAGCCATTGAAGTCCGTCACGTTCAGAGTATAATTACCCGCCTCAGTTACCGTGAGCTGGGTGGTGGAAGTCCCCGTATTTGTAACCTGGCTTATCGGCATCAAAACCCCTCCTTGATCCCATTGGTATTCATAAAACTGACTATTTAATGTATTAGAATTTGCACCCCCAACAACCACGGAAATTTTTCCAGGTGGGTCAAAAGTCAAATTTCCAGATGCGGTTATATTGGTAGAAACCGTTATATTATTCTGATCCGCAATCGCTGTAACGGTAACCATACCGGAGATTCCCGTTCCGGTAATGACGTCCCCCACGGCAATGGTTCCTAAGTTATTGTTTAATACCAGAGCCGTATTACCCGTAGAGGTAACCACATCAGCCGAAGAACTTACCGGGCAAACTACGTTAATTATCGTTTCATCAAGAGACAATACTTCAGGCTCATTGATGGCATAATTAGTAGCTTGAACACAACCAAAAGCATCTCTCAATTCTACCGTATAAGATCCCTCTAGTAAGGTGTCAACTGAAGTGAGACCTAAATACCCTGTAAGATGATTTTTTGTGCTTCCGCTCCATTTATACCACTTAATACTGTCAATTTCATTTCCCCTATCGGGATCGAATTCTGCCTTACCATCGCCAAGTCCAAAGCAACTAACATCGGTAAGACTCAATGTATTTTCATTGGTGAAAGTCAGAACAGTATTGTCTTCTAAAGGGTTTATAGCAGTATTTAAAACTAAATTCTGTTGATCCCCGAGTGAAACAACAACTCTGGAAAAGGTAGATCCATCTGTTTGTTTACCCGTAACCACATCCCCGGCCTTAATGATCCCAACATTACTGTCAACCACTAAAGCCGTTGTATTGCTGCTGATTGCCCCGTTTACCGCGGCGGTAGCTGCAACAATAGGCATGATAAATCCTGAATTAGGCTCTGTAATTTCAATTTCAACATCATCGGTGAAAACTCCGTTGTAATCTTTGATTCTAACACTATAAAATCCCGCAGCCAAATTGGTTGAGGTAAGACCACTTGTAAAATGGGTATTGTCCCATGAGCCAATAGCAGTCGTGAAAACACCATAATTACTTGAATAAGTAGCCGCTGAAGTTGCCTTGTACTTATACTGGATATTGTAAGGAGAAGTACCTCCATCTACCGCGGCGGTAATGTAAGCATCATCTGCATCCTTACAAATGATATCGTTTGCATCTCCGCTAAAAGTTTTTGGGGAGGAGAGCGTAGTAATAAAAAAATTCGCAGGCTGGGTAACAACATAAGGAATGACTTTAGTACAAGCACCACCACCAGAGGGGGTTCCAGTAATTGTTGCGGTGTAGGTATCAGCGCCTAAAGAAAGAATTTTTAATGGCGTAAAAGTTAAATCTACCCCAGTTGAAATATTATGCGGGGTTGATAATATAAGCTTTCCTGCATTAGGCCCCGAAAGCGGCTTATCAATTACAGTAACTACTCCGACAAGATCTGTGCCTGAGGCAATGTTAACAATATCTCCAACATCAATTAATGAGGTATCTGAAACACTTAATACATTATCATTGGGCGAGGCAGGAGCAGCATTTGTTCGTCTGGTTACTAATTGGTTTCGGGTATTAGGTGTCTAAAGAGGGGTTTACAGGACCAGAGGCAGTACCATTCCAAGTAATCCCCCAAGTGTAGGATTCGTTGCTATTGTCTACCACGGGAAGAAGTGTTACCGAACCATCACCTAACTCAAAGCCAGTAAGATTGATAATGGTTTCATCCACATCAAAACAATCAGATAAGGTTTGCTGAGCAAATGTTTTTTGGCAACGGTTGGCATCGGTAACCGTTAAAGTATATATTTCAGAGGAACAGTTCCAGAAGTAGCGGTAGCCGTTGTTAAATTCGCACTTGTTCCAACCACATCACCATTTGATTTCACCCAACTGTAAGTGTAACCAGAGGTTCCTCCCGTTACTCCTCCTCCAGAAAGCTGAACAGACCCATCGACACCACCTATGGAACTTGGATTATCTCTTGTGAATCCTCCCACAGCAAGGTCTGCGCCTGGTCCATTAACAGTGGTTGCGGCACCATTCGACTTTGTCAATACATCCGTTATCATCTTGTACGGCAACAAAATAAGATCGTCCAGCCGTATTCGCTGAAATTCCCGTAAAGGTTGTGCCTGAGCCCGTATTGGTAAAACTGTAAGAACCATCTGCAGGTGCGGTTCCTGTGGTATTGGAAGCGATTCCGTAAGTTAACGTTCCAGTTCCCCCTGAGGCAGCAGTCATGATTACTGTACCCGTTGATTCACCAAAACAAATGACATTGGTACTTGAAACCGTGCCTAAAGTGATCGCCCCTGGATCAGTCAGCGTTTCAGTAATGTCAGTACCAGAGAGAGACCCACCTGAGGCGTAATCGTAAGTACAAACATTGGACCCATCAGTTGCCCGGACAGAAAAATGATACGTGGGATTTGAAGCATCAGAAAGACCTGTGAAAATACCATCAGCATCATTGTATGTGTAGCTACCATTTGAAGTACTTACTGCATATGAATACGTTCCTAGCCCACCGTAGGCCGTAACACTGATCTGTCCAGTCGTACCACCAATACACAAAGGATCAATGGTAGCACTCGTATTGACTACTAATGATATTGGATCCGGTTTGGTAATAGAAAAAGTAGGACTGGTTTCCACCTCTCCCGAAGCACCAGTGATCACGGCGTAGTAATATCCGACGCCAAGATTTCGTGCCTGAATAGAAGTTGCCCCAACGTTACCCCCGCCGGCAGGATTATTGACTGCCGTAGGAACAGAACCACCAGTTAAAGCAGCATAGGCGGTACCGTTAAATTTCCACCAAACGACTGTTTTACCCCTTGCAGAAGATGCTGCATCAAAAGTAAGGGTAATTGTTCCGTCGTTAGTAATTCCCTCATCAATATTATTACATGTAATGTCAGTATGAGCACTTGAAGCAAGATCAAACTGTGCCCAGCTTATTAAAGGAGATACAAGGGCAAAGGTTAAAATTAAATACGAAAATCGTCGTTGTATTGATTCCATTATTACTTAAGTCAATGATTTATAAAAACACGGGACATTTAGTTCTTCGCATGCCTAAAGGTGGCTTGCCACTTGTTATTTCAAATAGGTAACTAAAAGAAATCTCATGAAATCCTTGCCGTGCAGCACCTTCTGAAAGAGATAGGTCGTAGCTATAAATTGTGGTAAAAGTATTTTTCTTTATTCCTACCATCATGCTAATAAAATTGTTCTCTTCAAAAGCCGTAGGATCTGTTCCATAAAAAACGCCAAGGATAACAGGTTCGATTACATTATATATACCCACATCCAATCGATTCAGTGGGCCTTGACTGGTAAAACTAAAGGTCGGCATGATGGCGATGTTTCGACGCGTATTTCGGGAAATTGCCTTAAAACGATACCGATAACCCATGTGCCCAGAAAACCTCGTTTTTAATTGATAATCACTGCCCTCCATAAAAGAGATATTGTTTTTAAAGAGGTTGTGCGCGGCAAATCCAAACCATAGCTCTTTAGAATAGCCTAAAACTCCAAATGAGGCATCAAAATAATTGACCTTCCCTGAAGCTAAACTTTCTGCAGACAGGCCTGTGATGTTACCAAAGGCATCCAACTGATCTGAAAAAATAAAATTACCAACATTGAAATTTTGTTGACTATACGAAGCTTCCAACCCAAAACGGATCTGCATATCTTTAGTTACAGAAAAGTCATAACACAGAGGAAGAGCTATTTTGTTATGGGTATAACCACTGGTTTCGTCTGTTTCATTGAAAATCATGAGACCCACGCTGCTGTGATAATCTACAAAGCTGTGATCAAATGAAAGTTGAGAAATATTGTACGCTGAAAGAGAGCCTACTTTTTGCATTCTATAATTCAATCCAGCGCGAGTAAATTCCGAGGTGCCCGTAAAAGCTGGATTTAAAAAAATAGGTGCGTTATAGTATTGCGAAAACCCAAGGTCTTGCCCCACCGAGGGAAGAAAAAAAGAAAACGTTATTCCAATACAAAAGAGTCTAAAAAGTTTCATATAGATTGATTTTATGAACAATCAATTTTTATTCACGGAAACAAATATAAAAATGTAAATTGATAAATTCTATTATAAATCAGTGGATTAACCATTCTGAGGAATAATTTCTTTATTTCGTATTAAATTTCCGCTACAATTACATAAATGATCGAGGCATAAATGATCCCAATTCACTATTACTTATGGAAAGAGCAGATCGAAAAAAACATGATGAAAGCTAGTAATTTGAGTTACAGCATATTGCTTACGGCAATGTCTCTTAACCTTTCTTGTAATCCAGGCGCCCCTATTGACAGCAAAGCAGTTAAAGAAGAGATTCAATCTCGAAAAATCAGGAAAGTTTCAGCTTCAGATATCATGACACTGGCCCTGAAGACAGGAGTAGAAATTGAAGCCGACGTGACCCGTCAACATATGACATCTATCCTTGCCGCCGATGGCGAAATCGAACGGTGTAAGCTTTCTTCATTACCTGCTGTTTTAAAAGCTAAAAGTAAAGGGATTGAAATTTCTCGAATTTCCCAGCACCCAAGGGAAAAAGGCCGCCCGTTGGATTCCCTCGAGTTAAAGGTCTATGCAGCGTTTGAATATGCTGCTCAACGGCAACTTAAAATGATCCCGAGTTTAGAAGATGTAAATGAAACAACATTACGATATTGGGCACCCATAATCATGAAAAAAGCATGCCAGAGCTGTCATGGAACAAAAGGAGTGCATATCGGTCTCAAAACTCAAAAATTACTTCAAGAGCAGTTCCCTCAAGACCAAGCCTTTAATTTTAAAGAGGGGGCATTGATGGGGCTTTGGCGTATAAAAATACCTAAAAAGGAAATCATTATGAGCCTTTGAGAACCTTTATCTGCCCGTAGCGATAACATTCTGGACTGTGATCATTGACCATACCGATAGCTTGCATATAGGCATACATAATGGTACTCCCTACAAATTTAAATCCCCTTTTTTTAAGGTCTTTGGATAAACGAATTGAGATATTCGTCTGACTCGGAGGTGCCTCTTTTTTTGTATGCCACGCACCTTGAATGGGTTGGTGTCTGACAAAACGCCACACATAAGTGTCAAAAGAACCAAACTCTTTTTGTATTTGTATAAACGCTTTAGCGTTTTCAAATACAGAGTCTATTTTAAGACGATTTCTCACAATATTGGGATTCTTTATCAGGGACTCCAAATAGGAAGAAGTAAATTTGGAAATAAGGAGGACATCAAAATCAGCAAATGCCTCACGATAGCCACCCCTTTTATTTAAAATAGTTCGCCAGCTTAGACCTGCTTGTGCACCTTCTAAAGTTAAAAATTCAAAATGTATCTTATCTTCGTGTACGGGAACTCCCCATTCTTCGTTATGATAATTGATGTAATCAGGATAGGTGTTGGCCGCCCAGGCGCATATTTTTTCAGTCATGAGAGCCGATTTAATATCATTTGTATTTTATAAATTTAGTTAAGTATGGAGAAAGAAGATGATAAATAAAAAATTAATAATTCTGTTTTTTTGTATGCTAACCCAAGGCGTCTGGGCACAGATTTTTGAAACTCATTTGATGTCTATCTCAGGAAGTTTACCTGAGGGGATTACTTCAGATCGCGTATGCGTTGTAATTTATCAAATGCCTGAAGTGGAGGATCAAACGCTGGCACAAAAACTACACATAAATTTGAAAGCGATGGGTATTGATGCCATACAATATCTCTATTACGATCAATTGTATGGGGGGCAAGATGTCTATAGAAAAACCCTTGCCACCTTACAAAAAAGAAATATACGGGTCTTGATGTTTTTGGAGGTCTCCACTCAAGGATTTGCCTTGACTATAGGGACCATGAGCGATGCCAAATGGGTAGATTTTAAGGCCAAAGCATGGCAAGCAAAGGGCCAAACGATGAATGAGGTTTTGATTCGACTCGCCAATAAAATGAAGACCTTAGATTTACCCTACAGTAATTACCTGATTCCAGATAGTCCTGAGCTCAGGCCCCAAATACGGCTTTTTAGTGGTACCCATTTTCCACGTTACCCTACGCAACTCAAACGGTTTCCCCTCGCTGTTTCATTATTCCCTAGCCTGACTGTCGATGGGGCTTTTTTGAATGATCAGCAACGCGCGTATCTGTTTCAATACAATGAAAGGGTAGCGCTAAATAATGCCCGTATTCAAGAAATCTTCTCCGATTATCCTTACCAAAGTCGAATTTCTTAAAGATCAATCAGATGCCGCATTTTATAAAGATCGATATCAATACGTCTTGAGGTATGCCTACATGCCCGGCGAGGAGTTACGAACGGCATTGGGTTATAAGCTAGACCCTTCCCAAACCCAATACATTTCAACGGTGCCCGTGGACGGAAACCGCACACTGAAAACCTTAGACAAGCAAAAAAAAGTGTATAAGTTTTATATTCAGAGAACCGCCAATGGGGACCTTTATGCGGGACGCTATTATGATGCAGATAAAACTTGGGAGGACGCCTTGTATAATTTTAAAACCCTGATGATGGCGCAATTTAAAAAATAAGAAATCAGCCTAAAAGAGCTTTTTTTAACTGTTCAAAGGCATTTTTATAAAAAGAAAAAACGAATGATTGCTGATCTTCAAGATGCCAGACAGTAGATATCGGGAGAAGGGCACCCGTCCAATCGGTTTGGTTCCAATAAGCTCCCTTGGGTAAAGGCTTCAATGCAGCCACTTCGGTATGCGGCCGTGACTGGGCATAAAAACAAGGTTCTTTGGCATATACGCCCCCAGGCATATAGCCAAGGATTACATAGGTATCTAAATGTTCATCCCCTGTGTCTTTGACAATAATATTTATGGTTTGATTCAAAAATTGGGGCCAAATCCTGATTTCGGAGGTCGCATCTCCGGATTGTGATCGAAAATCACGAAAGAGGATAAAAGTGTTGTGATAATAGGCACCCAAATGTGTCAATAGATCGAGGTCAACCCGATCGAAGGGGAGATTTTGATGGAGGCCTTTCACTTTGTAAGGGATCTTAAGAGAAAGGTGTTGATGACCCAAGTCTAAGGAATCCATTTGTTCTTCTAACCAAAGAAGAGATTGATTGAATTTTTTATCTATCAACAAAAATTGGCCCAGTGTATTGAGCTTTTTGTCCACCAGAAAGAGTTCAAATGAGGTAATGGAAAGGGATGAACGAAAAGTTTTGGTCTCCCTCTACCCATCGGCCTGCCATTCTCCAGAGGCCAGGAATCCAACTCAAGGTGTTGTATGAATGCTCATCTGCTTGCTTCAGTGTAATGAATGCCTACCAAAGCTACGTTTTGAACCGCCAAAAGAAGCTTTGTATTAAGCGTTAAAAAAGTGTCAGGGGAAATGTAATGTAAAGGATGCCAATCATATTTTATCATAGTTCTTGGCAGAAAGACCTTATAGTTCGTATTTTTTCACTGCTTTCTTAAGGGCATCAATATCTGCACTGATTGAAGGATCTGAATATACTTGTGATGAAATTGCCGAAACGACCTTAGTTTTGAACCCTAATTTTCCCGCTAATTTTTCACAATGGTGAATTTCACTTTTGTATACTTCTTGATCAATTTTCATGAGCTGAATAATGTTGAATAAATAATCAAATTTGTCGTCCGAAGAAAGTAAACCCATATCAGGCATAGGTACAGGATTTTTCACAATATCTTTTATTTCTGCCTCCGATAGGCCATTGGCTCTACCCAACATCAAAATGTGCAATTTTTCTTGCCCGTCAAATTCGCCGTCTATTTTGGCCAACTCTATTAAGGTGCTTAATTGCGCTTTGATGGTACTCATATTTTTCTGCTTTATCGTTTTGTTTGATTTTATGCAATCAAAGTTAACGATTTATTCAAAGAATTGAGAATAAAAAAAGAATAGAACGGAAAAATTGAACCACGTAGTGTATAAATCAGGCGTCATGTAAATAACTTCCCGCATTGATATCAAAAGTAGAACCCGTGGCATGGTCGGCCATTCCTGAAGCCAAAAAAGTGATCAATGGAGCCAAATCCTTGGGCTCAGTAAGGCGCTCCAAAGCAATGTCTTCCTTGGCATGCTCTTCTCCATATTGGGACATGAAAGCTTTAGCCATATCGGTTTGCACAAAACCAGGCGCTATATTGAAGGCTTTCACCCCTTTTTTTCCAAATGATTTAGCAATGGATCGTGTCAAGGCTACCAGGCCCGCCTTGGAGCTGGCATACGCTAAATAATCCGCAGTCTCTCCCCGATAAGCCGCACGAGAACTGATATTAATGATCCTTCCCGAGGCTTTTTTCTGAATAAAATGTTGCACCGCTTTTTTGCATAAAATAGCTGGGCTATGCAGGTTCACCGTCATGGTTTTTTGCCAAAGAACATCCCATTCTTCTTGTACCATATCGATAGATGCCGGCTCAGCGATACCTGCGTTATTGATCAAAATTTCAATACTTCCCAGCTCTAAAACAACACGTTCAAAAAGTTTTACCGCTTCCCCAGAATCTGAAAGGTCTGCTTGAAAAGCTTTAGATTCATTACCCATCACCTGAGCCAAACTTTCGGCATCATTCATATTTTTGTTATAATGAACAGCGATAGTGGCTCCTGCTTCTGCGAGTTTCGTCGCAATGGCCTTTCCTAGTCCACGGCTGGCTCCGGTAACTAAAATATTTAAACCAGAAAGATTTATATACATGATCTCATCTATAATGAAAGTTTAAATTAGTACAATTAACTGTAACCTTTTGCTCTGGCCTAAAAGATTAATTTTTAAAAACTTAATTTAAGTAACAATAACTTTCTATTGATCATAAAAAAAAGAAAATGTAGTCAAATAAAAGTAAATTCAAGAAAATATCCACTTATTTTGGGTAACCTTGTGCTTAATGCTCATTTTTAATTAAAATTTAAAAAGATTGAGTAAAAACTGACTTAAAATTTTTTTCCAATGGGTTTATTAATTCCATTATTTCTTATTGCTTTATGCTGTTTAGTGATCTGGCGCGCTGGGGATGGCTTTATGGTCGCTTCTGAATATGTTGGCCGCAATCTCTCGGAAGGTGTTAGGGGAGCCACAATAAATGCTATAGCCAGTTCTATGCCGGAGGTATTCACTTCTTTTTTCTTTCTTTTTGTGCTAAATGACGCCTCTGGTTTTTCTGGAGGTATCGGAACTACCGCAGGCAGTGCTATTTTTAATAGTATGGTTATTCCTGCTGTTTCCATCATTGCGGTGATCTCTATGGGAGCCGTGAAAAGAATTGAAATCTCTCGTAAAGTTCTTTTTCGAGATGGAATCGCCTTAATTATTGCAGAATTCATCTTCCTTATTTTGATCAGTGGATCTGCGCTCGACTGGTATCATGGATTGTTGTTGATGTCTGTTTATGTGGTTTATATTATTTTCATGTTTGCTTCTATGGACAAAAAAACCAAAGAGGCTTTGATGACCTCCACACCACAAAAAGATGAGGAAGACGATCAAGAAAAAGTTGAACATATGGAATCTCCTTCCTTTTTTTTAGCGCTCATCACTTTAGACCTAGAGCGGATTTTCATTGGAAAATCCAAAATTAATGACACGCGAGCGTGGTTTTTATTGGTAACTGCCACACTGAGTATAGCAGGAGTTTGCTATTGGTTGGTATTGGCCTGTGAATGGTTAGGCGAAAAAACCTATGAGGTCCCCTATTTGGGAACCTTCAATGGATTGGACATTCCTGTTATGTTTGTCGCCCTGATTTTAGCATCTGCAGCATCAAGTTTTCCAGACACCATTATCTCAATCAAAGATGCTAAGAAAGGAAATTATGATGATGCCATTTCCAACGCACTTGGAAGCAACATTTTTGATGTCTGCTTTGCTTTAGGGTTTCCCCTATTTGTATTTACGTTAATCAACGGACCAATCGTAATGTCTGAAGACATCATTGACTTGAGTAGTGAATTACGATTATTATTACTATTATCCACAGTAGTGGCTGTTGTGATTTTTACTGCAGGTAAATATATGGGACGAGGGAAGGCTTTTCTTTTATTGGGAATATATGTGTTTTTTGTTATTTATATTGTAGGTAGAGGTGCTGGAAGTGAATGGGCTCAATCGATTGCTGATGGGTTGGTCTCTATGGTCCATTTCTTCAATATCAACTGATAGGTCTCCGCCGAGAAGCTCTCAGCGCGTAATATTAACGTGCCCTTACTCTTTTTTATTAGTGATATCATATATACCATGAATTTGACCAAGATTTGCAAAGATGAACAGACACATTTTTCTCAAGAAGAAATCTCGTTAACACCTTTTCCAAGAGAGTTTCATCTCATTAATAACCTGGTCAGCGAGGTGATTTTATCATCCGGTATTCAAACGGTTACCGCACAAGTCTTCGTCTTACACACTTCGGCCAGTTCGAGCATCAATGAAAATACAGATCCTTCCGTTCGACTTGATTTTAATTAACCTTAATGAGTTAATTCTAAAAAATCAAGCTTATTATCAGCATAATTACGAGGGTTCAGATGGCATGCCGGGTTTCCCTATTTATTCTGGACGCCCTCAATTAGATACAAGGCAAGGCGTGTATTTAGGTGAACATCTCAATGATGGTGGGGTTAGAAACATGATCATCACCGTTAATGGTGCGTAACCATTACCATGACTAGTCTAATAGCCACCGTCATGTAATGTCCTCATTTTGCCATCATCAAACCCCTGCTATACCCGATGGATGCTTGTTTAATTTTGATTCACTCCTTAGGGTTCCTCAACTGTTGTAATTCATCTTGAATTCGCTCTTTGTCTGAGGCTATCTCATTGACAATAGCGGTCACTTTTAAAAATGATTGTAATTCCCCTTCTGTTATTTTATGTAATATATGTTTGTTGAATGCCTTTACGGAACCACTAGAGAACGCTCGTTTTTCCCTTCCCTTCTTGGTTAGGAAAATACGAACTAATCGTCCATCTAAGGGATCTTTTTTCCTGATGATCCATTTTTTTTGCTCCAGTGCTTTCAAAATTCTAGTCAGGCTCCTCGCTTCAAGACCCATCAAGGGTGCAATTTTTGTAGCAGGAGTTCCCTTTTCAACGTCTATGTTAAGCAGTACAAAGCCACTTGATGGAGAGATTTCGAAATCCTGTCCATATTGACTGTACATACGTGAGATGGCATGCCACGCTATCTTAATATTAAAATCAATGCTTTGTTCTTTTTTCATGGTTTTCGTAAATATAGCCATTCTATTGCGTTTACTCCCATCTTTTTTAATATGCCCCCTTTGCTTCGAGACAAAAGCGCATTATCTTGCTGATCTAATTGCAACACTATGAGCACCTCTAACTTTCAAGAAATTCCCAAAGTTTTTTATTCTTATCAAACACAAAAAGCTTTTTGTAACTGTTTGGTGTGTAATTGCTATTTATTAG
Organism: uncultured Cyclobacteriaceae bacterium; assembly: GCA_943788235.1. GTDB lineage: Bacteria > Bacteroidota > Bacteroidia > Cytophagales > Cyclobacteriaceae > UBA4465. The sequence goes on from CALSPM010000005.1 coordinate 145,888, forward strand.
ACGATGAGACCTACGTCATTGAAAAGGCATATAAGAAGCATCCAGGATATACCGCACAAGACGTGATCTTTGATTATGCTATTTGTTTGCTTGTGCATTAAAAATGAGGCAAGAATTTTCAACAGATTCTTTAGCAAAAATAGATGCCTATTTTTCAGAACACCTTGTCTTGAATACGATCCCTCTTCAAAAGAATCCCATCAATATTGATCAATGCTTAGCCCAATGTGCTGTAAAGAAAACTTCAATTACTGAGATAACTAATTATCAGATTTATGGTCATTTTCATGGAAATAAGCTCATTAAGAGTATTTCTCCTTATCTAATTTCTCAATCAGCGATAGAAGAAATTATCCCTCTTATATCTAACGATACCCAAGATATGTTGAATGATTTTTACAATCGCCATTTGAATCCTGATCCCGAGATGTTCGTGCCTAAGCAACCTTCGGATCAATTGATCTTCATTTAATTTAACCCATCACCTCGCAATATACGAAAACGCCTTCTGGCCTCAACTGCATAAGCACTGCCAGGAAAATTGTCGAGGAACTGTCGATACGCTTGTTGTGCCTCAGACTTGTTATCTAAATATTCTTCTAAAATTTGAGCCTTCATAAATAAGGCATCATCTCCTAATACTCCTTCTGAATATTCGTTTATCATGGTGTTTAAGGAGCTTAATGCTTTTTGATATTTGCCCATGCGTTTATCAAGTTTGGCTAATAACCAAAAACCATCATCCCGGATAGGATGACCCAATTGAGTATTAATCAGTATTTCTAGTTTCACTCGGGCTTCATCATATCTATTCTGATACATTAGCAAAGATATATTAGCATACTCCATTAGCCCTAATTCGTTGCTATCGCCCATAGTATTGGTTTCTATGAATAAACTAAGGTCTAGGGCATCATTGGCTATTTCTTTGGTAGTAGAACGCTTCAATATGTCTAAATGTGATTTGGCTAAATCGAAATTGCTCATAAAATAATGTAACCTAGCATTTTTTAATTTAGCTTCATAGGCTATGGAGGTGTATGGATTGTCTTTTTCAATTTGTGAATATAATAACGATGCTTCCCACTGATTTCCGATAATCATATTGATATTGCCTAGATCCATCTTTACTTGAGCATGAAAGGTTCTCGTTGTCCCAGATAAATTTTTCAGTTTCTCTAAAATTTTTATTGCCGTGTCTGGTACATTTAATTGGTATGCCATTATTCCGGCTTTCCTTTTTAAAGCTTGTAACCGATAAGGATTCGTTTCTGTCGTGCGTTCATAAAATTGTTGATATTCCGCTGCTATCTGATGCAGGGCTTGCTTATCTATCGTCGGCTTGTCAGATAATTTTTTTTCTTTAGATAGTAGTGACAGAAATTGGGCCTTCTCTAGCGTTGGTCCTTGACCACTTTTTGTCACAACGTACTCATAAAAAAGAACAGCTTCTTCATAAGCTTGATTATCATAGGCTACTTTAGCGACTTGCATTACGGTACTCCCCTTTCTTTGAGAATTTCTGTCGATCGCCTTTGCTTGGACAAATGCTCCTTGATAATTATTTCCCTGAATATATAACCACATTAACAGATCATTATAAAGTCCGTCATCAGGATATTGTTGCGATCTAGTAATGAGCTCTTTCTCTAGTATTTCTTTGATACTCTCATCTAATAGCAGATCCTGTAAGATGTTTTTTATATAAGGTATATGGTGGGCTTGTTGTGAAGCAAAATTTACATATTCTGCTATCATCTTAGGATTATTACCTAGCATACTATAATTTTTCGCAAAATCAAGAGCATAGGCCTTAGAATTTTGGGATTCGATTCGCGCTTGTGATAAAAAGACTAATGCATCGTTATGCAGTTTTCTTTGACTTAATTCTTCTGCTATCCTTTTTAATGTATTTACATTTCCTCGACTTGCGTCGTAAAGGGCTTCTTTAAACCGTTTATATTCTTTTTGGTTTGGAAGCAAATGCGCCACATAGATTTGATCGACGTGATATCTTGAGTTCCCAGGATATTGTTTAATTACATAATTTAAATATTTATATGCATCATCTAGCTTAGCATTATTGATCATCAAATCAAGATAATTGCTATGTATTCGCGGAATATTTCTTTTTTGCTTTGACAATTTTTTATATATATTGCCCGCCTTGTCGTATTCTTTAGATTGATAATATTCATTTGCCAGCTTAATTTGATCCAATTCTTGTCCAAATGTAGTAGCTATTATCATTAAGCTCATTAGATAATTGATTAATTGTTTTTCCACATTTTTAAGGTCTCATTTATTATATTTATATAAGATTAATTAATTATTATAATATATTATGTCTGTTGATATGTTAGCAAAATAATGAAATATCACTAGGAATTTATATTTGTTTATAAAAAGAGAATTATCAATAAGTTATTCACCAATGAAATTATAGCAAGTCTTTCATTTATAAAAGATTAAATAATTATCAACTTTTTTTATTATAACATTATAAATGAAATTATAGATACGTTTTTAACATATAGATGTGAGGATTTTTTATTTATAGACATCAAATAAGGGTGATATTAAGCACTGAGTATAAGTAAGGGTTACAGATAAGTTATGCACCAAGATTTAAGGCTTACACACATACTAAAAAGTGAGGTCGTCGATTGAGATTTCCCAATTGGCTGAGATTTTTGTTGGTTTAGGGTATAAATAAATATTTTCCGGAGTGCTGTCATCTATAAAATTTCCCACCGACCAAACGCCATCCAGATTGTTATCAATTAAAACACGTAATTTGTAGGTACCTGGATGAAGGTATTCGATAGTGAAAGTTGTTTGATTTTGTCGTTCGGCGATAAGTTTGTTTTCGGTATCTAGAATTTGTATGATAAATGATTTCTTTGCAGTTTTTGCTTTGACGTGAAGGGTGCCGAAGTCGCTGATTTCTTTTTTTACAAGTTTGATAAGGATGCGTGACAAGTTAAGTCCATCCGCATCTGTAAAACACGTGCTATCGAATGAGATAGAGGTAAGCTTTAACATACGGTGATCAGGAATCAGCGAATCTTGTTGATGGAGTTTTTGAAGCTGATGGTTAAGAGAATCCTGTAGTATTGACCAATTCAAAGAAATTTTAAAAGAAAGTTCTGTTCTGTTATAATTCCAATGGTATCGTTCCACATCAATGGGTGTAATAGGTAAAAGGGTGTCGGTGTTGAGAAGCACACTGAGGCTATCAAAGAGAGCTATGGGTTTATCAAACGACAAGGAAACCTCATACTGGCTAGCATTGATTGCTTGCGTATGTATGTTGGAAGTCGGAGGGGTTGGGGGACGTTGGGAAGAAAGGAACTTGACTATAAGTGTATCAAGGGATTTTTGATGAATGGTGTCATAAACGGTCATTATAATCTGACTACTGTCGCTGTTTTGATTATAGAGCGTATCTAACGGAGGAAATATGCGAATGGATGTGAACTCATCTTGAAGTTGATGATAAAAAGTATATTTATAGGGGGAGAGATAAGCGAGTTGATAAAATGTGATTGGTTTAGAATAACGCACATCATAATAGCGACCAAACGAGCGTGAAGAGATAAAGTTGAGGGGACGAGAATCAATAGAATTGACGATTAGATTGACGCTATCTAAACCTGAGGATAGAAGAACAAAGGAAGGCTTCAATCCATAGGTCTCACTTTCTGAATTAAAGGTAAAGTTGTTATTTTCGTCATTAAAAGCGAATATTTTGTACCGGCCATATTTAACATTGTTAATAACATAGGCTCCAGAATCATTGGTAGTACTAAAGTAAAGAGGTTTATCTATGGTAAGATCTAAGCTGTCAGAATATGAGTAAAGCCCAACTAACACCCCTGAAGCGGGTAATTGGGTGTATAATTCAGATATGGTACCTTTAATGAAAAGGGAGTCAATATAGGGTCCTGTACTTAATGCTAGCGAAAGATTAATGACTGGATTTTTCTCGGTAAAATCGGTAACTCCTTGTAAAAAATTGAATGTATAGGTAGTGCTATCTAGTAGTCGCTCCTCAAACTCAATGCGCACCTTATTTTTTTTAGTTTTAGCCGTGTACTTCAATTCCGTAAGCGGACTAATGACTAAGTTTCTTTTGAGGGAAGTAGTATTGATGTCATCATCGAAGGAAAGTTCAATCCAGTCATTATCAAAATTAAGTGCCCCGTTAGGCGGAATGGAGCTTATTAAGATGGGGGGAATAGAGTCCTTGGGTCCTCCTGTGGGGCTGCGCTGATTGGCGCAATTTAGGTTCATGAGTATAAGGCTAATCAGAAAGGCTTTGACAAAAATCTTCATGTACCAATGACGTATAATAGACTCGAATATTGTCGACTTGTATGGGCCGATTTATTGGAGCGGTATCCAATATAGAGGCCTCTCATAAATGAATAAGGGTTGTTTAAATGTCGTTCGCTAAGCATGGATACATAATAAGCATCAAATGTCATCGGTTTAGTTTCCAGAATTCGGAGACCATATGGTTTTAAAAATGTATCCATGGCCTTTTTGCTGAAATGATATAAATGCCTTGGTACATCATAACCAGCCCAATGAGTACCATAATAATTGCTGTCCCATGAGTTTGGGTTCGGTACTGCTATGAAAAGGTGTCCTTTTTTCGATAAGCGGTCTTTAATTTCACGAAAGGAGGCACCCAAATTAGGTAAATGTTCTAATACGTGCCACATTGTAACGACATCGAATTTTTGTTCTGATTTGTATGAAGATAGATTTTCATAGATTCGTGTTTTGATTGATACAGGGGCGTGGTCGACAGCATTTGAGCTGGGCTCGACCCCTATGACATCAAAGTCAGCACCCGCTTTTTGGAGAAATGCTCCCGTGCCGGCGCCAAAGTCTAAAAGCGACCCTGATGTGTGGTATTTTTTAATACTTTTAAGCTTTTGGCGTAATGTAACTTGACGGACCACGCGATAGACGAAATCCAAAAGCGAGTTTTTGTTGTCGTTATGTGATACATAGTCATCCGATTCGTAGTAGTGTGGTAAACGGGAATCACTGGGGCGAGGATTGGTGAAGAGGAGATGACACATTTGGCACTGGACTATGGCAAAACTTTCACCACTGACCAAGTGATCTTTAGCAATGTGGAGATTGTCAAAAATGGAGTGTTTACAAGAAGGACAAAAGTCTAATTTTTTGTACATTATCTTCCTAGGTATACCATGAGTATCGAAATGTCGGCAGGGCTGACTCCGCTGATCCTAGAGGCTTGCCCTAAAGTCGACGGACGGAATTTAGTTAATTTTTCTTTGGCCTCAGATGAAAGTGAACTAATATCTTCATAATTAAGGGAGGTTTTTAGCCGAAGGGTTTCCATGGATAACTGCTTCTTGGATTGTTGTTCTTCCTTTTGTATGTAAGACGCGTATTTTATGAGAATTTCTGTTTGCTCTTGTACGTCACGTGGATAAAGATCCAAGTTGCTTTGTATCTTTTTAGACAATGAAGGTAGGTGAACAATATTGAGTTGAGGGCGTTTTAATAATTGTTCCAAAGAGATTTTTTCGGTAACGACGGCGGTCTCTAATTGAATTAGGTACTTATTTATTTCTTTGGGTACGACTTTTTCAGATTTTAAGTAGCGTTGGAGTGAAGAGGTGTCTTCAATTTTTTTCTGTAGTAACGCGAGTCGCTCGTCACTTGCTAAGCCAAGTGCATGTCCTTTAGCTGTGAGTCGATGATCCGCATTGTCTTGTCTTAGCAATAATCGATATTCTGCTCTGGAGGTGAACATACGGTAAGGCTCATCGGTGCCCTTATTGACAAGATCGTCAATGAGGACACCGATATAACCTTCTGAACGAGAGATGATAAAAGGGTCTTGTAAATTGTTTTTTAGATGGGCGTTGATGCCAGCCATGAGACCCTGGCAAGCCGCCTCTTCATAACCCGTGGTGCCGTTGATTTGTCCGGCAAAATATAAGTTTTCAATAAGCTGAGTTTCTAAGGTAAGGTGGAGTTGGGTAGGGGGAAAAAAAGTCGTATTCAATGGCATAACCAGGACGAAACATTTTGACCTTCTCAAAACCAGTGACTAATCGCAAAGCGTTATGTTGTATTTCTTCTGGAAGGGACGAAGAGAATCCGTTGACATAGACCTCTACCGTATTCCAACCTTCGGGTTCTACAAATATTTGATGTTGTGACCGATCTGCAAAGCGATTGATTTTATCTTCGATAGAGGGACAGTATCGAGGACCTAATCCTTTGATCCTACCGTTAAACATAGGGGATTCATTAAAGCCCAGTTGCAACTGTGCGTGTACAGCGTCGTTGGTGTGCGTGATCCAACAGCTTTTTTGATTTGTTAACGGCTGAATATCAGGCAGATAAGAAAATTTTTCAGGGATTACGTCGCCTTTTTGTTCCTGCATTTTTTTGTAATCTAATGACCTCCCATCCACGCGAGGAGGTGTACCCGTCTTCATTCGACCAGCATTAAAACCAAGACTAACTAATTGTTCGGTAATTCCGAAGGCGGCTGATTCACCCGTTCGCCCACCGCCAAATTGTTTTTTACCGATATGTATTAGGCCATTGAGAAAGGTGCCATTGGTAAGTATGACAGATTGAGATTTAATGTCAATACCAAGGGAGGTACGTACACCTGTAACGACATGATTCTCTACAATAATAGCAGAAATCATCTCTTGCCAAAAGTCTATATTAGGGTTAGATTCCAAGGTAAGTCGCCAAGTTTCAGCAAAACGCATTCTATCAGACTGGGCTCGTGGACTCCACATGGCGGGGCCTTTGGACTTGTTAAGCATTCGAAACTGGATCATAGTTTGGTCGGTAATGATTCCAGAGCACCCACCGAGCGCATCTATTTCTCTAACAATTTGACCCTTTGCGACACCACCCATGGCTGGATTGCAGGACATTTGAGCAATCGTGTTCATGTTCATGGTAGCCAATAAAACTTTGGATCCCATGGTTGCCGCGGCATGGGCGGCCTCACACCCTGCATGGCCGGCACCTACTACGATTACGTCATATTTTTCGAACATTGATTTTATATTTAATGTGTTCTTGTACTGATTCATTATGTTTCACGTGAAACATATTCATTTGTATACAAAGATAAATAGAAGTCTTCCATTGATCGCATAAGTTTTTTGTCCTTCTCAGATTTATCGGAATATCCAAAAAGGTGAAGAAGACCATGGACAACGACTCGAAGCAATTCATGATGTATTGATACGTTGAATGCAGAGGCATTTTCTACGACGCGTTCTTTACTGATGAATAAATCGCCACGAATTTCTTTAGGTTCGGTGCGATAATCAAAAGTGACAATGTCAGTATAATAGTCATGAGCCAAATGCTTTTTATTTAGGGTTAATAGATAATGATCACTAGTAAAGACAACATTTATTTCTGAGAGCACAAATTCTTCATTGAGGATAAGTCCTTTAATCCAATCATAAATATGATCAGGGAGCGAGAATTCTGAAATGTCCTCAAAATGAAAATATAGATCTTCGCGCATGTTAAGTTAATTGTTATAGAAAGACGAGCTCACCAAATGACAAAAGTAGATTAATTAAAAGAGAAAGCGTTGTATTAAGTTTCTGGTTACTATAAGAGTTTTAATTTTCTTGTTGCCATTGATTCTTTTAAAATATTCATTGACTTCAGATTTATAAAAAGGATGGAGATTAATAGGAATACTTTCTAACAATTCTATCTCCTTAGATTTTTGTTTTAAATAATTATCTAATGCAGCAGGTAGACGAGACTTATAATCCTCGCGCCGTTTCAGCTTCGCGCCGTTGATCCTCGTTCTGATTTTTTAGGGCATTTTCAGCTTCAAGCATACGTGTTAATATTTGCTTTTGCCTGTCGATTAATTCTTGAGTGATTTGCTTGTTGATCAGATTCATCTCGTTCTTCTCCATGGCATCGGCGGCTTTACTCAATGTGTTATTGGTGTTGTCGTTTCCTGGCTGTCCTTTGAGTTTATTGTTCAGCTTATTGAGTTCATTTCGGATCATCTCTTGACGGGCGGCCATTTCTGCGAGCTCTTGGCTGAGTTCTCGGCCCTTTAGATCGCCTCTTTTAAGTTGTTGTATTTGTTCCGACAGCTGTTGTTGTAATTCACTGAGATTGGGTAGGTTGCCTGAAGGCCGATTTTGGGACTCATCGCTGCCTTGACTATTGCCTTGATTACGCATCTGTTGAAGTAGGTCATTTAATAAAAGGGCTAAATTGTTCATTGAAGTCATAGAGAACTGTTGATTAACCACTGCCGTGTTTGCTTTCCGTTGACGTAATGAGAGGATGGATGCATTGATGTTCCTGTTGAGTTCACTTAGTTCGCTCGTTACAAAGCTGGAGATGGCCACCACTCTTTTTGATAATGCCAAAAGACTGTCTGATAATATGGTCACCTGGTCTTTCAACTTTAATTGTTCCTGCGACAAGGTGACGAACATAGGATTCATAGATTTCAAAGTACGGAAGGATTTCATCAGGTCTTCTTGTTTAAAAGAAAGTTTAATTAAATCATCAAGTATCTTATTAAGGTCTTCAATGTTTTCAGTCATCGTTTCTTGTTGCATATTTGACTGCATATCCGCAAGAGCATCACTCAAATTCTTCATTGCTTGACTGGTCTGTTTTTGTTTTTTACTGGCTTTTTTTCTTTCTTTTTTGTTGATAGCATCGTTGATTTCTTGAAGAGATTGATCAATACGATCTTCCGAACCCTGGGTCGGTGAGAGAGATTCGGGCCGGGTTAACTCTTGATTTAAGGATTCTATTTCATTTAAATTACGTTTAAACTCTTCAAATTTTAGTGATATCTTATCTTGTTGATATTTTAACTCATCCATTGAGAATTCTTTTTTATTAGATTCAGTGGAGAGTTTCTGTTGATCTTGGCTCAATTTTTCGATCATTTTCTGCGCTTGATCCAAATCGTTTTCGAGCTTTAATTTTTTGAATAGTTCAAGAGCACGGTTAAGGGCTTGTTCTATGTTTTTTTCTTTATTGGTAAGGGTAGATAGTTTTTTCTGGATGTCCTGAACGTTTTGTTTTTCCTTAAGTAATTGTTCTAATTCATCAAATAATCTTTTGGTTTTTTCATCTAAAACATTTGATATGAGCTCTTTTAATTGATTGGCTTTTCGCTGTAATACAGGATCTTTATCATTAAATTTTTTTTGTTGCTGGTTAAGCTCCTTCATTTTTTGAGACAGTTCTTCAATAGCTTCTTGCAATTGTTGCTTTTCTTTGAGAATCTCTTCGAACATTGAACGATCTTGCCAGTCTAGTCTTTGTTTAATTTTTAATTTTTCCTCCATGTTTAACAACTTGTTTTGAAGGGATTCGTTTTTTGAAATAAGCTCTCTTATGGCATTTTCAGAAGTCGAGCTTTTTTGAGAGAGCAGAGATTTAAAATATTTGTCATCGGGTATTTGCAAATAAAAAGGAGTGGAAGAAGTGGGCTTGTAACCATTGGGCAGATCATTATCTGTCAGGATAACTTGTAGCTCAATTTGGGCTTGTTGATTAAGCATTTCCGAGGTGATCGGGACTTGATGGTAAAATGACTGGGTGTTGGGAATATTTTTTACAGGAAGTGTCACTAGGCTATCTGATGTCCCTTTTTGATTTATAATTAAAGAATGGATGCCGTAGTCATCCGAAAAGGTACCCGTGATTAATACGAAGTCATAATATAGCGTGTCGACGAAAAAAGCGACCTCTAATTCAGGGAATAGATCTTTTTGCACGGTTAACTGGTATTTTATGGACTCTTGATTGTGTCCGTATTGATTGATTAATAGCAGTTCATAAGGATCACTTAGGACGGCAATATATTTCAATTTAAATTGCTGATTATCAGTAAGATAGGTGGCTGAAATAGCAGAATGATTACCGACTGTTAACTGTACGCTATCGGCGTCTTGACAAGAAATTGTCCAAGATATTTGGGTGTGTTCGGGTAGGTTGAGATTACCATTATTAGAAAAAAAATCTGGTTTTTTGTGTGTATGTGGTGGGTATTTTAGTTGAACATCAAAATTAATAAGCTCTGGTTTGACTTTTGTGGTGATTGTGTACGACTTACTTTGATAACCCGCAGACAAGAAAGAAAAAACTACATCATTAGGTACGGTTTCAAATAGATAAGAAAATTGACCGTTTTGGTCTGTTGTCATGCGGATTTTTTGGTTTCCAATCTGGATATAACACTGGTCTGGGATTTCATTTCCGCGCAATGCTAATTCTAACAATAAGCTTTCATTCTTGAAGACCTCTAAATTTTCAGAAAGTAAATCGAATTCAAATGGTGCAAGGCTAGCGTAAAATAAGTCATAGTTGATGATTCTCTGAGAGCTGTCAGAATAAAGACCAGGTTGTATTTGACCTAGTATCATGAATAAAAAGAGTATGGGAAGTGTAAAATACAGGTATTTACCGTTTAATTTTAAATTGATGGATCGATCAAAAGCATATTGATCAAATTCGAGGGAACGTTGGTCAATACTGGCCTGAGCCAGACTTTTTTGGTCATCGACGAGATCCTGTAGTTGAAGCGTATTAATGAGGCGATCTTCAATATTAGTAAACTGCTGTCCAATGAGACGTGCGGCTTGCTCATCAGTCAAGTGTTGTTTAGGTCTTAATAAGGCGAAAAGATGCTGAACAATGAAGATCCAGAGTCCGGTTATTAAAAAAAGAATACTCAGCATCAATAAAATTCCCCTTATGAAGGTACCGGGCCGAATGAAAGATTCAAATCCAGCAACAAGCATACAATAGCTTCCTAATAATGAGATGAAAATAAGGCTTCCTCTAAGTAACTTATTATAGAAAAACTTACGCCGAAAAGAATTAAACTGGTCGTTAAGGGATGGATCAATCATTTCTTAAATTTCTGGCAATCTAATAAGTGAGGAAAACTCATGTGTTCTACTATGTAAATATAGTTAGCGTATAAGGTTGAATTTTGAACTTTCTAACAGGTAATATAAGTGTTAAATCTATTTTTGTTTTCAATTCATATTCAAAAGTTATATTCTTACTTTAAAATTTCAAGAGTTACACTAAAATAATAGGGTTTTGACTCTCAATAAGCCAATAAGAGAAGCCATTTAGGATTAATTATATGGCATCCGTAATATATTATTTGAGGGTTATTTGGAAAGACTCTATACCATTAATATACCCTCATTGCTGTGTTGGATGTATGATTGTTTTGGTAAAAAAATGAGTCATACTTCTACCCGATGTTTTCTGAATTTACCTTACTTTGACTCATCACCTGATTAAAATCAAAGATTCTCATTACTTTTTAGATTTTTACCAAAGGTAGTCTCCGTTCAAGTCTACTTAGTGATTAATAAGAAGGGGCTTGCGCAAGCGATATTATATGGTTTCAAGTAATTGGGGAAATAAAGCATTGGCTGTGTTGATGGGACGTCATTTTGGCACTTCTTTAGTCCTTAAATAAGGACTCAAAACGGATTATTTAATACCTATTCTTTTACATTCAGACAAGGAACAAAAGAGAGGGTATAACTAAAGTCGTGAAATAGCAAGGGGTATTTCAGAAAAAACAGGTATTTCTATTAAGGATGACGTTATTCTAAGAGTAAGACAAGATAAAGCATAGAGTAAACAGGATAGGGTAGAGTACGTTGGCAAAATCAAAAAGAAGTGTCTGCCGGCCTAAAGCTGGATGCTTTGAAAGGGAAGTCGGTAATTGTAGTTGATGATGTCATCACAATAGGAGCCACTATGGTCGCTGTTTGTGAATTGATCGCTCCGAAAGTGCGAGAAATTATTATTTTGGCCCCTACTATGGAAAAATAAACAGGGAATAGTATGATTTTTTAAATAAAAGAAAGGGTGAGGCAATAATTCTTCGGTTAGATATGGACTGCTTAATCGAGTCTCTATGATTGAGATATATTTTTTTCGCTAGACCTATTTTATTTTTAAGGAGATGATTAGTTGATCAAGCACTTCTTAAAAAGATGAGACGGGGTGTTTTTATCCTAAGAAAGGGCTAACTAGACCTTATTTGGTACAGTCGAATTCCTGCTATTCCAAAAGAAATGAGTACGATATCTAAACCAATAAAGTGAAAAACTTCTGGATCTGCACTTACAAACTCTCCACGAATGCGGGCTAAAAAAGTCATGGCGATCACGAAATCAACATAATAGAAGTACATCAGATGGAAGACAATTTTTCGGATGCGTCCTATAAAAAAGGCATAGCAAAGGATCCCAACATAGGCTAAGAAGCCACCAATGACTTTAATAGGAACTATGGGTAAGTCATTGATTCTTATAGAAGGAGCTAAGAAGCCAAAATGTATGATATGCATGATAACGAAAACGGTGACCCATTTTTTGGTTCTAATAATGGGGAGATTAAGGGTATGCTCCTTTATAAACCAATAGAATGCGCGTAAATATAAGACAAACAAAAATCTTCCAGAATAGCGAGCAGCATATCTGAATACATCTCCTCAGTCATCTTTAAAAGAAAAAGGTGAAGAAAGGACGTATTCAAATACAATACCAATTAAGATAAGAAGTCTTGTTGATATTTTGTTTTTATCATCTCAACACTCATAATGATGGGGAAAAATAAATTTTATGTGGGTTAAGCATAGAAAGAAGGCATAAAAAAAGCGATCCGTATTTTCACAGATCGCTTTTTTTGTATTAATGTTTTTTAGTAATTTGACCCAGCATGGACCATGGCACATCTGAAGCCAATGGCATTCGTAGAGGAATCTTCAAAAAGAGCGCGTCGGGTTCCCGGAGACATCCAATAGGCGACATCTTTCCAAGATCCTCCTTTGAAAACTCTCATACGTTTCACAGGAGGGTTGTCCACATTATATTGTGAAAGAGGCACACCGGCCTTGAGAGCTTCTTCTTCAGTTTCATAAGCTCTTTCGTTTCCAATGAAGCTGTAGCCGCCATCGTATGAATCTTCTTCATCTAATACATTATCACGTCTGAACGGATTTAAGTCATCCATATCTTGAAAAGAGAGTGGGCGATAGACATCTTGGACCCATTCGTTTACATTTCCAGCCATATTATATAACCCATAATCATTTGGAGGGTAATTATAAACGTAGTCGGTAATCATAGACCCATCATTTAATTTTCCCGCAATACCGGCATAATCACCTCGACCTCTTTTATAATTCGCCAACATGTATCCAATAGACTTACCATAAGGATTTCTAAGAGCATGACCATCCCAGGGATAAATTCTACTATTAGTTTGCGTTTCATCTAACCACTGAGTGCCAATAAGAGCTTGAGCGGCATATTCCCATTCGGCTTCGGTTGGAAGACGGTAAGCGGGCAATACGATACCACTTTCAATAGGGACGCGAGAACTATTTCCTTGTAAACTGGCAACCTCGGTATTTTCGTCTTCAGCGAAGGCGTCGTCTTCAGCAAAAGCATCGCCTTCGCCATCTTCACTTTCTTCGAAAAATCCAGCATCTGTTGCCAACTTAAGGTTTACTACTTCAGTTCGCCAAGCACAATAATTTACAGCCTGCCTCCAATTAATACCGACCACAGGAAAAAATCTAAAACCAGGATACCTGTAATAATGTGAAACATAAGGATCATTGAAGGCAAGGTCTCGTGACCAGACAGTGGTATCCGGCAAGTTATTTTCCCAATAAATCTCTTCAGAGTCAATACGGATGTAATGCTCATATTCAAGCCAATTGATATTCGTTACCTCAGTTTCATCCATATAAAAGGAGGCGACGGTTACTGAACGCTCTACATTATCTCTTGAGTATATTACGTCTTCTTCCACAGACCCTAAGACGGTTCTACCACCCTCTATAAAAACAAGATTAGGACCCACGGGTTGGCCGGCATACTCGCTGACTTGAAAACTACCCCCATCTTCTTCATCGACATTCCATTCTAAACCCGTCACTGTACTAGCGCTTCCAGGATTAGAACTATTCGGGTTTCCCCCTCCAAAAATACAAGAGGTCAATATTGATGCGATCGTTATGGTATAGGTCAGTGACTTTACCATAGAATAAACATTTTCCATAAGATTGGTTAACTATCTTTAAAATTAATAATGCTAATGTAGGCAAAAATTATATTATTTATCGAAATGAAAAATGAAAAAGTGGGTTATTCTTCTTAAAAAGCAAAAAAACAGTCGAGAAAGAACTAAATTTTAAAAAATGAGGCGAAAACAGGGAAGGAATCATCGAGGGTATGAACATGATTAATAGAAAAAATCAATTTTTGGTTTTGTTCCTTGATTTTGCAACGTTGGGGATGATTTTGGGCAAATTGAATGAGATTTTTAAAAGCAGAAGACAGAAAATAGGCATCTTTTTTACCTTCTAATATGTGTAATTTCATCGTACTGTTTTTTAATACAATTTTATCCAATCCAAAATCGCGGCCGAGCCAACGCAATCGAACCGATTTTATTAATTCGTTTAGAGGTTCAGGCAGCGCACCAAATCGATCTTTGGTACTGTTTTGAATTGTTAATAGGGCGTCATCTGTTTCCACATTATCTAAGTCATTATATAATCTGAGTCTTTCAGAGGTATTGGTAATATATTCTTGAGGAATAAGAATTTCCAGATCGGTTTCTAGCACACAATCACTGATAAATGAATCAGAGACTTTTTCATGTACTAAGTTGTCTTGAAATAATTCTTTGAATTCATTTTCTTTCAATTCAAGGACCGCATCATCGAGGATTTTATGATACATATCAAAACCAAGATCATTTACAAAACCGCTTTGTTCACTTCCTAAAAGATCCCCGGCACCTCGAATATCTAAATCTCTCATGGCTACTTTAAAACCATCACCCAGCTCGGAGAATTCTTCCAGTGCAATCAAGCGTTTTCTGGCATCAGAAGAGACCGTCGAATGAGCGGGGGTTAACAAATAACAATAGGCTTTGGTATTGGATCGCCCCACCCTACCCCGCATCTGATGAAGATCAGAGAGGCCAAACATATGTGCCCTATTTATAATGATTGTATTGGCATTGGGGATGTCTAATCCAGACTCAATAATGTTGGTTGAGATCAGTACATCGTACGCACCATTTATGAAGCCGACCATGACCTTTTCTAATTTGGGACCGGCCATTTGCCCATGTGCAATGGCAATCCGCGCATCAGGAACAAGCTTATAAATCAGATTGGCTAAACTTTCAATATCTCCAATTCGGTTGTGAACAAAGAAGACTTGACCTTTTCTTCTAAGTTCATGATGAACCGCATCTCTAATAACTTCTTCACTGAATTCGCAGACCTCTGTGGTAACGGGGACTCTATTTGGAGGCGGGGTCGCGATGATAGACAAATCTCGAGCTCCCATTAGGGAGAAATGAAGGGTCCGAGGGATGGGCGTAGCGGTCAGTGTCATGGCGTCTACGTTCACGCGTAATTTTTTCAATTGCTCTTTAATTTTGACACCAAACTTTTGTTCTTCATCAATAATCATGAGGCCAAGGTCTTTAAAAATCATGTCTTTATTTACAATGCGGTGGGTACCAATGAGAATATCTATGTGTCCGTCGCGTAATTTTTTCTTAATGGCTGTAATTTCCTTGGCGGTTTTAAATCGATTTACAAAATCAACGGTGATTGGAAAATCACGAAGCCGTTCTGAGAAGGTTTGATAATGTTGGAGGGCCAAAATTGTGGTAGGAACCAGAACGGCTACTTGTTTATTGGCGTTTACCGCTTTGAAGGCCGCTCGAATGGCCACTTCCGTTTTTCCAAAACCGACGTCTCCACAGATCAGGCGATCCATAGGATGCACTCGCTCCATATCTGTTTTGATATCCATAGTAGCGGAATGTTGATCTGGCGTTTCTTGGTACATAAAGCTTGACTCTAATTCAGCTTGCAAAAAAGAATCCTTGGGAAATGCAAATCCGGGAGATGTTTTCCTTTTGGCATATAGGGTGATTAATTCTTTAGCGATGTCTTTTACCTTACTCTTAACCCGGTTTTTTTTCGTTTCCCAATCTTTAGAACCGAGTTTACTGGTGGTGGGAGGTCCACCCTCTTTTCCTGCATATTTAGAAATTTTATGTAAGGCATGTACGCTTACGTAGAGTAAATCATTATCCCTGTATACTAAACGGATGACCTCTTGTTGATTTCCATTACGCATGACTTTATCTAGTCCGGCAAAACGGGCGACACCGTGGTCAATATGAACGACATAATCACCCGTTTGTAAAGATTTGAGCTCCCTGAGGGTAAGGGCCTTTTTTTTGTTGAATTTGGGGTTTTCATTTCTTCGATTTATCCGATCAAAGATTTGATGGTCCGTCAAACAGGCAATTTTTGAAGTAGGAGAGATAAAGCCCGCATTGAGACTACCCGTGATTCCAGAAAAAGACAGAGAGGGATCGATTTCCTCAAAGATGGTCGCCAGTCGCTCAAGTTGTTTTTCGGAATCGGAGAAAATAAAAATATGAAACCCGTCGTGTTGTAATGCGCCAAGACTATCTACCAAGAACTCGAAGTTTTTATTAAATGAAGGTTGGGGCTGATTTTCAAAATCGATTTCAAAAGAAGGCGATAAAAAAGCGCGCTTACCAAATTCTATCACTTTACGTTTTTCTAATAGCGAGGTAAAAGAGGCAGAGGTTTCGTAAAGTAAGGAGGGAGATTGAATGACTTGAGTATTGTTACTTATTGAGATAACGGCATGGAATGAATCTGCCGCTTTGTCAAACGCTTTAGTGATGATATCCTGAGTTTCTCTTAAATCTTTGATCCAAACCAATGTGTTTTCTGGCAAATATTCTAATAAAGAAATTCGTTCTTCTTTCAATAATTGGTTATGCGTATTGGGCATGATGGAAGCCCATTGAAGTGAATTTTTTGATAATTGAGTTTCTGGATCAAACGTACGAATACTCTCAATTTCGTTTCCAAATAATTCGAGACGCAACGGAAATTCAGAGCTAAAGGAGAACACATCAACAATGCCTCCTCGTACGGCGAACTCTCCGGGTTCATAGACGAAATCAGTACTTTCAAAACCATAGGTTGAGAATAATTCCGATAAAAAAGATATATCAACGAGTTCTCCAACATTTGCTTTAAAGACGTTTTGAATCAGCGAACGTTTGTTGAGGACTTTTTCGACGAGAGCCTCTGGATAGGTTACGATGATTTTGGTTTCTCCATTAAGCACCCGTGTCAAAGTTTCAGAACGGCGAAGAATATTGGCGTTGTCTATGGATTCGGGCTGATAAGGTTTTTTGTATGAGGTAGGAAAAAAAGAAGGAACCCTCGATTCTTCTAAATGAACCAAGTCAGTCATGAGTAAATCCGCATCTTCTTTGTCGTGCATGATTACGAGCAGGGGCTGATCAATTTTTTCTGAGGTAATCAATAAATTCAGAGCATCAGAACTACCCACCAATCCTTTCAGTTTGATGTTTGTTGGGGGTTCGCTAATCTTCGCCAAAAGAAGATTAAGCGCAGGGTCATTTTTAAAAAGGGAGACGACTTTTTTTACTTCCATTTCTGACTTTTATAACTCGATGACAAAGCTAAAACTTTCCCTTTCCAAAAAAATTTTACGTGATCAAAAGGAAGTAAAAACACCAAAGAAATTTTGAGTAGCAAGGAAAAAATCAAATAGGCCGCTAAAACCAATGAGAATCCCATATTATTGTGGTAGAAAGAAGAGAGAAGATGGTTCATTTAGATAAGGAGCAACTATTGACCCAAGGCGTAAATGTCTCAGAAGTAAGGGAGCAAATAAAGCGTTTTCAAAAGAGATTTCCCTTTGCAAAATTGATAAAACCCGCTAAGGTTTCGGAGGGCATTATAAGTTTGAATGTAACACAAAAAAAAGAATTACAAGCCCTTTATGAACAGCACGGAAAAGTCAAAAAAAAGGTAAAATTTATCCCAGCCTCAGGTGCGGCAACCCGAATGTTTAAGGGACTTTTCGAATATCTGTCAGCAGAAAATCAGTACGAAGGAAAAGAGAATGAGATGCCCCCACCTACAGATCAAGTAGTGCATTTCTTGAACCATTTGTCGCAATTTCCTTTTTATAAAACGCTGAAAGCAGGGCTTCTCGAAAAAGGGATCTTTGAGGAAGTACCCGTGGAGGTAATAAAAGAATTATTGCAGGAAAAAGGCTTAAATTATGGGCAGTTGCCCAAAGGACTGATCAAGTTTCATGCTTATCCAGAAGGAGTGCGGACGCCCGTCGAAGAGCATCTTGTTGAGGGATGTTTGTATGCCGCTGACGATCAAGGACGCGTCCATATCCATTTTACCACTAGTTCCCGTCATCACGAAGCTTTTGATAGGCACTTAAAAGAAGTGCTCAAGGGTTATGAGAAGGCGTATGGAAAAATCATTGAAATCAGGCTTAGTGAGCAAAAAACAGCAACCGATATAATAGCGGTAGATTTGAAAAATGACCTTTTTAGAAAAGACGATGGGTCTTTACTTTTTCGTCCAGCTGGCCATGGGGCGTTGCTTGAGAACCTCAATGAAATCGATGCTGATCTTATTTTTATAAAGAATATAGACAACATTTCTATTGACCAATATCCATCGGAGACCATTGAACATAAAAAAATGTTGGGAGGAAAATTAATAGAGGTCCAAGCTAAAGTGTTTTCCCTTTTAAAAGAATTAGAGACAACTTGCTCTGAACAAAGGCTGTGCGAGATGAATCAATGGGTGCGTAATGAATTGGGCTTTGATTCATCGGTTGATCTCAATAGAGCGGCTTTATGGGATCATTTGAACCGCCCGATCAGAGTTTGTGGTATGGTGAAAAATGAAGGAGAACCAGGGGGAGGCCCTTTTTGGACAGCTACAGACCAAGGAAGATCCTTACAAATTGTGGAGGCGGCACAGGTAAATTTTAATATAATGGAACAAAAGCAGATTTTTGAGAGCGCAACTCATTTTAATCCCGTTGATATTGTTTGTGGTGTCAAAAATCACAAGAATGAAAAATTTGATTTGTTGGAGTTTCGTGATTCAAGTGCAGGAATCATTACTCAAAAGTCTCAAGGAGGCAGGGAACTTAAAGCACAGGAATTGCCCGGATTATGGAATGGAGCCATGTCGTATTGGCATACGGTTTTTGTGGAAGTTCCTTTGAGTACGTTTAATCCAGTAAAAACAATTAACGACTTATTAAAACCCGCACATCAACAATGAGCTGTGAAGGACCATTATTGATATTGGACAAGATAATCCTTGTAATTAATTAGAGACGATAGGAAAGCCACAAGAAAATAAGTTCGCGGCCGATCTCAAAAAGAGAAGAATACAAGAGTTAACAGGGAAATCAACAAAAAAAGAGTAATCTGCTTTATTATCGCATGATTAAAAGAATCAAAAAGCGAAACTTAAAAGCAGGTCATATTCCATTAACTTCGCGCTAAGAAAAGTAGAATGGAAGTTATTTATGTACTTATAGGGGATAGGTGGAGGCGATTCACTTGGCTATTACTTGCGGGAGGGGTTTCAGCCATATTATATGCCTATGGCATTAAAGTGGTGCATGATACACTGACTACAGAGAATAATGTGGAAAATATAATCTCTGTGGTTCTATTGATCACCGTTTCAGTGGTTCTTTCAGTCTTTTCAGGGCAGCATATGAATCGTCTTTTTGAAGAAAAAATCGATGTTTTAAGAATTGATTTGAGTAGAAAAGTAATGAGATCTTCATTTGAAACAATAGAAAGAAAGGCGACAAAAATAGCCCCCATTTTAACGGCTGAAGTTAATACTTTGACCGGTTTCGTCAAATTGCTACCGGAGGCCATCATTTCTAGCTTGAAAATTTTTGGGATTCTCATGTACATGTTATGGCTCTCTTGGCAAATATCTTTATTTATTGTGTTGCTTTTGGGGGTTATTCTGGCCATTAATTTCAGTGTTTTGGGAAGGGTTCATAGAGAAGAAAGAAAGGCGAAGGATTTTAATCTCGGTATTTATGCTACTATCCAAGGGATGGTTACAGGGATAAAAGAATTGGTTCTCAACAAAAAACATCACGATAGTTATATCGATAGAGCCATTGCTCCTAAAAGTAATGGCTACGCTCGGCAAAACATCATACTTAACAATATCAATCTTTTTTTAATAAAATCACCTGAATGGATTGCCATCATGGCCATTGCAGGTCTGGTTATGTTTGCCGAAAATATTTCTTGGTTTTCACAAGACGAGTTTATTAAATTTTTTACCTTAATGCTTTTTCTTTTACCCTCGATGATTGTATTAATTAGTTTTTTTAGTGGGGTAAAAAGAATGAAAGTAGCGGTTGAAAAAATCAATGAATTAGGACTTGAATTAGGAAAAAAAACGGGCTACAATGAGGAAGAGATTGAATCTTTGAGCTTAAGTGAGGAGAGTGGCGGAAGTCTTAAAAAAAAGGGATGTTTAATCGAATTGGAAAAAGTCGCCTATAGCTATCAGTCTAATAAACGGGTTTTTACCGTTGGCCCGATCAGTTTAAAAATCTTTAAAAATGAAGTTTTATTCGTTACCGGAGGAAATGGGAGCGGAAAAACAACGTTTTCAAAATTACTTACGGGGCTCTATACACCGGAAAAAGGGCAAATAATTTTTGGAAGCCAGCTCATAACTCCTGCTTTGGCCTCAAGTTACCGAAATGTTCATTCCGCCATCTTTGCAGATTCTTATGTGTTTGATGATTTTACCTACCTTAAAGATTCACCGATGTGGGTGTATGCCAAAGAGCTCATTCAAATGCTAGAATTGGAGGATAAAATTTTGCTAGATCAGATGATGTTATCGGATGTAAATTTATCCTTTGGTCAAAGAGGAAGGTTGAATCTACTCAGAACCATTTTAGAAGATAAACCGGTCATGCTGTTCGATGAGTGGGCGGCAAATCAAGACCCTTATTTTAAGAAAAAATACTACCGAAAAATCATCCCTGAGTTGCGAAAAAAAGGGAAAACCATCATTATTATCAGCCATGACAGGAATTATTATGATGTGGCGGATCGAATTATTGAATTTTCTGAAGGAAAGGTGTTTTCGATAACCATAAACAAATGATCATTTGAGAACGTTTTTGCATCATTGGTTTGGGATACCAACAAAACCGGGCAAGGGCCCTTTTTTGAAGGCCCCCATTAAAATTGCAGTGGATCAAAGCCCAAAATTGAGTTTTTGTATTACCCATAAAGACAGATTCGAATATCTTCAAAAAACGTTATTTCAAAATTTAAAAGACAACGAAGAAGATCGGCTAAACATTGAGTTTATATTAATGGACTTTCATGAATCTGATGAGGTGATGCATTGGATAAGGGAAATCTTTCCTAAAGAGATTGGACAAGGCTATTTGAAATATTTTAAGGCTAAGATACAAGGTTGGTCGGCACCATTGGCAAAAAACACGGCCCATTATGTCGCGAGTGGTATAATATTAACCAATTTGGATTGCGATAATTTTACTGGCCGGAAAGGAGGAAGATTTGTATTGGAACAATATTACAAAGAGGAGAGTAATCTAATGCTTTGGCAGTTCAGTAGGGTGAGGAGAGATGGGTCTTACGGAAGAATGTCGTTTTATCAGCAGGCTTTTGAGGATCTTGGAGGCTATGATGAAGGGTTAATGGAGATGGGCTTTCAAGACAATGATCTTATGTTAAGGGCTTTGAAGATGGGTGTCAAAAGAATAGAGTGTAACGAAAAATCATACAATAAGGCCATCAAGCATGAAAAATACAAACCGGCTCATATGTCGTTTCGAAGCATGGAGCGTTGGAACAAAGCGCGTTCTAAGATGAATATCAAACAACAAAAACTGAGTGCGAATAATGGCAGCTATGGTCTAAGAGAAGGAATCCTGTTTATGAACAAAGAGGGAGCAATGGAACCTTTTGAAAAAAGCTAATTCTTACTTGGTACTGCATGATAAGATAAGCTTAATTTTGACATGCGCTGTCTTAACACAAGAATAGGGAAAAGATGATTCAACAAGTAAAAAAATGAAATCAAAATTCGATTTATATCAGTTGATTACGTCGAACATTGACGATTATGCTCAATATGGGATGGCGTCTGTTTATGAGTATGCTCAAAAGCACGGATACAGCTATTCAGTTCAGCGCTCACAATTGGTCCAAGATATGCATGTGAACTGGACCAAAATAGAAATGATCAGGCAGGCTTTATTATCGAGCGCATCCGAATGGGTTGTACTTTTTGATGCAGATCTTATCTTGATGAATAGTGAGATTTCCTTAGATTTTTTTATTGAAAAGGTGCCTTCGAACATCCACATACTGATGCCAGGAGACACACATTTTTTTAAATGGAGAAAGCCTAATGCAGGCTTTATTATAGTGAGAAGATCTGAGGAGGGAATAAAGATTGTAAATGACTGGATAAACGCGTCCAGGGGTAAGGGGAGTGAATTAGCAGACAAACATCCTAGGAATCAACGCATATATTGGAAATATGTGATGCCTAAATTTTATAATAATCAACAACTTATCTCAAGGAAATACTGTGCCAAATACCATTGGTTTTACCGTTTTATAGGACATGGGATCTTTGCTTTTCATATCACACAATCGAATATTAAAATCCGCAGTGAAATCATGAAGAAATTGCTGTTACAAAATACGAAAGAAGAAAGTATAGAATGGGTTATTGCTCATTTAAAGAGTCATGGAAGTGGGCTCTTGAAATTATTATAGGGCAAACAATAAAGGAAAATGATTTTTTTTATTTTTTTTCTTTAAAATGATATTGAGCGGTTTTATTACGAATGTCCTTCCAGTCTGGATGACTTTTCCATAATCCAGTACTGCTCTCTTTATCTTCAATATCTTGAATTTTCCCATTCAGCTTTCGTGGTGACAAGATGATGACCTAATGCCCCATGGGCTAGATGACCATTGATGACAATGTCGTCACAAAGGACAAAGGAATCTGGACCTTGAGGAAGTATGGGAATGTTATTTAACTCTTCCTTTTTAAAAAAAATCATGCGTCCTTTAATAATATCCACTCTTACACTTTTTTTAGGAAAACTGAGATGTTTAGGGATACCAGATGACCCTAGTTTTTGCAGCCCTTTGGAGAGGACATTTTTAGGAAAGTAGAGATTATTTTTTCCAAGAATCACTCCATAAGGGCCGATGGCCATCCCTTTATGACCCCTTTCTTCGTATTCTTTTACTAGAAGCTCTAAAGCATCCTCTTTTGTAATCAATAAGTCGTCGTCGTGCGACATGATATAATCGTTTTTTGCAAATGTGCCCATAAACCACCGAGGCCAACAGCCGGACGTTATCTGAGGAGTTTAAAACCCAATCAACATCAGCGTGAACAAAAGGCTCTGGAGCATTGTTCCAAACAAAGATTTCACAGGGAATGGTTTGCGATTTCAAAGCCAAGATGATCTTATCTAGATTCTCTCGACGTTTATAGTTCATCAGCAAAACGGTAACCATAGAATATTAAATTAAAAGGTCAGATAGATTAGAATGCTTACAAAGGACGCACTAAAAAGCTAAATTAATCATGGAATGAGTATGAAAAGCGAGGGTTTCCACTAAAGTTTTTTGTTTCCACTCCTATTTAAAATGTTAAATTTACCGTTTGGTAGGAGGTCCTTAAAAAAGCTATAATTAGAATGGAGCTCCTTATAGGGCGAGGTCAAATATAGACAGATAATATTTTCGCGAGTGAACCGGAGATTCATGCAAAAAAGCGTTCTTGTTTTAATATTTTTATTGATTAGTATTGACTTAATCAAGGCTCAGATTGACATACCTGGGGACTTGGATAACGAATATTTTCAATTATTAGCACTTAAAAATCAGCAAGTTAATCATTTGGGTTATGGGCTGACGATTGACCCATTTGTTGATTCTTTGGAGTGGTCTTTATGGAATCGTTTCTCATCAAGGATGGATGTTAAAGAAGGGTTGACCCTATTAGACTTAGGAGTTAAAACACATCTCAATACAGCTTATCCTCGAAGTTACAACGACGGTCCCTCTTGGAAGGGGCGAGGGCTCACTCATGAAGTCAACGTAGGGATGCGCTTGAAAAAGGCCAGGTTTTCGTTCGTATTTTTACCCAATATTTTTTATTCTCAAAATGCTTCTTTTGAGCTTGCGCCTCAGATCAAAAAAGATGTGAGCCCTTTTTCTTATCAATTTGCGAACAAGGCTTCCGTTTCTTATCGAGCCGACTGGGTTCAACGGTATGGGGATAAGGCGTTTGTGAATGTTCATTTAGGTCAGTCGGAACTCAGATATCAAGATAGTATTTTCACTGTGGGTCTGGGAACTCAAAACTTAAAATTAGGACCAGCGAACATCAATCCAATAATTTTAAGCCGCAATGCAGGAGGTTTTCCCAGTGTAGACCTGGGGACGGCCCAACCACTTCAACTTCATTTTAAAAAAAGAGATTTGGGGGCTTTCGAAACTAAGATAATTTTTGGGCAACTGTCCGAATCAAGATATTTTGATGCTTTTCCGGAAAATAATAAGCGATTCTTTACAGGAATGACGGTAGGCTATAGTCCTCCTTTTTTGCCAAATTTAGTATTGGGTTTTAATAAAGTATTGTACAAGCAAAGCAAGTATTATACACCTTCGGACTTAGCTGCGTTATTTTGGATTTTTGATCAAGGAATCATGATTGATTCAGTGTTAACCAAAGATTCTTTTGATCAAATGGCTTCATTTTTTGTGGATTGGAAGTTTGAGGAGGCTGATTTGAGGATCTATTTAGAATGGGCAAAGAATGACTTTAGTGGAGGGTTTATTCGAATTATTACGGAGCCAGAACACAGCCGAGCCTATACCTTAGGTCTTGAAAAGGCGTTTGATCTACAGAAAGAAAAGGTTTTATATTTTATGATGGAACACAGCAATTTGGTCAGAAATCAAAGCTGGCTGTACCGAGCCAATCCGCCTTATTACCAACACATATTAGTTGACCAGGGCTATACTCATCAAGGGCAAGTATTGGGAGCGGGGATTGGTGGGGGTTCAATGAGTCAATTTCTAGGGTTAAGTCTCTATGATCAAAAAAGTCTTTTAGGAATCGATTTTCAAGCCATTAGATTTGATGATGATTATTTCTTAGAAATGGATCATGGCAGTGGCCAAAAAGAGCTCTATAACCGACATCAAAATGAGTTCAGCTTAGGGCTTAAATATCAACGGCGCTTCCAAAAAGGAGCCTTGGGTGTTAAAATGATTAATAGTTTTTATATGAATCGATATTACATTTTGGACAATAATGAATATAATTTATCACTCAATATTCAAGCCAAGTATTTCTTAAATCAGTTTAGATAACAATCGTTTTAAGGGAGTGCAGTTTTTTTGTAACCCTATTCAAAGGCCTTCTAGTCCTCATCTTTACCTAATCGAGGAGAAGAGGGCATTTATTTGTTCTCAATAAAGAATCGAGCGCTATTATGAATGAGCCAGAGGAGGAATCCTCTCTTTGGAGCTCCAGGAAGTGTGTTTATCTCTAAAGGGAGTTACTACTTGATCATAAATTTACCCTTGGTCTAGCGTATCCTTGACAAAGGCCTCTTCACATAAAAAAAATATAAACGACATCCTTTTAAGAAAATTTAATTACTAAAACTACAATACTGTAAAAATCCGGCATCGTGACCAATGGGAGATCCATCAGGGGCCTTAAGTGTCTTGGTTTCCTTAACCTCGTCAGGATCTTCTAGCCAAAGGGAAATTAGAGCAGCCATGCTTTTATAATGTGCCGCATCCTCGAAATCTTCCGTTTTTCTGCCGTTGCAGTAGTCCAAGATTTCAAGAATCAACGCATAACTGATGGATTTAACATCGGTTTGTGATCCTTCGTGCACGTTAAGTAATATTAATTTATCTAGAATTTTACGCTCAACAATGCGTTGAATGGCGCGTTCTTCAGGATTGGAATGTGCGGAGTACCACGTATTTTCAAGGAGTCGGTGAATGACCGGAGCCAGTCCAGGTTGCTGGGCATCTAGGTCGTGATACATGACCAAGCGATTGGCCCGGTGCGGATGGAGTAAAAAAGATAACGACATCTCACTTGCCGTTTCAACAGCGGTATAATAATCGAAAACAGGCCCCATTTTACTTCCAAAAGATTCCCTACTTCTATCATATCCTTGTGCTTTGGGGGGAATTTTGGCCAATAATGTTTTAGAAAGTATTAAAGATTTTGGCTGTAAGGTTTGAATAAGGGCCTCAAGGGCTTTCCACTGTGCGTCGGGAGCGATCATGGCTGTTTTTAGCTGAAGATCTCCTTTTATGGAATAGTTGTAATCTAAGCCCCCGACAACTTTAGTGGCGGCTTCTATTTGATACCGGTGGAAAAGATACATCGGAACCAAGACCTCTTCCAATGAAGAGTACGGGGAGCCCATGGGAAGACTGTTTTCAGACAAATTACTGAGGACCTTTTTTCTAACCATCATCATGCGACTCAATTCATTGGCAGCCCCAGTACCTTCATCCCATAGATGTGCAATAGGATGTGCACCATCGGCTGCTCTAGCGTCTCGGTCTGATATAAAGCGAAGGCCCCTCTTATGCGTTTCCTCAAGCAACGCGTTGAGCGCAGCGTGGGTATCTATGCCCTCTTCATATTGGGTGTAACCATATTTGATAGCAGCGATATCCCATTCGCCAATATTGACATCATAGGCATCAGACAAATCAATTTCCCCGTCGCGATCTAACTTGACCAAAGGATGTGGGTAGTCCATCACAGAGGCGCGGTCATCACTACTGGCGGCATAATTATGTACTAAGCCCAGGGTATGGCCTACTTCGTGTGCTGCCAATTGCCGGAGGCGCGCTACGGCAAGGGCCATGTGGGGACCTACTCCTTCATCATATTCGTTTAAGAGCCCCTGGGCAATTAAAAAGTCTTGTCTAACTCGCAAGGAACCTAAGCTTACTTGTCCTTTAATGATTTCTCCGGTTCTGGGGTCAATGATAGAGGATCCGTAGGACCATCCACGGGTAGATCGATGCACCCATTGTATCATGTTGTATCGAATGTCCCAAGGATGGGCACCCTCAGGGAGCAATTTGATTTGAAAAGCATTGATGAATCCAGCGGCTTCAAAGGCCTGATTCCACCATTTTGCTCCGTCCATTAAGGCAGATTTAACGGGTTCAGGGGCACCTCGATCCAGATAGTATATGATGGGTTTTATGGCTTCAGATTTGGCCAATTCAGGATTTTTTTTCTGCAGTCGATGTCTGTTAATAAAGCGCTTTACTAGAGAGGAAGCCACAGGGGTTGCATAGTCTTGATAGGAGGTTGCGTAAAATCCACTGCGGGGATCATAAGTTCTAGGTTGATAATTGTCATCTGGCAGCTCAATAAAAGAATGATGAGTTTGTACGGTGATGGCATTTGGAGAAGGGACCACAGAACGGACCCAATTGCCCGTAGCCTGTCCCGTATAGGTCTGAATCACTTCATACTCAGAGTTTTTGGGAAAATTGAGGATATTGGGTAAATATAAAGCAGAACGAGAGTTATCGATTTTGAACTGGCCCTGTTTGGTTCTGGACAGTCTCTGAGCAATTCCTTGACTATCTTGTAACAGAAAATCATTTAATTCAATGAGATAAAGTGTTCCCGTGTGTGCTATGATGGGAAACCCCCATACAATGGATGAGGCAAAAGCTTCTTTGACCGAGTTTACTTCATCCGGATTGTCACTGATGGCACGGTAGTCCTGATTGGGCTGGACCAGCATCAGTTTTTGTCCATATTTTTTAAATTGAAGAACTTTTCTTCCGCCAAGCTTTCCCCTATCCATACCGAGGTCATTGGAACCAATGCCTGCGGATAAGGTATTGACGTATAAAAATTCTGGGGCATTTAGGTCTACGGAAATATATAGCTTGTCTTTAGAAGCATCATAGAAAGAAGGGAAGTAACCTTCCGTCCGGCGCATTTTTTTTGTAAAAACGGAAATAGAAACATCTTTTGAAGTAGGGGTGACTGTTCCTTTATTCGCTTTTTTTCTTTGTGCACTAACGTTTAGAAGTGTTCCTATCAACAGTACTGCGACCCAAATATTTTTCATAATCTTTTTATTTTAATTAATAAAAGGTTTCCTTAACCAATATGACAAGTAAATATATTCAGAATCAATTGTGAAAGAGCGTTATTTTATTGCAGTGGTATTACCTCAGGATATTCGGGAAGAGGTACATAATTTTAAAAAAATCATGGCAGAACAGCATCACGCTTGTCATGCCTTTAAGTCACCGGCTCACATTACGCTTCACATGCCGTTTAAATGGAAAAGCGCAAAAAGAGGGGAACTTGAACAAGCCCTTGCTCAAATGACTGCAAGCCTAAGGCCCTTTGATGTAACCCTTCATGACTTTGGTGTTTTTGAACCGCGTGTGATTTTTATAGATGTCGCTGAAAATAAAGACCTCAGGGAATTAAGCAGCAAGGTATTATTAGAAATGAGAAAAAGGAATATTTATAATGGAGAGTATAAAAATTTAGGATTTCAACCCCATGTAACCATTGCTTTTAGGGATCTGAGAAAAGCAAACTTTTATGAGGCTTGGGAAACTTTTAAAGAACAAAAATATGAAAGGATTTTTTCTGTAAGTGGCATTACCCTGCTTAAATACCAATCAGAACATTGGCAGGAGAGTGGAACTTTTCCATTTATGGATACCAATTGATGGTGCCTATTTTATTTTCATGATTTAACCTGAGGCTTTTGACGATTTTGTTTTTTCGGAAATGAACCAAGTTTTCTTGATCCTCGAAGGCATTGACCAACAAACTGTTGAAAACAACGATTTCATCAAAGGGGCTTAAGTTTTCGTATTCCAAAAAACACCATATGCCATCATCTTCTTTTTGGCTACCCAAATAATGAAGGTGGAGTACCTCTTTATTGCTTGTTAAACGCAGATTTTCTAAAAGATATCGTTGTAATAATGCATTGAGCTTGGCAGAATCTAGCTCGAGAAGGTCTAGATCGGGCGCTTCTGCATAGTCAGAAAGTCCCAATTCCAAGTCATCTGTAAACAGGCGAACACTGATTTTAAGGTGTTTATCATTGGAATCATAGGTTATATCACAAATGCTAACATGAAAAGGATGAAAAAGGTATAATTTCGTAAGAACAATCCAAAGGAATATTGGCATATAATTAATTTTATAGTAAAGATAATGTCAGAATTTAGATTATATCTTGATTTAGGGGTCTTCCACATATTAGATTTTGCGGGATACGATCACATGCTCTTCGTAACGGCCATTGCAACGATTTACTTGATCAACGATTGGCGAAAAGTTTTGGTTTTGGTGACTGCCTTTACCATCGGTCACAGCATCACCTTGGCTTTGGCGACCCTAGAGTTGATTAAATATGATTTGGAGTTGATAGAATTTTTAATTCCCCTGACCATTTGCATTACGGCCTTGGCTAATTTATTTACCAGAGACCGACGGCGATTTGAAGCCACCCAACGAAAAGGGTATATTAATTATTTTTTTGCAGGATTTTTTGGCACTATTCATGGCTTGGGTTTTCTAGTTATTTAAAAGTTTTACTGGGCGCCGAGCAAAACATTATAAAGCCATTATTTGCATTCAATATTGGTCTTGAAATTGGACAAATGGTCATTATGATCCTTTTTTTAATCTTAAGTACTGTATTTGTTGATTTTTTTGGTGTTGACCGTCGGGATTGGAAATTGATTATTTCTTCCATTATTCTTGGTATTTCAGCAACCTTAATTTTGGGGACGGATTATATGTTTAAATAAAAAATAAGATGAGAAAACGCGTATTTTTTTTAAGTAGTTTAATGATGGCTATCCTGGGAGTATGGGGCCAGACGCCCATACAATGGGGCCAAAAATTTGAGCAATTAGGAACTTCCTTGCCTACGCCTAACACGTATAGAACCGCATCAGGAGCTCCAGGAAAGGATTATTGGCAGCAACGCGCCGATTATAAAATTGAATTGACACTGGACGATGTAAAACAGGAAATAGAGGGCACAGAGACCATCACTTATTTTAACCAGTCCCCCGATCCATTGGACTATTTATGGCTACAGCTAGATCAAAATTTTCGTGCCCAGGATTCCGAAACCCCTTTAGTGACGGAGTATTTCATGAAGGATTCCGTAAGCTCAAAAGAGTTGTTCACTATTCAAAATAATTTTGATGGGGGATTTCGGATAGATAAAGTTTTAGATGATGCCGGTCAACCCCTTGCTTATTTCATAAATAAAACCATGATGAGGATCAATTTGGAACAGCCCTTGTTACCGGGAGCGCAGATGACCTTTCAGGTTGATTGGCATTATAAAATTAATGACCGTATGAGTTTAGGAGGGCGTTCGGGCTACGAATATTTTCCGAAAGATGATAATTATTCTTATACGATTGCTCAGTTTTATCCTAGAATGGCCGTTTACGATGACGTGGAGGGTTGGCAAAACAAACAGTTTCTTGGGCGAGGAGAGTTTGCTTTGAGTTTTGGAAATTTTGAAGTCGCCATGACTGTTCCGGAGGATTTTATAGTGGGCGCCACAGGGACCTTACAAAATCCCAAAGACGTTTTGACGTCAAAAGAGCAACTGCGATTTGAGAAGGCGAAGCAGTCTTTTGAAGATCCTGTGATTATTGTGACGCAGGAGGAAGCGATTCAAAAGGAGGCCCATAAAAAACGAGGGAAGGCGACTTGGTCGTTTAAAGCGGACAGCGTAAGGGATTTTGCTTTTGCGGCATCTAGAAAATATATTTGGGATGCCATGGCAGTAGATTTGAATGGTAAAAAATCATTGGCGATGTCTTATTATCCCAAGGAAGGGAATCCCCTTTGGGAATCCCATTCGACCCGAGCGGTACGTCAAACACTGATCACCTATTCTCGGCACACCATTGACTACCCTTACCCTGTGGCGATTTCAGTGCATGCGGCCAGCGTGGGTATGGAATACCCTATGATTTGTTTCAATTTTGGACGACCAGAAGCCGACGGAACCTATACAGATGAAACCAAGTGGAGGATGATTTCGGTCATCATTCATGAGGTAGGGACATAATTTTTTCCCTATGATTATTAATTCCGACGAGCGGCAATGGACTTGGATGGACGAGGGATTGGATAGTTTTGTTCAGTCCATTGCAACAAAAGAATATGATGCTGATTTTCCTGTGGGCCGGGGTGCCCCTGAGCAGATCATTCCTTATATGAGCGGCGAGCAGGGGTTGTTGAGACCTATCATGACCAACTCTGAGCAAATTCTTCAATTTGGAAACAATGCTTATGCAAAACCCGCAACCGCGTTGTCTATCTTAAGAGAAACGGTTATGGGACCCGAGCTGTTCGATTATGCCTTTAAAAAATATGCAGAAAGATGGGCCTTTAAAAGTCCTTCCCCTGCAGATTTTTTCAGAACAATGGAAGATGCTTCTGCGATAGATTTGGACTGGTTTTGGAGGGGCTGGTTTTACACGACAGATTATGTAGATATTGGTGTGGAGGAAGTGAAGCATTACCGCATGCAGATCGAGGAGCGGGGGTTAGAAAAACGCCGTATCTCGGGAGGAGACGAAAACTTGAATACCGAACAAAAAAGGTTTACCGAAGAAGTAAATACCTTCGTTTTTAAAAATACCGAAGCTAAGGAATATCGAGAGTTTGCAAATAAGTTCAATGAAATAGAGATGAAAGAAGGGTTTTCAGACCAAAACTTTTATGAAGTTAAGTTGGCAAATAAAGGGGGCTTGGTCATGCCGGTTATTATTGAATGGAGTTATGCCGATGGAAGTACGGAGCGGGAAAAATTACCTGCTGAAATTTGGCGAAAAAACGAAAAGGAAGTGACCAAAGTCTTTGTAAAGACCAAAGAAGTCGTAGGAATAGTCATTGATCCCAATAAAGAAACCGCCGATGTAGATACAGGAAACAACCAGTATCCCAATGTGGATCAGGAATCCAGGTTTGACAAGTTTAAGTCAAGCAATAATTAATCAAAGCCTTATAAATAGCAGATTAACGTGAAATTTATTTTTTGGATGATTTTTCTTCTTTTTTTAGTACAGTGTAGCCAAAAAAAGAGGAGCTACTGCCGAGGATTTGGAGTCGGTTGATTTAAATTATCCATTGCCGGGTTTTGATTTGGAAGGATCAGATCCTTTGGCCATTGTCTTGGCAGACAGAATCATGTCAGCGATGGGAGGTCGAGAGGCCTGGGATAAGACGCGATATATAAAATGGAAATTTTTCGGTAGACGGACTTTGTTGTGGGACAAAGAATCAGCAAAGGTTCGTATAGAAATTGAACAAGGGAATCAAGTTATTTTGTTAGACTCTGAATCAATTAACAGGGAAGGTTTTTCAGCAAGGAATCGAACTTACGGATCCAGACAGCGTGTCTTTTTATTTAGCTAAGGGCGAAAGGATATGGATCAATGATTCTTATTGGCTGGTGATGCCCTATAAACTTAAGGATACCGGCGTGACACTTACGTATGTAAAAGAGGATAAGACTCAATCCGGGGAGCTGAGTGACGTGCTTAAATTGACCTTTGAAAATGTAGGGGTTAGCCCAGATAATGCTTATTGGGTATGGGTTTCTAAAGATCAAGATCTGATTAAACAGTGGGCTTATTTCACTCATTTTACAGATTCTTTACCCCAATTCGTATCTCCATGGGATGATTATGAGCAGTTTGGACAAATTTTGCTTGCCCAGGGGCGAGGATCAAGAAACCTCACGGAGGTGGCTGTATTAACGACCGTACCTCCGCAAACATTTATTTCTTTGTGATCGGTCTAAGTTTTATTTTTGAGTTAAAAAACCAATGAAGCAACGATTCATCATGTCACTGGTTCTTTCGCTAGGCCTTACCCAGACGCGGGCACAAGATTCATTGAGCTATATTTTGGATCGACATCATGAGGCCCATCAACAAGAGCTTTGGGAGGGGATTAAGAGCCTATCGGCAAAAGGAAATTGGCTGAGTCTACACGGGTCTTATCCGGCTACTTTTTATTTTAAAAAGCCAAATAAATATTTAATGATCAATCAAAGGTCAAGGTTTATCGAGGCTTGGGATGGTGTTGAGTCATGGACGATCGCCAAATGGACAAAATCATCAGTAGTGCAGTTATCTGCTGAAGAGACGATGATCAATCAAGCGATATTTTCCTTTGGATCACCGCTCAAGCGTGTGGCGGGCCTAGAGAATAAGGGGATTGTTTTTTTTGATCAGGCACCTCACTATTGGATAGTTGAAGATCAGGGCCACGTATTGATTGAATATTTCATCTCAACACAAA
Source organism: uncultured Cyclobacteriaceae bacterium (assembly GCA_943788235.1). Taxonomy (GTDB): domain Bacteria; phylum Bacteroidota; class Bacteroidia; order Cytophagales; family Cyclobacteriaceae; genus UBA4465. The sequence goes on from CALSPM010000005.1 coordinate 179,333, forward strand.
CATTTTTGTTAACTAAAACTATTTTTACAAAAAAGACAGGTGAGCCTTTGGTCGTTATCCGTGAAGTCGTAAAATATGGGGATTTTCAAGGGGTTTCTTTTCCAACCCATATAAAATTGCAAACCAAGGCGATGGTTGCCGAATATGTTTTTAATAAAATTACTTTGGGGGATCCGGTTCAAGATAAAAGGTTTAGTAAGCCGGTAAAGGAATAGGGGATTCGTTTAAAAAGAGCTCTGTTAAGTGAAAAAGTAGGTCAGAATAAAAAAAGAATTTATGAAAGCAAAAGTTTGGTTGATTACAGGATGTTCCAAAGGGTTTGGACGTGAATTGGCTAAATTGGTGGCCGATAAGGGGCATGTAGTGATTGCGACGGTTCGTAACGAAACGGAGGTAGCAGGACTCGAGGCCTTATCCAAAGGAAAAATTAAAGGATGGGTATTAGACGTTACGGAAGCCGAGGCAGAAAACCGAACCCGAAGGTTGATTAAAGAATCTTTTGACGGTCAGGTGGACGTATTGGTTAACAATGCAGGATATGGATCCATTGGTGCCATTGAGGAAATCAATGATGAAGAAATCAAAAGACAATTTTCTGTAAATGTGTTTGGAGCCATCTCGATGATCAAAGCGGTATTACCTTTCATGCGAGCCAGAAAAACAGGACACATTTTGAACATTACTTCTATTGCGGGACTCAATGGATTTCCTGGAATCGGGATTTATAATGGATCAAAATTTGCGTTAGAGGGAATTGGGGAGGCCTTGGCCCAAGAGGTTGAGCCCTTAGGCATTTATGTCACTAATGTGGAACCTGGGCCTTTTAGGACAGACTGGGCAGGCGCCTCTGCCACCTATGCACCTAATACCCTAGCCGACTACACGGAAACTGCGGAAAAAAACGCTAAGGCCATTGAGAAGGTAAGTGGAAACCAAATAGGGGATCCTTTAAAGGCCGTTCAGGCCATGTATGCGCTGACGCAATTAGAACATCCTCCCGTACACCTGCCCTTAGGGGCCCCCGCATATAAAAGAATCAGATTAAAACTCGAGGTATTGCGTGCGGAAATAGATGAATATGAATATTTGGGATTACCCACAGATTATCCCGAAGAAGCTTCATTGTAAATCAACTGAGCCCTTTCATGACATTAATGGCACGATCAATTTCGCTTTCATTGTTATAGATATGGACAGAATGCCGTAACAATTCAGTACCGACAGATCGGGGCTGTAAGCGTTCTTGGGTCCACATGGCTTTTTGTAATTCAGGCCCTGTCCAACCCGTCAAAGCATAGGTGGTTAGCCCTGCACACATGGTCGAATTTATAGAAGAGTGGATGGTGATTTTATCGAGGGTTTGTAACTGCGCGCGCAGATAATCACCTAAGGCCTTGATTCTGCCAATCCATCGGTCTTCACCAATAGCATTAAAAAAATCTATCGAGGCGTCGAATCCAGCCATCAAGGCAGGGTTACCCGTACCGTTCTGCATGAGTCTGAAACCGTGATCTTCTTGATTCTCCCAGTTATAGCTGGCGATGGTTGTCCAGACGTCTGCTATCCGATCGGGATTGATGTATAAGATACCATTACCTGGGGGAGCCAGGAGCCATTTGTGTAGACTAGAGTAATAGGCATCACAGCCAATGTCTTGTACATCTACCTTTATTTGTCCCACACATTGCGCACCATCTAAAACAGTAAATATGCCAAGTTTATGCGCTTCGGCACAAATCTTTTTAACGGGCATTATGGTTCCGTAAACGGAGACTATGTGCGGAATGGCGATGACTTTCGTTTTTCGATTAACTAATTTAAACACCTCATCAAAAATTTCCTTTGGATCATTGGCTGGGAGCGGCATGGTTGCTTGCTTATAAATTAAACCATGCCTTTTAGCTAACGATTTCCATGCTCCGTATCCCCCGCCGTGTTCTTGGTTTGTATTGATGATTTCATCTCCAGCCTTTAATTTTAGACCATTAGCCACATAATTCATGCCAAAGGTAGCATTTTGTATCAAAGCAATACTCTTGTAATCTGCATTAATGATTTCTCCAATTTTTTCGCGGATTGCTTGATACGCAAAGTAGCCTGTGAGTAATTCAGGACCAGAACCTTTTTTATAATCGGTTTCAGCAGCATGTGTATTATAATGCATTAAATGATCGGTCATCTTATTGATTACATAAGCAGGCGTCGGGCCAATGGTCCCATTATTGAAATATACCTGGTCCTTTTTAAGGATAAAATGTTTGCGTACCGTAGCCCAATAGTTTTTATCTGAGGAGGGGTTTTTTGAAAGTGACTGTAGATCTGACGAGGCGGAATGGGTTTCGTATTGCAGGAGGGGAGCAGAGAATCCGCCGAGGAGACTTTTTTTGATAAAATTTCTTCGAGAGCGCATAATTCAAGGGTACATTTGATAAGCTAGACTAAAGCTAAGAAAAAAATTAGGGAGGTCAAAATAGAATGGTGATTAGTGAACAAGGGAGAATTTACAGTGCTTCACTAAAGATTTATGATCTATTGTTCGAAAATTCTGATGGCCATGAAGGAAGTTCTTATTTGTTCTCTTTTTAAAAATAAAAAGAGAAACCATACGAAAGCATTGTATCAATTGGAGCGATCGGTAAATACTTAAAAAGTCAGGGAATATAAAAAAACCAACAAAAGGAGAATTACAGTAATGATAATGATGAATGAGTGACCTTCTGGAAATTCATATTGACATATGGGACAAGTCTTGGTACCGCTTGAAATTTTCATGGCGCAACTAGGACATTCCTTTTGAGCTGAGGCAGTTTGATCTTTCATGATTTAAAAAGCAGTTGGATTTTTGAGTGCATATAGGAGAATTTATTGAACGGGGAAATTAAAATAGGTATTTGGGAAGGGCTCATGTGCTAAGGTAAAATGCCACCATTCGGCCTCATAAGGGATGAATCCATGTTTTTGCATGATTTGTCGTAGAAAGGTCCTATTGCGCTGTGCCTGTTCTGGGACCGCTCGACTGGAGGGCCAAGATTTTGGACTGAAAAAATCCCAATGAGTCCCCATGTCGAGTTCTTTACCTACCGAATCAACAAGCGTAAGATCTACCGTGCTGCCTCTGGTATGGCCGGATCTAGCGGCGATGTAACCGTATTTAAATAATAGAGATTTAGAGACCTTAGGATAGTATGTTTTTTTCATGGAGGTATCCTTTAAATTTTTGGCCCATTGAACAAAATCATCTACGGCTCTTTGTGGTCGATAAGTGTCAAAAATTTTCAATTTTAAGCCCTCTTTTTTTAAATCCAACTGAACTTTACTCAAAGCCTCAGCGGCTGGCAGAGAAAGAATACAAACTGGCGAGAGGTAGCCTGCTACTGGCCTTCCTAAAAAGTTATCTTGCGAGGAGTATCTTAGGTCAACATGAATATCGTGAATGACTTCGGAAAGGCGAATAAAACCGTCGGGTAGCTCGTTTTGTGCAGATACTGATAAACAAAGAATTGTACAGTAAGAGAAAAAAGAAAGAAAAACGATCTTTCGAAAAGGAGACAAGGACTCAGTTCTGTCCACAAGATTTGTTGTATTGCTCGATAAATAAAGGGAGGTCTCTGTAAATATTTCCACGGATCTCAAAGTTTTCAAATGTGATAGGACATACCCTTGAATAATTTTCAATGAAGGAGCGATAATTTATTTTATCTATTCGATAGGTGGTTAATTTATTTATTATGATGTAAATGGGATCTGGGTTGGCAGACAAAAAATACTCGTATAGCATCAAGGGACCTTCAGACTTAAGGTGAGTGAAGAGAGCGCCATCTGGACTGGCCAAATCTAAGCTGATCATTCTAAAGGTATCCTGACCATCAACAAAGAGGAAACCTTTTGCTTCCTGTGGATATAAAACATAGGACCTAAAGTTATATTGGTATGCTACTTTTTTTTGAATTTTATGGAAGTCGGGCCGGCTCCTAACATTTACCCAAGGAATTTTGAAAAGGACTTTCTTAAAAGACTGATCCTCATAATAAATATATCCCCAAATGGGCTTTGAGAATCCCGGTTGTATAAAGCATAGAAATAGAAGGAAAGAAGCAATGTAAAGTTTCATCTTCTTAAAATTAGACATGAAAAATCTAAAAGAGGTATTTTATTTATAGAATCATCCTTGATGGGCATTGTATTCTAAGAATGCCTTTTAAACAACTAGACATGGGAGAAGTATTCCCGCCCATTTGGCTCAGTAGATCTTTCAAAGGTTATGCGATTCATCGCTCTTGTTTAAAATAAAACCCTTAGTTAACTAAAGCTATTTATTTTGCTAATCTGTTGTAATCTTTAAAGACGTCAGTTAGCAATTCGTGAGGTAAGCAGACACTCTGTTACTATTGCTCCAACGAGCCCCCACAATACCAATGCCTAATGGGACGCGCTGCGCCATTCTTTTGAGTTGATGAGGAAGGAAAGGAGCATCCGTGGCGACAATGCCAATAATGGATTTATCTCCTTCTTTTCGTCTTGATTGTGGGCTCGGTAATACTGAGCGTTTAAGGCTTTATTCAAGGCCATGCCCAGAGGAACACGAGCAATGGTCAAGTTTTTTTGGAACTAAAATTGGATTGAACTGAGACACTAAGCATATAATTGCCCCAGAAAGGGAGATTTTTCTGATGCAGGTCCTATGCCTCCTTTGAAACCCAAACATCTCATTTCTGTACCACCGCAGATGTTCTCTTCTTCAATTTTACCTCCAGAAGTATTATTCATGTACTTAATTACCGAAAAGATTAGTGCCTTTACTTGCAGAGAACAAGTGATTTCTACCTATTTGATAGCCACATCATCCCTTTTTATTCATCAGAAATCAGGTTGATGTAGCCTTGCACAAGGGAAACATCATTTTTAAGGGAACATCTCTCGAATTTTTAATCCTCGATCTCATTTATTAAAATGGGTCAACGTGAAATGATTGGCCTAATTTTAACCCTTTTCCCCAATTTGACGATTTAAGTAAAAGACAAAGACCTAGTGTCTCAAACATGTATATTCAGGTTCTGTTGCTCTCTCAACATCTATATTGAATGCGTCTAGGGCTGTCTTATGACCACTGAAAAATCGTATCCAATACAGCTTGGATGATTTTTTTCTTTCCGCAAACGATTGTAATTCTACTATCCATCAATAACTTCTCTTTATTATCGGAATTATAAATTTTTATAATTAAAATACAAATTATAATCTAACAACCCCTGTGGAGCAAGTAACTCTAAACGTCATAGATGGTATTATCATTATCTGCTACTTGGTGGGTATTATAGGGTATGGTATTTCAAAAGGGAAGCAGCAATCTTCAGAAGATTATTTCCTAGCTGGGCGTAATTTAACATGGCCCATTGTTGGCATTTCACTCTTTGCAGCGAATATAGGAAGCAGTACGCTAATTGGCCTTACAGCGGACGCCTTTAAAACAAATATTGCCGTTTACAATTATGAATGGATGGCCGCTGTGGTCTTGGTGATTTTTGCCATTTTTTTCATGCCTTTTTATTTGAATTCCAAAGTATACACGATGCCTGAGTTTCTTGAAAGAAGATACGATGGTCGTGCCCGTTATTTTTTTTCTGTTATCACAATCGTAGGCAATGTGATTATTGATACCGCTGCTGGACTCTATGCGGGCAATCTTATCTTAAAAATTATTTTTCCTGAACTAGATTCAGCAATCATCATTACCCTACTGGCCATAGCTGCTGCCGCTTATACGATTCCAGGAGGATTATCAGCGGTTGTTCATACTGAAGTTATTCAAGCCATAATATTGGTCATCGGATCAATAGCACTTACCTACTTTTGCTTTGATCAGGTTGGTGGATGGTCTGGAATGATCGCTGGTTTAGATGCTATGAATCAAAGTGGTCAATTAAATAAAAGTTCCGATGAAGTTTTTAGTTTGGTGGGTACCATCAATGATCCCTACATGCCATGGACTGGATTGGTTTTTGGCGTTCCTTTGTTGGGCTTCTATTTCTGGGCAAATAATCAGTTTATGGTACAACGTGTACTGAGTGCTAAGGATTTAAATCATGGACGGTGGGGAGCCTTGTTTGCTGGCCTTTTAAAACTTCCTGTCATTTTTATCATGATCGTTCCCGGGGTTATTGCTATTGTGCTCTTTTCTGACACAAACATTAGTGGGCTTAACTATTTAATACCAAGCTCAACAGGGATGGTGGTTTGCTCACAACTGTACGATTGCCCTAATATGACTTATCCAGTCCTGATCTATAGCCTACTTCCTGTTGGTGTTTTAGGGTTGGTCATTGCTGGTTTGCTAGCTGCTATGTCTTCCAGTATTTCTGCTACCTTAAATTCAGCATCTACATTGATCACAATGGATTTCATTTTAAAATTGAAGCCTAATCTCTCAAGTAAAAATTTAGTGACATCTGGTCAAATAGCTACAGTTATCTTGGTAATGCTGGCGGCAGCTTGGGCACCCCAAATAGAAAAATTCTCTTCCTTATGGGAATATCTACAATTGGTTTTGGGCTTCATTGCCCCCCCTGTCGTATCGGTATTTCTGCTGGGCCTTTTTTGGAAAAGGGGGAATGCAAACGGAGCATTTGCATCCTTGTTAGGAGGACTGATCCTCTCTATGATTTTAATTCTTTCCAAAGTCAATCATTGGTTTCCGGTAATTAATGACATCCATTTCTTGCATACAGCACCCTTGCTCTTGTTGGCTTGCTTAGCAATTCATATTTGTTTCAGTTTGCTCTCAGCACCTCCAAGTCAAGAAAAGATAGAAAAGATGACTTGGACTAAAGCAATTTTTGATTCAGAAACCCAAGAATTAAATACTCTGGTCTGGTATAAAAATTATCGTAATCTTGCAATTTTATTATTATTACTCACAGCCCTCATGGTAGGCTATTTTTTTTAGAAATGACATCAACCCAAAGATCAAAAAACTGGTGGAAAGAAGGTATTGTATACCAAATTTATCCAAGAAGCTTTAAAGATTCAAATAACGATGGAATCGGAGACCTCAACGGTATTTTGGAGAAACTTGATTATATCAAAAGTCTCGGGGTAAATATCATTTGGCTTTGTCCTATTTATGGGTCTCCCAACAAAGATAATGGTTATGATATCAGTGACTATCGCGCCATTATGTCGGAATTTGGCAATATGGCTGATTTTGATCTGCTACTTGAAGGCATTCATGCCAGAGGGATGAGAATTATTATGGATCTAGTTGCTAATCATACCTCCGACCAACATGAATGGTTCTTAGAGTCAAAAAGCTCAATGGATAGTCCAAAGCGAGATTATTATATTTGGAAAGACCCTATCAATGGAGGGGTACCCAATAATTGGACGGCCTTTTTCAGCGGATCAACTTGGGAACTAGATTCCCAAACAGGGCAATATTATTTACACTCTTTTGTTAAGGAGCAACCAGACCTCAATTGGGAAAATCCAGAAGTGAGAACAGGTGTTCATGCAGTCATGAAATACTGGTTAAATAAAGGTATTGATGGTTTTAGAATGGACGTGATCTCCATTATCTCCAAACGCCATTTTAATGATTCCCCTTATGAATCTTTTAGTGAAACAGTTGCTAAGGTTTATGCCAATGGACCGCGCTTACATGAATTTTTACATGAAATGAATGTCCAAATTCTTTCAAAATATGATGTCATGACCGTAGGTGAAGGACCAGGTATTTCTCTAGATAATGCAGCGGAATTTGTGGGTGAGGATCGGGCAGAATTAAATATGATATTCCATTTTGATCACATGTTCATTGATCATGGGGAAAATGGACGATTTGATCCCATTACTTTTAATAAAAAACAGGTTAAAGATATTTTCATAGCTTGGGATCGAGCTTTGGAAGGTACAGGTTGGGGCAGCATCTTCTTGGGTAACCATGATTTTGCCAGAATGGTCTCGCGCTTTGGTAATGATGGACTTCACCGAGACCCCTCAGCTAAATTATTGGCTACTTTACTGATGACCATGAGGGGAACTCCTTATGTATATCAGGGAGATGAATTGGGGATGGTCAATAATCAAGTCGATCGCATAGAACAATTTGATGATGTTGAAATACAAAACACCTACCAAGATTGGAAAAACAAAGGTAAAGACCTTGATGCATTTATCTCCATTTCCAATGAAAAAGGGAGGGATAATGCACGCACACCCATGCAATGGGATGCGACGCCCAATGGGGGTTTTAGCGCTGTAAAACCCTGGCTGGCTTCTAATCACAAATATAAGAATATAAATGTCGCTCTTCAGGAAAAAGACCCAAATTCTATTCTCAATTATTATCGTAAATTGATTCAATATCGTAAAGATCACCTTACTTTGGTTTACGGAACCTTTGAAGTCATTCAAGAGGATCATGATACTCTTTTTGCCTATTGGCGTAAAGGCGATGAAAACCTATTGATAATTCACAATCTCTCAGATGATGAAACCACCTTGTGTCTGGATAACTCTGTTGAACTCAAAATAGAAATTTCAAATTATCAAGATTCACCGGAAGGGCACATAGAGCACATCGCCCTAAGACCTTGGGAGTCTATGATATATAGGACCTCTTAAACTCACTAAACTTAGGGCTCATATTTCAAGGTGAATACTTGAATTTCTGATCAAACCTTGCAAGCACCAAGTGAGATTCGAAACCCTTACTGAACACAAATTGACAGGTTTTCTTTTTTTTGACCAAAAATTTTTCTTCCGTCTGCAGCTGACCCCATTTTTGATCTATTAACTCCTCAATCTTTAATTCATAATTAGATGGGTCAAGCGTGGACAGTCCTTCTTCAATAAGGGATGAATTAATTTTATGTTTCCTCAACTCTATTGCGATTTTAATCTTGCCCCATTCATTGAAAATGAATTTATCATTCACAAAGGCCGATACAAAGCGTTTTTCATTGGTAAGATTAGCTTTTTTTAAGGATTCTAAGGCCACCAAGGCGTCTTCCAACTCAAGGCCGTATAGCTGTAATTTGGTCAGTACTTGATGGGGAGATCTCTCCGCACCTACACAATATCTAGCCGCTTTATTTTTTGCTTGTTGGAGTTGTTCCGGACCTTCGAATTTCATTATTTTAAATAGCCCTTTCGCTTTAAAATGGTTTCGAAGAACTTGATCTCATTATCGCTATTAAAAATTCGGTGAGGCAGATAGATCAGTTGGGCTTTACTCACAAAAAGCAGAAAGGCTTCTTTTTTGGCACTTGCCCTTTTTATTTGATCCCATTTCATCGGCATCCCCTGTTTAGAATTCAGCTTAACTAAAATCTGTTGACTGGAAAGCTCATAGTTCAATTTATTAAATAAAAATTTGCTTTGTTCTAGTTGTGTCACGCCTGCGAATTGTACCAACCAAAAGAGTAGGTACAAAATCAAGGCAATTGAAGCACCAATGATCCACCACGCATTAGGAATAATAAAAAAGCCAGAGCAAATGGAAAAATAGATCAGAAAAACCCACCACTGCTGTTTTAGGACCCCTACTAAGGCCAAGCCAATATACTTCCCAGTAGCTAATTGATATTTTTTAGTTCTTACGATCATTATTTTAAATTGCTTTTAAACTCATATCTAAACTTTTACAGGAATGGGTCAATGCACCAACGGAAATATAGTCGACACCTGTATCAGCAATTTCCGAGATACTCATTTCGGTGATTCCTCCTGACGCCTCTGTCTCATATTTCCCGTCAATCAGGGCAATACCTTGTCTTATTTGAGACGGTATCATGTTGTCGAGCATAATACGATCGACACCTCCTTCTTCTATGACCTCCCTAAGTTCTTGCAAACTACGCACTTCAATTTCTATTTTTAATTTTTTTTTAGCCTTTTCTAAATAAGACTTTGTAGATTTCAAGGCCTTAGTAACACCTCCAGCAAAATCTATGTGATTGTCTTTCAACATGACCATATCGTAAAGGCCAAAACGATGATTAGTACCTCCTCCAATTTCTACTGCCCACTTTTCAGCGATTCTAAAATTAGGAGTCGTTTTTCTGGTGTCAAGTAATTGAGCAGAGGAATTCCGGATCAATGATTTTAAATAATGAGTATACGTTGCGATCCCGCTCATGCGCTGCAGACAGTTTAAAACCAATCGCTCTGCGCCAAGCAATTGGATGGCATCTCCAGATACCTTAAACCCCACATCTCCTTCATGAATAGCGTCCCCATCTTTTTTGTATGACTCAAATATTAGATCTTTGGAAAACACATCAAAAATGATTTGTGCCATTTCCATCCCTGCAACAATTCCTTCTTGTTTAAATAATAAATGCCCCTGAGCTTTTGTTCCTTCAGGTATACATCCCAAAGAAGTATGGTCTCCATCTCCATGATCTTCCTTCATAGCATTCCGGATGAACTCGTGCAACTTTTCTTCTGTTAAGTAGGGTGGATACATAAATCAAAATTAGTCTTTCTTGTTAATCCGTTGAGAAGGATAAGGTAGATAAATAATATTTGCCATCTTTTTCTTTGAATAATAAATAAACTCGATATTGTTCTCCTGTTTTCGCCTTATAAACACCCATTCTATAGAGTAGGCCATTGGTCACATTAGCGGGTGTGGTATATTCAAAAGACAATGCCTTATGGTTATTAAAGAAAGTTCTTAATGCTTTTTCAGCCGCTGCTTTATCGGTCAAGATAAGAGACTCCCCTGCTAATTGCAATTTAAAAGGCGTATGCAAGCGGCTTACAACTTCTTTAGCAATATTGGTACTTAGGGCAATCCCTAGATCTTCTAACATTTGATCCTGAGCTAAACATTGGGTAAAAAAAATAAAATTTAGTACATAACCAACCAATACATTTCTCATTTTGATCAAAAGGAAATTAAAATTGCTTAAACGTAAGCGTAAATTACAAAAAAATTACTGAGAGGAGCAAGCAGTTCCTTTATATTTGCCCTATGGATAAACGTGTGATCTTAATGATTTTAGATGGCTGGGGCATCGCCACAGATAAAGAAGTTTCTGCCGTCGATGCCGCCGCTACTCCCTTTATCGATAGCCTGTATAAGACGTATTCGCACAGCACCCTCGAAGCCTCAGGCATGGCTGTTGGACTTCCAAAAGGACAAATGGGCAATTCCGAAGTAGGCCATATGAACCTGGGTGCTGGCAGAATCGTTTATCAAGATCTTGTAAAAATAAATATCGCTGTAGAAAAGGGTAGCCTTGGTGAAGAAAAAACCTTGGTTGAGGCCTTTGATTATGCCAAAGAGAACCAACGCGCTATCCATTTTATAGGCCTGGTTTCGGACGGAGGTGTTCATGCTCATTTAGATCATCTCAAAGGATTAATTCAGGCTGCCCACAAACATAGTTGTTCAAAGGTATTTGTTCATGCATTTACCGATGGTCGTGATTGCGATCCGAAAAGTGGTTCAGGATTTATCAATGACTTATCGGTGTACTTAAAAAATCATGTAGGGTCCATCGCCTCTGTAGTAGGTAGGTATTATGCAATGGATAGAGATAAAAGATGGGAACGCATAAAGGTTGCCTACGATACCTTAGTTAAGGGCATAGGGACAAAAACAACAAATGTCACCGCCGCTATTGAAGCCGCTTATGCTAAAGACGTCACAGATGAATTCATGCCTCCTATCATTGCGACAGATGCCTCTGGGCAGCCCATCGCAAAAATTAAAGAAGGCGATGTCGTGATGTGTTTCAATTTTCGGACTGATAGAGGTAGAGAGATCACTGAAGTACTCACGCAACGTGATTTCCCTAATGAAGATATGTATAAACTGTCTTTGCACTATCTCACCATGACCAGCTATGATGACTCCTTTCAAAACGTTAAAGTCATCTTCAGAAAAGATAACCTATCCAATACTCTGGGAGAAGTCCTGGAAAAGGCGGGAAAGAATCAAATTAGAATTGCTGAGACAGAAAAGTACCCCCATGTTACTTTTTTCTTTTCAGGAGGTAGAGAAGACGCCTTCAAAGGTGAAAAAAGACTGCTCTGCCCCTCTCCCAAAGTGGCCACTTATGATTTACAACCCGAGATGAGTGCTGGGGACATAGAAAAGGCCATTATTCCAGAACTGGAGCAGCAATGGCCTGATTTTGTTTGTTTGAATTTTGCTAATCCTGATATGGTTGGTCATACGGGCGTATTTCAGGCTGCCATTAAAGCTTGCGAAACAGTAGATCATTGCGCCGAACAAGTAGTTGCTGCAGCCCTAAAAAAGGGGTATATCACGCTGATCATCGCAGATCATGGTAATTCAGATTATATGGTCAACGACGACGGCAGCCCTCATACGGCACATACCACCAACTTAGTACCTTTTATTGTCGTGGATCCTGATTTCTCATCCTCTGTAAAACATGGTAAACTTGGAGATTTAGCCCCAACTATTTTAAAATTAATGGGACTTGAAATTCCTAAAGAGATGACCGGGGAGCTCCTTTATTAATATGAAATATCTATTTTACTTATCTATTTTACTTTGTTCGTATGGTTGCGCGCGCCCCCAAGAAAGTTTTAAGGCAGAAAAACACTTCTCCATCGATTCCCTGGTCGTTGAGCAAATTACCTTACTCAAATCAAACCAAAATACCTTGACTAAAACCGTTCAAATCGGTGAGAATATAGAAACTCAATCGTTCTCAGCTGACGCCATAGACTGGGAAAGCGAACTTAAAATTTTCAGCCTCTTAGAGCTCAATAAATCTAAATTTATTGGCTCCATAAATACAGAAACAGATCAAAAAAGCACTTCTTATCGCTCAAAACCAGACGCTCTTATGTCAATTAAATTTCTTAGAATCACCAAAGATAAAGGTCAGTTAACAACCATTGATGGCTACTATTTGGATGATGACGCTGAAGTTATTTATACTTCACAAAGAAATTTGAAAATGAAATTTAAAAAAGGTTTGTTGACCTCTTTTAAAATTGTGGGCACTCAAAAAGTGCTCTTCACGGATACTACCCAATTCATGATCAAGGGAAGTGTCAATTAACCCATTCTTTGTGTTTTTTATTATTTTCGACAGGCCCAGAAGGCCATCGCACGCCCGGAGGTAAATCTAATACAGGCCCTCTTTCATAATCAAAAAGCAAGCCCCCCTCGTCATCCTGATCATTTGGATTGAATCGTCTAATGACATTCGTTGACCCCCTGTAAATAATCACTAAAAGGATTCCATAAGTAAGCAAGCAAAGTAATAAATCAATATAAAATGGATGCATCACTTTAAATTTACTTTATTTTTCTAAAAAAAATTGAAAAAGGATCATTAATCATTACCTCGTTGAAAGAAAATAAGCTCATGATTTGAGAAAACATTATTTAAAGCCAATCGCATTACCTTTCCAACCATTGCGCTCTAAATAATCGTTATGCTGTAATACGGCCTCCTCCAATGATTTTTTATAGTCATCTAATCTAATCTCCACTTCTTCATTAAAGGCACCAATAATTTCTGCTGCCAAAATTCCAGCATTTTTAGCGCCATCCAGGGCAACCGTTGCTACAGGAATTCCACCTGGCATTTGTAAAATGGAGAGCACTGAGTCCCAGCCGTCTATTGAATTTCTTGATTTGATAGGAACTCCGATGACCGGTAAACTCGTCAAAGAGGCCACCATGCCTGGTAAATGCGCCGCCCCTCCAGCACCTGCTATAATGACTTTCAGGCCTCGTTCCCTAGCATTCTGGGCATATTCTACCATTCGCTTAGGGGTCCGATGTGCCGATACAATTCTTACTTCTGCCGACACTCCAAGTATTTCCAAAATTTCTGCTGCTTCAGACATAATGTTCAAATCCGATTTGCTGCCCATAATAATTCCTACCTTTAAATCGCTCATGCTTTAACTTTTAAAATTGTTTTTACTTGATTGGCGGATGCTTTCAGTGTAGACATGTCTTCGTTTGTAATGGTAACATGGCCCATCTTTCTAAAAGGTTTCGTTATTTTTTTACCATAGAGATGGAGGTGGACTCCTGGCATTTTCATCGCTTCGGATAGTCCCTCATAGATGGCGCTCCCCGTATAGTCGGGTGCTCCCAACAAATTGACCATAGCTGCGGGAATCAACATCTGGGTAGTTCCCAACGGTAGATTAAGCACTGCCCTTAAATGCTGTTCAAATTGTGACGTTTGATTGGCCTCTATGGTGTGGTGCCCACTGTTATGGGTCCGGGGAGCCACTTCGTTGACCAGCAACTCACCCTCACTGGTCAAAAACATTTCTACGGCCAATAATCCCACCATTCCCAATTTAGTTATAACCTCGATAGCCAATGCTTGGGCCTTAATTTCAATCTCCTTTCTAAGATCTGCAGGGGAAAATAAAAATTCTACAAGATTTGCCTCTGGGTGAAAGGACAATTCCACTGACGGATACGTCGCTACTTCTCCTCGCTCATTTCGCGCAACGATGACACTTATTTCTGTTTGAAAATCAATACATTTTTCCAAAATACCCGGTCGATCGAAAGCTTTATCGGTATCGGCAGCGGTTCTGATCATCTGAACACCACGACCATCATAACCTTCTGTTCCTAGCTTGTGTACGGCAGGTATCATTTCTACATAATTCAATACATCCGCCTTAGATTCTGTCAATACAAAATCAGCTGTCGGTATCCCCGTAGACCGGTAAAAATTTTTTTGCTTACGTTTGTCTTGAATGAGCTCAATGATGTGGGGTTGTGGAAAAATCTTGACGCCGGTCGCCTCTAATTCCTTTAGAGCTTCAATATTTACATTTTCAATCTCGATCGTAATCAAATCCTTATCCTGACCAAAATGTATGACATCCTCGTAATCCGTCAACTTCCCCACTGTGAAATGTTGCACCAAATGGGCACAAGGCGCGTTGGGATCTGCGTCCATAATCGCAACCTCAAGATTGAGATCCATGGCAGACTGTAGCAACATACGGCCCAGTTGACCTCCTCCCAATAAACCTATTTTGTAATCCGAAATTTCTTTTTGCATCGCACTGCAAAGATGGTAAAATTGAAATAAAGTGACCACTCTATCTCCACAATAAGTCCAAAATCACAATGATTCCTTTTATTTTATATAAAAAAACACGGATTAACTCGTGTTTGAAAAACATCTATTGGCTTTGAATCGACTGAGCCCTGTTTTCAAAAAATCATTCGCTTTTAAGCCACAGTCACTATATTTGAACTAATTTCAAAATAATCTAGTTATCCAAATGATAACTGCTGTCAAGCTACTACTTGTTATAAACGGTAAAATAAAATAATGCTCTATCTCGAAGCTTTTTTAAATGCTCTCACTGGAAGTTTGGATTGGACTTGGAAATCGATAATTGGTGAGGTACGTTGGTTCCAAAATTATTTCTGGGGGGTGATCATCATATCTTTATTAGTTTGGGGTTTAGAAATAGCCTTTCCATGGCGCAAATATCAAGCAATTATTCGAAAAGATTTTTGGTTGGATTTATTTTATATGTTTTTCAACTTTTTTGCTTTTTCGATCGCGATCAGTGGTTTTTATGCGCTGCTCACCGTTTTTTTTAATGACTTAAATATCCCGCTCACCCAGCTAGCCTTGATCGATTTGGCCTCCCTTCCTCAATGGGCTCAATTGCTCTTGTTTTTCGTGGTTTTAGATTTTGTGCAGTGGTTCACACACATATTATTACATAAATATTCTTTTTTATGGCAGTTTCACAAAGTCCATCACAGCGTCAAAGAAATGGGATTTGCCGCACACATGCGTTACCATTGGATGGAAAACATCCTATACAAACCCCTCAAAACTTTTGCCGTAATGATTCTAGGTGGTTTTGAGCCTCAGCAAGCCTTCGTCGTACATTTTATGGCCATCACCATAGGCCACCTCAATCATGCCAATATCAAATTGACTTGGGGCATCTTCAAATACTTCTTTAACAATCCAGTAATGCATTTGTATCATCACGCAAAAACCATTCCTACCGGAAAAGTGGGGGTCAATTTTGCCATCAGCCTCAGCCTCTGGGATTATCTTTTCAGGACCAGCTACATTCCTGAGGACAGTGGTAAAGTCGTTTTGGGATTTCCCGAAGACGAGAACTTTCCAAAAAGTTTTGTAGAGCAACAGCTCCACGGGTTTAAAAAAGATTGACATCCATCTCGTCGCAAGCTACTCCTATGAGCAGAGAAACAATAAAAGGAAGTCTCTGGCAAAATAAAGGTGACTTAAAAACCAAAATATACATCGTTGAAAAAGGTTTACTCTGTAACTATTCTATTGATAAAAAAGGGGAAAAACATGTCTTTATGTTCGCTCCAGAAGGATGGTTAATGGGTAGATGCTTGTGAAGCAACTGATGCAGCAGATCTTTACATTGAAGCCCTTGAAACTTCCTTAGTTTCGTATAGAATGCAAGAACACTAAGTGCGATAATATCTGCCCTTCAAAATTAGAAAAATGCAATACTACTACTCAGAAAAGAGTCATAATGCTGATGAGTGCCACGGTAATGGAACGCGATGCCCATTTTATGGAAACCTATCCTGACATCACGCAAAAGGGACCACAAAAAATGATTGCCTCTTATTTGGGCATAAGTCCTGAAGCCTTGAGCAGAATAAGAAAAGAATTATCAATCCATTTTAAGGGCTTTCCCTTTCTTGGTCAGCATCAATGCTTTTATAGATTAAGTCTATCATCTTTGACTTTTAAAAAAAGTTATGAATACTACCATTTGGGTTTTCCAAGGAATATTAGTAGCACTCATGCTCTTTACCGGGGTTTTAAAATTAGCCACTACAAAAGAACAATTTAAGACCCTCGGAAGAGGTCGTCTAGATTGGTTCGATTCGTTGTCCAGTACCCAGATGAAAATCATTGAGGTTATTGAAGCCTAGATTGGTTTTGGTTTAATGCTCCCTCAATTATTAAACATAGCGGTTTGGTTAACTCCATTGGCTGCGGTGTGTACCATGATCGGTGCCATCGTGTTGCACATTCGAAGAAAAGATGGTGCCGAAGTGATCGCAACTAATCTTTTCATTATTGCCTTGGCCGTTTTTGTTGCCTAAAGCATGTAGGGACTTATTGGATCATTTTTTAATATTCCTGAAATTCCTTAATATCATGGATCCCTCCTCGGTAAATATTCCATACTTAAATATACTGGATCAGCCAAAAAGAGTCATTATAAAGGGTTAAATCAGTTTTATTTTTATCTGGGTTACTCCATTTTAAGTCTACTTACATTTGATCGATCGGTCGCTCTGATCAAATATGATAGGTTATAACTTTAAAAAATTAGCTAAGTATCATTGGATTTCAATACGCTTATGCTCCATTTAATCGCCATAAATAGTGGCCTGATCCCGTACACCAACATCATAATAATCCGCAGAGAGAGGCCCAAGTACCGATCACTCACTTCATAGCCAAAAAGCGCTGATAGGACCAGATACTCTAAAATTAAAGCTCCCAGAATTCCTGTCCCTATAAGAATTTCTCTCGCCAAAAACTTTTTCATATAATCGTAATATAAGAATTTGTTTTCAAATACTCCTGCTGAATGTAAGAAGGTCTTTTTTAAAAATGTTTTTACATAGCCCTTAATATTACGCCATACCTACTACCTGCCCTTACCTGTTCTCAAACACTCGAACTGAATGCCTCGATGAGGAAATTCAATACTTTCCCTCTCTAGGACCTCAAGAATTAAAAAAACGGGTATGACACTTACCTTTGCCAGTGATTTGAATTCAGAAAGTGCAACGCAGATTTCAAATTATGAGGTAAAAAAGTGGGATTTGATTAGAAGCAGAAAATATGGCTCAGAACGATACAACATTGAAACCTTAGATATTTCTGATATTAAGATAAGTGCTGATGGGAAAACGGTAAAATTAATTTTAGAAGATATTGTACCTGTCGATGTGATAACCATCAAATATAATGTTTTAGATAAAGAAGGTGTTTCTCTCCAAGGAACCTTACAAAATACCATTCGTGCTTTAGGTGATGACGAAGATGATTTCATTACCTCTATTAAATAAGGGAACTGGGCTGCATTGGGTCAGCTTGGATCGCTAATTATGCGATAAAACAAGGATGATTCCTTCATTTTTTTTAACAGGAATCAAATCTCCAATACTGAATGTTTGAAAGTCTTGGAGTCCCTTAATCTCCGGACTAATCAAACGTACCTCATTAGGATCAAAGCCTAATTTTTCCCAGTCAATAATCAAGGGCACCCTTTCAAGATTGTTGGACCAAGACCCTATGGCAATAAGTACGCTCTTCTCATTTAGGTAGATGGTACTTTTAATGTTGGGATGATCAGTTTTAATAGGAGATCGATCTACCCAATAACCCAACATTTCACTGTCTGCAATCTGATATTCATCAAATAAGCCCCACAACGCCCCCGGATCAAAGTTCCCATAAACACGGGTCGTCATGCCGTAGACCAACCCTCGGAAAGGATGTCCTCCTTTTTCCAACATTTCTCCTGTCAACCCAAAAGGTAAACCAGAAACCTCCGTAAGCCAATAATCAGGTCCCAAATCATATTCAAAATATTCACCGAACCATAACCTTGAGATAAAGGGGAAATGTTCCATATATAGCAAAGCGCTATTAGTAAATCCATCTCTAATATTATATTGATTGGCCGAATGGAGGTCTATCACGTAATCCTTTCGATGGGTGTTGAGCACATTTACAATGCGCTTTACGGTCTCTCGACTAAAGGCAATATCATCTAAATAAAGGCCATCAATCTCCTGATTTTTAGCCAGCCAATTAATCCCCTCAATATAGTAATTGGTCCATCTTGAATTTCCTTTATTGAGAATGGCAGCGTCATTGACACGGGTAGCATGCCACGCAGAATGATAATGGTCTTTGAGATGTTCTTGAAACCAACTGTGACCGCCACCATCTCCATCATTTAATACTTCATCGCCTAAACTCTTTAAAGCAAAAAGTTCAGGTGCTTTATAGGTGAGTTCTCTGATGGTATTGTATAGTTTGACTTTTATCCCTTTGGCATGTGCTTCATCTATATACGCCTTTTGCTTATCTAAGTTGTAAAACGGATAATTGATGTAAGGATTAATTGCATTGGCGTGGTGAACATTGACTACGGTCCCTTTAAGGTTAATAACGGAGTCAATGGGAACATATTTATGTACAAATCTTGTATTAAAATGAGTTTGCGTATCAATAGTTTTGAAGGGTGTAATTAAAAATTTACAAATAAAATGTAAGGTGTCTCCTTGTTTTAAATTTCTGGAGCCACTATAATTTACAACTTCTACTTTATTTGATTTAATCGTTACATTAATGCCTCCTTTGCCTTCGTTATACCATGAGGTCGGCAGATTCAAGGGTTTGGTTTGATAAAAATTTGTGTTCAAAGGACGCTCGTAATTTTCATCTCTTAAAACATATTGCAAACCTTTATTTACATTTCCCAACCAAAGTCCCTCTTGATGTTTAGATATATCCCATTTCCAATTCAGGTCATGGGTTAATCCTCCTCCCTTCATACCTAGTCCAATCAAGTATTTGGCCGCCTTTTTTTGAAAGGGTATGCGCATCCGGATATCTTCAACCGTCACATCTTCTTTCGCAATAACATCAATTTGATAGGCCAACATACCATCATATTCTATTTTGCCAAAGACATCAAGAATATATTTTTCGGAATTATTTTTGACATTCCAGTGCATACTACTAGGATGGGACTGGTTTAAAGTAAGGGGGTCCTGTTGCCAATTAACGATACGTTTATCGCTCTCAATAATTTCAAAAGTGATCGGTTCAGTCAATAAATCCTCAGGATTTTCATTTAAATGGGTGAGCTCTTGAGAAAAGTAGCTACTGATTTTATGAGGTAAACCAAATTTATTTACCAAGATGTCTCGCCCTAAAATGTGCAAAAGGGCTTTATTCGCTTTGACAGCAGTAAAAGGCCTGACGATGATATCATCATCACGCCCAATGGTAGAATTAAGCCAGTGCAGCCGCGACATATTTTGGGGATTGTCATCACCATAATTTTCAATGATTTCGTCTTTTACATGAATTTTTACGAATGTGGTATCCGCCGAAAGCCCTTTAGGTGCAATAATAATTTGCGTCAAGTAGGTGTCTGCCGTCGCAGTTTTGGGAATTTCAATGCCAAACCAGAGAGGAATCAATTTACTTTTGGGCACGTTAACTTTTTTGGAAAATGAATTCCCATTAAGATCAACTCCTTCACTATTATAATTAGTTATCAATGATTTTGACAAATGGTTTCCTGAATTACTTTTTAAATCTGAATAATTTATTTGAAGATCGTTTAGCGTCATACTAGGAGCATATACTCCTATTTGAAAAGTATAAAAGCTTCCTTTTGGAATCGTATCTGTCAGGCCGTTGATGTTACTTGTTTGCATCCATCTTTTAGGCAGGTAATCTTTAAGTTTAATAGAATGTTCCCTATACTCAGGAAACAAGTAATAAGGCTGATCATGATGTTCAAAATAATTTTTTGTTTCGGTCTCCGTCGCTATAATTTCCATTGGGAAAAAACTATTGAATTGATCAATGGATTGACTGCTTATCACTTTAGCTTTAGGAAATATAATGGCATTTTGAGTCTCCTTTTCAACCATTGATAACCAACTAGAATCCTGTTCTGCCATTGGTTTGATATATTCTACCTTGGGATAATAGCCTCCAGTTGAGACGTGTGATAGATAATAAACGTAGTACTTTTTCGTCCGGTCATTGGCCTCAAAAATAAAGTGGCCAAACTCGTTGTTGATGTCCAATAAAAGTACGTTGGCTATTTTTTCCTGGGTTTTGGCGTCCACGATGACAAGGGCTTTTTCTGATGGGTTATTATCTCTTCTTCGCCAGGGTATGATTACTTGTACATTACCAGAAATGCCTTTTGGTGTTTCAATCACAAAACGATGATTCCCTAATGACTGAAATGGCTTATCATATTTTGGGTGTTCCCAATTTCCATTTTCATAGCGTATTGAATCCACAAAAATTGATGAGGGTTTTATTCTGTAGTTAACTCTATCATTCGACTCATAAAAGCATGAATGAGACATAAAAATTAATAATATCGAAATAGTTTTGATCCAAGTGTTCATGAATGTGAGAGTTGGTTAGATAGAGCTGATGAAGGAAAATTTACATTTTAAATAATGTATTAACCGTATTTAACAGTTGATTCAAACTGCTGTTTCTTTCTTTAGATTCTTTTTGGATTAATCTCTTCTCCCATGAAAAATGGCGAGGATCGTCTTTGTATTTAGCAATCGCCCAATTTAAATACTCATTGTTAGGATCTAACTTGGTCTTTTGGTCAATGAGACTTAAGATACGTTGATGTTTTCCCAAATGTTTCAGAGCTACCAATTGGGCGTAAAAATTTTCGTTTTCTGAATCCTTATAAGATTTATAGTTAGTTATAAAAGTATAATAAGAGAGATCTCCTTGAATTTCATAAGCTCGCGCAATGATTAGATCCGCGAGTCGATCATCGGTACGATAGGGTTTGCCAACGCCGAGATTTTGTGGCCAAAGTTTTGCCTTTCTTGCATAAGTAGTAGCCTCTTGATAATCCTTCTTTTTAAAGGATTTTAGCGCCAGCTGTATGCAAATAGTACTATATATTTTTTTTCCTTCTGTTGAGCCTTCAAAAGGTAAAAGGTTAAATTGTTCTAAAAATATTAAAGCCTCATGATGCTTATCAGCGGTTAGTAATACCTCCGCATGTCGAAGACCGATTTGTGCATTTTCGGGATAAAAATCTTTGAGTTTTTCACTTAAAGCCAACGCTTTGGAGCTCTCATTATTGAGTAAATGGTGATCGATCAAGGCAATACCCGAGCGCCAATCTTCTGGATTCATAGATTGCGCAATTTGAAGATTTTTCTTTTCTATTATTCCTGCGTCTTGTAGAAGGGCATGTTTAGTGAGATAGAATGTAGCTAGGTCTGGTTCGTTTTGACATTGATCAAAAAGATTTTTTGCCTGATCTATTTCCCCTTTATGCCAGTAAATGAGGCCTAAATAATATTTAAGTTCCCAACTTTTATCTTCTTTGATAAGCGTTTCTAGAAACTGGGCAGTTTCGACTCGATAGGGAAAGGTCATTTCTACCGATGATTCTCTGATCTTATTTATGTATAATTGGCGATGATTGACCTCCAAATAGGCCAGCCAAACATTAATTATGGGATTTTCATGACTTTCTTTTAGAACCGTGATGGCAGTCGTAGGATTATTAAAATGATAATAAACAGAAGCAAGCTCTAAATATGATTCGTGAGGCAATTCATTGGTGATGGCCTTATTGAAGTACGACAAGGGTTTATCGTTCCACAGATATTCTTCATATCTCGCGAAATCAGATAATGGATCTAAAACATAAATCTCTGCTAATGCAGCCATTGCGGCAGGCTTATCTTTTAGTTTTCTGTTGGAATAGCTGATAATCATAAGGGCCATGATATTCTGACGATTATAAATGAGGGCTTTTGAGGAAAAGTGTAATGCTTTGGTCATATTGTCTTCATTAAGAAATAATTTTGCCAAGGCGACATAAGCTGCAGACGCCAGTTGGGAAGATTGTGCGGCAATGGAAAATCCTGATTTGGCTTCATTATAATTTTCCAAAGCTCTATTAGCTAATCCAAAAGCATAATTACATTCTGGATCATATGTATCTATGGATAGTCCGATTTGACTGTATTTTAAGGCATTTTTGAAATCCATTTGTCTAAAATAGCCCAATGAAAGCCTACTTAATGCAGGCATGAAAGTTGCGTTCTTTAGTACCGACTGATGATACGATTTCATAGCTAATGAATATTGACGCTGTCTTTCAAGTTCCAGACCCTTGATATATAGACCATACGCAGATTCCCAATTAAAATCCGATGGTGTAGTCAATGGTCGGTCAACTGAAAGATCGTTTAAGGGGGCTCCATAATTTAACAGATCAGGGCCTAGTTTAATTTTAAAAAAAGCATCTTTAGGTTTGGCCAAAGTCCATTTAGTAATTTCTAGGGGGGATAGGTCTACTGAATAATTAATTTTTTTATTCCCTATTTGTATATATGTGGTATCCTTGAGATGCTGTAAAGCACTCAGATAAATATCTACAGAATCCCTTTCTTCTTCAACATTTAAGACGGCATATTTGGACGCTGCTACCATTCCTTTGGTTGATTTTAGTGGAAACCAAATCTCCTTCATGAGGTCCGCAACATGAGGCCCAAAGGAGCGGTGCTTAAAAGGTGAGTAGGTGCTTTGTTCAGCGGCTTGATTAAATAACTTCCCTGATTGGTACTCTATGTATTGGCCATCGTTATCGGTAAGTAAGTCTTCCCATATCATCCCTTGTTGTGATAAGCCCCAAATCCAAAGTTTTTTCCCCGGCTTGACATCATAATCTGTATGGTGCCCAAATCCAAAATCATCTTCTTTCCAGTAGCCTCCAAAAAAGTCAGCATAGGCATTGACCACGTGATACGATTTATAACCTCCAAAATCATTATTTTCATATTTTGACAGGTCACGTCCACTAGATATTGGCCAACTACTCGGTTCCCCTCCGTGGCCGATAAAGTCTTTTCCAGGATAAAAAAACTCTAGATTTCCGGATGCTTTTGCTGCCGCATTCATCCAATGGTAGTATGAAGTATACTCATCTGTAAGGTTGAACCAAGAAACCGTAGTTTCAAGAAAAGCTTTGTCTTTGGGAAGTGTGATTTTAACATTCCAACGCGTTCTAGAAGGCAAATCATAAGCGCCAACGATGCAGGACACACTGCCATCATCATTTTTTTTCAAACTATAATCTACCGGTGTGGAGCATGACGGCGCATGTCCGAGATCTCCAAAATTAAATTCTAAGCCGCCCGATGTCCATGGGCCTCTCATGGCAATGTTTCGAAATTTTACAACTTCATTTTTATATAAAAATTCTTTACCTGTAGATTTTTCGATGGCTCCCCAAATTTTTCCACCAATTTCGGGAGAGATGAACACTTTTAAGTATTCATTTTCCATAACCACCATTTTCCATGATTGGTCAATCGCATGGTTAGTATATCCATCAAACTTAAAATAAGGATAAATTCTACCTATATTGGGAATTGGATTTGGATCTGAAAAAGGATATGTTTTTAAAATTTGAGTTTCCTCATAAATGACTGCTTTCGATGGATTTAAATAGCTGAATTGGCCACTTTTTTCACAACTAAAACATCCTACAACAAAAACAATAAAAAAGGATTTATAATAGTACATTATATTACGGATTCTTCTTCTATCAAGGGCAGTGATTTTAATAAGTTCTTAGCCTGACTTAAACCGTCAATCAATACTAAAAACCTGAATATTTTGAATGACTGGCATGCAGCTGTTCGTACTGAATAAGATATATGCTTATTTAATTCATTTATCATTAGGGTAAGCTAATCTATTCCGCGTTTAGATCAAAAGTGTATATGATTAGTGGAATTCGCCTTTATCTTTAACCCTCACCTATAAAGAACCCAGTACTTCAATTCATAGAGTAGGTTTGAAGATAATCGACCTATCTAATCTACTCCCTCTAAAAAAGAATGAATAATCACTTTCAACATCTTGGGATTTGAATTTGGAAAATATTTAAACCGAAAAAATCAACCACTAAATTGATTTCAAGAATGCTATAACCAGGGATCCTTAGTTTTTACCAACCACCCTTCTAATTCTTTGGTTAGCGTCTTCCTTACCTCTGTTTGTTTTTCACTAAGATTATTTAATTGAAAGGGGTCTTTTTGGTTATCGAAGAGTTCGACGTGATCTTGTTTATCAAGATCTTTTTGGATCATTAAAGTATATCGATGAGTCCGGACGCCACGTGCACCCAGCGCTTCTTTGCCCACATTGACGGACATGAAGAGTTGAGAATTAGGCCTTTCTCCATCTCCTGTTAAAAACAAGTTTGAGTAATCTGTTCCATCAGTTCCTGGAGGAATATCTTCATGAAATCCCATCAATCCAAGTAAGGTTGGAGCAAAATCGGGAGTAGAAATTAAGAGATCATCAAATCTCGGTTTGATATGCTCCGGCCAGCGAATCAAAAATGGAATCCTCATAGATTCTTCATAATGGTTGTTTTTTGAGATCTCATCATGAATCCCCAAACAGTTCCCATGGTCAGAGGCGAATAACACAAGCGTATTTTTTCCCAATCCTTGCGATTTCAAAGTAGCCATAATTCTTCCAATTTGGTCATCTACACCTGAAATCATGGCGTAATAATTTTTGATATTTCTGCGATAATAATCCCCCCATTTCGTTCCTTCGTCTGGAATATTTGGGAATTGCACCAACGAATCAAGAGGTACTTGATCATACAACAATTTGTATTTTTTAGGCACTAAATCGTAAGGCATGTGTGGGGGATTCATAGAGACCATAAGGGCAAAGGGCTTGTTGGCGTCTCTGAATTTATTTTCCTTATTTTTCAAATAGGCGATAGCTAAATCTGTTTCATGTTCTGGACCCCATTGATCAACGAAATGAAAGGAATCCCTGGAAGCTTCGTTTGACCAATACATAGGTCGATCATGGTAATCATAAGTGCCATAAGCATACCAAAAATCAAATCCATGTCTTCGATCTGGGGGAGTCCATTCGTTCCATTTAACCTGTCCTTGATTGTTTTTAACATCAATGTAAGGAATTCGTGGGTTGTCGAGGTGCCATTTCCCAATATATCCGGTATCGTATCCCTTTTCCTTTAATACATCTGACCAACATTGTGTATCGGTTGGCAGCTCATAATTAAATGCCTTTGACAATGAATTGCAGTTAGACCAAACACCATGGCTCTGCGGATATTGGCCAGTCATGAAACTAGCGCGAGTTGGGCTACAAATGGGATAATTGCTAACGGCTTGATTGAGCACCAAACTTTGGCTAGCAAATTGATCTAAATGAGGGGTTTTTACATATTCGATTCCTAAAAAACCCATGGCTTGACCACGCATTTGATCCGGATATATGATGACTAAATTAACGGGAGTCTTGGGTGACTCCCAATGACAACTCGTTAATTTAGTCAGTAGAATTAAACAAGCAATTGTCACATAATAAGGTGTTTTCTGGGCCATTTTATTTTATTAATTAAGACCAATTAAAAAATTAATTATCTAAAATCTCCTTTATCAATTTATATAAAATATGGGAGAGGATAAAATATGAGCCCATTAGATTTCAATTTCTTCCACATAATAGCAGCTACTTTTTTGTAAAATAATTTATATATCAATGCCCAAAGGAGAGCTATTCGAAACTTTCTAATTGAAAGAAATACATTCTATACATAGATTAAACCGTCAATATCGAGTGCCTGGCTAACTTCATTAAAATTGATTGGATTTGGCGTAAGGCGATAAACAAAGAATAAATCTCTAGATTAATGGACTTCTTGCCCGCTTATTTCATTAGGTTTCATCAATCTTTTATTGTGACCAAAAATTTTGTGACGCCATTTAATCCTAAAACGGAAGCCTGAGTATGCTTGATGAGGCCCTTCCCATCAGCAGATCACTTTAAAATAGAGTCCTAAAAGGACTACAATATATTAAATTAAATTACTAGTTATCAGTATTTTATATAAATTTTTTAATTTATACTGTCGTTATAGCTGTCGTAAATTGTTTCAAATCCATATTTTAGAACTCCCAGTAGAATAAAACTATCAATTTTTACCATTTTTATACCTATTCGAAGTGATTTTTTCTCAGGAGAGACATTTCATTGTGTATTAACAAATTTTGCTACATCCAGTCTAAACAGATCTTTTTTGAGGTCATTTATTTTGGATAAAAGTAAATTTTTTAATTAAATGTTTAATAAATAATATGTTTACAACAACTTTAACTACCGAAGGATTCGAAACTCTCAAATATGAGATCAAGAAAGAATTAGCCTCAGAATTAAAAGATATATTATCCTCTCAAGAGGAAGTTTTAACAAGAGGTGAAGCAGCTCAATTTTTGAAAATATCAAAACCAACACTTGATAAATTAGTTGCCAAGAAAGAAGTCCCATTTATGATGTTAGGAGATCAAAAAAGGGTTATAAAATCAGATGTTTTAAACATAGGCAGATCGGATGCCTTATAGTAATCAATACTACTTGACAATTTATATCAAATTATAGATGTACGATAAATTACACCTACACTATAATTATGATGATAACGGTTATCCTGATACTGATAAAATTATCTATAAGATCAGTGATGTTAACCACTCTGAATATGCTAACGGATCTACATGTACTTCTGGATCTCTTGATAATTTAAGAGTTAATATTAATGAGATGTCTGTAACGATAAAAGGAAGTCTCGCTAAATACTATTTAGGAAATAACTTTCAAACTCTTTCACAAAAGACAACCTCAGAAGCCATTGAAAAGTTATCTGATGATTTAAATCTAGATATTAATCTCTGTAAAGTTTCAAGGATAGATTTATCAACCAATTTCATTACTGATTTTAAACCTACTCTTTATTATGATTATCTAGATAGTTTAATGAGATTTCAAAGATTGGTACAACCTGATAGTCTTTATTATCAACAAGGATCAAAGAGATTATTGTTCTATGATAAAACTAAATGGGCAAAGCAAATGCGAATAGAGATCCCTAAACAATTTGAAGATCAGAATATACTCAGGTATGAGATGGTCTTAAACAAAGGAATCACTAAATATCTTAAACTGGATAAGATAACTATGCAAGATTTACATGGAGATTCTATGTACAGTAGGCTAGTTGAGGAGTGGTATAACTTCTACAACAGAATCGAGAAGAAATCAAGTAAAGAAATAGTGCTCAATACTCATAACATCAAATCTCCTAAAGACTTTGATAAGGAACTCTTAGTTTATTTAGCGAGAACAAAAGGCTTTGATTACATAGATAACATGATTAAAGATCTCAAAGCGAGAAA
This sequence comes from uncultured Cyclobacteriaceae bacterium, assembly GCA_943788235.1. Taxonomy (GTDB): domain Bacteria; phylum Bacteroidota; class Bacteroidia; order Cytophagales; family Cyclobacteriaceae; genus UBA4465. The sequence continues at coordinate 207,381 of CALSPM010000005.1, forward strand.
TGCTTTTACTAGTGATGAATACTATTCAAGGTTAAAGGCTAAATACAGAGATTATGCAAAGGTAGAGATTGATTCAGAAGACATCATATCAGAGATCAGTGAGAAGGGAGAGGAGGTATATCAGAGAGAGTTTAATCCTCCTTTTTAAACTAGGTAGTAGTTCTTCTTTATCCTTAATTGAGTAGCTTAGAAGAGCTAATACAACCTCTCCATAGACAAGCTTTAAAGCTATTGTGAAGACGTATCAGGATAGAATTATAATTCTTATTTAGCGGGAAAGAGAATGCTTTATAGAGGCTTATATGAGCTCTATAGATAATGATTTAACCCCTTCTACAAGGATGCCAAAGACTATGTTAGGAAGAACGATTTTAAGAAAAAAAATTGTTGGAATTAGTATTTACTTTTTTGAGAATTCTTTCATCTCATTTGAACCAAAGTACATATTGCTAATGAGCTCTACAGTTTCTTTCGTTATCGCTTCTGCCGAATTCATCTTTTTTAGCTGAAATTCAGTTTGATCCATTGAGATCAATTTATTTTCCTCTTGATTAATGTGAATTTCTGTATACAAATGAAATCTTAATAGCTTTTCTAGGGTAATCTCAGTTCCAGGATAATAGTTTTGAAATTCATCTAAATTTTTGAATGTCGTCTTTAAAATTCGATATGGTTTCTGAAAATTTAAATCATTTTTGAAACGCTGAGCTCTAAACACATCAGAGGAGTCTTGCCCATAACAAATGGTTGAGGTTAGCATGATTGTTAGAGTGATCAGTATAATTTTCATTTAATTTTATTCATCATTAATTTTTTGTTTGTCATGATTAAGTCTAAACATCAATTCTAATAAAAAAGTTGTCTTAATCAATTCCAAAGACTAGTTTATTTATTTCGTTATTCAAAACTAGCGGAAACTAACCTTAGTGAATACTTTTCACCAGAAGGTATTGCTTTAGTCCAATTTAATTTTGTGTCATGGATTTGAGCTATGACAAAATCAAGCAGCTGTACAAGAAGAAAATGTACAAATTCTGTACAGGTGAGTATCAGTGTATTCAACTGGGGATGTATTTGCTGATATGAATTTGAAAGGGGAAGTTGCTCCATTAATGATTCGAAGTGTGAAGCTTGTGGGAGTTAGCAATGTTATTTTATATTTGATTGGAGTAAAACATTAATCATACGCAGATCAATCCAAACATCTGCACTTATTAAGTGAAGTACAATTAAATTCAGGAAATATGAATAATAAATTTTTACTACTTTCTTCTTTGTGTATTGTCATTCTGATATCCTCTTGTTCAAAAGATAATGATGATATATTGCCAGAATTCATATTAAGTGAATATGAAATTGATGTTATAGATTATTTTAAAGATATCGCATTAGGTTTTGAGTTTGGAAATGGAAGTAATATTACTCGAAAATGGAATTCAGAAATGAAAGTATTTATTGGTGGGGAACCAAGTTTTGAATTGTTGGCTGAATTCGAAAAAATTAGAACTGAAATTAATGAATTAGTAACCGATGGTTTTAATGTGACAGTTGTGAATGATTCATTACAATCTAATTATTATATCTTTTTTGGCTCAGGTACTAAATATGCGGAAATGTTTCCAGATGTATCAAATTTAGTCAATTCCAATTGGGGACTATTTAATTTGTGGTGGAACGGTCAAAATCAATTTTATTCAGGCCATATGTATGTTGATATTACAAGAGCTAATTCAATGGAACAAAAACATCTCTTGCGTGAGGAATTTACACAATCATTGGGACTTGCACGGGATTCACAATTATATATAGAAAGTATTTTTCAATCAGATTGGACAACTACAATAGAATATGCTTCTATCGATCAAGATTTAATTAGATTATTATATCATCCTGAAATGAGTGTTGGTCTAAATGAATTGGAGGTTGATAATGCTTTGAGAGAAATTTTAAGCAGTGAATAAAAAAGTGCCTAACAATGGCTAAAAAATCATAGCTACCCTTCATACCAATTGAACTTGAAAAATATTTTACAGCTAGTTAAAAAACTCCTCCAATATCATCTCTTTAGAGAAACACTCACAAGTGCTATCAATCTCCTTTAAAACGGCTGTATGCATGCCAGATTTGAATACTCCAACTCTATACTAATCCTTGGCGTGCTGTATTTAGCCATTCTAAGTTCTCGCTCCAGAACAAAGGTACTAACTAGGTAATTCCATCAAATAGCTAATCGCCACCACCACTCCTTGCTTTTTTTAAATTCGTTAATATTTTTCTTCATTTCTAATATTTAATTGTCTTCTCCATTAATAGAATCAATAAGATTAATGTTATAAAAAGATTAGCTCCTGAAGAGAAAAAGGAAAAGAAAAAGGAAAAGAAAAAGGAAAAGAAGAAGGCTACAAAAAGGAATTTTTAAAACTTGAAATTACTTCTAATATTTTATCTTTTTTTTAAGCCCAGCTTGCATTCTTTCGTTTTCTTTTCTCGTTATACGTAGAAGATCAGCCCCTGTGAGTCCTACTATCTTAGCAGCAAAATTTAATGTGGTCTCCTCTGCTTCTTCGATTATACCATCGGCAAGAATAATCTTAACCATTGCATTAATTAAATCTTCTTTGAATTGCACATCACAACCAGCAAAAGATTTTGGCATTTCCTTTGACATAATCTCAGTCAATTTTTCAGAAGCGAGTAAATCCGAGAATATCTGTTGATTGGACATAACATTAAACTGTGCGAAGAATGGGTCTTCAGAAATGACTTTAATTTCAGCATCTTCAGCTCGATAAAACATGCTTGTCTCAAGTTTTCGATCTGATTTGACCATGTATACCAAGCAATACATGAAACAGCTTCAGCAAGAGTAAAATTCCGTTGTTTTGATGTTTTTTGAAGATCATAGTTTTAATTAGTTCGTATTAAACCTTAAAACTAATAAAATTTTGCAACCCTTCGTGAATTATTTTCATCCGAAGGGATTGCTCCAAAGGCTTTGACAGGAGAATCTAGTGGTAGAAAATCAAGAAAGAGGAAGGTGTTTTACTAACCTATTACCAAGATGCCAAAGACTATGTTGGAAGGAACGATTTTAAGGGTGAGAAATAGGCTTATTCTGTACAGTTAGTGAAATTAGGTTTGGGTTCTGTCCAAGCAGCTGAATTTGCACTGAAATCATTACAAAAAGTAACCTTATCTACGTCCCAAGCGCTGAGATCTTGATTGAAAGAGGAAGCACTAGCCAACATATCACCCATATCCGTTACCTCGCTCACATCCCAATGACTGATGTCTTGGTTGAAAGAGGAATTATAATAAAACATAACTCTCATGTTTTTCACATTACTAATATCCCAATGGGAGATGTCTTGGTTAAAATTAGAACTTGGAAACATATAACTCATATCTGTAATAAAAGAGGTAATGATTTTGGTAACATCTAAACTATCATTGATCATTTGATACAGCATGGTACTATCCACAATTAAATAACTAACTCCATCTAATACATAACGTTCACCAATCACGGCATTTTCACTTGCTTTAATAGTAACCCCATTTTCGTCTAGGTAAATTTCATAAGAATCAGAACACCCATTCTCATCTACCATGGCATCACTTACTGTTTCCGCACAATTATCTACACTATCTCCAACTCCATCTCCATCAGCATCTTGAATCTCAAAGTTTGCTATTACCGTTTGATTGGTTAGCATGGTTAATGTCACAGAATTAGAACTCCCTGTAAAATCACCTGTCCAACCTGTGAAGGTATAATCAACATTAGCTGTGGCTGTAAGCTCAACAGTTGTACCTGCATCATATGTACCCCCTTGTGGAGAAACTGAACCACCACTACTTGGGAAGATTGTGATGATTAATGTTGGTTTTGAAGTAATCGCATCATCACTGTCTTCACCACAATTGGTGAATAACACGAGTGAACAAAGGATGCATAAGCGGAGGAGGAGGTGTTTGAAGATTTTCATAGTTTAATCTCAATAGCATTCATCGATGTCGGAGTCCACCCATATTTGTAAATCAGATTTCGTTTAATAAGTATTTCTATCTGGGTCAAAGTTATCCCTATTTAAAATGTTAAACTTTTTTTATTAACTTAGTAATTAGTTAAGAACTTTAATATACAACCATGAATTTAAAAACTGTTTTTCGAATTGGTGCAATAATCTTGTTAATAAATGGTCTTGGAGCCTTATTTGCCACTAATATGTTTATGGAGGCTGGAAATTTTACTATGTCTCCAGCTTTATTCACCATAGGTCAATTTATGGGAGTTACTTTCTTGATTTTGGCATTAATTGGATGGAGAACTGCTGACTTAGCAAAAGATGCTCTACCAGCTTTTGGTCAATTGTATGCAATAACACAAGGAATGTGGACTGCTATCATTGGCTACCATATAGCAATCGGTGCCACTGGTGGACCGACCGCATATGTTAATATAGGTCTAACTGCTTTATTAGGCATTTTATTCTTTTTTTACAGTAAAAAGTAAATTTAACTTGTAATATCTATGGGTTATAAAAAAAACTCCTGGGACATTATACCCCAGAAGGAATTAGCTCCATTGATGATACTGATTGTGAAGCCTGTGGGTCATAAAAAAGGGCAGTCAAAACAGAAAGAGAGAAGCCTACTTATCATGCCCTTAAAAATCAATTTAAAAACAAACCTTATATGAAAGGTTGAAATTGATAAGGAAGTATCATTTTCCACCTAAAATCCTCATAAATAATGTTAAAATAGCTTCTTAAACAATGTTAAAAAAAGCATCTAATAAACCGTACTAAAAGAGTTATCCTATAAATCAAACAGTATCACTCTCACCTCAACACCCTATGAAATACCTCCCTTTCTAACACCTCAAAATAAGCTTCAAATTCCTTCAATATCACCTCCCTAGAGGAACTCACAAGTACTATTTATCTCCTTTAAAACGGCCGTATGCATCCCAGATTTGAGTATTCCAACTCTGTAATAATCCTTAGCCTTATCACTTACTTTTAGCTTACCATGCGCTCGCCTCTTGTGTGTCCCTTTGACTAGGATAAAGTCATGATCTCCCTGAATGATAAAGCTTGAATTTTCCAGTTCTTCCATAGCGAGAATGACCATACTACCGTAGGGATTAAGACCAGATCTATGCTTTAGTCCAATATCATTAGCGATATCATTATCATAGTTAATTTTATCTCCAGCTATCTAATTTAATAAATGTGCTTATTTGATAAAGACAGAGTGAATAACTGAGGGATATTTTTCTTTGTTCTCTAAATAGGTCAGTTGGCCATCAACCCAAAGGGCAGCAACTTGTGAATGTTGTGAAAAGCTTGCCCATCCCCCAACAATTATTTGTTCCTCATGAATAGCGATATCTCTTCCCTCGCCTACCCAATAATTATCAAATACAGGACCCCCTGGCAAATCAAATATTTCCCCATTTTTCCAGTAATGAGGCGTTATACCAGGCTCTCCTTCTTTTGGATTCCCATCGGGATCTACAGTTCCAATATGTTGAATATTCCCTGTTACATAAATATCATTACCATCGGCATAGCCACTGATTCCCTCACCTCCATAAATATTTTGTCGCCACGTACCTCCATTATTACAATCAGTCCTTTTGCCGTTAATCCAATAAGATGCTTTTGGCAAAAGACCAACCATATTGTTTGACCGCATTGTCATGCCAAAAAAAACAGCAGTATTATTTTTCAATTTAACATCGTAAATTTCTGCATCACCATCATGTGGTTTACTCATATTTTTTCTGCTCGTACCATTCCATCTTGCAGGGATTAAAGAATGATGATTATTCATGTAATAGCCTCCTGTAACAACCTTACCATCATCAGTCACTACAATCCCAAACGCTTCAGAATCAGCATTAGTAGTAAGGTTTATTTTTGAACCATTTTTCCAATAACAAGAGCCATTAGCAAAACTACCCGCAACGTATACGTCGTCGTTATGGACAAATATTGAATGAGCAGATGTCTCGTTTCCCTGTAAAACAGTTTTAACTCCATCAACCCAGTAAACCGCTTGCCAGCTCTCATCTGTTCCAGTAGCGTAAACAGTACCATCTTTAACATGGATGTCGGTGATTTCTCCCTCGCCGAGAATAAATCGATCTCCGTTTAACCAATAAGTTGCATATTGTATACCATTTGGATATCCCTCAATGTAATATCCAGCAGCATATATATTAACACCATTAATTATTAAGTCATCCGTGATGCTGTAATTTTTACATGAAATCAATGACATCAATACACCTAAAAGGATAAATGATAAATGATAATATGTTTAAAATTTTCTCAGTATTATTCATGTTTTGATATATGAATTGCGAAAGTTAAAATACGAAATTACAAGACATATTTAACCCCATTTTGGGGCTTCGGTAATTTGCTTGGCATTTTTGAAAATACTATCTGATTTAATTTCACAGTTAAACTAATAAAATTTTTCCACTCTCAGTAAATTATTCTCATCCGAAGAAGACATTCCTAGTTATAAAAACTTAATGAAGGCTTTAACAGGAGAATCAAGCGGTAAAAAATTAAGAAAGAGGAAGATGTTTTACTAACCTATACTTTGATGCCAAAGACTATGTTGAAAGGAACGATTTTAAGGGTGAGAAATAGGCTTATTCCGTACAATTAGTGAAGTTAGGTTTGGGTAAAATCCATTTTTCAGCATTTATGCTGAATTTATTACAGTCAATCACATTACTTACACCCCAAGAACTGAGATCTTGATTAAACGAAGTAGTACCTGCGAACATTCCTCCCATCTTAATGACGTTACTGACATTCCAATCACTTATATTTTGATTAAAAGAAGGACAGTTTGCAAATGTACCACTCATATCTGTGACATTGATAACCTCCCAATGACTGATATCTTGGTTAAAAGAAGGTAAATCAATAAAAGCATCAATCATTGAATTCACATTAAATACATCCCAAGAGCCAATATCTTGATTGAAATTAACTCCGTAGCTCCACGAGAGATTCCAACTTGGAGAACTATTAAATAAATTGTTCAAGGAGGTTATATGCGTGGTAACTACTTTAGTGATATCTTCCTCATTGGTTATCATTTCAATGAGAATAGTTGAATCTACTACTAGATAGGAAATCCCATCCAATTCATACTTCTCTCCGATTACTGCTACGTCAGAAGCTCTAATTGTAACACCATTTTCTGTTAAGAATATAGCTGACTCCGTAGCTCCATCACTACTATTGTCGATATCTCTACTATCTTCATCATATGTAGTATTCGTGATGTCATCAGAAACAGGGTCATCACTATCACTGCAATGGGTAAACAAGACAATTGAATCAAGAATATTTAAGAAGAGGAGGTATTTGAAGTGCTTCATTGTATTATCAAAAGTACTAAAACTTCTCTACCCTAAGTGAATTTCTTTCATCCGAAAGTACTGTTATAATCCAATTTAATTTTGTGTAATGGATTTGAGCTACCATGAAATCAAGAAGTCATATAAGGAGAAGAGAGTATAAATTCTCTGTAGGTGCCTATCAGTGGATTCAACTGGTCATGTGTTTGCCGATATGAATTTAAAAAGGGGCTGTTCCATTGATGACTACTTTTGTAAAGCTTGTGGGAGCTGAATTAAGTTTGATATCTCTCAATCTATTTTTACTTTCCTACTCGCAATATCTTTTCCATTTTACGACCTCTTGCCAATTCATCAATCATCTTTTCCATACGTCTACATTGTTTATATAGTTCAAATTCATCCTCTATTTCTTCAATTCGATAACCACAAACGACCCCTTTAATTAAGTGTGCATTAGGATGTATTTTAGCTTTTTGAAAAAATGTTCTAAAAGGTACTTTTTCTTCAACGAGTGCTTCTAACTCATCGTTATCAAAACCAGTTAACCATTTTATTACTTGATTAAGTTCTTCTTTGGTTCTTCCATTCTTCTCCAACCTATTTAAGTAAAGTGGATAAATGGATGCGAATATCATATTACCGACTTTTTCTTCTTTTTCAGCTGTGACTTTCATTTTTTTATTAGATCATATTTTCCCAAGGATGGGTACGATTAGATGATACAAGCGAATTCTATTGTCTTTTGAATTTTTTAATGGTGTATGTCGTCAAATAAAAGTGGACTTTTTCAGATATAAATTAAGCGAGTGTTGATACTAATTTAAATAATTAATTTGATTCTGCTTTTTTCGTTCAATTAAAGTTTGTTGTTTGATTTTTTCCCTATGCCTAAGTTTTCGTTCTCCAGTTCCATAATAGACCTCAGAAGGAGTAAGGTTATTGATGGACTCATGGTATCTTTCATAGTTGTAATACTGAACAAATTGCTTCATTTTAGACTCTAGCTGCCCTGGGCTGTAATAATTATCCAGTTTCACTACATTTTTCATTGATCTGTGATATCGTTCAATTTTACCCTGAGTTTGTGGATGAAGCGGTCGACCTCGTACATGTTTCATGTTTCGATCATTTAAATATTCTGCTAATTCAATAGATAGGTAACACGATCCATTATCAGATAGTAACTTTAGAGGAGCATGGGTTTGTGCGACTAATAAAGCCTCATCCAAGGTCTGTTTTACATCCTCTGCCTTCATAGTGGCACATAACTTCCAGTTGACAATAAAACGACTGTAATCATCCAATATGGTTGATAAGTAATACCATCCCCATCCAACTATTTTAAAATAGGTGAAGTCTGTTTGCCACATCTGATTTACTGAAGTGGTTTTATCTTGAAAACTATCAGAGGCACTCATAATCCTGAATGAAGGAGTTGTGATAAGACCATTGAGCTTTAATATCCTATACACACTCGACTCACTGATATAATAACTGTATTTATCTATGATATGCCATGCCAGCTCTCTAGATGATAACTCAGGGCGTTCTAAAGCAATCTCAACCACTTTATCTCTGTCAGCTAAGTTGATCTTATTCCAAACTTCTTTCCTATTACCAGACCTTCGAGCCAATCCATCATATCCATGCTGTTGGTAGCCATTATACCATTTGTAAAAGGTAGTTTTATTCACTTTTAGTTGCCTGAGAGTTCTGATAACACCAAGATCACTTTGCTCTACAAGACGGATGATCTCCATCTTTTCGTTTTGACTGTAATGCATGTACTTCTTCCTCTTTACTCGGGTGAGCCAATGTTTTTTTTCAAGTCTCTCACTTCTAGTGAAAGATCTGCCACAAGTTCCTTTAAAGAGGCGTTCTCCCCTTTTAATTCTTGAACCTCTGAGGTATTGGCTTCTCGCATGGTATCACCATTTAACCTGTGCTTGCCAGCTTCCATGAAATCCTTACTCCACTTGTAATAGTTTGCTTGATGAATGCCTTCCCTACGACAGAGTTCAGCAATACTCAACTCACCTCGAATACCCTCAATTACAATTCTGATCTTTTCTTCTGAATTATATGCCTTGCGTGTCTTCCTTTTTAGTTCACTTATTAATGAACTTGCATTTCTCTTCTTTCCCATTGTAGTTAAATTTAAGTGTTTACTCTGTTTAAAACACGCTCTTATAATTTAACCCTTATTAGTTCACTTTTTGCTGACGGTATACAATCAGCAATAGTGGGGTTATTCTTTATAATATTACTCTTTACTTTAAAATAAATAAAATGAAATATTCAATTTTCTTTCTGTTTATTCTGATCGCAGTATGTGTATTTGCTCAAAATTCAGAATATCAAGTTTCCTCATATTCGACAGAAGGAACAAGAGCTCCAAATACCCACTACATAGGAGAAGCTTGGTTGAATGCCATTATTCACGATGATAAAGAATTAGGATATAACATCACAAAAGCAACCTTTAAAGCGAATTCGACATTAGACTGGCATAAACATAGTTCCGCACAGGTCTTAATAATTTTAGAGGGAGAAGCATATTATCAGGAGAGAGGAAATGAGTCTGTAATTTTACAAAAAGGGGATGTAATTAAATGTGAGAAAGATATCGAACATTGGCATTCCGCAACCAAAGTTAGTGATGTCACCTATTTGGCTTTATATGGTGGTGGACAACCGACAACTTGGACTGAAGTTTTAAAACAAGAATATTATGATAACGTAGCCGAAAGTTTCATTTCACGGAAGTAATCCACTGCATTAAAAAAGCAAAAATCTGTAGCGTTAAGACCATGGGTTTACCTGACGATTGACCGCTCGGCTTGATGCATGATTTACCTCCTCATCTTATTCGCAATCTCCTCAATATCTGCTCCTGCATAATGCTTGATGATTGTCTCAGGAGAAGTACCTGTGATCTTGGATACTTCGGTGGCACTTAGATTTAATGTATTGATAGCATAGGAATGAAAAGTTTTCCTAGCGGTATGGGAGGTACATACCTCATGTAAGAGAGCAGCGTTTTCGCTTTTAATGATCCGATCAAACTTGAGTTCTTTTAGAAATGTTTTGATGGCTTTATTGTACTTCTGCTCAGCGATAAATGGAAGCTTAAAATTATATTTTTCCAGTATATTAAATGCCTCAGGAAGAATGGGAATATTAATTTTTTCATCTGTTTTATAGGCTCTAGTTTTGATAAATCTTCGATCTTCACTTACCATGTGTATGGTAAATCTATTTAGATCGCTGATTCTAAAACCTGTATAACATTGAAAGATAAATATATCTTTTTGCTCCTGTAGTTTTTTGGATTTTGGATTTGATTTCCGTAGTCGCTTGAGCTCCGCTTCAGAAATATAAAATATGGACTTATTAGAATTAGACCTTGCAAAGGAGAATACGGCTTCGTTGACTTCGATATCTAGTTCTTTAAGTTTAGCGCAAAGACTTTTAAGATATCTAATTTGATTACCAATGGTGCTTGTTGCTTTACCTTGATCGGTTAAAAATTTTTTGAAGTCAAGCTCAAATTTTTTATTTAGATCCAAAAGCTTATGGTCTTTCTTTCTGAGTGTATTGTAAGTAGTAATGTTATACCTTAGGTTATTATCATAATTTTTTATGGTTGACTCGCTCAGTTCATTTCTATATTTTGAAATCATTACATCAATACCTTCGATAATAGTTTGAACTTCCGATTGGCTATGGATGCGTTCATAAATCCTTTTGACAGTATTTGGATGAAGGTCACCTAATTTTTTCGCATCGTATATGATCTCTAAGATATGGCTATACTGCTCGTTTAAATCTTTATTTACTGAATGGTGACCTATATACTTTTTATTTAATGGTTTGGTGTTGTTGATCTTTTTTCGACCTTGATTCGTTATCCAGTTCAGTTGATTTGACTCAACTGTCGTTTTAGTCGAGAATAAAACTTTAAGTCCATTATGGTCATATCGAAGATATAGTACATTATTGAGTCTATTTTGATGTTTTTGAATAAAAAAGTTAAGTGTCATGTGCTTTAAAATAGCTGTCGTTATAGCTGTCGTAAAATAGTGATAAATGGGGTAAAATACAAACAAAGGGTTTTTTAAATATTCCTTTAAAGGTAAATTAAAGTCATTTTATGATAAATATGATAAAATACTAATAGTCTTAACGGGACTTCTTTAGCCATATTCCCCTTCGATCATACAATTTTGGGCATTTGTTGTCTATATTATTTGTTTCTCCTTCGTTTTTTTGAATAAATTAGTAAAGCTTTAAACCAAAAAAATCAATGATGATTTTTAAATTTATAAAATCCTCCGTTTTATTAATTACAATAGGTATGATTATCCTAGCCTGTCAAAAGCAACCCGAAGTGCCTTGGATATCTTTATTTGATTCCAAAACTTTGAATGGTTGGACGCAAAAAGGGGGCGAGGCGCTTTATGAAGTACGCGAGGGTGCGATTGTGGGCATCACTGTCAACCACAGCCCAAATTCTTTTCTTACCACTAAAAAAATGTTTGATGATTTCATCTTAGAACTTGAATTTAAGATAGACTCCAGCATGAATTCTGGGATTCAAATCAGAAGTAATAGTGATGTCCATTACCTCAATGGCCGGGTGCATGGCTATCAAATTGAGATAGATCCATCCGAACGTTCTTGGAGTGCTGGCATCTATGATGAAGCACGACGCGGGTGGTTGCATCCATTAACTGATGAGAATGTGATTGCCAAAAAAGCCTTTAAACAAAATGATTGGAATCATTACCGGATCGAAGCCCTGGGAGATACATTAAAGACTTGGATTAATGAAATTCCGGCGGCACATTTGATTGATGACCAAACTTCTAGAGGGTTTATAGCTTTACAAGTTCATTCCATCTCTGGAGATCAAAAAGAGGGCACTGAGATCGCTTGGAAGAACCTTCGTATACTGACCCAGGATTTACAAAAATATGCCCAAAAGAGTCCGCTTCCTACCTTAACCAAAAAGAATCGTTTGACTTCCAATGAGCTTGAAGAGGGTTGGACTCTGCTTTGGGATGGCCTGACGACTGAAGGTTGGGTGGGAGCCAAATTAAAAGGATTTCCCAATAAGGGCTGGACCATAGAAGATGGTGAACTGACTGTATTATCAACGGGAGGCAAAGAATCTGAAGAAGGAGGTGATATTGTGACCCTTCAGCAGTATGCAGATTTTGAGTTGATGCTTGATTTTAAGTTGACTCGAGGGGCTAATAGTGGCATCAAATATTATGTGGATACTACAATAAATAAAGGTTCAGGTTCGGCCATTGGTTTAGAATATCAAATTCTAGATGATGAAAGACATCCTGATGCAAAGGAAGGAAATCATGAAGGCAGCCGGACACTGGCTTCGCTTTACGATCTAGTTCAAGCAGATCCTAACAAACCTACCAAGCCTATTGGTGAATGGAACACTGCTCACATTATCTCGAAGAATAATCAGGTGGTACATTACCTCAATGGAGCTAAAGTACTCACCTATGATCGTAAAAGTAGGGGCCACAGAAAACTTGTGATGGCCAGCAAATATGCCAAATGGCCCAACTTTGGCGAGTTGGAACGAGGTCATATTTTATTACAAGATCATGGCGATCGTGTAAGTTTCAGAAATATTAAAATTAAATCCCCTCTCAAATGACCACCAGAAGAAGTTTTATAAAAACAACAGGCCAGTTAGGGCTGGGCATGGCTGCCATAACATTGCCTCGTTTAATTCAGCGGACAAATTCTAGGTGCAAATGATCATATTAATTGTGCTGTAATTGGTGTTAGAAGCCGTGCTAAAGCCCATGTATCTGCTATTAATGCGCTCAAAAACACAACCCTTTTATACAGTTGTGATGTGGACGATATTATTTTGGAAGCGCACAATATTTGGTGTCAACAAAACATAGCCCATGTACCTAAAGTTGAAAAAGATTTTCGCAAGATCCTTGAGGATCAAGAGGTAGACGCCGTATTTATAGCCACGCCCGAACATTGGCATGCTCCCATGGCTATTTTAGCAATGCAAGCGGGTAAGCATGTATACTTAGAAAAGCCTTGCAGTCACAATCCATATGAAAATGAATTATTGGTTGCTGCACAAAAAAAATATGGGAAGAAGGTACAAATGGGCAATCAACAACGCTCTGCCCAAACTTCAATAATGGCCATCAAAGACATTATTGATGGCGAGATAGGAGAAGTTTATAAAGGAGAAGCCTATTATTCCAATAATCGCGGTTCGATAGGGGAGGGTAAAACCATTCCAGTACCAAAAACTTTGGATTGGGAGTTGTGGCAGGGTCCTGCGCCACGCGAAGCCTATCGGGACAATATTCATCCCTACAATTGGCATTGGTTTAGGAATTGGGGTACGGGAGAAATACATAATAATGGCACCCATGAAATTGATATTTGTCGCTGGGCGTTGGGCGTTGATTTACCCGAAAGTGTTACTTCATATGGAGGGAAATATACATTTCAAGATGATTGGGAGTTTGTAGATAATCAACAAGTGACCTTTCAATATCCCGACGATAAATTCATTACTTGGACGGGGCACAGTCGAGGATTGATCCAACCCACTCAACCGGGTCGAGGCGTCACCATCTATGGCAGCAAGGGAACCGTACAATTGGATCGTAATTTTTATAAATTGTTTGATCTGCAAGGAAATCTGATCAAATCTAAATTTGAAAATTCGATCAGTGCAACCATTGATGCTACCGGTCAAGGCCAGCTAGATGTAAACCATATAAATAATTTTTTTGATGCCATAAGATATGACAAATCGCTGCATGCTGAAATCAAGGATGCCAGTATTTCTACCCTCTTATGTCATTTAGGTAACATGGCACAAGACGCTGGTGAGACCCTAAGGATTGACCAAAATACGGGTAAGGTGTTGAATCATAAAAAAGCCATGAACGCCTGGAAAAGGGAGTATGCCCCTGATTGGGAACCCCATTTATGATCAAGTGAACCCGAGACGCTCAAATAAAGAAATAAAAAGTAAGTAAAATCAGTAACCACTCAGGATACGGCCTTTAGCCTTGGCTCATTCACATCCGTTGGTCCTATAATATTCCCAATTAGAGTTTGTTTGCGTATAACTGAATACAGAAAGCGCAATTAAAAAAAATGAAAAAACCGCCTTAATCGTATCTACTTTATTTTGTATTTTGTTGCTGAATGCGCAAATCGCTACTATAGAAGCTTATGTCATCAAAGATGGCATGACCGATGAATATGAAGCCCTCGAAGACTTTGTATCTCCCCTTAAATCAATGGCTATCAAGGAGATTAACCTTCAGACCTGGATGGTAATGAAAAGAAAGTCCGGTGGGAATTTGCAAGAAATTGATCCACAGAAAAAAGTAGTTGATTATTTGGTATTTAATATCTACCAAGATGAAGCCCAGATGGAAGCAGACAGCAAGAAGGCCTACTCCAATTATGCTACTAATATGCTATCCCATTGCAAAAATAAAATGTCAAAAAAGAATATTGACAAAATGATGAGCACCAATCCCAAAGAATCGGCAAGAAGTATGTCATCGAAAATATCTATCAAACACCCAACTACTGACCTCAAGTTGGTGATACCATCAACATGGCGCCCATGGAGGCATTAAATATTGATTATGAGCAATTTGAACTTGGATACTTTATGCCCAATTGGAGTAAGATCATAGATCAAGGAGGTTTGAGAATGTGGGGGCTCGCTCGGGTCAAATCATCTAGCGATAATGCCTATAAAAACTTAACTCATTTTGTTTTTCATAATCCAATAGGCATGGAATATACTTTTGAAGAACCTACATTCATTGAACAAAAAGTTCAAGAAATAGACATGGCATCTAGGAAAATGTATGAAATGGCTGAAATGGAAATTATATTTTTAGCGAACTAAGGATTTAATCCTTTCGCATGATTAAAATTAGGCATACGTTTGGGCAATCTCACGGTTAGAGAGCGTTAAGTCTTCGATTAAATCATATGGTTGGGATGAGGTAGCCAAGCGATCATGAAATATTTCTAAAAAGCGGAATCATCCGAGCCCTCGTTGCACGCAGTGCTATCATTTATTTTTGATTGCGCTTTTTAGTCTGATATTTAGAAGCGATTACCCTTTATAGACAGTTCCAATTGGTTTACTCACCGTTATTTACCCTGACATCTAATGGTACCTCACCAATTATCATAAAGGATCCGTGGCTCATTAATGCTTTTTTTCCAAGCATCAATTATGTCGATAAAATTAGACTCAACCCTGCTTTGTAGCTGGGCCATGCGTTTACTAGTTAAATGTTTTTCTCGACAATAATACAACTCAATCGCAGAGGTTATGGTTCTGGATTGCCTTCCATAAGCTCCCTTCCTTTTTTTCTGAAGCCGATAACTTTCAATGTTTTCAATAATCATTCTTGCGCTATCATCTTTAGCTAAAATAGTTATCCTAAAATCTATCCACCTATCCATGCTGAAAGACGCATAAAGTTCAAAACTAGACTCCCTTACAAGTCTATCACTATGTTCCATTTCACGTGCACAAGATGGATTTTTTAGTACATCGATGAGTCCATCAGAGCTCAAATCAATAATTTGCTTTTTCGATAATCCCTCAAATTTTATTATGGTATCTATGGTGATGAGCTCCTTTTCAAAATCAAAATTGAATAAACGTTTGGCTTGAGGCGATTGGGAGCGCGCAAAAAATCCTATCAACAAAAAAGAAATTATTATTATAGATTTCATATAAAGCAATAATAATCATTATTTTTTTTATGGAAAATAATATCTCCCTTAGGCGAGCAACCGTCCTCTGCGGCACGAAGCTGACCCAAACGACGAAAAGCCCGTAAATGTTCCCTTTTCGCCTAAAATGGGCTTATATCAAGATGGATTCACAAAAACTTCTGGCTTATCCAAGTCGAAAAGCGTATCATACCGATATCTAGTTGTTATTTTAAGTGGGTCATATGGATCCTTGCATAAGATTGGACATTGATATTTTATTACTTTACTATAGGTAGTTGGACATTGATTAGACTCTTTACCCTCTAATGGTTCAATAAAAAAGGACAATCGTGAAATAGCTGCTCAAGTGGGTTTAGATGTCCGAGAAATGGATCTTCTTGACTTTATACAATGTATTATTTTGATAGGTCAGATGTATTTAAAAAGAGGAGGCTTATGCCCCCCCTTTATAAACATTCCTATCAAAATACATCTTCTTTTCAGCCTTAGCGTTCCTGATACTACAGATGACCCAAATTTGTAGTTAGTTAAAAATTGGTTGGGTGATGACCTCAGGGACTTGCAGCCTTTTATATTATACTTGCAGTCTTTAACCCAAAAAACTATTTAAACCAAATCTACTTTCATACCATAAATCTAAAGGTCCATAACAGTTTTCTTTATGCAATAGTCACATTGGCTTATTTGGAATGAATTAGGAATAAGTGAAGAAGAAACCTCATTCGGTAAACTATAAATATTCTCTTGAAATTAAGAATAAACAACAGTAATATGAAAAAGATAAAATTATATTTTTTATCGATTTACCTACCAAAGGAAATGACTGCATTAAGTCTATAAATTAATGTCTTTGGGGAAGATTCGGCAAGTAATCTAGAATTCTCACTCGTCTGGTTTGGCACATTTGTAATCCTTCATGGGGCTATATTATTACTCTTAATAAATCAAGCATTACGTTTCATGCATATTGTAAAAACCGTTCAATACAAATGAAAACTGTAAGGGTTAGTGAAAAATCGCTGCCCCTTCAGTGATTCATTGAGAGGACCTTCTTTATTTGTCTTCTCAATCCTGAATAATTCCTCCTTTTTGTACACTTTGAAAGTAATTAAATTAAAAGATCTTGAAAAAAATTGCCTTTTGTTTGCTAAAAAAAGAAACAGAGGTCACTGAAATAATTTGATTATTTATCTCATTTTTTCAGCTTAGGTATTGGCCCCTTATTGGGATCACTAAATGTCCTGGTCGCATCCCAATCTTTATGGTTGGTGATTAATTCTTTATGATTGAGATAGTATTTATCGTGGTTATAAGATTGTACCTTCCCGTCTTTGGTCTGGTAGGTAAGTAGCAATCTGCGTCCCAACCAAGCTTCATTGATGATGAAATGATCTGTCTGTTTGGTCTCCAAGATAACCCATGGAGGTAATGGACTTTCTGAGGGCACACTAAAAAGTCCTTCCTCAGTCCATGAGGATTCTTCATTTTCAAGCCAGCGACTGTTGTACTCTACCACTTTATCATGATCATAGGCCAACGCAATCATTTGTCCCTCCTGATTGATGATGCAACTGATGATCTGACCTTTCCCTAACCACCTTTTATCCAACTGGAAATGCTCTTTTTCTTCTGCCATTGTATTTCTGATTTATTACCAAACTTATTAAGTTTCTGATTTCTATTACCAATTTTATTTTATTTTTCAAAGTAATATTTGATAATTCAACACTTTGTACTTAGCTGATGAATAGTGTTCTATTAATATTGCAGATCAAAAGAAAGCCCTTCTTTTGAAGGGCTTTCTTTTATTTTCCAATGCATTTCTTGAATTAACAAATGGCCTCACTATGATTTATTTCATTAAAGTCTTAATCTCGGCAATCATTGTTTTGGCATTGCTGGCTGCTGGATAGTTGTCCAAAGCCATTTGATAATGTAATAGTGAATTTTCATAATCTTTATTATTAAAATAATACTCTCCCATAGAGTCATGAGAATTATACCCATTGGGCCGAATCTGGCAATACCTTTCAAAATATTCCTTGGCTTTGTCCATGTTTCCATTTTTCATGTAGAAATATCCTAGATTATTCAACACTGGGCCGTAATTACTCCCTTCACTTTTGAAATCTCCCAACATTTTGAGTAACGCATCCTCTGCTCCTTCTTCCGCTGCCATCCCAAAAGTGTACCAGAACCTCATGAATCTCCCTCTAGGCTCATTTTCGTACATTTTTTTCCAAATTAGATGATTGTCAGCACCCCAAACTTGCCGCTTTCCTTTCTCATTTTTTTCATCCAAAAGGGAAACAAATAATTTTGAGTTGACGTTTTTGTCAGCTGCCAAGACTTTGGCTCTTGCATAGTGAAATTCTTGATTTTCAGAATTTGCATTAGAAAATTGGGCCAACATTACATGTGGTCCAAACAAGGTGCTGTCAAGCTGCATGGCAGCTTCAAAAAGCACAAATGCCTTATCAAACTCAACATTCATAACATGTTCTATTCCACGAGTTACCATTTCATTGGCGACCTCGTTATCTCCATACCATTCTATATAAAGACTAGGTGTTTCTGCCTCAGACGTTTGCGCTTCTGGTGATTTTTGATTGCAAGAAAGGGCAATCAAACTAGTAAAAAATAGATAAAATAGATTTTTCATTTGGTTTTAATTAAGTGATTTGATTAAAAAAGAGCTACTCCTTCCTCCTTTGAGGATACATCCCGCTTGTCTTATGCCCATTGAGGATTTAAGACTCCATCCAAGTAATTAATTTTAAGCTTGATGAGGGATCTAGAGTAGCTTAAGTTTATTTGTTTAAAAAGATGAATTTTTCTAAAACGACCCGATCCGTTAAATCTCTCAATTTCATCATTTTTTCATAGGCTTTATCGGCATCTTTTGAAGGTTGTGAAGCTTCTTTGAGATAATCAGAATAGGTATCATACCAATCTACGGTAAAATGAGTCCAAGACATTTCTGTCCCTATTCGGTCAATTCTTTTGGCCAAACTCCATCCTTTTCGGGCAGCATTGTCAGGGATTGAAGGTGTCAACGATTTTTCTAAGTCTTCATAGGATTTATATTTCCCTTGCTTGGCTTTCATTAAATTCATCACCACAACATCAGGATATTCAGTGACCCCTTTTTGTAAAACCTCGGCGACATTGACGACGGTAGTCGTTCCGACAATTTTTCGGTTCTCTCCAATACTTTGTCCGATCATTTCTCTGTGACTTTGCGTGATATTCGGCATCCGCTCTGCCCAAGTATCTGAAGTATAATCATCATCCATTTTATCTAAATCATAAATAGCAACGACCACATGGGTAAATGGCTCTTGAGGGCCATTGATGACCTTCCAAACATGCCAGCCCATTATTTGTCCATCATCAATCAGCTTTTGATTATATACTTTGAAATATGTATTTAGATGGTCGTCGTAAACTCCTGGATTTTTAGCGTCTATAAAAGAAAAGTCAAGGGCCATGTTTTGACCGAAGACGACATTGACCTGGAACAGAATAGTAAATAAAATAAGTAGTTTTTTCATAATTGGTTGTTTTTAGATTTAAAAATCAAATATATGAAAAAGAGTTCTTTAATTTGCTTTGAAAGCTAACTGTTACAAGATTTCTCTAAATAATTTCTCTTAGCTTTTTTTATGAAGACACTTAATTGTACTTATTAAACACTGCCATCAGGCAACATTTGGGTAGGGATCCTACTATTCATCACTCGAAACCACATCGGAGGAACCAATGCTAAAATCATGGCCGCAGGGTAACCAAAAGGGAGCTGTGGACTTTCTTCTTTATGTTCTAATACTTGATACTTCTTATTTGACTTGAAATGGTGATCACTGTGTCGGGTCAGTTCATATAAAACAATACGCCCCATGATGTGATTTGAATTCCAGGAGTGAAGGGCCGTGATCCGCTCATATTTTCCAGAGGGCAACAGTATCCGTCGCAAGCCATAATGCTCGATGTAGTTGATCGTTTCTAAAAACAAAAAAGAACTGATCCCCACGATCAGACCCATAAGTAAGCCATCGGTACCCAAATAGGCAAAAATTAAACCTAAATAGAGCCCCTGAAACAGTAAATAAAAGAGCATTTCATTGTCAAAAGAAAAGAATGACTTTTGTTTTTTGGCCAGAAAACCGAATTGAATGTTCCACGCATTTTTATATTGGTTGATCACCGAACTGATCCAAAAAGAATAGAGCGGTTGATTGTATTTTGCCGTAGCCGGATCATCGGGTGTGGCCATATGTTTATGATGGCCATAGTTGTGTTCAAGAAAAAAATGCATGTACAAGCAAGGCATGTAAAGCAGTTTGGATAAGGTGCGTTCAAATCTTGATGATCGATGGCCCAGTTCGTGAGCAACGTTGATTCCATTAGTGGCTAACAAAATCCCCAAAGAAGACAATATTCCTATCCGTTCATACGTCCACAAAGCATCTTGATGCAAGGTTATCAGACCATATCCGAGCAAGCCAAAAACAATAGGGACATTGATATAAAGCATCAAATTAAAAAGTTTCTTTTTGATTCTGGCTTCCTTTTCTTGATCAGAATAAACGTTATTGGACTGCTTCAACCAAAATTCCAAAAATGGAATGATCACAAAAGCATAAAAAACCGAGCTGTACGCCCACATGCCCTGAAAATAAATTGAAAAAAAAGCACTCAGCGGGATACTATAGGCAAATAAATATTTTAAATCACGCATAGCTGCAAATTGTATTTAGGGGTAAACTACAAAAAAAACGATACTCCCACAAAAAACTTGAATATTTATAGACAGGCTGAAAAAGAAATATCATTGTAAATTTACTTTACAAAAATTACATTAACTTTTATAAATATTGGGAATAAACTATTTTTAGAAACAAATGAATTTCATCAGTCAGTGTCTCTTTTTAGCAGTCTTCCTAAGTTATCCTTTTAAAACATTTAGCCAATATGATATAAAAAGGGGTCAAAGCAACTCTCCTCCATGCCTCAAAGAGGCTTCGGAAATCTACACAAGTGATGGGCTTATCAGCTGGCCTCATTTCAATGGGGGCGACCTGCTTAAAATCAATTCACTTACCGCTCTTGAATATCCCAGCACGGTTGCCACTCAAAAGTTATATTACCTAGAGGAAGACACACCCGAAGGTTTTAATCAGTGGTGGCGACAAGGAAGGATTAAATCTTGGTGGATGAAACCTGGATTGGATCCTTGGAGTAAAAAGCCCTTTTGGGGAGATTATTATGAACAACCTACCCATAATTTTGAAGCATTTATTGATGACCATTTGAGATGGAGATGTGGGTATTCCTTTGTTGTTGAGTTACCGAAAAAATACTCTCCCTCCAAAAAATACCCTCTCATTATTTATCTTCACGGGAGCGTTACTGCAAAACCTGAATATTTTATATCGCGAGACCATACTAGAAAAATCTTTTACAAGTCAGAAGAGGATCCTTATGTATTTGTCGCCCCTATTCGATTGGAAATTGATTGGGATCCCAAGAAGATCCTTGATATAATTGAAAATATAAAAGATAACGTAAATATTGATGTGAGCAGAATCTATCTTACCGGCCTAAGTATGGGAGGCCGAGGGACATTTATAGTTGCTGCCCAAGAGCCCAATATCTTTGCTGCCCTGATGCCTTTATCCCCTCATCATGGCCCCTTTAATTACCTTCCACTGGCTGAAAAAATTAAAGATATTCCTATATGGATGAGTCATGGGGACATCGATCAGATTTCCTCCTATGACTTAGCGAAAAAAATGGCTGACACGCTGCATTCTTATGGTGCAAACATCAAATTCCGTACAGAACAAAACGTCGGTCATTGGGGCTGGGACGCTATTTACAGTGATTCTAGTGCCATAAATTGGCTATTATCATGGACTAAATTATAAAAAATCAATCCGTAGTCCTTTTTTTAACTCTTCTTGATTTTATCTCTTTTTCCCATAAAGGCAAATGACTCCAACCCTCACTAAATTTTCTGCAGTGAGCGCATTACTTAAGTATGGCATGAGATCAGGAGTAAATATAAAATGATGCCTTAAAGAGATTGGTGATGACTGCGCTTTTGACCCTCCTGAATTTGATATTCACATGAACTCATTTTTTAATGCATGTAGTATTGATTATTTTGGTACTGAAATCTATTATTGATCTAAAACTTTTCAAATGAAAAATCTATTATATGTTCTATTTATTATTCCCTTTTTTGGCTTTGGACAATTTAAATACAGCAGCGAATTTCCGGTCCATTTTAAAATAGACAATGTGACCTTAGGTCTCGCAGAGGATATAGTCAACGTCTCAGGCGGAACCCTGGATGGGAAATGGGCCATAAAAATGACTTGGACATTTACCAACCTCTATAAAACTACAGACAGCGGCGAATACACTGCTTTGGGATGGGCTCAAGATGGTGAATTTTTTTTAGAAACTACCGTAAGAGGCGTTTGGAAAAGAAATGGAAAGGTATTTGAGGTAAAACATTTTGAGAACGGAACAGACGGTAATCAATTACTTACAACCGGGGTATTTGATTTTGTAAATAATACTTACCATTGTACCGTTCGAGTCATTCAAGATTAGACCTTTGATCCTCAGTCATTGGCGATTATCTTTTGTTGCAAACTATTGATTTTCCAAGTATGAGATTTTTAGTGTGACGCTTTTAGGCAAAGGATGAAGTATTCTTTTCATCGTTCAAAAGACAGATTAAATTGTGGTTACAAAAGAAGCGCTCGTCGAATAATAGTCATTGAAAATAAATATTGATTTAATTTTTCTGTGACTAAGGGAGTTATGACGGACCTCGCACCTACAGCATGAATTTATAAACACTGCTATTCAGATACTACTCTTTGCGTGGGGATTTAGTAGTATAGGCATACCAGTCAATTTTTCGAGAGAGGTACATGGTTATGGCCAAAACGAATAACAATCCTGAACTTCCCACAAGGAGTGCATAATCCTCAATTTGAATAGTTAAATAAATAAACGCGTAAAGTAAGATTAAAATCCCACCAATGATTTGAGTCAATTTCCTTTTTTTTGAAAAACTATGGGCAAATAACGTAATCATCAAAATGATGGTTACACTGCTAACCAAATAACTGAGGCCAAATGAGAGGTGCTCACTCAAGGCAATCAAAAGGGTGTAAAAAATACAGATTGCCAAGCCTACGATCACATATTGCACAGGATGGATGCGTAATCCATTGAGCAATTGAACAAAAAAGAATAGTAAAAAAGTGAGGGCTATAAACAAAGAGGCATATTTTGCCGCCCGCATGGTCTGCTGGTAGTCATTGGCGGGCACCCATAAGTTGATACCAAAAGCAGATTCATAAATGCCTTGAACCGTTCCTCTAAAACTTTGTGGATATGATCGATTTAAGTTTAAAACCTCCCATGATGCATGAAAACCCTCCTGATCAATCGTTCGCTCATCTGGCAAGAACGTACCATCAAAACTTGGACTTGGCCATGATGAATTTAATTCGACAAGGGTTGATTTTCCTAAGGGTACCATACTCAAGCTTGTGCTGCCATTAATGCTGAGGTCAAGTGAAAAGTCCCAAGGTTTATTTGAACTAGGGGGTATAAGAATTCGAGTACTGATCCCCTTTTGAATCACCTCATCTGATTCAATCCCTGGCTTAAAACCATAAGTATCATTTCCCCAATGTAGGGTTACTTCCTCTTGTATGCCCCTCAAATCAGATAATCCCAAAGCAACATAGGCCTCCTCCCAGAAGATATCCGCTACTGGTATTTTCCAATCCTCAAATTTTGGAGGTGAAAATATCCCTGAAATTTTCATTTTGGAACGATAAACGGTCACCTCGTAAATCCCTCGATACCTCATTTCAGGCAATATTTCACCCTCAATGTTTAGTTGATCAGGTAAAAAATGGGCATACGCTCTGGATTCAATCCTTTTGATCATTTTGCCATCGTTGTTGTAGACTTTGGAAGAAGTGGTGTAAGGCACTGTCAGTACTAATCCAAGAAGGGTTTGAGCACTCCCCCACTTGTCGCTGACCTCTTTTATGGCTTCCTCTTGACGTTCATGGCGCTCTTTGATTAAATCTTGCACCATTGAAACAGGAATTAGCAACAACAAAATAAGCAACCCAATGGTCAGCAATCGGATACTTATAGATGCCTTTAACCAAGCATTTGCTTTTTCAATCAAAGTAACGGCTTCTGGTTCTTTCATGGGTTATTTGTTCATTTATAATTTCTAATGAGTCGTACACATACTTTCGACAGGACCTTTTGCTGTGCCTTCCCAGTCCGCATCTGCGACCCCCGTCCAAAGTTGAGTCATCTCGTCATAGCGCAAAGCATGAACTCGGGCAAAAGCGCCATAGCGCTCGAGTGGCGTAACCTCAAAACCAGCATCCAACCAGAGCAAAGAATCTGCTGCTGCCCAACCATTATTGGGTGTAAATTCGGCATTGATTTGAAGCCCTCTGCCCACATAATTGCCTGATAATGAATCAAAGGCAGACATGGGATGTACTCGTGGTCCCAACACTGCGGCTTGTAAAGACTTTCCTTGATCAATAAATCGAGAAATCGTTTGTACAATTCCTGACAAAATTCTTAATCCTCCAGCCGCACCCAGCACCATGACTGTTTTCCCATCTTTAGTGACAATGGTCGGTGCAATGGTCGTTCTTGGCCGTGAACCAGGCGCTTGATCCGTTCCGGATAAATATGATCCCATCGTGGATGCATAAACAAACCCTAATCCAGGCGTAATCACTTTAGAACCAAAAAGAGGGCCTATGGTTTGGGTAATTGAAACCACCATGCCCTGACAATCCGCTGTAGTAAAATGCGTGGTATGATGACTGTCTTCTCCCCACGTATCTCCTGACCAGTCGACATTGGTTACGAGTAGATTTTGTGCCTCTTGATGGCAAACGGCTGCCTGGGCAGTGGTCCGTTTAGAAACGATGAAGTCTTCAGAGGCCTTTTTCGCCCATTTTTTGTCTTGCACGGACTGTAAATCTAGTTCATAGTAGTCTTCATATCTGCTGTTCGCAGCAAGGGCCAAGGCTTGATTGATGATTAAGGCCCATTCAGCTGGATTCATAAGGGATAACTCAAAGGGTTCCAAAAGATTCAATGCCTTGATCACCAAGCCGCCTCCTGCTGGGGCCGCAATGGAGTGAATGTCATACCCACGGTATTGGGTAGTCACCATACGTCCTTCCAACACCTTATATTTTGCCAAATCTTCCAACGTAACAAAGCCACCATTAGCTGCCATGTCTTCAGCTATGCGAAGAGCCGTCTCCCCTTCATAAAAATCTCTGCCTCCACTTTGGGCAATCCGTGTCAGAGTCTGTGACAAATCAGCCTGAATCAATCGCTCCCCTGCTTGGTATAGCACTGAATCCCCCTTGAGCATTTGTGCACTTAAACCGACATTTCCACGTATATTTTCATAGGCCATTTTATGTCGCGCCGCCTCTCCTGGCAAAATTTCAAATCCTTTGATGGCTAATTCAATGGCCCCCTGCATGAGTGTTTCCAAAGGCAATGATCCGTGAGCCTCATGCAATTTCACCAAACCCGCGATCACTCCTGGAATAGCAATTGTACCATGACCATGAGACACTACTGAATCAGGTATCCTATAACTAGCAGGTATTTCGGTCATGGCATTATAAGATTGAAAAGAGCCATCCGTTTTTCGAACCAATATTTGACTTCTCCCTCCAATGCCATTCATAGTAGGCTCAACCACTGCCAAAGCGAAACCTGTGGCCACCGCAGCATCCGCAGCATTCCCTCCCAATGCCAATATTTTATTGCCTACTGCTGTTGCCAGTGGTTGTGCGGCCACTACCATGCCTTGTTTAGATTGGGCAAATTGAGGGTTTTCTGCTTCTATCCTAGGGCTCTTTTTATTTTGACATGAAAAGAACAAAATAGAGAAAATTATGTAATAATTGATAGATGTTTTGACCATAAGTGCTGAGAATATTAGGATAATCTAGTCAAAAAAAGCATCTTATTTTATCACTACTTTATTAACGGTCAAATAATTACTCATCCAATAAAAATTCTGCTTACCCGTTGACTTACGCTAGTCAGAATCTCGTAGGGAATGGTTTGTGCCCATTCGGCCAAATCTTCAATCGTCGGATTTTCCCCAAAAACGACCACAGTATTCCCTTCAAAGCAGCTGATACCTGTGACATCGAGTATGGTCATGTCCATACAGATGTTACCGATCGTTGGCACCTGATGGTCGTGGAGACCCATATAGCCCCTCCCCTTACCGAAAACTCTTGCATAGCCATCGGCATAGCCAATGGGAACGATGGCTATCGTAGTATCGCGATCGGCACGTCCAGCTGTACCATAGCCGATATACTCCCCCTTTTTAACTGTTTTTATTTGAGAAATCCGTGTCTTCAAGACACTTACTGGAGATAGGGTCATGGACCCTGAGGGATCAAACCCATAGAGACCGATACCCAATCGGACCATATCAAATTGATATTCAGAAAATCTCACTATGGCCGAAGAATTGCAAGCGTATTTAAGTGGCTGATGAGATAAGCCCATGGTCAGCTTGAGATAGGTTTGCTCAAAAATATAGGCCTGATTGTGGGTAAAATCATCTTCCGACGGTAAGTCAGCCATAGAAAAATGAGTAAAAATCCCCGCCACCTCTAGAGCGCCCTTCGAAAGCAAACTCTTGATTTCATTCACCTCACTAGGATCAAATCCCATGCGATGCATGCCCGTATCTATTTTCAAATGAATTTTAGGCTTCGAGGCTAAGGTCATTACCTGCTTAAGGCCGGCTAAATTGTAAATTTCAGGCTCCAACTGATAATCACAAAAAATCTCCAATTGGTCTAAATCTGGATTCATCACCATAATTGGGGTTTCAATTCCATTTTTTCTGAGCGCTATGGCTTCATCTAAATAAGCCACGCCTAAATAATCAATGTGATGATATTGTAATACATTGGCTATTTCGAGACCCCCTCCTCCATAGCCAAAAGCTTTCACCATGACCATTAATTTTGTCTTTTCAGACAGGCGTTGCTTGTATTGATTTAAGTTTTGAACAATTCCTTCCAGTCGGATTTCCAGTTGGGTTCGATGCTTTTTGGCTTCCACTCTATGAATAATTCGTTCTAAAGCAAACTTTCTTGCCCCTTTAACTAAAATCATCTCATCCTGAAAAGTAGGTTGATTTGATAAAAAATCTGCTACTGTGAGATAAGAAATAACGGGTATCTCAAATTGATCTTGAAATACCGCAATTTGTTTACCAATGGTAAACAATCGATTGATCTGATGACTGACCAATAGTTCATTCACCTTTTTATAAAGGATGGCATTGTTTAACCCAGATTGTTGGATATCTGTTAAAATAACCGTTTTATTTTGCCGCTGCTTTTGTTGTTTTAGGAAATCAAGTGCCACCGTAAGACCTTGAAAATCGTTGTTATAAGTATCATCAATCAAATAACAATTATCGATCCCCTTTTTAATTTCCAACCTCATTTCCAAGGATTTAAGTTTATACAAACCCTCTTGCAGGGTCGCTTGGTCCAATCCACAAAGTAAGGCTGCTGTGAGGGCATGCAGGGCATTCTCTATCCAAATTTCAAAAGAAAAAGGAAATTGAAAGACATAACAAACTCCTTCGAATTGAAGGGATACACTGCTTTCGGAAAGTGCATAATAAAAGCACGCTTGCGGGTTGGTCGTTGACCAATCAAATACCCTATTGGGATATAACCCTTTTAAATAATCAAAAACATCGCCATGATCTCGCCGACAAATGATTTGCTGAGTCCCTACAAACAATTTTGCTTTTTCAGTAATTTTATTTGCTAAATCTTTAAAACCTTGATCATGAGCTTCTCCAATGTTGGTGAAGATCCCTATGCTCGGTTGAAGAATTTTTTCCAAGTGCTCCATTTCTCCTTGTTGAGAGATCCCTGCTTCAAAAATACCTATCTGATGATGCGCTGAGAGATTCCATACCGAAAGAGGGACCCCGATTTGAGAATTAAAGCTCTGGGGACTTTTGGCCACCACAAACTTTTCTGAAAGGAGCGTAGCCAACCACTCTTTCACCAAGGTTTTGGCATTGCTCCCAGTAATGGCAATCAGCGGGATGGGGTGATGCGCGACTGCGCATCTTCCCAAATCTTGTAAGCAAGCCCTACCAGAGGGAGTCAAAAAGATATTGGCTTTCGGATAAAGATTAACATCAATGGCCCTTTCAACCACAAAACAACGCACTCCTTTGGCATAAAGCTCAGGAATAAAATCATGCCCATCCGCTCGTGTGCTTTTCAGAGCTACGAAAAGTAACCCTTCCCACAGGGAAATCAATCGTGAGTCATAACCCAACCGGGTAATTACTACTTCTGAATGATAACAGAGTTCTGTCCCTTCGACTTCCTTGACCAGCTGTGACCAAGCCATCTTCATAACCTCATTTCCATCTCATATTGATCCACATTATTGATCAGTCCTGTATTTATTAAAAAATTGAACATAGCCTTTGCTTTATAGGGGATATTCATCAAGGTCAGGTCTCTTTGACATACCTGTTGGGCATGTTGCAGCAAAGCGGTCCCCACGCCATGTCTTCGGTTATCCTTTCGTACCCCCAACTGTGATATCCTCCCCAAATGTTTCTGAAAAATGATATAACCTATTAACGTGTCCCCCTGATAACACTCTATTAATTTTTCGTATTTCCAGTTGGCATTTAAACGTTCGTTGGCATCTATAAAAGAGGGCGAAAAGTCAACAAATGTATTAAATCGATCCAATTTAAAATCCTGCGATTCCCGAAAAACAAGATGATTCAATCCCATATCCGCAACAACAGATCCCTTGAAGCAATGCAGCAGTTGTTTTTTTTGAAATCCCATAGCCTCATATAATTTCAATGCGCGCATGTTGGTCGTGATGACTTCCAGTAAAATTCTGTCCGCGCCACTTTCCCTCATATAGGGTAGTAAATTTTTATATATTTTCTGAATGATTCCTTTTCCCCGATACACTGCTATGACACCGGTGCCTCCATTATAAACGGTATCTAATCCTTGAAAATGGGCCCGGCTCTGCAATACAAAACCAATAAGTGCTTTATCCTCAAACATCACGCCACTAATACCCCCATCCAGCCCTAATTTTTCTAACATTCTGATGGAAAAATCCTCATAAGACAACTGTAAGGGAGCGTTGGCTTGGGCAAACGTCCATATAAAACTCGAATAGAGGTCTCGAAGGAATGCAGGTTGATAATATTGAAAAGACAAGGGCACAATAAGATAGAATATTAAAATAATGATAAAGTAAATGAAAAATATGACTAACTCCTTTACACAAAGAAAGAAACCCTCTTCTTCATGGGAGAAACCTATTGAATTAGGCCTCCGTTTCTATATCCTTACAGCCGTCAAGTTATTCAGACCTATCTAAAAAGGATCCTCCAATCATAAAGTAAAATTATATTAATAATCATTTAGATTCCTTACGATGTTAACGGGCGATTATTTAAGTTTGATAGCTGATTTTAAAAGAGAAGCCAAGCCTATTTTTTTAAAAATGGGAAGTTAGCTCAGTAGGTTTAGAGCACCGCCTTGACAGGGCGGGGGTCGCTGGTTCGAATCCAGTACTTCCCACATCTTGGTCCGTATCGCTTTTAAGCCCTCTTGGCTAGCCTTTTTTGTTAAAAACAGTTAATCTACTGCGCTCAAAGTGTAGATCTACCTATTTTTGTACATGAGTAAAAATAGGTTAGGCTGGATTATTACCCTAATGAGCGTTGCGCTCACAGGACTCATTGCTTTTCAATGGTATTGGATTGATACGGTAATCACTGGAAATCGTGACCATTTTGAACGTGATGTCATGACAGCTTTATCAAATGTAACTAAGAAGCTAGAACAACAAGAGGCCTTATTTTATGTCAATCGGAAAATGAGTAATTTCTCCTCTCAAGGTCAATCAAGAGGATTTCAACCCTTTCAATTTCAAGCAACTCCCCCCCTAAATCAAAGACAGATCCTTAAAGGAGAAAAAAAGGTTCGGTTTGATGACAGTCTCTCGAGTACAGGAAGTTTCAATTTTTCTTTTGAAGTGGTAGGTGCACCCCTTAGATCCAATCAGGTGGGAAAGGCCTTCTTCGATGTGCTCAAATCCAATATCAACAACATTCAATTTTCTTATCCTAAGGATACGCAGGAAACTGAAACTCTCAATTCAAATCTTAAAGAAATTTTGGAAAAGATTTCTAATAAATCTAATATGATGATGAGTCTTT
This sequence comes from uncultured Cyclobacteriaceae bacterium, assembly GCA_943788235.1. GTDB lineage: Bacteria > Bacteroidota > Bacteroidia > Cytophagales > Cyclobacteriaceae > UBA4465. Next base: position 237,935 of record CALSPM010000005.1, read on the forward strand.
TGGAGGAAATGATGTTACCTAAGATTGGGCTCACCAATCGTTTTGATCCTGATAAACTTGATTCTCTTCTTCATATGGAGTTAAAGAAAAAGAGTATTAATATACCCTATGATTATGCCATCATCAACCCGCGCTCCGGTCGATTAATTGAAATCAGCAAAGATTACTCAAATGAACGGCTGTTACAAAGCCACTTCAAAACCAATCTATTCCCCAACGATGTCACCAATGAACCTAATTTACTGGTCATTGATTTTCCGAGTCAAGAGAAGTATCTCATGAGTAAAATCTGGTTTCCCTTATCTAGCTCAGCTTTGTTAATTCTCATTATTTTAATTTGCTTCGGCTATGCGGTTTTTACCATTGTTAGGCAGAAAAAAATTTCAGTAATGAAAACCGATTTCATGAACAACATGACCCATGAATTCAAAACGCCCATTTCCACCATCGGATTGGCCATCGAAGCCCTTCTTGATCCAACAATTCCGCAGAAGCCCTCTATGAAAATGAAATATTTAGGCATCATTGCAGGTGAAAATAAACGCTTAGAGAGCCAGGTATCCGACGTTTTGCAAATGGCACAACTCGATAAAAATGAATTAAAATTAAATTTAGTAACCGTGGATCTTCATGCCATTATCCAACAAGCAGTAGACAAAATTTCCATTCAAATGGAGCGTAAATTAGGACATCTAAAATTGGCATTAAATGCCACCCAGTTCAAATTTAAAGGGGATGAAGCTTATCTCTTGGGTGTCCTTCTCAATCTATTAGATAATGCTTTGAAATATTCAAAGGATGCCCCCAATATCATGATCCGAACACAAAACATCAGAGGTCAGCTCATCTGCTCCATCAAAGATCATGGAATGGGTATGAGCAAAGAAGCCCAAAGAAGTATTTTTCAGAAATTCTATCGTGTGGCCAGTGGCAATGTACATAATATCAAAGGTTTTGGACTTGGTCTGGCTTATGTCAAAGAGATTATTACGCTTCATCATGGAAGCATCGAAGTGGAAAGTGAGCTTAAAAAAGGGACCAATTTTATAGTTAAATTCCCTCTAGATTATGAATTATACAAGAATATTAGTGGTTGAAGATGATGTTAACCTGGGTCAGATCCTTGAGGAATATCTCAAATTAAAGGGATTTACGACCTACTTGGCCACTGATGGTGAGGCCGGTCTCACTGCTTTTTATGAGGGCCAATACGACTTGTGTTTACTGGATTTAATGATGCCAAAAAAGGATGGCTTTTCACTAGCCAAAGATATCAGAGCGGTCAATACTGATATTCCTATCATTTTCTTGACGGCTAAATCTATGAAAGAAGATGTCTTAAAAGGCTTTCAGATAGGTGGCGATGATTACGTAACTAAACCGTTTAGTATGGAGGAATTACTGCTCAGAATTACTGCCATTTTACGACGATCCAGTTCTAAAAAATCAGCCGCTTTTCCAAAAGAATATGTTGTTGGAAATATTCGATACCATTATGACGAAAACACATTAATTATCGATCAGCATAATATCTCCTTAACTACCAAAGAAAACGAACTAATGAAATTGTTTTTGGAAAATTTAAATCAAACCGTGGATAGGACCTTAGCTCTCAAGCGTATTTGGAAAAACGACAGCTATTTCAATGCCAGAAGTATGGATGTATATATTGCCAAACTTCGTAAATATTTTCAATTAACAGATACATTTAAAATCATTACGATCCATGGAGAAGGATTTAAATTGATTCAAGTCAATTCTGATAGCTATTGACCTATTATATTTGTATTTTAGGGATCAATAATTTATCTCGAGCAACACATAAACTTATCCACAATGGAGATCATTCCTTCGATATTAATTCATAATGGCCAAACGGCGCGATTGATCAAAGGAGATTTTAAAAAGGAAAAAGTATATGACTTAAGCCCACTTGATCTGGCCAAACAATTTGAAAGTGCCGGCATACACAAACTACATTTAGTTGATTTGGATGGTGCTAAAAAGGGGCAAATTGTGAATTACCCTACCCTTGAGATGCTTGCGGGCCACACCTCCCTTAAAATAAATTTTACTGGGGGCTTGCACACCGATGGTGACGTCAACAAAGCCTTTGAATTTGGTGCAGACAGCATTACGGCCTCCACGATTTCTATTTATCGCCCAGAATTATTTAAAGCTTGGATGATCTCTCATGGGCGAGAGAAGATAATGTTGGGTGCAGATAGTTTAGATCGTCAAATTAGAGTGGGGGGTTGGCTAAAGAAAACCAAAGTTGATCTTTTCAAACACATTGCCTACTACTACGAAAGAGGGCTAAAATACATCAAAACAACAGATATTTCTAGGGAAGCACTGCTCGAAGGGCCTCCAATGGAGTTATATCAAGAACTCCTCGCTAATTTCCCAAACCTTCATATTCTAGCCAAAGGGGGGGTGCGTGATCTCGCCGATATAGAGGAATTAAAAAAGATTGGTATACACAGCGTGATTTTCAGCAGCTCTTATTACGAAGGTCGGATAACACTTCAAGAATTAAGTAATTTTATTGCTTCTAATCATTAATCTATACTGAGTCCCTCAAGCCCATCGTGGCTTCTGTTTTCATATTTGTGCTTGTAAATAAAATAAAACACAAAGTTGTATTTAATCAATGAACTGTAAGATGAGTCTGCAACATTCGCTTGACTTTTTTGCAGTTCTTTTTTTTCCTCATCGGAAGCTTCCTCGATGGGGTCCTCATTTTTGGTTAGAGGATCATTTCCGTAAACCTCGATCACTGGTTCGTGGAAACTTTTGATTTCTTCGGTATAGGGGTTGGTCGCCTTTACTGAATGGGTTATCGCAAGCATTGAGCAAGCCATAATTCCAAAGCATTGATAAATTTTCATATCGGCGTTGATAAAATGTCAGACAAATTAAACATTTTTCGGAAGAGTTCATCAAATTGGTCCTCTTTTTTGTGTTGTTTTACGAATTTCAAAAGCTTTCGTTACATATCCGTCATAAAGCCTTCACTCCAACATGAGAAAAAGCTTCAAGAAGTTCTTTGGCCGCTTTAGTCTATCCTCTCATGTCTCTACCCTGGTTTCGAAAAAAAAATTATAAAACCATGACTAATCGGAACAGTTACGTAAATAAATTGTCCATATGAATTTCCCAATAGATAAAGGTTATCCGATCAGTCCTTACGTGGGATTATGGCTGATTATTTAGTTCTGCTTTAAATCAATCATCTAAATGCAAAATCAAGCCTGGCACAATAAATGAGATCCATATCCCATTAAATCTCGGAAACAAGAGGAGGTTTTACATAAGCCTATTGATAGCATTGAAGAACTTCTTGATCAAGGTCATAAGTTCAATAAATATTTACATTTGTGTTCTGTGATTACTTACTGCTGTTTGCTTCGTCCGCATCAAGAAATAAGATTACTTAAATGGAAAGATTTTAGTACTGATTTAAAGACTATTCATTCGGGTGGAAATAAAGTAAAATCTAAACGTAATAGGTTGGTTCCTGTACCCCCTTATATCAGAGATTTATTGGTAAGAAGGCAACCCAATTATAACATCTTTTCCAACAAGATAAAGCCTTATAATAATGATTATTTTAAGACACTTTTTGGACGTTTTAAGCAACTCAATCCACAGGTAGATAGATTTTCACTCTACTCTTTTAGACATTCAGCAACCTTAGACATCTTTAAACGAACAGGTGCTATTACCAAACTTCAGAAGGCAATGGGACACTCTTCTTTGAAGGTAAGTTTAACTTATCTCAGAGGTTTAGAAGTACCTGAATTAACCGAAGAAGATATGCCTATGCTTTAGTCCTTTTAAAATAATTGCTTTGATGTCTTCTTGAGTATTCCTTAAAAGAAAATATATTGGCAATTCCAACAAGGAAAATATTTAAAAACGATTTTCGTAACTTTTTCATAAATCCAAATTACAAAATTAAAGGAATAAGATCTGACTATGTTTTAGTCAGTTGTTTTCTTTGAGCCATATAACCCTAGCAAAGTTGCTGAAACAATTAGTATGAAAATGGGAATAGGTGGTCCTCCTCCCAATAATAAAAAATTGAATAATGCCACTAATAAAATAGTCCCTCCAAAGACTGAATATGCAAGAAATACTTTTTTATTTGATTCATTATGAAATTTTAGTCTCCATAACACAAAAATAAATAGACCCACAGCAATTTGATGCATTGCGGTAACATCAATTATACCTTGCGCAAAGAAAATAATTCATCAGATATCTCACCCTTGAAGTAAGGAGATATAAATTCTACGGGTGCCGTGAAAGCAACAAATAATAATCCTACTCCACAAAGAGCATTGATTATTGAAATTATTGGATAAATATATTTTGACTTCATTTTAAATTGATTTTGGTTGGTTATACCCAAATATAATAAATTCCGAAATATTAATGATTGAGAGAAGATATGAGTTTAGTTAATTCGATTATAAACCCTAGTATTAGTGATGCTACTACTTAATGTAGTGAGTGATTTTGGCTATCTCTAGTTATTGATTGAAAGTACCGTGTTTAAATACATTTGTACAGTGAATTGTTTTCTATACTGAGGGGTATGGAAACAGCAGCCATCTTTGGGTAAAGGTGGTTGCTTATTCTTACTAATCATATGTCAATCTTTTTTCCTCTTTTGAAGCAGTTGCAATTTTGTGGCTGCTTTTTTAGTTTAATCACTAAGTATAACCTCCGTTAAATAAGCCTTTTTAAGAGCCTTTGTGATTTTGTCAGAGTATTGAGATGTTTTAATTAACTCCTTTGAGGAGGCTTATTCCTCGGAGTTAGTGAAGTTAGGCTTGGGTAATTGAAATTATAGGCAGAAAATAATTATTACTATTTCTTTTTTCCATCTGCCTCTACACTGTAAGAATTACCATCAGATATGTTTTCTTTAATTATTTACGATTGCATCATTACCACAAATGAAAATACCGATCTAGTTAAAACCCTTCTTATCAAAAAAGTAAAAGAAACATATCAGAGTGTATTATCTAAAAATAGTGATTTGGATAAATTGTTTAAGGTTGAAAAAGTGTCAGAAATTATTACCTACAATTGACTAATTTGAATAACGTTCAAGAAATATGTAGATTTAAATGTAATTTCTGCTAATAAAAAAAGCAGTTAATCACTTAACTGCTTTTTGAAGGGTGGAAGACCGGACTTGAACCGGCGACCTCCTGAACCACAATCAGGCGTTCTAACCAACTGAACTACAACCACCATTTATAAAAGAAGGCAAATTTAATCTTTTACTATAAATATTAAATGTTTTAAGGATTAAAAGATAGGCGCTTGCCTTTTATTTTCTCATCGAACTGTCCGGTGTCATAAGCAAGGTGCCCAGACACAAAAGTTTTTTCTACTTGAGAACGGAACAAATCCCCCTCAAATGGGCTCCAACCACATTTGGCAACTATATTATCTGGACCCACTCGCCAAGGACGATTCAAGTCCACCAGTGCCAAATCTGCAAAATAACCTTCACGAATGAAGCCTCTTTGCTGCACTTTATAACAAACAGCTACCGCATGACTCATTTTTTCAGCAATTTGCTCCAATGAAATTTTCCCTTGATGATAAAATTCCAACATGGCCACTAAACTGTGTTGAATCAATGGTCCTCCTGAAGGTGCATTAGCATAAATCTGATTCTTTTCTTGTTGTGTATGGGGAGCATGATCTGTTGCAATCACATCAATTTTATTCGCCAAGAGACCATCCCATATTTGGGCTCTATCTTTAGATGTCTTTATGGCAGGATTCCACTTAATTAATGCTCCTTTTTGCTGATAATCTTCATCACTGAACCAAAGGTGGTGAATACAAGCTTCTGCGGTAATTTTCTTGGAGGATAGCGAGGTCTCATTTTCAAACAGTTCCAGCTCCTCACCAGTGGATATATGGAGGACATGGAGTCTAGTTCCATATTTTTTTGCTAAACTGACCGCACGTGATGACGAAAGGTAGCACGCCTCTGCTGATCGAATGATGGGATGTTGTTCAAAGGGGATCTCCTGACCGTATTTTTGAAGGGCATGTGCCATATTGGTTCTGATTGTCAGTTCATCCTCGCAATGTGTAGCAATCAACATAGACACTCGACTGAAAATGCGTTCCAAGGTCTGAGTGTCATCCACCAACATGTCTCCAGTGGAAGAGCCCATGAAAACCTTAACCCCACAAACCTGTCGAGGATCTGTTTTCATAACCTCCTCTAAATTTTCATTCGACGCACCCATATAAAATGAAAAGTTGGCCAAACTCTTTTTTCTTCCTATTTCATATTTTTCTTCCAGTAAGGATTGAGTCAATGTTTGGGGTTGTACATTAGGCATCTCCATAAAGGAGGTTACGCCTCCTGCCACGGCAGCTTTGGCTTCCGTATAAATCTCCCCCTTCTGAGTGAGTCCTGGCTCTCTAAAGTGCACCTGGTCATCGATCACTCCTGGAAATAAATGTTTCCCTGCTGCATTGATTTCCTTGTAATTGATCTTGGGCTCCAAGGATTCCTCGACCTGCTCGATACACTCATTTCTTATTAATACATCCTGATGCGAAACCTTTCCTTCATTTACAAGGGTTCCAGCCTTAATCAAATAAGTTTCACTCATTGGGTCTTTCTTTTATCATACTCACCGTTAAAGTTACAACTAAATCACAGGGATGACCTTCAGGAACATACCTAATTCCTTCTTTCATTTAAAAGCGCCGTTGACATTCATTTTTTTTCTTTTTTTTTAAAAATATTGGTCTTATTTTATCTAAAATTTCAGCGTATTGCATGTTTTTTTTTGGTGAGGTAAAGGCGCGGAACCATATATCAAAACTCATTGCACTTTTTAACCAAAAAAAGTGTTTTGGATTTAAATTTGTAAAAAATTAAAGAAAGGCCTAATTTATCGAAATAATGATCATTGATTTAAACCTCCGAGATTCTTTTCAGGATCGACACAACAGTCCTTCGCAGCAAGAAACTGAGGAAATGTTAGCGGCTATTGGGGTAAACTCCATGGAAACCTTAATTACACAAACTCTTCCCTCATCCATACGGTCTAAAAAGAACTTAGACTTACCCGCTGCCAAAAGTGAATACGACTACATTAAAGATCTGAAAATAATGGCTCAAAAAAACACGGTGGCCAATTCTTTTATTGGCCAGGGTTATTATGACACCATTGTTCCTCCTGTCATTCAACGAAACATCCTGGAAAACCCAGGTTGGTATACGGCTTACACGCCCTATCAAGCTGAAATTGCTCAAGGACGACTGGAAGCCCTTATCAACTTCCAAACGATGGTTATCGAGCTGACGGGTATGGAAATCGCCAATGCATCACTTTTAGATGAGGCGACGGCTGCCGCAGAGGCTATTTCGATGCTTGTGCAAACAAGATCAAGGCATAAAAGAGAAGCCAATAAACTTTTGGTAGATCAAAGTGTTTTTCCACAGACTCTCGAAGTTTTGACCACGAGGATGACACCCATTGACATTGAAATAGAATGTTTAGACTTATCTCAAGCAGATTTATCAGACCCTAAAGTATTTGGTGTTTATGTCCAATATCCAAATAATGAAGGTAGATTGATGGACTGGCAGGACTTTAGTGAAAAAGCCACGTCTCATGACATTAAGGTCGCCGTGGGGACTGACCTCCTGGCGTTAACCTTATTTACTCCACCAGGAGCATGGGGGGCCGATGTAGTCATTGGCACCTCGCAACGGCTGGGGGTACCTATGGGTTTTGGAGGGCCTCATGCGGCTTTTTTTGCTACTAAGAAAGTGTACAAAAGAAACGTCCCGGGAAGAATCATTGGTATTTCAAAAGATCGCGAAGGCAATAGGGCTTACCGGATGGCTTTGCAAACAAGAGAACAACACATCAGAAGAGAAAAGGCTACCTCCAATATTTGTACTGCACAAGTCCTCTTAGCGGTTATGGCGGGGATGTATGCGGTGTATCATGGACCTGAAGGGCTCAAAAAAATTGCACAAAAAATACATGGTTTAGCCAAATCTTTCGAAAAAGGACTCCTTGAACTTGGCATTACTACACAACAAGATACCTTCTTTGATACTGTTTATTTTTCAGTCGGTGACACGAAAAAACTACGCGCCCTTGCCGAGGCACAATATCTGAATTTCCGGTATCATCAACAAAATGATGTAAGTGTTTCCTTTGACGAAACTCATGACCAAGCAGATGTGATTTTAGTGCTCACAATAATTGCCCAATCGATGGGAAAGAGTATCCCTTTGGTTGAAAGATCAATAGAAGTATCTATTGAGGGTAAACTTCAAAGGAAACAAGATTTTTTAAATCATGAGGTCTTTTACAACTACCATTCTGAACATGAAATGTTACGCTATTTGAAGCGTTTGGAAAATAAAGACCTTTCATTGGTTCATTCCATGATTTCTTTGGGATCGTGTACCATGAAACTAAATGCCACCACCGAAATGCTACCGGTAACCTGGCCAGAGTTTGGTCAAATCCATCCTTTTGCCCCGGAAAATCAGACCCAAGGCTACCATCATCTGGTCGAAGAATTACACGCGTGGTTGTCAGAAATTACCGGCTTTGCGGGCGTTTCTTTCCAACCCAATAGTGGTGCACAGGGTGAATACGCTGGCCTGATGGTCATCCGTCAATACCACCTCAATAACGGTGATTCGCAGAGAAAAATTGCTATAATCCCCTCATCTGCTCACGGAACCAATCCAGCAAGTGCTGTGATGGCAGGCATGCAAGTGGTAATTGTCAAATGTGATCCGGAAGGGAATATTGACTTGGTTGATTTAAAAGAAAAAGTCATTGAGCACAGTCCAAACCTTGCCGCGCTCATGGTCACTTATCCCTCTACGCACGGTGTTTTTGAGCAAGCGATCATAGAGATCTGTGCCTTAATTCATGAGCATGGTGGCCAGGTGTATATGGATGGTGCCAATATGAACGCGCAGGTAGGACTCACCTCACCCGGCATGATTGGTGCGGACGTCTGTCACCTCAATTTGCATAAGACTTTTTGTATTCCCCATGGAGGAGGAGGCCCCGGAATGGGTCCCATTGGTGTCGCCCAACACTTGGTACCGTTTTTACCTCATCATGGGGAAAAAAGTATCAAATCAATTTCTGCTGCAAAGTTTGGGAGTGCCAGCATTTTGTCCATCTCTCATGCCTACATTGCGATGATGGGAAGTGACGGCTTAACGGCGGCGACCGAGATGGCCATCCTTAATGCCAATTATATAGGAAAAAGATTGGCTGACCATTATCCTGTCCTTTACAAAGGAAATAATGATCGCAATGCGCACGAACTGATCATTGATTGTAGACGTTTCAAAGAGGTGGGTGTTGAGGTAGAAGACATTGCCAAAAGATTAATGGATTATGGCTATCATGCTCCCACGGTATCTTTTCCTGTTGCGGGTACGATGATGATCGAGCCTACGGAAAGTGAAACCAAAAAAGAATTAGATCAATTTTGTGACGCCATGATTTCCCTTCGCTCTGAGATTGCCGAAATTGAAAGTGGTTTGGTTGATGCTAAGGACAATGTCCTTAAAAATGCTCCTCATACGCAAAGAATTGTCCTAGGTGAGTCATGGGAACGCCCTTATACCCGAGAAAAAGCAGTATTTCCAATGGCAGGACAACGATTTTACAAATTTTGGCCTACTGTAAGCAGAATTGACAGTGCTTTTGGTGATCGAAATTTAGTTTGCAGCTGTCTACCTATTGAAGACTATGAGCCTGCGCCGATAACTTCATGATCCCTACAAAAGTTAAATTGTCCAAGATTAATAACAATTATCTAGGATGAAGGTCCCCCCAACTCTGTTTAGGGAGTCATAATCCGCTTCCAAATAGGCGTTGATACGGCCCAAGTTAACACCCAATACTTCAATAAAACCAGAAGTGGCTTGATAACTTTCATCAGTGACTCCTGGCTGATGAAAGGTGATAGAGACATCTGAAGGTACTTGATAAAAGCCTTCCTTAAAGGGAAACTGAAGGGAAATATAGCCCCTTGGAGAAAAGGTAATGAGGCACGGCTCTTCTTCAATTTGATCTTCACTGAACAGCTGGATATCAAATAAATCCGAGGTTGCGACTGGCTGAGCCCGCCCATACTGATAGCGGTAAGTTGCTCCTGCAATCACCCCCTCTAAAAGAGCTGGCTGTACGTTGTTTTGATTACAGTACTGAAAAAATATCAGCCCAATAAAAATCCCTTTGAGTAACTTGTTCATATTATTTTAAAGTTAACATGCTTTTGATTGCCATTTTGTTTGAGATGATGGATAATTTCTGTCAGTTCGACCACACCCTCGTTGTCTATGGTGATTAAGGTCGTACTTCGAGTACCATATGTTGGCAAATTGATAAAAATAGAAGGTAAGGCATGCTCCATCTCTTGCGTTATTCCCGTCTCAGAAAGGAATTTATCCTCAGCCATTTGTTTATCCATCATTAAGTCAAGTAACGTTAAATTGTCAATATTCTTATCAATGGAAGCCTTAACACGGGGTTTTAATTGATCTAATTTGGGCCATGAGGTATTCAAACTGGAATTGCACAGTCCATGCATCCCTGCGGGTACCTTATTGATGATCCCCAATTGATTATTGAAATGGAGGAAAGCATTCCCTTTTCTGGTCAAAAAATTAAATCCATTATGGTTGATATTCTGAGCTTGTAACCCTCGCATAAACGCTTGATTTGTTTGAGGAGACTTCAAAAAGTCTACGGGCAAATGTCCCCTACTTTTGGCATTAAGTTGTACAGCAGATGCCCTAACGTTGGTCACTACAGCAAAGTTTCCCGACTTATTCATGGCCAGCCACATACCCCCTGCGCGCAAATCCCATCCTCCAATAAGATCCAGTTCCTCCTCCCAAAAATCCATCTACTGGGGGGACATTTCATGATACTCATCTCGATTGGCCAATAAAATAAATGGGTATTTGGGGTGGGCATGGTGAGCAAATACAATCAAGCACATATATTTAAGGTCTTTATGAAATCATTGTACCAATACATCATCAACTATTTGCGTCAATATTTTGATATGAAACTGTATGTGAGCATTTTATGCTTCTTACTTATTTTCATCATTATCAATTATAAACTTGACTTTGAGGCCAAATATATTAAGACCCTCTCAAATCTTGGGGTAAGATCCTTGATAATGTCTCTTTTTCAAGGCTTTCCTTTTCTGGTCACTGCTTTACTTCTCAATTTCTTTGGAAAAGCCAGCAAATGGCAAAAGGATCCTATATTTTGGGTTACCTTCCTCTTGGGGTTTTTAATTATTGGCCTTTCAAGAGGTATTCATTGGGGCCTTTTGATACAATGGGCTTTAGCGCCCGAAGATTGGTTTCTACTTAGATCAAGTATTAATTGGGCCATGAAGTTGACAATGGTACTGGCCCTTTTTGGTGCTTTTTATTTGACTTTCAATATGTCTTTGGGTCACTTTTACGGTTTTACATTTCGTAAATTTAATATGAGTCCTTATTTAACTCTATTGGGAATTGCTCTTATTTTCATCATTATTGGCTCTTTTTTTGGTGATCTTCAATCTTATTATCCTCGTTATAAGATAGCCCATGGCACATCTTTTGCTGCCCATCATCAGGTGCCTACATGGGTTTCTGTTCTTATTTATGAAATAACCTATGCTACTAGTTTTATTACCGTAGAATTTATTTTTAGAGGGTTTTTAATTTATGCCTTTGTTAAATATTTTGGGCCTTATTGTATCCTACCTATGGTTGCTACTTATTGCTTTTTGCATTTTGGGAAACCTGCTACCGAAACACTTAGTTCCATCTTTGGAGGTTATGTCTTGGGTATCGTCGCCCTTAAAAATAAGAATATTTGGGGGGGTGTTATGGTTCATGTGGGGGTAGCATGGTCCATGGAATTATTTGGATATCTGCAGACAAGATTCTAGAGTTAGTTATAAATTTGAACTATGGAGGATAATATGATTTGGTTATTGTTGATGGGAATAGCTGCAGGCGCAGCCATTGGCTATTTAGTTGCGTTAATCAAGTACAAAAAATCCTCTCCAGAGGCCCAAAAAGCCCAACTTCAGCTCATTATGGAGCAAGACCATACGGCAGCGCAAGAAAAAAATTTGACTCGAGTCAATGAATTACTACAAGAGGAGCGTGCCAAAGCAGATAAATTGAATACTGAAAAAGCAACCCTTTCCGCCAATTTCTCAAATCTTAAAGAAAAATTAGAGACACAAAAAAAAGAAGTAAGTGAACTACAAAATAAATTTTCACTGGAATTTAAAAACCTTGCCAATGAAATTTTTGAAGAAAAGTCAAAAAAATTCACCGATCAAAACAAAAATAATTTAGGTGAAATTCTCACTCCTTTAAAGGAGCGCATTCAAAAATTTGAGCAGCAGGTCACCGAGAACAATAAAGAAAGTATCCAATGGAATACGGCACTACGAGAGCAATTGAAAAATATGACTGCTCTTAATAAGCAAATGAGTGCGGAAACCGAAAATCTTACCCGAGCATTAAAAGGAGATGCCAAAGCACAAGGAAATTGGGGTGAGATCTTACTGGAGGCCATTTTGGAAAAAGTAGGTCTCACAAAAAACGTGCATTATTTCAAAGAGCACAATTTAAAAGCAGAAGATGGCAGTAATCAACGATTGGATTACATACTCAAGCTTCCCGACGATAAGTGCTTGGTGATTGATTCCAAAGTTTCTTTAACTGCCTACACCCGATACATTGAAGAGGAGGTGAAAGAAAAAAAGGCGGAGCAGCTCAAGCTTCACATGGACAGCATACTCACTCACATCAAAACCTTGAGTGCTCGAAACTACCAAAACCTCCATCAAATTAAGCAACCTGATTATGTGATGATGTTTGTTGCCAATGAACCCGCACTTTTGATTGCCCTGCAACAGGACAATCAGCTTTATGAAAAAGCTTTGGACAAAAACATTGTATTGGTCTCTACAAGTACCTTATTGGCCACTCTTAGGACAATTTCTTATATCTGGAAACAAGATTCTCAGACTAAAAATGCGATAGAAATCGCACGACAAGCGGGTGCCATGTACGATAAATTCAGCGCTTTTACTGATGACCTCGTAAAGGTGGGCACTAATCTAAAAACCACGCAATCCAATTATGAGGAAGCCATGAAAAAGCTAAGTGAAGGCAAAGGCAACTTGGTCAATCGAGCAGAAAGCCTTAAAAAACTAGGTGCTAAATCCACCAAACAATTGGATCCCAGGATAATCTCTAGGGCGACCGATGAAGAAGCGGATCCATCTTCTCCTAATTTATTTGCGAACTAAAAAGCCACTTTTTACCTTTGTAGTAATCTATGGAATTAACTGCTGAAAATAAATTAAAAAAACTGATCGTCGTTGGAGATCGGGTATTAATCAAACCTTTGAAAGAATCAGACAAAACGGCCAGTGGCATTTTGCTTCCCCCAGGCGTAAGAGAAAAGGAAAAAATTCAAACGGGGTTCATTGTAAAAGTTGGGCCTGGATATCCGATTCCCCTACCTATGGATGAAGATGATGCTTGGAAACAAGAAGAAGACCAAATGAAATACGTACCGCTACAAGCCAAAGAAGGGGATAAAGCCATCTTCCTTCAAAACGGGGCTTTTGAAGTGACGTATGAAAAAGAAAAATATTTCATCGTCTCTCAAGCCTCTATTCTTATGCTAGAGCGCGAGGAAGATTTATTTTGAACGAAGAACCTGAGCTTCTTTTTCTATCCTGTGGGCTGAAACCATCAAGGGAGGTATAGACCTCAAAAATAAAAATTTAAAGCATTCGTCCGAGGGCTTTTTTATTAAAAATAAAAACATGAATCTGTCCCATAACCCAAAACCTGAGCAACCCAATAATCATTTGCACGGCGTCAAGCTCGCTGATGTACTGGAAGCTCTAGTCAAGCATCATGGATGGGAAAAGATGGCTTTGAAGATTAATATCAATTGTTTTAAAAACGATCCATCTATCAAATCCAGTCTAACTTTTTTAAGAAAAACGCCCTGGGCTCGGGATAAAGTTGAAAGACTTTACCTCCAAATCCCGAAGAGATAATTCTTTTTACGCAGGCTTAAATTTAAACCAACAAAAAATAAGGTACTGTAAATGCTGCTTGAAATCTCTTGCTTTTTTATAGACGATTAGAAGCGTTGGCCTCGGGATATAAAACCGCTTGTATATCTCGCCATTGGATCAACTTGATTTCGTTTTGTTTAAGTAAATCTTGAAACTTTGTACTTGATACAATTTGATAATCTTTTGCTCGCCATTTGGCTCCGTAAGCTTCTCGGCCTTTGGTGATTGTCCTCATCTCCTCATCATCAAACGCCAAATGAATCAACAACTGATTCAAACCCGGTTTGATAGAAGAAAGGACCTCTGCATAGTATGATTCCATATCATCTAATTCTGTCCCTTTTAAGGCCATAAACATTTGATCTACCAATACTACCTGTGGGGGCAAAGGAAAGTGTTCATCAAAATGGGGCGCCAAAAGTTTCGGGACAAATACAGGTATTCTATTTTGATGCCCTACTTGTAAGTACGTTCGAAAAAATGTGGGATCAAAAAACAAGGTACCTTCATGGCTGTCCATGTGGGTCGGCGACATACCCAAAGCCCGGGCGTAGTCAATTTGAGCTTGCAGTTCAGTCTTTATTTCAGCATTAATCCCCTCTTTGATTACCGTTACTTTATTTTGATGAAGAGAGCCTTCATCGTCAAGAAGACTCCCGATCTTACTAGGGGATGCGACACCTGGCCATTTGTAATCCGCCCATTCTGCGGTAAAAGTCAAATGTAAGCCCAAATCAATCTGCGGATGGGCGAGATAATAAGTAGCCACCTCTTTGGCGAAAGGCGAAGGCATCATGACACTGGCAGAATTGACAAATCCCTTTGAGAGGGCATCAAAAGATGCTTGGTTCACTGATTTCGCTAAGCCTAAATCATCAGCATGAATAATCAGTAACTTATCCGATGACGTATAGCCTAGTTTTTGGGCTAGATTTTCATATTGCTTTAGTGGTCGATCTGAGTGAAAAATAAAGTTATACGTCAGTCGAGCATCATAAATGGGAATCTCCTTGAGATGAAAAAAAATTCTTAATCCTGCCCAAGCCATCGCAATTAGTAATAGCAGTCCTAGTCCTATTTTTACTAACTTTCGTCTTATTTTATGCAACATCTAGATTGATTAAGAAACTAAAATACTACATTTAACAGTATTTGGTAGAAATGATTCCTTTTCAATCAAGGAATGTCTTATTCTAAGGGCGTTTTTTTTTCGGTGTAGTGCGCAAAAGAACTCCATCCTTTTTTTTAAACAAAAGTATATGCCCAATATATCAATAAAGCCTGAAACGGGAGCCTGATGGCCGTCGCCACTACGTGTTGCCGTTTTCTTCGGGCTTTTTGGAAATGGTATACATTTGCTGGAAAAACCGCTAGCAATAATAGGATAACGCCTATCGCCGCATAAGAACGGAGCACGCTTATCCACAAAAACATAGCCAGTAATACTTCAACAGCACCCACTACAAAATTCGTGAGCTCTGGATAGGGTACCCATTTAGGCGTGATTTTAAGAAAGAATCCAGGTTGGATAAAATGACTGATACCAGCCAATACATACAGCGCAGACATCAATACAAGAGACATCAATTGAGGAGTCGTCATCAACCTATTGGGTTTTTGTCTCCAATGAAGTTAACGGAAAATTCATAATAACTTAAAGAAAGCTAAATTTAAGGGCTTTTCATTCGTTTTAATAGCTTTTTTTAGGGTTAATGTCTTTCTTAGGGCATATCAAGACCACTTAAATTTATACGCACGTAATTTTAGTTCATTTGAAAAATATTCGAAATACCTATGCCGATTTAAATTTTTCTAACTTCGTAACTAAGAGAAATAATTAAAGGATCATTTAAAATTTGGACGAATTAATCAACAAAATAAAAAACAGCATACACCTAAGACCAGAAGCAGAAGAATTTCTTTATTCTATTTCAAAAGAAATCACACTTCCTCAAGGTGAAGTCTTAATCCGCCAAGGACAAGTTGTAAAGAGAACATTCTTTGTTACCGAAGGCTGTTTAAGATCTTACTGTATTGATAAAAACGGTAAAGAGCACACCTTACTTTTTGCAATTAAAGATTGGTGGATCAGCGATTACATAGCTATTCATACTGATGAGCTCGCAACGCTTACCGTTGAATGTCTTACCAAATCGAAGGTAATTGAATTCAATGCCAAAGAACTGGATGGAATTCATATACATTTCCCGGAATTCGAATCCTATCAAAGACATAATTTAGAGCGTCACGTAGTTAGTTTGCATAAGCGTATTTTGAATCAATTACAATTAAGTGCTCCCGAGAGGTATGATTTGTTTTTAAAGCAATATCCCAAAATAGAACAGCATACTCGGAATTATCACATCGCATCCTATTTAGGAATTACGCAACAAAGCTTGAGTCGTATTCGAGTAGAAAAAGCAAAAAAATAGCTTTCTTACCATAGGGTAAATTTTACTTGGTCTCCTGATACTATTTTTGTGTCCATCTATTATAAGAGTTAATAGAGGTGAGCTTATTAAATTTATAAATTAACCCAATGATTGATGAAATTGATCTTTTTGTGAGAGTATCGAAGTATTCGAGGACCCTGTATCAGGTAGGTCAATAGGGGAATTATATTGAGGATGAGTCAAGTCTTATTTAATAGAAACTTAAAAATTGACATCATGATAAAAAAAATATTAATTGGGTTAGTGAGTGTTATCTTTGTTGCATTTATTATTATCTATACTCTAACTCAACCTAAACTAGAAAATGATGGTTCGTATAGCCCCTCAAGTTTAGCATTGTCTTTAGGAACTGTTGCCAAAACTGATTTTGACGAAATCAAGTTTACAAAATACCAAGGAAATAAGTCGAAGATTTTGGTAATCTTCACTGAGCAAAAAAACTTGGAGATGAAAAATGGCAAATTATTTTCTACTGGAAATCATCCAGTAGAGTCGCTTGTGCCAATGTTACATCTTAAGAATGCAGGGTTTGATTTTGAAATTGTAACTCCTACCGGTAAACCTGTTGTATTTGAAATGTGGGCTTTCCCTAATGAGGACGAGGATGTGAAAGCTATTTATAATGAGTACAAATCAAATTTTAAGAAACCTATTAAATTGATAGATTTCATCACTCAATCATTTGTCAATGACAGTTCTTTTGCGGCTGTATTTGTACCCGGTGGACATGGGGCTATGATTGGCATTCCGGAAGATAGAAATGTTGCAAAGGTCTTACATTGGGCACATGAGAATGACTTATTTACTATTACCCTTTGCCATGGGCCAGCGGCATTATTATCAACGACTTTGGATAACCAAAAATTTCTTTACGATGGTTACAAGATGGCTGTTTTTCCTGATGCGATAGATGAAATGACTCCAATGGTTGGTTATTTACCCGGCTATATGGTAAACAGTTTGAGTGAGAGATTGAGAAGCTTAGGTGCTAATATTGTTAATACTGAATCGGATAATACCGTTATTGTAGATAGAAAATTAATCACAGGTGCAAGTCCTTTAGCATCAAATGAATTAGGAAAACTAGCTACTGAAACGCTATTGACAGAACTGAATTAAAAGGGTCGAAGTTCATAGCGTATAGATCACTTGCTTTAGAATCAATGGACTAGTTTTAGTTTCATAAGAATCAATTAATCTTTAAGTTATTAAGTACAATTAGGTATTTATTGTATTAAAATTATTTCTTCAAAGAAACGAGATCCAATGTGTTAATTTGTTTCCCTTTTTTAGTTGCTATAAATGAATGTACATTTCCTAACTCTGAAATTAATGATAATTTGGTTTCAACGAAGATTTGATAAGCCTCAATATCTTTTAATATTACTCTCAGCAAATAATCAAAATTTTCCGTAACCTGATAACACTCTAAAACTTTCGGAAAGTTATTGACTTTTGATAGAAATTTTTCTAAATAACTTCTTGAATGACCTTTCAATGTGATTCCAATGAATACAGTTAGCTTGAATCCTAGTTTACGATCATTCAATACGACCATATAATTCTTTATGTAACCATTCTCACTGATCTATCCCCTCCTTATGTAATTTCAAGTCATCATAAGTCTCCTTTTTTTTCAAAAGAGTTAAATTAGGCATATTAAATAGGCCTTGATATGGAATGCCCAACGTTGTCGCAATACTTTCTCCGGATTGGGCCTAACTGGGAAGCCCCACTTTAAAGTAATTCGAAAGACTTTCCTTCTTTAGATGATGCTCGCTGTTACGACTTTGGAAAATTTTCGTTAGGCCACATTTATTTTCAGAACCATCCCGGCAAGGCCTCTTTTCGAAATATTTGAATTAAAGTACTCGATTAAACAAGGTGGATATGATAAATGTGAATCTCATTAAAGCCTCCCTACCTCTTTGTGCTTTTCACGGGTGAATTTTTTGTCAAATCTATCCAATTCTCTTTTTTTTACTTCAAAAGAATTAAATTAGGACATATTAAATAGGCCTAGATATGAAGTATTCACCGTTGTCACTATCCTTTTTATTCATCATTTGCTCAGCTTTATGGCTGAGTTGTCAAGGTCCCACGGCCCCCTCCAATGAAAAAACCAGCGAATTGATTGAGCTGAAAGTGACCGAAGGCACGAATATGGCGGTGGCCTTGTCTCCTGACGGCAACACCCTTGCTTTTGACTTGCTCGGGCGCATTTGGTTGATGCCTGTATCGGGTGGACCCGGCCGGCCCATCACCGACTCACTCGGTAATGCGAGACAACCTTCTTGGTCTCCTGACGGCCGAAAGCTCACATTTCAAGGATATTGGCAAGGTAACTGGCACATCTACATCGTCAACGCTGATGGCAGCAACTTAAAGCAAATGACTTCTGGAGATTATGACTATCGAGAACCTCACTGGTCGCCAGATGGGACTACTTTGGCTTTCTCCTCAGACCGCAGTGGCAATTACGATATTTGGACTATAGATGTGGTCGGTGAACAGCTCATCCCCTTTACTTCAAGTCCCACCAACGAATACGGTCCCACATGGTCTCCTGATGGACAACAATTGGCTTATGTCTCTAGTGACAAAGTATCAGGAAAAATTTTAATCCGATCCACCATAGATGATTCAGAGCAGACTGTCTATAATGGCCATGGAAAGCTGACGGGTATTTCTTGGTCACCAACAGGCCAGCAGCTGTTATTTAATGAACATGCTGGCATTGAAGCTGCCTTGAAACAAATAAATCCTGAAACGGGTCATTTGCAAAGTTTATCTGGGCCCCTTGAAGATGTCTTCCCTTTTCGCCATAGCTGGCAATCAGACAGTAGTTTTATCTATACCTCGACAGGTAAAATTTTCCGGAAAACTAGCGACGCTCCTGCCACTGAAATTGCATTTGAAGTAAACTTATGGTTGAACCGATCTCCTTATCAGCGAAAGAAAAGAAATTTTGATGAGACACAAGCACAAGCAGTCAAGGGTATTGCTTGGCCTAATCTATCCCCAAAAGGTACCGAAGTCGTATTTGTTGCCCTCCAAGATCTCTGGCTGAAAACTATGGACGGTCTCATCAAGCCCCTCACCAATGATCCTTTTGTACAACTGATGCCCACTTGGTCACCAGATGGAACATCCATCGCCTACAGTTCTGACCAATCCGGGTCTTTTGCTATCTGGATCCTAGATTTAACCAGTGGTGCCACGCGCAATTTGATCACCACGGGAACTTGTGTTTCGGGGATGTCCTGGTCTCCAGATGGACTCAAAATTGCCTTTACGGAGAGTTTTGGCCCCAAGAGGGGACGATTGAACTGGGTGGATGTCAAGACTGGAGTCCGAAAGCAACTGGGTGATGAAATGACCAGCAGTGTGGGTACTCCTACTTGGTCTCCCGATGCAAAAATCATTGCCTTAACCGCTCTTAATCCCTATTCTTCTTTGTACCGAGAGGGGGTTAACCAAGTCTTGTTGTTTCCGATAACTGGCGGGTCTCAACGTCCACAAAAAGGAATGAATCATTGGTCCTTGGGGGTACGAGGCAATGATGGCCCCGTCTGGTCTCCAGACGGCAAATATATGATGCTTGTTGCCAAAGGCGTCCTCTGGCTCTTGCCTGTTAACAGGTCCGGTGATGCCACTGGAGACCCTGTTAAACTGACCGAAGATTTGGCGGATGTACCTAGCTGGCATGGAAACAGCAAAGAGATTTTATACATGGCTACTAATGAACTCAAACTGATCAATATTGATGATCACACCACTGCTGATTTTCCCATAGAGATGAAATGGAATCGTGCCCACCCCAAGGAAACCACCATTATCCATGCAGGCGGACTCATCGATGGTTTAAATGATACGGTCTGGAAAGATAGGGACATTCATTTTAAAGGACATAGGATTACAAATATTCTGCCCCATGATCCCTCGCAGAAAGCCGACCAAAAAATTGATGCATCTGATGCTTATGTGATGCCCGGCCTCATTGATCTTCATGTGCATGAGGGCAGCAACGACGGTGAACAGCTTGGAAGGACTTGGCTTTCTTGGGGGGTGACGACCGTCCGAATTCCAGCAGGGGATCCTTATGATATTCTCAATAGAAGAGAAGCCTTTCAATCTGGAAAAGCTCTAGGGCCGCGGATTTATTTCACCGGAAATCCCATCGACGGTAATCGTATTTTTTATGGGGGCAGTCCCACCATGGAAACCACCAAGCACATTGATCAGGTACTGAAAAAAGCTGAGTTACTTGATTATGACTTAATCAAAACTTATGTGAGATTACCTGACGGTGTCCAAAAAAGAATCATCGATGGAGCTCACCGCATGGGGCTACCGGTCACCTCCCATGAGCTCTATCCCGCGGTGGGATTCAATGGAGATGGCGTCGAACACGTCAAAGGGACCAGTCGCAGAGGGTTTTCGCCCAAACTCTCCGAAACTATGCGTGCCTATGATGATGTAACAGACCTCCTCGCCCGCTCTGGTATGTATTTTACGCCGACCACAGCCATCTACCTAGGATACAAGTATGTCGTGGCTAGAAATCCCAGTGTCCTAGATGACCCCCGACTCGCAGCGTTGAGCTCCTTGGAGTACCTCTCAAGTGTGAGTACCTCGTCCGAAAAAATACTGGAAAATCAAGCACAATACGATCGCTTGTATGCCAATTTAATTCGAATGGTCGCAGACGTACATCGAAAAGGAGGTTTGGTGGTAGCGGGAACGGATGCTCCTATATTACCTCAAGGCTTTGGCTTACATGTCGAACTTGAAAATTACCAGGATGCCGGACTTAGCCCATTTGAAGTACTCCAGACCGCCACCATCAATGGGGCGATGGCCCTCAATGCCCAAGACGACATAGGCACGATTGAAGTTGGTAAACTAGCCGATTTCATCATCGTAAATGCCAACCCTTTGGAGGATATTCGGAACGCCCGACAAACCAAAATGGTCATCAAAAATGGCGTTGTGTGGACCTTGGATGAATTAATGAATCCGCCCAATTGAGACGTCTCCTTTAACGTTAGCACCTGTCTCTTTAGAGCTTTCGCCCTCGCGTGTAGGGTGCCTCGGCTGCGGCCAAAGCGGCTTCATATTGTTCAAGTGCGAGTAGGTATTGCTCCAAATCGCCTGTGAATTGAGTAAAATCACGCGCAGCAATCTCAAAATTGTCTTGATAGGTATGGGTAGGGTTTTGCCGGGTCGCCCAGTGGCCCGAGGCAATGTGTCCTATACGGCCGCTTATGGAAGGTGAAGTGGCTTCATTAAATCCTTGACGAATGGGGTCACCGTTGAGCCGCATTTGTAATTGATTTAATTGGTTCCGTTGTTGGTTCCATTGTGCAAAATGCTGTGCTGTGGCTTTGGGAGTTTCCTTCAAGGCCGCTTTTAGATATTCCAATCGGGTATATGCTTCTGTTATTTTCTGGCCCGCACCCTTGATTTGTCCCATCAATTCACTGGTCTTTTGTTGAAACGCTGATACGGCAGCTACGTCTGTGCCCACCATTAAGCTAGGTACGGGTTTGACCTCAAAATGCTGTGAGCTCCCTTGTGCCTTCATCACCCCTTGATGGATGATGTAAAGGGTGACGGTGTACTTGCCTGGAGCAGCCAATGGTCCTTTTGGATCCCCTGCCCAGGGCGGCTTAAAGGCTGGCTTGGTCAAGTTAATGGCATGGGGGGCAGGAAGCCTTAAATCCCAACTCGCCCGATGTACACCCGAGGCTTCTGTCCCTTCGATCCATCGAATGGGGTGACCACTTTCGTCCTTGACCAAAAGCAATACCTGTGGCTCGTTCTCATGGACTTGCTCCCGTAGGACTTCCCAACCTGGAAAAGGTACGCTCGCTTGTTTTTCACGCAAACTTATCTCTTCCGCTTTTCGGTTTTTAGCCGCGGTTTTGGGAACCATATTGATATAATAGGTAAACACCGCCCCAAAAGGAGGATTTTTGCCCACATAGTTGGTGGATCCTAAGGTGGGCATTCCTTTGGCTTGCATCGGCAGATTAGGGATATACCACCAAGCATCACGTACAGGAAAGAGTCTATTGGCTTGATCCTTTACTGCGGTGCTCAACGTTCTCAGGACTGAATAATCATCCAAGACATAAAAACCTCGACCAAATGTCGCCCCGACCAAGTCATTGTCGCGAGTATGAAGCTCAATATCTCGGAAAGGAGTTGTAGGTACGCCTGCCTTAAGTTTAACCCAGTTTTCTCCCTTATTAATAGAGAAATACAGACCACGTTCAGTACCTATAAACAAAAGGTTTTCGTCTGCGTGATCTTGCTTGATCACCCAAATAATCAATTCTGCTGGTAAATCCCCTACCAATGAATTCCATGAACGACCCCGGTCATTGCTAATGAAAAGATAAGGTTTATAATCTCCCAATTTATGCGCATCCGCAATAGCAAATAAAGTATTTATATCATGGCTAGACGTCTCAATATCATTGATAAAAGCACGCGTCGGTACCTTTGGTAGACTTGCGCTTTTACGCCAATTTAATCCACCATCTTCGCTCACATGAATCAATCCATCATCAGATCCGGTATAAAGTAAGCCCTTTGCGAGAGCGGATTCCGCCAATGAAGTTAGCGTAGCATATTTAGACATCGCTCCGTTATCATACAACGCATCAGTACTCCACACACGATCACTTATTTCGAGAGTATAACGGTTAGTATTTGTGGTCAAATCTGGGCTGATCGCTTTCCAAGAAGAACCTTGATCCTCGCTGCGCCATACGCGCTGAGAACCAAAATACAATCGCTTGTGATTGTGTGGACTGATTTGTAGAGGGCTGTCCCAATTCCACCTTTCTGGTGGATCATTGGAAGCTGCTTGGGGTTGAATGTTCAAAACCTCTTGGCTGCGTGCATCGTAACGATGCAGTAGTCCCTGTTGAATTTCCATATAAACAATTTCATCATCTTCAGGATCAAAATGTGAGTCATAACCATCTGCTCCCAGCGGCACAAACCAGTCTTGGTTACGAATCCCTTCTACATTCATTGTTCGAGAGGGCCCTATCAATGTTCCCAGGTCTTGTGCTCCTCCAACAATATTATAAAAAGGCTCAGCTTGGTCGAGACCGAGTTTATAAAACTGAGATATTGGCAAGTTGGGGAAATGTCGCCAGGTCGTCCCCTCATCAAAACTCTCATACAAGCCAGCATCTGTTCCTGCAAGCAGGTGTTGACCATTATGAGGGTCGATCCATAGCGCATGATTGTCGCTGTGTTTTTCTCGGCCTGTTCCAAGGTAGTTGAAGCTATTGCCTCCATCTCGAGATACATGAATAAACACATCCATTTGATAAATCAAATCGCTGTCCTCTTGCGAAACCTCAATCTCTTGATAATAATGAGGACCCGTACCTCCGGAGATGTAATCGTTTTGTTTTTCCCAACTTTCTCCTTTATTGGTAGATCGATAAAAACCCTTCTCTTCGGCACTGGCCTCAATTGTGGCATAAACAAGTTGTGGGTCAGCTGAGGTAACTGCAAGACCAATTTTTCCCATGTCTCCCTTTGGTAAGCCCATTTTTAATCGACCCCATGAGTTGCCACCATCTGTTGTTTTATAAATCCCTGACTGCGGTCCGCCGGCCAATAATGACCAAGTATGTCGTCGCCGTTGGTAAGCCGCAGCATATACCAAATCTGGATTTAATGGATCAAATTCTAAATCGCTTACTCCTGTATTCTCATTGATTTCCAATACTTGCCGCCAGGTATTTCCTCCATCTTGGGATTTATAAACGCCACGCGCACCCCCCGAAGACCACAAAGGTCCTTCTGCTGCCACCCAGATAACTTGGCTGTCTCGTGGATCGATC
This sequence comes from uncultured Cyclobacteriaceae bacterium, assembly GCA_943788235.1. Classification (GTDB taxonomy): domain Bacteria; phylum Bacteroidota; class Bacteroidia; order Cytophagales; family Cyclobacteriaceae; genus UBA4465. The sequence goes on from CALSPM010000005.1 coordinate 262,434, forward strand.
AGGATTTTACCAATATGTTCGGACCCCTTAATTCCCATGGACTTCCAAGTCGCACCGCCGTCGTTACTGCGATAAACGCCATCTCCCCAACCCACATGACGGCCACTCACATTTTCACCGGTACCTACCCAAACGATCTCCTCATTGTTGGGATCAATAGTAAGCGTGCCGATAGAATAAGAGGTCTGATCATCAAAAACTGGCGCCCAGGTGATGCCCCTGTTATTGGTTTTCCATACCCCCCCCGAACCTGCAGCGATGTACCAAGTACTGGCATCGGTTGCACTTACTGCTATATGGGCAATCCGTCCTCCCATCAGTGCAGGACCGATGCTGCGCAAAGAAAGATCTTCCACCGCTTGGGCCATAGCTTCTTGATACTTGATTTGCGCGGTGGTCTCCGAACCAAAAAAGACCCAGCTGACCACCCAGAATACCGTGATGTAAACGTTGTGCTTGACCATAAATAGGGAGTTTGAATTGAAGTTTTTGATATCTTACCCTAGTAATATAATAAAGATATGGGTAATTTTAACACGCAAAACACTTGTTTACATGAGTTTATACGCATTAAACACCCCAAAGAAAGCGTCAGACGTATGTATAATCCTTGATTGAAGGATTTATGGTGCCTATCATGAATCTTCAGATTATTAATCCGCTACTGCTCATACATTAAAAGTTAAACAAAATAATTCATTAATGAACTGACGAATGAGGGAAAAAATAATTTTAGGCACACTTCTTACAGGGTTAATTCTTTTGGGAATTTTTCTTTATAATCTGGGGCAAAGAACAAACAGAGAATATCCGTCGTTTCCATTACATCCTGAAAAAAAAGCGGCAACAGTTCATGACAGTATTCCTTTGCAGGATGTTGTATTAGTAGGTAATAACTGGGACGGGGTCATTATCATTTTTGACCCAAATACTTTTAGAATCATAAAAAAAGTAAGTGCCATGCCCGACCGAGAGGAAAGATTTGAAGAAATCTATTCAGGCCTAAAAAGAAGGCTTGCTTCAGGTTTTATCAGGGAATATATCGGTGAAGGCAATGATCAATTGGTCGACGACATGTTTACGTCAAATGATGGTAGGTATATTTATGCCTCAAGACCAAGTTTTGCAGACGTTGTTGCCATTGATATTAATTCTGGCGAAATTTTTTGGCGAACACGGGTTGAGGGTCTTACGAGCGGACCATTCGGCCATATCCCCAGATGGAAAAATCTTTTTGGTTTCCGCTTCGACAGCAAGAAAAGTACATGCAATTGATGTTTCAACGGGTGAAATCATTGGTAGTTTTGAATCTGGAGACCAACCCCATGAAAACATATACTCTGAAGATGGTAAAAAAATATACCATACCAGTATCGGTAAAGTCTTTTTCGCGTCGCCAAATCTAGACTTTTTGAAGGGGGATCGTTGGTTTCAGATTGTTGACGCTAACACCTACGAAGTGATACGCCGTGTTGATATGAAGCTAAAATTGGAAGAATCCGGGTTTGATTGGATTGACAGAGCAATTCGTCCAATGGCCATTACTAAAGATGAAAAATTTGCTTATTTGCAAATCTCTTTGTTCCATGGTTTTTTTGAATACGATATAGAGAATGATAAAATCACCCGAAAATTAGATTTACCTATTCCTAAAAAAAATAGAAGTCTATCACCTGGTGACCACCTTTTAAACTCAGGACATCATGGTATTTCTCTCAGCGGAGATGATAAAACTATATGTGTAGCGGGTACTATGGATGGCTACATCGCCATAGTGGATAGGGAAACCTTCAAATATAGCACTATTAAACTTTCTGATGATCCAAAAGGAGCAAAGCCATACTGGGTAACTTCAAGCAAAGATGGCACCAAGGCTTATGTGTCTATAAGCGGTCTTGACAAGGTTTCCATATTGGACTACGCAACTGGAAAATTAGTTGCCGAAGTTCCAGTTGGAAACCATCCTCAAAGGGTTCGAATTGGACAACTTCGGCTAAAATAAATCTCCAGCCCAACTGAATTAAGAATTGTACTCGAACCAAAGAATTAGATCAAACAAAAAGATTGGAAATAATCGACCCAAAAGATTAGAAAAACAGAATACAAATTAACTGTTGCTAACATTGTGTAAAATTAATGGCTTGGTTTTAGCCAATTTACGAAAGTCCTCATATACTTTTCTCTCTGTATTTATTTGCTAACTTCAGCGCTTAAAACCATGCAACTAATCATACATAAATACGATAAGTACAAACACGAGAAATAAAACATATGAGTTAAGAGGCACATTTAGACTTTATTAGGCGTAAAGAAAAAGGACCTGTCGCCTAGTTTATATCACTTTGATTAGTGTAAAGTGTGTATCCCGTCAGCAAAAAGTGAACCTATAAGGGTTAAATTATAAGAGCGTGTTTTTAAACAGAGTAAACACTTAAATTTAACTATTGATGGAAAAAAGAGAAATGCAAATTCATTAATAAGTGGAAAGAGTTATTGCACGATTACTATGAACCACTCCCAACAGTTGAGCATTATGAAACAATTTTTGAGAATAAGAAAAACAACATCTAAACTGAATTAAAACGCAGTCTAACGAAAACGTCAGTGTCCATTATGAATAATTAAGCGACAAATGCTACAATTATTTACATGAATAAGAGGAAAACTTGGCTATTATTATAATTTCTAATAGAACATACAATGTATTTGCTCAAAATTTAGTTACATTAAATAGAAGTAAAATCCTAATTGCGCTTATGAATCTATATAAACTTAAACTCCAATTTCTTAATCTCTTGGTGATTTTAATCCTTTTGCTGTCCTTCACTTCTTTAAAAGCACAAAAGAAAAAATTGATCAAACCAGAAGAGTATGGGAAATGGGAATTACTCAGAAATAATACTATCTCGAAGGATGGTAATTGGTTAAGCTATCAAATAGATAAGGTTAATAAGGACAAAATAACTTTTCTTTATAACATTAATCAGAAGACATCCAATTCCTATCTCAATGCGGCTAACGCAAAATTTTCTCAAACGGGCAGCTGGTTCGTATATGAAAAAGTACTGAGTGGTAAAAAACAAAAAGCTAAAAATAAGGAAGAGAAAAAAGAAGATCTTGAGATCAACGACAAAATATTGGTCAATTTGACGACCGCTGACACTATACTTCTACAGGGCGTTATAAAATATCGCTTCAGTAAAAAAGATTCTTATCTCGCAATGCTTAGGAAAAATGAGGGAGTCAACACACTCTTAATACAGGACCTCAAAACTCAATCACAAATAAGTTTTGGAAATATAAAGTCTTTTGAGTGGCAAAAACAGGGCGAACTCTTAGCCATGATTGTAGAAACAAAAGATTCAATAGCGAACGGCATTCAACTGTATGATGGGAGTACAGGAGTCTTAAAAGTGTTAGACCAGTCAACGCATATCTATTTTCATTTAGAATGGGGTGAAGAATCTGATTACTTGTTTGCTATAAAAGCGATAAATCAAGAAAGGTCAGAAGAAGTATCCTACCAGTTGCTTCATTGGAAAGGCTTTTCAAAGTTGAACCCCATATTCTCAAGATTTAATCCAAGCGAAACAGGCCTTATTCCAAGTGATAGAAGAATATTACCTAAAAACATAAAAATTTCAGATGACGGAAATAGGGTGTTTTTCGAGACATTTTCCTGGATCCAAACTGAAGAAGAAGAAACTAAAGAGGAGAGTAAAAGGGATAATAGCAAATCAGATGAAATGAAAATAGCAGAAGGAGTGGACTATGAAGCTCCCGACTTAGAGATTTGGCATAGTAAGGATGAATTGATGATTACCCAGCAAAAGAAAAGTGCAAATAGGGATTCAGAAGAACCCATTTTATATGTTTGGCATGTTGATAAGAATAGTATTTTGGCTTTAAGCAATAAGCTAGTTGAAAACGTTCGTTTACAGGTTAACAATAAAAATATGATTGGCTTGGATCAGACACCTTATTCATTTGACGCCATGTTTGGACGGCCAAGTAACGATATCTACATCATCAATATTGAAAATGGAGCACAGAAAAAGGTACTAACCGACGTCAGAAGAACTTCGCCAATCAGCCCAAACGATAAGTATTTCATTTATATAGACAATGACAACTTGCATATATATGATCTTGTAAAAGAATCATCCACTAATCTTACCTCCAATTTATCAGGTAAGTTTATTCAAGGGGATTCATACGACTATCCCGTAGAACAAAAACCTCCATTTAATGGAGGTTTCTCAGCCTGGAGTGAAGATGGAAATTCATTCCTCTTCAATTCTGAATTTGATGTTTGGCTTGGATTCGTAAATGACAATCCTGCAAAACGTATTACTAAAGGGGAGGAAAATGAAATTATTTATAGACACAGATTTGTTTATCAAGAAGATGAATTCCTTGATTTGGATCAAGAACATTTTTTCTCCATGAGAGGAAAGGAGTCTAAGAAATCAGGCTTCTCTAAAGGCAAGCTTGGGCAAAATCTGAAGACCTTAATTTATGACAACGCCAATTTTTATCAATTAAATCAACCTCATCAGGGACTTGATTTATTGACCTATAGATCGCAGTCTTTTGATCAATCACCAAATCTAGTTATCACAGATTTTGATTTTTCTAATCCGAAGGAGATTTCCAATACCAATCCTTTTCAGCACGAATACGCATGGGGGCAAGCTGAGCTAATAAAATTTAATAACGCCCAAAATAATAGTGCGCAAGGAATTCTATATTATCCGGCAAATTATCAAAAGGGTAAAAAATATCCAATGATAACTTATGTCTATGAAAAACTTTCTGATGGGGTTCACAGATATACAGTACCCTCTAAGACCAACTACTATAATACTACCGTCTGGCAGCAAGAAGGTTACTTTGTGTTCAAGCCAGATATAGAATTCATTGCTGGCGACCCAGGCGTCTCATCTGCAAAGACCTTAGAAAAAGCCGTGGCTTCGGTAGTAGCAAAAGGAGATGTAGATGCCTCTAAAGTTGGTCTGATTGGTCACTCATGGGGTGGCTACCAAGCAGGATTTGTACCTACTCAAACGGATATATTTGCTGCAAGTGTGGCAGGTGCAGGGTTGACTAATTTTATCTCTATGTACTTGGCAATAACACCTGCATTTGGTGGGTCTCCAGAAAATAATCACTTTGAAATTTCTCAAGAGCGGATGATTAGCCCGCCTTGGGAATCACCAGAGAATTATATTCGAAATTCATCGGTTATGAATGTGGAATCCTTAAACACTCCTATTTTATTTGAAGTTGGGGACAATGATATGAATGTGAATTGGAGACAGGGAATCGAATACTACAATGCTGCGAGAAGAGCCGGTAAGCAATTCGTATTGCTTGTATATGCCAAAGAAGGTCATGGGGTAAGGGAAGAAAAGAATGCCTCTGATTATCAGCAAAAAATACTAAAGTGGTTTGGTCATTACTTGAAAGGGGAAGCAGCTGAAGATTGGATCCTCGATGGAATTCCATACAGCGAGCAACAACGGAGGTTGAAAAAAGGAATAACGAAAGACTAACAATATGGATAAAATCATAGTAGCTAAATGTCACTACAATTTATATGAGAGGCCGGTAGCCACAAGCAGAATAAAATGAACCTAAGTCATGTTCTTTACAAGGTTAGTAATTTAGAGGACTCAGTAATTGAATTCCAAAATAGGGGCTTTAAAGTTGAGTTTGGCTCAAAAAATAAACCTCATAATGCTTTAATATATTTTTCAGAAGGACCTTATATTGAGCTATTAAATAAAGCACCAGTCCCTTTCTATACCCATTTAATTTTAAGATTATTAGGAAAAGGAAAGGTTGCTGAAAGGTTTAAACATTGGAAGAGTGTGAAAGAGGGGTTCTTTGGATTGTGTTTAGAAAATCACAAGACTAATTTTGATAAAGAGCAGAATATATTAATAAAAAATGGGCAAAATTATTTTATAACTAACAGCAATAGAACAGACCCAGCAAATAGAATTCTTAAGTGGAAACTCCTTTTCCCCTATGAGCTCAAACTCCCATTTTTAATGACCCGTTTTAATATCGATCCAAAACCTAAAAATTTTATTCACCCAAACGGTGTAAAAAAGATAAAGTGTATTTCGTTTGGAACTGATCAAAACCTTATTCCAATCATTAAAGAATTATGTGATGATAGAACGCTTAAATTATTTGTTGGCAAAGATGTAAAAAGCGTAACATATGAAAAAATAAAAACTGCTGATAACAATGTGTATGATGTTCACAGCTGAAAACTTAGCTACGCCTCATATAAAACCGTTCGAAGTATTTGATCCTAGAAAATGATAAAAGTCGATCAATATGATAGGGAAGACCAAGCGGAGATGAAATCTCTGATTGAGGAGATATCTCAAGAGTTTGACAAACCAATATTATCTTTAAATTCATCATCTAAGACCAATATGATTGATAAACTATGGTTAGCTAAAAAGAATAATGCTTTGTTAGGAGCAATTGGGATCTTAAGATTAACTGACAACAACGGGGGTATTAAAGAGGCTGTTTGTTAAAAAAGAGTTTAGAGGGGAACATATGGGGGTATAGACTATGTTGATTCAGGCTTCCATTAATTGGTCAAAAGAAAATAGAATAAAGAACCTATTTCTTGGCACAATGACACAATTTAAAGTTTTTAAGCGCTCCTATCTCAAAAATGGAGTTTTAAAAAATTGACAAAATACAACTTCCATCAGATTTACAAACAATCTGATTGAGACCTTTATTACAATATGAATTCAACTACAGCTACTGCCAATAAAGCCTAAACAGCATTAAAATGCAGTTTAGGTAAGCTGTTTTGTGCAATGAAAATACATAGGGCATTTGTGTTGAACCGAAAGGTCTGTGAAATTTAACAAAGTCCACCAAATATAAAATTTAGCGTTTATTAAAAAAATCATTTACATTTAGCTAAGTATAAAGCCGGAACGAAAGGGCTTATCACCTGCCTACGTTTCTCATATTAAATGTTGTGATGGATTAAAAATTTAGAATGAAAATATCAACCCTGCTTTTTGGAATTTGTATTTTGGGGCTATTTTCATGTAATACTATGCCCGATCAAATAGCATCAAGTTTAGGCGTAGACGATCATGCCTATTGGATAGAAGATGGTATTGCACTTCCAGAAAGCGATTCCATATTTTATCTGGAACACCCATCACCACTTTTCAGAAAGGAATTTAAAACAGATAAAGCTATTAAGTCTGTTTTATTGAGCATTACATCTGCCGGTTATTTCAAAGTATCTATAAATGGAAACGGCATTAAAGAAAATGTGCTTGATCCGGCCTGGACCGACTTTAGTAAGCGAATATATTATTCTGAATATGATGTCACTTCTCTCATTCAAGATGGGGATAATTGTCTGGGGGTGTCCCTTGGTAACGGTTTTTACAATCCTTTGCCAATGAGGAAATGGGGAAGAAGAAACCTGAGGGAGGACATAGCAGTCGGTAAACCAGTTTTTATTGCAAAACTCCACATTAGTTATAAAAATGGGTCCTCAGAAGAAATTGTGACTGACAATTCTTGGAAATTTGCTTTAGGACCCATTATAAAAAATAGTGTGTATATCGGAGTTGTCTACAATGCCAATAATGAAATTGACGGATGGGATAAACCTGGGTTTGATGATAAGGAATGGGAAGCAGCTACCATTGGAAATCCTCCTGGCGGTAAAATTGAAAAGGTATTTTTCCCTCCTGTTAGGATTACTCAAGAATTAATTCCGGTCGATATTTCTTCTCCAGAAAAAGGCGTTTGGATGGTTGATTTAGGTATAAATTTTACAGGGACTTATAAAATTAAATTATCTGGAGCGGAAGGTGATACCATTATCTTCAAGTTTGGTGAACGCATTTATGAGGATGGAACTGTAAATCCAATGACCACTGTAGCAGGCCAAATTAAGAGAAAGGGAGTTGGCGGTCCTGGTGCACCAGACATTGCATGGCAGACAGATAATTATATCATAGGTAATAAAAAAAGGCAATGGTTCAGTCCTGATTTCACCTACCACACTTACCGGTACATGGAGATAAGGGGGTTGAAAGAAAAGCCCAAAATAGATGATATCCGTGGGCTTTTTATGCATACCAATGTTACCAATGAAAATAGCTTTTCCAGTTCATCACAATTACTGAATTCAATTCAAGATGCTTCAGAAAGGACATTTTTGTCCAATTTAGTAAGTGTTCAATCAGATTGCCCTGCCAGAGAAAAATTTGGCTATGGGGGTGATTTAAATGCTACGAGTGAGGCCTTCATTTACAATTTTGATATGCAATCTTTCTATCGCAAAACCATATATGATTGGGTAGATGCTATGAAAGATTCAAGTTTTGTAGATACCGCACCATTTGTAGGAATAGAATATTGTGGTATTAGTTGGGAATCGGCTTACTTGACGACGCAATATTACTTATATCTCTACTATAATGATACCGAAATCATTAATGAGTTTTATGCTCTAAATAACAAATGGATGGATAAAGTAGCTATGATTCATCCTGAAGGGATTATTGATGAAGGTTTAAGTGATCATGAATCGCTGGAGCCGGTTCCGGTAAAACTCACTGGAACTAGTCATTATTTGCAATGTGCTCGTATCATGAAGATCTTTGCTGGTGTAATGGGTAGAACGGCAGATATAAAAAAATATGAAGCGTTAGCCGATAAATTAAAAAACCAAATAAGGGCGGAATTTTGGGATAAACCATTCATAGGGAAAATCAATCGGCAAACCCTATTTTCAACTTTACTCTACCACAAAATTATACCGAAAGATGAGATGCCAGCAGCAAGGGATTCACTACTAACAGCCATTAAAAATGGTCCATCAAAACATTTAAATACCGGTATTTTTGGTACTAAGTACGTGCTAGAAACACTCGCTGAAAACGGTGCTCCAAATGCCGTTTTTGATATCGTGAATAGTACAACATACCCGGGTTGGGGCTTTATGATTGATCGAGGAGCAACTTCAATATGGGAAACATGGAAAGAGAGTGACAATACGTACTCGAATAACCACCCAATGTTCGGTACGGTTTCCGAGTGGTATTATCGTTGGTTAGCTGGTATCCGACCTGATCCTGATCATCCGGGGTTTGAAGAATTCTTTTTAACTCCTACAATGCCTGAGGGACTTGAATCAGTGAACTGCACTTATCATTCGCCATATGGAGCCATAGTATCTAATTGGAAAAAGATAACTACCGATCATTATACCTACGAAATCACGGTTCCTATTGGCACCAGGGCTAATATTACATTGCCATTATCCCAATCACAATTGGTAGAAATTATTAGTGAACAGGAACTAAACCAATCTATTAGGATGGATGGGTTACGGACGGGACAATTTTTTTTGCAAGAAGGGAACTATGTGATTTCAGTAACTTCTGATGAGGAATAGGTATTAATTTCCAACGCTGTATCAGCTTTGGAATTTCCTGGATATATGGATGGGACACTGTTAGCAGCGAAAATTACTGTTGAAATAATAACGAAAGTACAAAATTGATATGAAATCATATCTCCCTTCGGATTTCAAACTTCACATACTAGAACTTTGTATAATATCATAAGAAGATAAAAAATGCTAAAGAAACATAACATTAGAAACTTAATTGTCTTTTTAATCTTTATTTCATGTGTAAAAAAAGAAGAGACTGAGAAGAAGGCCATTGAAAGGCCAAATATTCTATTCATTATGTCTGATGATCATGCCTATCAGGCAATTAGCGCCTACTCGGATAAACTCATAAAAACACCAAATATCGATCGTCTTTCTGACGAAGGAATATTGTTTACTAATGCCTGCGTCGCCAATTCAATTTGTGCACCATCAAGAGCTACAATACTCACTGGAAAACATACACACATCAATGGAAAGATTGACAATAGAATGCCTTTTGACACCACACAAGTTACCTTTCCTCAACTATTTCAAAATGCAGGTTATACAACTGCTATGTATGGAAAACTACATTTTGGAAATAAGCCAAAAGGGGTTGATGATTTTATGATTTTACCAGGGCAAGGTCATTATATCAATCCTGAATTCATCACTCCAGAAGGAGATACAACTATTATCGGATATGTCACTGACATCATTACTGATCTCACTATAAATTGGCTAGATAAAAAAAGGGATAAAGAAAAGCCATTCATGATGATGTATTTACATAAAGCTCCTCATAGAGCTTGGTGGCCAAACCCTGAAAAATTCAAAGAGTTTTCTCAGCAAACCTTTCCGGAACCAGCAACCCTTTTCGATAATTATAATAATCGTGGGTCTGCTGCAAAAACAGCTGAATTGAATATTAGTGATCAGTTGCTTAGTTATGACAACAAAGTTTATCCCCAAGCCATTGTGGATATAGGCCTGAAAAATGATGACCCGAGGAATAAAAAATATTTTGAAACAGCAGATTTTTCCCGACTTAAGGCTAATCAAAAGGCTATGTACAAACCCATTCTAGATTCTATTGCTCAAGACTTTAAAAAACGCTGGCCCAGTATGAGTGATAAAGAGAAGATGAGTTGGCAATATCAACGATATATACAGGATTATCTAGCATGTATTTCTTCCATAGATGATAATGTTGGTAGAGTTTTAGATTACCTCGATGACAGCGGTTTAGCAGAAAATACAATTGTAATATATACCTCAGATCAAGGGTTTTACCTTGGAGAACATGGTTGGTTTGATAAACGATTTATTTATAATGAATCTTTTAAAATTCCATTATTGATCCGCTGGCCAAATCAAATAACGGCAGGCATAACGAACGATGAGATGGTTCAGAATCTAGATTTTGCTCAAACCTTTTTAGAAGCAGCACAAATTGAAATTCCAAAGGATATGCAAGGAGAGAGTTTAATCTCTCTTTTAAAAGGTGACACGTCACAATGGGATCGTGAATCTGTTTACTATCATTACTATGAATACCCAGGTCCTCACATGGTCAAACGACACTATGGGATAGTAACAAAAAAGTTTAAATTGGTTCACTTTTATCATGATATCGACGAATGGGAGTTATATGATCGTAAAAATGATCCACAAGAAATGAAAAATGTATACTATAATCCTGCTTATGCTAATGCAGTTACTGAATTACACAAAAAGCTAGATGAGTTAAGACTAAAATATAAGGATTCATCAGAATTCGATAGGAAGGTTACAAATCTTTATGATAATAATAAATAAAAACAGCGCATAATGATGTGTGAAATTATAAGAGAGGAGAAATGAAAAATGGGTTAAAAATGTTTTTTTATTCACTGATAGTGATCTTATTTATTCGATGCCATAACTATGAAAATCATAAAGAGGAAAGACCAAATGTTTTATTTATCTTAATTGATGATCATCGCAACGATGTTATTTCGGCTGCGGGTCACCCTATTGTAAAAACTCCAACAGTTGACAAACTTGCTAAGAATGGAATGATGTTTTCGGATGCATTTGTCACAACTCCGATTTGTGCGGCAAGTCGAGCTTCTATTTTTACAGGATTATATGAATCTAAGCACAATTACACTTTTGGTAGGAAACCACTCAGAAAAGAGTTTATCACCAGTTCATATCCATATTTACTAAGAAGATCGGGATATACTACCGGTTTTACTGGAAAATTTGGAGTAAGGATTGAGATGCAAGATAGCATGCTAACAGAGATGTTTGATTTTTTTAAGCCTTCGGCTAAGAGTACTCCATCTTTTGAAATCCTTGCCGATGGAAGTAAGCGACATTCTGCTGAAATTCGTGGTGATGATGCGATAGAATTTATTAATAATCAAACTTCTGAGAACCCTTTTTGCCTTTCTATAAGTTTTAATGCCGTTCATGCGGTAGATGCCAACACAAGTCCGGGGAATGAGGGACACTACCCTTACCCTGAAGCCGTTTCTGATATGTATGAGCTTGTAGAAATGCCAAAACCTGAATTGTCTGATCCCGGAATATATGAAAGTCATCCTGATTTTTTAAAGAATTCGCTCAATAGAGAACGTTATTTTTGGCGTTGGGATACCGAAGAAAAATACCAAACCAATATGAGGGCCTATTTCCGCATGATAAGTGGATATGACAACGTAATGGCTAGAGTATTTGCCGCATTAAAAGAGAAAGGCCTAGATAAAAATACCGTAATTATTTTTGCTGCCGATAATGGCTATTACATGGGTAACCGAGGATTTGCTGGTAAGTGGACTCATTATGATGAATCACTAAGGGTTCCTTTGATTCTTTTTGATCCGAGAATATCAATTAAAAATGGCACAAACACCTCTAATAAAACAGTGCTAAATGTTGATATTGCTGCAACAATACTTGACATAGCTGGTGTTTCAATACCTCAAATTTATCAAGGAAAAAGTCTCTTCCCAATTTTAAATAATGAAGAAGTGGAACCTTGGCGAGAGCATTTTCTTATCGAACACCGAATGGAACATGATAAACTCCCAAAATATGTTGGAATTCATGAGAAAAGATATGTTTATGTAAATTATTATGAGCAAAAACCCCCGTATGAGTATTTACATGATTTACAAAAAGATCCTAATCAATTAATAAATTTAAAAAATGATCCTCATTACCTAGCAGTTCTTCAAGAAATGAGGGAAAAATGCGAACGCTTAGAAAACAGTATAAAAAACAATTAAACTATACAAAATTTTGTTGAGTTAATGGAAATTTTATGGTTATACTTTATCTTTTAAAGCAATACGTTATAAATGGCAAATTTTAATATTGATGCAAAAAAGTAAACGGTCTATGACGCCATTGTTATCGGCTCTGGGATCAGTGGTTTCTAGAATTTCTACCAATTATGATTTAAATTTAATAGGCGCTCTTGACTTATAGGTAAGGAAAAGCAAGGTAATATTTATTCCCTACGTTTCTTATCATGACGTTGATAACCATAAAAACATGTATCCACTACTATCTAAAATCATACTCATTGGCTTGTTAACTTCTTCTTTCAACAATGTGTTTTCTCAAACAGACACACTAAAACAAGACCAGATGGTAATCATTAAAATGAAAAATGGGGATGATTACAAGGGAGTTTTATTAAAACAAGGCGATGGAAGAATCCTCTTAAAGACGGTAAATGGAGAGATGAATTTGATTGCTTCAAATATACATTCATTGGAGAATTATGATTACGTGGGAAAATTTGAATTTGCCAATCCACATGATACAAGATATTTTTTTGGACCAACCGGAATCCCTATAAAAAAAGGGAAGGGATATTATCAAAACATACTAGTTACTACAAACTTTGTGAACTATGGTGTCACGAAAAACATATCAATTGGTGGAGGTTTTGAATTTATCTCAACGGTCTTAGGTTCTCCAATTTGGTTTTTTACTCCTAAAGTAGGTTTTGATCTTTCTGAAAACATTCATGTCGGAGGCGGATTTATCATGGCAGGCTTTGCTGATGAAGGAACCGCAACTTTGGGATATGGGGTTTTTACCTTAGGGCAATCTGAAACAAATCTGTCTATAGGAGCGGGCTATGGCCTGATAGATCAGGAATTATCAGATTATCCAGTCATAATGATCTCTGGGACGCATAGAATTAGCAAAAGTATTGCACTGCTCTCAGAGAACTATGTAATTCCTGATAGTTTTTATTTTGGTATTCATGGCATAAGAATTCTTTCAAAGAAAAATTCTTTCGACGTTGGAGCGATTATTATACCTGAAATCGCATCGGTTATACCTGCTTTACCATATGTCGGCTATGTCCGAGTCTTCTAATCATAAACGATACTAATAAAAATAGACCAAATTAAAGTGCTCGTTGATTTAAGTCTTTACTCATATCCTTCTCCTACTTTTTTGGCTGAATTACATAGGTCCTCACTATAAAACCCAAATAAAAGAGATTGAGAAAAAAACATGGAAGTCACGTTGCAGCCTAGTCGCCTAATATAAATTTATCCTATCCTGTTCTATAGCTTATCAGATCTGATACTAGCTATTTCAAATTAACTTTTTGTCCATTTCTTCCATTGGTTTAAAATCTACATCTAAATAACTACCACTGGCATTGTTATTCGAAACTATTTGGGGTTTCTCTTTAATAATCTCAATAGAGTTTCGATGAATGTATCCTGCAAAAATGTCTAATGGATTGCTCTCCTCATAAACTTACTTGTTAAAATTAAGTTTGGTCTGAGCATGGTCACTTACGTCGCTTTTCCAAAGCGAAATTACGATTGGTAGCTGCTCCCCAATTCGGGTTTCCACAAACAAAAGAAATATGGAGCATACGTAGGAATATTAGCCCATAAATTCACAGTCCCTCAGCGAACTCCTTAGCAAAGTACGTCAAGATAATGTCGGCCCCTGCACGTTTGATAGCGGTCAAGGATTCTTGCATGGCCCGCTCACCGTCTAACCACCCATTTTGTACGGCCGCCTTGACCATGGCATATTCTCCAGACACATTATAGGCCGCAATAGGAAGGGGGAAATTTTCTTTGAGATCACTGATGATGTCCAGATAAGCCAAGGCAGGTTTAACCATCAATATATCTGCCCCCTCTTTATAATCAAGTTGCGCTTCCACCAAGGCTTCCGTACGGTTTGCAGGGTCCATTTGATAGGTTTTTTTATCTCCAAATTTGGGCGCTGAATCCAGCGCATCACGAAAAGGTCCGTAAAAAGCACTGGCATACTTGGCCGTATAGGACATAATCCCTACTTCCTCGAAACCCTGCTGATCGAGCAGTTCACGCAAATAGCCTACCCGACCATCCATCATATCAGAAGGACCGATCATATCGATCCCCGTTGCTGCCTGTGCAAGTGCCATTTTTCCCAAAATTTCTAATGTTGCATCGTTGAGCACTTTACCCTCCTTCACCAGGCCATCATGTCCGTCACTACTATAGGGATCCATGGCAATATCAGTGATGATATGGGATTCAGGTAACTTTGCTTTAATTTCTTTAAGTGTCCTTAAATAAAAGGAATTTTTGTGATACCCAGCACTGGCCTCTGGATTTTTATCCTTTTCTACAACCACCGGAAACACATCAAAGGACTTGATGCCCAAACCCATACAGTATTCAATCTCTTTGAGCATTAGGTCTGAAGTCAGACGATAAATACCCGGCATGGATGCCACCTCTTGTTTCTGATTATACCCTTCTATGAGGAATAAGGGAAATACCAGATCATCAGTGGTGACCTGTGTTTGTCGTGTCAGGGATCTGATGCCTTCAGTCTTACGGTTTCTTCTAGGTCTTCGGAGCATAGTTGTAAAGATAATTAATCGATTGAGTTGAGCATAAATTATGATTGAAACATCATAAATAAGGCTGCAACAATGGTCATCGCTAGAATAAATCGACGATAAATTTGCTCTGGAATGCGTTTGACTATCTGAATTCCCAAAAAAGCGCCTAAGGCAATAAATGGCAATACCAATAAATCCAAAAATAGCGAGTCCCATGTGATGGTTTCCCAGCTGTATACATGGAAAGGTACCTTAACTAGATTGATGATCAAAAAAAACCAAGCTGCAGTACCAATAAATTCGTTTTTTAATAGGTTCAAAGACAATAAATAAATGGCCATGACGGAACCAGCCAAATTACCTACCATGGTAGTAAATCCCCCAGCTATTCCCAATCCAGCATTAAATGGCCAGTTTTGAGAGGTCACTTGGCTTTGCTGCTTCTCATTCCACAACATGATCCCAACACTCAAAAAAATAATACCCGCCATTATTTGGCGAAAAATAGCATCATTGATAAATATCCCTAAATAGGTTCCCAATAAAACCCCTACAAAAGCAAAAGGAAGCACCCGCTTCAAATGCTTCCATTGGGCATCAGCATCGTAATGATAAACGGCCATCAAATCTCCTAAAATAAGAATCGGCAACATGAGACCACTGGAAGCGCGCCCTCCAAAAACAATGGCTAACAATGGTACAGCTATCATACCGGTCCCGTGAAGCCCTGTTTTGGCCATCCCAACGAAAACACCAACGAACGCCATAATGATCACTTGTTGGTAAGTCAGGGTGAAGTTAAAAAGGTCCATCATGTGCTAAAACGTATTTAATTAACATGTAAACACCCTCTATTTATGGGCCTTAATACGCTTATAATCTGGAAAATTTAACCGAAATTAAAATTTGTAATTGTCTGCTTAATAATCTCTAAACAATGACTTAATTCGCCCTCGGTGATAACCAGCGGAGGTGCAAACCGAATAATATTACCATGCGTAGGTTTGGCCAATAATCCATTTTCTTTCAGGGCTAGACAAATATCCCATGCCGTAGTACTCTCTGCCGTATCATTAATCACCAAAGCGTTGAGCAACCCTTTGCCTCGAACCGTTTGAACCATTTCATGGGCCCCCATAAAATCGGTTAATTCCTTACGAAATAGATCTCCGAGTACTTGAGACTTTTTGGCTAGATTTTCATCCACCACAATTTCTAAAGCGGATTGTGCCACTTTGCAAGCCAAAGGATTACCTCCATAAGTGGAACCATGTTCTCCAGGTTTGATGGTCAGCATTACCTCATCGTCGGCCAAGATAGCGGATACAGGAAGTACGCCTCCCGAAATGGCTTTTCCCAATATCAAAATATCTGGCCTTGCATCTTCATAATCACAAGCCAACATTTTACCTGTCCTGGCAATACCCGTTTGTACCTCATCCGCGATGAATAAGACGTTGTACTGAGTACACAAGCCCCGAACACCTGCAAGGTAACCCTCATCGGGTACCACAACGCCAGCCTCTCCCTGAATGGGCTCCACCATAAAAGCGGCTACCGTTGGATCTTGAAGCTTTTGTTTAAGCGCTTGGAGATCATTATAAGGAATAAGTTCATAGCCGGGCATGTAAGGGCCGAATCCCTTGTAAGACACGGGATCATCTGAGCTGCTGATCGCCGCCAGCGTACGCCCCCAAAAATTACCCTTTGCGAAGATAATCTTGGCTTGATTTTCGGGAATACCTTTATGTTCATATCCCCACTTTCTCGCCAACTTATTGGCAGTCTCTCCTCCCTCTACACCTGTATTCATGGGTAACACTTTATCGTAGCCAAATAACGTGGTAATGAATTGCTCGTATTTGCCAAGAACATCGTTGTGAAATGCGCGCGACGTTAAGGTCAACCGCGACGCCTGATCTGTCAATGCTTTTAAAATTTTTGGATGACAATGGCCTTGATTCACGGCCGAGTAAGCTGATAGGAAATCAAAATATTCTTTACCTTCCACATCCCAAACCTTGGCTCCAAGCCCTTTGGCCAAAACTACAGGTAAAGGATGGTAATTGTGCGCCCCGTGCTGGGCCTCAAGACGCATAAGCTCTTCACTCTTCGTTGTACTTTCTATCATAAATTCTCATCTTTGTTTGCGGAACTAAACCATTTGCTCCGCGGTTACAACAAAATTACTAGATTTATAAGAACTTGACATCAAATAAAGGAAAGAAGGCAGAAACCCCTCCCTTAGAAAAGACAGATTATTATTTTAACAAAGAAGGGCTCATAGTATTTACCGCTTTATACCATCTCAAACGGGGGTTTTGCTGTGTCTCTGGATGCAAAAATTGCCCTTATCAAACAAAATAAATTAAAAATGAGGGCTCAGCATTTGGTAATAAAACAATTATGGTGATATTTGCAGTCCGTTTTCAAAAAGCGTAGAAATTATGTCAAAAGTTTGTGATGTTACAGGTAAGAGAGCAAAAAGCGGGAATAATGTTTCTAAGGCCAATAACAAGACTAAAAGAAAATTCTTCCCCAATCTGCATAAGAAAAGATTTTACATCCCTGAGCAGGATACATGGATCACATTAAAAGTTTCATCAACGGCGCTACGTACCATCAACAAGAATGGTATCAATGCTGTGCTTAGAAAAGCAAGGGCTAACGGTAACACATTAGTATAATAGATAAGAAAATGGCCAAAAAAGGTAATAGAATACAAGTAATCATGGAGTGTACAGAGCACAAAGCCACGGGCAAGCCCGGCACCTCTCGCTACATCACTACCAAAAATAGGAAAAACACTCCTGAAAGATTGGAGATGAAAAAATATAATCCCATTCTAAGAAAACAAACTATTCATAAAGAAATTAAATAGTCATGGCAAAGAAAGTAGTAGCAACGCTAAAGCAACCGGGAGGTGCAAAATTCGCTAAAGTCATTAGAACTGTAAAAACTGCAAGTGGTTCTTACTCTTTTAAAGAAGAAATGGTTGCAGAGGCAGACGTAAAAAAGGCATTGGCTAAATAATTACGCCAACTTTTTGTAAAAAATAGGTCGACCAACAAAGTCGACTTTTTTTTTAAATTCTATCGAAAAGTTCGCAAACTGAATTTTGATATGGGATTATTTGATGTTTTTTCAAAAAAGAAAAAAGAAAATTTAGAAAAAGGTTTAGAAAAGTCAAAAGAAAGCTTTCTAAACAAGCTGAGCAAAGCCGTCATCGGTAAATCTAGCATCGATGATACGGTGCTCGATGATCTGGAAGAAGTACTCATCAATTCTGATGTAGGTATCGAAACAACCCTAAAAATCATTGCTAAGATTGAAGCGCGCGTAGCCAAAGATAAATATGTGTCTACTTCCGAACTTAACGAAATCTTAAGGGCTGAAATTGCGAGTTTACTTACAGAAAATAATACGACTGATCTCGATTCTTTTGAAATCTCCAAAGTAGAAGGCCCCTTTGTGATTTTGGTCGTTGGCGTAAATGGTGTGGGTAAAACCACCACCATCGGAAAACTAGCGGCTCAGCTGAAATCCATAGATAAAAAAGTTATTTTAGGTGCCGCAGATACCTTTCGCGCCGCCGCTGTGGATCAGCTTATTTTATGGGGTGAACGGGTAGGCGTACCCGTCGTTTCTAAAGGCATGCATACTGATCCGGCTGCCGTAGCCTATGAAGCGGTCAAACAGGCCAAGGAAGAAGGTGCAGATGTCGTAATCATCGATACTGCAGGCAGGTTACATACCAAGGTAAATCTCATGAACGAATTGGGTAAGATTAAGAATGTTATTAAGAAGTTTGTTCCCGAAGCTCCCCATGAGGTCCTATTGGTTTTGGACGGCAGTACCGGTCAAAATGCTTTTGTTCAAGCGACAGAATTTACCAAAGCAACGGAGGTAAGTGCCCTAGCCGTGACCAAATTGGACGGTACCGCCAAAGGGGGTGTCGTTATAGGTATTTCTGACCAATTTAAAATCCCTGTAAAATACATTGGTGTCGGAGAAGGAATAGAGCACCTACAGGTATTCAATAAAAAAACTTTTGTAGATGCATTTTTTGAGAAATAATCAGCTACCCCACTGACCCCTTATCTAAACTTTTAACCCTAATTTGCTTGTTTACGAACCACAAAAATCGCTTCTTTTTTATTTGAGAGAGTCTTATTTATTACTTAACGAATCAGGTGTATTTACAATTACATAGCTTTCTGGCATTAAATTGAAGTATAGGGTCCCAAAATCTCGAATTACGGTTACCTCAGTACAGATCCCATTTTCATATCGATAATAGTTCTCTCCTTGCGGTGATGTCAATAGGTAATAATGAGGGTTGATTTCTTTAAAATTCAAATAAGTCGCAAAATGTTGAGAAAATACCGGCTGCCTATCTTTTGGTTCTTCAAAATGAATTTTAGCGGCAGAATACTTAATTGTTTCAAAGGATATACGTTGGAGAATATCTTCAGACCTTAGTACATAACCCTCCTCTTTCTTGACAATATCATAGGTAATTTTCTTAGACCCATTCAAACTACTAAACCCATGGCCTCGCATCAAGATACCTTGCTCGAAAGTCTCTTGCAACAAGTATTTGATCTCCAACTCTATGAGAATTTTATACCTCACCTCAGTTATGTTTTCATAGATCACTTCACTCAAAGAACTAACCCGACTGACCGTCATGGTACCTATTTCCTTCTTTGACTTAAATACTTGATATCTCAGCAGTTGTGCTTGACCCAGCGATGAGCAAAGCATAAGAAAAAAAATAACAGAAATCTTCAAAGCCAACAATCAAGGGTTAAATAGAATATAAAGTTGATCAATTTAAAACTATTTTTTGGATTTTTTAAAGGAATATTAACGCCTATTCTTGGGCTTATATTTGCTTTGTGCAAAAATTTCATGATGATTGCGATTGGTCATCAATTCTTGCATGGTGCTGCCGGTCTCATCCATATACTGTTTTACAATTTGCCATCCAATCCAAGCACCAACTCTTCCAGGGCATTCGTCGCCCAACTCTATCGTTTTTGGCCGTTCTCCCAGCATTTTTTTCTTAGTGAATTCATCTGTCACATAGAGCCATTCCTCTTCGATAATCCGAGACCAAATCAATTCTTGGTAGGCGTATACATCTAGAATTTCCTTTGCTGTAAACCCTAAAATCAAATCATCCGGCGTGCAGGGCATGATGCTTCCTAGCAAATAATAAATCTTTCCATAATCAATCATTTCAGACAATAACGTCTCTTCATCTCCACTTGAACAATAATCGGCAATGAAAAATTTCAGGATGGTTGGAGTCATATACTTGGGCTCATACCTTCTTAAGATATACTGTGGAACTTCTTTGGGCCGATAAGACGCTTTCTCCCCAATAAAAAAATCTAGGCCAATAATTATGAGATCCTTAGAAATGGCTAAATCATTATACAATCCACTCACCATGGTTTGAACTTTGGGAACTGTCATCTCAGGAAAATAATATTTCAACCACCCTAAAGAAATATTCATTGTTTTTTCAAACAGGGGCTGATCAAAGGCCTCATTCGCCTCGACGTACAGGGTGTCTATAAACTCGTTTTGGACCAATTCAAAAATACGTTCAGCCAATATTTTTTCATCGGGATACTCATTGAGATGAAACATCCGTGCCGCCATTGGCTGATGGATTTGAAGAAATGTTTCTACATCCCTGACCTCTTGAGCCCTAAATAAATTTTTTTCAAGCCTATTTACTTCAATTTCTATCGTCGCAGGCTTTCCCTCGGGATGGGAACGACAGGGGTCTTCACTACATCCATTTAATAAAAGAGAAACAAAGAGTAGACATAATATCCTCATAAATACTATTTTTGTAGAAAATTAACATAATTTCGATGAGAAAGTCACTTCTTTTCCTATCATTTATTTTAGTTGGAGCCCTGGCCTGCTTTTCGCAAACCAAGCTCGGATTGAAATTTTCTCCCTTATTTTCATCGCACAAGATCTCATTAAAGTCAGATCAATTAGAGGTTTTCCAAGGGAAAACAGCCACCAGAATGTCGATCGGTCTCATTGTAGATCATCCGTTAACCGACACCTACTTTTTAAGTTCCGGTTTGATTTATCTACCCAAAAGGGTCAGCATCAATCTAGAAGAAGAAGATGGCGGCACCGCACCCACAAATCCCTTTGAGTCCTACGATCTTAATTATCTCCAGGTTCCCTTATCTCTAAAGCTATTCACCAATGAAATCGCTCCAGACATTAGTTTGTTTTTTCAAGTTGGCTTAATCCTTGAATTCAAGATTTTCGAACAAGCCTTGAACGAAGATTATGAATTCATCTCGAAATTTAACTTTTTCGATACTGCAGCAATCATAGGGACAGGCATAGAATACCGATTAGGCATAAATACCCTCTTTTTTACCGGTATCAGCCTGCAAAAAGGTCTGATTAACATCATTAATCGAACCAATCCCGAATATCCCCTCGTCATTAGAAATCAAATCGTCAGTATTGATGTTGGTATGAAATTCTAAGTCTGAATGGCTTCACCGTTGGTATTTAGAAATTGATACTCATTCAGTGCCAAAGACGAATCTGAAATGACATTGACCCATTTCATTAAATCTAAAAACCATTTAGTGCGTCGAGAAATGATCCCTTCGGTAAAGTAAGCACTCAAGTAGGGGTGGACCACTAAAGTCACCTTTTTCTCGTTCTGCTTCTTAAACAAATACATCAAGGTCTCCTCAATTTGATCTGCAATTAAAATGGATGCTGTTATCTTCCCTGTACCCGCACAAGAAGGGCATTGTTCTTTGGTAATGATATTTACTTCTGGTCTTACCCTTTGTCTCGTAATTTGTAATAAACCAAACTTTGACAAGGGTAAAATGGTATGCTTCGAACGATCCCCTTCCATCGCCTCAATCATCGTTGAATAGACTTTACGCTTGTTTTCAATCTTGCGCATATCTATAAAATCCACGACAATGATTCCACCCATATCACGCAATCGCAACTGACGAGCGATTTCTTTAGCCGCTTCAACATTAACTGTCAACGCAGTAGTTTCTTGGTCTTCCTCGCGATTAGATTTATTCCCGCTGTTCACATCAATAACATGCAATGCCTCGGTGTGCTCAATGATCAAATAACCACCATCAGCCACAGTGACTGATTTTCCAAATGAAGTTTTTAACTGTTTCTCAACACCAAAAATCTCAAAAATTTTGGCTTTTGATTGATGTAGACGTAACAGCTTCTCTTTATCTGGAGCAATGGTCTTGATGTAACTTTTGATCTCTTCAAATAAGTCTTTGTTATCAATGGTAATACTATCAAACGTCTCATTAAGTACATCTCTAACAATAGAATTCGTCCGACTTACCTCTCCGATGATTTTATCCTTGGGTTTAGACTTCTTGAGTTTTTCAATGCCTCTTTGCCAAATTTGTACCAAGTTTTGAAGATCTGTATCAAGCTCTTTAACATCTTTTCCCGTAGCTACGGTACGGATGATCACTCCAAAATTTTCTGGCTTGATTGAACTGATCAGACGCGCCAAGCGCTTCCTTTCATTAGAATTCCCAATTTTCTTTGATACATTAACTGCATTCGAAAATGGTACTAAAACTAAATAGCGTCCTGCTATTGACAACTCGCACGATAATCTCGGGCCCTTTGTTGATATGGGTTCCTTTACAACCTGAACAAGGATTTTTTGGTTCTTTGTTAGAACCTGTCCTATTTTACCAAACTTATCAATATCGGCCTCATTTCTGAACCCAGTGAGCTTGGTGCTGATCTCTTTTTTACTTTTAATCAGCTGCGTAAATTTATTCAGTGACTGGATTTGTGGTCCTAAGTCGAGGTAATGTAGAAAGGCGTCTTTTTCATAACCGATATCAATGAAACCTGCATTGAGACCTTGAACCACTTTTCGTACCGTACCTAAGTAAATATCTCCAACATTGAATTGATTTCCACCGTTTTCTTGGTGAAATTCAATCAATCTTCTATCATTTAAGAGAGCTATTCGACATCCGTTTTGAGTTGAATTTATTACTAATTCATTACTCACAATTTTTCAGATTAAATGTCTACTTCTTTTTATGTCTATTCTTTCTTAACCTTTTCTTTCTCTTGTGTGTAGAGATTTTATGTCTTTTCCTTTTTTTACCGCAAGGCATATTCTTTTAATTTAAGTGTTATTAATTGTCTAAATATTCTGCTGCTGCAGACTTTAAAGCTGGATCAGCATCTTCTGCAGCTACAATTCTTGTAAATAATTCGGATGATTCCTCAGGTTTGTTAATCTCTAACAAACAAACGCCCATGTATAACATGGCCTCATAATCATCTTCTTTCAACGCAATCAACTTTTCAAACCTTTCAATGCCTCGCTCATATTGTCCTGATTGAATGGACAAAAGACCTAAGCTTAAAAGGGCTTCTCTGTTCTCTGGGTCTTTTTCTAGCACTTCCCTCAACAGCATAATTCCTGACATAGGGTTTTCCGTTATCACTAGGGTCATGGCTAACTTTGTCTTGGCGGATATATTATCTACCTCTCTTTGAGTGATCAAAGTCAAAACTTTCCGTGCCTCTAGGGCATATACGGCAGCTTCTTTCATGTTAGAGGCACGCTCGTATGAAGCATATAATAATGTTGCCGCTTTTTTCTGCGTTTGCAAAGAACTGTCTCTCTGCAAGAATTTCATAGTAACATTTTTGGCACTATCCAAAAAACCATACTTTAAATAGTATCTCGCTAAAGAGTCTGCAAAGTTAATGTAATTTTCCGATATTTCCCCTTTCGTAAAGTTCTTCAGTGAAGTAATTGCAGCTGCGTCTTCATTGGACATATTAAAAGAATGTGATTCTCCACTGCTTTCAACCTCATTTTTCACTGCTGTGCGCGGAAGTTGATAGAGTAAAAAGACGGCTGCCATCCCTGCAATTGTTAGTGAAATGAGATACTTATTCATCCGCGATCAGCTTTCCTTTTACGCAGACGTTACGTTCCTCTTGATCTTGTCAATGAAAATTTTAGACGGCTTAAAGCTCGGGACATAATGCTCCTCAATGACAATTGCCGTATTTTTAGATATGTTTCTGGCAATCTTTTTTGCGCGTTTTTTGTTCACAAAACTACCAAACCCCCTCACATATATATTTTTCCCGTCGGCCATCGAGGTTTTCACTACAGAAAAGAAGGCCTCTACAGATGCCTGAACGTCTAATTTATCGATCCCTGTCTTTTCACTTATTTCGTTTATTACATCTGATTTCGTCACAATAATGTCATTTTAATTGTCAACCATCGTTTTATTAAGAACTTCAAATTTACATTTGCAAGTCTGCGATACAAATGTATTCTCTAGAAAATCAAAAACCCCAAATAAGATCATCAAAATTCAAATAACTTCTTCATTAATGAATTGGTATTCAAGGGAAAAGAGAGATTTACCTTGGCGGGCCACGAACAACCCTTATACGGTTTGGCTATCTGAAATTATCCTGCAACAAACCCGCGTAGCTCAAGGGACACCTTATTACGAAAAATTCATCAACGCTTATCCTACCGTGCATGCGCTCGCCGTAGCCTCTGAACAAGAAATATTAAAATTATGGGAGGGGCTTGGTTATTACAGTCGTGCCAGAAATTTACATAAAGCAGCACGACAGGTCATCCAGGAATACGGAGGTATTTTTCCTGATTCATATGCCGAACTGCTCAAATTAAAAGGTATTGGGCCTTACACAGCTGCGGCGATCGCTTCCATCTGCTTCCATGAAAAGGTACCCGTGGTAGACGGAAACGTTTTTAGATTGATTTCGCGCCTTTTTGGTATCCAGGAAGACATTGGCAAGGGAAGCACTCGGAAAATTTTTGAACAAACCATCGCCCATATCATGCCTTCTTTGAGCCCAGGTGATTTTAATCAAGCGATGATGGAGTTTGGAGCCCTAGTTTGCACCCCTCGTCCACAATGCGAGAACTGTCATTTACAATATGATTGCCAATCCTTCAGAGAAAAAACACAACATCTTTTACCCGTAAAAGCTAAGAAAATTAAAATTCAAGCGCGCACATTACATTATTGGATTTTTACCTGTAAGAATAAAATCTGCTTAAATAAAAGAATAAAAGGAGATATCTGGGAAGGGCTTTGGGACTTTTATTCAACCCCTACGGATCTTTTGAGCGGCGCCTCAATTGACCGAGATCATAAGGCAAAAGCCTCCTATGGGCCCATCAGTCACAAGTTAACCCATCAAAATATCAAGGCCTGGTTCACACAAATTGAGGTTTCCAGTGCTTTTCAATTATCCGAAATTGCGAAAAAATTAAATTTAACTGTTTTCAATCTTGACGAATTGGTAACTTTACCAAAACCAAAACTCATTGTCAATTATTTGGCTGAAGTAAAATTTTAATTATTTTTATATCATGGCTGGAGTAAATAAAGTAATTCTCGTTGGAAATTTAGGAAAAGATCCTGAAGTGAGGTACCTAGATAACAACAAAGTGGTGGCCAATTTGACCCTTGCCACTACCGAAAATTACAAAGATCGCAATGGCAACAAAGTTGAAAATACTGAGTGGCATGATTTGGAACTTTGGGATGGTTTGGCAAAAATTGCGGAGCAATACTTAACTAAAGGAAAAAGCATTTACGTAGAAGGTAAAATTAAAACAGACAGTTGGCAAGATGATCAAGGGAACAACAAATATAGGACCCGAATAAGGGTACAAAACATGACTATGTTGGGTGGTGGAGGGGCTCCCGGAACCAGTGGTGTAGCTCCAGAACAACGTAGTTCTGTTGATAACAACCCTCCGGCATCTCCTTCCGCTAGTCCAACTGCAGAAACAGCGTCTGATGATCTTCCCTTTTAATATTCACGTAACAAACAATACTTGGTATCCTCAATAGATGAACCTCCGTCGATAATCTTGATGGAATTTGTAAGCCTCTCAAGTTCCTTTTATTGGGGCTTTGGTCTCCTGATTTTTATTTTACTGGCATTGTCAGGCCTGATTTCAGGCGCTGAGGTTGCCTTTTTTTCGCTTGATAAGACGGCCTTAGACGAAGAGGAGCCCTCAGATCATAAAATAAAAATGCTATTAAAATTTCCACATCAGTTGTTGGCCACCATCTTGATCCTTAATAACCTTTTTAATGTATTCATTGTAACCCTTTCGACTTATGCCTCCTGGCAGATGGTTGGTAAAAAAGAAGCTGAAGGTGTCGTGTTGGTCGCGCTAACTGCCGTCATTTCTATATTGATTATTTTCTTCGGGGAAATTGTCCCCAAAATTTCTGCCGCACATCAACCAAAAAAGTTTGCGCGTTTTTGCCTCCCTTACATTTGGTTTTTTAATCGTCTATTAAAACCACTCTCATGGCTCCTCATTGGTCTGAGTAGTTTTATTGAAAAACGGATCAAAAAGAAAGGTTATAATCTCTCTGTTGAAGAGCTCAATCAAGCTTTAGACATCACCTCAGAGCAAAATGTCAGTAAAGAAGAGAAAGGGATCCTTAAGGGGATTGTTAATTTTGGAACCCTTTCAGTAAAACAAATCATGCGTTCTAGAGTTGATATTTCAGCAATTGACCGGTCTAGTGATTTCCATGAGTTAATGGATCAAATCAACAAAACAGGATTTTCAAGGATCCCCGTTTATGTCGAAAACATTGATAAAATAGAAGGCTTATTGTACATCAAGGATATGCTACCCTTTCTTCATGAAGAAGAAGATTTCCATTGGCAACAGTTCCTACGGCCCGTCTATTTCATCCCTGAAAGTAAGAAAATTGACGCGCTCTTTAAAGATTTTCAAGAAAAACAGGTTCATATGGCCATTGTTATTGACGAATATGGGGGCACCGAAGGCTTAATTACTATGGAAGATATCATTGAAGAAATCGTAGGGGAAATCAATGACGAATTCGACGAGGCTTTAGACGCAGAGTATAAAAAAATAGATGACAATACTGCCATATTTGAAGGTAAAACTTCGCTCAATGATTTTTGTAAAATCATGTCAGAAGAGGCCGACATCTTTGACGAAATTAAAGGTGAAAGTGAAAGCTTGGGAGGTTTACTGTTAGAAATAAACAAGAATCTCCCTCGTTCGAATGAGAAAATTGAAGTAGGCAAGTTTTTATTTTCAATAGAGTCTGTAGATCAAAAACGAATTAAAAGAGTTCGCGTGTTTAGAAAATTATGAAAAACTACTCATCGTTGATCCTTTTTTTCCTTTTTTGGTCTTGTGAAACCCATTATCTCCCTAAACCGAAAGGATACAATCGTATTATTTTGCCTTCAGTTTCCTACACTCCCCTCAAGGGCATACGCCCTTACACCTTTGAATATTCCACTCATGCCATAATCTTGAAAGATACCAGTTGGATCGCAGAGCCCAACTGGATCCATATTTATTATCCATATTTTGATGCCAATGTCCAGCTCACCTATAAACCTATTAATAGTGACTCCTCGGTTCAAGATTATCTAAACGATAGTTTTAGGCTTACGGGTAAGCATCAAGTAAAAGCAACCGCGATTGACGAAAAAATCCTTTTCCTTAAAAATGGAAATGTCGCCTCTGTGAGCGAATTAAGTGGAGAAGTCCCCAGTCCTTTTCAATTTCATATAACCGACAGCGTTACCCATTTTTTACGAGGAGCTTTGTACTTCACTATGAGCACAAAAAATGATTCCTTGGCCCCTTCCATAGCGTTTATTAAATCTGATTTGGTACATTTACTGAATACCTTAGAATGGAATGAATGATCATCATACGCTTTAAAATTATCCCTATCTTTTCAGAACACCATTTAGATGGCTGGGTTTTTTCATAAATCAATAGAATTCTTAAAGGGCATCGGTCCTGAAAAAGCCGCTTTGATTAATAAAGAACTGGGCTACTTCAATTATGGAGACTTGCTACAACATTTTCCTTTTCGCTATGAAGATCGTACCACATTCCCCAAAATTTCTTCATTAACTGATGGATTGGGCAGTGCACAGATAATAGGAAAAATAGTCCGTTTTGAAACGATCAGAGTCGGCAGGAAACAAAGATTGATAGGGAAGTTTCAAGATGAAACTGGAGAAATAGATCTTATTTGGTTTCAAGGGATCAAATGGATCCAACAAAAAATTAAACTTGGGCTGATCTACGTCGTTTATGGTAAGCCGATCCGATATGGTCAACGCTTCAGCCTCTCTCATCCAGAAATAGAACCCTTCGGAAATACTACACCCAATAAGCAATTTCTACATCCCGTCTATCACACTTCTGAGAAACTCAAAAGAAGATTTTTAGATTCTAAAGCCCTCAGCAAAATAATGAAGTTGCTGTTAGCAGAGGCAATTCCCCACATTCAAGATAAATTGCCCCCAGCTATTAGAGAGCAGTTTTCTTTAATTGATAAAAAGTTTTCGCTCATTCATATCCATTTCCCAAAAGATCAAATTTCTCTTAAAAAAGCCCAATATCGATTAAAATTTGAAGAGCTTTTTTTTATTCAATTGCGCCTCATCACTCTCAAACTCGCCCGTATAGATAAGTTTAAAGGAATCACTTTCAAAAACAGCAAGCTCCTTAATAATTTTTATCATACTCACCTTCCTTTTAGTCTAACCAATGCTCAAAAAAAAGTGATCAAAGAAATCTATGCTGACTTTCGATCTGGTCATCAAATGAATCGATTGGTGCAGGGAGATGTGGGAAGTGGAAAAACCATTGTGGCATTCATGTGTATGCTCATTGCTGTGGGTAATGATACGCAATGTGCATTTATGGCTCCCACGGAAATTTTAGCAGAACAGCATTATCATGGGCTTAAAGAATTTGCGGAACCTTTAGGAATTAAAATGGCATGTCTCACGGGCTCAAGTAAAAAAGTTGAACGGATATCTATTCAAGAGGGGTTAGATTCTGGTGGATTAAAAATACTCATCGGGACCCATGCCCTGATAGAAGACAAAGTCAAATTTAAAAAATTGGGTTTGGCGGTCATTGATGAGCAACATCGCTTTGGAGTAGCTCAAAGAGCCAAACTTTGGAATAAAAATAAAACTTGTTACCCACATATTTTAGTCATGACCGCTACACCCATTCCAAGAACCTTGGCTATGACACTCTATGGAGATTTGGATATATCCACCATAGACCAATTACCCGCAGGCCGAAAACCTATTATCACAAGGCACATGAGAGATTCCCAACGCATTCAACTTTTCAGTTTGATTGAAAAAGAAATTGAAAAAGGCCGTCAGGTATATATTGTATATCCCCTTATTGAAGAATCCGCCACCATGGATTATAAAGATCTCATGGATGGGTACGAAAGTATCGCTCGCCGATTTCCTCAATTATATTTATCCATCTGTCATGGAAAAATGAAATCTGCAGATAAGGATTATGAAATGAAACGATTTAAAAGGGGAGAAACTCACATCATGATTGCCACAACGGTTATCGAGGTCGGTGTAAACGTATCTAATGCAAGCGTGATGGTCATTGAAAGTGCCGAGCGATTCGGCCTCTCTCAACTACATCAACTCAGAGGACGGGTAGGCCGCGGCGGTGAACAATCTTATTGTTTCCTCGTAACAGGAATGAAGTTGACCTCAGAGGCCAAAACAAGAATGCAAACCCTCGTAGGAAGTAATGATGGTTTTAGAATTGCTGAAACTGACTTAAAACTTCGAGGACCTGGAGACTTAATGGGGACCCAACAAAGTGGGGCCTTAGATTTAATTATTTCCGACCTAGCTACCGATGGGGACATCTTAAACTTGGCCAGAAATGCCGCTACAAATCTACTCAAAATGGATCCCTTATTGCGTGCTCCAGAAAATCAAATACTTAAAAATCATATCGCTTCGTTTAATAAAAGTGCCGTGAATTGGAGTAAGATCAGCTAATCCCCCTTTTTCTGATATAACGCGTTTAGAGTTTACCTTGATGAATGGGTTATTTAACCATTAATCATATGAAACTATATTTATCTGTTTACTTTCCTTACTTACCGCTCTCTCTTACAAAATAGAGAAGCCAAGGGCACGAGGCCTTGGCCTCCCTTTTGATGGAATCCCCCGCCAACATAATTCCATTGCAGATGTTCGTGGGGTTAAAGTAGGGTACAGCCTTAATAGAAATGGAGAGATGACTGCACCATTTGGGTAACTGAATCTGGTTATTTGGAAATATCCATAATGATTACTAACACCAATAGTGTTGGGGTAGTAAGAGACGCAGTATTAAAATGGGGCATAAAAACTAATTGGTATGGTACACAGAAACCCTGGTATATCTACCCTGCCGTAGCCGAAACTTACAATGGTTTTCTTAATGACATTTATGGCTTTCATGCCAAAGAGGCTATATCATTTTTTTAGTAAGAACCTGATAAGGAGGTATAAAGTATATCGTCTAGACGTAATACCAGTCGGCTCATACCCTCTGGAGGAGTAGGTAGGTGGATCGAGTTGATTTGCTCGAATTTTGTATTGCCACAGGTTAATTAAACCATCAAATTGAGTATCAATACACCCATCAATCCAACAATAGAAACGATGCTCTCCATTACGGTCCATGATTTTATGGTTTCCCCGATACTCATATTAAAATATTCTTTAAAAAGCCAAAAACCACTATCATTGATATGGGAGAAAAAGATACTTCCCGCACCTGTAGCTAAAACTAGGAGTTCAGGAGCTATACCTGAAGACTCCACAATGGGTAACATAATTCCCGCAGCGGTTAAACCAGCAACCGTAGCTGAACCTACAATGATTCGAATGATGGCTGCAATGAGCCAAGCCAATATGATGGGCGAGAGCCCTAATGATTCGAAAAAAGCACCTATTTGTAGGCTGATTTCAGTAGCAATCATGATTTGCTTGAAGGCACCAGCTCCAGCGATGATAAGCAGTACCATTGCAATACTTGATACAGCTTCCTTTAAGATTATCATGATCTCTGACATGTTGCGTCCGGTACGGATTCCAAGAAAATAAATGCCAGCGAGGACTGAGCAAAGCATTGCAATGGCAGGGTTACCTAGCCCCTTGATGATTGGATTATAATTAAAAATTAAATGGTACAGTGAACTTCCAGCGATAAGGATCACGGGGAGTAATGAGATGATTATACTTACCGTGAGATTAGGAGTTTTAAATGCGGTATTGGCGTCTGATACGATAAATTCCTGTTTTAATTTGGGAATAATGCGATTCATCGTCCCAGACAGAAGAAATTTAGCAGCTAATATGGCTGGAATGCCTACGATCGTCCCATAAATCATGGTTTTATCTAAAGCCGCACCATATATTCCTGCGATGGCAGTTGGTGCTGGATGTGGAGGTAAAAAGCCGTGTGTAACCGATAGAGAGGCCAGCATAGGTAAGCCTAAATAGAGTAAGGGTAATTTTGTTTTACTTGCTAGAGCAATGGCAAAAGGGACCAAAATAACAAATCCCACGGTGTAGAACAAGGGTATGCCGATGATGAATCCTACTAAAATTAGAGAGAATTGAATGTTTTTAAGTCCAAATTTCGTAACTAATTTATGGGTGATTTTATTTGCCGCACCACTCTCGGCAATGAGCTTACCTAGCATGGCTCCAAAACCAAGTATAATGACCAAAGAGCCGATTGTTTTTCCTATCCCTAGTTGCAAGGTTGTGACCGTTTCTTCTAGGGATAATCCGCCCACAAGTCCGACAAATAGGCAAACCAAAATAAATGAAATGAAGGTATCAAGCTTAACAATGGTGATTAAGAAGATGAGTAAAAAAATACCGAGGATAATAGGGATAAATACTATCAAAAGGGGTCTGATTTTATTTGATCCTCAAAATAGTAAAGATTGCTTGAGGAGGCAACTTTTTCTAGAGTTAAGCGGTAAGCCCTTTTTTAAATAGATGCTTGAGGGGCTTTATTTAAATCATAACTAATATAAAAACTTCTGAGTACTAGGGTAAGGATCAAGGGAATAAGACCCATGTGGAGTGGTTGCGGGATTAATACCCAAAAAAGGAGCAGGCACGAATTGAGAAGTGCAATGAATTTATAAGCATGACTGAGGGCCTTTCGCCATTTTAACTGATTTAGAAAAAAAATTGCAGGGAGATGAACAGGTAGCGCCCATAATAAATTCCAATTGTACATTGAAAGATGACTCGTCACACCCCAAAGAAATACAAACCACCAGCCAAAGAAACCAACTATAGAGAATAATAATATATCTATCCAATGCGTCCGTTTCTTATTTTTAAAGTTTTGATTCGTAACAAATCCAACAATAAAAAAAAGCAATACAAAAGTATTGAAAGGGTCAAATTTACTTTGAGTATGTTTTTCATTTTTCATTACATTGATAGTAATGGAGTCTTTGACCAACGGAAGAGTATCCATGATATTTTCAATGGTTCCTCCTTCGAGCGCTAAATGGACATATTCGGGTAAAAAGAGATAGGTTTCTGCAGAGGCTTCGTTATCAATGGGATGTGCTAAGGCAACATCTATAATAAAATCACCCCAAGGCTGATCAGATAAATAATCATCCATAAGATCTCTGACTGATTTTTTTGGAACTTTAAAAGAGAGGTCTAAGGTTGCTGTGGGCACCACTTCTTGTATGATGTCTCGAATTTTAGTAGCACAATTATCGTAGACATAATTGTATAGATAAGCCCTATTTTTTGGGAGATTATTGTGCTCTAGAGAATTAAAGAAAGCTTGATTTTCAGCCTGACTTAGGTTGAGGACTTGCTCTTTGACGCTTCGATTTTGTTTGATATAATAGGATTTTACATTGGCGTATTTTTGGGTACGCCCTATGCTATACAACATTTTTCCTCTTGCAAAATTCCAAAAAAAGTTGGTTTGTTCAAAATCAAATCGACCCCAGTCATACATCCAATCCATTTCAAGGAGTGGATCAAAGACCCTGATGCCATTATGACCGAAGGCAGACCAAAGTTCGCCTTGGTAAGGGCCAAAAGTGATTACGCTGATTTGTGCCTCCTCAGAGAGCTTTATGGGTTGGTTTTGACTGTTCGATTTAAATGCAGTTCCAAGAAAGCAGAGGAGGCTGAAAATAAGGGTAAAAGCACGAATCGTTGAAGGCATAGTGTCTTGGTGGATATTTAATTTTAAGTATCTTAAAATTAAATATAAATTGGATCAATGGAGGATTATCAAAATAAAAAAAAGGTTGGCAATCTTGAATGAGTCTAATAAGATAATTACCAATATTTTTGAACACTTTTCAATAGGTCATCATGTATGTTCCCTGCGGCGACCAATTCTCGACCAAAAAGCGCGTTATTTCCTCCAGAGAAATCTGTTACACTGCCACCAGCTTCTTGCACTAAGAGTATTCCAGCTGCAATATCCCAAGCGTTTAGATTGTACTCAAAAAATCCTTCATACCTGCCGCAGGCTACATAGGCAAGGTCTACTGCAGCACTTCCCAGCCTTCTCAAGCCATGTGAGTGCATCATCAAATCTTTGATAATGGCTAGGTAGTTATCTAATTTATCGAATTGGTAATAAGGGAAGCCCGTTGCTAGTAGGCTATTGGATAAATCTTTGGTAGGGGTCACACGGATTGGATTATCGTTTAAAAAAGCACCTCCACCTTTCCAAGCATAAAAGAGTTCATTGTTATTTAATTCATAAACGATACCTCCCACAACATCTCTGCCTTGTAAGAGCCCAACGCTGATAGAATATACGGGCAGCCCATGTATGAAATTAGTTGTGCCATCTAGGGGATCGATAATCCAGATAAATTCTTTTTGATCATCATCAGTGGTATCTTCTTCGGTGATAAATCCGGCTTCTGGTAGGATTTTTTTTAAATCAGTGACTAATTTTTTTTCGGCTTCATTATCCACGTAGGAAACTAGGTCGTTCTTACCTTTGAGAACTACTTTATTGAGATCAAAAGATTGGGCCTCTTGTTGAATCCATGTACCCGTTTTTTGAAGGGCTGGAAGGGCCTCTTTAATGATTTTTTCTAAGTTCATTTGATAGCATTACCCGATAAAACAATGACAAATTCTCCTTTGGGTTTGTGACTTTCAAAATGGGCACGTACCGAGGATAAGGAACCGTTTATAGTTTGTTCGAACTTTTTACTCAATTCTCTGGAAACAGACACTTTTCGATCCTCCCCATAAGCAGTTTCAAATTGTATTAATGTTTTTAGTATTCGATGGGGGGACTCATAAAAGATTAAAGTCCTTTCTTCATTTTTTAATGAATTGATTCTGGAGGCACGTCCTTTCTTTTGGGGGAGAAAGCCTTCAAAAACAAATCGGTTAATGGGAAATCCAGATTTAATTATTGCCGGAATGAGGGCGGTTGGACCGGGTAAGGCTTCTATTTGAAGTTGAGCATCAAGTGCTGATTTGGCCAATAGATAGCCGGGATCAGAAATACCGGGACTTCCAGCGTCGGAAATAAGAGCAATTTTGATACCTTCCTCTAATTTTTTGATCATGAGCTTAGTTTGTTGATGCTCGTTGTGCGCATGAAAACTTTTCATGGGTGTATGAATCTCATAGTGTTTAAGCAAAACTCCGCTGGTACGTGTATCCTCGGCTAGTATGAGGTCTACAGATTTCAGTAATTCAATGGCTCTAAAGGACATATCCGCAAGATTTCCGATAGGGGTTGGTACCAAAAAAAGGACGGTATTATCCAGCATCTTCTAAAAGGCTATCTATGGCTTGTGCCAATTCTCGGTCTTTGTTAGTGATGATATTACCTGCATCATGTGTAGAAAGATTGATGATGACCACATTGTATTCATTGGACCAGTTGGGATGATGATTGAGCTTTTCAGCTTCGATAGCGACTTGCGTCATGAATGAAAAAGCCTTACTGAAATTTTTGAATTTAAAAGTTCGTGTGAGGGTTTTATGCTCTTCTTTCCACATAGTTATATTGCGATGATGCCTTCTATTTGATAGACTTGATTATAGATATCAATTACTTTATCACTCGATTCCATATCCACCCTGAGCGTGATACTAATAAATTTGTTGTTAGCACTTGTTTTTATTTTTAGCTCAACTTTTGGAAGTAAATCGATCAGTGCTTCTTTCTTGTTCAAGGGGACAATAAACTTAAACATATAACTACAGGGGAAGTCATGATTGGCTTCCAGCTTTTCTTTAAATTGTTGAACGTCCCAATTCATTAGATGAAGATCTAAAAGTCTGTAATGCGACAGACTTTAGGGGTATAATTTTTTTTGATCAATAAAACTTATATCTATTATCTACTATTTCAACAGATTCAATGAGTGCATTATAGATGTTTTGATAGGTAAAAGGATCTTCTCTTCTTCTTACTTCTGTCTGCGCACTGAGGACAACATTTCTGTAGGCTTCGTAGTCACTGAGTTCTTCTAACGGGGTTTTGGTTGTGACCGTGAGCATAATTACCCCATTTTGTATCTTAAAAGGGGCGGTGGCTTCTCCTTCTTCAAGGGAAAAAGAAACACCAATAGCCTCTGGAGCAAATCCAATATTTGGAATATTATTGGTACTTAAATTCAGATCAGCTACTCCAATTCGGCTCCCAGATCCATAGGCCGTATTCATTTCATCATAGGGTCCAGTCAATTCTGATAACCGAGAGATAATTAGCTCAGCCTTTTTATCATCTAATACTTTTCTTTTCAATTCATTGATGACATCTTCCATTTGGGCAGTACCTTCTTCTTGTGCTCCCGTTTGGATGGCTACAACGTATCTTTTGTCAAGTTCAAAAACTTCGGATACTTCACCATTTGAGGCTTCATTGAACAACCAAAACACGATATTTCGAGCGTCTGCGAGGCCTCCTATTAATTTATCATCCTTACTTACTTTCAAGGCCTTACGAATTTCATAACCTTTCTCAGTGGCAGTTTCGATAAAAGTACTCTCGTTTGAGGCTTCTGACGCAAATAATTCTGCTTGGCGATAAATGGTGTTGAGTGTTTGATCTGATGGAAACAGTTCTTTTTCAATCTGAGCAATTTTGTAAACGGTATTTGTTTTTGCCTCTGTGACCTCTATGATATGGTAACCAAATGTGGTTTCAACTATACTGGAGAGGAGCCCTTTGCCTCGCTTGGAAAAAGAGGCATCTTTGAATTTTTGATCAAAATCTGAATTTTCACCAAACCACCCCAAATCCCCACCTCTCGACGCGGTACCATCAGTGCCGTAGATACGAGCCATTTCAGCAAAGTCAGCACCCCTTTTGATTTCGGTTAAGACACGCTGTGCCTCTTTTTTGGCTTGTGCCTTAGCTGAGCCACTTTCATTTTCGGCTTTGAACAAAATATGACTTGCACGTAAATAGAATTCATCTCCTTGCTGAATGTTACTTATTTTGTAAACAGTATAAGCGTCATTGGATAAGATGAGATCAGATACATAACCTACTTCGAGAGCGTCCGGATTTAAATTTAACCATGACGGTAAGTTATTCGGGTTATAGGTGCCAAATGGAGTAATTCCATCAGAGTTAATTTCGGCAAAAACAGAGTCATTTTGTCCAGATAAAAGAGTTTCCCTAATGACCATCATTTCTTCTTTTATAAAAGCGGTATCTTCGGATGAAGGAGCGATGGGGAATATAACGTATTTGGCATCTTTAGAAGCGTCTTTATTGTATTGATCCGCATTTTTACGGAGATAGGATTCAATTTCTGATTCCGTTACTGTCACCAACGAATCGTTTAAGGAAAAGAACGGTACATATAAATAAGCAGCCGTCAGACTTGCATTCTTTTCATAAGCTACTTTGGCTTCATGAATGTTAGCGTACTTAGTTAAGGCTAATAAATTTTCGTATTTAGTTAACCGCCTAGATGCCGGTAGAGAGGCTTCAAAAGTGAGCCATGACTGTCTTTGTTGTGGTGGGGCATTACTGAGCTGCTGTAAAAAGCTAATGATATTTTGTTTATCAAAAACCCCTGTATTGGGGTCAGCGAATATTTGTCTGATTTGGGGATGGATATTTATTCCTTGAACCATATCTATCAATTCGGGGGTGGTTACATCCAAACCGAGAGCAGCATACTCTTCATCGAATATATTCTCAATAATAAACTGTTGCCATGCCTGCTCTCTGATTTGTTCCAAATCTTCTGCTAATGGACTTCTACCTGTATTTAGTTGAAAATTTTGAGAGAGTTCGTCAACTTTTTGTTGAAACTGGGGATAACTAATGGTGTTAGAATTAATTTCACCGATCTCATTGGAGCCCCCATTAAAAAAGGAATTTCCTTGAAATAAATCCGTAAGAATGAATGAGAACATAGAAAAAGCAACAAAACCAACAACGATTTTACCAGCTTTTTGCCTAAGTGTGTTAATCAACGCCATATTATTTTTTGTTTAAAATAAGGAACGCAAAAATAGCGTTTTGAATGGAATATAAAAATGATCTAAACCATTGATTTACAATGGGTCCTTATAATTTTGTATTGTGAGCCGAACTTGATCGATTCGATTGTCCTCCATGTTGATTATTTGAAAAAGGAAATGATCGATACCAATCTCATCTTGGCTTGTAGGAATATCTTCATTTTTAGCTAAAATAAGCCCACCTAAAGTATCATAATCGCCTTTAGGCAATGACCAATTATATTTTTCGTTGAGGGCGTCGATTTCGTGCCGAGCACTCAGAAGGTAAATGTTTTCTGCAATTTTTTGTTCAATTAAAAACTCATCGTCATGCTCATCTCTTATCTCACCAAAGATTTCCTCCATGACATCTTCTATACTCACCAAACCTGCGGTACCACCAAATTCATCTACTACCAGTGTCAGACTCTTTTGGTCATCAATGAGTTTAACCAAAAGTTCATTGGCAGGCATCGTTTCTGGAATAATCGATATGGTGGTTAATATGTCTTTTATTGATTTGGGCTTTTTAAACATTTCTAAAGAATGACAATAGCCAATAACATTATCAATATTTTCTTTGTATACGATGATTTTGGAGTGGCCACTGTCAATAAAAGCAGCACTGAGCTTAAGTAAATCATCATTAATGTCGACCGCGATAATTTCTGTTCTGGGAATCATACATTCTCGAACTTGGATTTCTTTGAATTCGATCGCATTATTAAAAAACTTCACATCGATCTCTTGATCTTCGATTTCAGAATGCTCCGTATTCTTCTTGATAAAGTTGTTGAGATCGGTCAGGGCAAATAAGGATTGATTCTCAGCATAGGAAAGTTGAAAAATTCGAGTAACAATGAATTTGGAAATGATCTCAACCATCCAAACCAATGGAGACATGAGTACGAACAGTCCCATCATAGGGAGAGAAAATATTCGAAGTAAAGTGTCTGGATTTAATAAAAAAAGACTCTTAGGGAGGAATTCGGCGGTGATTAATACAATAAATGTTGCGATTAAAGTTTGTATGACTAAGGTAATGATCGGGCTATTTATCCAATGGGGGAGGATGTTGAGAATTCTAGGCTCTAACAGACTTGCCATAAGGATACCGTACAAGACTAAGGCTAAATTATTACCGACCAAAGTAGTGGATAAAAAACGTGCACGATGTTTTTGAAAATAGGACAAAGAAGAAGCCACTAATCCTTTCTTTTGAGAGAGCATCTCAATTCTTAATTTATCTGCCGAGATATATGCGATTTCCATACCAGAAAAGAATCCGGAAAAAATCAAACATGTACAAACCATTAATAGAGGGTCGACGATCATCTCTTTTTAGATTTTTTTACTTTTTTTTCTTATTTTTTTGTGGATTTTTTTCTGACATATTTTTTCTAAAGTGGTATAGAAATAATAAGGCAATACTAAACATGAAAACCCCATAGGAATTTCCAATTCCTACAAATAAGGCTTCGTAAAGTCCAATGAGGAAAAAGCCAATGGCCGAATAAAAAATAATTGCATTTTTTTTAGTCAAAGCTGGGGTGGATCATAGTTATATATCTTCTTCTTCTATTTGGATCGTTCCAGCGGGTTCTAAGATTTCATAGGATGAAAAATCTTGATTGGCAGACAAGCCTTTGCCCGTATGAACTTCACCATCCGAAATAATGGTAACAAAATTATCGGTATAAAATTTTTCTTCTGCAGGACTCCAAAACAATAATTCTGTGTTGAGTTCATCACCAGTGTCTATATTTTTAACAACGACATTTCCATCTCCTTTGTAAAGGTTTTCTTTAGCATTGAAATCCGCAGCGTTTGAGCGAAAGGTACAAATGGGCTTGTTGGGGGAAGAGTAATACTCCAATACGAGCCCATTGGGCCAACCTTTATCACCATTTTCAAATTGTAATTGGTAAGGGGCCTTCAGTCGAAGAATTAACTTACCTGAGTCGGTCATCATGGTATTTACATTTGACATCTCCATGATGGGGCCATTGTATATTTCCTGATTGAGCAACTCTTTTCTGCTCTTACAAGAAGTTTGACTAATTAGACAAAGGACCACTAGAATACAACAACGAGCAAAAAAATGATTCCAGCCAATTTTTGAACGAAGTTTAATTTTCAGCTCGTTTCTGGAGTATAACGCTTTCATTAATCCAACAGTCAATTTTAATAGATTGACCTTCTGTGTATTCCTCAGTAAAAATATCTGTAATAGAAGGGAAAAGGGCTTCTGACTTTTTCATACTCCCGTAATCCCCAGCTTTTTGGAATGCATTATAGGCTGCTATGAAGACGGCATAGTCAACCGTTTTAAATTCACCTTGCTTACATTCATCAAAGCTTGATAGGTATAGGTTTCCAATCAATACATGTGCCTCACTCATAGAAGGATCTGCTGAAAGGGCCCTTCTACAATTACTTCTTGCACTACCTTTTAAACCTGCTTGGTAATCGATTTTGGCCAGACTTAAATAGATTTCAGCTTTTTTCGTTGCTTCTTCGGTAAGCGCAAGAGCTTGGTTATAGTATTGAATGGCTCCTTGCCGATTATCTCCTTTTGATGCTCGCGAGGCGAGGAATTTTGATATGGCAAAATCAGGAGAATTCTGGTTTACAATCTTAGCCGCTTCGAAAGCCAATGGCCGATCCGTACATTTATTTTGAAGCATGAGCTTAAATATTTTTGAGGCTACTTTTATATCTCCTGTTTCGGCTAACTTTGGTCCTAATAGACTTTCAACATAATCACAACTTAAATCGATGGTTAAGGTCAGGAGTTTATCCATATTTTTAGCAACCCTTTCTAAAGAAGCGGATTTGCTGGAAGCGGCGATTTGGCCATCCAAAACATCCATTAAGCGGGTATAAATATCCAAGACTTTTTCGTCCGATAGCTCCCCACCCGTTGCTTTAAACCTACGTACTACATCCATGTAAGCGACAAAATTATTGGTTGAGAAATTGGCACCGTTGAGGGCGAAGGTTTTTTCGAATAGCTCCATTAACTCAGGATATTTAGATTTATTACCCTTATAAAACTTATAAGCAGGGAAAGCTTTACGATTTAGAACGGAGGCTTCATTGCCAAAATATTCAATTCTCAAATCATACATCTCCAGAGCTTTTGCTTGATAAGCAGTTTTTTGGACTTTATCTGACTCTTTATCTGCTAATCCGGTATAAATTTTCGCTCCATTTTGATAAAGAGACTCATTTAAATCAGGTGTATTCTCGAGGAGCCAGGCGTGCGGTGTTATTGCGTCTGCATATTTTTCTACTTTGACCATGTCTGTATATATGGCATTATTTTCTTTTGCAACATCAATTTGCTCACCCCAATTCCAACCGGCTTGGCTAAAAACATTTGTGCTTATTAGACAAACTAATAGGATTGTTCTTATTATTAATTTATTCATTTTATTTAAAGGTATTAATTAATTGTATTTTCTTTTTATAAACCATTTTTCATTTATGGTTAGGCCTAAAACCATTTGCATGAATGATTCATTGACCAATCCATTCTCAATAGTCCCTCTCTCCCCGAGTTTAATAGCCACATCTAAGGTTGACAAGCCAGCTATAGGGAAAGAAGCACCAAAATTAATGCCAAACTCACTAATACTATTATTTTGAACTAAATAAGGGAGTTTTCCATAGTTGAACCCAAAGCGGTAAGTGACCCGTTTCAAATAATTGGTAATATTTCGACTATCGGGCGTCATTTCACCGCCGAGAATAAATTCTTGTGTGTTTTGGAAGAGTGTATTGTTTGTGCCATTTGAAGTCCAGTTGGCTAAGTTGATATCTAATCCAATTCTATACTTGTCAACCAATCCATAAGAGAGGCCAAAGTTTAATTTTTTTGGTAAATCAAAGGTGGTATTTTCTTCATTTGTGATAGGTATGATCGAACCCACTTGGAGCAAGCTACTTTCTATATATCTAGACAGAAACACATCCTTTGAGCCTTTAAGTTGGCCTGAATGCTGATAGGTGATTCCGAAATTCATCTCATGCGTTTCGTTGATCTTCATTTTATGAGCTAGGGCAACAGAAAATAAAAAAGATTTATAGGTTTCATTGGATGATAATTGGGTGTAATATCTCATACTACTGGAATCTGAAGCTAAGGAACTCTGATTTTGCTTGTCGATTGCACCAAATACATACATCAGATTAAAACCAATGTTTGTGGAATTAAAAATACGAAATCCATTTGACCAAGTAAATTGGGAAAGGCCGCCGCTTCCAATGAATATATTATCTGTGCTTTCCGTAGGCGTTGTGTCGGTAACCTCACTACTGCCTCCAAACTCATAATCTGCGGTACTAAAGGGGAGTAAGGAAAAGGCAGAGCCCCATTTACCGTTTAATAAGGGGATAAAGAATACCATATGTTTGAGACTGCCCGTTTTTTTGGATCCATTTTCTAGCTCGCTTTTATAAGTTCGAGATTCTCCTTGAAGGCCTAAATTAAATGAGGTGAGCTTATTATAAGTAAGCCATGCTGGGTTCTGAAGATTTATATTGAAACGGTGAGGCATTCCTGTACCCAGTCCTCCCATGGCTTGGTTGTGAGCGAGGCCATTATTGTTGAGTTCGCCAATTCCGTAGACCGCATAAGTACTTGCTACATGTTGACTATTGCTTTTCAGGCAAAATAAGACAATTGATAAGGTCAATAAATATTTAGATATCCTCATTATTGATTAAAATTTGGTTTAATCCCAAGGGGACTAAATTTGAGCGCACAAAGATGCTACCTTTTACGTTGCTTTCAAAAAGTGCGGCATCTCCACCTGTCATTAATACCCTTAAAGTCGCATATTTTTCTTTTAAAATTGAAACGATCCCATTAATTTCATTTTTCATTCCATTTTTTGCCCCAGAAATCATACCGGAAGAGGTTGATTTTCCAATCAACACCCATTCATATTGATCGCTTTGCGCTGTTACATCGGGCAGTTGCTCCGTCATTTCATGCATGGCTTTGAGTCGCATTTTGAATCCAGGACTAATAATTCCTCCCTCAAAGCTGTTGTTGATGAGAAGGTCATAGGTGATACAGGAGCCGGCATCAATGATCAGTAGATCTTCTGATGGAAAAAGGAAGTGGGCGCCAACGGCACTGGCAATCCGGTCACGGCCTAGGGTTTGGGGCGTATCATAGTTAATACGAATAGGTAATTTTGAATGTTCATTGAAAACGAAGACTTCATCACCAAAAATATTCTTTATTTGTTCCGAGTTATGCTTTACAGAGCATACAATGATGTTTTGATTTTTTGGAAGGGCTGTTACCAATGATTCTACCCGATCCCAAGTTTTAGATTCTAAAATTAAATTACCTTGAACCTGAGAGGACTTTATGCGACTGTTTCCAATATCAATTACGAAGTTTGGTTTGTTACTCAAAGAATAAATCGTTAATTAGCAAATATAATGAATGAACTATCAGCAGTTGGCGTAATGTCCGGATCTTCACTTGACGGGCTGGATATATGTTATTGTGACTATAAATATTTTGAATCAAAATGGCAGTTTCAAAACTTGAATGGAGAGACCATTCCTTTCCCTAGGGATATTTATGGTCTTTTACAAAAGGCCAGAGACCTTTCTGGAGAGGAACTCGTAAGGCTAGATGTGCGTTTGGGTATTTGGATGGGACAGATGATTCGGGACTTTTGTCGACGGCATGATTACCTACCACAAA
This sequence comes from uncultured Cyclobacteriaceae bacterium, assembly GCA_943788235.1. Classification (GTDB taxonomy): domain Bacteria; phylum Bacteroidota; class Bacteroidia; order Cytophagales; family Cyclobacteriaceae; genus UBA4465. Next base: position 305,928 of record CALSPM010000005.1, read on the forward strand.
TTATAGGATCTCATGGGCATACGGTTTTTCATCATCCAAACCAGGGATACAGTATTCAGATTGGCAGTGGTCAGGCCATCGCTAGCTATGCCAATATACCTACCATAAATGATTTTAGATCTAAAGATGTTTTATTGGGTGGGGCTGGTGCCCCACTGGTACCCATAGGTGATAAACATCTATTTTCAGCCTATGATGTTTGTATTAATTTAGGGGGAATTGCCAACCTAACCATCAATTGCGAGGCGTTGCCGAGGGCTTTTGATGTGGCGCCTTGTAATCAGGTATTGAATAAAATTGCCCATCGTCTGGGAATGCCATTTGATCAAGACGGAAAAATGGGGCGTTCAGGGACTTTTTTGAAGTCATGGTATGCTTCCTTAGAAACCCCTCATTTTTATCAGAAAAAAGGGCCAAAATCAATCAGTAATGAATGGGTGGAACAAGAAGTATTGAGCAAATTACCTGCGCGAGAAGATCCAAGGGATCTTGCGTATACTTATTGTAAATTTGTTGGAGATCGGATAGCAGAAAGCCTCTTGGAGTTAAATTTTAATACCGTCCTTGTTACCGGCGGAGGGACTCATAATAGAGCGTTATTAGATGCTTTAGAAGGGGCCTTGGGTGTAAAGGTAGTAGTACCAAAAGCAGAAATCATTAATTTCAAAGAAGCCTTAATTTTTAGTTTTATGGCGGTTTTGAAATTGAGGAAAGAGGTAAATGTGTTAAAATCAGTTACGGGCGCGTTTGAAGATAGCTCGTCAGGAGTTTATTATAGTCCTTGATGAACGCTTAAGATTCAATTATAGATTGAATAAATAGCTATTGAGGGACTTTAAAGTTTTTTCTTTCAAGTTGCTCTTTACAAGAAGTGAGATGTTGTTTCTACTTCCACCATAAGAAATCATTCGAATAGGAATTTCTTCAAGGGCTTTAAAAATATCACTACTGATCCCTTTTTGCTCTGCTACCATATCTCCAACGATACAGATTATGGTTTGATTGACATCAACTTCTACTTTCCCATACTTTTGAAGATCTTGAATGATTTGCTCAAGAAACTTTGGGTCATCTATGGTTATAGAAACGGCAATTTCCGAAGTGGTAATCATGTCAATGGGAGTTTGATACTGCTCGAAAACTTCAAAAACTTTTCGGAGAAAGCCATACGCCAAAATCATCCTAGAGGATTTGATTTTGATAGCGGTAATGCCGTCTTTAGCGGCAATGGCTTTGACTGTTTCAGGATTTTGATTAGAGGTAATGAGTGTACCATGTGCCAAAGGTTTCATAGTATTTTTTATTCTTACAGGAATGTCAAATTGCTGTGCAGGTATGATACAGGTCGGGTGTAAAATTTTTGCCCCAAAATAAGCCAACTCACCTGCTTCTTCAAAGGATAAATTAGAGATGGGTTTGGTATTATCTACGATTCTAGGATCATTATTGTGCATGCCATCAATATCGGTCCAAATTTGGATTTCTTGGACATTTAGAGCCGCACCCATGATAGTTGCACTATAATCACTGCCTCCTCGGTTTAAGTTATCAATACCCCCCGAACAATTTCGACAGATAAACCCTTGTGTGATATGTAATTCATAAGCTGTATTTTGATTGAGTAAACTTTCTAATTTAGCCGAAATTAAAGCCATATTAGGCTCTTCAGATTCGTTAAGATACATGAATTCAGAAGCTGGAATTAATCCTGATGAGCCAGGATGTTTTTCATTTAAATAGGTTTGGAAAAGACGGGTCGAGATCAATTCACCATTTACTACGATAATTTTAAGAATTTGGTTATAAAAGGGCTGATGAATAAGCCGATGCATTTCATTAAAATATTGATTAACTATTTTAAAAGCTATTTTTTTATTTGAAGCTTCAGTGAGTAGGGATTGTATGAACGGGTCGTAGGTTGCTCTTAATTCTTCTAGTCGGGCAAGGGCGCCATCAATATTTCCTAACCGGAAAAGATCACCAATTTCAACTAATGTATTGGTAGTACCGGATACGGCTGATAAGACAATAATTTTTTTTTCGTTATCCGCAGTAATCAATTTCGCTACGTGCTTCATTCGATCTGGTGTACCAACTGAGGTACCCCCGAATTTATAAACTTTCATGTTCTTAAATAATATTCAACATTTTAATTCCGGTCATGGCCGCTTCATCTCCTTTATTTCCATGCTTACCGCCGGATCGGTCGATGGCCTGTTGTAGTGTATGGGTAGTTAAGACACCAAAGACAACAGGTTTATGAAACTTTAGGTTTAAAGAAGTAATACCTTGGGCTACGGCATTACATATGAAATCGAAATGGGGAGTCTCACCTTGTATCACACAACCTAAACAAAGGACCGCATCAATATGTTGATCTTGAGCCAAAGTCTGGGCGCCCAGCGTTAATTCAAAACTACCAGGGACGCTCCTGATGATGATATTTTCTTTTTTAGCACCGTATTTAAGCAGGGTCTCAAGGGCACCAGACATAAGAGCATGGGTGATTTCAACATTCCACTCGGAAACCACAAGACCAAATTTTTTTGATATGATGTCAGGCAGATCACTACCAATGAAAGTGCTCAAATTTTTTGTTGTACTCGCCATAAGTGAGAATGAGAGTAAAGTTAGCTTAACTTCCTCTTAGTTTCTTTCGTGATGAGTTTGATTATTCTACAATTAACCCTTCTAATCTCGCCTTTTGCTTTTGAGATTCCTGAAATAAGACAGAAGATCTGTATTCACTTATTATTTTATCATGGGCGTTTATGGCTTCTTTAAAATCACCTTTTAATTCCAAGGCAAGGGCGTATTTATTTAAATAATAAGGGGAGAAATCTCTATTCGCCTTGTGCAGTGCCGCTTTTTTAAAATAATTGCATGCCTTTTCAAAGTCATCTAATTCCATATGGGCGTCTCCGATCAATGAATAAGCCCTGGCTTGCAGTAGAAAATCAGTACTTTTAAAATCGTTTAGATATCTTATAGCATTGTTAAAATCTTTTAGGCGCATATAAATAGCACCTGTGTAAAAGTTAGATAGGTTGGAAGCATCTGTTCCCGAATAGAGTGAAATAATATCTAGGAATCCATAATTATTACCATCCCCATTGAGGGCCAAGCCAATGCTATCCGCTTCAAAGTAGTAGACGGCCTGAAACATTTCTTCTTGTGCTTCAGAATTTTTATTTTTGTTGAGATAAGAAAAGCCCAAAAAAATAAGTAGGACTAAACTGGCGATCCCAATTGAGATAAATACGCTATTTTGATTTTTTTTATCGTTAAAAAATGCTTCTGTTTTGCTGATTATTGCTTCAGGATTATCAATGAGATCTAATCCTTTTGTTTCTTTATTCTTGGACCTAACCATTTGTGTAAATTTTTTTCAATGTGCAAAGATAATGTGATTTTGAGATTACTCCAATATAAAAGGATAATCCTTTTCTGCATAAACGTCTTGATAGGCATCTGAAGGGCCAGGATAGGGAGATTCTTCAGCAAAAATAACGGCTTCGGCCACACGCACCTTTAGCTTTACGTCCATTTCTTTGAGAACTTTCTCAGTCGCATATTTTTTATTTAATATCACATTTTTTATTTGTTCGATAGGGTCTCGGTCTTTGTAAGAAGCCACTTCTTCTTTGGTCCTATACTTGGCTGGATCTGACATAGAATGACCTTTGTATCTGTAGGTCCTAAATTCAAGTAAAGTGGGCCCATCTCCGCGTCGTGCACGCGCCGCTGCTTCAGTAACAGCATTGTGAACTGCCTCAACACTCATGGCGTCAACCGCGGCAGAAGGGATGTCGTAAGCTTCCCCCAATTGGTGAAGTTCCGTGACATTGGAGCTCCGTTCTACGGACGTCCCCATGGCATAGCCATTGTTTTCTATTACGAAGATGACAGGAGTTTTTTGCGTCATGGCTAAATTTAATGCTTCATGAAAAGCGCCCTGTCGTACTGCACCATCTCCCATATAGCAGATGCACAAGTTTCCCGTACCTTTGTATTTTTCTGCGAATCCAAGTCCTGCACCCAAGGGAATTTGACCTCCCACAATTCCATGACCACCCACAAAGCCCACTTCTTTATCAAACATGTGCATAGAGCCTCCCTTTCCCTTGGAGACACCGGTTGACTTACCGAATAATTCTGCCATGATGTATTTAGGGTCCGTTCCCAGGGCAATAGGATGGGCATGATCTCGGTAAGAAGTGATGTATTTATCTCCTTTGATAAGTGCAGAAACTGAGCCTGCTGCACAGGCCTCTTGGCCAATGTAAAGGTGGCAAAATCCTCTTATTTTTTGTTGGCCGTACAATTGACCTGCCTTTTCTTCAAATCTGCGCATGAATAACATTTGTTCATACCAATTCAAGTAAGTTTCTTTAGAAAAGCCTACTTTGTTATTTTTTTTTGTTTTCGCTACCATACCTCCTGCGCTCTTATGTAAAATTCTTTTAATTTGCCCCTAACAATTTAAAGGAGGACAAAAATAATTAAAATATACTGTTCCTCAAATTTAATGAAAATCAAAGCACTTGCACTTCAAAATTTTAAGAATTACGAAAATTTGGCCTTGGAATTTTCGGAGGGGATTCAGTTATTCCTCGGTCAGAATGGTATGGGGAAAACGAATTTATTAGATGCTTTACATTATTTAACCTTCACGAAGACCGCTTTTGTAAATACAGATAATCAGAATATTAGAAAAGGAGCCTTGTATTTTCTTTTGAAAGGGAATTTTGATAATGAAGGAAAATACCATGAAGTGATTTGTTACCATGAGGTGAGGAAAAAAAAAGTAATCAAACTCAACGGATATCCCTATGAGAGGATCATTGAACACATTGGCAGATTACCTTTAGTACTGAGCACCCCCTATGATAGTGATTTGATAAGGGAAACCAGCGAGGTTCGCAGAAAGTGGATAGATGGTTGTATTGCCCAATACAATCAAGAATATTTAGCTGATTTAATGGGATATAATAGGATTTTGAGTCAAAGAAATACATTGCTGAAGAGCATGGAGGGTCATTTAAATGGCTCCAATAGTTCTCTTTTGGACACTTATGATACCCAATTAATTACGTTATCCAAAAATTTGAGTCAGGTACGTGCAGATTTTGTCAATAAGTTTATTCCTTTTTTGACCGCCAATGAAGGGCTGATTGTTTTTGACCGCGAAACATGTTCAATGACTTACCAATCTCAAGTATTGGCAGTGGATTTTGAGCGTACTTTTTTAGAAAGTCGAAAGAAAGATCTTGTCACCCAACGTTCAAATGTAGGTTCACACAAGGATGATTATTCCTTTTTGATGGATGGGCAGCCGTTAAAAAAGTTTGGGTCTCAAGGGCAACAAAAAAGTTTTCTAATTGCGTTAAGGCTTTCGCAATATGATTATTTGGCTAAAGCGACGAAGACAAAGCCGATGTTACTTTTGGATGATATTTTTGATAAATTAGATGATGAGCGTATTGAGAGGCTTACAGATTTATTAAGCGATTCGGTAAGATTTGGTCAAGTATTTATCACAGATGCTCGAAAAGAAAGGACATCTTTACTTTTGAAAGACAAGTATAATGCTAAAATATTTGAAATAGGAAATGGAAAGGTAAACAGTTATGAAACATGACCGTACCCAAAGCTTGAGAGAGGCTATTGGTAAATATTTAAAAGAAGAAAAGCTCGAGGGGAAGCTCAATGAGCATAAACTTATTGGTATGTGGCAGGAACTCATGGGGCCTACTATTGCGAATCGTACGGCTCGAATGTTTATCAAAAAAAAGACACTCTATGTTAACATGAATTCAGCGCCACTAAAACAAGAGCTGAACATGTCAAAGGCTAAGGTTTTGAAATTAATTCATAAAAAGGTGGATATAGACATCATCGATGATGTTAAATTCCTTTAGTGCGCTGTTATTTTATTTTTTTTAGAGGGATTTCTTTTTCTCGGAAGGGAAAATGATAGATCAGATAATAACTGAATCCCATGTTGGCTGTTTTTTCATCAGTGCCACTTTTCCAATTTCTACCCCAGCCGGGGATATCAAAAGGGATGAATTGATCTGGAGCAGAAATATTTTTCATAATTTCTATGCGCAGGACGGAGCCTAAAAAAACATTTTTCCAAATCTGGACATTGAGTCTTAATAGTATTTCTGTCCAATGGGCTGAAATATTTTGATTTGAGAATTGTAAGGGTTGGGTACCAAACCAAGGATTTTCCTCTGTAAAATTCAATTGGTCAGAAAACCTACTTTGTGCATATCGAAGACCTAACGAAATCATATTTCTATATTTGTTAGAAGGGATGAGATTATAATCGATGCCCCACTTTAAAAAAGCTCCTTTGTTGGTATAATCGTAAGTTTTTATTCGGTTTATTTCTTCTACGCCACCCTCAAAGGCAAGGAGGAATCGGTGAAAATCGAGATCGATCATTCCACCCAAAGAACTTTTATGGGGCTTTATAGCTGTCCCCATTAATCTAGAGACATCTATACCAACATGCAACCTCGAGGGATTCCAATCTGGTTTAATTCGCACAGTATCTGCTGTTTGACTCATCCCAATAAAAGGGAGAAGCGTAAGGATTAAAATGTTATAGATAGATTTCAAAATTGATAGGAACATAATCGAGATGAACTTCTGATCCAACGATGACCAGTGAGTCAAAAGATTGATAGCTTGTATCTAAGTCATAAAACCTAATGGTAGCTTCACAAGAAAGGTCATAAATGAGGGGTTGACTTTTATAACCAATGGCTAATGAATAAAGGCTACTGTCTGTGTAATAATGAAAGACTGCTTCATTGTTTTCAACAGGCAATGGGAGAAGCATACCTATGAGTGTGTCTCGATCTCCTGGCAATCGACCAAAACCTTCCAAAGTGATCGAATCAAACGCAATGATTTTACTTTCACCACTTAACAGATTAAATGTGGCCACCGCATAATTTCCATAAGGATCCAATGTACAATCCTCAACCTCATTACAGGACTCGAATAGGCAAAAACCAAAACTTAAAAAGAATAACCAAAATCGCATTATTTACAAAGTTAGTTAATGGATGCTCATCTTGGATGCTTAAGCGACTCCATTTGTGTTAGCTTTGCAAAAAATTAATATTATTTTGTGAAGACCAAAGGAAAAAAGAAGGATAAAGTGAATATCGTTACACTTGGGTGTTCCAAGAATATTGTCGATTCAGAAGTTATGTTGACCCAATTAAAAGGCAACCAAATTGACACCACCCATGAGTCAGAAAGTGATGATGCCAATATAGTGGTAATCAATACTTGCGGGTTTATTGATAATGCAAAGCAAGAATCAATCGATACGATATTGAGGTATGCAGATGCCAAAGAGGACGGGATCGTGGAGAAAGTTTTTGTCACGGGCTGTCTCTCGGAGCGCTACAGAGTAGCACTTCAAAGAGAAATTACAAACGTGGATGGCTGGTTTGGTACCATGGAGCTTCCTTTGCTACTTAAAAGGTTCAATGCTACCTATAAAAATGAATTGTTGGGGGAACGTATTACCACAACGGCTAACCACTATGCTTATTTGAAAATATCCGAGGGTTGTGACCGACCTTGCACCTTTTGCGCTATCCCATTGATGCGTGGGAAGCACGTTTCAAAACCCATTGAGGAGATTCTTTTGGAGGCAAAGAATTTAGTGAAAAATGGGACCAAAGAGATTTTATTAATCGCTCAAGATTCAACTTATTATGGCCTAGATATCTATAAAAAAAGAGCGCTTGCTGATTTGATGAATCAGGTGGCAGATGTCGAAGGCCTTGATTGGATCAGGCTTCACTATGCCTTTCCTAGTGGATTTCCGATGGATGTTTTGGATGTGATGGCCAACAGGAACAATATTTGCAATTATCTGGACATACCCTTACAGCATGGATCAACGCGTATGCTTGAATTGATGAGAAGAGGCACGACTCGGGAGAAAACAGAGGTTCTTTTGAATGACATAAGAGAGAAAATTCCTAAAATTGCCGTTAGAACTACGCTGATAGTTGGGCATCCGGGCGAAACTGAAGAAGCATTTATGGATTTGATGGACTTTGTTGAAAAAAATAGATTTGAAAGATTAGGCGTCTTTACCTATTCTCATGAGGAGGATACTCATTCTTATACGATGAAAGATGATGTTCCCGATGAGGTAAAGCAACAACGCTTAGAGGCAATTATGGAACTACAAGAGGGGATTTCCGCAGAAATAAATGCTGAAAAAGTGGGGAAAAAATACCGCGTGTTGATTGATCGGTTTGAGGGAGGCCAATATGTCGGACGTACCGAGCATGATTCTCCTGAAGTGGATAATGAAGTACTTATAAATTCGGATGGTGGTTATCTTAGGGTGGGAGATTTTTGTGAAGTAGTCATCACATCTGCATCGGCTTTTGATTTATATGCAAAACCCATAAAAGCCTAGTTTAATCATGAAAAAAACACATCTATCGTTACGAAAAGTAGGCTCTTTTTCAAAGATGTTTTTAGATTATATTGAGGGACAAGATGCGTTGAACGAATTTTATGAGTGGAAGCCTAAAATTGAATCCTTTCAATCTGCAATCACTAATAAAGCCTTCAGTCCGGCAAAGAGAAAGACGCTTGTAGATGCTTTAGAGCGTCAGTATGACGGCTTGACCTGTGTATTAAAACTTTCGGAGAACATTCAAAGCCTTTCAGAAGCGCGTACCTTCACCGTCACTACAGGTCATCAGTTAAATATATTTACAGGTCCTCTTTATTTTTTATTCAAGCTAATCACTACCATTAATTTATCAAAAAAGCTTAAGGCACATTATCCTGATTATCATTTTATTCCCGTCTATTGGATGGCTACTGAAGACCATGATTTTGAAGAAATTAGCTTTTTCAACATGTTTGGTAAAAAATATCAATGGACTACCGAACAAACCGGTGCAGTAGGAAGATTTGATCCTTCTTCATTAACTGAGGTACTGGATCAGGTACGTGAGAACGTTGAGTTATTTGAAAAAGCTTATGGTCGATTTAAAACTTTAGCAGATTCAGTGCGATTTTACGTAAATGAACTCTTTGGATCTGAAGGCCTGATCGTGGTTGATGGTGATGATTCTCAATTGAAGGCCCAGTTTGCACCTATAATGAAGGATGATATCCTCAATCAAAATGCGCATCAGAGGGTAAAACAGACCAATGAGCAATTGATTGATTTAGGTTACAAATCACAAGCATTTAGTAGGCCCATTAACTTTTTCTATCTCGATGATTTTCGGAGACGTATTATTTCTGATGGTGAAAATTTCAGTGTGGTGGACTCAGACATTAAATTTACCAAGCGGGAAATTCTTTCAGAGATTGATCATTATCCAGAGAGGTTCAGTCCCAATGTGATTATGAGACCGGTTTATCAAGAGGTTATATTACCCAATATAGCTTATTTAGGAGGGCCAGCAGAGATCATTTATTGGCTACAATTAAAAGGAGTTTTTGATTACTACAAGATGATTTTTCCTGTTTTAATGCCTCGAAATTTCGGGATGATTATTAATCAGACTACAGCAAAAAAGGCAAAAAAATTAGGCATAGCTAATGAGCAACTCTTTCGAAGCAAAGAACAATTGAAAGCAGATTATTTAAGTCGGACAAGTGCGCATCAACCTACTCTAAATGATCAAAAGCAGTCATTCAGTGATTTGTTTGAATCGATAAAAATAAAAGTGGAAATGATTGATCAATCTTTGGGAGGTTATATCGACTCAGAGGAAGTGAAAGCCATAAAGGCGTTAGCGCATATCGAGAAAAAGCTTAAAAAATCCCTAGAAAAAAATCATCGAACAGCACTCATACAGATAGAGGGTATTAAGGATAGATTATTTCCGAGCGGGGTCCTTCAAGAACGTAGCGAAAACTATTTAAACTTTTATTTTAATAATACAGCGCTAATTCAGGAGCTATTGGATGAATTTGAACCCTTTGAATTTTCATTTTATCTATTTTGGGAGGAATAAGTTCAAAAGAGGAATTAAGAAAGTATTTTTTAATGTATCGAAAGATGCTCGATGTACAGGTGTATATCGAGCGCAACCAGCAGATTCAAAACCTTTGCTTAGCGTTGATGGAAAATCTTAATATTCAATATTTTCACACCTATCTCGCCATAGGCAAAAACAAAGAGCCAGTGACACAAACCATCATTCAAACTTCTTGGTCCTGCGGGCGTCAGGTCTTGATATCCAAAATAGATTTTCAAAACCGGAGTATGTCTCATCATACTTATGAATCGACCGATAAAATCCAAATCAGTCGCTATGGTATTCCAGAACCGGTGCATCAGGCTTCTGCTGCTTTAGATGATTTACAAGCGATTCTTGTACCCTTGTTAGCTGTGGATAAGAAAGGGAATAGGATTGGCTACGGAAAAGGCTATTATGACGAGTTATTGAGTGAAATCAGCCATTTAAAGGTTCAAAAGATAGGATTATGCCTGAGTGGCCCAGTTGATTTAATTCCTTATGTCGAGGCGCATGATGTTGCATTAGATTATTGTATTACACCCCATAAAGTATATCGATTTTGAAAGTAGATTGTTTGATTATTGGAGCGGGCCCGATTGGCCTTGCTTGTGCCATAGCCGCTAAAAAGGCAGGGTTGAGTAATTTGATTGTAGATCGGGGGACTTTGGTTAATTCAATCTATCATTATCCGGCAAACATGACTTTCTTCTCTACTTCAGATAGATTAGAAATAGGGGAAGTCCCCTTTATTTCAAATAGTCCCAAACCTACGAGATCTGAAGCCTTAGAATACTATAGAAGGGTAACACTTGCTTGGGATTTAAAGGTCAATTTGTATGAAGAAATCGTCAGTGTCGTTAAGAAAGATCAACTTTTTGACATAAAAACGACAAAAACTACGCATCAAGCGGCCTCAATTATTGTGGCAACAGGCTTTTATGATTTGCCATTTTTGTTAAATCTCACTGGAGAATCCCTTTCTAAAGTAAAGCATTATTATCACGAGGCACATCCCTATTTTGGAATGAATGTAGCGGTTATCGGATCCGCTAATTCGGCAGTGGATGCTGCCTTAGATACCTACAGAAAAGGGGCAAAAAAGGTAACGATGATTGTTCGAGAAGCTGAAATTGGGTCCAATGTGAAGTATTGGGCTCGGCCAGATATTATAAATAGAATTGAGGAAGGAGCCATAAAAGCCTATTTTGAGTCAACGATTACCGAGATTCGACAGGATGAGATTGACGTTAAGACATCCGAGGGTGAGATAACTCTTGTCAATGATTTTGTTCTTGCCATGACAGGCTATCAGCCAGATTTTAATTTTTTAACTTCTATGGGGGTAAAGATAGGAACAGATGTCAATCGAACGCCTTTTCATAATTCTGAAACTATGGAAACCAATGTCTCAGGTATTTTTCTTGCTGGGGTTATTTGTGGAGGCCTAAAAACAAATAAATGGTTTATTGAGAATTCTCGTGAGCATGCTGAATTAATTATTAAAAAATTAATTTCTTGATTGCCTAAATCCCAGAAGGCATCCTTAAAGGAGTTTTTTTTGGAAGAGGTTGATAAATCGTATTAAGTAACTGAAATTATTATTTTCGGAGTTCATATCAAGAAATAAGTATTTGATTACAGTGGATTTGAGAGATAAATATTGAGGTCCCATCTTAGCACTATGGTTTTGGAGATGGTTCTCCAGTGGTTGGTTCTTATAAAGGCATTCTGTGGTGGGATGCCTTTTTTTGCCTGACATTCAACAGGCGCCCTAGCTATAAAAGGCAGTAGTCTTCCCGGGGCACTGAGGTATTTTGAGGGGTCTTATTTCCTTATCACAGTTTTTTCGGAGTCCATATCAAGAAATAAGTATTTGATTACGGTAGATTTGAAAGATAAATATTGAAAGGCCATCTTGATAGTATGGTTTTGGAGATCCTTCTCCTATGGTTGGTTGTTTTAAAGGCATTCTGTGGTGGATTGCCTTTTTTTGAAATCAGCCAAAAGAATTAATTGGGTTTAAAAAAAGAGGGAAGAAAAAAACGGTAAAGGAAAATGATAAAAATCCAACTTCTTATGATACTTATCGTAATTTCAACCTACGCATTATTGCTATTGATTGTGAGTAATATGATTTCATCAAACAAAATGAATCCTACCCATGTATAAAAAGCATAATTTTTTTTTGGATGAAATAGATTTTTATATGAATCCAACTCTTTGAGTGAACGATGACAGCTAAAGACGTGTTTGTTCCTTAGTTATTAATAAGATTAAAAATTATGAGATTTTCATGTTGGTATTTTGGCTAATGTTTAAATTCCTCTTTTTAAATTAACTGAGCAAAAGTTTAGTCATGGTAATTTTAAATATTAATATTGCCCGATAAACACAAACAAGCCAGAAATCATAAATACAGTTACTTTTTTTACTATCAATGAGGCTACTTTTTTTAATAATATTCTTCAATGTCAGTTGGTTGTCTGCGCAGCAAATGGTCACATTAAATGGTGAAATTAGCGATGCGGCCAATGGGGAATCTCTTGTTGGGGCAGTAGTATACATCAAACAAGTGGAAGGTGGAGCAGTTACCAATGTGTATGGTTTCTATTCTTTGAGTGTTACTCCAGGCACTTATGACGTTGAATTCAGATATGTTGGTTTTAATACGCAGAATATGGTTTTGACGCTGACAGAGAATATGCGTCTTGATATTGAACTTGTTGAGATTGAAAAGGAGTTGAATTCGGTGGTGGTGTCCGCAAATCGTGAAGATGCCAATATCAGCGATGTAGAGATGAGTACAGCTAAGCTAGATATCAAATCAATATTGAAAGTACCCACTTTTGCTGGAGAAGTAGATATCATTAAAAGTATTCAGTTGTTACCTGGGGTAAGTACAGTGGGTGAAGGAGCCTCTGGTTTTAATGTGCGAGGCGGTGGTGCCGGCCAAAATTTAGTGCTTTTGGATGAAGCTCCCGTATATCAAACCTCACATTTATTTGGTTTTTTTTCCGTGTTTAATCCGGATGCAGTTAAAGACGTTACATTATATAAAGGGGGTATTCCTCCTCGTTATGGAGGAAGGTTGGCATCGATTCTGGATATAAGGATGAAGGAGGGGAATAATAAAGGTTATGAATTTAATGGAGGTGTTGGAACTGTTTTTAGTAGATTCTCGGTTGAAGGCCCGATTAAAAAGGAAAAAGTATCCTTTATTCTGGCAGGCCGAAGGTCTTACGTGGACGTGTTAGCAAAACCCTTTACAGACGTATTTGACAATGGAGCGGCGTTGTATTTTTATGACCTAACAGCAAAGGCAAATTGGGACATAGATGACAGAAATAGGGTCTATTTATCTGGGTATTTTGGTCGAGATGTATTCAAGTTCGATGAACGACAAGGCTTTGATTGGGGTAATCAAACAGGAACGATTAGATGGAATCACCTTTTTAGCGATAAATTATTTTCCAATTTTACTGGCGTATTTTCTGATTATGATTACGGATTTAGTTTTGGTGACGATGCTTCAGATACATTCGATTGGTCATCAAATATTAAGACCTATGATTTTAAACCTGAATTTAATTATTTCCTTAATGCCCAAAATGAGATTGTTTTTGGAGCAGAATTTTTGTTCTATGAATTTGAACCGGCCAATGCGATTGGAGTTAGTGATGGGTTTATTTCAGATATCAGTTTAGACAAAAAGAAATCTCTTGAGACATCGTTTTATTTTGGGAATAATCAAAAAATCAATGACCGTTTAAGTACCCAATATGGTCTTAGAATATCTTCTTTTCGCTATTTAGGTGGAGGTAATTCTTATTCTTATGGTACAGCGATTCCCGGAGAAAGAAAACCATGGATTGGAACACAGTCACACGATAACATGGAAACCATAGCTCATTATGAGGTTTTAGAGCCTCGAGCTTCTCTCCGTTATACCTTGAATCCTACGAGTTCGATTAAGGGGAGCTACAACCGAATGAATCAATTCATTCATTTGATTTCCAATACAGTAGCGGCAACACCTATTGACGTTTGGCAGCCAAGCACCAATAATATCAAACCTCAGACGGGAAATCAGATCGCTATTGGATATTTTAAGAATTTGCAGGGGAACTTGTTTGAAACTTCTGCAGAGGTTTATTATAAATGGAATAAAAATCAGGTTGACTATATTGATGGTGCCGATATCTTGATCAATGAGTTTTTGGAAGGGGACCTGCTTTCAGGCGATGGTCGGGCTTATGGATTGGAACTGTATTTGAGAAAAACACGTGGGCGCTTCAATGGTTGGGTCAGTTATACTTTAGGAAAATCGGAGTTGAAGATCGATGGCGTTAATTATGGTACAGATATGGCTGAAAGAAAAGGGCAATGGTATCCCAATAGATTTGACCAAAGGCATAATCTAAAAATCACAAATAATTATCAAATAAATGACAGAATAACCCTTTCGGGTGTCTTTAGCTATCTCTCAGGAACGCCAACTACCTTTCCCAACGATCGCTTTTCACAACAAGGTTATGTCATTCCATTGTTAAAAAATGAGCGCGGGAATGTTCGAATACCTGATTATCATAGATTGGATGTTTCGGTTACTTGGGACAATGTATATTTTGGCAAGAAAGGCAGAAAGAATACTGATTATTTCGTGTTTTCAGTTTATAATGTTTACAACAGAAGAAATCCATTTGCCATCATGTTTTCTCAAGGTTCAGATAGGCAGCCTATTGACGAGCCCGTAGAGACCATAGCTTCTCAAATTTCTATCATTGGTTCTTTTGTGCCTGCTTTTTCTTACAACTTTAAATTTTAGGGAATGAAAAAAATATTTATTTCGCTCATTGCTTTTGCTTTTTTTGCTTGTGAGAATATCATCTATCCTGAACTTGAACCTAGTCTAGAACAATATGTGGTAGATGCATGGCTCAATGATTTGCCCGGAAGCCAAAAGATATTTTTATCTAAATCCAATAATTATCTCATGTCCGAGCTTCCGAAACTTCTTTCTGGAGCCGAAGTTTATCTGACCGATGAAGATGGAAATAGATATGATTTCGAAGAAACAGAGGGAAGGATATGTCTGGGGGGATTCGTCAAGTACCTCATTTCTGCAAGTGGGGACTTCTTATCAGCTGAATGTATCCATTGATGGAATACGGTTTAGTGGAACTTCAGAAATGAACCCAGTGCCCCCTGTAGATTCAATTACCTTTAAGTATCAAGAGAAAGACTTTTCTACAGCAGAGGATTATTATTTGGCTGAGGTAGTAGCTACGGATTTAGCGGGAGTGGGGAATACCTATTGGATAAAAGCTTGGAAAAATGAAGTATATCTCAATAAGGCAAGTGAAATAAACATCGCCTATGATGCGGGTTTCAGTGCAGGGGGGAACATAGATGGTCAGGTATTTATTCAACCAATACAAGAATTGATCAATCCTTTTGACACAGACGAGGCAGGTGAGGCATTGATTGAGCCACCTTATTCGATTGGAGATACGATCTATGTCGAAATTCATTCTATCAGTGAGTCGGCTTTTTATTTTCTTAATGAAGTAAAGATTCAAACGGTTCGTTCGGGTGGATTTGGGGCTTTGTTTGCGCAACCATTTTCAAATGTGTCAACTAATTTGATTAATGAGGATGTGAACTCAGCTATTCATCCCGTTGGCTTCTTTAACGTATCTGCTATATCATCTTTAGAGCAAGTATTGACTTCTGAGATTGCCCAAAAGGCCCAAGAAGAAGCTGAAAATAAAAATTAGAGTAGCTTAATTAACTTTTTGGGCGCGAACCATTTCCCATTTCCCCATGGCACCAGGTAACGTTTCGATCTCAAATCCTATCGCTATTAAATCTCTTTTGAATTGCCCTTTTGCACAGTAGGTAACCAAAACTCCATTTTTTTTGAGATAGTTAAAGCATTTTTTTAAATTCGATTGGTACCAAATACTGGGCTGTTTCGATGGGCTAAAAGCATCAAAAAAAATTATATCGTAATAGGAGGCCATCTGTTTGAAATTTTCAAGTGACGCGCTATGCTTGGTCAGCTTAAAGACCTTATTGATGCTATGAGTAACCCCCCATTCACATTGATGAATCTTGGCCACATTTTTAGACCAATTTTTGAATTGCAACTGTGTATAAATGGCTGCAGGTAAGGGATGGGTCTCTAAGCTTTCATAATCAACTAGACATGAATTGTTTTTTGCCCAATTGATGGCGAGTAGGGCGTTCAACCCTGTTCCAAATCCGATTTCGAGAATCTTAATGTGCTTGCAGGAAGTATCTATTTTTTTAAAATAGTCAAGGCCTTGCTCAATGTAAACATACAGAGATTCTCTAATGGCTCCTTTAGTTGAATGATAAAAATCATTTAATTCCGTATTCAATAATGATGAAGAACCATCTCCAGTAGTAATCAGTTCTAAGTTGGGAGATTTTAGAGATGCTTTTTTATTATCATTTTCAGTGTTTGAAGGAATCATGCTGCTTTTAATCCTTATAGATAAGGACTACGGCGTGTGCGGCAACGCCCTCTTTTTTACCTACAAATCCAAGGGTTTCGGTCGTGGTAGCTTTGATTGAGATATCTGCTTTATCTAGATCCATTACCTCAGACAGACAGGTTTTTATATCCTCAATATAAGGTCCGATCTTAGGTTCTTGCAGACATATTGTGGTGTCAATATTTCCAATTTTAAAACCTTTTTCATCAATGAGATTCATGACTTCTTTCAATAATATTTTACTATCAATGCCTTTATATTTCGAATCTTTATCAGAAAAGTGAAAGCCGATGTCACGTAAATTTGCAGCCCCAAGGAGGGCATCGCAAATGGCATGAATCAATACGTCTGCATCAGAATGACCGATTGCTCCGTGGGTATGGGGAATTTTGATACCCCCCAGCCAGAAGTCCACTTGAGGGGCAAGCTGATGAACGTCATAGCCATAGCCAATTTTAATAGCAGGTTTCATAGACTTAATTTTTATGATAATACAATGTGGTACAATTTGATTCAAGTAAGGTAGTATGGATGGCAGCATTTATTTCTTTTTCAGTTACCGCTTCAACAATGTCAATCTCTTTATTGACTAAATCGGTATTTCCCAAATGGGTGTTGTAAGCTAAACTCATGGCCCTATTTAATAAATCGATCTCTCCAAAAGTGATGGATGAGATGGACATATTTTTAACTTTTTGTAGTGATTTAGCAGGTTGAGTTGTTAGTTCTTGCAAAGCATCATCAAGTGTTTTTTCAGCGGTCTCAAAAGTAATATTTTCACTGAGCCGACCACTAATAATCATAAGCCCTGGGTCTATACTTCCTGTTACGTAAGAAGATAAGGAAGAAAAAATATGTGATTTTTTAACACCTTGCTGGTGTAAAATAGAAGACTTGCCTCTACCTAAAATATCTGAGAGCAAATCATTTGCTTTATATTGTTTGCTGGCCCTGCCGGGCATGTGGTAGGCTTTATAAATAGCATTTTGGGGAACTTGGGCTGTTAAATCGATGTGCCGATGCTGAATCTGCTTTGGCTCCAAGGGGATGATGCGCTTGTTCACACTTCGATCCTTAATAGGCGCAAACCATTTGGCACAAAGTCGCTGCGCCTCTAAGAGGTTAATATTACCTGCAATGACCAATATCGCGTTGGATGGGGCATAGTAAGTATCAAAAAACGCCTTTACTTCTTCCATATTTATTTTTTCAATATGGGGAATTTCTTTTCCGATAGTTGGCCAACGATATGGGTGTAATTGGTAGGCTGCAGGGCTCAATTTTAACCAAACATCTCCATAGGGTTGATTTAGGTAGCGTTGTTTAAATTCTTCAATAACCACATTTTTTTCTCTTTCAAGTACTTGCTCTTCAAATGACAATGCCAACATCCGATCTGATTCAAGCCAGAAACCAGTTTCTACATTGTTTGCAGGAACAGTGGTATAATAATTGGTAATGTCACTGCTTGTGAAGGCATTGTTATCACCTCCTACAGCTTGCAAGGGGCTATCAAAATTAGGGATATGCTTGGATCCCCCAAACATCAAGTGTTCAAAAAGATGGGCAAAGCCAGTTTTATTAGGATCTTCATTTTTAGAGCCCACTTTGTATAGGGTGTTCAAGCAGACCAACGAAGAGGTTTTGTCCTGATGAAGAACTACCTCAAGACCATTGGTTAATTTAAATTTTTCGAATTCAATCATAAGCTATTGTGAAATACAAAAATAACATCTAAAAATTCATGAGAGTGTACCATCTTTACAAAGTCTTTTTCAAAATTTTTGAATCATGAAATTTGAACCTAATAAAAGATCAGAAAGTAGGTTAATCGAAATTTACCAAGAACTGGTTACACCCCGTCTGATAGAAGAAAAGATGTTAATCCTGCTAAGGCAAGGTAAAATAACCAAATGGTTTTCAGGAATTGGTCAAGAAGCCATCAGTGTTGGCGCTGCTTTGTGCTTGAAGGATTCGGAATACCTTTTACCTATGCACCGAAATTTAGGGATATTTACCACAAGAAAAATCCCATTGGAAAAGCTATTTAGCCAATTTCAGGGGAAAGCCAATGGATTTACCAAAGGTCGGGATCGTTCCTTTCATTTTGGGACCCAAGAACATCACTTGGTTGGGATGATCTCTCATTTGGGGGCACAACTTGGGGTTGCGGATGGGATTGCATTGGCTGACTTGATACAAAAAAAGAAAAAGGTGACCCTTGTTTTTACAGGTGATGGGGGTACGAGTCAAGGAGATTTCCATGAAGCTGTTAATGTCGCTTCGGTTTGGAATTTACCTGTAATTTTTGTGATCGAAAATAATGGCTATGGCCTTTCAACTCCCAGTAACCAACAGTTTAATTTTGATTCATTTTTGGTGAAAGGTCCGGCTTACGGAATAGAAGCTATCTCGGTAGATGGGAACAACATCCTAGAAGTCATGAATGAACTTGAAAAGGTTTGCGATTCCATAAGAGAACGACCTCGACCCGTCATTTTTGAGGCAAAAACGTTTAGAATGCGAGGCCATGAGGAGGCTTCGGGGACTAAATACGTCCCGAAAGAGTTAATGGATTATTGGGCAAAAAAAGATCCTATTGCCAATTATGAATCTTTTTTAATTGAGTCAGGAATTGACTCGGAGGTTTTAGAAACTCTTAAAGAGGATATTAAAAAAGAGATTAATATGGCGGTTAAACAGGCCTTCAGCGAAGTGCCATTAACGGTGAATCCTGAACAGGAACTCACTGATGTTTATGCACCATTTACTCAAAAAAATAAAGATTTAGAGCCAACAACTAGAAAGATTAGATATGTTGATGCCATTTCAGAAGGTCTTCGGAAAAGTTTGGAGCGTCACAAGGAGCTTGTATTTTTAGGGCAGGATATTGCAGATTATGGAGGAGTTTTTAAAATTTCGGAAGGATTTTTAGAACAATTTGGACCTCTAAGGATTCGAAATACACCTTTATGTGAATCAGCCATTGTGGGGATTACCTTGGGGCTAAGTATTGCAGGCATGAAGTCGGTAATGGAAATGCAATTTGCAGATTTTGTTACCTGTGGGTTTAACCAAATTGTCAATAATTTGGCTAAATCTTATTATAGATGGGCACAAAATGCAGATGTTGTGATAAGAATGCCAACAGGTGCGGGTGTAAATGCAGGTCCTTTTCATTCACAATCAAATGAAGCTTGGTTTTTTCATACGCCTGGCTTGAAAATTGTATATCCATCCACACCTGCAGCAGCCAAGGGCTTATTGTGTGCGGCGATTGAGGACCCCAATCCTTACCTCTTTTTTGAGCATAAATATTTGTATCGATCTTTGACGGGGCCGGTAGCCGAGGGCTATCATACAATGGAAATAGGAAAGGCACAAGTAGCGTTGAAAGGAAATAGATTAACCATTATTACTTATGGAATGGGTGTACATTGGGCATTAGAAGCATCCAAAACGATAGATGGACTTGAAATAATTGATTTATGTACTTTAATGCCTTGGGATAAAGAAACGGTAAGTAGATCAGTAAAGAAAACCAATAAGAGTTTGGTTCTTCACGAAGATTGCATAACAGGTGGTATTGGTGCAGAAATTGCCGCTTGGATAGGCACTCATTGCTTTGAAGATCTAGATGCGCCTGTTTTGAGAGTAGGAAGCTTGGACACGCCTGTTCCATTTTCTAATACCTTAGAACAAAATTTTTTACCCCAGCAGCGGTTACTTGAACAGTTAAATTATTTACTAAAATATTAATTTGATTAATTTATATTAAAGTTTTGAAGGGGTCACCTTACATATTATTCTTATTATTGATATTATTTTTGTTCTGTATTTCTTTTAAAGGACAGGCTCAAATAATACCTGATAGCGATGTTAAACTGAGAACGATAAAGGTCAAGAAAAAGGGTCGTAGGATTCTTAATTGGAATAAAAATCAAAAGAGGTCTCTTGAAGGTGACGGTGCTTATGTTTTGGGTAAACGGTTGAAGCATGGGAAGTTTACGAGTCATGAGTTTGAAAAGTACAAAATTAGAAGTGTAATGGGGCATGAAAATCACTTTAATGTAAGTGATTTTAGGCGGGTTGCTCATGCTTTACGTAAGAGTCTAAAATATGTGGAGTTTGAAAAAAACGATTTTGAAAAAAGTAGAATTAGAAGTGTATCGGGACAAAAAAATTATTTTAATGTAAGTGTATTGAGCTGGTCTACGTTTGATTTATTTATAAAAAGGAAGCCCTGGACTTCCTTTCGGGGCCCAACTATTACGGATGTAAGTATTAAAAAATCAGACCAAGGAGGATATTTAAGTTCTAAAAATAGAGATTGGAATTTATTGTGGGTGAAATTGGGACCAAGTACCCGTACTCCTGAAGGGATCAAGGAAAATGTAAGCCCCGCAAAATTTGATAAAAAAGAACGAAAAATTTGGAATAATTAATGAACTGGATACCTCTCATAAATGAAGATCAATTACTAGAAATCAAACAAGTGTCTCAAGAGCAGCCTGTAATGATATTCAAGCACAGCACCAGCTGTTCAATCAGTGCCATGGTGCTTGATCGTCTCGAACGAAAATGGTGTGGGGATGAGATAAGGGACTTATCCATCTATTTTTTAGATTTGCTCAGGTACCGCCGTATCTCTGATCAAATTTCCATTGATTTTGACGTACGCCATGAATCACCCCAGTTATTAGTTGTTGAAGGGGGATCGGTTACGTATCATGATTCGCATTTCGGTATAGATTACCAAATGTTACTGGCTTATATTCAAAAGGATTAAAAGTCGAAGGTAATTTCTTGTGTGATGATGGGTGAGAGCGTCATCATGACGGGGCAGGCCAGGCCTTTGTTTTTTTAACATAATACGTTGTTTAAAAGAAATTCCGAAGTTCTCCCAACTAAAATGGACCTTAATCTTTCCAATGGTTCTTGGATGGGTTTGCATATCTTTGGTGGTCTCCCATAGTCAGGCCATTAAGGTTAACATTCATTTTATCAGCTTCTATACCCATTATGGTTGCTATGCAACTACCTAAAGCTGCTGCCACCAGATCGGTTGGTGAAAAAGATTCACCTTGACCTTAGTTATCTTTGGGTGTATCGGTAAGGAGCGTATCTCCAGAACCTTGATGCATGATTGAAGTTCTTAATCTTCCTTGATAATTCGATTTGAATTGCATTTACAAACTTTTATCTTTACATCCATGTTACATCTGTAGAATAAATCGATTAATGTTTAAAGGGATTCTAACTTTTTTTATGATTTTAAGCGTTCTTTTTGGGATTTTCCCAATTTGATGACGAAGATGAATACGTAAAAGAATTTATTTGGGGAGTGACGACCAATACCAATAGTAGTTTGATTGGAGGAGCAGTTTTTAGATACGGAAGAAGTCACAAAGAGGATATTTTCGAAACTTTCGGTTTTGAGTTGGTAAACGTAGCACATCCTAGTGAGCTAAAATATACTTCCTCACAAAATGGAAGCACCTTCATTTGGGGAAAGCAAAATAGATTATTGGCTATTAGAGGTCAATATGGGAGGGATAAAATTATATATGGAAAGGAAAGCCAAAAAGGAGTTCAAATTAATGCCAATATAGCCGCAGGACCAACCATTGGTATTGTCATACCCTATTATGTGCTTACCTCTGGTGGAGAATATGTCGTATACGATCCAGTAAGGTATACGAATTTACAATCCATCCAGGGCTCAGGTAAATTTTTACAAGGCTTTGGAGAGTCAAAAATAATCCCTGGAATCAATATCAAAGCGGCATTAGATTTTGAATTTGGCAGTTTTATGAGGAATGTGATTGGGATTGAGTTTGGTGTGATGGCTGAAGGTTATGTTAAACAAATAGTTATTGTACCCACCAAGCCCAATAGGGCTTTGTACACCTCCGCTTTTTTTACTTTCTTTTGGGGGAAGAGAATTTATTAATTTTGAGTTAATATTAAATAACCGAATGATAGAATTACCTGTAATTTCAGCAGCGTCTAGTAAGCACATAAAAAAACCAAATTGGCTGCGCGTAAAACTCCCAGTTGGCGAAGCTTATGCGAAGGTTCGTAAAATTGTAGATGAAAACAAGCTGCATACCATTTGCGAGAGTGGAAACTGTCCAAACATGGGTGAATGTTGGGGTGCAGGAACGGCTACCTTCATGATTTTAGGAAATGTATGCACACGAAGTTGTACCTTCTGTGCGGTAGCTACGGGACGACCTCCTGAATATGATGAGGCTGAGCCCCAACGCGTTGCAGAAGCCATTGCCACCATGGGGGTAAAACATGCGGTACTTACTTCGGTCAATCGAGATGAGCTCAAAGATCGGGGTGCAGAAATATGGTATCAGACGGTAAAATTGGTAAAAGAACTAAGTCCATCAACGACTATTGAAACCTTAATACCAGATGTTAAGAACAATTGGGATGCCTTACAGCGGATGGTTGAAGGAGGACAAGAGGTCGTTTCTCATAATATGGAAACGGTCGAAAGATTGTACAGAAGAGTCAGACCTCAGGCAAGATATGCGAGAAGTCTAGAACAAACTCTACGTACTTACAAGATGGGCAAGCGAACCAAATCAGGGATTATGCTAGGTCTTGGAGAAACTGAAGAAGAAGTTTTTAAGGCCATAGATGATTTGGTGGAGGCCGGATTACATATTTTGACATTGGGGCAATATCTACAACCCACTAAAATGCATATTGAAGTAGCAGAGTTCATCCATCCGGATCAATTTGAAAAGTACAAGGAGGAAGGCTTAAGGAGGGGATTGAAATACGTTGAGTCCGGTCCTTTAGTTCGCTCATCATATCATGCTGAAAGGCATGTAAACGTATCTCTAGATTAAAGGTATATTGCTTTAGTCATTATTCAAAAAGATCGAGACCTCAAAAAATAGCTTAATTTTTGAGCATGATCTCCTCAACGTTCTTTTTGATCTTGAAACAGATTTCATCAAGGGGTAAATCATTGATATCTTCCCCAAAAGGGTCTTCGATTTCTTCTGAGATGAGTTCGACACTTACTAAAAAATAAAAAGTAAGAATTACTATAGGCGTAGTCCAATAACCAAATTGCCAAGCAAAGCTGACCGGAAGTGTTAAAGAGTAAATGAACAAAAATTTCTTGATAAACATGCTGAATGAAAAAGGAATGGGAGTTGTTTTGATACGTTCGCAGCCTCCTATCATATCTACAAAACCCTTTAATTCTTTATCTAGAATATAAAGTTGGTACCCATCAATTATCTGATCCTTATAAAGCTGATTGGTTCTTTCAAATAAGGCGTCAGCCAATTTATTAGGTCTGTGCGTACTAGAGATGACGTTATTCCTTAAGGTCTCATCAGGCAAGGACAATTCACTGACAAGAATACTGTCTCGAAGATGTTCTTTGGTTGCGAAAGCAATATTCGCAATCATGTCAATAAAAAATTCTCGATCGGCTGTTCTATCAACGGGGAGTATATTATTTATTTTTATGGCCAAATAGCGTGTATCATTGACTAATTTTCCCCATAATTTTCTTCCTTCCCACCAACGATCATAAGCGGTATTGATTCTGAATACCAGAAACAGCCCGAGCATCACACCAATAATAGAATGAAATTGTATGGTACTTTCATAATGGAGTTGCGTAAGATCAACGACGATGGCTACATAAGCGGTCGAAAAGACACCCATGAATAAAATAAGAGGCAGTAATGACTTAAATACATATCTGCTGTAGACATCAAAAATGAGGGATGCCCAGGATTTAGGATTATATTTTATCATAGTTTTAAAGTACGCTGTTCGTATGACTTTTTTCAAATAGCCAATAACTGAAAATTTTTAGGGCTCTAATATTACCTTTCAGGCGTTCCCTTTTAGCATATTCATATTGGTAGTAAATAATCTAACTTGGTCATTTATATATGCAATAATAATAGTAATACTATTAATTAGCAAATTTCTTATAGAATCCTTTGAAATAACAGCTTAATCCAAATTTTTTAGAATAAAGGTACTTGATTTTTTCTATCAATATTGAGGGTCAATACTTTAATGAGTTGAGGCCGAGTGCAGATTTTAGTTTGATTAGTCTGCGGTAGGATTGAGTCGATGCTGTTTGCATCTATTGTACCCATCAAAACTTGAGTTTTGATGTGATGATGAAGGGCCTTGGCAGAAATGATTTCATCAGGAGAAATATTATTTGAAAAAATCAGGCAATCGATACCTGCATTGATGGCTAAAACTACGGCTTCCTTGAAGCCATAGTTTTTAATAATGGCTGCCATGTGCATATCATCACTAAAAATGACTCCTTCGTATCCTAATTCTTTCCGAAGAAGGTCTGTAATTATTCGCTTCGAGAGTGTAGCTGGAAATAGGTTTTCGTCTAGGTTTTGGTTAATAATGTGTGCGGTCATTATGGCTTGAACAGATCCTGTTTTGATCAATGTAATATAAGGTTCTAACTCCTTTTTTTGCCAGCTATTAGAGACGTCGGCGACGCCTAAATGCGTGTCTACTTGAGAGGAACCATGACCTGGAAAATGCTTCAGTACAGTAGCCACATTAAAAGGTTTGTGCCCTTCAATATAAGCAGTCGCATGTCGGGCGACCGTTTGTGGATCTTTTGAATAGCTCCGCTCATTTTTTACAATCACCGGATTACTAGGATTAATGGCCACATCTACTGATGGTGCATAGTTTACATTAAAACCAAGAGAACTAAGAGTTTGAGCGGTTTGGGTACTATAGAATTTTGTTGAGTCTAGGTCATCCATGGCCCCCAAATAGGCAGCCGAAACAGTTTTTGGGAAGCCATATTTAGGTTTCAAGCGATTGACATAGCCTCCTTCTTCATCAATGGCAATAAACAAAGGTATGTTGGCCTCTTTTTGGAGCTCCTCAATCATTTTTTTTAATGCCACTTTTGTATCTTCTTTTTGCATATTTTTTTCAAAAAGGATGACCCCACCGACTTTACCGGTTTTGATGAGATTACGTAATTCGTTACGCACCGAAGCATCACCAAAATCAGTAATTCCTATCTGAATCATTTGACCAATCATAATATCCAAGGAGTCTTTTGGCTCACCTATTGCACCATAAAAGAAGAGCATAGAAAGTGACTGTAATACTAATTTTTTTCATATTCGCATCATTTTATCTATTGGTTGACCACTGAGTGTTTCTTGTCCCATCATGAGATCTGATGTAAGGCATGAATGGACTGGTAAGATACCGATAATATGGCCGAGTGAGAATTGATTTTTGTCAACATTTTTGGGTAAATGAATGATGCCGTGCTCTTGAGATATTTTATTGAGGTAGACACCCTCTAAAACTGCCCAGCCATTTTGATTAAAAGTTACAATTTGGCCAAAATGCTTATGAGGACTCATGACGAAATCTTTAGAAAAATGGACGGCACCACCATAGATGACCACTTCATTACGATCATAATGTTCTGCCACAATTGGGCAAGCCATAGCCACTGCGATTTGATCAACCGTACAAGAGCCTATCGCCACTTGTGTCAGATCATAATAAACGAAGTTTCCGCAGCGAAATTCGGAGATCAAGTTAAAATTTTCAGAGACAGAACAAGAAGGGGTATCCCCATAGCTTACAAAGGGAGGGTCTATAAATCGGTTGACTAAGAGTTCCAGTTTTTGGAGACTTGTTTTATGCGCTTTTTCAATCTCATCTGTACCATGAGCATCATAAGTATGCCCGGCATGTGCCATCAATCCAGAAAATTGACATATTGAATTTCTTTGATCGGCCAATGATAAAATAGATTCCCAATTACTCGCATCAATTCCCGTTCTTCCATAACCGACATCTGTTTTAATCATGTAGTGGATGGGAGTTTTCATATGGGATTTAAGATGTGTTAAGGCTTGCTGAGATTCGATTGATACAGTCAGCTTAATGTGCGTGGCTAATTCATTGAGTTTTTGATGTTCCAACAAGTTATAGGGGAAGGCAATATGGATGTCATCCCAACCATGCTGATAAAAATAATGGGCCATGGCGAGTGAAGAAACAGCAATGTGGTTTACTCCCATTTCACGGAACCACCGCGCTACGGTCGCAGATTGATGGGTTTTAAAATGGGGCCTAAACAGCAGATTAGATTTTTTGGCCTTTTCAGCCATAAAGGCAATGTTTTTTCTTGCTTTGACTTCATCGATGATTAAAGTAGGTCGAGTGATTTTCATGATTGATTGTAATCGATTAAAAGTTTGATGATCTCAACAAAATAGGCCCCATTATCATGCCCATACCAACTCATGGAACGGGGCTCGTATTTTTCCAAATCATACCATTTGTCATCAGGGACATATCCTGCATATCCACCGTTAAATGATGAGATAATTAGATTTAGATTTTTGGACTTGGCATAGGCATACAACTCCACTGCCAATTCCCCAGAGAAATCACAAGGCAATCCAATCATGACCAAATCATTGAGCTGAATCATGGAGATTTCCAATGGGGAGTGACCAAATGCCCATTTAAAGACCCATGGACGAAGCGCCCAGTTTTCAGAAATTTTGACCATAGGCTGTCTTAAAAAAAGGGGTATTCTAATAAAGCTAAGATTTAATTGGTTTTCATAAGGATATCCAAATTGCTGAATTAAAGCAACTTGTTTGGCCATTTCTTCACCCATAAATTGAGCGCGATCAAATCCTTGTCTTGGACCGGTTTCTGGACCCATGCTTGCTACGGCGCCGGCGCTGTAAACAGCAAAATCGAGGGGAGTATGGTTCACCATCCAATCAGAAAAAACTCCGGGATAATCTCTAGACATTTGTTTATTTTCACCAGAAAGGCACGTGGCATGGGCACCGTAAAAGACATGTACTCCTTCTTGTATGCCTGATTTTAAGGCCATGAGTTTTAAGGAGGGATCGGTAATGCCTTGGGTACCGATGAGGCGATTAGTAATCAATGTAGGAATGGATAATTCATTAAAACTCCAGGCACCAGCATTTAACCTTTTCTCGGCCATCTGAATACTGGCTACGATTTGATTGGCGATAAATTCAGGGTACTTGGCATCGTAGTTCCTGCGATCATATTGCCTACCAAACCGGGTGCCCAACCCCCTAAACTGGAATGCGTATGGGTGGCCGAAAGAAAAACTTCCGGTACGGACCAACCCGTATTAAAAAGCTTTTCTTTTAAAAGGGCAGTTACTTCTGGCGGAATAATCAACAGGTCTGCTGAGACGATGGCGATTTTATTTTTACCATTGTTTATGACGGTAGTGCTAACGTAGATGGAGTCATGAACGCTTGTCATTTCTTTGGGTCGTCGATTCCCATAACCCGCTAAAGGAGCCAATTCGGAAGGTGTCAAGTTGGCCCGGGCAAACCCTATCAACAAGGTATCTCCGATGGAGCGACTGGGATTTTTTGTCAGTAACTGATTGATTTCATGGATACTTTTTTTATAAAAATCAAGCGCCTTGTATGGGGTACGATCTATACGAGTGAGGGTGCTGGAAAGAAAAATAATGAGGAGACCAGAAGTGAGGAGGAGCGTTTTTTTAAGCATGCTATCGTGATTTGTTCTGGGATCAATATTTTATTAGGGTTGAAATTATCTGCAAATATTATGAGATTAAATTTAGGCCAATAATTGTTACTTGAACCAAAGTCTAATTATTTTTTCGCCATCCACCCTAATTTTTTTTTTGTATTAATAATGAGGCATCAGGCCCTACTAGCCCGCTCAATTTTCGCGATCTAAACTTCGACATTGAATGGCTTCAGCTAGATGCTCGATGAGAATATCATCTTTTCCTGCTAAGTCGGCAATGGTGCGGGCGACTTTCAAAATTCTATCATAGGCCCTTGCCGAAAGCCCTAATCTACCCATAGCTGTTTTTAGTAATATCTTATCTGCCGCATTAATGGAGCAGATATTTTTGACCATTGGCGAGGGCATCATCGCGTTATTATGAATGGCAGACTGACTTTCAAATCTTAATTGCTGACGATTTCGAGTGGAGATGACGCGATCACGAATCGCCGTACTAACTTCAGACTTTCTATTTGAAGTCATCTGATCAAAGTAAATAGGGGTTACCTCCACATGAAGATCTATACGATCCAGCAAAGGGCCACTGATTTTGTTGAGATAACGCTATACGGCACCTGGGGGACATATGCATTCTTTTTCTGAATGGAGATAAAAGCCACAGGGACAAGGGTTCATACTCGCAATCAACATAAAATTCGCGGAAAAATCAATGAATACTCGCGCTCTAGAGATCGTGATATGGCGCTCTTCGAGGGGCTGTCTGAGGACCTCAAGGGCCGAACGTTTAAATTCAGGAAGTTCGTCTAAAAAAAGAATACCATTATTGGCCAAAGAAATTTCACCAGATTGCGGAATACTCCCTCCTCCTACCAGTGCGACATCACTTACCGTATGGTGGGGTGCCTGAAATGGGCGTATCGAAATGAGATGAGCATCGGTTCCGAGTTTTCCTGCAACAGAATTTATTTTGGTCGTTTCTAGGGCTTCATAAAGGTTTAAAGGGGGTAAAATCAAAGGAATTCTCTTTGCCAACATGGTTTTCCGTGCTCCGGGAGGACCAATTATGATGACATTATGCCCCCCTGCGGCGGCAATTTCAAAAGTTCTTTTGATATTTTCTTGCCCTTGTACATCTGAAAAGTCTACTCCGTATTCATTTTGATAAAATTCGAAGTTTTCTCGGGTATCATACTGCATGGGAGCAATGATATTTTCCCATTTGAATGTTCTACCGCTTCTTTGATATTTGTGATACCAATGATTTCTAACTGATCTACAATGGCCGCTTCCCTTGCGTTTTCTTTGGGTAATATAAATCCTTTAAACCCTTGTTTTCGAGCTTCGATTGCAATGAGCAGAATACCTCTGAGTGGGTGCAATTGACCGTCAAAGGATAATTCTCCCATCACTAAATATTGATCAAGCGTGGGTAAATTAACTTGATTAGAGGCCCTTAAGATGGCTAATTTAATGGGAGGTCATAAAAGGAGCCTTCTTTTTTGATATCGGCTGGAGCCAAATTTACTACAATCTTCTGTCGGGGCATGTGGTAGTTATAAAACTTAATCGCTCCCTCCACCCGCTGTTGACTTTCTTTAACGGTCGAATCAGGCAGTCCTACCATAAAAAATTGGGTTCCTTGGCTAACATCTACTTCAATCGTTATAATGAAGGCATCAACACCGTATACCGTACTGCCATAGGTTTTAGCTAATATAATTTATTAAAATAATCATTGATAGAGTAGGATAAGGGACATGACACTTGTCGTAATTACAAAACTAGAATCAACTTTACTTCCCCAGTCAGTATTTAATGTCTTGAATCTGGGTTTTTTGTGTAATGAATTAAGTCCTATGCCTATTAGGTGGCTGCACATTGCTAGACTTACTAAACTGATCTACTTTCTAAGAATCTAGCTCTTTTAATTGATCATATTTTATTAGTTTACGAAACTACTCTGGATCTGAATGTTTCTTAATGAGATCTGTGTAGGCTCGCTAGGAAGCTATCTTTTGAATGATGATTCTCAATATTAAATCATTAATGAGTTATTTTTTGCTCAATCAATAAGATCATAATGTGGATGATCTTGATATGTATTTCTTGAATCCTATCTGCAAATCCAAAATGCGGTACAATCAATATCCTATCTGCTATATTTGCTAACTTACCCCCATCTTTTCCGGCGAGTACAATGGTTTTCATATTCTTTTCTTTTGCGGCCTTTACTGCATTTACAATGTTCATAGAATTTCCACTCGTGCTGATGGCTAAAAGCACATCTCCATTATTGCCCATCCCCTCGATAAATCTTGAAAATATGAATTCATAACCATAATCATTACCTACACAAGTGAGGTATGCTGCATCAGAAATAGCGATGGCAGGCAGGGATTTACGGTCATTTCTGTACCGACCGGTAAGTTCTTCGGCGAAATGCATCGCATCGCAATGCGAACCCCCGTTGCCACAAGTGATTATTTTACCTCCATTTTCTATGGCATGGGTCATGAGATGAGCCATTTCGGCGATGGTTTCGATCAACTTAGGGTCGGCCATGAAGTTCGACAATACTTGATGGGCTTCTTGCAGCTCTTGTTCTATTATTTCAATCTGATTAGTAATCTTCATTTTCTTCTAAAGAAGGTTGGTTAGGGTCATCGTTTGATTCAGAATTGGAGCCGTCATCATGGGTTATTTGATCATATAATTTTGATTTTATGGACATGACCTCATCCGTTTGCTCCCTGATTTTATTTTTAAGCTTGTTGATGGTGAACTTTTGAACAATGACCTCGAGTAACATCAGCACAGATAATAGTAAAATGAGATTGGCTCCAATCACTGGGAGTTGTTTGAGAGCCAACCAGTAGCCCCAATCTTGAATGGTCTCGAGTATGATAGCCTCGTAATAGATCATCATGATAGATGAGATTGCTGCCGCGAGGTAAAGAATCAAAAAAGCATTTTTAAACTTTACCATTT
Source organism: uncultured Cyclobacteriaceae bacterium (assembly GCA_943788235.1). Lineage (GTDB taxonomy): Bacteria > Bacteroidota > Bacteroidia > Cytophagales > Cyclobacteriaceae > UBA4465. The sequence goes on from CALSPM010000005.1 coordinate 337,042, forward strand.
TAGTTCAAATGAGATATCCAAAGTTAATATATAAAGGATAAATGAAATTATTATTATGGGGAACTTGATGCTGTTTGTGAATGAGGCATATTCTGAATTTCCAGAAGTGTTTTATAAACCCCAGCTTCCTTAATTAATTCCAGATGGCTGCCTGATTGAATGATTTTGCCCTCTTTGAGGACCAAAATTAGGTCGGCATTTTGGATGGTACTTAATCTATGGGCAATCACTAAGGTCGTCCTGTTTTTTGTCAGATTGAGTATCGCATTTTGTACCAGTTTTTCAGACTCAGAATCCAGGGCTGAAGTGGCCTCATCCAAAATGAGGATTTCAGGATTTTTGAGAAGCGCACGTGCTATGCTCATTCTTTGTTTTTGTCCTCCTGACAATTTAGATCCTCGCTCACCAATGATGGTATCATAACCCTTTTCAAGCTGCATGATAAACTGGTGTGCATTTGCGATTTTAGCAGCTGCGATGATTTCTTCTAAGTCAGCCTCAGCTTTGCCAAAGGAAATATTTTGACGGATGGTATCATTAAACAAAATGGACTCTTGGGTGACAATACCCATTTTTTTTCTTAACGAGGAGATGGTAATGTCTTTGATGTCTAATCCATCTACTCTGATTGAGCCTTCTGCGGGATCATAAAATCGGGCTAAGAGATCAGCAATGGTCGATTTTCCACCTCCAGATTGGCCTACCATAGCCACAGTGCTCCCTTTGGCGATATGGAAACTGATGTCATTGAGTACTTTTCGATCTTCATAAGCAAAATCAACCCCCTCGAAGGAGATATGTGATTTGTAGTTTATTAAATCTTGTGCATTTGCATGGTCAATTACCTTTATTGGTGTGTCAATTAGTTGAAATACGCGCTCACTTGAAACCAAACCTTTCTGAATATTGGTAAATGCATTGGCAATGTTCTTGGCAGGGACGATGAGTTGACCAAAAGTGATTAAAAAGAGAATAAATTTGGAAGGATCTAATTGATGTGAATCACTTAATACCATATGGCCTCCAATTAATAGAATTAAACAGAGCATTGAGGTCCCAAGTACCTGAGCCAGAGGTGCTGAAAGATTTGATTTTGTGGCCATTTTCATGCTTTGACGAGCATAAACGCCAGCCTCGCTTGTGAATTTTTTTTGCGTGTACCATTGTGCATTAAATGCTTTAATGACTCTTATCCCTGATAACGTTTCTTCTAGTATATTGGTTAGCCTACTAATAGATTCTTGAGTAAATTGAGCTCTTCTTTTCAGCCTTTTAGCAATGTAAGAAATGGCTGATCCAGAGACAGGAACTAAAAGTAGCGTGTACAAAGTGAGCTCTACAGAGATAAAAAATAAGATAAAGAAATAGCCCAAAATTAAAAAAGGTTCTTTGAAAAGCACCGTGAGCGAATTGACAATGGTAGCTTCTATGTTTTGAACATCGGTGCTTACTTTGGTCATCAGATCCCCTTTGCGAGCATCTGTAAAATAACCCAGATCCAATTCGGTAATTCGATTAAAAACTGAATTTCTGAGGTTTGTTACTGCATTTACTCGCGCTTTTGCTTGAAGCATAAGGGTCAGGTAATTAAAGAGGTTGGCAAAGACCACGGAAATGATGAGAATCAGGCAGATGGTGTAAAGTGCATCTCCTTTGGTTTGTGTAGCAATGAATTCATTTAAATAAGTATAAAATTGCTCTAGTGACCAAGGATTAGAGTCAACTGAAGTTGTTTCCGTTGCGGCTGTCGAAGTGGGCTTAAACAGTAAATTGAGTAAAGGGGCTAAAACAGCTAGGTTAACTATGCTGAAGAGAACAAATAACAGCGTATAAACAAAGTATTGAGGGATTAACCACTTGTAAGGTTTGGCGTATTGAAGCAATCTAAAATATGAATTCATGCGGGGAGTTTATTGGTTACAACCGAACGGGGTGAAAAGGAGATGTTTATATTGTTTAAAGTATAAGACCCTGTTAAAAACACCCTGTTATCAATTTATTTACTCATTCGTTCAAGCAAGAGCGCATACTCCTGCGAGACACAAAAATAGTCTAATGGAAAGAGAGACGTTTCATTTGATGTTAATATTCTTAAGAACTTAGAATTTATTAAAAATTGCACTTTTTTATTACACAAATTTATATTTATCTTTACAATTCTTTTTGAAACTATATAGTTCTGTTCATGAAAAAAAATTTACATCCCGAATATAAAGAAGTTGTGTTCCTTGACACGTCAAGTAATTTCAAATTTTTGACCAAGTCAACAATGAAGTCTTCGGATACCATTAAATGGGAGGACGGAAATGAATATCCGCTGGTGAAAATTGAAGTAAGCTCAGCCTCACATCCCTTTTATACAGGGAAAAAATTATTTGTGGACACGGCGGGACGTGTTGAGAAATTCAATAAGAGATATCAAAAATAAAAATAAGTAAAGATTTAAAGCAAGTCTTCAAGAATATTCTTGGAGACTTTTTTTATTTTTGGGGTATGCGTAAAATAGCATTTTGGGATGACCCCGAGCGCCATCAACGTTTATGGCCATTGACCTACACGAAGCCTTCTTGTGAGCTGCGGGTGGGGATTCTTACCATTAGAGAGAAATGGGAGCATTACCTTAAGGCCGTTCTAGTTGGTTATTTTACATTAGATTATTTAACGGGCCAATACACGAAGCCAAGGGATGCCTCTGGAATATGGGTTATCAATGGGAGTGTAATGCCCAATGAACAACTTGCAGCCTCTATTAAAGGGTTAAAAAAAGGGACAGGCATCATTTACGAAGGTGTTATGATTGCCCTGTATACCGATGAGGGATTTGCAGGGTCAAATTACGATTGGACGCAGTGGAATTATTCATTAGATCAAATAAACTATGGATGGGATATTTTCAAGCAAAATGGGGAACAGATAAAAAAAGATTTCAAATTAGTTACCCAAGATCAAATATCGCAGCCAATCGCAGATCCCCATACCCGCACTTATGGGTCCGATATATATATTGAGTCTGGAGTGACCATCAGAGCGGCCATTCTTAATGCGGAGCATGGGCCTATCTATATTGGCAAAAATTGTAGAATAGGGGAAGGTGCCATTATTCGCGGACCATTTGCCATGAATGAGCATAGTGAAATTAAAATGGGGGCTGCGATCAGAGAAAAAGTGACCATAGGCCCTCACTCAAAGGTAGGTGGAGAAATCTCTCAAACAGTGATTCAGGGGTTTACCAATAAAGCCCATGATGGATTTTTGGGAAACTCGGTCATCGGAGAATGGTGTAACTTAGGAGCAGGAACTAGTAATTCAAATCTAAAGCTGAATTATACTACCGTTAAGATGTGGGATTTTTATAGTAAAAAATTCATAGATACAGGATTGCAGTTTTGTGGAATGATCATGGGGGATTATACTAAATGCAGTATTACTTCGCAGTTCAATACCGGGACCACGGTAGGCGTGGGAGCAAACATTTTGGGTTCTGGAGTACAAAAAAATTTAATTCCTTCTTTTTCTTGGGGAGTAAAACAAGGTTTTATTACCCATCGGATTGATAAAATGCTTGAGACAACGGATCGAGTCATGAGGAGAAGGAGTAAACATTTAGAGGATCATCAGAAGGGAATACTTAAAAATGTATTTACCCAAACTGAATATGAACGCACTTGGGAAATAGGAATAAATAATGAGTAAACGAGTCATTAAGAGATGAGATTTGAAGAGATTCCTGGACTCCTCGCCTTAAAGGAAACATTGGTTTTATCACATCAACGAAACCATCTGGCACATGCTCAATTGTTCAGTGGACAGGAAGGTGGTGCCGCCCTACCTTTGGCCATTGCCTATGCCACCTATTTGCTCTGTGAGAATAAAGAATCGGCAGATGCTTGTGGAAGTTGTCTGACATGTCAAAAAATGGCCAAGCACATACATCCTGATGTTCATTATTTTTTTCCTTCAGCCAAACCGGAAAAAGAGGATGGGAAGCAACAGTCTAGGGTGAATGAAGTTTGGAGGGAATTGATTATTGAACAGCCTTATGCTGCGCTTGGTGATCTTATCAGTGCACTGGATATGGAAAACAAGCAAAATCAGATAAGTAAGGCGGAAGCAAAAAAAATTGTACAAACAGTAAGTATGAAATCTTTTGAGGGCGGACTCAAAATTTTGATTATTTGGTATCCTGAAAAAATGAATGGGACGGCAGCCAATGCCATTTTAAAAGTGTTGGAAGAACCTCCTGAAAATACTTTGTATTTGATGGTTACTTATCATTATGAAGATTTACTAACAACCATTATCTCTCGTTTGCAGTTGGTTACCGTTCCCTCATTTTCAGAGGACGAAATGATAAAATACTTATTTAAAAATCATGATGCTGCTGCCGAAGATGCGATCAAGGCATATCGATTCTCAAATGGGAGCTTACCGAATGCAGTAGCCAATTTAAAAGAAGGTAATGAGGATGAGCTGCATTGGTTCATTGATTGGATGCGAAATTGTATAGGAGCTAAATATGATTTTTTATCTCGGATGAGTGAGCAATTCAAGCAAATATCAAGGGCAAAACAACAGATTAAAATGCGCTGGGCACTTGAGATGATTCGTAATGCAATTTTGGTTAAAGGAGCAGAAGATTTAATTTCCTCGCAAGGCGCTGAGCGTGTGTTCATATTGAAATTTAGTAATGCCATTAATCTTCAAGGACTTGAACTCATTTATAAAGATCTTTCAGAAACTTTGTATTATCTAGAGCGCCATGCTCACCCACAGATGGCCCAATTAGCCTTAAGTATCAGACTTTCCTATATTATTAGAACCCATCGTGGATAGGCTCGTTGTCATAGGAACGCGTAAAAGCAGACTGGCTTTGTGGCAAGCTTATTGGGTAAAAACCCAACTGGCCAATGAGGGCATTGCTTCAGAGCTTGCACCCATATCAACTCAAGGCGATCGCGTTTTGGATGTAGCCATTTCTAAGATAGGCTCCAAAGGAGTTTTTACTGAAGAATTAGAACAAAAACTCCAAAATGGAGAAATCGATATAGCGGTACACAGCGCCAAAGATATGCCTTCGGTATTGCCTGAATCATTTGAAATTATCGCGTTTGGTCCAAGGGCACAGCCCAATGATGTTTTGATCAGTTCAAATAAAGTTAATCTAGCCACACCGCTTGTCATTGGAACCTCATCAACGCGCCGCGTGGCCTGTCTGAGACATTTTTATCCTCATATAGAAACGGTAGATATGAGAGGAAACTTACAGACGAGAATTGAGAAAATGAAGGCGGGAGATTGTGAGGCCTTGATATTGGCTTATGCTGGGGTACAAAGGATGAATTATGAAAGTATGATTCAATATGTCTTTGATGAAAAAGTGTGGATTCCCGCCGTGGGTCAAGGGAGCATTGCCATTGAAGCGCATAGTTCATTAGACCCTTCAATAAGAGCTCAAATTATATCGAAGGTAAATGATGCGAATACGGCGACCGAGGTCATCGCAGAACGTGCCTTTCTTGAAAAATTTGAAGGAGGTTGTAGTATTCCCGTTTTTGCACATGCAACTTCTGATCAAAATGGCATTATTTTAAGAGGGGGTATCATTAGCCTAGATGGTAAGCAAAAGATATTAAGAGAGCGCTCCAGTCATGATCCTAAAGATCTTGGTAGGGGCTTGGCTTTAGAGGTTTTAGAAGTGGGAGGCCAAAACATTTTAAAAGAAATAAGGAAACAAATTTGAAATCTAGGAAAGAAGATGAAAAAAATAGTAATCATAATATGGTTAATGATGGTTTTACAGGGTTGTAATTCTGATAAAGATATCTTAGTCAATATCAATACCCAATTTGGAACCATCAAAGTGCTTTTATACGACGAGACACCACTCCATAAGAAAAACTTTATCGAGTTGGTGCGGGCGGGAAAATATGACAGTACCTTGTGGCATCGGGTTATGAAAGGTTTTATGGTCCAGGGCGGAAATGTCAATGAAAAAGAAGGGACACAGGAATCTTTAGAGGATCGTATTCCTGCCGAAATCATGAGTGATTTCATGCATACTAAAGGTGCTTTAGCGGCAGCCAGGCAACCTGATCGGGTTAACCCAGAAAAAATGTCCTCGGCAAGTCAATTTTATATTGTCCATGGTAAAATATTCAGCAAAGAAGAGTTAACAATAGATCAATTTGCATTAAATCAGGGTTTGAGTGAGTTAATGAAGAATCCCGGCTATGATACCATAGCCCAACAATTTATCAATTTGCAAAGGGGAAATAAAATTGAAGAAATGAATCAATTGGCTCTGAGATATGTGGAATTAGTGGAGTCTGTACAAGGGATTTCACTGCGCAAAGACATGGCATTGGATCGATTGGATGCTTACACGACCTTGGGAGGGGCTCCGCACTTGGATAATGAATATACAATTTTTGGTCGTGTGGTTGCGGGCTTAGAGGTGGTTGATCAAATCGCAAGTGTATCGGTAGGAAGAGCCAACCGACCGATTGAGGAACTTTTTATGACTATGGAAATCGAGGAGGTACCTAAAAAAGAAATTATTGAAAAATACGGTTATAGCTATCCTGAATAATTATGATAAAGCTATTAGTTACGGGGGCCAATGGCCTATTAGGGCAGAAATTAATCAGTCTATCAAGCTTCGCTACAAGAGGTTTCTTTTATCGCTACGGGTAGAGGCGAAAATCGTAATCCACCTGGAAAATATGAATATAGGCAGTTAGATGTTACCTCTCGAGAGGAGGTGTCGACAGTCCTCAAAGAGATTAATCCTGATGTGGTGATCAATTGTGCGGCCATGACACATGTGGATCAATGCGAAACTCATCAAGAATCGTGCTGGTCACAAAATGTAACGGCTTTAGAATATTTAATAGCGAGTAGTATTGAGGCAAATGCTTTACTCATTCAGCTCTCGACAGATTTTATTTTTGATGGTTTGGCGGGTCCTTACGCTGAAGAGGCGCTAGCCCATCCCTTAAGTTATTATGGAAAGAGCAAGTTAGCTTCAGAAGATTTATTGAAGGCCTCACCCGTCAAAAGTGCGATTGTCCGCACGGTTTTGGTTTATGGAATCGCACATGATATGTCAAAGTCGAATATAATTTTATGGGTAAAGCATAGTCTAGAGCAAGGGAAAAAAATACAAGTAATCAATGATCAATGGAGGACACCTACCTTGGCTGAAGACTTGGCTTTGGGTTGCATGGCAATTGCACAAAAAAAGGCAGAAGGGATTTTTAATTTATCAGGTAAGGATCTGCTTACTCCCCATGAGATGGCATTAAAAACAGCGCATTTTTTTAAGTTAGATGCGTCCCTGATTGAAGAGGTGGATGGAAGTGTATTTACTCAGCCAGCTCAGCGACCCGCGAGAACAGGATTTATTTTGGATAAAGCCATTACCGAATTAAATTATAACCCCCACAGTTTTGATGAAGGCATGGCTATTTTACAAAAACAATTATCATTAAGGTCCCTTTGAAAATGTTTGAGCCTCTACTTAGGGTTCTACTTCAACAATCATTTCTATCTCTACACAGATATTCATAGGTAAGGCAACCATACCGACAGCTGCACGGGCGTGTTTTCCTCTATCTCCAAAAACTGCGACCATCAAATCTGAGAAACCATTGATTACTGCCGGTTGTTGGGTAAAAGTGGGGGTAGAGTTGACCATGCCAAATACTTTAACGATCCTTTTTACCTTATTGAGATCTCCTATTTCGGCCTTTAAAGCCATCAATTGAGAGATGGCTGTATATCGAGCCGCGTCATAACCCTCTGGTATACTTAAATCTTGTCCCAGTTTACCGGTTATGTATCCATTGGGACCGAGCGGACCGAGTCCTGCCATATAGATGAGATTTCCTGTTCGGACGCTGTTGACATAATTGCCTACAGGCTGACTCGGTTCATTGAGGGTAATTCCTAATTCTAGTAACCTAGCATCAATGTCGTAATCGTATAAACTTTGACTGAGCAGGCTAAATGAGCTCAAAGATAATAAGAGTAGGCCGAGATAATTTTTCATATTTATTTTTTAAGGTGAATAAAAATGTCTTCCATGAGTTGTAATTCAATGGAGTTTTCATGTTTGGATTTGACAAAATAAGAAATTCCTTGCAGGTTGCTTTCATTCACAAGATAAAGGGTATCATTCTGCATGTTCCATGTTTGGGAATGCTGAATGGTATCAACTCCGAAGACACAGCCTTTATAGCCATGAGCAATGATGGTGATGGAATCACCGTGAAAAATGAACTTACCATTCATGATAAAACTTTCAATACCCGCTATTTCTCCAAAGGATTCAGGTGAAGTTTCCCAAACAGCATCCCATGTTCCTTGCAGTTTAACTTCATCGCTACATGATAACAAAGAAAATATTATCAATGATAAAGGAATGATTTTTTTCATAGAGAAATAATTTTTTTATTGTACCGAAGATATTAAAAATGGATTGGATGAGGGCAACTTGATCTTGTTTTCTTTAAGCCCTCTTCTCTACGGTATTAAATATGTTGACGCCCACTGAACAAGTCTAGGGCTTAAAAAATGAGAAGGGGATCTAAGTTCTATAATTTGGTTATGTATTGTGGCATTTTAATTATAATTACGGAGCTATAAAAGATAATTGTTCTAATTTTTTTATGACCCTATTTTTTTCATGCAAAAAATCATTGAGCGCTTTGGGATTGATGGGATCTGAAGGGGGTAAATCTACTTTTAACACATCTACTTGTTTGTTATTTTTCCAGAAGCGAAAGCAGAGGTGTGGTCCGGTGGCCAGTCCTGTGCTTCCCACAAATCCAATAGTTTGACCTTGTTCAACTTGGACCCCTGGCCTGATACCTCGCTTAATTTTCTGCATGTGTAAGTATTGGGTTGAATAGGTACTACTATGCTTTATTTTAACATAATTTCCATTATAACGCCCATACTTGGCTTCCACAACGACGCCTTCACCGACCGAGTGAATGGGTGTGCCTGCAGCGGCTGCATAATCTGTTCCTAAATGGGCCTTGTATCTTTTTTGAACAGGATGATAGCGGCGACCTGAATATCGAGAACTTATTCTCCTGTAATTCAGTGGGGCTCTTAAAAAAGTCTTTCTTAAGCTGTTACCGTCCTGGTCAAAATAATCGTCTTTTTGATCTACGCTGTATCGAATACCATAAAATATCTTGTTAAAATGTTCAAAATAGACACCCGTGATTTGCTTAATGCCAATAGGTTTTCCTTCAATATTTTCTTCCTCATAAATGACCTTGAACTTATCTCCTTCTTGTATTCTGAAAAAGTCAACTTGCCAAGCAAGTACATCGATGAGCTTACTTACCAATAAAGGAGGGGCTCCAATATCTATTGCTGTTTCATATAGGGATGAATGAATTGTGGCAGCAATACTTCTTTCAATGATATCTATTTTCTTACGGTAGACGCGTGTATAGAGAGAATCCCCTAAGGAAAAAACAACAAAAGATTTCAAATCAGGTTCAAAAATAAAATAGTCAACGGTCTTATTTGAATCTATTTTATGAATAATCGAATATTTTTTACCTATGTTAAGTTTGCGTAGGTCAAACACATTTTTTGAAGTCTGGGCAATTGCATAAATTTTGGCATTAGATACACCAAAATTTTGAAGAATAGCGGAAAGCGTTTGGTTTCGTTTTATTTTCCCTACTATAACTCCAGACGAATCTACAGGAAGGCCAAATAATAATTTTGGCTCTGGAGCTTCCTGCGCGAGGGATTCAATAGCCTCTTTTTTGGGTACTTGCTTGACCACGGAATCACAAGCATGAAAAAGTACTAAAAGGGATAAAGAGATTAAATACTGAGATTTTCATGTGCGTAGCCTCATTTGCTGAAATTGGTGTGCCCAAGGTCTAAAAATGAGAGAAAGGATGGAATGTCTAAATTATAGGAGATAGGATCGACAAGTAATTGGCCCTCAGCAGTCATGATGATATAAAGGGGTTGAGCATTATTTTTAAATTGGGTAATTTGTAAATCTGCATTTTGCTTACCTATCGTTTTTTTTGTCTTACTATCGTAAGAAGATTCATACCATTGATTCTGTGGCAAAGCCGTTTTATCATCTACATACAAAGCAACCACGATGAAGTTCTCAGATAATCGTTTGAGAATTCTGGAATCCGACCATACACGCGCCTCCATTTCTCGGCAGTTAACACATCCATGACCCGTAAAGTCTATAAATATGGGCTTTCCGGTCGCAAGGGCACATTCCTTGGCTTGCTCTAAATCAAAATAACCTGATAGTCCATGAGGGAGCTCAAGAAAGTCACTATATTTTGGCGCTTCACACAAACCAGATAAATCGTTATTAAGTATTGTTTGATTTGATGAACTTACATTGAAATCTTGTCCTGAGATGGGAGGTAAATAGCCAGACATTCCTTTTAGAGGGGCCCCAAAAAGTCCTGGAATGAGATAAAACACAAATGAAAAACTGATGATGGCCAAAATTAATCCCAACACTGAAGTATTTTTTGCCTTAGAATCTCCAGGCATTCGAAAGATACCGAGCAAATAAAAACTCAGTAAGGTGAAAATAGCAATCCATAGAGCTAAATAAATTTCACGGTCTAAAATGCCCCAGTGATAGGCTTGATCAGCGATACTTAGAAACTTAAAGGCAAAAGCCAATTCCAGAAAGCCAAGGACCACTTTTACTGAGTTGAGCCAACTTCCTGATTTGGGTAGGGATCCGAGCCAGCCAGGAAATAAGGCAAAAAGCATGAATGGGATGGCAAAAGCTGTAGAAAAAGCCAGCATTCCTAAAATCGGCTTGAGTACCAGTCCTCCAGCCGATTCCACTAATATCGTACCTACGAGAGGGCCGGTGCAACTGAAGGAAACTAAAACTAAAGTTAAAGCCATGAAAAAGACACCGATTAGGCCACCTTGATCTCCCATTCGATCTACTTTATTCACCCACTTGTGGGGAAGAGTAATTTCAAAAAGACCGAAAAAAGAGACGGCAAAAAAGACGAATACAATAAAAAATAAAACATTTGGAAACCATCCTGTGGCCAAGTCATTTGCGATTTCTGGGCCCATGAATGGGGCTATAATAGCACCGAAGAGTACATGAATTCCGATGATGGATAGACCATAAAAAAGACTATTTTTAATTCTCGTTGCCTTACTTTTATTTTTTACTGTAAAATAAGTAACGGTCATGGGAATCATAGGAAAGACACAAGGGGTAAGAAGGGCCGTAAGTCCAGCGATGAAGGCGATCAGCATAAAGGAAAGTAGGGTATAGGGGTCATTGGCTGCTCGCATGTCAAAAACGCTTTCATTTGGTCCAGCTTTTTTTTCGGAAAAGGTTGCCGAGTTCATGGAGGTTGCAACAAAAGAGAAATCATCCTCAAGGGGAATACAGAGTCCCGTAACATCTGAACAAACTTGATAACTATACAAACCCTCAATACGATAGTTGAGATCTTTTAATTGAATATTTTGAACAAACGTACCTATTTTTTTAAAATAGGTGTAGGTACCCATAAATATAGAATCATAAGCACTTAAGGCTGCTTGAGGTTGAATGGATCCTAACAGTTTGTAACTCGCATGCGGCGTGAAAATGAATTCGGTAACGTTAGGACCTAATTCAGGATCAAAATCAGAGGAATATAAATACCAATCGGCATCAATGACCGCGTTAAAAATAATTTGAGCCGTTGCTTGATCATCTGAAACAGAGATACTTTGACGCCATTCGATAGGCTTCATTATTTGACTTGAACCCCAAAAACTAGCTACAAGTAACAATAGGATTAATTGAACGCGCATAATTTATCAATGATAGTTTGACCCCTTAGCTCTTTTTTGATATTTGGGAAAAATGACCGTAAAAATAAGCAATTGTTTCAATTCCTTTATAATAATTAAATAAGCCATAACTTTCATTGGGTGAATGAATGTCATCCGAATCAAGACCAAAGCCCAGTAAGATAGGTTCTATTTTCAGTTCTTGCATGAACAAAGCAACAATTGGGATGCTCCCGCCTTCCATCGTTGGTATCGGTGTTTTTCCCCAGGATTGTTCAAATGCCTTACTTGCTGCTTGATACCCGTTTGAATGGGTAGAAACTACTGCGGGTGTTCCTCCATGATGGGGCGTTACCTTGACTTTTACAGATTTGGGTGCATTTTCTTCAAAATATTTGATAATCATTTGTGTGATCTTACCACTGTTTTGGTTGGAGACCAATCGGGTAGAAATTTTGGCAAATGCTTTAGAGGGGAGTACCGTTTTAGATCCTGGTCCTGTATATCCACCCCAAATACCATTCACATCTAAGCAAGGGCGTATACCAACGCGCTCAATGGTTGAAAATCCTTTTTCTCCTTTAACCTCTTCAATGTTGAGTTCTTTTTTATAATGGTCAAGATCGAAAGGAGCTTTGGCCATTTCAGCTCTTTGCGCTTCAGAATATTCTAATACATCATCATAAAAGCCGGGAAGCGTGATGCGTCCTTCTTCATCTTGCATATCAGCAATAAGCTTGGTGAGAATATTGATGGGATTGGCAATTGCGCCACCATAAACACCCGAATGAAGATCTTTATTAGGACCGGTCACCTCCACCTCGAGATAGCTTAAACCTCTCAACCCGACGGTAATAGATGGGGTATCATTATTTATGATGGAGGTATCTGAAATTAAAATGACATCTGCCGATAATTTCTGCTTTTCTTCTTTAATGAAAGCTTCTAAATTATCGGAACCTACTTCTTCTTCTCCTTCGATCATGAATTTAACATTGCATGTTAGCGTATTTGTTTCCATCATGGCTTCAAAAGCTTTAACATGCATGTACATTTGACCCTTGTCATCGCAGGCACCTCTGGCATAAATTCGATCATTTTTTACGATGGGTTCGAAGGGGGGATGATCCCAAAGCTCATAGGGATCAGCAGGTTGTACGTCATAATGCCCGTAGACTAACACCGTGGGAAAGGTGGAATCAATGATCTTTTCAGCATATACAATCGGATGACCTTTGGTTTCGCATAGTTCGGCATAGTCGACACCCGCGGCTATTAATTGGTCTTTGACAAACATAGCTGCATTTCTGACATCACCATCAAATTTTTTATCGGCACTAACAGATGGAATCCTTAATAAATCGAGTAATTCATTAAGAAACTTATCTTTATGATCATTTAAGTATTCTAAAGTTGTCATAGGAAATTTTATTAAGAAAAAAGGATGAAACAAATTTACGCACAAGAATTATCAATTGAGGGGTAAAATTCAAAAACCGTCGTCATCATCATCTTCCGAGGCATCTAAAAATTCATCAAATCCTTCGGGGTAGGTAAGCTTGAAAGGGGCTTCTATGTCTAGGTAAACTTTTCGAAAAGTATTGATAAAATCTAAGGTTTCAGCTTCTTCACCTGCAACTAAAATGAGCTGTCCAGGCTTAAGCTTACCGCTGCTTTCATTACTTTTAATTTCATCATTAAATTCAGAATTTGAAGAATAAACTAAAAGACTATTATCCTGATAATTAAAATAATACCAGCTACCTGGGGCAGCTTGAATAAATAAATTCAAAATATCATTATCGATATCGTCTTTTTTAATTTCTAAAAAACCATCCACTTGTGTATTAATATCCTCACCGTATATATTGGAAATTGATATTTTGGAAGTGTTGTACCATGATTTTTCATCAGGATTCCAATTCATTTTCACTCCCGAGATGACCAAAAATTTGTTCAGTAGCTCTGATATTCCAACCAAAGGAGTATACTCTTCTTGGTTATCTGATTGATATTTTTTTGCATTTTCATCACCTATGAGGTTACTTATTTTTAATAAATTTTTTGTATTGATTTCATTGGCAAGGTCTCCCCCTAAGCGAGACAAAATGTCAAGAAGGTCTATAGATATTAAGTCGGCAATAGAGTATTTTTTAGATTGATATCTATTATCAAAGCAGCATCAAGGGTGCAAATACTCGACGCTACATCTAAGGTTCCTATTACCGAAGCAGATAGGTTGAGTTTACTTTCCTTAATACCAAAGAAGTTCATCTTGCCTTCAAAACTGTAAGATTGAGTTGAATCATTGTAGATAAATGTTTGCCCCTCATACGCATCACCTGTTGACTTCAAAGGCTCTTCAATGAGGTAATTTCTTGAATTCACATCATATTTTACCATCCCTTTTGCTAGAAAATAATCGTGGTTTTTTTTATTTTTTTTATTTTCAATAAAGGTTGGGTATAAACGACCTCTTATATCCTGATGCAGGCCTGCTATTAACGGTTCACCATCTTCAAAAGCTTCTTTATTGAGGTCAAAAACTACTTCAGCGATTTCTTCATCTTGTTTATAAGTAACCCAAAGGTCATACGCAGGGTTATTAGTAAATTCAGGCTGAATAAATCCATCTAATTCTAAAGCTTGTTTATATGTTTTGAGGGTTACTTTACCTTTATAGGCGAATCCTGGGGCAATTTCGATGTCTCCGCTCTTAGTTATTCCCGTAGCTTGAGTGTAGTATTTAAGCTCTTGATTTTCAGCATTTTTTTTACGACTAAATCTACGTATTTCTGTATTATTCTCAGTGGTGGTATCCGTGGTAAAGTAGCGTTTTTTAATACTTAAATCATACATTGGGATTTTACTTGTATCCCCCTTTGTAGAGGCGACATAATTGGCTTTAGCATTGAAATCATTTTTCGAGACGATATTAATAGTGGCATCTGTGAGGAAGTGGTATAATTCGGTTGACTCATAGATGATTTTTGCATTTTGAAAAGTTTCTAGTTTTGAATTAAATTTTATGGTTGTTTCATTATTTTCAGGGATAATTTTTGCATCGGCCACGGGTATGTATGGAATACCTTGAACAATTAATTCAGATGTTTTGATATCGTAAATGGCATTGGTCCCATTGAAGACTAATGAATCTAGATCTGAACGCGTTGAGTAAAAATAAGAATCTTTTAAATCAACATTATCTGGTTTTCTCATCGTTACTACTGAATCTTCCAAAAACCAGGTTGCATTGACAATAGATGTCTTCATTGCAGTATAGGGAAAATTAAAAGCAGCATCACGTGTATTTTCAATATTTATATCGGCTATATTTTTTTCAAGGTTAAAATTTACATAGGTATCCTCCCCAACCATTGCAGGCTGATCAATCTGGTCTGAAAGGATTTGAAATTTGCTATTCCTTGCCTCAAATTTTTTTTCTTCGAATGTCATTTGTTTAGATTCCGTAATTGAACCACGTGTAAAAAATCGACCAGCACCGTATACACCTGCTTGGGTGAGGTTAACGGTACCTTCTAATTGAGCGGATTTCGTATAAAAATTAAAGGGCTCACCAATGGTAATTAGATACATACTATCTTTTCTGGGATACCAACTCATTCTAAAATTTCCAAGATCAGCTTGAGGAAAGTTCAAAGACTTTACTTGACCGGGATCAATATAGCCTTTGTATCCATCAGTAGTTACAGAATCGGAATAATAAATAAAGTCATCAGAGAAAAGGTGACTGTGTATAAAATCAATTTTTCCAGTTCCTCGAATCCCATTATTACTTAACCTGATGGTTTCATAAGTTTTGGCGGGTGTTCCGTATAGATTGTAACCTTCTTTTGGAATTTCATGATTAAATCCCAGGGATTGATCTCCCATAATAATCAATGAATCTTCGAAAACTGGAAAAATTCCTCCGGAGTTAAAAGAACCTGGAAAAATTAAATTTTCAGTACTATCACTGTCAATATCATCAAATTTCTTAGGTCTTACTATGAATACAATTGATGAATCATAAGCGCCGTTGAGTATTTCAGGCTGGTTGAAAAAGACTAATCCACTAGTGTTGGAGACAAAGTAAGGATATTTATCGCTTTCATCTCGTCCAGATCGATTATTCGGCATATTTAAATATACGATTCCACTCGTTTGCTCAATGTGATTTGTAAGTTCGCCGTAAGAACCATCGGAGTTAGACAATCTTAAATCAACAGAATCAATTTGGTTCAAGTTTATGAGAAAATTCTCATAATCAAATTGAAAGTTTTGGCCTTGATAATCAAATTGGCCTAAAGTAACCCCACCATTGAAAATGATTTCACGATTTTCTTCTCATTGAAATTTTTCCATTTTCGGGTGTAATAGAGCCTTTGTAATCCGCAGTTACCCAAAACTTTTTAATACCATTTATATTTAAATACATGGAGTCTAGATTGAGTGAAGCATTGAATCCTGTGGCCATTTTAGATGAAATAAAAACGTTATCAAAGTCTCTCTTTTTTGCAGCAGCTTGATAATATAAGAAAGCCCGCGGTAATAATTTCACATGACCCGTTCTAAAATTATAATTAGCAAATCCGTAAATACTCAATATTTTCATAGCACCTTTAACGAGACGAATATCGAGATCATATTCACTACTCAGATCGAGTTCATTGAACTCTGTCAGTCCATATTTTCGGGCATAAAAGACTGAAAGACCGATAGGATGGAAGCGATACAGCCCATTGAGACCTTGATACCGATTTAAGTTAAAAAAATCAGAGGATTCAAAAGTTGTAGGTAAAAGCCCGGCACCATTGGCCATTTTAAAATTAATAGAGTCATAATTCATTGGCCATATTAATTGATCAGTACTTATCAGTATTTCATGATATGAATCATAAAAAGGCGTGACATCATATTTTTTTTCTCGCCAAACGGTCAGGTGGTTTTCTCTGCCATCATAACGCATGGCGATACCTGGATGAAAAAGTGAATCTGAATTTACAATAATTGAAATTTCCCCGTTATGAGCTAAGATGACAGAATCTTTAAAATCAAATATTTCTGACTTTATGATGGCTTTTCTACCATTTCCATCAAGAATAATTAACTCACCATGGGCCTTATTGATTGCCGTTCCAATCAATTGATTTCCTCTAATTTGAATACCACCTGTATATTGAACTTTCCCTTCAAAAAAGGGGAGTTTTATATTGTTTTCATATGAGGTAAATTCAGGGAAATTTTTTGTATTTTGTTGAGTACTTTTTTGGGGTTTGTACTTGAATATTCCCGATATGGAATCAGTGAAAAGATCAGGAAAGATCAGTGTTGCATTAGGCGTCCAAAAGTCACCCCTATCTACTCGAAAATTAAAGTCTCCCAATTTAACTTGAGCACCGATCATTTTTTTATATTTTTTTGGCCAATCTATGGTCGCTGAAGACCCTGAAAATTGGCGATCTTTGAAGATATGATTTCCTATTACATTGTTAATTTTTAAAGAATCAAAAGAGGTGGAAAGTATCAGTGATGCCTGATCTAAATGAAGGTAGGGCCCAGAAATGACCGCAGGAATGTATTTTGCTTTTTGTAAGGCAACATAATCTATTTCAGAGCTGTAGGTTCTTGCTCTTACTGGAGTAGTATCACTATTGATTTGTATCGAGTTATTTTCTGTATCATTGTCCCAACTCTCGTTATCACTCGGCCAATCATTATTTGCATCATTGTCCCAACTCTCGTTATCACTCGGCCAATCATCATTTGCATCATTGTCCCAACTCTCGTCATCACTTGACCAATCATCATTTTCGGTAGAATCTATTTGTTGGGAAGTTTCTAGAATCTGATCTTCACTGAGCGTTGTGACTTCTCCGAGGAAATTAAAGGAATATAATGGATTAAGGATTTTAGAGATGAAAAATTTACTCTGATAAAGATTTTGACTATTAATAAATTCATTAAGTCCCTTTTGAAAATGAGTATACTCTTGTTTGCTAAGCGTTTCTAAGGAAGAAAATGAGATAGCTAAAATTGCATCAATTTGCTTTGTAGGGATCTTTTGTACCAAAGGTAGGCCGGTAATGAATTCAAACAATAAGATATAATTGGTCCTACTAAAGCGCTTTTCTTCTATTTTTTTTACGATCGCAATGAGTTTCTCTTTTTGCCCTTGATTAAATTGCTCGTGCCATGACTCGTCAAAGGAGGCTTCAATTTTTAATGATTTTTGGGTATTTGTGACTTTTAGAAATTGTAGAACTTGTTGTTTAAAAGTTTCAGAATCATTTGAGAAACTTTGTGCTGACAACTGCCAAGTAAAAAAGAAGAGTAAAAAAGCAGAAAAGATGTTTTTCATGACTTAAATCTAAATAAACCACTCACGATAATCACATTCTTTTGGTTAAAACGATTACCGTCCAAAGGCTCAAGCATTTTTGCTGTATTTGCTTAAGACCCAGTTTTTCGGCGTCAGCACAAATTTTAGGTGCATCCTTTTCATAAAAACCACTTAAAATTAAAACACCATTTAAGGCAAGCAGACGAGCATATTCAGATATCTCATTCAAGAGGACGTTTTTATTGATGTTGGCAATGATAATATCTGCTTGGTCCTTGAGGCTTAAATCTCGAACCACTCCTTTCAATACTCGGCCAGGACAATCGTTCAAGTTAAAGTTTTCTTGAGCATTTTCAATACACCAATCATCAACGTCCGTCGCGACTATGTGCGCGGCACCCAGTTGGTGAGCTAAAATGGATAAGACTCCGGTTCCAGTACCAAAGTCATAAATTTTTTTTTGATGATGATCAATGGATAATTGTGCCTCAAGTATCAATGATGTGGTGGCATGATGTCCAGTGCCGAAAGACATTTTCGGATGAATTACAATCTGATGCTTGAAATGATCTTGGGGTTCATGAAAAATAGCACGAACCATGATTTTGTCAGCGATGACAACGGCGGCATAATTTTTTTCCCATTCTCTATTCCAATTGATTCGTGCGACAGCTTCAAGTTTGTAGGAGATGGTTCCCGATGGTTGATACTTCTTTACAAGGCTATCGAGGAGGGATTGGTTAAAATTTAGCATCTCGCAATAGGCACTAAAACCCATTTGATGTTCCTCAAATGAATCATAGCTCAACATTGATAGTTCGGCGATCAATAGGTCACTTAAGTGGGGATCACAAGTAAAATGGACACCTTTAAAACTCATCTTGAGCAGCCTGCAAAAGATTCGAATTCTGTAAAATAGATGATAAAATCAGCCTCACTTTTTTTATGGGTGAAGTAAATTTTAAAACGGGCAAAATCTTTTTTTTCTTCAAAATACCACATCCCTGGCTTATCTGCGTATAGACGATTTTGTTGTTCATAAATGACGATGTCGGCAGCAGCCTCTGATAATTCTTCATAAACAATTAAATCTGCTAGATAGGCTTTCTCTACTTCATACATACTCCCATAGGCTTGACATATCAAAGCTTGACTGGGGGTAAAAAAGAGTTGAAATACAATAATAAGAAGCCACATTTTAGAATGACTTGGCGATGTCAATAAATCCTTGTGCATCCATACTTGCACCACCTATCAAGCCACCATCAACATCAGGGCATGAAAAAAGTGTTTGGGCATTCGCTGGCTTGACACTTCCTCCATACAATATGGGTATCTGTTTGGCAATGCTGTCGCTGTAATTTTTTGCGATAGTATCGCGAATAAAATGATGCATTTCTTGTGCCTGCTCATCTGATGCGGTAACGCCTGTCCCTATGGCCCAGACGGGCTCGTAGGCAATGATGACCTTAGCGAATTCAACAGCATCGAGTTCAAATAAGCTTGAAGATAATTGTTCTTTCACAAGATTGAAATGAGCATTTTCTTCTCTCGTTGCTAGCTTTTCTCCACAACAAAAAATGGGAGTCATTTGATGTTTCAGTACGATTTGAGTTTTAGCCTTGAGTTCAGCATAGGTTTCTTTGTAATATTCTCTCCGTTCACTGTGGCCTAACACTACACAATCTACACCTAAGTTTTGGAGCATGGCAGCAGAAATTTCGCCAGTGTAAGCCCCTGACAATTCTTGATGGCAATTCTGTGCGGCAATGAACACATTCGTTGCATTGCCTATTGTTTTTTTAACACTTTCTATGTGTGTGTAAGGGACCGACATAATAATGGTCGTCTCTGATAATGATTTATCTTTTGCCATATGAACCACCTCGGAAGCAAGCTTCAATCCTTCATCAAGTATGGTATTCATTTTCCAGTTTCCAGCTGCAATTTTTTTTCTCATATTTTATAGTTTTTCTTTTAAGTAGTGGGCGGTATGATTTTGACTCCTCAAATTAACCATATCTTCAGGAAGCCCCGCAAAGTTAATAAATCCTCCATTCGCACCACCTTCGGGTCCTAGATCAATGATCCAATCTGCATTTTTAATGACTTCCATGTTGTGCTCTATGATGACTGCCGTATTTTTTTCGTCTATTAAAGCACTGATTGAGTCCAGTAATTTTTTGATGTCATGAAAATGTAAGCCGGTGGTGGGTTCATCAAATAAAAACAAAGTGTGGTCATTTTTATTGGCCCCCTTTTTACTTAGGAAAGAGGCTAGCTTAACTCGCTGGGCCTCTCCCCCACTTAGGGAGCTAGAGGATTGACCCAGTTTTACATAACCCAGGCCCACATCATCTAAAGGTCTAATTTTATTACATATGTTTTTTCTATCCGCAAAGAAAATCAGGGCTTCTGACACAGTTAAGTGTAAAATCTCATTGATGTTTTTTTGTTTGTAACGGACTTCAAGAATTTCTTTTTTAAACCTTTGACCTTTACAGTTTTCACAGGTTAAATGCAGATCTGCCATGAATTGCATTTCAATTTTTACGGTACCCTCTCCTTCGCAAGTATCACACCGGCCACCGGTCACATTAAATGAAAAGAAAGCAGGCTTGAATCTGTGTTTTATAGCGATGGGTTGCTCAGAAAAGAGTTGACGAATATGATCATAGGCTTTTACATAAGTAATGGGATTGGATCTTGAGCTTTTACCAATGGGGTTTTGATCTACAAACTCGATGTGACTTATTTTTTGATAATCTCCATCCAGTTTGTCAAATTTTCCCGTAGCCTCAGTACTTAAACCAAGGATTTTTCCAAGGGAGCGGTAAAGAATTTTTTTAATTAACGTTGATTTCCCTGAACCACTCACACCTGTGACAACCGTCATTACCCCAAGGGGAATTTCTACATCAATATTCTTAAGGTTGTTTTCTTTGGCTTTCTTAATGAGGATAGATTGATTCCAGCCCCTTCTTAAGCTTGGAAGAGCAATTTGCTCTCTTCGAAGCAAATAATCCAAGGTTAAAGAAGGTTCTTGGTGTGTTGCGGCGTCCCTAAAGTGACCTTGAAAAATAAGATTTCCTCCATGACTTCCTGCACCGGGGCCGATATCAATAATCTGATCTGCCGCCAACATTATTTTTTCCTCGTGCTCTACCACAATTACGGTATTTCCAAGACGCTTTAAACTATTCAGTACTTCTATCAATTTATCTGTATCTCTGGGATGCAGTCCAATGCTGGGCTCGTCAAGGATATACATTGACCCAACCAAGGCACTTCCAAGTGAAGTGGAAAGTTTGATCCGCTGAAATTCTCCTCCCGAGAGGCTTGAGGTAAGTCTATTGAGGGTGAGGTAACCTAAGCCTACCTGTTCAAGATAACTGAGCCTATTCAATATTTCGGTAAGTAACCGTTGACTGATTTTGGCATCGTATTCAGATAAATTGATTTCACGCAGCTTAGGGATCAAATCAGCAATGGGAATCAATACCATTTCAGCGATGGAAGTACCTCCTATTTTCACATAATGAGCATCTTTCCTTATGCGGGTGCCTTTGCAATCCGGACATCTCGTTTTTCCTCGGTAACGAGAAAGCATTACTCGGTATTGAATTTTATGAGTTTTTGATGCTAAAAAGGAGAAAAAGGCATGTAACCCTTCGAAGTATTCATTGCCATCCCACAACAACTGATATTGTGCTGGAGTTAATTCACTAACGGGTCTATGAATGGGAAAATCAAACTTAATAGCATGTTTAATTAAGGGTTCAACCCATTTCCTCATGGTTTCACCACGCCAAGGAACTAAGGCATTTTCAAAAACGGACAGATTGTTATCAGGAATTACCCGCTCTGGATCGATGCCCAAAATCATTCCAAATCCTTCGCATTTACGGCAGGCACCATAAGGATTATTGAAACTAAATAAGTTAACGGTCGGTACTTCAAATGAAATTCCGTCCAATTCTAGTCGATTAGAAAATTTTACTTTTTTGACACCTAAAACTTCGATATTACAAACCCCCTCCCCTTCAAAGAAAGCTGTTTGAATGGAGTCGCTGAGTCTGGACATAGTTTCTTCATCTTTTTTACTAACAGTCCGATCTATTAATAAATCTAAAGGTTTATTTTTTATTTTTTTAATGTCCAAGTCTTCAATGAACAGCATTTTTTGTTCATAAATAATCCGGGTATAACCTTTACTGAGTAATATCTTTAATTCATCCTCTAAGGTTCTTTTTTTATGGACATTTAGAGGTGCCGAAATGATTATTTTCAGGTCTTCAGGTTGAGATAAGATATAATCTACCACATCAGTTACCGTATCTTTTTTTACTTCATTCCCTGATTTAGGAGAGAGGGTCTTTCCTATTCGGGCATACAAAAGTTTAAGATAATCATAGATTTCAGTCGTCGTACCGACCGTGGATCTTGGATTGCGCGTATTTACTTTTTGTTCAATAGCGATGGCTGGAGATATGCCTTTGATATAATCTACCTCAGGCTTCTCCATGCGCCCCAGAAATTGTCGAGCATAAGCGCTCAAACTTTCAACATATTTCCGCTGACCCTCCGCGAAAAGCGTATCAAAAGCCAGACTTGATTTTCCAGATCCAGAAACTCCGGTAATGACGATCATTTTATTTCGTGGAATAGCAATGTCGATATTTTTCAAATTATTGACACGTGCTCCTTTGATGATAATGTATTTTTTGTTGTCGAGAAGTTCTAATTTTTGTTCTATTGGCATTTGTTTGAGGTGGGCTATGCCCAAAGAAATTAATCTGATTGCAAAAATAGATATTGTACTTGGTATTTGGTAGCAAATTAAAATTCTATATACTTGCAGGAGTAATTAAATTTTTTATTTACCTAAAAGACACAATTTGGTATAGACTTCTACGTTCACTAATAGTTCATTATAATGAAAAATGTAGAAATGAGTGACAGCCACTTGCTGTCTCACTATGCCAAAGGTGACGAACAGGCCTTCAGTATGTTGCTGAACCGTCATAAAGACAAGGTCTATACCACCATCTATTTAATAGTAAAAGATAGTTACCTCGCCGAAGACATCTTGCAAGAGGTATTTATAAAAGCCATTACAATGATTAAATCTGGTCGATATAATGACGAGGGAAAGTTTCTTCCATGGATTTTGAGAATTGCGCATAATATGGCTATTGATCAATTCAGAAAGACCAAAAGATCCCCTTTAATTGTTACTGAAGATGGGAGCAACATTTTCAATACATTGGCATTTTCAGAGACTTCGGTTGAAGAGATACAAATCAAGCAAGATACCCACGAGTTACTTAAAGTACATATTAAGGAACTTCCGGATCTACAGCGAGAGGTATTGGTAATGCGACATTACATGCAAATGAGCTTCCAAGAAATTGCTGTTGCTACGGATGTCAGCATAAATACTGCGCTGGGAAGAATGAGGTATGCTTTGATCAACCTAAGAAAAAAATTCAAGCAAAAAACCATTGCCTATGACTCCAAACTTTACAACAAATGATGCATTACAATATATATATCAAGAGGCATCTAGTCAATTAACGGTACAAATATATATCGCCAGAAATAGAGATGATTCATTCAATGAAGTATTGTTGGAATTTGAATCATTGAGATTAAAATTAGATCAGTTGAGGCTTACACCTAATAACTTGTCGATTGAAAAAATTTTGTCATATTCCAGAAAACAGAAATTTGAGTCAGCTTAATTTCTCTAAGAATTCTTTTGAGGAGCGTAAACTCGAGTATTTTAAGGATGACTAGAAAAGAAAGGTATCAATTTTTTATCTCTTATTTTTCCCAAAATCAGCCAGAGGCAGAGACAGAGCTTAAATATAGAAATCCCTTTGAATTATTGGTTGCTGTGGTATTGAGTGCTCAATGTACGGATAAGCGAGTAAATATTGTGACGGAAAGTCTATTTAAAGAATTTCCAACTGCTTCTGCTATGGCGGCCTCAAATTTCGATGAACTTTTCCCGTATATTCGTAGTATTTCTTATCCTAGTAATAAAACCAAACACTTACTTGGTCTTAGTAATATGTTGGTGTCGGATTTTGGAGAGGTGATTCCGTTGAATATTGAAGATTTACTACTGATGCCAGGGGTTGGGAGAAAAACAGCCAACGTGATTGTATCTGTTCTAGACCAACAGCCTGCAATGGCAGTTGATACCCATGTTTTCCGCGTCTCTAAGCGCTTGGGTTTGGTTACCCTCAAGGCCAAAACGCCCTTTGAGGTAGAGCGACAGTTGGTCAAACAGATACCTGATGATTATATTCATAGAGCCCATCATTGGTTGATTCTGCATGGGAGATATACTTGTTTGGCTCGAAAACCGAAATGTCAAATTTGTCCTCTTACCAATTTTTGTAGGCATTATGCTCATTCAGCGGTATGACATAGAGGCTATGAATTTCTTTTTAGGTAAGCATTTCTTAATTTCGTAGAACACTAATGGTTTTAATTTGATTTGGATGCCTAACCTTGAGACCAAAATAGGACTATCTTTAGGTCAGTAATAAACCCCAATTTTAGATGTATAACAGGCAAGAACTTCATTTCCCATTTTGGTTATTAGAAATCCAAGAGCATATTCAGATTTTCTCAACTATCTTATTTGTGGGGTTTTTTGCTCCGGCCTTCGGGCAAGGTACTTTTGAAGATAGTCCTTTTGTTGATATGATTTTTAAAATAGATACTTCGGTTTATACTTGGCAAAAAAATGCCATTATGATCAATGGAAAAATGCAGTTGCCTTTCTATTATGATTCAGAAAATGAGGTAGCCGAGATAGAAGTGAAAATGGCAGGCTATGCGGAAGCAGGGGCCATTCAATTGAAGGTTTCTAATGATTATATTATATTAGATTCTTTATTGGCCTTTGATGATTACATCCGGTTTAAAGTTAAATTTAAAGATCTAACAGCATCAAATTTTTTGAAGTTTGTTTTTAAGGATCAAATGGACCCTTCGAAAAGTCAGTTTTATGACCTTGGACTCTTCCCGCATACCCAAACCCGTCTTCAAATGATTTCAGCAGGGAGTGAACTTTTTATTGGGGAAGAGCAAATACTCAATATATCGGTGAGCAATATCGATAATGTGATGCTCAGTAATCAATGGGTTTCTGACGGCAAAGTAAATTACTTGATTCGAAAAAAAAACGATGAATTGCTGGTGCATTTTCTTCCAATAAAAAGGGGTCTGTATACATGGAATGTCAAACTCCCGCTTATAAAACCGGAATTGTTAGAGGGGGAAATGGTATTTGAATCTGCCCCTTTAATTAAAAGGGTTGAGATTAAAAGTGGTCGTATTGCTTTTTTAAATATCAATAAATTAGAAATCACTCCTTCGGAAAATTCCAAATCTCCTAATATCATTCAAATTGATAACCATGAAAGGTTATCTTTAGAAAAAACCTACCGCTTAGAGGATCAAGAAGCACCGGGAGGAGCCTTAGTTGCAGAGCTTTTTACCCAATCAAGTATGAGCAATGGGAAAGTTTTGGCCACCCTCAGGACGTATGCCTATCATCAAAAGTCTAAAGGCTATCTTTATTTAAAAGAAAATGATAAGGCCTTATTTGTAACCAATTTTGACATTACACCGCGTACCAAAATTGAGGCGATTTATATTCAAAGACCAGGGAAAAATTGGGAAAAAACCAATCAAGTTCATCCAGGAGAAAACCTCAATATTCGACTTGAAGGACAGGGATTACACAAAGGAAAATTTACTTTCGAAGGGGTTTATCAGGAGCAGTATGATTCTTTATTAAAAAATGAAAATGAAATTCAATACAGGGTAGAGGTACCTTTGGATATTTTATCGAATACTGTTGATATTTATAATCACAATAATAGTACGGACTTAAAACTGGACGTAAACGAATACCAAAGACCGAAAGAGTTGGATTTTTTAATCTTAGATATCGATGGAAATGATTACCCAGTCAGTACACAAGATAAGCCCATATATTATGATAAAACGATAACAGATTTAGTCATTAAGTTTGATGAAAACAGGATTGATTTTTCGGATCAACTTTTTGGAAAGCAGTTTTTGGAAATAGATGTTAAGATTAAAAATAAGGCGGGAAATATTATTGAGTTATATGAATTTGAAGATTTAGTGGTTTGTCCGGGTACTTTTTCGCCGCGGGGAGATCGGTATGATAAAAGCGAGTGTACTACCAATACCATTAATTTGAATAATTTCATTAATAATAAAACATCCCAACTACCCGAATGGGCTCAAATAGAATTAGATATCAAGCATAAGGACAATGCGTACGAGACTGTTAGATTAAATAGGAAAGTCGTCATTGTTCTTAAAAGAGCTAATAGCTATGACATTGATGTTTCTTTTCCTGCTGGTTTACTGGTACTTAAATTTGATGATCAATCAGATTTCGCCAACTTTGGGGGAGTCAGTTTGGCTATGATGGCCCAAATGAGTTTTTATCAGCCGGGTAAGATCGCTGAATATCGGCCTTATAAAATTGGCGCAGGATTTATTTTCCTCAATGCCTTTAGTTTTGATGAGAATGATTCTCGAGGTAGAGATGTAGGCTTGGTTATTTTAGGTTCTATTTATCCAATTTCAAGAGAGAAAAAATTAACCTTTCCATTGTATGCCGGCTTTGGGTATTTTTTACAAGAAAAAATTCCATTTTTCATGCTAGGGCCTGGTATTCAAGTTAGGTTTTAGGTTTTTTTTTGAAGTATTCGGCAGCAAAAACTCCCATTATGACAACTAAGCCACCAATTATTTAGAGAGAGGATGGTCTTTCTTTTAAAAACAAATAAGCAAGTAAGACGGTAGAGATGGGTCCTATACTGCCAAAAATTGAGAATTGGTTGGCCCCCATTTCTTTGATGGCATATGATATCAAAAAAGAGGGAATTACGGTAGAAAAAAGAGCAATGAGTAAGCCATATATATATACTTCTTTAGGAAAAGCGAGTACGTTAATACTCATTTTTGATTCGACTATGAATTGGAAAATGATCAAGACCGAAGATATGATCATCACATAAGAAGTAAATCTCCGAGCCCCAAATTTAGGAATGAGCCAGCCGCTTCCAATAATATAAGAAGCATAAGTAACCGCACCTCAGAAGTACTAACAAGGATCCTTTCAGTGTTGTCGAAGGATCGCTTACTTCAATTTCAGGCAAAAAAACAATGCAGATGCCCAAATACGTAATAAGAATGGCGAATAATTGATAGCTACTGATTTTAATTTTAAAAAAAATAAAGGAGAGCAAAATAACAAAGGTTGGATAGGTAAATAAGATTAGTCGATCTAAACTTGCTTTGATGTATTCCAATCCTTTAAAATCAAAATAGCTCGCTAAATAATAGCCAAGAAAGCCAAAAAGGAGAACCCATAAATAATCATTTTTTGCAACGGTTATTTTTTGATTCTTATAAAGGGCAAAAAAAATATAAAAAGGGAGCGAAAAAACCATTCTTAAGAGCAAAAGACTGGCGGCATCTGCCCTATATTGATAGGCCAACTTAGCGAATATGGCTTTGGTTGAAAATAAGATAATTCCTGTCAAACCCAATCCTAGAGCAATTTTACGGGTTATCATTATTTTTGATCTAAATCGAGGGGCGGGTCTTCTTTGGGCGTTTTTTCTTCAATAAAAAATGATTTTTGCCAAACCAATATAATGAAAACGCTGATAAAAATAGCGGCATCGGCAATATTGAATACTGGCCACAAAGACATATAATCGCCACCAAGAATTGGAAGCCAATCAGGCAAACGACCTTCCCAAATATCGATATAGAACATATCAATGACTTGGCCATAAAACCAAGGCGTAGGGGCATCAAAGGGGGCATTATTTAAATAATAGCCATAGAAGACAGAATCGATTAAGTTACCTATTGCACCTCCAAGGATCAGACTCATACAAATTAGAAAGCCATGATTCATGGGTTTCTTGTACATTATAAATAAATAATAGCCGATGGCTACCATGGCGATAAGTCTAAATAAGGTCAAGATGATTTTGGCATGATCAAAAGGAAGCTCCATTCCAAAGGCCATTCCGGGATTCGTGAGATAATGAAGTTTGAAGAAATTTCCCAAAATCTTTATTTGCCCACTGGAGCCCAAAACCATATATTGGTGGACGAGCATTTTCACGATTTGATCTAAGATGATCACGGCCAAGCTCACACCATAATATTTAAATACTCCGGAATTATTTTTCATAGGATATCAAATTCAATTGGATAATGATTTCAGCACCATCGATATCTAATGAAATTCCATTGGGGAGGTCTGCATTAAATAGAATAGTTTTTGTCTGTGTCTCTTGCTGAATCGATTGTTGATGCACTTCCATAGCTTCTTTTATGAGCTTGTCATGGGTAGAGTAGAGGATGTCAATCTTATCTTGAACTTCTAAATTTTGATCTTTTCGGAGGTTTTGAATTCTATTAACAATATCTCTTGAGAGGCCTTCTTTTTTTAACCCATCGCTCAAATTAATATCTAGCGCAACTGTTAAGCCATCCATAGAGGCGACCAACCAGCCTGGAATATCCTGAGAGCTGATTTCAACATCAGTCAATAGCAATTCAATCATTTCACCTTCAATCTCAATATTAAAGAATCCATCATTTTCAAATTGAGCAATATCTGTTTGAATTAAACTATTTATTTTAGGGGTGATAGCTTTCAATTGAGCACCAAACTTAACGCCTAAGGTTCTGAAATTTGGTTTGATTTTTTTAATTAAAATTCCAGCATCATCGTCCAAATAATCAATAGTTTTCACATTGGTTTCGTTGATGATGAGCTCTTCGACTTTTTTCAATCTATTTTTTTCATCTTCATTCAAGACGGGGATCAAAATTTTCCTGAGAGGTTGTCTGACTTTGATTTTCTGTTTTTTTCTTAATGAATGGACTAGAGAGGAAGCGAGCTGTGCCAATCTCATGCGAGCTTCTAATTCGGTGTCAATGGCTTCTTCATTGATGACTGGAAAATGAGCCAAGTGGACCGAATCGTCTGAAGATAATTTTGTAACGGAATTGAGGTCTAAAAATAATTTTTCAGCATAGAAAGGGGCAACGGGTGCCATGAGTTGCGCGATCGTATGAAGGCAAGTGTAAAGGGTTTGATAGGCCACTTCTTTGTTCTGATTGTAATCACCGATCCAAAACCTTTTTCTATTCAAGCGAACATACCAATTGCTCAGATCATTGACAGTAAATGATTGAATGGCTCTTGCAGCTTTCGTAGGTTCATAATCATCATAATATTGATCTACTTCTCGAACAATGGAATTGAGTCGACTGATGATCCACAAATCACTCTCTGTCTTTTCAGTGGCAGCAATCGCTTTATTTTTGAAATTGAACGCATCCAAGTTGGCATAAAGCGCAAAAAAGGAATAGGTATTGGATAGGGTTCCAAAAAACTTTCTTTGTACATCTAAGATGCCATTGGCATCAAATTTTAAGTTATCCCAGGGATTCGCATTGCTGATCATATACCATCGGGTGGCATCTGGACCATACTGTTCAATCACGTCAAAAGGATTCACTGCATTACCCAATCTCTTGGACATTTTATTGCCATTTTTATCTAAAACTAGTCCGTTGGCAATGACATTTTTGAAGGCCACAGTATCGAAGAGTAAACAAGAAATAGCATGCAGCGTAAAAAACCAACCTCGCGTTTGATCTACGCCTTCGGCGATGAAATCTGCAGGGTAATTGGAATTAAAAAGGTCTTGATTTTCGAAAGGATAATGCCATTGTGCATAGGGCATGGCTCCTGAATCAAACCACACGTCAATTAAATCAGGTTCACGGTGCATGGGCTGACCCTTTGGACTTACTAAAATCACATCGTCAACAAATGGACGATGTAAGTCAAAGTTTTCTGGTAAGCTTTCTGACATAAGACCTGCGGCAACGGCTTGGTCAACCTCAGTACGCAGTTCAGCGATGCTGCCGATACATTTTTTTTCACTCTTATCAACCGTGACCCAGATAGGAAGGGGCGTTCCCCAGTATCTTGACCTGCTTAAATTCCAATCGACCAGGTTTTCCAACCAATTTCCAAATCTACCTGCACCTGTAGATTTTGGTTTCCAGTTGATGGTATTATTTAAAGCTACCAAGCGATCCTTCAATGCGGTGGTTTTGATAAACCATGAATCTAGAGGATAGTATAATATGGGTTTGTCGGTTCGCCAGCAATGTGGATAAGAATGCTCGTATTTCTCCACTTTAAACGCCAAATTTTCTTCCTTGAGTTTAATAGCGATGAGGACATCAGTCGGCTTGAAGTTAGGATCCTGACGCACCGATTCAGGATAATACTCTTCCCGCACATATTTTCCTGCAAAATCTGTGACTTCTTTTACGAAACATCCTTTGCGATCTACTAAAGGGACTTCGAGTCCTTGATCATCAAGTACCATGACTGCAGGCACATTGTTTTGTTGACTGATTCGAAAATCATCAGCACCAAAGACGGAAGCCGTATGAACCACGCCAGTACCGTCTTCTGTTGATACAAAGTCCCCAGAAATGACTCTGAATCCTTTTTCATTTAACTTATCATTGGTCACATAAGGCATCAATTGTTCGTAACGAATCTCTAAAAGATCCTTTCCTGTAAAGGAATTGAGTAGTTTCCAAGGGATGAGTTTATCTCCTGCTTGGTAATCACTTAATACTATTTGATTTGCCTTTTCTGTAAAATACTTATTGATTAATTCTCTGGCTAAAATGACCGATACGGGTTGATAAGTATAGGGGTTAAAGGTGGAAATTTTTACATAATGAATTTTATCACCTACTGCTAAGGCACAGTTTGAGGGCAATGTCCAAGGTGTGGTCGTCCAAGCCAAGATTCTGACATCTTCTTCTTCTTGATCAAATAAGAAGGCCGACTGTTGGGTGGGCTTTACCTTAAATTGGGCTACCACCGAAGTATCTTTGATGTTTTGATAGGTACCTGGTTGATTTAGTTCATGTGAACTTAAACCGGTTCCTGCCGCCGGAGAAAAGGGTTGGACCGTATATCCCTTGTAGAGTAAATTTTTTTCATGCAGTTTTTTCAATAAATGCCAAACACTTTCCATATAGTGGGCATCAAACGTCATGTAAGGATTTTCTAAATCGACCCAATAGCCGATTTGACGCGTCAATTCATCCCATTTGCCTTTGAACTTCATGACAGCCTCCTTACATTTTTTATTATAATCGGCTATGCTAATTTTTTTACCAATGTAGTCTTTTGTAATCCCAAGTTCCTTTTCAACTTGTAATTCAACAGGAAGACCGTGGGTATCCCATCCACCTTTTCTTTTGACCTGAAATCCTTTTTGAGTTTTATACCTACAAAAAATATCCTTGACAGCTCTGGCCATGACGTGATGGATGCCAGGAGTACCGTTGGCTGAGGGGGGGCCTTCAAAAAAAGTAAAAGAGGGCTCCCCTGATCGCTCTGTAATGGTTTTGGAAAAAATATTGTTATTTTCCCAAAAAGCACGAATTTCTTTCCCTACTTCAGGGTAATTTATTTGTTTATATTCGCGAAACTTGACCATCAAAAGAGCTTATTTTTAATTTAAAATTCATGTCAGTGATTATTTGATATCTTTTTTTCCTTCTTGAAATTCTGGAAATTGTTCAATAAGAGGATGTTTATTTGTATTCCTTTTACCACTATCAAATTGGAGTAACAACGCCGGTAATACCGTAAGGTTAGTGATCATAGCAAATAATAAGGTGATCGATGTAAGCTTACCTAGAGCTACAGTCCCCCCAAAGCCTGACGCTGAAAAAATCACGAAACCACAAAAAAGAATAATAGAGGTATAGACCATGCTTGAACCCGTTTCTTTAAGACTGTTACTGATGGCTAAAGGCACATTAAATTTATTACTAAAAAGTTCTTGTCGGTATTTTGCTAAAAAGTGAATGCTGTCATCCACCGAGATGCCAAAGGCAATGCTAAAAACTAAGGCTGTGCTGGGCTTCAAAGGGATGTCAAAATAACCCATGATGGCACCCGTGATCAGGAGTGGGATAAGGTTAGGGATCAGGGAGATGATGATCATTTTTATATTTCTAAACAAGAGTCCCATAATTATAGCAATGACTAAAAAGGCAACCATCATCGAACTGATTAAATTATCAATCAAAAATTTATTGCCCTTGATAAAGGTAATGGTTGTACCCGTAACGGCTAGGTTCATTTTGGTGTCTGCGAAAAGAGATTCAATTTTGGGCCTTATCACCCCAGAAATTAGAGAGTCCATTTTGTTTGACCCTATATCAGCCACTTTTAAAGAGATTCTCATTTTCTGTTTATTTTCATCTACAAAATTTTGGGAAAAGCCGGCTTCATCCGGTTGCAAGGCTAAATATTTGAGAATGAAACCTAAATCACGCTGATTGGGGAGGCCGTAAAAGTTTGGGTTTTGATTATAAAAAGCTTGTCTGGCAGCCTTGATAAAGCTGACCAATGATACGGGTTGAGATATGTAAGGAATCTCGTCTAAAAAGGTCTCAAAATCATTGATTTTTTGTATATTTTTTAAATTTTGAACTCCTTTTTTTGTTCCTGTGTCCACAATGATTTCTAGTGGCATGATGCCACTAAATTGAGCTTCAAAAAAACGCAAATCTTGAATCAAAGGACTGTCTTTAGCCAAATCATCGACCATGAAAGACACCGAATTAATCTTGGAGACGCCAATGACTGATATCCCTATCGTAGCGATTGTAATCAAAAAGATTAAAATTCGCTTTTGATGAACCATAAAATCTAGGTATCTCAAGAATCTAGCAATGAATTTGAAATTCAGATGTTTTAAATTTCTACTAGAAGGAGGTTTTAAATAGGAATATAGGGCGGGAATAAGAATAATACTAACGACAAAAGTTGCCATAATATTGAGGCCAGCCACAATCCCGAATTCAGCTAAAATTTTAATGTCCGTCACTATCAAAACAAAAAACCCAACCGCAGTAGTAAAATTTGTAATGAGGGTAACGATGCCAATTTTCCTGATAATACTAGTTAATGCCCTTATTTGATCTCCATGACGCGCATATTCATGATGATATTTATTTAGCATGTATACACTGTTAGGTATTCCAATTACGACAATAATGGAGGGTAAAAGACCCGTCAGCGCAGTTATTTTGAATCCAAATAAAGAGACACAACCCAAAGTCCAGACGACCATAGTTAAAATAACTATCAAAGGAAAAAAAACAGCCTTTAACGAACGAAAAAACATAAAAAGGACAAAACCTGTTATTATAATGGAATAAATTAAAAATCGGGTAAGTTCACTTTTGATGGTAATCATATTGGAGGAGCGCACGTAAGGTAATCCAGCAAAATGGGTCTGAATGTTTGTGACTTCTTCAAAGCGCTGACCTGCCCTGACCAAATCAAAAATGAGTTCATTTCTGTTTTCTGAATTAATGACCTCCTTGTTTAGGGAAACCAGCAATAGGGTAGCGCCCGTTTGTTGGTTGATTAACTGGCCACTGTAAAATTTGAGCGCTAAAGCCTCTTTGAGTAAACTGTCTAAACTCTTTTGTTGCTCTAAAATGGGTCCGAAGAGGGGGGTAATATTGAATTTCTTTGCTACCCTATCTGCATCTAGCCTTTGTAAGGTGGGGATGCCTAAAACGGCAGTGACGCCCTGAAGACCTTTGAGTTCATCTGCGAGCGCGCGGAATCTGTTGAAATTTTTGAGCTCAAAAAGGGTGCTGTCTTGAACGCCAATGGCCATGATATTTCCGTCTTCCCCAAAGAGTTTTTTAAAGGCCTGAAGATTTATCATTTCAGTATCATCCTCAGGAACCACACTGGCCAAGTCATAAGAGATTTCTATGAATTGCAAATGGTATCCCATAAAGACTGTTATCACGCCAATTATGATGACTAATGACAGCCTGAATTTAAGGATGATTTCAGCTATTAATTTCCACATATCAAATAGATCGCAAAGGTAATTATTTTATTGAGGATCACGCAGTTCCATCATAACTGCTTTTGTTGATTAATGCATATGAGCAGATTGCTGAGCGTAAATTTTATTGAAGCCCTCAAAATGGAGTCTAAAAATCTAGTTTTTAATATTTCCTGAAATTATTTTATACAAACGGCTGGCATTTGAGTCAGTGAGACCTGAAATAAAGTCAATCACTACGCGAAGGTTTTCATAGACAGAAAATTGATCCTTTGTCAGTTGTAATTTAAAGGAGTCAGGCAAAATTCGGTAAATTTTTTTGTCCTTAGTTGAAGCGAATTTAGGATTGTTTTTTATCGCAAATATCGCTTGACAGAAAGTAGCAGTAAGTTTTTCTATGATTTCATAGCCCGCTACTTCCCTTTCGAGTACTTGTCGTGATTGGTAAATGTATTCAACGGAGATTGAACTGATTTTTTCTAAGACGGGGGCCGAAGGGATTTTATCCGTCAAAGCATGATCAAGGTCACCTGTCAACAGTTCAGCTTCTTTTGAGACAAAAACCGTTACTACTTCCTGAATAAGTTGATAAATTGCCATGGCTCTCAAAACACCTAATTTTTCGTTTAAGTCAACGATTTTACTTAGCTTTTCTTCAGAAAACTTGGGGCCTATAATCTCAGCTAATAAGTTTTTTGTTTGTTCAAATGAAATAAGACCCAGTCGTGTGGCATCTTCTAAGTCTATGATACTGTAACAAATGTCATCAGCAGCCTCGACTAAAAAAGCAAGGGGATGTCTTAACCAAGTAGTTTCTGATATTTTTTTAAGTTGAAGTTCTTCAGCGATGGTTTGAAAATAGGTAAAATTATCATCAAAGAATCCATACTTGTGTTGGCTTTGCCGTGCAGGAACCTTTTTTGACGCACTGCTCAAAGGATATTTAGTAAAGGTAGCCAAGGTTGAGTAGGTCAAACTCAGACCTCCCTGATTGGGATTGGTCAGAATCCTAAATCCCTGTGCATTTCCTTCAAAATTAATTAAATCGGACCATTCAGTGGGTTTGACCATTGATTCAAAAAACCGTCCTCCTTCGGTATTTAAAAAGAAAGAGGAGATACTTTGTTCTCCGGAATGCCCAAAAGGAGGATTACCAAGGTCGTGCGCCAGACATGCAGCGGAGACGACATCTCCAAAATCTTGGTACTTAATACCCGAGGCTCGTAGCGCTTCATTTTTGGACAAAATGATTTTACCTGCTTCTTTTGCCAATGACCGGCCCACACTCGCAACTTCTAAGCTATGGGTAAGTCTACTGTGAACAAAGTCATCTTCAGGCATAGGAAAAACCTGTGTTTTATCTTGAAGTTTCCGGAAGGGATGTGAGAAAATAATCCGATCGTAGTCCTGCTCAAATCGACTTCTTGTTTGGGCGAGAGGTACTGATTTAGATATACCAAATCGTTTTGCTGAAAATAAATTAAGCCAATTCATCGATGTGTGCTGAAACATTTTGGTGGAACAATGAATATATACTCGTTGGATAATTTATGAGTTATCATGAAATATTTCTTGGATGGCCTCAATTTTTTTTTCTACTGAGACGGCAAAAAAAACTTTGATATGGGTGCCTCCATAAGTTCTAAAAAAGGAATTTTGACCCTTTTGGATCCATTTCATTTCAGAAAAAGCCAATAGTTCCCAAGTTTTAATGGCAGGCACCGAGAAAAGATCAGCTAAATAGAACATTTACTAAATGGATTTCAATAACTTTTTCAAGGTCACATTTTCCTCTAAAATACGTGCGATGTCTGTTATGGGGATACGTTCTTGCTTCATCGAATCTCGTTCTCTGATCGTGACGGTGTCATCTTCAAGAGATTGGTGGTCAATGGTGATGCAATAAGGAGTGCCCACTGTATCTTGCCTTCGATATCTACGCCCAATCGCATCTTTCGCATCATATTGTGCTGTAAAATCGTATTTAAGTCCCTTGAAAATTGCTTGAGCTTTTTCAGCAAGCCCATCTTTATTCATCAAAGGGAGCACCGCTACTTTTGAAGGGGCCAAGGCCGCAGGCAATTTCAAAACAATACGCTCAGAATTATCTTCGAGTACTTCTTCTTGATAGGCTGCAGATAGAACGGCTAAAAACATACGGTCTAAGCCTATGGAAGTTTCCACTACATAAGGGACATAAGATTCATTTTCCTGTGGATCGAAATAGCGGAGCTTCTTTCCAGAGAGCGCTTCATGAGCCAGCAGATCAAAATCTGTTCTCGAATGAATTCCTTCAAGCTCTTTGAATCCCATGGGGAATTCAAATTCAATATCACAGGCCGCATTGGCATAATGGGCAAGATTGAGATGATTATGGAATCGGTATTTCGCGGTACCTAATCCCAATGCGTTGTGCCAACGCATACGCTGGAGCTTCCAGTGCTCATACCATTGCATTTCTTCACCTGGCTTAACAAAGAATTGCATTTCCATTTGCTCAAATTCGCGCATTCGGAAGATAAATTGTCGGGCAATGATTTCGTTCCTAAAAGCCTTACCTATTTGGGCAATTCCAAAAGGAGGCTTCATCCTATTGGATTTCTGAATATTAGAAAAATTCACAAAAATACCTTGAGCGGTCTCTGGGCGTAAATAAATAGTATTTGCCCCTTCCGAAACAGATCCCATTTCAGTGGAAAACATTAAATTAAATTGCCTTACATCCGTCCAGTTTTTAGTACCTGAAACAGGATCTGAAATTTCTAGATCAACAATTAAATTTTTAAAAGACTCGAGATCGTCTTCTGCAATCGCTGTTTTCATTCTATTTTCTATAGACTGAATTTGTTCGCGATAGTTGACTACTCTGGGATGGGTACTTATAAATTGAGCCTCGTCAAAGTCCTCGCCAAATCTTTTGCGGGCTTTTGTTATTTCCTTATTTATCTTCTGCTCAATTTTTGCTAGGTGATCTTCGACAAGGACATCGGCGCGGTAACGTTTTTTAGAATCTTTATTGTCAATGAGGGGGTCATTAAAGGCGTCTACATGTCCTGAGGCCTTCCATGTACTGGGGTGCATGAAAATAGAGGCATCTAAACCCACAATATTTTCATTCATTTGCACCATTGATTTCCACCAAAATTCTTTGATATTATTTTTTAATAACACGCCGTTGGGCCCATAATCATAGGCGGCACTCAAGCCATCATAAATTTCACTAGACCCGTACACAAAACCATATTCTTTGCAATGTGCTGTGATTTTTTTTAAGGTGACTTCGTTTTCTTTTGTAGACATGGGGGTAAAGAGAAAGGGATTAAAGGAGAAAATAAAATAATTACAAATTAAACTTGCTGGTTGCACTTAGCTATTACATTAAAATCGGACTTAGATGTATGCTAAAAGATTGTATTGAGATGAATTGAAATAGCAGATTTTATTTAATAAATTTAAACTCGAGGTCATCAAGACTTTGGTTCAGTCCCACCACCGTTACCGTGTCATGTATACGCAAACGGGTATAACCATGAGAAATGATGGTTTGTCCTCCTCTTATGACAGACAAAATAATAACGTCAGAGGGGAGTCGAAGATCTCTCAAATGGATTCCGTGGAGGTTCGGGTTCAGTATTTCTATGTCTCTTGTATCTTGATTTTGATCCATACCCAGCAGCAACGAAGTGGCTTGAGGGGATCTCACAAAATGATCAAGTAAGCTGACCATTGCTGTTGATGGGTCAATTACTTTGGCTTCCAGATCCAAGAATTTTTTGGAATTGTAGCGATGATTTAGGCGGACGACTAATTCTCTAGTACCAAATTCATGGTAGGCATATTCACAAATCAATAAATTAGCATCATCTGAAAGTAAGGTGACGACTATTTCTACATTGCTGAAATCAATTTTAGAGAGGTCATCCTTGCCAAGGGATTTTAAATAGAGAATACTAATATCGGTCGGATCATCAAAAGAATCTTTGTCTTTCAGGGTCGCGAGTTGGACCCGATAATTTTTTTTCATGAGTTGTTGAGCAAGCGATACGGATTGGGGCTCAAAGCCAAAGATTAAAACTTCTTTGGTGATTTCATTGTTTTGATGCCCCCTTGTTCGGGCCTCATTGATCTGATAAATGGCCCATTTGAAGAGCGGAGGTCCTATAAATTGATTGATCAATATCAATGCGAGTACGGCCGTTGAAAAAATAGTTCCCCATTCGGGGAATTGATTGCTGACGACGGTAGCCAACCCCAGGGTAACTCCGGCCTGGGTGATGTAAGACATCCATCCAATGCTGATGTGTTTTATGGGGTCTCCAGCGATGAGCCCACCTCCAACAGAACCAAAGATCAATGCAACTAACCTTAAACTAAACAGTAAAAGGGTAACAGAGAGGACTTCTACAAATACAGATATATTTAAAGAAGCACCGGTCAAGGTGAAAAAGGCGACAAATATGTATAACTCTAAACTCCTGATTTGATTGAGAAATTCAGCTCTAAACTTAGAAAAATTAGTGACATAGAAACTGGCCAATATGCATATTAATAGGGGTTCTAAAAACAAGGCATGACCCCATTTTTCCAAGCTAAATACGGCCAGCCAGTCACTTGTCCAATAAGTACTGTAACCGATTAAAAGAATGAGGAAAGATTTGGTTCTTTTATGAATACCCAGTGAAAGAGCAGTTTTTAAGGCATAGCCAACGACAAAAAATCCCAAAATGAACGAGGTGACGAACTCCGCCAAAACAATGATTATTTGAACAAAGTCAAAAGCGCTCTCCTTCAAGGCAGATTGGGTAAAAGACAGGCAGATTGAAAACATGATCACTACCAGGAAATCTTTCACCACGGTAACGCCCATCACCGTTTGGGTAAAAGGTCCTTTAGATCGAAGTTCATTGATAATGGCAATGGCTGAAGCGGGTGAGCTGGCGATGAAAATAGTGGCCATTAATGAAGAGATGGCCAACACTACTTTGGTTTCTTTATTGGCTAAAAAAGGAATATAGTCGGCTGCCAACCAAAGGGCGCCTACACCGAAAATAAAAGTAATGAACAATTGGCCAAACGAATTCCATTTAATGCTGTTAATTTGTTTTTTAAGTTCTTTAAGATATAATTCTGCTCCTGCTGCAAAGGCAATAAAGCCTAAAGAAATATCGTTAATGTATTTGAGTTGAAAAGGTGCGGTAATGGGAATTAAGTTCAGTAAGTAAGGACCCGTTAAGATACCCACTACGATGAGACCAGTGATTAAAGGTAAATGGATTTGTTGGAATAAGCGGGCAAGCTGATTCGCAGAAATTGCTACGATTACAAATCCAATGGGTAGAGTGAATAACTCCTGATATTTAGTGAATAATTCAAGCATATTTGTACCAAGTAAATTTAAAGATAAAATAATGAAATTATTCCACGGCGTCTATTGGGTAAGAATTTTCAAATTCTTACCTTTCCTTTTAATATTAGGAAGTTGTGAATCAAAGCAAACACACCAAGCGGGAACAGAGCCGGTAAGTCATAAACTTTGGAATGAGGTGTTGATAAACTCTGTCAACGTCTCAGGAAGCGTAAATTATCAAGGCCTTAAAGAGAATCCTCAAATTCTCCTAGATTATTTAGAGCTTTTGCGTACTAGTAGACCCAATGACGCGCGCTGGGATGAGAAAGAAAGACTCGCTTATTGGATTAATCTTTACAATGCATTTACCTTAAAACTAATCATTGACCATTACCCATTAAAAAGCATTAAGGATATTGGAAGCACAATTCAAATCCCGTTTATCAATTCACCTTGGGATATTGAGACTATTGATTTTGGGAATGAAAAAATATCCCTTAATTATGTTGAGCATCAAATCCTGAGATCCTTTGGGGAACCCAGGATTCATTTTGCCATTAATTGTGCTTCGATTTCTTGTCCCAACTTGAGGAATGAAGCATATGTAGCTGCCAAAATTGATGCGCAACTGGCAGACCAAGCCCAAAGATTTTTAAAGGATTCCACTAAAAACATCATTACTTCTGAGGCTTTGTATTTATCCAGAATTTTTCAATGGTTCTCAGGGGATTTTGATGTACATCAAACCCTACATGAAAATCTTTCG
Source organism: uncultured Cyclobacteriaceae bacterium (assembly GCA_943788235.1). GTDB lineage: Bacteria > Bacteroidota > Bacteroidia > Cytophagales > Cyclobacteriaceae > UBA4465. Next base: position 377,340 of record CALSPM010000005.1, read on the forward strand.
ATTTGGTCAGGGGTCTCCATAAATAATTCAGCGACTACACAATTTATGGATTATGATTGGTCACTAAATGAACAATCTAGACCTTGAAAGGATTTAGTTTTCGATGAATTCGCGCCCAATACTATAGTAAGTATAACTTAATTTTTTCATTTGATTCAGGCCATACAGATTGCGCCCATCGAAAATGGCTTTATTTTTCATTTTTGAGCCAACAATACTGAAATCTGGTGTACGAAAAACAGGCCATTCAGTCATGATCATTAAAGCATCAGCATCCTCTAGAGCATCATATTGATCCTCAGCAAAATAAATTTGATCTCCCATTAACTCTCGGACGTTCTTCATAGCTTCAGGATCATAAACCCTAAGGATCGCTCCTTTTTCCAATAAGAGGTCAATATTGGCTAAGGCGGGCGCTTCTCTGATGTCATCGGTATAAGGCTTGAAAGCAAGGCCCCAAATCGCAATGGTTTTGCCTTTTAGGGATTCTAAATAGGATTCGATGGGTTCGATCAATTTTATTTTCTGTTGGTCATTGACTTTGATAACGACTTTAAGTATATCAAACGCATACGCCACCTCTTGGGCTGATTTGGATAAGGCTTGGACATCTTTTGGGAAACAACTTCCGCCATATCCTGTACCCGCAAACAAAAACCGCTTTCCAATCCGGGTATCTGTACCGATACCCTGCCTCACCGCATCCACATCTGCACCCAGGAGTGAACATAGATTGGCAATTTCATTCATGAAGGTAATTTTGGTCGCCAAAAAAGCATTGGCAGCATATTTAGTCAATTCTGCAGATTTTATATCCATAAAGATGATGGGATTACCTTGCCTCACAAAGGGCGCATATAATTGCTGCATCATGGCTTCGGCTTGGCTTGAAGCGGAGCCAATCACCACCCGATCCGGCTTCATAAAATCATCAACGGCCACGCCCTCACGTAAAAATTCGGGATTAGAGACCACATCAAAAGAGACTTTTGCTTTTTTGGCAATGGCTTGGTTGACTTTAGCTGCAGTTCCAACAGGAACGGTGCTCTTATCTACAACTACGGTGTAATGGTCTAATAACCCACCAAGCTCATCTGCGACTTTTAAAACGTATTGTAAGTCTGCAGACCCATCTTCACCAGGAGGCGTGGGAAGGGCTAGAAAAATGATTTCTGCATCTTTAATACCTTCTGCTAAATTAGTAGTAAAAAAAAGACGTTTTTGATTGAGATTTCGCTGAAAGAGAGGTTCTAAACCGGGTTCATAAATCGTAATATTACCCGCCTTTAAATTTTTAATTTTGTTTGCATCTATATCAATGCAGGATACTTGGTTACCTGTTTCAGCAAAACAAGTACCTGTCACCAAGCCTACGTATCCGGTTCCTACTACAGCTATCTTCATATACTTAAAGTTTTGTTTTGCAAGTTTAACAGAAACAACGGTTTATTAATAATTGCCAGAATAAATTAATAATTTTAATCCATAAAGTTTTGCCACGAGGGCTAAAAATTGTAAGAGAAAGGCCTTAGGCTAGATTCAGAATTTGTAAAATTCATCATTAATCAATAAAACAGTTGCTGTCTAAACTTCTATTTTTCGTGAGATTCTTTTGCAGGCATATTAATTTTTCTATATTTGCGCTCCTTTTAGTAAATAGAAAGATATGATTGTTATTAACATAAAAGACAACGAGTCCATCGATCGAGCCTTAAAGAGGTTTAAGAAAAAATTCGAGAAAACAGGTGCTTTGAGAGAGCTCCGATCTAGAACTTTTTTCACTAAACCTTCGGTGGTTCGTCGAGAGCAAATAAAAAAAGCAGCGTACATCCAAAATTTACGCGACCTTGAATCAAAATAAGTCAAATTATTTCTAATTTTCTGGCTTTTTGTCAGTAAATTTAAAAGAGAATATTCGTTTTCTTTTAAATTCATGGATGGTAGACAAATTTCTGAAATTTCTTGTTTACGAAAAAAGGTTCAGCCGACACACTTCACTGGCTTATGAAAAAGATTTAAATCAATTTTTTTCTTTTTTAAAAGTACAATTCCAAATCCACACCGAGCAATCGATAGCCCATATTCACTTGCGAGCTTGGGTCGTTTCATTGTTAGAGGCACAACTCAATCCCATTTCTGTCAACAGAAAAATTGCGTGTCTCAAATCTTATTTTAAATTTTTAAATGCTCGGGGCCTGCTTGTAAAAAATCCGGCCTCAAGAATAAAACCCCTTAAGACAGAAAAAAAACTTCCCTCTTTTCTTAGATTGAGCGAAACTACCTCTTTGCTCGATCATATTGAATATGACAATTCTTTTTCCGGAAAGCGAGATCAATTGGTCATCGAGCTTTTATATGCCTCAGGGATCCGACTTTCTGAGTTGATTAATCTGAAGGAAGAAGACGTCAACACCTATGATGGGACTTTGAAGGTATTAGGTAAGAGGAACAAAGAGCGATTGGTCCCCATAAATGAGTTTTTGATCAAGATGATCCAGTCTTATCTTAAAACCTACAAGTCTACCGGTGAATTAAAAGCTTATTTGTTACTCACCGATAAAAGAAAGCAAATGTATCCCATGTTTGTTTATCGCTTGGTTCAAAAATATTTAGGTCAAATTACAACCTTAAAAAAACGGAGTCCACATGTACTCAGGCATACCTTTGCCACGCACATGTTAGATAGAGGAGCTGAATTGAATGCAGTAAAAGAACTTCTGGGGCACACGAGTTTGGCAGCGACCCAGGTGTATACCCATAATTCTATGGAAAAACTTAAAAAAACCTTTGACCAAGCTCATCCAAAAGCATAATTATTAACTTAAATCTAAACGATATGAAACTTCAAATACATTCTATACGGTTCGATGCAAATGAAAAATTGATTGACCTCATCAAAAAAAAACTTAACAAGCTTGAGACGTTTTATGATCGAATAATAGATGGTGAAGTTTTCCTTAAGATTGAAAATGATGAATCTAGAGTCAATAAAATTATTGAGATAAAGTTAAATATTCCTGGAGATCAATTATTCGCCAAAGTGCGGGCACGGTCTTTTGAAATAGGGGCGGATGAGGCTACTGAAGCTTTACGACGACAGATCAAAAAATTTAAAGAGAAGCAGATGATTCATTAATGGTGGGAACTCTTCAGATCACTCATTGTAGGCCCACCCTAAAGAATCTTTCATATCTTTTATGGTGATGCCCTCTTCCTTGAGCCGCTGTCTAAGAACATCTACTTTTTTGTAATCCCTGGTCGCTTTCGCTTCAGCGTAATCTTCCAATAAAATATTGAGTAGGTTTTTGCCATTGATGTACGTCTCGGGTTTTATTCCTAGTATGTCTTCTGTGAAGCTTAACAATGTGGTCTTCATGCGATCAAATGTCACTTTATCTATGGCTGCGAAGGCGATTTGTTTTGCGTACAATGAATTTACTTTTTTAAGCAAGTTAAACAAGTGACCTATGGTCAGGGCCGTATTAAAATCATCATTCATAGCGTGATGACAATTATCACACATTTTATTAACCTGAGCAACGAGTGCAGTGTCTACATTTAAGGGCTCATTCTCTGGATAAACCATTTCTTTGAGTATTCTTATACCATTGGCTAGCTTTGTGTAACCTTTCAAGGATCCATTTAAGGCATCATTAGAGAAATCTAAGGTGCTTGCATAATGAGATTGGAGCATAAAAAAGCGGATGGACATGGGAGAGTGGCCGCGATCGAGCATTTCATGATCTCCAGAAATGAGCTGCCAGGGTAAAAATGAATTACCCAATGATTTAGACATTTTTTGACCATTGACGGTGAGCATATTTGTATGCAACCAATATTTGGCAGGCTCTTCATTGGTTGTACCTATACATTGTGCAATTTCACAATCATGATGCGGAAATTTAAGATCCATTCCACCGCCATGAATATCAAATTGTGTTCCCAAGTATTTTGTACTCATCACCGAGCATTCAAGATGCCAACCGGGGAATCCATCACTCCATTTTGTTTTCCATCTCATGATATGGTTGGGTGCTGCTTTTTTCCATAAAGCAAAATCTAGCGGATTTTTTTTATCCTCTTGACTATCTAAGACCCTACTTTGATTGATCAGATCTTCAATTTTTCTGCCACTTAACCGTCCATATTCATGTGATTTATTGTATTTGTTGAGATCGAAATAAACTGATCCATTGGCTTGGTAGGCAAATCCCTTATCCAAGAGCGTTTCTATCATTTCAATTTGCTCTAATAAGTGGCCGATAGCTGAAGGTTCAATGTCTGGAGCCAGCGCATTGAAGGTTTTCATTACGTCATGAAAATCATTGGTATATTTTTGTACGATCTCCATGGGCTCGAGCTTATCTAGCCGAGCTTTTTCGGAAATTTTATCTTCACCCGTATCTAGTAAATGGCCTACATCCGTAATATTCCTTACGTATCGTACTTTATAACCTAAAAATTTTAGGTATCTATTGATAATATCAAAGCTAATGAAAGTTCTTACGTTACCCAGGTGAACATCGCTGTAGACCGTTGGACCACAGACGTACATACCTACATTCGGCGAGTTAATAGGCTCAAAAAGCTCCTTCTTTCGAGTCAAAGAGTTGGTTAATCTAAGTTTTCCGATCATTGCTATTGACAAAATTTCTTAAAAGATACAAAAATGCATGATGCTTTTATAACAATCGAATTTGAATTGAGTTTTTTTTGAATTACTTTTGTACATGTAAATAGGAAAAAGAAGAGAGGGGACTTGTGTCCCCTCTTTTTATTAAAAAACCGATGATAACACTCGTTCATAAACTAACCGCCGAACTAGAGAGCATAATCAATGAGTTTCCGGAATTGTTTTTGGTAGACTTAACGGTGACAGGCGTCTCGGGCAACCAACGCGTTTTAGTACTTATTGACGGTGAGGCAGGACTTCCTATCGAAAGTTGTTCACTGATCAGTAGAAAACTTTTAAATAGGATTGAAGAAGAAGACCTTATTGATGGAGCGTTTAATCTTGAAGTGTCTTCGCCTGGGATCGACAGGCCGCTTTCCCTGCCACGACAATATAAAAAGAACATTGGCCGGAAATTGAAAGTAGAAACTTTAGAAGGGGAAATATTTGAAGGGAAGTTAAAAGAAATTGAAGAACAAACCATCGTTCTTTCTGTGAACGAAGGAGACGAGACCATGTTATTAGATAAAATAAAAAAAGCGAAAGTATTAATATCATTTAATTAGAAAATGGAAGCAGGAATATTAATTGATTCATTTGCCGATTTTGCCAGAAATAAGAACATAGATCGGCCAACTATGATTAGGATCCTAGAAGATGTCTTCAGGACGATGATTAGAAAAAAATATAAAGATGATGACAATTTTGACATCATCATCAACACGGATAAAGGTGATCTTGAAATTTGGAGATTTCGAGAAATAGTTGACGATAATTCTGAAGATATATGGGATCATGACAAAATCTGTTTGACAGACGCAAGAAAGATTGAACCAGACTTTGAAATTGGAGAAGAAGTAGCTGAAGAAATCAAACTGATAGATTTCGGTAGAAGAGCGGTAATGACTGCGCGCCAAACATTGATTCAGAAAATCAAAGACTTAGAAAAAGACATCCTTTTTCAAAAATACAAAGAGCTGGTTGGAGAAATAATTACTGGGGAAGTATACCAGACCATGAGCAGAGAAGTGTTGCTTATTGATGGAGAGGGCAATGAGCTTAATATACCCAAGTCAGACCAAATCCCTAAAGACCGTTACCGGAAAGGAGATTCAGCCCGTGCCATTGTACATCGTGTCGAAATGCATAATGGAAATCCAAGGATTATCCTATCAAGAACCTCTCCTACGTTTTTGGAAAGATTGTTTGAAAGTGAAGTACCTGAAGTTTATGATGGGCTGATTACAATTAAAAAAGTAGTCAGAGAGCCAGGCGAAAGAGCCAAGGTGTCTGTAGAGTCTTATGACGACCGAATAGATCCAGTAGGGGCTTGTGTAGGGATGAAAGGTTCACGTATCCATTCTATTGTTAGAGAATTACAAAATGAAAATATTGATGTAATTAACTTTACGGACAACCTTGAACTGTACATTTCAAGAGCCTTAAGTCCGGCCAAAATTTTGAGCATGAAAATAGATGAGCCTCAAAAGCGAGTTTCTGTTTATCTCAAGCCAGATCAGGTATCTTTGGCTATAGGAAGAGGGGGTCAAAATATTAAATTAGCCAGCCGTTTAGTGGAATATGAAATAGATGTTTTCAGAGAACTTGGCGCCGTAGAAGATGAGGATGTTGATTTGGATGAGTTTTCAGATGAAATTGAGAGCTGGGTCATTGACGAGTTGAAAAAAATAGGTTTAGATACTGCTAAAAGTGTTATAAGATTGGGTCGTGAAGATATGGTCAGAAGAACCGATCTAGAAGAAGAAACGGTTGATAATGTGTTGAGGGTACTTTCCCAAGAATTTGAATAAAAATTAAGAAGCAGACGATAGATGCATAGACTGAGTCAAGTTGCCAGAAAATTAAACGTAGGGAGTACTACCATACTCGATTTCCTTAAGGTAAAAGGACACGAGGTAGATAGTAGCCCTAATTCTAAAATAACAGATGAACAATTTGAGCTGTTATCTAAGGAATACGCCTCTTCGGTAATAGACAAGGAGGAAGCTTCTAGTTTGACCATTGGTAGTAAACATTCAGAAGACCTGGTCATCAAAGAGTCTAGTACTTCAGTGGAGAAATCGGCAAAAGAAGATGACCATATTTTAATCACAGATAATGTAATAAAAGCACCTCAGGAAGAAGCCTCGAAAAAGGCAGATGAACTTATCTCAAAACCTAAATTAGAAGGTACCAAAGTGATAGGTAAAATTGACCTTGAGACGAATAAACTTGGGGCCAAGAAGATTAAAAAAATAGCAGAGGTTAAAGAGACAACGCCAGTTGAGGAGGCTCAAGAGCCAGAGGGAGTTTTGAAATCAGAGCGCGAAGCGCCTGTGGTTGACTTGTCCATGGAGCCATTACCAGAGGTAGCTGCTAACGATCAGGAAGTTGGTGAAGTTTCTGATAAGGTTCCAGAGGATCCGGTGGTCACCGAGGATTCAGTTACACTTGCTCAGGAGGCTCACAAGTTAGCAGACCCATTACCGCCAAAAATCGAAGTTCCTGAAAAGGGAGCTTCCCAAAAAAGAGAAACGATAAAAGCTAAAGCAGATGCCCTCAAGGGCCTTAAGGTTTTGGGTAAAATTGAATTGCCTGCTGAAAAGAAAAAACCTATTGCTTCTTCGGATGAGCATAAGGATCGAAAAAAACGCCCACGAAAAAGAATTCAGTCAAGTACGCCGCCCAGCCACCGACCTCCCTCGGGACAAAAACCGACCGTAGCTGTCGATGCCGGTAGAATCAGAGGTAAGGATATTAAAAAGACGGAGGAGCTCACGGATAAGGAAATTCAAGATAAAATTAAAGCAACGCTTGCCAAACTCAGTGGAGGAGGGAACAAAGCAGCAACTGCTAATCGTTCGAAGTACAGAAAAGATAAGCGATCTGCAAAAGCTGAGGCAGTGGAAGAGCAGATCATTCAAGAGGCTGAAGATGCTAAAACACTGAAGCTAACTGAGTTTATTTCGGCCAATGATTTGGCCTCATTGATGGATGTATCGGTCAATGATGTGATTTCATCTTGTATGAATTTAGGACTGTTTGTTTCCATCAATCAGAGGTTAGATGCGGAGACCATTACGGTCATTGCAGACGAATTTGGATTCGATGTGACCTTTACTACCACAGAAGAGGGGATTGATATTATTGAAGAAGAAGACATCACTGAAAATTTGATAGATCGAGCTCCAATTGTTACCATCATGGGACATGTCGATCACGGTAAAACCTCTTTGCTCGATTACATTAGAGAATCCAAGGTTACTGAAGGCGAAGCGGGAGGGATCACACAACATATTGGTGCTTACAATGTGCTGACCAATCAAGGTAAAAAAATTGCATTTTTGGATACTCCTGGACACGAAGCCTTTACGGCGATGCGTGCCCGAGGAGCAAAAATCACAGATATTGTTATCGTTGTGATTGCGGCTGACGATGCCGTCATGCCTCAAACAAAAGAAGCATTAAATCACGCCCAGGTAGCGGGGGTGCCGATCGTTATTGCGATCAATAAGATTGATAGACCCACTTCCAACGTGGATAAGATTAAGGAAGAGCTTTCAGCCATTAACATTTTGGTGGAAGACTGGGGAGGAAAATATCAATGTCAAGCACTATCTGCAAAAACGGGAGAAGGGATTGATGAATTATTGGAAAAGGTATTGCTAGAGGCAGAGTTATTAGAGTTAAAAGCAAATCCTGATAAGGCCGCGGTTGGAAGTGTCATTGAGGCAAGTTTGGACAAGGGACGTGGCTATGTGACCACGTTGATGGTTCAGGCGGGCACCTTGCGCATCGGAGATGTGATGTTGGCAGGCTCTTATTTTGGAAAGGTGAAAGCCATGTTTGACCACCGAGGGAAGAAATTAAAAGAAGTAGGTCCGGCTACTCCAACCGTTGTGCTAGGACTCGATGGAGCTCCCCAAGCCGGAGATAAGTTCAATGTGATGGAATCTGATCGTGAGGCAAGAGAAATTGCTAATAAGCGAGAAATCATCCAACGTGAGCAATCGGTCAGAGCTAAAAAGCACATTACTCTGGATGAAATCGGAAGAAGATTGGCTATTGGTTCCTTTAAAGAACTTAATATAATAGTAAAAGGAGATGTGGACGGCTCAATAGAAGCCTTGGCAGATTCGTTATTAAAGTTATCTACAGCCGAAGTACAGGTGAACATCATCCACAAAGGGGTAGGTCAAATCTCAGAATCGGATGTGCTTTTAGCCTCTGCCTCTGATGCGGTCATCGTGGGTTTCCAAGTACGTCCTTCTAGCTCGGCTAGAAAAATCGCGGAGAATGAGGAAATTGAGATTAGATTGTATTCAATTATTTATGATGCCATCAACGATGTCAGAGATGCCATGGAAGGAATGTTGGCACCGACCGTTGAGGAGTTTATTACAGGAAATATTGAGATTCGTGAAGTATTTAAGATTTCTAAAGTGGGAACGGTAGCAGGTTGCTATGTGACGGATGGATTTGTGAAGCGGAGCAATCAGGTCAGGTTGATTCGAGAGGGGATAGTTACCTATTCAGGTAATATTAATCAACTGAAACGTTTCAAAGAAGATGTGCAAGAGGTGAAGAAAAATTACGAATGTGGTATCAGCATCAAAAACTTTAATGACATTAAGGTTGGGGATATCATTGAGGGCTTTGAAGAGCGCGAAATTAAACGAACGCTTTAATTTCAAAACATAAAAAAAGGCAAATGTTACTTTGCCTTTTTTTATGTTTTTTTAATCTTTATTTAAAGACCAAAAGCTTCTTTAATCTTCTCAACATAGTCTAGTTTTTCCCAAGTAAATGTTTCTACCTCATGTGTAACTTCCTGATTGGCAGATTTGAATGTCAAGGTTTTCATTTCAGATTTTCTTCCCATGTGGCCGTATGCCGCAGTTTCTGAGTAAATGGGGGTTCTTAGTTTCAGTCTTCGCTCAATGGCCATAGGACGCATGTCGAATAACTTTTCTATTTTCTTGGCAATTTCTCCATCCGTAACATCTAAATTGGCAGTTTCATAGGTATTTACGTAAATGCCCATGGGCTCTACGACTCCTATGGCGTAAGAAACTTGCACCAATACCTCATCACAAATACCTGCCGCAACGAGATTTTTAGCAATGTGTCGCGTAGCATATGCCGCGGATCGGTCTACCTTAGACGGATCTTTTCCAGAAAAAGCGCCACCACCATGTGCACCTTTGCCCCCATAGGTATCCACAATAATTTTTCTTCCGGTCAATCCAGTATCTCCGTGAGGCCCACCAATTACGAACTTACCGGTAGGGTTGATGTGGTAGGAAATATCGTCATTAAATAAACTTTGTAGTTCGGTACTCAGTCCTTTTTTTACTCTTGGGATCAGGAGATCAACGATATCTGTTTTTATTTTAGCCAACATTTCAGCATCATTGGCATCAAATTCATCATGCTGAGTAGAAACCACAATGGCGGCTATCTTCTGGGGTTTGTTATCATCACCGTACTCAATGGTCACCTGTGATTTGGAATCGGGGCGTAAATATTTTATCTCATTATTTTCCCTTCGAAAAGCTGCAAGCTCTATGAGTATTCTATGAGAAAGCTCTAATGCCAAAGGCATTAAATTTTCTGTTTCCTTGGTTGCATATCCAAACATAATACCCTGATCTCCTGCACCTTGTTCTTCAGGAATGGCACGATCTATTCCTCTATTGATATCTGCCGATTGCTCATGAATGGCAGAAATAATCGCACAAGACTTGGAGTCAAATTGATATTCACTTTTGGTATATCCGATTTTTTCAATAACGCTTCTGGCGATTTCTTGAACGTCGAGGTAGGCGCTAGATTTAACTTCTCCCGCCAGCATGACTAAACCTGTGGTGACCAGGGTTTCACAAGCTACTTTGGAATTCTTGTCAAAAGCTAGAAAATGATCAATTAAGGCATCTGATATTTGATCAGCTACTTTATCGGGATGTCCTTCTGAAACAGATTCGGAGGTAAACAAATAACTCATTACATTAAGAAGTATTGAATGACTTTAAATTAGTAATGCGAAATTAGTTTTTTTTATTGAAACATTGTAATTACTTGTTAACTAAATACCTATTGAGAAAATACAAGGGATTTTATCTATTTTAAAGTCTTCCTTTTTCCAGACACTTACTTTTTTGGAACGCGTACATTGTTCTTGACCGGTCAGATCTGCTCCGATAGCCAATACAGTATCTGACCTGAGGACCTTGCATAGCGCGGTTAACATTTGTTGATTCCGATAAGGGGTCTCCATAAAGATTTGACTGTAGCCATTTTTCAGGACAGTCTGTTCCATGGCTTTGATTTTTTTTTCACGAAGTACGGGATCAATGGGAAGATACCCGTGAAACGTGAACTGTTGTCCATTGAGACCACTGGAGATAAGACCTAAAATGATCGATGAAGTACCTTCCAAGCACACCACTTCAAGGTCTTCTTGATGGGCATATCTTACCACAAGATTGCCTGGATCAGCAATGGCGGGGAGCCCCGCCTCTGAGAGAATACCCATATTTTCTCCAGTTAACAAAGGCTTAAAGAGCTCAGGTAGTGCCTGTTCATTAAAACGTTTATCCATAGGTTCAAAATGTATTGTTTCTATATCCAATCCCAAATGAAGTGAAGCGATATATCTTCGGGCCGTTCGGACATTTTCAACCAAGTAATAGGACGTCTTTCGGATCACATTTTTGACAGCATTGGTGATGTTGTCTCCATTATTTGTAATTGACAAATAGGTGGGGATTAAATATAATTTACCTTTTTCCATATTTTATAAATTGATTGATGAGGGCCAAGAGTGCTACGGGTTGTTCCGCGTGAACCCAATGTCCAGCCTTTTTAATAGTCATTAAATCGGCATCTGGGAAATGTTTTTTTAATAATGGCTTATCCTCATTTAATATGTAGTCCGACTGAGCCCCTCGAATAAACAACACTTCGCCAGGGAAGACAGCATGAGATAAAAGGGGCGCTCCTATGGCCTGTATATTATCTTCGATGGCTTTCCAGTTTATTTTCCAGTAAAACAATCCTTTAGGGTTTCGACTTAAATTTTTTAAGATAAACTGTCTGATCCCAGCATTATTTATGGTTACCGAAAGCAGATCATCGGCCTCCTTTCGGGTTTTTATCTCATGAAGGGTTAAAGAATGAACGCATTTTAAAATATTTTCATGGTGGGGGGGATACCCTTTCGGCGCAATGTCTACAATGATGAGTTTGATGATTTTGTCAGGGTATTGAACGGCAAAGTTCATAGCGGTTTTGCCACCCATCGAATGGCCCAATAGGGTGCATTTTTCTATCTTTTCATCATGTAATAATTCCTTTAGATCATCGGTCATGACTTGGTAATTGAAGTCATCACTGTGCGGAGATAAGCCGTGATTTCTTTGGTCGACTAAATAAACCTCGAACGTACTCATCAAGTGGTTGGCTAAGGTTTTCCAGTTATCCGAAGAGCCAAAGACGCCATGCAAAATAATCAGAGGTGTCCCTGATCCAAATTTTTTAAAATGAAGTTTCATTGAAGTTGTCTTTTATACATTTGAATGGTGTTTTCGATGCCATAATACAAGGCATCGCAAAACAGCGCATGTCCGATGGAAACCTCTGCTAAAAACGGAATACCCTTTTTGAGATATTTTAGGTTTTGCAAATCTAAGTCATGACCGGCGTTGACCCCAAGGCCTATTTTTTTTGCGACATCAGCGGCTTCAACAAATGAACGAAGGGCTCGTGCTGGATTTTGAACAAAATCTTGGGCGTAGGGCCCTGTATAAAGTTCAATACGATTCGCTTCGATTTGGGCAGCACCCTCAACCATAGAAATTTTGGGGTTGCAAAAAACGGAAATGCGGGCACCAGACAAGCGGAGCTCCTGGATGATTTCACTCAGAAAATCTTTATTCTTGACCGTATCCCAACCCGTGTTAGAAGTGAGAACCTCTGGTGGATCAGGGACTAGGGTTACTTGATCAGGTTTCAGTTCTGCAATGAGTTTCATAAAGCGGGAATCTGGATACCCCTCAATATTGAACTCAGTGGTCACGACGCGGGACAGGTCATAAGCGTCTTGGGTGGTAATGTGTCTTTCATCAGGCCGGGGATGAATGGTAATACCATCGGCATCAAACCTTTCACAGTCCTGAGCCATTTGGATAACATTTGGGTTGCTAGACCCTCTTGCATTGCGTAATGTTGCAATTTTGTTAATGTTTACACTAAGTTTGGTCATTGAAACATAAAATTTATTGAATTACAAAAATAGTTTTTCTAGATGAGCTTAAAATTAAAAATAGAGCAGGAAATTAAAATAGCCATGCTCCAAAAAAATAAAGACCGTTTGAGAGCCCTGAGAGCCATAAAAGCAATGATTTTAATTGCAGAAACTGAAAAAGGGGCTGCCACAGCCTTAAGTGAAGAAGCTGAAATCAAGATTTTATCTAGGGCGGCTAAACAAAGAAGGGATTCATTGGCGGTTTATCAAGAACAAGGGAGAAAAGATTTAGCAGATATTGAGCGGGATGAGCTTGTCGTAATTGAGGCATTTCTTCCCCAGCAGCTCAACCGAGGAGAACTGGAGACGGCGGTAAGAGAAATTATAAAAAAAACAGGAGCTACTTCGCCCAAAGACATGGGTAAAGTCATGGGAATGGCCAGTCAAGAGCTCTCGGGAAAAGTAGATGGAAAGGCACTCTCATCTTTGGTCAAGGCTTTGTTGATGGAATGAACTGTCTTGATATTTTTTTGATTTTTGTATTGACATTTTCAGCCTATAGGGGTTATCAAAAAGGGTTATTGGTTGCTCTTTTTTCTTTACTATCATTTTTTTTAGGCCTTTTTATGGCGATTAAATTTACGGTACCAATCAGCGTGAAATTTTTTTCAGAGAGTGCTTATTTTGAATGGATAGCGATTGCTATTTTTATTGCCATTTTTGCCCTTTTAATTCTGGGAATTCATTTGTTATCGAAAGCATTGAAAACGATTTTAGATTTTACGCCATTAGGAATTTTAGATAATATTTTAGGGGCGGCATTAAATATTTTTAAAATTGCATTTGTTTTGAGCATTTTATTTTGGGTTATTGATTCGTTGGGCATTGATTTTTCAAATGAGTATATAGACAATTCACTAATTTTGAGTTATATTATTCTTTTTGCTCCTAAGAGTTTCGAGGTTATCGGATCTTTTATTCCATATTTCAAGGATATATTTGATATGTTTGACCTATTTAAGAACAATTAAAAATTAATTTAGTCGTCACAGAATGATCGATTCATCATGTTAAAAGACCAAAACGGGTTTAATTTTTTAGATAAAGGGGAAGGAGAACCGCTGATTTTACTTCATGGGCTCATTGGAGAATTGAGTAATTGGGATGCGGTAGTAGACTATTTTTCAAAACAATATCGGGTGATTATTCCAGCATTGCCTATTTATTCTATCCCCGTCAGAAAATTAGGACTAGAAACGCTCACTGATTTTTTAGAATCCTTTGTTGATTTTTTAGCACTAGATCAAATTAATATAATGGGGAATTCGCTAGGCGGACATATTGGGCTCATCTATGCGTTGCGGCGCAAAGAAAAAGTAAAACGGTTGATTTTAACGGGCAGTTCGGGCTTGTTTGAAAATTCTATGGGAGGATCCTACCCAAAAAGGGGAAATTATGAATATATAAAGGAACGGACGGAGTATACTTTTTACGATCCCAAAACAGCTACCAAAGCATTAGTAGATCATGTTTTCGATACCATGAAAAGTATCCAAAACTGTTTAAGTATTGTGGCCATAGCTAAATCGGCACAACGCAACAATATGTCTAAAGAACTCCACTCAGTGGCCGCTCCTACCTTACTGGTATGGGGGTTAAACGACACCATTACCCCGCCTTATGTCGCCCATGAATTTGATAGGCTGATTCCCAATGCTACTTTGCGGTTTATTGATGAATGCTGCCATGCCCCCATGATGGAGCAGCCCAATAAATTTAACCTAATAGTAGAGGCGTTTTTAAAAAAGGCATAAGAGCATGATTGTGAAGGATTTAATTGATTATGGTATTCCTCTCTTAAAAAGTGAAGATAAGGTCTCAAAGGCTTTGGATTTGATGGAAGAATTTGAATGCGCCCGATTGCCTGTGGTGAAGGATGGCTATTATGCTGGCTTTTTAGCTGAGGAAATGATTAGAAACCACAATGGTGAGCAGATCAATGATTTTAGTTTGATGGGAAAAAATGGGGAAATTGACCAAAGCAGTCATTATTATCATTTGATAAAATGTGCCCTAGAATTTGATCTGCCTTTAATTGCCATAAAAGATAATCAAGGCTTCTATTTGGGAGCGGTACCTACCGCTTCAGCTTTTGAAATGTTTGTCACGGGGTCAGCGCTGCGGATGCCTGGAGGGATTATCGTTTTATCCCTCAACTATAGAGATTATTCTCTCTCGGAAATCGGTAGAATCATTGAAAATGGCGATGCTAAAATCATCAACAGTCAGATGTCGATGGACCCAAATGATAACAGTAAAATATGGCTTACACTTAAGCTAAATAAAGAAGACATTTCACATTTAATTTCAATTTTGGAGTTCAGTGGCTATCAAATTGAGCGACATTTTAGTGCGCATTTAAATAATGAAAATACCCAAGAGCGATACGATAGCCTGATGAACTATTTAAAAATTTAATTTGTGAAAAATATCGCCATCCATGGTAGAAAAATAAAGGCATCTTCTGTTGTAGAAGTCCAGACCTTATTGTGGCAGCTGGTTTCGAGAGGGGTTCAATTATCCCTGTCATCAGATTTTTTGAAGCTTAATGAAGCGATGTTGTCTGAATTTTCGCTAGCTGTCTATGGCCTTAATCAGGAAAAAAAAAAATTCAATGCCTTTATTAGCATCGGAGGAGATGGTACGTTTTTGGAAACATTGACCCATGTTGGGTCTCTAGAAATACCCATTTTAGGAATCAATACCGGGAGGCTAGGTTTTTTGGCTTCCATTGCACAAGATCAAGTTACAGTGGCCATTGATAAATTATTAACAGGCAATTATGAGACCGAAAAGAGGTCATTGATCTCCCTTAGCAGTAACCAAAAGGTATTTAATGGATTTAATTATGCCTTGAATGAATTTTCTATTTTGAGGAAAGATTCTTCGGCTATGATTGTCATTAAGAGCTATTTAAATGGAGATTTCTTGAATAGCTATTGGGCAGACGGCCTTATGGTTTCGACTCCTACGGGGTCAACGGGCTATTCTTTGAGCTGTGGAGGGCCTATATTGTTACCGGAGAATGAGAACTTTATCATTACACCGGTAAGTCCACATAATTTAAATATAAGACCCTTAATCGTTCCCGATACCTCTGAATTTACCTTTGAGGTAGAAAGTAGGACGAATAATTTCTTAATATCACTAGATTCAAGATCACAAACTGTCAATGATTCTATTCAAATGAAAGTTCAAAAAGCTCCTTTTCAAGCCTATTTAATTAAGGTCGAGGGTGTGAGTTTCATAGAAACTTTGAGGAATAAATTATCTTGGGGATTAGATAAACGCAATTAACTTGTGTTCGGCTCGTTTCTATTGATATAAGATTAAAATCATGGGTAATAAAGCAACTAATAAGTTTTGAAAAAAGGGATCATCATTGTTTTTATATTGAATGTAAGTTTGGTGCAAGCCCAGTTTTTGGAATTTGGAACTGGAATTGGTTTTTTTAATTACAGCGGTGATATGGCCCGGGGATACAAATTTTCTACGATTCAATTTGGGAGTACTTTTTTTAATAGAATGAATTTTTCGAGTCATGTTTCACTCAAAACAGCGCTAGGTTTTGGAGGGCTTAGAGGATCAGATCAAAATCCATTGGATCCCGCCGCAGCCATCAGATTGGCCTCTTTTAATCACAAAATAGCTGATTTTTCCTCTGTACTCGAATATGATTTTTTGAATTACAAGAAAAAAAATTCCGTGGTAAGATGGAGTCCCTATGCCTATTTTGGTTTGGGGTTTCTCACCATTTTCCCCTCGTCTACTTCAACAGAAGATTTAAGTACGATCCAATTAACAATTCCCGTGGGTATTGGATTTAAACATTTAATAAGAAGACGTTTTATGGCGGGATTTGAAGTGGGGGTTCGAGGGCTCTCTTTTGATGAAATTGATGGGATCTCAGAGGGAGATTTGTCACAAAAGGATTTTCAGTTTGGAAATCCAAATGATATGGATTGGTACAGCTTTGTAGGTCTTTCGCTGAGTGTTATGATTTATAAAATACCCTGTCCTTTTCCTTATGATCCCAATCAATGGAGGAAAAATTAAAAAAAAAAGTTAAATGCATACGATCCATTATTATGTTCTTGAAAAAAGTGGCATTTTTGTACGCTTTTTAAAAAAGGCTCTTTTAGAATGATTGTGAAACGAGACGGACGTGAAATCCCCAAACATATTGCCGTAATTATGGATGGTAATGGACGTTGGGCCAAAAAACAGGGCGCTATGCGTATTTTTGGTCATCGGAGCGGGGTCCAGGCAGTCCGTGATATCACTGAGGGTTGCGCGGAGTTAGGAGTTGATCATTTGACGCTTTATGCTTTTTCTACAGAAAATTGGTCACGCCCTCAAAAGGAAGTTAATGGATTGATGAATTTGTTGATCAAGACGATTAATGGTGAATTACCTACATTGATGAAAAATAGGGTGCGCTTGACAGCGATAGGGGATTTACAAGGGCTTGCGACTGGAGTGCATAAAAAATTATCGGTAGCGATTGATGAAACAAAATTAAATAAGGGGTTGAATTTGATATTGGCTTTGAATTACAGTGGTAGATGGGATTTAACCCAGGCTTTTAAGGTCATTTGTGGTGAGGTAATTAAAGGGACCATCAAACCCGAAGTAATAGATGAGGACTTGGTGTCTGACTATTTGTCAACGAAGAGTATCCCTGATCCTGAATTACTGATTAGAACCAGTGGGGAAATGAGGATTAGCAACTTTTTATTGTGGCAATTGGCTTATTCGGAGTTTTTTTTTACCGAGGTACTTTGGCCAGATTTCAGGAAAGAGCATTTAAATCTAGCGATAGATTCTTTTAATGACCGTGAACGCCGATTCGGTAAAACCAGTGAACAATTAGATTTTCAATGAAGTTAATTAACATTTTTATTCTGTTGTATCTGCTCTCGGTGACGAGCTATGGACAATTAATTTTTGGACAAAATCGCAAAAAAACAAACGAAGCCATTGAGATAAACTATGCGAGCCCTCGTGAACTAGAGATCGCAGATATCGAAATAAGAGGACTTCAGTTCCTTGACAACAATGCACTGACCTCTCTTTCAGGATTAAAAGTGGGTGATAAAATCAAGATTCCTGGAGATGAAATTAGTTTGGCGATAAAGAAACTTTGGAAGCAGGGGATCATAGGTAATATTGCTATTTTTGCATCCAAAATCGAAGGGAATCAAGTTTGGTTAGTCATTGAGCTTTCAGAAAGGCCTAGATTGATGAAATATGATTTTGAAGGGGTAAGTAAGGGTCATCAAACAGAAATAGAGGACGACCTTGAGCTCACTAAGGGCAAAATCATTACTGATGTAGTAATTAAGAATACAGAATTAGCTGTTCGAAAATTTTATGAAGCAAAAGGGTTTTTTAATGCAGAGGTAACGCTCGGCCAAAGGATTGATACCGTCATTAGAAACAGTGCAGTTTTGATGATTAAGGTGGACAAGGGGAGGAAAGTTAAAATTTATGACATCAACTTTCACGGCAACGAGCATTTCAGTGATTCTAAGTTGAGGAGTAAGTTTAAGAAGACAGGAGAAACACCGCGGTTTAGTCTTCCTTCAGCACTTTTAGTTAACGCCATCAAACTAGTAAATCCTAAGCATTTGTTTTATTTTATGACACATAAGGATACCGCAACGACTCAGGAATTTAGAGATCAATTGAGCAATGTCGCAAAGTTAAACTTCTTTAAGCCATCAAAATTTGTCAAAGAAGAATTTGTGAATGACAAAACGGCATTGATAAGTTTTCTTAATTCAAAAGGCTATAGAGATGCAGCCATTATGTCGGACACTAATTATGCGATCAATGAAAAGTATATGAATATCGACATTGACATCTTTGAAGGTCGTCAGTATTATTTTAGAGAGATCAAGTGGGAAGGAAATTTTATTTATGACGATGCTACTTTATCGAAGGTATTGGGCGTACAAAAAGGAGATATTTACGATTTGGAGTTGATTCAGACAAAGTTGAATTATGATCCGACCGGAGTGGATGTCAGCTCTCTGTATATGGATGATGGTTATCTATTTTTTAATATAAATCCTGTTGAGGTGGGTGTTTTGGGAGACTCTATAGACTTAGAAATGCGAGTTTTTGAAGGGGGACAAGCGACCATCAAAAAAGTTTTGATAACAGGAAATGAAAAGACCAAAGATTATGTAGTGAGACGAGAACTTCGAACCGTTCCCGGGCAAAAATTTAGTAGAGAATTGTTGATTAGAACGCAGCGAGAATTATCCCAATTGGGTTATTTTGATCCTCAGAAGGTGAACCCGATTCCCGTACCCAATATGGTAGATGAGACCGTTGATATTGAATGGGAGCTCGTGGAGCAACCCAGTGATCAAATAGAATTATCAGGAGGTTGGGGAGGCTATTATGGTTTCGTAGGTACGTTGGGTGTCAGTTTTAATAATTTCTCTATCAGAGAAGCAATGAAGTTCGAAAAGTTTCCTCCTATGGGAGATGGTCAAAGATTGTCGGTGAGAGCCCAAGCCAACGGAAGGCGCTATCAGAGTTATACAGCGAGCTTTCAAGAACCTTGGTTGGGAGGGAAAAAGCCAAATAGTTTTGGAATCAGTTATAATCATTCCGTTCAACGCTATTTAAACTTTCAAGACAATACAACGATTGGTTCATTAAGTGTGAACAGTTTTTCCGTTTCCTTAGGTAGAAGAGTAAATTGGCCTGATGATTTCTTTGTCATCAGCAATGCGGTATCCCTTTCAAAATACTCTCTATATAACTATCAAGGTTTCAGTTTAGGGTTTGCTACGGGGGATGCCAATAGTTTTGTGTTTAATACGACGGTTTCGAGAAGATCATCCGATAATCCCATGTATCCGCAACGAGGGTCTGATATTTCATTGAGTTTAAATATAACACCTCCTTATTCGCTATTTAACGATCTCAACTATGAAACAGCGATTCCAGAGGATAAATACAAATGGGTTGAATATCATAAGTGGAATTTTGACTTTAGATATTATTTACCTATTATTCCTAAGCTTGTATTGGCGCCAAGAGTTCATTTTGGATTTATTGGATCCTATTCTGATAAAGCATCTGTGGGTCCTTTTGAAAGGTTCGTTTTGGGAGGAGATGGTTTGACGGGCCAAAATTTCATCTTAGGTACGGACGTTATTGGGTTGCGTGGTTATCCTAACCCACAACAAAGCGCACGTAAGGAGACATCATTAACACCTTTTGACAGTGAAACCAATATTTTGGGAGGTATTGCTTTTACAAAATACATTTTGGAATTGAGATATCCGGTTTCTTTGAATCCAACGGCTACCATTTATCTATTGACTTTCGTTGAAGGGGGTAACAATTGGAACAACTCGGAGGCTTACAATCCTTATAAGCTTTATAGATCCGCTGGTATTGGAGCAAGAATTTTTATGCCTGCTTTTGGGCTCTTGGGTATTGATTATGGGTATGGATTTGATGCCATACCTGGAACCAATGAGCGTTCAGGGGGCCAATTTCACTTTTCAATTGGACAACAAATCAGATAATGTTTAGATCCCTTATATTTACGTTATTATCCTTGTCATGTTTGCCTAATCTGAATGCACAAAAATTTGGCTACATTGACCTGAGTTATATTTTAGGGGAAATGCCAGCCTACGCCGAAGCACAAAATGAAATAAATACTTTAGCTAAAGCTTGGGAGCAAGAAATTAGAGAAATGTACGAGGAAGTACAAAATTTAGAAACGAAATATAAGGCTGAGGAGGTATTACTGACCGTAGGAATGAAAGAAGACCGGACCTACGAAATAGATGTCGAAAAACAGAAATTAAAGGAATATCAGAAAAAGATTTTTGGATCTGAAGGCTTATATTTTTTAAAGAAAAAAGAGCTCATAAAACCTGTACAAGATCTTGTTTTTGAGGCTTCGGAGCGCGTTGCAAAGAGCAATAGATTGGCTATTGTTTTTGATAAATCAGGTGAAATGGTAATGATTTATACAGATCCTATTCACGATTATACTGATTTTGTTTTAGAAGAGTTAGGTTTGCTGAGCAATGAAGCAACCTCTAATTAAAATTTATTTAATTTATATATTATGAAAATCAAGTTATTAATATGTGCGCTAGCCATGTTCACAATGAGTGTAACAAATGCACAAGAATTGAAGATTGGCTATACAAATGCAGAATATTTGTTAGGTTTATTACCCGAGGCAAAACAAATTGAGGCTGATTTGAGGGCTTATGAAACACAGTTACAAAATCAGTTGAAAGCTAAGTATCAAGATTTACAGACCAAAATAGGAGATTATCAAGCCAATGAGGCGAGTTACAACGAGTTGATCAAGGCAGATAAGCAACGTGAGCTTACCGGCTTGCAGGAGTCCCTGCAACAATTCCAAACTGATGCTGAGCAATCATTGGTGACCAAGCGGAATCAATTATTACAGCCTGCAGTTGAAAAAATAGGAACAGCTATACAGGCTGTTGCCGAAGAAAATGGATTTTCAATGGTATTGAGTGCGGGAAGTCCAGGCTTTGATGTATTACTTTATGCAAGTGAACAACATGATATCTCTGAATTGGTTCTAAAAAAGTTAGGAATCGATCCACCATCTGGAAATTAGGCTTTTAACTAAAACCTGGCTAGCCAGGTTTTTTTATGACTTTTTTGCTGTTGGAGATAAATATACCGAGCATAATTGCCAGCATACTTGCGAGTTGTAAAAGGCCCAATTTTTCACCATCTATGAAACCCCAAAAAACGGAAATTATTGGAATCAGATAAGTGACAGAGGTAGAGAAGACGGCATTGGTAAGTTGGACCATCTTATTAAATAAAATAAGGGCGAGGGCCGTACCAAGAACACCTAAAATTACGATATAACCTGAAGCCATCAATACTTTTGGTTCATGGATGTGATCTAAAAATGGGGTAAGGAGTAAGAGATAAATAACGGCCAATGGTCCCACCATGATTAAAGAGAGACTGGCAATACTGAGAGCTTTTAAGCCACCTAAATAATGTTTAATAATGTTAGCATTGATTCCATAAAATACCGTGGCTATCACTACGAAAAAGGTATAATAATTGAATGAAAGCTGGCCATTTTCTCTTGTGGAAATAAGGAAAAGGGTACCCAAAAAGCCTAACGCGACGCCGAAATAAACCCTTTTATCAGGTTTTACATTAAAGAATAAAACCGAAATAATGATTGTGAAAAAGGGTGTGAGTGCATTCATGATTCCTGTCAAAGCACTAGGTAATTTAGTTTGAGCCAGTGCAAAAAATAATGCAGGCAGTAAACTGCCCATAAAGCCTACCAATATCAGAGAGGTAATATTTTTTTTATTTATCAGCTTGATTCGATTTACCGCAAAGGGCAGAAGCACCAATGAGGCCGATGCGATCCTCAATGTAGCAACTTCTTCAGGGCCTAGAGCCGTCAGTCCCTTTTTTATGAGTATAAAGGAACTCCCCCATATTGTAGATAAAATTACGAAAAGAGCCCAAGCCAGGGCGGGATGTTTTGTAGTCATGGGCTATACGAGGGCGATTTCAGAAAATTGAGACTTAATTTCGTCTAAAATAGCTAAAATAAGTGCAGGTTCTTCCGTTTCTACCAAGCGTGTTCGATAGGATTTAAAATCCGGTATTCTTTTGAAGTAGTTGGTATAATGACGTCTCATCTCAAAAATGCCTAATCTTTCCCCCTTCCATTCTAGAGAAAAATTCAGATGTCTCTTGGCAACGTCGACTCGCTCAGAAATGGATGGGGGTCTAAGTTCATTTCCCGTTGCGATAAAATACTTAATTTCGTTAAATATCCATGGATACCCGATGGCTGCTCTTCCTATCATGATGCCATCAATGCCATATCTATTTTTATAGGCGAGCGCCTTCTGCGGAGAGTCAATATCCCCATTACCAAATATGGGAATATGGATGTTGGGATTTTCTTTAACTTTTGCAATGAGCGACCAATTGGCCTCACCTTTATACATCTGTTTTCGTGTACGACCATGTATTGTTAGGGCCTGGACTCCCACATCTTGAAGACGCATAGCAACTTCTTCTATTTTGATACTGTGCTCATCCCATCCAAGTCTTGTTTTGACAGTAACGGGCTTATTTACCCTTTTGACAATTTCTGAGGTCATCGCCTGCATCTTGGGCAAGTCTAGTAATATTCCTGCGCCCGCACCTTTGCAAGCCACTTTTTTAACAGGACACCCATAGTTAATGTCAATAATTTCGGGATCAGCATTTTCAGCAATGGCAGCTGCCTCCCGCATTGATTCAATTTTCTCGCCAAAAATCTGAATACCAATGGGGCGTTCGTAATTGTAAATATCCAGTTTTTGAACGCTTTTGTCCGCGTCTCTAATTAAACCCTCCGCTGAAATAAATTCAGTATACATCAGGTCAGCTCCATTTTCTTTGCAGACTGCCCTAAAAGGGGGGTCGCTGACGTCTTCCATAGGGGCCAGCAGTAAGGGAAAGTCTCCCAATTCTATATTTCCAATTTTCACCAAAACACGATCAATTATTTTGTAAATTTAGGGCAATTATGGACAATATATTTTCACAAACGAATCAAAATCAAAAATCTATAGGTTGGCTCCTACTTATTTTGGTAGGATATGAGTTGGCAGCGGTCTTTGCTTTCAATTTTTTGGGACTGATGATGCTACTTCCTTTTTATGACTTTGACCTTCAAATTGTAACAGCTATGCTTGGGAAACCCACAGCTTATCCTGCGGCTAAAATACCAATGTTAGTACTTTTAGGGGTTTCAGCCATAGGGACTTTTATTCTTACTCCGGCATGGGTGATGCATAAATATGCAAAAATTGAGCTGAAAAAATTCCTAATAATTCCTAAATTTTATTTTAAAGCAGCTTTAATAACTATTATTATGGTTATTTCATTTGCGGGAGTCAATACTGTGATTATTGAGTGGAACAAGGCCCTTCAATTACCCAATTTCTTGAGTGAATTTGAACATTATGCGCAAGCTCAGGAGTTGAAATTGGAGGAGTTAACTAAGTTTCTCACCCACTTTGAGAGTACGGGTCATTTTTTGTTTTGTATGTTGGTGATTGCTATTATTCCTGCATTGGGAGAGGAATTTTTGTTTAGAGGGATATTACAAAATATATTGAGAAGCGCGTTGAAAAACCCGCATATAGCTATTTGGGCTTCAGCTCTGATATTTTCTTTGTTTCACAATCAATTCTATGGATTAGTACCTCGAATGTTATTGGGAGCTATTTTTGGCTACTTATATTATTGGTCAGGAAGTTTATTTTTATCTGTAATCGGCCATTTTATCAATAATGGTTTCACTTTAATTTTGATGTTTTTGTTTCAAAAAGGCCTGATTTCATTTGATTTATTGCGGGACGAAATCAACTTTGATACCTACATTCTTTTAATTTTCATTATTTTCACGATCTGTTTACTTTTTATACTTCGCAAAATTTATTTAATGAATGAGGAAGGTCTGGCAAAAAGTTTTTGAGGATACTTCTGTCCACCGGGTAGAAATTGTAAAAGCCATTCTTGAAGGTGAGGGCCTCAATCCGGTAATTGTTGACTTAAAAGACAGCTCTTATCATTTTGGAAAATTTGAAGTCAGGGTAGATTCCATGCACGTATTGGAAGCCATAAGGGTCATTAAAAAAGAAATAAATTTTGAATAAATTTTCTGAATTAAAAAGGAGACTTTTTTCTGCTCTCATTGGTGCAGCTGTCATTGTATCCTCCATATTATGGAGTGAGTGGAGCTATTTTTTGATTTTCTTTGCGATCTGCATTTCAGCACAATGGGAATTTTACCGATTGGTGAGAATACAAGATTATCTGCCTCTTCGCTTTTTTGGAGTGTTTATCGGAGGTTTGTTGTTCATATTGACTTTTTTTATTGAAAGAGGAGATCTCGACGGGAAGTATTTGTTTCTCATTTTTCCCTTGGCCTCAATCATATTTATTTTTAAATTATACAAGAAAAAAGATCAGAATCCTTTTGTAAACATTGCTTTGTATTATTTAGGAATCACTTATGTGGCCTTACCTTTTTCGCTCATCAATGTAATTGTTTTTGATGGTGGAAACTATGCCTATGAAATACTGTTAGGCCTGATGCTGATCATTTGGGCAAGTGATACGGGTGCTTATTTTGCAGGTACCGCGTTTGGAAAAACTAAATTATTTGAAAGAATCTCTCCTAAAAAATCTTGGGAAGGGAGTATTGGTGGCACCTTATTTGCCGTTGGATTTGCTTATTTGGCGATGACTTATTTTGGACAGTTATCTTTATTCGAATGGTTAACGGTGGCGTTCATAGTAGTTGTTGCTGGGACTTACGGGGATTTGGTGGAGTCTCATTTTAAGCGGACCATGTCGATCAAGGATTCAGGAAATATCATTCCAGGGCATGGGGGCTTCTTAGATCGTTTTGATAGCCTCATCTTAACGGTTCCTTTTATCGTTATTTTTTTAAAGCTACTGTGAAGTAAATCATTAATAATGCTAGCTTTGCCGTAAAATAAGATTCGTTTGCACCCCAACGTTTGATATAATGAGTTACATAGAACCAGCACCGATAAAGGATAAAGAAAATCCTCTTGAGTCTATGATGTCGAGATTCCAGATTGCCGCAGAGCATCTGGGACTTAATCAGCAAATTTATAACGTCTTAAAATCTCCTGTTAAGCAAGTCATCGTGACTTTACCTATTACCATGGATAATGGGCAGATAGAAGTTTTTGAAGGATATCGAGTGATTCATTCCAATATATTGGGTCCTTCCAAAGGAGGGATCCGAATGGATATGGATGTCAACCTAGATGAGGTAAAAGCATTGGCTGCTTGGATGACATGGAAATGTGCGGTAGTAGATATTCCTTTTGGAGGAGCCAAAGGGGGGATTAAATGTGATCCAGGAATAATGTCAGCAGGAGAAATGGAACGTTTGACACGGTCCTATACCATGGCTTTGCAAGAAATATTTGGCCCGGATAGGGACATCCCTGCACCAGATATGGGAACAGGTCCACGCGAAATGGCCTGGTTAATGGATCAATATTCTCGATCTTATGGAATGACTATCAATGCAGTAGTTACGGGTAAGCCGGTTGTTTTAGGAGGGTCGCTGGGACGTACCGAGGCGACAGGTCGTGGCGTGATGGTGACTGCGCTGGCTGCTATGGAGAAACTAAAATTAAATCCTTTTAAAGCGACGTGTGCCGTTCAAGGTTTTGGCAATGTGGGTTCATGGGCGGCGCTTTTGTTAGATGAGCGCGGAGTGAAAATTGTGGCGTTGAGTGATATTTCTCAGGCTTATTATAATGAAAAAGGGATTAATATTTCAGATGCAGTGGCCTATCAACAAGCGCATAAGGGCTCGTTGATAGGATTTTCTGGGGCAGAAGTGATGCCAGCTGATGAATTGTTGTTTTTGGATGTGGACGTGCTGGTCCCGGCGGCAGTGGAAGATGTCATTACGGTACACAACGCCAAGGACATCAAGGCAAGATTGATTGTCGAAGGATCCAATGGACCTACGTCGGCGAAGGCAGACAAAATATTAAATGATTTGGGAATATTGTCGGTTCCTGATATTTTAGCCAATGCGGGGGGTGTTACGGTTTCATATTTTGAGTGGGTCCAAAATAGATTGGGTTATAAATGGACGGGCGAACGTGTCAATAGGCGCTCGGATCGGATCATGAAGGATGCATTTAATAACGTCTATGAAACGGCATTGCAATATGATGTTTCACTACGTATTGCAGCCTATATAGTAGCCATTGATAAGGTGGCCAAGACATACACATTTAGAGGAGGATTTTAAATGAAATTACATAAGGAAGGGTATATGATTATACCCTGGTTTGTCATAGGTGTTGTTGCACTGTATTTATTGCTCACATGGTTAATCCCACTGGAGCTATTCAGATTGGTTTTAGGTAGTTTATCGGCGATTTTTTTAGTTTTGGTGGTTGCTTTTTTTCGTGTGCCTAAGATTCAAGCCCCCGTGGGGGATAATTTAGTCATTGCCCCAGCTGAGGGGAAGGTAGTCGTTTTAGAAAAAGTTATGGTTGATGAGTTTCTCAAAGAGGAGCGGATACAAGTGTCCATTTTTATGTCTCCTTTAAATGTACACATCAATCGAGCACCTGTCTCAGGAAAGATAAACTATTATCAATATCACCCTGGTAAATATTTGGTAGCCTGGCATCCCAAATCGAGTACAGAGAATGAAAGGACTTCCATTGCTTTTGAAATGTCAAATGGGGTACGCATTTTTATGAGGCAAATAGCTGGAGCTGTAGCGAGAAGAATAGCATTTTATAAAGAACTGGAGGATAAGGTAGATGCAGCAGATGAGGTGGGTTTTATAAGATTTGGAAGCCGAGTAGATCTTTTTCTCCCCTTGGGGGCAGACTTAAAGGTGAAAATAGGAGATAAGACCAGAGGGGGAGAAACCATCATCGCTCATCTAAAGTAATGATGGCCGAGGTGGATAAAAAAAATTATGCAAGTTTTGGATTGCGTCTTTTAGCTTACGTACTTGACGCCTTTGTTTTGCAACTTTTACAAATCATCGTCATCATACCCTTTTTGCTGAGCTTGGGTTTCGCTTTTGTGGATGTACCTTTTGACTGGGATGCTTATGAACATTATGATGAGGCATTCTTCACAGATTTAGGCCTATGGATAGATCAAGCACGTCCACTTATTTTTGCAGGATTTATTACCCAAACATTCTACTTTTCCCTTTTAGAATCAAGCCATCTACAAGCTTCTTTAGGTAAGCTTGCATTCGGAATTAAAGTGGTAGATCAGCAGGGTGCGCGGCTTGATTTTCTTTATTGTTTGGTCAGAAACATGAGTAAATTCTTATCTAGCTTGATTTTTATGCTGGGTTATCTGATGGCTGCAGTAACTAAAAACAAACAAGCGCTGCATGACTTGATCGCAGGATCTTATGTTATTCGCCCTGTGCCAGAGTCCTAGACTCAATTTTCTAGATCAGCGCGATGAACTTGGTTAAATAATGTGCATCGATTTCATCGAAAGAATTTAATACATCACTGTCTACATCGAGTACGAAAAGTACGTTATCCTCTTTTATTTTTGGGATCACAATTTCTGATTTTGAATCACCACTGCAAGCAATATGACCTGGAAATAACTCCACATCTGGGACAATGATGGGCATTTTTTGCTCCCAGCTTTGTCCGCAAACACCTTGGCCCAGTAGGATTCGGGTACAGGCTATGGGACCTTGAAAAGGGCCGAGCACTAGGGCGTTACCTTTGACAAGGTAAAAGCCTACCCAAAAGAAATCAAAAGACATTTTTAAAACGGCGGCTATATTTGCCAAGTTGGCTATGAGGTCGGTTTCATTTTTTATCAAGGCTTCCAACTGAGGAAGTATGGTTTGATATATTTCTTCCTTTGATTTGGATTTATCAATGATGATTTCTTCCCCCATAGTTATATTATTTGAGGATTTTTTACGGTCAATGGACTTTGTTCACCTCCTGTGTTGAGCGTCTCTTTGGGTTCAAACATTAAGATGTGGGTTTCATCTTCTGCAGAGGGTTTGTGTTCAACGCCTTTAGGTACAACAGTGAAATCTCCTTCATTTAACGTCAGGGTTTGGTCACGAAGTTCCATTTTCATAGATCCCTTGATTACCCAAAACATCTCATCTTCATCGTTATGTTGATGCCAAATAAAATCACCCTTGATTTTAGCGATTTTAACGGCCTGACCATTAAGTTCTGCAATTACGTGTGGGGTCCAGTGTGAAGTGAAATGATTAAATTTTTCTTGAATATTACTTTTAGTTATGCTCATTGTAGTAGGTAGTTAAAGTGTCATTTGAAATTTGGGTACGGTCGTGAGGTAGGACTCCCATTTTCGGTGCGGAAATACCTTTATAAAATTTCTGAGGACTGGTAAAAACCCGGGCTTCATCCCAAAGGTTTAAACTAATGAATTTCTCGATGGTATGAGTGCCTCCTTCCACGAGAATGGACTGAATATTTAATTGATGAAGTTTATCTAAAATAATTGTGATGGGATCCGCTGAATCCAAAGTGTGATAGGTTACGTTTTTCTTGTTCTTTTCCGGAAATTGGGTAAATACATGAGTTGGTTGAGTTCCATCGAAAATATTGAGGGCTTTATTCAATTGATTCCTTGGATCTATTACTATTCTTATGGGATTTGATCCTTGCCAATCTCGAGTAGTTAATCTGGGGTTATCATGTTTGGCTGTATTGTAGCCTACAAGGATAGCCATCTCTTCACTGCGCCATTTGTGCACCATTTGCCTGGAGAGGGGATTACTGATCCATTTGGAATTAAAATCAGTTCTGGCGATAAAGTGATCTTGTGTTTGTGCCCATTTTAAAATAATGTAAGGTCTGCTTTTTGATATAAAAGTCAAAAATCGGCGATTTAAATAATGCTCTTCTTCTTGCATGCATCCTATTTTAACTTTAATTCCGGCAGCCTTGAGTCGTTTGATACCTGCACCATTGACGGCCTCAAATGGATCTTGAGAAGCGATGACAACTTTAGCTACCTTTTGAGTAATGAGTAAATCTGCACAAGGGGGTGTTTTACCATGATGTGCGCAAGGCTCTAATGTAACGTATGCAGTAGCCCCTGCGATCTCAGTAGTCGCATTTTTAATGGCATTGACCTCTGCATGCGCTGCACCATAAGCTTGATGAAATCCTTCTCCGATGATTTTTTCATTTTTCACAATAACACAACCTACCAGTGGGTTAGGAGCCACCTTGCCCCTCCCTAAAATAGCAAGCTCAAAAGCCCTCTTCATATAAAGTACATCTTTATCAAACATACTGCAAAGTAACAAACAATATTGAGCAGAAGAAAGTCATCTTCTCCTCCAAATGTTATTTAATTCTGATGGCCTGAATTAGTTTTACTTCATATGAGTCTTTCGAGCAAGGTATTATATGATCAATTTGTCCACGAGCTAGAAGCTAAATGGGAGCTAGACGAATCTAAAAAAGTCGCAGAAATTGTATTTGACAAACTTTTCGGGTTTTCCAGGATAGATATTTTTTTAAATAAATCAATTCCTCAATCAGATGAGCGATTGGCTCCCATATTACAGCGCTTGTTGAATGGGGAACCCGTGCAGTATGTATTGAACCATACCGCTTTTTTTGGGCTTTCATTTTTTATCAATTCTGAGGTACTTATTCCAAGACAAGAAACCGAGGAGTTGGTTGCTTTAATTTTAAAGGAGAATGGCCATACATCACAAAACATTTTGGATATCGGTACGGGTTCAGGAGCCATAGCGCTTGCGTTATGCATGCATAGACCCAAGTGGAATATATCAGCTTGGGATCTTTCTCGAGAGGCGTTGGATGTAGCAAAATATAATGCACATCAACTTAATTTAACTGTTGATTTTAGGTGTTTAGATATTTTGACCAAAGATCCAGATACTGATCAATATCACCTAATCATCAGTAATCCTCCTTACATTCCAAGTGCTGAAAAGTTATTGATGGCAGGACATGTAGTTAAATATGAACCTGAATTGGCTCTTTTTGTTGCCGATGATCATCCTTTAATTTTTTATGATGCAATTGCCAAATATGCCCTGAAATCATTGAAAGAGAAGGGAAAACTCTATTTTGAGATCCACGAAGATTTTGCCCATCAAATACAGGCCCTATTGAATCATCTTGGATTTGAAGAGGTCGTCATACACGATGACCTTAATAAAAAAGCACGCATGGCTTCTGCAACACGTGGCTAACAGATGAGTTAAGTTGGTAAAAGAAGTAAAAATGGATTCAATGCATATGCATGATTACTCTTCGGCTCACTTATTGACCCATGATTTCTTCCAGCACTATGGGGGCATTGATGTTCATTTTTATTTTGAAAAGTATTAATGTACTGAACCAATATCTAATTTAAATCAACGATTTTATATAGATTTTTTTTAGAAGATAAGTCGTAAATTAGATACCTATTTCTTTACAAATCCATTCAAGGTGAGCAAGTATTGTGGTAATCTGATTTAATTAAATCAGGTTGTCAATTCTACTTTTTTTAATGGCCTGTTCAGCGATTAGGCTGATTTGCTTTATGGCGGTGGGCAAAGAAGCGAATCGAGGGTCTTGGGTAAGTCCTTGCTGATATCTATAATATATTTGCTGGATGATCACGGCAATTTTTAATAATCCGTAGACATAATAAAAAATGGGATGTTCCATAGTTCTACCAGTTTTTAACTCATATTGATGGATGATTTCTTCTCTAGTGAGATTACCAGCAAGGTGAGTGGGGCTGAATTGAAGGCCTTTCATTTCATCTGGATCACTTGGATTCACCCAATAGCCTAAACTTGTACCTAAATCCATTAGAGGATCCCCAAGAGTAGCCATTTCCCAATCAAGAACAGCAGAGACCTTGGTCCAGTCATCAGGATTAAGTATCAAATTATCATATTTGAAATCATTATGAATGAGACTTGTGTGGCGGGAGGTCATTTGGTGTTCATTCAACCATTTGATGATGAAATCTATTTTTGAGAAATCATCTGTTTTGGCTTGGTAATACCTCTTACCCCAACCCGATATTTGTCGGTCAACATATCCTTGGGGTCTACCTAAGTCACCGAGTCCTGCCTGTTGGGGATCTACTTGATGTAGTTCTATCAGTGTATCTAACCAAGCGGTAGATATTTTTTTCATTTTATTAGCTTTAGGATGCATATCTTGAGGCATACCATGCCTTAATATGACGCCTCTTACTCTTTCCATCACATAAAAAGGAGATCCAATAAGAGTGAGATTTTCGGTATAATAAAATGGGGTGGGTACTTTGTGATCTACAGATTTCAGTCCAGATAGAATACGATATTCACGACCCATGTCATGACCTGATTTGACTTTTGCTCCGATTGGGGGTCGTCTAAGCACATATTCAGTATCACCCATTGAGATCAAATATGTCAGATTGGAATATCCTCCAGGGAATTGTTTGATCGTTAAAGGCCCAGAGGTATTGGGTAGATGGTCCAAAAGGCATGCCTGTAGCCGTGAGATAGGGAGTTCCTCTCCTGGACGCGTAGCGATCGCCTTATCGTTCCAATCCATATTCATTTATCTTTTAATTCTATTGAATGGATTCATCGGGTTAACGGTAATTTTTTAAAATCTGTTTAGCTGTACTGCTTTTGTGTACTTCATCAGCACCATCGTAGATACGCGCACTTCGTTCCAGTCTAAACCAAGTTGCCAATATCGTATCATCGGAGATACCCAAAGCACCATGCACTTGAATGGCTCGATCCAAAATGCTTTGCATTACATTGGCACAATAAAACTTTATCATTGAAATTTCAATTCTAGCCTTGGAAGCACCGATTGTATCAATTTTATGTGCAGCGTCTTTTACCATTAATCTGGCCGCATGGATCTCGGCCCTACTTTCGGCAATCCAATGTTGAATCGTTTGTTTATCCGCTAATGTTTTTCCAGGGGAAATTTTTCTAGAAACGGCGCGCTTACACATCATATCAAATGCTCTTTCACAGATACCGATCCATCGCATGCAGTGGTGAATTCTTCCAGGGCCCAATCTTTTTTGTGCAATAGCAAAACCATCGCCTTCGCTTCCCAGTATATTCGCGGTGGGCACTCGACAGTTTTCATATTTTATTTCTGCATGACTGTGCCATCCAGAGCCTTTTTCTCCCATGACGGAAATATTACGAATGAGATTAAAACCAGGGTTATCGGTGGAAACAATTATCTGACTGGCCATTCTATGAGGATCGGTCCCATGGGGATCACTGACGACCATGACAATGGCAAAAGTAGCACCATCAGCGGCAGAAGTGAACCATTTATGTCCATTTATCATGTATTCTTCACCGTCCTTGATGGCAATGGTCCCCATGATGGTTGGGTTAGATCCTGGATGATCAGGTTCCGTCATAGAAAAACAGCTCCTGATCTCACCTGCCAATAGCGGCATGAGGTACTGTGCTTTTTGCTTTTCAGTACCAAATTCGATTAAGATTTCCATATTACCCGCATCTGGAGCTTGACAGTTGAAGCAATAATGCCCGTAAGGACTGCTTCCCAATAATGCACTGACTTCACCAAATGCAGCCACAGATAAACCTAGGCCTCCATATTCAGTAGGAATTTGAGGAATCCATAAACCTGCAGCTTTGACCTTTTCTCTGACTTTGTCTAGATGAGGAACCACTATATCCCACGGTTTACTATGGTATTTGGTCTCTAGAGGAAATATATGCTCATCCAGTGTGGCCTGAACTTTGGCCAAGATTTCTTTTAATTGATCATTCATCTTTTTTAGTATAAGCTTGACCTATGAATTCAGCCACACAAACGGGTTTTTCAGTACCCTGACATTCGAAGACCACTTTAAACTTGTAGCGACCCCCTCCGTCAAATTCGTTGAATTCCATCAAGGACAACCTGCCCCGCACCTTGCTACCAGAAAGTGTTGGATGAGGGAATCTCACTTTATCTAAGCCATAGTTTACGCCCATAGTGACGTCATTTATTTGGTAAGTCTCGTTAGCGAATTTAGCAGCAAAAGAGAGTACTAAGAAACCATGTGCTACCGTTTGACCGTAAGGGGAGTATTTTTTAGACTTTTCTTCATCAAGATGAATCCATTGGGTATCTCCAGTGAGTTCAGCGAAAGTGTTGATCTTCTCTTGGGTGATTACATTCCATTCGGTAAGTCCCAATTCTTTTCCGATCGCATCTTTCAGATCCGTCAAATGATTAAATGAGGTTGCGTAGGGTTTATCTGTCATCATTTTATATTTATCCTGCAATTAAAAACCCACCGTCTGCAGTAAAGGTTGAGCCCGTACAATAGCTAGATGCATCAGAAGCAAGAAAGAGGGCAAGTCCTGCAATTTCATCAGGTTCGGCCATGCGATTCAAAGCCAAATGCTTGGTAAACTGAGCCAAGTTTTTTTCATCTGACCACAAGGCTTTACTGAATTTTGTTTTAATCAAGCCAGGACAAATGACATTGCTTCGAATCCCTTGCTGGCCCCATTCTTTGGCTTGCGTTTTGGTAAGCATAATCAATCCTGCTTTGCTTATACTGTAAAGACCTAGGCCTGCGCTGGGTTTAATTCCTTCTACGGATGAGATATTAATGATAGACCCACCCCCTTTTTCAACCATGGAGGGGCGGCACAGATTACTCAGTAAAAAGCAGGCACGCAAGTTGATGTTCATTATTTTGTCAAAGACCCCACCATCTGCTTGATCGATAGGTCCATAGACTGGATTGGTAGCCGCATTGTTAACCAAAATATCTATGCCACCGAAGTGGGTAATAGTTTCCTCAACCAGCATTTTGAGTTGCGCTTCATCTCCTACATTACATACGATGCCATGGGCACTTAAACCTGCTGCGGTGAGGCTATTTACGGTCTTGTCAATGCCTTCTTTTTTTCGACTGCTGATTACGACTTTGGCACCTTGCTCGGCCAATGCCAAAGCAATAGCGGCACCAATTCCTTTACTTGCACCAGTAATGAGTGCAACTTTTCCCTTTATTTTAAATTTTTCTTTTATGCTCATAATTTTTTTTAGATAGCGAGAGCACCTCCGTTGACATGTAGGGTAAATGCGGTTACGAATCCTGCTTCTTTCGAGGCTAAGAACAGATAAGCATGCCCAATATCATGGGCAGTACCGATTCTCCCAACAGGAATCATGGCAATACCGGCATCGATCACCTTTTTTGGCATGCTGTCTGACATTTCAGACTTAATAAATCCTGGGGCGACGGCATTTACGGTAATCCCATATTTTCCCGTTTCCCTTGCCAAAGATTTGGTAAAGCCAACAATACCTGCTTTGGTTGCCGCGTAATTGGTTTGTCCAAAAGCACCCATCGTACCATTGATGGAGGAAGTATTGATGATTCTACCATATTTTGCTTCTCGCATGATAGGAACTACTACTTTGCAAGTATTAAATGCACCCGAGAGGTTGACATTTAATACAGAATGCCATTCTTCATCAGTCATTTTTAGGAACGACTTGTCTCGGATGATACCGGCATTATTGATCAGAATATCAATACGACCGTATCGAGTCATGATCTCAGCTACTGCCGTTTCGACTTGACTTCGCTGGGTAATATCGACTTTTTGAAAGAAGATCTCTCCGCCTTGTTCTGTAATTCGAGCTGCGGTAGGCTGACCATCGAGGACATCCCAAATGACCACTTTGGCGCCTGCCTCGCAAAAAACCTCAGAGGCACCTTCACCAATTCCCTGTGTACCTCCTGTGATGATGGCGACTTGTCCGTCTAGTTTGGTCATATTTATTTTTTTAATTTTAATATTTCAAATAATTATTATACTTTCAGCTTGATATTATTTCATGCTTTATCACTAGTGTAAAATTCTATTGGGCGCTATTCTTTTCAGTAGTTAAAATTTTCACATCTTCTGGTAAGGGGTAGCCTATATTCCTAGACTCATAAAATCCCAATATGCTCATATTTTTAGAGGGTTTAATTTCTTACAGTCAAATTAAATGATAATTCCGTCAATATGCTCTAGGAAAGTGCCTAATAAATAAATTATCTAACGCTTGAATGGCTCTCGAATTAGTAATACCCAAAAGGCATAGCTGAATTAAAGATAATATGATCTGTCTTATCTTACAATGAGTACGGAACGACTTTGTCTCTATATAAACGCTTGACTTACCTTGAATTAAAATTTGAGTAAGGCCTATATATCAATTTATTAAAACTGTGAGATGGGCATTTTTGACGTTTTCCAATGGGCTTTAATGGCTTTTCTTTTTCAATAAAACGCAAAAAAATTTGAGGCGTCAGACATCAATTATATCGGTACACACAATCAATATTTTTTGTATCTGATCGAAATTAACAAAATACAGAAAGAATTAGGTAGTATGGTCTTCGCAAAAAGCTAAAAATAATCAATCGCCATAGGGGTTATAAAAATAAATTTGTGCGAGTTTGGAACGAAATCTTGAATTAGATTATTTACTTTTAAAAAAAGAGCCGATCAAATAAATGTTTTTAATCTGAGGCATGTAGCGGAAGGACAGACAAATCCCGCCTTACAGGTAAAATGGGATTTATAGAACAACAATAAAAATATTATTAATGTCATTTAAGGGGAAAGTTATTGTAATTACTGGAGCAGGATCCGGTATCGGAGCAGCAGCCGTGAGGTTTTTTGCCAAAAAAGAGGCTTTTGTAGTACTAGCTGATATCTCAGTGGAAAAAATGGTAGATATTGCCGATTCTATTCCTATGGAATGCATGATTCAAGAAACCGATGTATCAAAATATGAGCAAATGCAAAGTTTGGTAGTTGCTGTAATTAAAAAATATGGGCGCATTGATGTATGGGTAAATAATGCAGGTATTGGTCCGAATCACATGCTGAAAACAGCAGATCATAGTTTACAAGATTGGGAACGTGTGATTGCGGTTAATCAGTCGGGTGTATTTTATGGCATGAAAGTAGTACTACCCAGTGATGTTAAAGCAAGGCAACGGAAATATCGTGAATGTCGCTTCACTTGCAGGATTAAGAGCCTCAGGCAATAATATTTCTTATGTAGCGAGCAAATTTGCAGTAGTCGGAATGACCAAGGCAGCCGCATTGGAATATGCAAAAAAAAATATTCGAATAAATGCAGTTTGTCCAGGATATACCGATACGAATATGCTCCGTCAACTGTTGGAGGTAAAGCCTGATATAGAAGATAAATTAAAGAGCCATATACCTATGGGTCGTTTTGGAAAAACGACAGAGGTGGCTACAGCTATAGGTTGGTTGGCCTCAGACGAAACACAATTCATGACTGGCCAAACCTTGGCATTGGACGGTGGAACCTCGCTCTGATAAAAAGCGATGATCTCTGACCTGAATTATCCATTGTTTAGTTTTGACAGAGACCTCTTTGGAAGTACTTATCTTTACGAATAGAGTAAGGAAAGTTGATGATTTAGTAGCTATGGTTCCGGTTTATAGGTTGATGACGTGATCGATCTAAGTCTTAGTAGAAAAGGGATTAGTATAAAAAATGAAACAAGGGCTATGAAATGTAAAGTAACCAAACAAGTATTATATGATAATGGAAACATTAAAGATCACTAGGAAGGAAAATTATGCACTTGTTCAGCTCCGCCGGGGTAAGGCCAATCCGATCAATCATCAGATGGTTAAAGATTTGATTACGACTTTTACCGCTCTGCAGGAAGAGGCTGAAATGAAAGGAGTGATTCTAACGGGGACACTTAATTTTTTCTCAGCTGGTTTAGATGTGGTGGAGCTTTATGATTATGATGAAGATCAGATGAGAAATTTTATGATTGATTTTGACGTCATGCACGTACAGTTATCCCGTTTCCCAAAGCCAATGATTTGTGCAATTCCTGGTTATTGCCCGGCGGGCGGAACGGTCATCGCGATTACAGCTGATTATCGCATAATGAACGAGGATCCTAAGTTTTCTATCGGCTTAAATGAAATGAAGGTGAATGTTCAAATCACGACAAACCTTATTGAAGCTTACACCTATTGGTTGGGTACAAGTCTGGCCAATAGATATATTCTCGAAGGAAAATTACTCACGCCTCCAGAGGCCCTAAAAGTGAATCTTGTAGATGAGATCTGCCCTGCTGATGAGGTCATGGTGCGTGCAGAATTGAAGTTGCAAGAATTCCTTCAAGCGGATTCGGATATCTTTGGTTACACCAAATCAAAATTGAGAGAAAAATGGTATGCGGGTCAGGAGTTAAAAGGTGGATTGGATCTTGAACAAACGCTGAAGATATGGTGGAAGCCTGAAATGAGAGCCAAAATAGCTTCTTTGATTGCGAGTTTTAAAAACAAAAAAAATGAATAAACAATTATTATTGATGAAAAGACCTGTTGAATTCCCCTCGGAAGATACGTGGGCATTTACTGAGGAGCAGACGCCGGAGCCTAGAGAAGGTCAACTGTTGATTCGTCAACATTTGATTAGTTTAGATCCTGCCATGAGGGGTTGGATCAATGCATCTAGATCTTATATAGAAGCGGTAGAACTGGGCGATGTTATGCGAGCAGGGACGGTGGGTCAAGTGGTCAAGGCAGTGAATCATCCAAAATTTAAAGAAGGAGATTTGCTTTCGGGATGGGGTGGAGTACAACAATTTACCCTTACAGATGGGAAAGGATTCCATAAAATTAATACCGAGCTAGCCGATCCAAAAGTCCATATGAGTACTTTGGGGATGCCGGGAATGACGGCTTATTTCGGTATTTTAGAGGTAGGTAAAATTAAACCGGGGGATACCGTGGTCGTATCAGGTGCCGCGGGGGCCGTAGGCTCTGTAGTAGGTCAAATAGCTAAAATTAAAGGCTGCCGAGTAGTTGGAATTGCAGGAGGCGAAGAAAAATGCCATTATCTAAAAGAAGATTTAGGGTTTGATGAGGTCATTGATTATAAGTCAGGAAATCTAAGGAAAGATTTAAAAAAAGCTTGCCCGGAAGGAATAGATGTGTATTTTGATAATGTTGGTGGTTATACGCTTGATACGGTATTGACCAGAATTAATAGGCAGGCACAAATTGTGATTTGTGGGGCCATTTCCCAATACAATGAAAAAGCAATTCAGGGGCCAACAAATTATTTGTCTTTGCTTGTCAATCGTGCCACGATGGAAGGGATGGTAGTCTTTGATTATGCTAAAAGGTATCCTGAGGCAGTCATACAATTGGCTCAATGGATGAAAGAGGGTAAGCTGAAATCTCGTGAAGATGTTTACTTCGGCATTGAGCATTTTTATGAAACTTTTTGCCGTTTATTTTCGGGAGAAAAAATTGGAAAACTAATTTTAAATATAAAATAATAAACAAGCCTATAATAATAAGAAAAATAATGAAAGAAGCATTTATAGTATCCACGGCCAGAACACCTATAGGTAAGGCATATCGGGGTGCCTTGAATATGACTCAAGGAGCCACCCTAGGTGGATGGGTGATCAAGGAAGCTGTACATCGTGCTGGAGTGGCTCCTGAGGAGGTTGAAGACGTCATCATGGGTTGTGCCATGCAACAAGGAACCACAGGTGGAAATATTGGGCGTCAGGCGGCATTGGCAGCAGATCTACCGGTCACGGTGCCTGGCATGAGTATAGACAGACAATGTTCTTCAGGTATGATGGCCATCGCAATGGCCGCTAAACAAGTATTGGTTGATGGTATGCAAGTGGCTGTGGGAGGAGGTATTGAATCCATCAGCTTGGTTCAAAACGAAAAGGCCAATACCCATATGGCGGTAGATAAAGTATTGGTGGCCAAGCATAATCATATTTACATGCCCATGCTGCAAACTGCAGAAATTGTGGCCAAGCGTTATGGAATATCAAGAGATCAGCAGGATGCTTATGGACTTGAGAGCCAAAAACGGACGGCAGCAGCACAAGAGGCAGGTAAGTTTAACGATGAAATTATTTCGGTAACCACAACTAAGGCATTATTTAATAAAGAAACGAAGGAGTATACTTTTGAACAAGTAACTTTAAATAAGGATGAAGGAAATAGGCCTTCGACTAATATTGATGGTCTTAATAGCTTAAATGTTGTTATTGAAGGGGGTTGTATTACTGCAGGAAATGCCAGTCAGCTATCAGATGGCGCTTCAGCTTCGGTGGTCATGGATAGCACATTGGTGATGCAGCGAGGGATCGCACCGCTGGGTGCTTACCGAGGAGTGGCGGTGGCTGGTTGTGAGCCAGATGAAATGGGCATAGGACCTATTTTTGCCATTCCTAAGTTATTGAAACAACATGGGCTTACAATCCAGGATATTGGTCTTTGGGAATTAAATGAGGCCTTTGCTGTTCAGGTACTTTATTGCCAAGAAAAATTAGGGATTCCCATGGAACTCGTGAATGTCAATGGAGGCGCAATTTCTATAGGCCACCCTTACGGAATGAGTGGCGCTAGAATGGTGGGTCATTCGCTTATTGAAGGTAAGCGAAAGGGAGCTAAGTATGTGGTAAGTACGATGTGTATCGGTGGAGGTATGGGTGCAGCAGGACTATTTGAAGTATTGTAAAGATTATGAGCAAAGCATCGTTTATTTTGGATATTAACCTACCGGTAGTGGTAGCGTCCATGTTTCTAATTTCAGGCCCACAAATGGTCATAGAATGTTATAAAAATGGGGTATTAGGGGCTTTTCCTGCTTTGAACCATCGGTCTACGGAAGGGTTTGAATAATGGATTGTCGAAATTAAAACGACTCTGAAAGATTGGGAAGCAGCAACAGGAAAAAAAAGGAGCCGCTTTTGGAGTTAATTTAATCCTCCACAAAACCAATCCAAGATTGCAAGTAGATTTAAAAATTGTGGTCAAGCACGAAGTGCCCTAATCATTACTTCCCTTGGCGCTGTCTCCGAGTTGATTGAGTCGGTTCATGGTTATGGTGGCTTGATACTAGTTTCTGCCGGTGCAGGAGGCCATGCAGGGACGATCAATCCCATCGCTTTATAGGTGAAATTCGGTCTTTTTTTGATAAAACTATTTTACTTATGGGTTGCATCAGTACCGGACAAGACGTGGCTGCTGCGCTACAAATGGGTGCTGATCTGGCTTATATGGGGACATGATTTATAAATACAACTGAGAGCGAAGCTTTACCCGAATATAAGCAAATGATTATTGAGTCCAGTGCGAGCGATGTTATCTACACAGCGGTGATTTCCGGAGTACCTGCCAATTTTTTAAGACCAATTTTGGAGCAGATGGGCATTACAGAAGAGATGTGGAAAAAAACAGTTGAGGTAGATTTTGGTAATGAACTGATCGCCAATGATGAGGCCAAGGCGTGGAAAACCATTTGGTCCGCCGGACAAGGGATTATCAAAATAGGTGACAGCCTGAAGATATCGATTTTGGTAGCGCGATCGAAAAAAGAGTTTAAGGTCGTCATTGAAACCCATGGTAAATTATTGGCACAATTCAATTAATATGAGCTTTTGCCTTATTTTGTATAGAGGCTCCGAGATTAAATAAGGACATTCTGTTGCTTGTATCTCTATGAAACCTTCACCCTCATAAAGAATATCTAAGGTTTCCAAGGGACTATGATGAGAAATGGGCTTTCCAAAAAGAGTTGCCGTGAGTCTTTGGGATAGGTCAAAAGACCGCAGTATAACGACCGGATCCAGAAACCCATTTTTTCCAAAGCTTTTTTCTAGACAAAATATGTCTATGTTGTGGACTGATGACCTGCAGGTCAAAATAAGAGGCATAGGGTTTCATTTGATCGATCAGTTGATGTGCATGGGCCTGGTCGGTGATGAAATAGGCACCTGTTACCTTTAATTTGTTCAGGTATGCGATGATCCCTTCCTACAGGGTACCCGTAAGGGAAACATATTCAATATGATCTTGAGGATCAGTATGTGTGGACACCTCAAGGTCGAGGCCCATGATGACATCTATTTTAAATTGATAGCTGATAGCTTGTGGAAGGGCACTGGGCAAACGGATCGCTTGGGGTGCCCAATCCAATAAGTCTTCTAGTTTTGAAAAGGGAAACGCTGTGAGGTGGTCAATGATGAGGGCAGGTTCCTGGTTTTCCTTGACGAAATGATGGGAAGACAATGGGTAAAAAAATTAAAAGTTTACTTAAAGTTTGAATTTAGCAAATAATTATTCTTTTTTTACGAAAGTATTTTTTGTAATGGAAAAGGGCTGAAAGCCAAAGAAAAGCTTGAAAGGAAAATAGCTCCTTTTAAGCTTTTCTACATTACTAGAATTTCAATGAAATACCCGTCAGAAAATTGATTCCAGCTTGCGGGTAATAATTATTTTGTTGATAAAGTGATCCATCATAAAGAAAGCCCCAGGTAAATCCATTTGATTCATAGGTGACATTCAGCAAATTGTTAATTAAGAAGGTAAATTCTATTTTTTGCATTCCAAAGGCTTGCAATTGATAAGCTAATCTTAGGTCATTGATAAAATAGCTTTCAATCATGCGGTTTTCATTGGACGTATTGTCTAGGAATTGCGCTCCCACAGATTTACTGAGCCATTGTACGCTGAATCCTTGATGGCTGAAGGTGATGTCATTACCTATCACGACATTGGGACTAAAGGCAATATCGGTATTTGTAAATTCATTTTCTACCATATAGCGGTCATCAGTGAAGGCATAATCAAAAACAACCTCCGTAAATTTATTGATTTTGTTTCTACTAAAGCCCACATTAAAGCCCCAATTCCATTGGTCAGTTAAATTCATACCCAAGACCATTTCTAGACCTGCTCGATAACTATCAGGGGTATTGACCCTGATAGATGAGCCAACATCATTGACGGCTCCGGTTAGGATCAGCTGATTGGTATAATCCATCAAATATACATTTGTTTCCAAATGGATGTTATCCAAATTACCCCTGAACCCCAATTCTAAATTTTGAAGTTGCTCAGGACTGGGAATGTCTCCCACGGGAGCATCTATAAAATCAGTACGTACAGGTTCTCGGTGGGCTACAGCGAAGGATCCGTAGAGCTGAAAATTAGTATTAAGCTTATAAGTCAATCCAAATTTCGGATTAAAAAAAGTATACTTTTCTCCTACTTGATAGTTTGAAAGGTCATCATCTGTACCTTCAGTTTCGTAATCAATAGTACGTATTTGAAGATCTCCAAATAGATTAACTTTTGATGAAAGTTGATAATTGGTTTTTAAAAATACGTTAAAATCATTTTTAGTACTTGACCCTTCATAATAACGATCCCTTATGGCGCTGGTACTGGCGTATTCGGACCATATAATTTCACCAAAATGACTTCCCTTATACGTGTTGTAACCTCCCCCAAGGGTCATAAGGAGGTTGTCTTTGTTATAATTGAAGGCATAAGTAAAGCCATAAAAATCATTATCTAGCCATCTTCTCCGGATAAGGTCCGTTTGGGTGATCGTAGAGTCCCCAATGGTTACATTCCCTAGTCCATAATCAGTAAAGGCATCTTTTGATCGATATTGTTCAAAATAGCCTTCACCATGGGTATAATGCCCAGAAATGGCTAAATTCAGATCATTGTTGAAGGCATGATTCAAGTGCAACTGAGAATGGTCCTGCTCATAGTGATCAATTTCATTGTCATAGAGATAATAATTGAATCTTCGATCACTATTGAGTAGGTTATCTATTTGTTCATTGGTATTATATTCCCCTGAATTATCAATTACGGCTTGCAGCGCCGTAGGGTCATTATTTAATCGGGCTTCCGGGGTACCATACCAAGACTGATAAGTTTCTTCTTGACCTCCAAAAAGGAGGATCTTAAGTGTAGTTTTTGCTCCGTAATACCCACCCGTTAAAAAATAGGAATAAAGGTCAGATTGCGCACGATCTATGTATCCATCAGAAGTGATACGGGATAAGCGACCTTCAAAATGAAAATTATTTTTAATGATACCTGTATTGAACTGCGCATTGGTTTTTAGGGTATTAAAAGAGCCAATGGTTTGATTAATTTGAGCAAAGGCATCCTTAGAGAGACCGCTAGATTGCAGATTTACTGTGGCCCCAAAAGCGGCGGCTCCATTGGAGGACGTCCCTATCCCACGCTGAATTTGAATTTTGTCTAAAGAAGAGGATAAATCAGGCATATTGACCCAATACACGCCATGAGATTCAGAATCATTGATGGGTATGCCGTTTAAGGTTACATTGATCCTAGTCGCATCACTCCCTCTGATTCTCATACCTGTATAACCCACTCCCGCTCCAGCATCTGAAGTAGTGACCATGGAAGGCGTAAAATTTAATAATATGGGTAAGTCTAATCCAAGATTCCTTTCTTGAATCTTTTCTTTTGAAACATCCGTATAAGTTGTCGGAGTCAATTCATTGGCCTTAGTAGAAAAGTTAATGACCTCATCCCCAAAAATAGTAAGGGTTTTTAGTTTCTTCACTTCGACGGACATCTCGATGACTACATCGGATTGAGAGCCGATGGCCACTCGTTGCGTCA
Source organism: uncultured Cyclobacteriaceae bacterium (assembly GCA_943788235.1). Taxonomy (GTDB): domain Bacteria; phylum Bacteroidota; class Bacteroidia; order Cytophagales; family Cyclobacteriaceae; genus UBA4465. The sequence continues at coordinate 421,446 of CALSPM010000005.1, forward strand.
CATAACCTATGGCGCTGACAAGTAACGTCTTTTGCTGTTCAGGAACACTTAGTTGAAAATACCCATTCATATCCGTGATGGTACCCAAATCAAGATCTTTTATGATTACGGAGGCTCCAGGAATGCCTTCATTATTTTCATCCCAAACAGTTCCTGAAACCATTCTTTGGGCATAGGATACATAGCTAACCACGAGTAAGGTGGCACATATTAAAATTCTCATCGTATTATTTATTTTTAAATTAACCAAAATAGGAGGAGGGGACCTCCATACGGTTATCATACTTCCCTTCTTGGCATTATCCGAGCAGGTTCAATGGGTATGATCTCAGCCCGAATTTATCTTTTCTTTTCAGAAAAGCAGGGCACCCCTTAACACTACGAAGATAGGATATTATTTTAAATATTTTGCAATAGTTTTATGGCACAGGCCAATCTGTCGTCTTCAATACCCTTTACAATTCCGTAGGGCAGTTGATTGGATTTAAGATAGTTTAAGTAGATTTTAAAAAACTCTTTTCTTCTGTAGGGGTGCTCCCTTTGAGGGTCATTTTTCCAAGGGATATCGATGTCGGAGAGCAGATAAAAGTCATATTTTCGCTGAGCAATTTGATCCAGAATCCAAGGGTCTGTTCTGCCATATTTATCATGACTCCAAATCTTTAAAACAATCAAGTTGGTATCACAAAACAGATATTTATCAGCGGAGGTGGCGCGATCGTCTTCCCAAGTAAGTTGTGCTTTTGCAATTTCTAATAAGTCAGCCTCTTCATAATCTCTATCTAGGCGATCCAAATAAAATCTAGCATATTCCGGAACCCATTCGGTGTAATAGGAAACCGCTAATTCTTGGGCTAATTTGCTTTTACCTGTAGACTCAGGACCTATGATTGCGATTCTTTTAATTTCAGTTTTATTTCCCATGTCATGTAACCCCATATGGCAATTATGGTAAATATTAAGAATTGAAAGCTGGTCAAAGGCAAACCTTTGTAAATATAAAGCGGAACAGATATGCTATCCACTATGATCCAAGCAATCCAATGTTCAATTTTTTTTCTAGCCATCAACCACATACCCGTGATGGCAAGGGCAGAAGTAAGCGCATCCCATCCAGGGACATCACTATCTGTGAGTCCAAGTCCAAATCGGATCAATAAAAAAGAACTTAGGAACAGCAAAAAAATGATTGTATTTTCTTGCTTATTGTTTTTTGAAATTGGAACTGGGGTGTGAGTTCCTTTACCTTGGGTCCAAAAGTACCATCCGTACATACTCATGACAAGATAATAGATCTGAATGCCCATATCACCATAGAGCTTGTATTGAAAGGTAATACCGATGTAAATGATGATACTGATGATTCCTGTTGGATACACCCAAATTTGTTCTTTTTTGGCATACCAGACGCTTACTAAGCCGAAAAAAACGGCGGTCATTTCTGCATAAGACGTATTGACCAATTGAGAGATAAATAAGCTTTGAAAGTCAGTCATACCGCAATTATAAAATTAATAATCAAACAATCTTTTTATTAAGGCGGAATGTTGATAATTTTGCTTTGCAAATAATATCCCTTACTTATTTGCTTATGAATATTAACCAAGATAGAATTATTTTTGAAGCACTTACCTACGATGATGTGCTTCTTTTACCTGGTTATTCTGAAATTCTCCCACGAGATACCGAAATAAAAACATTTTTGACGCGAAACATTGAAGTCAATATTCCGTTTCTGTCAGCAGCGATGGATACGGTTACGGAATCCAGTATGGCCATATCCATGGCGCTTGATGGGGGCATAGGTCTGATTCATAAAAATATGACCATTGCCCAGCAGGCGATTGAAGTAAGAAAAGTCAAGCGGTCACAAAGTGGTATGATCTTAGACCCGATCACCCTCAACGAAAAGGCTTTGGCTGGAGATGCTGAGAAAATCATGCGTGAAAATAATATTGGGGGGATTCCTGTGGTCAATGATCAAGGGGTTTTAATAGGGATTATTACCAACAGAGATTTGAGGTTTCAGAAAGAAATGAGCAAGCCCATATTAGATATTATGACCAGTGAAAAACTCATTACTGCGAACGTTGAGGTGGGCTTAAAAGAAGCGGAAGAAATCTTACAAGAATATAAAATCGAAAAACTTCCAATCGTCGATGAAAATTATAGATTGACGGGATTGATTACCTATAAAGACATTTTAAAAAACAGAGATCGACCCAACGCTTGTAAAGATAAATTCGGACGCCTAAGGGTAGGCGCAGCTGTAGGAGTCACTCCTGATGTGACTCAGAGGATTTCAGCTTTGGTGGATGCCGGAGTAGATGTAGTTAGTATTGATACGGCACATGGACATACCAAAGGGGTCATTGAGGCGTCGAAAATGGTAAAGCATCAATTTCCTGATTTAGAGCTTATTGTGGGTAATGTGGCTACGGCTGAAGGGGCTTTGGCCTTGGTTGAAGCAGGAGCCGATGCTGTGAAAGTGGGCGTTGGACCAGGGAGTATTTGTACGACAAGAATTATTGCGGGTGTGGGTGTTCCCCAATTATCGGCGGTTTATGAAGCGGCCAATGCCTTAAAAGGGACAGGCGTCCCTGTCATCGCAGATGGAGGGATTAGATTTTCCGGAGATGTAGTCAAAGCATTGGCAGCGGGTGCCAATGCTGTGATGATAGGATCTTTACTTGCAGGTACCGAAGAGGCACCGGGGGAGGTCATTCTGTATGAGGGTAGGAAGTTTAAGAGTTATCGAGGCATGGGATCTGTCGAGGCCATGGAGGAGGGCTCAAAAGATCGCTATTTTCAGGATGCAGAAGACGACATAAAAAAATTAGTACCCGAAGGCATTGTCGGTAGGGTGCCTTTCAAAGGGATGGTTTCCGAGGTTCTTTATCAAATGGTTGGAGGACTTAGAGCAGGCATGGGTTATTGTGGGGCGCGTAATATTGAGCAATTGCACCTAGCAAAATTTGTTAAAATTACCTCGGCTGGATCTGTAGAAAGTCATCCACATGATGTCTATGTGACCCGAGAGGCTCCCAATTATTCGACCAGGTAATTAAGAAGTTAAAGTTAGATTTATAAATTTGAAAAGATCATATCAAAAGAGTTTATTTCTTCTGTTGTTTTTGGGTTTTTTTTTAAGCTGTGACTACCTCAATAAAAAGCAGGGACCCACTTCCGGTCCTATTGCTCGCGTAGGAGATAATTTTTTGTTTGGAGAAAATATAGCCCAGGATATGCCTCTAGGCCTTTCGTTTTCAGACAGTAGTAGACTTGTGGATAAATATGTGGATGATTGGGTAAAGAAGCAGTTGTTAATCATCAAAGCCAATGAGGAATTAAGTATTAATGCGATAAACATTGACCGTAAAGTTGAGGATTACCGCTATGCATTGATCATGCATGAGTTTGAGAAGATTTATATAGATTCACATTTAAACACTCAAGTCACTCAGGAGGAGATCGAATCTTATTATCATGAACGATCAGAAAATTTTTTATTGAAGCAAAATATCGTAAAATGCATTTTTGCTAAGATTCCGCGTAGTGCACCAGACATTTCCCAGATTCGTAGAAATATTAGAAATTTTCCCAATACGGAAATTGAGGATATTAAAAATTACTGCTATCAATTTGCCGATTTATCATTTCTTGATGATTCTGTGTGGATAGATCTTGATGAGTTGGTGATAAACACACCGCTTGCTACTTTACAAAATAAAACTCAATTTTTAGAGAAAACCGTTTATAGTGAAACTAGAGATGACAGTTATATTTATTTATTCAGAATTGTTGAATATAAAATATCTGATCAGGTTGCACCGTTAGAATATGTCAAAGAAGATATAGAAAATATTATCATTAATAAGCGTAAACTTGCACTTAAGAAGGAATTACACGAGACGATTTATGAAGAAGCACTCAAAACGAAGAAATTTGAAGTTTATCGCAATTAGCGTTATTTTTTGGCTTTCCCTCAATGCGGTAATTGGTCAGTCTAAAGAGTTATTGGTCGATAGAATTATTGTTAAAGTAGATGATTATATCGTATTAAAATCAGATTTAGAGCAGACCTACCTTGAGTATCTTTCTCAAGGAGAAGTAAATAGTGGTGCCTTAAGGTGCCAAGTATTAGAAAATTTAGTTATCAATAAGTTATTGGTGGCAAAAGCAGAAATTGATTCGGTCATTGTATTAGATGAAGAAGTACAAAACAATCTAGATCAAAGAATGGCTTATATGATCTCTCAGATTGGCTCGGCCAAAGAAATAGAAGAGTATTATGGTAAGAGTTTAGGGCAAATAGAGGAAGAATTATTTGACCAGGTCAAGGAACAAAAAATAATTGAGGCCATGCAGCGGACTATTACTAGTGATATTAAGGTAACACCCAGTGAGGTAAAAAATTTTTTCAATAAAATACCCAAAGACTCCTTGCCCTATTTTTCAACTGAAGTCCAGGTCGGTCAATTGGTGATGAAGCCTGAGCCAGGAGTAGAGCAGTTAGGTAAGGTCGAAAGGCAATTATTAGAAATCAGAGGCAAAATTTTGAGGGGGACAGAGACCTTTGAAAATATGGCAAGGAGGTATTCAGAAGATCCAGGATCGGGATCTCGTGGAGGTCAGCTTCCGTTTTATAAGCGAGGTGAACTGGCTCCAGAGTTCGAAGAGTCTGCCATGACCATGGAAGTTGGAGAGCTCTCAATGCCTGTCAAATCAGATTTTGGATATCATTTGATTGAGTTACAAGAAAAAAGGGGAAATACGTTTAGGTCTAGGCATATACTGATTATTCCTAAACCTTCTGCCGATGATATTAATGTGGCGGAAAATAAATTGGACAGCATAAGAAACTTAATATTGGACAGTATAACAAATTTTAGAGTGGCAGCAAAAGAATTTTCAGCAGACAAGGAAACGGCATCAAATGGAGGTTTCTATACTGGATCCGATGGTTCAGTGAGGATTTCAGTTGAGCAATTAGACCCTAACATATTTTTCACTGTCGATACCATGAGCATAGGCTCCTTGACAAAGCCATTGAAATTTTCAATGGTCGATGGAACGACCGCTTTCAGATTGATTTTTTATCAAGATAGAATACCCCCTCATCAAGCTAATTTGAATGATGACTATCAAAAGTTGGCTGAATATGCACTCAATGCAAAAAAGGGAAAATTATTGGATAAGTGGTTTGAGAAGGCCAAAGGTGAAGTCTATGTGGATGTTGATCCTGCCTATAACTATTGTGATATCATGAAATAATTAGGTATGAGTGAGAAAAATGAAAAAGAATTAGCAGATGAGTTTTTTGAAAAATGTAACACACTCCGTGAGGAAATAGCTCGAATAATTATAGGTCAAGACGAGGCGGTTCGGTTATTACTTATTTCTATTTTTTGTAGTGGTCACTCGTTATTGGTTGGTGTACCAGGGCTCGCCAAAACTTTGTTGATCAATACGCTGGCTCAAGCCCTCAATTTGGATTTCAGTCGGATTCAATTTACCCCTGATTTGATGCCTTCAGACATCATTGGTGCGGAAACTTTTGATCGTGATCGAAATTTCAAATTCATCAAAGGGCCCATTTTTTCCAATGTAGTCTTGGCGGATGAAATCAATAGGACCCCACCAAAAACCCAATCTGCCTTGCTTGAAAGCATGCAAGAATATACGGTTACCATAGGAGGGACTCAGCATAAATTAGATCGACCATTTTTTGTTTTGGCCACTCAAAACCCGATTGAACAAGAAGGTACCTATCCCTTGCCTGAAGCACAACTCGATCGTTTCATGTTGATGATTAAATTAGATTATCCTGACTATCAAACCGAAGTAGAAGTCATAAAAAACACGACGAAAAATACGCACATAGCAGTGAAAAACGTAATTTCAAAAGACGAAATCCTTACTTTCCAAAATTTGGTCAGAAGTGTACCCGTAGTAGATAACGTCTATGAATATGCTGTTTCGTTGGTTCACAAGACAAGGCCCGGAAGAGTGGGATCCAGTACATTGGCCAATGATTATTTAGAGTGGGGAGCAGGTCCCAGAGCCAGTCAGTTTTTAATTCTGGGTGCCAAATGTCATGCCTTGATGACAGGTAAGTATGCGCCAGATATTGAGGACGTTAAGGCGGTGGCAGAATCAGTTTTAAGACATAGAATTGTCGAGGAACTTCAAGGCTGAAGCCGCAGGAATTTCAGAAACTCAAATCATTCAAGACTTACTTTAATTACAATCCATTGAATTGGCGTAAAAAACGGACGTCATTTTCAGAAAACAGCCGAATATCATCAATTTCATATTTGAGCATGGCAATACGTTCTATACCCATGCCAAAAGCGAACCCACTAAATTCTTTCGAATCAATACCGCAATTTTCCAATACATTGGGATCTACCATTCCTGAACCACCGATTTCTACCCAACCACTGTTTTTACAAATTTTACAGCCCTTCTCCTTGACAGATGAAGCAGCTGATATCTACTTCAGCGCTTGGTTCAGTAAACGGAAAATAGGAAGGTCTAAATCTAATCTCTGTTTTTTTCCCAAAAAATTCACGTGAAAAATGGTAAATAGATTGTTTGAGGTCTTTAAAGCCAACATTACGATCAATGTACAAACCTTCTACTTGGTGAAAGAAACAATGTGCCCTTGCAGAGATGGCTTCGTTCCGATAAACCCGTCCGGGCATGATGGATCTAAAAGGAGGTTCCCCCTGTTCCATTAATCTTATTTGTACTGTAGAGGTATGGGTTCGTAATAGTTTGTCGGGATCTTTTTCTAAAAAATAGGTGTCCTGCATTTCTCTAGCTGGGTGATTTTTAGGAAAATTGAGGGCCGTGAAATTATGCCAATCATCTTCCATTTCAGGTCCTTCAGATACATTGAACCCTTGCCTTTCGAATATTTCAATCATTCTATTTTTCACAATATTGATTGGATGTAGCCCACCTATTTGAAATTGGGTAGAGGGGAGTGAAGTATCAGGGTGTTCCGAAGGATGGGATGTAGTAGACTGAAGATGGGCTGCCAAAGAGTGAAATTTGGCATTGGCCTCTTTTTTTAGCTCATTAAGGGCTGTCTCCAAAAGCTTTTTTTTTATCATTGGGTACCGTTTTGAACGCATCAAACAGGCCGGTAATCACACTTTTTTTACTGATGAATCTGATCCGAAAAGCTTCTAATTCAGAGGCATTCGCGACGAGGGCTTGAGCTAATTCTTTCTGTACTTTTTCAACCTGATCAAACATGGTATAGCAAAGGGTTTTGGATTATTAAGGGATAAAGATAACTAAGGACATCATGGTAATAAAGAAACTCCTTGTTCTTTGTAAAATATGGGCTAATATGCTGTATCTTGTCCTTTAATGAGCTCAAAGAATGTGATGAAGATAATCTTTACATCTAAGAAAACAGACCAATTATTTAAATAGAACCGGTCTAAGGTGACTCTATTTTTAATTGCTCTTAAATCTTTTATTTCACCACGATGTCCCAACGCTTGTGCCAATCCAGTAATCCCGGGCTTGAAGGTATGCCTTTGAGAATAACTTTTGATTTGATTAATGTATTGCTCATTCAGTTTCACAGGCAAGGGTCTGGGGCCTACGATGGTCATATCTCCTATGAGGACATTAATTAATTGTGGAAGTTCATCTAAACTAGTCCTTCTCAAGATTGCACCAAAATAGGTTACTCGGTGATCATTTTTTGTTGCCCATTTTTGATCTGCTTCTTCATTTAAATACATAGTACGGAATTTTAAGCAGCGAAAAACTTCATTGTTCTTACCATTTCGATATTGCTTAAATAAAATGGGACCACGAGACTCTAAAAAGATTGCGAGGGCAATAATGGGATAGAGCCAACTAAGAACAAAAAGCAACATAATTGATGAGAATAAAACATCAAAAGAGCGCTTTAGAAATCTATTAAAAGCATGGTCCAAGGGCAAATAATTAACATCAATGATATTGATGTTGTCAATTAATTTGAGCGTATAAGATTTTAAAAAATCTGTTTTGAAATGAGGCAATAATTTTACCTTTACAAATGAGGCATCGGACAGTTCAATAATTTGATTCAATTCTTCTCGCACAATATTTTCACTGACATAAACAAAATCAACCTTCTCTAAGTCTGAATTAAGAAAGTCCTTCAAGTTTCCTTTGAGGGGATATTTTGTGACTATTTGCGTGCTACTTCCGTAAAATCCAGTACAACGGATGCCTAGATTTTTATTTTTATTAATGGCATCAAACAAGGAAAAACCCAATTGATCATAACCGATGATGATGGCATTGCGATAATTTCCACCCCACTTACGATATTTATTAACAACTAAGTGGACAATTACTCGTTCAATAGGAATAAATAGAAATAAAACTCCTGCAAAATGCAACACGAAAGTTCTTGAGACAATCTCTTGATTACTGAAAATCACAAAAAACGAAAATAATGCTAAGAAACCAGCAATGGTTTTAAAACCTTTAGTCACCGACTTTTCATATCCCGAGGGTCTGCCTATTTTGAAATCTTTGCCCAGTAAAGATAGGCCTGTCCAACTTACTAGAATAAAAAATAAGGTTTCTATGGTGTAACTTCCTAAAGGGTACGAGATACCAATTACCTTTTGGGTCGTCAAAAAGGCGATGGAAACTACTGAAAGATCAACCAATACAAATAGAACTGGAAAAAAGAAATAAAACCGCTTTTTCATTAGATTCATTTATAAAGTCAAAAATAAGGTTTACGAATGAATAATTCACTATTAATTAAGAACATAAATAGCTGAACCCTACAAATTAATGCGGTGTGGCAATGTTATTATTTCCTTTGTTGAAATTATTATTTGGTGCTTTCCTCTTTATTTATCAGAGGATTTGCATTTTTGTATTGGATAAGTATTTTTGGGCGTTTAATTTTAGACTTGAGTAAAAAATCCCTTAAAACTCTATTATGTGCGTTGCGTAAAAAAAATCATAAATTTCATCACCTTCAGTACAGTAGTAATCCTCTCGTCTTGTGTTTCAGACATCGATCGTGGGATGCTCATTTATGATAATAATTTTGAGACTGTAGATTTGACAAAGATTGAGGGAGGTATTGTCACCTCTTATTTGGGACAAAACATATTGGGCACTTACAACAATGGAGGGTTTAAACTGACTCTTGAAGGCTTGGGGACACATGATTATGTTCAAATTCAAGCCTTACTTTATGTCCACGACTCTTGGGATGGGAATGCGGAGTCCCCTGATGGCACGGATTATTGGGCAGTCATGGTTGACTCTTCAGAAGTAGATGTATTTAAAACCTCTTTCTCCAATTCATCCTGCAGTAGTACTTATTGTTTGATGCAGTCCTACCCCGAACGGTACCCCTTTTTAACTTTTCCTAGAACTGGAGCCTCAGCCGTTGATCTACCCGCTTTTTGCAAGTCTGATGGAACAACCTCGGCGTACGAGATCGAGCTCATTTTCCCACATCGTAAGGGGAAGGTTGAAATCGTATTTTGGGACGAATTGAATCAGCCAAATGCATCTGACGCTCAATGTGATGAAAGTTGGTCGCTGAATAACATTCAAGTAAAATTGCTATCAACTTGAGAAGACAAATCACTTTGATTTTTTTTATAAGTATCGTTTGGATACCGCTGTTGGTCTCATTAGGCGCACAATCGTTGCCCGTGGGTTTTCCCTTGATCGAAGAAGGTTTGCGAAGAGGGCAACTGCTTGGGACGGTTGATTCTCTCTTGTCATTTGATATCAGGTCGCTCAATCACATTGAAACACTGCAGCAAAATAAGCCTTCTTTTACTTTTGGTTCTGCGCTCAGAAAGTCTGAGAATGAGCAATTCAATGTGCAGTTATTACCCATATCGAATCAAACAGAGTATGCTAGCAACATTCCTTATCAGACCAATAATGGGCTCATGCTGCCGATAGCAGGATTTCAGTCGAGCCTCTCAGCAGGAGTTTATGCTAAGCTAGGCATCTTATCGCTTCAATTATATCCCACCTTCTATTATGGAATGAATCGAGAAGTTGACGGATATTCAAATATTAATAAAACGGATTGGGGACAGTCCCAAATAGCAGTATCCTATAAATTATTTACTTTGGCCTTGTCCAATCAAAATATGTGGTGGGGACCAAGTAAAAACAACGCCCTGATCCTATCCAACAATGCATCGGGATTTAAGCACATAACCTTTAAATCAAGTCGACCGGTCAATATTTTTATTGGTAATTTGGAATGGGAACTCGTAGGTGGGCGGTTGGATAATTCGCTTTATACTTCACATTACCCCACTCAAGGCTATACTAGTATACCCTTTCTTGGACCGGCCAATCAGGACGTGCGGTACATGAATGGCATCAGTATCTCCTATCAGCCCAAATGGGTACGCGGCTTGTTTTTAGGGATCAATCGTGCCGCACAAATGTACCGTCAGACAGCGATTGATTATAATGAATATTTTCCGGTTTTTGGAGATCTTTTTAGAGGAGGGGAGGACGACGTTGGGACAGATGGACAAATATCCATAACGACGCGATACATGATGCCTGCTGCTCGTGCAGAGCTCTATTTTGAGTATGGCAGAAATGATGCGGCGGGGAGCATTAGAGATTTTGCCCTGATACCCCAACATTCTCGAGCTTATATTTTTGGTATTACAAAGATCGTCGAAGCTAAAAAACCACATAATTTCATTTCTATGGAATTTGAAATGATTCAAATGGAGCAAACCATTGACCGATTGGTCAGAGGTGCGGGGAGTTGGTATGTACACGGGCAAGTACATCAAGGCTTTACCCATCAGGGCCAAGTACTAGGTGCGGGGGTAGGGCCCAGTGGCAATCAGCAAGATTTTAAATTTTTGCTGATTAACCAGGAGACCCAATTAAAATATGGATTTTCACTCAGGCGTGTGGTACACAACAATGATTTCCTGTATGTCGCTTTTGGAGATCTAGATGAGCGCAAACGTTATTGGACAGATGTATCTATGGGATTGGAAGCTGGAGGCTTTTACAAAAGATTCATTTTCGAGGGTCAGCTCACCTACATTTATTCCCTGAATTATCAATGGGAGTTGTTAAATGAATTAAACGGATCCTTGACCCATGGGAATAATCAATCGAATGCATTTTTAGGTATTAAAACGGCCTATCAATTTTGAAAAAAAGATTGTTATATATAGCCATATTAATATTACTTCGGGTTAGTCTATGTTTGGGGCAAGTCATTGATGTAGGTACGCCCATCGTGGAGGAACAATTGCGGAGACTTCAGTTAACATCAGATTCAGCCATTCATTATTCTTTTTTCAAGCGGCCCTTGAACTTGAGCTATTTTGATCACGCATTGATCAATAATCATTGGTTTGGAAATTCAATACTGAATCATAAGTCGTTCGAATTGATTTTTCTAAATCCACGAGTGGATTTAGATTTCAATTCAAATCATCCCTATGAACGTAATAATGGGAATTTTAATCCTGCGAAAGGCTTACAATATCGAAAATCCATAGGTCTTTATGCCCGATGGAAATTTATAGAAATACAGGTTAAACCGGATTGGATTTTTGCTCAAAATAAAGATTATGAGGGATTTTCAGAGCTTTCGGGGCCAAGACTTTGGTGGACGCGGTACAATTGGTGGACCTATGCAGATCATCCAGAGCAGCATGGAGCTACAGATGAATGGGGACTCAGGCCCGGGCAATCCTATTTAAAGTTTAATTATCGTAAGTTTTCTTTAGGCTTTTCCAGTCAAAATTTGTGGTGGGGTCCCGGAAAAAAAAATGCCCTACTGATGACGAATGCCGCTGAGGGGTTTTGGCATCTCTCGCTAGAGACTCAGATGCCGATTGATACTAAAATTGGTACTTTTGAAGGGCAATTCATTGGAGGTATTTTAAATAATTCAGATTATAGCCCTCCCGATACGTTACGGCAGTACGGAGGTAAGACCAATTTATACGTTCCCTTTAGAGACGCAGAGCGGTATTTATCTGGAATTCATATCTCCTACCAACCTAAATGGGTTGAGGGGCTATTTTTTGGCTTTTCCTATGTCAATCAGCAGTATTTAGAGGATGCCCAAGACGAGGGAGATATGTTGGCTGCTCTGACAGATGCCTTTAGTCGAAATGAAGGAATAGATGATCGGATACGACCCGATAGATACGCATCCTTATCTTTGCGTTGGGTTTGGAAGGAGACCCAAGCTGAAGTGTATTTTGAAGGGGGGAAAAATAAGTTTCAGGGCTTTAAAGAGTTTTTAATGGTCCCTGAAAAAGATGCTGGATTTGTTTTGGGATTCACTAAACTATTTAATTTGCCCCGACTGGACAATTTCCTAGAAGTAGGAATGGAACTGACCAAATTGGCCCAACCCACGGATTATAGTCTAGCAGAACTGAACAGTTGGTACGTTGATCAAAACATCAGGCATGGATACACGCACAAGGGGCAGTGGATTGGAGCAGGTATTGGATCAGGGAGTAACCTAGCCACTATTGATCTCAGTTGGCTCAATACAGATCATAAACTAGGCCTCGTTTTGGAGCGAGAGCGTCACAACAGTGATTTCTATTATTTAGCATTTGAACACAATCGGGATTGGAATAAATACTGGGTCGATTATATGATAGGTATTCAAGGATATACCCAGGTCAAAGACCTTATGATCCAGGGCAGAATTACGCGTATTACCTCACTCAATTATCAGTGGGTACATGAGCTAGAACCTGGAGACCCTTATGTCGGACCAGGGAATGACCGGATCAATTGGAACTTTAATTTGAGTGTGATTTATCATCTACCTACCAAAAGACGGCAAATGAAAGAGAAAGGAGCTTAAGATCGTGCGGAAAGCGATACCTAATATATTACTGATGGGATCGATCCAGTCCCATGTATTTGTTAGAAGATTTTTTTGAGTTAAAGGAAGAAAGAATAGGTTTTATTTGAAAGGGGTTACAATAAGAGGACATTCATGGGGGACAAAAAGCACTAATGGCATATATTTGACAGAGATACTAAACATTACCTAAAAGTAGGGGACAAGAGTTGTTGAGTTCTTGCTTACATGAACGTTAGAAAAAGAAAAATTTCAATCATATTCATTGAAGCTTATTAAGACCAAAAATCAATTCATGACTTCTATCATTTCAAAAGGGATCCGCAATCAACTAGAAAATGAAGTGGAATAGATTGATTATCCAGAGCGTGGGTTCCTTGGGTGTCCTGCAAATCACCAATTATTTGGTGCCTGTTTTAGTCATTCCACTGCTTTTGGCTCGTGTGGGACTTGAAAGCTATGGGATGATTGTTTTAGCGCAAGGCATCATGAATTTTGCAGTTGCCATTACTGATTTTGGCCTCAATTTGACAGGGACACGCTTGATCAGTCAGGCAAAAGGGAATCTCAGTTTGGTGTGCACGTTGATCCAAAAAATCTTGGCCATTAAAACGTTTCTATTGTTATTGACGTTTATTGGATTGTGGTTGTTGATAAAAATAGTTTCGCCATGGCAGCCTTATGAATATCTAATATTGACTTCTTATTTTATTGTCATTGGCAACACTTTGATGCCCGTTTGGTATTTTCAAGGTATTCAAAAAATGACATGGTTGGCTTTGTTGAATTTCCTGAGTAAGGTGTTTTACGTTGGGGCCGTACTTTTTTTTATAGAATCGAGTGAGGATTTGCTGTGGGTGAATGTTTGTAATGGGTTGGGGTGGTGTATCGCTGCCTTTTTTGGATGGGTGGTATTGTTTATAAAAACGAAATTCCGCTTTGAAAAACAATCATTCAAAGTAATTTATGAATTTGCCCATCAAAATGTGCCAATTTTCCTCTCGGAAGGGGTGACTACGTTTTATAGAAATATCAGTGTGCTGATGGCAGGATTTTTTCTGAATGCACCATTGATGGGAATTTACGTAATTATTGACCGAATCATGATGTTGATAGCTAATTCATACACCTTGGTATACCGGGCTATTTTTCCTATGTTATGCAATTTTGTGAAGGAATCAGATCGTATTTTGAGAGATTTTTTATATTCGATTTTTTCAAAGCTGTTGATCATGGTATTATTAGGAATGGCTGTCGTCATCTTTTTTGGGGGGGCACTTATTGAGATGCTTTCCGATGAAATTATCCTCACGGAGATAGGACCTTTTTTATGGATTTTACCCGTCTTTATTTTTTTACTTTTTTGCAATCTTCCGATTAGCTTATTAATTATCGCCTTGGATATGAAAAAAAAGTATTTCACTTATCACTTGATAGGTCTGATCACAGTTTTAGGTTTACTCCCCCTTCTGATACCTTTTTTTGAAATTAATGGATTACTCTGCGGTATAGTTTTAGCAGAATTGGCGATGGTTATTTTTGGTGTAACCGTATTGTATAGAACCTATCGGATGTCCATCAATCCATAAATAGCATCTATATATTGATCGCAGACATGATCCCAAGTATATTTTTTCGAAATACCTGACCTTGCATGATTTTTTAAGTCCGTGACTCTTTTTGGATGAAGATCAAAGGCCTTGATTTTTTCGCTAATGGAATCAATGGATTTATTAAAAAAATCACCAAAGTTACCACTTGATAACATCTCATCATTGAAAGGAGTTTTCAAGGCAAGAATGGCACAGCCATAGGCCATGGCCTTTAGCATGGTAGGGTTCGTGCCTCCGAATTCATGTCCATGGAGGTAGGCATAACAATGGTGATAGAGTTCTGCTAGGGTGTCAGACTCTTTTACATAGCCGGTCATGATGACCTGATCCGAAGTTTGTGATTGAGCTTTTATTTTTTTTGCATAGGCATCTTGAAAAGGAACGTCACCCACGATCACAAGTTTCTTTTCTGAAGAACTTTGCAAAAACCCATCTAAAATAATATCGGAATTATTATCCGGAATAAGCCTACCTACAATCAAATAATAGCTATTGGGTTGTAGATCCCATTTCTTAATCAATTCGGAGTTCTGTGAGTATCTCGGTTCGGCTCCGTAAGCAATGACGCTGGATTGAGTTTGAAATTCTTTTTTATATACCCGTTGCATCTCTACGGAATCGTTGATGATTATGTCAAAAAAACGGGTGGCTTGTTTAGAAGACCAATAAAAATATTTCGACCCCAAACCTTGCCATTTGGGTCTCATCCATTCTAGGCCATCCACATTGATCATGGTTTTTTTTCTAAACAACCTGGTCAATAAACCAAAGGGCCCGTTGGCTGAGTTGACGGCAATTACGACATCATAAGGTTGCCAGCAAGCATGCAAGAATGCAAAAAGGGAATGGCTCAATTGACTGAGTACTTTAGTTTCAATGGCCGGAAGGTAGATCAGATGGATCCCTTTGATTTGCTTGGGCCGGTGTTCAAAAAGATTCCTATGACAATAAATAGTGACCTTGATACCTTTTTCAACTAGGCGTTCGGAGAGTTCTTTGGCAAAAGTTTCGTAACCACTGTACACGTAGGGATAGCCTCGCGTACCAATGAGGGCGATACTTGGACGTCTAGTCTCCATAGATTGCGGTCAGGAGTTGCAAGATATTTTTCTCAAAGGAGGCCAGTGAAAAGTTGGTACTCACTTTTTGTTGAGCCACTTGTCCCATAGTCCTACGTATTTTTTCATCAGACAAGTAGGGGAAAATTATTTTGGCAGCCTCTTGGGCATTGCCTAGAGGGATATGGATGCCTGAAACTTGATGTTCAATCATTTCTAAGGCGCCGCCTTGTGCCGTAGCAATGACCGTTTTCTGACAAGACATTGCTTCTAATATAACGGTAGGAAAAGGATCGGGTGCCGTGGAGGGAAGTATAAAGAGATCTATTGTATTAAGAATGGCCATGATATCTTCTCGATAACCTAGATTGATAAAATGGCTTTTGAGTCCAAGGGTATCTATTTTAGCATTCAATTCATCATGAAGGTATTCATTTCCAGGATAGGCATCGCCCACCATGATAAAAGTAATTGATGATTTTTTTTGCAGCAACGCTTCGGCAAGGTCTATAAAATAGCTTTGACCTTTCCATGGATGCACCCTGGCAATCATTCCAATGATTAGATGGTTTGGATGGAGAGATAATTCTTTAGATAAATTTTGATCCGAGGATAAAGATGAATAATCTAATCCATTATAAATGACAGAAATTTTATGTTGTGGGATGAATATGGATAGGTGGTCTTTGACCGCACGAGATACCGCTATGACATGATCGGTATTTCTTGCGATCATCTTATGAATTAAATAAACAAACCAACGGGGAGATTGTATGATTTCATGTATGTGAAATATATGTTTGAGCCGGCATTTTCTGGCCACCCATCCACCTACAATAACAGCTGCCGTATTGGAGTAGATCAAATCAATATTTTCTTGAACACATAATTGAGTCAATTGATTTTTTGCCATCCGAAGCGTCCTAAACCTATTGATTAGGCCTTTGAAATTAAAGTATTTTCTTCTGATGATGCCTAGTTTAATAAAGCGCACCTCAATGTATTCTTTTTTTAATGCTTGGCTTAATAATCCATCTTCAGACAGCACTACGAGAGGTTTATGGCCATTTTTTTTAAGTATCTGCAGGGTGATCAGCAAAATTTTACTGGCACCGTACATGTCAGAGGAGCTATGTAAAAAAAGGATGCGCAATTACGTTCGTGTTTTTAATTTTTTTGCGGGATTACTTCCCATGACCGAGTAGGGTGCAACGTCTTTAGTTACCACACTGCCTGCGGCGATTACAGATCCTTTTCCTATGCGTACCCCGGAAAGGATGATGCAGTTTGCGGCAATCCAGCAGTCGTCTTCGATAATTATAGGAGCTATGGCTACGCCCTGATCTTTCATGGGGACATCGATTGAATCAAAATTATGATTTTCAGCGAATAAACTCACTCTGGGGGCCATCATCACGTTATTACCAATTTCTATATATCCTGAACATCCAATATAACTGTATGGCCCTATATTCGAGTTATTACCTATTTTTAGGCCCATTCCAACGGCGCCACCATATAGGTTACTAGGCCGAATGGTAGCATAACTTCCGATGGTAACTTTTTCACCCAATTGCATGCCTTCAGAGCTGATACAATTAATTTCAGCACCTCTTTCTATAATGAAGTTTTTACCCACAGATAATTTGTATCCGGAAATAATTTTGACCGATGGACCTATCAAAACAAGCCCCTTACTTGAGCCCCAAAATAAACGGAAAAATAGGCCCCTAATAAACCAAATCAATAATGTAAATAGAGAAGATAGGGTATTCCGCGTCCCCCAACCAGCTTTATATTTATCACCGAGTATCATTAATCCTAAGCAATGTAATTTTCAATTCCTTCAAGAAAATTCTTTTTGGAAAATTCTTTCAATCGCAATTTACCATTCTTTATGAGCTCATTTCTAAGATTGGATGAGTTTATCAGTTTTTTCATTGCTTTGGACCAAGCGTGAGGGTCTAAAGACTGGGCAGAAAGACCCCCAGTACCTGCGATCTCATTGGTAGCTTCATTCTCCGACAAGATGACTGGTAAGCCATAAGAAAAGGCTTCAAGTATAGGAATACCAAAACCCTCATGAACAGAGGGGAAGGCATAGGCCCAGGCATTTTCATAAAACCATTTGAGCTGATTCGCTGAAGCGTATCCCGTAAAGAGAACATGCTCGTTTAGATTCAGTTGACGAACCAAAATTTTAAGCGTTTGATAATCATCCAAATCCTTTGCGGGTCCTTTTTGACCTACTAAGACCAGTTTGTAGTCAGGGAATTCTTTCAAAAAAAGAGCAAACCCTTTAATCAAAACAGCCAGATTTTTACGCTTTTCAAGTACACCTACGTGTAAAAAGTAGGATTGATGGACTAATTTTTCATAAGGTTCTGCAACGGCTGCTACATTAAGTTGAGGGGCACTTTGATAAATGGTTTGAATCAATCTAGGCTTCAATAAGGAGGTGATTTTTTTTTCTGTGGTTCGAGAAGCAGTGACTATTCTACTGTCGCCATGGAGACCATGTAAGACATTCCATTTAAAGTACTTTAACCACCATTTATTGTAATTTTGTGGCGTTTCCCAAAAAAAGGCATCGTGAAAAACGATGATTTTGGAGCAAGAAAGTTTCCAAAGAGGGGCATGAAAATCAGGAAAAATAACAGTTTTAGGTTGGTGTTTAAAAACTAAAATAGGTATAATAATTTGCTTCCATATCAGCGTATACAGATGGAATAATAGGTGTCTCCATTTGCTATGCTGTTTAAAAAAATCATTTTTTGAAATACAATTTAAGCTGGGATAAATCAAATACTCATATTTATTGGATTGACGTGTAGCAGCTAAGAGCTCTTGGATATACGTCCTGATACCTGTATTGGCCATCAATAAATATTGAATATCGAGGATGACTTTTTCTTTAGCCATAAGGTAAAGCATTAGGTGAAATGATCTGGCTATTTTTAATTTTCACACTTTGACCCACCATCCACCAGCTGATTAAGGATACGAACAGATAGAGTTCTACATTTGCTGTGAATAAAGGCAGGAGCAAGGCGAATTTTGTGGTACCAGCTACAAATGAAATGATTTGGTCATTGGGGGTGCATGCTTTTCGATAGGCTTGAATACTAGTTTTTATTGCAAGATACAAGAGACTGATGTAAAGTAGGACTCCTAAAACACCCATTTGAACCCCAAAAATGAGAAATTGATTTTCTCCTCCTACCCTATTTTCATTGTCGACGCCATTCCCATTACCACTCATGGCCAGACCGATTCCCTCTGGAAATTCAATTATACTTTCGAGGCCCTCAAACCATTCAATAAGGTGACCTAAACTCGAAGCATTTTCAAAAGTCAACGTATCCAAAACAAAAAAATATAAATCCTCTGAGGCAAAATACATTATATAAATAACGGAAGAAAACATGAAAAAGACACCCGACCTAAGCAATCGGTAGTATTTGAATATAAAAGCAATAAAGATTAATTCTACAATAAAAGCGGCCAGAGAGGCCCGTGAGTAAGCGAAAAAGAGTGATCCAACGATAGCCGTCATGAGGCCTGCGTAAAGTATTTGATTTGTTCTATGTGGGGTTTTAATAAAAAAAATGAACGCTATGGGAAAAGCGAGAAGGGAGGCGCTGGCAAGCTCTAAAGGATTAGCAAAAAATGCGCCAAATCTTTTTACGCCAGATTGGGTTTCAAAGGTCCATGATAGTCCATAATTTCCAGTAGGCTCAACGTCGTTTATGGCATTTTGAAAGTTACCATAATTGACAAGTGTATGCAAATGAACTCCACTAGCGAATTCTGCTAAATTGATGCAAAAAGCACCAAAAGCGATGCCCAGAATGAGCTTAAGGGTTAGTTGTGTTTGGTGGTTATTCAAGGTCATGTTTCTCCCTAAAAAATAAACGAGACCCATGAGTAGAATATTCTTGAAATAGGCGGCCTTGGCCAAAAAGGTACCTTCTCCTATCGGCAATACCAGAAAAATAAAGGCCAAAAAAATAAAAGCGCCAAATACGAGGTCTATTTTGTTAAATGAGAATTTTTTCCTATTGAGATCCGATTGATAAAAGACGAAGACTGCGAGAGCAATAAATATCACAAATTCTTTGAGATATTGAACGATAAATACCCCTATAGGGCTTTTGGTTTGTTGAAAAACGAAGCTTTGCAGCGTGATGTACATGGGTAAATACAGAATAAAGAAGAGAAGAAAGTACCATTCTTTTCCTGTTTTTATCAAAAGAAAGATAAGGTATCCTGTACCTAAAAGGAGGGTGAGGGTAATCAATATGAAAATGAAGATTGACATAGTTTCTTAGGCGCTCATGACCATTCTTTGAATGTTTGGGCAAAGAGGTATCATATCAAGGTAGTAGATCAGCATAAATAAGTGTCATAATTGAGTTAAATATCCCTCTAAAAAACCTTTCCAAGATATTCTCAATTTTTCTTTTCTTCCTCTTACTAGGAAATATACACTAAAACTGAGTATTTTTAATAAAAGAAAAGTATGGGTATTTATGGCATGAAAGCCTTTAGTATGTAATCGGGCTAGAAAAATTTGATTTCTCATGTTTAAGAAATGGACAAATGGAGACAAGAAGCCCTCCGCGGTTTTATCTTTATTTTTACTACTGGCACTTACTTTATGGTATATAGGAATACTTGGATCATAAGCCAGATGATAGCCTAATTTCCGGATTCTTAAAGACCAATCTACATCTTCGTAATAAGCAAAAAATTGGTCATTCAAGAGGCCTACTTCAGGTATGATTTTTGCTTTTATAAGTATGCAACACCCGGTGATCCAATCGACATACTTAGATTTATTATATTTTTCAGAGTCAAATTTATTGTATCCAATGGTTCTTGTGGACGCATTCAATGGATAATAAATACCTCCTGCATTCCATATCTTATAAGGATATTCATGGAACATTATTTTTGGCTGTACCGCGGCAATTTCAGGGCTGGAATGGAGGGTAATCAAAAGGGGATCTATAAAATTTTTGGGAACCGTAGTGTCATTATTTAACAACATGATATACTCTGCTCCTAAAGTCAATCCATGCTTAATTCCAATGTTGTTGGCTCCTGTGAAGCCCAGATTTGTTTTTTGAGGTAATACGGTGATCTGCGGGAAGCTTTCTTTTAATTTTGCAATGGGGGTTTCTTGACTTTCATTATCTACGACAATGATGCTAAAGGAGGCGTGAATTGATTGGTATAAGGAATGTAGGCAATCTTTCGTGTCGTCATAATTTTTCCAATTAACTAAAATAATGGCAACCATGTGAGGATTAACGAGAAGTTAGCATCAATTTTTTCCAAACGTATTTAAAGATAAAAAAAAGTAAATTAAAAAGTCCTCCAATTAAGCCACTTATGGCGATCAATTTCAGCGGTTTGTCTTTATCAATGGAAAGAGGCTTGATGGGTTCATCTATGATTTGGATTAGGGGCTTTTTGTTTCTGTGTGTGATTTTGGCCATTTCTAAATTTTTAACTATTTCTTCATATACTGCGGCAGCTGCTTCGATGTCAATTTGCAGCTTTTGGAAAGGAACTTGATTGGTGTAATACAGGGGATTGGGGTTGGGTTGAAGTTCGGATATTTTTGCCAATTGATTGAGTGAACGGTCTAGAACAATACGCGTACTATCGGCTTGAATTTTCAATATTCTTAGATTTTCACCTGTTTTCTTTGTACTGGTTCTTTCATAAAAGTTATTTACAATTTCCACTAAAACAGTATTGAATTTTTCAGTAAAAAGAGCGTCATTATCCTCCACTTTTACACTTAAAATCATAAGTTTTCTATAGGGCTTGGCAATGATCAATTGTTCCTTTTTGAAATCATCGATGACTTCCATCAAGAGACTGTCATGTTTCACGCCCATATCAGCTACGGGGATTTCAAAACTGAAATTTTCTAGTTCTGCATCACGATGCCATCGCTTGAGTAATTTTTTTCCCTTGGCATATCGGGTGATCAAACGCTCGCTATTTTCATCATCAAGGCGTGATAAAAAGGCCAATTTTAACATTTTATAGGACTTATAGAGCTCTACAATATGATCGGTATCAAATAATTGACTGTCATCAGAAATGCTGTTTAAATTAATACCTACTACGGAAGCCAAGGATCCCAATTGAGACATATTACCTTCTCCCACCTCAATGATAAACGTTGTTTCAGCAGTGTGGATAGTGTCTCTAAAAACTTCGTAGGAGATTCTTAAACCAGCTATGATCAAAGTGCCTAATACCATCTTTTTCCAATGAAGAAGGAGATAGTGAATTAAACCCTGAACCTTTTCAATGAAATCACGAAAGGAGATGCGTTCTTCGTCTATGTATTTAGGGTCATTCAATTAAGGATTGTTTAATAAGGTGACACCTATTAAGGTCAGAGAGGTGATTAAGGAAGTCGAAATGGCAATAATATCTCCTATATTAACCCCTATTTTAATGGGCCTTTCAGGCACAATAATTTTAGCACCTGGTGCCATTTTCGGATAGGATTTTATACCCAGAAAGCTATTGGTTCTTGCAGCATTGCCATTGACATAAACTACGTAAGTATGCATTTTCTTAGCCCTATTATTGAAGCCACCCGCTTCATTGATATAATATTTGAGTCCCTTGGAAGATTCAAATCCTATGGTATTGGGATATAAAACTTTACCAATGACCCTGACCGTATTCAACTTTTTAGGGATATTGATAATATCACCATCCTCCAAAACTAAATCATCAATGGTTCCTGGTTTTGATAAAATCTTGTTCAAATCCAAGGCGATGGATTCAGCCTCTATTAGATTGATATCCGTACCGGAGGAGTTATTTGATATTTCATTTATTCTATTTTTTTGAGCAATTGCTGATAAACTCTCATTTTTAGGGCTGTATTTTTTTTGATCATAACTCAATTCCTCATTGATTTTATCGATTACTATTAAATCTGATTCGCTTGAATGAGGACTATCCATGCGGTCTAAAAAATTCAGGAGATTAGATTTTTTTTCTTGTTGATCATTACTGCTGCGGTTAAATTCGGATTTTCGAATCAAACTAGCTCCTTCAGGATAGGCAAATTCATTGAGGCCATGCGCCTTGCTGATGATATCAGAAATTCTTTCATCAGCCGATTCAATAGGATAAGTTCCGGGTAAATGCACTTGTCCCAGAATTTGAATAGATTTCTCTTCAAAATAATTAGGATTTTTTCTGATGGTGATGTGATCAAAGGGCCTTAAGAGATACTCATTATCTGATATTTCAAGATTTTCATTTATGACCAGTTGTTCTGTTTCGATTTGGAAATAGGCAGATTGCTCGAGGGGCCTTCTTGAAATAAATGCAGTGCCACCGATGGCTGCTTTTTTAAAACCTTTGGCTTGAAAGATTAAATCATCTATTGAAAGATTATTAGAGAAGCGATAAACGCCAGGATTATTTACTTCGCCTGTAATGCGTACAAATTGTTCTTCTTCAAAATCATAAATAGAATTAATCTGAAGGACGTCTTCTTTCTGCATTTTTATATCCCCTATTTCACCACTTAGGATTTTTTCAAGGTTTAAGGTGAGTGTTTCAACGCTATAATCTGGATGCATTCTCGTTAATAAGGCCCGTCCTGTAAAGGCATCGCCTGTTAAACCATCTGCCAGACCTATTAATATTTTTAAGTTTAAATCATCCGTCAGGGCATAAGGCCCAGGTCTGAAGACTGCACCTTTAATAATTACGCGATTTTCGAATCTATTTTGAATTTCTCCTATGCTGAAGACATCGCCATCTTGTGGGTTGAATTCGTTGAATTGTTCCTTGTAGATGTCCAAAACTTGCTTTGAAGCGTCGTTATTACGAATGACACTGATTCTTTTTTCATAGGCGCTAGAGGTGAAACCACTGGCATAGGTTAGTAAATTCTCAAAAGTTTCGTCTTCTAAGGTTTCATAGAAGCCTGGACGTTTTACCGCACCTTGCAATTCGATTCTATTGGCATAAGGTCCGATAATGATCACATCATTGTGTTGTAGGTGTACATTGCCGTTTGTATTGCCGTTTATCAAAAAATCATAAATATCAACCGTAGCAATCTGCTTGCTTTGTCGGTACACCTTGATGTCCCTGAGGGTACCCATAAAAGTTGGCCCACCAGCAGCATAAAGTGCATTAAAGACGGTAGATAATGCATTGATGGTGTACGTTCCTGGAACATTGACCTCCCCTACAATATTGATGCTTATATTGCGAATTTTTCCTATGGAAACTTGCAGAAAGGTACTTGGGTTAGTACCTAAAAGTTCTTTGTAAACATCAGCCAATCGGGCTTTTATTTTTTCTTGTGCTTCTTTTAAGGTGAGTCCATTCAAATAAATGGGTCCCACATTCCTTAGGAAAATTTGCCCGTTAGTTTCAATAGATTCGGTATAATTCCACTCTGAGGCCCCAAAAACATCAATAACTATTTGATCTCCAGCACCTAATACATAGCCTATAGGAGGTGGAAAATTGAGAGTTGTTTCGAAACTTAATGCCCTATTTTTTTTATTAAAAACGTGATACCCAAAATTTTGGGTAGAGGGAAATGCATCTAACTCAATTTTTTGATTTTTTTGTACCGCCGATTGCTTTGTTTCATCGGCTTGAAGTTCTTTTTTCTTTTCCTCTTGCCTATTCAAAAATGTTCTTTTTCGTTTATTTTCTTCATTACGTATTTTGTTGATTCTTCCTGATAGTTTAGTGATTTCTAGCGAAGATAATCCTTCTGATTTCGCATATTGGACAATATTTTGATCGGAATAACCCATGCTTTTTGCGCGTTGCATCATCATGAGTACCTGCTCATCAGAAAGATTGTCAACTTTCATTGATTGGGCCTTCCCCATACTTTGGGCCGTGACCGTTGCTACACAACAGGCCCCGATGAACAAAGTAAAAAAGGACATTACAAAAATCTTGAAATATTTGTGCATTAGATATGCTTTTATTGACAGTAAGCAAATTTAATTAATTAATAATCAAAATAGCACTCATCTATTCATTTCCATGGGGGAATGTTAGAGGTGAGCGAATGAGAAAATGGGTTACCTATGAGAAGTTTTTTCTTTTCCCTGAACTAAAAAATAGGGATTCAATAAATTTTTTTTATTGTAATTTACGGGTCTTCGTGAGTTTTGGATAACCACCTTGCCTCCTGCTTCTTCCACGATTATTTGAGCTGCCGCGGTATCCCATTCCATCGTAGGTGCGAACCGGGGATATAAATGGGCTGCGCCTTCTGCGACCATGAGGAGCTTCAAGGAACTGCCTTTAGATAGAATTTCGGGTTTGATCAAGCTATCTAAAAATACTTGAGTCTCGGAGTTGAGGTGAGAGCGAGAGGCCACCACCTTAAGTCCGGATTGATTAAGATCAAAGGTGGCGGACTGAATCATTTGTCCATTTTTTTGAGCGCCGGATGCTTTGACAGCAGAATATAGATCAGCAGTGACGGGTGTTTGTACGACACCGATTATGGGTTGATCATGGTGGATCAGGGCAATGTTCACAGTGAACTCTCCATTCCTTTTGATAAATTCTTTTGTACCATCTAAGGGATCGATCATCCAGAATGTTTCCCAATTTTTTCTTTGTGAAAAGGGAATTTGGGCGCCTTCCTCACTTAAAATCGGAATATCGGTTTTTTCGAGTAGCGCTGTAATGACTCGATGGGCCGCTTGATCCGCGCGGGTCAGTGGGGATTGATCGTCTTTGGCTTCTATTTCAAAATCTCCAGAATGATAGACTTTTAGTATTTCCTCACTGGCTATGCTCGCCGCAATTTTGGCTTGCTCGAGTAATGAATTTAGGTTCATAATAGAGAATAGATTTAAATGATCATGCCTGCAGCCACGGTTTCATGGGTGGACTCATCGATTAAGATAATACTGCCCGTCGTTCTATTTTTCCGATAAGCATCTGTTAACAAAGGCTTGGTAGTACGCAGTTGTACCCGCGCCACGTCATTCATGCCGATATTGAGATTTTCAACATTACGATGGAGCGTATTCACATCTAATTTGTATCGGATTTTTTTAATGATGGCTTTGGCCTCTGAAGTGGTATGTTTAATGATGTATGTTGATTTAGGATGGGGCGCTTTATTATCGAGCCAACACATCATGATTTCAATGTCTTGATTCAGATCAGGTTGATTGTGAGACCTGACCAACATATCGCCCCGGCTTACACCTACATCATCCGTGAGATGTATGGTAACCGACATGGGAGCAAAGGCTTCAGATAGCGGACCGTTGAAGGTCTCAATAGATTTGATTTTTGATGTGAACCCTGAAGGTAATACCGTAATTTCATCTCCCGGCTTGAAGACACCTCCTGCAATTCTTCCTGCATAACCTCTGAAGTCGTGGTAGGGTGCCGTTTTGGGTCGAATGACCGTCTGCACAGGAAATCGACAATCAATGTGATTGTAATCACTACCGATATGTAAATTTTCTAAGGTGTAGAGAAGGGTAGATCCCTCATACCAAGACATTTCTTCACTGCGATTGACTACGTTGTCTCCATTTAGGGCACTGATGGGGATAAAGCGGATGTCTGTGATATCCAATTTGGAAGAAAAATGCTCAAAATTTATTTTAATTTTTTGAAAAATGGTTTCTTGGTAGCCAACCAAATCCATTTTATTTATACAAACAATTAGATGCGGAATTTGAAGTAAAGAAGCGATGATCGCATGCCTACAAGTTTGTTCCACAACGCCATGGCGGGCATCTATAAGCACCAAAGCGCAATTGGCAGTGGATGCGCCAGTGATCATATTCCTCGTGTATTGAATGTGACCGGGAGTATCTGCAATGATGAATTTTCTTTTGGGTGTGGCGAAATAACGATAGGCTACATCAATGGTAATGCCCTGTTCTCGTTCGTCTTTGAGTCCATCGGTAAGCAGAGATAAATCTGCCTGCGCCAATCCCTTGCGGTGGCTGGATCTCTCGACCTGATTTAGCTGATCTTCAAAGATTGATTTGGTATCAAAAAGAAGTCTACCGATCAAGGTGCTTTTACCATCATCTACACTACCGGCTGTGGTGAACCGCAATAATTCCATCTCTAAATAGGTATTCATATTGGTGGATTTTTAAAAATAACCTTGTTTTTTTCGATCTTCCATAGATGTTTCAGATCGCTTATCGTCTGCTCGATTGCCGCGTTCAGTTTGCCGCGCTGCGGCTACTTCATCTACGATTTTCTCTAATGTGTCGGCATCTGATTCATCTCCTCCCGTGATGGTAATGTCGCCCAAAGTACGAAAACGAATCTTTTTTTGTATTGGTGTTTCTGTTTCATTCAAATGGATGTGCTCTGATATGGGCAGCCAAGTGTCATTGCGACGGATGACTTTGCGTAGATGCGCAAAATATAGGGACGGAATCTGAATGTTTTCAGCTAAAATGTATTGCCAAATATCCATTTCTGTCCAATTGCTTAAGGGGAACACACGAAAATGCTCTCCTTGATCATGTTTGCCATTGAACATATTCCATAATTCTGGGCGTTGATTTTTAGGATCCCATTGTCCAAATTCATCTCGATGTGAAAAAAACCTTTCTTTAGCCCGGGCTTTTTCTTCGTCCCGTCGTGCGCCACCGACACAAGCATCAAACTGATGTAAGTCGATGGTATCGAGAAGGGTATTGGTTTGCAGGGCATTTCTGGACGCAGTTTTACCTCGTTCCTCCTTTGATCTTCCAGAATTAATGGATTCTTGAACCAATCCTACGATGAGTCGGACTTCTAAATCAGCTACTATTTGATCTCTGAATACCATAGTTTCAGGAAAATTATGTCCCGTATCAATGTGAACGAGAGGAAAGGGGATTTTAGCAGGATAAAAGGCTTTTTTAGCAAGGTGTGTTACTACGATGGAATCTTTACCTCCTGAGAATAGGATGCAAGGGTTTTCAAATTGGGCAAAAACTTCTCGAAGAATAAAAATAGATTCACTTTCTAATTCATCTAAATGTGTAAGATTATAATTACTCATTCAAGCTTTAGTTTGGGTTCAATAAAATCAAGTAATTTTTTTAAGGATGCCGCTGGAGCTTCCGCTTCGGTGCTGATGGTCAAGTCAGGTTGCCTTGGATTCTCAAAAGGGGCATCAATTCCCGTAAAATTAGGAAGTAATCCTTTACGGGCTTTGGCATAAAGCCCCTTAACATCCCTTTTTTCACATATGTGCAAGGGGCAATGAACAAAAATTTCTATAAAATTTTCTACTCCTATTAGTTCCCGGGCTTGGTTCCGATCAGATTCAAGCGGAGAAATAAAAGCGGACAAGACAATGATGCCGGCATCGTTGAACAACCGAGCTACTTCTGAAATTCGACGAATATTCTCTGTCCGATCCTTACTGGAAAACCCTAAGTCATTATTAAGGCCTAAACGGACATTGTCGCCATCCAAGAGATAGGTTTTATAACCTTTTTGATGCAAAACGGTTTCTATATTTCCAGCGAGGGTCGATTTACCCGATCCTGAAAGGCCAACCAACCAAATAACCTTAGCTTGGTGGCCGTTATTTTTCAATCGATCGGACTTGCTGATCGGATGGGTATGCCGGATGATGTTTTCACTCATTTTTTTCGACCAAATTTGACACTGAACCAAACGCGTTCATGAAAATAATAAAGCACCATTTTAAGGAAGGTTTCAGCTATGGCAACACCGGTAGCTTTTCTAATGGCCTGAGCATCGTCTCCAAAAAAGGCCAAGGCCAATAAGAAAGTCGTGGTAGAGGCAATGATGCGCCAGGTGATTGCCTTTGAAATATGTCTTAGTTTGTTTTGATCCATGAGTTAATTCTTACCACAAGATTAGGTAAAAGATCATTAATTTTTATCCTGCTCCTCTTATTATTTTTCTGGTTTCAATATTGGCTTAAAGTAGTCAACTGTTATTTTGAGGCCTTTAAACCTTGTAAATTGGGGCTGCCAACCTAGGAGTTTCTTTGCCAATGATATGTCTGGTTTGCGCTGTTTGGGATCGTCTTTTGGTAAGGCTTGATAGGTAATGGTAGATGAACTTTGGGTAAGTTGTAAGATTTCTTGAGCAAATTCATTGATGGTCACTTCCTGAGGATTTCCAATATTTACAGGATGTGCATAATCACTGTGGAGCAAGCAAAAAATACCCTCGATCAGATCGTCAACATAGGTGAATGATCGCGTTTGGCTCCCATCTCCAAAAGCTGTGAGCGATTTGCCTTGTAGCGCTTGACCTATAAAGGCAGGCAATACTCGGCCGTCATTTAACCTCATGCGAGGGCCGAAGGTATTAAAAATACGTACAATTCTCGTTTCCAATTGATGGTAGGTATGATAAGCCATGGTCAATGCCTCTTGAAATCGCTTGGCTTCATCATAAACACCTCTGGGGCCAATGGGATTGACATTGCCCCAATAGTCTTCCGTTTGAGGGTGCACCAAGGGGTCTCCGTAAACTTCCGAGGTAGAGGCAATCAATATTCTAGCTTTTTTTTCTTTAGCCAAACCGAGGCAGTTTAAGGTACCTAAGGATCCTACCTTCATCGTTTGAATGGGCATTTTCAAATAATCGATAGGGCTTGCAGGAGAGGCAAAATGTAAAATATAATCCAAAGGTCCGGATACGTGAATAAACTTGGTGACATCGTGCTCATGAAATTCGAAATTAGATTTTTTGAATAAATGTTCGATGTTTTCTATGGACCCCGTACTTAAATTGTCCATGGCGATGACATGATAATTTTCTTTGATGAATCGATCGCATAAATGAGAGCCTAAAAACCCAGCACCTCCAGTGACTAATATTTTTTTCATAGTTCATTTTCAATTTCATTAAAACTTTGACTGGCCAAATCTTTAGTAGAGAACAAGGCGCCTGCAAAATCTTCCGTGATGTTAAGTTTTGAATCATAGATACTCAAACTACGTTCTGAGGCCGCGTGATAGGGCCGATCTACTGCATATTGAAAAACGGTATGGTCTTCCAAGGTAAAATAGCCATGAGCAAAGCCTTTAGGAACCCACAAGGCTTTATCTGGGCTATCTAATTTTATTTTATAGTGTTTAAGATAAGTTTCAGATGTTTTTCTTAAATCAACGACGAGGTCAATGACCGCTCCGCTCAGTGCCAAAACAATTTTCGTCTGCGCAAAGGGATTCAGCTGAAAATGAAGACCCCTGAATACATTTTTTTTTGACTGCGCAATATTGATTTGTTCCACAGAAAAATCGAGTCCAAATTTTTTAAATCGGGTACGATTGAAGGCTTCCATGAAATAACCACGATCATCACCATGCAAATCATGATGAATCACAAAGCAATCTTTGAGCGGCGTAGGTTTAATTTCCATCGACTAATTTCATTAAATAATTACCATAACCACTTTTTTGCAAGGGGACCGCGGCCTTTTGGAGTTGATCCGCATCGATGAAGCCCATTTTATAGGCAACTTCTTCAATACAACCAATTTTAAGTCCTTGTCGAGATTCAATGGCCATGACAAAATCACTTGCCTCCAACAGGGATTCAATGGTTCCTGTATCTAACCAGGCGGTCCCTCGATCCAATACTTCTACTGTTAATTTTCCCTGCTTTAAATATTCGTTATTTATGGCAGTAATTTCCAGTTCACCTCGGGTGCTGGGTTGGATATTTTTTGCAATGTCTACCACGTCTTGATCGTAAAAATACAAACCGGGTACTGCATATTTTGATTTGGGATGCGTAGGTTTTTCTTCGATGGACATGGCCTTTTTTTCATCGTCAAATGCCACGACACCGTATCTTTCAGGATCATTTACTTGATAAGCAAAGATGATCCCACCATGTGGATTGGTGCAAATTTGTAATTTTTGAGACAATCCTGAGGCATAAAAAATATTATCACCCAAGACCAATGCAACTTTTTCCTTCCCTATGAATTCCGCTCCGATGATAAAAGCTTGAGCCAAACCTTCGGGCTCGGGTTGAACCGCATATTCAAAATGACAGCCTAAATTCGCTCCGTTGCCGAACAATTGCTGGAACCCTGGGAGGTCTCTTGGAGTAGAGATGATCAGGATTTCCCGGATGCCTGCCAGCATCAAAACCGACAGGGGATAATAAATCATGGGTTTATCGTATACGGGAAGCATTTGTTTGCTTATCGCAAGGGTCAATGGGTGCAATCGAGTTCCCGAGCCACCAGCCAAAATGATGCCTTTCATATCTTTTAGTTATAATACGTTTGATAATAGGCTTGGTAAGCACCCGAAGTCACATGGCTTAACCAATGTTCATTTTCAAGATACCATTTTACCGTTTTTTTGAGACCTTCTTCAAATTGTAAGGAGGGTTGCCAGCCCAGGTCATTGGCTAATTTTGAGGCGTCAATGGCATACCTTAAATCATGACCCGAGCGATCATTTACAAAAGTAATGAGCTGCTCCGAGGTGCCTGATGGTCGTTCCATGGCCTCGTCCATGAGGCGACACAATAGATGGACCAAATCTATATTTTTCCATTCATTGAATCCACCAATATTATAGGTTTCCCCAACCTTTCCTTGGTGGAAAATAACGTCAATGGCACGGGCATGATCAATGACATAGAGCCAGTCTCGAATGTTTTCTCCTTTGCCGTAAACAGGTATGGGTTTATTGTTTTTAATATTGTTGATGGCCAAGGGAATGAGTTTCTCAGGGAAATGATTGGGGCCATAATTGTTTGAGCAATTGCTGATGACTATGGGGAGGTCATAGGTGTTGTGGTAGGCCCGTACAAAATGATCAGAGGAGGCTTTGGAAGCTGAATAGGGGCTTTTGGGATCGTAAGCGGTGGTTTCGGTAAACAAGCCTTTTTCCCCAAGAGAGCCATATACCTCATCGGTGGAAACATGATAAAACTTTTTATCAGAGGGCTCTTTTCCCCAAGCATCTTTGGCTGCATTCAGTAAATTGACCGTTCCCAATACATTGGTTTGAATAAAATCTATGGGATGGGATATCGATCGATCGACATGAGACTCGGCTGCTAAATGGATTACGCCGTCGAGTTCATGCTTGTTGAAAAAACTTTGTACTAAGGCAGTATCACAAATATCACCCAAGATAAAATGATAATTGAGTGCCTGCTCAACATCAACAAGATTTTGCAGATTACCGGCATAGGTCAACTTATCAAGATTAAAAACTTCGTAGTGGGGATATTGTTGTACAAATCGTCGGACTACATGAGAGCCAATAAATCCTGCACCTCCGGTAATGAGAATTTTTTTCATCAAAGGATATATCAATATTGAATATATTTTGGCAAATATAGCCATAGTTAATAAGTGTGTTTGTCAAAGCTTAATAGTTTTTTTCAATTCTTTTACCCACTGATCAGCCGAAGAACATAAGGGGGTTTAATGAAGGTATTTTTTTTGGAGGAAGGATTATTAAGAGGAAATGCGTAAAACCCTCAGCTTTCAACCTTATTTTTGTTTCATGGATCAGATCATCGCCTTGATAAAGAAAGATTTATTGGTTGATTTTAGACAAAAATACGTCGTTGCGGGAACCGCATTATATGTTTTTGCGACCATTTATATTGCTTATTTGGCCTTTAATAACGTGATTACTCCCGCCATTTGGAATGCGCTGTTTTGGTTGATTTTGTTATTTTCAAGTATCACAGGCCTTGGCAAAAGTTTTGGCCAGGAGGCCCATCGTTCTCATTATTATTATTACTTAGCGAAGCCTGTCCATATTTTAACTGCGAAACTTATTTATTACGGTTTTTATGAGATTTTGTTGGTCGTATTATTGACTGGGATATTTAATCTTTTTTTGGGATTTCCTGTTGAAAATCCGTCCCTATTTTTAGTTAATCTGTTGGCAGGAGCGAGCGGCTTGTCGGTATGCTTCACGCTGATCGCTTCCATTGCGGCGAAATCTGACAATGGATCTCATCTCATGACCATACTGGCTTTTCCAGTAATTATTCCTGTTTTATTACTTGCGGTAACCAATTCTCGTAAAATTGTTTTTGGAGCCTCTTTAGCCGATATTTCTGGAAACCTATTGGTATTGGTCTGTTTTAATGTGATTATCATTGCATTGTCATTTATTTTATTCCCTTACAGTTGGAAAAATTGATATGAAATACTTAATGAAAGCGTATTGGTGGAAACTATTGACTGTAATTTTGCTAATTTATACGGTGATTGGAGGGTTCTTAATGCCCGCACCTAGATTACCGATTCTCAATGAAACCATCAGAATTTTACATTTTCACGTACCTATGTGGTTTGGCATGATCATTATGTTTACTGTTTCTGTATTTTATGCCATCAAATATTTATCCACCAAAAATTTAATGTACGACTTGTATGCCGAGCAGTTGGTCAATATTGGGGTCATGTTTGGTGTCTTAGGCATCGTTTCAGGTATGATTTGGGCTAATTTTACTTGGGGAGAGCCCTGGAGCAATGATCCTAAACAAAACGCATCTGCGGTTGCCTTGCTGATATATTTTGCACTTATTATTTTAAGGGGATCTTTACAAGATGATCATCAGAAGGCCAGATTGGGTGCGGTTTACAATATTTTTGCCTTTGCTGTTTTAATTCCCTTATTGTTTGTACTCCCTAGAATGACGGACAGTTTGCATCCGGGCAATGGTGGAAATCCTGCCTTTGGACAATATGATTTGGATAGTGATTTGAGAATGGTATTTTATCCAGCCGTCCTGGGATGGACTTTTTTAGGGTTTTGGATGGCGACCCTAAAAATAAGAGCGGCGCGTCTTCAAAAACATTTAGATTATGAATAAAATAATGAAATTATTGTTTTTGCTCTTCTTTGTAAGCCTTCAGTTGATTGCCCGATCTCAATCTCAGATTGAGATGGCAGATGATTTTAGAGGAGAAGGAAAAATTTATGTGGTGATCATGGTAGTACTTCTTTTATTAGGGGGAATTTTTTTCACCTTATTTCGGTTCGATAGAAGACTAAGTCAATTGGAAAAGCAAATGGGAGAGGAAAAATGAAAAAGTCACACATCATAGGCATTGTGGTCATTGCCATGGCCATAGGAATTATCCTCACTACTGCTGGAGACGCCAGTAGTTATGTCACTTTTGAGGAGGCGAAGCGCCGTGAATCTGATGGAGATAGGTCCAAAATTCATGTGGTAGGAAAGCTCAAAAAAAGTGAGACAGATCAAGTAACAGGTATTGTACCTATGGATGACCAACTCTCTTTCACTTTTGTGATGTTAGACGAGAATGAGTCAGAGCAAAAAGTATTTCACCCCAATCCCATTCCACAAGATTTTGATCGATCTGAACAAGTAGTGGTCGTGGGCTCCTATCGAAAAGATATATTTGTCGCCGACAAAATCCTTTTAAAATGTCCTTCCAAATATCAGGAAGAAGAAATTAAAATTTAGCTGATGGTTCATTATTTGATAGGTAACCTAGGCCATTTAATGATCATTCTTTCATTGGTCACCGCACTCGTTTCTTGTGTCGCTTATTTCAAAACAACACAAAGTAATGACCGTACATGGGAGCGTTATGCGGATTGGAGCTATTATGTTCACGTATTGAGTTTGATCGGCGTCTTGACGGTGCTTTTTTTAATTATCAACAAGCATTATTTTGAATACCATTATGCATGGAATTATTCATCCAAATACTTACCCATTTACTATCAGATTTCTAGTTTTTGGAATGGGCAAGAAGGATCCTTTCTTCTTTGGATGTTTTGGAATGCGATGTTGGGCTTAGTATTGATCAAAACCAATAAATTTTGGAAACCTTCGGTTATGGCCGTCATGACCTTTACCCAGTTTTGTTTGACAACCTTGATTTTAGGTGCTGTTATTTTTGAATTGAAGATTGGCAGTTCTCCCTTTTTATTACTTCGAGATGTCGTTCAGGATGCTATTTTTGTAGTGAATCCCGAATTTATTCCTAAAGACGGCAATGGCTTGAATCCTTTGCTTCAAAATTATTGGATGGTCATCCATCCCCCGACGTTATTCTTAGGATTTGCGAGTACTGTAGTTCCTTTTGCTTATGCGATTGCGGGCTTGTGGATAGGTAAATATAAGGAATGGATTAGACCGGCGCTGCCTTGGGCACAATTTGCAGCAATGATTTTGGGCATAGGCATTTTAATGGGTGCCTATTGGGCTTATGAAACCTTGAATTTTGGAGGCTATTGGAACTGGGATCCTGTTGAGAATGCCATCTATATTCCTTGGCTCACTTTGATTTCAGCCATTCATACTATGATTGCTTATAAAAAGAATGAAAATGCGTTAAAGGCAGCCCTTATATTGGTCTTAGTGACCTATTTGCTTATTTTGTATTCTACCTTTCTCACCCGGAGCGGGGTGCTTGGAGAGACTTCAGTTCACTCTTTTACTGACCTCGGATTATCCGGCCAGTTGCTGCTTTTTCTAGTTTTATTCCTAGTGGGATGTGTCTTGCTGCTGGTGCGTGTTTGGAAAAAAATACCCTCAACAGATAAGGAAATGTCTGCTTATTCTAGAGAATTCTGGATTTTCATGGGGGCAACTGTGCTTTGCTTGATGGCCTTTCAAATTATTATACCTACTTCCATACCTGTATACAATGAGGTACTGGGTTTTTTTGATATTGCCTCCAATTTAGCTCCTCCGGCCGATCCAGTTCAATTTTATTCTAAATTTCAATTGTGGTTTGCAGTAGGCATTGCCCTATTATCGGGGACAGGTCAGTTTTTTTGGTGGAAGCGGATGAACTTTCAAGATTTCAAAATAGAAATTCAAAAGCCCCTAATGATTTCATTGTTAATCTCAGCATTCATATTTGTTTTAGCGGAAGTACGAGAAGTTCCTTACATGATTTTATTGACTGCGAGTATCTATTCAATTACTGCCAATTTTGCTATTTTACTGCGTTTGAAGCGAACTAATGTTAAACTTTCAGGTGGTTCCATTGCGCACATAGGCGTAGGATTGATGTTGATTGGGATTCTCTTTTCTTCTGGATACAGTAAAATTCTTTCTAAAAACAATACAGGATTGCTTTACAGTAATGAGTTTCCCGATGAGATTAATTTGAATAATCTATTGCTTTTTTTGAATGAACCGCGGGAGATGGGTGATTATTCATTGGTGTATAAAGGCATGCGAAAAAAGACTACGGATTTGGGATATGTTGATGCCAATTTACTCACGGAAACAGACAATCCATTGATTTTGGAGGCCACTGATGATATTTATGTTGTCTCAGAATTGAGGGCATCTAAGGGAGATCAGGTTCGTATTACCAATAATGAAAATTCGTATTTTGAAGTATTATATGAGAAGGACAATGGCGATCATTTTGCGTTGTACCCGCGCGTGCAGCTGAATGATCAAATGGGCACCGTTTACTCACCCGACATCAGTAGAACCCTTACTGCAGACATGTATACTCACGTAAGAACGTTCCCTGATCCAGCTCAGGAAACCGACTGGGGAGAGGTTCAAGAGTACCAAGTGGCGGTTGGGGATGACTTTTTTATTAATGATTATGTTGCGACATTTAAAAAAATGGAACGCGTTGAGCAAGTGGAGGGTGTGACATTGATGAAAAAAGATGTAGCGGTAAAAGCCGTTATTGAAATACAAGGAGAATATCAAAATTATCTAGCTGCCCCGATTTATTTGATCAAAGATCAGATGGCGGGTAAAATACCTGCCACCATCTTTGATCTAGCGGCACGGATTACTGTTGAGTCCATAGATCCTGAAACAGACAGTTTCACTTTTGGGGTGCAACGGACTCAAAAAGATTGGATCATCATGGAGGCAGTAGAAAAGCCCTACATCAACTTACTTTGGATCGGTGCTTTATTACTGTGCTTTGGATTTTTTATTGCTATTTTACGTAGATATGAAGAGTTCATGATTTTTCGTAATAAAGGATTGGAGTCATAAAAAAGAGACAATGTGTCTTTAAGAATAGCTATTATTGGAGGTGGAAATGTAGCTACCCATTTTTTTAAGTCACTTGGTGAGAGAGGTGTCCACAAAATTTTTGTGCGAAAAAAGGAAGAAAATTCACACCTCCCTTTGACGCTTTTATCCGAGTCCAAAGATTTAAGAACATTAGACTTAGCCATAATTATCATCGCTGTATCGGATGATCAAATTATAAATGTGATGACTAATTATCATTTTGATCCGGATCAGATTATTCTTCATACTGCGGGATCTGTGGGCTTGGATGTAATACATCAAAAGCACGCAAAATGTGGCGTGCTTTACCCGTTAATGACGCTTTCCAAAGAAGATATTATTGATTACCAGCAAATGCCCTTATTAATTGAGGGAAGTGAGGGATCTGTTTTGTTGATCACCCAACTGGCTGAAAGTATCAGTCAACGTGTAGCTTATTTTGATTCTCAAAATCGAAAAATCATTCATTTGGCCGCTGTCATTGCCAATAATTTCACTACTTCACTTCTTTTGGACGTAGAGAAGATTCTTAAAAAATATCAACTAGATAAGCATTTACTGGTACCTCTTATGGAACAAACCATACATAAAGCTTTCAACTTGGGGAGTGCAAAATCTATGACAGGGCCTGCGGTAAGAAAAGATCGGAAGATTATAGATGTGCAGTTAGGTTTATTAAATCAGGATCCTGAAATACTCGATTTATATCAATTTTTCACCCATCGCATTCAAAAAACCAAAAGTGAGTCATCTGATAGCTGATATCAAGGGTTTTACCAAAGCCATTAGAATTCCCCATCTTTTTGGTATTGTAGTTGTACAATTCTTAACGGCATCCTATCTGCTGAAGGTCTCAAATGAGGTGGTTTTAAGTTGGGAATTTATTTTACTTATCGCTTCAATTACGATACTTGCCGCAGCAGGTTATTTGATCAATGACTATTATGACCAAAAGATTGATTTAATCAATCGGCCGGATAGGGTCGTCGTGGGCATACATCTACGTCGTCGTCGTGCATTGGCAGCACACATGGGCTCATCAATTTTAGCTATTATGATTGGTTTATGGGTAGACCGGTGGCTGGGGATTTTTAATTTTTTTGCTTCTTTTATGTTATGGCTCCATAGTAACTATTTCAGGAGAGTACTGCTGTTGGGGAATATTATGGTGGCACTAATGCATGTCATGATCATCTTAGTGGTTGCTGTGTATTTTCAAGCCTATAGCACCTATTTATTGGCCTATTCTTTGTTCGCTTTTGTAGCTATTTTTGTACGGGAAGTCGTAAAGGATTTTAGGGGGGTAAAGGGTGATGCCGTCCATGGAGTGGAAACTATTTCTGTAACGTGGGGGATTAGAACGGCTAAAAAAATTATTTATCTATCTATTTTCTGTGGTATTATTTTCATGATCTATTTTTTGGAAGGTGCGCTTCCCATGAATTCAGGCATCTATTTTTTAGCTTTATTGCCTTTTTTGGGTTGGTTTATCTATCGAATCCACACAGCTGATACCAGATTACATTATCGAACTCTGAAAAAGAGTATTGATTGGATCATTCTATCTGGCATCTTAAGTATATTTTTACTTCATGAATAGGTGTAACATTGCCATTTTTGCTTCAGGGGAGGGGTCTAATGCGGAAAATATCATTAACTATTTCAAAGGCAATGACGCTGTTAATGTGGTACTCATTGTCTCAAACAGAGCAGGTGCCGGAGTGCTCCAACGTGCTGAGAAACTGGAAGTGCCCCATTTAGTCTCTCAGCGAGAGGAATTAAATAATCCAACATTTCTGCTCTTATTGGAGCAGCAAAAAATTGACCTGATCGTTTTAGCTGGATTTCTTTTGAAAATCCCTACCTACTTAATTGCCGCTTTTTCTGATCGGATCATCAATATACATCCTGCTTTGCTCCCCAAATATGGAGGCAAAGGGATGTATGGTGATCAGGTACATAAGTCCGTTTTGTTAAATAAAGAGCTTCAATCAGGGATTACCATTCATTTGGTTAACGAGTATTATGATGAAGGTAAAATACTTTTCCAAAAAAGTTGTAAAGTCATGACGGATGATGAGAACAAGGATTTGGCCGAAAGAATTCATCAACTTGAATATCAATATTTTCCTAAAATCATAGAAGATTACATTAATAGATTCTGATCTCTTTTTAATTGTGTTTACTTTTGCACTTTAGAAAAATAATTCATGCAAAGCTGTACCATAAAATCTGCCCTAATTTCGGTTTACAATAAAGAAGGACTCGAACCCATCGTTAAAAAATTGTATCGCTTAGGCGTAGAGATATATTCGACCGGTGGTACCTATGCTTTCATTGATCAATTGGGCATAAAAGCAACGTTAGTCGAGGATGTGACGGAATATCCATCTATTTTTGGAGGGAGGGTCAAAACCTTACATCCAAAAATTTTTGGAGGCATATTGAACAGAAGAGCAGATACTGGAGATGCTGCGGAAAAAAAGAAATATAATATCCCAGATATTGACTTAGTGATTGTAGACCTTTATCCTTTTGAGGAAACGGTTGCTTCTGGGGGAACCATGGAGGAAATTATCGAGAAAATAGATATCGGGGGTATTGCCT
This sequence comes from uncultured Cyclobacteriaceae bacterium, assembly GCA_943788235.1. Classification (GTDB taxonomy): domain Bacteria; phylum Bacteroidota; class Bacteroidia; order Cytophagales; family Cyclobacteriaceae; genus UBA4465. The sequence goes on from CALSPM010000005.1 coordinate 460,634, forward strand.
TGATCCGAGGAGCAGCTAAAAACTTCACTGATGTGCTGATTATCTCCTCTAGAAATTATTATGGGGCATTTTTAGATTTGCTTGAGAAGGGCGATGGCCTGACGACGGTGGATCAAAGAAAATTATTTGCATTACAAGCTTTCCATGTTTCCTCCCATTATGATACGGCTATTTTTAATTTTATGAATGAATCCAAGGAGTTGCCTGTGCACAAAGTCAGCTATGAGCAAAAGAAACCCTTAAGATACGGTGAAAACCCGCATCAAGAAGGAGTTTTCTACGGGGATTTGAATGCCTATTTTGATCAATTGGGAGGTAAGGATATTTCTTATAATAATTTAATAGATATTGAAGCTGCGGTCCAAATCATTGCTGAATTTGATGAAGAACTAGCTTTTGGTATTTTAAAGCATAACAATGCTTGTGGCTTTGCCGTAGACTCAAATGTGAAAGCAGCATATCTTAAGGCGTATCAAGCGGACAGTACTTCGGCCTTTGGTGGCATTTTAGTCTGTAATAAAGAAATAGATCTGTTCGCAGCCAAAGAAATTCATAAACTATTTTTTGAGATTATTATTGCGCCTTCCTATGCCAAAGAGGCCTTGAAATTGCTGCAACAAAAAACGAACAGGATGATCCTTGTTCAGAAAAAAAGTTTTGAGGGTAAAGAGCAATTCAAATCTTTGTTAAACGGTATCGCTATTCAGGATTATAATGGTGCAACGGATCAGTTAAGTGATTTGAAGAGGGTAACTCAAAGGAAGCCTTCGCAAGCAGAAATTGATAACTTACTTTTTGCATCAAAGTTGTGCAAACATTCCAAATCAAATACGATTGTGCTGACCAATAATCATCAGTTATTGGCTAGCGGTGTAGGTCAGACCTCTCGAGTAGATGCCTTAGAGCAGGCAATTGCAAAGGCAAAGAAGTTTGGATTTGATTTACATGGAGCAGTGATGGCCTCTGATGCCTTTTTTCCATTTCCAGACTGCGTAGAAATAGCTGGAGTTGCAGGGATCACCGCCATCATTCAGCCGGGAGGGTCTATAAAAGATCAGTTATCCATTGATATGTGTGATCAGAAAAATTTAGCAATGGTCTTTAGTGGACGTCGTCATTTTAAACATTAGATTTAGATTTAAAAAGATTGATTATATTGTAAACAAATAAATACGTGGATTAATAATAATATGGGCATTTTTAACTTTTTTTCTAGTGATATAGCCATTGATTTGGGAACGGCTAATACTTTAATTATCCACAAAGATAAGGTAGTGGTAGATGAACCCTCCATTATTGCCATTGACATGGAGACCACTAAAGTATTGGCTATTGGCCGTGAAGCGATGCAGATGCATGAGAAAACTCATCATAATATAAAGACCATAAGGCCTTTGAAAGATGGTGTTATTGCAGATTTTCATGCTGCGGAGCACATGATTCGTGGAATGATCAAGATGATGGATAAAGATACAAAAAGTTGGTTTCCCACCTCCCATAGAATGGTCATTTGTATTCCCTCTGGTATCACAGAGGTAGAAAAAAGAGCGGTTCGAGATTCCGCAGAACACGCGGGTGCAAAGGAAGTTTATATGATTCATGAACCCATTGCTGCCGCCATTGGAATTGGCATAAACATAAGTCAACCGAACGGGTCAATGATTGTTGATATCGGTGGTGGGACCACAGAAATTGCGGTCATTGCACTTTCAGGAATCGTGGCTGACCAATCAATACGCGTGGCCGGAGATTCTTTTACCAAAGATATCTTAGACTACATGCGAAGACAGCATAATTTATTAATTGGTGAGCGTACTGCGGAGCGAGTGAAAATCGAGATAGGTTCTGCCTTAACTGAGTTAGATGATGGGCCGGAAGATTTTGAGGTCAGAGGGAGGGATCTGATGACAGGAATTCCTAAAGTAATAAAAATATCTTATCCCGAGATAGCTTTTGCTATCGATAAGTCAGTCTCTAAAATTGAAGAGGCCGTTTTAAAAGCGCTTGAAATATCTCCACCAGAACTTTCTGCAGATATATATGAAAACGGAATTTATTTAACGGGAGGGGGTGCGATGCTGCGTGGTTTAGATAAGCGACTTTCACTCAAAACCAAATTACGCATTCATATTGCTGAAGATCCGCTGAGGGCAGTAGTTAGGGGAACGGGTTTAGCCCTCAAAGAGCTCGAAAATTATAAACCTGTATTGATGACTTAAATGCAGCAATTATTTGTCTTTTTATTTCGTAGTCGAGTTTTAGCTTTTTTCTTTTTTTTGGAGTTGATCTCAATTTGGCTCATTTTTTCATATAATAACCTTTACAATTCATATCTATTTAATACCTCTAATAAAATTGTGGGTTCCGTCCTTGAAATGAATCATAATATTGATCAGTACTTTCAATTGGATGAAATTAATGAGAAACTTCTTGCCGAAAATGCATTATTGAGAGAAGAATTATCAAAAAAAAACTTAGGGATGATGGGCTACGATACACTCAAAGGGAATACCCATGTGATTCCAGCGCGCGTGATAAATAATGAGTTTCGAAATCCGGAAAATTACCTGACCCTAGACAAGGGATCCTTATCTCAAATTGAACCCGGTATGGCAGTCATTTCAAGAGAGGGAGCGGTGGGGATCATTAAGTCGGTCAGCAGTCATTTTTCTACGGTCGCTTCCATTTTGAACAGAAAATTAATGACTTCCAGTCAGCTCAACAAGACGAATACTTTATGTACGGTCCAATGGAACTTAGAGGGCCCTTTGGTGGCAGACGTAAAATATATTCCTCGCCATATCAATATAGGCATTGGAGATACGGTAAGTACCTCAGGCTATAATGTAGTTTTTCCTGCAGAAATTATGTTAGGCACTATTGTTTCCTATCAATTACCCGATGAGTCTCCTTTTTATGTTGCTAAGATTAAATTATCTTCAGATTTATCATCGATAGATGCTGTTTATGTGATAAGAAATCCATTAAAATGGGAGATGGATAGTTTACAAACTGTTTTATGAATAGAGTCAGTTGGAAATTGTTAACGTTTTATTTTGTGGGATATGTCATCTTTCAAATACCATTACTGCATAAATTTGTATTGTTCAACGTAGCTTTTAGCTTTTTCTACTTGGGATTTTTAGTCTTTTTTCCTTTGGGACAAAATCCTATATTAAGGTTGATAGTAGGTTTTTTAACAGGGTTATACATTGATTTTTTTTCCAATACGCCCGGCCTTCATGCAAGTGTATGCACTTTCATCATGCTTTTTAGAGATACTTGGTTAGGGACTATTTTAGAACATCAAAAAGGAGTTTTAGATATAAATATTTATATCTTAAAAATGAGAGGGGTATGGCTTTACGTTTTGCCCCTTATTTTCATTCATCACCTTATGATATTTTGGATTAATTATGGCAGTTGGATGGGTTTATTTATGACATTTGACCAAATTTTGGCCAGTACTATTTTTTCTCTTCTAAGCATTTTACTCATTAATTTGGTTATTTCTAAAAAGCCAATTCGGATATGAAAAGTCGGATTTTAGGTATAAAATTTTTTGTGATTATTACCATTTCTGTACTGTCCATGAGATTATTTAGTATTCAAGTTATGGATACAGATTATCAAGAAATTGCTAATCGAAATGTAATTCAAAAAAGCATTGAATACCCCTACAGAGGTCTTATATTTGACACAAAAGGGAAGCTTTTGTTGTATAATGACCCTGTTTTTGATTTAATGATCACGCCTAAAAATGTAGATTTATCAGATTCATTCTTGATTAAAAAATTACTGTTCATTACGCAAAGGGAGTTTGACCAGGCCTACCTAAAGGCAACATCTTTCTCTAGAAATTTGCCCTCTATATTTTATAAACAGCTGTCCAATGAAAAATTCGCAGCATTCCAAGATAGAATGAGAGATTTGGAAGGATTTAATATCAACTCACGAACTACACGGGGTTATGCTGAAATAGGATTGGCAAATATATTAGGTTACGTGGGAGAGGTGACTCAAAATCAGTTAAATATGGATACTACAGGCTATTATAAGTCTGGCGATAATATAGGGATCACAGGGATTGAAAAAACTTATGAAAGATCAATAAGAGGATTGAGAGGGGTTAAATACCGTAATGTAGATGTACAAGGGATCAATATGGGTTCCTTCGAGAATGGAGCTTATGATACTTTGCCTCAACCAGGAAAGAATTTGGTACTGACCATAGATGGAGCACTTCAGAAATATGCAGAGAGACTTATGGAAGGAAAAATAGGGAGTCTGGTAGCCATAGATCCTTCGTCTGGCGAAATACTCGCCTTGGTTTCAGCTCCATCTTATGATCCTTCATTGCTTTCAGGTAGGGGATTTTCTAAGAACTTTGGAACTATTCAGAGGGACTCGCTGAAACCTTTATTCAACCGTCCTTTACAGGCCATGTATCCGCCGGGATCGATGTTTAAGACTATTCAAGCTTTGATTGCGTTAGAACAAGATCAGGTGCAGGCGGATGAAATTATTACTGTGAATAGCAAACTCATTGGCGATCACGCGCCACTCGGTAAATACGATATGCAGCGTGCGATTACAAAATCTTCAAATAATTATTTTTTTAAAGTCTTTCGCAGGATCATTCAGCAAGGGGAGCATCTAAGTCCATTTATTGACAGTAGAATGGGTTATAATAAGTGGCGGGATTATGTTTTGCAGTTTGGTTTTGGTAAAATACTGGATATAGATCTTCCCAATGAGAAAGCAGGTTTTGTTCCAAGTTTGGAATTTTATGACCAAATTTATGGGAAGGAAAGGTGGAAGTTTTCTAATATTTATTCTTTGAGCATCGGTCAGGGAGAACTTTTGGTAACCCCTCTTCAAATGGCTAATCTGGGCGTAATATTAGCCAATAGAGGGTATTATTTTACCCCACATTTGGTCAAAAAAGTAGGTGTTGAAAGGTTAGATTTTAGTCAAAAGAGTTCCATAGAAATAGATACGGGGCATTTTGAGAGTATATTAGAAGGAATGCAGGCATTGGTATCCGTACCTGGATCAAGGGCATATATACCTGGTTTAGTTTTTTGTGGTAAAACTAGTACAGTTGAAAACCCGCAAGGTCTGGATCATTCGGGATTCATGGGCTTTGCTCCTAGGAATAATCCAAAAATAGCCATTGCGGTCTATGTAGAAAATGCGGGCTGGGGAGCACGTGCGGCATTGTCAACGGCTAGTTTGGCCATTGAAAAGTATGTAAACGGGTCAGTTAAAAAGAAATGGCTTGAGAATTATGTTTTAAAAGGGGATTTTCAAGATGCGAAGCCAGAATAAATACCAAGTAGATACCTTATCTGTGGTTTATTTTTTATCACTTGTTATGCTAGGGTGGATTAATATATATGCTGCGGACTATGATCTGGATGGGACTACCTCATTTTTTGATTTAAATCAAAGTTCAACAAAGCAACTTCTTTGGATTGGCGCTTCTCTCTTTTTGATTACAGTCATTTTTATTTTGGATTATCGGTTTTACGATTCATTTGGTTATGTAATTTGGGGCATATCCATTTTTTTTCTTTTGGCTGTATTATTTTTCGGCAAAGAAGTTGCAGGTTCAACCTCTTGGTTTGAGATTGGATTCATAAAAATCCAACCATCTGAGTTTGCTAAAATTGCCACGGCTATCGGGTTGGCAAAATACCTTAGTTCACAGAGTGTTGGAGTATCTGATAAGTATAAGTATAAGTTGGGTATTTCTGCATTGTTATTTTTAATTCCGATGGGGCTCATTATTTTGCAAGGGGACTTGGGTTCCGCGATGGTGTTTGGAAGTTTGATTCTGGTATTATTCAGAGAAGGCCTTTCTGCGAAGTTATTGTTTTTCTCTTGCTATGCAGTTCTATTGTTTTTATTAACTCTTTTGATAGATCAATGGATACTACTTTTTATGGTACTTGCCTTGTTTTTGATAGGCTTAGGATTATTCATAAAGAATAGAAAAGCCCTAATTGTTATATTTGGGTTATCTATCTTAAGTTTTGGGTTAATTAAGAGTGTTGATTTTGTATTGAATCAAGTGCTTAAGGAGCATCAGCAACTGAGAGTCATGTCCCTGATCAATCCAAATGCAGACCCACTCGGTATTGGATGGAATGTGATGCAATCTAAAATAGCCATTGGTTCGGGCGGTTTTATGGGTAAAGGTTTTTTGAAAGGGACGCAAACTAAATTTGATTTTGTGCCTGCCCAAACTACGGATTTCATTTTTTGTACCGTAGGAGAAGAACAGGGATGGTTAGGAGCGACTTTAATTATGATATTGTTTGGGGCTTTCTTTTTGCGGCTATTGACGATAGCGGAACGCCAAAAATCGAGGTTTGTAAGAATTTATGGTTACTCAGTGGTATCTATAATGTTTTTTCATTTCGCTATAAATATAGCCATGACCATTGGTTTATTCCCGGTTATAGGAATTCCGCTTCCTTTTTTCAGTTATGGGGGATCGAGTTTTTGGACTTTTACCATGTTACTCTTTATTCTCCTTAAGTTGGACAGTCAAAGAATGGACCAACTAGAGCATTGATTAGCGAAATTTTCTGAAGATAATTTTTAATAGTTCCTTTACAATTTCAGCATTCATATCCCATTGATGTTCCTTAGCATCATTTCGGATTAAATGCTCCACAGCAGCATCAAAATTTTCTAAGTGCTCAATTTTTGTGATGGTGGCTTTAAATTTTTCATCACTGTCGCCAAATAATTCTTTCACAAACATATACTGATGATTGATTGAAATATTAGACAAAATATTGGTAATCCGTTCTTCCTGATGGGTGTCTGCTATCGTTTTGGTTTCAGATTGGAATTGCTCATTGATAGTTTCAAAGTCTAACTTTGATAATTCAGGTTCTTTCTTGTAGCCTAAGTCACCGTTGAGGTCTTCTAGTGCGCTTGCAGCATTTTTCTTATTTTTATAAACTTCAACGATGGGATCTTCTAATGGGAAATCATAAAGTTCATCTTGTTTTCCAGCGTCTGGATCAATTTCATCTAAGGTTTGAAATTGATCCATTGAGTCATCCTTATCAGTTTCCAAAGAAAAGTCACTTGTTGATCTTTCTAATTCATCATTTTCAAAATCATCGTTTTTTGTTGCTTCCTGCTCACGGATTGATAAAGTGTCTTCACTAGATGAAGAAGTTTCCGACTGATCTACCTTTTTAACCGAGTTCTCGGCAGGCGCATTATCTATTTGGGCTTTGGCGACTTCAGAGAGAGTTTTCTTGTCATCTGGCTGATTTGAGGCAGATCGATTGCTACTTGTTGAGTGTGCTACTAGATCTTCATTTTCTGGACTGGGCGGGTCTTCTGTCACCTCTTTCTCGGAATCATCTTGCACTTTTGAGGCCATTTCTACCTCATAAGGGCTCGCTGATTCGGTTTTAGGAGCACTTTTTCCAATAACTACTTCTGATGGTGGATCACTATCTTGTGGGTCTGAGGGGTCTTCAGCGCTGTCCATTTGATGGATGGTTTCTTGTATTTTATCTTCAACATCGTCATGCCTACCCGAAAGCTCTGTAATGATTAAATTTCGTTCATTATTTTTTTTAATGGATGGACTAACCTCGAATAATTCTTGTTTTTCTATAATGAGAATTTCAGATAGCCGCTCAATAAGTGGATGCTTATCAAGCGTTTCTTTCTCAAAAAAAGCAACGGCGTACTTTTTTAGGTGTTTGAGATCACGTATGTCAAAGTCATTTAGAAAATCTAGTATTAAGGATTTATGAAATACTAAGTATTTTGCAAACTGTGGGACCAATTTTTTAGTTTTGAGTAATTCTGGTCTTTTTTTGATTTCATTATTTAAGTAGGTTGCAGGATCGAAATTGAGAATAATAAGATCTTCGACTGCTTTTTCGATGATAGGTTTGAGATTTTCGGCATTGATAAAAATATTTTGGGAAAGGATATTCATGAACTTTGAAATCATTACTTTCACTTCTGTTGCATGATAATCAAAATAAGGGCTTTCAATCCGTTGCATCTCCTCTTGCCAGCGTTCGAAGAGAGATTTAATGATGAATAGATTTAACTGTTTGATAGGTGAGATATATAGAATTTCTTTACCTGTGAGCTTTTCTTTTTCATTGAATGCCTGTGCAATCAGTTGCTCTGAAAAAACAGTTTTATATTGACTGATAAAGGATGAGTTTAATTTTTCTTGTAACATAAGTGCATCAAAAAATGCTAAGTCTAATAATTCTAGTGCTAGGTAAAGCTATTGATTAGGAGGATAAAAATGAAAGCCTAAAGATTATTTTATAGTATGCAATGAATTTCTTATTAGGATAATTAAAATGAAAGTATGCCAATCTTTAAAATTTTTAACAGTTCCCGATATTTTAAAATTATTTTTTCGTGATATCTTTAAATCAGTTTTAAAGGTGAAAATGATTGAATGCATTAGGCATGAAATATATTTAAGGTAAGTCATTGTTAAAAAGGTCTAAATTATTTTATAATGGGACAAATTGAAGTGATATGTGGGCCCATGTTTGCAGGTAAAACGGAAGCCCTTATTGGAAGATTAACCGAGGCTTCAAAAAAGGGAGCCCATGTCCAAATTTTCAAACCAGTGTTAGATAGTCGGTATGCTGAAGAGGTGATTATGTCACATAATTCAAACAGCTTACCCGCTTTGCCTGTGCGCAAGGCCAAGGACATCCTGAGTAAAATTAACTATTGTGATGTCGTGGGCATTGATGAGGTTCAGTTTTTTGATGATGGACTTATCATCGGTGTCAATATTTTGGCCAATCAAGGGAAGCGTGTAGTCCTCTCAGGCTTAGATATGGATTATCTTGGCAAGCCTTTTGATTTAGTTGCCCGTCTCATGAGCATAGCCGAATATGTCACTAAATTACAGGGGATATGTACGCAATGTGGAGCTGCCGCTTTTTTTTCACATAGATTATCGAAGTCCAAACGAAAAATATTGCTTGGAGAGCGAGAAGAGTATGAAGTATTGTGCAGAGCATGTTTTTATGATTAGAAAGAGCATTTATTTCGTTATTGCTTTAATGGCATTTTATCAAACCTCCTTGCTGGCACAGCAGATGGCTGTAGGATCTTGGGAGAGTCATTTTAGTTATGCTGAAGGACGCCATCTTGCCCTTGGAAATGGCACAGTGTTTTGTGCTACAGTTCATGGACTTTTCAGCGTGAAGGAGAATATTGTGGAAGTCGTGGATAAAAATAGGGGACTTTCCGGCGTCAGTATTTCAGCGCTAAATTTTTTCGATGAGGCACAGTTATTAGTGATTGGTTACGAAGAGGGGATGGTTGATCTCGTTTATACGGATCACATAGTTTCGATTCAAACGATAAGTAAGATTGAAATGATTGCTTCAAAATCGATCAATGATTTTGTGAGTCAAGGAAATCATATTTATATTTCTACCGATATGGGTATCGCCTTACTTGATTTGACTACTGAGGAGATCAGCGATTTTTATAGTGAAATTGGGCCTAATGGAGGGATGGTGTCTGTTCAGGATTTATTTATATATAATGATAGTTTGTTTGCTGTATCAAGCGAAGGCATTATAGTGGCGGATTTAAATACAAATCTTTTTGATTTTAATAATTGGGGACTTTACCCAGAAACTTACATTTTTAAATCGGCGAGTATATTTGAGCTTTTGGATGGTCTAGCAATTTTAAATGAAGATTATTTATTTATGAAATCCAATGAGGTATGGGATACCTTGTTGTTCTTGCCAGAAGTAATGAATCAAGTGATTTCAACGAATCAAAACACTTATTTTTTATCAGATCAAGGGGTTTATGAAATGGTAGAGAGAGTCGTTGTGCCCTTAATACAAGAGCGCTTTAGTTCGGGTCATGACCTTATAGTGAATGGAGAAGAATTTTGGATTGCTGATGGAGATTTGGGTTTGATCCATATCACTAAAGATATGGATCAACGGGTGAGACCCAATGGTCCTATATACGATAAAATATCAGGAATGGATATCATTGGAGACGATTTATATGTCTTTCATGCCCCTGATCCAGATACATCATTCACTGAAACTATCGAGGGTTATTCCGTATTTAGCGGAGATCAATGGGAGGAGCATGAGATTGAGGGCTTCAATAATATTTCAGGGGCAGTACAGTTTAGAGGTCAGTTGTTTTTATCTTCCCATGGACAGGGCCTGTATGATTATTCGGCTGCAAAACTACTTACCGATCCAGAATTAAATAATGCTTGGATTACCGACATGTGGTCTACGGATGATCTTTTATGGTTTACTAATTATATGAGTCAGGTACCTTTAGGCAGCTTTGATGGAGAAAGCCTTTCTTTTTTATCTAGCGATCAATTGGGGACTACTACCCCGTTGTCCTTAAATGGTTCATCCGAAAATGTATTATGGATTAAAAATAGTTCCATTGAGGGTTATGGAGTTAAAGCTTTTGATCCTTCAAAAAATTTAATTTGGGGGTTGGGGCCTTCATCGAATACCCCTTCAACTGCAGTCAATGATATTGAAGTGAATCGAGATGATGAGCTTTGGATGGCAACGAAAGGGGGCCCGGCTTATTTTATAGATGCCTCTTTCATTTCCGAAGAAGCGCAAGCTTATGTACCTTATTTTGAGAATGAGGTCTTATTTGAAGATGAAAATGTTACTGCCGTGGCATTTGATGGCGGAGATCGATTGTGGTTGGGCAGCGAGCGAGGTTTATGGGCTTTTAGCAAAACACTTCAGACGCAGATGCATCATTTTACCAGTGAAAATTCATTTTTACCTTCAAATACGATTTTGGAATTGGCTTATGATGGTCAATCAGGCGTTCTCTTCGTATTAACGGAAGAGGGCTTAGTCTCTTACCAAACTAATTCAACGGCACCTCTATCATCAAACAGTCAGATTACCATCTATCCCAATCCCATAACGGCTGGTTATGACGGAGATCTGATTATTTCTGGGATCGTCGGGGATGCCTTGATAAAGTTTGCTACGATTGAGGGGACAATTTTATATGAGACCCAAGCCAATGGAAGTACGGCCTCTTGGGATTTGATAAAGTTTAATGGGGAGCGGTTATTAAATGGAATCTATTTGGTCTTTGTTACAGACTTAAATGGGTTGGAAAAATGGGTTGGAAAATTTGCAATTGTGAGATGAATATCAAAACAGAGGGTATCGTGATCAATTATATTAAGTACAAGGAGTCATCTATCATCATCAATATATTGACCAGAGAGTATGGGTTTCAATCTTTCATACTTAATGGAGTGCGAAGTGTAAGATCAAAAAAGAGTATAGGCTTTTTTCAGTCTTTAAATATACTTGAGTTGGTGGCTTATAAATCTCCTAAAGCAGACCTTTATCGGCTCAATGAGTTTAAAATTCGTCATTTGACCCCCTCTTTTCAGATTAATTTAAAAAAAAGTGCCATGGTGATGTTTTGTACCGAACTTCTGAGCAAAACCTTATTTCATGAACGAGGTGAGAATCGGGACCTGTATCAGTTCTTAAAGAATGAAATTATTATTTTTGATGGATTAAAAGAGGGCTTTGAGTCTTTTCATGTTTATTTCTCAATAAAATATGCCAGATATTTAGGTTTTTTTATTCAGTCAGTTGAGCGTTTACTCCCCTTTAAGGAGAATTTAAGTTCACCACTTTATATATATTTGAACAATATTATTCGATCGGAATGCTATACCAGCGAGTCGACTACAGGAATGTTAAGAAGTACGGCATTAAAACACATTATTAATTACTATAGTCTTCATGTGGAAAATTTTGGTGAGATTAAGTCATTGAAGGTTTTATCTCAAGTTTTCAAGTGAAGCCCCAATCCAATTATTAAAATAACAGCAATGAATTGACTATTCGACGGGTACGATATATCATTTTTTTACGTGATGTTTTAATACTATCGGTATCAGCATTTGGGGGACCTCAAGCTCATATTGCTATGTTTTTAGATATGCTGGTTAAAAAGCGGGCTTATTTATCAGAAACGGATTTGATTGAGCTTTTTGCCTTGTGTCAAATTTTACCTGGTCCTACTTCCACACAAACAATAACGGCGTTGGGTTATAAAATAGGGGGATCTAAATTGGCTTATTTAACGCTTTTGGTTTGGGCATTACCGGCAGTGTTATTGATGATGGCGGCGGCTCTAACCGTTGATGTTTTTAATGATCAAAATATATCTTTAGAATTTTTGAGATATGTTCAGCCTATGGCGGTGGGGATTGTTGCTTATTCGGCCTATCGAATTTCAAGTAGTGTGGTTTCGAGTATCGAAGGTTACCTCTTGATGGCTTTTGCGGCAGTTTGTTCCTTTTATTTACGCTCGCCGTATGCGTTTCCAGTCTTATTATTGTTGGGAGGTTTTATAACGGCTTTTAAATATAAACAACAACCCGAGTCTGAAAAATTACGATTGAATATTAATTGGATTCATTTTATTGCATGGGCTGCGGTCTTATCAGTAGCAGGAATATTTGGCACATTTTTTAATTTTCTTCCCGTTAAGATTTTCGAAAATTTTTACCGTAATGGGTCTTTAATTTTTGGTGGAGGTCAAGTCCTCATTCCTTTGCTCTTTACGGAATTAGTGGAATTTAAAGATTGGCTTACCTCCGAAGAGTTTATTTCTGGTTACGCCCTTGTTCAAGCAGTGCCGGGACCTACATTTTCTTTTGCTGCTTATTTGGGTGCCCTGATTATGTCTGATTTGGGCACGGGAGGACAAATTCTAGGAGGCCTACTTGCAGCAGCAGGTATTTTTTTGCCGGGTACTTTTCTTATTTTCTTTGTTTCAAAGTTTTGGGAAGATGTCAAAAGATATCGAATGATTAAAGCTTCTTTGGAGGGAATTAATGCAGTCAGTTCAGGTTTGGTAATCGCAGCGACCCTCTACTTGTTAGAACCCATTCCTATTTCAGGAACAAATTACGGGTTAATTTTAGGTACGTTTGGGATCTTATTCTTTACTAAAATCCCAGCGCCCTTTGTGATTTTGGCTGGGCTAATCATGGGATTTGTCATCAGCTAAAGATTAAAAAGCGTTGATCAGTGATCAGTCTTAATCTTCTATTTTTTCAAAGTCAAACTCTTCCAAAAACTTTTGCGCTTGTTCAACATTTTGAAAGTTAAACATTTTGGTATCTCCTTTATTACTAAAGATCTCAATTTTAACGGCTTCTACTTCTTTATTATTGGCCAGCGGGTTAGATATCAATCGGGCCGTATCAGACGCATTTTCTTTGACCTTAAAAGTTAGGGCAACCGTTTTTCTTTTAACTCGGCCACAATAAGAACACGAAAATTCTTGGCTTATACTACCGTCCCAAAATTCTGTTGCTTCCTCTATTACTTCTTCTTTTACAAGACGTAAGGTTCGAAAACCGCAATTATCACATTCATGTGCATTGAGATGGCCTTTGTATTTTTCTATGTGCGTGTAGCCTGTTTCTTTATCAATCCATACATCGTAATCCACGGAAAAAACATTTTCTTCAGCTTGCTGCCCTTCATCTAGATAGGCATCCTCTTCTTCCTCACTGAGCAATTTCATCTTGTTCCCAGTAGTTGGATTGATTCTTGGGGTATACCTCAATTTTTCAAGTCGAGCACTAATTTTTCCGGGGTAGTAATAGGTAAATATTAGGTGAGCAACATATCCATATAGTGTCCCAAAGCAGAGACCCATAAAAGCCCTGATGGCAAACCACGGCATAGGAGCCCTTTCGACAATATCTTCTTGCAGAATGTTTACTAAACAGAAAATGGACAATGCAATCATAATTTGGGAAAAACGGAGCACTTTAATCTCAGATTCGCTGGCAACTTCGTGTTTCGCCTTCATCGATTTTTTGGTACTATATACGATCCAATAAATCACTACTGATAAAATGGAAATAATTAAAAATGCGATGATTAGCCATTGCATGGTTACTGCCCAAAGGTCTAAAAAGGTTAGTTCACTATCTTGCATGTTCATTGCTTTATTGATTAGAATCAAGTAAAATTAATATAAATTCATTGAAAAACAGATGTCAAGATTAAAGAAATGCTGAATTTTACTTGAAATGAAACCAAATAGATCTTTCTGAAAGGAGTAAATAACCTCAAAACAGGCATAGATTGGGGCTATTAAATTGCTTTTAGGACAATTATTACAGATTATACTCAATAAGAAATAAGTGAATCAGCCAGTTCAAATAAGGTCTTAGCATGCATGAAAATTTCATCTCCATTGTTATAAACAGGATAAAAACCTTCACTTTTCCAAATTCGACGTCCAATGTAAGCCTTTATTAAAAGTTGCATTCGTTCTTTTGAAAGTTTAAATTGAGAGGGATTAAAGATGATACCATTCTTATCGGCTTGCAATTGGATTTCTCTCAACTGCTGTGTGCTTATTTGATAGTCAGAAATAAATTTTTGTAATCCCAATTCTTTTAAATATTTTTCATTTGTCGTAGCATAGGACAAGGCATATTCGGCGAGGGTGTTTGACGTAAATAATGCATTCAAATAAGCACTATTATGACTGGTATCGTAGGGCACAAAATAATCTGGGACGATGCCCCCGCCTCCATGAACTGTTCTGCCGTTTTCGGTTTTATAAATCAAGGTATCATTGATTTGCATACTGTCCTTAACGAACATCTCACCATTGGCAAACCGTTCAAAATATTCTTCTCGATATTCGGTTGGCGTATTTTCATAAGGTTTTTGAATGCACCTACCGCTAGGGGTATAATACCTTGAGATCGTTAATCTTAATTGACTGCCATCTCCAAGATCAATAGGCATTTGAACCAGCCCTTTACCAAAAGTTCGACGCCCTACTATGAGGGCTCGGTCATGGTCCTGTAATGCACCAGCAACAATCTCTGAGGCGGATGCCGAGCCTTCATCAACGAGCACAATTAATGCACCTTTTTTAAAGGTTCCACGAGGAGTTGATCGGTGGGTATTATTAAACCGATCTTGTTTCCCTTTGGTATAAACGATCATTTTATTTTCTTCGAGAAATTCATCTACCATTGAGATTGCTCGGCCCATGTAGCCTCCAGGATTGCCTGTAAGATCTAAGATAAGTTTGGACATATTCATTTGGTTCAAGGCCTCAAGGGCTACTTTGAATTCTTTAAAGGTGGTAGCTGAAAATCTACTTATTTTAATATAACCTATCTCATCATCCACCATATAATGGGCATCTACTGAATATTGTGGAATAACGTCTCTTTCAATACTAAATTTGAGCAGTTCTTTTCGTCCATGGCGTTGGATATAAACAGCTACGCTAGATCCTTTGGGACCCCTTAATCTTTTGACCACATCACTATTTTTCATTCCAACGCCAGCAACAATATCTTCATTCACACGGATGATTTTATCACCTGATTTTATCCCTAATTTTTCTGAGGGGCCACCACTGAGCGGGGATATTACGTTTATAGTATCATGAAAAATATTAAATTCAATACCTATGCCGTCAAAATTACCTTGGAGTTGCGCGTTCATATAAGCACTATTCTCGGCATTGATATAAGATGAATGAGGATCCAATTTGGCAAGCATCTCCTCAATGACCGTTTCTACCATTTTATCTTCCGACACTTCATCTACATAGTTCTCATCAATATAAGATATAATTTTTTTTAATTTGTTAAAATTTTTGTTGAAAAATGTTTTTTCAGCATCTATTCCGGTTATTTGGGTACCAATAAGCACACCTAGGCTGATCGATAGACTTATGTAAAGGAGTAATTTGTTAGTTTGATTAGCTCGCGGATTTTGCATAATATACTTTTCATTTAAAAATGTAAAGATCGGTCAAAAAAAAATATTAGAGGCAGGCTTTTGAAATTTGATTTTTTTGGTGTGGATGATTTTCGAATTTTTATATTTGTAGTTCCATGCAAATGATAGACAAAACTATTTCAATGCTTCTTACAGAAAATCCAATTCATGGGAGGGTTCTGCACAGTTTGGGTGTCGATTTCGAAGCTAATTATGATCGATCTTTAGCGGAGGTTTGTAAAGTTTTCAAGTGGAACCAAAAAGCGATTGTAAAAGCTTTTGAATTAGAAAACATCAATATAAAACCAACTTATGAAGAACTCAAAAAACGTTCATTAGGGGAGCTTATTGTTTGTTTAAAACAATCACATGTTACTTTCGTCAAGGAATGTTTACCCTATATTGGTGCTTTAATTGATAAGTTAAAAGGTCCAGCACCACTGATTACGGATTTGAAATTAGTATTTCCACTCTTTTTTGAAGATTTCGTTACCCATATCCATGAAGAGGAAGATGGATTATTTGATTATATTAAGATTTTAGTGGGCATAAAACAGGGCAAAGTGATCAATCCCTTAAAAAAATTATATCGGCTCAGGGAGATTAATTTAGCAACCATCGCTTTAGATCATAAAGATGAAGATGAAATGAAAAGTATGAGGGTGTTGGTAGCGGAACTCCCGGAGACAGAATTGATCATGAGTCTTGTCAAGAAAGAATTTCAAGCATTTGATCAGCTTTTACGGTTTCATGCCAAAATAGAGGATCAACTTCTGTTTCCAAGGGCAATCGCAATGGAAAAACAAATTTGGGCTGACATTATGCAGCACTCAGTGAATAACTAATGGGACGCATTCTAGCAATAGATTACGGGTCGAAGCGTAGTGGCATAGCCACTACGGACCCATTGGGGATCATAGCTACGCCACTCGAGGTGTTATTAACCCATCACATTTTCGATTTTTTAACTCAATATTTCGAAAAAGAAGAGGTAGAAAAGGTGGTGGTTGGCTGGCCACAAAGGCGAGATGGATCTGATACTAATAATACTCCATTGGTGAGGGCTTTTTTAAATAGATTTAAGAAATTATTTCCTGAGATGCCTGTGGCTTTGCAGGACGAGTGGAATACTTCAAACTTGGCCATGACGGCGCTCATTGAGAGCGGAGTTAAGAAAAAAGGGAGACGAGATAAGCTTGCCATCGATCAAGTTAGTGCCGTTTTAATTTTACAATCTTATATGGAATTAAAAAAATGATATATCCTATTACGCTTTATGGCGATCCTATTTTAAAAAAACCTGCAAAAAAGGTTGCTTCAGATCAAAAGGACGTGTCGGTACTTGTTGCAGATATGTTTGAAACCATGTCTCATGCCAGTGGGGTAGGGTTGGCAGCCCCTCAAATCGGGAAGTCTTTGAGAATATTTGTGATGGACAGTACTCCGATGAAGGCGTCAGAAGAGCCAAGTGAGCCGGGCTTGAGGCAAGTGTTTATTAACCCGGAAATTATTGAGGAGTATGGCGAAAAATGGCCATTTGAGGAAGGTTGTTTGAGTATTCCGGGTATTAGGGAAGATGTTCTGCGTGCGTCCCATGTAAAAATTGCTTTTTTTGATGAACTCTGGAAACAACATACCTGTGAATTTGATGGGGTAGATGCTCGTATTATTCAGCATGAGTACGATCATATCGAGGGCATACTATTTACAGACCATATCTCAGCTTTTAAGAGAAGGTTACTTAAAGGTAAATTGACGAATATCAGTAAGGGAAAAGTAGACGCGGAATATAGGGTTAAAGTACCTTATCGAAAATGACGGATTTAAAAATAAGCCTCATTCAATCTGATTTATACTGGGGAAATATTGAGGCCAATCTGGCTTATTTTGAAGAAAAAATATGGGCCATTTCGGAGGAAATAGATCTGATTGTTTTACCTGAGATGTTTTCTACTGGATTTACAATGAATGTAAAGCAGTTATCAGAGCCTCCACATTTCAGAACTTTTCGATGGATGGTGCAAATGGCGAATCAAAAGAAGTCGGTCATCATGGGATCTTACATCATCAAAGAAAAGAATAGTTATTTTAATCGCTTGTATGCGGTTTATCCAGATGGTACGTATCGCTACTATGACAAAAAGCATTTATTTGCTTTAGGAAAGGAGCAAGATTTTTTTGAGCCTGGAGAGGAGAAGACTATCATCACTATAAAAGGGTGGAAGATCTGTCCGCTAATTTGTTATGACCTCAGATTTCCAGTTTGGTCGAGATTAAATTCTAATGGCCTTGACTTATATGAATATGATGTGTTAATTTATATTGCCAGTTGGCCAAAAATGAGGATTAATGCTTGGGATACTTTGTTGAGTGCACGGGCGATAGAGAATCAAAGTTATTGCGTCGGGGTAAATCGGACGGGCATAGATGGCAATGGATTGGAGTACCTTGGACATTCGTGCGTCTATGATTTCTTAGGAGATCGACAGGCAGATCTTGGAACGTCAGTTACCACTTTGACTACTGTACTGAGTAAGGAGGGCTTGAATCTTTTTAGGAGTAAGTTCCCTTTTCAAAAAGAGGCTGATCCCTTTAATTTTCTTTAAGTAGTAGGTTTATTTTTTGAATGAAAGGGTCGTAGGCTTCAAAAAAACTAATAGGTATTTTTTGCTTTAACTTTTCCAACAATATACAGGTGTTTAAACTGATTATGGTGTGCTCTTGAGTATTTTGCAGGACTTGATTCAAGATTTTACTCAATCCATTGATACGATGCCCCGATTCAAAAGTTAAAATGATTAAGCAATCAGGATTTTCAGATATGAATTGGGAGGCCAACTCAAAAAATAAAGTATCAGAGAAGGCATCTAAATGAAAGTAGTCCAGGGTATTTGTTAATTTTGAGAGCGCTTGAATGATGGGACTGTGATAACTTCCCATAGGAAGCTCATCGGTTGACTCATAAATCAATACTGATCTCATCATAATAATTGTTTAATGCAATTTATATTTGATCCATGGAAAAATTCATAGAATATCTGTATTCCAAGTTTTTATTATGTAGCAGCGTATCTATTGACAGTCGCACCGTAGCTGAAGGAGCGCTGTTTTTTGGACTTAATGGTCCAAATTTTAAAGGGAGTAAATATGCTGCGGCTGCCTTAGAGAAAGGAGCATCTTTTGCGGTTATAGATGATCCTGATGAGGCTAATGATCCAAAAATTATTTATTGTGAAGATCCATTAAAAGGCCTACAGGATCTTGCGAAGTTTCATCGTGCATTTTATAAAAAATCATTAATTGCTTTGACTGGTTCTAATGGAAAAACCACGACTAAGGAGTTAATGTTTCAAGTATTAAGTAAAAAATACATTACCCATGCTACCAAGGGAAATTTAAACAATCGCATTGGCGTACCGTTGACCCTGTTGGGAATTACTCCACAGACCCAAATGGTAATCATCGAGATGGGAGCGAATCACGTGGGTGAAATCAATGAATTATGTCAGATGGCTCAACCGACCCATGGATTAATCACCAATATTGGATATGCCCACACAGCTACTTTTGGTGGATTTGAAGGAGTCGTCAGAGGGAAGAGTGAGTTGTTTGAATACCTGCGAACTTCCCATGGATTGCCATTTATAAACATAGAAGATAAAGTACTGGCCAATATGACTAAAAGATTTAAAGAGAAGATTACGTATCCCAGTACTGATATGGTGTTCGTTGCTGCTCAGCCCATGGTATCTTACGAAAGGGCTGAAGTGACTCATCAGACTCATCTTCTCGGTGCATACAACTACATGAATTTAGCGGCAGCCTATGCCGTAGGTACTTACTTTGAAGTTGAAGAGGAATCAATAATTGATGCCGTAAATAACTACCAGTCGGATAATATGCGATCTCAATTGTTATTAAAAGGAACGAATCAGATACTCCTTGATGCGTACAACGCAAATCCTGATTCCATGCGGGTAGCATTGAGAAGCTTAGAATCATTTGAGGGGGATAAAGTTGCGATTTTAGGAGATATGAATGAGTTAGAAGATAGTGCAGCGGCGCATTTTCAATTACTCCAAGAAGCAGATCAAATGGGATTGAGAATGATCATCACGGTAGGACCCCAGATGGCCTTGATCAAGGGCCGTTTTCCAGAAGTTAAATGGTTCGGCACTGCAACAGAGGTTACTCATTTTGTCCGAGAGATGTCCTTTGAGCATACTACCGTTTTACTAAAGGCATCAAGATCGATCGAATTGGAGGGGGTTGTCTCATCTTTTAATTAAACAATATGGAACAAGTTTTTCAATTTTTAAAAAAACTAAAGGAGCACAACAATCGTGAATGGATGCAAGACCATAGAGATCTTTATCTGGAATGCAAGACGGGGGTTACTGAGCTGATCCTACAATTGATCAATGGAATTAGTCAGTTTGATTCGGGGATCGCAAGCTTACAGCCCAAAGATTGCCTATTTCGCATCAATCGAGATATTCGATTTAGTAACAATAAAGACCCTTATAAAACCAATTTTGGAGCTGCGATTACTGCAGGGGGAAGAAAAACAGGAAATCCTTCCTATTACCTACATATTGCTCCTGATAAATCATTTTTTGCGGGAGGGATGTACATGCCCAGTCCGGATAAGCTCAAAAAAATTAGGCAAGAGATTGATTACAATGCTTTGGCACTTAAGGCAATCACATCGGAAGTCTCTTTTTTTAAAACCTTTGGACCCATTACAGGCCAGGCTTTAAAGACCAGTCCAAAGGGCTACACTTCAGATCATCCAGAGATTGCATTATTGAGATTAAAATCCTTTTTGGTGAAAAAGGACCTAACCGACCATTCCTTTCATTCATCCCATCATTTGTCTCGATTGATTACTTTGGGTGAGATGATTCATCCCTTTAACAAGTATTTAGAGATTGCTATCAGTTAGTGTAAAATAAATTCACATTTGTTTGCAATAAATGATAACTCAGTTAATTTTGTAGTCCATTTTTAGGGCGCTTAGCTCAGTTGGTTCAGAGCACCTCGTTTACACCGAGGGGGTCGGGGGTTCGAATCCCTCAGCGCCCACATCTTCTAATGAGTTTACCATTTTATCTTTCAATATTGATGATAGTATGTTGCCAATGTATTACATCTTTTCATCCATAACCTTTATATTATTATTTTAATGTTAATATAAAATTAAGAGCCAATTATCTGAATATAAACTACTTAAATAGTTATTTATCAATGTTTTAGATGAAAAAAAGGGATGGTTTTTATGTCATCCCTATTGATTTTCTCACTTTTATTTATTTAGCAAAGGTTTAAGATAATCCCTACTTTTGAATTATGTCAATCAGTGATAGAAAGGTGTTGTAATCATTGTTAATTAGGTTTTCAACCTCTTTTGAAGACTTATAATCATTGAATTCCTTTTCTTCTTTCATCTTTTCCTTTAAGTGTTTTTAAGGCATTATTATCCATACATTTAAGTTTAACATATCTAACTTACAAAACTATTTTTAAGTTATTTCATCCCAATTACTAACTAAGTATTTTACTGAATCTGAAACTTCAACTTTACATTTAATAGTTTTAGCAATTTTTAATGCCAGGACGGTGGATGGAATGTAGATACCATTTTCAATAGTATAATTACTCTTTCTCGATACTTCTGCAAACACTGGTATTCCTTAACCTTTTCAAGCCCAGATGAGTCCTATCAATGATTTTTGGTTTGGCGATCTAAATAGGGATACTTATACGGATATTGTGATGGTTTCTAATGACAAAAATGGTTCTAGTCCTATTGGCTCATATAATGCAAATACAGGAGGTATTTTGTTTGGATCTTCCGAGGTAGGTCTTTTTCAGAGTTTCGAGTTTTTCCAGAGTCAGTGTCACCTGAGCGATAATAGAATTCTTCTCCTTGATGATGAGCAATGGGTTTTGATTCCCAACGCAGGCAACTTAACCATTGCTCTTTTGAAAATAGGGCAGTAATTGATTTTTGGAATGTTAGGTGGATGTAAGAAGTCAGTTGACTTTGGAACTTTCTCTTCGAATTACTTTGGTTTTAATAATCACCGTTTCCTCGCTGACTTTTGATGTGGCACTGATTTTAGAAAAAAGTAGCTGAGCTGCCTTCATACCCATTTCAAAACCGGGTTGATCTACGGTAGAGATTGAGGGCTCATAGAGCATTGAAATGGCCCAATTACTAAATCCAATTACTTTCAGTTCTTCAGGAACCCTTAAGTTTTGTTTTTTGGCCACTTTAATTAAACCGGTGGCGAGCATATCAGTAGTAGCAAAGACACCATCTAATTGGGGATATTTTTTCAATAGTTTTTCTGAGCAAACCATGCCCAATTGTTCTCCCTCAATTATTTTTTCATTAAAAATAATCAAATCGGTATTCAAATTAGATTTAGATTCGTTTATTGCTTTTTGGTAGCCTTGTACACGCTGCAAATTAATTACATTTCGAGGGCCTGAGATACATGCAATTTGGGAAGCACCTGCTTCCAAGAGATGTTTGGTTGCCATATAGCCCGCATGGATGTCATCAATAATTACTTTTGAAACTTTTAGATTTGGAGGAGCGATATCAACAAAAACCAAAGGGATTTTTCTTTCAATTAATTCATTTACATAATCATCAGAAGTACCGTCACTTTGGTAGGACATAATGATACCATCAGTACCTCCATTTAGGAGATTTTTAATTTCATTAATTTCTTTATGTAAATCGTAATTAGTAGGGAGAATCAAGCAACGGTAACCATGCTTTTGGGCTTCTCTTTGAACACCTAGAAGTATCTTTCCAAAAAATTCGTGAACTACTATTTTTGGCAGTAGTATGCAAATAGTGTGGGTTTTTTTCTTTTGTAAGCTGCGTGCTGCATAGTTGGGTTGATAATTATGCTTTACAGCATATTCTTTAATTTTTTTTTTTGTAGATGATTTAACAACAGAACTATCCGATAACGCACGGGATACGGTAGAAGGATTAATTTTTAAGGCCTTTGCAATGTCTGTTATCGTGATCTGGTTATATCTATTTTGTTCCATGTTTAGTGATAGGATCAAATTGAACATCTCATCATATTCCCAATTTGCAATTTAAACTATGAAAAATGTACTTTAAGGTTGAACAAGTTACATGAACAAGTTAATAAATCATTAAAAATTTAATATAAAATAATAGTAGTGCAAAGAAATAATGCAAACGTTTGTATAATAATTATATAAAAAAACAAACGTTTGCATAAAAATTAAATAAAAAATCTCTTTTATAAGGACTTAATATTATTTAAAATGCATCGTTGGAAGCTTAGATTAATCTACGAATTCCCAATTTTAACTTAAATAAATACAAACATGAAGAAGAAAATTTTGCTTTTAAGCACTTCCTTATTTCTGTGTATTGCGTCTGCTTGGGCTCAAAGAACAGTTTCAGGTAAAGTGACTTCGAGTGATGACGAGTCGGCAATTCCAGGGGTCAATGTGGTCCTTAAAGGAACGAGTTCCGGTACTATCACTGATTTTGACGGTAACTATCGAATAGAGGTACCTGAAGCAGGTGGAACATTAGTTTTCACTTTTATTGGTTTACTTTCTCAAGAAACGGTTATCGGTTCCCGGTCAATAATAGACGCGAGTATGGAATCTGATTTGGCAGAACTAGACGAGATTGTCGTGACGGGTTATGGAACCCAAGAAAAGAAAGAAGTGACTAGCGCCGTGACCAGTGTTAAGGCCAAAGACTTTAACAAAGGTATGGTGAACGATCCCGTTCAGCTTATTCAGGGTAAAGTAGGCGGATTGACGGTGGCAAGACCAGGGGGTGATCCCAATGGGAACTACACCTTAAGATTAAGAGGAGTTTCTACTTTTGGTGCCAATGCTTCCCCACTTATTGTAATTGACGGAGTGATCGGTGGATCTTTGAATACAGTAGATCCCAATGATATAGCTTCTATGGATGTTTTGAAAGATGGTTCTGCTGCCGCGATTTATGGATCGAGAGGATCTGCCGGGGTTATCATTATTACTACCAAAACGGGAGAATCCGGTAAAACTGCCATCAATTATAATGGATCTGTTGCATTCGAGAGCGTTGCTAACAGCATTGAATTCATGGATGCTGATGAGTACAAAGCCCTTCCTGGAGCTGTAGACTTAGGTGGAAGTACCGATTGGTTGGATGAAGTTACAGAAACTGGTGTTTCTCAAATTCACAATATATCTATGTCAGGAGGAGCCAAAAGTACAACCTACAGAGCTTCCATTAATGTAAGAGACGTGACCGGTGTTGGAATGAATTCTGGCTTTAATCAGCTTAATGCTAGATTAAATTTATCTCAAAAGGCGTTAAATGACCGTATGAAAATCAATGTGAATATTTCTGCCACATCCAAAGACTCTGAATATGGATTTACAGAATCGTTCCGATACGCCATCGCAGCCAATCCAACTATGCCAGTATATGCTGATGCCTCTGGCGGAGGAATCACTGGTGGTGCGGCGACAGGTGGATATGCTGAACGAGATATTTTTGATTTTTACAATCCAGTTTCTATTTCTGATCAAAACATCAATCAGGGTACAGATTTGAGACTATTGGGAAGTGCAAAGGTTGACTATGATTTTAGTGATTTGGTAGATGGCCTTAGCGCTGCTGTTTTTTATTCTGAACAGCGAACTACTGATGAGCGAGCACAGTACTTCAAAAAATCTGCCTATTTCGTAAACGGACGAAACGGAGTAGCCAGTCGTAATTGGGCAGGTACGGAAAATAAACTTTTTGAATCTACCTTTAACTATAATAAAGCTTTTGGTGGAAATGATTTAACTGTTTTAGCAGGATATTCATACCAAGAATTTTTCAATGAAGGTTTTGGAATGGGAGGGTCTAACTTTCTGACAGATGCTTTTACATATAACAATATGGGTGCATCTCTTGATTTTCCAAACGGCCTTGGTAATGCTAATAGCTATGCTAATTCCAATAAGTTGATTGCATTTTTTGGTCGAGTGAACTTAAATATATCAGATAACTATTTTGTATCTGCTAGTGTTCGACAAGAAGGTTCGACAAGGTTTGGAGAAGAAAACAAATGGGGACTCTTCCCAGCGGTCAGTGCAGGAGCCAACTTGAATAATATTCTTAGTTTGAGTGGTGTAGACCAATTAAAGCTGAGAGCCAGTTTTGGAATTACAGGTGCACAGCCAGGTGAAAGTTATCTATCTAAAAGACGATATGGACCTAGTGGTAGCTTCTTTTATGGAGGTGCTTTTGTACCAAGTTACGGACCACAAAGTAATCCTAATCCTGATTTGAAATGGGAAGAAAAAGCAGAAATTGATGTGGGTCTTGATTTCTCCGTGATGAACGGTAAGCTCTCTGGTAGTTTTGACTGGTATCAGCGGACGACCTCAGATTTACTTTTTTTGATTGACGTACCTGTTCCTCCAAATTTATATAATCAAACTTGGAAAAACGTAGGTGAGATGACCAATTCAGGAATAGAAATTACCTTGAATTATCAAGTGGTTGATAATGGCTCTTTTTCTTACAACACAGGTATCAACTTTGCAACCTTTAAAACCATTATAGATAAGTTAGAGGTTTCTCCATTGTATCAAGGTGCTATGGGATCTCCAGGGCAAAGTGCCGTAAATTTGGCTCGCGTAGCCGTTGGTGAGGAGTTAGGTCAGCTTTGGTTGCCTGTTTATAACGGACCTGATGCGACTACTGGTGCACCTACGATGAAAGATTTAAACGGAGATGGCACCTTTTGTGATTGTAATGATGATAAGCAGGTAGTAGGAAATGGATTACCTGATTTTACTGTAGGATGGAACAATAGTTTAACCTTTGGTAATTTTGATTTAAATGTATTCTTTCGAGGAGCTTTCGGACATGATGTACTCAACTCATTCAGAGGATTCTATGAAAATTATAGTCCTACTGTCATCAGTAACTGGAATGTAGTTAAAGGTTCTGATTTAGACCCAAATTTAACGGATGCTGCAGTTAATGATACACATGTTGAGTCTGCAGATTTCCTAAAATTGGATAATGCAACCTTGGGTTATACTTTGCCGGTTGGTAGTAACAATGCCGGATTTAGAAGTTTGAGAATCTTCGTAGCTGTTCAAAATGCATTTGTGCTGACGGGTTACACAGGAATTGATCCTGAGGTAAGATATATAGATATTGAAGGGGATAATGCTTTGGCTCCAGGTATTGAAAGAAGAAATACCTATTTCACAACAAGAACTGTTTCGGCAGGGATCAATATTGGTTTTTAATTGAAACATGAATAGAAACATGAAAAATATATTAGATAAAAAGTTTTACGTAATGCTCTTAGGGTTGCTTTTCTTCGCCCCAGCATGTACAGATTTAGATGAAGAATTATTTAGTGATGTTACGGATGAAAATTTCTTCCAATCGGATGATGAATTTATTTCAGCATTAGGAGGCGCTTATTCCTCATTTTATGGCATAGGGAACCACTCAAATTTGTGGTCATCAAATGAAATTTCATCTGATGAAATGGTAATTGCCACAAAAGGAGGGGATTGGTACGATGGAGGAATTTTGCTCCAGTTACATCAGCACAATTGGACACCAGATAATGGTTTTTTCAATAACACTTGGGGATTCCTATATTCGGGCATCAACACGGCAAACCGACTGATTGCACAGTTTGAAAATATTGAATCAGACAATTCAACAGCCTATATCAATGAATTAAGAGCAGTAAGAGCCATATGGTATATGTGGGCAATGGATGCTTTTGGAAATGTTCCTTTGGTGACGGGATTTTCGGATGAAGTACCTAAAAACGACGCAGATTTTCAAACAGGACGTACAGCAGTGTATACTTTTGTGGAAACTGAATTAACTGCTGTTATTGCTGATTTAGATGCTAGCGTTGGTGGAAATGCTTATGCTCGAGTAAATCAAGCTACAGCGTGGGCAGCGCTAGCTAAGTTGTATATAAATGCGGAGGTTTATTCAGGAGGAGCAACCAGTGAATGGGCTAAGGCAATTAACGCAGTGGATCAGGTTGAGACTTTTGGATATGCATTAGAAAGTCTTTATTCGAGCAACTTTAAACAAGAGAATAGTGGTTCATCTGAAAACATATTCGTAGTACCTTATGATAAGGTGTTTGCTCAGGGCTTTAACTGGCCGATGATGACGTTACATTATGCAAGTCAAAGTGTATTTGAATTTACTGAACAGCCTTGGAATGGGTATGCTACCGTAGAGGAATTTTATAATTCTTATATCGATACGGTAAATAACCCAGGAACCACAGGTGCCGTTTGGAGAGGTCTTGCTACCCCCGATCCGTCGGATCTGACAAAACCTAATGGTCGAGGAACCCTTGATTCAAGATTAAGTAATTTCTTAGTAGGGCCTCAGCTCCTCCCAGACAACACTCAAGCTCAGGATCCAGCAGCTGACGAGGATGATCCTGATGGTGCCGGGCTTAATTTTACCCCTGAAAGCAACGTAATCTATCCGAATGGATGGAGACAAGGCGGAGCCAGAATTGGTAAATATACTTACGAGCAAGGTGGAACTAATAGTATGTCCAATGATTTTGTCATATATCGTTGGGGAGACATGAAGTTGATCAGAGCAGAGGCCAATCTCAGATTGGGAAATGATGCACTGGCACTAGCTGAGGTAAATGAGATTAGAGCGCGCGCTGAAGTGACACCGTTTACTGTACTTACTCTTGATAATTTATTGGCAGAACGAGGTCGTGAAATGTTTGCAGAATTGAGCAGAAGACAAGATTTGATTCGCTTTGGTAAGTTTGATGATGCATGGTGGGAGAAAGAAGTATCTACTTCAACCTACAATGTGTTCCCCATTCCACAACCACAACTAGATGTTAACTCTACATTGGTTCAAAATCCGGGGTACTAATAGTTGACGTAAATTTTATACAAAAAGCAAGTGGTTTTCCACTTGCTTTTTTATTTTTTAGAATTTTTTGTTAAAAAAATGAGGTTACTTGCTTTCATATTATTGTCTTTGACATTGGCATGTACCCAAACCCAAGAACTGCGTTTTACGCGATTGACGGAGAAACAATCGGGCATTGATTTTAACAATAAATTATCTTACACTGAGCAGCTCAATCCTTATACTTACAAGAACTTCTACAATGGTGGGGGAGTAGGTGTAGGTGACATCAATAACGATGGGCGCCCAGATATCTTCTTTTGTGGCAATCAGGTTTCAAATAAATTGTATCTCAACAAAGGAGAGATGAAGTTTGAAGACATTACCGAACAGGCGGGCCTTATGAGTCAAAATGTTTGGAGTGCAGGTGTCAGCATGGTAGACATAAATGGAGATGGACTTCTCGATATTTATGTTTGTAAATCAGGCCCCCCAGGAGGGAACAAGCGGCATAATGAGCTGTTCATCAATAATGGCGATCTAACCTTTAGTGAGCAGTCTGTTCAATTTGGGTTGGACAATGAGGGACTTTCCAGTCATGCTGCTTTTTTTGATTACGATCTCGATGGAGATTTAGATTGTTATTTACTCAATAACTCCATCAAGTCGGTGGGTGGGTATGATATCATTGAGAACCAGCGCAATAGACCTGATTCCCTTGGAGGAAATAAATTATTGCGTAATGATGAGGGTTATTTTAATGATGTTACTAAAGAGGTAGGTATTTATGCCAGTGACATCGGCTTTGGATTGGGAGTGACTATTGGCGATATCAATCAGGATCAATGGCCAGACATCTATGTGTCAAATGATTTTTTTGAAAGGGATTATTTGTATATCAATGATCAGAAGGGCGGATTTAATGAAGTAATTGAGGCATATATTCAAGAGATGTCTAAGGGCTCTATGGGAGCCGATTTTGCGGATATAAATAACGATGGACAGAGCGAAATATTTGTTACTGAAATGCTACCCGAACACCATCAAAGACAGGTATCAAAGGCTCTATTTGAAAGTTGGGATAAGCATCAGCTTTTGGTAAAAAATGGCTATGCCCATCAATTTGGTAGAAATGTTTTACAACTAAATAATGGTAATAATACGTTTTCTGAAATCAGTAGATATGCGGGAGTAGAAGCAACTGATTGGAGTTGGGGTGCGTTGATTTTTGATATGGACAACGACGGATATAAAGATATTTTTGTAGCCAATGGCATTTACAAGGACCTTTTGGATCTAGATTATGTCAATTTCATGTCTCAACCCGGTCAAATTAAAAATATTATTAAAACGGAGAATGATGCCATCAAGAGCATGATTGACTTAATGCCCTCTGAGCCTTTAGCCAATTACGCCTTTCATAATAAAGGAGAAAACACTTTTGAAAATAAGGCAGAAGTGTGGGGACTTACCGATCTCACCTTTTCAAGTGGTGCGGCTTATGGTGATTTAGATAATGATGGTGATTTAGATTTGGTAGTTAATAATGTAAATATGCCTTCCTGGATTTATCAAAATAATACTCAAGAGCTGGACAGCCTTCAGAATCATCTCACAATTAAACTCAAGGGAGTGGGCCAAAATTCACAAGCGATAGGTTCAAAAATCAAAGTATATGTGGAAGGACAGATTTTTTATCAGGAATTAAATCCCTTTCGGGGGTTTGAATCTACGGTGGATACCAAGGTTTTATTTGGATTAGGGAATCACAAGCCAGATTCCCTCGAAATAATTTGGCCAGATGGACGTTCAACCCTTCTTTATGATGTCCCCGTCAACGACAGGCTATCCTTCGATCAGAAAGAAGGGCAAAAGATGACTGTGCACAAAGATATAAATGGAACTATTTTCAAAGAGGGGTCTGATTTATTGAGGTTTACGCACAAAGAGCAACCGTATGTTGATTTTGACAAAGATCGTTTGTTATTTCAGATGAATTCAACTGAGGGTCCGTGTCAATGTAAGGCAGATGTCAATCATGACGGTAGGGATGATCTCTATATAGGAGGGGCTTCTGGTCAATCAGGTGCTTTATTTATTCAAGATGAAGTGGGCTTTCAAAAAATAAATGAACCTTTTGATCAAGCAATATCTTCAGAAGACCTCTCTTGTACTTTTTTTGATGCCAATGGAGATGGTCATTTAGATCTATACGTCGCTTCAGGGAGTAGTGAGTTTGATGTGTATGATTTGGGATTATTGGATCATTTGTTTTTTGGAGATGGTCGAGGAGCTTTTAGGGATAGCCATCAAAAGCTACCAAATAAGGGCTTTGAATCTAGCAGTGTTGTAGTTCCTTTTGATTTTGACCAAGATGGGGATTTGGATTTATTTGTCGGGGGCCGTCAAAGAGCAGGTTATTACGGAGTGCCTACGAACTCACACCTTTTAGAGAATGATGGTTTGGGTAAGTTTGTCAATGCGACCCAAATAAGGGCGCCCCTTTTTCTGAAACTGGGAATGATTACCGATGCGATCACTACGGATCTTGACCAAGATGGGATAGAAGAATTAATTGTGGTGGGACACTGGATGGCACCTAAGGTCTTTAAACTTATTCAAAATCAATTTATCGATGCTACGGATCAATTTCAACTTGGAGGATATGCCGGCTTATACAATACAATTTCCAAAGGGGATTTTAATGAAGATGGCTATGTTGATTTGATTTTTGGTAACCAAGGAACCAATTCGAGATATCACGCCTCTACAGATTATCCTTTAGGCCTTTTGGTAAATGATTTTGATCAAAATGGTTCTATCGATTTGATTGTTTCCATGTTTGATGAAAAAATTGAATATCCGTTGGTACAGTTAAAAGAGCTCAGTATGCAATTGCCTTACATCAAGAAAGA
Source organism: uncultured Cyclobacteriaceae bacterium (assembly GCA_943788235.1). Lineage (GTDB taxonomy): Bacteria > Bacteroidota > Bacteroidia > Cytophagales > Cyclobacteriaceae > UBA4465. The sequence goes on from CALSPM010000005.1 coordinate 491,338, forward strand.
CTACCTAAAGTTTTCAGATTTTAAAACAGCTACCTTAGAAGATATTTTCGGAGAAAAACTTGATAAAGGGGGTTATCATCTCAAGGTAAATGAATTAAAATCTTTCATGTGGATGAATCATCCAAAAGCTGATTATCACATCGCTGAGTTACCTTATCAGTTCCAATTATTTCCAATTTATGATTTCCTTTTAGAAGATTTTAATACAGATGGGTATATAGATTTACTCGCAGCAGGTAATTTTTTACGTGCCAAGCCAGAAATAGGTAGTAATATGGGTGGATATACTGTACTTGCTGAAGGAAATGGGACAGATGCTTTTAAATTTGTAAAAAATAAAAATTCAGGTATCAGTATTTCGAAGGAAATCAGAAGTATCGAAAGTTTAATTTTCAAAAATCAACAAACTATTATTTTTGGGGTAAATGATGGGCCAAACAAAATATTTATAAAAAATGAGCGTAATTAATTATTTAACGATAGTCGTATGTGTGCTTTTAATAGGTTGTCAGTCAGATAATGATTTGGTAGCGTTAGCTAAGCGTGAACACGCCAGTGGAGTCATACTAGATTCACTTTTTCTAGGGTTGAAGTTTGGCATGGAAAAGCAAGAATTTTTTGATCATTGTCGGAAGATCAATCGTGAAGGTCTGGTTACCCATGGCAATGAAAATATGTCGGTAATGTATCTTTTTGAAGATATGGATGATCAGAAAATTGCTTTTAACTTTTATCCTGAATTTAAAAATAATAAAACGGACAAGTACAAAGCGACATTTAGTTATTATGCTTGGGCACCATGGAATAAAGATCTCCAATCGGATGATCTCCTCAAAATATTACCTGATATTTTGGAAGAGTGGTATGGAGGTAATGCATTTATTGAGGTGCGAGGGGCCAAAGGCTTGCATTATTATAAAATAGATGGAAATCGTCAAATCGATCTGTCCATTAGGGATGACCGGTCGGTAGTGGTATATTTCACAGATCTGCGTAAATATGAACTAGCCTTTGAGCAGTTATGAGGGTGGATAAAGAGATCATCATATTGATGATGCTTATTTTTTTTGGGTGTAGTAATGAAAAAGACACCCCTCTTTTTAGGACTATCTCATCATCGGAGTCTGGCATTTATTTTTCTAATGATTTAGTTTTTGATCAGGAGTTTAATATTTTTAAATATCGTAATTTCTATAATGGGGGAGGTGTGGCCATTGCTGATTTCAATAACGACAGCTTGAGTGATATCTATTTAATATCAAATATGTCGAGCAATCGACTCTATCAAAACAATGGAAATTTAAATTTCACAGACATTACCAAAACTGCTGGAGTCGCCGGCACACGAGCTTGGAGTACAGGGGTAAGTGTCGTAGACATTGATGGGGATGGATGGCTTGATATCTATGTATGCAATTCGGGTGATATTAAAGGGGACAACAAGCAAAATGAACTGTTTATTAATAACAGAGACGGAACTTTTTCCGAAAATGCAGCCGGCTTTGGCTTAGATGATAAAGGGTTTTCAACGCATGCAGCTTTTTTTGATTATGATCAAGATGGGGATGTCGACATGTATCTACTCAATAATTCTTACCAGGCCATCGGGAGTTTCAATTTGATGCGCAACGAACGACCAAATCGAGATCAGGTGGGTGGAGATAAATTATATAGAAATGAGGGAAATCAATTCACAGATGTCAGCGAAGAGGCCAATATCTATGGGAGTCTTATCGGCTTTGGATTAGGGGTTACTGTAGGTGACGTAGATCGAGATGGCTGGTTAGATATTTATGTTTCCAATGATTTTTTTGAGCGGGATTATCTTTATATCAATAAGCGAAACGGAACATTCAAAGAAGTACTTGAGGATAGGATTAAGAGCACGAGTGCGGCATCAATGGGAGCAGATTTAGCAGACTTAAACAATGATGGTTATCCAGAAGTATTTGTGACGGATATGCTTCCAGACAATAACGAACGTATCAAAACAGTAACTACTTTCGACAGTTGGGATCGATTTCAATATTCATTACAAAATGGTTACGGCCATCAGTTTACCAGGAATACATTGCAATTAAATAGAGGAGATGGATCTTTCAGTGAAATTGGAAGATACGCAGGGGTGGAAGCTTCAGATTGGAGTTGGGGTGCACTTATTTTTGATTTTCAAAATGATGGATTCAAAGATATCTTTATTGCCAATGGGATTTATCAAGATTTGACCAATCAAGATTTTTTGAGATACATTACTGAAGAAAAGGTTTCAAAGAAAATAACCTCGAGTGGCAAAGTGGACTATAAAATGCTCATTGATTATATTCCAAGTGTACCGATTTCCAATCATGCCTATCTTAATGATAAGAATTTAACTTTTGAAAATCAATCCTCTCAATTGGGTTTGGCCGCACCTAGTTTTTCAAGTGGCTCAGCTTATGGAGATTTAGACAATGACGGAGATTTAGATCTAGTTGTCAACAATACCAATATGCCTTTCTTTTTGTACGAGAATCAATCAAATCTGATATATCCTGACCATCATTACTTGCGGTTTAACTTACAAGGGGAAGGAAAAAACACACAAGCTTTGGGAACTAATATTACAGTTTACGAGGGAAAAAATAAATATTATTTGGAACATCTTCCTACACGTGGTTTTGAGTCTACGGTTGACCATCGACCTTTATTTGGTTTAGGTAATGTGATCCAAGTAGATTCTATTAGGATTAATTGGCCTTTGGGCAAGACCACTCTACTGGGAAGTACTGAGGTAGATCAAGACCTTTGGATATCAGCATCTTCGGCAGTATCCAAGCTAGAAAAAACCACAAAATCAACGCCTGATTTTGTACAAAATCCTAAAGTATTAGCTGACTATAAGCATACTGAAAACACTTTTGTAGATTTTGATCGTGATCGGTTAACGTTTCAAATGATTTCTACTCAAGGTCCTTGTTTGTGTACTGCAGATATTAACAATGATGGGCTGGATGATGTCTATATTGGGGGAGCGAAAGATCAAACAGGATATTTAGCCTTACAAAATCTTTCAGGAACATTTGATCGTATGGCTCTGGATACTTTTGCTAAAGATAAGGGTTCAGAAGATGTTGATTGTGCTTTTTTCGATGCTAATGGAGATGGTGCTATGGATCTTTACGTGGTCAGTGGAGGTAGTGACTTTCAGTTGGGGGCACCACAGTTAGGAGATCGACTGTATTTTTCGGATCATGATTTTAATTTTACCAAAGCAAAGCAAATATTACCTGTAAATAAGTTCGAAAGCACCTCTGTAGTGATTCCAGCTGATTATGACGAGGATGGAGATATAGATTTGTTTGTTGGAGGTCGTTTGCAATCTGAGGCCTACGGATTCCCGCGCAATGGTTATATTCTAAATAACGATGGTGCGGGCAATTATACCAATGTATCCAATGACATAGCACCTGACTTGAAAGAAATAGGCATGATCACAGATGCAAAATGGGCAGATATTGACAATGATAAAGATCTTGATTTGATTGTGGTCGGAGAATGGATGCCTATTGCTTTTTTTATCAACGATCAGGGTAGATACAACAGGAGAGATTTGATGCCCCAATCCAATGGATGGTGGAATGTCTTGGAGATAGAAGATCTCAATGGAGATGGAAGGGTAGATTTAATATTGGGTAATCATGGATTGAATTCACGCTTCAAAGCATCAGAAGAAAGGCCCCTGCACATGTTGGTAAAAGACTTTGATCGCAATGGTACCATTGAACAAATTATATGTCAATTTGAGGGAGATAAATTATTTCCCTTGTCACTTCGACACGACCTATCCATGCAAATCCCTAGTATTAAGAAGAAATATTTAAAATACGATAGTTATAAGGATCAGGAAATCACAGATATATTTGGTTCCAAAGGATTAAATGGAGCGTTAGATTTAACTGCGAGCCATCTGGCTTCCACCATATTTTTGAATAAAGGATTGATGGAATTTGAAAAAATGGATCTACCTGATGAAGTACAATATTCATGTGTTTATACAGTTGAGGTGGCTGATTTTAATTTTGATGGTTATTCAGATATTTTATTTGGAGGGAATTTATACGATGTTAAACCAGAAATGGGTCAGTATGACGCAAGCTATGGGACGTTATTGATTGGAGACGGTTCGGGACAATTTGTGATTAAAGGACAAGTGGCATCTGGAATCATACTGGATGGAAGCGTTAGGAATTTGTCATTTATTGATACGAAGGAAGGAAAAATACTATTGGTAGCCAACAATAACGCTCAAATACAGGTCTACCAACCCCAAGTTCAAATCAAAACGGATTGAAACAGATCACATCTATAGGATGTTCAATACTTGTACTTCTTGCTTCATGCATGAAGAAAAAAGAGGGAGATTATAAGTTTTTAGAAGTGCCATCGGCACAGTCCCATGTTTCGTTTGTCAATAAACTTGAGCATCAAGAAGACTTTAATATCATTGATTATCTCTACTATTATAATGGGGGTGGAGTTTCTATCGGAGACATCAACAATGATGGCTTATTTGACATTTATTTCAGTTCTAATGAGGGATCTAATAAGTTATACTTAAACAAAGGGTCTTTTTCATTTGAAGACATCACTGAAAGTGCAGGAGTCGCTAGTCTGGGTAAATGGAAGACCGGAATCAACATGGCGGATATTAATGGGGATAATCTGCTCGACCTTTACGTATGTCGAGTCAGTGGATATGAGGGGCTCGAGGGGCATAATGAGTTGTACCTAAACAATGGAGATTTGACTTTTACTGAAAGTTCTGTGAAGTATGGATTAGATTTTAGTGGGTTTTCTACCCAATCTTCTTTTTTTGATATGGATAAAGATGGAGATTTAGATCTTTATTTATTGAATCATGCGGTCCATACACAAAAGAGTCATGGGCGTGCAGATCTGAGGTTTGATGTGGATCAGCTGTCTGGAGACCGAATATTTGAAAATATTGGAGGTTATTTTGAAGATATCACGAGTACCACCGGTATTTATTCTTCACAAATAGGCTATGGATTGGGTATTGGACTTTCAGACTTTAATCAAGATGGATTTACAGATCTTTATATTTCAAATGATTTTAGCGAAAATGATTACCTCTATATAAATAATGGAGATAAAACATTTTCGGAGCGACTTACTGATATGGCACATCATAGCAGTCGCTTTTCTATGGGGAATGACATTGCCGATTATAACAATGATGGTCGGGTAGATATCATTACATTGGATATGCTTCCGGAGGATGAGGTAGTTCGGAAACGTTCTGTCGGGGAAGATTCTTACGAGATATTTCGTATGAAATTACAATTTGGTTATATGAATCAATACAGTCGAAATACTTTGATGCTCAATAGAGGGGAAAAATTTTCTGATGTAGCCATGCTTGCAGGCATTCACGCCACTGATTGGAGTTGGGGTCCATTATTTGCAGATTTCAATAATGATGGATGGAAAGATATTTTCATATCAAACGGTATTGCCAGAAGGCCCAATGACTTAGATTATATCGATTTTATTTCAGGTGATAAGGCACGAAATAATCCAAATTTATCTGATGCTGCTATCGTTTCAGAGATGCCCCTTGGAAAGGTAAAAAATTATTTTTTTTCAAACAATCAAGATTTAACCTTCGAAAATGTAACGGAAATTTGGTCAAATGCGGGCGCTCAAATCACCAATGGAGCGGCTTATGCTGATTTAGATAATGATGGAGATCTTGATTTGGTATTGAATAATTTGAATGAGGAAGCCGATATTTTAGAAAACCTAATCCTTCGTGAAGGCGTAGATCATGAGGGCTCGAATTTCCTCAAACTTCGATTTTTTGGTGCAGAGGGAGCTCCTGTTTTGGGTACGCGGGTGACTGCCTTTGTGGGTGAGCAGATTCAAATGTATGAATTGTTTTCTGTTCGGGGGTTTCAGTCAAGCACAACCAACGAAATCATCATGGGTTTAGGAGCTTCCAATGAGATCGACTCTTTACTGATTGAATGGCCCAATGGGTCTGTAGAGTGGCAAGGGGCCATCCAAGCAAATCAACTTTTGAAGTTATGGATGCCAGAACAACAGCCTGTAAAAAAACAGTCAAAGCCTCCTTTAAAGGAAACGATATTTGAAAATGTGACGGCTTCATTGGGGATAGATTATAAACATCACGAAAACAGATTTGTTGAATTCAATAGAGAGCCATTAATCCCACATATGAACAGTCAAGAAGGCCCTGCGATTTGTATTGGAGATGTCAATGGAGATGGACAAGACGACTTTTTTGTGGGTGGAGCAAGAGGTCAGTCTGCTCATTTGTATCTGCAGCTCGCGTCGGGATTTAAACTGGTAAGAACATTTGAGGAAGACAAAATATTTGAGGATGTAGATGCTGCCTTTTTTGATGTAGAAAATGATGGTGACCTCGATCTTTTGGTAGTTACTGGGGGAAATGAGTTTGATAAAAACTCTCCCAATGAATTGTCAAGAATTTATTTAAATGATGGTAAAGGTTCTTTTGAGAAGGCGAAGGATATGTTGCCAAATTTGTATGAGACGGGCTCTGTTGTGGCCGTTCATGATGTAAATAATGATGGATTTTTCGATATTTTTATAGGTAGAGTAGCGGTTCCATGGCATTATGGAAGGAGTCCTAAAAGTCATTTACTATTAAATAATGCAGGCCAAAAGTTTGAGGTCACTGAAATAGGAGATGCTCATTTTTTAGAAGGGGGCATGATTAAAGATGCCCTTTGGGCTGACATTGATAACAATGGAGAAAAAGATTTGATCCTTGCTGCCATGTGGCAGCCCATAAAAGTTTGTTTCGCAAATGAGGGGTTGCTGGCTTCACCGGTGAGTATATCTGAGGATCAGGGATGGTGGCAAACAGTCAAAGCACTGGATTATGATCAAGATGGTGACTTAGATTTATTGGTGGGGAATTTGGGACTAAATTCCAAGTTACAAGCTACGCATGAGGCACCTTTGAGGATGTATCTAAACGATTTTGATGATAATGGTCAGCAAGACCCTATTTTAACTTACGATAAAAAGGGTGTTGAATCCATTTTTGTATCTAAAAAAGATTTGACCAAACAACTTCCGGGGATAAAAAAGAAATTTTTGGATCACAAGACGTACGCAGAAGCCCCCCTGAGACAACTGTTTAGTGAAGATCTATTGAATGGTGATGAAGTTTTAGTTGCCAATGAGTTGAGATCTGGAATTTTTGAGAATAATGAAGGTCAATTTATATTCAAGGCATTTGATCTTAAGGCCCAAGTAAGTATAATCAGAGATATGCTATTGGTTGATATTAATGATGATAGTAGGGTAGATGCGCTTACCGCAGGCAATTTTTTTGGATCTTCTATAGATGAGGGGCGTTATAGTGAAGACTATGGAACGGTATTGTTAAATACTATTGAAGGTTGGGAAGTAGCCTCCTCTACTGGAAAGAGTCTTTATTTAGAAGGGCAAGTAGTTCAAATAGAACCCATTATGATTGCTGAAAAGAGGGCATTTATAGTGGTTAGAAACGATGCTACATTACAAATATTTAATTATTGATCATTACCCATATCTTAGTTTGCACAAGTGGGTGAATTAATAGTGTAGTTTTGAAACGGCGAGTTATTCTTAAAATTTATGAAAGTATTTAACATTTTATTTCTTCTTCTTTGGATTAAAGGGGCGACTTTGGCACAAGTGATTTCTTCTTTACCAATTTTTCCAGTAGCACAGGATTCAGTTGAGGTGATTTTTGATGCAAACGAAGGAACGAGGGGATTGTCTGGTTATTCTGGAGATGTATATGTACATACTGGGGTCATTACGGAGAATAGCAGCTCACCAACTGATTGGAGGTATGTCAAGACCAATTGGGGTGAAAATACACCTGAAACAAAATTAACACGTGTCGATGAAGACCTTTATCGGTTGTTTATAACGCCTAACATTAGAGATTATTATGGCGTGCCTGACACTGAAAAAATAATTAAAATGGCATTTGTTTTTAGAAGTGCTGATGGCGCATTGGAGGGTAAAGGAGATGGTGGGAGTGATATATATTTAGATCTCAATGAGGGATTTATGTTAGAGGTAATTCAACCCAAAACGGCTTATGCGTTTTATGCGCCAAGTGACTTGATTGATATTGAATTCATCACTTCTGAAAGTGCTCACATTTCATATTATGTAGATGGGGCCCTACAATTTGAAATGGACACCAATGCCTATACACTACAACATACAGTCATTGCTGATCAGTCAGTACACGAGCTCTCTCTCTTAGCGAGAACGGTCAATGATTCTATATCTTTTAACCATAGTTATATTGTAGATCCTTTATCCGAGAATATAAGTTTACCTGCAGGGTTAAAACCAGGTATCAACTATTCAGAGGATCATACCCTTGTTTCTTTAGTGCTTAACGCACCGGATAAGGGGAATGCTTTTGTTTTAGGAGATTTTAATGACTGGTCCTTAAATAAGGATTATCAGATGTATCAAGGCGATGATTATTTTTGGATAACCCTTAACGATTTAGAACCAGGCCAGCAGTATCGTTTTCAATATTTGATAGACGGAGCACTATTGATCGCTGATCCCTATTCCGAAAAAATAATTTCGCAATATGATGATGGTCAAATCATCAGTGAAAATAGATATCCCGACCTTGACCCTTATCCAGCGAATGAAACACAATTTGAGGTATCTGTATTGCAAACAGACCAAATACCTTACGATTGGGTGGTCACGGATTTTCAAAAGCCCCAAAAAGAAGATCTGGTTATTTATGAGCTCTTGGTAAGAGATTTTACTGATAAGCGAACTTTTCAAGCGGTCCTCGATAAATTAGATTATTTAGATTCCTTGGGAATTAATGCTTTGGAACTGATGCCAATTATGGAGTTTGAGGGTAATCTAAGTTGGGGATATAATCCTGCCTTCATGATGGCAGTAGATAAATATTATGGGACCGAGCAGGAGCTAAAAAAATTAATAGATGCATGTCACCAAAGAGGCATAGCAGTCATATTTGATATTGTTTTAAATCACCATTTTGGTAGAAATTCATTGGTGAGATTGTACAATACAGGAGATTACGGATCACCAACGGTTGACAACCCCTGGTTTAATCGCACGGCTAAACATGATTATAACGTAGGCTATGATTTAAATCACGAAAGTGAGTGGACCCAGTCTTATGTAGATCGCGTAGTTTCTTATTGGATTGAAGAATTTAATATTGATGGTTATAGATTAGATTTATCCAAAGGACTCACACAAAAAAATACACTTGGGAATGTCACGGAGTGGGGGAAATATGATCCAAGTCGTGTCGCAATCCTAAAGCGAATCGCCGATGTGATCTGGGAAGTCGATCCAGAGGCCTATGTAATCTTAGAACATTTTTCAGAAAACCCAGAAGAATTAGAATTGGCTGATTATGGAATGATGTTATGGGGGAATATGCGAGAAAACTTCCTAAATACGGCCATGGGCATAACCAGTGACATTAAATGGACTTATTATAAAGCCAGAGGGTGGAATGAAAATGCCGTCTTGGCTTATATGGAAAGTCATGATGAGGAGCGTATTTTATTTGAGGTTAGTAATAGATCTTTAGAATCTCATCAGATGCAAATAAAAAGAATGATGTTAAATACGGTATTATTTTTTGCCATACCAGGTCCAAAAATGATATGGCAATTTGGTGAGTTTGGATATGATCTTGAGCTTAACAATGATCGCTTAGGGGTAAAGCCTACAAGATGGGAATACTTGGAAAATTCAAATCGCAGGGATCTATTTTTAGTGTATCAGGCCATGATTTATTTAAAAACAAAAACGGATTATCTCGATGATGAATACTTTAGTTGGCAGTCCGATGGAGATGTCAAATGGATAAAATATGATCATCCTCAAATGAATATTGTGATTTATGGGAATACCTCGAAAGAAAACCAAGAAACCACTCGTTATTTAACCAAACCAGGGATTTGGTATGATTACATGACCGGTCAATCAATAGAAGTAAATGACACAAATGAAACCATCACCTTGGCTCCAGGATGTTATGGAATTTATTCCGAACAACCTATTGATAATAGTTTTGAGCGGATGTCAGAAAATTTTCTAACTTCTATAGATTCTCAACCTATGGAATCATTGATCTTTTATCCAAATCCTTCAACAGATAGGATTATTTTTTCAGGGGGAGTAGTAGCTGGTACAGTCTATCGCATATATAATTTATCCGGGCGGATCATTCAGCAAGGGCTGATTAAAGACAATATCGTTAATATAGCTCATTTACCGATAGGTACATTTATAGTTCAGGTTAAAAGTAGAGATCAACTATTTATTCATAAACTAATAAAAAACTAGTTTGGGCCATTTAATATTTTTGAAAAGGAGATTAATTTTTAAATTGTAGCAGCAAAATCATTAAATAGTCAAAATAATTTAATTTATTATATTTAATGTTAATGGTTGAGATTTTAAATTTAAAAGACTGTACCCTCCAATTTCAACTTTAATAGCAAAAAAATATATTAAATTTGTATCAGAATTAGATTTGTAATAATCAAAATTGTGCGTACAAAAACGATATTTTATTTAATGCTAACTGTAGCATCGGCCTGTGTTGAGAATAATGCTTACCAAGAAAAATTAAAGGACGCGGCACTCTATAATGCTGCGATGAAGCAATTGACTGAGGTCATTGTTCACGATATTTTTTCTCCTCCGGTAGCTTCTCGTGTATATGCTTATCCCAATATTGCTGCTTATGAAATCATGGCTCAGGCCTTCCCTGACAAGTTCATTTCTCTGTCCGGGCAGTTGAATGACTTTACGGCCATACCCAAAAATGACGATCCTCAGGTAAACGTATATTTAGCCGCATTGCATGCTTTTTTGACGGTGGGCACCGAATTGATTTTTTCTGAAGATAAAATGCAGGCATTTCAGGATCAAACGTACCAAGCCTTGCAAGCAGATGGCTTATCTAAAAGGGTACTAAATAGCTCTATGAGCTACGGCGATCAGGTAGCAGTTCATATACTTAAATGGGCGGATCGTGATCATTATAAACAAACAAGGACAGATGCCAAGTATACGATAAGAGCACAACCGGAGTATTGGAAACCAACACCACCTGATTATATGGAAGGAATTGAGCCCCATTGGAATAAAATAAGACTCATGGTACTGGACTCTGCCCAGCAATTTATTCCTAAGCCACCACTTGCCTTTAGTATGGATGAAAATAGTCCTTTTTATAAGGAATTGATGGAAGTTTACCAGATTGGGGGCCAAAATGAGAATCAAGGTGAAGACATAGCTAAATTTTGGGATTGTAACCCCTATGTTTCACATCACAGAGGGCACGCTATGTTTGCAACCAAAAAAATTACTCCGGGAGGCCATTGGATGGAGATCTCTGCGATTGCAACGATGCGGGCAGGCAGTACCTATGCCGAGACAGTACACGCCCATGCCCGAGTAGCGATCTCTTTATTTGATGCATTTATAAGCTGCTGGGATGAAAAATGGAGATCAGTGGTGGTAAGACCCGAAACTTTAATCAATCAGTATATTGATGAGGCTTGGGTGCCCTTACTTCAAACACCTCCTTTCCCTGAATATACCAGTGGACATAGCGTAATCTCAAGAGCTGCCGCACTTACCTTAACTGAGTTGTTGGGCCGAGACTTTCCTTTTGAGGATACCAGTGAGATGGAGTATGGTTTGCCGAGGAGATCCTTTGACTCTTTTCTTCAGGCATCCGAAGAGGCCGCGCTATCGAGACTGTATGGAGGGATACACTACAGGATGGCGATAGATAATGGCTTAGATCAAGGGCAGGCTGTAGGCAACTATATCAATAATACTTTGAAAACTAGGAAATAATATTTTACACCTATCTTTCTGAAACGTCCCGCTTAGATGCAATCATTGATGATGTTTTCCAGTAGCTCTTGTTTGCCACTTGTGGGCTTGAATTCACCCTGTGTATGTGCAATTTGATGTAAAGCTAATAGATCTAAAATCCCTTCTTTAAATGCCTTTCCCTTCCCAGCATCAAAGCTTGAATAACGGTGATCCACAATTTTTTTGAAATCCGTATGCGTCATCACTTTTTCTGTAATCAATAAAGCACGGGCAAAAGTATCTATTCCTCCAATGTGTGCATAAAACAGATCTGCTAAATCCGTAGAATTTCTGCGTGTTTTGGCATCAAAATTCACTCCGCCCCCTTGAATGCCCCCATTTTGAACAATCACTAACATCGCTTCTACGACTTCTCCGAGGTTTGTTGGAAATTGATCGGTATCCCAACCATTTTGATAATCACCTCTATTGGCATCTATACTTCCCAGCATATTTGCGTCAGCGGCTACTTGGAGTTCATGTTGAAAGGTATGTCCAGCCAACGTGGCATGATTGACTTCAATATTTATTTTAAAATCATCAGCTAATCCATATTGATTTAGAAATCCGATGACCGTTGCGGCGTCATAATCATATTGATGTTTACTGGGTTCAGCAGGCTTAGGTTCAATAAAAAAATGTCCTTTAAAACCTTGACTCCGTGCATAATCTTTGGCATTGTGTAGAAATTGGGCCAAGTGTTCAATTTCTTTTTTCATTTTTGTATTAAGAAGGCTAACATAGCCTTCTCTTCCGCCCCAAAAAACATAGTGTTCACCCTCCAGGGCTATAGTCGTATCGATGGCATTTTTTACCTGAGCACTGGCATATGCGACCACTTTGAAATCAGGATTGGTAGCTGCCCCATTCATATATCTGGGATGACTGAACAGATTTGCCGTTCCCCAGAGCACTTTTATTGGAGTCCCTTTAAGTTTCTGCTGTCCGTATGCTATAATGGATTGCAAGTGATGCTCTGAAGCCGATAAGGTATTCCCTTCATCAATTAAGTCAAAATCATGGAAGCAAAAATATTCAAGGCCTAATTTAGAAATAAACTCAAATGCCGCATCCATTTTATCTTTTGCCCGTTGAATGGGATCACTCTGATGATTCCAGGGAAAAACCTTAGTACCGACACCAAAAGGATCATTTCCTGTATTGCCAAATGAATGCCAGTATGCAACCGCAAATTTAAGGTGTTCATTCATTTTTTTTCCAAGGACCATTTCATTAGGGCGGTAATATTTATATGCCAAAGGGTTTTTGGATTCCTTGCCTTCGAATTTTATGTCCCCGATTTCTTTAAAATATTCTATTGATCCAATGATTGCCATTTTTTATCTATCTCGTATTGATTTATATTTTTCGAAGTTAATATATTTTATTTAGGAGACCCATTTTCATTACTCGCTAACAAAAAAGCCAATTCTTTCTTCCAATGACCATACTGTACTTGATAGATTTCCGTAAGTTCTTGTTCTGGATAAATGGTATCGATGGGGCTCATGTTTTTAAATGTATTTTCGAGACTTTGAGAAGTAAGACCAGCCAAAGCAGCTCGAGCGGCCCCTTCTGCACCATCGGTATCATATAATTCTAGCGGCAGTCGCAGGGTGTTCACGAAGACGGTACGAAATAGGGGACTTCGAAATAAATTATTATTACCTGCCTTGATCACTGTGGTGAGCACTCCCATGTCATGAATGATGTCTAACCCATACTTCATACTGAAAACAATACCTTCTTTCGCCGAACGAATAAGATGGCTTTGATCATGCACATTGAAATTCAACTTACTCATTTGGGCGTTCAAATTTTTATTTTCTAAGATTCTTTCAGCACCATTGCCAAAAGGGAAAAATCTTAAATTCAAGCTGCCCGGAGGGGCTTGTTCGCTGAGATTATTGAGATCATTATAGTCAATGAGTTCAGCTGTGATATTGAGTAGTTTTTTCAGCCAACTGTACAATATACCGGCACCATTTACACATAATAGCATACCATTTCTATTATTTTTCAGCGTATTATTTACATGTAAAAAAGTATTGATTCTTGATTTTTCATCGTATAGCGGCTTGTCCGTGACACCATAAATAACCGCAGAGGTCCCTGCCGTAGTGGCGAGTTCTCCAGGTTCTAGGACATTTAAGGAAAGGGCATTATTGGGCTGATCTCCTGCCCGATAGGTTATGGGGATGTCTGGAGTGAGGCCGAGTGCTTCCGCAGCCCCTTGAGAAACATGACATTGTATCCCGACTGAGGGGACAATATCTGGAATCAATGTTTTTGAAAATCCATAATAATCCATCAATTGGGTTGATATCATTTTATTTTTAAAATCCCATAAGGCGCCTTCAGAAAGACCGGTTTCGGTGGTAGTTGCTCTACCACTTAATTTTAAGGCCAAATAATCTCCAGGGAGCATAAATTTCCAGATGCGGGCATAAGTTTCGGGTTCGTTTTCTTTTACCCAAGCCAGTTTAGAAGCAGTAAAATTCCCTGGGGCGTTTAAATGCTGGTCCAAATAATTTTGATTTTTCAAGGCATCGAATGCCCTTTCTCCGATTTTCACAGCTCTGGAATCACACCAAATGATGGCAGGTCGAACGGGGGTTAAATTTTTATCTATGGCGACCAATCCGTGCATTTGGTAACTGATGCCAATAGCTTGGATATTTTTTACATCTATTTGATGTTGGATCTTGTGCAAGGCTCCTTTCAAGCTATCCCACCAGACATCAGGCTTTTGTTCTGCCCAATCAGGGAAGGGCACTTCAATGGAGAGTTCATTTTCTGGAAAGAGGGTTCTAGCCAGCGTTTTCTGCTTCACGGAATCATAAACTGCAATTTTGATCGATGAACTTCCTACATCTATTCCTAACGTTTGCATATCCTCGCTGTGTTTTATCCGGTAAAGTAGAACAAGATACAAACAATAATAAATACCAAAATAATAGAGGCCAAGGCATCAATTTTATCAAAGCTGTCTTTACTGTCTATTTTATCTTGTGGATCTAAGGCACCAAAGGCCAACCCCCTTATTTTTGAAAAATTCGGAGGATCTGTGGCTAGACTCACTAAGATACAAACAAAAACACAGGCGATAAACATAAAAATAGCCATATGAGAGAAATTGATGGCAGCGAATTGAAAGGCCAGCGGACTACTTTCCGTAGCAAATAGCTCGGCCAATATTCTCAATGTGGCGATGACCAATCCAAACATCAAAGTTGATATGGCCGCATGAGCATTGACTCGTTTCCAAAGAATGCCTAGCAAAAAAACAGCCGTGAGAGGAGGTGCAATATAAGATTGAACACTTTGTAAGTAATTGTAGAGGACGCCTCCGCCTATTTTCTCCATGACGGGAATCCAAAGCATACCCACAGCCACCACAAATATTGTTGCAATTTTCCCAATGCGTACCAATTTTAACTCTGGCGAATGAGGGTACATTTTTTTAAAAATATCTACAGTAAATAGTGTAGAGCTTGAATTAAAAACCGAGGCAAGAGAGCTCATCAAGGCGGCCATGAGACCCCCAGCTACCAAACCTTTGATGCCGGTAGGGAGTAAGGTCGAGACCAATACAGGAAATACTTCATCACTCTTTTCATAGCTGATGATCCCTTTCTGTTTCAGCGCAAAAGCAATGATCCCTGGGATCAAGAAAATAAAAATGGGTAACAACTTTAGATAGGCCCCGAAGATAGCGCCGCGTCTTCCAATTTTTATATTCTGAGCCGAAAGGGTACGCTGGACTATATATTGATCGGTACACCAGTACCATATACCTACAATGGTACCTCCAAATAGCATACCTGTCCACGGATAATCAGGATCAGACATGGGGCGCCACATATTAAAATGTTCTGAACCGGCGGCAGCTTTGAGCTCTTCCCAGCCGCCCACGGCATTTAAACCTAAATAGGTGAGTAATACAGATCCCAGAATCAATATTACGGTCTGCACGGCCTCTGTATAGACCACGGCTCTCATCCCTCCTAAGACGGTGTAAAGTCCTGTAATAATCACAATTCCAAAAGCACCGGTCAAAAAAGAGACTCCTAATAGCTGAGAAACGACCACACCCCCCGCGTAAATGGTCACCGATACCTTGGTCAGCACATAGCCAATAATAGAAAAAATAGATAGGAACCAGCGAGATCTACTGTCAAATCTTTTTTCTAGAAATTCAGGCATGGTAAAAACATTACCTCTCATATAAAAAGGAAGAAATACCCAACCCAGTAGCAAAACGATCCAAGCGTGCAGCTCATAATGGGCCATCGGCATTCCACTTTCTGCACCTGTGCCTGCCAATCCAACCACATGTTCAGAACCAATATTAGAGGCAAATATGGAGGATCCGATAACAAACCAACCCACATTTCGACCAGCTAAAAAAAAGTCTTCTGTATTGTTATGCTTTTGGAGAACGACCCAAATCGCAACGGCTATCAAGATTGCAAAATAAACGCCAATGACGACCCAATCTAAAGTTTCTAGTCCAACCATGTTTCCATCATTATTTAAAGTATGACGCAAAGAAACATCTAGTCCCTCAACCCCATATACGTTAATTATTATTGAAATTAAAAATAATTTATTTTATCTTTAAAGGAAAGGATCTCATAATATGAGATGATTTGGTTAAGCGTTAAGTTAAACTAGACTAGTTGAATCAGGAGGGTCTGGAAATAAATCCAGTATTTAAAGTGAAAATAAGAAAAAATGCCGATTTGGGGAATAGATTTAGGAGGTACTAAAATAGAAGGAGTGGTTCTTAATGACGACAGCGTACCCAAAATATTGGTGAGAAAGCGTATCGATACAGAAGCAGCCCAAGGTTATCATCACATCATAATTAGAATAAAATTACTTGTTGACATGATGGCTCATGAATTGGGATATTTTCCAGAAAAGATAGGCCTCGGAACACCAGGAACCATTGATCCTATTTCAGGTCTCATGAAAAACTCAAATACGACCATACTAAATGGTAGGTGTTTTAAAGAAGATGTCAAAAAAGCTTTGGATATCCCTCTACAAATGGCAAATGATGCCAATTGTTTTGCTTTGGCAGAATATAAAATGGGCATAGTTCCGCGAAAATTACCTGAAGCAAACGTAGTCTTTGGGGTGATTATGGGTACTGGTGTTGGCGGTGGTATTATCGTCAATGGGCAATTGATCTCTGGACGTCAAGGCATTGGGGGAGAATGGGGTCATAATTTTTTAGACGTGTCTGGAGGGTCCTGTTATTGTGGGAAAATAGGCTGTGTGGAAACCGTTATTTCAGGTAAAAATTTAGAGCGGTATCATTACGAAAAATTTCATGAATCAAAAAAACTTAAGGATATTTATCAAGGACATCTCTTGGGAACGTCATCCAATGACACTCATACAGTTAACAGATTGATAACACAGTTTGGAAGGGCAATGGCTGGAGTAATTAATATTTTGGACCCTGACATTATCGTCATCGGAGGAGGGGTGGGAAATATTGATTTACTGTATACTGAGGGCTTAAAAGAGATAAAAAAGCATGTCTTTAATTTAAAGTTGGATACTATTTTTCACAAACCCTTATTGGGAGACAGTGCGGGGGTCTTTGGCGCAGCCTATTTAGCTTAGTCATGGCTGCTCCAGATATTCTTATAAACGAACATCTTGATACGGTTTTAAAGAGTGCCTGGGAGTCCAATATCAACAATCAGTCAAGATGGGTGATTTTCAGTGACCTTCATATGGGTGATGGAAGTACAAAAGATGATTTCAAGTCTAATTCTGAGTTGTTTCAAAGTACTTTGAGAGACTATTATTTAAAGCATGATTATTCTTTAGTGCTCAATGGAGACGTTGAGGAGTTACAAAGATTTTCATTAGATCTGATTTTGAAGAATTGGAGACCTGTTTATAAGCTTTTTGATGCCTTCGCAAACAAAAATAGATTGGCCAAAACCTACGGAAACCATGATCTTCAGTTGAAGTTTCAAAAGCCACCTTATGATTATCAAATGTCAGAAGCCTGTAAATTAAGTTATGAGGGGGGGCATATTTTTATTTATCATGGGCATCAAGCCTCAAAAAAATATCAGCGTCAGAATGATTTAGTAGGGTTCACATTGAAATATTTTGCTAACCCCCTTAGGATAAAAAACTATTCTGTTTCACATTCCAGTAAAAAAAAATATAAGATAGAAAAACGGGCTTATGAGCATGCCATTAAGAGGAATCAAATAAGTATTATAGGCCATACGCACCGGCCATTGTTTGAATCTTTACACAAAGTGGATCGATTGCGATTTAAGATTGATCAGTTATGTCGAGACTATCTGATCAGCAGGTCATCCAATCAGGAGAGTATTGCTCATTCGATCAAGTTTTACCAAGTAGAACTTGAAAAAAGTCATCAAATTGATAATTTAAAAAACACCAATAGTTCTATTTATCATCATAATCTGGCCATACCCTGTCTTTTTAATTCAGGTACGGTCACAGGGAAGCGAGGGATCACATGTTTGGAAATATCAGATGGGAAAATGAGATTGATTCATTGGTTTGATAAAAATATTTCCAAAAAATATTTACAGTATACCGGTTATGATCCCATCTTATTGCCCAAAACCGAATTTTATAGAATGGTGATTAATGAAGACACCTTACATTATATTTTTGCACGAATCAAATTATTACGTTGATGAGAAACCTCTTGATATTTATTGCATTACTCGCAGGCGTTCAATGTGGACCGCAAAGAGTTTCTGAGGTATTGGATAAAGGCGGATCACTAGATCTTCAAGGGCATAGAGGTATGCGGGGCTTGTTTCCTGAGAATTCTATTTTAGGATTTCTTAAAGCTTTGGAATTAGGGGTGAATACCCTAGAATTGGACATTGTGATGTCTGGGGATACCCAATTGGTGGTGAGTCATGAGCCTTTCATTTCATCAGCGATCTGTCAGTATCCTGGGGGGCAACAGATACCCAAAGAGACGGAAAAGGATCTGAATATGTATCATATGACTTATCAAGAGATCAAGGCATTTGATTGTGGCTCATTATTCAACAATGATTTTCTTTTGCAAGAAAAGAGTTGGATTTCAAAACCTTTACTGACAAAGGTTTTAGATACGGTTGAGCAGGTGGCAACCGCCAAAGGTCAGCTCATTAATTACAATATAGAATTAAAATCTGAACTAGCATTAGAGGGTGTTTATCATCCTGAAGTCGCGGTATTTTGTCAAGTAGCTTATCAGGCGATCAACGATCAAGTAGATTGGTGTAGGATTACCATTCAGTCTTTTGATTTTCGAATACTGCGATATTTTAATAGGCATTATCCGGAGGTTCAATTGGCGCTACTTATTGAAAATGAGCTTTCTTGGGAGTTAAACATTGATTCTCTTGGATTTAAACCTGAAATATATAGTTGCGACTACACCCTATTGAGTGCAGATACCATTAGTGAACTGCAGGAGAAAAATATGAAGGTCATTCCTTGGACGGTGAATGATTCTATAGATATGCGGCAACTTATTCATTGGGGAGTGAATGGATTGATAACAGATTATCCTAATATTGCCCTTCAAATATTAAATGTAAGAAGATGAGTGCTAAGAAATATGATGTTTATGCTATTGGAAATGCCATTGTAGATTATGAAATTGAAGTTGATAACGCCTTTTTAGAAGCAAATGGTGTAGAGAAAGGGTTGATGACATTGGCCGAACAAGATCGGCAAGATGGTTTGTTGCGAGCAGCAAAAAGTAACATCAGAAAAAAACAAGCGGGAGGTTCTGCTGCTAATTCTGTAGTAGCCCTTGCACAGTTGGGGGGTACTGGCTTTTATTCATGCAAAGTTGCTTCGGATGTTGACGGTACATTTTATAGGTACGATTTAGTAGAGCAAGGGGTAGCTACCAATTTATCTGATGCCAAGTTCGATGAGGGTGTGACAGGAAAATGCTTGGTAATGATTACTCCCGATGCTGAACGAACGATGAGTACTTTTTTAGGGATTTCATCAAATCTTTCTCCCTCAGAATTGAATTTAGGTCAATTAGAGAATTCTCATTATTTGTTTTTGGAGGGATATTTAGTTTCAAGTCCTTCCGGTTTTGAAGCGATAAAAGAAGCAAAAAAGCGGGCAAAAATGGTAGGTGTTAAAATAGCGCTTACCTTCTCAGACCCAAGTATGGTCAAATATTTTGGAGACCAAATGCATGAAGTGGTGGGAGATGGCGTTGATTTACTCTTTTGCAACGAGGAGGAAGCTCGGTTGTATGCCGGAACTGACGATTTAACGCAGGCGATTGAAAAGTTAAAAAAAACAACGAAGTCTTATGTTTTAACGCTGGGGAGCAAAGGGGCTCAGATCTGGGATGGTGAGAACACCCATCACATTGATGCCGTTAAGACACAGGCCGTTGATACAACAGGTGCTGGAGACATTTATGCAGGAACTTTTTTGTACGGAATTAATCATGGACTTTCTTATGTGGAAGCTGGAAATTTAGCAAGTTTGGCAGCTTCTCAAGTGGTATCACAATATGGCCCAAGACTAAAGAAATCTAAAATTCGAGAATTTCTTACTGAGATAACGAATAAAAACTAACACTTATTTTGTAAATGGGTAAGTATTAACCTATTTTTGCCCTCCGTTTTGCTAGGACAAAATAATAATATTCGATGAAAAGGACATTTCAGCCATCAGTAAGGAAAAGAAAAAATAAGCATGGGTTTAGATCCAAAATGGAGACAGCCAGTGGTAGAAACCTCCTTGCCAGAAGAAGAGCAAAGGGAAGGAAAAAATTAACCGTTTCTGACGAGAAACGATCCAAATAATATTGAGGGCATGAGTGTATCAGCCCAACCAAAACCTAATTGCAGTTTTTCTAAGACTGAAAGGTTAAGTAGTAAAGTAAAAATAGAGGAGCTTTTCAAAAGAGGTTCCTCTTTTCGTTTACAAAAATTCCGGATCATACTACTTTCACAACCACTAGATCAAGGTAGGCAGGTCCTTATCAGCGTATCTAAAAAACTTCATAAGTCAGCCGTAAGTCGAAATAGAATCAAACGGCTTATTCGCGAAGTCTACAGACAGAATAGGGAAATTATCAATGCCAGAGATCAGGGTTATCGCATGGCAATCATCTACCTCGGGTCCACCATGCCTACCCATAGTGAGGTAGAAGGGCAACTTGTTAACCTTTTCAAACGTTTGAATATAAATATAGATGAGATTGTCTAAATTGAATGTACAATGAGAAAGTATCCTTTCATAATAATTCCAATAATTCTTTTTTTATCTCTTGCTTTTAAAACCGTAGAGCAGGATGATCGCTTTTTTCAGATTGTAAAGAGCCTAGATGTTTTTACTACCTTATTTAAAGAGGTAAATGCCTACTATGTGGAAGAGATTAATCCGACTGAGTTGATGAAAATAGGTATTGATGCCATGCTATCATCTCTAGATCCTTACACTGATTATATTCCAGAAGATGATATTGAAGATTATCGGACCATGACCACGGGTGAATATGGGGGTATTGGAGCGGTCATAGAAAAGAAGGGGGGAATTAATACGGTGGTTATGCCCTACAAGAACGCACCTGCGGCACGCTCAGGACTTTTGATAGGGGATCAAATCTTAAAAATAAACAATATAGCATTAAGCGGAAAGAAAGCCTATGAGATCAGTAATCTCTTAAAGAGTCAGGTCAATGCCCAAATAACCTTGGAAATCAAAAGAATGAATAAGCCGGAGGTCTTTGAAATTTCTTTGGCAACCGAAAAAATAGTTATTAAAAACGTGCCCTATGCTGGGTTGGTGAAAGTGGGTGTAGGTTACATTAAGTTAACAGATTTTACCACCAATGCAGGTAAAGAAGTAGGTGAGGCCCTAAAGGAATTAACGAAGCAAGGAGTGTCAAAACTTATTTTAGATTTAAGAGGCAACCCAGGAGGTCTATTAGATGAGGCCATCAATGTTTCCAATATATTTATACCCAAAGGAGTCGAAATCGTGAGTACCAAGGGCAAATTAGAGGAATGGACGAAAGTCTATAATACAAAGAACCAATCTATTGACGCTAAAATCCCATTGGTTGTTTTGATCGATGAGCGCAGTGCATCTGCGGCTGAAATTGTGGCAGGTGTTGTGCAAGATTATGATAGAGGGGTGTTGGTAGGCAGAAAAACTTATGGTAAAGGATTGGTTCAGCAAACGCGACCACTGGCGTACAATGCTCAATTAAAAGTTACCACTGCCAAATATTACATACCTAGCGGGCGCTGTATTCAAGCGATTGATTATGGCACGAAAGGGACGGCAAAAATAGCTGATTCATTGAAGTCCACTTTTAGGACATCAAATGGTAGGGCGGTACTAGATGGAGGGGGTGTAGACCCTGACATTTTGATCGACCCATTTAAATTTGCTGTGGTGTCTTACAGGTTGAAGCAAAAGAATTTAATATTTAACTTTGCTACGAAATATTATTTTGATCATGATACATTGGCGAGTGCGAGAGATTTTGAGTTAAGCGAGCCAGAATTCCAACATTTTTTAGTCTGGCTCGAGCACCAATCTTTCAATTATCAAACACCGCTTGAAATCAAATTAAAACAAGCACTGGACTTGGCCAAAGCGGGAGCTAGAAGCGAGCAAGTTCACCAAAGCATTATTGAACTCAATGCGCTTCTTCAAAGCGAAAAAAAGAAGGATTTAATCCACCATAAAAGTGAAATAAAACAGCTAATCAAACAAGATATTATCAGTAGATATTTCTTTCAAGAAGGTATTATTGAAGCTTCTTTTGATACGGATTTGGACATCCTTAAAGCCGTTGAAATATTGGAAGATACCGAATCTTATGATGGCATATTAAAACCCAATTGATTTGATTTTAAGTATTGAAACCTCGACATCTGTATGCTCACTGGCGTTGCATCAAGAGGGACTGTGCCTAGCAGAGCAGATTTACAACCTGCCCAAGTCACATGCCACCTTAATGCCTGAGGTCATAAGGCAGCTATTAGATAATTTAAACGTACAGCGAAGCGCATTAGAAGCCATTGCGATATCAGATGGACCGGGATCCTATACGGGATTACGCATAGGCACCGCTACGGGGAAAGGACTTTGCAGTGCATTGGATATCCCCCTGATTTCTGTCAATTCCTTAGACATCATGATTGAAGAGATGCGACCTATAGTTGCAGACATCAGTTATATTGCACCTATGATTGATGCACGACGTATGGAAGTGTATATGAAGTTAGTCAATAAAAAAGGCTCGGAGTTAAAGGATACTCGAGCGGTGATTTTAACACCTGACTTATTTGATAACTATATTGAGTATCCGATACTCTTGGTTGGGGACGGAGCCATAAAATGTGAAGGATTTATTGATCATCCTCACCTCAAAATAGTAGCTGATATTTATCCGCGCGCCCAATGTATGGGTATATTAGCCTTTCAAAAGTTTAAAGAGGGATCTTTTGAAAATTTACAAGATTTTGAGCCAAATTATCTTAAAGAATTCTATACTATGCCCTCCAAAAATCCTCTAGGCAATTTATGAAAGCAGAAGATACTATCGTCAATAGAGTAGAAAAATCAGGACTCTTGACCATTGATTTACAAGATTATCTCACGGATATTCAAACGCGGGTCATAGATCTTAAGGA
>CALSPM010000005.1:520000-868943 GCA_943788235.1 uncultured Cyclobacteriaceae bacterium
AATTGTAGTTCCGGTGAAGATGCCGGATACCCGCAACGGGACGGAAAGACCCCGTGAACCTTTACTATAGCTTCACATTGGCATTGGGTAAATAATGTGTAGGATAGGAGGGAGACTTTGAAGCGGTGTCGCTAGGCATTGTGGAGTCGTTGGTGAAATACCTCCCTTTATTTATCTGATGCCTAACCCTTCACAGGGGACATTGTGTGGTGGGTAGTTTGACTGGGGTGGTCGCCTCCAAAAGAGTAACGGAGGCTTTCAAAGGTACCCTCAGCATGTTTGGTAATCATGCGTGGAGCGCAATAGCATAAGGGTGCTTGACTGTGAGGCCTACAAGCCGAGCAGGGTCGAAAGACGGATATAGTGATCCGGTGGTTCTGTATGGAAGGGCCATCGCTCAAAGGATAAAAGGTACTCCGGGGATAACAGGCTGATCTCCCCCAAGAGCTCATATCGACGGGGAGGTTTGGCACCTCGATGTCGGCTCGTCACATCCTGGGGCTGGAGAAGGTCCCAAGGGTTGGGCTGTTCGCCCATTAAAGTGGCACGCGAGCTGGGTTCAGAACGTCGTGAGACAGTTCGGTCCCTATCTGTTGTGGGCGTAAGAAGCTTGAGTGGATCTGACCTTAGTACGAGAGGACCGGGTTGGACTAACCGCTGGTGTACCAGTTGTCTCGCCAGGGGCATAGCTGGGTAGCTACGTTGGGAAGGGATAAGCGCTGAAAGCATCTAAGCGCGAAACCCACCACAAGATGAGGCTTCTTTTAAGGGATGTTCTAGACTAGGACGTTGATAGGCTACAGGTGTAAAGGCAGTAATGTCAAAGCTGAGTAGTACTAATTACCCGTAAGCTTTCTTTAGGGCACATAACGATATATTCATTTTATTATCAATAAACCTTTTACATACTGTCATGAAATTGATTGCAAGATCAGTTAAAGAAATTATAGGAGTCCAAACGGGGCTTCTTAAGATTATATAGTGACTATTGCGATGGTGTCCAAGCTGGGCGCTACTACTGATTCCACTCCTTCAAAAGTAAGTTGGGGTTGTCTAAGGGAAATCGCTGAGTGCATTTAAGATCATATGGTGATTATAGCGATGGTGTCCACCTCTTCCCATTCCGAACAGAGAAGTTAAGCCCGTCCGCGCTGAT
Organism: uncultured Cyclobacteriaceae bacterium; assembly: GCA_943788235.1. GTDB lineage: Bacteria > Bacteroidota > Bacteroidia > Cytophagales > Cyclobacteriaceae > UBA4465. Next base: position 521,157 of record CALSPM010000005.1, read on the forward strand.
GGTACTGCCGTAACAGGTGGGAGAGTAAGTCGTTGCCAGACTTTATCAAGGCCCTTAGGAAACTAAGGGCTTTTTTTATGACCTATTCTATTTAGGAGTACTATCTTTATCCTATGAGAATGATTGATTTGAACTGTGATATAGGTGAAGGCTTTGGAAACTATATAGCTGGACCCGATGCCTCGCTCTTAAAACATATCAGTAGTTGCAGTATTGCCTGTGGTTATCATGCAGGAGATCCGTTGATCATTCAAAGTACGATAAAAGAAGCGCTTAAGCGAAATATAAGTATTGGTGCACATCCTTCTTATCCTGATCGTCAAGGTTTTGGTAGGCGCTCTATGCGTTTAAATGCTAAAGAACATTTCGCCTTTGTATTGTACCAGGTATCAGCTATCAAAGGGATGGTTGAAAGTCAAGGGGGCCAACTCAAGCACGTTAAGCCTCATGGAGCATTGTACAATGATGCGGCCTTAGATGAGAATATCACCCGAAATATATATGAAGCTATCGCCTCCATTGATGAGGGCCTATGTGTTTATGGATTGTCTAATACAGCTCATGAGCATGTGGCCAATGAATTGGGGATTTCTTTTATTTCAGAGGCGTTTGCCGATAGAAAGTATCATTCAGACGGTACCCTTGTCGCTAGATTCAATTCAGCATCTATATTTGAAAATACCGAAGAGGTGATTCAACAAGTGATGTCGTTAATTCATTCTCAGGAGGTTGAAAGTATAGAAGGTCAAAAAGTCAATATTCCTGCAAAAACTATCTGTTTTCATGGAGATCATCCGCAGACGTTGCCAATACTAAAGGAGGTACATAAGACTCTATTGGAGGCCAATATTGAGATCAAGCTTAGCATTTGATGGGTAGTATAAAATGGCGATATTTAGGTGAAGATGCTATTGAAATTTCAGATATCTCATCGAGTATCCATGTTCAGTTAGGCCTCAGAGATTATTTAAAAGGCTTCCCGGAATTGGGGATTGCCTCTTTTATGCTTACCGATAAAACCCTTACTCTTATTTCGCAGAAATGTGGCTTTATGTCTGTATCGCATATTATTGATCGAGTGGCAGTCTACCAACATAAGGTGAATGAAAATGTGAGACTACCTTTGCGTATTATTCCGATATGCTATGACGAAGCGTTTGCTTTAGATCAGCGAAAACTGGAGGATATTTGTAAATTGGATTATGAGGAGATTATAGCTTTACATTTAAATGCGGAATATACGGTAGCGATGTTTGGTTTTATGCCTGGATTTCCCTACCTCAATGGACTTCCCTTGTCATTGTCTATTCCACGTTTAAAAATCCCTAGAAAAATCATACCCAAAGGATCGGTGGCCATTGCCAACGAGATGTGCGGTATTTACCCCAATCAGACTCCCGGCGGCTGGCATATTATCGGTCGCTCTCCTTTATCTTTATTTGATCCATCGAAGGATGTAATGCCTTTGAACTTAGGACAAAGAGTCAAATTTGAGCGTATTTTAAAAAAGGATTTTGATGGAATTACCTTTAATTAGAATAATTAATAGTGGGAATTTAAGTACGCTACAAGCTGTTTGCCGTTTTGGTTTTAGCGATTTTGGGATACCTAAGTCAGGATTTCAGGATAGCATCAGTGCCTATTTGGCCAATTGGTTGGTGGGAAATAAGAGGTTTAATACACTCATAGAGAGTTATGCAAATTATTTTGAGTTTGAGGTAATTAATGATTGTAGTATGGGCGTACAAGGAGCCTGTTCTGAAATCAGAATCAACGGTCAATCAGTATCCTTGGATCAAGCACACCATCTCAGAGTTAATGATCGTATTCAGCTATTCAATAACACCCATGGTGCCATTTTATACCTTGCTATGTCTGGGGGTTTTACCGCAACCGAAGTGTTGGGGAGTAAAGCTACAGATACCGCTAATGGGCTGGGGGGATTGAACGGATTACCATTAGCATCACAGGATATTCTGAAGGGATCAAGGTTCAATATGCCGAGGCAGACGCGCAGCATTCCAAAAGGCCTTTCTTCTCGTGGATATTTTTCTAAAAATGTTACGGTACATGTGATCGCTGGACCAGAGGCCTATTTATTTACTAAAGAGATTATTGATAATTTTTATTCGTATGCTTTTTTGTTATCAGCGGAAATCAGTCGTGTCGGTTATCGCTTGACAGGGTATCCTATTCATGCGGATTCCTATAATATCCCTTCCAAAACAGTATTACCAGGAACGATTCAAATACCACCTTCGGGTGATCCTATTATTTTGATGGCCGATGGTCCGGTTACGGGAGGCTATCCCAGAATGGGAGTAGTAGCCAGGGTAGATCAGCCTATTTTGGCTCAATTACGTCCGGGTGGCCGGGTGAGATTTCTTGCTTGCCTTCCTGAAGAGGCCCGACTTAGAGAGGCCAATCAACGTCAATGGATTGAGGAACTTTACCATAAAAAAACGGAAAGATAAAGTCCCTTCCGTTTCACTTATTTCTTAAAAGATTCAGAACTATTCCTTTTTGTTCTTGTCACTTCCAGCGATTGAATTCCGCATATCCGTATCGGCTTCAATATTTTGAAATTTATAATAATCCATGAGACCAAGCTGACCCTTTTTAAAAGCCTCAGCAATAGCCATCGGGATGGCCGCCTCCGCTTCAATGACTTTGGCTCGGGCTTCTTGTGCTTTTGCAGTCATTTCTTGTTCCAAGGCAACCGCCATGGCCCGACGCTCTTCCGCTTTTGCCTCAGCCACCCTAAGGTCAGCCGCTGCCTGATCGGTTTGTAGCTTAGCCCCAATGTTGGTGCCCACATCTACGTCTGCGATGTCAATTGACAATATCTCGAATGCGGTTCCTGCATCTAAACCACGTCCCAAGACCAGCTTTGAAATTTTATCTGGATCTTGTAAAACTTCTTTGTGTGAAGCGGCAGAACCAACGGAGGTTACAATACCTTCACCTACACGTGCCAAAATAGTTTCTTCACCAGCACCTCCCACCAATTGTTGAATATTGGCGCGTATCGTAACCCTGGCCTTTGCCATGAGCTGAATACCATCAGCTGCTACTGCTGCTACAGATGGGGTATTGATTACTTTCGGGTTGACAGATATCTGAACGGCTTCAAATACATCACGCCCAGCCAAATCGATGGCTGTAGCCTGACGGAACGTAAGATTAATATTCGCTTTTTCAGCCGAGATTAAAGCCTTGATGACTAAGGGAACATCTCCACCGGCTAAATAATGCGTTTCTAAATCGGAGGATCTCATTTGCCGTTTGATTTTAGAAACTTCATCCTCAAGCGTCAATCCTGCTTTGGTAGCTGTAATCATTTGATTCACAATAATGGAAGGGGGTACTTTACGTATCCTCATGAAAATGAGCTCGAGGAGTCCCACACGGACACCAGAAAAAATGGCCGTAATCCATAAATTAATGGGGACAAAATAAAAAAATACAAGAACGCCTACAATGACGGCAATGATGCTAATAATTAATCCTAAGCTACTTACCATATTTTAAATATTGAGTTGAACATAAACTTTACTGTGATCGATTTTTATAATTGTTATTTTCTGTCCACTGGATAAAAAATCTCCTTTAGTACGAACTTCAATTTCTTCATTTTCAAAAAGAGCTTTACCCACGGGTTTTAAGTCAGAGGTAGCCAGACCAACATTCCCAACTTTTAAATTTATACCAATCGATTCATTGACCTTGCTGGTCATGGTCCCTCTCAAGGAGAACTTCTCCCAGGGTTGCGCTTTTAAGCCATACATAAAACTGGATATAACAGTGATCAAGGAAATTCCCAAGATGAAAAAACCAATGGAAGTTCCAAAATACTCAAACCCCAGATAAATCCCAAAACCTAAACAAATAGCCCCACCAATTCCCGCAAAGGTGGTACCCGGAATAAATATGACTTCAATGATAAGAAGCGATATTCCAAATACAATTAATATTAAAATTATAATCCAATCCAAATTAATAAGCTTTTGCAAACAATACTCTCTTCGTAGACGGATTACCAGTCACCATACATTTTCCCGATTCTTCATTACCCCCTAAAGGTATACAACGGATGGTAGCTTTTGTCTCTTCTTTGATTTTATTTTCTGTTTCTCGGGTGCCATCCCAGTGGGCATAAACAAACCCTCCTTTGTTTTCTAGCAATGCTTTAAACTCAGCATAAGTATCTGCTTGATAGGTATTTTGCTCTTTAAAATGTTGGGCCTTATTATAAATATTAGACTGAATCTTTGTTAATAAAGATTGAATTTTGTCTTCAATCCCATCCATAGGATAACTCTTTTTTTCTTTGGTATCTCGTCTAGCTATTTCCAACGTTCCACTATCTAAATCTTTCGGCCCAATAGCGATACGTAAGGGAACTCCTTTGAGCTCATATTCAGCAAATTTCCATCCAGGCTTGTGAGTGTCTCGACAATCAAATTTAACGCTGATGCCTTTCGAAATGAGGGAGTTGCGAATTTTATCTACTTTTTGGGCGATCTCTTCCAATTGTTCCTCTTCTTTGTAGATAGGGATGATCACGACTTGAATGGGAGCTAAATTTGGTGGAAGTACCAAACCATTATCATCACTGTGTGCCATAATGAGTGCGCCCATCAGCCGCGTACTTACCCCCCAAGAGGTCCCCCAGACTAAGTCTTCTTTGCCTTCCTTGTTCGTGAATTTAACATTAAAAGCTTTGGCGAAATTTTGACCTAAAAAATGAGAAGTACCTGCTTGCAGCGCTTTACCATCTTGCATCAAAGCTTCAATGCAATAAGTATCCACCGCTCCTGCAAATCGTTCACTTTCAGATTTAACTCCCTTAATCACAGGTAAGGCCATATATTTTTCAGCAAAATCAGCATAAACATCTAGCATTTGTTTGGTTTCAGAGACGGCTTCTGCTTGAGTAGCATGGGCTGTATGCCCTTCTTGCCATAAAAACTCGGCGGTTCTTAAAAAAAGGCGGGTTCGCATTTCCCATCGGACAACGTTGGCCCATTGATTAATTAACAAAGGGAGGTCACGATAGGATTGAATCCAGTCTTTATACGTATCCCAAATGACCGTTTCAGAGGTAGGACGAACGATTAATTCTTCTTCTAATTTGGCGTCTGGATCTACGACTAATCCTTTGCCATTTTTATCATTTTTTAATCTGTAGTGGGTGACTACCGCGCATTCTTTGGCAAATCCTTCGACATGATCTGCTTCCTTGCTGATATATGATTTCGGGATAAAAAGTGGGAAATAAGCATTTTCATGTCCTGTATTTTTGAACATGATATCCAGTTGTTGTTGCATTTTTTCCCAAATAGAAAATCCATAGGGTTTAATAATCATACAGCCTCTGACAGGTGAATTCTCTGCTAATCCTGCCTTTTTAACCAATTCATTGTACCATAATGAATAATCTTCTGCTCTGCTTGGTATTGCTTTTGGCATTTATTTTTGAGTTTGGTATAGTAATTGCAATGATATTAATTGAAGTCACAATTTAAAAAGTTCAAATATAGCTTTTTGATGATTGAAACTTGGTTAGGATTGATTAAATTTAAAAAATTACAGTTATGGAGAAATATACAAAAAGTTCCGGAATATTTTTATTTGTTTTCATTCTTTCAATTTTCAATACCATCTTCGCTCAGGAATATGATGACATGTATTTTACGAAGGCAGATAGAAAGCAAACAGATTTCAACCTGAAAGCAAATCGTGGGGATGCCAAGAGGGCTATATCAGCTTTTGAAGATGACCATTTGGAGGAAGTTTATTTAGATAAAAACATAAATCCTGAATACATAGCAAAGTATCAAGTCCAAACAGATAAAAAGTCATCAAGACGAAACCAAGAGGTAGATTATTATCCTGAAACTACCTCTAATAATTTTTCAAGTACCAGTGGTTATTTCAATAATTATGGGCGTCAAGCTATCAGCTATACCCCAGCTGCATTTAACATTAATGTTGTTAGTTCGTTTGGATTTTCAGGATTTAATAATCGATTTTTGTACGACTATGATCCATTTGGTAATGTTTGGATGAGTGATTTTTACAGTCCTTATGATCCCTTTGGCTATGGTTTTTCAAGATCTTTTTACAGTCCTTATGATCCCTTTGGCTATGGTTTTTCACGACCTTTTTACTCATATGGATTTAACAGTGCTTATAACTATTCAAATGTACGTGCCTTTAACAATTATTATTGTCCACCTGCTTACAGCTACAATACAGGTTACAATTCCGTAGTTTTGGCGGAAGGCTACCAAGAAGTGCGCAGAGCCAAGGTGATTGGACCCAGAGGATTAGGAGGATCTAAGGACGTAGTTAGGGGGGGTATTAATGAATCTAGATCTACAGATTTAAATAGAAGATTAAGTAGTACAAATGTTCGCTCCACTTCATCAAGGGTAGCAGATTTTGGAAATCAAAAATCTCAAAATGAATACTTTGATCGATCCGTTAGCAGAGAAAGAACCAATGAATCCTTTACCAGATCCAATTCGGTTGAAACCCAAAGTCGAAGCAATCCGGTACATTATGCTACCAATTTGAATCGCAGCACTACGACCGTGAGTAAGGAGCGGTCAACAGTTATTGAAAATAACAGGGGAATAAATACAAAAATAAATTCGGCAAGGCGTTACAGTACAACGAATATGCCTGAGCGCAGTGGTGACTTTAACTTGCCTACCAGCGGGAATACGAGAAATAGTTATCAAAAGATAGAAACACAGTACTCGTCAGGCTCAGTCTCTTCTGGATTTAAAGCAAATTCAACAAGTACCTCTTCGACCTCGAGATCTTATGCGCCTTCGAACAACAATTCTTCGGGTTCTTCTAGGAGTTACAGGGCACCTAGTTCTCCGGGAAGTCGTTTCTCTGGAAGTTCTTCAGGAAGTAGATCTTCGGGAGTCAGTTCTTCAAGATCGAATAAAAATTAAATTTTAACTCTAGACCTAATATGGATAGATTAAATTATTTCTTGGTCGGGATATTTATGTGCTCTTTTTTCAGTACTAAGGCCCAGTTTGGCTATTACGAACAAGCCTTACAATTCAGTCAAACTTCGTTTGGGGGCACGGCAAGAATTCAGGGTATCGGTGGTGCACAGGTAGCATTAGGTGGGGACTTGAGCCATGCTAGTTCTAATCCGGCAGGTTTGGGATTTTATAATCGAGGGGCGTTTTCGATCACACCAAGATTAAATTTTCATAAAACCGAGTCTGATTATTTAAAGCAATCTAATCTGGATAAAAAAATAAACTTTAACATCGCCCAGCTGGGGTTGTCTTTTTATTTTGGAGATGGAGCTGTTGCTACCCAACCGATCAGAGGGAGTTCCTTTGCCATTACCGTGGATCAAGTAAATAATTTTTATAATGAGACCTATTATAAAGGCGAAAATTATGATAATTCATATATCAATACTGTGGTAGAAAACCAATTTGATGACCCCACATTAACGTCAACTTTTTACGATCAGTTTTTAATCAATCCTCATCCAAATAATTACGAATTTTATCCAGGCTTTGAAGAACTCGTTGGTTTTGATACGATCCCTAATTATCCAGGGTACAGTAGCCCGTTTGAATTCAGCAGACCCACTCAGAGTAATAGTATTGTGACCGAGGGTAGCCAATATGCTATTAATTTTGCTTACGGGGCTAATTACATGGATTGGCTTTATTTTGGGGCAAGTTTGTCTTTGAATTCACTTGATTATAAAAAAGTGGAAAATTATAATGAGTTTGATTATTTCTATTACGAACAAGATGGGACTTTAACATCTGAAGATGCGCTGGATAATATCACCATACGAAATCAGTTATCTATAGTTGGAACGGGAGCGGGAGCTAATTTTGGAATCATTGTTAGGCCTTTGTCCCATCTGATATTGGGTTTGTCCTATGTGACACCCAGCTTTATGCGACTTGATGAAGAATTTTTCACTGATATAAGTACGAATTACTTTGATAACTATGACTATGTTTCGGTCACTTTTGATACTGAAGACATAGACGATGACCCTCAAACTAGATTTGTTGAGAATACGTCTGAATTGGCTTTTTTCGAAGAATTAGGTGATATTTTCGTATCAAATTATACCTTGACTACCCCAGGAAAATTTAATATTGGACTCTCGTATTTTTTTGGAAAAAATGGCTTTATAACTGGAGAAGTTGAATTTAAAGATTACAGCAACCTTTTCCTTAATGGAAAGGATTTTGACCTATCTGAAGACAATCAAGAAATTAAGAAACGCTATAAATCAGTGCTCAATTATCGGTTAGGGGCAGAATACAAAATAGGTAGATTTCAGTTCAGGGGGGGCTATGGATTTCAAGAGGATCCTTACACATCTTCAAATTATAATAGAAACACGGATCAATTCAGCATAGGATTTGGATATCGAGAAGCTGACTTTTTTATTGATTTTGCCCTTACGCACCAACGTATGAAAAGGTACGTTTCACCCTATTATATAGAAGTGAATCAACCGATTGCAAAGCTTTCTGACTATCAGACGACAGCTTTACTTACCTTTGGATTGAATTTTTAAATAGGATTGAATTTCTAACACTTGTTTAGCCTGATTTCCTGGTTCACCAAATATGATCTGTGCTTGGTTATAATATTGTATTCTTTCGACCCGCATTTGGGTAATGGTTTTTTCTAAATTTTTGTTTTTTAGGATTGGGCGGTTATGATTTTTCGCTAGTCTTTTTACAATAGTAGCCACACATGTGTCAAGAAAAACGGTAAGACCTGCTGTATTCATTCTGCTCATATTGTCATAAAAACAAGGTGTACCTCCTCCACATGAGAGAATGTCACTACTGGATTTCTCCAGTAACTCTTGAAGGGCATTTCTTTCTATTTCTCTGAAATATGCCTCGCCATATATTTCAAAAAGAGCATTGATACTTTTGTTGTTTTTTGACTCAATCAGTTGATCTAAATCTACATGATTAAGATTAAGTGCGGAGGCAAGAGATTTTCCAAAGGTGCTTTTACCGGATCCTGGTAGTCCAATCAAGAAGATAGGTTTCATCAGAGGAGATGCTGAATTTCCGAGGCACTTGGCGTCGCATTATAATGCCATTTACCCACAACAACTCCAGTTTTAAGTAGGACAATTCCTGGACTCGACCGAACAATGGTTTTGAGGACCGTGGCATCTGTAAAGAAAAAAGGGAATTGCCATTGAGTTTGCTTACTGAACTCTTGATAGTCGTCTTGCGAAGAAGAGGTAAGGACCCAAGTAGCGGCATTTTTGAGCTCGAGGCCAAGGGTCTTGATTTCTTCAGTTTTGTTTGGATTTGTTTTTTCGATACTTTGTATGATGATCAATAACTTATTGCCTCTGAATAATTCACTGGTATATTCAATATCATCTTTCCAAACGGCTAAATCTGTAATCTTAGGTTGTACTTCGGGGTTAGTGATGACCATTTCTTTGAATTCATAACTATTATCTGTTGGGTAATCTTTGAACCTAAACTCAGTACCTTCCTTTTCCATTACATACTCATAGACGAGTTCGGCAGAGGGCTCCATGAGGGCAGGGAGGTCATTGCCTATGGCATAGGAGCGAAAGTCAATAAAGGGTAGGTTTCTTATGGCTACTATGGCTGCTATGACCAAAAATCCAGTAGCTCCATAAACTGCGATGCTACCTTTTTTTACATCAAATAAGGCCGTGTAGGAATCGCGATTGATGAAAATTAACGTAATGAAGAAACAGAGGATAATATCTTTGGTAAAAGATTCCCAAGGCGTTAATTTTATAGCATCTCCAAAGCATCCACAATCTGTTACTTTATTAAAGTAAGCTGAATAAAAAGTCAAAAAGGTAAAAAAAACAATCATCACAAGAAGGGCCCAAGCGGTTTCTTTGACCTTAAATCCCAACAAGAGGGCAAGACCTAGGGCTACCTCTAAGACGCTAAGGAATACGGATAGAAACAAAGAGGCTGGGATGAAATATTCAAAAAATGTAGCAAAGTCATAGGCAAATACCTCGAAATATTCTTCTAATTTGATGGCCGTACCGACGGGATCATTCACTTTAATAAGGCCAGAAAAAATAAATAATCCCCCGACAAAATATCTTGAAAATTCTTTTAATACATTCATTTTAATAGGTGCTAAATAGGTGCGAATTTATTTATTCATTTATTTTTATTAGGCAAAATACGGCATAATTAATCATATCTTGATAATTTGCTTTAATGCCTTCCGAAACCAGGGTTTGCCCTTGGTTATTCTCTATTTGTTTGACACGAAATAATTTCATGAGAATGATATCTGTAATCGATGAAATTCTCATATCTCGCCAAGCCTCATCATAATCATGATTTTTGTTTTGTAGTAAATCTTTTGTCTCTTGAACGGCTTGGTCATAAAGGGGTTCAAGTTGACCCCATGAGACTTCCAGCTCTGTAGTATCTTGTAGATCAATTTGAATCATGGCAATCAGACAATAATTGATGATCCCGACAAACTCCGAGGCAATGTCATCTTCAATTTTTTGATGGCCTTTTTCTTGAATTGAACGTATTCTTTGAGCTTTAATGAAGATTTGATCTGTGATGGAGGATAATCTCAAAATTCTCCAGGCCGTACCATAATCTTGGGTTTTCTTACCAAAGAGTTCTTTGCAGTTGGCAATTACTTCACTGTAGTCCTTACTTGTATTTGTTTTCAATGCGTTAAAGTATAAAATTTTAAATTTTACCAAAATTAGCCAATTTCGGAATATAAATTACAGCTATGAATTTTTCTAAGTCAATTAAGGTCTCTGGAAGACTCTTGTCTCTTGATCAACCACGTATAATGGGGGTAATGAATGTCACCAAAGATTCGTTTTATGCAAAAAGTCGCGTGGTGAATGAGGGTGATATTTTGAATCGTGCTGGTGAAATGTTGAAAGAAGGGGCTGATATCTTAGATGTTGGAGGCTATAGCTCAAGGCCGGGAGCTATGAAGGTACCCATAAAAGATGAAATAGGTGTCACATCCCATGCGATTGAGTTGATTAAGTCGCATTTCCCTGATGCATTAATCTCTATTGATACCTTCAGAAGTGAGGTTGCAGAGGCCGCTATGAGGGCTGGAGCTAAGATTGTAAATGATATTTCAGGGGGAATGTTAGACCCTAAAATGATTGATTTCATCACGGCTAATCAGGTGCCTTACATTGCCATGCACATGCGAGGGAACCCCAAAAATATGCAGAAAATGGCCAAATACACGAATATCATATCAGAAATGTTATTTTATTTTTCCAAATTAATTGAGCTTTTAAAAGATAAAGGACATACTGATTTAATTATAGATCCTGGCTTTGGCTTCGCGAAAACTACGGAGCAAAATTTTAAAATTCTTAGTAACCTAGAGCTCTTTAAAAATTTAGAAAGTATTATATTAGTGGGACTATCTAGAAAATCGATGATATATAAAACGCTCAAGACAGATGCTTCAGAAGCATTGAATGGAACAACGGTTTTAAATACCTTAGCTTTGACAAAAGGGGCAGACATTTTGAGAGTTCATGATATCCGCCCGGCAGCTGAAGCCATAAAATTGACTATGAAAACATTAACCTAACTTGATTTATGACCATTGGATTTTTAGAAATTTCATTTGTAGACCTATTGGATATTCTTTTGGTGTCTTTTATGATGTTCGAGGTTTATAAGTTGATGAAGGGGAGTATTGCCGTTAAGGTTTTTGTTGGATTTTTGTTTTTATATTTAATTTATCTCTTGGTTAAAGCCATGAATATGGACCTCATATCAACTATTTTAGGTCAATTTATGGGGGTCGGAGTACTTGCTGCTGTCATTTTATTTCAACAAGAGATACGAAAGTTTTTACTTTTGTTGGGGAAGACGACGGTTATCAATGACATGAATCTTTTTCGCCAAGTATTTTCTTCTTGGACGCAAAAGGAAATAGGGAAAACAGACATGATACCTGTGATTGAGGCCATCAAACTACTGGCGGCGTCGAATACTGGTGCTTTGATGGTCATCTCAAGGAATTCTGCCTTGAGATTTTATGCAGACAGTGGGGATCTTATGAATTCTTTGATTTCTAAAAGGTTGATCATGGCAATCTTCAATAAACTAAGTCCTATGCATGATGGAGCAGTCATCATTTACTCTGATAAAATCATTGCGGCAAGATGTATTTTACCCGTATCAGAGCGGGATGATGTCCCAGCAAATTTCGGTCTGCGTCATCGCGCCGCCGTTGGAATGTCGGAAGCTACAGAGAGTTTAATATTGATTGTTTCAGAAGAGACGGGCCAAATATCGATAGCACAAAATGGAATACTTTTTGAAAACTTATCGATCAAAGCTTTGCGTCAATCAGTCAAAGAATATTTTTCGGATACAGATTCAACTTTAAAGGCTGAAAATGCGGTAGTGGAGGAGGAAGCTTAGGTCCTCAGATAATTTTAAGATTTTCACCAATTTTGATAAATGCATCAATGGCGATATCTAGGTTTTCTTGCGTGTGCACCGCAGACAGTTGTACCCTGATGCGCGCCTGATTTTTTGGGACTACAGGAAAATAGAACCCTATGACATATATGCCTACTTCTAGTAATTCAGAAGCCATTGTTTGAGAGAGTTTAGCATCGTATAGCATAATGGGCACGATAGGGTGTGTACCCGATTTTATATCAAACCCTGCAGCAGTCATTTTTGATCTAAAATACGCCGTATTTTTGGCCAGTTTATCCCTTAGTGTGGTAGATTCAGAAAGTAATGAAATGACGGCAAGGGAGGCGCCAACAATAGAGGGAGCTAAGGTATTGGAGAAAAGATAAGGTCTAGATCGCTGCCTTAATAACTCAATGATTTCTTTTTTACCCGAAGTAAATCCACCGGAAGCTCCACCCAATGCTTTACCTAAGGTACCTGTGATGATATCAACTTTATCCATAACGGCGCAATGTTCATGAACGCCTCTACCTGTTTTGCCTATAAAACCTGTAGCATGGCAGTCATCCGTCATCACCAATGCATTGTATTTTTCAGCAAGCCTACATATTTTATCAAGTTGGGCGATCGTTCCATCCATAGAGAATACACCATCAGTTACTATCATCTTGATTTTTGAAGGAGCGGCTTCTATTAACTTAGATTCAAGATCATCCATGTCGTTATGGCGGTAGCGATACCTTTCTGCCTTACAAAGTCGGATGCCGTCGATTAGGGATGCATGATTCAATTCATCTGAAATGATGGCATCTTCCGGGCCCAACAAGGGCTCGAAAAGACCCCCATTAGCATCGAAAGCAGCCGCATAAAGAATGGTATCCTCCATGCCCAAGAAGGCAGATATTTTAGTTTCTAATTCTTTATGGATGTCTTGGGTGCCGCAAATAAATCGAACAGAGGACAGACCAAAGCCATGGGTATCAATGGTTTGCTTAGCAGCAGATAAAATGTCGGGATGTGAGGAGAGACCTAAATAATTGTTTGCACAGAAATTAATAACTTCTCGACCATCTTCAAGACGAATAAGCGCGCTTTGCGGAGAGGTAATGATGCGCTCTTTTTTATACAAGCCGGCATCTGTGATTTCTTGAATTTCTTTATCTAATTTTAATTTCAGGGGGGTATACATCTTTCAGGGGTTAATTGAAGTCATCAGTAAAACAAGGTGTTATTTGAGAATTTCTGGCTTTTCGTATAAAAACTTCCTTCTCAATTTATTTATTAGAAAAAGCTTTTGAGCGGTAAAACTAGCTGGATGGATGTGGGTAAAAACCCTTTCAAACTCTTTATAAAGGGTTTTTTCCCCTTGCTCAAATGCAGAAGGATCTATTTTTTTTGAGATTAGATAAAGATGGAAATCACTCATCATTTCAAAGTTAATTCTTAAACGTTTATTAATAATGGTAATTTGTTAACCTATTTTTACCTCAATTCTAATTAGTAACTATTACACCCTATGAAAAAAATATTAGTCATTGGATCAAATGGACAACTCGGCCTGGAACTACTCACGGCTTTGAGAGAAAAATTTGGGTCAAAAAATGTGATCTCTTCGGATATAAGTGACCCATCACATGCAGATACCTACTTTGAAAAGTTAGATGCTAGAGATGCCATAAGTTTAACATCTATTGTAGAAAAGCATGAAATTAATCATGTTTATCATTTAGCTGCTATTTTATCTGCCAATGGAGAGCTCAATCCTATTTCATCTTGGGAGGTAAACATGAAAACCTTACTTAATGTGCTTGAGCTAGGAAGGAAAGGAGTTATTGAGCGTATTTTTTGGCCCAGCTCTATTGCGGTTTTTGGTAGGGATACTCCCAAAGATCATACCGATCAAAATGCATTAACAAATCCCTCTACGGTCTATGGAATCAGTAAATTAGCAGGTGAAAAATGGTGTCAATATTATTTTGAAAAATTTGGTGTGGATGTAAGGAGCATTAGATACCCGGGTCTAATCAGTCATAAAGTTCAGCCTGGAGGTGGAACGACAGATTATGCCATTGATATTTTCTCTAAAGCAATCTCAGGAATACCTTATAATTGTTTTTTAAATGCCGATGCCTCTTTGCCCATGATGTACATCGATGATGCGGTAAGAGGGACCTTAATGCTGATGGAGGCATCTTCTCAAAATCTGAGTATTAGAACCAGTTACAATTTAAATGCAACTTCTTTTTCTCCAGCAGAATTGACCGCTGAAATAAAAAAGTATATTAGTGGTTTACAAGTGCAATACAAACCGGATTACCGGCAGTTGATCGCTGAAACCTGGCCAAGAAGTATTGATGACCAACCTGCCCGCTCAGACTGGGGTTGGAAAGAAGCCTATACGTTGTCTCAAATAACTGCTGAGATGATTTCAGCTCTGAGTATGAAAAAATAGTTTTCGTACATAAATAGATTGTTTAATTTTGGTTAACGAACCTCATTTTAAAAGATGTTGAATAAAAAATTTACATCAATATGTCATACAAAAATCTTGAAACCACGCTTTCCGAGGGAATTATTACCATCGAGATAAGTAGAGAAACAAAATTAAATGCTTTAAATGGAGCAACATTGGACGAAATAAAGGATGTCATAGGTGCGCTATCCCAAAATTCTGAAGTGAAAGCAGCGATAATTATTGGAGCAGGAACCAAAGCGTTTGTGGCAGGAGCAGATATATCAGAGTTTCAAAAATTAAATAAATCGGATGCGCACAAGTTTTCAGCGCATGGACAGGCCATTTTTTCATTAATTGAAAATTGTCACAAACCTATCATAGCCGTAGTCAATGGATTTGCATTGGGGGGCGGCTGCGAGCTGGCGATGGCATGTCATATTAGAGTGGCCTCAGAGGAGGCGAAGTTTGGCCAGCCGGAAGTTAATTTGGGAATTATCCCTGGGTATGGAGGAACGCAAAGGTTGACTCAATTAGTTGGCAAAGGTCGATCCCTTGAGCTGATGATGACCGGTGATATGATAGATGCTCATCAAGCATTTCAAATGGGCTTGGTTAATCATGTGGCGAAAGATAAGTTGCAAGCATTGGCCAAGGCGCGCACTTTGCTACAGAGAATAATGGCCAAGGCACCTCTAGCTATTGGAGGAGTTATTGCTTGTGCCAATGCGGTATTTAATCAAAATGTAGATGGTTACCACATGGAGACGGCAGCGTTTGCGAACGCTTGTAAAACCGAAGATTTTAAGGAAGGTTCTAGTGCTTTTATTGAAAAAAGAAAGCCAAATTTCAGAGGCACTTAATTTTTGAAACAGTTAAAAAGACTTGTTGGAGATACGGCCATTTATGGTGTAAGTAGCATCTTAGGACGTTTATTGAATTGGCTTTTAGTGCCTCTTTATGTTGTTTACTTTAAGCCAAGTGAGTATGCAATTGTCGTTGAATTATTTGCTTTTATTGCGCTATTTAATATCATTTATACATTAGGATTTGAAACCACTTATTTCAGATTTTCGAGTCAACAAAAACAAACAGATCAAAATTATTTTGATTTATCGATCGTTATGATTTTTCTGAATTGTCTTTTTTTGGGATCAATTATGATTTTTTTTGCTGAGGATCTTGCCTTATTACTACGGTATGAGGGTCAAGGTTACCTCATTGTGTGGTGCGTGCTGATCCTATCCTTAGACGCAATGGCTGCTATACCCTTCGCAAGACTCAGAATTTTAAGGGAAGGCAAAAAGTTTGCAGCATTTAAGTTGTTGAATATTGGCCTAAATATTGGTCTGAACTTATTCTTTATAGTTTATTTACCGGTGCAGGTCAATCAGGATCCTCATTCCCTTTTAGCAGGAATTTATTTCCCAGAGTTGGGTGCGGGACATATTTTTCTATCTAATTTAATAGCAAACTCAATTTATCTCCTGCTTTTTTCTGGTGCATTTTTGAGGATTAAATTCACTTTTTCAATGCATATGTTGAAGCCATTTTTGGTTTATGCTGCGCCCTTAGTGATTTTACAATTAGCAGGAGTCATAAACGAAATGTTCTCAAGGCAATCTTTAAAATATTTGTTACCAAAAGGATTTTATCCTGACTTGAGTAATGCAGCTGCCTTAGGCGTTTTTGGTGCGTGCTTTAAGCTGTCTATTTTTATGGCCCTGGCCGTGCAGGCTTATAAATTTGCTTTTGAACCTTTTTTCTTTAACCATGCCCATGAAGCCAACTCTAAGCAACTCTATGCAAGTGCCATGAATGGGTTCATTATTTTTGGTGGGCTAAGTTGGATGGTCATTTCTCTAATGTTACCTGAAATTGCTAAGTTGGTATTTGGAGCCCATAGTCCTTATTTGGACGGGTTAATCATCGTCCCGGTATTGCTGGGGTCAGGCCTTTTAATGGGGATATTTTTTAATCTTTCCGTTTGGTACAAACTGACCGATAATACCAGAATAGGGGCTATAATTAGTGTGTTAGGAGCGATCATTACCGTCATTCTGAATGTTTCATTGATTCCCATATTAGGTTTTATGGGCAGTGCGTGGGCCTCCCTAATTTCTTGGTTCTTCATGACTTTACTAAGTTATTTCATAGGAAAACGCTATTTCCCCATCAAATACCAATTAGCCAAAGGATGTTTTTATTTCATTTATGCGGTATTAGCAACGGCTATGATTGTAAATTTGGAACTTTCATTGTTGAGCAGATATGGCTTGGGATTGGCTTTGGTAGGCTTTTATCTGGGTGTTGTTTATTGGATAGAAATAAAGTCTGGTGATAAAGAAATTGAATATCATTAAGTTTGTCGCTGATTTGGTTTTACCTACATGTTACGCCAACGTAGCCTCGGGCTAGAACAAAAATTTACTCCTACTTAGTAGAACATGAGATTTACCATTTTTGTTTGCTTGTTAACTTGTCTTTTATGTTCCCTAGCGGCACAGCGGAAAAAGAAGAATAATGCTCCAGAGAATACCGTATCTAAAGGGTTGACTTTGCGTACTGAAACCCTAATTATTGAGGGGAGCAGACTCCTTATTTTAGGTAATTATCCAGCAGCAAGGACTACTTTTGAGCAAGCCAATGAACTGGAGCCAAACAACGCTGTAGTATACTTCAAATTGGCTGAGCTTGATATGATTTTTAATGCATCGGAAGCCGCCCTGGCCCACATAAATCGAGCCATTGCCTTAGATGCTGAGAATAAATTTTATCTCATATTTAAAGGCGATATACTTAGTTCCCTCAATAGATATGCGGACTTGGTGGAGGTTTACTCGAAACTTATTGATCTGCCGGGAAACCAACAATACTATTTTGACCTTGGTGCGCTCTACCAATTTCAAAAAAAATGGAATGAGGCACTTGAAGCTTATGAAAAAGGGCAACAATTATTTGGAATCTCTGAGAATATCATGCGTGAACGGCAAAAAATATATCTCCAAAAAAACGATATGGATGCGTTGGAGAAAGACTGGGAGCGATTAATTGCTCAGGCACCTGATGAGATCAGTTATGTGCTTGAGCTATGTTCCATATTGATCATGAATAAAGCCTATGATCAGGCCATGATCAGATTATTAGCATGGGATGATCCCAATGCCAAATTGTTGATTTCTCAAATTGCCCTTCAGCAAAAAGATTATGATAAAGCTATGATTTTTTTAAAAGAAGGGTTCTTCTCTCAAGAAGCACCGCTGTTGGCAAAAATTCAGCTATTAGATGCATTGATTGAAAAGACCTCATTTACGGCATCATTGAAGGAGTTACTCGAAGAATTGCTAGAAATTTATCCAGCACAATTTGAGGCACTTGCTTTTGCAGGAGACGTCTACTTAAAACTTGATGAAGCGACTGAGGCGCTTTTAAATTACAGAAAGGCCATCGCAATTGATGGTGCAGATTATAAAGTTTGGCAGCAGGTAATCTCTATGGAATTAAACAATCTTGAATATGATAGTGTGATACTGCATTGTGATCAAGCTTTGGAGCGCTACCCTAATCAAGCATTATTGTATTTTTACAATGGCGTAGCTTATTATTCTAAAAAAGAGTTTGAACCGGCCATACGTTTTTTAAGTTATGGAAGAAAATATGTTGAAGATCCCAATTTACTTGGATTTTTTTATGCACAACTCGGTGATGCGCACAATGCCTTAGAGCAACACACTCAATCCGATGAGGCCTACGAAAAAGCGCTTGAACTCAATCCAAATAACGAACATGTTTTGAATAATTATAGTTATTTTCTTTGCTTGCGAAATCAGCAACTGTTGAAAGCACAAGAGATGGCTGAAAAGTTGATCCAGAAGTACCCTGAGAACGCTACTTATTTAGATACTTATGGTTGGGTGCTTTACACAATGGAGCAATATGAAGAAGCTGAAATTTACTTAAAAAAAGCTGCTTTGATAGATGAAAATGGAATTGTCATAGAACATTATGGTGATGTGCTTTTTGAGCTCGGTAAATTTAAGGAAGCTTTGACTCAGTGGATAAGAGCTAAAGAACTTGGAGGAACAACTGATTCAATAGGATTAAAAATTACAAATAGTGAGATCCATGATTAGATATATTAGTATCCTATTGATCCTTGGGGTATTCACGAGTTGTAATAAAAAATTGATTCATTCGAAACAGGATAACATAGAGATCAATACATTTAAATTTAACTATTTTACAGCTAAGGCCAAATTAAATTACACAAGTGGGGAACAAAAACTATCTGCGGTTGCTAATCTTAGGATTAAATATGATAGCTTAATTTGGATTACGATTTCACCAGGCTTGGGCATTGAAGCACTTAGGCTAAAATTAACTACCGATTCAATTTTTTTAATTGATCGGATGGCGCATAAATACAAAAAGTCTAGCTACCGTGAGTTCAATAATTTTTATGGAATTAACTTGAATTTTAAATGGATTCAAGCCATTATGCTTGGGTAACCCATTGTCATCAAATAAAAAATTGGTGACAAATAAAGAAAATGGAAGAGTCCTTTATGAGCAAAATGATGGACCGCTTTTTATTAGAAGTTTGATTGGAGACCAATCTAATAAAATAGAAAAAATTTCTGTTAGAAATTCAACAGCCAAGTATGAGATAGTTATAAATTACGCAGATTTTACTCAATTAAACGAGCGGGCGCTTTTGCCTTATTATATGAAGTTAGTACTTACATTTTTTGAAGAAGAGCAACTGACTAAAGAAATTGATATTAATATTAAATCGGCTAATTTACTTGATAAAACGCTTAAGTTTCCATTCAATGTTCCAGCAAAGTTTCTTAAGGACTGATTTTATTTTTCTGTTCATATTAATGTCAGCATCTCTAACGGTTGTTGGTCAAAAAGGCAAAAAACAGTTAGAGTTAGAACGGATTGAAAATATCAAAAAAATAACAGAAGCTGAAAAGATTCTCGGACAAACAAAAAACAAAAAAACGGCTACTTTAGGTCAATTGAGGGCATTGGAAAATCAAATTCATTCCCGTCAAAAGCTATTGAGGACTTTAGATGAAGAGGTTGATTTGATTACCAATGAAATACTGGAATTGGAGTCCATTATTAGTGATATTGATTTGTATTTAAAATCGATGAAAGATGAGTATGCAGCCATGATTTATAAATCTTATAAATCTAAAAATGGATATAACTTTATCTCATTTCTATTTGCATCAAATTCTTTTACTCAATTTTATATGCGGTTGAAATATATGGATCAATATACCGAGGCCCGTAAAAGGCAATCTGATCAAATAGCAGAAACTAAAGAAGAGCTGATCGCTCAACAGAAGGTAGAGGAGCAAAGAAAATCAGACTTGCGGCTAGTAATCAAGAGTAAATCAGCGGAGAGTAATCGACTCATTAGTCTCAAAAAAGGGAAAACCAAACTCATTGCCCAATTGACAAAAAATGAGGCATCGCTGAGGAAAGAGATGACTGCGCGAAAGCAATCGATAAAAAAATTGGATGACTTGATTGCTAGTTTAATTAAGATTGAACTAGAAACAGAAAAGAAAATATCTTCAGGACAAAAAGCACGAGCCGAGGAGCTGACTGGGAAATTCGAGGATCAAATGAGGAAGCTCTCTTGGCCTGTTAAGACTGGATTTATTTCCTTAAGATTTGGGCTACAAAGAGATCCAATTTTAAAAAATGTAAGTATCAATAACACTGGTATAGATATTCAGACGCAAAGGGATGAAAATGTAGCAGTAGTGTTTGAGGGAGAGGTAAGAGTTAAAGCATTCGTTCCCGGTCAAAATAATGTCGTTATTATTAAACATGGAAATTATTATACTGTTTATTCCAAATTAAAGAGTGTCGAAGTCAAGCAGGGGCAAGTATTACGGAAAGGTGATTTGATTGGGAAAGTATACACGAATAACGCAGGAATAACACAATTGCATTTTGAAGTTTGGCGAGATAAAAAAAAACTTGATCCTGAAAGATGGTTAAAGCAATAGTTTGATAGCTTTTTGCTTATCTTTGATTTAAATAAAAAAAAACATTCATGGATACTGTATTAGCATTTGGAATGCCTGGAGGATGGGAATGGATTGTCATTGGCCTTTTTCTGGTTGTCTTTTTCGGAGCAAAAAAAATACCTGAAATAGCCAGAGGGCTAGGGAAAGGCATAAGAGAGTTTAAAGATGCCACCAAGGATATTAAGCAAGAAATTGAACAAGGCGCTCAGTCAGACGAAAAGAAACCTTAATTTTTCATGCTTTACAAGTCATATCAGCAAATTAGGGCTGATCTTGATGAGCAAAGAATTACAGTTGCTCAAATAGTAAATCACCATCTAGAAAAAATTGAGGAGCATAATCCAAATTTAAATGCTTTTCTTGAAGTATTTAAGGAGGAGGCCATAATAAAGGCGGCACAAGTTGACTTGAAATTAAAGCAGGGAACTGCAGGTCGCTTGGCGGGCTTAGTGGTAGGGATTAAAGATCTCTTTTGCTTGAAAGACCATTTGGTTTCGTGCTCAAGCAAAATACTTGAAGATTTTGAGAGCCAAATCACAGCGACCCCTATTCAACGGTTATTAAATGAGGATGCCATTGTCATAGGTCGGCAAAATTGTGATGAATTTGCGATGGGCTCCTCTAATGAGAACTCTGCATTTGGTTTGGTTAAAAATGGAGCAAATCCATCACGAGTCCCCGGAGGTTCTTCTGGGGGAAGTGCGGTTGGCGTTCAAACGGATATGTGCCAGATCTCTTTAGGTTCTGACACGGGAGGATCCGTACGACAGCCCGCAGCATTTTGTGGTGTATTTGGTCTGAAGCCTACTTATTCTCGGATTTCTCGTTTTGGACTCACTGCTTATTCTAGCTCTTTTGATTGTGTGGGAATTTTATCTAAAAGTATTGCTGATACAGAATTAATTCTTGAAATAATAGCGGGTAGCGATGAGCGAGATACCACTTCAAGTAGAAAAAAAGTACCTCAATTTTCTCAAAGTCCTATCAAGTCCAGTAGCTATAAAATTGCTTATTTCGATGAAATCAATGAGGTAGAAGGAATCGCTACTTCGGTCAGTCAAATGATGAATCAAACTATGTCAAGCTTAAAGATCTCAGGCCATTTATTGGGAAAAGTATCTTTTCCTTTTTTAGAATATTTATTGCCAACCTACTACATTTTGACTTCTGCTGAAGCAAGTGCCAACTTAGCTAGATTCGATGGGGTACGTTATGGCTTTAGGGATTTAGAGATTTCTAATTTAGAATCCATGTATAAAAAATCACGAACTCAGGGATTTGGATCTGAAGTTTTGAGGAGAATTCTTCTAGGAACTTTTGTGCTTTCTTCAGGTTATCAGGATGCATTTTACACAAAGGCTCAAAAGGTAAGGCGGTTGGTAAAAGATTACACCGAAAAGATTCTTGAAGAATATGATTTTATTATTTCACCAACTACGGCGACTACGGCTTTTGAGATCAATTCCAAAACTAGAGATCCTGTAGAAATGTACCTGTCGGATTTATTTACTGTACAGGCTTCTGTGGCGGGAATTCCTGCTATTTCCATTCCTTTGGGAGAAGATCAAAATGCGATGCCTATTGGATTACAGGTAATGACAGCAAGTTTTGAGGAGGAAAAACTTTTTTCTTTTGTAAAGTCATTTAAAGTTACATAATTCAGATGAAGATAGGCTTAACAATATTTTTGGTGCTGTTTTATATCATAAATGTGTTTGCTGAGTACGATTCAACACATCAAAGATATGATTATATTCCAGATGCCAATTATGCTGAAATCGCCGATCGAATGGGATGTCTAAATACGGAAATTCCGCTAACTCTCAACAATACAGTAAAGAGTTTCATAGATTTTTTTTCTGTTCGTAATCGAGATTATACGCGAGGGGTTCTAGAAAAGAAAGATTATTATTTTTCAATCATAGAACCCTATCTGAAAGAATACGATTTACCTAATGATCTTAAATATTTAGCAATCGTTGAGTCAGGTTTGGTGCCGCGGGCCCAGTCGCGAGCCGGTGCAGTTGGGCTATGGCAGTTTATGCCAAGCACTGGTCGATCCTATGGATTATCTAATTCATGGTACATAGATGACCGTATGGACCCGAATCAGGCAACTGATGCTGCTTGTAGATATTTAAAGAGTTTGTATAATACTTTTGGCAGATGGGATTTAGCCATTGCTGCCTACAATTGTGGTCCAGGTAATGTCCGTAAGGCCATCCGAAGGAGTGGTTATAAAAAAGATTTTTGGCAAATTTACCGATATTTACCTAGAGAAACTCGTTCCTATATTCCTCAATTCATTGCCATCAATTATGTGCTGAATTATGCAGAAGAGCATAATCTTTTTCCCGATCAAAAATCATCATTGGCCTTATCAGATACGATTGAAGTAAGCCAATATTTGCACTTGGCCACCTTTGCACATTTTACTGATATAGCTTTGGATGAATTACTTGATCTTAATCCAAGCATTAAAAGAGGTGTAATTCCTGAAGGTGTGCGTAGTTTTTCGTTGAAAGTTCCTGCAGACAGAAAGCTATATATCAATGCTCAACGTGTATTTTTATATGATACGGCGAATAAAGTAGGAAAGGAGGAATTGGAGTATTTGGCAAGGCGTATGACAGGAAGTACCTACGGGCGGACCAAAAATATTTATCGCGTGAGAAGTGGAGACAATTTAGGAAGTATTGCGCGCCACTACGACGTACGTGTTTCAGATATCCAAAAGTGGAACCATCTTAGTTCGACCTTAATTCGAACAGGGCAAAATTTAGCCATTTGGACCCTTCCCAGCTATACTAAGAGTAATCAAAAAGTGTATGTAGTGGCCAATCAGAATCAGAAATTATCATCGGTAATCACGGGGACGACTTATCAGGTAAGAAGAGGAGACTCATTATGGAGTATTTCTAAGAATTCAAATGTTTCAGTCGCAACCATCAAAAAAATAAATAAACTGAATTCTAACACAATTTATCCTGGTCAAAACTTAATTATTAGAGGTGATTAAATAAATTCTGCGTAGATTTTGAGATGATAATCATTAAATGAGGAAAAAAAACTATTTTTTTATTACTTGTAATATCTGGTTGTTTGTGTTTTGTGGAGAAACTCAAGACAAGATAGTCCAAGAATTTATGCCGACGGCCAAGGGGGAAATTGGTAGTATTATGTTGGTGATGGATCAACAGCAGTGGGATCATGATCTAGGAATACAACTTAGAGGGATACTCAGGGAGCCTATGCCCGGGTTGCCCCAAGATGAGCCTTTTTTTCATCTCAATAGGGTCAGTCCAAAAAAGTTAAATTCTACGATTAAATCTTCAGCTAATATGATTTTTGTGGTGACCTTAGATAGTAAGACTTCAGAAAGCAATGTTTTGAAGGGTTTCCTTACTTCTGAATCTCTAAGGATGATTAAACTCGATACAAGTCTCTATATGAGCATTCGAAAAGATGAGTTTGCCAAAGGACAAATTATTTTATATTTGTTCGGTAATACAGAAAAAGACCTCAGCCAAAAGCTCACAAAAAATAAGGAAAGGATACAGTCTTTATTTGAGAAAAGAGTTCGAGATAGAACGGTAAGGAAATTATTTAAAAGTCATGAGAAATCACTTGAACAAGTCGTTCAAGAAGCGCATTCATTTCAAATAAGGATCCCCTCAGGTTGGCAGCAAGCAGCAAATGAGCCTGGGTTTTATTGGATGAGGTATCTCAACGGGAGTAAGGAACAAAACGTGTTCGTGTATTACGAGCCCTATACAAATATTGAAATATTTGATCAGGTACCTGAATTCAGAGATCGAATTACCAAACAATTTTTAAGAGATAGCGAGAAAAATAATTTATTCATTACCAGACAAATGCGAGATGATTTAAATACGGTGTTCCTGAAAAAAACCCAATTTAAGGGGCGTTATGCCGTTGAGAGCAGAGGACTATGGAAAATCAATGATAACTCCCTTGGTGGTCCTTATATTAGCTATACTTTTGTTTCAGAAAAACAAAAATTAATTTATTATATTGAGGGTTTTGTTGCTGCACCAGGTAAGAAAAAAAGAACCTTGCTGCAAGAAGTCGATGCGATACTGTCAACCTTTAAAGAGGGTAACTGAAGATAACCGAAAAACTATGTGTTCAAAAATCAGAAAACAAGAGGCATTAGACTTCCATGAAGCACCTCCTAGAGGTAAAATTGAGGTTATTCCAACTAAGCCACTAAGAAGTCAGCATGATTTAGCGTTGGCATATTCACCCGGGGTAGCAGTGCCTTGTTTGGAAATTGCCAACAACCAACAAGGTGTATATAAATATACCGCTAAAGGTAATCTAGTAGGGGTAATAACCAATGGAACAGCCGTATTAGGACTTGGAAATATTGGTCCCGAAGCCTCGAAGCCGGTAATGGAAGGAAAGGGAGTTCTGTTTAAAAAATTTGCTGGCATTGATGTTTTTGATATTGAGGTTAATGAAACGGACCCCGATAAGTTTATAGAAATTGTCAAATCTTTGGAGCCCACTTTTGGAGGAATCAATTTAGAAGATATTAAGGCGCCGGAATGTTTCAAGATTGAAAAAGCGCTTAGGGAAGTGATGAGTATTCCCGTCATGCATGACGATCAGCATGGGACGGCGATTATTTCGAGTGCTGCGCTATTAAATGCTTTGGAACTCGTTGATAAAAAGATAGAAGAACTTAAAATAGTCATTAGTGGAGGTGGAGCAGCCGCTATTGCTTGTGCCGATCTTTATGTGTCATTGGGTGTTGATGTCGGAAATATTGTTATGACAGATTCAAAGGGCGTAGTAAGAGTGGATAGAGATGTCATCAATGAGCAAAAGGCCAAGTATGCTACGAATAAACATCTGCATACACTCAGTGATGCCTTGGTAGATGCTGATATGTTCCTAGGATTGTCAAAGGCTAATATTTTGACTTCAGAGATGATTATAACGATGGCAGCGAATCCAATAATTTTTGCGCTCTCAAATCCAGATCCAGAAATCGCCTATGAACTTGCGATGTCGACTCGTAAAGACATTATTATGGCGACTGGAAGATCAGATCATCCCAATCAGGTAAACAATGTTTTGGGCTTTCCTTATATTTTCAGAGGGGCCCTTGATGTGAGGGCGACGACCATAAATGAAGCCATGAAGCTCGCGGCGGTTAAGGCAATTGCTGATTTAGCCAAGGAAAGTGTTCCCGATTTGGTTCTCAAGGCTTATGGATCTAATACTTTGAAATTTGGCCGAGATTATTTAATTCCCAAACCGCTTGACCCACGATTAATTACCATTATTTCTCCAGCAGTCGCAAAGGCAGCAATGGATTCGAAGGTAGCACAGATAGACATTGAAAATTGGGAGCAGTATAAAATAGAGCTCCAAGAGCGGATTGGCATTGATCAACGCTTGATTTCTAGAATCATAACTCGAGCGAAAAAAGATCCAAAACGTGTTATTTTTGGAGAAGCGCATGAGGTTTCTATTCTTAAAGCGGCCCAACAGGTAGTCGACCAGGGAGTGGCTATTCCTCTTTTATTGGGTAATCGTATATTTATTCAGCAGTTAATAAAAGAGAATGAACTGGATTTGGGAGAATGTGAAATTATTGATCCAATAGAGCAGGAATCCAGACGACTGGATTATGCTGCTCAACTTTTCAAATTACGCCAGCGGAAAGGGATGACGCATCCCCAAGCCAAGAAGGCGATGCTCAATGATAATTATTTTGGCGTGATGATGGTTAATAATGAGGAGGCAGATGCTTTCATTTCTGGAATGTCAAATGACTATCCAGAGACGATACGGCCGGCATTAGAAATCATAGGATCAGAGTCCGCGGATTGATCGTGTGGCAGGAATGTACATTTTAAGTAATAAAAACGGAAATTATTTTCTTTCAGATACTACAGTTAATTTAAATCCCTCTGCAGATCAGTTGGTTGATATTATCGGGTTGACAGCGCAGGCAGTCCGGTTTTTTGATGTTGAGCCCAGAATGGCAGGACTTTCTTATTCCAATTTCGGATCAGCAAAGGGAGAGATCCCACAAAAGATGGCTAAGGCTGTAGCCAAAGCACAAGCCAAGTGGCCCGAATTATTGATTGATGGAGAAATTCAGGCGAATGTGGCCCTTAGTAAGGAGTATATAGAGGAAAATTATCCATTTAGTAAATTGTCAGGAACGTTTGCAAATACACTGATCTTTCCGAACTTAGAGTCAGGCAATATTGCTTATAAATTACTTATGGAATTTGGAGGTGCTGAAGCCATTGGACCCATCTTGATGGGCATGAGAAAAGCCATTCATGTACTCCAAAAAGGGAGCTCAGTAAGTGATATTTTTAATATTACAGCTATTGCGGTGGTTGATGCGCAAGAGCAAGAAATATCGGAAAAGGCAGCTCATGATTAATTTTGTAGAAGGAGTCTTTGCGGAAAAATCGCCGACCCATGTTATTATAAATATCCAAGGGATTGGCTATGAAATTAAAATATCGTTGATTACCTATGGCCAAATCAAAGCGCTCGGTAAAGGTCGATTGTACACTCATTTTCATGTTAAGGAAGACAGTCAAACGCTTTATGGGTTTCATGATTTATCTGAAAAATCTAGATTTAGGGATTTGATAGGTATCAGTGGTGTGGGTCCGAGCACCGCACTCATGGTATTGTCAAGTTTATCAGCAGAGGAGTTACAATCAGCGGTAATTAATGGGCAGGCAAAAGTAATCCAGTCGGTCAAAGGCATTGGCGGCAAAACTGCCGAACGTATTATTTTAGAACTTAAAGACAAGTTTAAAAAAGAGACTTTGCTCGAAAATGCAATAGATATATCTGGAGAATCTAACAATACTTTAAGAGCACAAGCGTTATCTGCACTAACAACCTTAGGTATCGGCAAGCCAGCGGCGGAAAAGACAGTTGATAAGATCATGTCAGAGCATGAAAGCCTGCGACTTGAGGAGCTGATAAAGTTTGCCTTAAAAAGAGTATAAAAATTCAATTCTTGAATAAGTACCAGTTCAATATCCGAGCGATAGCAAGTATATGCTTGTGCACGTATACATCCTTTTTTTTGTATGGAGCTGAACTCTTTATACAAGCCGGTGATAGCACGATAAAGTCGGATACCCTAGTGCCTTATAAATCCACTTCTTTCCCCAATTATAATCCAAGTTATCGATATGGAGATATTTACTCTGAACCTCCTAGTAAATCATCTATTAACTTAATAGATCCTACTTCCCTAGATCTGCAAGTGGACTTTGACACGAGCATTAATTTTACAGCTACAGAACAATTAGAAAGTATTGATTTTCGACCACCCATAAATTTAAGTTTTAAAGAATACGATGCGTCTCATACTCAAAAATTGGTTAAAGATTATTGGAGAGAACAGGCAATTGGTTTGGAGGGGGAGAGTGCGATTGGCGGTAGACGATTGATACCAAAGCTTTACATAAGCCCCGTATTTGATAGAATTTTTGGAGGCAGTTATGTTGATATTACACCGACCGGGTTTGTAAATCTGGATTTTGGAGGATTATTTCAATACAATGACAACCCTCAGATACCTGAACGCCAAAGAAAAAATGGGGGCTTCAATTTTAACATGCAGATTAGCTCCAATGTTGTGGGTAAGATTGGTGATAAGCTGGCGGTTACTTTTAATTTTGATAATAATAATTCGTTTGATTTTCAAAATGATATGAAGATCGATTATACTGGATATGAAGAAGAGATAATCAAAAAAATTGAATTGGGAAATGTAAGTATGCCCATATCTAACAGTCTTATTTCAGGAGCTCAGTCTTTGTTTGGAGTTAAAACACAATTGCAATTTGGTAAATTATATGTAACAGGAATTGCCTCTAGACAACAAGGAAGAAATGAGATAATCACGCTAGAAGATGGAGTAGATGAACGTCAATTTGAACTTCAAGCATCTAATTATGATGAGAACAGACATTTCTTTTTAAGTCATTTTTTTCGTGAAAATTACGAAAACTGGTTGGGGGGATTGCCTCAGGTAATTTCAGGAATTAACGTGACAAGAGTCGAAGTTTATGTCCTTAATAGGAATAATAATACGGCGACTACCAGAAATTTTATTTCATTAATGGATTTAGGAGAAGGATCCGTCGTGTATAATCCAAGCATAGGGTCCCTGGTAGGTGGGGCTTCACGCAATGGCTCTAATGACTTGTATCAAAATCTTATTTCATTAAGTGGTACAAGAAACCCAAATTTAATTAATGAGTTATTAGAATCAAATTTTGGAATGACTGAATCTACGGATTTTGTAAAAGTAACTACGGCGCGAAAATTAGATTTAACAGAATATAATATCAATAAAGAATTGGGTTATGTTTCATTGATTAGGAAGCTTCAAAACGATGAGGTTTTGGCCGTATCTTATGAATATACGTACAATGGGCAGGTCTATAAAGTAGGAGAGCTTTCTGAGGATTATCAAGGATTCGATGACGATGAGTTGATCTTTTTAAAAATGTTACGGCCTAATAAAATCAATACTCGCATTCCCACATGGGATTTGATGATGAAAAACATTTACAATTTGAATGCAGGCCAGGTCCAACAAGATGGATTTACCTTAAGAATCCATTACCGAGATGACCTAACAGGGATTGATAATCCTTCCTTACACGAAGGCCGCTTGACCAGAGATACCCCTTTGGTTCAACTACTGGGTCTAGACCAGTTGAATAGAAATAATGATCGTCAAAAGGATGGGAATTTTGATTATATAGAAGGGATTACAATTAACTCTAAGACGGGGGTAATTATTTTTCCTGTATTAGAACCTTTTGGACCGAAATTGAAGAGCTATTTTGATGACAGTGAATTTGAACTGATAGATAAATATGTCTATGATACCCTTTACAGGACGACAAAGGCAGATGCAGCACAGATAGCCTCAAAAAACAAGTTTTTTATTTTAGGAAAATATAGTGGAGGTTCTTCTTCTGAAATTTCCTTACCTGGGATAAATATTTCTCCAGGATCCGTGGTGGTTATGGCGGGAAATACACCTTTAAGTGAAGGACTTGATTATACCGTAGATTATAATTTAGGAAGGGTCCGGATTTTGAACAGCGGTATCATGAGTTCAGGTAAACAGATTCAGATCTCCTATGAAAAGGCTGATCTTTTTAATTTTCAAACCAGATGGCTTACCGGGACTAATTTCGAATACCTATTTAATGATAATTTTTCAATAGGAGCCACCTTGTTACATCTTAATGAACGACCGGGAGGTAAAACACGCTATGCGGTAGGAGATGAGCCTACAAAGAATACAAAATATGGATTTAATTTAAATTACCAGACGGATTCAAGGTTATTGACACAAATCGTAGATGCAATGCCTTTTATCAGTACCAAAGAAAAGTCAAGTGTTTCCTTCAGTGCGGAATTTGCCCAATTGATTCCTGGTACTTCAAACTTGGTGGAAGGTGAAGGAACTTCTTATTTAGATGATTTTGAAAATGCGCTTACTTATGGGGGAAATTTACAATCTTGGGCAGGTTGGAATCTGGCTTCAACACCTAGTACCAGTGATGATCGATTTGAGGTTGAAGATGTCCAAGGTGGAGATTTAGGGGCTAATTATAAACGGGCAAAATTAGCTTGGTACACCGTTGACAACAGTGTTTTTTATACCTCTATTGGCAACAGACGACCGAGTAATTTGAAAGAAGATGATCTTGAGAATCATTACGAAAGAATCGTTTATCCTCAGGAAATCCATCAACAGCAAGATCGCACCATGATCACAACAAATGAAACTATTTTAGATATTGCCTATTTCCCAAGTGAACGTGGACCCTACAATTACAATCCCAATTTAGATGCCGACGGGCTGCTGCCCAATCCTGAAGAAAATTGGGGAGGGATCACCAATCATATAAATAATGAAGTTGATTTCGATAAGACCAATATAGAGTTTATCGAGTTTTGGATGATGGATCCTTTCATTGGCTTTGCAGACGGAAACCCCAAAGGCAAGGTTTTGGATGGAAGGTTTAATGAGCACAATAAGACCGGAGGATCTTTGATTTTTAATTTAGGCAGTGTTTCAGAGGATTATATGAAAGATGGGCGGCATGCGTTTGAAAATGGGCTCCCTGCAGATGGAGATTTAACTAATGCATCGGCCACAGAATGGGGCTACATCACCGAAGAGCAATTTTTAACCAATCAATTTGAGAATTCACAAGGGAGTAGGGCGAATCAAGATGTAGGTCTTGATGGTTTGAGAAATGATTTAGAGGCAGCCTATTTTCAGTCTTATATTGATCAGCTTAATGTAGCAGGGCTTGCCCGTGAAGAGATATTGGCAGATCCATCAGGTGATAATTTTCAATATTATTTAGACGATGCATACGATCAAAAAAACGCGAAAGTAGTAGAGCGCTATAAAAACTACAATGGACAAGAGGGAAATTCTCCTGTGACTTCTTCAGATTTTTCTGAAGGTAACAGTCCCGCTCCAGACAATGAAGATATCAGCAGGGACAATACAGTATCAGGCTTAGAAGAATATTATGAATATAAAATAGATTTAAGACCAGGAAATCTTGAAGTAGGTAAAGAAAACATCGTTGATCAGGTGATGGGTAAGGATGGAGAGGCTACTTGGTACCTATTTAGGGTACCCATAAAAAATCCTGACAAAATTGTGGGAGCAATTGAGGGTTTTAAGTCAATGCAATATGCCAGAATGTATTTAACAGATTTCAGTCAACCTGTTGTATTGCGTATGTCTAGTTTTAGATTGATTGGAAATAAGTGGCGAAAATATCAAGGTACTTTATTTGAGGAGGGGTTTAATGAGGTACCTGAGATCACCACTTCTGATTTTCAGGTTTCTGTGGTGAATGTGGAGGAAAATAGTATAGGAAACGACGAGTCACCCCCCTATGTTATACCTCCGGGTTTATCGAGGGATCGCGATAATACCACTTTTTTGAATCGGAGAGATAATGAGCAATCCTTGCAGGTATGTGTGGAAGATTTGCCTGATAAAGACTCACGAGCTGTATTCAAGGGAGTAAGTTACGATTTGATTAATTATGGGAGATTAAAAATGTTTTTCTCGGCGCATGCCTATCAGGGAGATGATGTTTCAGATGATGAAGTTTCGGCCTTTTTAAGATTTGGTACTGATTATTCAGAAAATTATTACGAAATAGAATTGCCCCTCAAGATAACTCCTACGAATTCGGGCCTTTCCGGTGAGGCGATTCGAAGAGTTGTTTGGCCTGAAGAAAATGAAATAGACCTTGCCATCAACGAAATCTTAGCTTTAAAATCTGAACGGAATCGAACGGGCTTAAACGTACAGGTTCCTTATACTAAAAAGTCTAAAGACGGTAAATATGATTTAACCATTAAAGGAAGACCTGAACTAAGCACCATATTAACAATGATGATAGGTATGAGAAATTTGGGAAGTGATGATCTACAAGATAAATCTATTTGCCTGTGGGTAAATGAATTACGAGTAACCGATTTT
The DNA here is from genome assembly GCA_943788235.1 of uncultured Cyclobacteriaceae bacterium. Taxonomy (GTDB): domain Bacteria; phylum Bacteroidota; class Bacteroidia; order Cytophagales; family Cyclobacteriaceae; genus UBA4465. The sequence continues at coordinate 553,707 of CALSPM010000005.1, forward strand.
GACAGTCAAAACGGTTGGGCAGCTAATGCCCGGGTCAATGCTAAATTGGCAGATTTAGGTACGTTCAGCGCATCTACGCGTTATACGTCCAATGGGTTTGGATCTATTCAGCAAAGAATTTCAGAGCGTACTAGGGAGGAGCAACTTCAATACGACATCAACGCGTCCATAAATTTTGATAAATTTTTATTTCCAGAAAAAACAGGATTGAAAATTCCTATTTACGCAAGTATAGAACAGTCAAGGGCGACGCCAAAATTTGATCCCTTAGACCCTGACATCCCTCTTGAGGCTTCTTTAGAAAGTTTTGACACCCAAGTAGGGAAGGATGATTACCTCGCTCTTGTTCAAGATCGGTCGACACGAAGAAGCTTAAATTTCACCAATGTGAGAAAAGAAAAAGTAAAATCAGATGCTAAAGTAAATGTCTACGATATTGAAAATTTTTCATTTTCTTATGCTTTTAGTGATCAAAATACGACCAATATTAGCACGCAAAAATTTTACCGAAAGACTACCAGTGCGGGCTTATCCTACAATTATTCTCCGGAAGGATTTTCCATTGAACCTTTCGCAAAGAGTGAAATATTAGGTAATCCTTTTTTGAAGATTATCAAGGACATTAATTTTTCAATATTGCCCACTAGCTTGACTTTTAGGGGAGATTTGAATCGAAACTTTGTTCATACACAGCTTTATAATGCGCAATTAACGACCGCTGGCATGGATCCATATTATGAACGTTTATTTTCTTTTAATAGAAATTATGGGTTGCGATGGAATTTTTTCAAAGCTTTAAGCTTTGATTACAGTGTGAGAGTCAACGCAGTCATCGATGAGTCTGATGACTTTGTTGAAGGTGACATTACCACCAGTGCTGAACGCGATTATATTCTTGATCAAATTCTGAATTTAGGAAGGATGAAAAACTACAATCAAAATGCTTCATTAAATCTTAAACTACCTTTTGATAAAATACCTATCACGGATTGGATTAGCTCAGATGTAAGGTATGCGGTGAGTTATGGCTGGGTCACTGGATCATTAAATCAAGAAGATTCTCTGGGTAATTCGTTTGGTAATATCATAAATAATTCAAGTGATAAATCCTTGACGGGTAAAATCGATATGGTTAAGCTTTACAATAAAGTACCCTTTTTTAAAACAATAAATACGCCTTCGAGAAGTAATAGATCAAGTTCCTCTGCAGGCAAAAGAAAAGACGAGACTGAGACTTCGTTAACTTCATCTTTGATTGTTGGTAAAGGCATTCTACGTATTTTGATGGCGATCAGGTCTATAAACTTCAATTACGGGATAAAGGAAACCACTAACTTATCTGGATTTTTGCCTGCACCTAATCTCTTTGGAATGGATTCTCTTTGGTCTGCTCCGGGTTGGGGGTTTTTATTTGGTGAACAAGATGCAGCGATTAGATTTACTGCTGCCGAGCAGGGTTGGATCACCCAAACTCCTCTTTTGACATCCCCTTTTATGCAATCGAGTACTCGAAATCTTTCTTTCAACGCATCGATTGAACCTTTCAAAGGATTAAAAATTCAGTTAAATGGCAAAAGAACGAGTGCAGGAAGGTACCAAGAAATTTTTCGTTACAATTCAGAAATTCAAGAGTTTGGATCATTGACGCCTTCGAGATCAGGGAGTTATAGTATTTCATATTTAACGATTAAATCAGCTTTTGAAGCACAAATCCAAACCGTAAATGGCGTTGAGTTTGAAACTTCACCTGCATTTGACCAGTTCAAAGAAAATATAGATGTTATCAGTGGAAGATTGAGCAATTCTTTGGAGGCAAGAGGCATATCAGATCGCTACGATACGATGAGTCAGGATATTTTGGTGCCAGCATTTTTGGCAGCTTATACGGGAGAAAATGCAGAAAATGCATCTATGGGCGTATTCCCACGAATACCTATACCAAACTGGCGTATTGATTTTGCAGGATTATCTAAGTTACCAGGTCTCAAAGACGTTTTTTCTTCAGTGAACCTCACCCACAGTTATCGCTCTATATTTAATGTTAATAACTACACCAATTCCTTACTTTATACTGAACAGATGACTTTAGATAACCAATTAACCGATTATCCTTTGGCCTCTTTGACGGATAGTATTACCGGTAAATTGGTCCCCGTGTATATATTAAATCAAGTATCCATCTTAGAGCAATTTGCACCTCTGATAGGGATCAATGTCAAGACCAAGACCAATTTAAGCGCCAGCTTTAATTACAAAAGGGATAGAAATCTTGCCTTAAATTTATCAAATGCCCAAGTCACAGAAACACAAAATAGTGGTGTCACCTTTGATTTTGGATGGACCAAAGCGGATTTGATCTTACCATTTAAGACCAAGGGAAGAACGATCACCATCAAGAATGACGTTACTTTTAGAATGGCCATTACTTTTCGAGATTCAAAAACCGTTCAGCGCAAGTTACAATTGGAAGAAGAGGGGACTGAAAATAAAATTACCAATGGAAACAAAGGATTTCAGATTCGTCCATCAGTGGCATACAAGCTGAATAAACAGCTAGATTTAACCATGTACTATGAAAAGAATACAACCACACCGCGTGTAGGATCCTATTTGAGGTCGACTACTTCTTTTGGTATACAATTAAGATTTAACCTTGCACAATAAAAAAGTTTAAGCGTATTTTGTCTTAGTAGATTTCAGAGTAGTTAAAAAAAGATATATATGAATATTCCAAGCCAACTATTGTACACTAAAGATCATGAATGGGTCAAGATTGAGGGCGATACCGCTACGGTAGGTATTACAGATTTTGCTCAAGGTGAGTTAGGTGATATCGTTTATGTAGAGATTGAAACCCTAGGAGAGACATTTTCTGCTGAAGAGGTATTCGGATCTGTAGAAGCAGTAAAAACAGTTTCAGATTTAATGATGCCCGTTTCTGGAGAAGTTTTATCTCTAAATGAAGCACTTGAGGCTACTCCTGAACTCATCAATACTGATCCTTATGAGGCAGGTTGGTTGGTCAAGATCAAAGTCGAGGACCAAGGAGATCACTTATTATCTGCTGAGGATTATCGTGCGCTGATAGGAGGCTGATAAGGGTAAAAAATGTTATTGAAGGTAAGAAAACATTAGTTACGTACGACAATTCAAAATAAGGATTGGACTGAAGCTTCTATTTATATAAAATTTTTTTATTTAGATGAAAAAAGCGAGAAAATCCTAGTTTAAAAATAAGATTGACAATATATTTGATAATGAGTGTTAATAAAATTTTAACATAACGGTATGGAATTAAAGAAAAATCCCAAAAACGATTTGTCAAGAATGTCTGGAATGTTTCTAAATCTGGGCCTCAGTATAAGTCTTCTTTTGGTTATTGTTGCATTTGAATGGCGGACCTATGATGATTCTGGTTTATTAGATTTAGGGATGGTTCAAGATGATTTTGAGGACTTAATGGAAATCCCTCCAACAGAGCAGCCCCCACCCCCACCTCCTAAAATACAATTACCTGAAATTATTGAGGTTCCTGACGAAGAGGAAATAGAAGAGGAAATAGAGGTAGAGCTAGATCTAGAGGTAACCGAGGAGGAAGTTGTCGAAGATTTTGTGTTTGAAGAGGCACCCGAAGAGGAAGTAGATGAAGTATTCACTATCGTAGAGGATCAACCAGGTTTTCCAGGAGGAAATGCTGCTTTTTACAAATTTGTGGGTAGCAATATGACCTATCCTGCCCAAGCAAGAAGGATGGGAATAGAGGGTAGAGTTTTTGTTCAGTTTGTTGTAGACAAGGATGGAACGGTAACCGAAGTGAAAGCGGTTAAAGGTATCGGAGCCGGATGTGATCAAGAGGCAGAAAGGGTATTAAAGTCTTCTCCTAAATGGACCCCTGGGAAGCAACGGGGTAGAAGTGTTAAGGTGAGAATGGTATTGCCTATTATCTTCAAGTTGAACAACTAATTAAAATATCTGTTTAAAAAAAGCTCGTCATAATCCTATGATGAGCTTTTTTTTATGTCTTGTGATAAGTAATTCGAAAAATATAACTTATTCACTTATCTTTCAATAATGTTTTGCACGACGGATAACTATTTTTAAATGAACCCTGTAATGAATGATTTTCAGATAGAGATAAGACAAGGACTCCCCGAGAAACTGCCTCCAGTCGCCATTTTAGATTCCGGTTTGAGTCATGCTCCGAGGCGAAAGGATATTTTATCAGAGACTGAAAAAAAACTGGCTTTACGAAATGCGTTGAGGTATTTTCCTTCCATATGGCATGAGATACTGATCAAAGAATTTCAACAAGAATTGAATGAATATGGTAGGATCTACATGTACCGTTTCATGCCTACATATATAATGTTCGCGCGACCGATTGGGGATTATCCTGCTCAGTCCGTCCATGCAGCTGCCATTATGCATATGATTCAAAATAATTTGGATCCAGCGGTGGCTCAACACCCTCAGGAATTAATTACCTACGGTGGAAATGGGGCGGTCTTTCAAAATTGGGCCCAATACTTGCTCACCATGCAATATCTATGTGAGATGACAGATATACAGTCACTGCACATGTATTCTGGGCATCCTATGGGCCTATTTCCTTCTTCAAAAGACGCCCCAAGAGTTGTGGTGACCAATGGAATGATGGTGCCGAATTATTCAAAGTCAGAGGATTTGGAAAAGTTTAATGCATTAGGGGTTACTCAGTATGGGCAGATGACTGCGGGTTCTTATATGTATATCGGTCCACAAGGAATCGTTCATGGGACTGCACTAACGGTGATTAATGGCTTTAGAAAGATTTTAAATAGAGACGAAACACCTGCAGGCAAACTTTTTTTAACGGCAGGATTGGGAGGAATGAGTGGGGCTCAGCCCAAAGCAGGATGTATTGCGGGCTGTTTGACCGTTTGCGCTGAGATAAACCCTGTAGCGGCCAAGAAAAGGTACGCACAAGGTTGGGTAGATGAAATCACCTATAAAATAGAGAGGTTGGTTGCCCGTGTCAAGAAAGCTAAAGAAAATAAAGAAGTCGTTTCCATCGCTTATGTAGGCAATATCGTGGAAGTTTGGGAGCAGTTTTATGAAAACGGAATTAGGGTTGAAATGGGCTCTGATCAGACTTCGTTGCATAATCCGTGGTCGGGGGGCTATTATCCTGTTGATTTGACGTTTGATGCATCCAACGAATTGATCAAGAACGATCCTGAATTATTTAAAACTAAAGTTCAAGAGTCCTTGAGAAGGCATGCAAAAGCCATCAATAAGCATGTGTTGAAGGGGACTTACTTTTTCGATTATGGCAACGCTTTTCTTTTAGAAGCATCAAGGGCTGGTGGGGATGTGTTAAATGAAGAGGGAACCGATTTCAAATTTCGATCATATGTTCAGGATATATTAGGTCCTATGTGTTTTGATTATGGTTTTGGTCCCTTTAGATGGATTTGCACTTCTGCAGATCCACAGGATTTAGTGAAAACAGATGAGCTGGCTTTACAAACGATGGCGTCGCTTAAGAAAGAGGCACCTATAGAAATAGCGCAGCAAATGGAGGACAATATCACTTGGATAAAAGAAGCCCAAAACAATAAATTAGTGGTAGGCTCACAAGCAAGAATCTTATATGCTGACGCCGTAGGTCGCATAGCAATTGCCAAAGCATTTAACGATGCCCTAGCCGCGGGTGATTTGTTGGCGCCTGTAGTTTTGGGCCGTGACCATCATGATGTGAGCGGAACAGATTCTCCTTACCGAGAGACCAGTAATATATATGATGGCAGTCAATTCACTGCGGATATGGCCATTCAAAACGTCATCGGAGATAGTTTTAGAGGCGCCACCTGGGTTTCCATCCATAATGGAGGAGGTGTGGGATGGGGTGAAGTAATTAATGGAGGATTTGGATTGGTCTTGGATGGGAGTAAGGAAGCGGAGCAAAAGTTGAAGAATATGCTGTTTTTTGATGTCAATAATGGGATTGCAAGGAGGGGTTGGGCACGAAACAAGGAAGCAATTTTTGCCATAAAAAGGGCAATGAATCAAAATAAGTCCTTAAAAATAACACTTCCCAATCAAGTAAATGATGCATTAATCGATGGATTATAATGATAGATATAGGCAAGTATCTACCCAACAGTTCTGCCCAGATCGATGTGGTGTGCTTGTGCCGTGTCATTCGCTTTTTTAACCAAAGCCCCTGATGAAATCAATTCATGAGCGAGTTTAATGTCCTCGGAAAAAATGCGATCTTCCTCTGCATGATTAATTTTAGTTCTTATTAATTCATGACAATGGTCCAATACCAAGCCTGATTTTAAGGGCTTATGATAGTCAAAAGCTTGCGCGGCACAGATCAGTTCTATGGCTAGTATATGTTCTAAATTATCAATAATGGTATTGAGTTTTCGCCCACTGATAGATCCCATACTGACATGATCCTCTTGTCCCAGGGAGGTAGGAATACTGTCTGCACTTGCAGGCCAACACAATCCTTTATTTTCACTTGCCAGCGCGGCTGAGGTGTATTGTGGAATCATAAATCCAGAATTGATTCCTGTATTTTTCATCAACAAACGGGGTAAGCCCGCCGTTTTCCCTTCCAAAAGAAGGTAAGTTCTTCGGTCCGAAATATTTCCTATTTCGGCAGCTGCTAAACCTGCATAATCTAGGGGCATCGCTAGCAATTGGCCATGAAAATTACCCCCACTGATAGATGTTTGGGCATTTAATATAATAGGATTATCCGTAACAGAATTTAATTCGGTGATTACTAATTCATTTAAATGGGACCAAGCATTTCTTGAGGCTCCATGTACTTGTGGAATGCATCTTAAAGAATAAGGATCTTGTACACGGTCACAATCTTCATGGGAGGCGACCATTTCAGAACCGCTAAGTAAGGTGTTCATTCGAGCAGCGACGAGCTGAGACCCCTCAAAAGGCCTCAGCTCATGTAGTTCTCTTGTGAAAGGGGAGATAGAACCTAATAAACCCTCTAAGGACATGGCACCTACAATATCGGCAGCCTCTAGGCAATTATACAAACGGCTGAGCCCTAGTACGGCATAAGACAAGATGAATTGGGTACCATTGATCAATGCCAATCCCTCCTTTGCTCCCAGAGGTAATGGATCTAAATGATGTAGGGTATGCATTTTAGCAGCTGACATGATTTTCCCATCCACCTTGACTTTCCCCAATCCTATGATGGGAAGGAATAGATGTGCCAAGGGAGCCAAATCGCCTGAAGCCCCGACAGATCCTTGGGAGGGGACTTCAGGGATGATTTCGTATTGAATAAAGAATACGATGCGTTCAAGCACTTCCAAAGAAATGCCAGAATAGCCCATACTTAGTGCATGTACTTTTGTGATGAGCATTAATTTTGTGATGAGATCGGGCACGATCAGACCGACTCCAACACTGTGGCTTTTTAAAATATTTTTTTGAAGTAATTTGATTTGTTCTTTTGAAATTCGAGTGTCACAAAGAGGGCCAAATCCGGTATTTATCCCATAAACTGTATGCTCGCTGTGGGCTATGTCCAATGTGTTTTTTCTACTTTCCTGAATGTTAGCCTTAGCACGTTTTCCAATTTCACAAGTGAGTTTGTTAGTTGCGATTTGAAGAGCCAAATGGGGGGTGAGGTGATCTTCTCCAAAATAAAATATTTTCATATGGTACATTTTAATATCATTTCCAGGCGCCTGCTTGTGATTTTCTCTGCTGCTGCGCATCATAATAACGTATAGCAAAAGTATTCATTTCCTGGGGAGAAAGGAGTTCTATGAGACGCATGTAGCCACTATCAGCATATTCTGGTAATCCTATTTTTAAAGAGGTAAAACAATAAGCTTTTAAGAGGGGAACGGAGTAAGGATTAATTTCTATGGCCTCGACTAGTAAGTTGTACATTGAATCTAAGTCCGTATTGGCTTCATTTACTCTATTTATTATGCCTAGTTCGTCAAAAGCATTCTCAGTTATGTTGGGCTCTCTAGTGTGAGGAAAAAGATCATTTTTAAGTATTTTTTTGCTAGCATCGGGAAGTGATGACAAAAGATCTTTAAGAATTCCTTCAATTTCATCTTGGCGACCTGCAGAGATCAACTGTTGCATATATTTTTTCCATATTGTCTTTAAATCAAGGGGACTGAATGAAGACAAGAGGGAGGTATTAGCCCATTCAAAAGCCTCGGGGCGATAATAAAAATAGGCAATACTTTCATCATTTTGACCTATGATGATTGGATCAATGAGTGCGCCGAGGGCGTATTGTCCACTGTCTTTTTTCATCAAGATATCTAAAGATGATTTGGCCAAGGACCAGTTTTGGCTTTCCAGAGCGGCGATCATGAGGTTGTGATCACTGTTTAAATTACCATATCTTTTTGATTTTGTGAATAGTTCAATAGCTAATTTAGGAGCGGAGTTTTGTAATGCCATTTTTCCCAGCATTTCTAAAACGACTCCTTTTTCTGTACTATTTGAAAGCGTCATCAATACATCTAGCTTCCTAAATGCCTGGTTAATGTATCCCGTTCGGTACAATCCTAAGGCTTGAGATTCTAAAATAGCTCGGTTCCAATCACCTGATTTGATGGTCCGTAAGAGAGTATCAGAGGTTAGGTGTAAAGCAGTATGGTCGCCCATCAAATTGGCATTGATCAAGAGCGAAAGGGAGTGTAGATTTAGAGGAGTGAATAGAAGTGGTTCTAGTTGAGGATCGAAGGACTGGCCGGCTTTCAGTTTTCCACCCAGCATATTGGTCTTGAGCGGAAGTGAGGCAGCGTCATAGATTGCTTGATCCCATTCATAGAGATTCATAAAAGACTTATTGACTTCGATGGCTTGGTTCCATTGATCTGTCGTTCCGGCTTCATTAATAATTTTTCTTGCAGATTTTATATTACCGGTATTAAAATATTGAATGGCTAAATTATTACGGATTTCTGCAGACTTTGGGAAGTCAGCGAGCCCTTCGTTGAGCAGACTAAGAGAACGGGCAGGCTCGTCATTTTTATTGTAAGCTTGTGCTGCGTTGAGGTAAGCGAAGGGCGTTTCATTTTTTTTAGTGGCTCGGTAAAAGCGATAAACATATTCTTCAAAGTCATTTTTCTGAGCATAATATTTTGCCAAGCGATAATTAGAATAATGATTGTCCCAGGCAAAAACATTCCCTTGTTCGTAATAAGCTACAGCTAAGGGTAAATTACCTACCGCTTGATGGAAGTTACCCATATAATTATACTCAGCAGCGACCAGTTTTTTATAAGGACCTTTATTGGCAATGAGAAAAAATGCCAGTAATACGATCAGCCCTCCTAATTTTGACGAGACATAAGGAAAATTTCGATCTATGTACACAATCTTATAGACTTGCATGCCCCTAACTAAAGGATCAATAAAGTTAAAAATGAGGTAAAGGATAAACATAAACCCAAATCCGAGGTGAGCATATAGAATCAGATAACTCATACCATCGTGGGTAGGATCATTGCCATGGGTCAAGCCCAAATTCAAATAGCTTAAAGCGATACAGCCGAGTAAAAAGAAAAGCCAAGTAATATCGAATTCGCGTTGTAATATTTTGTTCAGAATAATCTGCTTGTAAGGAATGGTTACGATACCAATCATGGCCGAACAAATCAAAAGATAAAGAGGATTGATAACATCAAAATTAAAATGTAATAGCCCCGCTTGAGTAGCCCAATACAAGCCCAATCCTCCCAGATAAAGGACGCTGAAGGAGATCAAATGCTTCAGGTTATTGGCGGATCCTCTGGTTTGGGTCAGAATATATACCAGCGCGAAAAGAATCTCTTCGGCAATAAAACATATGAATATAAATGTCAGGCTAGCAACACCCAGATGAGAGCCCGCTATGAATCCTTCCAGAAACTGAGGGTTTTCATTTACACAAAGGGCAAGAAAGCTTACAGTAATCAGGACAATAATCAACCATTTTTTCAAGAAGGACGGCTTCGGGTTAAAGGCATGAAAATAGTAGGTCGGCCCAAGACATATCAAAACCCAAATTAAGGTCATCCATTTATCACCCAACTGAGCACCAAAAACACCTATAGAATCCAGATCTATATAATTGATAAACAAGAAGCTCATCCCTACAAAAACAATAAATCCAATTTTTTTTAGGTAGGTACTAAAGGCTAAAAGGCCACAAAAAAAAATCCAAATAAGGAGATTTAAGGCCCAGCTAATTATTAGAGGAGTTTCAATATTACCCCCTTGAAAGGACTCATTTATAAAATAGATATAAGAGGAAAGAGTAAAATCAAACGGTCCTTTATTGAAAGTGAGGTAATCAAACGGTTCCTTTTCAAGTGTGCTGGTAACTTCCCAGTTGAGGTATAGGTCGGCACCTATATAATTGAATGCGATGAGCATTACAATTAAGCTAATATAGATGCCTAGCAGTATTTTGGATAGGCTATTGAATTGAGGCATCATGTTGCAATTTTCAGTCTAAAACTTTGGGAACTTTGAAAAAGCCATCTTGGTGGTCGGGAGCATTTCTCAGCAATGCCTCGTGGGTCAGTTCGTTTTTGGGTTCGTCAGGTCTGAAAATGTTTAATTCAAAAGACATATGGGTGAGAGGTTCAATGCCACTGGTGTCTAGTTCGTCTAGTTTTTTTACCCAAGAGATAATGCGCTTCATGTCTGCGATGAGCGCAGCTTCTTTATCTGGTGCTACCTCTAATCGAGCTAAATGGGCAAGCTTTTGAATGGTTTCTTTGTCAATATTCATAATACATCTTCTTCAAATTTAGATAAAATCTTGCTTCGAATTTAACTCAGATTGGATTATATCAAATACTTTCTTTTTTAAGGCTTTAATTTCTACTTCATCTTGGGGCGTAGGTAGGATTGGAGGATGTAATACGATGCGCATTTTACCCGGTAAAATACTAAATTCAGGTTTATCGGGCTGAATTTTATGATTGTCATGGAAGGTGACTGGAATGATGGGAATTTGCTTTTCAATTGCAAGTCTGAAGGCCCCATCATGAAAAGGAGTCATTTGAGGAGGATTTTTTGTTTTAATGCCTCCTTCAGGAAAAAAACTAAGCCCATAACCCATATCAAGGGCTTTACGAGCTTGAAGTATGCTTTTTCCTCGACTTTTTGAGTTAGACCGATTGACGGGGATGTGAATTTTTCTAAACATATAACCAAAAAAGGGGACAGTAGCAATAGAACTTTTCCCAATAAACTTGGTATAAATGGGGATTCGTGCGATGGCTGGAATGTCTAAATATGAAAAATGGTTGGCACACAAGATATATTGTTGGTTTTTGACTAAATCGAATTGAATATCAAACTTCACATTTAAAAAAATGAGTGGGAAATAGAGCCGTGCCCAGAGATAATCCACTTGCAGGGCTAGGCCGTGCCATCTTTCATTTTGAGCGCTTAAAAAAAATAAAGGAAAAAAGAGTGAAAAGGTAAGCATGAATAAAAATGCTGCATAAAGAGTGAAGAGTCTAGCGATATTTTTTTTCATAATGATCAGAACATTAGAGAATCAACTCAAAGATATATTTCCTATGACAAAATTGAGGCCTGTTTGGGTTAAGAACTTAGTAAAACTGTGATTAATGTAATAGGATCTGAGGACAATGGATGGTAGATATTGGTCTCTGAAATAATGAACCCATGACAATTATTAATCAGATTATTACCTATTGAGGTTGAATGATGACTATAAATTTGCTAGTAGTTTTACATCCATTATCTTTAAATTTCAATAGTAGAATGGAAGTCATCGAATCTATTGAAATAACTAAAAAAAAAAGATTTTGGATCTCATTAAAATTGATCACATTAGCAAAGCATACAGTGGACATCCGGCCCTTTCTGATGTCAGCCTAACCATTCCTGATAAAAGCATTTTTGGGTTATTGGGCCCGAATGGAGCTGGAAAAACGACATTGATTCGTATCATCACCAAGATCATCCAGCAGGACCAAGGGAAGGTATTTCTAAATGAGGAAGAGATCACCTATGATCTAGTGAGGAAGATAGGTTATTTGCCAGAGGAGCGGGGACTATATAAGAAGATGAAGGTAGGCGAGCAACTCATTTACCTCTCTCAATTGAAAGGTCTTTCAAGAACTGAGGCTGTAAAAAGAATCAAAATATGGCTTGAAAAGCTCGATCTGAAGTCTTGGTGGAATAAGAATGTAGAGGATTTGTCCAAAGGGATGGCTCAAAAGGTACAGTTCATCGCAACGGTAGTCCATGAGCCCAGGTTGCTCATTTTGGATGAGCCTTTTTCAGGTTTTGATCCGGTCAATGCAGATTTGGTTAAAAACGAAATATTGGATTTGAGAGATAAAGGGGCAACTATTATTTTTTCTACCCATCGGATGGAATCAGTTGAAGAGCTTTGTGACAACATTGCACTGATTAACCAGTCTAAAAAAATATTAGATGGATCGGTTAAGCAAATCAAGGAGGAGCAAAAGCAAGGACAATATATCATTGATTATACGGGAACTTTGCCAATCAAAGAATCTTTTGATGTGTTGAGTCAAACAGATCTGGAAGGAGATTTAAAGAGGGCTCATATTAAATTTCATAAGGCATCAAAGCCCAATGACTTGATTACACAACTTATTAGATCGGTACAATTATTTGCCTTTTCAGAGAAAATACCGACCATCAATGAAATTTTCATTTCAAAAGTGTCTCCAAGTCATGAATAAAGTTAGCCTGATCATTTTCCGTGAATACTTGACAAGAGTTAAAAAGAAGTCTTTTATCATCGCTACTTTTTTAGGGCCCATTTTAATGGGTGCCGTGATGTTTCTACCTACTTATTTTGCCTTAAATACGCAGGGCAATCAATTCTTTCAGGTGATTGATGAGAGTGGTTTGATGGGAGCCATATTTGTCTCAGATAATGAAGTGAACTATGAATACATTTCGACTAATCTTGACTTAGCTAAAAGTGATTTATTGGAAAATGATATCGATGGCTTGATTTATATACCTGAATTTGAGCTAAATGAGCCTAAGGGATTTATACTGTATGGAGCTTCTAATCAGAGTATATCAACCCTTTCATCTATAGAAAATACCCTAGAGTTGCATATCGAATCTTTGCGATTATCGGCCTCTGGTTTGGACAAAGAGGTGATTGAGTCGTTTGAAGCTAATATTGATTTAAACACCATTAATTTGAGTGATTCCGGTGGAGAACAAGAAAGCAGTTCAGGAGCAGCCACTATCATAGGATACATTGCTTCTTTTATGATCTATATGTTTGTTTTTATTTATGGTGCCATGTGTATGCGTGGTGTTATCGAAGAAAAGAGTAGCCGAATCGTAGAGATTGTATTGTCTTCAGTCAAGCCTTTTGAACTCATGATGGGTAAAGTTATAGGAATTGCGATGGTGGGGTTGACCCAGTTTGTGCTTTGGATTCTATCGACTGGGGGTATTTCAATATTGATTTCAGTACTTATGAGCCCGGTGGCTCTGGAGATGGGAGCTGCAAATAGTGAGATGTCCTCGGAAGTAGATATGATGGCAACTGCCTTATCTGCCTTGGGTGGAATCAATATGACTTTGGTATTGTCTGCTTTCTTATTCTATTTCATTGGTGGATATTTACTGTATGGAGCCTTATTTGCTGCGATTGGTTCGGCATCTGAAAGTGACGCAGATGCTCAGCAATTTATGCTACCCGTGACGGCGCCACTGATTATCTCCATTATCAGCTTGAGTCTGGTTTTACAGGATCCTCATGGAAGCGTATCTTTTTGGATGTCCATCATCCCATTTACTTCACCCATTATCATGATGATGCGGATTCCTTTTGGTGTGGCACCTTGGGAATTGATATTGTCCATGCTCATGTTGATTTTGGGTTTCCTATTTACTCTGTGGATAGCGGGTCGTATTTATCGGGTCGGAATTTTAATGCATGGAACCAAGGTCAACTGGAAAATTTTAGCCAAATGGTTTATGACTAGTGACTAACACATTTCAAGGGCTTTTTTTAGTATCTTAGGCGATAGAATTATCCAATGAGTCGCTTTAAAATACTTAATGCCATAGACATATACGCCTCTGGATCCATACAAAAATGGATTGTTCTTGCTCTTTGCCTAGGTATAGGTGTTGGATCGGTACGCTATACAAACGAGCTAGTTAAAGAAATTAAAAAAAGAGAGGATTGGCAGGTGAATTTATATGCTAAAGCGCTTGAGTTTATCGCCAATGAACATGAGACCAATCAAAATGCACTTTTTGCTTTGGAAGAAATTATCCAAGCGAACACGACCATTCCCGTTATTTTAACCAATGAGTGTGGAACTCCTGTTTTTTATAAAAACTTACCTCAGGCAGACCTCATCATAGATTCAGAGGAGCGAGCATCTTATTTAGTACAGAAGATTAATGAAATGGGATTGACCAAAGCGCCCATCGTTGTTAATCTAGTCGATGCCCAAGGCAATCAGTATGGACAAACCATGATTTATTTTGAAGAGTCAAGCCTTTTGGTGCAGTTGCGTTATTATCCTTATGTTCAATTGGCTGTTATTTTTGTTTTTGTGCTCATTGTATTTACTGTTTTTAATTATTCAAGGTTGTCAGAGCAGAATCAGATATGGGTGGGTATGGCTAAGGAAACCGCCCACCAATTAGGGACTCCCATATCCTCTTTGATGGCATGGGGCCAATATTTCAAAGAGAAATATGTGGAAGATCCCTACATAATAGAGCTAGACAAAGATGTCAAACGTCTTGAAATCATCACCCAACGGTTTAGCAGTATCGGGAGTACGCCTAAGATGGCATCTCTCAATATTTATGAACAGGTTAAATTATCTGTTGATTATCTTAAAACAAGGATAAGCAAAAAGGTAACGATCGACTTTAAGGCACAGGAAGCCGAACATATTTATTTAAACATGAATCCTGAACTTTTTTCTTGGGTTCTTGAAAACTTAATCAAGAATGCCGTAGATGCGATGGCGGGTGTGGGCCATATTCAAATTTTGATGTTTTGTTCAGGAGTAGATAAATTAATGATTGATATTGAAGACGAGGGCAATGGTATTGCGTCGAATAAAATGAGAACAGTTTTTAAGCCCGGATTCACTACTAAAAATAGAGGATGGGGTCTGGGGCTGACCCTAACCAAACGGATCATCGAAGACTACCATGGTGGGAGGATTTTCATTAAGAACTCAGCGTTGAATAAGGGAACTGCGTTTCGAATTATTTTAAATGCAACCGTACAATAAATAGAATAATATGATTGAAATCAGCGGAGCATCCGCTCATAAGTTTATTTCTCATTATCATGCTCCAGATTGTATCATGGCATCCAAGGCTGTAGAGATTGAGGCAACTATGTCTCATGAGGTAGCTCAAATTTTACTCCCTCGAATCATCGCCTCGGAAGGAGAATTCATTTTTGATCATGATGTAAATATTGAGCTGAACTCTGTGAGAAAGCTGTTGCTGGATTATTTTGGAGGAATCAGTAATTTCTATGAGATGACTGTTGGTGTAATGAAAGTGCTTGCTGCTTCAGAAAAAAATATCAGTGAGGGAGAGGTATACATGACAGCTTTTGATCAGATCATCTATGATCAAAAGCCTTGTCAAGCTGTGGGCATATTTAAGATAGATGGCAAGCAATCTTTTATCGAATCTTCGCTGATGGATGATCAATTAACCATGACTCTGAATAAGGGTATTGGTATTAAAGACCTCAACAAGGGAGCCTTAATTATTTTGGATTCGGATCAAAATGAAATGATTTTGAAAGTATTTCAAAATCATCCCGATATCAAATACTGGCGCCATCAGTTTTTAATGATTAGGCCTCTTGAAAATGAATTTTATCAAACCAAAAACACAATGAACCTTTGTAAAGATTTTGCTTTAAAGGGCTTAAATGAGATGGCTAAAGTAGACCAAGTGGATTTGCTCAATAAGACGGTAGATTATTTTAGTGAAAAGCAATCATTTGACCAATCTGAATTTGAGGAGGAGGTATTGGCCTCGACAGATATAAAGGCTGCATTTAATAGCTACAAAGACAGCTTTGAGGAAAAACATCAGATCGAAGCTATGAGCGAACAATTTGAAATTTCAAAACCCGCTTTCAAGGTGGCCAAGAAATACATCAAATCGGTCATTAAACTGGACCGTAACTTTCATGTGTATGTCCATGGTCAAAGGCAAGAGATTGAAAGAGGTTATGATGAGGTCCGTGGCAAAAATTATTATAAACTGTATTTCGATCAGGAAAGTTAAAATAAGGGATGTGTTAACTCATCCATATTTTTTTCCAAATGTCTTCTAAATGTTTTTTGGTGGCCCTAATACCATCGGCCTCACTAAGTTCTGTCCCTTCATATTCGATGCCAATGTGACCATTAAAATTCTGGGCTTTAACTAAAAGGAGCATTTTTTCGTAATCAAAATTACGATGCACGCCATTGGTATGAAAGTTATAAGCTTTGGCGCTTACTCCTTTAGCATAGGGTAGTAGGGTTTCAACGCCTAGGTAAGGGTCATACATTTCAAGGCAAGAACCATCTTGAGTACTTCCCCATTGAGCGCTCAGGCACCAGTTTCCAAAATCGGGTAAAGTACCTAGGTTAGGTAGATTGATCTCTTTGATGATAGAGCTGATGAGTTGGGCATTTGAACTGAACAGTCCGTGGTTTTCAATTAAAACATTGATCTCTTCTTTAGCTGCGTAGTTGGCGAGCTGGCTTAGCCCGTCGATCAAAGAGGCTTTAAAAATTGAGGGATCGGAAGCTCCGAAGGCGTTAACCCGTATCGAATGGCACCCCATGATTTTAGCCGCATGGATCCATTTATAATGATTTTCAACGGCTTTTTGTCTGAGTTTATTATCCTTGCCTGCCAAATCACCTTCGTCATCGACCATTATCAGTAAATTTTGAACGGCGAGCGCATCAGATCTTTCTTTCATATTGATCCAAAAAATTTCGTCATTACCTTTTTCTTTATAAAAACTATTTACGTATTCTACGGCAGGGATACCAAACTCTTTTTTAGAGATTTCGGAAAATAAAACAGGATCTAAAGTCCCCGATTCAAAAGCATTGTGGAGGGACCATTGTGCCAATGAAAGTTTAAGTTTTTTCCCGAGATGCTCAAAGGAGATGCTCTTCGCATTTGATAGAAAGGGTATTTGGGTACTTATAAATCCCAGTGCAATTTGCTTGATAAATTGTCTTTTAGATGATTCCATTTGATTTATTTTATAAAATTATGGTGAGATTTAATACTACAATCTCTTAAAGATCAATCTTGATTGAACCTGCCTTGCCTCAAATAAATATTTTACCTTTCGATTAAATTTTCAAGCATTCAATAGGTGCCGAATACCGTATTTGTTATCTAATTTAAATAGTATTTGTCAAAGAAAGGGGGGCTATGGATAAAAGTTGATTGCTTTTTTTTTCTAAAAATTAAGTTTATTAAATCAACGTTGTCATCCAATAATTTTTAGCCTAATTTTGCATTCGAATTTTATAAAATTATTTCATCTAGAGTATAATGGCAAATCAAGGAAA
This sequence comes from uncultured Cyclobacteriaceae bacterium, assembly GCA_943788235.1. GTDB lineage: Bacteria > Bacteroidota > Bacteroidia > Cytophagales > Cyclobacteriaceae > UBA4465. The sequence continues at coordinate 571,310 of CALSPM010000005.1, forward strand.
AATCACACAAATAATTGGTCCAGTGGTGGATGTGCGTTTTGATGGTGGCAAGCTGCCCAAAATATTAGACGCCCTTACGATCAAACGTGAAGATGGGACTGTAGTTGTTTTGGAGGTACAACAGCACCTTGGAGAGAATACAGTTAGAGCTATCGGAATGGACGCAACTGACGGAATGAGAAGAGGTCAAATCGTGAGCGACACAGCCGCGCCCATTCAAATGCCCATCGGAGATGATATTAAAGGAAGACTTTTTAATGTTGTTGGACAAGCTATAGATGGATTGCCTCAGCCAGAAGGTAGAGAAGGATTACCTATTCACAGACAGCCCCCTGCATTCGCAGATTTATCTACGGCTTCCGAAGTTCTTTTCACAGGTATAAAAGTAATTGACCTCATTGAGCCTTACGCTAAAGGGGGTAAAATTGGTTTGTTTGGTGGTGCGGGTGTTGGAAAAACTGTATTAATTCAAGAGTTGATCAATAATATAGCAAAGGCTTATTCTGGACTCTCGGTTTTTGCAGGTGTGGGTGAAAGAACCAGAGAAGGAAATGATTTGCTGAGAGAAATGATCGAAGCGGGAATCGTAAACTATGGAGATGATTTTAAAGAATCATTGGAAAATGGGGGATGGGATTTGTCCAAGGTAACAACGGCAAACTTGAAGGAATCTAAAGCTACTTTTGTATTTGGGCAGATGAATGAACCTCCTGGGGCTAGAGCTCGGGTGGCTTTATCAGGGCTGACCATTGCAGAATATTTCCGTGATGGAGATGGAACAGGAAAAGGGCGTGATATCCTCTTTTTTGTAGATAATATTTTCAGGTTTACACAAGCCGGCTCAGAGGTATCAGCACTCCTAGGTAGAATGCCTTCAGCTGTGGGATACCAACCTACTTTAGCAACCGAGATGGGAGTAATGCAAGAAAGAATTACATCTACAAAGAATGGATCTATTACTTCGGTTCAAGCGGTATACGTACCTGCAGATGATTTAACAGATCCAGCTCCTGCGACTACGTTTTCGCATTTAGATGCTACCACGGTACTTTCAAGAAAAATTTCAGAATTAGGCATTTACCCCGCAGTGGATCCATTGGATTCCACCTCAAGGATATTGAGTGCAGAGATCTTTAGGCGATGAGCATTATACTTGTGCGCAAAATGTAAAAGAATTGCTCCAGAGATACAAAGAATTACAAGATATCATTGCCATTTTAGGCATGGATGAGCTGAGCGATGAAGACAAATTGATTGTTCATAGAGCGCGGCGAGTACAGCGATTCCTCTCGCAGCCGTTTCATGTAGCAGAAGCTTTCACAGGTTTGCCGGGACAATTGGTAGACATCAATGAAACCATCAAAGGGTTTAATGAGATTATGGATGGTAAGCATGATAATTTACCAGAAGCAGCGTTCAATTTGGTAGGTACTATTGAGCAAGCAGTTGAAAAAGGTGAGAAATTATTGGCTGAGGTAGCTTAAGATATGTTTATTGAAATTGTAACCCCGGACAAAAAGGTATTTGAAGGAGAGGCCACAAGCGCTATCTTTCCAGGGTCCGATGGATCTTTTCAGATTTTGAATAATCATGCGGCTTTAGTTTCGACGTTGGGTAAAGGAAATATTATCTTTGTTAAAACGCTCAACAATAAGTCAGAGGAAGTTCAGATGGAAGTGGATGGTGGAGTTGTGGAAGTATTGAACAATAAAGTTACGGTTTTAGCCGAAAAAATCACTGAATAAGGAAGAGCGGCTAAACTTCCTCGTACTGATGGCGTTTTCTCATCTCTTAAACAATCCTACTAAAATCCCGAATTAGTACACTTCTATTCTTTACTTCGAGAGGAAATCATTTGAAATAAACTGATAAATCGCTCTGCCGTAATCAGGTAGGGTATCTGAAGGATACTGATGTGTGTAGGCATTAATCTCGCCATTGTAGACTTGTGATATTGAATCAGATACGAGTCCAAAACCATCTCCATAGCTATAATATGCCCGCGGCTGATAATGTGTGGATAGTATATTTCTACCGTATACATATTCAGGATGGTTGATATTCAATTGGGCCAGCAAGGTCGGTGCTAAGTCTAATTGACAGCTTATACTTGAAATTACCGTATCAGTCACAGCAAGTGCTCCCCCGAGCCACAATAAGGGGATGTGAAAGGTTTCCTTTTGGCCATTGGATGTATTTTTAATTTGAGTGGTACCGTGATCAGCTGTTACCACGATTAACGTCTGGTCCCACCAAGTAGTTTTTTTAGCCTGTTCAATGAACTCTCCAAGACAGGCATCCGTATAATGCATGGCGCTTTTAAAGCTATTCTCATTATTATCAGAGCCGAATACTGGTTCGACGGGAATGTCAAAGGGTTCATGGCTGCTTAAGGTGAATAGGGTATAGAAAAAAGGTGTCTCTTCCTTTTTAAGATCATTAAATAGAGTATCGAAGACAACATCATCATGAATTCCCCATTTGGTATTGTTACTTGAAAAATCAAAGTCCAGTTTGCTTATAATTTTATCTGCTTTTCCTTGATTGAAGTAAGCCCTAAAGTTGGCAAAATCAATTTCGCCTCCGTAGTAAAACGCAGTTTGGTAATCCTGCTCTTTTATTAATTTTATTAGGTGAGGTAACTTTTCAGTCTTGAAAGGGTTTTCAATAATGGCATTCGTAAGGCAATCCAGGATAACTACTGAACAGGCTACCGATTCCTCTGTTTGAACGATGTCCTGAGGCATAGAACTGTGAAAATAAAACACCCTCTTTGCTGAGTTTATTAAGTTGTGGGGTAACGGATTTGACCCCTTCCAATACTTCTACTCCTTTGGCGGTAAAACTTTCGAGTATGATGAGTAGGATGTTGGGTTGAGGTGTATTGAGGAGTGAAAGATAAGGGGTTCCCTTCGTAGGAGCACCGTTAATTTTACTGAATAGGTCAGCCGCAACAGAATCTGGCATTAAGTCATAGCGGGCATCAATTTTTGATGCTTTTTTCATGGAATAAACAAAATTCCAGATTGTATTGACTGCGGCATGATTGACCGCCATATTATCAGTATCAAAGTAAACAGCACCTACATTGATCGGGATACCCAATCTGAAGGGAATAATACTGAATCCACCTCTGATGGGGATGAGAGACAATGCGATCAAAGTAAAAAAAAGTAAGGGCTTTTGCCAATAGTATCTATTTTTAAAATTAAATGAAAATCGACCCACCAACCAAGCAGTAATTTTAAAATGAGAATAAAATAATAATAAGCTGAGCAGTATAGGAAAAACCAATGTTTTGAAAGTAATAGAATGGGTAATTTGTTTGGGATCATTTAGGTACCTTAAATGCATGGCATCGAATTTCTCTCCCCAGTAAGAATAAACTTCCAAGTCTATGATTTCAACAATAGAAACTGTGGCAAGAATGAGAGTGATAGATCCCAAAAGTATACGTGTCGATACTTTTGGACCAATGGCAGGAGACGCAGCCAGTATAAGTGAGGGGATCAACATCATATAGCCTGAAAAAGAAAGATCCAACTTCAATCCATATAAATAGCTTAGCAATAATGTTTCGATGTTAGCATCAGCAAAAGCTGATACATTGTAAAGAATAAATACAGTTCGGTAAAAAACAAAATAAAGTATGAATACACCCCAAAGTGAAAAATATTTAAATAAATTATTTTTCATATCAAAGGAGTGCTGAGGCTTACTTCAATGATCTCAGCCTTTTCACAAAGGCCAATTAAAGTAAAAATATATTTATTCATAGATTTTGATAAGTAAGCAGAATGGATACAGGATCGAAATCAGTTGTCTTTTGATTTTTTTTCATCCTTTGTTTTCTTACGCTTGAATCGATTGATCATTTTTTTTTCATAGCTCCAAAAAAAATCAAATTGGCCCAAGAGCGACCCATAAAAAAGTAAAATGCTGTTGTATATGGGTAGAATACAAATGAGGTAAATTATAGTAAACATCGTACTTTTTTCCCCATCAACGGTAAAATAATCAACAATGGGTTTTTTAATCAGTAGGACGGTGGATCCCGTCAAAGCGAACACAATGAGGATCATGGCGAATTGACCAGAGCTCTTGACCTTCCATTTTTCTTTTAATTTATTAATCCAATTCATTGATTGTGTTTAAATAGGGTTTCCAATAGACCCCCTTGGGTGTCGCCCGAAGGGAGATTTTTTCTTTTTTTATTGGATGCTCAAATTCGATTTTGAATGCATGTAGGCAAATACTTTTATCAGGATTAGGTGTGGCATAACCGTATTTTAAATCTCCTTGTATTGAGCAAAAAATTTTTGCCAATTGGACTCGAATTTGATGAGGTCTCCCTGTTTCTGGTTTTACTAACAGTAAAGAATGTCCGCTGTCGTACATCAAAGTACGATAGTTTAATATTGACTTTTTACCACTGCTCTTATCCTTATTAAAGGCTTTAGTAATGTTCTTGGTTTCATCTTTCACCAACCAATGGGTCAAGGCACCATTCAACTCTTGCGGTCTAGCCTTCACGACGGCCACATAGGTTTTTTGTATCATTTGATCTCTGAAAAGGGCCGTGAGTCGGGTCAAGGCCTTGGAGGTTCTCGCGAAAATGACTATTCCACTGACCGGTCGATCCAAGCGATGTGCCGGATTGAGAAATACATCTCCGGGCTTATTGTACTTTTTTTTGATATAGTTTTTACCCCAGTTAGTTAAAGTAGCATCACCTGTTTTATCACCCTGTACTAACCAGCCAATGGGCTTGTTAACAACCAATAAATGATTGTCTTCATATATTATTTTTGGATCGATCAATTTATTTTAAAATTCACTTATGGAATGAAATTGAATATTTGGAAAATTATCTTCTACCATCTGTAACCATGATTTTGATTCTGCCATAAAGACAAGTTTATCTTCCTTATCTTTCGCAATATGCCGGTATTTATCTTTGACAAAGGCCTCTAATATATTTTTATCCGAGGCGTCGATCCAACAAGCTTTATAAATATTGATAGGTGAAAAACTTACTTTTGCATTGTATTCATTCAGTAATCGATATTGGAGTACTTCAAATTGCAGTGCACCGACAGTACCCACCACTTTTCTAGTACCCATTTCGTAGGTAAATAGTTGGGCCACACCTTCATCCATGAGCTGTGTCAATCCCTTTTCAAGTTGCTTGGATTTCATTGCATCTAAATTGAGGACCTCTTTGAATAGTTCAGGGGAGAAACTTGGAATTCCCTTATATAAGGATTTTTCACCTTCATTGAGGGTATCACCTATTTTAAGATTTCCTGTATCATACAAGCCAATGATATCTCCCGGGAAGGCCTCATCTATGGTTTCTTTTTGTTGTGCCATAAAGGCCGTAGCATTTGAAAAGCGATATTTTTTATCATTTCTTACATGATAATAGTTATTACCCCGTTGGAATTTTCCCGAACAGATTCTGATAAAAGCAATTCTATTTCGATGTCTAGGATCCATATTTGCATGAATTTTAAATATAAATCCTGAGAATTTGGGGTCTATTGGAGGGATCATTCGGCTCTCGGTATCTCTTGGTTTTGGATGTGGAGCAATTTCCGTAAAGCAATCAAGCAATTCCCTTATCCCAAAGTTTGACACGGCACTGCCAAAAAAAACAGGAGCTAAATCACCAGAGAGGTAAGCCTCTTGATCAAAAGGGTCGTATACGCCGTCTATTAATTCGATGTCTTCTCGGAGCTGGGATAAAGCAGAAGGAGGTAGGTACGTTTCTAATTCAGGATCATTAACATCCTTGATATTCACCACATCATCCACTCGTTTGTTTTTTCTAGGTTCGAAAAGGTTAATATTTTTTTCGTAAAGATTATAGACCCCTCTGAGTGTTTTGCCCATACCGATAGGCCAAGTAAGGGGTTGCACATTTATTTTTAGCTCCTCTTCAATTTCGTCAATCAGATCAAATGGATCACGACCTTCTCTATCTAGCTTATTGATGAAGCAAAGGACGGGGGTATTGCGCATGCGACAAACTTCCATGAGTTTTCTGGTCTGTTTTTCTACCCCTTTGACACAGTCAATGACCATGATAACACTGTCTACTGCAGTCAAAGTACGGTAGGTATCTTCTGCAAAATCTTCGTGACCCGGCGTGTCTAAAATATTAATTTTTAAACCTTTGTAATCAAAACCCATCACCGAGGTTGCGACAGAGATACCTCTTTGTTTTTCTATGGCCATCCAATCGGAACGCGTAGCCATATCTATTTTGTTGGATTTAACAGCCCCTGCTGTTTGTATGGCCCCGCCAAAGAGCAATAGCTTTTCAGTCAAGGTGGTTTTACCCGCATCAGGGTGGGCGATAATACCAAATGTTTTTCTTTTTTTTATTTCTTCAGCTAGAGCCATGTACATTAATTGAACCGCAAAATTAATGATAATTAGCTTAACCTTTCCTTTTTATCCTGTGATCTGTTTGTCAGTAAACAAAATACACTAATCTGACATATCGAAGACCAGAATAGTTAAAAGTAAGCAATCCTTGTCTTGATCTTAATTTTTATTTCATAAGAATCGCTGACATTGTGTCAGTAAAAAGCTTTTGGCACAAGCATTGTTATTTAGAAAATTGAGAATAAAAAATGTTAATACAAATTAAACAGAAATGGGTAAAATTATAGGCATCGACCTGGGCACTACGAACTCTTGTGTGGCCGTGATGGAAGGAAATGAACCGGTTGTGATACAAAATAGCGAAGGCAGAAGAACGACACCATCAACTTTAGCATTCCTTGATGGAGGTAATGGAGAACGTAAAGTTGGAGATCCTGCTAAAAGACAGGCGATCACCAATCCACAACACACCATTAGCTCTGTCAAACGATTCATGGGAAAACGGTTTTCTGACGTTAAGAACGAAATGAGACATATTTCGTATGAGCTTGAGTCTGGAACCAATGATGTGGTAAGAGTAAAAATAGGAGATCGAAATTATACTCCACAAGAATTATCAGCGATGATTCTTCAAAAGATGAAATCAACGGCAGAAGATTTTTTAGGAACTGAAGTCACTGAAGCGGTGGTCACCGTTCCTGCTTACTTCAATGATGCTGAACGACAGGCGACAAAAGAAGCGGGACAGATTGCAGGATTAGATGTCAAGAGAATCATCAATGAGCCTACGGCGGCGGCATTGGCTTATGGCTTAGATAAAAAGAATGCCGATATGAAGATCGCGGTGTATGATTTAGGAGGAGGAACATTTGATATTTCCATATTAGAATTGGGTGAAGGTGTTTTCGAGGTAAAATCTACCAATGGAGACGTTCATTTGGGAGGAGATGATTTTGATGCTGTTATTATCGATTGGTTGGCAGAAGAATTTATTAAAGATGAAAATATAGATCTAAGAAAAGATCCGATGGCGCTTCAACGTCTCAAAGAAGCCGCTGAGAAAGCAAAGATAGAATTATCAAGCTCGAGTAGTACAGAGATCAATTTACCCTACATCATGCCTGTGGATGGGATTCCCAAGCACTTGGTGAGAACTTTATCCAGAGCGGTTTTTGAGCAATTGGCGGGTAGTTTGGTCCGTAGATCTATGGACCCTGTGAAGAAGGCTTTGAAAGATGCCAATATGTCGACCACTGATATAGATGAGGTGATACTAGTAGGTGGATCTACCAGAATACCTAAAATTCAAGAAGAAGTAGAGAAATTTTTTAATAAAAAGCCGTCTAAAGGGGTCAATCCAGATGAAGTGGTAGCTATTGGAGCGGCCATTCAAGGAGGAGTATTGACAGGAGAAGTTAAAGATGTCCTATTACTTGATGTCACGCCACTTTCTTTGGGAATAGCCACGATGGGTGATGTCATGACCAAGTTAATAGAATCAAACACTACGATTCCAAGTAAAAAATCAGAAGTGTTTTCTACGGCAGCAGACAGCCAGCCTTCAGTGGAGATTCATGTATTGCAAGGAGAGCGTCCTATGGCCAAAGATAACCGAACGATTGGTAAATTCCATTTGGACGGCATCCCACCTGCACCTCGTGGAGTTCCTCAAATAGAAGTGACTTTTGACATTGATGCCAATGGTATCCTAAATGTATCAGCCAAAGATAAAGGTACGGGAAAAGAGCAAAAAATCAGAATCGAGGCGTCATCGGGACTCAGTGATGAGGATATAGAGAAAATGAAGCAAGAGGCCGAGGCCAATGCAGAATCTGATAAATTAGAGAAGGAAAAAGTTGAGAAAATTAATGCTGCAGATGCACTTATTTTCCAAACTGAAAAACAGTTGGCAGAATACGGAGATAAGGTTTCCGAAGAGAATAAAAAGCCCATTGATGAAGCTTTAGCCAAATTAAAAGAAGTTCATGCGAGTGGAGATTTAGCATCCATAGACGTAGCTATGGAAGCCCTCAATAAAGTATGGGAAAGTGCTTCTCAGGAGATTTATGCAGCTCAAGCCAGTGCTGAAGCAGCAGGAGGCGCAACTGGTCAGGAAGCGCCCGAGGGGGAAGGTAAGGCTGAACAAGATGTGAGTGACGTAGAATACGAAGAAGTAGACGACAAGAAATAAGCGAAACGAGGGCTCTTTGATTACCTCACTCAATAGAGGTAATCAAAGAGCCCTCGTTTTTTAGGAACGGGATGTGACTTTAATGAAAATATTTTAGTTTAATTGTTCTCAACTTAAGGAGGAGATTATAATTCTTTTTATATTTGCCCTCCGTAAAGAGGAAACTCACGTAAAAGAGCAATATTATGAGTGATTTAATAAAATTTGTAGAAGGACAAAACAGTCCAAAAAAAGAAGTTTTAAGTGTTTTTGGCTCTGGAGATACGATCAATGTACATTATAAAATCAAGGAAGGGAGCAAGGAGAGAATCCAGCAGTTTCAAGGAGTTGTTCTACAAATTAAGAACCGCAACAGTAGTGGCGAGACCTTCACGGTAAGAAAAATATCAAATGGCATTGCAGTAGAAAGAATTTTCCCATCTGGATCACCCAATGTTGACAAGATAGAGGTTTTGAGAAAGGGTAAAGTAAGACGAGCGAAACTTTATTATTTACGAAATCTAAAAGGTAAGGCAGCTAGAATAAAGGATAAAATTTAATACGCTTTATTTTCAATGATAAAAAAAAAGTCGACTTTTAAGTTGGCTTTTTTTATTTAGGGAAAATATGAAAATTTCATTTACAAAATATCAAGGAACGGGTAACGATTTTGTGCTTATTGATAATCGTACCGGATTGTTCCCAAAGGGAAACGTCGATCTGATACAGAGGTTGACAAAAAATAAGTTCGGTATAGGCGCGGATGGGCTTATTTTGGTTGAAAATCACTCCAGTCTTGATTTCGAAATGGTTTATTTTAATGCGGATGGTAGTCAAAGCCTGTGTGGAAATGGCAGTAGATGTGTAGTTCAGTTCGCAAAAGATTTAGGCATCATAAAGAATCAAACGACCTTCAGTACCTACGATGGCGTGCACGATGCTTTTTTTCTAGAGGGATTGATTCATTTTAGTTTACAAGACCTCAATGAGATTTTATCAGGGGAGAATTATTTTTTCATTAATAATGGGTCTCCTCATTACGTTACTTTCGTAGCTGATGTGGAAAAAATTGATGTTGGGCATGCTGGAGCCGAGGTGAGGTACTCAAAAGAATTTGCCCCCGCAGGAACTAATGTAAATTTTGTAGAAATTGATCACCCATTATTGAAAGTGAGAACTTATGAAAGGGGTGTAGAGGCTGAAACGCTTTCTTGCGGAACCGGTGTAACAGCTTCAGCCATGGTAGCCGCATCCGCCTTCGAAATGGAGAGTCCGGTTACCATAGAGACTCAAGGTGGGCAACTCTTTGTTAGCTTTGTCAAAGAGGGACCCACAAGTTTTAGTGATATTTATTTGGCAGGTACGGCGATAAAAGTTTTTGAAGGGAGTATTGATGTTTAATTTGATAGCAGGATCACTTAAAAACATTAACTTTGACCTTGTTTTGCAATTATTATAAAGAATATGTTTGACTGGATTACAAAAGGGGTTGGCAAAGTTTTTGGGACCAAGGCGGATCGTGACTTAAAATTATTATTGCCTTATGTGGGCCTCATTAATAAGGAATTTTTAAAATTAGCGAAAATTTCTGATGACCAACTGAGAGGGAGGACTCAGGAATTAAAAACCGTAATTGAAGATCGTTTACAAGTCACCGATGCTGAGCTTGGGGATTTACATGAAAAAGTAAATAACAATCCAGATTTAGACCTCAATCAAAAAGATGATATTTTTAAAAAAATAGATGCTTTAGAATTAGAGCGAAACCAACAATTAGAGGTTATTTTAGAGGACATCCTTCCACAGGCTTTCGCTGTGGTAAAAGAAACTGCACGAAGATTTTCCGAGCAGGGACAACTTACGGTTTCGAAGACCGATCATGATGTTGAGCTCTCCAAAATGAAGGCCAACATAGAAATTAAAGGAGATCAAGCGATTTGGCATAACAAATGGCTGGCCGCCGGAACGGACATTGAATGGAATATGATTCATTACGACGTTCAATTGGTTGGGGGAGTGGTGCTTCATCAAGGAAAAATATCCGAAATGACGACGGGTGAAGGTAAAACGCTAGTCGCAACTTTGCCGGCCTTTCTCAACGCGCTTGCAGGTCGTGGGGTTCACATCGTAACCGTTAATGACTATTTGGCCAAAAGAGATTCCGAATGGAATGCCCCTTTATTTGAATTTCATGGCTTGAAGGTGGATTGCATAGATAAATATGGGCCTAATTCTGTAGAACGTCGGGCGGCTTATCAAAAAGATATTGTATATGGGACAAATAATGAGTTTGGATTTGATTATTTGCGAGACAATATGGCAAGGTCAACAGAAGAACTGGTGCAGGGGAAACATCATTTTGCGATGGTTGATGAGGTTGATTCCGTACTTATAGACGATGCAAGAACTCCTTTGATCATTTCAGGACCCATACCCAGAGGAGGATGAACATGAGTTTTATGAATTGAGACCGAGATTACAGAAACTGGTCGATGCCCAACGAAAATTAACTTCCGATTATCTCAATGAGGCTAAGAAACTGATAAAGGAAAACAACGAAAAAGAAGCGGGATTGCCTTTATTTAGGTCTTTTAGAGGACTGCCCAAATACAAACCTTTGATTAAGTTTTTAAGCGAGCCTGGCATGCGTCAAGTTTTGCAAAAAACTGAAAATATTTACTTGCAGGACAATCAGAAAATGATGCCTGAGGCGGACGAAACCTTATTTTTTACGATTGATGAAAAGCACAATTCAATAAATTTAACTGAAAAAGGAATTGATCTTATTACCCAAGATGGTGAAGATACGACTTTCTTTATTCTACCCGATATTGCCATTGAGATCAATAAGTTAGAGCAGGATACTACAATAGATGAAAATGAGAAGTTGAAAGCTAAGGACACCATTATTCAAGATTACAATATTAAGTCTCAACGGATTCACTCAGTCAACCAACTTTTAAGGGCTTATTGTCTTTATGAGAAGGATACAGAATACATCGTCGTAGATTCAAAAGTTAAAATTGTCGATGAGCAGACCGGTCGAGTCATGGAAGGGCGAAGGTATGCCGATGGGTTACATCAAGCCATAGAAGCCAAGGAAAATGTTAAAGTAGAAGATGCTACTCAGACCTATGCGACTATTACGTTGCAAAATTATTTTAGAATGTACCATAAACTCGCTGGAATGACGGGTACCGCAGAGACAGAAGCGGGGGAATTTTGGGATATTTATAAATTGGATGTGGTCGTATGCCCTACCAATAGACCCATTGTTCGCAAGGATATGGAAGATAAGGTCTATAAAACCATCCGTGAAAAGTTTAATGCAGTGGTTGAGGAGGTTACCGAGCTTACTGCGATAGGAAGGCCAGTATTGGTGGGTACCACTTCAGTTGAAATATCTGAGTTGCTCAGTAGGATGCTAAAGTTGAAAAACATCAAGCATCAAGTATTGAACGCGAAGCAACATGCCAAGGAAGCAGACGTTGTTGGAGAAGCTGGAAAACCAGGAACGGTAACCATAGCCACCAATATGGCGGGCAGGGGTACAGATATAAAACTAACTCCAGAGTCAAAGGTAGCAGGAGGGTTGGCTATTATTGGAACCGAGCGTCATGAATCTAGACGCGTGGATCGTCAGTTGAGGGGACGATCAGGAAGGCAAGGAGATGTGGGGTCTTCACAATTTTTTGTATCACTTGAAGATAATTTGATGCGGCTTTTTGGCTCCGATCGTATGGCGAAAATCATGGATCGATTAGGTCTTAAAGAAGGTGAGGTAATTCAGCACAGTATGATTACTAAGTCTATCGAAAGGGCACAAAAGAAAGTCGAGGAGAATAATTTTGCGACAAGAAAAGATTACTTGAATACGATGATGTCATGAATTCGCAGAGAGAGGTCATCTATAAACGTCGAAAAAACGCATTGTATGGTGAGCGATTGCAATTCGACATTATGAATATGCTCTACGACATTTGTGAGGACATGGCTCATATTAATAGGGTAGTGATTGACTCAGACGAACTGAGACTTCAAGCGATCAGTAATTTGGGAATAGATTTTCAAATGAGCGCTGACGAATTACAGAAAATATCAGAATCTGCGTTGGCAGAAAAGTTATATGATCAGGCGTATGCAGCCTATTTGTCTAAAAATAAAGTGATTGTTAGACAAAACCCTTCCCTTGCTCAAGCAATTGTTGAAAAACAGAGGGGCAGTCGTTCAAAATATTATGATCCCTTTTACAGATGGGATCAAACAAATTGGTGTGAGTGTCAATTTACAAGAATCAGTGAATTCAAATGGTTTAGTCGTCGTTTCAGAAATGGAAAAAATCATTACCGTAGCGATTATTGATCAAGTTTGGAAAGAGCATTTAAGAGATATGGATGACTTAAAACAGTCGGTCCAAAATGCCGTTTATGAGCAAAAAGATCCGCTTCTCATTTATAAATTCGAAGGCTTTGAAATGTTCAAACTTTTTATTGGTAAGGTGAATCAAGAAACGATGTCATTATTGATAAAATCAGAAATTCCAATTCAAAATGAGCATGAGGTCAAGGAGGCCAATCATTCTAAATCGGCACAGAAATACCAAGAATCAAAAGCAGAGACTAAATCAGCATTGGCCTATCAAGAATCTAATAGGAAACCAGTGGAGAAGACGGCACCGATAAAAACACAGAAAATAGCGAGTAGAAATGCTAGAGTATCCGTTAAGTATACAGATGGAATGGTCAAAAGGGACATAAAATATAAGTTGGTGGAAGATGATTTGAAATCAAATAAATGCGTTTTTATAGACTGATTTTTTTATTTTCAGTACTCGTGTTTGCTTGCAAAGTGAGTAAACCAGTAAATAAGGCCTATAATGAAGACTTAAGTGTGTATCGGTTGGAGCTGCCTAAGGTAATCGATGTGGTACCATCACCTAAAACTTTCAAAGAGCCCGTGGAATTATATGGGCACATAACCAAAGAAATTGATAGCATTAGTCATTTAATGGTGGCTCAAAATAAAAAACTCAATCTAAGAGATGGTTTTGTGATCCAAGTCTATTCCAATACCAATCGAGATGAAGCCCTCGATATTCATAACTATTGTCAAGATATTTTTCCAGAGTTGTTAATTAATTTGACCTATAATCAGCCTGATTATAGAATAAAAATCGGTGCTTTTCATGAAAAATTGAACGCCACTAGGTTTTTGAATGATATTAAAAAGATCTTTCCTAAATCTATAGTAATAGCAGAAAAAATCCCAATTATAGGACCAGATGAGTGAACTAGTTAAAAACATTAAATCCATGTCTGAGTCTTTTTTTGAAGAAATTCGGACATGTAGAAGGCATTTACATCAGTATCCTGAATTGTCTTTTGAAGAGTACCAGACGGCAGATTTTATTGAGAACAAACTGAGAGAAATTGGGATAGAGAATATTCAAAGAATTGCTAAAACTGGAGTTACTTTTCTACTTGAGGGATGGAGACCAGGCAAAAATATTGCCTTAAGAGCAGATATAGATGCACTTCCCATTTTAGAAAAAAATGAAATTAATTATAAATCTAAATATGAGGGTCTCATGCACGCTTGCGGACATGATGTCCATACTTCATGTTTAATAGGGGTGGCAAAGATTCTGTCCCAATTAAAATCTGAATTTAAGGGAAGCGTCAAATTCATTTTCCAACCGGGGGAGGAGAAAACTCCTGGCGGAGCTTCCTTATTAATCAAAGAAGGGATTCTAAAGAATCCAATTCCCAAAACTATTTTAGGACAGCACGTCATGCCTTTTATAGATGTAGGAAAAGTAGGTTTTCGTTCGGGGAAGTACATGGCAAGTTCTGATGAAATTTACCTGACGATTGAGGGGAAAGGAGGCCATGCGGCTATGCCTGAAAAACTCGTGGATCCGTCATTATCACCAGTCATATTTTAATTGCTCTGCAGCAGATTGTGAGCCGTAAGTCTAGTCCTAAAATACCTTCTGTACTTTCATTTGGAAATATATCAGGCAAAGGAGCCACGAACGTGATCCCTGATTATGTCGATGTGGCGGGAACCTTCGAACGTTTGATGAAAAATGGCGGGCTGAAGCCTTGGTGTTAATTACACATATGGCAGAAGGGATCGCAGCATCTATGGGAGCAAAATGTAAAGTGAGAATTGAGAAGGGTTATCCCTATCTATTCAATGATCCTGCCTACACTGATAGGAATATATCAGCTGCTCAAGAATATTTAGGTGCGGAGAATATCGTTGATTTAGATTTATGGATGGCTTCTGAGGACTTTTCTTTTTATTCTCAAAATGTCGAGGGGTGCTTTTATAGATTGGGAACCCGAAATGAAGCAAAATCTATCATCTCCGGTGTACATACCCCTCATTTTAATATAGATGAAGATGCTATGAAGATCGGTATGGGCTTAATGAGCTGGTTAACTATTCAAGAGCTTAACCATTAATGCTTAGGAGATAGATTTATTTTAGCTGCAAAAAGGAAAAACGTCACGAAAAACAGTTACATTTTAATAAAATAATTAGAAGTGAATTCCCTGATAGACAAAATAATCTCATTAATAAAAATCAAAGGTGATCAGGTAAAACTTGAGTTGATCTCAAAATTTTCTACCTTTTTGGCAGTTTCGATTTTATTTTTAACTGTGGTAATTTTGTCATTACTGATGCTGATTTTTTTATCTCTGGGCATAGCAGTTATTTTTAATGAGTTTTTAATGAGTGCTTATTGGGGATATTTTATTGCGAGCGCCTTTTTTTTCTTAATGATCATCATGGTTCTATGGATGGCCAGATCTGGAAAAATTCAAAATTGGTTGGAGGAAGTGATCATTGAATCCAGTTACAAAAAAAACCATGAGTAAGCACTCTAGCAAGTACGAGAATATAAAAGCGCAATTGAAATCAGATGAGGAGTTATTGCGTTCAAACCTGGTTAAGACATCTCAGAGATTCGAGAAGAAATGGTATTCGAGACTGTTAGGCATTAGTTTGGTTACAGCTATTATAGGGTTGGGATATTTACTGTTTAGGCCACAAAAAAAGGCTGCTAAGAAAGTTAAAAATAAAGAAAGTTGTCTTACAGAAGTCGCTCTTTAGGAGGTATTCTATATGCCTTTATACTGAATCAGATGCCCCTAATTTTCGAAAAAATATATAAGGAGATAAAAGGGACCAAGAAAACTAAGGGCTAGTTAGGTATTAATCATTAACTCTTTGTTTCTCATTTTCCGAGCAGTGATACCAAACATCATTTTAAATTGTCTGAAAAAATAGGTCGTATCTTTGCAGCCTAGGTTTTTTCCTACTTCTTGGATCGATTTTTTGGTTGTTCTCAGTAAGATAACTAACTTTTCCATTCGTTGATCTTCTTTATAATCCTGTGGATTAATTCCGGTAAGTATTTTGAAATATTCACCCACATAATCTTCAGAAACACCGACTACTTTTGCCAATTGCTTGTTAGATAAATCAGCGTCAAGATCATCTTTTATAAATTCAAAAATTTCGATTAATCTTGGGTATTTTAAGTAACTAATTTTAGTAATAAATTATTTTAAAATGATTTATTATCGATGATATAGCGAATGATTTCGATGATTAAGAGTTCGGTTAAAGCATTGATGTTTCGTATATTTCCAACGGCTAAAGAGGAGCCCTCATCATTGATTAGGGTTAAAATAGAAATGATATTTTCGTTTTGTGAATAACAAAAGGTGGAATATTCAAAGATATAAAAAAGTGCACCGCATCAAATACTTTTGCCTTAAAGCTAACGGTGATGAAACGGTGCTTAGGATTTGATCCATGAGGTCTGCCAATAGGATTTTGAAGACCGAAGATTCTCTCGCTTATGAAATTTTCTTGAGTCTTTATAGGCCCATCTTTAGCGCCATAAGTAATGTTTGTTGGCCTACCTCCCGGAATAAAAAAAATCTCGTCTGGGCGTACTAAATTTAAGTTTTCACCAAAATATAATTCACTATACTTTGCCAGTATAATGGTGTTATCAACATCATACAAATCTGTAATGTATAAAGGATTTAAAATATTAATATCATAAGAAGAGGCAAATTTAGGTGAGAGGGCATTGATGATACCATTATATTGTTCCATGAACGCAGTAAATGGTAAAATGATTTATTGTTGATAGCTGAATCTTGAAAATATGTCTTTATCAGCTAAACTCAAATATATAAAAACGTTATTTGAAATAAAATAAATCTGGGCAAGGTTAAAATATAATTATTTCAAGAGATTACGCGCAATAATTATTTTTTGAATTTCCGAGGTGCCCTCATAGATTTCTGTGATTTTGGCATCTCGCATCAAACGTTCAACATGGAATTCTTTCACATAGCCATAACCTCCATGAATTTGTACGGCATCAGTGGAAACTGACATGGCAACCTCAGAGGCGTATAGTTTGGCCATTGCAGACGCTTGGGCGTAGTCTTCATTGGCATCTTTAAGTTGCGCTGCTTTCAAAGTAATAAGCTGAGCTGTCTCCACCTTTGTTGCCATTTCGGCTAATTTAAATTGGATACCTTGATGTTCACTTATTTTTTTATTGAAGGAAGACCTTTCTTTCGTATAAGCAATGGCACGTTCAATGGCACCAGTCGCAATACCGACGGCTTGCGCGGCAATGCCTAAACGACCGCCATCTAGGGTTTTCATAGCAAAAGTAAAGCCAAATCCTTCATCCCCTATTCTATTTTCTTTGGGAACCCTTACATCTTGAAACATTAAAGAATGCGTATCAGAACTACGAATACCCATCTTGTCTTCTTTTTTACCCACCACAAAGCCAGGCATTCCTTTTTCTAAAATGAAAGCATTAATGCCTTTATGTTTTTTGGAAGGATTACTCTGAGCCATTACCAAATAATACGTAGCTGATTGTCCATTTGAGATCCAATTTTTGGTACCATTCAAAAGATAATAATCACCACAATCTACCGCTGTTGTTTTTTGGGCAGTAGCATCCGATCCGGCCTCGGGTTCGGAAAGGCAAAAGGCTCCAATGGCCGTTCCTTTGGCCAAAGGAATTAGGTATTTTTCTTTTTGCATTTCAGCACCGAAGTGCTCAAGTCCCCAGCAAACTAAAGAATTGCAGACCGACATGATTGTCCCTACTGAGGCCTCGACTTTACAGATTTCCTGTAGGGCTAAAACATAGGAGACTGCATCTAGACCGCTACCGCCATACTTGGGATGTACCATCATACCAAGGAAACCTAATTGGCCCAATTTTGCTATTTGATCAGTTGGAAAAATTTGTTGATTGTCTCTATCAATTACTCCTGGGAGTAATTCTTTTTCAGCGAAATCTTTGGCTGCTGCTTGTACACTTTGCTGTTCTTCAGTGAACGTAATTTGATTCATCTATCAAAAATAAGCCTTTTTATTATGCATGAATAATAAATTCAAGTTAAGTATTGTTAAACGTATTTCAATCACGACTTCCACCCAGGTAAATCATTACCCAATAGAATAAGGTTGCCAACGAACTCAGTGCAGCAATCAAATAGGTCTGCGCAGCGGTATCCAAGGCATCTTTTGCCATCGTATGTTCTGATACCGTGACGATGTTTCGACTCTGGATCCATGCCAACGCTCTTTTACTGGCATCGTATTCGACAGGAAGGGTCAAAAATGCAAATAAGGTGAAAATCGTGTAACAGGCAATGATGACCAGAATACTAGATTCCATAGAGAATAGATTGTTCATGAACATGCTCCCAAAAAACATGGCCAAAAAGATAAAGTTAATCACTTTGGCACTGATGTTTTGAACAGGAACCATGACAGATCTTAAGGTGAGATATTTATAACCTGTAAGGTGCTGGACAGCATGTCCACACTCGTGTGCAGCCACAGCCGCTGCTGCTGCTGACCTCCCATGAAAGACATCAGCACTTAAATTCACTGTTTTCTGTTCAGGGTTGTAGTGGTCGGTCAGTTGCCCTTCCACGGAGATTACTTGAACATCTACTATTCCGTTATCTCTTAGCATTAATTGCGCAATTTCATTGCCTGATAGATTACTTGATAAGGGGGTTTGACTGTATTTTTTAAATTTATTCTTGAGGCGTTTGCTGACTACCCAGCTGGCAATCATAAAACCTATAATTATTATAAAAAGCATCTGTTATTTTTTAAGTTGATCAATCAATTTAGTAGTAGAATATCCGTCTGTGAATTCAATGACTGCGACGGTTCCCCCAGCAGCTAAAACACTTTGGGCGCCAACGATATTCTCTTTGGTATAATCTCCACCTTTCACTAAGACATCTGGCAGGAGGGTACTGATGAGCATCAAAGGGGTATCTTCATCAAATTCAATAACCAAGTCAACGAATTCAATGGCAGCCAGCATTCTAGATCGTGCCATTAAATGATTAATGGGTCTTTGATTTCCTTTCAATTTTCTGACTGAATTATCTGAATTTAACCCGATGATTAGTTTGTCCCCTTTTAGCTTAGATTTCTCCAAATAATCAATATGGCCTAAATGTAATATATCAAAACAACCGTTGGTGAAAACCACACATTGCTGGTTTTTTTTCCAAGTGTCGACAGTATTTTTGGCCTGTCCGAGATTCATGATTTTATTTGAGATCATTACGATTGTTTTTTTCAATACTTAAAGTTATCACTAAAGAGATTCCGCCAAAAATAACTACAGATAAAATTTGAGAACTATGCAGTAGCGTTGCGAGAAAAAGGCCCGTTGTATTTTCAATACCGTATAAGCCCAACATCATTGCAATCATGGCGTGATAGGTACCAATACCCCCTTGGACCGGTAAAGCCAAAGCGATGCCTCCACTCACCAAAAGCATGAATCCAGCAGTTAAAGAGAGGCTTGAAGTTTCTTCTAGCGCAAAAAATATCATGTAAGACATTAAAAAATAGGTGAACCACATCACCGTTGTTGTGGTTAAAAAAAGAGATTTGCTCTGAATAGACTTGATCGTCAAGATACCTTTGAGTACTTCCAAAGCCATTTTTTTAATGCGTTGAGACCAGGACTTATTTGTTCTTAAAATCACGAAAAAAAGAATACTAAAAATCATTAAAAGGGTTAGTGCAGCGTGGAGTATTCCATCTAATGGAATATGGTGGGTACTTAAAATGTTCTCAAAGTAGGTAACAATTAAATCAAACTCTAAAAGGAGGGCGATGGTCAGAAAAAAGAATAAGACCAAGCTGTCGATAATGCGCTCTGTCACTACGGTTCCAATACTGAGACTCACGGGTATCTGATTGGTTTTCTTTAAAACTACACAGCGTACCACTTCTCCTAATCTTGGAAAAGCGAGGTTGGCTAGGTAACCCACAAAAACGGCTAAAGTCAATCTAAAAGTACTGACTTTTTGATCCGCGGCCCTCAGTAAAAGCTGCCAGCGATAAGCCCTAGAGGCATAGGCCACCAAGGACAGGAGCATCGACCCAATGACCCATCCATAACGAGTCAGGTTCAACTTAGATAAGAAATCATCCAGTTGAACATTTTTAAAAGCATAGAAAAGTAACACCAATCCCGCTAATAGCGGAAGAGAGAATTTTAAAAAAGGAATCATTTTCCTCATCAAATAGGGTTGTTTTCACTCATTAAATGTAAGAATTAATGGACGGGTATGCTTTTTTAATTGATGTCATTAGGAAAGATTTCTGCCTTCTGATATTTAAAACTTCAAAGAACATATTTTGTCATATTATTCCCGTAAAAATATATTATCAATCAGTCTTATGCCTTCAACATATGCTGCGACGCACAGTGTTATTTTTTTTCCACTTCGTAAGGATTTTAATGGCTTAAATGTATTCGAATTTAATATTTCACAATATTCTATGGATAATCCTACTTGTGTTTGGTAAAAATTATTGAGCTGCATTTTTAATGCTTCTGAAGTATGAAAGGTTTCGAAATTATTTTTTGCCCAAATCAAGCCTTTATAAATTTTAGCCGCAATTTTTATGCCTGATGGAGACAGAAGTGCATTTCTAGACGACAAAGCCAGCCCATTTTCTTCCCTGACAGTAGGAATACCTTCTAATTTTATGGGGTATGAAAATTCTTTGACAATATGCTCTATTAGGACGAACTGTTGTAAGTCTTTTAAACCAAAAAAGGCAATATTGGGTTTGATGATATTAAAGAGTTTCATGACCACGAGTCCAACACCTTCAAAATGACCCCGCCTGAAGCGACCTTCGATTTTGTGAGAAAGATCTCCAAAATCAATTTTGACAGAAGGTTTTTTTGGATAAATCAGTTTTGCGTCTGGATTGAACAGGAGATTCACGCCGGCCTTTTTGAGTTTATCGGAGTCCTTCAAGAGGTTAGACGGATAATTCATAAAATCTTCAGCTTGGTTAAACTGTAAAGGGTTGATGAAAATACTCACAATAACATAGTCAGAATGTATGCGAGCTTGCTTAATTAATTCCATATGGCCATTATGTAGAGCACCCATCGTGGGGACAAGGCCTATTTTCATTCCCTTTTTAGAGGCTTTTGACAATTCTTCTTCAAGAGGAGTTAACTTATTTACGTTGAGCATAATAAGGACCTAAAAAATCTATTATGGTTTTTTATAAAGAAATTAATTAATTGATAATACCGTAAAAATATCGTAATTTTACACTCTTTTAAGTAAAACAGTATTAAATATCTTTGTTATGTCAAATTTTAAAATCTTATATGTTGCTAGCGAAATTAATCCTTTTCTTAAGACATCTGAGGTAGCCGATTTCGTCAGGAGCTTGCCACAAGCAATGTTAGAAAAAGGGATGGAAATTAGAATTCTCGTACCTAGGTTTGGTTTGATAAATGAAAGGAAAAACAGACTGCATGAAGTGGTTCGATTATCGGGGATAAATATTTCTGTTGGAGATGAGGAAAAACCTTTGGTGATTAAAGTCGCTTCGATCCCTAATGCCAAATTGCAGGTATATTTCATAGACAATGAAGACTATTTTCATAGAAAGGCTGTTTTTTATGACAAGCAAGATAACTTCTATAAAGATAATGATGAGCGCGCAATATTTTTCTGTAAAGGCGTTTTAGAAACGGTTAAAAAGCTGGGATGGGCACCTGACGTCATTCATTGTAATGATTGGATGACAAGTTTAATTCCTTTATATGTTAAAACAACTTATAAAAACGAGCCAATTTTTCAAAATGCAAAGACGGTGTTTACTGTTCATGATACCAAATTTAATCATGTATTTGGAGATGACTTATTGGAAAAAGTCAAAATGATTGATATTGAAGACAGTATGTTAGATCTGCTAAGAACTGCAGATTATGAGGGTTTTATCAAGATAGGGATGCAATATGCCGATGTCATAAGTAATGCTGATGGAGAAGCATCAGCTAGTTTTAAAGCATTGATAAAAACCCTCCCAAAGGGAAATCAAATTAATGATATCAAGCAAGATGAAAATTTCGAGGATTCTTATTATAAACTGTACAATGAGCTTATTGGATAAGGGGATTTTTTTTAATCATAGGTCTGCTCACATTAATTACTTCGTCCTGCGAACAAGATGAAAGCATCATTAAGGTGAACGTGGAAGGTGTGACCAATACTAATTATATTGAATTCAACTTACCTACGAGTGAAATATTTATTGATAGTTTAAGGACAGATGATTCCGATTTCATTTTGGTTGGGGATTATGAAGACCCACTTTTAGGGGCACTAGCTGCTAAGGCATACTTTGAGTTACAATATGACTCGGGCGCGGTTATAGCAGATACTTTGTTATTAGATTCAGTAGTTTTCATACTCAAAATTGAGGACCAGCTTATGAACGATGCTTCAGCAATCTTCAATATGGAGTTTCATGGATTGCGTGATTCCCTCTTTTCTCAGGCAGTTTACCTTGCTACGAAACAATTAACATTAGCTAAGCGTATTCAAAGTGTTAAAGAAATTGTTCTTAAATCTGATACATTGTTGACTTTTTCTGGAGCTGATTTTGGATATTATTTATATGAAAAATTAAAAGGATTAGACGTGAGCGATCAATACGCTTACACGAGTGAGTTTGCCTTTGTACCTGCAGTAGAAAATGAGGCTTTACTGTCTTTTGATTTGATTTCTGATGAAACCAAAATCCTGATCTTTTCAAGGGATCCTAGCGACTCTTTGTTTATCACTCAACTTAAATTTAATAGTGTTCATTTCACCCACCTGGATAGGAACAAATCTGATACTGATCTATCAGGACTTTCAAATCTCGATAGTCTACAATTTGCCGATGATTTCAGTATTTTTAATCCTTTACAAGGCTTATTTACGGTACTAGATTTTTCGGAGGTAATGCTTTTTTTGTATCAATTAGACGATTTTGTTCTCAATAATGTGGAGTTAGAAGTTGGCTTGACTACAGCTTCGACAGATCCCATAGTAGGCGTGAATTTTTATGCTCTTAATCAGGAAAGCGGTATAAATGGAAATGTTTTTGCTTCCCTCGATCTAGTGCTCGCAGGGAATTTAGATTATATTTCTACCTTCAATCAGGCGGCCAATGATTTTTTACTCAGTGAAAAGAGCTTTATTTCCGGAGCAGGTGCTTTTTCACCTCTTATTTCCGAGGTATCCGAATTAACCTATAATTCCATGATTACTTTGGCCCTGGAAGATCAATACCTTCGAAAGACTTTTTTAGGGGAGGATACTTTTGATAAATTGGTCATGATTGCAGAGGACAGATTAACGTTCAATCAATCGTTTATCGAACGGGGATCAGTGGCGGTCAAAATCTATTATACCAAATCTAAGGGATTATAAGATGTGTGGAATTGTAGCTTATATCGGAGCAAATAATGCCTTAAAAGTGCTTATCAAAGGCTTAAGTAGACTGGAATACAGAGGCTATGATAGTTCGGGTATTGCCCTAATTGATGAGGGATTGAGGGTATTTAAGAAACAAGGCAAAGTCAAAGACCTTGTAAAGGATATTGGGGAGACCCAATTACGTGGAACTATCGGGATAGGACATACGCGCTGGGCCACACATGGGATACCCAATGATGTCAATTCTCATCCACATGTGTCAGAAAATGGTAAAATATCTATCATTCATAATGGCATCATTGAAAATTATCAAGCCATTAAAACTGATCTAGAACTACGAGGTTATACTTTTAAAAGTGATACCGACACGGAGGTGGTGGTATGCTTGATTGAGGATATCCAAAAAAACAGTCAGCTCCAGATTGGAGATGCGGTGAGAGTAGCGTTATCCAAAATTGAGGGCGCCTATGCACTCGTAGTTTTATCAGAGGACCAACCAGATAGACTGATTGCTGCAAGAAAGGGAAGCCCTATGGTTTTAGGTCTAGGTGAAGGAGAGTATTTCGTAGCTTCAGATGCTTCACCTATCATAGAATATACAGATAAGGTTATTTATTTGAATGACGAAGAAATTGCGGTGATCACCCGCGAGGGCTATGAAATTAGAAATTTACAAGATATGCCCCAGTCACCTTACATCGAACGGTTAGATTTGGAGCTTGAAGCTATTGAAAAAGGAGGATATGATTATTTCATGCTTAAAGAGATTTTCGAGCAACCCCAGTCAATAGCAGATGCCATGCGTGGTAGACTCTCCATTGATGCCCCTAAATTGGTATTGGGAGGGATTCAAAAACATGCAGAGCAACTGGTTGAAGCTAAAAGGATAATTATTATTGCTTGTGGCACATCTTGGCATGCTGGTTTGGTTGCCGAATACCTTATTGAAGATTTATGTAGGATTCCAGTTGAGGTGGAGTATGCCTCTGAATTTAGATATCGAAATCCTATTATTGAGAAAGGAGACATAATTATGGCCATATCTCAATCAGGTGAGACAGCCGATACCTTAGCGGCGATTGAGCTTGCAAAATCTAAGGGAGCCATTATTTTAGGGGTTGTTAATTCAGTAGGGTCGTCTATCTCCAGGCTCACACACGAAGGTGCCTATTTGCACACAGGTCCAGAGATTGGCGTTGCCTCAACCAAAGCCTTCACAGGTCAACTTACCGTACTTATCATGATTGCCTTGAGGGTAGCCATGCGTAAGCAAACGATTTCTTTATCTACTTATCAGGATCTTTTAGAAGCGTTGCATCAAATTCCCAATAAGATCAAGCGGGTCCTTGAGAAAAATGATCAGATAAAAGAAATTTCAGCATCTATTAAAGAGGTTTCTAATGCTTTGTATTTGGGTCGGGGATATAATTTTCCAGTCGCCTTAGAAGGAGCCTTGAAATTAAAAGAAATTTCTTATATCCATGCCGAAGGCTATCCAGCAGCTGAAATGAAGCATGGGCCTATTGCCTTGGTTGATGAAAACATGCCGGTCATTATCATTGCTACGCGAGATAAATCTTATGATAAAATTGTATCCAACATACAGGAGATCAAGGCAAGGAAAGGGATCGTGATTGCTGTGGTTACTGAGGGAGATCTTTTGATTTCTAAGATGTCAGATTTTATCATTGAGGTACCTGATACGCCAGAATTTTTGATGCCCTTGTTATCTGTGATCCCTTTGCAGTTGCTGTCTTATCACATCGCACTGCTTAGAGGTTGCAATGTTGATCAGCCAAGAAACTTAGCTAAGTCAGTTACAGTGGAGTAGTATTAAGGAACCGTTCATCTTACCCCACAAACCTACTCGTAACATTCACAATATCAGTTATTACTACTAAACTTTGGGAATCCAATTATTCCGAATATCAACAATATTTGTTTGATAGAATTAAAGGATATAAGGAAGATAATCTTACCCCTATTGGTTACAGAAAGATATCTCAAATCTTCAACGATGAGGGATTGAAAACCCCTCGAAATACAGAATTTTCAAATTCTAAAGTTCATTCTATCTACAAAAAAGGTAAGATTAGAGAGGAACGAATAAATAGAGAAGATATCGTTGAGGTCTCTCAACCTGAAATATATGTAATTAAGTAATTGTATTTTTGTTTATAATGGTTTATCTCAAGAATTTATTAATAGTTTTGGTTTCTCTCAATCAGATTTTTTCTCAAGAACTTAAATGTGATTGTTATGAAGATTTAGTTTTTTTAAATACTGAAATAAAATCAACTCCTTCTTATAAAACTTTAGACAAGGAGGATAAGTTAAGTTTTAAAAAAAGTTTCAATAATGTATTAAATTATGTTGATTCAAATCAAGTATCAACTTATGAGTGTTTTTATTTTATGAATAAAGTTCTTGAACCATTAAATGATAATCACTCTGAAATTTATGGGAATACGATTTCTTTTGATAAAAAAAGAATTAAAGAACCCTTCTACTTGGACTCAATTAGTAGTCTAAAGGAGTTTAACATTTTCCCTAAACAATCGATTGATTTAGATTCATTAAAGGTAAAACTTAAACTCCAACCTAAAGAAAGTGTTCAAGGAAAATATTCTATTAAAGATGTAATAGAAATAATCATTTACAAAGATGATGTAGAAAATGATTACAAGGGAGTTGTGACCAAATCAAAAATACCACTTTGGAAAAAGGGAGAACAGATTTTAAAACTGGTAGAAAAAGATGGTTATTTCCAAATATTAACCGGTGGGTTTAATGATAAAAAACTTTTGTTTTATAGAGACAAAATAAATAATGGTAGATTTTTATTTACAAAGTGGTCTAAAACAAAAAACTATGATAATCATTACGATATAAAGAAAAATTCTCAAAAATATGAGTTTTCTGATTTAAACTCCGAAACACAGTATTTAAGATTAAGTAGTTTTAGTTGTTCAAATAATATTTTAATCAATTCTTTCGATTTTTCATATTCAATTAAAAACAAGGTTAATAAAGATTACTTAATAGTTGATTTAAGGAACAATAGTGGGGGTTGTGAAAAAAACTCAAAAAAATACTTGAAACTATTGAAACGATACTCAAAAAATCATAAGGGAAAAATATTTGTTTTAGTAAATTTTTTAACAAGAAGTAATTCAGAACAATTTCTTCTTAAACTTAAAAAAACAAATGAGGTTGTTGTATTGGGAGATGACACCAATGGTTCACTTTCATTTGGATGGAATACCTCGAATTCAAAAACATCTCCTTCAAAACGATTCAATATTCATCTTACCGATATGTATTTTAGTCAATATTTAGAATATCAAAATGTAGGTATAAAACCAGAACATTATTTAAATGTTAATAGTGATTGGATAAAACAAACATTATCAATAATTAGTAATTATAAATAATTAAAAAATTTATAGGGTTACAATTTCCAACCCACAAGATTATTCCCTCACTGTGGAATGAGTATGATAGGGGGTATTTAATCACCCATCTATTAGTTGAAGTAGAAGTAATTTCTCCAAAATTTTGGGTATTACCACTGTCTTCCTCACAGATTGAAAAATATAATTTCATTAAGGAAAAAAGAAGTCAAGGGTTCAACTATCTTCAGATTAGTGATATGATGAATGAATCTCATTTCAAACCTCAACGAACTTTGAAATTCACCCCACAACAAGTTTGGGGATTAGAATTTAAGATGGAAAATCGTATTAAAAGATTAGATAAAATCGAGAATTCTAAGATTATTTCTATTGGTGTGATTAAAAAAATGTTAAAACGTAACTAATTAATCCTTAGGAAAATTTATTCTTGACATTAGAGATTTAGTGTTGTTTTTTAACTGAACAACCTATTCAAGATTTTCTTGAATTAATAAAATTGATATAAAATCCAATTGTTAGGATTATATAACCTAAAACATTAACCCATCCCCCACCAATATAAATTACTAATGTACCTATCAAAACTAATAAGGTTCCAGTTTTTGAATTTTTGTAATAAATAAAACTTGAAGTAAGTAATCCAAGATTGAATAACAATCCATTAAATTTCATAAAAGGTTTCCATATTTCTGGAGTATTGATTAAATGTTCAGATACTTGTCTTTTAAGTTCAGGTTCTTTTAAACTCCAAAAAACAAAATCAAGGACACACATCCCAATTATTAAACCTATTCCAAGTATTAATGTTGGAGAACTTATATAATTCCATCTACTTTTGGGAAAATTTCCAATTTGAGGAATGAGTAATAAAACACCGAAAATCATCAACCAGTGGGAAAAATCAATTGGTTCTTGATTGTGAAGTTTTTCAAGATCATTGAAATATATGAAAATTAAATACTGACCGACTGTATATGTAAATAGACCTAAGAGAAATAAAATTTCGTTTTGATTTCGTTT
This sequence comes from uncultured Cyclobacteriaceae bacterium, assembly GCA_943788235.1. GTDB lineage: Bacteria > Bacteroidota > Bacteroidia > Cytophagales > Cyclobacteriaceae > UBA4465. The sequence goes on from CALSPM010000005.1 coordinate 599,149, forward strand.
TTTTAAATATTTGTTCATTTCTTGTTTATATAAATAATGAAATTGATCTGTTTAATTGAACATAGTAAAATTACAAAACTGAAATCGAACTGAGTTATCAACCAGGAGATTTGTCTTTACTGATTACGGTGTAGTAAATCTTAAGCATCTTACTTCTGCTCGTGATTATAAACTTAACGCGTAGCTTAACTTCCAAGACTCGATCAAGGCGCACTTTTTGTGATCTGTGAAATCAATGGATCCTTTGACTAGGATTCCCTCAATTAAATTTCCAATTCATTTGAGCCTTAGCTCACTCGAGATCGTTATCTTTAAGGCTAGTAGAACTAATTGTTAAATCAAATCAATTATTATGAAAATAATTTACTCAGAAAATGCACCAAATCCAATTGGTCCTTACAGTCAAGCGGTATTGGTGAATGGTCTACTTTATATTTCAGGTCAAGTAGCTATTGATAGTAAAATACAAGATTTAATAACAGGAAGTATTGAAGCAGAAACTACCCAGGTTATGGAAAATTTAGGGGCGATACTTAAGGAAGCGTCAACTGATTTTTCTAAGGTGATCAAATGCAGTATTTTCATTAGGGATATGGATGATTTTGCCAAGATCAATGAAGTTTATGGAAAATATTTTAGTAAAAATCCTCCTGCTCGCGAGACTATAGAAGTCTCAAAATTACCGAAAAACGGGAATATTGAGATTTCATGCATTGCTTCAGTACATTAAGATTGTAAAAAACTAGCGTTATCTATGAGTCAGGTAAGGGTAAGATTTGCACCTAGTCCAACGGGAGGATTGCATATTGGAGGAGTGAGAACAGCTATTTTCAATTATCTCTATTCAAAAAAAATGGGAGGTACTTTTATTTTAAGAATAGAAGACACCGATCAATCACGATTTATAGCTGGAGCCGAGGCCTATATTAAAGAAACACTTTCATGGTGTGGTATTGACCCAGAGGAAGGTCCGGATATTGGAGGTGATTACGGTCCTTACAGGCAATCTGAAAGAAAAAAAATTTATCAAAAATACATACAACAGCTGATTGATGAAGGAAAGGCTTATTATGCTTTTGATACGCCGGAGGAAATTGATCAAATGCGCGAAAAATTAAAAGTTGCAGGCGTATTAAATCTTAATTATAACTCCGCTTCACGGAACACCATGATGAATTCATTGACTTTGTCAAAGGAGGAAGTGAAGGAAAAAATACAAGCAGGGATACCTTATGTGGTACGTTTCAAAATGTCCGATAAAAGAGAAATCAGATTCCATGATTTGGTCAGGGGTTGGGTATTAGTTCACTCTTCAACTCTAGATGACAAGGTACTCATAAAATCTGATGGACTGGCTACCTATCATTTAGCCAATGTTATAGATGACCATTTAATGAAAATTACTCACGTTATTCGTGGAGAAGAATGGCTACCATCAGCCCCGCTCCATGTGATGCTATATGAAGCGTTTAATTGGGAAGCAGATATACCATATTTCGTGCACTTGCCTCTGATCATGAAACCAGATGGTAATGGAAAACTGAGTAAAAGGGCAGCAGATAAGGGAGGATTTCCAATTTTCCCACTTAATTGGACCGATCCTACTTCGGGAGAGACTCGTCAAGGGTTTAGAGAAATGGGATTTTCTTCAAATGCATTAGTGAATTTTCTGTCTTTATTGGGATGGAACCCAGGTGGGGATCAAGAAATATTTGATCTAAAGGCCCTAATTACAAATTTTTCCATTGAGCGCATAGGCAAGTCGGGTACAAAATTCGACTTCGATAAAGCCAAATGGTTCAATCAGCATTATCTAAAAAACACGGAGATTGAAGTGCTTGCATTTGAACTAATAAAAGATTTATATGACCATTACGGTCTTGAGTGTTCTCTCGAACTAGGTAAACAGATTGTAGAATTATTTATTCAAAGAGTTACTTTTCCTCAAGAATTTGCCAGTGCAGCCCAGTTCATTTTTCATGAACCTCAATCATATGATCAAAAAGTGATTCATAAAAAGTGGAATGAAGAAAGTAAAATGGTACTGAATGCATATGCCAATAAACTGGCTGTTTTGTCTGAAATTAATGGTGATAGTGCACAGGAATTATTTCAAACCACCATGGCGTCGATCCAAATGAATCCGGGTAAGGTACTTCAATTGCTGAGGGTATCCATTATGGGTGAGGGGTCCGGACCTGATTTAATGAAAATTATTGAAATTTTGGGTCCTGTTGAAATATCAAAAAGGATTCAAAATGCCATAGTACAATTTGACCAAATCAAAATAGTCTTACCATGAAGAAAAAGCGAAAATTAAAGGAGCATGAGCAACCTCAAGTTCATGAAAAATTAAAAGGGTTAGAGTTGAAAATAGATAAATTTGGGGAGATAAAATCTAGCTTAAATATTGATCAAATCAATCAGTTTTTAAATGAAAACGTCAAAGATAAGAAGTTAAGTGATCAAGACATCCCCCATAAAAAAACTAAGTGAAAAGTTTGATTTAGTAATGAGATAACCCTTCAAAAACCGTATTTTCATGATAATAATGAACCGGATTGAATGATACAAATAGGAATAATAAAGGAAGAAAAAGTTCCGGTAGATCATCGCGTGCCCATTACGCCTGCCCAGTCCGCACAGATTCAGAGAGATTTCCCAAAGGTACGGATAAAGGTCCAAAGTAGTAGCGTCAGGTGTTATCCTGATGAGGACTACAGAAAGGAAGGTATAGAGATTGTTCCTTCTGTTAAGGATTGTGATATTTTGATGGGCGTTAAAGAAGTACCTATACCTTCTTTAATTGCTGATAAAACCTATTTGTTTTTTTCTCATACGATTAAAAAACAGATATACAACCGCAATTTATTGCGTGCCATTTTAGAAAAAAATATTCGAATTATTGATTACGAGGCATTGATCAATGAGCATGGCCATCGAATTGTAGCCTTTGGGAGATGGGCAGGGATCGTAGGTGCCTATAATGCCATATGGACTTATGGAAAGAGGTATAACCTGTTCACCATCAAACGGGTCCATGATTGCTTTGATTTCGAAGATTTAAAAACCGAATACTCAAAAGTGAAGTTACCCTCCATTAAAATTGCCATTACGGGCGGAGGTCGCGTATCAAAAGGCGTAATGGAAGTCCTATTGGCGATGAACATTAAAATGGTATCTCCTGCTGCTTTTATAGAGCGTGTATTTGATGTTCCTGTATTTTGCCAACTCAATACAAGAGATTATTGTAAGCACAAATCCGGAGAATCATTTGTCAGATCTTCTTTTTATAGCTCTCCAGAAGATTATCAAGGGGATTTTTTAAAATATGCACAAGTAGCTGATGTATTGATTGCTGGTGCCTATTGGGACCCTAGAGCGCCCGTTTTGTTTGAGCGGGAGGATGTCTTAAAAAATAACTTCAAAATCAGAATCATTGCTGATATTACTTGTGATATTCAGGGATCTATTCCTTCTACGCTTCGCTCATGCACGATTGATGAGCCTATTTACGATTATAATCCAAGTGAGGATGTCGTAGAATTGCCCTTGACTGATGAGGCGAATATTACGGTAATGGCTGTAGACAATTTGCCTTGTGAACTTTCAAGAGATGCTTCAGAAAGTTTTGGGGATCAGCTTATTAATAATGTTTTGCCTCATTTAATAGGGGAGGATACATTGGGCAGGATTGCAAATGCAACGGTAGCAGAGAGGGGCCGGCTATCTAGCAAATATTATCTGTTGAAAGATTACGTAGAGGGGAAATAAAAAGGCCTTTTTTATAGATCATGGGCTTTAACCGTTCATAGAAACCAAAAATTCATCATTATTTCGAGTGCCTTTCATACGGCTCAATAAGAATTCCATCGCTTCGGGGCTGGTCATGTCATTCATGAACTTGCGCAAAATCCAAACACGACTGAGTTCTTCTTTGTCCATTAATAGATCCTCCCTTCTCGTACCCGAACCTGGAACGTCAATGGCAGGATAAACGCGTTTGTTAGATAATTTCCTATCTAAAACAAGCTCCATATTGCCTGTTCCTTTAAATTCTTCGAAAATAACTTCATCCATTTTAGATCCGGTATCAATTAATGCAGTAGCTATAATGGTTAAAGAACCGCCATTTTCAACATTTCGAGCGGCACCGAAAAACCTTTTGGGTTTGTGTAATGCATTGGCATCAACGCCTCCTGAAAGTATTTTTCCTGACGAAGGAACCACGGTGTTGTAGGCTCGCGCCAAGCGCGTCAACGAATCAAGTAAAATCACGACATCATGACCGCATTCTACCATTCTTTTGGCTTTTTCCAATACCATTGAGGCTACCTTTACGTGTCTTTCCGCTTGTTCATCAAAAGTAGAAGCAATGACTTCTGCTTTTACAGAGCGCGCCATATCGGTGACTTCCTCTGGTCGCTCATCGATAAGTAATATGATCAGGAAGCATTCTGGATGATTTTCAGCGATCGCATTGGCTACATTTTTGAGTAACACCGTTTTACCGGTTTTTGGCTGGGCAACAATCATACCTCGTTGTCCTTTTCCAATAGGAGCGAAGAGATCTAAAATTCTGGTTGAGTAATTATCAGGTTTCGTACTGAGGTTAAGCTTTTCTTGTGGAAATAATGGAGTCAAGTATTCGAAAGCAACCCGATCCCTAATTTCCTCGGTAGTCTTACCATTGACGGAGGAGACTTTCAATAAGGCGAAATATTTTTCACCGTCTTTGGGGGGTCTAATTTCACCTTTGACTGTATCACCTGTTTTCAAACCGAATAGTTTGATTTGAGAGGGAGATACATAAATATCGTCTGGAGAGGCCAAATAGTTATAATCACTCGATCTTAAAAAGCCATAGCCATCTTGAAGGGTTTCAAGAACACCTTCGTTTTCAATAATACCTTCAAACTCTTTTATATTCTTAAGATATTCATCTTTTTTAGCTCGAGCTTCATCTCGGGCGATATCCCGTTCATTTTTCTCTCTCTTTTCAGGTTTTTTTTCTGTTTTTTCTTTATTCAAGGACTTTGGCTCTCTTGCTTCTACCTTTGCCACAGGAGTATTTGTTACAGCAGGTTGAATCTCTTTTTTATCTCCGTCCTTTAAATTAAGATCTAGGGAAGCTAATAGTTTTGAGGTACCATCCTTTACTTCTGCAGGGCGAGATGTTGCTGTTGGTTGATTTACTTTTTTGATATTGGGATTTGGAGGTCTCTTTTTAGGAGCTGTTTTGATTTCTTTTTTAGCAATAGGTGGGCTGACTTCACTTTCGGGAAGGGTAGCTTGTATATCTAAAATTTTATAAACAAGGTCTTGTTTCGACTCTTTTTTGGCATTTTTGAGGCCAAGTCCCTCGGCGATTTCTATTAATTCAGAAAGCAACCGAACGGTTAATTCATCTAATGTGTGCATAAAAGTAACTAGTGGATATAAATAATCTCGATGTGTATAAAGATATGATCGGACCTAGAATAATTGGGTCTTTGTCTTCATTGGTTAGAGGTGCAATGATATAGCAAGTTATAAATATAAACAAATATTAAGGTTTTTTTTATGTATTTATAAGATTGAGCGTATATATTTTCGCTTTATTGCCATTCTAAGGTTTTCTTTGTAAGCTGTAAAAAAATTAAGGAAATGCTGTTAGTCCGCGAGATCAAAGAAAATTTTGGAAGATATGTTTTAGGCCTCAGGAAAAGGGGTGTTCTGGATCCTGATGAGCAATTAAGACATATTATAGATTTAGATGATCAACGAAAGGAAGTACAAGGGATACTGGATGATGTATTGAGCCGTTCGAATCAACTTTCGAGGAAGATAGGGGTTTTAATGCAGTCGGGGCATAAAGGGGAAGCTCAAAAAATAAAATTAGAAACTGCTGAAATTAAAGAGCGTGGTAAGGCTTTATCTGAACAACTTCAAGATATTGAAAAGGCGTTGAAGGAGAAATTATATGAGTTGCCCAATATTCCAAATAAAAAAGTGGTGGCAGGTCAAAGTGAGGAGGACAATGAATTACTCTTTCAAAAAGGCGATTTTCCCCAATTAGAAATAGATCATCAACCTCATTGGGAGTTGATCAAGGATTATGGATTGGTTGATTTCAATATAGGTAATAAAATTACGGGTGCAGGATTCCCTTTTTATAAGGCCCAAGGTGCACGATTGGTCAGGGGTTTGGTTAACTATTTTTTGGATAAAGGGATTGCCGCGGATTATCAAGAGGTTCAGCCACCTATCTTGGTCAATGAGGTATCAGGTAAAGCTACGGGGCAATTGCCTGATAAAGAAGGGCAGATGTACCATTTATCTGACACTAACCTTTACTTGATACCGACGGCAGAAGTACCTCTTACCAATATTTATAGAGATGTTTTGTTAGTAGAAGCTGATTTTCCCATTAAAATGATTGGATATACACCTTGTTTTAGAAGAGAGGCGGGATCATGGGGTGCTGATGTGCGAGGTCTCAATAGACTCCATCAGTTTGATAAAGTAGAGGTAGTGCAAATTGCAAAACCAGAAAATTCTTATGCGGTCTTGGAAGAAATGAAACTACATGTGGAGGATTTAATAGCCTCATTGGAATTACCTTATCGAATGTTAAGATTGTGTGGTAAGGATTTAGGATTTACCGCTGCGATTACGTACGATTTTGAAGTATACTCTGGGGGTCAGAAAAAATGGCTAGAAGTTAGTTCAGTTTCAAATTTTGAGAATTATCAGGCCAATCGACTAAAATTGAGGTATAAAACTAATGGAGGTAAAAAGCAACTCGCACATACCTTAAACGGAAGTGCTTTGGCGGTACCACGAATTTTAGCTTCAATACTTGAAAATAATCAAACAAGTAAGGGCATTAAAATGCCTGCTGTACTGCAGCCTTATTTAGGATTTGACTTTATTGAAAAATAGCTATGTTTTCTTACTGGAATAAATCCTCACAATATGAATTGATTGCTCTTAAATATGAATAAATTTTATTGAAGAAGGTGTAGGAGATTGATGGAAACCTGTCCCATTTTACTTTTATGATAAATTTTACTTTTAAAATATGATTTCGATCAGGAAAGGGGTACAAAAAGATTTAGCTCAAGTTTTAGACTTGATCAAAGAATTGGCTATTTATGAAAAAGCATTGGAGGAAGTTGAAAATAGTGTGGTCCAAATGGAATTGGACGGCTTTGGTGAATCCGCGATCTTTGATTTTTATGTTGCGGTAAATCAAGGCTTTATTGTTGGGACGGCTATTTATTATACGAGATATTCGACCTGGAAGGGAAGGCGTCTTTATTTGGAAGACCTGGTCATAAAAGAGTCTTTGAGGAGACAAGGGATAGGTAAAATGTTATTCGATGAGGTTTTAAAAACGGCAAAGGCGACACAATGTACGGGCATGATGTGGCAAGTTCTTGATTGGAACCAGAGTGCTATTAATTTTTATAAAAAGCATTACCCCACTCAGTTTGGGCATGAATGGATCAATTGTAATATTGATTTTTAAATTTCCTCTAGAAGGGTTGTGAATGACAATACTTTTTCACCAAACTTAGCCCTCAGCTCGTCTTGTAGTATGGTGCCTTGGTTGGACAAGTATTGTTGAACATGAGCAATATTTGTTGCTGTAAATTGAACGGCATAAGTAGTTCCTGAGGCATCAGGATGTTCGTTAATCAGCCTTAATATACGATATTCAGTAAAATGTTGGGTGCCGAGGATATCTAATATATGTTCGTTTTTCATCCACTTTAGCCATTCGGATTCGATTGGAGGTTCTACATTGAAGGTTATATTGTAGACGAACATATTTATAAATCCAGTTAGGTTACAAAGTTATTTAAAGTTTTAATGGACGGGTCATGAATTAAAAATAATCTGATTAATATTTCTTAAGGATACATAGACGCCCTTCAGCTGAGAGGACTCTTGGAGTATTTTTGATTTCAAAAAATCAAAAAAAGCATATTTATAATAAAATAATTCTTACATTAGAATCGTTGCTAAAATTAATTCGAGTTTTTCAATTCGCTCAAACTAAGGATGAAAGTCTCAAAATCAAAAGAAAAATGGGGTCAGATCCCAAACGTTAAAAATTATTTAATTTCGAATTAAGGTAAAATAAAAAGTGTTGCTCGAAAAGTATGGCATTCAGGGAGTAAAACTGAAATGGGATTAAAAAGTAAAATTATGTGTCAAAGATGGAATAAGAAATGTAAGTGTTACTTTCTTGATCTGATGAGTGATGACAAAAAGAGGAGGACAATTTACCCCCACAAAGAAGTGGCCAAATTATATGTACCTAATGATATGAGACAAAAATCATGATTATTCATATAGACAATAATCCCCGAAATAACAGAGCAGAAAACCTCTTGTGGATGACCTCATCACAACATATGAGAGGGCAATTTGAGATGGGAAATAAGAATAATTTTAAAGTTTAGAAAACGAGAAAGAAGTTATACGCCAATGGATTTAAAGAAACCACGATTTTACCGGGCAGACCAAAAAAAAGTATCCTGAGCATCTTGATATAGGATTAAAATAAAAATAAGATTCAAAGAATCTCATTTTTATTTATTTTTAAATTTGTTTCTTAACTCAAAGCTTCAATGTGAACGTAAGATCTGTCTCGCCGACCTTTTTTGAATTGAACCAATCCATCAGTGAGTGCAAATAACGTATGATCTTTCCCCATTCCGACGTTGTTACCGGGATGATGTTTGGTTCCACGTTGACGAATGATGATATTCCCGGCAATGGCTTTTTGGCCACCAAAGATCTTAACACCCAATCGCTTGCTTTCGGATTCTCGACCGTTATTTGAACTACCTGCGCCTTTCTTATGTGCCATCTTTGATAATTATTTTATGTCTTCTATTAATATTTTCGTAAACTGTTGTCGATGTCCGTTTTTGACACGGTAGCCTTTGCGCCGCTTCTTTTTGAAAACAATGACCTTATTACCTTTGACGTGTTCTAGTATTTTCCCAGACACACTCGAACCTTTAACCGAGGGGGTACCTACTTTTACTTTTCCATCGTCGTCCGTAAGAAGTACCTGAGGGAAATTTAAGGAAGTCCCTGCTTTAGCATCAATTAAGGGAGCGTACAAGAATTTATTTTTTTCTACTTTGAATTGCTTACCAGCAATGTCGACTATTGCGTACATTTTTATTATTTTAAAAAGAAGTGCAAATATAGAATTTTTGATTTAAAACGCAAAAGGATTGGCTTTACAATAATTGTAAATAGTTGTGGATAATTTTTTTAAAAAAAAAAAGGATTTTTTTAAACCTCATTGAGGTGTGAAATAGATGTAAGTTTTTTCATTTAAATGACTCTTAATATATTATATATCAAATACATATGTACTTATCCACAGTCTTGACCACCCATGATATTCCGTAGAATACGATTTGTATTTTAGGTGTGATTTGGACACATTTGTAAACCGGGTTAGAAAAAGTAAATCACCACAATACTTTTGTTTACACGACTGACTTTGGTTACACAAATTTTAAATAGTTATTATGCAATACCACATGCCCAAAAACTAAGGTTTAAAGGGTTTGAGTAAAATATTGCTGTCGCACCAAAACGAAAAAATAATAAATAATGAGCAATCCTGTAATAGAAAATAAAAATGAACCCATTTTAAAAGAGAACAATAATAGATTTGTTCTGTTTCCTATCGAGCATGATGATATTTGGAGTTATTATAAGAAAGCAGAAGCCAGTTTTTGGACGGCCGAAGAAATAGATTTAGGACAAGATCTTAAAGATTGGGATACGCTGACAGGGGATGAGCGACATTTCATCAAGCATGTCTTGGCCTTTTTTGCCGCAAGTGATGGAATTGTAAATGAAAACCTCGCTGAAAATTTTGTTTCGGAAGTACAATACACCGAGGCAAAATTCTTTTATGGATTTCAAATTGCTATTGAGAACATCCATTCTGAGACTTACTCACTGCTTATAGATACGTATGTAAAAGATGTACAAGAGAAGGATGGTCTTTTCAATGCATTAGATACTATGGACTGTGTAAAGAAAAAGGCGGATTGGGCGCTTCGGTGGATAGATGAGGGTAATTTTGCGGAAAGATTAGTTGCATTTGCTGCAGTCGAAGGCATCTTTTTTTCAGGAAGTTTTTGTTCCATATTTTGGTTGAAAAAAAGAGGGTTGATGCCGGGTTTAACCTTTTCAAACGAATTAATTTCTAGAGATGAGGGGTTACATTGTGACTTTGCATGTTTACTATACAATAATCACCTGGTTAACAAATTGAGTAATGAGGCCATACAAACCATTATAGCGGATGCTGTAACTATTGAGAAAGAATTTGTAACCGATGCGCTTCCTGTTAGATTAATTGGAATGAATGCGGAGTTGATGTGTCAATACATTGAATTCGTAGCAGACAGACTTTTGATGGAATTAAATTGTTCAAAAATATATCATGCATCCAACCCATTTGACTTCATGGAAATGATTTCTCTTCAAGGGAAAACGAATTTCTTTGAAAAAAGGGTGGGAGAATATCAAAAAGCCGGTGTTTTGAATACCGAAAACGACAACGACAAATTCAGTCTTGACCAAGACTTTTAATAGGAGTAAAATATAATAAATCAATCATGTTAGTACTAAAGAGAGACGGCCGAAGAGAATCAGTTAAATTTGATAAGATTACCGCGAGGATTGAGAAGTTATGCAAAGGGCTCAATAGAGATTTTGTAGAGCCAGTCAAAATAGCCCAAAAAGTTATAGATGGTTTATATGATGGTGTAAGTACTGTCCAGCTAGATGATTTGGCAGCAGAAATTGCAGCTTCCATGACCACACGCCATCCAGATTTTGCCAAATTGGCAGCGAGAATTGCCATCTCCAATTTGCACAAAGTAACATCGGAATCCTTCTCTAATACGATGAAGCACATGTACACCTATGTAGATGCCAAAACTGGAGAGAATGCACCTTTACTTTCGTCAGAGACCTACGGAGTAATCAAAAAAAATGCGAAAAAATTAGATGAGATCATCGACTATGATCGGGATTTTAATTATGATTTTTTTGGTTATAAGACCTTAGAAAGGGCTTATTTGATGCGGTTGAATGGCAAGATTGTAGAACGACCCCAGCACATGTTGATGCGGGTATCCGTGGGTATTCATGTAGATGATATTGAAGCGGCCATAGAAAGCTATCACTTAATGTCAGAAAAGTGGTTTACGCACGCAACTCCTACTTTGTTCAATGCAGGTACCCCAAAGCCACAACTTTCCTCTTGCTTTTTATTGACTATGCAGGATGATAGTATTGATGGAATATATGATACCCTAAAGCAATGTGCTAAAATATCACAATCAGCAGGAGGTATCGGTTTGAGTATCCACAATGTAAGAGCTACTGGAGCTTACATCAAAGGAACCAACGGTACTTCGAACGGTATCATCCCGATGCTTCGGAATTTTGATATGACTGCCAGGTATGTCGATCAAGGAGGAGGCAAAAGAAAAGGAAGCTTTGCTATTTATTTAGAGCCTTGGCATGCTGATATATTTGAATTTCTTCAGTTGAAGAAAAATCATGGAAAAGAAGAGTTAAGGGCGAGAGATCTGTTCTATGCGATGTGGATTTCAGACTTGTTCATGCGTAGAGTTGAGGAGAATGGAGAATGGTCCCTTTTCAGTCCTGATGAAGCGAAGGGTTTAGAGGACAGTTACGGAGAAGTGTTTGAAAAATTGTATGAGAAATACGAGCAAGAAGGAAAAGCGAGAAAGGTAGTGAAGGCTCAAGATCTTTGGTTTGAGATCTTAGAGGCTCAAATTGAAACAGGAACACCTTACATTTTGTACAAGGATCATGCGAATCTTAAGTCTAATCAAAAGAACTTAGGTACCATTAAGTCCAGTAATCTATGTACCGAGATAATGGAATATACCTCTAAAGATGAGGTCGCGGTTTGTAATTTAGCCTCTATTTCTCTTTCTAAGTTTGTGAAGGAGGATAAAACCTTTGATCATGATAAACTTTATGAAATCACCAAAGTAGCGACGAGAAATCTCAATAAAGTAATAGACGTCAATTATTATCCAGTTGAGGAAGCCAGGACTTCAAATATGCGGCACAGGCCCATAGGTCTAGGCGTACAAGGTTTGGCAGATGCATTTGTGATGATGCGACTTCCTTTTGAATCTGAAGAAGCACAGCGTCTCAATAGCGAAATTTTTGAAACCATCTATTTCGCCTCTATGGAAGCCTCCATGGAGTTGTCCCAAGCTGATGGGCCCTATCACACGTATAAAGGATCACCTGTATCCAAAGGTATATTCCAATTTGATATGTGGGGTGTGACACCCGATTCAGGCCGATGGGATTGGTATGAGCTCAAACAAAAAGTAAAGAAGCATGGGGTTAGAAATTCTTTGTTAGTGGCACCTATGCCAACGGCCTCTACCTCGCAGATACTCGGTAATAATGAATGCTTTGAGCCATTTACATCGAATATGTACGTACGCAGAGTGCTGTCCGGTGAGTTTATTGTAGCGAACAAGTATTTGATGCATGATTTGATTAGTTTGGGGCTATGGGATGAAGGTATGATGAATAAAATCAAGGCTGAAAATGGTTCTATCCAAAATATAGCTGAGATTCCAGCTAATATCAAGGAGCTTTACAAGACAGTTTGGGAGATTTCTCAGAAAACTATTATTGATATGTCTGCGGATCGGGGGGCGTACATCTGTCAAAGTCAAAGCTTGAATATTCATTTGATGAATGCCAACTTCGGTAAAATGACCTCTATGCATTTCTACGCATGGAAAAAGGGTTTAAAAACAGGCATGTATTATCTGCGGACTAAGGCGGCGACAGACGCGATCAAATTTACCGTTACTAAAGAAGAAAACGTACAACCCAAAGCGGAAGAGTTGGCAAAAGCTACTGACCAAAATCAACAAGCCATACAATGCTCCCTAGATGACCCAGAGGGATGCGAAATGTGTGGGAGTTGATTTTTAATTGATAATGATGAAACGGAAATATTGTTTGATGGTACTCCCGTTTTTATTATTGCTTAATTTTTGTCAAACCCCTTTTGGAGGTCATCAATTATTTCTGGGTTGAGCAGTGTAGAAGTATCGCCCAAATCACCAGCATTTCCACTGGCTATTTTTCGCAATATTCTTCTCATAATTTTCCCTGAACGTGTTTTGGGTAACCCTTTGACAAATTGAACTTTGTCAGGCTTGGCAATGGCACCGATGGTTTTAGCCACAAGGTTTCTTATTTCAGTAATTAATTCATCGGTTTGGATGACCCCATCATAGGTGATTACGTAGGCATATAGAGCATTTCCTTTAATGTCATGAGGGAATCCTACCACTGCACTTTCAACAATGTTGTCATGCTCATTAATTGCATTTTCTATGGGCGCTGTACCTAGGTTATGTCCAGAAACAATGACCACGTCGTCTACTCTTCCCGTAATCCTATAATTTCCGAGGGCATCTCGCAACGCACCATCTCCTGGAAAATAATAATTAGGATAGGCAGAGAAATAGACATTTTTATAGCGTTCATTATCGCCATAGATGGTTCTTGCCAACGAGGGCCAGGGTTGTTTAATGGCTAAAATTCCTTCTGCTTTTATATCAGTAATCTCTGCCCCATCGGCGTCCAATAAAACCGGCTGAATTCCGGGTAAGGGAAGGGTTGCAAATGTGGGTTTGTCTTGGGTCACACCTGCCAAAGAAGAAATCATCATTCCACCCGTTTCTGTTTGCCACCAAGTATCTACTATTGGGCATTTATTTTTACCAATATTATCGTCATACCAGTGCCATGCCTCTTCGTTAATAGGCTCGCCTACAGTTCCTAATATTCTCAGACTACTGAGGTCATGGTCAGTAACGAACGATAACGGGTGTTTCGCTAATGCTCTAATGGCAGTAGGAGCAGTATAAAATTGAGTGACTTTATGCTTCTCACAGACTTCCCAAAATCTGCCATAGTCTGGATAACTAGGAACGCCTTCAAACATGACCGTAGTGGCTCCAGTAGCCAAAGGCCCATAAACAATATAACTATGGCCTGTAATCCAACCTATATCTGCCGTACACCAATAAATATCGTTGGGTTTATATTGGAATACATTTAAAAAAGAATAGGCAGCGTAAAGCATGTAACCGCCGCAAGTGTGGACCATTCCTTTGGGCTTTCCGGTAGACCCAGAAGTATATAGAATGAAAAGTATATCTTCCGAATCCATGACTTCTGCAGGGCATGAATCATCTACTTTTGTTAATTCTTCATGCCACCAGAGATCTCTGTCTGATGTCCAGGCAATGGTTTGCTTTGTTCTTTGAAAAACGATTGATTTTTTAATGGAAGGGCAGGTCTTTAAGGCTTCATCGGCAATGTCTTTTAATGGCGTCACCTTATCCCCCCTAAAACCACCGTCAGCGGTCAATAAGACCTTACATTCGGCATCGTTTATTCTTGCCGCCAATGCCCTAGAAGAGAATCCGGCAAAAACTACAGAGTGAATGGCACCAATTCTGGCGCAAGCCAGTACAGCTACCGAAAGTTCAGCAACCATTGGCATGTAAATACAAACACGATCACCTTTAACTACCTTATTGTTTTTTAAAACATTAGCAAAGGCGCAGACCTTACTATGGAGTTGTCTGTAGGTAATGTGTTGTGCTGCATCGTTTGGATCATTAGGTTCCCAAATAATGGCAGTTTGATCGCCTTTTGATGCTAGATGGCGATCCAAACAATTTTCTGTAATATTTAATTTACCCTCCAAAAACCATTTTGTTTCAGGGACACTCCAATCGTAGGCTAATGTTTGGGTCCATTTTTTTCTCCATAAAAAGTTTTCGGCAATGTTATCCCAAAATTCCGAAGGATTTTCAACACTGGACTGGTACGCTTTTTGATAATCTTCCAGAGAATTTATTTGTAATGTCATAAGTAACTTCTTAATGGTTATGAGCAGCGCCTGCGCCACTTGGAATTCTAATATTTTCAACAATTTCTTGAACCTCTTTTGGCGGGTCAGGAGTAAACTTTGAGACGATAATTGAAACTATGAAATTAGCCATCATAGCGATACTTCCAAATCCTTCAGGGGAAATCCCAAACCACCAATCTACTTTGGTCCCTCCAAACCACCAACCGAATTTGAATTTAGTCATGTAAAATAGCATCAATAGAATTCCAATAATCATCCCTGAGATAGCACCTTGTTTATTTATTTTTCTATAGAAAATACCCAAAACAATGGCAGGAAAAAAAGAAGCAGCCGCCAAGCCAAAAGCCAAAGCGACGACAGCCGCAACAAAACCTGGGGGATTGATACCAAAATAACCAGCCACACAAACAGCCACTACGGCAGCGGCTCTTGCAGCGATCAATTCACCTTTTTCCGAGATCTTCGGATTGATCATTCTTTTAATTAAGTCATGGGCAACGGAAGAAGAGATGACCAATAATAAGCCCGCTGCGGTAGATAAAGCAGCTGCCAAACCTCCAGCCGCTACGAGCGCAATTACCCAATTGGGTAGACCAGCTATTTCTGGATTGGCCAATACCATTATATCACGATTCACTTCAAGTTCATTCAATTCTTTGTTAGCTACATATTGGATCACCTGATCCTGATTTTTGTCGTTAAAAGTAATCAAGCCTGTAGTTTCCCATTTTTTAAACCATTCTGGCATGTCAGCATACTTTTTGTCATTGACCGTTTCAATTAAATTCGTTCGTGAAAACACGGAAATAGCTGGAGCAGTAGTATATAATATGGCTATAAACAGTAATGCCCAACCCGCTGATTTACGTGCATCAGCTACTTTTTTTACTGTGAAAAATCGAACAATTACATGGGGTAGGCCTGCGGTACCAACCATTAATGCAGCCGTAATACAGAAAACATCTAGCTTAGATTTGCTTCCTGTAGTATAAGATGAAAAACCTAAATCTTTATGCAGTCCGTCCAATTTATCTAATAAATAAATACCATTTTCATCGGCACTTCCGAAACCTAATTGTGGAATGAAATGGCCTGTCATCTGAATGGAAATAAAAATGGCCGGCACCATAAAAGCAAATATCAGTACGCAATATTGCGCTACCTGTGTGTAGGTAATTCCTTTCATTCCTCCTAACACGGCATAAAATAAAACGATGACCATTCCAATGATCACACCGGTAGTAATGTCCACTTCTAAAAATCGTGAGAAAACAATACCCACTCCTTGCATTTGCCCGGCTACATAGGTGAAAGAGACCAATAATGCGCAAAAAACAGCGACGCTTCTCGCTGTATTGGAATAATATCTATCGCCTATAAAATCAGGAACCGTGAATTTTCCAAATTTTCTTAAGTAGGGAGCGAGTAATAATGCCAATAACACATAACCTCCGGTCCAACCCATGAGATAGACAGAACCATCATAGCCTTCAAAGGAAATGATTCCTGCCATGGAAATAAATGAAGCTGCGGACATCCAATCTGCTGCAGTAGCTAATCCATTTGCCAATGGAGATACACCCCCGCCAGCTACGTAGAATTCTTTTGTGGAACCTGCCCTTGACCAAATAGCAATACCTATGTACAGGGAAAAGGTAACTCCTACTAAAATCCAGGTCCAAATTTGAATACTCATGTTACGCTTATTTTAAAGGCTATCTTCTTCATGAAAACCGTATTTTTTATCTAGGTTATTCATGAGTCTTATGTAGATCAGGATTAAGATGACAAAAGTATAAATGGCACCTTGTTGCGCAAACCAAAACCCAAGTTTAAAACCACCTATTTTTATTACGTTTAATTGATCGACAAAAAGTATCCCTGCTCCAAATGAGACAGTAAACCAGATACTCAATAAAATGATTAAATATTTGAGATTTTGTTTCCAGTATGCTTGCATCTCTTTTCTTTAAATGTGACACTAATATATTAAGTTGTAAAATAAAAAGCTATAATAAATTTAATCATCACATATTTTAGAGGTAAAAACAATAAAAAGGGCATCGCTTTTTGAAGGGTTTCATTTTTCGTTAAGAAAATAAATCATAAAAAAAGTAATCAGAGAGATTGATCTTTTATTTAATTATTGAGCTCATATAAAGCATAGGTACAATCTATTTTTATGGAAGGTCTCGGCAAAGATTAATGGGAACAGATCTGAGGGAGATACCTATTTAAATATATAATTCTGTGAAAATGGCCAATAAGGCAGCCAGGATACTGATGGCAATTTTGTTAAATCTAAATCGGTGCCCCGGGCTAGACTCTACAAAAATAGTCATAGAAATATGTAAAAAAGCGCCACTCATAAAAGCAAATAATAGACTTAATTCGGCTTCCGATAGTGTTAAATAGTTATTGGCCATGGCTCCGATGGGCGAGGCCAGACTAAAGATACTTAATACCACCCATTGTTGTGGAGAGAATTTTGATTTCACCTTAAATACCGCCATCAGAGCAAAGGCGGCAGGAGCTTTATGTAGAATGATACCAAAAAGTAAGGTATACGAGTTGTTTTGTTCATGTAATGGAGAATCATGGGTGAGTAAAGCACCCTCCATTAAAGAATGCACGACTAGGGCAATGAGGACATAATACTTTGATTTTGTTGATTTGTGTTCATGAAAATGGCCATGCTCTACACCCGAAGTAAAATATTCTAAAAATTGTTGGAAGAAAAACCCTAGTAATATGAACAAACCAATTTTAGTGGGATCTGAGGACAAGGCAAAGAGTTCAGGAAAAACATGTATAATGGTGATGGAAAAAAGATAGGATCCACCAAAAATTAAAGGTAAAAAAATATTTTGAGGCTTGTACTCTAAGGGAACGGTGGCCCATCCTCCAATAAAAGTTCCTATGATTAACAGGGTAATAGTAAGGCTCATGGAGTTTCGTTTTTCGTTACAATTACGGCTGTTTTGATGCCATCTGTGATGATGTGTTCAGGACTTGATTCACCTTGATAAATCAGCAGCGCATCCAAGCGATCATCTGCTTTGAGAATAGCCATGGAAGTTTCAACCCCCAGTACCATAAAGGCCGTTGCATAAGCATCAGCAAGCATGCAATTGGGCGCGAAAACAGATGCACTTAGTATATTTTTTTTACTCATATTCCCCGTTTTAGGATCGATGATATGGACATAGGTTTTATCACCGATCTGATAATAATTTCTATAATTACCTGAGGTTGCAACCGATCGATCCTCTAGATTGACGATTGCAAAAGGGGGTTGGTATTCTTCTGATTCAATCAATGGATCTTGAATACCAATCTTCCAAATCTCATTTCGGTCATTGGTGCCAAAAGTTCTGACTTCTCCACCAATCTCTACCATCGCATGTTCAATGTTTTTGGATTTGAGATAATCAGCGATTACATCTACGGCATATCCTTTGGCCACTGCACTTAAATCAAGGTACATTCCTTTGGGCAGCGTAATGAGAGAGGGATTAAAATTAATTTTTGAGAAACCTACGAATTGAAGTAAAGAATCAATAAGGGTTTGATCCAATATTTTTGAAGCCTTATCTGGGCCAAAACCATAGGCATTGATCAGAGGACCAATGGTAGGATCAAACGCTCCTTCGGTTGCTGCATGGACTTCTTTACTAGCCAATAGGACGGGATAAAAAATAGGGTCTTGGAAGACTAAACTACCAGATTGGTTCAATCTTGAAATTTCGGATTGAGGAATATATGTAGATAATGACTGATTGAATTTTTTCAGAACAGAATCTATTTGTGTTTTCAAATCAACGGGTTCCAAAGTTTTATATTTTACATTATAAACAATGGTCCCCATGGTCAATCCAGAGACCTCATTCATCGAAAAATTAGGATTTTGATTTCTTACGAGCTTTACGAGCAGTAAGATTGCAGCAAAGAATAAGAGGACGCTTTGAGTTTGTTTACGTTTGTCGATATTCAATTTGATTTTTTTTACAATAATAGTAAGACCTAATTAGAATATTCCATCGTTATATTTGTTTTCTATTTATTAACTATGAGAGAGGATTATTTAAAACCAGATGATGAGGAATTCTCATCTGCTGATAAAGAGATAGAAAAAGCTTTAAGACCCCTCAGTTTTGATGACTTTACGGGGCAAGAAAAGATAGTTCACAACTTAAAGATATTTGTCGAAGCGGCCAGTCAACGATCAGAGCCCCTCGATCATGTTTTACTTCACGGGCCTCCAGGGCTCGGTAAAACGACCCTTTCTCACATTATTGCCAATGAGCTGGGTTCTAACATAAAAATAACAAGTGGACCTGTACTGGATAAGCCCGGAGAATTGGCAGGCCTTCTTACAAATCTTGAAGAGGGAGACGTGTTATTTATCGATGAAATACATAGATTAAATGCTGTAGTTGAGGAGTATTTATATTCCGCCATGGAGGATTATAAGATCGATATTATGTTGGATTCAGGGCCCAATGCAAGAACCGTACAAATTGGATTGAACCCATTTACCCTTATCGGTGCGACGACCCGTTCAGGATTGTTGACCGCGCCCTTACGGGCGCGTTTTGGAATCAATGCGAGGCTAGAATATTATGATGCCAAGCTACTGACCCGAATAGTGGGAAGATCTTGTGATATTTTAAATTGTGAATTCGAACCCGAGGCTACTTTTGAAATAGCCAGAAGAAGTAGGGGAACTCCTCGAATCGCCAATAACTTATTAAGAAGAACCCGAGATTTTGCTCAAATAAAAGGAGATGGATCGATCACGCTTACCATTG
Organism: uncultured Cyclobacteriaceae bacterium; assembly: GCA_943788235.1. Taxonomy (GTDB): domain Bacteria; phylum Bacteroidota; class Bacteroidia; order Cytophagales; family Cyclobacteriaceae; genus UBA4465. Next base: position 618,952 of record CALSPM010000005.1, read on the forward strand.
TAAAGATGGCATTGAAGGCCTTAAATGTGGATAATCATGGATTGGATGAAATGGATAATCGTATTTTATCTACTATTATTGATAAATTTAAGGGGGGACCGGTGGGTTTATCGACCATTGCTACGGCGTGCGGAGAGGAGGCCGAAACAATAGAAGAGGTTTATGAACCTTTTTTAATCATGGAAGGCTTTTTGAAGCGTACGGCACGAGGGCGTCAAGCGACTGAATTGGCCTACAAGCATTTGGATATGATACCTCCGGCACAAATGAATACATTATTTTGATTAGGTGGCATGTCACGCTTCACACGATGGTTATGAGAGGCGTCATTAGGATTCCTTTTGATCATCTTTTTATATTATGAAATCCAACAGAGATATCGTTAAGGGGATCGCATTGGATTTGGGCTTTTCATATTGCGGCATATCAAAGGCTGATTTTTTGGAAGAAGAAGGGGATCATCTTGAAACTTGGTTAAAAAGAGGCTATCAAGGTAAAATGAGCTACCTGGAGCGTCATTTTGATAAACGATTAGATCCTCGAAAGCTAGTACCTGGTGCCCAATCGGTAATTTCCCTTTTGTATAATTATGCACCACAAAAAGATGAAACCGATCAGACACCCTATAAGATCGCCCGATACGCCTATGGCAAAGATTATCATTTTGTCATCAAGGATAAATTGGCTGAATTCATGAATAGAATGAGGGCGGGCATAGGGAAGATTGAGGGGCGTGCTTTTGTTGATTCAGCACCGGTACATGAGCGGGCATGGGCCTCAAAAAGCGGTTTAGGGTGGGTAGGTAAAAATACTTTATTAATCAATAAAGACTCGGGTAGTTACTTTTTTTTGGCAGAGCTGATTATTGATTTAAAATTAGAGGCCGATGGGCCGATCAAGGATTATTGTGGTACTTGTACCAGATGCATAGACGCCTGTCCAACGGATGCAATCTCAGAACCTTATGTGGTGGATGGAAGTCGTTGTATTTCTTATTTAACGATTGAATTGAAAGACGAAATACCGACGGAGTTCAGTGATAAAATGGAAGGGTGGGCTTTTGGTTGTGATATATGTCAACAGGTGTGTCCTTGGAATAGATTTTCAACCCCACATAATGAACCCCAATTTGCTCCCCAAGGCTGGGAAGAATTATCAAAAACAGCCTGGGAGGAAATGACGGAGGTAGTCTTTGGTAATGTATTTAAAAAATCTCCAATAAACCGGACGAAATTTAAAGGATTACAGCGGAATATATCCTTCATCCAAACCGCGGAAGGATGACACGTATTAACTCAAAGGACTTCCAAAAGTAATTAACTACTTATAGGCAGTGAGTCACCTTAGCTCAATCGCTACAGTATTCCATAATACCTTCTTTGATTCGGGTAAAGATTTCAAGTTGATCCTCTAAGTCTTCCTCTAAAAGTGTAATCCTAAATCCTAAAAGAGGGGAACAGAAAGCCGAGATAGGCACCACGCAAACCTGTTTAGCGGCCAATAAATAATAGACGAATCGTTGGTCCAATGGCATTTCAGGAGTCAGCCAATTTTCCAGTAGCTGTGCTGTTTTTGGATCCGTAATATTCAGTTGTTGTTTGGATTTTAATGCTCCTGTTTTGAAGATAATGGTGTTATAAAAAGCTCCGTTGGTCAGGTTGAAATTGACATAGGGAATTTCAGCAAAAAAATCATAGAGCTTTTTACTTCTTTGCCCAATTGCTCGACTGGTACTTTTTAAAAAAGGGTCATAACGGGGATCGGTCATGATCTTGGGAATGGCCCTTTGAGGCAATCTAGTTGAACTGACCTCGATCATTTTGGCATTATCTATGGTTTGACAAAGCTTATTGAAGTCATCATCCTGATCTCGATTGTAGTATTCTGCCCATCCACATCTTGCCCCCGGCCAAGGGACTTCCTTAGAAATCCCTTTCAATGAAATTCCAGGGACCGTTCCGATGACTTTTGCCATTGGAGCAGTACGTGCATTATTGTATATGATGTGTTCATAAATCTCATCAAAAATCAAAAAAAGACTAAATTCTTTGGCAATGGCGACCATAGCTATCAAGATTTTTTCAGGATAAACCATCCCGGTGGGATTGTCGGGATTGATGACCAATATACCGACGATATTGGGATTGTAGCATACTTTATTTCGTAAATCTATAAGATCTGGATACCATTGATTTTCGGGATCAAGAGCATAAGTAATTGGTTGGTGATTGGCATGAGCTGCTTCTGCCGAAGAATGCGTCGAATAGGCAGGTGAGGGCCCTATTACCCGAGCCGTTGGTAAAAGGTATTGATAAATTTTCGCAATGGCATCCCCTAGGCCATTAAAAAAGGTGATATCCTCTGCATTGATTTGAACCCCGTTTAATAAATTGGTTTTATGAGCAAGAAAGGTACGTGTCTCTAAGAGCCCCTTGGAATGACTATAACCATAAGTAGTATCGTCTTTCAAGAGTTCAATAATAATATCCTTAATCCAGTTGGGGAGCCTACGATGCTTTTGGATTGGATCACCTATGTTTTCCCAATAAATCCGATGACCAAGTTGTTCAAGTTGTTCTGCTTTACGAACAATTCCCCGAATTTCATAGGAGAGTTCATCCGCACCTTCTCGAAGTAATTTTTGTCTCATAATTATTAAAAAGCGCTAATTTATTCATTTTCCTTTTGAAAAATGTAATTTTTCTAGCGTCTTTATGAAGTTATTCTTCTTCGAGGTATGCACCTTCTTGTAGGTTGTATTTGCAGAATTGGACTTGTAAGGCCCCGTTGAATAAAGCCATTTTTTCACTCGATTTTAAATGTAACTGTTTGAGTGCTGGGACATTTGAACTCAATATCCAAGCATCGAAACCTGAAAAGTTATTTTTAAAGGAATCTCCTAGTTTTTTATAAAGACTATCGACTCCTTCACCAATTCTTTCACCGTAGGGAGGATTGGTGATGATCATACCTGTTTGAAATTTGGGAATAAAATCTTCAAATGCGCCTTGTCTGATTTGAACATCTCGTCCCATTCTCAGTTTTTTCAAGGCTCCTTTGGCGAGGGCAACGGCATGACCATCGATATCTCCACCGGAGATCATCAAGGGGGCACTTCTGATTTTACCCTGCGCTTCTGCTCTAATTCGATTCCACATCATGGGTTGAAAGTTATTCCAATTCTTAAAGCCAAATTCCTTTTGATTGATTTGAGGAGGAATATTTAATCCCATGAGTACCGCCTCAATGATGATGGTTCCGGTTCCACACATGGGATCAACCAGAGGGATACTTTTATTCCAACCTGCTAGTTGTAATAGACCGGCAGCCATGACTTCATTGAGTGGGGCTTGATGTCCTGGTTCCCTATAACCGCGTTGATTGAGGAGTCGTCCTGAACTGTCCAATGAAATGGTGAATTTATCTTGATAAGCATGTAAGTTGAAGAGAATATCAGGTTTTTCGACATCTACAGAGGGCCGCAAATCAAACTTTTCTCTAAACTGATCGGCAATCGCATCTTTCATTTTAAGTGCCGCATATTTTGAGTGCGTAAAATACTCTGAGAAAATAGTATTATCGATGGCAAAAGTTTGCCTGACATCAAGAAATTGAGACCAATCAAATGATTTGACTTGGTCATAAAGTTCGGTTTCATTACGAGCTATAAATCTATACACAGGGACCAAAATGCGTAAGGCAGTCCTTAAGTTCAAATTTGCCTCATAAAGAAAGGGCAGTTTTCCTTCACATTCTACAGCGCGTTTTCTTTTTTTGATGTTTTGTCCGCCTAGAAGTTCAACTTCCTTCATGAGGACCTCTTCTAGTCCATGTAAGGTTTTGATGACTATTTTCAATGAATTTGTCTTTAAGGTACGTAAAGTTAATTTAATATCTTTTGTCAAAATGAGCTTACTGAGCGATCTATGAGCTTTTAAAACATTTTATGCTCATTGTGATGGGTTTTAGATCTGATCAATTCAGTAAACGGGGCCGTCTTTCTTTAGTTTTCTTCATAGCGGCTTCATGCTTCCAGTCATTGATCACAGCCTCGTTGCCTGATAAGAGTACTTTTGGTACTTCCCATCCGTTATATACAGCAGGTCGCGTATATACTGGAGGTGCCAGTAGGTCATCTTGAAAAGAGTCGGTGAGCGCGGAGCTTTCATCGTTGAGCACACCTGGGATCAGTCGGATTAAACTATCGGCAACCACCATAGCGGCTATTTCACCTCCAGAGAGAACATAATCTCCGATACTGATTTCTCGTGTGATTAAATGGTCACGTACGCGTTGATCGATCCCTTTGTAGTGACCACAGAGTAAGATTATGTTTTTATTAAGAGACAATTGATTGCATTTTGATTGGATTAATTGCTCTCCATCGGGTGTCATAAAAATGATCTCATCATAATCTATATGCTTTTTTAGAGCACTGATGCACCGGTCAATAGGCTCAATCATCATGACCATTCCTGCACCTCCTCCATAAGAATAATCATCAATAGATTTTTGTTTGTTGCTAGTAAAAGGTCTTAAATCGTGAATATAGAGCTCTACCAATCCTTTTTTTTGGGCCCTTTTTACAATGCTTTGATTCATGGGGCCCTCAAAGAGTTCAGGTAGACATGTGATAATGTCAATTCTCATTGCTAAAATAGATTTCCATGAGACCATCAGGAAGTTCAATATGAGCTTCTTTTTTTGTTAAATCGACTTTTTTGAATATTGCGTCTTCGATGGGAATCAACAGTTCTTGCTCTTTGTAGAAGATAGCTGCAAGATATTGTGAAGAGGGTTGATAAATTTGTGCAATTGTACCTAAAAAAGCGCCTAGGTGGAATATCTTAAAACCGACAAGATCGTGGAAAAAATATTCTCCGTCTCGCAGTTCTGGTAAGTGACTTAGCGGGAGATAGATTGCTTGACCTACCAGATCCTTAGCCAGATCGACGTGATCAATGTCTTCGAAATGAATTAGTGTTTTTACACCATTCATTGAGATTTGTTTAACAAAAAAAGGAATCAGATTTCCAGATTGCTCTAGAAATACCGATTCCAATTCACTGTATTCATCTGGTTGGTCTACATCTAGTTCAATGGTTACCATACCTTTTAATCCGTGCGTTTTGACAATATGACCTAACTGGTAACACTCATCTTTGCGCATGGAAAAATTATTTTAAAGCTTCAGGTGCTGCTGGTCCCTTATCACTTTCCTTCGTTTCTGCGGGACTTGCAGCTTTCACTTCTTCCACTTTCACTTCTTGTGGTGCAGCGGCTTCAGTTTTGGAAGCTTCAGGCGCCTCGGCATTTGCTTTTTCAGCAGTTTTCTTATCTGAGATCGCTTCCTCAGCCTCTTCGGTGAGTTCTTTCTCAGAAGCAGCTACCCCAGCATCTGTTATTTCAGCAGCTAGTGCGGCTTCCGCATCTTGTTTTCTTTTAATGATGGCCGCTGCTCTTGTTTCATTGATCTTCTTTTCAGCCTCAAACTTTGTTTTGGCCACCTTGTTGTTGGCTTCAGTTAATTTATTGAGGGCTTCTTGATTCTGTTTTTCTTTGTTTTGGAACCACTCGTCAAACTTTTTGTCTGCATTCCCCTGTGTGATGGCTCCTTTATTAACGCCTACTTGAAGATGTTTTTTAAACATGACTCCTCTTTCAGATAGAATGGCTCGAGCCGTATCGGTTGGCTGGGCACCTTTCATAATCCAATCTAGTGCCTTTTCTTCATTGATATTAATGAAGGCAGGATTGACATTGGGATTATAAGTACCAATTTTTTCAATAAAGCGACCATCTCGTGGTGATCTTGCGTCTGCGATGACCACATCATATAAGGCCAATTTTCTACGTCCGCGGCGTGCTAATCTTATTTTTACTGACATTGTTTGTTTTATTTATGGAACGCGTCCATGTTAAAAAATAAAAAAATAGAGCGCAAAGATAAAGGAAAATATCTATTAAGTTATTTGGGCGATGCAATAAAAGTAATTAGATACAATTTAAATTTTATTTCAATATGTATTTGTATATTCGTTTATACGGTTTTGTAATAATTAAAAACTCTTTCTATATTTGAAGACTTATTAATAAGTACTCAAATGGATAAATATTCTTATATCGGAAATGCGGATGTAGCACACATTAATAATCTATATGAATCTTATAAGGAAGATCCTGAAAGCGTGGATGCTTCCTGGAGATTATTTTTCCAGGGATTTGAGTTTTATTCCAATAGCTATGATGCCAGTGCCCATCCTGCTGTGGAAAACTCAAAAGAAACGGCGGTCAAAAACCTGATACATGCTTATAGATCACGAGCACACTTGAAATCAGATACCAACCCTGTACGTGATAGAAGGAATCATGATATCAAATTAGATTTAGATCATTTCGGTTTGTCATCAGCTGATTTAGAAACCCCCTTTCAGGTAGGTAATGAAATAGGGCTAGGTTCTGCTAAGTTAAAAAAAATTGTAACTCGATTAAAGAAGATTTATTTAGGATCTATTGGTTATGAATATTCCCATTTAAGAGAACCGCATATTTTGGCCTGGTTTCGTTCCAAATGTGAAACTGAGGGCGCCAACATTAATCCTCCCGAAAAAGAGAAAGAACATATCTTGGGTAAACTCAATGAAGCCGTGGTATTTGAAAACTTTCTACATACCAAATATATAGGCCAAAAAAGGTTTTCTTTGGAAGGGGGAGAGAATACCATACCAGCGCTAGATAAAATAATTAGAAGGGCCGTCGAATTTGGAGTCCAGGAAGTAGTCATTGGGATGGCACATCGAGGGAGATTGAATGTTTTGGCCAATATCATGGGCAAAACCTATGATGAAATTTTTAATGAATTTGAAGGAGGATCCAATCCAGATCTTACTATGGGTGATGGAGATGTGAAGTATCATTTGGGATTTTCAAGCCAATATGTTTCAGATTCCGGAAATATGGCCTATGTGAAACTTGCACCTAATCCTTCACATCTCGAAGCCGTGGACTCCGTAGTATTGGGAGTAACCCGAGCGCAAATAGATGACGAATATGGTGGAGATATGTCCAAATGTCTACCTATCGTCATTCATGGAGATGCTGCGGTTGCGGGTCAAGGCTTGGTTTACGAATGTGTTCAAATGGCCAATTTAGAAGGTTATAGAACCGGAGGAACGATTCATTTCGTCATCAATAATCAAGTAGGTTTTACCACAGATTATGACGATGCAAGGTCAAGTATTTATTGTACAGATTTATCGAAAATAATAGATGCGCCCGTGTTGCATGTCAATGGCGATGATGCTGAAGCTGTCAATTTTGCAGTCAATCTAGCTGTGGAGTTCAGACAGGAGTTTGGTAAAGATATTTTTATTGATTTGCTGTGCTATAGAAGACACGGTCATAACGAAAGTGACGAACCCAAATTTACGCAACCTAAACTTTACAATATTATCTCCAAGCATCCCAATCCGCGTGAGGTGTATATAAAAAAACTCAAAGAAAGGGGTGATGAGGCTGGAGAAACTGCCGAAAAATTAGATAAGGAATTTAAAAAACTACTGCAGGATAGGCTCAATCTCGTGAAGCAAAAGCCACTGCCCTATAAGCCACAAAAAATTGATGAGGAATGGAAGTTTTTAAGAAAGTCTAAATCTGAGGATTTTCATGCATCTCCCGACACCTCAATTTCTGATACGTTGGTTCAAAAAATAGCGCATGCACTGACCACGCTCCCCGTAGGTTTTAAACCCTTAAGGCAAATAGAAAAGCTGATGAAAGATCGAAAATCGGCGTTTTTTGACAAAAAAGAATTAGGATGGGGTGAAGGTGAATTACTTGCCTACGGATCATTATTGGCTGAGGGTAAAATCGTGCGCATGTCGGGTCAGGATGTCAAACGCGGTACTTTTTCCCACCGGCATTCTTTTGTAGTTGATTCAGAGACCAACGAACCTTATTGCCATCTAAATCATATAGAGGAGGGTCAACAGCCTCTGAAAATTTTTAATTCTCTGTTGTCGGAGTTCGGCGTACTGGGCTTCGAATATGGTTACGCCATGTCAACCCCCAATGCATTGGTCGTGTGGGAAGCACAATTTGGAGATTTTGCTAATGGGGCTCAGGTCATGATTGATCAATTTATTTCAAGCGCGGAGACCAAATGGCAACGAATGAATGGCTTGGTGATGTTACTTCCCCACGGCTACGAAGGACAGGGTCCTGAACACTCCAGTGCCCGTATGGAACGGTTTCTTCAGATGTGTGCTCAGGATAACATGATTATCGCAAACGTAACCAGTTCGGCCAATTTTTTTCATTTAATGCGTAGACAGGTGGCTTGGGAATTCAGAAAACCCTGTGTCGTTTTTTCCCCTAAATCTTTGTTAAGAAGTCCGAAGGTAGCCGCGCCGATAAAAGATTTTACTGAAGGTAAGTTTTATGAAGTTTATTCAGATGATTACGTGATCGCTAGTAAGGTGAAAAAGGTAATTGTGTGCTCTGGGAAAATTTATTTTGATCTTTTAGACGAACAGAAAAAGCAAAAGGCCAAGGAAATTGCTATTATAAGAATAGAGCAATTGTATCCTTTTCCTAAAAAACAATTGGATGCGATTTTGAAAAAATATAAAAAACCTAAATTAATATGGGTACAAGAAGAACCTGAAAATATGGGACCTTGGTCCTATATCCTGAGAATAGCAGAGGGTTATGAATTTGCAGTCGTGGCAAGAAAAGCAGCTTCGTCACCTGCCACGGGTTTTAATAAAATCCACAAAAAAGAGCAAGAAGATTTAGTTAACAAAGCATTTAAATTATAAGCATATGAGTCTTGAAATGAAAGTCCCATCGGTTGGGGAATCAATATCGGAAGTTACTGTTTCACAGTGGATGAAAAATGACGGAGATCATGTAGCAATGGATGAGGTGATTTGTGAGCTTGAATCGGATAAGGCCACATTTGAAGTCAGTGCTGAAATTGAGGGCATTTTGAAACTTAAGGTAGGTGCGGGTGATACCGTTGAAATCGGCGGCCTATTATGCGTTATTGAGGCATCAAGTGAAATAAAAGTAGCAATAACTCCTGACGTGAAATCAGAAAAATTGACCGCAGGAGACGTAAAAACCATTCAAATGTATGTGCCCACGGTAGGTGAATCGATCAACGAGGTAACGATATCTAACTGGGCCAAGGCATCGGGTGATTTAGTCGTTTTAGATGAGGTCATTGCAGAAATTGAATCCGATAAGGCTACTTTCGAATTAACGGCCGAAGCGACAGGAAAATTAGAAATTTTGGCTGCTGATGGCACGACCCTCGCGATTGGAGGATTAATATGTCAAATAGCCGTAACCGATGAGGTGCAACCCAATACAGCAGTTATACCCTCTGAATCAGATCACACCACAACACCGACTGCATCGAAAGGCTATGCCTCGGGACATGCTCCTCCCGCCGCCGCTAAAATTTTGGCAGAAAAAGGAATTTTGGGAGCCGCGGTCCAAGGAACAGGTGTAGGTGGAAGAATCACCAAAGAAGACGCCATAAATGCCCAACCACAAAAAGTGGAGTCATCCCCAAAAGAGCAAGAGAAATTGATCACAAATGATCCTGTACAATCTGCAGACCAAGGTGAGCGGTTTGAGCAAAGGCAAAAAATGTCACCTTTGAGAAAAACTGTAGCGAAGAGATTGGTTTCAGTTAAAAATGAAACTGCCATGTTGACTACTTTTAATGAAGTCAATATGCAACCGATCATGGAGTTAAGAAAAAAATATAAAGAACCATTTAAAGCAAAATATGAAGTGGGTCTTGGTTTCATGTCTTTCTTTACCAAGGCCTGTTGCGTGGCACTGCAGGATTGGCCAGCTGTAAATGCGAAAATTGATGGAGATGAAATTATATATAGCAACTTTTGTGATGTCTCTATCGCTGTTTCAGCACCCAAAGGTCTTGTCGTTCCTGTGATCAGGAATGCCGAAACTCTTTCCTTTGAGCAAATAGAAAGGGAAGTAGTTAGGTTAGCCACTAAAGCCAGAGACAACAAATTAAGTATTCCAGAAATGACCGGAGGTACTTTTACCATCACCAATGGAGGAATTTTTGGCTCGATGCTATCGACACCCATCATTAACGCCCCACAATCAGCTATTTTAGGAATGCATAATATAGTGCAGAGGCCTGTAGTGGAGGATGGAGAAATAGTGGTTCGACCTATCATGTATGTTGCACTTTCTTATGATCATCGAATTATAGATGGTCGGGAATCGGTAAGCTTTTTGGTAAGATTAAAAGAACTTTTAGAAGATCCTTCACGATTACTCTTAGGAGTTTAAGGAAATATTAAGGTTATTACTATTTAAAAACAATGAACACAGAATCATGAATTATCAAGTAATTGTTATCGGATCAGGACCTGGCGGATATGTGGCAGCTATACGATGTGCCCAGCTGGGATTTAAAACAGCCATTATTGAAAAGTACAGTTCTTTAGGAGGCACCTGTTTAAATGTAGGATGTATTCCCTCTAAAGCCTTACTGGATTCTTCAGAACATTTTCATAATGCGACCCATACTTTCAAAACGCATGGCATTGATATCTCTGTGCCTAAAGTCAATTTCAAACAAATGATCGCCCGCAAGTCTGATGTGGTGAGCCAAAATACCGATGGCATCCAATATTTGATGAAAAAGAATAAAATCGATGTATTCAATGGTTTAGGTTCTTTTTTGGATTCGCATACAGTTCAAATTGTCGGGAAAGAGACCCAAAGTATTTCGGGTGAAAAAATTATTATTGCCACAGGCTCCAAACCTGCCACACTTCCTTTCATCAAAGTGGATAAAAAACGAGTCATTACCTCTACGGAAGCCTTAGAATTGAAAGAGGTCCCTAAACATCTGGTGATTATAGGAGGGGGCGTCATAGGTTTGGAATTGGGCTCTGTCTATGCCCGACTTGGAGCAAAAGTATCGGTTGTTGAATTTCTAGATGGAATTATACCCAACATGGATAAAACCATGAGTAAAGAGCTTCAAAAAAGTCTTAAGGGGATTGGATTTGATTTTTATCTTAGTCATAAGGTTACGGGAGTCGCAGTAAACGGGAAAGAAGTAACGGTTACTGCGGAAAATAAAACCTCTGAAACCCTAAGTCTCAAAGGAGACTATTGTTTGGTCTCTATTGGTAGAAAAGCCTATACAGATGGCTTGGGATTAGATAAAATTGGAGTGATTTTAGATGATAGGGGTAGAGTAGCCGTAGACCAACATTTAAAAACAAATCTTGATCACATTTGGGCCATTGGTGATGTTGTTAAAGGTGCCATGTTGGCTCATAAGGCAGAAGAAGAGGGTGTTTTTGTCGCTGAACAAATGGTAGGCCAACAGCCACACATTCATTACAATTTGATACCTGGTGTTGTTTATACCTGGCCGGAAGTAGCCAGTGTAGGGGCAACAGAGGCTGAATTAATCCAAGAAAAGCGATCCATTAAAATTGGAAAGTTCCCCTATAAAGCACTGGGTAGGGCACGGGCCTCTATGGATACAGAAGGTTTGGTGAAAATCATTGCAGATGCGATCACAGACGAAATATTAGGCATCCATATTATTGGTGCGAGGGCGGCAGATATGATTGCAGCAGGGGTGACTGCCATGGAATTTAGGGCTTCCGCAGAAGATGTAGCCAGAATGTCCCATGCACATCCTACCTACATGGAGGCAGTTAAGGAAGCTTGCTTATCCGCTACAGAAAATCGTCCGATACACATGTAACTGATCAGTTTTTTTTTTGATCAATTATTTGAGTGGTAGATCCTTGGAGAGGTCGGTTTAACCCATTAATTTGGTTATTCTTTTTAAAAATAAAGATGGATCAAACGCATATTTCAGGAACAGCTGTTATTATTACGGGAGGGCTCTTGCACGACAGTCACGCCAAAACAGCACACGGACTCCTCCGTGCTGGCAAAAGATTTAAAATTTTAGGTATTATAGATGAAAAACATGCAGGTTCCGATGCTAGTGATTTCGTTGAGGGTACCCCAAAAGGCATTCCGGTGGTGCAGAGTATTGATGCTTTTATCCATTCCTTTGAGAAGCCTGAATTTGCCATTATTGGCATGGCTACTAAAGGAGGATTATTGCCTCGAGAGCTGTATGCCAGTGTTCAAAATGTATTGAAAAATGGAATTCATTTAGTCAATGGGCTGCATGAGCCTTTGAATGATTTAGATGAACTCAAGCCCTTGTTGGCAGGGGGAGCCAAAATATTTGATATTAGAAAACCCAAAGCTTTTAAAGATTTACATTTTTGGCAAGGAAAAGTAGCACAAATTACAGCATTAAAAATAGCTGTTTTGGGAATGGATTGTGCCACAGGAAAAAGAACTACCTCTAGATTTTTAGAGGAGCAACTTAATGCAAAAGGGCATCCTGCTGAAATGATCTATACGGGCCAAACGGGTTGGATGCAGGGTGCAGATTATGGCTTGCTTTTCGATGCCACGCCCAATGACTTTATCCCGGGAGAATTGGAACATGCATTATATTCATGTTGGGAAGAAAAAAGGGTAGATATACTGATCATTGAAGGTCAATCAAGCCTCCGTAATCCTAGCGGACCTTGTGGGTCCGAATTCATCATATCTGGCGATTTGGATGGAGTGATCCTACAGCACGTACCCATGCGCAAAAAGTTTAGTGGTTTTGAGCAATATCCAGCTCATATTCCCGATATTTTAAATGAAGTAGCGCTTATCGAACATCTAGGAACTCGGGTGTTGGGAATCACTTTAAATGGCGAAGGAGCAGCGACGAAACAGCTGTCAAAATATCGTGATTCGTTGGCTCAACAAACAAGTATCCCTATAATTATTCCTATGAGTGAGCCAATGGATCCCATCATATTAAATGTACTTAACCAGAAGCTATGAAAATTAAAGACGTAAAAGTGTATGGTCGCGATTTAGGCACGAGTCGTCCTTATACCATTGCTTATAAAACGGTTTCAGAAGTGCTCATTGCCTTTGTGGAAATTGAGTTAGAAAATGGAATCATAGGCATAGGTGCGTCCAATTCAAGTAAGGCGGTCGTTGCGGAATCAGTAGAGGAAACGCTCAACTATTTAAGCAATGTGGATTTCAGTTATTTGATCGGTCAGAAGATTACCCAAACCGAAGGTCTACTTAGGCAGACGCATGATAAGTTTACAACGCTGCCGGGAACCCATGCGGCCATTGATATTGCCCTCCATGATGCATTTACTCAATTCCTCAAAATCCCTTTGGTTGATTATTTTGGACAGCAACAACAGACGCTACCCACCTCAATCACCATTGGAATCAAAAATATAGGGGAAACACTTTCAGAAGCGGAAGAATATTATGGCATGGGGTTTAGGGTTTTTAAAGTTAAAACAGGCCTTAATCCAGTATTAGATGCAGAAAGAGTGATCAAAATCGCAGAGCGTATGCCTGATGTTATACTTCGTGTAGACGCCAACCAAGGTTATAGCACCGCAGATTTGAACGAATTCGTAAAAAGAACGGCAAAGATCAAACTGGAACTTATTGAGCAACCGTTTTCTACAGGAAATTTCATAAAATATGTAAATGAATTACATCCATCGATTGCTCAGTTGGTTGTGGCCGATGAATCGCTAAAGAATCCAAAAGATGGTCTGAAACTTCTCAAAGAAGCTCCAGGATGTAATATTTTTAACATCAAATTGATGAAAACAGGCGGATTATTGGTAGCTAAGCAGATCGTGTATATCGCTGAAGCTAGCAAGGTAGAGTTGATGTGGGGTTGTAATGATGAGAGTGTAGTGAGTATTGCGGCGGCCTTGCATTTGGCATTGTCTTCACGAAGCACCAAATTTTTAGATTTAGACGGCAGTTTGGATTTAATCAAAGATGTGGTGGCTGGAGGTTTTCTTATTAATAAAGGGATGATGTCCCTGAACGGTAAAAATGGACTAGGTGTTCAAAAAGTCAGTTGACGAGTGTTAGGTTATTTTTTACTGGATATGCAAGCAAAATAAGATTTACGGTTGACCGCCTGCAGCTTATTTTGAAGAGGACCGAAATTTAAGTCTTAATTCAGATTAAAATTTAAGGAACAAAAGTTAACTTTGTGTCAATTTGTTTGTCACCTTAACTCTAAATTAAAGATGCCTAGAGACCTTAACATAAAATCAGTGCTCATTATCGGCAGTGGACCCATTGTGATTGGCCAAGCTTGCGAGTTTGATTATGCGGGATCACAAGCTGCTCGTTCCCTGAAAGAAGAAGGTATTGAGGTAACCCTTATCAACTCCAATCCAGCGACCATCATGACAGATCCCGTCATGGCTGATTATGTTTTTTTAAAGCCCCTGACCAAGAATTCGATACGCGAGATATTAGAAGAGCGTCAAATAGATGCTGTCCTCCCTACGATGGGAGGGCAAACCGCTTTGAACTTGGCCATTGAATGTGAAGAAGCAGGTATTTGGGAAAAGTACAATACCAAAATGATTGGTGTGGATATCAAAGCGATAGAAACCACGGAAGATCGTGAAAAATTTAGGATTAGAATGTTGGAACTCGAGGTTGATGTGTGTCGAGGTGAAACCGCAACTTCATTTTTGAAAGGTAAAGAAATAGCACAAGAGATTGGTTTCCCGTTGGTGATCCGACCTTCTTATACGCTTGGTGGGTTTGGTGGAGGCTTTGTGAATAAACCAGAGGATTTTGATGAGGCGCTAAATGCAGGTTTGCAAGCATCCCCCATTCATGAGGTACTAGTAGAGCAAAGTATCATGGGATGGAAAGAGTTTGAGTTGGAATTATTAAGAGACAACATAGGCAATGTGATCATCATTTGTTCTATTGAGAATTTTGATCCGATGGGTATTCATACGGGGGATTCGGTAACAGTGGCGCCCGCCATGACCTTGTCAGATACGGTATATCAGAGAATGCGCGATTTGGCCATTAAAATGATGAACGGAATCGGTCAGTTTGCAGGAGGTTGTAATGTCCAATTTTCAGTGCATCCTGAAACCGACCAAATTATTGGTATTGAAATCAATCCTCGAGTCTCCCGCTCTTCCGCGCTGGCTTCCAAGGCAACGGGTTACCCGATTGCTAAAATCGCGGCTAAATTGGCCATTGGTTATAATTTAGATGAACTGCAGAATCAAATCACTAAAACAACTTCTGCCTTTTTTGAGCCGGCCATTGATTATGTGATTGTGAAAATTCCAAGATGGAACTTTGATAAGTTTAAAGGGTCTGATCGTCGTTTAGGTCTTCAGATGAAAGCGGTGGGAGAAGCCATGGGTATTGGTCGTAATTTTCAAGAAGCCTTACAAAAGGCTTGCCAATCACTTGAAATCAAGAGAAACGGATTGGGGGCTGATGGAAGAGAGCTTACCGATCAATCCAAGATACTCTACAGTTTAGAAAACCCAAGTTGGGATCGACTTTTTCATATTTATGATGCCTTCAAACTGGGGATTCCTTTTAATAAAATTCATAAGTTGACGAGCATCGATCCTTGGTTTTTAAGTCAGATAGAAGAATTTATTTTGTTAGAAAATGAAATTGCAGCATTTTCTTTGGAGACTTTACCTGATGCTTTGCTCAGGAAGGCCAAAGAGAAAGGCTATGCGGACAGGCAAATTGCCCATGTCCTCCATTGTCTAGAGAGTGCAGTTTTCGATAAAAGAGAAGCAGCAGGGATCAAAAGAATTTTCAAGATTGTGGATACTTGTGCCGCAGAATTTGAAGCCAAAACGCCCTATTATTATTCGACTTTCGATCAGGAGAATGAGTCCATCTCATCGGATCGTAAAAAAGTAGTAGTCTTGGGTTCAGGACCCAATCGCATTGGACAGGGAATAGAATTTGATTATTCATGTGTTCATGGTGTTTTGGCAGCCAAAGAATGTGGCTATGAAACCATCATGATTAATTGTAATCCTGAGACGGTATCTACGGATTTTGATGTAGCGGACAAGCTGTATTTCGAACCCGTATTTTGGGAGCATATTTATGAAATCATTAAATTAGAAAATCCGGTGGGTGTTATCGTACAGCTCGGCGGTCAAACGGCACTTAAACTTGCGGAAAAGTTGGAGCGCTATGGCATCAAAATTTTGGGCACGAGTTTCGATGCGTTGGATCTTGCAGAAGATCGGGGAAGATTTTCGGATCTTCTGAAAGCGCAAGAAATACCTTATCCCGAGTATGGTACTATTACGGATGCAGCTTCAGCGATTGAGCTTTCCAAGGAAATTGGTTTTCCGCTCTTAGTTAGACCTTCTTATGTTTTAGGAGGGCAAAGCATGAAAATAGTCATCAATGAAGATGAATTAGAGCATCATGTAGTGAACTTACTGAGTCAGAAGCTTGATGGAAAAATACTGCTTGATCATTTTTTAGAAGGAGCTATAGAAGCAGAGGCAGATGCTATTTGCGATGGAGTAAATGTTCATATCATTGGAATTATGCAGCATATTGAGCCGGCAGGGATCCACTCTGGAGATTCTTATGCTGTTTTACCCCCTTATAATTTGGGAGATTTTATCATTCGACAAATCGAAGAGTACACAGCTAAAATTGCTGTGGCCTTAAAAACGATTGGTCTCATTAATATTCAATTTGCCATAAAAAACGAAAAGGTTTATATTATCGAAGCCAACCCTAGAGCCTCTAGAACGGTGCCTTTTATCTGTAAGGCCTATCAAGAACCCTATGTTAATTTTGCAACCAAGGTAATGTTGGGGGAGAAAAAAGTAACAGATTTTGATTTTAAACCAGTCAAAGTAGGCTATGCAATCAAAGAGCCTGTTTTCTCCTTTCATAAATTCCCTAATGTCAATAAAGAGCTTGGGCCTGAAATGAAATCAACCGGTGAGTCGATCTATTTTATTGATGATTTGATGGATGATTATTTTCTGAAAATTTATAATGAGCGTAATTTTTACTTGAGTAGATAATTTTTGTCAAATGATAAAGTTCCTGCTCACATTAAGTTTCATTTTCTATCTCATTTATAAGGTAGGTGGCTTTCTATTTAGAATATTATTTATTGGAGCTTCGCAGTCTAAAAGAGCATCAAATACGGGGAGTGGGCGCAAGTATTCTGCACCAGACAGTAATGTTGATATTGAACATATATCAAAGAAACCGGAAGGTTTTAAGGGAGGCGATTACATTGATTACGAAGAAGTTAAGTAAGAGAATTTGTCGAAATAAAAATCTGTTCAAATGTTAACATATATTTTAATATAAATTTGTTGTTCATTTCAATTTATTATGGCTTGGTTTAATAGAAAAGATAAGGGTATACAGACCTCTACAAAGGATAAAAAAGAAGCACCTGATGGTCTTTGGTACAAGACTCCCAATGGACACATTATTCACATGCGTGAACTTAAAAAAAATTCCTATGTCTGTCCAGAGGATGATTATCATGTAAAAATCGGGTCGAAGGAATATTTTGAAATATTATTTGACAATAATAAATTTGAAGAAATGGACACGCTAATGTCTTCGGCGGATCCTTTGAAATTCAGAGACACAAAAAAATATTCAGATCGTATTGCGGATAGCCAAAAGAAAACAGGATTAAAAGACGCTGTTAGAACAGCGCATGGTATGAGTAAAGGGAAGCCGTTGGTCATTGCCTGTATGGATTTCAGCTTCATAGGAGGTTCGATGGGGGCGGTAGTAGGGGAGAAGATTTCTCGAGCGATAGATTATTCTTATCAAAATAATATCCCCATTCTAATAATATCTAAATCCGGTGGGGCAAGGATGATGGAGGCAGGAATATCTTTGATGCAATTGGCGAAAATTTCTGGTAAGCTAACTTTACTCGAGCAGAAAAAAATACCTTATATTTCACTGTTAACAGACCCAACTACAGGTGGTGTGACGGCTTCATTTGCTATGTTAGGTGATTTTAACATCGCTGAGCCTGGAGCACTTATCGGATTTGCGGGTCCCAGAATTATAAGAGAAACTATTGGTAAAGACCTTCCTAAGGGATTTCAGCGCTCAGAATTTGTGTTAGATCATGGATTTTTAGATTTTATTGTGGATCGGAGACAGCTCAAAAACAAGATATCAACGCTTTTAACATTGATTTTTAACGCAGCATAAAAAAATGTACGCGTGCAATTTTTAAGGTTAAATGCGCTTATCGTTTACGGATATCTTTTATATTTGTGTTTCAAAACGCAAATCCATGTTTTACCAATGACATCTATAGTTTTAACTTCAATTTTTGCCTTTACGGCAGTGATATTACTGCTTGTTTTTGTGCTACTTTTCGCACAATATAAACTGGTTCAATCGGGTCCAGTGAATTTGATCATAAATGGAGATACAGAGCATCCGGTGGTAACTTCAGCTGGAACTTCATTATTGAGTTCATTGAGCTCTCAAAAAATATTTTTACCTTCTGCCTGTGGCGGTGGGGGTACTTGTGCGATGTGTAAATGTCAAATTATTGATGGAGGTGGAGATATTTTACCCACAGAGGTCGGTCATTTATCGCGGACGGAGCAAAAAGAAAATGTACGATTGGCCTGTCAAGTAAAAGTAAAGGGAGATATGAATATCAAAATCCCTGATGAGATATTTGGGATTAAGAAGTGGGAGGCAACCGTGGTTAGAAATCATAATGTTGCTTCGTTTATCAAAGAGTTTGTGGTGCAATTACCTGAAGATATGGATTATCGGCCTGGAGGATACATTCAGATAGAAATTCCTGAATGTGAGATAGATTTTAAAGATCTCAATATTGATGCGCATCCAGAAGAGCACGATCAGGTTGATAAGTTTCAGTTAGAATGGGAAAAGTTTGGATTATGGGATCTGAAAATGAAAAACGAAGAAGTGATAACAAGAGCCTATTCAATGGCGTCTTATCCCGCTGAAGGGCGAGAAATCATGCTCAATGTACGTATTGCCACCCCGCCATTCGATCGGGCAAAAAATGGATGGATGTCCGTTAATCCAGGTATTGCGTCCTCTTACATATTTTCAAAAAAAGCGGGTGATAAAGTAACCATTTCAGGCCCTTATGGAGAGTTTTTTATTAATGAAACAGAGGCCGAAATGCTGTATGTTGGGGGCGGTGCCGGGATGGCGCCTATGAGATCCCATCTCTATCACTTGTTCAAAACATTAAAGACGGGTAGAAAAGTAACGTTTTGGTACGGAGGAAGGTCAAAACGTGAATTGTTTTATTTAGATCATTTTTATCGTTTGGAAGAACAGTTTGACAACTTTAAATTTTTCATTGTTTTATCAGAGCCACAAGAGGAAGATAATTGGAATATTAAAAAAGATGTTGAGGATGACAAGGGAGATGGATTTTTAGGATTTGTGCACAAAGCGGTGATTGACCAATATTTATCCAAACATGAAGCTCCTGAAGATATCGAGTTGTATTTCTGTGGTCCTCCCTTGATGAATGTAGCTGTTCAGAAAATGGGTGAAGATTTCGGTATACCGGATGAGAATATCCGATTTGACGATTTTGGAGGTTAATCATTGAATAATTTGAAAAATTTGGAGAAGGGGGAAAAAAAATTTCCCTTTTTTTGTTTTAAATATTCTTTATGGATTTAAAACTCTTTTTTGATCCTGTAGACGAATCGATCATAGATTCAGCACTCAGTCCTAGTGCATTTCAAAACATTGCGTATCTCTATATAGATAAAAAAATAAACTTGAAGGGAATGCGCGTGGCCCTAATAGGATTAAATGAGGGCAGAGGACATTTGATAGATAAAGATCTCTCGGAGGTCCCTAATCGCATAAGAAAGTCCCTTTACCCACTTACTATTGGATTGAATCATCATGGTATAGTAGATTTGGGAGATCTGAGAAAGGGCCCTTCTTTTGAAGAAACTAATTTAAGACTCAAGGAGGTATGTGAATATTTAATAAGTCAAAAATTATTACCTATTATTTTGGGTGGGCTTCAGAATATGACTTTGGGCCAATATTTAGGTTATGAGTCCATGGGGAAATTACTTACACTCCTAAGTATAGATGCGAAATTAGATTTAGAGGAATCTGAAAACCCAACGGATTCCTATCTAGGAACCATATTTAAACATAACCCTAATTATTTATTTAGTTACATTCATTTGGGTTACCAATCATATCTTTTAAAGGAAAGCAAGTTAAATATGCTTGAAAACTTAGGTTTTGACGCCTATCGATTGGGTGAATTTAAGGGTAATATAAAAGAGACCGAACCCATCATTCGGGACGCAGACCTTATTTCTTTTGACGTATCAGCGCTTCAGAGTATTTATTGTCCAGATACCCTAAATCCTAATGTTTTCGGTTTTTCAGGAGAAGAGGCATGCCAATTGTGTTGGTATGCTGGTTTAAATAATAAATTGAGTTCTATTGGCTTTTATAATATGACAGCAGAGTTGACAGAGGATAATAAAACGGCTCAGGTAGTAGCTACGATGATTTGGTATTTTATTGATGGCGTTTTTAATAGGAAGGGCAATCAATATTTTACATCGAGCGATTACCTTACTTACGAAGTAACGCTGAATGAAGAGGTTGGTGATATTAGATTCTTCAAGAGTAAATTGTCAGAAAAATGGTGGATGGAAATTACTGAAATCAATCATAAAAGCGTTTTTCTAAGAAATAAAATGATTCCTTGCAGTTATAATGATTATAAAACGGCCCTCAATGGGGAGCTTCCCGAACGCTGGATAAAAGCCCAGTCAAAATAGCGGATACACTTTATTGCATTTTCTTAAGGCCTATAAATGGAAGTTTCTATAAATGAACTACTTGAGCAATATTAAGTGAGTTGTAAAGAATTTTTTCTAGTAGAGGGCATTTTTTTCTTTAACTCATCGATGATTGTGATGGCTAGATCGGGTTCTATATCTTTAATTAATTCACGATAGACAAATGGAAAAGATTGTTCCTCGTTATAAATTTTTTTCGCAATTCTAAGATATTGGTGATTCATTATATTAAAGTTTTTCATAAGATCATCTCTAATTCTTACTTCTAGTAATATAACCTGAGTTGAGAAAAAAAAATTCAAAAAGTTAAGTAAGTTATCCACATTAAGGCTCTAATCTCATGTGGATAAATAATTAAATTACAAGGAACCAATGAGTTAGAAATAAGTACTTAAAGTGAGATAGAATAGATTTATTTTAATGGATTAAGTACTGATGTTCGTTATTTAATTAAATATTGATTTTTGAGCTAGTTTTTTAATTTTCTATTCAAATTAAATTTTTTTCTGAAATTACTCCATTTTGGTTCTTTGATTTAAAAGATTACTACCTCTGGTAAGTGCCATCGGGAAGTGATTGCGGAAAACTATATTCAGGATTTGATAACAATGAATAAATGGCCTGATCTTTGTTTTTTACGAGCTCCTTTGAATTTAAATCCCATTCTTGTGAGATCTCTTGGAGTCTATTTTCTTGTGCGCCAAGCATTGAAGTTAGGGCCCAATAAATATATTCACCGACCATACATTCGTATTCACAAGTACGATCGTCGTAAGTATACCATGCTTCGATGGGATAGGGATGGGGAATATTAATAAAATGTCCTCCTCTGGCAAGGTCCATGGCCTCGGTCAATTGGGTAGGTGCTTCTTCACCAAAAATAGAGGGGTAGGCATGGGCATACCCCGAATGGCTAATAACATGCCAAACCTCTTCCAAGGCAGCATCAAAATGGCCTATATGACCGTTGGTATGCCACTCAGGGCGAGATTCGTCCGCACCTAAATCTTGTGCATTCAGATTCACTTGAGACATTTTTTTCCACATAAATAATGCCGCGTGGTTCCCAATGAGCGTTTCAATGAGCAAAGGATTGTCAACTTTTCCATCTTCATCATTGTCTAAATATTGCGCCATTATGTTTGCTGCATGCAGTAATTTGACGTCTTCAACCTCGGCATAGGCGTAGATGGGTATGCCAAAGACGTCTACTTTTCTATTGGTGGACTCAAAATTTGGATCGGAATGGGCAACAATCTTGAAGTAAGGATCATTGCCCGAAGCAATGGGGGACTGCGCGAGATTCCAGTTTTTTTGGCAAGAATGAAATGAAATTAAGGGCATCAATACCCACAGTCGATAGTTCATGTGTTTTTGAATTTACTAGGCCATCTATATTTATTGCCAGCCACTTATAAAAATAGTTCTTTCTTTACAACTTAACCTAATAAATGCTTGATAGGTTGTTCCCTCTTTTACTCTACCAACAAGGAGAGCATCACCTCAAATAACGTTGGGGTTTGCTAGCATTAATCTGATAGTTATCCACTTCTTGTCAAGGGATTTCTCAGAAATATCAGTTTGGAACTGTTTGAATTTTTAAATTGGAGGATTATTCAAAATTAATCGTGGGAGCAGCCCCTTTTAAGGGACACAATAGATGTATTTGATTTGCTCAATCAATATCTGATGCTGAATTGTTCTTTTGATTTTTTTAAGTAGGTCTAAAAAAAGCCAGCATCAAGATGCTGGCTTTTTTAGTGAACCCGGCAGGATTCAAACCTGCAACCTCTAGAGCCGTAATCTAGTGCACTATTCAGTTATGCTACGGGTCCTTGTTGCTGAATTGCCTATTTAAAAACAATAAACTTCTGCGAAAATAGGTAATTTGTTAAATAAACTCACGTTAAACGCAGAGATTTAAAATTGCGCTTATCTTTGCGCAGGTTTCAGAAGCGCTTTTAAAAGGCTTAAATTGCGTGAACAAATAAATTTAATATTGAAATGAAAAAAGGATTTGGTTTTATCATATTATGTTTCACCTATTTTTTGGGGATAGGACAAGACGAAAAAAGACTTGAGCAGCCAGATATACCTGGAGATATTATGTTGGATTTTGGTTTTAATTCATTGATAGATAACAAAGAATTAGTTAATACAGAATTATTTCCTTCCCGCTCTTTCGGTCTTTATTATATGGCTAAGCGGAAATTGAGTGATCAGTTTATTTTTAATCCAGCGATAGGTTTCACATTTGAAAAAATTGGTTTTGCAGATCGCTCTAATTATCAAGTAGATGATTTGAAAGTCACGTCATGGGACACGGTGAGTGTGGGAGAATTGAAAAGGAATAGATTGGCTATCACCTATGCAGAATTACCCTTAGAACTTCGATTTTATCCCAATCGAACAGTAGATGGAGAGGGTTTTTTTGTAAGTATTGGAAGCGTATTGGGATTCAAAATAGCAGCCAAGACAAAAATGAGGTTCAACTTAGATGGTTCCAAAATAAAAGAAATGAATACGGGTAACTTTGGTTTATCCGATGTGAGATATGGTATGGTGGCTCGGGTGGGCTTCCAGAAAGTAAATGCTTTCGTGAAATATTATGTTTCTGATGTTTGGCGTGATGCCCCTATCGATCAGGCAACTCCCAGTCAATTTACCTTTGGAATCAATTTGACAGGATTTTAATTCAAAAGGGTTGTTTTGGGGTTAAAAATTACATTATTCAGTGATCATTTTAATTTATTTAATTTACTCATAGCCTATATGCTCAGACAATTTTCCTTAAAAAATAAAACCCCAAAGGCAGCTGATATATTATAATTCCTTTCTCAGTCGTGCGACAGGAATGTCCAATTGTTCTCGGTATTTAGCCACAGTTCTGCGCGCAATGTTATAGCCTTCTTCATTTAATAATTTTTCAATTTTATCATCGGATAATGGTTTACTTTTATTTTCCTGATCAATCAATGCGCGTAATTTATTTTTAACCTCCCTACTACTTACATCTTCACCTGATTGTGTTGAGATACCTTCTGAGAAAAAATGTTTAAGTGGATATATCCCGAAATCAGTTTGAATGGATTTACTGCTGGCTACTCTTGATACGGTACTGATATCCATACCGATGCGTTCAGCTATATCTTTGAGAATCATCGGTTTTAGTTTATTTTCATCCCCTTCTTGAAAATAATCGTATTGGATATTTATAATGGCTTGCATGGTATTCAATAGGGTAGCTTGTCGTTGCTTGATGGCATCTATAAACCACTTTGCTGCATCTAGTTTCTGTTTGATAAAAGAGACCGTTTCGCGCAATTTTTTATCCTTTTTTTTACTACTATCGTAAGTATTTAGCATTTCAGAATAAGATCGACTGACTCTTAATTCAGGAGCATTTTTAGCATTTAATGTGAGTTCTAGTGAACCATCGATATTTTTCAAAATGAAATCAGGCATTAAAAACTGTATCTTACTGTCTTCAGCTCCTGCACCTCCAGGTTTTGGATTGAGTCGAGTAATAATGCCAATGGCATTTTTTAATTCAGTACTGGAAATACCTAATTTTTGTTCTATTTTGGCATAATGTTTTTTGGAAAATTCTTTGAAGCATACCTTAAGTACCTGGTAGGCTAAATCATTTTCACGATCTTCGAGGTCTCTTCTTTCCAACTGAAGCATCAAACAGGTTTGCAAACTTTGTGCTCCTATTCCTGCAGGTTCAAAAGTTTGAATTTTTTTTAGTAGTTCACTTAATTCAAACCGATCTGTTTCAATGCCTTGAGAAAAAGCAAGATCATTCACGATGGCATCCAAATCTCTTCTAAGGTATCCATCTGCATCGATGCTACCCAAAAGTTGTTTTCCTAAAATATGCTGATATTCATTCAGCTTAAGAAAGCCGAGTTGTGTCAATAACTGTTCGTGAAGGGTGGTACCGATGCTTATGGGATATTCTTTGTCTTGATCTATGGAGTTGCTCCCATTTCCAGTCATTTTGTATCCGGTGTAGTCATCATGAAGATAATCTTCTGTACTATGGTCTGATTCTTCTTTTTCTTCAAATGGATCTTTAGGTTCGTCATCTGACGAGGGCAGATCACCTTCTTCGAGAGCGGGATTTATTTCTAATTCTTCCTCAATTCTAGTATCCAGCTCAGCGGTAGGTACTTGCAACAGTTTAATAAACTGAATCTGTTGCGGTGATAATTTTTGCTGTAGCGATTGAGAGAGAATGAGTTTTTGCATAATAATCTGTCTGGCCTCAAAATTATTTAAATTATGTAATTATCTAGGTTAAAACAAGTAAGATTGTTAGATTTTAA
Organism: uncultured Cyclobacteriaceae bacterium; assembly: GCA_943788235.1. Taxonomy (GTDB): domain Bacteria; phylum Bacteroidota; class Bacteroidia; order Cytophagales; family Cyclobacteriaceae; genus UBA4465. The sequence goes on from CALSPM010000005.1 coordinate 644,072, forward strand.
GATCCTAAGTTATCATGTAAAAAGCAATTTTTGGTTTGTTTATTATTTAATAAAACGCATCTATTCTTTATATGATTTCATCATTCCACTTATTTGTGGTTTTTTTGCTGGATACTTTAGATTAAATCATTGTGGAGGATCAAAAAAGAATAAAAATTAAAGCCTTACTTGCATTAGCATCCTTGAGTGAGGAAATTGTCGTCAAAGGATGGGTACGGACTAAAAGAGGCAGTAAAAATGCGGTTTTCATAGCGATGAATGATGGTTCCACGATACATAATATTCAAGTGGTGGCCGATCCTGAGCTTTTCGGGGAGGATTTACTTAAACGGATTAGCACAGGAGCTAGCATCGCAGTTACAGGTCTTTGGGTGGCTTCGCTGGGATCTGGTCAGACCCAAGAGCTGCAGGCAAAAGCTATAAAAGTATTGGGGGAAGCCAATCCGGAGACTTATCCGTTGCAGCCTAAGCGGCATAGTTTAGAGTTCCTCAGAGAGATCGCTCATCTACGGCCCAGGACGAACACGATGGGTGCTATTTTACGGGTAAGACATGCGGTAGCATTTGCTATCCATCAGTTTTTTAATGAAAAGGGATTTTTTTATTTTAACAGTCCTTTGTTAACCACCTCGGACGCTGAAGGTGCAGGCGAAACCTTTAAGGTGACCACTTTAAATCTTGAAAAAATACCTTTAGATGAGGGGGGTAAGGTAGATTACCGAGAAGATTTCTTTGAAAAGGAAACTAATTTAACTGTTTCGGGACAATTAGAGGGTGAATTAGCGGCATTGGCTTTATCTGAAATCTATACTTTTGGGCCTACTTTTCGTGCGGAAAATTCTAATACGACAAGACATCTGGCAGAGTTTTGGATGGTTGAACCTGAGATGGCTTTTTATGATCTCAAAGACAATATGGATCTGGCTGAAGAAATGTTAAAATATTTGGTAAAATATACGCTCGATCATTGCCTTGATGACCTCACTTTCTTAGAAAAAAGAGAAATTGAAGAACAAAAAAATAAACCACTCGTCGAGCGAAGCGAGCAGCCGCTTTTAGATCGTTTGCGTGGGATTTTAGCGGATGATTTTGAAAGGATTTCTTATACTGAAGCCTTTCAAATTTTAAGAAATTCAAAGCCTAACAAAAAGAAAAAATTCCAATTTCCGATAGATACTTGGGGTGCCGATTTACAATCAGAGCATGAAAGATTCCTTGTAGAGAAATATTTTAAAAAGTCGGTCATTATATATGATTATCCAAAGGACATTAAATCTTTTTATATGCGCTTGAATGACGATAATAAGACGGTAGGGGCCATGGATGTTTTATTTCCAGGGATTGGTGAAATCATAGGTGGGTCGCAGCGAGAAGAGCGTTTGGACGTATTAACAGAGCGCATGGAAGAAAAGCAGATACCGGCTGCTGAAATGGATTGGTTTTTAGATACACGTAGGTTTGGAACGGTGGAACACAGTGGTTTTGGCTTAGGCTTTGAGCGTATGATTCTATTTTTAACGGGTATGTCCAATATCAGAGATGTGATTCCATTTCCACGGACGCCTGGAAATTGTGAATATTAAGCTATTATTTACTTGATGCTTTTTATGTCCGAATAGGCTATATCTGGTTATAATAATCATGCATCAGATGCACTTTGTACATTTTTTTGAACAGATTACGACCTTACAGAAACTAACTTGGGTTTTAGGATGCCTGTTTTTTTGCTGGCTTCTTGAGGCTGGTATACCCTTATTCAAGTATTCCTATAATAAATGGAAGCACGATGGTATCAATCTGGTTTTTTTCAATTTCTGCGCTCATCAATCTGGTAATAGGCCTGTGGTCCGTAGGCGTTTTTGTTTGGATTGATGCGATGCAGTTTGGACTGCTCCATTGGGTGGAATTGCCTCTATGGCTTGAGGTACTCATCGCTGTGATGGCCCTTGGATTTATTTGGATAATACGTTATTCATTTTATGTTACATCGTGTCAAATGGCTGTGGAAGATGCACATGGTTCATCATAGTGACACCCAAGTGGATGCCACAATAGGTACACGACATCATCTGGGTGATTATCTTACTTGCGAATTGATGGGCTTGTTAAGGGGTTTGTTTTTTGGTATTCCCGTTGCCTATTGGGCTTTTTACAAGATTTGTTCTATTTTTTTACCTATTGTATCCATGCTAATATCATCCTCCCTGTATGGTTGGAAAAATCTATAGCCTTGGTCCTAGTGACACCGAATATGCACAAGTTCCATCATCATTTTGAACGCCCCTGGACCGACCGCAATTTTGGTAACATCTTCTCGCTTTGGGATCGTATTTTTGGGACCTTTATTTATGAAAATCCCAAAGCTATAAAATTCGGAATAGATACTTTAGATGAGCGCCGTGATGAAGATCTTTCTTATCAATTGGGACTCCCTTTTAACAAGAACATCATAACAGATGATTAATTAATGCTGCCGTGCTTTATTTAGCTGCGCTTTAAACAAATTAATTTCATTTACCCAAGACTCTTCACTCTCAGCATCTTCATACAAATTATTTGCTTCTTGGTGGGCCTCAGTTATTTGCGTCACCCATGAATCAATTTGTTGATCAATTTGCGCTACTGAAAAAGGTCCATTGATGAATTGTATTTTCAATGTTTCATAGGTTTCTGTGTATTTCGTCCACCCTCGTGTAAGTTTATCACAGGCAGCAGATTTTTGAGTTAGGGCCCAAGGCCCATATCCGAAAGGTTCGCAATCGTTTCGGGAACCTCCCCATGGATCAGCGATGGGGGTAACTGGGTTGGTATTGGAAAGAACATTTTCAAATGCATTGTCAAGATCCCATGGTATGAGATGAAGTTGCGCAGTTGAAGGCTCTTCATACCAATAATAATTATGATTGGTGCAAACTCCACCATCACAGTACCAATGAAAGGCACCATCATCGTTTCGGATAAGTCGGTCTACCACTGCATATGAAACAATTTCGTTTGTATTCATATGGGTAGAAATGATCTCCTGCAGATTTTCTTCATTGGCCACAGCTATTTTTTGCCCGAAGTCGCGGATTAAGTCAACATTAGGATGATCGTTTTCATTGGTCTTAAGTGCATTGACATAATCATCAACGGGATATGGCATTCCAGCGGAAGAGAGGGGCCAAATTTCTTTGTATAAATTTCCTTCATCATCATCAAAATTTTCTTTAATGAATCGGCTGTCTATTTGTTCGACCAAGGCATAGATCCCAGTGTAGATTCCGTTGATATTTAATCGCGCATGCACCGCACGAGGAGCAGGAACTCCCATTTGTCTAAAAAGCCAATAACCTGCGCGCTCGTGCATTTGAGAGTCATCATTGTTCATTGAATGGAATTGAAGTTTTTTTTGTCCATAAAATTTTTCTGATCTTCCCTCCCAATTGATTTTAATTTTCATGGATAATTTGGTGCAAATTTTTGCACCAGACGGTTCAAACCAATTGGGTCCATCAACGCATCCCACAAAGGCACCAATAGAACCTTTGTATCTAATCCCCACAGGGCTTAAGGTGTCGTTTTCGAATATTAACATCCCTTGAACATATTCTTCAGCTGTAGGATCTGCATTGAGTAGATTTAAGTTTTCCTCTGAGAGGACCAAATCAAACGTATGTAAACTTTCTTGATTAAAAATGTACTCAGAGTTAAAATTCAGATAATTTTCGCTTCCATCAGGAGTAATGGTCAAGGGATCTTTGATGTCGCTCTCGGGTACCCCATTCTCTTTAATAATCGAATCGGCCGTAATTTCATCCTCGATGGTTTCAATCTCTGGAACCTCATCATTTTTGCAAGAGATGATGTTAGAAAATAAAAGAAACCCTATAAACGGGACTATTTTACTTAAAGATGACATCAGAATAAGTGAATCAAGTCATAAATTATTTTAAAGATAACCTTCCTCCATCATTTTTTCTTTTCTTTTCTTTTTGATGAATTATTGATTGCGGTCATTGATTATTTTCCAACTGCACCCTATGAATACATAGTTCATGCGGTCACTTACCCAGTACCAAATGAAAAATCGAATTGTAAATTATCATGACCAAATACTAAATCCCACATCAAAGTTGACCACAGGTTCTGTAAAATTTGGTAGTATTCCTTAGGGCTGTACATATATACTGACATGGCTATTTAAACTGAATCCCAATGCAGCGCTATAGGTAATATCTCCCCTATCCAGACCAAAATAATTATAACCTATAGGCGTATATTCATTTATTTCATTGGAAGTAGAAAGTTTATTCATGGTTCCAAATGACCTATCGGTAATCTCAAATGAGAAAGTCAGGCTATTTGGGTACGGCTTTGCGCTTTTCTATACAACTGAATTTTAGTTCATATTTCTAAATCACTGATACCTTTTGATATTTTCTTGAAACCTAATTTGTTCAATTTGACTGAGTATCTTCAATTCAAATCGTTCACTGATCCCCTGCATAAATAGGGTGGTAGGTACCAGTGATTGTTCAATAGCATTGGAATGATCTCCTTCAAACCCAATTTGAAACTCAGCTTCAATTTGCAAAGCACCCTTCTCAAGGGCTGAAAAACTCTCAGTTTGGTCTGGTCGATCGGTTATGATCTGGGCTGATCCTTCTGGTTTAGGAGCACAGCAAAGCAAAAAGTAATCCAAAGAATGTATCTATTAATGATTTGATTGATCGAACTAAAAGAGGGGGTAAAGAGCAGAGAGTTATGATGGGCCCTAAATGAATCGCTGCATATTTTATAGAGCATAGGTAAAATAACATTATGCATTTACCATTGGCCCTACTTCTTCCCCAATTAATTCGATCGCATCTTTAAGTTCTTGATGAGACAAACCTGCATTATCCATTTGAAAACTAAATCTAGAGATGCCTCCCAAACTCTCGCTATGTCTTAATATTTTTTCGGATACCTCTTCAGGACTTCCAATAACTAAGGCACCTTTGGAGCCAATTTGCTGATCAAAATGACTTCTGGTCACGGGAGGCCATCCACGCTCCTTTCCTATTCGGGTGAAGGTTTCCGCATAGCCGGGATAATAGCGATTTTGAGTGGCAAGACTATCTTTACCAACGTAGCCCAAAGAATGAAGACCGACTTTCAATGTAGCTGGGGGATGTCCTGCCTTTTCACCCGCCTCTCGATAGAGGTCCACCAGAGGTCGAAATCGATGAGTTTCACCACCGATGATGGCAATCATGAGCGGCAGTCCCAAGGTTCCGGCGCGTACAAATGAGGCAGGAGTACCCCCAACGCCCAGCCAAATCGGAAGTTTCGGTTGTAAAGGGCGAGGATAAATAGATTGATTTTGTAAAGAGGGCCGAAATTTGCCCTCCCATGTGATACTTTCGTGATCCCGTAGCTGAAGTAACAAGCCCATTTTTTCACTAAATAACGCATCATAATCAGATAAATTCAAGCCGAATAAAGCAAAGGATTCGGTAAAAGAACCTCTTCCAACCACCATTTCCGCTCTTCCACCAGAAATAAGGTCAAGTGTCGCGAAATTTTGAAAGACGCGAACAGGATCCGCAGCACTTAATACGGTGACAGCACTGGTCAGTTTGATGCTTTTTGTTTGTGCTGCCGCTGCCGCAAGCAATAGGGCAGGAGCAGAATCAAGAAACTCTTGACGGTAATGTTCACCAATACCAAAGACATCCAATCCAACTTGGTCAGCAAATTTAATGCGATCTAAAAGTTCTTCTATGGCCAAGGCTGCATTTTTTGGAATTAAACTTCCTTGATCCAAAGTGGCTGCGGCAAAACTATCTACTCCTATTTCCATTTAAGATTTTTTAAGCGGTGATGAGAAAAGGCGGTAAGCTCGAAAATAATTTGCAGAATGCAAACATTTAACTTTATTTAATGGAGGGAAGATAAGAAAGGGGTTTTTTAGGTGATTCTATTGTGTATTTAAAAATTGTAGGGTGTGGGCAACACTTTCAAAGGGACGCTCTTCCATGGGAACGTGTCCTGTTTTCTCCATAATTTCTACTTTTGCATGGGGGAGTTCCCTTGAAAATCGTATAGCGTGAGCGACAGAGATCCAATGATCATTTCGCCCCCAAAGAATTAAGGTGGGTGTCGTGATTAGTTTTAGACGCGCAGTATGATCGATCATGGGTTGATTCGCTTTGGCGATGAATGCCGCTCTATTACCCACTCTTAGGGTAAGATCATGGTATCTTTCAATCAGGGAGTCCGTGATTTTCTCTGTATCAAAATAGACCTCTTTTAGATTTTTTTCAATAAAGTATTTGGGTGTAATTTTTCCTACTAACTGATTGATGAGGGGTGTTCTGGCCAGCTTAAAAACGATAGGGATTTTTTCTGCATCATAAAAACCAGCAGGATCAATAAGTACTAATTTTTTTATTTTGTCCAGGTGATCAGAGGTGTAATACCAAGCGATCTGTCCTCCTAGTGAATTGCCAGCTAAATAAAGGCTATCAATAGCTAATTTGGTGAGAAATTGATCAAGAAAACGTGCATAGTATTCCATACTGTAATCATGATTGGCATTTGGACCGGTCAATCCGAAAGCTGGTAAATCCATTCTGATAACTCGATGAGTTTGGGTCAATACTTTGGTCCAGTTCTCCCAGGTATGTAAAGAGGAACTGGTACCATGAATGAGTACGATGGGCATACCTTGACCTTCGTCTCGATAATGCACCTTTAAGTCATCTATCCATATGAATTTTGAGTTATTATTTGTATATTTTTTTTCAATATATGCTTCTGGAAGGTCTGGAGTAATGCTCATAATAACACCCAATAAGACCAAGCTCACGCTCAAAATTAGACCTATAAATAAATGCTTTCTTTTCAATATTATACTCAGTTATTTGATGCCTTTTTGAAGGTTTATTTTAAATCTATATAATCTTTTCAGGTCTGATGTCATACCCCAAAAGAGGACCAAAAATCAGCTTCCATAGCTTTTTCATTTATTTGAGAATAGATGATTATCTCACGTTTGAAATTATCATGAGGGGTAATTACCTTTTTCTTTTGACACAAGTGAGGTTTGGCCAATGCTTGAATTGCAGCCACGTCCCACATCGTCCAATGTTTTTTCTCAGGATCTGTTTCTTGCCAAAAACGATCATAATTTTCCCATAAGGTAACCAGATAATCAAAAATGCCCCCCTTACCTTTAAAGTATCGATCCAATTGTTTTTTATCAAAAACGAGGGCTTTGGAAGTGGTGGCTGTCATGATCTCAAGCTCTAAATTTTGAGTATTTAACAATACATTTAAAGCATTTGGATCATTGTCTGTATTAAATTCTCTTTTACTCCATGTTTGATCCTCTATGTTGTACCAAAGTCCTAGATAGCAACACCTCAATTTAGGTCGAATGCTGGGATCTAAGAGGAGTGCCGAAGCAGTATTGGTGGCGGGCCCCAAGGTGAGTACGGTTAATTTTTCACCTTTAGGCATTTTATGAGCTTCTTCAATAATGAGGTGGGCTGCAGGAGAGGGTTGAGCGTGGAACTGACTGACCATGGGGATATTGGATCCCATAGGATGTGTGATAGCTGATTTTCCCATCAGTGCTAAGAGGTCTTCGTTCATTTGCTGACTGCGACCTACTGAATCATTGGGGGCATTTGCTTGGGTATGCCATTGAGCTGAGCAAAGCCCTTTGATATCGAATCCCGGTTCCACCAAAGCCCTTGCAATAGCGAAAGCATCATCCACCTCATTGGCTGTATCCGCATCAATAATGAGGCTGGTCGGGTTTTTATTCTTTCCCTTGGCCTCATGGAGAGTAAGCGGACCCAGAAAGCTCCCTGCGCATGCCCAAGTTAATTTTTCTAGAAATTTTCTACGATACAGATCTTTGATCATATTAACATTAAAATGGATGGATAAATAATTTGAGATCCGGAGACCATCAGCGATTGAGAAGAGACTTTCAAAAAACTAATTATTCTTTTTTTAAGGTGGGATACGTTATCCCAAGTTGCTCCATGTAAGAGTCATATTTGGTTTCATCGTAATAAAAAGGCTTCAGCTTGGGTGCAAAGTTTTCCATAATCATGGTATTTAGGTGTACGGCAGGCTCATCTTCTACGCCAACCATAGGAATGTATTTTTGCTTGGAGGCTTGCTCTTCATCAAAATATTTCCAAGCTTGCGAAACGAGTTCTGGTTTCAAAAGGAAATCAAGTAAGGTCATGGCTTCTACTTGTGCTCCTGAGATGACTCCTTTATGGGCAATGGGTGTAGCCATGGCAATGGCATTAGACCAATGATGACCTTGAAGACCTGGTATATTTGATGGGTATCTTAAGGTAACCGTAGGCACTTTCCAAGAGATGTCCCCGATATCGTCTGATCCACCACTTTTGGGTTCCTTGATAGGCAGTCCAATGGGATTTAATGCAACGGCAAGTCCATCAAATTCACTAGGAGCGTTTACTTGTTTTTGTACCGCTTTGGCCAAATTCTGGTCGTTATCGCTCCATTCAGGTAATCCAACTTGCAAAATATTTTTATACATTGTTTCAGCGATGACCTTATTAAAATGTCTGGGCCAGGCGGAGCCCAGGATTTTACTAGATAAAGTAGTTTGAGTCATCAGGGCCGCACCGGCAGCAATTTCATTGGCACGTTCATACATTTGCATGATTTTCGGATACGTAATTTCTCTAAAATAATACCAAATAGAAGCCTTAGAGGGAACAACATTGGGTTGATCTCCCCCATCTGTGATAACGGCATGAGATCTGCCTAAAGGATGCAAGTGCTCACGATTGTACTGCCAGCCAATATTCATAAGTTCAACGGCATCAGCGGCGCTCTTAGCACGCCATGGTGCTCCCGCAGAGTGGGCAGATTCACCCGAAAATGTATATTCGACGGAGATCATACCCGTACCCGAAGCGGGGCCATAAGAGACGCCTAAGTTGTTGCTTACATGCGTAAAAACACATAGATCAATCTCATCAAAATATCCATCTCTGGTATAGTAGGCCTTGGTACCGAGTTGTTCTTCAGCAACCCCTGGCCAAATGATGAGAGTACCTTGTATATTTTCACGCTCCATAATTTCTTTAACGGCAAGAACTGCTACGATATTGAGGGGTGTGCCTGAATTATGGCCCTCCCCGTGACCGGGAGCTCCTTTTACGATAGGATCATGATAAGCCACTCCAGGTTTTTGTGAAGCTTTGGGAATACAATCAAGATCACTTCCTATAGCAATTACAGGCTTACCGGAACCCCATTTTGCCCACCAGGCAGTTGGCACTCCTGAGATACCATATTCAATTTCGAAGCCATTATTTTTAAGAATTTCTGTGAGGTATTTTGAAGTTTCAATTTCTTGAAAGCCTAATTCTGAAAAACTAAATACCTTATCCACCATGACTTGGGCCATTTTCGACTTAGCCAGTACGTTTTTTCTTACTTCTTTTTTGAGCGCTTCGATTGAGGAATTTTTCTTTTGGGCGGCTACCGATGCAACTATCAAAATAGTGATTAAGTATAAATGCAGTTTTTTCATGACTTTTTGACCCTAACGAGATTTAACCTTTAAGGTAGTCTTTTCTTAGCTTTTTGTGGTATTAATTTTTATTTAAGTGGGTCAAATATTTTGTTGAAGGTAAATGAGATTGTTTACAGGTGAAAGCTGTGAAGTAATAATGCTTCTTATCAATTTCTTGTAAAGAAAATGTTTTTTAAATAAATAAAGCCACCATCAAATTGATCAGTACCCATGATATAAATAGGGGCCGTTACATTTTCGAGATTTCCTTGTAAGTTGAGGTCTTTGATGTTAAAGATCATCTGCTGCCAATCCTCATTGAGTGAATACGGCCTATCAAATCCAAATGAAACATAATTATTGATTAATGTCTCTTCTGTATGATAACCCGTTTGAAATCCTAAATTAAAGGAGGATTTAGAAGTTCCTTTGATGTCAAAATGAAGCTTTCCATTTTCGAAAAGTGATAAATTTTCTCCCTGGCCATTTCCTTGAATTTCAATGCCGGCACCCCACCAAGCGCCTGTGCCTGACTGCAGGATAATGACGCCCTTTTCTGATATTTTTAATTGGCAGGTACCTTCCCAAACATTTAATTTTAGAGGGGCGCTGGGATGGCCTGATGGTTGATTAAGAGCATTATGGCTAATAATGTATGCTTGCTCGGTTACCTTTTCGCCTAGCTTTCGAGTCGGGTTTATTTTTGTAATTTCGTAAATGCCCACGTCTTCTTGGGTCGGGGGTGGAAGTACTCCATGCATCATCGCTTTAACATTACCCTGATGACTTTTCTTGATTGGGTTTCCATTTCGAGTAAGTCCGGCATAATTACCAGCATCTACTGTCTCCCACAAGACGTACTTAGCGTGACCCTCTAGAGTAAACAATCCAAAATGATTTTCTGATCCTGTTGGATTTGCTCGGTCTTTCCACACCTCATCAAAGGCCTCAAAAAAGAAGCAGGTAATGCCCAATTCCTGAGTCCATTCGTTGATTAACTCAAAATACTTCTTTTGCTTGTATTCATCAGCGGCTTTTGAACCATTTGATCCGTAATTAACAGCAGCAGTAGTAGCCCAACCCGTTTCTCCTATGTGAATGCTTTTATTGGGATTTAAACGTTCAATATAATTGCTGGTTTGCTCATATTGTGTTTGGGCATAATTTTTAGCGCTCAGCATAGCCGCATCTATCTGTTCTTGTGGAGATAATGTTTGTCCATCTTTGGGAGTGATCCAAAAACTAGGATTGTAATGCGTGTCATGAAAGGGATAGGTATGTAAAGAAATAAAATCTACCGCCTCAATAAGTTTTTCTAAATCGGGGGTATGATAACTTTCATTACCCCCTCCCCATGATTCAAAATTATCCGAACTTGTAATCCATAACTGCTCTGGTAATCTTCCTGTTTCCTTGAGATTTTGTAAATAGTTTACCCATTTTAGTACGATGTTTGGAGTCACATAGTACTGGGATGCCCAATGGACCATAGATTCATTGCCCACAGCGATCATTTTGATGATATTAGGGTATTTTTTAGCCCATTCGACGGCCTTTGCGATCTCTTGGGTATTTTGAATGAGATTGCCCTCACGGTGGTTGATCTCAGTGGTCCAGGCACCTTTACATTCGATCCAAGCACCTAGCATTACGTACATTTCAAAAGTAGGATCTTCTTTTTTCATCAGACTGATGGCCTCAAGTAAGCGAGAGGTTTCCTCAAACAATTGGGTATTGTATGTTCTAATCAATTTTATTCCCACTGCTTCAAGAAGCCGCATGTCTTCTTTTATTTCGTCTATTGTGGGGGCAATGGCTCTTGTGTCATGGCGATAACCACCATAAGAAATCGCAGGATAGGCCTTATTTCCTAAAATTTGGGATGCGGTTACGAACGAGATTGGAGATTTTTTTTGGCTACAATGTACACCGAGGATAATGATTAATCCTACATAACATAAGATCAAATAAAATTTTGATTGAATCATAAGCTACAAAATTGCAGTGTTTTTTGATTTGTTGAATAAAAATTTCCAAAAAAACCGAGTCTTATTTATCGAGCGTCAAGAAGGGTACTCAATCGAAAGAATAGATTCATGATTTTTTTGTGAAGTGCTAAAATATTTTGACTAAAAATTTATGAAAAGGATATTTTGTGATATTCAAATTGAAATTATAGGCGTTACCTTACGTTTTATTCTCAGGGTTTCAGAATAAGGCTAAAAAGTGAAATTTATTCCTAGTGAAATGTATTTAAAAACAGATCTCGGTTAGCCAATTGGTTGCAATGGAGCAATGATTTGAGACTTGAAGTATTCTAATTTCCAGATTTTGATCATCCTTGAATAAGGCAGGGCTTCATTAAGGAGTTTAATGAAGCCCTGATTGTATTTGAACATTTTTAATTTTTCTTGGCAAAATTTAATCATTCATTTTCATTTATGATAGTATTACTATTATATTTGCTAATTAAAATAACTAAATGCAAGATTTATTTACTTCTTTCAGTCTCCAAGTCAATAATAGGGTTTACATAAAGAACCCAGAATCCAGTGCTTTGGGGCGTAAGATTGTTGAGTCTAGTATTAATTTGATCGATGAAGTAGGATTTGAAGCTTTCACTTTTAGAAAATTAGGATTAGAAATACATTCCAATGAAGCTTCGATTTATCGATATTTTGAAAGCAAGTATAAGCTATTGCTGTATTTGACTTCATGGTATTGGAGCTGGATGGAATATCGAATAGCCTTCGGTTTGGCCAATATCCCTGCTCCTGAAGAACGCTTAGAAAAAGCGATCAAATTACTCACTGAAAATATCGAATTGGACGGGAGTTTTGAGCATATTAATGAATATAAACTCAATAAAATAGTCATTGCTGAGTCCTCGAAATCTTACATGACCAAAGAAGTGGATCAGAATAATAAAGAAGGTTTTTTTGCGGGTTATAAGCAATTGGTAGGAAGGGTGAGCGACATCATCTTAGAAATTAATCCAACCTATAAATATCCCCACATGCTGATATCTACCCTTATTGAAGGGGCACATCATCAAAGATTTTTTGCACAACATTTGCCACGTCTTACCGATGCAGTCAATGGAGAAGATGCTATTATCGAATTCAGTAAGGAGGTAACATTTAAAGCCATCGGTGCCAAATGGCCAATCAAATAATTAGCTATGATTGGGTTGATTCAAAATAAATTTTTTTTTATGAGATTGGCTTGTTGCATGTTTGGTCTTTTGATTTTTTTCAAGGCGGTTGATTTGAACAAGGCAAGAAACATTCATATAGATCTCTATGAGCAAGGAGAGAAGGATATGGAAGAATCTCAAGAGGAGGGTACTCATAAAATACCCGTTTTGAGTACATTCATTAAAATCAAAGACTTGACAATACGTTCTTTGAGATACACTACACATATTTTTGAATATCGCTACCAAAATCCTTTGGTTGATATATTGATACCACCACCGAAGTAGCTGGTAGTTTACCTTAAAGCAGACTTTTTTTTGATCTTGGCCAAGCAGTAGAGATTTAAAAAGTGCGCTTTTATCATTTATAACTTTAAATATTAATAATTAATACAAAAATAATCATATGCAAAAATTGAATAATAAAGGATTTTTCCAAAACCTGAAATATGACTTCCCGGCGGGTATTGTTGTGACTTTAGTGGCCATCCCTCTTTGCCTAGGTATTTCTTTGGCTTCCGGGGCACCCTTATTCTCCGGACTTGTAGCGGGAATTATTGGAGGTGTGATTGTCGCTCTCATCAGTGGATCTGCGTTAGGGGTAAGTGGTCCTGCAGCTGGATTAGCAGTTATTGTATTTGCAGCTATTGAAGAGTTAGGATCTTTTGAGTCTTTTTTACTGGCTGTTATTGTAGCGGGAATCGTTCAGATAATATTAGGCCTATTAAAAGCGGGTATCATTGCTTATTTTTTTCCATCCTCTGTGATCAAGGGAATGCTCTCAGGTATTGGTATTGTAATTTTTTTAAAGCAAATCCCTCATGCATTTGGCTATGATGCAGATCCGGAAGGAGATTTAGGATTTTTTCAAAAAGATGGTCACAATACGTTGAGTGAGTTGACCGTAATCTGGGATTTTTTCAGTGCGGGTCCGTCATTATCTCTATTTTATCACTTTTGGTACTGATCACATGGGAACAAGCTTTTGTGAAAAAATATACTTTCTTCAAACTGATCCAAGGTCCTCTCGTAGTAGTAAGTTTGGGTATTGGGTTGAACTTATTGTTTCGAAATTGGCCCGATTTGAATTTACTAGTCACTCAGGTAGTAGATATCCCAGTTGCTAATTCTTTTGGTGAGTTTCTAGGACAATTTGCATCCCCTGATTTCACGCAGTTGGGAAATCCGCGGATTTATATTTTGGGAGTAACCATCGCTGTAGTCGCCAGTCTTGAGACCTTATTATGTCTTGAAGCGACTGATAAATTAGACCCTTACAAACGTGTGGCTCCCCCTAATAAGGAGTTGGTGGCCCAAGGAATCGGTAATGTGGTAGCTGGATTCATTGGGGGGCTTCCTTTGACGCAAGTCATTGTGAGAAGTTCTACCAATATTCAATCGGGAGGTAGAACCAAAGCATCTTCGTTTTTTCATGGAGTTTTGATGTTGATATGTGTGGTATTATTACCGGGGATAATCAATTTGATCCCTTTAGCGAGCCTTGCAGCCATTCTATTGGTAGTGGGTTATAAGTTGGCCAGTTTCAATGTAATCAAACAAGTATATAACATGGGTCGAGCGGAATTTATCCCCTTCGTTGTGACCATTTTGGGGATTGTTTTTACCGACTTATTGACAGGCATATCTATTGGACTCGTATTGGCGATATTTCATATTTTATGGAATAATTACAAAGCGGCTTACTTTTTCGATGTTGATGCGTATGTGCCCGGTGAGCCCATTAAAATTCAACTGTCTGAATCTGTTACTTTTCTGAATAAAGCAGGGATTTCAAAGGCCTTAACAGAATTGCCGGACGGTAGCAATGTGATCATTGATGCCAGTAAAACAGTAAGTATTCATCCTGATGTGATAGAGATCATTTCAAATTTTGAATTAACTGCCGAAAACAGGGATATTACTGTGAATTGGACAGGTTTGGTTCAGGAAAAAAATAAAAATGCACAAAATAATTTATTTGAGACTATAAAAAAGCAGAACACAATAATTGAAACTAAAGAAATTTAAATAGAAGATTATGATTAATAATATTGATAATACGGTTGTACAGACGGCAGAAAGTCAGGCCTCCATTACTCCAGAAATGGCTATTGAATTATTGAAAAAAGGTAATCAGCGTTTTGTAGCCAATCAGACCATTCAAAGAGATATTTCAACGCAAGTGGCACAAACAGGAACTGGTCAATACCCCTTTGCTGCAGTTTTGGGCTGTATTGATTCGAGGGTACCGGCAGAATATGTTTTTGATCAAGGAGTGGGCGACATATTTAATGCGCGCGTAGCGGGAAACTTTGTGAATACGGATATACTAGGCAGCTTAGAATTTGCTTGTAAAGCGGCAGGTTCTAAGGCAATTGTAGTTATGGGACATAGCAGCTGTGGAGCGGTAAAGGGAGCTTGTGATCATGTAGAACTCGGTAACTTAACCCAAATGCTTTCTAATATTCAGCCGGCTATGGATACGGTCACGGGACACTATGAAGATAAAAGTTCAAAGAATGCTGCTTA
The DNA here is from genome assembly GCA_943788235.1 of uncultured Cyclobacteriaceae bacterium. Taxonomy (GTDB): domain Bacteria; phylum Bacteroidota; class Bacteroidia; order Cytophagales; family Cyclobacteriaceae; genus UBA4465. The sequence continues at coordinate 659,338 of CALSPM010000005.1, forward strand.
TGTACAGGAGGTTGCTGATAGAAATGTAGCCCTTACTGTAGCTAAAATCAAAAGTGACAGTCCAGTGCTGAATGAACTCTACGAAAATGGAGAAATAGATATTGTGGGAGCTATGTACGATGTGCATACTGGAGTTGTGTCATTTATATAATTTCTATGCGTATTGGTCCAAAGATTAAGCTTCTAATACTGCTTTTTTTTACTATCTCTTCGGCTTTTTCTCAGTCAGATGAAATAGGAAATTGGCTGATGTATTTTGGGCAAAATAAGATAAAGGAACGTTGGAGTCTTCATACAGAAGTTCAATACCGTAATCATACGCTCGCACCAGTCAATATCGAACAGCTCTTGTTACGGGGAGGGTTGAATTACCATTTGGCTCCTCATGCTTTAGTGACGGCAGGATACGGTTATGTGACTTCTTACGATGAAGCAGATTCTAGTACGCCTTTGTCCAAAGAACACCGTGTATGGCAGCAGTTTATTTTAACCAATGTAGTAGGCCGTGTTAAGTTTGAACATCGCTACCGCGTGGAGCAGAGGTGGGTTAGTGGTGATTATAAAAATCGTTTGCGTTATCGATTGATGTTGACGGTGCCACTCAATCGGAAAGTGATGGAGCCAGGGACGGTATTTTTAGGGATCTATGATGAAATTTTTGTTAATACCGAGCAAACATTTTTTGATAGAAACAGATTATATGGAGCATTGGGATATCAATTTAAACCAGAGTTGGCTGTACAGGTTGGTATGCTCTATCAAAGAGTCAATGCTTATGGTAAAAAATATTTACAGCTGGCTCTGATATATAATCCAGATTTAAGGAAGAACTCAAAGAATTAAAAAAGAACCTTACCTCCGGATTTTTATATTTATCGTGTGGCGAGCTTCTTGAGCATCTCATCTAAATCGGAACGACCCATATAATGTCCTTGCTTAATTACAGCATCAATCTTTTGCGTATTTTTAATGTTGATTAATGGATTGGCGTCTAAAATCAGAAGGTCCGCCCACATGGTTTCTTTCACTGCACCCAACTCATTTTCAAGATGGAAGTACTTAGCTGGATTGGTGGTAGCGGTTTGTAGCGCCTCCAATGGAGATAGACCAGCCTTCACCAATACCTCTAATTCTTCATGCAGACTTCTACCTGGAGTGAGGTAAAAAATAGGGCAGTCTGTTCCAGCCATTATTTCAATACCGTTGCGGTGTACTTGGCCCACCATGTTGGTAAACCATTGGGTGTAGGTTTCATTGAAAGAAGTAGGTGCAGTAGTCAGCAGCTGATCAATTTCTTTTTTCCAACTGAGTTCAATGGCTTCGGGTAAATATTTAAAAGTTTCTTGCCATTCGGGATGTGCAAAAGGTCTTTCAGTGAATCCAGTAGCTAAGGCTAAGGTAGGTATTTGCCAGGTATCATTTTTAGCCAAAACATCGAGTACTTCTCGTGCCCTTTGAGGGTCATAATTTGCAATGGCTAAGGGTCTTTGTAAGGCATGTATTTTGGAGCGGAGAACGCCGCCAATATCCTTTTTCCCCAGCGCTAGAATCTTTTGACGTTGTGCTAATAATTCACCTGAGTTAGCGGCACATGAGAGTTCGAGATTTCTCATATGTTCCATACTGTTCAGCCCCGCATTGGAAGCTGAAATAACATCCATACTCAACGGTACATGACCGGTTACATTTAATCCTTTTTCTTTCGCTAATCGCATAATCTCCTTAAACTGGTCGGGTGTGAGCATTTCATAGGCCTTGAGTAGATCTACACCTATACTATCTAACTCATTTACTTTATTACGGACATCGGAAACCGTAGCTAAACCTACTGATAAAGGTGGGTGTTCGTGATCACTTCCATCGTATACATTGGGCATACCGTCGAGCAGTGGACCTGCGATCATTACGCGTGGGCTGGAGGTAGGATTTTGAAGTGATTTCCTTTTCCATGCACTTGTAAAATTGATTTCACCTCCTGTATCTCTCACACTGGTAATTCCATAAGCCAAAAAAAGATCAAACATATTGGGGGCCATCTCTTCTATATAGGCAAAATGTACATGAGCATCCCATAAACCAGGCATTAAAAATTTACCTGTACCATCTATGATGGTATTCTTGGATGACAGATTTATTTGATCAGTAGGGAGGATCTGGAGAATTTTACCTTCTTTGATGATGACGGTTTGCTGTTCTATTAGGCCTAATTTGAGGTCAATTATGGATATATTATCAATGCATAATGCATCTTCAAAATAGGAATCGGGCGTATTACAACGGGTTGTTATTAACAAAAAAAAGCAGAGAAAGGAACTTAAATATTTCATATCTATCATTATTAATTAGTAAAACATAAGGGAATCTATTTCATCATCATTTCGAGTAGCACCTAATTTTTTATTATATTTCTTGAGTGTTGATCCAGTTATTGATTTTCTTTTCAAGCACAATCAAAGGAAGACTCCCGGTATTGAGCACTTGATCATGAAATGCTTTAATATCAAATTTATCGCCTAATTTTCGTGTCGCCCTGGATCTCAATTCTTGAATCTTGAGTTGACCTATTTTATAAGAGAGGGCTTGTCCTGGGGTGGCCATATAGCGCTCAATTTCGGAAACGATGGAGGCTTCAGATTCCGCTTCATGATCGAGGGAATACTGAATGGCTTGTGCTCGGGTCCATCCTTTTCCATGAATACCGGTATCTACTACCAACCGGATGGCTCGGTGCATTTCCATACTGAGCATCCCAAAATATTGAATGGGATCTTGGTAAAGTCCGAGTTCATGGCCCAAGGATTCGGCATAAAGTGCCCAGCCTTCAACGAAAACTCCAAGACTTTCAGGATGAAGAAACGCAGGCAACTGTTTATTTTCTTGTTGAAGCGAGAGCTGGAAATGGTGACCGGGAATGGCTTCATGTAGAAATAAGGCTTCATCGGCATATTTATTGTAGCGCGAGACGTCAGGAATAGGCACATAGAAGATACCGGAGCGCGAAGTATCTTTTGATCCAGGGACGTATTCTGCACTGGCAGAAGCCTCTCTAAAAGCCTCTGTACGCCGTACCTCAAACGTTGCTTTGGGTTTCAAGTTAAAAAGAGCACTTAAGGAATCTGCTACCCGCCATTTAATCTCATCAAAATGGTCAATCACTTGCTCTGGTTGGGTGAAGGGCATTTGTTCTGGACTATTTCTGATAGATTCAAAAAAGTCTTTGATGTCTCCATTAAAACCCATACTTTTTTTAGCATACTCCATTTCGGACAAAATGCGATCAACTTCTGTGAGCCCTATGTTATGAATTTCATCAAAGGTGAGATCGGTTGTCGTATGAAGACGAACCAGATATTGATAGGTCTCTAACCCACCGGGAAGACCTCCCAGACCCGAGGTCTTTCTAGATTTAGGTAAGTATTCATTTTTTAAGAAAGCTCTAAGTTCTAGGTATTTGGGTTTAAGCTGTTCATTGATCATGTTACGATATGTCGTGGCCAATCGATCGCTTTCTGCTGAACTGAAATAGGTGGGCATATTTTTAATGGGGGTATAGAACAAATGACTTTCAATAGATTCTGTGATGAAAGGATCCAATTGAGGAAGCACTTTTTGAACCAGAGATTTTGGCAAAACGATGCCTTGGCTTATACCCAATTTCATTTTGATGATACAGGTATCTAAAAAAGTGAGGTAATCCGTCGTACGTTGTATCCATTGATCATAATCTTCAATGGTTTCGAAAGGATGTACACTGTTGCCGGTCGCTAATTGGGCGACATATAAGTGTAGGGATTGAACTTGTATTAGGGGCATTAACTCGAAGCTAGGCAGGTTGTACATGGGAGAGGCCATGGTGACAAGAGGTTGCAAAAGGCCGGCTCTTTTGATGGTACAATCCCATTGCATGGTCTGTATGCTGAGCCATTGACTGGAAGTTACGGAGGTAGCGTCAAAAGTACCTAAAGTATCTAAGTACAGGTCGTATTGTCCTTTTAGATAATCCTGGTAATCAGATGAAATATAATTGGCAATTTTATTATTATAGCTTTTTTCACCTGCCTTAGTAGCTTCAATGGGATTGATCTGCTGTTTGAAAGTATGGTAAGATTGAAAGACCTCTTCGATAGAACGGGATTTTTTTTTGGGTAGGCTGGTTTGATGGCACCCCAAAGTGAATACCAGACTTCCTATAATAAGGGATGAGAAAAGGTTAGACTGAGTCAATAACAAAAACTTTAAAAATTTCATAGATCAATATAGGCATTTTTTCAATTTTAAGGACCTTATGATCTCCAAGTTCTGTTATTGATCTTCTTTAAAGATGTGCGGGTGGGTTCGATTTGGTTATTTGAAGCTCTGTGAAATAGCCTGGTGCATTGATTTTTTTGGCCGTTCTCATTAATTTCGAATGAATTCTTTTTCATTAGTAGACGAATGGTCCTTAATTCTCCACAGAGTTTGTTGAGGTTTTATTTTATCAAATGAGATGAAGTATAAGAGATTATCCAAGGCAGAAAATCAATAAATTTGAGAGGAATATACTGATTACTGTACGTACCCCCTCAAATTTATAGTTTTCTTATTCCTTAATTATTTTGGCCTTGTAAATTTGGCCTGATTGATCTTGAATTTTTATTAAATAAATCCCTTTATCTAATTTACTGATATCTATTTTGGTCTTTTTGGATAACATTACTCTTTTCCCAGAGAGCTCGAATATCACCGCTTTATCAAAATTATTGATGTTGATCTGAATTTGATCTGTTGCTGGATTTGGATAAAAGAGGTTATTCTTTTTATTTATACCCAATGTAGTGTCATCTTCTGGTGTAACATTTATTGTAATGTCTGCAGTAGCGGTCAATGCACCATCGGAAACCTCAATACTTAATGTGAACAGGGGGGTAATTGTGTAATCTACTTCACCACTTTTGGCCACAGTCAATTTGCCATCTATACTTCCTAATTCGAAGGCATCTCCGGTATTGCCACTTTTAATGGTGTAGGTAAGTGCATCACCATCCAAATCACTGGCTGTAATCGTTCCTACCAATGTGCCGTCTGCCGCTTTATTGGCTACTGAAAAAGTAGCCGCTGAGATGGTTGGGGCTGAATTATTTGTTGTGACTTCATCGTATGATGCGCCGGCATATCTGGCTATTGCATCAGTTTTTAATTGACCAGTCTTCACTTCCAATAACCCAGGAATATTATTAACCTTCCCTTTCCATGATCCGACCAATAAAAATCTTTGATCAAAAGTAACAGCATTATTGCCTGTGCTGCTTACCTCTTGGGTATGTGCATGATAATGGAAGCCAAAATTATCACCATGATCATGTCCTCCGTATTCATCCAACACGATACTGTATCCCTCCATAGCTTCATAATTTTCTTCATATCTTCCAAACAAGGCTACTCCGTCATAGGCCATACCGATTAGAGGTGGATGGTTGCGTCCTTCATAATCGGCGAGGTTATATAGGTTGATTCCATTTTTACTGTAAGAATGACCGTCAGCATGGTAATGCAATTCCAATCCTCGGCCTACATGAATACCGCCATGAGTGATTTCTGCTGCATTTGAAGCATGGAGCAAGGTATTGTTTAAAGAAGGGTAAATAGGAACGCCATCCACAGCTACACCATTTGAGCTTAGACTGGCATAATTATACACGGTCTGGATAGTTGCACCAGCATCTTCTCCCAAATCTCCATAGGCACTCAAATCATTATCAGACAGCGCATCTGTTAATCCATAATTTTTTAGAGGTACTTTCATCAAATAAGAAGCCCCCTTGGTCGTTCGGGTTACGGATTGCTCTTCATATCCTCCACCTTCACCGTCTCCGGGAGGTCTGCTGACATCAATCAATTGATTGGGTCGGGTGGAAGCAGCGAAGCTCGCAGTTACTAAAAAAGGGTGGGGTACTCCATTGTCATCTGTAGCATTGGTAAAATATACGTATTTATTGGTGCGGTCGCCTAAGGTTGCACCATATACATCTGTGGAAGCAATGGTATGTGAGAGCATATTTTCACGTAATGCCAAATAAAATGCTTTTGGATACCTCAGTTCTGCTCCGGTATTGGTTAACGTTATTTCTATCGCGTCGAGCATGCTAGAAGCTGCGGTGGCCGCCACAGTAGTAGCATCTAACTGCGCATGATAAGCATCATCAAGGTCCTTACTTAAGTCTGAAAACCCCGTTGAGGTAGGATTGATACTCTCCGGAAAAGCAGCCCAGGCATTGGGCTGATAGGAGGTAGATGCAGGGTTAAAATCAGAACCAGCTTCAATTTCTAGATCAATCAAATCATTGGGATCTGCCAAAAAGAAAGGAGAAGCATCCGCCAATGTACTGGTCCACTCTAGAGAGGTACCATTGATTTTTAAATATTTATCAGTCCATGTGGTGACCTCAGTAAAACTAGCCGAGCTGGCATTATATTCATATTTACTACTTGCGGTAATCGTGGCTGCGCTGGCATTGGTACTAAAAGTAATTCCTAAATATCCGGTATTATCTGCAGTAGCAAGATAGTAAGTCCCTCGATCACTCAAAATAGCAGTATTATTGTCATTGGCATCCATGGCATAATAGCTGTGGATAAATGAATTCAGTCGATAGGTCCCACTTAAGGCGTTTGCAGAATTATCCAAAGGGGCGTTGAGATCTACCATCTGGAAGATACTACGGAGCATAGATCCATAAGTAGCTCCAGAAACGTACAGATTGGCGATAGGCGTCATCGATAAAGTCGAAATATCAGCATCACTGCTGAAGGTGACCGCATTGGCTTTGGCGGCATCCAATAGGATCATGTACTTTCTGTTTTTAATAGAAGAAAGGGCGCTAGGGGTCCAAGCTTTCTCAAAGCTTACAGCGAGAATTTCTCCAAAGGATTTAGGCCCGTAGTAGTCTATGTCTTGGCCTAAACAGGACCAAGAAGCAAAAAAAAGGAGTAAAGTGAATAATTTTTTCATTTCTTAAATGTATGAGATTCTTGCAACAAAAATATCCAAAGATTTACTTTAGTTTATAACGTTATTATATAAATGTATAAATCTTATATTAAAAAAAAGTCTCGCCTCCATCAGGAAGCAAGACTTTATCAAAATTTTTATTTAAACCGCTATTATTCAGCAGCAACCGCCATCATCATGCCCGTTGCATCGAAAAAATCGCCAGTAGCAAAGATTTTACCATCTTTGATCTCCATCCAATGGTATGCGCTCAAGGCGAAAGATTTACCTGTTTCTTTAGACTGACCTTTCCAAGTTCCATAAACGCGTACGCCCCCGTTAGCCTTGAGGGTTTCATTATCAACTCCTGGAAGCCAAACAGCATCCTCAAAACTCACATTTTCGAATCCATTCATATAGAATTCACCCTGACCCAACAATTGTTCTTTACCTCCTTCACCTACTCCGTACATGGGAGAAGTATGTGTTACACTGTCATGGATCATTGATGCATACAAATCAAAATCTGTATCTCCTGTAAAAGTCATCAGAAACTTTTGAGCGATCGATAGATTTTCTTTGAATAACGCTAGGTCATCAACTTCGGCTGGAGGCTGACACGAGATTAGCGCAACTGACATAGCGAGCATTAGCAATAAATTTTTCATAATTGTTTTTTTTAGTTTTGGCAAAGGTAGTGTTAATTTCTGTTAAAATATGAACTTTTTAGGTTAAAATAGGGGTGATTAGGTGAATCAGTTATTTGTGAATTTCACACAGAGTATTTGTTCTCCAACAGTGGTAACCGTGAAATGAAAATTTCTAACAAAAAAAATCCAGTATATAACTGGATTTTTAAGTTATCTAAAAGTAGAATTATTCGGATGCTGGAAGCTTTCCAGAATAGATCCAAAATTGTTGAATCAAGTTTTCTTTAACACCTACGGCCGCAAAATGGCGTTCGGTAATTAGCTTACCATCAATTGTCATGTCTACCATATATGCATTGTGTATCCATTGCATCCCATTGCCGTTGGGATCGGTCACGGCGGTGGCCCATTGTTGTTTGAACTTGGGGTTAGCAGCACCGAGCCAACCCTCCAAAAACCCTTTGAGTGCTTCTTTTCCTTTAATGTACTCGCCTTCAGGGCCACTTACTTCGATATTATCTGCAGCTAATGCCATGATTTTATCTATTTCTTGGGTGTTGTGGTACTCGACCCACTTGGCCCAAATGTCTATAGCCTCATCCGAGCCTAAGGCCCATTTTACAGATTCATTGCCCGCCATAAAACCAACGGTTTTGGGAGCTTCAACGGCTTGGGTAGTGTTTGTTTTTGTAGCTTGCTCCGTGCAGCTAAATGTTAAGACGAGTAATAAAAGGAGGATTTGATTTTTCATTGGTTTACAAGTTTTAAGTTTAAAGAGGTAACAATTATAATAAAACGAAAATAAAACCTGTAAACTTTCAGAGAGAAATCAAGTTTAGGAATCTTGGGTTGAATAATTATATCTCTATCAGCTTTGATTTGGTGATTTAATAGGGTCTTGTTACTTTATTTTAAGAAAAACAGTAGTTTCGTCAAGCTTATTGAAAGTTTGGGTCCTACATTCCGTGAAAAAAATTGTTAACATCAGAGCTTTTAGATTGAATTAGTTTGGTGATTTATGTCCAGCTAATAATCCTAAAAGATTTGGTAAGTTTGGTCTATGTTATGTAAGCACTTTAATTCAAAGAAATATGGAATGGGTTAGCTTAAATTTTAAAGCTAAGAAAACATTTACAATTTTTGAAAGAAAAAAGGATAATTGAAATATATAATAACTGCTATTTACGCATCAATTAGCTCCTTCAAAGTTTTTTGCTCGGAGGTGACTTCGTAGAATGCTTGTTCGAAAGTATAAATATTAAAGTTAATTAATTCTATGGTGTCGACAAGTGAGTTAAATTCTGACTTATCGTTTTTATCCTCTATTATTTCAGAATGTTTATAGTACAAATAATTCCCATCTAAGTTCATCCCAAAATGGCCACTGTGTAAAGTGAAATTCACATGTAGCAACAGGTCTTTTATATCATGCATAATGGCTTCCGTAATCATACTAAAGCCTTTAAAGGGTAAACCTACAAAATATTGCAATAATTGAGTCTTCTTTAATTTCTCTTCCATACCCGGAACAAAACAAAGTTCTATGAACGGGTTGGAGTCATACTGATCCAGCAAGAGTTGGTCAAGATCAATACTTAGTACATCGATTTTAAAATCATTTTTCCCATTATTTAACTGAGGTTTGAAGTGGCAAGAATAATTTAATTTTTCTAAATATTTTTGAAAATCTATTATCTCCATTTAGCTATTATTCATTTTAGATTTTTAAAGTAATTAAGATTTCACCTTTTTTGAAAGATATTTCCTTTGTTCCTCTGAATCCATATTACCCCATTTTTCACTATCTCCACCCAACATTATTTCTCTTTTTTCCTTATCGGCCATCATGTTGTCCACAAGTCTATTGTCTCTTTCGTCTTTACCAACTTGTGATTGTTTCCAAAGGTCAGTCTCTTTAATTTTTTTTGCGCCTTCCTCCTGGGCATCTCCTACCTCTGTAAGACTATTTTTTCCAGCGGAGAATCTATTTCTAATCCCCTTCATACCATCCCAAATTGATGCGACTGCACCAGCACCAGGCATACTCTGCTGCAGAGCAAGCATCATAGGATTGACAGGAGATGAATTAGAATTGGTGGCTTCTTTAGACTCTTTATGTTCACCCGTAAAGACATTTTTAAGTCCCGCTAACCGTCCTCTTTTTTTCTTGAGCTTACCATCTTCTTTTTTATATTTACTATCAGATCCACTAGATCCAAGCCATCCACCTGTTTTTTTACTTAACCAACTTCCTTTCGTTTTTGTGTCAGCATTTTTTTTGGCTCCACTTTCTATGGCTTTATTTGTTACTGCGTCAGAAGTACTAGTTTTATATTCCTCTTTGGTAAATCCCCAAGAGTCACTTCGTCCGTATCTAGCTCCTAACTTAGATTTCCAATTGAGTGGATTCCAGCCACTCAATTTATCTGTCTGTGCAAATTTATCCCTATTCGCGTTAATCTTGTCTTTTTCACTACTTACAAGTTGTTCATTATTTAAAGAGGCTTCGTAGTCTGCATTTTTTCCATCCTGTGCCTTCATTTTATATCCAGCACGACCCGCTTTAATTGCTGCTGATGTAAGGGCAATACCACCACCGATAGCTGTTCCTACACCGGGAACGAAATTAGCAGCACCAGCTGCGGTATCTAGCGCTCCCGTGCCCATCTGGAATTTGGCGTCTGTATTCCTCCTTTGCATGATCTCTTGCATTCGAAGATAATCCTCATCCTCAAATTTGTTATCTTCCCCCGTTTTTTTGGTTTTTAATTTATCTAGCGCTTGTTTTGATTTGCTGTATTTCATATAACCTTGTCCCGCGTTAAACGCGCCACCAGCTATTCCAAACCCTCCCGCAACTTGAGAAGCTGCGGAAGCCCCACCTAAACCAGTCCTGGCTAAAATTTCGCCTTGCTCCTTAAATGTGTTGGTTTTACCTAGAGTTTCCGCAGCAGCTACTGCTGACGAAACACCTCCACCTATATTGGTGACATTTAATAGACCTTGAATACCTGCTCTACGCCCCTTGCCGTAATCAAATTCTCCATTTTTTTGGAAACCACCTCTTTGAAAATTATCAATCGTATTGGCAGTACCTGCTGAAGCTTTTTGGAGGCCAGATGCAGCTTGGAAACCACCGCTAACAATTCCTGCTCCGGCAAGCCCTTTCATCACACCTCCTCCATCACCTGCACCCTTTGGGTCGAGACCACCAAAATATTGGTTTCCTGACAGGGCTCCTCCATAAAGGCCCTTTACTACAGCAGAAACCAAAGCAGCATCGCCTAACGGATCTCCCTTTTGTTTAACAGCACCCATAGTAGCATCTCCGCGTTTATCTTTTTCGGCAACTCCACCAAGCGCATTTGCCAAATTGTCAGTTACTTTCGGAGTTTGAGGTTTCATGGCATTGCGCCGCTTTGCTTTTGGGGGACTCGGACGTTTTTTAAGATTTGATTTATCAAATCCTTTGATTTCATCATTTACACTAAACTGATTACGAGCAGTTTGTCTCATTTGCTTATTCATGGGCCTAGCGGTCCTTCTTGATATTTCATCTTCAGTTACTAACTGCGCTGTCGTTTTAGGTGCCGCGACCGATTGGATACTGGGCGTATTGGTTTGAGGGGTATGGTTCAAAGCTCTCTGTCCCATCTGTGTGGCTTCGCGCTCTAGGCCCGGATGATCGTTGACATTGACTCCGTCTCCCATTTGTTTGGTTGGTTGCACGCGTCCTTGTTTTTGCTGAACCACGTGCCATGCTTCGTGGGGAAGGTGCTTCTCTTGACCGGGTGCAAGATGGATATCGGCACCTTGTGCAAAGGCATGGGCACTTAATTCGCCTGGCTGACTTGAATTGGGATGTACCCGTACATCATTCAATGAGATGCCCGAAATATTCTCCAAACCCGATTTGAGTTGGTCGGGCAGACCTGTATTATTTTCAACGGAAGTATCTTTTATTTGGGTTTCGTCTTCTTTGACTCTTTGGACGGGAGCAGTGCCACCCATAATGGCCTGTAGTTGGGCTGTTCTTTGTGCTCCAGATTCACTGCCCATGGATGCTATAATATTATTTTGAGCCAATGTGGCTGGACGTTTGTCTACGATGGTAGCAGATTGGTTTTCAGCTCTAGTTTGTCGGGAATTTGATGATTCTTTTTTGGACTTGGAGGGGGTCTTGACAGATTGGGTAGAGGTGGCCATAGCTTTTTTATAAAATTCTGATTAAAGATAGATGTTTTTTTTAGAAGGTAAAAGCAGATTTAATTTTTTGATCACCATTTCTAATATCCCATCAAACTCATTTCGTGATTGTGTCCTTGTTATGAGAAGGGTAATTAGAATGATCTTTAAAAGCTCTTAATTTATAAATTAAGAGCTGTACTAATATGTTTTTAAAAAGTTTACTTAGGATTGAAAAGCTTTCGTAAGATTAGGTTTAAATGCATCAAATAAGTAATGATTTTTAATTCTTAATCATTAAACTAATTTTTTATTGCAACAATGTTGCATATTAAGTATATTTGCAAATTATAATGTGATAGCAAATCAAATTAACATGAATAAATATATGACCATGAAAAATATCTTTCAAACAAAATCTTTAATACTTACATCAGTTTTTATATCATTAATCTCAATTATGTCTTGTAGTGATGATCCAGATGATCCAATCATAGAGAATGAGGAGGAGGTAATTACAACTTTAACCTATACTTTGACGCCAAGCGAAGGAGGAAGCGCAGTTGTGTTATCCTATCAAGATTTGGATGGCGATGGGGCAAACGAACCAACAATAACGAATGGTACATTGTCTGCAGAAACTACTTACTCTGGATCTATGACTTTACTCAACGAAACTGAGTCTCCAGCAGAGTCTATAACAGAGGAGATTGAGGAGGAAGATGCGGATCATCAATTTTTCTTTGTAACAACAGTTTCTGGCCTATCAGTTGCTTATGCTGATACTGATGACGACGGTAACCCGGTGGGATTAGCTTCTACATTAACGACTGGTTCAGCGGGTTCTGGAAATTTAACTGTTACTTTAAAGCATGAGCCAGATAAGTCTGCTTCAGGTGTATCTGACGGAGTTATTACAAATGCGGGTGGTGAAACAGATATTTCTGTTACCTGGACAATAACAGTTGAGTAGATTTTTTTATCTCGGTTTATTTTTCTTATTTCCGTTAATCTCATTCTCTCAGAAGTGTGAGTTAAAAGTTTTAGGAAGGGTCCAAGAAGTCGATTGCTTGGACCCTATCCCTTTTGCTAATGTGTATTTTAAGGAAGCAGAAATAGGGGCTGTATGTGACGAAAAAGGCTTTTTTGAAATACCCCCTATTTGTCAAGGTAGTTTCCATGTAGCGGTGAGTCACATCGGTTGTAAAACAAGAGAGTTTTACATCACTGTAAGGCGGGATACGACTCTGCTTTTGAAAATAGAGCAATTCAGCCAAATTATGGATGAACTGGCAATTGCTGCAACAGCGACTGAAGAGCCTAGCACACAATCATTAATTCATCTGGATGCCCATGAGATATCGCAAAATTCCGATAAAAACATGGCAAATATGCTTGATAACCTAGCGGGTGTAAGCACCATTAAAAATGGAAATAATATTGCAAAACCTGTTGTCAATGGCTTATACGGGGAAAGGTTGATATTATTAAATAATGGAGTGACTCAAAGTGGACAGCAATGGGGTGCTGATCATAGTCCAGAAATTGATCCTTTAGCGGTAGGGAAAATTACCGTAATCAAAGGGGTAAGCGCGTTAGCTTATCAAGGAAGCAATCTAGGGAGTACGATTTTAGTCAGCCCTCCCAAGATAGATTCAGAACCACATTTACACGGCTCCGCTCGATATTTTTTTGAGAGTAATGGCTTAGGAAATGGTCTGAATATAAGAGTTCAGAAACACCATCAAAAATTTGCTTGGAGTATGATGGGTACAGCCAAGAAAAAAGGGGACAGCCGTGCAGCATCTTATTTTCTCACCAATACTGGTGCGTTAGAAGGAGACTTTGCATTGCAGGCGGAGTATAATCATAATGCCTCTCTAAAAAGTAAGTTATTTTTCAGCTCTTTCAATGCTCATTATGGCGTACTTAGGGGTGCACACATAGGAAATTTGGCTGATTTGGAAGAGGCGCTCGTAAAAGATGTGCCATTCTACACGAAAGATTATTTTTCATATCAAATTAATGCACCTTTTCAAAAAGTCAATCACCATTTACTTAAGTGGGAAACAGTGTTGATGATAAATGAAGATCATAAATTTGATTTTACTCATGCCGTTCAATGGGATCTTAGAAAAGAATTTGATGTAAGGAGAGCAGGAAGGTCTCTAAGACCAGCTTTAAGTTTGAATCAAACCTCCAATTTTACAGAACTTAAATATAAGGGGTATTTATCTAGTGATTGGGAAGTTTCTTCAGGTTTTCAATCTAATTTAACAAATAATCTTAATGAGCCGGGCACAGGAATTCTTCCATTGATTCCTGATTATACCTCAAGCAAATTGGGTATATTTATTTTGGTAAAAAAGAAACAGCAACAATTTAATTTTGAATTAGGTGGGCGCTATGATTATCTAGATCAAAGAGTAGCGACAATTACTAGGGGAATTGTAAAGGAAATTAAACGATATCATAATAATGTAAGTAACATAGGTCTAGCTGGGGGGGCTAGATATATATTTTCAAATGGGACGAATTTGTCCTATAATATTGGTCTGGCTTCGAGAAACCCTGGAATTAATGAACTTTATAGTTTTGGATTGCACCAGGGCGTAAGCGGTATAGAGGAGGGGGATCCTGATTTATTAAGAGAAGATGCCTTAAAAAATACTTTATCTATAGGTGGTAAGATCAATTCTAAAATATTATATGAAATATTGTACTTTGACCAGGCTATAGAAAATTTTATATTTCTAAATCCTCAAAATGAGTTCCGCACTACCATCAGAGGAAGTTTTCCAGTTTTTAAATATACACAGACAAGGGCTCGAATTTTAGGGTTGGATTTTACTTCCGCTTTTCTTTTGACAGATAGGATCAATATTTCATTTAAGGCTAGTTATTTGAAAGGTACAGATATTCAAAATAATATTCCTTTGATTTACCTACCATCTAATAATTTATTTTTATCTTTTCAGAAAGCAAGTTCCGAAAGTTGGTAAATGGAATCAAATTACTTTTGAAATCAACAATAAATATATTTTTGAACAAAAAAATATATTATCTGAACAAGACTTTGCAAGTCCTCCAAAAGGGTATAATTTGACAGGGGTTAAAATTTCTGGTGAACGACAATTGGGTTTTAACCGATTAAATATGTTTTTACGCATTGATAATTTATTTAACATATCCTACAGGGATTATCTTAATCGTCTTCGCTATTTTGCTGATGATTTGGGAATTAATGTTATTATGGGCTTAAATTTAAATTTTTAATACCAAAACGATGACCGCAACGAGTATCAAGAAACTTCTGAAAACTCGAAATTTGAAGGCTACAGAGCTCCGTATGGCTTTGTTGGAAATCATGTCAAATTTAGGTAAAGCAGTATCTTATCAGGAGATTCAAAATTCATTAATGAATTTTGACCGGATTACTCTTTATAGAACGCTCAATACCTTCATTGAGCGGGGTATTTTGCATAAAATAATACTTGAAGATCATCAAAGTTTTTATGCCCTTTGTAGTATGACTGTACCACGGATAGGCATCAGCATCAGCATGTTCATTTTCAATGCAATCAATGCAAAGAAGTTTCGTGTCTTGAAGCTAAGGAGCCGATTCAGCTAGCCATCTCCAATCATTTTGTGAGATGATATTGAAATTACAGCCTCAGGGTTGTGCCAAGAGTGTCATAAATAGCTTTAAGATTTCTTGTTTAGAAATTAAGAGGTTTCGAGGGGATTATATGCTATTGTATAAATAAGTCAAATCGATGCTTCAGATGAATATCGGTATGGATAGACTCATGTTAAGCATGATGATTGTAAGTTGTTGTCCTTGATAGAAATTTTAAAAGGCCCATTCAATCGTAAATTGCTGACTATTTGATCTAAGAGACAGCTGTGATGGTTAGGGTAGCACGTCGGTCAATAATAAGTCAACCTTGAAATATCACGCAGATGAAATCCTCCAAGGTTAGCCTTGTGTATTCATCAAAAAAACTGATTTATTCAAGATTCCAGGACTTAACTAAATATTATTAGCTAAGCCTCATGTTTCAATCTTCTACATTCAAAAAATGATAATGCTTACTGTAAAACAGCATCTGCTCTTCAAAGTCATTGGGTTGTAATATTTCAATATCAGTGATTTCACCCGCCGCATCTGTTATGGGGTTTAATATAGGATTTACAAATCCACCATAAGGAGCGGAGGTAAATTGGGCGTCACGCGCTAAAATTTCGGCATGGATTTTTTGGTCTACTTTGACTCCATAGCCTTCTACCAACGCCTTTGCTGCTTCAAAATCTCCTTCAGATTTGATTCGCTGAACTTCTTGCAATAACTGACCAAAAATTTCACGGAGGGCTTGATAGTCTTTGATGTCATAGTAGGTTTTATTGTCTTTGATTATGCGCTCGATAACATTATTTATTGCCCCTTGTTCATAGGCCCATGCTGCCACCCATTGCCGATTGACCATGTGGGCCTCCTCAATGTTATTACCCAGTTCAATTCGAATCAGTTGGGTAATCAATCCATTTCGAATGTATCCATCATAAGTAGCTTTTCCTAGGGCCTGCCAATCATCCGTCAACCCTAGTTCTTGTATTTTAGGATCAAAGGCATAATATAATCCTACTAGATCGGCCCGACCTTCTTCTATCGTAGAATAATAGTTTTGCAGGGTCTCTTTGGGTTGTCCTACACCTTCATTGAGTTGTCCTGAAGCATGGCCTACGACTTCATGAAGGGCGGTATGCAATTTATCACCCACCTCACCGTAGGCTCTTTCGCCGTCTATCTCTTCCTGATCGAAAGCAAACTCCTCTAACCTACCAGAACTGCTCCCACCATTGTAAGCATCTGTTATGTTTCCCAAAGAGACTGATTTGGATCCGTGTTCCTTGCGAATCCAATTATTATTTGGCAGATTCACTCCAATAGGTGAATTTGGAGAGACCGCACCTCCCAATCCGGCCACATGAACTGTTTTGTAGGTGATCCCGACTACATTTTTTTTCTTGTGTTCTTCCAATAACGGAGAATGGTCTTCAAACCATTGCGCATGCTGCGAAAGCACCTCCATTTTTTGAGACATATCAAAGTCTTTGATTTCGACAATACTCTCATAGGATCCGCGATAACCTTTTGGATCATTGTACACTTCAATAAAGCCGTTGATCCAGTCAATATTCCCCTCTGTACTGGTAGCCCAAGCGATGCAATATTGGTCCCAAACATCCAAGCTTCCTGTTTTGTAATATGTGATTAACAATTTGAGGGCCTCCTCTTGGTTTTTGTTTTCAGCAACTTGTACCGCTTTATTTAGCCATCCGATGATCTGATCAATGGCCGTTCCGTACATTCCCCCAGAACGCCATATTTTTTCAACCAAGACACCATTTTCGCGTATGAGTTTTGAATTGAGTCCGGCCTCAATAGGCATTCCCTTCGGTCCATTGTAGGCATTTTTGTAGAAATCAATCACTTCCTGATCCGTAATATCAGGGCCATAGAAATTAACGGCAGAAGATAAAATGTTATCTATTCCTCCTTTTTTATTTACTTTTTTGGCATCCAAATCATTAAAAATTACATCAATGATTTCTTGATCAAGTTCTGTATTTGATTTTTTTAATAATTCATCTACAAAATAGGTTTGTGTAAAACTGGGTTTGATTTTATCATTGGAATAATGATGATGAATCCCATTGGAAAACCAAATGCGTTTTAAATAAACTTTAAAAGCAGCAAATGAGTTACTTTTTCGGTCTCCAGCGTATGCTGTGTTGATTTGCTCCAAGGCTTCTCTGATACTCAAGTTGTGTCTATAATTTTGATCCCAGATAATATCTCTTCCAGCCAAACCTGCTTGATTGAGATAATAGACCAATTGCTTCTCTTTCAATGTGAGGTTCTCAAATCCGGGAATATCGTATCGAATCAGACGCAAATCTGCAAATTGATCTACCAGAGCCTTTAATTCACCTGTCTCGCTTTGGGTAGTTTCTTCGTTTGGATTTGAGCAGGCACCTAGGATCAAAGAGATAAGACAGGCATAAATAATTTGGGGCAATTTCATTATTTCTAAATTTTAATTTTAATCAGGATACAAGGATACTTTGTTCTAAATTAAAATGAATGATTTTTCCCAAAATTTGATGACTGATATTATGATTTCATAGGACTTATGTTATGACTATTATTTATCCTGATCATAGAGTATGCACTCATAAAAAAGCGTATTAGATTCGTATCCAATACTCAAATTTTTTTGAATCAGAGGATAAGTCTTTGTCCTGGATGGAGACTTTTTAATTGGTCCTTTTCCCTATAATAAACTACTCCATTTCCCTCAGGGTTTGTCATCTGTTTAGTACTTATTTCAAGGGCTTTTAGTGAGGCGTGGTAGTCAGCAAAAGCGCCTGCACCCGTATACCAAATATCATCTCTATCACCTATTTCATTACAGAATTTTAAAATATTTTGATTTCTCAACGTATCTCTGAGTTCCCATGAGTGACCCCAAACATAAAAAAGAGAAAGGTTAGGGCTATCCAAAGAGAGATATGCTTCCAGATATTCCAATGCCTCACTGTCATGGCAAGTGGGATTCCATAGGTAGTAATTTTCGGGAAGGTCAAAGTTGTATGAGGATTTGACCGTGCGTGCATTGCTCAAAGTAGTGGTACGGATCACTTCCGCCACATGGTCATTGGTACTACCAAAAGCATAGGCCATACTGGAAATCTTACGGCCTGATAGGATAGTTAAATTCTCAATATCAACATTGATTTCTTCGAGTATTTCTTCATCGGAGAGGCCGACAAGTGCTTTGTGATAGGTTCCGTGTACGGCAATTTCATGATTTTTAAACACATCCAGCAAGGTGTCTTTGGATAAATAAGTTCCCATGGATTCATTGGGTTTACTTTGATCCCAAATGGCCCTAGTATCAAGTAATCCTGAGTTTAAATGAAAGGTTCCAATGATTCCATAACGATCAAATAATTGAGCCAAGGCGATGTCATCATCTAAACCATCGTCATAGCTCATGATCAACGCCTTGTGGTTACCGTCGGGATATACCCAATCAATTTCCACCTTCTTTCCGTAACAGTTCATCAGTAATAGGCCTGAAATAAAAATTACGAGGGTAATGGGTAAGGCTTTAGTCATGTTGGCAGGGAAATAATGCGGGATAGTTTAATATTTAAAGAACTGATTTGGGAGTCACGGTTAAAACCCCACGCATGGTTAGATAATGCCCTGGGAAGGTACACAAAAAAGGATAAGCCCCAGGGACCTCCGGTGCGCTAAAATAAATACTTTCAATTTCATGAGGTGCCAAAAGATTGGTGTGGGCAATCACCGCCTCTGTTTCGGGTACATAGTTTAATGCAGCGCCATCTAGGCCTAATTTTGTAGCTGCATCACCCACCTCATTAGCCTTATTTTTTGCTACCAATAAAAAATTATGAGGCATGTCATCTGTATTATTGAATGTTAATTTCACTTTACTTCCGGCGACTACTTTTAGATTTGGTTGATCAAATTTTAAACCTGGTGCAGTACCAATTTCAATGGCTATATCAATTTGGTTAGACCATACTGTGGGTTGTTTAGTCATTCGTTTGATCGAACCTTTTTTTTCATTGCTTAAAGCTGATTTTTTCATCGCTAGATTTGATTTTCCAAAAGGAATCTGGTTCAGGGTATAATAACCAAAATTGTGCAATAAGGATTGACCTGACTGATTCAATATACCGGGTGCTTTGATTTCATAAATATAACCCTCTCTAAATTGATCAAGCTTTAACAATACACTCAATCTATCTTCGCTTAATGAAATTTCAGTGATATTCCTGCGCTCTTTATTTTGAACATCGCTACCATAAAAATGATGGTATGAATAAGTGAAATCAGTTATTTGATAGGAAGATAAGCTCTGAGCAGATGCAGCGTCAACAGGTTGGGTAAATTCCAATGAAAACCCTTCAGGATGAACTTTGATCGTTTTGATTTCAAATGGAATTTTCCCTGTCCATGACAGTCGTTCCAATGCAAAGCTCGACTGCCCAGTGGAGCCCCATCCACGATTGGTTTGGCCTACGTAAATAGCATCATTTTTAGGATTATTGACGATTCTTAAAACTCCTGAAGAAAAACCTTCTATAAAAGGGAAACAAACTCCTTGATATACTCCATTTACTTTTTCTTGAAAGACCCGCATGATTTTGCTATGACCTTGATCTCCTACCATCATTTGACCTTCAAAAGGTCCCATTTCTTTTGAAAAAAAGTTAATGTCTGAAGTCGAAATACCCATTAGAGCATGAGGGAACCAAACAGAGGGAGCCTTGACTCCTTTCAATTCATTTTGATATTCATAAAGTGATAAATTTCTAGTATCATCTATGTCATTAACTTTCAAGCTGACAGGAGATCCCTTTTCACTAGACCATCTCAAACCTGCAGGATTACCGGCAAAATCACCTAATTCGAGATGTGTCATTCTACCCGATCCTACCCAATCTCCCTGATTTTCTGTATAAAAAATATCTCCTTGAGCATTGATGCCAAATCCTGCAGGAGACCTCAAACCTGTAGCATAAGGAGTCACTTGGCCATCTTGACTTACCTTAAGCATCCAGCCACGCCATTTTGAGCCACTTTCGCCATATCCTACCCAACCTAAATTGAGTGTAACAAGCATTTGGCCATCGGGCAATAGAACAGGTCCATAGGAGTATTCATGGTAATTGCCATTCAAATCCCACTTTGTTATAGTTCTATAAATATCTGCTTGATTATCTCCATCCTGATCGATGAGTTGGGTAAGTTCGCCACGTTGGTTAGAATAAAAAGAGCCATCATGGTACAATAAACCCAATGGTTCATGGAGCCCATGGGCAAATCTGATATATTCAGATTTTGGATTTTCTGGATTCATGATTAGCCAAATTTCACCTCTACGTGTGCTGACGCCAAGCTGACCTTTATCGTTAAAAGCCAACCCACCCACTTCAAGACTAATTTCTTCTGGAACGTAAATTTGATTGATTTGATAATAATCTGATTCACGCTGTTGAGAATAGGCATTATCATAGTAGAATAGGCTAACGATTAATGTGGCGAGGAATGGAGTTGAAATATTCATATTCAAAAAGTTACAATTTATTTTCTTTCATTACCAAAATATGGAATATACTATTTTTTTGTCTTTTTCTAAAGGATAAATGAGTTCCATGACTCCGTCCACCTTACGAAGAATGGGTTGGGATTCACCTATATTTTTAAAATAATAGTAGCCTCCAACAGTGTAAAATTCATTATTTACCTTCTCGATATGTTCCGCTCGTGCAGCCCGGCTATATAAATTACTTTTACCATTAATAGAGAGTGTTCTCTGGAGACCATCGGTCAAAGCGTTAGGTTGATATTGATCTTCAAGGGTTAAGTTTTTATAAGTATAGATGAATATGGGTCTTTTATTGTCATCTATTCTGTACCCCTGAGGTGTAATATCATTATTAGTTTTTAATGAATAGGGACTAGCTTCATTTGTCAATGGGGATGCAATGATATGGTCATTTAATTCAACTGACATTTCTTGGGGCATTAATAATTGATCGATACCTCTCCCTTCCCACATTTGTGTGACATCGGCAAATCCCCCCTTCCATACTTTAAGGAGACTTCCACGGGTTAGGTCATATGAATAATGAACACCTTGAGGATCACCGACAGAAATGGTATGCGTCCTTTTTTCATCTCCATAATTTACGAAACCTCTAATCATCTCAGGGTTTTTAGTAGGATTGATAAGTAACGTATTTTTTGTATTGTTTTGAAGATATGGAGAAAGTCCTTGCAGCGTTCTTAATTCTTGTTCGGGGCCCTCGTATTTTAACCAAAAGCCTTTTCCCCAAGTATTATTAAAGTAATTAATCTGAAATGTGTGAGTACCTTTTTTGAGATTAATTAAGTCTTTTTTTGATTCGAAATCATGTTTTCCATCGTTATTAATGATTTGTTTTTGATCAATGAAAAGGGCTGAACCATCATCTGATAAAAGATCAAACAAATAATCTCCTGAGATGGGGACATTCAAGTTACCTGTGAATTTGAATGCAACGCCATCTCTTCGTTGAGAAAGTTGATTTACATCAATGGTTTTTGTAGAGCCAGTCACTTTAGGGGATAGCGTATCAAAATGAGGAAGGCCAGTTATTGGCATGGAAACTTCGAAATATTGATATTCAATATTACTTGTGCTGAGCGTATCTGTCCCGTATAGTTTATACTTTATGTTTCTGAAGGCAACAGGTCCATGATCACCTTGGAGCATCAATGCTGCCTTGGGCAATTCCAGTTGATCTGAAATAAATGCAGCTCTGGTAGGCCCAGTCACTTCTACATTTTCATGTATTAGGATGCTATTATGGTGCACTTCCTCAAAAAGGGCATCAGCTATTTTGTTACCTAAGGAGTCAAATTTAGGTGCTTTAAATTTGATATGAAGATGTTGCCACAATCCTGGGGCTTTGCTTACATTCTTTTTGGGAGCATGCCCCTCATAGCCTTGTTGTCCTTCTGGTTTTTGATCATCCCATCGCTCATAGATACTCCCACAATCCTGGGAGTTGAGGTCTTTGACTTCCCAGCTGTCTAAAAGTTGAATTTCATATCGACTTTGAAAGTAGATGCCTGAGTTAGATCCTGTGGGCATCATGAATTCTAGATCCAATTCAATGTCACCATGTTCAAAAGTTGAAAAAATAGGGTCTCGATTTTTACTGGTGGGCTGATTGACTAAGATTCCTGTACCCTCCTTAGTTTTGATATGTAATTTTTGGGTAAAGTCCGAATGGACGTTACCCATCACACTCCAGTTTTGAGTGGTACTTTGGAATTCACTCATATCTGAAAGTTTCAGAGCTTTAAAAGGGAGTACATTGGGTATCACTGATTCATTACCTTTCAAATCTTCCACTATCGAAGGCGCACAACTCCAAAGGATGAGTAAAAAAAAGAGGGTGATATTGATTCTAATTTTTTTCATTGGTCTTTTGGCTAATTGAAGTGTTTTTTGAAGCAGGTATTTTTATATGAGAGTAGATTCGTCAAAAGGGTATTGCTTTTAGTACAAATATTTAAGAAACATCTACTTAAGACAATAAGTTTTTATTTGCTCTCAATGAGACAGCTGTTCATTAAGTACCTTTTTCACATCTAAAGGTATGAATAATATGTTTAGTGCAAGGGTTGAAGATTGTATTTTCTGTCTGATTTCATATTTTCCTATCTTGTTTAGAATTAATAAAAAAAGAAAAAGGGCTCCTTAGAGTATTAATATAATCATCTTAAGTCAATGTAATCTGGCTCAGAAAAGGGCCAAAAGGGAATTTATTTTTAATTAAATTTGTTTCTAAGTTCATTTAAATGCTTTCCTTTTTTTACTCAAATCCTTCAAAAGTTTCTAATCTGCTAATAATCATGAAAAAAAATTTTAAACTAATTTTATTTTTTATTTCCATATTATCTGTGGCGAGTATCGTGTCATGTGGAGATGAGGAAGATCCGACTAGCGCTGTGTCGTATTCCCTCACTGTTCAGATTGAACCTGTAATAGGTGGCAGTGTTTCCCAGACATCTGAAACTTTTATATCGGGCACGACCGCTACCTTAACGGCAACGGCCAATACGAATTATATTTTTTCGACTTGGACTGGATCTTCAAACAGTACATCGAATCCTTTAGAATTAATTATGAATGAGGATAAATCACTGGTTGCCGTTTTTGAATTAATGGACAGCGACCAAGATGGGATAACCGATGATTTAGATGAATGTCCTGATACCGCTGAAGGAAGCACAGTAGATGATAAAGGTTGTGAAGAAGAGGTTGCTGAAGTTGATGAAACTGTTTGGACGGGAGACGTGATAAATTTTAGTAAATCAGATGGTGCTGATCCTGCGTTAGCCGCCAATCAAGATCGGATTACCGACAAAGTCTGGATTACTCGAGATAATGAAGAGGGAGGACAAATATATAATCGGGTATTAGAAAATGCTTCAGATAAACAAACGAGTCCATTGGGAACAGCATGGTCTGAAGGGTCCATTGATGATTATGCCTCTTTAACTTACACCTCCTTTCGAACGGCAACGGGAAAGCCCAAAGACGCCGTCGGCAAAACTTATGTAGTACATCTTACTGAGGACAACATTTATTTATCAGTGAAGCTAATTTCTTGGTCTGGAGGCAAGGCGGGAGGGTTTAGTTACGATCGGAGTACAGATTAATTTTCCATAAAAATACGTTCGTAATAGGATAAAAAAAGTACCCTTTTAATTTTTAAAAGAGTGCTTTTTTTATAAAAAGGCTGTTTTTGATGATAGCACTGGGGAACTCAATTCAGGTAAAGACCTCTATAATTCAGAATAATTACCCCACATTTCTAAACTTTTGCTGAAAGCAACATTACTTGCATTGTAATTTCCATCGAACATTTCGTTGTATTTTTTCACCACTTTAGGCCACGATTCAGACTCATTGTCTAGTCCAGTATAGTCCTTGTGTACAATACGTCACTAAAACTCTTCCCGGGATACCCTCCTATGGAAGAGCCCCACACACGAAGAAAGATTTCATCACCTAACTCGGCAGCAGCTTTGGTAACATTTTTTCTATATCGCCAAAAATTTTCACCCTCTCCGGGCTTGCTTTTATAAAAAAGCACCTTCCCAACTTTTTTTCATCGGACTTAGCGATATTATTAGATGCATCCGCTGCATACTGCAAAAACTCTGTCCCTGATGAATTGGTTATTTTCGGACTTACATTTTTTCACCACCACTCATTTTCTTTTTTTGGATAGGCTTCTATTTGACCAAAACTGTCAGCATATAAGAATCTGACTAATTGACCATTTTCACCAGTAGAGACTCGGAACGTATAAATTTTTTCACCTTCTAAGGTGTTGTTAAATTTTTTAGTTTTTTCACCTAGCAAAGATTTTATCTCATTGGCGTCCGCAGTATTAAAATCAAGATACATGATACTGCCTACTTGAACGAAAGCTGTGAAAAAAGCCAAGCTCAAAAACAGGAAAGTATTGACTATTCTTTTCCTTTTATGTTAGTTGAATTTATTTAGAAATAATAGCTGATTGTTATTTTTAAGCATATTGTTACTTTTTCATTGAAATCTCAAAAGAGAAGTACTGCTGTGAGGTCAAAAACGTTAGTAATAACAAAGATAAATGCAGAAAGAAAAAGTATAATAAAATGACTTTCCTTTCTGCATCAATATGAAAGTTTAAATTTTTGTTAAAATAAAATCAAACTTATTGTGTGGAGAGCCCTGGCATGAAGACCGCATTGTAATTTCCCCTTGACCATTCCAATAAGGACTCATTGTACAATTGGAAATCGTTTTTCCAAGAACCATCCCCGAACATTTCATCATAGGTCTCTTGGACACTTTCGCCCTTAGAGGCACCTTCTGGTAACTTGATGTCATTGTAGGTTGTAATAATTCGTACCGTATTAGAATTTCCTCCGGAATCAAGATAAAAAACACCCTGTCTGATTTCTGGGCGTACTTTGGTTAAAACTTGATTGTATCTTTTCAAGTACCGCCAAAAATGATCCTGATTACCATTTTTCATTACCCTAGTTAAGCTTCTCATGTATCGTTGAGGTTCTGATTTTTCAAAGTTTAAGCTCAACTCTTTTACTCGAACCCAAATATAGGGTCCTTCGCCATTTTGGACATACTTGTCTACGTTATCCATCCAAAATTTATCTTGGGCTGGATTATCCATTAAAAACCAGTCGATGGATCTTCTTGGCATAATCCGCTCATATCGACCATTTTCAGCATCTGCTCCACTTGTGAGTTTAGTTGTATAGGCAGATGTTTCTTGAGTTTTATTATACAGTTTCGTTTTTTCTGCAATGGCTTGTTCGAATTTTGAAACCATCCCTTTCTTGGGTGTATATTCGAAGGTGATCCAATACTCGGCATCAGGGCTTGATTGCGAAAACCCAAAATAGCTTGAGAAAATTAGGATAATGATCAGTAGAAAATTTTTCATTTGATTGTTTAGTTTAAAATTTGATTGTTTAGTTTAAATAAGAATTAAATATAACCAAATTTTTTAGTAGAAGGGGAGAATCAAACCTTGTCTTAATGCCCCAAAAATACGCAGCATTTTGTGGGCGAACACGTTACTAGCCAAAAAACGAAATAACGGGCTATGAAATAAGTCTCATTGTAGGGGTTCGAGAGGTTCCCTACTGGGCTGAAAACAGTAGGGTAACGGGCGGTTCAATTGAACACGATCAGCATAGATACTGCTCTCCTAATTCAAAAGGGCTTTCAAACTGGTGAGCATTGAGGATAAAGCTTATTAAAGAAAGGGTATTAAAAAACAGATTTATTAGATAGGTATTTAGATTTTTCTATCCGTACTTTCCCACCTGGCCGGCTTTGGCAACGTTTTTTCTAGATACTTACTTACTTCAGGGCAGGATTGCTTATTTTTATTTCGGAGGTCGGCCACACATATAAATGAAAAATCAATGGCCAAAAAGATTCTCAATTTATTAATAATACGGGAAAGATAATCAGATTGAATAAGGATTAAAGTTTTCTTTTCTTTCACAAAGTTCAACATCTTATGATGTGAGAAGTAATAGCAGTAGGCGTCTAGAAAGCAAAAGGTATCTTCCGATCGAAACAAAGTATTTCGGAGTATTTCGATGGCTTCCGGATGAAGGCCAATGAATTTTTTTACATAAGTTTTATTCAAAATCCTGGGGCTATGTCCAATAGGTGGGGGCATTTTTTTGGTAAGACCTAACTGTTGAAAGGTATTTTCTCTTGCCTTAGAAACTTGACCATCTAGATTAAAAGGGTTAATTAAATAGGAATTACTGCTAATGAATCTCAATAATTTATCGGATTCTTGGTACCAAATGGGTTTTCCAGTAGTGTCGAATAAGTCTTTCAGTGACAAAGGCGCTGTCAAAAGCATGTCATCGTTGAAATACAAGAAGTTTTCGGTTAAATTAGGGATTTCATGCAGCACCGATTCAAATGTGCAGGAACAAAAGGAAATGCCCTTTAAAAGTTCATTTGCATTGATGAGAACAAGATCAGCTCTACTTTGATCTATAAAGTCCGGAATAGAACCATGATTGGTAACTAAATATATTTTATGGATGTATTCAGAAAAATACAGATCTAAACTCCTTAAGGAATACTTTAATTCATTCAGGCTTGAGTCAAAACGAGCCGTATTATTGGCAGCACTCTTTTTTTTGATGTATTGATCTTTTTCTTTTTGCCATGCTTCATTCTTGTGGTCGACCCAAGTATATACGACATCTATTTTTTTGGGCATGAGGGTTGCTTCTTCTTTTATGATTTTGTACTAGACAAATGTCTATTAAAAAAATGAATTTTGGTTGACCTTTCTTAGAAGTGGTTCACAAATAAATATAATTTATCCTGCCTCAGGATGGTTAATTATCAATTAAGTACAGTAATAATCTGATTATGTATTTCTCTGAAATAACTTTTATTTTAAACCATTGAGATCATATTTCGAAACAAAATCCCAGATGAGCTGACTGGTATTCGCTCCCTCATAGGAAAGATCAAACCAAACATGATCCCCATCAACGATCTTATAATGTTCCACTGAGGTACCGCTGTCTCCATCTTGATATGCATAATATTCTATGAGGGTACCATTGTCAGTGATACTATTGGTTAAAGGATCTGCAGTCGTATGGTTGAAGGAGGTCCAATGATTCAACATATCTTCTACCGATGCATAATAATCACTAATACCATCATAAGGACGGTAATAATCTGAAGTCCCATGAATTTCAATAACTGCGGTTGGGTGTAGTGGATTACAGTTATCTATAGTTTCCTGGTACATCAATCCAGAGACAGCACCTATTGCAGCTATTTTATCACTATTGTAGCAAGCAAGTGCAAAGGTAAAGTCAGCACCATTTGAAAAACCACAGGCATAGATACGTAAACTGTCAATATTGTAATTGACAGTTAATTTATTGATTAGGGCATTGGTGAATTCAAAATCTTTTGCATTGCTTTTATTTGTTGAAGTTACCAATGCATTATTCCAGTGTGAACTACCATCTAATATGGTTCCCTGAGGATAAACAATAATAAAGTTATTTGAATCAGCAAGATTTCTCATATCTGCATACTCCATGTGACTGCTTGCTGAGGAACCATTTCCATGGAAATTAAGCATCAGAGGAACTGCAGACGAACTATCATAGGCCTCAGGCACATACAATACATATTCTCTTATGAGACCGTCATAGATAATCGTATCAGCATCCATGTTTGTAAATTCTGTATTCGTTTTATCTGAACCTTTATCCTTTGTAGCCGTCTTATCATATGATTTATCAGTCGTAGTCTGATCACTATCGTCATCACTACAATGGATAAATGAGAAGAGTGAACAATTTAGACTTAATAAAAGAAAGTATTTCATGGACCTATCAAGATATATTTTTTTCATTTTGAGAATGATTAAACATTATACAGAACAACCGCTTTGGACAGGGAATACCCTACCTTAATAATTTAAAAAAGTTAATTTTTTAAATTATTAAATAACCCTTAAAGATAGTTAAGAGGGTTTTTTTAATTTACATATTAAGTTGAAAACTTCTTGCCTATCTCAAGAATTTTATAGGATCATTACTGAAAATTTTCATCAAAGTAGAGATAATGACAGGATAGTTTCTAGTTATGTGGAAGCTAAAATTCACACACCTTCGATTATAATAAATTCACCTGCGCTCGTAGAACGACGTTCAAGGGCGATTTTTTGATAAGCTTCGCTGTTAAATCAGTTATTCATTTGTTCTATACTTGGAAATTCAAGTACTACATTGACATTGCTTCGCCTGCCCTCTTCATAATGAATGGTACCTCCACGAACCAAGAACTTGCCCTCAAAAGAAGGTAAGGTAGCATCAACTTTAGCAGAATAATTTGTAGTGAATGAACGATGTTTAACGGTAGGACTACCCAATACATAAGCTTTTGCCATTTTTATTTTTTGATGTGAAAAAACCGTAGAGCTAGAAAAACTTTCAAACTCATATTATTTATCTTTAAAACATAATTAAGTCAAGTCTGTGTTTATTAAGAGGGAGCTCGAGTATTTACCAACTGGGACTAATTCAGACAGACGCCTTCAGTCCAGGAAACTACAATACCCTCAGCAAAACAGGAATTACTATAAGTGACGTCATTGCAACCACACACGGGTTGATAAATTTCAATGCAAACTTTATTTGGATTTGGGAGATCGATTAAACAAATATTTTGAATTACTTCTTGATCTGCATCGCTGCAAGAGACGAGCGCGAAGAGGATAGCTAAGGTGAGGGAGTATTTGATGGATTTCATAATTATTGACGTAATTTATGAGGTAATCTGTAAATAAAAAAAGCCTCTATAATATTAATGTAAGTGCTTGATTTACAATGTGGAGAAGATGGGATTCGAACCCACGACCTCTTGACTGCCAGTCAAGCGCTCTAGCCAACTGAGCTACATCCCCATTTTTTCAAGTGGCTAAAATACATTAAGTTTTTTATTTGATGACCCTTCGAAAGTATTTCGTGTGTTTTTTGTAGTAATCATTGTAAGTATCTTCAACCACACCTCTGCTCGAAGAAGCATGAACAAATTTGATTGTGCCTTTTTCGGCATAGGTGACCATACCTGTATGCCACCATTTTTCTCGTTTTTGTTTGAATTCAAAATAAACAATATCCCCTGGTCTTACGCTACCTTTTCCTCTCTTATTGCCCACCTTGGCTTGCTCTTGAGCCGTCCTAGGTAGCTTTATACCAATTTTTCCATAAGATTGTTGAATCAGGCTAGAGCAATCAATGCCATTTCTTGAGTTTCCGCCATATCTATAAGGGGTTCCTATAAAAGATTTGGCATGGCTGGTAGCCAGGATTATTTTTTTTTGTTTTTTTCTTCCTTGCCCTAGCACTTCATGACCCGACACTAAAGCCAAAAAAAAGGTCAAAATTGAGAGGATGATGAGTGTCTTTCGATTCATGGGCGAATAAAAACTTATTTTTCTAAGATACAAAATAAATCTAAATTGTCTTCCGCCTGTGGGGCCAGTAAATAATCGTCATGATGTATGGACGTCACCAAACTGTCCTCTGCTGCTTTGAGTTTATTCCGATTCATTCGATTGAGTAAATCATAGGGTACTCTCAGGAAAGCAGCAGGTAATCGGTGTTGGAGACCAAGAAAATCAAATCGCATAATACGGTCCACGGATATCTTGTTGCGTCTATAATATTCCATTACTTTTTCATTTCCTTTGATCCCTTTCATTTCTACGTTTCGGAAATATTTTAAACAAAGACTGCTCAATTCTGTGGCAGTATACTCTCTGGTATGCCAAGGATTTCGACTTAAAGTCATTTTTCTGTTAGGGGTGGTGAGTATCGCACATCCACCGGGTTTTAATATTCGATGAATTTCTTTGATGAAGAGGGCATCATCTTCAAGGTGTTCAATGACTTGAAAACTCACAATACTATCAAAACTATTGTCAGGAAAGGGTATGGGAGGAAAAAGGCTGCTCTCAAAACGAAAGAACGGATATTTTAACTTAAGTTTTTCAATGATAGACCCAATTTTGTCTATGGCCGTATAATGATCGACCCCGCTATCTAGTTCAGAAATCCCACGACCTTCGCCGCATCCCAATTCCAGCAGGTTTCCTTTGACATATGTTTTACCGAGCAAGTAAGCCTTTAGGAGTCTTTGGTGTATCGGGTTGTCTGATGGTATTTTGTCTGAAGTAATCTCTGTGGTAAAAACACTCATAAAATATTTTATAACAACCTAAAAAAAGGAAACTAATGCTTTATTAAAAACTTAAGGATTTATTGATACTTTCTATATCGATGCCCAAAATTTATATTAAATTCAAAATTATTAAGAATATTGATGAAAAGCACCTTCATTTTACTTTGTTTGCTTCTTTTTTTAAGCTCAGTGTCAGGGATTGATCTATCTAAATTTAATACTGCTTATTGGTATGATCCTGCTGCTCCTTTGACGATCAAATCTCGTGTAGTACAGAGATCAGATAACCATCATGTTTTTCTATCCCTAAGATACAATCCTTCGGATACCATAAATATGAGATTATTATTGCAGACCAATTATTTTGACAACACCGATCGATTATTACAAGCATATGAAATGGATACTTTAGGGGGTATGGCCGATCAGGTACTGCTAAAGCTTACCTTCAGGGAAGTGTCTGAACAATTGCTGGTCCTCGAATTTGAGCTTGCTGGGGCTTATTATTATTATCCGATAAACCTTAAAAGAGGAAGATTGAATCATCCTCAATTTTATCCATTACAGATGAATGGGATACCACTTATTTCATCTTTTTTAACCTCATCTTCACTGAAATTTAATAGAGACTATACTCAGGATACGCTTTATTTTTTTCAGTACAAAGCTGATTTTCAACCTGCAGATCCGCCCACGGGCATCGCGCATTCTGTGGCTTCGAGGTTATTGATGGATTCTGTTTTTATTAGTACCCAGGAGGTATCATTGCTGCAAAATCATTTTTATTTCATACAATCAGATACGTTGTCCTTGGAAGGATTAACCTTATTTATGGGCCCAAAGCATTATCCTGATATGAAATTAATGGCTGAACTTATTCCCCCTTTGACATATTTCACCTCACGTTCAGAATTAGATGAAATAAGGAATGCCAAAGACCCTAAAATAGCCTTTGAAAATTTTTGGCTGAATATTCATATATCTCCTGAAGCGGCGGGAGCTGCCATTAGGAGTTATTACCGGGCCATCAAAAAGGCGAACGAATTATTTACTAGTTACAAAGAAGGGTGGAAGACAGATAGGGGCATGGTTTATATTATATTTGGAAATCCGGATAGGGTCTTTAGAGATAATAAAAAAGAAATTTGGCTTTATGGAGATATTCGATTTGAATTTAAAATAATATCTAATCTCTTTGCACCCAAGATGTACGTCCTACTTAGAGATAAAGGATATGAAAAAATATGGATAAAAAAGATTACCGATTTACGCAGCGCCCTGTAATTAAACGGATCAAAGATGCTTCAATGATTTATGGCATTCGGGCCATCATAGAGGCGATTACATCGGGTCATGATTTAGAGAAAATTTTTATTCAAAAAGGGTTAAAAGGAGACCTCATAGATGAGCTGATGGAGCTCGTAAAAAAGACTTCCGCGCCTGTATCGACGGTACCTATAGAAAAGCTCAATGGCCTTACTCAAAAGAACCATCAAGGAACGATTGCCTTTATCTCTCCTGTAAAATACCATGACCTATCCAATTTATTAGCTACCACTTATGAAGAGGGGAAGGTGCCTTTGTTCTTGGTACTAGATCGGATTACCGATGTTAGAAATTTTGGTGCCATAGCACGATCTGCCGAAGCCATGGGCGTTAATGGAATTTTAATCCCTACTAAAAATGCAGCCCAAATAAATGCAGATTCTATTAAAACTTCAGCGGGAGCTTTGACTCAAATCCCAGTCGCCAGAATGATAAATTTGACAGAAGGGATCACCTATTTGCAATCAGCAGGCTGTAAAGTAATGGCCTGTACGGAAAAGGGAACTCAAGAGATAAGTAAGATAGATCTCAGGGATCCCGTGGCTTTGATTTTTGGATCTGAGGAAGATGGGATTGATGGGGCTGTTTTAAAGTTTGTTGATCATCATATCACCATACCTATGCGTGGGAAAATATCTTCTTTAAATGTATCAGTAGCCACTTCAATATGCCTTTATGAGGCAAATAGACAAAGGTATTAAATGAAATCATCTCCTTTCGTGGCTTTTACTTCATTGACAAAAGACCTGAATTTGGCGTCGTCGTCTTTTTTGCAAATGAGCAGGACATCATCAAAGTCAGCTACTAAATAGCCTTCTAGGTCACTGATGACCAACAGCTTTTCTTTTTTACTTTTGATGTAATTGGACCGCGAGTTATAGAGCAAGGCGGTTTGCTCAATGACATTGTCATCAGTATCTTTTTCTACCAACTCGTGCAATGCATTCCAAGAACCCACATCAGACCAACCAAAATCTCCTAAGAGGGTAAAGACATTATCAGCTTTTTCCATAATGGCATAGTCAATTGATATGGATTTGCATTGTGAGTAGGCAGTTTCAATAAATGAGGCTTCTTCATCAGTGCCATAAGATGAGTAGCCAGCCGCAAATAAGTCCGCCAATTCAGGGTGATATCTATTAAAGGCCTCAATTATGGCAGTAATAGACCAAACAAAAATGCCCGCATTCCACACAAACTCACCGGTCTCAATGAATTTTTTGGCCAGTTCAATATCTGGTTTTTCAGTAAAGGTCTTTACTTTTTTATATGTGTTATTTGAGGGAGAATATTGTATGTAGCCATAACCTATTTCTGGTCGATGGGGCTCGATACCAATGGTCAAAAGTTTTGTATTATCGGAGGCACAGTCCACTGCATTTTTAATCACTTCTATAAAGGCTTCGGACTTAAAGATGGCGTGATCTGAGGGAGTGATGACTAAAATAGCGTTGGGATCTTTTTTTCGAATTTTATAAGCCGCATAAGCGATACAAGGAGCAGTATTTCGCTTGCTGGGTTCCAATAATATTTGATCTGATGGTAAGTCAGGTATTTGTACGGAGATAAGCTCCCGATACATAACATTGGAAACAATCCAAATTTGATCTTTGGGGACATACTCAATAAAGCGATCATACGTCATTTGCAGTAAAGACTTACCCGTATTCAACACATCCAAAAATTGTTTGGGATTTTTATTACGACTGTAGGGCCAAAAGCGAGTCCCTGTCCCCCCAGCCATGATCACAATATTTATTTTTTTATCCATGTTGATTATTCTTTTCGATCAGTTCTCTTTTCACTAAATTTGAATAGAGGTTATAGAATGATCGGAGTATTATCTTAAATCTTAAATTAATACTTCTTGTTTATTTGAGAAAAAGCTTTTGAGTGTAAATTAAGCATTCGAATACTTTTTCTGCAATGTAACCAGCCAAAGGTAAAAAAATGATAAAAACAACAAATACGTCAATTTTAAAAACTGATTTAAAAAAGATTTTTGGATATGACGAATTTAGAGGTGACCAAGAAAAAATTATTCATAATATTTTAGCACGTAAAAACACTTTTGTGATCATGCCTACGGGTGCGGGCAAGTCTTTGTGTTATCAATTACCTGCCATTATAAGTGAGGGGACGACCATTGTGATATCTCCTTTGATAGCTTTGATGAAAAATCAGGTAGATCAAATGATGGCCTTAGGGATCAATGCTAAGTTTTTAAACTCAACACTGACCAAGTCAGAAATAAAAAAAGTAAAACAAGAGGTTGTCTCTGGAGAAGTGAAATTGCTCTATGTGGCCCCTGAATCTTTGATAAAACAAGATAATATTGATTTTTTAAACGAGGCCAATATTGCGTTTGTGGCCATTGATGAAGTACATTGTATTTCTGAATGGGGACATGACTTTAGACCTGAATACAGGAGGATTCGTGCCATTGTCACTCAAATAGGTGAAATGCCTATTATGGCACTTACTGCAACGGCTACGCCTAAGGTTCAATTGGATGTAATGAAAAACTTGAATATGGAAGGGGCAAACCTTTTCAAGTCCTCTTTCAATAGGCCCAATCTTCAATATGAGGTAAAGCCTAAGCAACAAGCGAAAAAGATACTGATCAAGTTTGTTAAGGAACAGAATGGTAAGTCTGGAATCATCTATTGTTTGAGTAGAAAAAAAGTTCAAGAGATTGCTGAATTATTAAAGGTAAATGGGGTCAATGCCGCTCCGTATCACGCGGGTATGGAAAGTAATCAGCGCATTGCAAATCAAGATGGCTTCCTGAATGAAGAAATAGATGTAATCGTAGCTACCATTGCTTTTGGAATGGGTATAGATAAGCCAGATGTTCGTTTTGTCATTCATTATGATGCACCTAAGTCTATTGAAGGGTATTATCAGGAAACAGGAAGAGCGGGTAGAGATGGTCTTGAAGGGATATGCCTGATGTTGTACAGTTACAATGATGTTCTTAAGCTCGAAAAGTTCAATAAAGATAAACCGGTCACCGAACGTGAATATTCAAGGTTATTATTAGAGGAGATTGCCTATTATGCCGAGTCATCGGTATGTCGAAGAACCCAGTTGTTGCATTATTTTGGAGAAGAATATGATCAAGACAATTGTGGGATGTGCGACAATTGCCAACATCCCAAAGAGCAATTTGAAGGTGCAGAATATTTAAAAACCATGATAAATGCGGTCCTCAACACTCAAGAGCGATTTGAAATTAACCATATTATTAACTTCGTCTTGGGAAAAAAGAATCAGCAAATCAAGAGTTATGGTCATGATCAATTGCCAGGATTTGGAACGGGGGCCGAAGAACAGGATTTCTTCTGGAAAGCGGTATTGCGTCAGGCCTTATTCAATGAATTATTATTAAAAGATATTGATACACCAGGTATATTCAAGGTGACATTAAAAGGTAAAGAGTATCTTAAAAAAAGTTATTCTATTAAATTATCCAGAGATCATGAATATCAGACGGATGGGGAAGAGGAGGAAATTGAAAAATCAAAACCCAGTCTTCAATCTTATGATACTACCTTGTTCAACCTATTAAAGGGGTTACGAAAAACTGTGGCTAAACAAAAATCATTACCACCTTATGTTATTTTTCAGGAGCCTGCATTAGAAGAAATGGCGACTTTTTATCCTTCGACTATGGAGAATTTAAGGATGATCATCGGTGTGGGAGAGAGTAAGGCTCGAAAATTTGGGAAGCCTTTCTTAGATTTGATTAATCAATACTTAAGTGATAATGACATCATGACGGCTTCGGATGTTTTGATAAAATCTTCAGGGTCTAAGTCAAGAAATAAAATCAGCATCATCAATCAAATTGATAAAAAATATGATTTAGAAGATATTGCATCCAGCTTGGGGATTACCTATGAATCACTTATTACAGAAATTGAGAATATTTGTGAATCAGGGACCAGATTGAATCTTAACTATTATTTAGATCAAGTTTTGGACGATGAGCGTCAAGATGACATCATTGATTATTTTTTGGTTTCAGAGTCTGGGGAGCTGAGTGAAGCCATTATTGATTTAGAGGAGGAGTATTCTGAAGATGAGGTACGTTTGATGCGTATAAAATTCATGTCTGAACATGCGCATTGATTGAAGATTTAAGCACTATAAAAGATTATAAATAAATTAATCATGAAAATACTGATATTAGGCTCAGGAGGTAGAGAGCACGCCTTGGCATGGAAAATAAGTCAAAGCGACTTATGTGAGGTACTTTTTGTGGCACCGGGCAATGGAGGAACTGCGGAAATAGCAACGAACTTATCATTACAGTTAAACGATAAATCAGAGATTTTAGATACGGTCGTGCGTTTGGGCATAGACCTATTAGTGATTGGCCCAGAAGACCCTTTGGTAAATGGTGTGGTAGACTTTTTAAAAAAGGAGCCTAAATTAAAAGATTTGTTAATTGTTGGACCGAGTGCTCGAGGGGCATTACTTGAGGGGAGTAAAGATTTTGCTAAACAGTTTATGTTGAAGTATGGGATTCCTACTGCAGCAGCAGAAATATTCACCAAGGCTGACCTAGAGGCTGGTAAGCTTTTTTTAGCAGGACTCACTCCCCCTTATGTACTTAAAGCAGATGGTTTGGCAGGCGGAAAGGGTGTTATCATCACTAAGGATTTGCAGGAAGCTGAAGAAAGTTTAGAAAAACTGTTAGCAGGTCAGTTTGGAGCGGCCAGTGAAAATGTTTTGATAGAAGAATTTTTGGATGGTATTGAGTTGTCTGTCTTTGTTTTAACGGATGGAGAGGCTTATGTCATCCTACCTGAGGCGAAGGATTATAAAAGAATTGGAGAAGCGGATACAGGTCCGAATACAGGAGGTATGGGGGCTGTATCACCGGTTTCTTTTGCAGATGCCCATTTCATGAAAAAGGTTGAAGATAAAATCATTGTACCGACCATCAAAGGAATTAAATCTGAAGGATTTGATTACCATGGTTTTGTGTTTTTTGGTTTAATCAAGGTGGGAGAAGAACCCATGGTCATCGAATATAATGTCAGGATGGGTGATCCCGAAACTGAAGTAGTTATGCCAAGGATTAAATCAGATATTGTACCGTTATTGGTGGCAACTGCTAGAGGGGAGCTATCTGATGTTACTGTGACCTTTGAGAAAAATGTAGCCGCTACGGTTGTATTGGTCTCAGCAGGTTATCCAGGGTCCTATGAAACGGGTGAAAAGATCAAAATGGCTTTTATCAAGGATGAAAATATCATACCATTTCACGCAGGGACTGTTCAAGATGACTATGGTTTACTCACTCAAGGAGGGCGTGTATTGGCCATTACTGGATTGGGAAACCACTTAATGGAAGCCTTAGTGAAGAGTTACAAGGGTGTTGAGTCTATAAATTGGAAGGGTATGAATTATCGAAAAGATATAGGGTTTGATTTAGTCCATTAAAACAAAATAGAATAAGGTTTATCTTTGATTTAAGAAAATAATTTTTAAATAGACTAAATACTGAATAGTCATTTAAAATTTCTTTGGGGGATTTGAAATAAATAAAATAGATGAGAATTTTTTGTTTAGGTGTCTTATTTTTCTTGCTGGGGTGTGGTCAGAATCGCATTTTTGAAAAGCATATTAATTTAAAGGGATTTTGGCCTCAAAAATCGGCTCAGTTATTTGAGTTTGATATTATAGATACGGGAAAGCCGTATCAGATCACAGGAATGGTAAGAAATAAAAATACCTACGCCTTTAATAATTTGTATATTAAGTATGAGTTATTTCATGAGGACAGTCTTATCAAAACAGATTTGGCTGAGGTTATTTTGTTTGAATCCAAAACAGGGAAGCCTTTGGGGACAGGGATGGGGAGTACTTTTAATTGTAATTTCGATCTCATCAAATCATATTATTTTAACACTTCTGGACATTATAAGATGAGGCTGACCCAATTCATGCGAATAGATACGCTTCAGGATATTGATCAAATTGGTTTACGAGTCGCGACCATTATCCAGCCATAATTCGAGAGATAAATTGCTTGATTTTTTCTTGAATATCAGCCGGAGATTTCCAAAACTCACGGCTATGAAATGAGATATTGGGCCAATTTCTCTGGTTCAATAATTGGATATTGTAAATGAAGGATTCTTTGGATGATTTAGAATTAAAATATCGCTCATCATCGGTATTAATGATTCCTATGGCATGTTCCTTGTTCTTCAATATTAAATCGGAAAATGGATAATTATGAGCCACGCCGACACCAAGTTTTAACTTATTGATACAGGTAGTTAATTGATTTTTTAAGTACCAATTTTGGGTAAAAATTAATGGTTTTTCCTCAGCAGGGCTCCATTTTTTTGTACTGACATCTAAGGCGAATTTCAGGTAAGATTGAAGTAATTTTGGACCTTTATTTTTAGATTTTGAAGTATTTAACTGATCCGGATGGATACTTGTCACCAAAATTATTTTCTCTTTGGCCCTTGTAATGGCAACGTTCAAGCGATTTTCACCTCCTAAGTCATTTAAAGATCCAAATTTCATTTGCAGTAAACCTGTTTGATCGGGAGCATAGGCTACGCTAAATATGATAATATCTCTTTCATCCCCTTGAATATTCTCTATGTTTTTTATGAAAACATCCCGATAAGATAGATCACCCATTTGGCTTTCAAGTAGTTCTTGTATGAGTTCTTTTTGTGAGCTGTTGAAGGTAATGATTCCAATATTTTTTTCGGGCTCATTGCGTCTGAATTGTGCAGTCATCTCAACCACTTTTTCCGCTTCGATCAAATTTGTATTTTTATCCCAGATACCTTTTACTTGAAGATAGGTGATGGGTGCTTTGGTTGAATTAATGGAAGAAATATCCGGTAACATTTGCAATTTATTATTATAAAAATGAATGTTTGAGAATTCAATTAATTCTAGGTGCCGACTTCTGTAATGTCCTTGCAAATAATATTTAGGAAGATATCGTTGAGCTAGATCAAGTAGCGCATCGACTTCCAGGTCAGGATGATCCGTCTCTTTATCAGACCATTTGGCCTTATATAAATCCAAGGGTTTTAATTGTTGTGAATCACCAGCAATTACAATTTGTTTGGCACGATAAATAGTCGGAATACCTCTTTCAGCAAAACACTGTGAGGCTTCATCAAAAATCACCAAGTCAAAGCATTGTGTCATGGGAAAGATGGCTGAAGCAGATTCTGGAGAAGTCATCCAACAAGGGATTAATTTAAAAACTTCTTCTTGGTACTCTGAAAAAATTTTTCGTAGAGGCCAAATCCGTTTCCTCTTTTTTACTTCATGCTTAAGATCTCTGTAAGAAATCAGATTCTTTAACCTATTAAATTCCAAATCTTGATAGGTACGCTCTCTGGATTTCAAGAGAGTCATTTCTTGGCTGAGATTATTTTTGCTTTCAATTGATGCGGTTAATAATTTCAAATTTTCTTGAAATTTCATCGAGGAGACAGCTCTTAAAACTGGATATTTGGTTTCTATTTTTTCGATCCAAGCGATGGCAAGACTGTTATTGAAACAGGATATCATTTCTTCTAATCCACCTTGAATATCTATTAATTGAAGGGCAATTTCTTGCTGTTTAGGGTTAAAATGGGCAAACGTTGAATGATAGTCTACTAGATTTTCGAATTCACGATCGAGTTCATCTAAAATTTCCTTTTTGGTTACGTTTTTAGATAAAAACTCATTGAGTTGCTTAGAAGAAAGGTATTTTTTCCAACCTCTCATTTGTTCAGGAATTTCCGTGAGGAAAGTCACCAATTTTTTGAGCATCAAAACATGTATGCTACGATCATTTTTTTTAAAGTTGATCAAAGTATCCAAGCCTCGAAGTTCTTTATGCTGTAGGTATGTGTTTAAGGCATTTCGCTGATAGAAAAACCAATTTTGAACGGCAATTTTATCAATTTTATCAGGATAGTTGATGAGCCATTTTTTTTGATTTAATTGAGACAAATTATGCTCATAGTTAAGTCGATTATCAATTTTTTTAAGTAATTGTCCAAAACCCATTTTATTATGAGTGAGTCCATTGGCGTTCAATATGCGAGTGATCAATACTTTGTCATGAGAAAACAACCGCCATTTAATCATTTCTATAAAGTTATTTCTCGAATCGATCGCATGTTGAAGGGCTTCTTGAAAGCGACCTAAGTCTTCGGATTTTAAGGTCATTTCTAGGCCTATGCCCGCAAAGCAGGCGAGGATTTTTTTTTCTATATTTACTAACCAATCATAATTTTCATCGGGTATTTGATGAAGAATTTTTCTGAAATATTGGTGGGTAGTGGCATGGTCAATATTTGAAATGAATTTTTTCAGAACGGGTATTTTATCGAGATAAAAAACCATTGAGTCGTAATCAGGAGCGTTTAAAAAAACAGTTTGACATTTTTCAGTGAATTTGTCAAATGTCAACTGAGCCCCGGTGACGACGTTTTGAATTTTTTTTAAATCTGAAATATTCAAATTGGAAAACGAAGTCCCCCAGATCCAAAAATAATTTTGTTGTTTGTATTTAAGGAAATATGTCAGATAGCGCTTAATTTTATGCTCAAATTCATCTACTTCTGGCCATTTAAAATGGCTTAATGAAGTTTGTATGGGAAGGAATAAATGTTGTGGATTACTGCTTAAATACAGTTCTTTGATCGATTTACCACATTCACGGTCATCGAATAGAGCCATTTTAAACTCATTGAGCTCTTCTGTAATTTGATGGATTTGACGACTGGCTTGTTGGAAATTTCTCTCTAAAAGAATACTGTCTAATCCGTTGTTTTTGTGTTGATATTCATCTAGACGATTCATTTGGTTTTGTAACTTATAGAAGATGTCCTTGCGGTCGCTTTTAAAGTCATGAACAAGCCCGCAAAAATCATGTAGATCTTTGTTACTCAATCGTTCGTAGACCACATCTAGGGCTACTTTTTTTTGACAAACAAGCAAGACATTTTTCCCTCTGGCCACGTAATCGCAGATGAGATTTGAGATCAATTGAGATTTCCCAGATCCTGGTGGTCCCTGGAGGCAAATGGAATTACCTTTTTTGACATGGTTTAGAGCTTCTTCCTGATAGGCATCCAATTCAAAAGGCATAAAGCTGTTTTCTTCTCGTGCCCTATCTGTGATTTTAGCATGGGTTTCATCGTCGGGATTTTCTTTGATTTTCTTATTGAAGTATTCTTCTAAATCATCAATAGTTTGGTTTTTCAATAGGGACTGGTAATCGGGGACTAGAAATGAGCCTGATTGTGGAAAAATACCAATGACTGCCTCTGGATAGAGTTGTAGGATGCCTGTTTTTTCAGTCTTTCTTAATATTTCCTTGGTGCTATTTTTGAAATGAGTGAGCTTATTTATATAATTATCACTGTTGAAAATAAGATTAAGATCACTCTCACGCAAGAGCTCATATAATTGGGTTCTGAAATTTTTTGATTCCTTGTCAAAATCATTGAAAGTCAAGTCCAAAAGGTCTTCATCTAAGCTTATTTTATTATAATGTGCATGGGCTAAAAGAAACGTTTTATTTAGGGTAATGTTGATATTCTTTTTAAGGTTACAGACCCAGACACCCTCTTTAATTTCCAGTGCAATTGG
Source organism: uncultured Cyclobacteriaceae bacterium (assembly GCA_943788235.1). GTDB lineage: Bacteria > Bacteroidota > Bacteroidia > Cytophagales > Cyclobacteriaceae > UBA4465. The sequence goes on from CALSPM010000005.1 coordinate 701,028, forward strand.
AAAAAAGATTAAAGGACATCTGATGAGGGTATCATCAATAAACTTTCCCTTAATAAAAGGCCACCCTAGGTATAAATCTTTGGAGCCACGTTCGTTAAAAATGAAATTTTCAGATTTTACTATCGTGTTGAGTTGTTGAGATATTTTATTACTGCTGGCATTTCTAGGGTCTAAGGTTGAGCATAATGGAATATTTTGGTTGCCTTGAATAAGACTTTCAATAATATTAAAGCTGGGATCGTTCAATGCAAAATCAAATTGATGTACATCAACAAAATGATCTGCTCTTAATTTTTGAATGAGTAGTGACCTATTATTGCCAGAAAGATTGGTAAGGCGTCTTAAATAAGTCTCTAATATAGGCCGCATTTTAGATTATTCGCTAGTTATAAGATAAGGTGCAATTTTCTGATAAAGTGAGTCCGAAATAATCTTTATTGAGATTATTTGTTCTACCGCTTCATAGTTATCGTGTACTTTGCGATAATTTATTATGGATTTGGCAAGATTCCAATTAATATAGAGATGCTTACTAAGATAAATGGTCGAATCCGTGTTGATATTTAATTTTAAAGTTTGATCACCCTCCAGATAAAAATATTTTGTAATTTCTTCTTTAGGGATTTTTGGCATTTTGTAGACTTCAGTCAATTGTGTAATATCATAGAAACTGCCGAGTGCTTGTCGGAATTTGTAGGTGCGATGCGCCTAAATAGAGCCTACACCTTGAAGTCCTTGCAGTTAAATACTATCTGCTAAATTGATATCTAGTTTTATGCTTACTAGGGGTTCGCTCGCGGCGAGCAGAGGTTATTTTTTTGTCATCACTTTTTTTGAACTTCCTTTCTGAAATTTCAAAGTAGGGGAGTAGGGACTCAATGAGCGAGGTATCTATGTCATATTTTTTTTAGTCCTCTTCTTTCCTAAAATAATCTCCTTTTTGGTGGTATTTTTCTTTTCGATTTGTAATGGCGTTATTGAATACTATTTTTTTTAAAGCCTCTGCTGAAATTGAATTGGGATTGAATACAACGAGTTCGAAGTCTTTTATTGAAGATGAAGAATACTTTAATGTATCTGAATTTTTTATTTTCTGCTCCCAATTTTTTAGGCCAGTCTGTGTATGTAGATCGATGTCAAGGGTCTTGTTTTTGGGCAAGAGCCATCTCAAAAAAAAGATAAAATAAGATGAGAATGACTAAAAGGATCACTCCATTGGCCTCTGTTCTAGAAAACTCCAGTTGATTAATGATAAATATTCTAAGTTTTTCTCATCAAAAATTTTAAACGTAAAAAGCCTGTTAGGTAAGAATTTTGTCTTTAATGTTCAATATAAAAAACATTGAAGCTATTTTTGTATTCCAATTATTTATTTTACATGTACGAGAGTTTAAAAGTTGTTGGTTTGTCTCATGATTCATCGCCCATTGCGATCAGAGAATCAGTGGCTTTTTCTGAAAATGAAAGTAGAAATTTTTTGGATAGAATGCGCGAGATTTTGGGTGCCGAGGAAGCTTTGATTCTTTCAACTTGTAATCGTACCGAAATTTACTATACCTCAGATTTTGATTTATCTAATGCCATTTTAAACTTATTAAAAATAGAAAAAGGTGTTGACCATGGGATTGACTCTTATTTTTGGAACAAGGAGAAGTTACCGGCTTTACGACATTTGTTTAGGGTAGCCTTAGGGCTTGAAGCCAAGGTTTTAGGAGATATTCAAATTTCTAATCAAGTAAAAAAGGCTTATCAATGTTCTGCTGATCAGCATCTTTCAGGACCATTTTTTCACCGCTTGATGCACACTATTTTTTATGCGAACAAACGAGTAGCGCAGGAGACTGTTTTTCGAGATGGGGCTGCTTCGGTATCTTATGCTTGTGTAGGCTTGGTTCAACAATTCATTCAAAATTTTTCAGATCCAAAAATTTTGGTTTTGGGATTAGGAGAAATAGGCCGAGACGTTGCGGATAATATAGAGGAAATGAATGCCTCGATTACCTTGTCTAACCGAAATGCTCTGACGGCTCAAACGTTGGCCAAGCGGTATGGTTATGAAGTGCTTCCTTTTGAGGAACTACTTAAAAACATAGCCAAATTTGATGTGATTATATCCTCAGTCCAAGTTCCCAAGCCGATAATTATAAAGGATCACATTCCTGAACAGTTGTTGTCTCAAAAACTATTTGTTGATTTGGCCGTGCCGAGGAGCATGGACTCCGAGCTAGATACCATAGACGGAATTATACTGTATAATGTGGATCAAATAGAAGAGCAAACTTCGGGTATTATTGAGCGTAGAAGGGCTGCCACAACAGAAGTTGAATTGATCTTGGATGAAACGATTGAGGAATTAAAAAACTGGTCTTTGGAAATGGAGGTATCTCCTACTATTAAAAAACTAAAAAAAGCCTTAGAAGAGATCAGGAAGGAAGAAATTGCTCGATATGTAGGTAAGATAACTGAAGTGGAGCAGGATCTGATCGATAAGGTGACCAAGAGGATTGTTCAAAAAGTAATCAAACTCCCCGTACTTCAATTAAAAGCAGCCTGTAAAAGAGGAGAAGCGGAAACCCTGGTTGAGGTGCTCAATGATCTCTTCAATCTTGAGAAAGATGAATTAACTCCTAAATAATAGCATTTGATTGTCAGACACGACATTCGTTCGATACTTACTTTTTTTCTTGCACTGCTTTTTTATACTGGATTTGCCCAAGCGCGATATAGCTTATTAAAGAAGGACGCATATTATGGAATTCAAGATGAAAAGGGAGCCATTGTCATAGCCCCTTTATATGATCAAATTGGATGGTCAAACGGAAATTTTGAGACGGTGGGTAACTTTGTGGGCTATTTCCATCGTGGAAAATGGGGCCTGTTAAATATTAAGACAAAGAAAATCTCGGCGGCCATCTATTATAAATTGTCGGTGATTGACGGAGGTAATATTCTTGCTTCTATCAAGGGAAATTTGAGTAACCAATTATTTTACGGCATTATCGATTCGAAAGGGTCTATCAAGATCAGCTGTAATTATTTTTCAATTGAGTCGAAGTCTCTGGGCTATGTAGTCTCAACTTATGACTATGGAACTATAAAAAAGGGATTTTACGATAATGAATTCAACTTAATCTTGCTGCCCAAGCATAAAGAAATTAAGGTTGTTAATGAACAGGTGGTAATGGTCCAAAATTTTTTGAATAAATGGGCGTTATTTCGAAAAGGGGGAATAGAAACTCCATTCCAAGATTTTGATCAATTTTCAGTTATTACGGAGGGAATTTGCGTGGAAAAAGGAGGTAAATACGGCTTATTAGATTTAGAGGGAAGGGTTGCGTTGCTCGAAACAGAATATAAACAGGTAAATGGAGTAAAAGAGGTGGTCAGTTTTCCTTTATGGGAAGCTCGAAATTTTGATTTAAAGTCTATCCTAAAGGTAAGGGCAGACTCACTTAGATTCGATGCTGGCATCCTTGTGGCTTATTGTAATGGGAGTGAAGAAAGGTTAATCAACCCATCTTCAAATAAGGTCATCAGGAGTGACCAAAAGACCAGTTTTAAAAATAAAGATTTTGTGTTGACTTATCATAAGTCGAGCTATACTTGGTCGGTTACAGATACCGAAGGAAAACCTTTTATTTTGGAAAAAGATTCAATTCATTACGATGCGCCGTTTTTTTATGCGTTTTTGAAAGGAAAATGGGAGGTTTATAATCAATTTGGTTCCAAGGTTTCAGATAAAGGGTATCAGAATATTTCTGCCCAGTTATTTTCGATGATTCCAGTTAAAAATTATGAATTTTGGGGCTTTCTAGATTTTAAAGGGGATGAAATTATTTCTTTAAAATATGATTCGATAGGTGCAGGTTTTCACCAGAAAATAGCCGTTAATTATTTGGGTAAATGGGGCGTGATAGATCTTTTTGAACATTGGATCGTAGCACCAATGTTTGATGAATTATCTATCACCTTCAATGGTATTATTGCCAGAGATAAAGAAATTACTACGTTTCTTTCCCTTGAAGGCGATGCTATCTATCAAATTAAGGGGGATATTTTCGATCGGACTTCATATTTAGAAATAAGGAGTCATTCGGATCAAAGAGGCATCATATCTCTTCAAGGAGAAGTTCTTTTAGACCCATTTTATGATGCTGTGGGTCAAATGGGCGACCTATTTTGGGGTAAAGACAGTCGAGGTACCGTGCTACTAGATGAATTTGCAGAGTACCGTGTCATTCCTGAGGATGACATCAGTCAGGTACTCAATTATTGTGCAGGGCTCTACATGATCAAAAAAGATGGAAAATCTGGCTTTATCAATGAAAAAGGCAATTTAAGGATAGCCAATCGTTATGATAGTTTACTTTGCTTTTCTGATGCGCGTATTGGCTATAAATTAGGCAACAAATGGGGGTTTATAGATGCTCAGGAGAGATTAGTCATACAACCGATATACGACCAAGTATTTCCTTATGAGAACGGCGTGGCCATAGTACGTCAAAAGGATAAATATGGTCTAATAGACCCTTCAGGTAAGCTCATTCTTTCTTTAAAATATGTAAGCATTGATCAGTTATGCGGCAACTATTTACTCAAAGACATCAAAGGGGATATAGGGATTGCGAACGCATCTGGGGATATTATGTTGCGGACCGATTATGAGAATATCACTCCTATTGGCGAGGATTTGTTGGTGGTTACTCAGGAGCATAAGGTCGGCTTGATGAATTATGCGGGCTACATGAAATTGGCCTTTAAATACGCGTCTATTAAGAGAATGCATCAATATTTAATTATGAGACATTTACCGGACAAACAAGGATGATTTGTCTGGATCTAAATAATACTTTTGTATCATTTCAGATATGTCTTTAGGCCGAATGTTATCTATGGTTTCTAAAGAGGTGGTTAAAAAATGATGGGATATGTCATTCACAAAAAGGAGGGTGTAGATAGAAGCAACATCTAAGATGGAATTCATAGAGCTTAAAAACTTTCCTCTTAGGAAATTTTTGAGCATATCAATTTCTGAAAGAGAAGGATAGTTTTGAGCAAGTTCAGTAATAATTTCGTGAATAGCTTCTAATGAATCTTCGGCATTATCGCTTTTCATTTCTGTTGTAATTGTCCAATAAGAGGCTTTGTGAGCATGTGTAATGCATGAATAGATTCCATAGGTTAATCCTTTTTCTTCTCTTAATTTTTTCATGAGGCGGGATCCGAAAAAACCACCTAAAAGTTTATTGGCGACCGTTAATTTATGGATATCTTGATCCCCTCTATGGATGGTTTGGGCACCCACCCTGAGCGAAGCTTGCACACTATCTGAGCGTTCGATCGTTTGGTGACCATGACTGGGGCGGATCTCGAAACTAGTCATTTGTTTGTCACCTTTATTTATGTTGCCTAAAAGTAGGGCTGTTTTTTCGATAATATTTTCATCAATATCACCGCAAAGCACTACCTTCGGATTATTTTGGAATTGTAACTGAAAAAAATCTTTGATTTCAAATAGAGATCTCTGTTTGATCTCTGCTTCTTTTATAGAACGGCCATAGGGGTGAGTCGCACCAAACAGTAATTCATGAAAGTATGAAGTAGCGAAATAGGTGTTTTTCGCAAGTTGCATCTTTATTTGTTCCGCTTTTAAATTCTTAATGACCTTGAACTCGTGGGTCGGGAAGCTGGGTTTAAAAAGTATTTCTTGTAGTAAAGAGAGACTTGAGTGAATATGCTTTTGAGTAGCGAAAAGACGAATACTGGTACCATCAATTGCGGTTTGTATTTCTATGTGAGCCCCCATATGTTCAAAAGCCAACGCTATTTCCTCTCCATTTTTGGTAGTTGTCCCCTCTAGAAGCATTTTACCTGTTAAATAGGCAATACCTGGATTTTTTTCAAACCAACTACCACTTCGGAAAATAATTTCTATCGAGCAGATGGGATGTTGTTTGTCTGGAATGACAAGACCCTCAATGTGATCATTCAGTATGACTTTACGGTAGGTCCTAAAATTAAAATTCTTTACGGGGAAAGATGCGGGCGCAAGAGTCCGATCTATCATGAAGAGGTGTCGAGGGTTTCTTTTTTATTGAAATTAAATAAGAAAGACAACCTGAGGGTATCTCCTAATGGATTGTTTTGCTCTTGAGGAATGAGATAAGATAAGTCGAGGCCAAAGGTCGAATACCGTACCCCAAAGCCTACGGTAAAATATTTTCTAGCCCCTTTATTTTCATATTCATAAAAATAACCTACCCTGGCAGCTACCATTTTTCCATACCAGTATTCAGTACCTATAGAAAAAGTAAGTTCTTGCATTTCTTCACTGAATCCATTGGGGGCATCATTGAAAGAACCAAATGTACCACTGATAAACGGACGGTTGGGATCCTTACCCGATGAAATGGTAGGGTTGTCATTACTGTCTCGGATAATAGTTCCGTCGGGATCTCTCGCATAAATAGGAGGCGTAGGCACCAATAGTTTGTTAATATCGAAGATAAAGGTAAAAGAGTTATACTGATCTAAATTTATTTTTAGTGCCGTCCCAATCCTCAGATTGGCTGGGATAAAATCTTCAAATTCTTCGCTGGTATAACTGATTTTTTGACCTAAATTAGAGATGTGAGCACCTAAGGAAAAGTCAGTATCTAAACCTCTTATAACCAGTGGTTTAATATAATAAAAACCCAAGTCAAAGGCAAGACTTTTGCCCGAATTTGCACTGGGGGCTCCTGTGCTGTTTCCCAATAAGTTAGACCAAATGTACCTAATACTCAGTCCCCCACTTAGATTTTCGGTTAATTTTCTAGAGTAAGTGGCGTCAAAGGATAATTCACGCGGGTTTTCAATGCCAATGGGTAATCCAGTTACATCGGTGAGTTGAATTTCCCCTAAATCAAAATATCTCATACTGATACCAAATGCTTGAATTTGATCAATTCTTTTATAGTAAGTGAGATAATTGAGAGACATATCGTCTACGATATTGCCCAACCAGGGTGAGTAGGAAAAAGAGAAACCTGAGCTAAAATCAATAAAAGCAAGTTTCGCATTATTCCAATGAATACTATGGGCATCAGGACTCGTAGCTACACCGGCATCACCTAAAGCAGATCCTCTGCTGTCTGGAGCAAAGCTGACAAATGGAACGGCAACTGAAATGGGATTGTCTCCTTCTTGTCCGGTAACACGTACTTGTCCTATGGCAAAAATAGGGAGCCAAATAATGGAAATAAAAAATAAAAATACTTTTATGATTTGCATTTTATAAGGTAAAGTTAATTCAATTATTTATTATTAACCGCTCAATAGCAGTTCCTTTTGCTTGATCTTGCGTACTGGAAACTTCGATCTGGTATAAATAAATTCCTTTTCTAAATGTGCCAAGTGGAAAAGGTAAATAGAGGTCATCAATTTTTTTAGGGCTGTCATCAATTTCAAATAATTCTTTGCTGATGATATTTCCTCGGGTGTCATATATTATGAGTTTAATTTCTAGAGCTTCACCTATTCGATCATGTTCAAATGTAAAAGTGGTACCATCTACGGCTGGGTTGGGATAATTCATCACATTGTAAAGCAATAATTTTGGCTCATTGGAAACTATAAAGTTAACGGGGCGATAAGACGTGTTATTGTGTATATCTGAAATTTTAAGGGTCGCTGTGTGATTTCCAACGGACATATTTCTTAACGGGAATGTGATGCTTCCTGACTGATAAGTATCTAGATCAGCCACGTAATAATCGTTTAAAATATAGAGGCTCCCATCTTCTAGGGTTAAGGTAATATCTTGATTGATACCGATACCTGATGTATTGATACCACTTGCGTCTACTATTTTGGCAATAAAAAGCATATTTTCCCCTACCACATCTCCTTCATTGAACGAGTCATCATTGATGTAAAGGCTAATTGCAGGGCGTTCATTGTCTACAGCAGGATTTTCTGCTGTATTACCCATTACAAAATCTTTAAAAAAGCCTGTAGCATCACTGGTAAGCTCATCATTTTGGGCATACATTATGATTTTCCCAGATTCAAACCGATAACTGATGTTTTTGGGAACTATAAATTCAAAAGAAAAATGGCCATTATAGACGGTGGCCTGACCCTCAAAAATTTTATTTTCTCTGACAACATAGGTAAATGTAGGGTTTTCCTGACCTAAGGTCTCTTTTTTAGTGATGCGATCATAAACGGAAATATTTATACTTCCATTGAAATCTGTAAGAAATAGGCTGTCAATTGATTGAACAGACCCACTAAATCTTATTTTTTCAAGTGCACTTAAGGTGTCGCTACCCAAATCGAAAATATTCAATCCGTTGATACTATCAATAACGATCTTATTTTCTGGATACTGGAGTTGCAACATAGGGTCCCCTAGCAATGAAAAATTACGGTTATTCACACCAGAAACACTTTCATTTTTGGTAAGTCTCATAATATCTCCTAATCTTAAGAAGGATCCATTTTCAGTTTTAAATAAATTTTTATGAAATGCCTCGTTGACCAATTCGTTGGAAGAAGCATAAACGGGTCGGGTGGTGGTCAATAAGGCAATGGCGCCACCATTTTCGTTGAGCAAGAGCTTTTCGGCACCTGAGGTATTAATTGATGGATCGTCATATCTACCAAATTCACAGGTTGCGGTTAAGAACAGGGGTAAATAAAAACGATTAGTTAAATCATTAACGAGCGTCGCATCTAGTATATTTTCGACGGCCCATTGGCTTTCATTTCCATGACCCAAATAATCTACCACAAAGGTACCTTCTTCAAGAGTGCTGATCAGCGCTTCCCTAGTAAGAAGTGCAGATTCCCGACTGGCCAGTATTTCTTGTGGGAATGCATCCATGTACAATTTATTCAGCCGGGTTTGTGGTTGGAAATCACTAAAATAATTGGCAAGGGTTTCAGCAGCCCTCTGATGTAGATTGGCATCTCCATCATCAGCCACATAGGTGATGTTGTTTTTCCAAGAACCATACATTCTTTCGCTTGAAGCATAACGAATGATTTTATCAGTCATTTTTTTGGCCTCTTCTTGGGTCTTGACCGGAAGTCTGCCAATCCCAATTTCTAAACTATGATTGCCCTCGTTATTTTCGATCCATAGTCCTTCTTCCTCTTCCAAAAACCCAAAATAATCATCTGATGAATAACTATTGATCGGGTTGACGGAATTTCTAGATTCATAAACAGGAACAAAGTTTGTATTATTGGATATTCGATCTTTGTAATCAAAAGAACAATCCCCCATGAGTAACACATAGCGAAAACTATTATTGAGACTTCGAAAATACTTAATTGCATCTCTTAGGGCCGTTAGATCTTGCATACCCGATGAAAATTCATTGTAAATTTGGCTAGTTGTGACCACCGCAACATCTAACTGGTCATGGACTGAATGAAATCGAGCGAGTCGCTCAGCAGATGCGATAAATTCCGGATGGGTAATAATGAGGCCATCCATAGGATTCAGGTCTGAGATGTATTGGTTCAAAATTGGATGAAAGGCGATGGGTTGGGGTAAGTTTTGATTTGAAAATACTACAAAGCGTTGTTCATCATGATTTAAGGTCGTATACTTATGACTGCCCCCTACTGAGTGGAGGGGCAAACTCTCCACTTGAGGATACGTGATGTCCCAGACTTCTATAACCTCACCACTGATGATTTCGTAGGTGATCGTATCTTGTTCTAATAATGGATTTGAAAATAGCATCATGTCATTATGAAGGACTAAATCGCTGGCATAGGTCAGGACGATCTGATCTAAGTAGCCAATGAGCACGTCATAGCCTGCAACTAGAGGTAGTTTTAGGGTCAAGGTCGTTGTGGCATCATTGACTAAAAATGTGAAGATTTCATTTTGTATATCCCCTTTTAGATCATAAGTAGAACCCGATTTAGTGTTAATACCCTCATAGCTTATGAGTCCTAATAAAGTTTCATTATTATAAATTTCAAAGGCACCTGCTAAGTCGCTTCTGCCCACGACTTTAATGAAGGCTTTGATGGTATCTACTGCGCCCTCAGTTGGGAAATTATAGCTTCTACTTTCTCCTACTTTAAAATAAGCCTCAAACCAGTCTCTACCTGAATTCCCCAACAAGTTTACTTCATCTAATTCATGTACTTTACGGGCGATATAGGATGAAATAATATTGTTTGTTATATCGTAAGTAGTTGCTTCGGTTACCCTTGCACCTTCGGAACCGGCTGCCGTGATAAAGTAATAAGCGGTATCAGAAAAAATATTTTTTTCAAATTGCCAAAGATCATCTTCCCAAGTCCAATAATTGGGTCCATTTGCATAAAAGAGCAGAAAGTCGTTGTCATCGAAAACACCATCTTCCAGGCCATAACCTTTGAGGCTATTTTCAATCAGTCCTCGTGGTCTCTCTTCATGATTGGCTTGAGGAAGCATACCTATCCCGTTACCAAATACTTTGAGCGTATTAGGTTGGCTATAATCTATGCCTATTTGATCAAGAAAATTTTTATCTATTTTATAGATTCCCTCTTGAGTTACCCCAATTTTATACCAATAGCCTTGATCAAACAAAGCGGTTTGTCCTACCGATCCAAGCGGGATAAAAAAAAGTAAAGCATATAAGAATTTCACTACTTTAATTAACGGTTTTAAATTTATAAAATTATTTATCTACCTAAAATTTTATGCATTGCAGGCATATTTGAGAGCAATGAGAGCATCAGGTAGATAGGGATCATATAGGGTAAAAAACTAAGCTGAAATAGGGCCAGTCCTATGACTATCACCAGTAGCGTCAAGTACCTCAGCTCATTACCGCTCAAAATCATAGATGTAAATTTGAAACTGAGCATTTTTAGGGGTAAGATCATGAGCAGACTTACAGAAAGACTATAAATTGGGGTGAAATAAATCCAGGAAACCAGAAAGGATGCCTTGACAATGGTTACTGTGAGTAGGGCTGCGGCGGGCGTAGGTAATCCAATAAACGCATCCGATTGGGTCGAGTCTAAATTGAATTTAGCCAATCTGAAGGCAGCAAAAACAGGGATCAATGCGGCGCTGTAGGCCAACCAATGTAAATTACTAGGCGTTAAGGTAGTCCACTTAAACAGGAACAATGCAGGGAGCACTCCAAAAGTAACCATATCGGCCAAAGAGTCTAATTCTTTTCCAAATGAACTGGTAGACTGAAGCAATTTTGCAGTGAAGCCATCTAAAAAGTCAAAAAGACAGCCAATGATAATAAAATATAGGGTGTGTTGGTAATTACCCTCAAAAACATTTATTATACCTAGCACTCCCGTCAATAGATTGAATGCGGTGAGGAAGTTGGGTATGTGCCTAAATACATTCAAGATTTTACAAAGGGATTGTTCTCTTTTTCATGACCAACCGTAGTACTGGGACCATGACCAGGATAAATTTTGACAGCTTCTGGCAGGGAATATACGTGATTTTTGATACTTTTTTCCAAGGTTTTAAAATCACCCCCGGGAAGATCCGTTCGACCAATACTTTCACGAAAAATCACGTCTCCAGCCATGAGAGATTTGTCAGCGGCGTGGTAGAACATTAGATGCCCTTCAGAATGACCAGGTGCATACAAGATTTCTAATTTGTCAGTCCCAAAGGTAATCACATCCTTTTCGCCCAGTAATTTGTCGGGTTGGGCTTCCCGATAATTTTGAATACCCATGGTAGGAGCATAGGTCGAGACAGATTTCAGTAAATTCTTTTCCATAGCTGGAATCCATAATGGGATTTCATATAATTTTTTTAAGTAATCATTACCAAGCACATGATCGATGTGGCAATGAGTATTAATTATAGCAATTGGCTTTAATTTATTTGTTTTTATGTAGTCCGTCAGTTCTTTTTTTTCAAAATCTTCATAGCAGCCGGGATCTAAAATGAGTGTCTCAAGGTTAGAACTGGCTAATAGATAAGTGTTTTCGTAGAAAGCGTTGAATACAAAGGATTTTATGTCCATAAATAATACATTTTACTGCAAATTTGCTTAAAAAGTCGGTAAGACGATGCAAAAGCGAGATATTTTGATTGTAGGGCAGGGGCTGGCCGGAAGTTTATTGGCTTTGGAGCTCGAAAAACGAGGGAAAAATGTGATGATCTTGGACAACAACCCGATCGTAAGCTCATCAAAAGTCGCAGCGGGTTTGTACAATCCTATCACAGGGCGTAAAATGGCCAAAACTTGGTTGGCAGATGAGTTATTTCCAAACCTCTCCAATTACTACCAAGATTTAGAAAAAAAAATGAATGCGAGGTTTCATTTTAGCAAAACTATCTATCGTCCGTTCAATAACATTGAAGAACAAAATGATTGGTCTTTGAGAACTATGGAGCTGGGCTATGTACCCTATATCAAATCGACTTCGAATCATTCCATAGAGGTGGATCAATTACTAGACCCCTTGGGAGGGTTTTTTGTAAATAATTCTGGCATGGTTGATGTAGCCACTTTGGTAAGTGAATGTAAAAAATATTTTAAAGTCCAAGGTTCGTATATTGAATGGAGCGTACCTTCTGAAGCATTAGAAATGGAGGAAACGAAAATAAAACTAGGATCCTTTGTGGCGAATCAAATTATTTTCTGTGAAGGGCCAATGGCAGCAATTAACCCTTTGTGGTCTGATTTAAAATTTAGATTAGTAAAGGGGGAAATTTTAGATATTTCATGTAGTTTAACCATTGATCATGTGGTAAGTAAAGGTATTTTTATGCTGCCTTATAAAAATTATTTGAGAGTGGGATCTACCTATGACAATCATAATCAAAACGAGGAGCCTACCGAAAAAGGAAGTCGGGAACTCTTGAATAGGTTAAGTAAGTTATATAATGGAAATTTGAAGGTATTGAAACATCAGGCAGGATTGAGACCTGCTACTTTCGATAGAAAGCCCTTTGTAGGTTTTCATCACAAACATAATAATGTGGCTATATTTAATGGTTTTGGAAGTAAGGGAGTCTCTTTGATTCCGTATTTTGCAATGAGTTTGGCAGACCATATTTGCTTTGGTAAAAAAATTCCTTTGGAGGTAAATTCCCTTCGTTGAAACATGAATTATAAAAAAGTCATATTTCTGCTTATATATATATTAGCGATCTCAACCTCGTTTGGTCAATATTATGATACAGAATTTGGTCAAAATAGAATTCAATATAAAAAATTTAATTGGTTGTTTTATACTACCAGCCATTTTGATGTCTATTATTATGATGAAGGAGGGAAATATGCCAAAGAGGCCATTGATTATTTAGAAGATGAATTTAATAGGTTGACAGATGTGTTGGGCTATGCGCCTAGTGCTAAAACTAAAATTGTCATTTACAATTCTTACAATGATCTTCAGCAGAGTAATATAGGTATTGATGGTTCTGTTTTCACGATTGGGGGGGAAACGGAATTTATCAAGCTTCAACTTGAAATTGCAAACCCAGGAACGGTTCAGGTATTTAAAGAAGAGCTTATTTATCTTTTATCGCGTACTTTAATCAACGATATGCTTTTCGGTGGAAGTCTTAAAGAAGTTTTTCAAAGTTCACATCTTCTAAAGCTTCCTGAATGGTTTATAGATGGAGCAGCAAAGTATTTGGCCTATGGATGGGATATAAAAATGGATGATTTTATAAGAGATTATTTAGATGCTAAGCACATTAAGAAAGAAAAAAAGATTCAAGGTAATCAGGCGGGTGCCTTGGGACAAGCCATATGGAACTACATAGCTATTAAATATGGGGCTTCCAACATATCGAATATTCTTAATTTAACAAGAATTATGCACAAAGAGGATGTGAGCATAAGCAATACGCTAGGAATTAGTTATAAGCAATTTTCTAAAAATTGGAAAAATTATTATGCCTTTGGAAAAGATCTAATTGATACCAATTACGAGCCTTTAGCTAAAGAAAAAATTATTGCCACAAATAAAAAAGAAAATCTATATTTTAATAATGTAGCAGTCAGTGAATCGGGCAAATACATTGCCTATACTGAAAATTCATTTGGCAAGATTTCTGTTTATCTGAGAGATAGAGATACGGGCAATAAAACGCGAATCCTTCAAGGAGGGTATCAAGTGGAGGCAGATCACGTGGATCAAAATCTTCCTCTATTAGATTTTGCTGGAGACAATACATTGGGAATTATTTATTTTAAACGGGGATTTTTATACCTAGCGAGTTATCAAATTGAAACAGGTCTGCTCAATGAAAAACCTCTCACAAGGTTCAACCAAATCAAAAGTTTTTCTTTGAATCAAAATGGTAGATTGGCAATTATAAGTGGAGATACGGATGGAAAAAGTGATCTCTTTCTTGTCAGTGTATTGAGAAATTCAGTTCGCAGAATTACTTCTGATATTTTTGATGACATTGATCCAACCTTCATACCCGGTACTGCGGCCATTGTTTTTAGTTCCAATCGTCCCTCGGACGCGTTAAATATTTCGGATACAAGTATCAAATATTTAAATCCTCATTTTAATTTATTTTTATTCGATATAGATACAACAACCCGCGAATATTTCAGAATGACCAACACGAACACTCGAGATACGAAACCCATATTTAAAAATCAATCGGAATTATATTTTTTAAGTGACCAAAGGGGCATTACCAATGTATTTAAATATGAAATGACTCAGGGTATTCAAACCCAAGTAACCAATTTTAATAGTAGCCTGAAGGCGTTTGATTTACATTTCGGTAATGATAATGGGATGGTTTTTATAGCTTATGACGGAGGAGAGGATCATATTTATTATTATCCCAACATAGATATTGAGTCTTCCAAATTCACCACTGAAACGAACCGTCAAAAAATCATACAGGGCCAATATATTGCCAAGGTTCTTGATCGGAGAAAGATGGAGAAGCTAAAAAGAGAAAAAGCAAAAGTCAAAGCGAGAGAAGATAGCCTATTAATTCAAGCCCAAAAAGAATCATTGAATATGGACAGTACCCAAAATGAGGTATTTGTACCTGTCATAGATCCAGATGCGTTTGTTTTTTCTGAATCTAATCAATCTCAGGAGCCCGATTATATAGATACAGAAAACTATAAATTTGAAGAAAGAGAGGTTAAAGTAGAATCAAATAATGGGTTGAAAATAGATTCTTTTTTTAAAAATTACCAACGCTTATCCATTGAAAATGAGGTGTGGGGACCTCGGACATATAAACCTCGATTCAGTTCAAACAACCTCATCAATGATTTTGTCTTGGATCCGCTCAGAGGGTTTGGTTTTTCAGCAGAAATACAGGTGTCAGACATTCTGGAAAATCATGTAATTAATGCAGGGGGTATGGTGACGAGCAGTTTTGATCAAGGTGATTTTTTTGCAGAGTACAAGTACTTGAAATACTGGATGGATTTTAAAGTTCGGTTGATTCGACAATCCATCTATCTTGAAAATGATGCCGAAAATTTCTTAAGACAGTCTTATAAATTAAATGGATTGATAGCGGGAGCAGCAGTCCCCTTTACCAATAAATTCAGACTTGAGTTGAATCCCTTTTTGCAGCAAACCAGTTTCAATAATCTACAATATGAAAGTGTAAATACCAATGCTGCTGATTATGCTAAGGACAGTCGCATTTTGTATACGGGCTTTAAATTAAAAGGCGTTTTTGACAATACAGAGGAAAGAGGGTTTAATATTTTACAAGGAACGAGGGCCCTAGTAGAATTTCAATATAATCAATCATTTTCTAAAAATCAATCATTTAATGTGTTTAGGTTTGACTTGAGACATTATCAAAAAATTCATAATGAACTTACATTGGCTACCCGTATATATATGGGAAAATCATTTGGTCCTAATCCACAAAAATTTCTTTTAGGAGGCGTACCTAATTGGGTATTAGCACGGACCAAAGAACATTCTGGAGGGGATCCTTTGACCATAGCTAACGAAATCGATAATAGTAATTTGCTTTTCACAGAATTTGTAAACCACATGCGCGGCTATGATTTGAATGAGAAATATGGTAATGCTGCTCTCTTGGTAAATATGGAATTGAAATTTCCAATATTCCAATATTTGTCAAGATTCCCAGTGAAGTCTACTTTTTTGAGAAACTTCATGTTGGTAGCTTTTACTGATATTGGTTCAGCATGGGATGGAAAACCACCTATTACACGAAAAAATAGTATTATTTTTATTGATTACGACGAGACTCCTTTTAAAGCTAATGTAGCAAACTATGCCAGTCCGTGGCTGGCAAGCTATGGTTTTGGACTCCGAACGGCATTATTGGGTTATTATCTCAAACTTGATTATGCCAGACCTTTGGAGGATTTTGAGATAAAATCTGCAAAATTCACCCTTTCATTAGGCTTAGACTTTTAACATTGTGTTATGATTACATCGATGACGGGTTTTGGTTCCGCTGAAAAAATTTCCGAGACATATTCTTTAAACGTTGAGATCAAGACGCTCAACAGTAAGTTTCTTGATGCCTCCTTTCGATTACCTCGAGCATTTTTAAAATGGGAAATGGAAATAAAGGCACTTCTCGAGAAAGAATTGGGCCGAGGTAAAATCAATTTGGGGGTTCATTTTGAGCTAAAAAACTTCGAGCAACCACCGATTCAGATCAATCAGGAATTATTCGATGCCTATTATAAGCGTCTAGAGCAATTGTCTGGAGATTTGGGAGTATCAGGAAAAGTGGCTTTATTCAAGATGGCCATGAACATGCCCAATGTAATATTGCACGAAGAGCATCCAGAAGGAAACATTTCTTTTGAAGCCTTCAAAGAAGTGCTTTTGGAGGGAGTAGCTGATTGTAATCAATTCAGACTTCAGGAAGGAGCAAATTTACAAGAAGCTTTGGTCTCGTCTCATCAAAAAATTAGAAACGGACTTAGTGAGGTAGAAGAACGGGACTCAGGAAGAATAGAAAATTTAAAAAGTAGAATTCATCAATCGTTAGAAGAGATCAAGCAGCGGGTTAAAGTAGATGAAAATAGATTTGAACAAGAATTAATCTATTATATTGAAAAGTTAGACCTCACAGAAGAAAAAATACGACTGGGCAGTCACTTAGATTATTTTATTGATGTAATCAGTGATGATAAAGGCGCAAGCGGGAAAAAATTGGGATTTCTATGTCAAGAATTGGGGCGGGAAATTAATACCATAGGCTCCAAGGCCAATGATGCAGGTATTCAAAGATCAGTGGTGGGAATGAAGGAGGAGCTGGAGAAAATTAAAGAGCAAATCCTTAATATTTTATAAACCTTAAATGACTGTGACTTAATGGAAATTAAAGAAGCCCAAGAAAAAGTCGATGCATGGATTCATGCTACAGGAGTACGCTATTTCAGTGAATTAACTAATATGGCTATATTGTCAGAGGAGGTTGGGGAATTGGCGCGCATCATAGCGAGAAAATATGGTGATCAGTCCTTTAAAAAATCAGATGAAATCTATGATTTGGCCGATGAAATGGCGGATATTTTATGGGTTTTGATGTGCTTGGCCAATCAGACAGGTATTGATTTGGCAGAAGCATTAGAAAACAACTTTAAAAAGAAGGATCTCAGAGATCACCTGCGTCATAAGAGTAATCCTAAATTGAAATAGATGGTCATTTCAATCAATATACCGGCTTTACTTTTCCCAGCGATTTCTTTGTTATTGCTGGCCTATACCAATCGATTTTTGGTGATTGCCCAAATCATCCGAGAATTACATAAAAAATATTTGGAGCACGACGATAAAGTCCTCATTATGGGTCAAATTAAAAATTTAAGAAGAAGGTTGACGTTGATTCGAGATATGCAAATTTTGGGGGTGCTGAGCTTTTTCTTTTGTGTATTAAGTATGATTTTTATCTTTTCCGGTCAGCTTGATTTTGGCAGCTATTTGTTTGGTTTTTCTTTGATCTTATTATTGGCTTCTTTGGTTTATTCCCTTCGGGAGTTAAAGATTTCAACCAAAGCGTTGGATCTTGAATTATCCAAAATGGAATTGGGTAGGCGGACTAGACTTTAACAATTTTTGAACCCATCAATCTGCCATTGAGGTGGGGATACTTATCTACTTGAAGACAAAAATTAAGATCTTCAGTTATTCCAAATTTTTTAAGTCGTTCGGCATGGTCAGATTTCAATGCTATTTTCAATAAGGAATTCTTATTTTGGAGATAAAGATCTAAGGCCATTTTAGCCGCATCATTCTCAGCGAGAAAGTCATGACCCAACAGTTGATGCGTTAAGGCGCCAGCGTACAAGGTGTCTTCTATATTGGGCGCTTCCTTCCAACCCGCGCAATGGATAACCACAGGTAAGTTTTGATCGATTAAATAGTTCAGCGTAGCTGTAATGTTCAAAAATGAGCCAATGATCACTTGTTCGGCATTCTTTGATTTTTCTATAGCCATTGTACCGTTGGTTGTAGATACAGCCACCTCTTTTCCAGAGACTTTACCCATGTAGTCAAAAGGAGAATTACCTAGATTAAACCCTTGTATTTTGATGCCCTCACGTTCTCCCGCAGTGAGCATCCCCTGAGTTCCTAGGCTTAAGCATTCCTCCACGGTACTCACAGGATAAATGGCTTTCACATTTTCAACCAATGCAGTGATCATACAGGAAGTTGCCCGAAATATATCCACCACAACGGCAACTTTCCCTTCGAGAAGGTGTTGATTGATTAACTTAGGTGTGAGACAAACCTCTATAGTTAAGGCCATAAACTTATAAAAATGGAGTCTTACAAATGATAGCGGGTACTTTTTTATGGCGAATTTCGATGAAAATTTTGGTCCCTATTTGATGGTCGTCAATAGGGACATAGCCCATGCCAATACCTTTATTTAAGGATGGGCTCATGGTTCCTGAAGTGACCTTACCCATGATGACACCTTCCAAATTCATAATGGGATAATCATGCCTTGGGATGCCTTTGCCATCAATTTCAAAAGCGATTAATTTTTTCTGAACTCCTTTTTCTTTCTGTAAGGCGAGCGCTGCCGAATTGATAAAGGATTTTGAGAACTTTGTAATCCATCCCAGACCTCCTTCAAGGGGAGAAGTATGATCATCGATATCATTTCCATATAGGCAATAGCCCATCTCCAGTCTCAAGGTATCTCGCGCACCCAAACCTATCGGCTTGATATCATATTCAGTTCCGGCCTGAAATATTTGATTCCATAAAGATTCTGCTCGTTCATTTTTGACGTATAATTCGAATCCACCTGCGCCAGTATAGCCTGTGGCTGAGATGATGATCCCATCTATGCCGGCTAGGGAGCCTTCATGGAAATGATAAAACTTGATCGCGGCTAAATCAACTTCTGTGATGGATTGCAATACGTCCAAAGCTTTGGGTCCCTGTACTGCAAAGAGGCAATAATCTTTTGAGACATTGGATAAAGAGGCCTCCATGTCATTGTTCGCTGAAATCCAAAGCCAGTCCTTTTCAATATTGGAAGCGTTAACGACCAATAAATATTTTTCTATATTGAACCTATAGACAATCAAATCATCTACGATACCTCCTTCATAATTGGGTAGGCATGAATACTGCGCTTGACCATCTATAAGTTTAGCTGCATCGTTACTCGTTACTTTTTGAATCAGGGCTAGGGCATGAGGCCCTTCTACAAGAAATTCACCCATGTGAGAGACATCAAATACACCTACGCCATTTCTTACTGCTAAATGTTCTTCTTTATCCGAGCTGTATCTCACCGGCATTTCGAACCCACCAAAGGGAATGATTCTAGCTCCAAGTGCTTCGTGGACATGATGTAACGGGATGCGAGTGTTTTCCATAGGTTTATGTTAAATAGTGATTTTAAGTCCTACGGGGCAGTGATCGGAACCCATTATCTCATTGTAAATTAAGGCATCATCAAGTTGTCCTTCAAGGGCTGTCGAGGCCAGGAAATAGTCTATTCTCCAACCTACATTTCTTGTTCTTGATTGAAATCGGTAATTCCACCAGCTATATTTTATCTCCTCGGGATAATACTTCCTAAATGTATCTAAATATCCCGCACTTAATAAGCTTTCTAAACCGTCAATTTCTTTTTGAGTATATCCACTCGACACATTGTAATTGGGTTTAGGCCGTGCAATGTCAATTTCCTTGTTGGCTACATTGAGATCCCCGCAAATAACTACAGGTTTTGTTTGCTCTAAACTTAAAATGTATGCTTTAAATGCGACATCCCATCTCGTCCTATAATCTAATCTTTTTAAACCTTCTCCTGAATTGGGTGTATAAACGGTGACTAAAAAATAAGAGGCAAACTCTGCGCAAATGACACGGCCCTCTTGATCATGTTCTTCCACTCCCATATCAAACATTATATTTAATGGTTTTTCTTTGGATAAAATGGCAGTTCCAGAATATCCCTTTCTTGCTTTAGATGAGTTGGTATAAATGTGGTAACCTTCTATTACCGAAAATGCTTTTTGAGCATCTTCAGGTTGTGCCTTAATTTCTTGCAGGCACAACACATCTGGATTTAAGACCTTCAGATCTATGAAAAAATCTTTTTTCATAATAGCACGAATGCCATTAACGTTCCAGGAAACAAGATGAATGATTGACATGGGGACTAAATTAAATAGACCTTGTGATTATTTAGGTAGAAGTTGAAATGTTTTTCTGTGATAGGGTGTGATACCTTGTTTACGAATCCCCTGTCGATGGGCGGTGGTAGGATAGCCCACATTGGTTTCCCAACTGTAAAGAGGATATTCTTTTGCTAAGTCTTGCATGAGCTGGTCGCGATACGCTTTAGCAAGTACTGAAGCGGCGGCTATTGAAAAGAATTTCGAATCACCTTTTATGATGCATTGATAAGGGATAGAACAGTGAGGGGTATACCTATTGCCATCTATGAGAAGGAGTTCGGGTTTGATTTTTAACTGGTCAATAGCCCTATGCATAGCTAAAAATGAGGCATTAAGAATATTGATGTCATCAATTTCTTGAGGAGTAACCTCACCAATACCATAAGCCAACGCCATATTTTCTATTTCTATTTTAAGTAATTCGCGCTGAGAAATGCTAAGTTTCTTAGAGTCATTTAGAAAATCATGTTTGAAATGTTTAGGTAAGATAACCGCCGCCGCTACTACCGGTCCCGCTAAGCATCCTCTTCCCACTTCATCACAGCCCGCTTCAGTTTTGTTTAGATCAAAATATGAATTGAGTATTGCACCTACCACTTTATTATTGAATGAGTATTTTTTTCATTTCAATAAAGTCTTTTGTTTCAATGGAGACCAAATAAATACCAGACTGTAAATCACCTCTTTCAAATAAGATTTGAGACGTCCCGCTCGCTAAATGGTAGGATCGAACGAGTTTACCTTGTAAGTCCAAAACTTTGACTGATGCTTTTGTGTCTAATCTAAATTCAATTTGTGCTGAGGAGATGATCGGATTTGGATTAATACTGAAGTTATTTTTTTGATTTTCATAAACAGCTAGGGGCTCTTCTTGGATAGCTAAGTCATCAATGGCCCATCCCCAACCTGTGACGGCTGCATCTGCGAAGAGGCGAAAGCGAATCAAAATAACATCTTCTGGGTTGAAGGTTTCAAGCATATCAATAGTTCTTGTTTTATATAAGCTAGGGCTTCCATCTCTCCCATTATTGTAAGCGGCAGTCCACTCTGGATAAGTATCGGAATCATAACCATCTAGAAAGGGGATCCAATTAAGGCCATCAATGGAACCCTCCACAATGACATAATCCCAAAATTCTTCATCACCAAAACTGGTCCCTACTTCACCTGTTTCCACAATGACAACCTCTTTAAATTGGAGAGTTGCCCCTGATTCTTTAATTTGGACAGGTGTTTTTAATATGGAAATGAGCTCTCTTGATGATGGGTATGGATGAGTGGTATGCAAAGCCGGAGTTGAAAATCCACTTTCAAAGCCGGTTATAAAGCCAGAGACGGCTAGTTGGTCGAAGGCACCTGAAAAATTGGTGCTGTAACTGGATTTGAACATCGAAAACTTCATGCAGTAAAAATTTTGATTCTAAAGATTCATAAGCTTTACCATTTTTATACGCAAAAGTTTTAAAGGGTTCAGTACCAGTTAATTTTAAATTATCTAGGTCGATGCTGACCGACCCAACATCTTGCATCCCAATAGAATGAATGAGCTTACCATCCAAAACAATTTGAGTAGAATCAAACTTATCCGAATAAGATAAGGCAACCCTCATCTTCCCCTCGGGATTGATACTAACTTGCTCAACAATAGGAGCAAAAACAATTTCTCGTTTAACTTCAGGTAATGTTACTGACCATATACCCCTCCCGTAGGTAGCAATGATAACTTGATCATCTTGAATTTTCATGTCTAATATTTTGACCAGAGGAAGGTTAGAATTGAGTAGATTCCATGAAATCCCTCCATTTAAAGACTCTATGATTCCAATTTCGGTTGCCACCCACATATGGTCGGGGTCGTTGGGGAAACATATTAATCCCTCTGTTACTGTATTTGGGAATCCATTGTCACTAGATCCCTTTGACTGATCAAATTCGGTTATATCTATCCAAGTTTGTCCGAGATTCTTTGTTTTGAGTATTTTAGGTAAACCGTCAACAGCAAATTGTGCAAATGCTGTACTATCCTCAGTCGGGTGGGTATTAAGCGCTATGATTGGACCCATATTAGGATAATCTATATAAGTTTCAGTCGGGGTGAATGTTAGTCCTCCATCTGTTGAAACAAAAGGTCTACTATTTTCACTCATGTAATTACCAACCCAGACTATACTAGCGTTAGACTCAGAAACTTCTATGTCAGTAAAGTTACTATTACTCCAAAAGTCTGATTGAATGGGGGACAAATTCCAATTTTCACCGAAGTTATTAGATTTATAAACCCCAGATGCTCCTACTGCATAAATACGATCTGGATATGATCTAGAACTTGCCAGTCTAGATAAAAAAGGACCATCATCTCCGATTCCATTTGTAGCATCTCTCCATGTTTGTCCGCCATCAGATGAAGAATAAAAACCATTATAATACTGGGAACCTATAATTTTTTGAGGATTTCGATTATTCCATAACGCTTCAAATCCATCGCCACCAATAACAAACCTATACGCTGAGCTGGCATTCGAAGAACTTCCTTCTGGAGAAAGGTAAGTCCCTTGATCTTGCATTCCACCTATGTACCTGTCTTCACCGGGCATTTTATCGGCTGAATAAAATTGCGTTGTATTAAATCCAGTACTTACAAATTCAAAACTCATGTCCTCATGCCCAGGTTGTTTTGATAAACTTGATAACCAAATACCTCCATCGTTCGTACTTAAAAGGTTAAATGTTTGATCAGAGGCGTTGATGTTGAGAGCGTGAAGGCTATGATGATCGGGATGAACAGCATTGGCTCCGTTGGCAGCATTATTGTTTAAAGAATTGTTTCCCCCATACTGATTATAGGCATCAGAGATATTGAATGTTTCCCTAACGATAGTTTTTCTTTCGGTATTACCAATAATGACTTTTGAGTTTGGCAGTTCAGTAGGAATGAATGTATAGTTTTCAGTACCAATCGGCCACATGAAATACATCTGTTTAAAAGTTTGCCCACCATTCTCCGCAATATTATTTTCTGGGTTTTCAGAATAATTTAGGAGGTGTATAAAAAGATATTCCCTTGAATGCAAAGAGGTGGCTCCTGTCGTGTTTGCCGGTATTAGGTTCCATGTGCCATCCTCTTGCTGGTCTCTGAAAGAAACCATCAATTGTTGGTCGTTTTCAGTATCCCAAACCTGGAAAGGGACTTCTACATAATCTTTATATTCATAACTAGCATCTGGTACACCGGGCCCGGAACCACCTACTGTAAATCGATGTGCTTTTTGTGTTCCCTGACCAAATCGAATCTCAATGTTCACTTTTCCAGCATAGCCGACTTCTCCAATATCCATGATACCACCAAAATATTCTCCTGAAAAATTAACAAAACTCAAAAACTCCTCTGCACCATCACTTTGGAGTTCAAAAATTTGGTCTGTTGTTTCGGAAGAGGTTAGGGTAAATTCCCAGATATTGACTCCTGCCACGTAAACTTTATTAGAATCAAAAGGATGAGCAAGGACTGCATTATCGTAACTCCCTTGTATTAGAAAATCAAAATTTTCTAGATCATCGAGTTCTCCAACAAACGACCAAGTTTCTGCTCGATCTTTTGAAACATATAGTTTTCCTGATTCTTCAGAAGCCCAAATAATTTTAGAATTCACAGGAGATATGTCAAGTTCAATTCTTTCAGCATTTGGTATTCCGTTACTTTTAGGCAACCAACTTTGGCCCCCATCGATGGATTTATAAACACCTTTCCCGCCTATTGCGGCGTATTGTAAATTCCATTTTTTTGGATCACTCAAAATCATATCTACAACAAACCCGTTTTTGAATGATAATGATTCTGACCATGAAACACCACCATCAATAGATTTATAAATTCCTGATTTTACTAATTCTCTAGACCATTTACTACTTGTTCCACTCACTATCACCTCATTAGCATTCTCTGGATTGACCATTATTCTACTAATTAATTGTGCTGCAGGTATATCGTCTGGACTAATTATTTGAATCCAATTTTGACCATGATCAGTTGATTTAAATAATCCCGAGCCATTTATATCCCCTCCGCCATATTGTTCTCCCGTGCCCGCATAGATGATGTCAGGGTTAGATTGAGATTGTGCCATTGCGTTGGTACCAAGATTTGGAAGGCCGGTAGAGGAAGTTTCCCAAGAATTGCCTCCATTGATTGTTTTCCAAATTCCTCCTGATGCAGCTCCTGCAAACCATGTGTTTTGTGAAGCATCACTTACATCTACGAAAAAAGCCCTTGTCCTTCCTGAAATATTTCCAGGACCACGTTCAATAAAAAAATATTCCGTTTCTTGACGTGCATTATGATTTCTCGCTTGTAATTTCTTGAATTCTTTTAATTGATAGCCACCTTCATATGTGGGCCCATCTTGTCCATGACCCGTTTTCATGAGTTTTTGTAATTCTGTATGCTTATCGGGGAAACCTAATTTACGCCTTTCTTTTTTTTCTTTTTTTTCTTGGTTAACTGTTATTTGTAATTGTTCCTGAGATTTGAGTACATTTTGAATGACCTTTGATTGACCATTTTCTTTACACTCAAATAGAAAAAAAACGCTCAATAAACTTATGCTAAAAGTGGAAAAATATTTTTTCATTGGGGGATAATAATATTCTATAAAATATCAGCTGTTAAAAATTAAACTATTCAAGTAAATTAAACAAAACAACTGAAGTCCGTCCGTTTTTTTACAATTCATTACAATTTACATTACAAACGTGAATTAACATTAGTTCATCCGTTTGTATGTAAATTTTATTTAGGGTAAATCTATGTTTATGAAATTTTCATTTATTAACAATTTAAAAAATTTGCCCACATATGCCAAGAAATAAAGAAAGCTCTAGTAAATAAAATGGGTAATATATTTGACAAACAAGGGCTAAGCTTTTAATAATTTACCCTCAAATGAATATCCAATGAAAGTGAGTTTAAGGAGCTCTCTTATGCTATATTTTTGAAAGGCCTATTCTGAAAATTCTTTAGGGTTACTCAAAAAAGCGGCTCAGTATTTGAGAATCCTTCAATTGTGCTGCATGATGAACGAGTGATCAATCCCAGAGGAGGTGAAAGTGAATATGGAAGGATTCATTTTAAGCATGTAGCCATGGGGATCATACCGCTGGATAATGATTTGAACACTTACTTGGTAGATCAATGGAGTTATCCTTTGAATGCGTATTCTTGGGAAATTCCGATGGGTGGAGGTCATTTAGATGAAGATTCGTTAGGTTCCGCAAAAAGAGAACTCTGTAGAGGAAACTGGGATTACGGCTGCCTCTTGGGAAAGGTTGTCAAAAGTACATCTATCGAATTGGGTATCTGATGAAGTAGGCCTATTTGGCAAAGACTTACTTTTGGTGCTACCCAATTTGATGAATCAGAAGACTTAAAGATAAAAAAACTGCCTTTAAATAAAGCTGTAGAAATGTGTTTAGATGGTTATATAACAGATAGTTTAAGTCTGTATAGGACTGTTGAAGTTGGCCCGAACCTATTCATTTTAAGTTCAAGTATTCTGGAGCGTGTCTTGTTTGAAAGGATCAATGATACCTTTTTCAATAAGTAAAGTGCATGATCGGTTTCTATTATTGCAATTACCTATTTTCGCCATCTTGAGGCCAAAAGAATCATGACGATTAAGGATCATTTTCGAAAAAACATAGTTTTAGCAACTCCCGTTATTATTGGGCAGCTGGGACATATCATGGTCTCTGTTGCCGATACAGTTATGGTGGGTAAAGTCGGAGTGATCCCGCTAGCAGGGGCTACTTTTGCAACGGCAATTTATCACGTGTTTATGCTATTTGGGTTGGGAGTCAGTTATGCCATTACTCCATTAGTCGCGGCCACTCAGCCAGCAGATAAAAAAGGGCGTTTGGTTTTTTTACAAAATAGTATTCTTCTCAATACCCTCTTAGCTTTGACAATGTGCTTAATTGCTTTGATGTTAACGCCTTATTTATCTTTTTTTCGGCCAGGAACCGTCAGTGACTTGGGCGGCCACTTTCTATTTAAAAATTATTTCAATGTCATTGATTCCTCTGATGATTTTTCAGACGTTTAGACAATTTTCGGAAGGCCAATCCAATACTTTAAGTCCAATGATTGTTTCTGTTTTGGCCAATGTATTAAATATTTTGCTGAATTACGCCTTTATCTATGGTCACTGGGGATTTTCTGGAATGGGGCTCAATGGAGCCGGTTATGCTACTTTAGTTTCTCGATGCGTTATGGTAATTTTAATGGTGGTATTTACCCGAGATATGTGGTATGGTTTAAGTGGACATTTTGATTTGAAAGTGATCAAGCGTTTGCTGAGAATAGGCGTACCTTCTGGTTTACAGTATGTATTTGAAATTGGAGCATTTTCAATGGCCGGAGTTATGGCAGGTTGGATTAGTGCAGCCGCTTTAGCAGCACATCAAATCGCTTTGAATATGGTTGCGGTAACCTATATGGCCGCATCGGGATTGGGCGCAGCTGCAGCTATTAGGATTGGAAATCAAATGGGAAAAAAAGATCTGAAAAATTTAAAATTGGCAGGATTTTCATGCCTGGCTTTGGTAGCTGTTTTTATGTTTTTAACAGCAATATTCATCATCACAGCTAGACATTGGTTGATTCAACTGTATATTGACAATGAAGCGGTACAAAAAATTGCCTTAGGGCTGTTGTTAATTGCAGCAGGTTTCCAAATATCGGATGGTTTACAAGCGGTGGGTTTAGGTATCTTGAGAGGTTTGACAGACGTTAAAGTACCCGCTTTTGTTACTTTTTTTGTTTATTGGATATGTGCCATTCCGAGCAGTTATCTCTTGGCTTTTCATTTTGAAATGGGCCTTTCGGGTATTTGGTATGCTTTATCAGGCGCTTTGACTTTGGCCGCTTTGTTGCATATTTTCAGGTTTATTTATCTCGCTAATCGGATTCAATTTTAAGGTCAAAAGGTTTTTTTATTATTCAATTAAAAAAATCACTTATTTACATTTGCAGACAGTTTTAAGCTAATTTTGCGTCAAATTTATTTAATGAAAAATCAAAAGGCGGCCCTAGGCTTTATTTTTGTCACGGTCCTTATTGATGTAATTGGATTGGGAATTATCATACCGGTGATTCCCAAACTAATTATGGAGTTAAGTGGGGAAGATATGAGCCAAGCTTCCCGTTATGGGGGGTTATTGATGTTCATTTACGCATTTATGCAATTCATCTTTGCTCCCATATTAGGAGGGCTGAGTGATAAATTTGGTCGGAGACCTATTCTCTTGATTTCCTTGTTTGGCCTAGGCTTAGATTATCTTTTGGTAGCTTTTTCAAGTAACCTTTGGTGGCTGTTTTTAGCGCGACTCATTGCGGGTATTGGGGGGGCTAGTTTCACGACTGCATCCGCCTACATAGCAGATATTTCATTACCAGAAAAAAGAACCCAAAACTTTGGAATGCTTGGTGCAGCCTTTGGATTGGGATTTATTATTGGGCCCGTCATTGGAGGGATATTGGGAGACATTGGCTCTAGAATTCCTTTTTTTGCAGCTGCTGGGCTGGCTTTGGTTAATTGGTTGTATGGTTATTTTATCTTACCTGAATCCTTGTCTAAATCAAATAGGCGTCCTTTTAAATTATCTCGAGCAAATCCTTTTGGTACTTTTAATCAGCTCAAAAGACATCCTCTTATCATTGGATTATCCGTCGCTTTATTTTTCACCTATATCGCCCATCATGCCACACAATCAACTTGGGCCTATTTCACTATTGAACGATTTCGCTGGAGTGAAGCTGAAGTAGGATACTCTTTAGGCTTTGTCGGCTTAATGATTGTTCTGGTTCAAGGTTTGATTATTCGTCATGCGGTCAAATTTATAGGTCAGATAAAAGCGGTATATGCTGGCCTAGGGTTCAACATGTTGGGCATGCTTTTGATTGCTTTCACTACGCAAGGATGGATGATTTATGCCGTAATGTTTCCTTATGCCCTTGGTGGCTTGGCAGGACCTACTATGCAAGCGATGATGAGCGCTAAGGTAACTTCAGATCAACAGGGTGAATTACAAGGAGGATTGACAAGCCTGATGAGTGTTACTTCCATCATAGGTCCTCTTTTAATGACTACAGTTTTTGCTTTTTTTACCGCTGCCCATACGATCTTTTATTTTCCCGGAGCCCCATTCATTCTTGGCGCTATTTTAAGTGGGTTGGGATTAATATTTTCCTTCAAGACCCTCAAAGGAACCTAAATAGAAGTATGCGAATCCATGAGATGATATTAAAAATCAATTTTCATTTAATTAAGAGCATGTTTAGGGCCATTTTGAGAGGAAAAGAAAGGTAAAAACGAAGCATTTCGGATTGATTTGTAGATTCTTCATCTCTCGATAATCGAGATACTCCAACTTTTACTGAGAAGCATTAACCCAATTATTGTTTGGGAAAATTTTGAAATAAAAAGGGTATCTGTCGGTTTTTCTATTGATTTTTCTTGGATTCGCAATTCATTTATTTCTTTTTGATTGAATTAGCATCCTTAAAAAGTTGAAAAGATGATTAATTTTAATTAAATTCGCAAACTTTATATGCAATTTTGATTGAGCATTTGTAAAGCTTTTTAGCTCAAAACACTTTAAAAATATTACTAAAAGCTCAAAAAAACATTGAAAGTTTCATCTAATTAATAATTAATGCGACAGCTAAAGATAACCCAATCAATAACTAATCGAAGAGAAAGTCATACCCTTGAGAAATATTTCACAGAGGTGAGTAATGTTTCCATGATTACCCCTGACGA
Organism: uncultured Cyclobacteriaceae bacterium; assembly: GCA_943788235.1. Taxonomy (GTDB): domain Bacteria; phylum Bacteroidota; class Bacteroidia; order Cytophagales; family Cyclobacteriaceae; genus UBA4465. The sequence continues at coordinate 730,474 of CALSPM010000005.1, forward strand.
GGAGGTTAATTTAGCTCAGAGAATTCAGGGAAGGAGATCAATTGGCGTTGGAAAAATTGGTAAAGTCAAATTTAAGGTTCGTAGTTTCTGTAGCTAAACAATACCAAAACAGAAGTTTACCTCTGAATGACTTGATCAACGAAGGAAATTTAGGATTAATTAAGGCAGCGAAAAAATTTGATGAGACTAAGGGTTTCAAATTTATTTCATACGCGGTTTGGTGGATCAGACAATCCATTATGCAGGCGTTGGCTGAGCAATCTAGAATTGTAAGACTTCCGATGAACAAATCAGGGGCTATTAACCAAATCAGAAGGGCTTATGCTGAGCTCGAACAAAAATATGAACGTGAACCGACGGAAGAAGAGTTAGCTGATATTTTGGACATGAAGCCCAATGAAATAAGAAATACATTAGGCGCTGAGGTTAAGCAGACTTCTATGGATGCACCTTTTGGTGAGGAAGAGTCAGGTTCATTGTTGGATGTACTGGAAAATCAAACTACGGGACCCACCGATAGTCAGTTGGTTTTCAATGATTCACTGAAGGTTGAAACGTTGCGGGCCTTGTCGACACTTACGGCAAGAGAGAGAGAAGTTATTATGATGAGTTTTGGCATTGCCTTAGACAACCCGTTTACTCTAGAGGAAATAGGTGATGCGATGGGTTTAACCAGAGAAAGAGTGAGACAAATTCGTGAAAAGGCCCTGCAGAAATTGAGAGAACCTAGCAAAAACAGAAGGTTGAAAGAGTTTTGTGCTACTTAAAATTTTAAAAAACAACAGACAAAAGGCCTCTTTTAATGAGGCCTTTTTTTTGATCCGAGGCCTGTCTTTATCCATATCAAATGGTGAAATAGTTAAGATTTTTGAAAAAAAAAAGAATATTAACCATCCTCAAATTGATTCAGCGTATTTTTGTGACCTACTATTAAGATTAAATGGATTTACTTTCAGAAAGAATTAAGGGCATGGTTGAGTCATCTACACTTGCCATGTCAGCTAAGGCGAGAGAGATGAAGCAGAAGGGCTTCGATGTCATCAGTTTGAGTCTAGGAGAACCAGACTTTAAAACACCTCAACATATTCAAGAAGGTGCAAAAAAGGCCATAGATGACGGAAAATATTTTTCGTATGCACCGGTCAATGGCTATTTGGATTTAAGAAAGGCGATCAGTGAGAAATTTAGAAAAGAAAATGAGCTTATCTATGCACCCGATCAAATTGTAGTTTCAAATGGGGCCAAACAATCTATAGCAAATTTGTTTTTGGCATTATTGGATTCAGGTGATGAAGTCATTATATATGCACCTTATTGGGTGAGTTACTCGGCACTCGTCGAGTTAGCTGAAGGCAAGTGTGTCCTTATTAAGGGCGATATCAAAAATGATTTCAAAGCCAATGCGGCTCAATTGAAAGCGGCCATAACAGATAAGACCAAAGCTGTTATTTTTTCATCACCCTGTAATCCTACCGGTTCGGTTTTTACCATAGACGACTTTCAAGCGATGGCTCAAGTTTTAAGTACCTACCCCGAAATTATTGTAATTGCAGATGAGATCTACGAATTGATTAATTTTACAGGTTCTCATGTGAGTATTGGTTCTTTGCCAGGGATGCAGGATCGTACCGTCACGGTGAATGGCTTTGCCAAAGGCTTTGCGATGACGGGATGGCGGGTAGGCTACATAGGTGCGCCCCTCTGGTTGGCCAAGGCAGCGAACAAAATTCAAGGGCAAATCACTTCCGCAAATTGCTCTATTGCTCAAAGGGCGGCTTTAACAGCCTTAACTTCTCCAAAAGAATCATCTAAAGCCATGGCCAATGCCTATTATCAACGACGTCAATTGGTCTATGATTTATTAAAAAAAATACCAGGTGTTGAAGCAAACATGCCACAAGGAGCATTTTACTTTTTTCCAGATGTGAGCAGTTACTTTGGAAATAAAGGAATCCGTGATGCCGCCGATCTTTGTATTTATTTGTTAAAAGAATCGCACGTCTCTCTGGTTTCAGGAGAGGGTTTTGGCGAACCGAAGTGTCTGAGGTTGTCCTATGCTGCTTCAGAAGAACATTTAAAAATAGCTTTGGCTCGAATAACCAAAGCACTAGAAAAGTTAAGATGAACTATGCTTCACCAGACGTTAGCAGATATTTTTACAACTTTTAAAAAGCTAAAAGTTTTAGTGATTGGAGATGTAATGTTGGATGCATACATATATGGAGCCGTTGAGAGAATTTCTCCCGAGGCACCAGTACCTATTTTAAATGTAAAATCTCGCGGTCAACGATTAGGAGGAGCAGCTAATGTAGCCTTAAATATTCAGTCCTTGGGCGCCATCCCTATTTTATGTTCAGTCATAGGAGAAGATGTACTCGGGAGTGAATTTTTAGGCTTAATGGCATCCTCTGGACTACGGACTGATGGAATTATTCGTAGTGCCCAGAGAAAGACTACTCAGAAAAACAGAATCATTTCGGGAGGTCATCATCTACTCAGAATTGATGAGGAAGAGGATCATCCCTTAAACAAGAAAGATAAAAAGTCACTGAAAAGTAGTGTATTTAAAATCGTTAAGGATTGTCATGCCATCATTATGGAGGATTATGACAAGGGCTGTCTTGATCAAGGGCTGATTTCTGAGATAATGAAGGAGGCCCAAAGACTTAAAATTCCAGTCGCTGTAGATCCTAAAAAACGGAATTTCTCACATTTCAAGGGGGCCAGCTTATTTAAGCCGAATTTAAAGGAATTAAATGAAGGTCTAAAAATGAATATTGGTCCTACTCAGCAAAGCGCCATACATAAGGCCATTGGTCTTTTAGACAAGCAGCTAGGCTGTCAAAATTATTTAATAACCCTATCAGAGCATGGCGTTTTTGCGAGCAAAGGCAAACAATTTGTTGGTCATCCAGCTCATGTGAGATCGATTACTGATGTCTCTGGCGCTGGAGATACCGTGATTTCTATAGCTGCATTAGGCCTTGCCCTTGATTTACCCTTGGCATTTTGGTCTGAGTTGGCCAATCTGGGGGGAGGCATTGTATGCGAGCGCCCAGGTGTGGTCCCAATAGATGCTAAACAGCTTCTTGAGGAAGCCCTTACTCATCCACTATTTGAACCTTTTCTTAAGCCTTAAAAGCTTTTACGGCTTCAATGAAAATTTTAACGTGATCTGGATGGGTATCTGGATAAACGCCATGACCTAAATTGGCAATATGGGGATGGCCTTTAAACTTCTCGAGCATTTTCTTTGTTTTAATTTCGATGGAGTCTCGATCACCATACAATACACAGGGGTCTAAATTGCCCTGCAATGTCTTGCCTTTAAGCAATACCCTCGCTTCATTGACATCCATATTCCAATCTAAGCCGATGGTATTACATGAGAGATTACTCATTTCTTTCAATGCAAAATAGGCACCTTTGGCAAAAACAGTGACCGGTACGTCGAGAATGGACTTTGAAATCTTTTCGATATAAGGCAGAGAGAATTCTCTGTATTGATCCGGTGAAAGTATACCTGCCCAAGAATCGAAAATTTGTATGAGATTAGCTCCTGCCAGTACTTGATTGTGCAAGTATTTAATGGTACTATCGGTAATCATACTCAAGACGGTATGTGCTAATTTGGATTCTTGGATGAGAAATTTCCGTGCATTGGAGAATGTTTTACTTCCCCCTCCTTCTATCATATAGCATAAAATGGTCCAGGGTGCCCCAGCAAAACCAATAAGAGGAACATGTCCTTTGAGTTCTTTTTTAACTAGGCGAATGGCCTCGTAAACATAGTTAAGTTCTCCACCCTCAACCTTATGTAATGATTTGATATCTGCTTCGGACTTTAATGTTTTGGGGAAATGTGGGCCTTTTTTTTCGATCATCTCATAACTTAATCCCATGGCCTCGGGAATGACTAAAATATCTGAAAAAATAATAGCGGCATCTACGCCCAATAAATTTACAGGTTGTAGGGTTACCTCCGCTGCCAATTCTGGCGTTTCAACTAATTCTTTAAATCCACTTAATTTAGCTCGAATACTTTTGTATTCTGGCAGAATTCTCCCGGCCTGTCTCATGAGCCAAACAGGGGTTCTTTCTGTCAGTTCACCTTTTGCTGCCCTGATGAGCAGGTCATTCTTTAATTCCATATTGCAAAGATAATTGGGTAAGATTTTAACTCAATGAATTTGACTTGATGTTTTAGTATTTAATATGTAATCATGTACTGGTTTCATCTTTTATTTTGTGAAAGTGTATTAAGCTATTCTATGACCCAGGTGAGTATGCCCAATGAGTTTCCTAAGAAATAAAGTAGAGCACTTTCTACAGAGGCCCAAAGAAGTGCACTGAATAACATCCATTTGATGATTTCTTTTTTCTTGGCTCCGACGGCATTCAGGAGTAGCGCTCCAATGACCGGACTGAGTACGATGGGAGTGATAAAGGCTACCCCTTTGACACCTGAATATTTCCATATTTTAATAAATTTTCTGGTTCTTGGAGTAAATTTTTTATTCTTTTTTAGGCTAAAAAAGCGTTGGATAAAAATCTGAATGATATGGTTAAAGAAGGTGATGGAAAAAACGGTTGACATCATCCCTGCAGTAGTTAATAGGATAGTGGGGCCCATACCGAGACCAGATCCGATACCCAATGCAGGCCCTAAAAAGAAACGAATAGCGCTTGAAGCATAAACGGTGAGGTAGGGTATGATCTCTATCATTTCTGGAACATCAAACTGTTTTGACTATTTATTTGTTTTTAAATTGTGCTAGTTCATCTTTGCCATCAAAAGTATCTTAAGAAAATTGGAATTACTTCAAAATTTAATAAATGTTCATGCGCCATCCGGAGAAGAATTTCGGATGAAGGAATTTCTGTTGGATTATATCTCCACACAGAAGCATCGCTGGAGGGTGATGCCCGAGGTAGTATATGGCTCTGAATTTCAGGACGTAGTTATGTTAGTTTTTGGTAAACCTAGAACGGCTATTTTTGCCCACGTGGATACGGTTGGGTTTACCGTCAGATATGCCAATCAACTGGTGCCAATTGGTGGACCTGAGGCCGAATTGGGGTTTGAATTAACCGGAGAAGACAGTATGGGTTCTATTGATTGTAAGCTACTTTCTCAAGAGGGACGACTTTTCCATGATTTTCCCCGGGGCATTGATAGAGGAACTTCTTTGGTTTTTAAATCAAATTTCAGGTTGACAGAAGAATACGTCCAGACTCCATATTTAGACAATCGTTTGGGGGTCTATAATGCCTTAAAAGTTGCTGAGCAATTGGAAGATGGTGTCATCGCTTTTACCACCTATGAAGAGCATAGCGGTGGTAGTGTACCCTTTATTCTTGGATATTTAGAAGCGCGCTTTCAAATTAGAAATGTATTGGTAAGTGACATTACTTGGGTGACAGAGGGAGTTCAGCCAGGTAAAGGTGTGGTCATTTCGTTACGAGACTGCAATATCCCTCGAAAGATCTTTCTTGATAAATTATTACAATTGGCGGCAGAGAGTGGCATCCCTTATCAGCTTGAAGTAGAAGGTGGGGGCTCTAGTGATGGTAAGGAAATTCAAATGTCTCCATTTCCTATAGACTGGTGTTTTATTGGGGCGCCCGAAGATTATGTTCACTCACCCGATGAACGCGTGCATCTCAAAGATATTGATTCAATGATTGGGATGTACAGCTACCTCATGAAAAATCTTTAACTTGACCAACTGATAATTTAATTAAACCACAATTAAGATGTTAAACATTGTGCTTTTTGGACCGCCTGGAGCAGGTAAAGGAACCCAAAGCGAACTGATTGTAAAGCAATACGGACTTTTACATTTATCCACGGGAGATCTCTTTAGAAAACATCTGGGAGAAGGGACAGACTTGGGAAAATTGGCTCAAGGCTATATGGACCAAGGTAATTTAGTTCCAGATGCTGTAGTTATTAAAATGGTTGAAGACCGAATAGCTACAGAAACTACCGCCAAGGGCTTTATTTTTGATGGATTTCCAAGAACGGTCCATCAGGCCCTGGCATTGGATCAAATGTTGTTAAAACATGATTTATCAATCACGGGGATGCTTTCCCTTGAGGTGGAAGCTTCAGAACTGCGCATTCGTTTAAGAGAAAGAGGTAAGACGTCAGGGCGAAAAGATGACCAAGATGATATTAAAATTGAAAATAGGATCAAAGTATACAACGATGAAACTAAGCCAGTAGCTGATTACTACAAGCATCAAGATAAATATGTAAGTATTAAAGGAATAGGCTCAATTGCGTCTATATTTCAATTGATTACACATAAATTAGATGCATTTAAATAAAAAATCTTGGCTTCAAACTTCATAGACCATGTAAAATTTTTTGGTAAATCGGGTGCTGGGGGTGCAGGTTCGGTGCATTTTAGACGTGAAAAGCATGTGCCGTTGGGTGGTCCTGACGGTGGAGATGGCGGACGCGGGGGCCACATTATTTTAAAGGGCAACAGCCAACAGTGGACGCTCTTGCATTTAAAATACAGGAAACACATAAGGGCAGACAGTGGTGGAAGTGGAGGTGCCCAAAATAGCTTTGGGGCGAATGGGAGCGATATTATTTTGGAGGTGCCCGTCGGTACGATCGCACGAGATGCTGAGACGGGAGGAAAATTATTAGAGATTTTGGCTGATGGCGAAATAAAAATTTTGCTTAATGGAGGAAGAGGGGGACAAGGAAACTCACATTATAAAACCGCGACCAACCAGGCACCAGCGTATGCGCAGCCGGGAGAAGAGGCCAATGAAAAGGCCGTAATTCTTGAATTAAAGCTGTTGGCAGACGTGGGTTTGGTCGGCTTTCCAAATGCAGGTAAATCTACTTTGCTCGCAGCTATGTCTGCGGCCAAGCCAGAAATAGCAGATTATCCTTTTACTACATTGACTCCTAATTTAGGCGTAGTGGCCTATCGTGAGGATCGGTCTTTTGTGATGGCCGATATTCCAGGAATCATTGAAGGAGCTGCAAAGGGCAAAGGATTGGGGTCTCGGTTTTTGCGGCATATTGAGCGCAATAGTATTTTGCTTTTTTTGGTGTCTGCAGATGCAGATGACATTTTGAAGGAGTATTCAATACTGCTCAAAGAATTGGAAAAACATAATCCAGAACTTTTAGATAAAGAAAGAGTTTTAGCCATTTCAAAGTCAGATTTGCTTGATGATGAATTAAAAATTGAAATTTCGGCTACGCTGACAACGGTGTCACATTTATATATTTCGAGTTGGACTGCTCAAGGTTTTGTGGCGTTAAAAGATGCCATTTGGCGGTATCTAAATTAGACATCTGTCATATTGTCACCATATTGTATTTTGGCAATAAAATTGTCTTAAATAAAATTAAGTACTTTCATCAATAGATCTATGACAAAGAAGAAAAAAAGCGCTGAGAAAAAAGCGAAAACAGACAACAAAAAGTCAGCTAAAGAAATAAACGAAGCAGTGGAGCCTACTATTGATTTGGAGGATTCAGAAGAGGAGTCAGTTGCCGCTTCAGAAGAGGACGATTTAGCTGCAGAGGTGGCAGAATACAAGGATAAATATTTAAGATTATATTCCGAGTTTGAAAACTACAGGAGAAGAACTTCTAAAGAACGTCTTGAATTGATCAGTACCGCCAATAGTGGATTAATGAAGGCTTTAATTCCTCTTGCGGATGATTTCGATCGAGCATTGAAAGCGGGAACGGAAGGCGCTGTTGAAGGCGTTGAATTGATTTTCAATAAATTTAAAAATACGCTTGAAGGCAAGGGCTTGAAAAAAATGGAAACGGCTTCAGGAGATGATTTTGATGAAGATTTTCATGAGGCGATCACCCAAATACCCGCACCTGATAAAAGTTTAGCAGGTAAAATTATTGATATTGTCGAGCCTGGTTACTTTCTTGGTGAGAAAGTGATCCGTTTTGCCAAAGTCGTAACTGGATCCAAAGATTAAGATGAGCAAACGAGATTATTACGAAATACTAGAAGTGAGCCGAAATGCCACTGCAGATGAGATTAAAAAGGCTTATCGAAAAATTGCCATAAAATATCATCCCGACAAAAATCCTGACGACAAGGCCTCTGAAGATAAGTTCAAAGAAGCGGCAGAGGCTTATGAGGTCCTGGGTAATGACGAAAAAAGAAGGCGTTATGACCAATATGGTCATCAAGGTAACCGAGGTGCTGGAGGATTCTCTGGAGGTTCTATGAATATGGAGGATATTTTTTCACAGTTCGGCGATGTTTTTGGCGGTGGGGGTGGAGGTAGCCCTTTCGAGAGTATTTTTGGTGGAGGGGGCTCAAGAGGTGGACGTAGGCGAAAAGGCACCAACTTAAGAATAAAGATTAAATTGACCCTTAAAGAAATCGCTGAGGGAGTAGAGAAAAAGATCAAGGTCAATAGGCTCATGGTAGATCCATCGACCACTTTTAAGTCTTGTCCTTCTTGCCAAGGTACCGGCCAAGTACGTAAAGTAATGAATACGATGTTGGGTCAAATGATGTCAAGCGCTACCTGTCCGTCATGTGGAGGTGCCGGTGAACTTGTAGATAGTAAAGGATCAGGAGCTGATAATTCAGGGATGAACCGCACAGAAGAAGTCATTGCCATAAAAATACCTGCTGGAGTCAGTGATGGCATCCAATTATCAATGTCGGGTAAAGGAAATGAAGTCGCAGGAGGTGTTGCCGGCGATTTATTGATTGTCATTGAAGAAATTGAGGATGATCAGCTGAAGAGAGATGGAAATAATGTCATATATGACCTCTATTTATCATTCTTAGATGCGGCTTTGGGCGCCTCTGTTGAAGTACCCACGATAGACGGAAAGGTGAAAATTAAAATTGATTCAGGAACTCAAAGTGGCAAAATTTTAAGATTAAAAGGAAAAGGAATTAAAGATATTGAGGGTTACCGGAGAGGGGACCAACTGATACATCTCAATGTTTGGACACCAAAAACACTTTCAAAAGAAGAACGAAGTATTTTAGAAAACTTCAAAGATTCAAAAAATTTCATACCCGCACCGTCAAAGAATGATAAGGGATTTTATGAAAAAATGAAAGAGTTTTTTGAATAAGTAATATCGAATTAAGCGATCATTTCGGGTCATTAATTGTCCTGAAGTATGCCTTCTGTGATCAAAATTTGTGCACCCATATCAGTCGTCATGATCCCTATTGCATCGTAAGGAATATCCCAAACAAATTTATTAAGGGCCAGAAAGGAATCAGAGATAAGGAAGAGTATGGTTACTATCAAGACGTAGGGGTAACTTTTGGAATTCGTTCTTCCCTCTCTGAGTCTGGCGATACCTGCCATACCTATGAGACTAAGGCTATAGATAAAAACAGGGATAAGAAGCTCATCTGTCATTGGAAGAAGTGTGTAAAACAAGAAAATACCAGTTAGGAGATAAGGGAGTAAAGGAAGGAACTTTAACTTAATAGATTCTTCGACCGACTTGAGAAATAAGAAAATATAACATAGTTGAGCTATGAAACACATGCCGACGCCCAATAAAAAATAAGTATCGCCTTGCATAAGGGCCAAATCACCTAACCATGGAAATACTAATGAAGTCCAGAGCAGGATGGTATTTAGGGTCACCTGCTCAATCTGAGATTGATAAGCATAGTAGAGCAGGATAGGAATTAAAAATGGCTTCGTAGCATTTAATATTTCTTGATTATTGAATACAATGCCCAATAAATGAACCATACCCACCAAGCCATTTTAATAGTTTAGGAGTCACTTTTTTTAGTTAAAACAATGATAAAGGCCATAAATGAAAAAAATGCCGAAATCATAAATAGCCAAGGAAAACGTGTAGTAAAACCTTGGTAGAAACTGCCGGATATAAGCGAGCCCATACCAATACCGACTTCTAAAAAAATAAACAAAGTTGAAATGCCTCTGCCTATACTCTTTTCAGGTGATAGGTCTATGGCCCAAGCAAATAGTGTAGGGGAATTGAGACCATAACCTATCCCAAAAAGAAAGGCTCCAGCAAAATAAGTTGTAGCACCTGTGGCAAAGCCAATAATAATCATGCTGATACACAAACAAAGCGTACTGTATCTTAAAATTAATATACGCCCAAAATGATCAGATAATTTACCACCTAGGAATCTGACCAAAAGTGAGGAACCCGTAAAGAATGAGAAAAATAATCCTTTATTCTGAATACCCAAAAAGCCACTAAAATCAGGGGATAAGGTAATCACGGTTCCAAAGGAAAAAGTCGTTAGCACCATAATCAATGAAGGAGGAATAACCGAAGGTTCATACAAATCTGCTTTCCCTATTTTAAGAAGAGCAAGCTTGAAAGGCTCTTTATTTTTGAGCGGTTCTTTCATACCAAATAAAATCAGTAACGAACCAATGGAAAAGACCGAGCTACAATAAAAAAGCGTATTAATATCGTAGGTTAAAAAAATCCACGAACCGAGAATAGGAGCGGATGCCATACCAATGGTACTAAACATACTAAGGATGCCTAGAGCCTCTGCACGCCGCTTTCTGGGAATAATATCAGCGACATAAGCCGAGGTCCCAGTGGGCTTGAAGCCTGCACTGAAACCATGTAATAATCGGATGCTTAGGAATCCAAAAACAGTGGTCGTTAAAGGGTAGATAAATGCAGCCAAACCACTTATGCAAGCCCCGATGAACATTACGGGAATTCGTCCCCATTTATCGGTCAATTTTCCACTGAATGGACGAGATACGGCGGCACTTAAAGTAAATAATGATACGACCAATCCTAAATATTCTTGGCCCTTTAAGCCGGAAAGATAATCAGGCAACTCAGGTAAAATCATGGAGAAGGAACCAAAGAACAAAAAAGAGCTGGCACATAACAGCCAGAAGCTCAGGGTATAAATTTTTGCCTTGGGCGTTATCGATGGAGCATCGACATTATCATTAATCATTATTATCTCTTAAAAGAAAGGCCTTGATGTAATCATTAAGATCACCATCCAAAACGTTTTGCACGTCTGTTCGTTCATGTCCCGTTCGTGCATCTTTAATCAATTTATAAGGATGCAAGACATAATTTCTTATTTGAGATCCAAAATCAATTCTCATTTTACCTGCTTCAACTTTATCACGTTCGGCATTTTTCTTCTCTACTTCAATCTGGTAAAGTTGAGATTTAAGCATGGTCATAGCACGCTCTTTATTGGCTAGCTGCGATCGATCGACCTGACAAACTACTACAATTCCAGAAGGCTTATGCGTTAGTTGAACCTTAGTCTCTACTTTATTAACGTTTTGTCCTCCGGCTCCTCCTGATCTTGAGGTATGCATTGCCACATCATTGGGATTGATTTCTATTTGAATGCTATCATCCACCACGGGATACACATAAACCGAGGCAAATGAGGTATGCCTTCTCCCACCACTGTCAAATGGAGAAATTCGAACTAATCGATGAACGCCATTTTCGGATTTCAGAAACCCATAAGCCAAGGGACCTTCAAATTCAAGAGTTACAGATTTGACACCCGCCACATCACCCGCTTGAAAATCAACTTCTCTCACTTTGTATCCATTGGATTCACCCCACATGATGTACATGCGCATTAAGATCCCCGCCCAATCATTGCTTTCGGTCCCACCCGCACCAGGATTAATTTGTAACATGGCCGAAAGCTGATCTTCCTCTGAGGAGAGCATTTTTTTCAATTCAAGCGCTTCGGTTTGATTTAACGCATGCTGAAAGGCTTGCTCTACTTCTGGTATTGTGGCTTCACCCATCTCCATGAATTCAAATAGGGTTTCAGTATCCCCAAGTCTTTCTTCTAGTTTTTCATAACTTGAAGTCCAAGCCTTTTTTCCTTGAATGATTTTCATGGTTTTTTCTGCTTCCTTGGGGTCTATCCAAAATTCAGGTTGTGCAGAAACTAATTCTAATTCTTTGAGCTCTTTTTTCTTGGCATCGTAGTCAAAGAAACCTCCTCAAGGCCAATATGCGTGCCTTCAAGTCCTTTAATTGATCAGTTGTCATCGGATCAAAAACTTTTTTTAGTGAAAAATTTATTAAGCTGCGAAGATAGATAAAACTTGGACGTAAAAGGAATTTATATTGATGTGTATGTTTTAATAAAATTTGATATATTTTCAGAAAATTTCTTTACTGACTCGAGGCTTTATAAAAAATAGATTGGATATTGTGGCAATTATCAGTATTGGTATCAATTGTTTTGTTCATGTTCCAAAAAATCCTTGATAATAGGTTTGATCCACTGGTTTCGATGATGATTTAGATTTTTGAATTTCTCTTGAGCAGTCAGCCATTCCGAAAAAGAGAGATAATAATCCCATTTATTTTTGTGACCTGGATAGTACGCTAATATTTGATTCATTTCGTTTTCGGCTATGGCATTGAAGTTTTCAGGAGAGAAATGATCAATTATTTCTAAAAACCGAGCAAAGAAATCAATCTTAAATTGTTGATTTTCCAAAAGCTTGTTTAACATGAAAAATCCAGGTGAATGATGTTCGGCTACATCGTCAGTATTCTTATAATAATCTCCAATCCATATATGCTCAATATGTTTTTCCTCTAGGGCCATATCCAAATCATGAGCAATCCATTGCCATTTTTGATCAGAAGATTCTGATGATTTCCACCATTTCATATTATTCGCAGGCCAATCCCAGTTTCCGATATAAATCTCTGCGGCATAGTAGTCGATAAAGCTGGATTTATCCATATAATTATCAAAAAAGGCATCAACTACGGCCTCATCAGAAAAGTCCTGTGTCTCTAGAAAAGGTAATACAGTGGTTAGATATTCGTTTGCCTCACCATCGTCAACTTGTGGCTCTTGTGGGAAACTTTGTAATATAGATATCTGTTCATTATCCAATCCATATTTATATTGAAAATGTCGTGGAGTTATAAGTTCTCTTAAATTATATAATCCCCAATATATATCATTTATAAAGACTTCAACGGCTCTAGAATTAGCAACTTCTACGTTACGTAGCGTACCCATCAACTTACTTAAAACGGCATCTTTAGTTATTAATTGATCGGCATCTGTCCCACTATTTCGAAGTTTAAGACGTTTAAATGTATTTAAATCATAATTTTTAAAAAAAGTATACTCTATTTTCTTTTCTCCATATTTTTTTCTCCAATACAATCCCATCGATCTGTTGGGTAAGTTAATACTGTAATTTCCTTTAAGTCGTAATCCCAAGGCATTGTCGAAAATGGTATCTCCTTCTTCAATATATATCACTTGAGAAGGAAATTCCCATAGAACCGGGTGATCAACCACAAATAATCCAGAATCTTCTGACCAGAGATATTTTTCGTCGATGGTTATTTTAATAACAGGAAGCGAATGGCCGAATTGGGTTAGTAAAGTATCACCAGATAGGGACGTTGAATCTTCTGCCTCTACAATTAAGGAATCTATTGATATAGAATCTGTATCCCCGATATCAAGAGAGGGAACATATTCCATTCCATTGTCATCTGAAATACAACTACTGAGTTGAAGAACATTAAAAGTCAAAAAGGCACTCAATACAAAACCAATAAGGGTAACAATTTTTACCAAAAGTTGATTCATCACTGAAGGCATCTTATTGTTTTTAATTTAGACTTTATAAATCCAGCCAAACTTATCTTTAATGACACCAGATTTTATTTTATCCAAAGTATCTAAAAATCCAAGAGAATATTTCCTGGATTTGACATCAGTTAATTCATAATCAATCCCATTATAGCCGATGGTTTTGATGGGGGCCACAGTGACTGCAGTACCCACACCAAATGCTTCTTGCAAATGCCCTTGCTCGATGGATTGAATGATTTCAGCCACAGTAATGGGACGCACTTCAACTTTCATACCTTGATCTTTAGCAATGGCCAAAATGCTGTCTCGAGTGATGCCATTCAAAATAGCATCTCCAATGGGGGCAGTAATGAGGATATCGTCGATGACAAACATGAGGTTCATCGTACCCGATTCTTCAATGTGCTGGTGAGATACACCATCGGTCCAAATCAATTGATCATAACCTTCCTTTTGGGCTTCAAGAGCAGGCTTAAGAGCTGCGGCATAATTACCACCTGTTTTCGCAAATCCAGTTCCCCCCAAGACGGCACGGGTATAACGGGTTTCAATTTTTACTTTTAGGGGTTGAGAATAATAAGCCCCGACAGGTCCAGTGATGATCATGAAAGTATAGTCATCGGAAGGTCGTATGCCCACATAGGGATCCATGGCTATTTGAAAGGGTCTAATGTAGAGCGAGGTTCCAGGATGATTCGTTACCCAACCTTCATCAAGTTTCAGTAACTCGGTAATGCCGGTCATAAAGATAGATTCTGGAATACCAGGCATGCACATGCGGCCAGCACTCAATACCATACGTTTCGCATTGTGCTCAGGTCTAAATACGACGATTTCTTTGTGTATATTTCTATACGCTTTTAAGCCCTCGAAAATCGTAGACGCATAGTGCAAGGTTGTATTTGCTGGACTGATACTGATATCTCCATAAGGGATAATTTTCATGTCTTGCCAGGCACCTTTTTTATAGTCGCAACAGAACATGTGGTCAGCATATACCTTTCCAAATACGGGATTGATTAGATCAGTAGTTGCTAATTTGGATTGAGTTGTCCGGGTAATAGATACTTTTTGATGGATGGACATGTCTGTTTTATTCTTCATTGCCTATCCAAGGGGTTTCATCCAGATTTAGATCGTTGGATATTGTTCTAGCAAGGATAAAGAAATAATCGGAAAGGCGATTGATAAATGAAGTGATATTTTGATCTATTTCTTTATGAAGAGACCATTTTACGATGGATCGTTCTGCTCTTCGGCATATGGTACGGCACACATGACAGGCAGAAACGGTTGCGTGACCTCCAGGTAATATGAAGGAAGTAAGTTCTGGTAAATCTTCTTCGTATTTATCAATCCAAATTTCAATCTGTCCAATATGAGAGGTAGAGATTTCAGGTAACTTCATGCCTTTAAAGTCGGTAGCGCAGGCAAGTATTGAACCCAAAGAGAAAAGGTTTTTTTGGATCCAAGTTAGTTGGCTCTTTTTTGAACTATTTATTCCAGATTGGTCTCGCAGTAAACCGACAAAAGCATTCAACTCATCCACATTCCCGTAGGCATCAATTTGTAGATCAGATTTGGCTACTTTTTCACCACCTAATAAAGAGGTCTTTCCATGATCACCAGTTTTAGTGTAAATTTTTAAAGCCATAATTATAAATTAAATTCAGCAGTAATAATTTCTTTATTTTTTTCGTCAGATTCTACAATACCATCACGGAGCCTTACAATCCGATGTGCATACCTCGAGATGTCGTCCTCATGGGTAACCATAACAATGGTATTTCCCTCAGCATGCAGTTTCTCAAAAAGACCCATAATGGAATAGGAAGTTTTAGAGTCTAAATTACCAGTCGGCTCATCGGCGAGGATAATACTTGGATCATTTACCAAAGCTCTAGCGATGGCCACCCTTTGTCGTTGGCCCCCAGAGAGTTCATTGGGTTTATGATAAGCACGCTCTCCCAATCCAACACCTTCCAATACGGCATAGGCTTTTGCTTCGCGGTCCTCCTTCGAATAACCTGCATATACCAAGGGAAGGGCTACATTTTCAAGTGATGAGGCTCTGGGTAGGAGATTAAAGGTTTGAAAAACAAAGCCAATTTCCTTGTTTCTAATTTCTGCCAATTCGTTCTCGGTAAGATCACTAACATCTTGATTGTTGAGTACGTATTGACCTGAGGAGGGCGTATCGAGACACCCTATGAGATTCATGAGAGTCGACTTTCCTGATCCCGAAGGACCCATAAAAGCGACATATTCTCCCTTATTGATGGTAATGGAAACGGTTTTCAGTGCATGAATGGTCTCGCTTCCCATGATGTATTTCTTGGCAATTTCCGTAGTTTTAATTATTTCAGACATTTTAAGATTTAAGAATAAGATGATTAAATGAGCAACTGAGTTATTTTACGAATGGAGTTTATTTTGGTTCGATTTATATTTTCAATTAACTTTTATTTTTGCTTTTAATACAATTTCACAACAGCCTTTTTGAGGGTAATGTCTCTTTGTTCCATCAATTGATGGATTTCATGGGCAATATCGAGAGGTTGTGTCCACTGGGTGAAATCTGCTGCAGGCATTTGTTGACGATTGATAGGGGTATCTATGGTGCCGGGTACGATAAGAGACGTGAAAATCTTATCTTCAGCGCTTGATTCATTCAATGAATGGGTCAACTGTAATAGCAGACTCTTTGAGAGGGTGTAAGGCAGTATTTCCCTGCTAGAGCCTTCAAATAAAGGACGCGAGCCAATCATGAAAATATTACCACCACCTACTTCACACATCCATTGATGAACGGGTTTGATGACATTGATGGCTGTGAAAAAATTCAATTTCATCATATGCTCATAATCACTCAGTTTGGCATTGGACAAGTTGTTCATAGCAAATCCTCCCACTGTCAGAATAGCTGCTTTGAGCTTGATTTTTTCGCTTTGAAGCTGATCAATAAGTTCCTGTGCCGCATTTTCATCCGTCAAATTTAACGGATAATATTTAGTGTTATTCCTGTTTACTGCAGTCTTACTTGGGGAAGTGGTTCCGAATACTTGATATCCTGTTGATGAAAAGTAATCTGTCAGAGGATTTCCTAAGCCACCTAAGGCACCTGTGATGAGCAAGTTTTTCAAAGTTAAATTATTTAGATTGCACAATGAATTATGAGTCAAAGATCGTCATTTTTTCAAGATGTTTATGAAGTCGTCATGTTAATTCCAGAGGGCAGAGTAACTTCTTACGGAGCGATAGGAAAATATTTGGGTATGCCATCAAGTGCAAGAATGGTGGGATGGGCCATGAATGCATCGCATACTTTGCCCAAAGTGCCGGCACATCGAGTGGTGAATCGAGTGGGCGTTCTGACGGGAAAGCATTTTTTTGAAACTCCCAGTCGCATGCAAGAATTATTAGAAGCCGAGAATATAAAGGTTGATAATGATCAAATTCAGCGCTTTGAATATTTTTTTTGGGATCCAGTAAAAGAGCTACCTTGATTTCTTGCTGATCAGCCAAAGTCCCAGGAAAGTAAAGGCGCCGTTGAGCATGAGTAACTCAAAACCAAATTGATAGCCATTGAGCCATTCGCTCGAATACTTGCTCAGCGAGTGGCAAAAAATAGGGGCGAGTATACAAATGAGGGGAACCCACTGATCCTTAACAACGCGCCGAGTAAAAATACCAAAGGAAAATAAGCCCAATAAAGGCCCATAAGTATAACTTGCGACTGAAAAAATGGAATTAATCACACTTTGATCGTTGATTGCCTTGAAAAAGAGAATTACCACGATCAGTAGCAGAGAAATACTAATGTGAACCATCAATTTAGTTTGCTTTTTAGATTCAAAATTGTCAGGCTTGAAATTCAGAAAATCTATACAAAAAGAAGTGGTCAATGCAGTGAGTGCCGAATCGGCACTGGAGTAAGCCGCTGCAGTAATACCGAGAAGAAAGGTAATGCCAGCAATTGAGGAAAAATGTCCTATGGCTAAATAAGGAAATAGGTTATCAGTTCCTGGAGGGACTACGATACCCTTAAGTTCTACAAACTGATACAATAAGACTCCAAGTACCATAAAAAGTAAATTGACGGGGATCAGACTAAGACTCATCCAATAGATATTTTTTTGAGATTCTTTTAAATTCCTACAGGTCAAGTTTTTTTGCATCATGTCTTGATCGAGTCCAGTCATGACCACGGCAATAAAGGCACCAGAAAAGAATTGTTTGAAAAAATTGCGATTGTGTTGCCAGTCCCAATTGAAAATTGTGCTTTTACTGTCGTTATAAACTTGAGAAGTCAAGGTAGACCAAGACCAGTTGAGATCTTCTTTAATGAAATATATACTCATCATGACTGAAATAAGCATAAAGGTAGTCTGTAAGGTATCCGTCCAAACAATTGTTTTAATGCCGGCTCTAAAAGTATATAGCCAAATTAACAAAACAGCGGATACTACGGCAACCCAAAAAGGCAATTCATAACTATCGAAAATAGTAAGTTGAAGTACACTCGCGACAAGAAAAAGTCTAAAGGAAGCCCCAATGACTCGGCTCAATAGAAAGAAAAAGGCGCCAGACTTATAAGACCAAAATCCTAAACGTTGATCAAGATAGGTGTATATCGAAATGAGACTATGCTTGTAGTAGAGGGGTAATAATATTTGAGAAATGATGGCATATCCCACGAGATACCCCAGAACCATTTGAAAATAATAAAAATTACTGCTACCGACCTCACCAGGTACCGAAATGAAGGTAACCCCCGACAGAGAGGCACCAATCATCCCAAAAGCAACCAGATACCAAGGAGATTGTCGATTGCCATCGTAGAAGGAATGAGCCGTACTATTTTTGGAGGTGAACCAAGAAATAGCCATTAATAAAAAAAAATATCCACCAATAATGAGCGATACGAATAAAGGATTCATTCTTTTAATAAGTTGAGATAGTTGCAAAATAATAGTTATTGATAACTTTGTATCAAATTATTATCAATGAATATGAATTTCGAGCCGGAAGTTGAAGAACTGGTTGAGGTAGCATTAGATATTGATCAAGAGAAGGAAAGAGGTCTTATTGTTTATAATGATAACTACAATACTTTTGATCATGTGACCTCAACGCTGATAAAAGTATGCAAACATCGCCCTATTCAGGCAGAGCAATGTACTTATATTATTCATTATAAAGGGAAATGTCTTGTGAAAAAAGGCAGCTACGAAATATTAAAACCCATGCGAGAAGCCCTATCTGAAGCTGGGATTAAAGCCGTTATTGAATAAATGGAATTTTCTTCAAAACTAGTCGAGCAAGCCGTTGAAGAGATTTCTAAGTTACCAGGCATAGGAAAGAAAACAGCTTTGCGATTGGCTTTGCATCTTCTAAAACAGCCAGAGGATCAGACCCTACTGCTGACCCAAAAATTAAAAGAATTGCGTGAGCACATCAAATATTGTCAGATATGCCATATTATAAGCGATGTCGAAGTTTGTACGTGCAAGACGATGTCCGTAGATCCTGCGCTGATTTGCGTTGTTGAAGAAACGCCTGATGTACTGGCCATTCGTAACACAGGCCAATACAATGGTATGTTTCATGTATTAGGGGGTCGAATTTCCCCCATTGATGGTATTGGGCCAGATGAATTGATGATTACAAGTTTAGTCAATCGAATCAAAGTAAGTGAAGGAGAAATAAAGGAAGTTATTCTGGCACTTAGCGGTACTTTGGAGGGTGAGACGACTGCTTTTTATTTAACCAAACAATTAGACGAGTTGTCTGTCGAGGTGACCTCAATTACACGAGGAATTCCTGTCGGAGGTGAACTAGAATACGCCGATGAAGTCACTTTAGGAAGGAGCATTATGACCCGTAGTAAAGTAAATACAGATTAATTTGGGTTGTTATTGATGCCCTCCCAAAGTGAAAAGAAAATAAGGAGTAGGATCGCTGCAATTAAAATAGGAAAAGTCCAATTGGCTTCCCCTTCTTTAAGGCCAGCCAAGAACCTGATGCTGGCTAGCCCGGCCGCGACCAAGCCTAAAAGTACACCCAGACCCTTTCTAACAATTGGATTCATTTTTTATGCGTCAATAGAGCAGTTATATTTTTTTATTAAAAATTCATTTAGATGAATATTGTTCAATTTGCAGTGAAAATATTTCAAAAAATTATAAACATAGGATAATTTTCAATTTTAAATTCAACAAGAGAAACCAATTTTAATTTTTTTTAGTTAAATTGACTTATTATTAAAATTTTTTAACCTAAAACAAAAACTATGAATTTTACACTTAACGCTATTTTGCAGTCTGGAGACTACGTTGGGTTTACCTTCTTTATAGGTAGCATGGCCATGCTTGCCGCTACCGTATTCTTCTTTCTCGAGATGGGGAATGTCCAAGGTAAATGGAGAACGTCTATGTTAATTTCTGGATTGATTACCTTCATTGCCGCAGTGCATTACTTTTACATGAGAGATTTTTGGGCAGAGACAGGTACTTCTCCTACAGAATTTAGATATATTGATTGGATATTGACGGTACCTTTAATGTGTGTTGAATTTTATCTTATATTAAAGGCCTTTGGAGCTAAGATGGACCTTTTGTGGAAAATGATTGCTTATTCGCTATGGATGCTCATTTTCGGATATCTAGGAGAGACGGTATACAGAGATTCCAGTGCGATTTGGGGTGCTATTTCTACCTTAGGTTATGTAGGTATTTTCTACGAAGTATGGTTTGGATCTGCTAAAAAGCTATCTCAAGGATCAAATGATCCCCATTTGCAGAAAGCATTTAACACGCTCGCATGGTTTATATTGGTTGGATGGGCTATCTATCCAATAGGTTATATGGCTATACCTACTGATGGATTACTAAGTGGAATACTACCTCTTGAGTCTCTTGATATTATTTATAATATTGGAGATGCAATCAATAAAATTGGTTTTGGACTAGTGATTTATTCATTGGCCATCAGCAGTGGTAAAAAAGCAGAAGCTTAATACCTTTAAATTTATTATTAAGAGGACATTTTTATGTCCTCTTTTTTTATGACTAAATATTTACAATACGGACTGGCTTTGGTTGTGGGATCACTTTATTTAGTGCTTATCCCTGGCGACGATGTAACCAATATAATTGCACTAGCTGCTATTTTGTTTTTTGGGGTACCTCATGGTGCTATTGACCACAAGATTCATCTCAAGTTTTCAAAAAAAAGCAATGTTAAAAAATTCATTTTGATCTACGTCTTAGTAGGTTTAGGTTTTTTTTTGTGGTGGGTGCTGATGCCCTTGAAGGCGTTGTTGATCTTTATTATTTTGTCGGCCTATCATTTTGGCCAGGAGCTGATTGAAGACATCGCTGAAACTCCAAAAGACCCCATTCTTAACTTTAGCTGGGGCTTGATCGTATTAGTAAGTCCAATCATTTTGAAATTCAATGAACTATTACCTACCCTAAATTTCATTGGTTTGCAACCGATATCAAGGATACCCAGGGATCTTCAATTAATTATGGTTTTAGTCATTCATTTACTGGGCTATGCTTATGTGGTTTATCTTTTTGTTAAAAAAGTGCTTCTCAAGACTGCGGTTATTCGCTTGATTCTTTTTTCTATATATTTATTACTGAGCTATCTGCTACTACCTTTCATAGTAGCTTTTGCACTCTATTTTGTCTTGTTCCATTCAATCAATGCAATGCGACACCAATTTTTTTGGATGAAGAATCGCTCTGCTGATTATACCTTCCTTATTTTTTTAAAAGATTTGAGTCCTTTTACTTTATTGACCATTGTGGGTATGTCCGGTTTGATTTATTATTTAGATCCTGCTGATTGGTCGGTATTTTTTACTTATTTCTTCGTGTTCATTTCTTTGTTGACCTTACCTCATGCCTTGCTCTTTGATGAGCTATATGTATCTAAAAATACAATCCATTAGACCAAAGAATAAGTTTCTGTTGGGATCAAGCGATCAGAAATTTTTTAATTAATAATGTATACTCAGTATTAATAGACGAATTAATTTTTAGCTCAACTCCTCCTCAAATTTATTATGAATCATTAAGATGAGTAAGCCAAATACGATTGCGCCCATAATGAGCCCTATATTTAGCAATCCAGTTACTGAGAAGGATAATCGAATCAAGATGGTAGAAATGATAAATCCAGAATTACGGATGACCTTGTGGAATTTATCCGTGTAGTAAAATGAGGCCAGTAATAAAATTACGTCTACTACGATCAATAGCGTGAAAAACTCATCAAAAAATATGTTATTAATATCTTTAAATGAAGTTTTAATCATCGCATCAAGATTAAAAAGAGTAAACGTCCAATTTGAAAGACTGTAAGTAGCAATGATGATGAGTATGGGAACTAGGCTGGCAGCGATGACTTTCTTCAATGTTATGAAACCATCGATATTGCTGGTGATTACTTTTTGAGTTTTCGAGTGCTTAGGCCTACTTTGTTTATAAAAAAGGTAGAGTAGGTAGAACATGACCACAGAGGCAATAATATCAAAAGTAAATTGAAGGTCATTTTTAATTTCAAACCAATTGGTGGAGAGTTTTAATTCTGATAGGTCTTTGAATAGTCGCCTAATAACGATGAGTGTGATGATCTCATATTGTTTGCCAATATAAGTAGTTATAGATCTTGGTAAATAGTAGATGACGAGGTAGACCTCGTACAATAGAATAAATGAAAAAGGGGTATAGATGGCGGCGATGGGACTGTCAAAAAGGCTAGATTCTAAGTGAATTAATTTGAGTTGAACCAATAATATCAATATAAGATGTATGACAAAGCTTGCGATGGCGATGCTCAGAATAATTTTCTCACTTCTTTTTTTAGTGGTCTCGGAAAGTAAGTAACGAAATATATTTTGGATCTTATTTTTCACGAATTGAGATTTTTGGACTTGAGATTAGGCTATTTTTAAATATTAAAAATCTGCGCTAAACACTTGATCAAGATAACTTAAAAATCATTCAATATCAAATCTAATGGCTCCCAAGAGGATTCATTAATTCTAAAAAAAAGATAATTTAGATTGAGAGTGGGGTTGGTCCAATCGTTATTTTTGGTCAAAAAAGTTGTTATAAAATATTTACTAAGTGTAGTTACTTTTTATAAGTGGTAAATTTGGAAGGTCGAGATTAAAGAACTAATTTTTTTTTATAATCGTTGGTGAGTTATATCATTTCAAGATCTTTCTTTTATGATTAATTTCAATGTCATTCCTAATCCTGAATCCAATATTTGGATCGTCTTCATACATGGGGCGGGAGGGAGTATTCGAACTTGGAAATTTCAAGTGGAAGCTTTGCAGCACCATGCCAAATTATTAATGTTGGATTTACGAGATCATGGGGCATCCGAAACCATCAACCCTTCTCCGATACAATATGATTTCGAATTAATATCTAACGATATTAAAGAAGTAATGGATCATTTAGAGATAGAAAAGGCACATTTCATTACGCTTTCTTTGGGGAGTGTGTTGATTCAGGATTTATCAATGCGTTATCCCACTTATATAGGGAAAGTAGTGATGGCGGGAGGAGTTTTCAATGCTAATATTATTTTAAAATGTTTCATTCAAGCTGCAAAGACATTAAATAAGATCTTACCCTATGCTGTGATGTATCGTTTGTGCTCTTATATACTCATGCCGCGAAAAAGAAACCAAATTTCAAGAAAAATATATCAACGTGAAGCGCAGAAGTTGAGCAGAGAGGCTTATATGCGCTGGGTTTCCCTTTCTAAATATTTTATAAAATTATTGAAGCACTTTTTTCAGGCTAAAAGTTCTTTTGAGAACCTGATCATCATGGGAGGACAAGATTATGTATTTCTAAGTGGTGCTCGTAAGTATGCAAGTAATCAACCTAAATCAACTTTTATTGTCATTCCTGCCGTGGGGCATATTTGTAATATTGATGGTAGAAATGTATTTAATGAACATGTCATTCAGTTTTTGTTTGATAATGTTTCAGTGGTAAATAGTGCAAGAAATAAAAGAATTTGAACAGAAGCATGTTGAGTTACTTTCAACTCATAAATCATATTTTTGATTTATGTATTACTCTTTTTCGGATCCTACGGACTGAGGACTGGACCAAAATGAGGTATTGATGGGATGTGCCTTTGCGATATTCTGATTGAATAACAATGCGTTAAATAGGATTCGAAAAGTCCCCATGGGTTGACCGCGCCATTGTGGCTGAAATCCTAAAAGGATCACATGGCCTGCACCATGGTGCACATCCAAAG
The DNA here is from genome assembly GCA_943788235.1 of uncultured Cyclobacteriaceae bacterium. GTDB lineage: Bacteria > Bacteroidota > Bacteroidia > Cytophagales > Cyclobacteriaceae > UBA4465. The sequence goes on from CALSPM010000005.1 coordinate 754,395, forward strand.
CAGCAGCATAATCATTCATATATTCGCTTCCGAGTAAATAACCTGATGCTAGGGGAGATCCGTTGGGTTGGTATTTGGCCAATGCTTCACCCTCAAATCCCTTTAAGGTATTAAATACAGGGCTGTTAGAGACAAAAACATATGCGTTTTTTGGCATGCCAGCCATGACAGGATGTGCATTATTAATGGAAACGTGCATAAGAGATCCTCCTGTAAAAAAATCCTTGCGCTTCAATTGAGCTACTTTATTTTCAACGGGGAGGAAAAGTTTTTTAATGGCAAAGTTACTGCTTTGATTCATGCAAACTAGGGTGCCTCCTTGAGATACGAATTGGTCTAAATTTCTTATGCCTTGGGCACCCAATCCACCTTCGTACCTAGGGGGTACTTGTCCCTTTGGGTATCCATCTTCGATAGTATGGGGTCGTTCTGAAGCCATGAGAATGACGTCAAAGCGATCTTGAAGTTGGCCGTTAATGAAATCTTCATTTCGAAGGGTGGTATAATTTGTTCCAAATTGGTCTAAAATCCAACGGGTCCATCCCATATCCATACTTGCTCGCCAAGGTCTATATAAACCAATTCTTGGCTTGAGGGACACACCCGCACCTGAAGTGGTCATTAAACCATTCACAGCATAATCATTGATCCATTGATTGATTTGAGTTTTGGAAGCTCCTGAGATAAGGAATTTATTTTCAGCATATTTGATGTTGAGTTGTTGCTCCCATGCTTCATTCATGATCCTAAATATATTGTTCTCTTTCGGATCTAAGATTAAATGAGGACCGCTTCCTTTGAGTATACCGGGTAAGGGATGAATACCTGCGGCGACATTATGGGTATTAAATCCTGCGCCTGGGGCAAAGTCAACTTTGCTTACATCTTCCTTACTCGTCATCCGCCAATCTACCGCTTCGCCCCGGACATTTACAAGGGCGGATCTCACCTCTTCGGTTAACGGGCTTGCTGCAGCTATCACATTGAGCTCAAATTGAAAGGGTAGGGTCCATCCAGCGGCATCATAGGGTTGCTCCGGGGGCCCACCTGGATACTCTCTAAGATCAGGATAGCTTTGTATTTCTAAAATTTGCCTGGCCAATTCACCAAATTCTTGATCCATCGCAATGACCCAAGTACCTTTTGGGTAGCTGATAGTATTGAAAGTAACTTGTGTCTTGAGTTGCGAAATACGAATCCCATTAAAAGCCAATCTTTTGAGCAGTTCGACGGGTCTTGCGGGGTCAGTTTGCTTTTGTGGAATAAAATAGGCGAAAGGGGGTTCTTTTTTGTATTTTTCAATGGTTTGTTTACCTGCTTGAAACTTATTGAATAAAAGCACTTCTGAATATTTTGCGGCATAATCTAATACCGCTATGGATGCCGTTTGCATATAAGTAACGGCATCAGATAAACGCCACCAACCCCCTTTCCAAGGACTTGAATAAAGTGACTCCAAACGAAATTCTTTTCGATCGGTGGGAAAATCTTTTAGGGTATAAAAATAAGGAGTGGCATATCGGTAAAGTGCCGTTTCAGTCCAATAGGCTGCAATATTTTGTAAGACGGGCAAATAATCAATATAACCAGGGTACCAAGCATCAAAACCTTTTCCCATGTGTACGGCACCTTCTAAGCCCTGTGTTTCCAATTCTTGGGCGATGGCCATACCTATCATATTTACTTCTCTGGCGACCAAAGCATGGGTTCTTGAGGCAACGGGTTCTGCGAAGGGGGGAAGCCATATACGTGTAGGAAAAGGAGAAGATTGATGATGAACATGAATGATGTTGGGCTCCCATTCGCGCCAAATCCGCGTAATGTTACGGGATTCAATCATATTGACCATGTAAGCATCCCTGTTATTGTCATGACCTATGTATTTTTGATAAAGCCAAGGTATGGGAGCGGCTTCATAAGGCGTACCCACATGTTCCTTATACCAGTTGACGACGATGTCTTGACCATCAGGATTTAGTGAGGGCCAAAGTAATAGGATGACATTGTTCAAGATATCTTGCACTTTTTCATCTTCAGTATGTGTCAATAAATAATGTGCCAGGGAGAGGGTGTGCTGGGCACCTGCGACTTCGGTAGCATGAAGACCTCCATCGATATGAACAATAGGTTTACCTTCTTGAGCCAAAGCTTTGGCTTGTGCTACTGACAATTTTTCAGGGTGAGCTAATAATTGTGAGATTTCCTTGTACCTCTTGATATTGGCTAGATTTTCTTTTGAAGAAATCACGGCATAATACCAAGAGCGATCTTCTGAAGTTTTTCCGGCATATTGCAGTTCAATGAGATCAGAAGAGGCTTCAAGGGTTTGAAAATAATCAAGAGACTCTTCATAACTGGCTAATTTAAAATCGGCACCTATTTTAAAACCTAAGATAGATTCTGGTGAGGGAATCGAACTATTTTGTGCTTGAATAGGTATATTGGTGATCAGTAAAGTACCAATAGTTAGGATTATGTAAGTCAAACCTTTGCAGCAAACGAGCTGCAGTTGAGATAGAATTTTCATGAGTAGGTTAAAAATATGTTTCATATTTAAGCGATTTCATTAGATATAAAATATCAGGGATCAACCCTTAATGTTAATGCCTGTCCAAAAGATGGGAGCGGCCTTGACACAGACATTTATTACAAAAATCAGGGCCACAAATCCAGCTAAAGTGGCAAGAATTAATTTTTTCATTTTGTAGTTAGTTGTATGTTTTATAATATTCGAAATAGAACTTTTTTCTAAATCTTAAAATAAAGTAAATTTATTTTTTATTAAAGTTAACAGTAATTCTTAAATATGATAACGGCTCTCATGCTCAACTTTTTGACAACAAAAATGGTTTGTTAAACTGATGTCATTACCTGAATCAATAAAACCAGATATAATTATTTTTTTTACCTTTATGTGGATATTAATGACCCATAGATGACCTTTATATGTTCGAACATATGGATTCCGTTTATTTTAAAATGAATTATCTTTAATCAAAGTAGAGTTATTTATTGAAGTAGACAAATGGGGCTCTGAACTGTGAATCATTGAGTATTAACTTATAAACATAGATAATGTATTCAGTTGGCATAGATTTGGGAGGTACCAGTGCTCAGATGGTTGTAATCAGTAAGAGTGAAATTTTATTTCAAACTTCAATTGTGGTTCGAGATAGTTCAAGTGTTCAACATATACTTGATGATTTGTCAGGTTGTATTGATGAATTTTTTGTAGGCCATTCTGAGTATGTGAGTTCTATTGGCATTGCCTTTCCTTCTATTGTAGATGCCTCCAACAATAAAATTTTGTCTCGCTATGTTAAGTACCCAGATGCAATGGATTTTGATTTGGAAAAGTGGGCTAAAATGAAATTTGGAGCAACTTTATTTCTAGAAAATGATGCCCGAGCAGCCCTAATTGGTGAGTATCATTTTGGGAGGGCCAAGGGCTATCATAATAGCTGTATGTTGACATTAGGCACGGGCATAGGTAGTGCTGTTATGATGGAAGGTAAGCTTTTAAGAGGATCAAATCATCTAGCCGGTAACTTATTGGGCCATACAATTATTCAATACGAGGGAGGCAAATGCAATTGTAACGGAGTGGGATGTGCCGAAAGTGAAGGTTCTGGTTGGTGGCTAAACAATAAATTCAATGAGATAAATCGTGCGGATTTATGTAGTCAGGGTTTCAAGGCGCTGCTGGCATCCGAAAACGTCCGCTCACCTGTCTTTCAGAATATCTTGACTCAGTTAATTAAAGTATATAAGACCATTATGATTAATGCAGTCCATTGTTATGATCCTGAACTCATTGTTTTGGGTGGTGGGATTGCTGAAGGCGTAAGTACCTACATCCCTGAATTTCAAGCAGCGGTAGATCAACATTGTTGGACTCCCCCAGGAGTAGTTAAAATAATGAAATCCGCTTTGGAGAGCTACGCAGGGGCTATTGGGGCTGCTTGTTTGGACCGAACCACATCTAGAAGAACTTCTTCCAATGCAAGCTAACTTTATAGGTGTTATTCTTATAGATTTTGATCCGGTACTCTACAAATGGGATTACTTGTCATTGACCATCTATGGAGTTCTATTTGCTGCTGGGTTTGCCATTAGTCGGTATGTGGTAAAATATATGTTCTTACGGGAAGGACGATGGCGTATCGAATCAGATATGCTACTCGTTTATATGATTCTAGGCACTGCCATTGGGGCCCGTTTGGGACATATTATTTTTTATGAGCCTCATCTGTTAAACAGCTTCACTTCGGCTTTGATGATGTGGAAGGGAGGATTGTCGAGTCATGGGACTTCCGTTGGCATTTTGGTAGCGGTTGCTTTATATACTTATCACTGGGATTTTACTCAGAGTACATTTATACGCACTGAAAGAGAAGGTTACAGTTATCTTCAATATATCGATCGGATGGTTATAGTGGTAGCATTGGGGGGTTGTTTCATTAGAGTGGGCAACTTTGTAAATGCAGAATCATTGGGAAAGCCCTCGTCAAATTTTTTCGGGGTAATACATAGTTGGCCACTTGAGCGTGATATTTTATCACGTGTGGGGTCTATCGATCAGATGGAGGTAAGCCTTGGTATAGACGACAGTTTAATGCTTCTTTTTCATTTTCACAATAGAGTACGAGATTCAATGGTAGTAGTGGGTTATCGTCAAAATATTATTGAAAACAGGCTTCAAGTTCTGGCAAAAAATAAAGGAAACAATTATGGAGCATACGCCCCTACTATAATTAAAAAACATCTGGATCATTTTGACTTAAGCACGGCAGTTAAAGGAATTCCTCGACATCCGGTACAATTATATGAGGCCCTTGTTTATTTAATTTTATTTTTATCTTTAATTCTTTTGTGGCATCGATATCATTCAACTTTGTCGATTGGTAGAATCTTTGGTATTTTTTTAGTGGTTTTGTTTGGGAGTAGAGTGTTATTAGAGTTTTTTAAAGAAGAAACTTCTTTGTTTAATTTTTCTTGGCTAAATATGGGCCAAATGTTAAGTATCCCTTTTCTTTTGTTAGGTATTTATTTCTGTTATGAGACATCGAAATCTCAAAATGAACATGAAATATAAAATTTTTAATATATTCTTTTTTTTCATCATATTGCTTGGCTTTTCCTGTCGTCAGAAAAATGATTATTTTCAAATTGAAGTTCTTGATAGTGCTACAAAAAGAGGCATCCCAATTGCCAAAATATCTAACATTAATGGAATCACTTATTACAGTGATAGCTATGGCAATATTGCTTATAATGAGCAAGAGGCCATGGGTCGAGAGCTTTATTTTTTGGTAGCGGCAGAAGGTTATAAAATCCCCAAAGATGACACGGGTAGGCAGAGCGTAGTATTAACACCAAATAAAGGTAAAAAAGCGATTATTTTCATGGAAAGAATTCAGCCGGCCGAGCGTCTGTATCGAATGACGGGCATGGGCATCTATCGTGATACTGAATTATTAGGATTAAAAGTACCCCCTTTTGCATCATACTGGGATCGTGGGCAAGTATTAGGTCAAGATTCAAATTTAGGGAGCATTTATAAAAATAGAATTTTTTTCATTTGGGGGGACACTTTCTTACCGAAAAGCTATCAGGGGAATTTTTCGGTTGCTGCTGGCACTATTCCGCTCCCAACTGAATCTGAAATTGATCCTGATGTGGGATTTAAAATAGATTATTTTATCGACCATAATAATCAGACCAAAAAAATGATCCATCTTGTGGGCCCTGGCTATATTTGGTTTGATTGGATAATGGTGGTAAAAGATCAAAAAAATCAAGAGGTATTGGCTGCGAAATACGCTAGGGTTAATGCGTTATTTGGAAATTATGAAAGAGGAATTGCTGTTTTCAATGATCAAAAAGAGGAATTTGAAAAAAGGACAGAGATTTCAGAATGGCTGACGACTCCCCATCTTACTCAGCATCCGCTGCTAACTAAATCAGGAAATGATGCTTACTTTTACTTGACTTCACAGTTTAATTTTTCGAGAGTGCAACCCTCACTTACGCATATTGAAGACCCCAATCAGTATGAATATTTTACATGTCTGGTCCCTGGCAGTCATTGGGCTGAACGCAAATTGGAAAGGAAAAATGGTCAACTGGTTTATGGCTGGAAGCAAAATACAGATGCAATTGATGAGCAAAAGCAGAAAATATTAATAGAAGAAGGGTTAATGAAACCTGAAGAGGGTTGGTTGCAACTGATGGATGTAGCGACAGGTCAACCCATAACATCTTTCAGAGGCTCAGTTTTTTGGAATGAATTTCGTCAAAAATGGATTTTGATATCCGGCGCCCAAACCATTTGGTATAGTGAGGCTGATACGCCGTTGGGCCCTTGGCATTATGCTGTAAAAGTGGCTGATCATCATAATTATTTTTATAACCCCCATCAACATCCCTATTTAGACAAAGAAAATGGACGGTTTATCTATTTTGAGGGTACTTATACCAAGTTTATAGGATCAGACCCTAAAGTACCTCGCTATGATTATAATCAAGTAATGTACCGATTAGACCTATCAGATGACCGATTGAGATTACCTGCTCCAGTCTATGAGCTAGAAGGAGTGTTGAAAATGGGACATGAACTCTTGCCAGAGGATTGGGAATCCATTTCTCGGGTTGCTTTTTATGCCCTCGCGCCTGAGCAAGCCGCACCTGATCAGATGAAAATTTTTGATCCTAAAACAGGTTTGGCAGTTTTTGCTGGCGAAAGCCCTTATGAATCGTTGATTTCGGCGTATGAAGGGAGCTGGGAGATTCAAATTGATTATGCCTCATTTGAAAATTTCTTTCAATTAGTTATTTCAAGTGGTCAGGGGAAGATTGAGGTGAGGGCAAAAAAACCAAAATTTGAGATTTCAAAGGAGCGCCTCGTCGGAGATAGTATTTATTTTTCATTGAGGCATGAGGGAGTGAAATTTCATTTGCAAGGTAAGTTTATCGCTGGAGAGATTATGGGTACTTGGCGACAAGAAGGGTTTGATTTAGGAGGTAAATGGAGTGGGGATCAGTTAAACACTCATGGCTGGTGGCCCAAGTACAATGGTCGACTGATTAAACTTTATGAAGCTAGTAATGTTAAAAATGGAGATAAAATGTATCAAACAGAAGTCGATGAAGTACCCCAAGGGTGGAAGCGTTCCAAAGATCCAATTTGTCTGGTTTGGAAAAACCCATTTGAGTATCTTATTGTAGATCCCGAGGCGCACCCAGTGACCACTATTAATTAGGTCTTTTAATGGTAATTTCATATTTGAAATCGCTTGCTAAATAATAGCAAAAATTATATTCTATGATTCTATTAGCAACATCAGAAACCAAACGTTTTCTGAAAAGGATAGGATCATTATTTTTGATACGAAGTTTTTGTGCCAATTCGTTGGTGGCCAAAATAGCGCTAATTTCTTCTTTAGAATTGGCGGGCACAGTTTGGTGTTCTTTTTCTAAAATATCGTAAAGGTGTAAAGTAAAATCTTCCAAGCCTGTCAATCCAACTCTGGGATGGAAATAGGAGACGAACAGTACCATAGGTTTGTTTTTTAAGCCTCTCAATCGAACGAGTTTTAAAATTTTTGAACCCTTTTCAATGTCAAGTTGATTAGAAATATCTATGTTTGATACTATCCAACTGACTTCAATTTCATGGTTCAAAAAGTCAAGACCTCTCGTATGCATTTCTTGACTGAAGCTGTACCAATTCTCTAATCCAGTACTCATTAATGGAGGAGCTACTTTTGTTCCAACTCCTTTGGTCCTAATAAGGAGATTTTCATGAACCAACTTATTAGTAGCTTGTCGAATGGTATTCCTTGAGATGCCTAAAATTTTCGAGAGGTAAACTTCTTTCGGTAGAAGTTTACCCTCCTTAAACTCTTTTTGAGAAATTAATTCTCTTATTAATTCTTCGACTTGTTTGTGCAGCGGGATATTGCTTTTTGGATCGACTGTAAGTTCTTCAATTGATTTTTTTTTATTCATACCAAAATGGGATGGTTCTAAATTACAAGTCTAATAACTATTGTAAAATAATGTTTTGTATATTGTTTTTAAATTACTATGTTTAAACATATGAAAGTCACTCAAATTAGCTTCGTAATTAAAAAAACATCCTTAGTATGTCTGGTGATTGGGCTTTTCCTGATGTGTGAAAGTCCAATATTTATACCAGAGGGTGCTTTTCAAGAAGTGACGTTAGATATGTCTGGGTCATGGAAAATTACCTCCGCGTATCGTAACGGAATAGAAATGTCGGACAAGTTTGATTTTAGTGGCTTTGGTTTGAAATTGGATTTTGATAATTCAGAAGCAACTACTTACCAAATTGAAACTAAGCAAGTGCCATTTCCCGTAATCTCAGACGGTAATTGGAAATACAATGATCCGGTTTATCCAACTCAAATGCTTTTGTTTAGTACCCTCGACACAGCTATTATTGAGTTTGTTGAGTCACCTATTTCAGGTTTTGATAAAATGCGAATTAAATTTCAATTGGGCTGCTCGGACAATTTATATATCTATGATCTTGAGCTGCAATGAAAAATTTTAAAGGATATAGATTTGAGTGGAATCCCTATCGCGCTATGGCAGTATTTTTTATCTGTATGCTGCTCATCTTTTCTATGTGCATGACCATATTACAGATTGATCAACCATCTGAAGTGGGTGCCGGAGAGGTATTTGAGATTGTTATGCAGGTGGATGTTTCGAAGGACGATGATACAGGAGATCCATTTTTTTTAATAGTAGGATTTCTGGCACCAAGGGCTTGGAATGCTGGCGTAAATACAACAGTTAGGTTTGAGAGTAGCGTTGGAAATTCAACGATGCGGCTTACGACAAGTGATGAGATCGATGGGAACACCAAATTGCCTTGGAATTTAGCTTTTGATAGAAAATTTGGAATTGGTGATAATTATGGTGAGGTCGAATGGATTACTTTTATAGCTGATGAAGCTTTTGTGGCGGCTGATGGCGCTACTGGGACAGTTTATATTACCACTAAAGCGGGTGAAGACAATATGATTGTTCAATTAGCATATGGTATAAGTAATCAAACTTGGGGTTTTTCTGATGACAATTTTGATCTTGTGTTTACGGATTGTATGCAAGTAATTGATGGCATTGGTTATCCTAGCAACTTATGTGGTCCCAAGCCCAGACAGCTGGTTGAGCAAGCAACCTTTACTATGGATGATTTGATTACTATCGTTTTTGATGCCAAAGATGGTGATGATTTTATGCTCGGTGCGAGTTTTATCGATTTATGCGCCAAGGCATATTCTGGGGATCTTGTTTATGAGATTTGTGATAATGAAGATGTGGCTGCGCTGAATTACATGGGGGATGACGTTTGGGAAATAACACTTTGGCCGAGGAGTTATTTTGATATTCCTGAAAATCAGGATATTGATTTCATGGAAGTAACTTTTACTAATGACAAAGGTAATCTGGTTGTGAGCAATGAAGATGGTTCAGCTTTTATTATTGCACCAAAATGTTTTGACTAATGAGATTAGGGCCAAGAATCATGAGCGCATCTATTAAATTATCTCTTTTTGGAGTGATTATTTTATTGAATAATGGTTTGGTATGGGCACAAGAACGAGTTATTTCGGGAACTGTTTTTGATGAAAATAAAGAAGGCTTACCTGGGGTTAATATTATTTTAAAGGGGACTACTATTGGGACTATTTCGGATTATAATGGTTCTTATACGGTAAATATGCCGGAGGCAGGTGCAGTACTTGTAATGTCTGCCATTGGATATTCAACTAAAGAAATTACCATCGGTGCGAGGGCTATTATCGATGTGACAATGACTGTAAATGTTGAGGAATTAGAAGAAGTAATAGTGATTGGTTACGGTACCCGGGCCAAACGTGATCTTACAGGATCTGTAGCCACGGTAAGCCAAAAGGAGCTCTCTGCAATTCCTGTTATCTCTGCTGATTTAGCCTTACAAGGTAGGACGGCTGGGGTTACGGTTACTCAAAATTCTGGAGCACCTGGAGCGGCTACATCTATTAAAATACGGGGGACGAGTTCGATTTCGGCAGGAAATGAACCCTTATATGTGATTGATGGGGTACCTATTTTGAGTAGTGTTCAAGATATAACAACGGGATCTTCCAAAGGGGATCAAATGAATCCATTATCTACAATCAATCCCAATGATATCGTTTCTATGGAAGTATTGAAAGATGCTTCAGCGGCTGCTATTTATGGTGCTCGGGGGGCAAATGGAGTGATAATCATAACCACGAAGAGAGGAAAATTGGGGGCTCCCAAATTGGAATTCGCAACGTATCAAGGTTGGCAGGAAGTGCGTGATCCCTATCAATTGTTAAATGCAACGCAATTTGCTCATTTCGTCAATGAATCTTCTTTTAATGGAGGTTTAGGACGTATTTATTCTAATCCCAGTTCCTTTGGAGAAGGTACTGATTGGCAAGAGGCTATTTTTCAACGTGCGGCTGTTTCTAGTTATGATATGACTTTGACAGGTGGTTCGGAGAAAGTGACCTATGGAGCCTCAGGTAGTTACTTTCAGCAAGAAGGCATCATCGTTGGCAGTGACTTTAAACGATATTCAACTCGTGTCAACGTAGATGCACAAATTACCAGAAAATTAAAGTTTCAAAATACACTTTTGGCTAGTCATGTGCGAAGCATGAAAGTGATGACTGACGATAATTCTGCGTTTGATGGCGGCTCAATAACTGCTGCCCTATCATTTAATCCTATGCTGCCAATTAAATTTGAAAATGGTAATTATGTGGATAAGAATTATCAAGTATCCGATGACGGAGTGATTATACTCGCGGACAGCAAGCTTCAACCCCTTAATGGAAATGCCAATCCACTTCTCAAAAATTTAGGGTCGCCAAGTGAGGATCGCTTATCTAGAGTCGTAGAAAATATGTCAGTTACTCTTCAAGTTTCAGAAAACTTGATGGCTAAGGTAAGCCTGGGAGTGGATTTCTCAACTAGTCGTGAGGATCAATTTACGCCTTCGTTATCACGTTCAGGAGGAGATGCCTTTGGATCGTCAGGAACTAATTCTAATTTGACCATACTCAATGAAAATACACTTAGTTATAGTAAAAAGTTCGGAATCCACAATCTAGATGCAGTGATTGGATACACTGCCCAGAAGTCGGAGCTTTCAAGAATGACCACTAATGCTATACGATTTGACAATGAGATGTTGGGTTATTATGATTTAAGCTTGGGGGAAGGTGTTTCCTTGAACAGCAATCAATCTGAATATACTTTTCTAAGCTTTTTGGGAAGAGTCAACTATATTTTTATGGATAAATATCTTTTCACGATTACTGCGCGGCGCGATGGATCGAGTAAATTTGGAGCTAATGAAAAATGGGGATTTTTCCCATCGGGATCTTTGGCATGGCGAATCAGCGACGAAAACTTTATCCAAACGCTTGATTTTTTTGATGATTTCAAGTTAAGAATAGGGTACGGGGTGGTGGGCAATGAATCCATTGGACCTTACACCTCCTTATCCCCTTTGATTAATAATGTGACCTCTTTTAGTGAATCTTTGGCTTTTGGTTATGAGCCTTTCTTTCTATCTAATGCTGACCTAAAATGGGAATCAACTGCGCAGCTGAACATTGGATTAGATCTTTCTTTTTTTGACGCTAGAGTCAATATTACAAGCGATGTTTATAGTAAACGAACTACGGACTTATTACTTACTACTTTGGTACCATTATATACCGGTTTTGGGAGCGTTTTAGGCAATTTAGGAGATCTGAAAAATGAAGGATTTGAGTTTTCCGTTACTTCCAATAATTTAATCAAAAAATTTAAGTGGAATACTTCCTTCAACTTTTCAACCAATAAAAACACCATTTTAAGTCTTGGTGATAGGGATTCCATACCTAATTCGGCAGGACCTTTTACCAATGAAAGTTGGGCTATTTTGGTAGAGGGTCAGGAAGTTGGAACATTTTATGGGTATGAATTTGGGGGAATAGTCCAGCTGGATGATAATTTGGATGAGATCACAAAATTTGTTGGCGAGACGCTGCAACCCGGAAATCGGTATTATCGAGATTTGAATAATGATGGAATCATTTCGGCTGACAAAGATCGAACTTTTATTGGACGTGCACAACCTCAATTTACGGTGGGTCTTAATAATAATTTTTCTTATGGGGGTTGGTCTTTGAGCTTGTTTTTTCAGGGAGTCGTGGGAAATAATATCATGAATTTTAATAAATTTCTGACGGAACGACAAGCACCAAATAACAATATTTCGTTAGAATATTATGCCAATCGCTGGACCCCTACAAATCCAAGTAATATTTATCCAAAAGTAACAACAATGGCCCCTAATCAGCATGTTTCTTCTGCCCAGGTCGAATCGGGTTCTTACTTGAGGTTAAGAAGCGTAAGTTTGGGCTATGATTTCCCTACGAAAATTTTAGAATCATTAAAAATATCTTCTGGAAGAATCTATATATCAGGTAAAAACTTATGGACCTTAACAAATTATTCGGGCTATGATCCAGAGGTCAGTCACTTTGGTCAATCGGCCACAGATTTTGGTGCAGATTTGGGTGGTTATCCTAACTCTAAAATGCTTTTAGTAGGTTTAAATTTAGGATTTTGATGGACCATAAAGATTTGAATATAACTTTTAAACAGGGATTAAGAGCGATGGGATGGTCATTTTTGATGGTTTTATTTTCAACCTGTCAGGATTCATTAGAGGAGGTTCCGAAGGCGTTTTTGACTCCTCAAAACTTTTATGAAACGGCTGAGGATGCATTGCTTGCAGTCAATGCTTCTTATGATCATATGGCCAGTGGGACCAGTAATCGTGATTTTGGTGGAGTGTATTTTAATAACTATTGGGTTGTACAGGCGCTAGCTTCGGATGAAGGGTATGCCTCAGGAGCCAATAATCCACAATATTCATTGCCTTTGACGAATTTTACCTGGGATGCTAATAATGGCTACTTAGAGGATGTGTGGGAAGACCTTTACAAGACCATCAATGTAACTAATATTGCGCTCCAACAAATACCCATCATAGAAATGAATGAAGACCTAAAAAATAGATTTTTGGGAGAATGTCATTTCATTAGAGGTCTGATGTATTTTGAATTGGTAAGGATGTTTGGAGATGTTCCGTTATCACTCGAACCAACCGTTGATTTATCTACCATATCTATCAGTAGGACTCCTATTGCTGAGGTTTATGCCCAAATAATTATTGATTTGGAGCTTGCGCGTGATCAGTTGCCATGGGCATATACGGGTGTAGACATGGGAAGGGCAACCAGAGGAGCAGCGGGAGGCTATTTAACTAAGGTATATTTGACCCTTGGGGAATGGGAAAATGCGATTGACGAAGCAAATGACATCATTCAATCAGGAGTGCACGAGTTGATGCCGAATTTTGGCGATATTTTTAAAATTGAAAATAGTAACAATAGTGAGCTTTTGTTTAGTATCAATTTCACACTAAATAACGATGCTATTTGGGAAACAAGCCAATTCAACGTTCGGGTCTTGCCAGTAGAATTAAATAAAAATTCTTTATCTTGGGAATTACCCACGCAATATCTCTATGATTTGTTTGATCCTTCGGACCTGCGAAGAGATGTTACCTTCAAAGTGGAATGGACCGATAGCAGTATTGGTGAAACGTATACATTTGATCCACATATTTTTAAATATTGGGATGAAGCGGCTGAGCCCAATGCAAGCAGCTCGAGTAGTGATTTTTTCAATCTTCGTTATGCAGATCTTTTATTGATGAAGGCCGAGGCGCTAAATGAACTTTCAGGCCCCACCAATGAAGCATTTGAGTTGATCGATCAGGTTAGATTAAGAGCAGGACTCGATGGTATCGATATTACTTTGAAAAAAGAGGCGTTTAGAGAAGCTATTCTTTTGGAAAGGACAAAAGAATTCGTGTTTGAAGGTCACCGCTGGTTCGATTTGGTGCGCACGGGTAAACTGAAAGAAAAAGTATTACTTGCAAAACCTAGCGTAAGTGTAGACATGAGCAGGCATATATTATTTCCAATTCCGCAACGGGAAATAAATGTTAATCCTAACCTCGTTCAAAATCCAGGCTACTGATGAAAAGTATATTTATATTTTGTTTTAGTTGGGTTTCTCTTTGCTTGGCTTATGGGCAATTGGATTCGTCGCATGTTGAGCTATCCTCATTCTCTGGTTCCTCATTTAATTATCTACATCCCGATGAATTACTCATAGGGAAGTTTGCTGGGACATGGGTAACTCAGGCTTCAGGAGCACCAGGGAGTGATTATTCGATAAGAGTGCGTGGTTCAGGTAGTATTTTTGGGGGAGCTGAGCCACTTTATGTCATCAACGGGATTCCTCACTACAATACTGTTAATAACTCAGCCTTTGTATATGGTTCTGGAGTAGATTTTCTATCGTTAATTGATCCTAGCAATATCAAAGAAGTTAAGGTTTTAAGTAATATAGTTACAACAGCACAATATGGTTCTAGAGGGGCCAATGGAGTAATTTTAATTGAAACTAAGGAAGGTGCCCAGGAATCATTTAGTGTGGATTTTCAAACATTTACCGGTTATCAAAATACCTATAAATTACCTATATTACTTGATGGGAGTGGATTTGCTGCGTATCAAAATGATGTTGGAACCAATGAAGGTAATGATCCGATTTATACGAATCCAAGTAATTTCGGAAAAGGGTCTGATTGGCAGCAGCAATTGTATCGTAAAGCTGCCTTAATTCAAAATTACAGAATCAATCTTGACGTTTCTAATAACAATACCTCTTTCTCAATGTTGGGATCTTACTTGGATCAATCGGGTATTATCAATCATTCAGGGCTGAAACGCTATAATTTACAAGCGAGACTGGCAAGTCGGCCTAATGATCGGATGTCTTTTAATTCTAGCATGGTACTGGCGCGATCTGAAAGCAATTCAGTTTTGACCGATGATCCAAATGGATATGGTGTGGTTACCGGTGCATACTTGTTTTCACCCTTGTTAGGATCTTCAGATATTTTAAACTATCAGGTCAATAATGATGGATTACCCAAAAACGGGAATGGTGAGAGATCCTTAGATTTATTATCATCGCACAAGATTTTGAATCCCATTGCTTTAAGTCAATATGCCAGTTCTTTCTCAACTATTTCAAGATTGTTTTGGTCATCTCGTATCTCATATGATATTACTGATCGACTTAGTTTTTATAGTCAGTTTGGAGTTGACGGGATATTTAATGAAGATTTTTCATATTTCGGATCCGTATTACAACCTGAGCTATCAGTAGGTGGCGTTGGAATGAATGCCAAACAGCAATCATTTAATTGGTTCAATGAATCTTATCTATCTTATCAGATTACCCAAGGAGCAAATGTTCTAAAGGCAAAAATAGGTGCAGAGATACAGGGTACTTTGGTTGAACTATTGAGTGGACAGTCGAGGGGGTTTGATAACGAAAAATTGGGGTATTACGCTTTAGGGAGTGGAGCCGCTAAAACCATAGGTTCAAATTTGGATGAGGTCCAATGGTTTGCAGCTATGGCAAATTTAGATTATAATTTGAGGAGCACTTATGATGTTAATTTAATCCTAAGGACCGATGCGAGTTCGAGATTTGGAGGAGATTTTGTTTTTTTACCTGCCCTTGGATTTAACATGGATTTAAAAGCTGCTGGGGTTCTTTCGGGAAAAGGGTGGATATCAAGAGCCAACGTCTACTTAGGTGCGGGACGTGTGGGGAATCAACAAATATCCTCTTACTTGCGGTTTAGTCAGTTGGATCAAAGTGTATTTTATCTAGGAAATACGGAACTAAAATCCTTTGTACCCACTCGCATAGCCAGCGATCAATTACAAATGGAGATCTCCAATCAATTTGACTTAGGGGGGGACTTCTTAGTCAGAAATGGATTTATGGGTTCACTTGAATATTATAATCGAACAACGACCAATGCTTTTTTTGAAATGCCAATGCCTTACTACAATGGTGTTACTAGTTTAGTTACTAATTCTGGAGTCATCAGAAATTCAGGAATTGAGATGACTGCGGGACTCAAAAATCAAATTGGGGAATTTGATTGGAGTATTGATGCCAATATTGCCTTTAATTCAGGAAAAGTAATTTCTGAAGGAAGCTCACAAATTTTGTATGGATCCGATGTTTATGGGATGAATGATTGGTTGATTTTTGATGAGGGGGAAGCTATTGGAGCGATCCATGGATTTGAAATTAATGAAATGGTTACAACAGTAGGTGCTGATATAGCGACACTTGATGGCGAAATAGCCAAGGTTGGTACAGTTTCGTATAAAGATCAAAATGAAGATGGTTTGATTGATCATAGTGATCGAGTTGTATTGGGTGCCGTCACTCCAGACTTGGTATACGGCTTTTCGACAAAAGTAAGCAGCTATGGATTTGATTTATCACTTTTATTTCAAGGGGTAGCGGGAAATGAAATTGTCAATTTTAACAAGGTCATATTGAATAATATAAATGGATCAGGAAATATATCTGAGGTGGCCTATGAAAATATGTGGAGTGGTACAAATCAACAAGGTAATCTACCCATTTCGACACCAAACGATGGTAAAATTGTTGATGAAAGTTTGGTAGAGAATGGTTCATATTTAAGGCTGAAGTATTTTTCAATTGGGTATAATCTACCCAAAATTCTATTAGAAAAAATTAAGGTTCAAGGTATTAATATTTTTATCTCTGGTAACAATATTTTTACTCTTACCAAATACTCTGGGATGAACCCTGATGTGAGTTTATTCAATTCTGAGGCTCAAAATATGGGTGCTGACTTTGGGGGGTATCCAAGTACAAAATTATGGTCGGTTGGATTTAAAATAGGTTTATAAATGCGTTCATTAGCTTATTTCATTGTTTTTTTATTAATCTGTATAACAGGCTGTAAAGATTTTTTACAAGAGGAAAATTTGTCTTATTTGGATGAAATTGATTTTTATAAAACTTCTGAGGATGCAGAAAATGCGCTCAATGCAATGTATAACCTCTTGGATGATCAAGGTGCTTACGGGGCTTCCTACTGGAGAGTCAAAGGGCTGGCGTCAGATGAAGGTTTGTATGAGGGTAACTTTTCAGACATTGCGACGCTTGCAAATTCTTCATATGGATCCAGTAATTCAGAAATTAAAAATGTGTGGAGTAGCTTCTACGCGGTCGCCTATGCTTCCAATATTGTGATTGAAAAAGTCCCGAGTATAGAAATGGATTCTGCTAGAAAAGTCGTGATTCTGGCGGAAGCTAAATTTTTTCGTGGATTGGCTTATATGGAATTGCAGCGTCTCTTCAATGAGGTGCCCTTGATGCTTGCTGCTCCCTTTTCCGATTCTGAGACGTATCTCTTGCCCCAGTCGAATAAGGTGTCCATACAGCAACAGGTAGTTACCGACTTGGAGCATGCGGTAACTTCGCTACCGCTTTCAAGTGCTTGGGGTAGACCCAATAGTTGTGCAGCAGCTGCATTGTTATCGCGTATGTATTTTTTGAATCAAGATTATGCTGAAGCCAAAACATGGGCTATGTTGGTAATTAATTCGAAAACCTATTCTTTGGTTTCTGACGTAAATTCTCTATTTAAGAATCTAAATGATGTTAATAATGAAACCATTTTTGCGGTCACACGAAGCGCCAACAATTTGGGTAATATTAATGAAGATTTATTACCCCCATCTTTGGGTGGCTCAGGTGATTATAAGGTTCCATCTTCCTTTTTAGCTGATTATGATTCACTAGATCGTCGATTAGAAGTTTTCTTTAAAGAAGAAGAAGGGAGCTATTATGTAACCAAATTCTGGGATGAGATTAATGAACCTGATGGAGGGACTACCTCTGTAGACTTCCCAATTATACGTTTTGCTGATGTTTTACTGATGTATGCCGAATGCGAGAATGAGATGAATAATGGGCCAACTACTGAGGCTTATTCAGCGATCAATTTGGTACGCGCAAGAGCTCGACAAGCCCTTGTAAATGAGGTACTAGAAGTTAGGGATATCTTACCCGATTTGGTGGGTTTGGATTATGATACGTTTGTAGAAGCATTGCGTCATGAACGAAAAATAGAATTTTTATGGGAAGGACTTAGATGGGCTGATTTGGTAAAAAATGAGGGGCTAATTGATGCTGTGTCAGAAGCAAAGCCAACAGCAATTCCTTCAGCTCGAAATTATTATTTTCCCATTCCTTTATTCGAGATGGAATTGCATCCGGATTGGTCGCAAAATACAGGTTATTAAATTTTTTCGTGACAAATAGATACAAATCAAATTATGATAAATCTCCGGTCGTTGTAATAGATGAGCGGGAGGTAATTATTTCTGGGTGGGATAGTATTATTTCAAAAATGAAAAAGGATCAATCTCAAAAAATAGTAATCGAGTGTTACCATGGAGTAGCTGTGAGCCTAATTATTTCGAAATTGAAATTGCACTTCTCCAAGGGTATTATATTCAGTACTGAAAAAGGATTTCGAAAAGAGACATTGATGAATGAATTCCTTGAGCCATTTTTAACTGAAGATAGAATTTTTGGACGTATGAACGATTTGAGCTTGGAGGTTTATTTCGATGATTCGGAGCTCAATAAAATGAGAAAGGAGTGGCGTCAGGCCAAGGGCGTGAAAATAGCAATAGGATTGGGGGCCTCACTTTTGTGCCTCGATCCAGATCTATTTATTTATGCAGACATGCCGCGGTGGGAAATTCAAAAGAAATTTAGAAAGGGTATTTTAGGGAATGTTGGTTCGAGCAATGTAGGTGAGGATTTTTTTCGCTTGTATAAAAGGGCTTATTTCTGTGATTGGAGAGCTTGCGATAGAATGAAGCAAGGGACTTTTTCTGCGTGGGATTTTATTCTAGATACGACCCTTGATGAAAAGCCAAAACTGTTACCTGTCAAGAATTTATTGATGGGATTGGAAAAATGCGTTCAACAGCCGTTTCGCTTGTTACCATTTTTTGATCCAGGCCCTTGGGGTGGGCAATGGATGAAGGAGGTTTGTGATCTTGATCGTTCAGTGAGCAATTATGCTTGGTGTTTTGATTGTGTTCCTGAGGAAAATAGTTTGCTTTTAAAATTTGGTACTGAGCATATAGAAATACCGGCTATTAATTTGGTTTTTTTCCAATCAGAAAAACTTTTGGGAACTCACATTCTCAATCAATTCGGCAAGGAATTTCCAATACGATTTGATTTTTTGGACACGATGGGCGGTGGGAATTTGAGCCTTCAGGTGCATCCTCTAACAGGGTATATTAAAAAACATTTCGGTATGGATTATACCCAAGATGAAAGTTATTATTTTCTTGATGCCGGTGAAGATGCTCATGTTTATCTGGGGTTACGTGATGGCATAGACCCTACCTCAATGATGGCGGATTTAGAAAATGCTCAAAAAGGGGAAATGGTATTTCCTGCAGATAAATATGTAAACAAGTTTAGCGTTAAAAAGCACGATCATATTCTGATCCCAGCAGGAACCATTCATTGTTCAGGTAAAAATTCAATGGTTTTAGAGATCAGTGCGACGCCTTATATTTTCACATTTAAGTTGTGGGATTGGGGAAGACTTGGTCTAGATGGTTTGCCTCGACCGATTCATCTGGACCATGGAAGAGAAGCCATCCAATGGGATCGAAATACGCATTTTGCTGAAAACGAATTAATCAATGCTATTGAGATTATCAATGAATCTGATGAGGTCAAGGAAGAGCGTACGGGCTTACATGCGTTAGAGTTTATCGAAACTCGAAGACATTGGTTTTCAAAGAAAGTATCACACCATACAGAGGGAAATTTGAATGTATTAAACTTAATTGAAGGAAGCTGTGCATTGGTAGAAAGTCCAACACAATCATTTGAACCTTTTGAAGTTCATTTTTCAGAAACTTTCATTATACCAGCTGCCGTGGGGGCCTATGTGATCTCTCCGAGTGGGGATGCGATAGGAAGTCGATGTGCTACTATTAAGGCGTATATAAGATGATGTATCTAAATCATGAATGAGCTATCTAAAGTAAAATATACCTATCTTATTAGTGCAGTGGCTGCCTTTGGCGGTTTATTGTTTGGTTATGACACTGCAGTCATAGCGGGGGCTATTGGATACTTGCAAGTAAAATTTGAACTAAGTCCAATGCTAACAGGTTGGGCCGCCTCGAGTGCCATTTGGGGATGCGTATTTGGCGCCCTTTTTGCCGGTGCCCTTAGTGATAAATACGGCCGTAAAAAAGTCTTATTGTTATCAGGACTATTGTTCACCCTATCGGCTCTGGGTTCGGCAGTTCCGGACAACTTGACACAATTTGTGCTGGCAAGATTTATAGGTGGACTTGGCGTGGGTTCGGCCTCCATGTTATCTCCATTATATATCTCTGAAATTGCACCTGCTCAAATTCGAGGAATGCTGGTTACCCTTTACCAATTGGCAATTGTGTTTGGTATCAACATCATTTATATCGTCAATTATTTAATAGCCAATACGCATGATCAGGTATGGAACGTTCAATTGGGATGGCGATATATGTTGGGATCTGAAGGAATTCCTGCAATTTTATTTTTTGTACTTCTTTTCTTCGTTCCAGAAAGTCCGCGATGGTTGGTAAAAGAGAACAGATCCGAGGAGGCCCTTAAAATTTTAAATAAAATTGATAGACCAGAGGAAACTCATCGAATTTTGGAAGAAATTAAAGAAACTGTTAATGAGGAAAAGGGTAGTTTTTTAGATCTATTTAAGCCAGGGATTCGAAAGGCGATGGTTGTGGGATCCGTTTTGGCATTCTTTTCACAAGTAACGGGAATAAATGCCATAATATATTATGCTCCTGAAATTTTCAAACAAGTTGGATTTGGATCTGAATCCGCACTTTTCCAAACTATGATCATTGGTTTCGTTAATATGCTTTTTACTCTTGTGGCAATACGATTAATAGATTATTGGGGTCGCAGAACTCTATTGATATGGGGGTTATCCGGCATGGTGTCTTGTCTTTTGGGAATGGGCATGTTTTTTTATTTTGAAATCACGAGTGGCCCGCTATTGTTGTTATTCATTTTGGGTTTCATCGCCAGTTTTGCTAGTTCTTTAGGTCCTATTCCCTGGGTTTTGATTTCTGAAATTTTCCCTACAAAAACAAGAGGAACAGCTATGTCGTTTAGTATTGTCATCTTATGGCTGGGGGTTGTTTTAATCACTCAATTTTTTCCTGTTTTACTTTCCTTATTTGGAGGAGCCTTTACCTTTTGGATTTTCATGATTAATGCCTTGATTTTGTTAATATTTACATTAATATTTATCCCAGAGACGAAGCAAAAAACATTAGAAGAAATTCAAGAAATATGGAAGTCGTGATAAATGCTTTGAAGTTCCACTTAGTAATCCTCTATTTTTTCTTTTTTTTAGGGAGTGTATTTGCTGGACCTAAAAATATTGCGTCTAAAGCCAAGGTCACCTCATCGAGTAATCTTAATGATTACTTTAATGCCGAAAATGCAATTGATGGGGTTATAAGAATCGCGGATAAAGGCGAATGGGCCTGTGAAGGGAATGGTACTTTTTGGGGGTTTATTAGGTATCCTTGGATTCAACTTGATTGGGATACACTTCAAAACATTGATAAAATTATTTTATATGATCGTGCTTCTTTGGATATACATACGGCTGGAGGTCGTTTAAAGTTCAGTGATGGATCGGTTATATCAGTAAATGCGTTACCTAATAATGGCGCTGCAAAAGTCGTTACTTTTGAGAGTAAGAAGGTCGATTGGGTTCGTTTTGAGGTTACCGATGGCATAGGTCTAGCATTGGGATTATCAGAAATTGAAGTGTTTCCATCATCTAAAAGTTACGAGGATCTTATTTCATGGGTGAATCCGTTTGTGGAAACCACCCGAGGAAGGTATTTTTATTTTACGCCCGGCGCCTTACCTTTTGGAATGGTAGCTACTGCACCTATCACACGTAATAAAAACCAATATGGGGGTGGTTACAATTATAATTCAATGGAGATATTGGGCTTTAGTCCCATACATGGTTGGATGATGTCGGGCATTCAATTGATGCCCACCACGGGAACCATTGACCCGACTTTGGGAGAAGCCCATTGGAAATCAAGTTTTAGTCATGAAGATGAATTGGCACATCCAGGTTATCAAAGAGTGTACTTAGAAGACTATGATACTTGGGTAGAATTTACAGGAACAACCCGAGCTAGTATTTTTAGAATGACTTATACTCAGTCGGATCGAGCTTCCATTCTGACCAATTTAGGAGGCTATTTGGGTAGTACGACGATGTCTGGAGCAGCAGCTAAAGTAGTAGGTGGAACCAAAATCGAGGGCTCCTTTGATTCTGGTGGAAGACTTTGGGGAGGGCCTTCAAAAGTAAAAGTATTTTTTGTAATGGAATTCAGTAAGCCTTTTGAATCTGTAAGCGGCTGGAATGAACGTGGCAATCAAAACAATAGTTCTCAAATCTATGGATCTAAACAGATGACCCGTCGTGACTCAATGGATTATGGGGTAGTTGTGCAAAGTTATTGGGATGCCCCAACGGCTGGGCTTACCGCTAATTATCAGGTTGCGGCAGGAGATCAAATTTTGTTAAAAATGGCTATTTCTTATACGAGTATAGAAAATGCTTGGGAGAACCTTAATATAGAACTCGATCATTGGGATTTTGATTTAGTCCAAAAAAATGCCGAGCATGAATGGAATCAAATATTAGGACGAATAGAGGTAAAAGGTGGGAGCGATCAGCAACAGATTAAATTCTATACGGATCTATGGCATGTTTTATTGGGGCGTAAGATCATCAATGATGTGAAAGGAACCTATCCGGACTATACCCAAGGAGAGCTAGATTGGAAATTTACAAAAGCCGATTTGAAGATAAAAATGCTACCTATGAACAAATCAGGAAAGTCTTTGTTTAACATGTACAATTCAGATGCTCTTTGGTTGACTCATTGGAATCTTAATATTCTATGGGGGCTTGCTTGGCCAGAAATTCTTGATGATTTTTCCGCATCTCTCGTTCAATATGCCAAAAACGGTGGATTACTTCCTCGAGGTCCCAATACAGGTGGATATTCTTATATTATGACGGGAAATCCTGCGACCAGCTTACTGGTGAGTACCTATCAAAAGGGACTTATGACCAAAACATCTCCTAAAGTTGCCTTTGATATAATGAATAAAAATCATAGGCCTGGAGGAATGATGGGTGATACTCCTGAGGAATTGCAATTCTATATTGATTATGGCTATTGTCCAGGGAATGCGGGCAAAACGCTAGAATGGTCGTTTCAGGATTGGTCGCTTGCGCAAATGGCCAAAAAAATGAGGAAATTTAAGGATTATAATTATTTTAATAACCGTGCTAAAACTTGGACTACTCTTTTTAGATCGGGAGAACATTTAATATTTCCAAAAGATGAGAGTGGAAAGTGGTTGCACGATGAACCTTTGAGTATGTCGGGTTGGGTAGAATCTAATTCTTGGCAAGGATCTTGGCAAGTTTCTCATGATATACCGACGCTATCAAGACTTATGGGAGGTAATGATACCATAGCGTCAAAGCTTGATTATGCTTTTGAAAAATCTAAGGATGATGATTTTGTATTTGGTTATGGAAATGGATATGTAAGCTATGCCAATCAGCCTGGATGTTCTAATGCTCATATTTTTAATTATATAGGGAAACCTTGGATGACTCAATATTGGGTACGTGAGGTTAATGAGAGGGCCTATGGCGATATAACACCTGAAAGTGGTTATGGAGGTCATGATGAAGATGAGGGACAAATGGGAGGTGTTAGCGCTTTGATGTCTATGGGGCTCTTTAGTTTAAGAGGAAATAATTCGACTGCTCCCATTTATGAATTGACCAGCCCTGTGTTTGATGAGGTTATCATTCATTTGAACAAGGACTATTATAGCGGCGAAACGTTTAAAATTGTTACGGAAAATAATGGAGTTGTTAATAAATATATTCAATCGGTTCATTTAAATGGCATTGCTTTGAATAAAATCTGGTTTTATCATAGTGAGTTTCAAAAGGGAGGGGAGTTGCGGTTAAAACTAGGTAAAGAACCCAATTTTAATTTAGGCTCAAATCCGAGTGATGCACCTTATACCAATAAGCCTAAATGATTCATTTGAGAAATAGGTTCATGGGAATAGATTGAATTTTTATTATGGACAAAGGGCCTACTTTTTTTAAGCGTTAATAGGAATTTAAATGGGAAATTTCATCAAACTGAGTATTACGTGTATTGGTTTATGTTTTACAACATTGGCTTACAGTCAATGGGGCCCGAGTTATACGCCGGTAAGGGTCATCGTATCTGCAGATCATTCTGATTGGAATTATCGACTAGGAGAATCGGTAATATTTAGTGTGTCAGTTTATAAAAATGGAAATCCAATCGAGGCTAAGGTACAATACAAAATTATGCCGGAAAAGATGGATCCTATTGATGCAGGTACCCTCCATCTTGAAAACGGGAGGGCAGAGCTTAAGCCTCAACAGATGAAGACACCAGGTTATCTTAGATGTAAGATTACCGTTGAGTCCGAGGGAAAATTTTATGAAGGTATGGCTACCGTGGCTTTTGCAAATGATCAAATAATGCCTACGACTGTGATGCCTGATGATTTTGAGAAATTCTGGGGGCAAACGCTTTTGCAAAATAAGGATATACCGCTTAATGCTAAAATGACCAAGATCGAAACATTGAGTGATGAAAAATTGGATGTCTATCAGGTTAAGTTTCAAAATTTTAGACTGGGAAGCTATATTTATGGTGTGTTGTCGGTCCCCAGAGGGGGCACAAAATTTCCCGCATTGATCAAAGTCCCAGGAGCAGGGGTTTGGCCTCACTTTATGGTTCAAGATGAGGATGCGCGTAAGGGATTGATTGTTTTGGACATTCGAATTCATGGAATCCCTATGGTTATGAATGCTCATAATGAGATCTATGGAGAATTATGGAGTGCAGCTTTGAATAATTATTGGACATTTAATTTGGATAATAAAGAGCTGTATTATTATCGAAGGGTCTATGCGGGGTGTGTAAAGGCGATTGATTTTATCTACAGCTTACCGCAATTCGATCAAGAACATTTAGGTGTCAGTGGAGGCAGTCAAGGAGGTGCCTTAGCCATTGTCACAGCAGCACTGGACGAACGAGTGGATTATTTAGTTTCCTACTATCCTGCGCTTTGCGACTTAACAGGATATCTCAATGGCCGGGCGGGAGGATGGCCTCATTTATTTGATAAGGATCATTCCCCATTTCACGCTAAGGAAGATAAAATTGAGACTTCTATGTATTATGATGTCGTAAATTTTGCAAGAATATTAAAAGTACCAGGCTATTATTGTTGGGGGTATAATGATCAAAGTTGCCCTCCTACCTCTATTCAAAGTATGTATAATGTAATCAAGGCACCTAAGGAATTGGGTATTATGAAGGACGCGGGGCATTACATTTACCCTGAACAAAAAGCGGTGACCGACGAATGGATATTTCAAAACTTGAGTGGTACAAAGTAATACTTTTGTTGGGTAGTTTTTGGTTTCAGGACTGTTCACAAAAACAGCAGCCTATTCATGCGCTTTCAAGTCATCATACGGGCGTGTTATTTAATAATCAAATTGATCTGAATACGGACTTTTCGATCATCGATTATATGTATTTTTTTAATGGAGCAGGTACGGCTCTTGGGTGACTTTAATAACGATGGTCTCGAAGATTTGTTTTTTGCCGGTAACAGGGTATCAAATGCGCTTTATCAAAATACGGGAAATTTTAAGTTTCAAGATGTGACCAAAGAGGCAGGGTTAAGCACGTCTTCATGGTGTACTGGAGTATTAGTTGAAGATTTTAATCAAGATGGGTGGTTGGATCTATATCTATCTGTCGCAGGAGAAAAAAAATACTGAGATGCGAAAGAATCTGCTCTATATAAATAATAAGGACATGACTTTTAACCGAATCGGCCGCTCTATATGGTCTTGATTTTGAGAGATTATTCTTCCACATGCGGCTGTATTTGGATTATTTGACTTGGATGGTGACTTGATGATGTATATTTATTGAATCATACCAATCAATTTAATGACGTAAAATGACCCCATTCCGAGAAACTTAGATGGCAGCGCTGCCAATACGGATCGATTGTTAAGATGTGACTGGATAGATTCTTTGGATCATCCAGTATATGTTGATGTCTCCGCTCAGGCGGGAATTGAAGTAGAGGGTTTTGGATTAGGCGTTGGTGTTTCCGATTTTAATCTTGATGGATGGCCAGATTTGTACATTTCTAATGATTTTATATCCAATGATATTCTCTATATGAATCAGGGAAATGGAACTTTTGTCAATGAAATTAATAAGGCCTTGAAGCATCAATCTTTTAATGGCATGGGTAATGATGTGGCAGATTTTAACAACGATGAATTGCCAGATATTCTAGTGGCTGATATGTTGCCTAAAACCAGAAAATCAAGGGTGATGATGGCAAATAATTTGAGTACTTATTTACAATCTGCTGCGGTTTCCATGGGTTATGAATTACAATATCCTAGAAATACTTTGCAGCTCAATCAGGGAGTCGCCGGCGGCGTGAGCACTTTTAGTGAATTGGGGCAATTTGCTGGAATAAGCAGTACGGATTGGAGTTGGGCCCCTTTGTTTGTCGATTTGAATTTGGATGGTTTTAAGGATGTTTTTATGAGCAATGGTTACTTGAAGGATATTACCAATCAAGATTTCATAGCCTATCGAAAAAATCGAATAACCTTCAGCGCGCAAAAAAAGATTGATAGTCTTTATCTCGCCCTAATGAAGGAGCTATCAGCTGTGGAGGTTAATAATCTAATTTTTTGGAATCAGAGGGATTCAACTTTTCAAGAATCTGGAATAGAGACTTTTGTAGGAGTCTCTTCGGGTGCTGCCTATGGAGACCTCGATTTGGATGGAGACCTTGATTTAGTGACCAATAATTCCAATGCCAAAGCAAGTGTTTTTGAAAATAGTATCTCCGGAAATTCAATCAGTATAAAATTGAAAGGTCCCAAATACAATCATAGAGGAATAGGGAGCGTAATTACTGCGTACGTTGATGTTAAAGTCCAGAAATTTGAATATTACCTCAGTAGAGGTTATCTGTCAACAGTAGGAGAAACTATGATCATCGGGTTAGGTGCGGCTAAGGTTGCAGATTCCTTACGGGTGGATTGGTATGATGGTACGATATCATGGCAGTATGGGTTGCAATCGGGGGGGAGCTACGAGATCAGGTATGATGAAAGCATGCCTAGAAAACGAGACTTAGAGGAGGAAAATCTTCTTTTTGTAGAAGCTCAATCCATCATGGTAGCACATCAAGAATTAGATTACTATGATTTTGATAGTCATCCCTTGCTTCCTTGGAAATATTCTAACACGGGACCTGGGCTAGCCATGTCTAGTAGAGATGATTTTGGGCATATGCTTTTTTATATGACTGGTTCACAAGGATTTAATGGCAAATTTTTTGATTTTTTTGGAAGGAATGATGAAAGCATTAGAGCAAGGGCTTTTGTAGAAGAAACAGATGCTATTTTTTTTGATTGTGATAATGATGGAGATGAGGATCTTTATGTACTCTCTGGTGGAATCGAAAATTTGAATAGAGAAGGAGCTTATCAAGACGAACTCTTAATTAATGATAATGGATCTTTCACAAGTTCCATTAATCGCATCGAACAAACTAAAGATCCAGGCTCCAAAATTCTGACTATTGATTTTGATCGGGATGGAGATCTTGATTTGTTCAGAGCAGGTCAAACTAATTTCAAGGCCTATGGAAGACCAATAAATAGTTGGCTGTATAGGAATGATCAAGGTGTTTTTAGTTCGGTAGTAGGTCCTGATTTTGATGACTTGAAATCTTTGGGGATGGTGACCGATATGGAAGTAGTAGATATGAACCATGATGATTGGCCTGATATAGTAGTGGTAGGAGAATGGATGGAAGTCACGATTCTGTATAATGACCTGGGTAAAGGATTTAAGAAAAGAAGTATAACGGGATCAAGTGGTATTTGGAGAAGTTTGGTTTCGGGCGATTTTGATAATGATGGGGATATTGACTTAGTTGTAGGTAATTTGGGTTTAAATACAGGATTGAATGTTTCGCAAGAGTATCCTTTGGGCCTTATAGGCTATTGTCTAAGAAGGGATGCTTCTTGTCTTGGTATTCCGACTGCTTTTTTCGCATTAGGGGAGGGCAAGTTCGAGAGTTTCCCCCTTTACGGCAGGTTGATTATGTTGAAAGCATTGAAAAACCTACAAGTAGTTTGTCCTTCTTATCAAACTTACGCCCATTTCACGACTCAAGATTTGATGGAGTTAGAACAAGATAATATTTTGTATCAAACTCAAATTCAAACCTTAAGTTCGAGTTATTTTGAAAATAAAGGATCAGGCAATTTCATAATTAAGCCTCTTCCCAAAGCATTTCAATGGTCAAGTGTCGAGGCCCTGCTTGTTTTTGATTTTGATGATGATGGTTATTTAGATTTGATGGCAGCTGGAAATAATTCAGGTATGAATGTAGCTCTAGGTAATTTGGATGCGTCTAAAGGAATTTTAGCCTTGGGGAATGGAGGAGGTGACTTTAAAACTCTGTCCACCCATTTATTGGGAAATTTTCTTTCTGGAGAAGTTCGAAACATAAAAAAGGTGAGGGTCGGAGAGGTACATCATTTCCTTTCCACTCATAATAATGGTAATTTGGATATATTTAAAATTAATCCCTTATTTAAATGGTGAAAAGATCTGTGATTTTGGTATTTCTATGGATAGTTATATCGCCTACTGGCATATGCGAGGTCGTTATGCCTAAAATTTTTAGTAATCATATGGTCTTACAAAGAGATCAGCCCATAACTCTATGGGGTTGGGGTACTCCTTTGGAATTGATATCGATCCATTTAGGTCCATCGATGGAGCAAGTTAAGGTAGGTAAAAACGGGAAATGGACTCTTGATTTGGATCCAATGTCAGTAGGGGGACCCTATATTTTGACTGTAAAAGATAGAGAAAGCGAGTTGATTTTCGAGGATATTTTAATTGGGGATCTATGGATTTGCTCCGGCCAATCAAATATGGAGTGGACCAATAATCAGTTTAACTATGAAGAGACTGACACAACTTTTTTAAAGACCAACATGAGGTTATTTAAGGTATCTATTGATATGGATTATTTACCTAAAGAAGACCTCCTGGGAGGAGCATGGCAATTGTTAGATGCGGAGACTATGGATAATTTTTCTGCGCTAAGCTATTATTTTGGAAAAAATCTATCGAACGAAATAGACGTTCCAATAGGATTAATTAATGTCAGTTTAGGATCGAGTTCAATTGAAGCATGGATGTCGAATAATGCATTGGTAAAGTTTCCTCAATTTCGAGAGGAGGTCAATACAATAGTATCTAAAAATAGATCATTTGAGGAGCTCAGGCTTGATTTTGAAAAGGGCAAAGAAAAATGGTCCAAAAAACATTATTTGAAAGATATAGGACTCGATATGCAGTGGTTTGCAAAAGAATTGGATGATAGTGATTGGCTGGAGATGAAAGTTTCAGGATTTTGGGAAGAATTAGATACCTCTTTAGTAGATCATGACGGTGCTGTTTGGTTTCGAAAGACTTTTGATCTTCCTCAAGGATATGATCGTCCAAGATTCAGCATTAAGTTGAATCAGATAGATGATTATGATATGGTATGGGTTAATGGTAAAAAGATAGGAGAAACGTATGGGCGTCATAATTTTCGAAATTATAGTGTGGAAACCAATCTATTACAGCCGAAGGGCAATGTGATCGCAGTCAGAGTTTTCGATATAGGTGGAAATGGGGGCTTTTCTACCAGCGCTTTTTGGGGTAACCCAATAATTTGGGGAGACTGGAAGTACAAAAAGGGGTCGGCTATTGATGCCGATAATTTTAAAGCTCCGTTGACAGTTAACGCGAGTCCTTTTTCATCCCCAGGGGTTCTATACAATGGCAATATTGCCCCACTTACCAAGCTCAAAATAAAAGGGATATTTTGGTATCAAGGGGAAAGCAATGTGGATCGGGCTCATGAATATCAATCTCTTTTCCCTGAATTGATTGTCGATTGGAGAAATCATTTTGGAGATGTTAAGTTGCCTTTTTTATATGTACAATTGCCCAACTATACGATAGAAGCTTCCGAACCCGTGGATCAATCTTGGTCCGAAATGCGAATGGCGCAGGACCAGGCATTGAAGTTATTGCATGTAGGAAGAGTGGTCACCATTGATATAGGGGATGCTGAGGACATTCATCCTAAGAATAAGATAGAAGTCGGGCGAAGATCAGCAATAGTTGCTTTGAATATCGCCTATGGTAGACACTTTATGTCATCGCCTTTGTATAAAAGTCATCGTATTGAGGACCGTCGTATATTTGTGAGTATTAATCAGGCAGTGGAAGATCTCGTGGTTAGAGACAAATATGGTTACATTCGTGGATTTGCTATTGCAGGTGCGGATCAAAAATTTTATTGGGCCAAGGCAACTATTTCAAATGGAGAGATAGAGGTATTTTGTGAAAAAGTAGAGAAACCCGTAGCTATTAGGTATGCGTGGTCGTCAAATCCTGGGACTTTAAATCTTTTTAATAAAGAAGGTTGGCCATTGGCTCCTTTCAAAACAGATAATTGGAAGGGTATCACAGAGGGCAATAGGTATCACTCTAAAGATGCTCGATTTTGAAAAATATCATTATTTTTATTTTTGCTTTTCTCTTAATGTCATGTGAAGATGAGTCACCTAATTTCACTATTTCACAAGATAAAAATTTAATAGATACGGGTATTTATGATTCGGATTCGGTGAACGTATCTAATCAAGGGGATGTCATAAATGAACTTGAAGACATCCCAGAGGTAGGAATAATGTCTCCACTGATACGAGACGAATTAATTCTTGAATCCTTGTCTTGCAGCGATATTCTTGTGTCCAGTACATGTTGGGAGGATGTAAAAACTTCAAAAAGTTGCAGATGGGATCAAATCTACACACGGTATGAAAATGGATGGACAGGTGCCGATGCTACTTATTCCGTGCTTTTGCCTGATGGGCGTGTACTGTGGATGTTTGGGGATACATTTATCGGTACAGTAAATGAAGACCGAACTAGGAATCAAACTAAAATGGTCAATAATACTTTTGTTTTAACAAGTGAAAATGAATTCATTACTCTCTTCGGAGGTACCAGAACTAATCCTAAGGCGTTAATTGTACCCAATGAAACAGATGATTGGTATTGGCCTTTTGATGCTACGATCTATAATGGTGAATTACATATGCTACTGGCTCATATGCAACGTGTGGGAGAGGGTATGTGGGGATTTGCCTATAAACAAGTAGACTTAGCTATTTTTTCTTTACCTGACTTAACACTTAAATCGCTTACAATGAAAATACCCTCGCCTGAAATTTCTTATGGATCGACGTTGATGGAAGATATAGACTACACCTATATCTACGGAATAACTACCGTTGGTTATAATAAATATGCCCATGTTGCTCGTGCTCCTGGTGGTGATTTACGTGCAATTTGGGAATTTTATAACGGATCAGAATGGGTTTCAGAACCTTCAACGTATCGAATACATGATGGAGTTTCGGATCAATTCAGTGTTTTTAAAAAGAACGATAAATATTACTTATTGACCCACCAGATTATATTTGGTAAGGAAATACAGTTATTTGAATCTGATTTCCCAATGGGTCCTTGGCACAGTAAAAAAATAGTATATTGTACACCTGAGACAGCCGGTGATGTATTTACTTACAATGCATTCGTGCATCCAGAATTATCAATCAATGATGAATTAATTATCTCTTATAATATTAATAGTTTTGATTTTTGGTCTCTTTTTGATAATGCGGATTTATATCGCCCAAAGTTTATCAAGGTCGAAAATTGGCAATAAATGAATCCATTTGATGAGAATTTTTATTAAAATTATTAGGATTATAGCTATATCAGTTCCAAAAAATGGAATGGGGTTATTATTTATAATAGGATTATTGACCGCTTGTGGTCCGCGGTCAAAGGAAATAGTTAAAACGGATTTGAATATTTCTTATTCCGTCGAATCAGCACCTGAATGGACCCAATTATTTTACAGAAAGGAGGGCTGGTTTGGCGCAGATGGAATTTTCACCATTCCCCTTACAGGTAGAGATCGGCAGGGTAATTTGGGAAATGATTCTACATTAATCTTCTTTAGTGACACCTATATTGGTAGAGTTGTTGGCAATCGACCTGATCAAAGTTCTGTAATGGTAAATAATTCAGTCGCTTATTTGAAAGGAAATCAACCCATAGCAGATAGTCTTGATTTTTTCATTTATCGCAGTTCAACTGGGCAGCCAAGTTCCCTTTTTGTTCCAAGTAATGAGTATCCTCCCCAGGATGATTTTTTTTGGTTGGGCGATGGTTTCGTAAATCAAGAATTGTCTAATACTCTTTATGTATTTGCTTATCATATTGAGCGTACGGGAGAACATGTATATGATTTTATTGAACCTAACGTCTCACTTATGGCTTTAGGGAATCGATCAATTCCGCCATATGTGGATCAACGTCAATTGACTACTCCGTTGCATGTTAAAATTGATAGTCTTGGGGAAGGAAATTTGGGTTCGGGTATTCTGGTAAATACCACATGGGCCGGCGCACCAAATCCGGATGGTTATATATATGTCTATGGCTGTATTGGTGCAAAAAAAAGCTTGGTCGTCGCCCGAGTCAAACCCAAGGACTTTGAAAATTTCAAGGAATGGCGTTATTGGAATGGAGAATACTGGGATGTGCGTTCGGAGACTATGGAGCAAGTTGTTGATGCGGCCTCTAATGAACTGAGCGTCACGCCACTACCAGATGGTAGGTTTGTCCTTATTTTTCAGGTATTGGGATTGTCTGATAAAATAGGCATGCGGATTGGAGCATCACCCGTGGGGCCTTTTTCAGAAATTCACGAAATCTATGAAACACCTGAAATGAAAAATGGACTCTGGTGTTATAACGCTAAAGCACATTTTAATTTGTCCGGCCCCAATGAACTTTTAATTAGTTATAATACCATCACGCCAAATTTCTGGATTGATATTAAGGAAGATGCTCATATTTATAGACCGAGGTTTATTAAAATAAAATTTGATCTTTAACTTGATGAAGTGCTTTGTTTACTTAATTATTCTTTTTCTATTCAGCCTATGTAAACCTGCTGCAGTCTCAACCGGACCAAGCCAGGCCCCTAATATCATCTTCATTTTAGCAGACGATCTTGGTTATGGAGATGTTGAAATCTTAAACAAACATTCAAAAATCCCCACTCCTAATCTTAATAAGCTGGCCCAACAAGGCATGATTTTTACTCAGGCCCATGCGCCTTCAGCGGTATGTACACCTACCCGATATAGTATATTAACCGGTAATTACAGCTGGAGGTCAACTAAAAAGTCAGGAGTGGCGTGGTTGTGGGATCCCCCTTTAATTCATAAGGAGGATTATACTTTAGGGGAAATGCTTCAAAGTAAGGGCTACCATACTGCATGTATTGGTAAATGGCATTTAGGGTGGCATTGGCCAACCAAGGAGGGTCATTTACCTCAAGCGGATGGGAGGAATATTGATTATGAGCAAGCCATCACTGGAGGTCCTATCGAACTCGGATTTAATTATTATTTTGGGGATGACGTACCGAGTTTTCCACCACATGCCTTTATTGAAAATGATAAAGTGACGGTATTACCTACAGGATGGTGGGAAGCGGGCAAAGTAGGTGCCCCAGGGGCAATGGTACCTGACTGGCGTTATGAAAATTTATTACCGACAATTTCTGAAAAAGCCATTAAGTATGTAGCAGATCGTACTATTAACCATCCAAAGGATCCTTTTTTTTTATTTTTTTCGCTTTCTGCTCCGCATACACCTATTGCACCTTCCAAGCTTTTTTTGGGAAGTTCTGGAGCGGGTAATTATGGAGATTTTGTAGTAGAGATAGATCATTACATAGGAGCATTACTTGATACTTTGGACCAATTAGGTATCTCAGATCAGACCTTGGTCATTTTTACAAGCGACAATGGCCCGACCAATATGGATGGCAATAATTATGTTGGTGAGATAGGCTCAGTACTTACACATGGTCACAACTCAGCTGGTATTTTTAGAGGTTTGAAATCCGATTCTTGGGAGGCAGGACATCGAGAACCATTTTTTGCACGATGGCCCGGAGTAATCCCTGAAGTATCGACATCCGATGCGCTGATTTCCTTAACTGATATGTTTTCTACTTTGGCTTCGATCGTTGGGTTTGATCCAAATGATTCAATGGCTGTTGATAGCTTTGATATTTTCCCCCTTTTAAAGGGGTCATCGACAAATATTCGTGAAAATTTAATTGTTCAATCAGGCAATGGAATCTTATCTTTAATTGAAGGAGATTGGAAGATAATTACCTCATCTGGTGGGGGGGTATGTGGTCTCAGAAAGGGGTCCTTGCCGTACAAGACACTCTTATGGATAAATGGCAAAATGTCTCAACTTTACAACCTTAAGTGAGGATCCAGCTGAGGCTTATAATAGGGCTGATATTGAAGTAAAAAGAGTCAACCAGATGATGCATAAACTTTCGGATCAAATACGGAATGGTCGTTCTACAGCAGGTACTCAACGCGTCAATCAGGGAGTGCAAGTTTGGGAAACGATCAAATGGATAGAATCGATTCCTTGAAATAGGTTATTGACAGTTATTCATATCAATCTATAAATCTTTGGTTCAGATCAGCATAGGCATCAATGCGCCGATCTCTTAAAAATGGCCAAATCCTTCTCACTGCTTCTGTCCTGATTTTGGTCGATTTCCACCACCTGATTTACCATTTCATTTGGATCTGCTTTCCAAAGTACTTCTCCTTGAGGCCCAGCAACGAAGCTACTGCCCCAAAAATCAATGCCTTTTGTTTGATGGCTCAGGTCTTCTTCAAATCCAACACGATTAACTGAAATCACTGGGACACCGTTGGCTATGGCATGGGCACGTTGAGAAGTCATCCAAGCGTCATGCTGCCGAGATTTTTCGGTATGGGTATCCTGGGGATCATAACCAATCGCAGTGGGATAAATTAACAGATTTGCTCCAGCCATTGCCATCAATCGCGCGGCTTCTGGAAACCATTGATCCCAGCAAATTAAAACACCTAGTTTACCTAAAGAAGTGGTGATCGGCTTGAAACCGAGATCTCCTGGGGTAAAATAAAATTTTTCGTAATAGCCGGGGTCATCTGGAATATGCATTTTTCGATACCTACCTGCTTCTCGTCCATCTTTATCAAAAACGACAGCGGTGTTATGGAAGAGTCCAGCACTTCGCCTTTCAAATAGAGAGGTGACCAAAACGATATTTAATGACTTTGCAATTTCAGCAAACTTATTATAGGTAGGACCCGGTAAAGATTCGGCTAAGTCAAAGTTGCCGATCGCTTCCTGCTGACAAAAATATCTACTGACATGTAGCTCCGGTAGTACCACCAATTGTGCACCGTTTGAAGCACATTGGTGGATGCCCTCAATACTCATTTCGATATTGGTCTTTTTTGAAGTACTGCATTTTTGCTGAACAATGCCAACTTTAATTTTAGTCATGGTGTCAAGTTTAAAATAATAAAGGATCAAATGTAATTTTTAAATACTGAGTCATTTTATTTATTCCAGCATGATTTTTACAGCGGAGGGATATTGCATGGAAATACAATGTAGGGATCCATTTTGCTGAATGAGTGGGAGGCAATCAACTCCGATGACTTTACGTTTTGGAAAAATATTTTGAATGCGGTCTAAAGCTTCTTGATCTTGTTTTACCCCATAGGAAGGAACCAAGACGCCATCATTTACAAGTAGGAAATTGGCATAAGTAGCGGGTAATCTATTACCTTCCTGGTCATAGCAGGCATCGGGCATAGGAAGCGCGACGAGCTTATACTTTTTGCCTGACAGGTCTTTAAATTCTTTCAACTCATCTTCCATGCGTTTCAATGTTTGGTAATGAACGTCATTTGAATCCTTACATTTTACATAAGCAATCGTATCAACGGCGCAAAAGCGAGCCAGGGTATCTATGTGTGCATCAGTATCATCTCCAATAAGTGCGCCATGATTTAACCAAAGTATTTTTTTTAATCCCAGTTCTTGCAGAAGGAATTGTTCAATTTGACTTTGAGTCATATCCGAGTTTCTGGTAGTAGATAGCAAACATTGTGTGGTGGTAAGGAGTATGCCCCTGCCATCTGATTCTATGGACCCACCTTCCAAAATGAAATTTTTAGAGGCTATGGGCAGGGCCTTAAATAGGGTATCAGAGAGTGCAAGGTTGATTTTATTATCTAGGGCAGATTCAAATTTATTGCCCCAGCCATTGAAATTGAAATCTAATAATTTGGGTTGATCTCCTTCCAGTATCGTGATGGCACCATGATCCCTCGTCCAGCTGTCATTGGAAGTCTACCTTCACAAAATGAATAGGAAATTTGGTGTGATTTCTGAATAAAATTTGGGTATTTTTGATATTTTCACAGCCGACTATTACAGGATTAAATTCAGCTACTTTTTCAATAATATTGACAAAGCAGGCAATGTTTTTTTCATAATTATTGGCCCAGTCACTGTTTTTATGAGGAAAGGTGAATTGAATAAAACTTTGGCGCTCCCATTCCGCTGGCAATCTTCTTTTTTGGGCATTAATCATCGATATCTCAGAATGAGTGATTGGATTTTAGTTTTAGTTAATGCTATAAATTTAATTCTTTTTTGGGTTTTCAAAACAGAGTAGTAATTGAATAATAATTTAGAAGAATATAAAATATTAATGTTATGTTTCGAGCATTCAGAGGCATCAGCTTATTTTTTTTTCCCATATTTGTCTCATATTTTGAATAATTTATAAGACTAATTTTAAACAAACTAATCAACATGAAAAATAAAATCCAAATGACGATAGCCACCATATTAATGCTTGCGACAGCAGCGATGGCTCAAAAAAATAATAATGGTAAAATCTTCGATGAGCATCCAGGAATTGAGCTCATGCATAAATTCACCGAGGCCTATGTGGCTGGAGATAAAGCTACTCTTGAGGCCATTCTCACCGATGACTTCAAAGGGTATAATGGTTTGACGACCAACAAAGATGCTAAGGGCAAAGATAAGCAGGGACTGATTGCAGAATCTGCCTACTGGAACAGTCAGCTTAAAGGCTTTAAGATTACCAAGCGTGGGAAATCTTATCCTGATGCGTTGGAGTATAAGGAGTCAGGAACTTGGATAGATACTTGGGATGTATTTTATGGTGTTGATAAGGAGACAGGCTTCAAAATAGAAACTCCTGTGGACAGATCTTTTGTTCTAAGCAAAGATGGTACTCAAATTAAGAGTATGATCGTACGGACAAACATGGCTATTTTTCAAAAATATTCGAACACATTTAGTACTATAGAGAATGGTACTATTTATAAAGATCATGCCTACATAAATACGGTCAGAACCATGATTTCGGCTTTTGAGCTTGGAGACTTAGATTTGGTTTATGAGCAATTTGCCGATAATGCACAATTCAGTGACATCAATGCGCCAAGAGGCGAAAGTCATTCGAAATCAGAAGAACGTATTCAAGTAGAAAATTTATTGACCACTTTTGAAATTATAAGTATGGATGAATATGGGTATCCAGATTATTTGGCTTACAATGGGGATGGATCTACGGTTTTATCTTGGTGGAACTTTCGTTTTAAAAACAAGGTCACCGGCGCGGAAGTTGTTATTTTCATGCACCTGAGCCACAACTTCAATAAGGTAGGAAAGATCACCAGTCAAGTGGCTTATTATAATGGCAACTTATTAAATTAATATTTAAAGCCCCCTTTTCTTGATCTGAAAAAGGGGCTTTTAATTTTATTCCAATCTAAATAATTTAGAAGGTCCGATATGAACCGTCTAAATAAGTATTGGCTTTTAACTCAGAAAATTTAGCTTTTTGGCTATCCCAGTGCAGAGTTTCATTGGGAAATCTGCCTGCAATGACCCCTAGCAGTATCGTTTCAGTCAGTTTCGCTGAGTAAGAAAACGGAGCACTGGTCTGTTGCTTTCCCTAGACAAGCATCGACAAATTGGTGATAGTGCTTTTTACCTTCTGTCTCATAATCTCTGATAGGGGCACCCAGCTGAAAGCTATCAATTAATTCTTGATCAAGTTCCACATAGGCCCCATCTACAATTAGTCGAGGTAACTCCATAAAATGGGGCAACAATAGTTTGCCTTTTTCTCCCATAAACATGGCCCCTTGATCAGGTAGTGCGGCACCATCGGGTAATTCCAAATCACTGTGCATTTCTGGGGCACCGGGTCCATCATACCATACCCATTTTAGGGTTTCGGTCGTATACTGTGTTTGTGGAAATTCATAAGTTACGGTATTGGCTTCAGGATAACCAAAAACCGGTAGTTGGGCGGCAATTGTTTGTGATGGTTAGAGGAACATCTAACGCCAATGCATTGTAAGGGGTATCAAAAATATGTACTCCCATATCACCTAGGGTGCCGCATCCATAATCTAATAATTTTCGCCACGTTACCTGGATGATATATGTCTTTTTTGAAAGGGTCTTTCCTTTGATGTTCCTAGCCATAAATTCCAATCGAGATGTCCGGGCACCGGGTCGCTACCTGTCCGGTGCGGGCCCATCATAACCCCAATCTTTATCAGTCCATGCCCGTACCGTACTCACTTTTCCGATGATCCCTGATTGAATGAGTAAGGTCGCTAATTTATAGTCGTAGAAAGGAATGTACCTGAATGCCCATTTGGGTCACGAGGTTTTTATCACCTGCTATTTGATTCATCGCTCGAGCCTCAGTCACGTGATGCGTAAGCGGCTTTTGGCAATACACAGGTTTGTCATGGTTCATGGCCATCATAGAAGCTGGAGCATGGGTATGATCCGGTGTGGAGACAATTACTGCATCGATTTGATCTTTCATTTCTTTGAAAAGATCTCGATAGTCAGCGAAAAGCTTGGCTTTGGGATGACGTTTAGATGCAGCAGATAAATTATTTGAATCTACATCGCATCAGGCCACTACATCGACCATTTCATGTGATGAGATAGCCTTCAAATCCTCTCCGCCCATATTTCCCACGCCTATATGAGCCGTCCGAAGCCTTCTTTTGGTCAGAAGTTTCCCAATTACAACCAGGACACGTAGGGTTAGTGAAGATAGGCGCTGCATTTTTTAAGAAATTGGCGTTTGTTCATTTTCATATGATTAGCATTAAAGTTTTTTTATTTTAATATTCTTAAACCAAATAGGGTTGTCATGGTCTTGGAGGCCAATATATCCAGATTTAAATTTACCATAATTGGGACTATCTTTCCATTTACCCTTACTTTTCCGATCATACCAGTCCTCTGTCCAGGGAACAAAAGAGAGTAATTTTACACCGTTGAGCCAATGCTCTACTCTTTCGGGAGTAAAAATAATTTTTGTGGTATTCCATTCACCCGCCGGTTTGATAATTTTTTTTGTGGTGTCTGGAGTATGCATGGCATAGTCCGCACCTGCTTTTTGCCATTCTTTGAGGACCACATTATTGTTGTAATCACTCCATTTTAAATCATCGATCAGTTGGTATTCAGGGGCTACTATTGAGGGCTCTTTAAATCCTTCTTTAAGATGATAAAAAATGCCACTATTACCTCCTTCAGAAACTTTCCATTCCAAGAAAAAGTTCGAAATTTTCAAATTCCTCGAGCGCGTAGATGATATTTTTTCCACCTTCATAATTAGCTTCATTCTTTTGCTTCCTTATCTAAAGGTGAGTGAACCCTCCTTCAATGCACCAATCCAGAAGGTAAAGAAGCCTCATTATAAGCACGCCACCCCTCTAGGCTTGATCCGTCAAATAAATAAATCCATTCGGACTGTTTTTTTTCTTGACACCCAATAAGCATCAAAAAGGATAGTGCACCGATCCAAAGAACTTTTTTCATATTTTTCATCAATTGTTATTCGTGTTTAATTAATAATTAGTTGTTCCTGTTCAATAGAGGTGAGTTTGACTGAAAAGGCATAGCCTTTCACTTTTGATTCAATTATGGGCTTCATTTGTTATCCAATTTAAAAAAAATCTACCAGCTTTAGGCATGTTTTAATGTTCATTTTGTTAGTGGCAATCATGGTTGAGAAAGTTTTTTTGTTTGTGAAATTAACAGATAACTTTAAAATCAACGATTTGAAAGGAATAGATGGACCGTGTTTATTTAGGGATGACTTAAATTATTCATTTTAGTGGCTAAATTTATGATGAGATGCAAAGGATTTAAATCAATTTTTTTCCAACTGCTTTTTTTATGCAGTTGTGCGACTACTGGAGACATGACTACAGATAATCAAGATCAAAATACAATATTGCTCGATCAGGCTACTCCATCCTTTTCTTATCTTGCGCTAGGAGATAGTTACACCATTGGAGAAAGTGTTGAGTCATCTGGTAGGTGGCCCAATCAACTCATAGATTCACTTCAGGGGCAGGAAATTTATTTGGATTCAGCTACGATCATAGCCCAGACGGGTTGGCGTACAGATGAGCTTAAAGCAGCCTTGGCGACTCATGATAAGTTTGATTATGATTTGGTTTCCTTACTCATTGGGGTCAATGATCAATACCAAGGAAAAACAGCTGCCAGTTATGAGCCAGTATTTGAGGAATTGCTCAGATTAGCCATTGAGAGAGTTGGTGGAGATAAAGAAAGAGTATTTGTTTTATCGATCCCCAATTATGGATATACTCCTTTCGGTGCTTTGAATAAGGAAGGAATCACGACTGAAATAGCTGAGTTTAACGAGATCAACAAAAGGATTGCAAATGACAAAGGAATTTGGTATTTTGATATTACCGCTATTTCAGAACAAGGGTTGTCAGATACTGCTTTGGTGGCAGCAGATCAATTGCACCCGTCGGCACAACAATATGCATTGTGGGTCGCCGAAATTCTAAGTGATCAATTATTCATTGATTCACTCCGAGAAGTTTTGTAGCCCAAAGCCTTCCTATTCGATTACTTGATGCTGGTCAATAGATGAAAATCATGAGAAATAGTAGTTTCAACTGATATAAAGGATCCTATGGATTAATTAAAAGGGTAATATTTTCTTCCCTATTCTAGTCCTAATACCTATTTATGATTTTCAAAATTAAATATGGATCTACAGGGCTCCTTTTCTTGTCTTTAGGATTATCCGTGGACAGAACCCAGGTAGTTTGTGCTCTTTTAAATTAAGTTAACTCAGTGGAGGATTAAAAAAAAGATTATAATGTTAAGTAAACTTAACATTTAAATGCCTATAATTGTAAAGCAAGCTTAACATTATTAAAATGAAACTTAAAATACTTAGAATGATGGCAATGATTACAGGATTAATTGGAACAACTTTATTTAATAGATTTTTAGAAGGAGGTGCTTTGTTTATGTCGCTCATTCTGATTTGTTTGTTATTATCAATTTACTTTATGGTCAAAAGTTTTTTAAGCCTCAATACGGATAAAGAGACTTCAAAAAGAGATGTTGAAACACATTGGAGATAGTGGAACCTTAGGCTTAGCTTTAGGTGTTTTAGGAGCGTTTATAGGATTAATAACAGCTTTTGATGTCATTGAAGCAACGGGAGGAGCAGCTCCTTCAATTATTGCAGGTGGACTTAAAGTAGCCATTCTATCTCCTATATTTGGCCTTTTTACTTTTTCATTTGCAAAATTGTCGATTTTGGTATTAAGATTAATTCAACAATAAAAAATTTGAGATGCCTTTATCCAAAAAAGAAACTTCAATTCTTATTGAGGTTGTATTCTCAATAGTACTTGGCTTCATTTTCCTGCCACTTTTTTACGAAAATCAAAATGATAATTTGATTTCAATTAATAATTTAATTGGGAAAATTACACCGGTAATCATTTTTTCGGTGCTTTATTTCTCGATTGCTTATGCGGTGCTTGAACTAATTTTTAAAACCAAAACAACAGTAGATGAACGAGATGATATGATCAACTCCAAATCATACAAATTGGGTTATCTTCTCTATGAGTTATCTCTGTTTGTTTTTATTGGAATGCTTTTAACCAATTCAATATTACAAAATACGGGAGGGATCATTTTTTTAATTATTTCCCTACTTTTATTTGTGTCAATTGTTAAGTCTATCTATCAGTTATACTTATACAGAACCTCTTAAGATGGTTTTAAAAAATAATTTAAAAGAGTTTAGACACAAAAAAAACCTCACTCAAGATGATCTTGGTAAAAGGGTAGGTGTGAGCCGGCAAACTATAATTTCCATTGAAAGATATCGGTATAAGCCAAGTTTAGAGTTAGCCATGAATATGTCTAAAGTG
Organism: uncultured Cyclobacteriaceae bacterium; assembly: GCA_943788235.1. Lineage (GTDB taxonomy): Bacteria > Bacteroidota > Bacteroidia > Cytophagales > Cyclobacteriaceae > UBA4465. Next base: position 797,026 of record CALSPM010000005.1, read on the forward strand.
CTGAATGTGAAAATTGAAAAACTCTTTTATTTTGACTAAGTAATCAGTGAGTTAAAGTTTGATCTTGAAAATTTATAATTCTATTTCTTCCGTAGTAGAAAAGTTGATGGCATTGCTTTTATTGGAAATTCTAATTCCAAAAACACATTCACAACGCGCTATTCGGTCGATTCATAGATCATATGAATAGGCATTGGTAATCTGTAAAGGCCATGGCTTTTTTCTTTTGACAAGTTTCAATATTTCGCGGATTGTCCTGCTGCGGGAGTACTATGCTTTATGAAATCCCTAATGTCATCATTGGCCTTGATTAAATCTTCTTTACGCAAGTACATCATGTGACCTGATCGGTAACCTTTAAATCTAAAACGATCTTTTAGCTTACCACTTGGATCTATTTGCCACATGGTATATTTTGCATCGAAATATTGGGTTGCACCATCGTAAAAGCCCGATTGAATCATCACATTTAAGTAGGGGTTTTCGGCCATGGCTTTTCTCAGATTTTCTCCTGTTTGATTATTGGATCTATCCCAAGGATGTACCGGACCAAACATATTATACTTGAGGTCAGTTTGATAATTGAGTACATTCTTGTAGTAATAGTTTACAGCGGGTGTAAATGAATGCAACCATGAGGTCAACTCTGAATTGTAATCAGGACGAGTGCCGGCATTCATACGATCAATACCCTTATATCTAGAATCCAAACGTCCCACGGTATGGCCTTCTGAGCGGAGTAATTCCTTCCAGAAAAACCGGGCAGGTACTGCAAGATTATGATTTAAAATACTTTGTTTTGAGAGTCCTGAGTAGAGCGCCATTTGTTGGGCCACGGATTCCTTGTCTTCTGCTAGGGATAAAGCCTCCTTTGGCCAAGGTGGGTATTAATTTATCAATCGTGTAGGCCTCTACCTCTGGCAATATTTCGTCTAAATCTTTTTTTTGTAAATCTGGAGGAAGTTTCCCATGATACCATGCCGTAGCTGCAAAATAGGGTAATTCATTGGCTGCATCTACGGGCCCAGTTCGATCAATACCAATATCGGTAGGTGAAACCAAGATGACTCCATTCAAATACATCCATTGTTGCTCTTGGAGCTCTAGGGCCAAACCAGAAACGCGTGTAGTACCATAACTTTCACCGATCAAGTATTTTGGAGACTCCCATCTATTGGCCCTTGAAACAAAGGTATTGAGCCATTCAGCTAAATACTTAATATCGGCATTTACGCCAAAGAAAGTTGCTCGTTTGGTTTCAGGATCAGTGATTCTGGAAAATCCCGTGTTAATGGGGTTGACAAACACAATATCAGCAACATCTAAGATGGAATACGGATTGGTTTTGATTCCATAGGGTTGTACTGGAAATCCTTCGTCGTCAATTTTAAGGATGGAGGGCCCAGTATAGGCCAAGTGCATCCAAACAGAACCCGATCCGGGTCCACCATTAAATGAAATAACCAAAGGGCGCATAGGCGTTCGATCTATGTCGGTTCGTTCATAATAGGTATAATGTACGGCAGCAATAGTTCCACCGTCCTCATCCCAAACGGGTTGCGTTCCTGTGGTGGCTTGAAAAGTTATTTTTTTGCCTTTAATAATTGTTTGATGTTGGGAGGTGACCACTTTATCAATTTCAATAGATCTATCTTGTCCCGAAAGGTATCCTCCCCATAGGAGGCCGATTGAAAAGAGTATATATTTCATAATTATGTAGTCAAATCTTAATTTGAAAAAGTTTCATTCTCATAAATTTATAAAATCTAATAGTAATTCATCTTAAAGATCTATGAAAGAATGATAGGGTAGATGAACGGTTTGTATTTGATTTCTTTAAAATGATAATACTTAAAAAGGGCAGCTGGGGGGATTTAAAATCCTCTTGGTGAGAATACCAAAACTAGTAAAATTTAAAATTATTCATAAGTTTCACGAACATAATTACTGATCTTCTGATACAATGCTTGAGCTGCAAACTCATTAGCGGGTTGCATTATTTCGTTTTGGGTAGGAAAACGGAGTTCAGTTATTGGCATCTCATTAGGAATAGCCCTTTTGTCTCCTTGAAATGATGACATCCAAATGTAGTTCCACTCGTATTCCCCATTCACCTCACCCATATCTAGTAATTTACCCGTTGCTACATCAAAAATTTTATAGGTTGCTGATAAAACTGCGTTCGAAAATTTTTGATTCAATTGTGCTGTGGCTGAAACATCACCTTTTATCGAACGTGTGCGTTCTTTACCATTATTATTGATATATTTTTCTTCTCCAATGATGACCCTTTCTGTGAATTCTTGAAGATAAGGCTGTGCCATTTGTCGATCGACCTCTGCCCGATCGATACTTCCCACACATAAAACATCTGCGCCAAGTAATCTTCCAAAATTAGGCGCATCTGAAGGTTTCATAATTTCAGATTCCCTCAAGCCATTTTCTAACATGAGGGCATTCATTTGCGTTCGATCTAAAACCTCAAAGAATTCAAATTGCTTGGCATCAGTAATAAATTTTTTTAATACAATATTGACAATGAGATCACCCAATTGGCTAAAGTCTCCTCCTGATTTAAATGTAGTAAACCCCATTCTCGTAACAGCTAACTTTTTTAAATCGGCATATTTTTTCTCAGCATCTAGGTAATTGGGTATGTATTCGTAAGCCCATTTAAAATGTTTGGCAGCTTCTTTATTAGATTTTTTTTGATTTCTTTTAGCCAAATGGATACCTTTTTCATAATGCATTTTTGCAGCCATTTGAAGACTTTCTTCAAACAATATTTTGGAGGCATTTATTTGATTTTCATAGGTTTCAATCTGTATGATTACGTCGGTATCTCTTCTTTTAACCGCTTTGAACTTATCAGGATGTAGATCATTCAAAACATCACAATATCGATTCATGACTCGGTATATGTTGAGTATGTCAGCACGCTGAGTTACGGTCTGATCACTGACAAACGAGATTGATTTCTTTTGCAAAGCAGTTATTTTTTGTAAATTTTTGTTGATTGCGTTGGTGTAATGGCTTATTAAAAAATTTTGCGCCTTAGAAACCTGCTTTTTATTTTCTGCTTTTTGCAAGGCTTGAGTAGTATGAACAAGTCCATCGTTATAAGTCCCTTTTTTAAAAGATTTCTTGGCTGCTTTATTAGAAATTTTGGCACTTTTTCCTTCAGTGATATCAATAGAATTCAACGAATAATTAGGCTGTCCTTTCAACTTTAAAAACAAGAACATCCCTGTGAAAAGGACTCAATAACATCTTTGATATTTTCATTTATTAAGTGGAATTTGAATTTAGGCGTTTATTTGTTAGCTGATAAAGGTAGATTAATTATTTATTAATTTAGGAGGGCATTTCCTTTATGAGGTACCATCAGTTGAAATTGCATCTTTTTAAATTGAAAATGTATGGTTGAGTGGGTATCTATTGTTGTGTAATAATTTGTGAAATGGATGTTTTATTTAATGAAATTTCCTTGGCTGACAAACCTTTTAATTCATGAGGGAAAACCAACCAATTATGCGTTGTTCTCAAATAAAAATCAGGTTGAATAGATGTGAGATTTCGTGTAGGCTTGTACCAAGGGCAAGCAATCTTACATCTTTGTGGCCGTAGATCGATATTTTTATTTGCTAATTCTCTTAATAATTCAGCGAGACTGCGTCCCGTATCCAATACATCATCGACGATGAGTATTTTTTCACCCAATTTGATAGTGTCAAGAAGGTCTGACAATCCTTTAATACGGATTTGCTTTTTTTGCTGATCTATATCGGTATAGGATGATATTTTGACAGGATGGTGTTGACTTTCAACTCCCAGGTAATCAAAATATTCATGTAGAGCAATAGCGATAGGGCTCCCTCCTCGCCAAATACCTATGATATGATCTGGGCGATAGCCAAAATCAAAAACTTTCTTAGCCAACAAGAAGGAATCTTGCAATAGGTCTTCAGCCGTAATATAATGTTTCTTCACAATTAAATTATTTACAGAGCGACCTGGCAGACGTCATAAAAAAACAAACTTGGCCATGAATAGGATGGCGATGAGGTACAGTGCCAGAGAGCAGTGATCTTTCCTTCCTGACGCTATTTTAATGGCAACGTAACTCATAAACCCTATGCCCAAGCCATCAGCAATAGAATAACTCAAAGGCATCATGATGGCCGTTAGGGTGGCAGGTATGTGTTCTGTCAGATCTGTCCAGTCCAGATCTTTCAATGATTGTATCATGGTGATGCCCACGAACAACAATGCAGCATTTGTGGCAAAGGGCGGGATGCTTTGCGCAAGAGGAGCAAAAAGTAAGCAGAGGATAAAAAGCCCAGAAGTTACCACTGCTGTGAGGCCCGTCCTTCCACCTGCTTTAATGCCTGCGGCACTTTCAATATAACTTGTTGTGGATGATGTGCCTAGGGCGGCACCGGCCACAGTAGCTGTAGAATCTGCTAATAATGCTTGCTGAAGCCTGGGGAGTTTACCGGCTGAATTAATTAAATTTGCCTGGGTTCCTACCCCTATTAATGTTCCGGCAGTATCAAAAATATCTACCAAGAGTAAAGTCAAAATCACGGTGATCATGGATCCGCTCAAAGCTGCTGAAAGATCCATTTTCATCAAAACAGGGGTGATATCTGGAGGTAACGATATAATACCTTCAAAGACTACCAAATCCATCGCCCAGCCTAGAAGGGTTATGGTCAAAATTCCGATAATAAGGGCACCCTTGACCCCTCGTGCAGTCAAACCAACTATAAATGCGAAGCCCATCAGGGTAAAAAGACTAGACATTGAGGAGAGGTCACCCAAGGTTAGGAGGGTTGAGCTTTGGGCCACAATGATATGGCTTCCCTTTAAGGCGATAAGAATGATGAAAAAACCAATCCCCGCTGAGATACCTAATTTTAAAGATTTTGGGATGGCATTAATTATTTTTTCTCTTAGCGAAAGAATACTGATGATCATAAAGATAATTCCGGAGATAAAAACAGCACCTAATCCTGATTGCCAAGTATGGCCCATTCCCAGTACAATGCCATAAGTAAAAAACGCATTTTGCCCCATTCCGGGCGCTAAAGCCACAGGATAATTGGCATAGACGCCCATAATCAAAGAGCCCAAGGCTGCAGCCAAGCAAGTAGCGACAAATACCGCTCCGAAATCCATACCTGTTTCTGATAAAATGCTGGGATTGACTACGGTGATATAGACCATAGTTAAAAAGGTCGTTACTCCTGCTAATACTTCATGCTGGATCGTTGTTTCATTCGCTTCCAATGAAAAATAACGGGTCAAATATTTTTGTACCTTAGTATGTATTTGTACTTTCAAAATATAAAGCTCAATATCTTATTTTTTTGTTTAAAAATTTATATCTGTTGACATTTTTTAAATTAGGGAGCATTTCAAATGAATCATTCTAGGGCCTAAGTTGGGCGTTCCTTTATTGAGTTCAAGTTAAAATCAATACTCACAGCAAAGATTTTAATTTCTCGGTAGTTATGTTACAGCCACAAATGATGATGACTACCGTTTGGTTTTCCAATTCGGCGGCTCTTTTTAAGAAGCTCGCTAAGGCCACTCCAGCGGCACCTTCAATAATTTTATGGTGCTTATCTATCATATACTTTATGGCTAGTCCGATTTCACTTTCTGATATGAGTTCATAATCATGGATTAATTTTCTACAGATATCAAAAGTGATGGCGTCAGACTCCAATCCTCCAGCTGATCCATCTGAGAGCGTAGGTAAAGGAGTTTCCATAAAAACTACTTCGCCTTTTTTAACGCTGAGATACATTTCCGGGGAGTTTTCAGGCAGACATCCGATGATTTTAGTTTTGGGACTCGCCTGATGTAACCATGTGGCCACACCGGACATCATGCCACCACCACCAATACAGCCAAGTACAGAATCAATCGAAGCCAATTGAGAAGTCATTTCTAAGGCCAAGGTCCCTTGGCCAGCAATAATCTCGGGGTCATTGTAGGGAGAGATCCAGGTTTGCCCAGAAGCTTTTGCAAATTTCATTGCATATAATTCTGTTGTCAGTGCATCTGCACCATGAAATTTCAGTCCAACTTTGTAGACTTTTAATGCTTCAACCTTAGATGGCTCAGCATTGGTAGGTAAAAAAATAGTACCCTTAGCATTTACTATTTCAAGGGCTCGAGCGAATCCTTGCGCATGATTTCCCGTTGAGGCGGTGATCAATCCTTTGGCTTTTTCGGATGAAGAAAGGCCTAACATTTTATTCAAAGCACCTCTTGCCTTGAAAGATCCCGTATATTGTTCACTTTCTAGTTTAAGATAGACCTGACCCTTGTTTAGTGCACTTAAATATTTCGAGTAGAACAGAGGCGTTTGGAGCACTTGACCCGATATCCGTGCAGCGGCTTTTTTGATGTCAATTTGCATAAATCAATATTGCTCAAAAAATTCATTAAAAAAAACATATCATTTAATTTAAAAAGAAGTGGAGCTCACTTTCACGATAAAAGCTCTAAATGTACTTTTGTTCTACCGTTAAAGTTGATAAGAATGGCCACGAAAGGCCACAAGGTTTTGCAGGATTGTGTTTGGTAACTATGTTTGCTGTGAAGCAATGCGTTTGCGATGCTTCTAAAATATTTAAATCTATGGAACTTTTTGCTGTTGATAGTCAACAAAACCGGTTGCCTTATGATGGCTGTGCGTATTATTACGGACCTATAATAGACCCTAGAGCAACCACCAGTTATTATGATATTCTGAGGTCTGAAATTGATTGGAGAAATGATGAAGCTATTATTTTTGGTAAACGCATCATTACCAAACGAAAGGTAGCTTGGTATGGGGATGCACCTTATGCTTATACCTACTCAAAGGTAACCAAGAACGCATTGCCTTGGACCCCCACCCTTGATTCAATCAAAGGGCTTGCTGAAGAAAAAGCACAGGTTAAATTCAATTCATGTCTACTCAATCTTTACCATACTGGGACAGAAGGTATGGCATGGCATAGCGATGGAGAGAAAGAGCTGGTCAAGCATGGAGTCATTGCCTCGCTGAGTCTTGGCGCAGAACGTAAGTTTGCTTTCAAGCATATTAGGACCAAAGAAACGGTCTCTATTTTCCTTCAATCTGGAAGTCTGTTGACGATGCAGGATCAGACTCAGGATCATTGGCAGCATCGCTTACCCCCAACTAAAAAGGTGACGACGCCTCGTATCAATTTGACATTCCGGCAGATGAGAGCTAAGGCACCTGTTTTGAATACTTGATTTAATGATCTCTGATAAATAAATAAATTTTAGACCAAAATAACTCAGAGCCTGATGAAGTTTCATGGGAGGGGTTCAAAAACTTATTTGATAGATTTCTATAATCAAATGGAGATATCAGAGAGATCTTAATCTACTTTGATTCATAGGAGTATATAAAATTGATTAGTCTGCGGAGTATGAAAACTTATGTTCAGTATCTTCCAGATAGCAATCTTATTAATAAACCATTCATGTAAATTAAAAGCCTAAAAAAGTCGGTGATCATGTCTGATAAGTCTTCATGATTATCTTTGAAGAGAAAAATTTTATATTATGAATAGCTATGTAATTCTTAGAGGTCTTGTCATTTTCTCGTTGATCGCTTGCTCACCCACCCATGAGACGCGTATTCAAACTTTTCAGCGCATAGATACAGAAGTAAAAGCTAATGCTCAGGCTTATGCCACATTAGAAGAAGCTACTTCAACCATTGGTCATCGTTTGACAGGTTCCACTAATGGAGCACAGGCAGAAACCTATATGTATGAAAAATTCAGATCTTATGGCTTTGAAGATGTAGCCTATCAGCCTTTCGAGGTAGAAGCCTGGTCACGAGGAGATGTATCATTGAGTCTTGACGGAGTCATTATACCTGTGGTTACTTTAGGACATTCACCCGTGGTGTCCAGTGTGTCGGGTCAGGTAGTAGATATGGGCAATGGTTTAGCAATGGATTATCTGGCCTCTCCGGAGGCTGTGAAAGATAAAATTGCCCTGGTTTATATATCCATCTTGCCAGATAGTGACCCCGACTTGAATAATCTTCACAGAAGTGAAAAAACTGCATTGGCCATTCAATACGGTGCGACGGGAGTTATTATTATTAATCAAGTAGCAGGTGGCGTTTTACTTACGGGCACTGCTTCGGTAACGGGGGAGATATTGGATATACCTGCGGTATGCATAGGTAAAGAAGATGGATTTGTTCTCAAAGAGAAGCTTAAAGTACGAGCGGTAACGGCCAGTATTGAGATGACCAATAATAGTGATTTGATCAATGCGCGAAATGTGGTGGCCACCTTGAGGGGATCGACATTATCTGACGAAATCATTGTATTGGGGGGCCACTTAGATTCTTGGGATTTAGCGACAGGAGCCATCGACAATGGGATTGGTTCCTTTGCTGTTTTGGATATTGCTAGGGCTTTTATGGCCAATGGACTGCAACCCAAACGAACCCTAAAATTTGTGCTGTTCATGGGAGAGGAACAGGGATTATTTGGTTCGCGATATATGGTAGATTTGTTCAGTCAAGCAGGTACTATGGATCAAATCAAATACATGTTTAATTTGGATATGTCAGGGAATCCCAAAGGCATCAATGCTGGTGGAAAAATCGCTGATATGAATTTTTTTATGGAGCTGAATATGGAGATACAGCAAATTGACACCGCCTATGATGGGAGCTTTTCAAACCGTTCAGGGTTACATAGTGACCACCAGATGTTTATGTTAGAAGGCGTGCCGATTCTAGGTGTGATCTCTGATTTAGATCCGTCTATTTATGGTTGTTATCATTCTGATTGTGACGATTTTGATCTGGTAAATGAGTCCCACCTCACCAATACTTCCCGATTTGGAACCATGATGTTATACGCTTTGGCTAATGCGGACAAATTACCTGCCACGAAGATGGACAGTGAAACTACCAGACAGTTTATGATAGATAATAACTTAAAAGAAAAATTAATGATTGGTGGTGATTGGCGTTGGGAAATGGAATAATTGGTCCCATTTAGTTAGCTTCTTTAGGCGGGGTATCTTCCTCAATGGATCGGGGAGTGTAGTAGAATTTAGGTGTCAAGCAAGCTGAATTGAGATCTCTCCAATTTTCGATATCTAAAGTAAATCCAACGATACCACAGGTTGGTAAATTATTTATGCCATTTATATGAAAGCAATTGATCAACGAATTCAATCCTGGATTGTGACCAAAAATGGCTAAAACATCAGTTTCAACAGTGCTTCTAATAATTTCTAACAATGTTTTTTGATCGGCATGATAAAGGGCATTATTCAATGTAAGTTTGTTCTCGTCGATGCCCCATGCGTCCGCTACGAATAAGGCGGTATAAAACGCCCTGCTGGCTGGACTAGTGATGATTTGATCGGGAGGTTTTACATGTTTAGCTAGGTGTTTCCCCATCTTTAGGACTTGTTTCCGTCCTCTGCTTCCTAGGGGTCGATCGTGATCTTTGAGCATATTGAAATGCCAAGATGATTTAGCATGCCTAATGATGTAGAGTGTTTTCATGAATTAAATTTCATTAAAACCCATTTTACAAATAGTTATCTGTAATTAACAGGCCTCGTAACAAACCAAAAAACCTGAAATGATCATTCATTTCAGGTTTTTTTACAGAATATTTTCATTAGAGCCTACTGAATTCTTGGAGAACAGTATCCTCCTCGGTGTATAAGCTACCTTTTAATAGAGTTTCACTTACAACATCAATTTCAAAATCCCACTCATAACTGTATCCATATCCATTCGTCCAGCCTATAGAGATAGTTTCATCTGCTGAATCAAACTCCCAAGTACCTTCATATGAATCATTGACAGGATTTTGTGGATTATCGGAATATGAAAAAACTTGCCATTTTTTAAAATCGCCACCACACTCAAATGTATAAACAATGGCATAGGTATAATCTTCTCCGTAGTCGTTGGTATATATCTGTCCTTGAATTGTTACATCATCTTCTTTTAGTAGTTGCCAACTGCCTCCTAAAAGTGCTTCATCACCTGTACAATCAGGTCTAAGCTCATCTTCTCCACAGCCTAATAAGAAAAGAGAACTCACTGCCGCGGCAGGAGCTATACTTTTTAGATTATGCTTCACTATTCATAAATTTGAAATTTAACCATTGTAAATTTACAATTTTTTATGTTTTATCCAAAAATTCAGATTGGGGTTGGCCATGATACTTTTATCATGTTATTCATCATTTTCAATCAAAATACCTTGGACTTGAACATCGCAGAAAACAATTTTAAGGAAAACATTTCTCTAATATTACCTTTAAAGAAAATTTCTCAAAGGTTTCCCTATGCTTCCGCTACTAATAAGGCCTTACAAAAGGCTCTGCTGGCTGGGCTGCTTGTGATTTGACTAGGAGACGTTACATGTTTAGCAAACTATTTTCCTATCTTCATGAGTTCTTTCTTTGGGATACTTTTTAGTGGTCGATCGTGCTATTTGAATAAGTTGATTCCGTTATATTTTTTCGAACTCTTGGGCAATTGTATCTGCCTCAGTGTACAAGGTACCTTTTAAAGAAGTCTCACTCACAGACTCAATATCAAAATCCCACTCATAGACATCGTCAAAATCATTTTCCCAGCTAATACCTATCATTCCATCTGCTGCAGTAAAATCCCAGCTACCTTCATATTCATAAATTGTAGGATTTTGCTCATCGTCGGTGTAAGTTAGGATTTCCTTAATATCAAAATCGCCACCACATTCAAAAGCATAGATTAGCGAATAGGAATATTGATCTCCGTTTTGATCTGTGAAAAGTGAGTCTGAAATATTGCCACCATCTTCCTTAGTAAGCTTCCAGCTACCTCCAAGAAGTGCTTCGTTACCCGTTGTGCCCTCACAAGGGTAATCTGCGGCTGCAGCATCAACGACATCATCATCCCCACAACCTACCAAAAAAAGTGTGGTCACTGCTGCGGCAGGAACTAAGTATTTAAGATTATTTTTCAAAATAGAATAAGTTTTTAATTTTAATAAATGGATTTAATGAATTAATTTCAACAAACAAAGCTATTGTTTTTTTTGCTTTATCCAAAAGTTTAAATTCGGATCAGCCATTATGCTTTTATCATGAGACTCATCATTTTCAACCAAAATACCTGGAACTTGAACATCAAATAATAATTTCAAGGAAAATATCTCTCTAATATTATCTGTGTAAGAGATACCTCCCATAGGTTTACCTGTAGTACGGTTGAGGATATAAATACCGCAGTAACTATCTTCTACAGAAAAAGGAAGGCCTTTGAAGGTAGTCGTCTCCTCTCTCAATTTAGAAGTACCCACAATTAAAAAATCGTCATGCACAACTAGTCCTCTGAGAAAGCTATCTATTTTGGAAATAAGTGTCACTTTTTTGGTATTCAAGTCATAACATTTGATTTCACCTGTTCCTGAAAGAAGAAAATAAATTTTATCATCAAAATACACCGGTGAATGTGGCATAGCTAATTGGTCAAGTAGTACTTTTCCTGTTTCAACTTCCATTAGTAAACCGGTTTCTTTGGGTGTTTTTTTCCATCCAAAAGAGGTGTTAGTGGTATCAAACATCGTCACAAAAGCAGGTTTACCATCCTTCATAGCCATACCATTTAGATGACACCGGTCTTCGGGTAAAAGGTCATTGATAAAATCAGGTTTCCAGTACATTTCAAAATGTTTATCAGCACTGACTGTACTGATACAAGAAAACATGGTATTGATGAAATATAGTTCGTTGTCTGCTCCAAACTCAATTTCATGAGTATCCAAATAACCGGTATGGTATTTCACTTGTGGAATAAAAAGCTGATCATATCTACTCTTTTTTTCAGGATAAGAAAGTGCTAAAACTTTATTACTTGCAAACACATTGATTGAAGTTCTACTGGCCACGGCGAGTTTCATCTTATTTTTATCTACGGCAATGCCCATGGGTCTTTTGAAGTTTTTGGCATATTTTATGATTGTTTTTCCATTTAAGGAACTGATGAAGATCAATTTTCCTGCCTGATAGGTGCTGAATACCAGCGTTGCTTTGATTCTGTTTAGCGTTTTAGGTAAGTTTTCAGAGTAAAAGAAGAAAGGATTATTTATTTTAGTCATTTTTCTTTTGAGGATATGTTTTACTAAATCATTTAATTAGGAAGATAGAAATCAAAGGTCAAATCGTTCATACATTTAAAGTGGGTTTTTGGACATTTTTCAAAACCAATTTTAGAACAAGGGCGACATTTAAGTTGTGTATTTTCAAAAACTATGAAGGTAGTCCGGTAGGGGTACATGCCAAACTTTGGCGTTGTATTCCCCCAAATGGAGAAGATATGTTTTTTAAATGCAGCCGCTACATGCATCAGCCCAGTATCATGTGTAAAAACAAAATTTGCATTTTTAATTAATGAAGCAGATTGATTCAAGTTGAATTTGCCGCAGGCATTGAATATTACCGCTTTTTTTCCTAGTTTCAGCTCGATATCTTCTTCACTCAGTGTTTGAGCGCTCTTCTTTTCAAAGAATTTATAAATTTGATCACCCATGGATTTGTCATGCTCATCTCCAAGTAGGATGATGGGTTGGTTGATGCGGTCACACAATTCAATCAAACGGTCAAGCGGCAGTCTTTTGGTATTGTAGGTGGCTCCAATAACTACAGCGATGTATCCATTTTGATGGGTAACGGGAAGCCAGTTATTTTGAACTTCATCTTTTTCGGGGATAAAATAATCTAAGCCTAAGGTGTCAGGTTTAATGTGTAATGGAGCCAGTGTGGCCAGGTATCGGTCTACGATATGTAGATTGGGTAATCGATCGATTTTAAGGTATGTATACAACCATTTTTTGATATTAATTTTATCATATTTATAAGCTTTGACTCCCAATCTTTTTTGAAGTAACCAAGTTCTTAAGTTATGATGCAGGTCAATGATGAGGTCAAATTTTTCTGCTTTTAATTCGGTTATTAGATCACCTTCTTTATTTTTCAATTGATGAAATCGATCTATATATGGATTTTCTTCAAGTAGTTTAGCATATCGCTCTTTGGTTGCAAAATGGATTTTCACATCCTCAATTTGTGTTTTTAATGCCCTAATTACAGGAGTGGTTAAGATGATATCACCAATAGAGGAAAACCTAAGAATTAATATTTTCATAAAATTATTTTGATGGGTAAAGATAGCCATTTGAAATGCTTTTTTATTTTCTTAGGGATAAAATAGGTATTCAAAATGAGGATAGACTAACTTTAAATGATTCTTTCATTACGATGTCCCTGCTTAAAGTTTAAAAATAAGGCAGCGGGGTGTCATCCTAATTTAACCTGTAAAGAAATCTAATAAATACGCAGAGCAAAAGTATTGAGCTTTATATTTATTGAAAGGATAAAAATGATCGATCAGGAGTTCAGGCTGCCACCCATGGCCATGCTATGGTTTTAATAAGGGAAGTATGAGGTCATTATTTAAGCACATAGATAGATGCTAAGAGTTGCTATTTACATACATATTTTTTTAATAGCCTTAGTGGTGAAACCTCAAATGGATATTCAAGCTACTGCGGGTGGTCATTTGGTCAATTCGGCACAATTTATTTTGCCAATATCCAATGAGATTCAAGACGTTCATGTAATCTATGCCGCAAAGAATGGTATTGTTTTGTGGGTCAATAATTTCAACAAATTTGGAGATGTTCAATCGGTAGGGTCACTCATTCATTTAGACACTGCTTTGAGGGTTTATAGGGAAACACCGTTTTCTGTACCCTTGGATTATACATTATTGGGATGGGATCATTCTTTAGATCAGATACAGCTTCTTTTTTCAAGAAAACAGTATGAAAAAGAGCTTTTATCAGTTTTTAAAATAAATCTAAATACGGGATCTTCAGAAGAGCAAAAAATATCCACGGTTTTCCCTATTGAAGTAACACATTTTGAGGCATTAAATGATTTCATTCTTTTGGGGGGTACGACGAACCATAAGCCTGTTGTCGTGACCTTTAATAAGAGCAATAATCCTCAAGTAGTCCCAGGAATCTATGGGAATGAAAATGATATAGTGAATATATCAATTGACGATTTGAGCGGTATTTTTTCTGTAATAATGGCAGAAAAAAATAGAACAAAAAATTTGGGTTTAGCCATTTATAATTATTCGCGAGAAAACCAACAATTATTTAAAAATAAAGGAGTGGCTACTAGAGGCAGAAATTTACTCAACGGAACGGTGATAGCTCCATTAGAAAATTCACGCTATTTGGCAGGAAGCTTTTCCAGCAATGGAACGAGACTGAGTAAAGGCTTGTTCATTTCCAAATTTACAGGAGACCAACGGGATTTTCTCAAATATTATGAATTTGCCTATTTTGAGCATTTTTTCGAATTTATGGGGTTGTCTCAAGAGCAAAAGTTAAAGGATCGAATTAAAAGAAAAACGGAGGAGGGGAAAAAAATAAATTTAAATTATCGCGTAACCATTAATGAGATGATACAAAACAAAGGACAGCTTATTTTGTCAGGAGAGGTGTATTATCCCAAAAACACAGATGTTCAAACCTTTATACCTAGTTCAAACTTAGATCATATCCGATATTCCAATTCAGGATTTAATTATACGCATGCCTTTGTGGTGACCTTTGATGAGGAAGGGAATATGCTCTGGGACCACAGCTTTCCTATGCAAGATATGTTTTTTATGAGTTTAGGAAAAAAAAGGGCAACATTCCATTCGGTTTTTGATAGACTTGAAGTTTACACCTTAAATAAAAATAAGATCAGGGCAAGAATTTTTAAGGGTCAAGAGATTGTCGAGCATGAGCTTGAGATTTTTGTATCGCTAGGTGTTGATTCGGATAAATGGATGTGGGAAAATCCAGAAATAGAATCTGTCACATCATGGTACGATCAGTTTATTTTAGCTTTTGGAAAGCAGCAAATATTGTCTTCTTCGAATAAGAACAGCTCATTTAAAGATATATTTTACTTAAATAAAATTCACTATGTAGGTAAAGAGGATATTTAATAGGGATAATCTTTTATATTTGTGTCATTTCAGATGCAAAAGAGACTGCTGTTAGATAACCAACTTCTTCAAATTACAATTCAAAGATTGTGTCAGCACCTTATTGAAAACCATAATGATTTTTCCTCGGTGGTAATCTTAGGTCTACAACCTCGAGGCGTATTTTTGGCCAATAGAATTCAAAAAGTTATTCAAGAACTTGAAGGTTGTTATGTAGAAGTAGGCTACTTAGATACCACTTTTCACAGAGATGATTTCCGTAGGCGGGGCATTCCCAAAAAAGCTAGTGAAACGCGCGTGCCTTTCTTGATTGAGGGTAAAGATGTGATTTTAGTTGATGATGTGCTATTTACAGGTAGATCTGTACGGGCTGCCATGGATGCCATGATTTCATTTGGTAGGCCGAAAAAAGTAGAATTATTGGTCTTGATTGATCGGTTACATACCCGGCAGTTACCCATTGAGGCTAATTATGTGGGTAAGCAAGTCAACACCTTAGCTTCGCAATATGTCGAAGTAGGACTCAAAGAACAAAATGGTGATGATTCTATATGGTTAATGAATATCGAAGCCGAATGAACCAATTGATAAAAAATAATCTACTAGGAATCAAGGAGTTAAGTCTTGAGGAAATAGAACTAATTTTTGAAACTGCAGATAACTTCAAGGATGTAATTAATCGACCGATTAAAAAAGTTCCCTCCCTGCGAGAAGTGACCATTGCTAATATTTTTTTTGAAAACTCGACAAGAACCCAGTTGTCTTTTGAGTTGGCAGAAAAAAGACTAAGTGCCGACGTCGTCAATTTCAGTTCATCTATTAGCTCAGTTAAAAAAGGTGAGACGTTGTTAGATACGGTCAATAACATACTTTCGATGAAGGTCGATATGATTGTTATTCGTCATTCGAGCCCGGGAGCCCCTCATTTCTTGGCCAAACACGTTAATTCAAAGATTGTGAACGCGGGAGATGGAACGCATGAACATCCGACACAAGCTTTATTAGATACATATTCCATTCGAGAACGCTTGGGCAGTATTGAAGGGAAAAAGGTCGTGATCGTAGGGGATATCTTGCACTCAAGGGTAGCCTTATCTAATATTTTTGCCTTACAAAAACTGGGTGCTGAAGTGATGGTTTGTGGTCCGGCCACTTTATTGCCAAAATACATCAGTGCCTTGGGCGTTAAAGTAGAATTAGACATACGAAAGGCGCTGAATTGGTGTGATGCCGCTAATATTCTACGCATTCAACTCGAGCGACAGAGAAGGTCTTACTTTCCATCTCTTCGAGAATACAGCTTGTACTACGGTGTGAATAAAGAAATGATCAACGCGCTAGATAAAGAGATCATTATTTTGCATCCCGGACCAATTAACCGAGGTGTTGAGATCACCTCAAGCGTAGCAGATGCCGATAATGCCTTGATATTAGATCAGGTAGAAAATGGAGTGGCCATTCGGATGGCTGTTTTATATCTATTGGCCAGTAAATTAGAATAATTATAGTCCTGTGTAGTTGAAGGGTGTAATTACTCTTAATTCTGCTTTGATTTTTTCGGAAATGTCAAGAGATTCAATAAACGCTTGGATGGTGGATTCTGTAATGACTTCATTTTTACGGGTCAGGCTTTTCAAGGCCTCATAGGGAGACGGATAGGTTTCTCTTCTTAAGATCGTCTGAATAGCTTCGGCGACGACTGCCCAATTTTGATTGAGATCCTTCTTGATGGCCTCTTCGTTGCATTCTAGTTTTTTCCAACCCTTGATCAATGAGTGTAAAGAAATCATCGAATGTGCCATGGGGACTCCTATATTTCTTAATACGGTAGAATCTGTCAAGTCTCTTTGAAGTCTTGATATAGGAAGTTTGACTGCGAGATGTTCATACAAGGCATTGGCCATGCCTAAGTTTCCTTCTGCATTCTCAAAATCTATGGGATTTACTTTATGAGGCATGGCAGAAGAACCCACCTCATTTTTAATTATTTTTTGCTTAAAATAGCCCATAGAAACATAGGACCATACGTCTCTACTTAAGTCAATGAGTATGGTATTAATACGCTTTAGTCCATCAAATGACGCAGCCAAATGGTCATAATGCTCGATTTGAGTCGTCGGATGGCTCCGCTTAAGCTCTAATACATCATTTACAAATCGATGTGCAAATTGATGCCAATCTATCTCAGGATAGGCGACATGGTGGGCATTAAAATTACCCGTAGCTCCACCAAACTTAGCGGCATGGGGTACCTTTTTTAATAAGTTTATTTGCTCATTGAGTCGAATAAGATAAACTTCAATTTCTTTTCCCAATTTTGTTGGGGATGCCGGCTGACCATGGGTTCTGGCAAGTAAGGGAATCTTTTGCCAGAGATCAGCAGACTGCTTTATTAAGGCCATGAATTCATCCAACAAAGGTAAAATAGCTTCAGAAAGCGCTTCTTTAACGGACAAGGGAATGGCGGTATTGTTGATGTCTTGAGAGGTCAATCCAAAATGGATGAATTCCTTATGAGGTACCAAACTAAGGGCATTAAAATGCTCTTTAATGAAGTATTCAACTGCTTTGACATCGTGATTAGTAACCGATTCAATTTCTTTTATTTTAAGAGCATCTGCTTCTGTGAAATTTCTGTAGAGATTCCTTAAGGCATCAAATTGGCTAGGATGGATATTCTTTAATTGGGGTAAAGGCAGTTCACAAAGCCTTATAAAATATTCTATTTCTATTTTCACGCGATATTTGATTAGGGCAAATTCTGAAAAGTAGTTAGAGAGAACTTGTACTTTATTGTGATAACGGCCGTCTATAGGCGAGATCGCGTGGATAGAATGATTTTTGCTCATGTAAATAAATATATGTTACAAAAATACGGAATCCCAATGATTTGTAACCACCATACTATGGAATTACCTTTACCATTCAAATAAAGATATTTAAAAGAATGGTTTTTGGTTTATTTAAAAAGGATAAAAAAAATAAAAAAAGGGATGAAAGGTATGTGGATCTTACAATAAAAGAAATTGTAAAAATCACAGATGACGCAGTCAATCTCGTGTTTGATACATTAGATGAAGATTTCTCATATCAGTCAGGTCAATTTATAACGCTGATTGATGAGGTCAAAGGTGTTAAAATTAGGCGGGCCTATTCTTTGTGCTCAGCACCAAATATAGATGTACATCCCGCAGTAACGGTAAAAAGAGTAACCAATGGTGTAATGTCTAATCACATCAATGATACTTATCAGATAGGCCAGAGACTCAGAGTTATGGAAGCGATGGGTACTTTTACTACTCATTTTGATAGTGAAAAATCAAGACAACTGGTATTGATTGGAGGAGGATCTGGAATTACACCCCTCTATTCTATCGTTAAGTCGGCCCTTCATTTAGAACCCAGAACAGAGGTATTACTTGTTTACGCCAACAAATCTTCTGCGGATATTATATTTAAGAAAGACTTAAATAAATTAAGTAAGCAGTTTCAAAATTTTCATTGGATTAATATTTTGGAACAAGAAGATGCAATAACACCGGCAGATTACCTGGGTAGGCCTACAGAGTCAATGGTGCGCACCATTCTTGAGCAATCAAATGTGAGTATAAAAACCAATTATTTTATTTGTGGTCCCGATCCGATGATGAAAATTATTCAGTCTGGATTGGATCAATTTGGAGTTCTACCCAAACAAATTCAAATAGAAAGATTTGTAGGTAAGCATCTTGTCGAGAATTTGAAGGGCTCAAATGAAGTCAATGTATCTATTCTTTTGGACGGAACGAACCATGAATTGAAAATAGATGGTGATCAGCCCATTTTAGATCAAGCACTTTTGGCTGGAATTGACATGCCCTATTCATGTAAAAGTGGTTTTTGTACCGCTTGTCGTGGTAAGGTATTGTCAGGAAAAGTTGATATTAAAAATGCTGATGGCCTTTCTGAAGAAGAAATTGAAGAAGGGTTCGCACTGTTGTGCGTGGGCCGTGCCTTGACACCAGAGCTGAAGCTATCTTTTGAATGAATCGCTCTTTTTTTATATTTTTAATAGAGGTTAAATAGATAAATACACATGTTGTATGTTTAAGAACTGGATAGCATTTTACCAAAAACTTTCATTATTTTTCAATGCTATCATTGCGATTTCATTTCTTCCATTTTGTTGGTTATTATTGGAAATGGAGGCTGAGGGGAATCAAGCTGATTTGCTCTCAGATCAAAGTAAGTGGACCGTTAGATTGATTGCTTTTACTTTAGTGTTTCTTCTCTTATTTTTTTCAGTAAAAGTTACAAAAAAGGGATTAAAAACGGTTTCGTCTAAGGCTCTAGTTTCAGCTAAGCTATCCTCATTTTACCATATTTATATTAAAAAGTTCATGTTCATGGAACTAGCGGCTATCATTGCTTTAGGCGCCATTTATGTATTGAGAGATTATTTTTTCGTTTTTATTTATTTAGGGATCTTGGTGTGGTTCTCACTCATTCGCCCCACGTACAATTATGTCGTAGATAAACTCAAACTAAGTGCTTCTGAAAGGAAACAGCTGGAATCACAAGTAGATTTTTAGAAATGCGGCCAGTTCGGGGCCTTTTCGGTTAAAAAATCATCGATCAATGCCTCATATTTTTGGGGATGATCCTTCATATCTTTACAGTGCTGAGACCCCCAATTGGTATGATGAAAAATAGCATATTCATGGTTTAATTTTTTATTGATATCTACAGACTGCCAAGAGGACGTCTGATCATCCGATTGGGAGTGTATGAGTAATGTAGGTACGCGTATTTCTGAGGCCAATGCTTCAATATTTGCCTCATCCAGATCAAATTGTGCCCGCCATTGCACTAAAAAATAGGTGATGGGATAAAATATTTCGATCCAACTTCCGTAACGTCTCAAAGCCCGCTCATTTACCGCAGATTTTATGTCTCGATAAGGAGAATCAGCCAATATAAAACCGACTTCTGGAGTGACTGAACTGGCTGCCAATACCGCCGCAGCACCCCAAGATTTCCCAATCCATCCAATTTGATCGAGCGACAGCCCCGACTTATGCATCAGGACTTCAGAGAATGCCAGATGGTCTTTGCGTTCTAAGATGCTCCAAGTACCTAATGATCCACCACTTTCTCCATGCCCTCGATGATCATAAAGTATGATGTCACAACCTTTTTTCCAAAAATAAGGAGCGTATTCAGCACCTCCCATCCTATTTCCTCCCCAACCATGAGAGACGACGGCACCACAAAAGACGCTGTCATTAGGGTTTTTAAGATAAGAACCCTTTAATGAAACGTTGTCATCTGTTAATACTTCAATAGGTGCTACGACTCCATATTTATTTAGCAAAGATAAGTCAGGTTGAGATCTCCAGGGGACAATAATTAATGAAGAGAAAAACCAACCTAGGAATACGTAAATAACCAAAAAAAGTAAAATCAAAAAGGCTAATATTTTTTTCATGGGGAAATTAAGGGATAACCCAGTGCCTACTTTTCATAAAAGGGTAAATTAAACCGGGTTAAGTTAGCCTAAGCTTCTTAAAACTGAGGATTTATTTTTGATAAAATTATT
The DNA here is from genome assembly GCA_943788235.1 of uncultured Cyclobacteriaceae bacterium. Lineage (GTDB taxonomy): Bacteria > Bacteroidota > Bacteroidia > Cytophagales > Cyclobacteriaceae > UBA4465. The sequence goes on from CALSPM010000005.1 coordinate 817,686, forward strand.
CACTTCTCCTGACTCATATTGATTTTCGCTATCATTTTGCTCTTTTTCAGTTGAATTGGAGCGCCAGATTTACGGCGCAGTTTATCATTAAATAACTCAACCATTAGGGCAAAGGTCATGGCAAAATAAACATAACCTTTATTCACATGTTGGTGCATGCCCTCCATCACGAGTATCAATCCGATTAAAATTAAAAACGCCAGTGCCAGCATTTTTATCGTAGGCCTGTTATTGATGAAATCACTTATTTTCTGAGAGAAAATGAGCATGACGATCATCGCAAAAATGACCGCTAAGATCATGACTGTAATTTGATCTGAAAGGCCTACCGCGGTTAAGATGGAATCAAAGGGAAAAATAATATCGATCAGTACGATTTGACCCAGTGTAGCGGCAAAGGTTTGAAGTTGTGGCATATGATCAGGTATGACATCCTCACCTTCTAGCTTTTCATGAATTTCATGCACACTTTTGGCAATAAGAAAAGTCCCGCCCATTACCAATATGAGATCCTTGATGCTGAGTTCAAAGAGAGGTAAATCACCCCAAACAGGGAGGCTTCACGATGGGCGCCGTCAAGCCGACGATCCACTTGACCGTTAATAAGAGCATTATTCTAAAAACCAAGGCCAGTAGTAGGCCCGTATTTCTTGCCTTTGCTTGGGATACAGCCGGTAATTTTCCGGTAATGATGGAGATGAAAATGATGTTATCAATTCCTAAAATAATTTCCATTACCGTTAAGGAAATCAAAGCGATGATTACATCACCGGTCAATAAGTGCTCCATTTTAGTTCATTCACTTTTATGTAATCAGCCGATCAAATACCTAGATCCGCTCTTTTTGACCATACCTCATAAATCGGTTTTCCTTTGCTGCTCTTGCCACTGTGATGCCATTTGCCCTGTTGTAATTCAAAATCAAATTGCAGGCGCGCGCCTACCCGACTGTTATCTCTAGAGAAATATTCTATTTTTTCCGTATACTGACCATTTACGGTCTCGTAGCTACCCCCACCAGTACCAAAAAATTCTTTGGTTTCAATATTATAGGCAATCCATTGAAATTGGGTACCTGAGAGTATTTTCATAGTTCTCCTCACTCCGGGTACGCGCTCAGAAATGACACCCTCTCGCTTACGCCCCGTAATCAGCCAAGCACCCTGCAAGGCGCCTGGTTGACCCTTATCAATCCTACGCCACAAAGTATTTTCCCATTGGATGTTATCATCACTTTGCAAGAAATTAACGTTGGTTTGGGTGCCTACTTTTTCAGGTGATGAGGTATCAAACTCCCAATTCAAGACGACATGATCATCTGCTGTGGCCCAACTTCCCCCCGCGGTTGAAATGAATACGCAGGGTCGGTTTCATATTTTGTAATAGAAAAATGATTCGCAGTCATGATCCAAACAGATTGTATTTGATCTGTCGAGGATGACCAAGCCCCTGTTAGGTTTTGTCCGATCAAAAAGCTACTAAAGAGCAATGTATATAGGTAGGTAAGTATTTTCATTTGAGATGTATTTAGGCATAAGATAATAATAACCTCATCGAATAAGAAATATAGACCTTATCTTGTTTCGATTTTACCATTGGCATACTTAGCGAATCTCCCCGACGTATGTGCATGGGTATGATCGGGTTTTGGCCAAGGCCACCCTCCAAATTGAGTTAATTGATATTCTCGCATCGTTTCTTGAATTTCAGATTGATGGTTCATAACAAAAGGGCCATATTGAGCGATGGGCTCGTTAATAGGTTTCCCCTGTAGCAATAAGAAATGACTGACTCTGGGCCGTTAGTGATACGAAGAGATTGGTCACTGACCATTTCAACAGATGATTGGGTAAAACTTTTTTATTTTCTAGCTCGACGTCTTTTCCTTGAAAGTAATACAGCGTTCGACTCAAGTCAGCACCATGAGCAGGTAGGATCCATTGGGCTCCGGGTTCCATTTCCAAAGTCCAAATAGAAACTCCATTCTCTGGATTATTGGCCCAAGAATCGGGTGCGGGAGGTAAGCCTTTCGTACCGAAGAGCGTTCCGGCAATCACCGTTACTTCCGTCTTTTTATTTTGATCATCATGGTGGATATATTTGGGGATTTCTTCACTCCATAGCATGGAAAAATGAGGAGCACACATTTTTTTAGCTTTTGGTAAATTGATCCAGATCTGAAACATCAACAATGGGTTATTTTTTGATGTATTTATTAAAGGAAACATTTCGCAATGCTGAACTCCTTTGCCCGCAGTCATCCATTGTACATCACCATTACCAAATCTACCCGCAGCTCCGAGAGAGTCTGAATGGTCCACTAATCCTTTTTGTGCGATTGTTACCGTTTCAAAACCACGATGCGGATGGGCTGGAAAACCAGGTACGACGGTGCCGTGATACATCCTGAAGCCATCTTTACTTTGGAAATCTTGTCCTAAATTTCTTCCGGTGAGTAAAGTAGGGTCGGGACCCAACGCTGTATTGCCTGGAGGATAGGTATCTTCATGAAAGGCGCAAAACAAGAAAGGATCTTTGGTTTGCCATGGAAAACCTAAAGGAGAAATATGAATAATTGCTGACATTTTAGGGACGCTTTAAAAATTGGACTTATCATTTTTTCAAATTCCTATAGAAAGAGGAGGGTATTTGTTTTATTAAAGTCAAAACTAACTCAGTTTGAACTCAAATCCCCATGATAATTATAGATAACAAGCATAGATATTTATATTTTCTCTAACTCTTTTGCTTGGCGTTAATAATGTTATACACAATTTATTATATTGTCAAAAATTGATATATTTATGCTAAAAAACGACCTAAAATGAGATTTTTTAAGGATTTTTATTACATCACTAATTTCAAAACCTTTTTTGTAACTTTTTTAGCGCTTTGTGCCACTTATATCTGCATAACTTATAAAATACATGCGGATTTACCTTTGGCATTGGTGAGTATTGCAATCATATTTCCTGTTGTATTTGCGATCAATTCGGCGTATGCGAGAAGAGAGCAAGGGCTTGTAAGTTTAGCGGCTTGCAAAGGCTTTATGTATGGATTTTATAGAATAGCCGTAGACCATCCAAAAGATTTGGATCCCGAAAAGGCTTTAGAATGTAAGAAAAAAATAATTGACTTATTTACTTCCTTAAAATGCTTCTTAGAGAGTGATCCTGAAGAATCAGCGTCCTTTGCCAAAGAAGTTTATACCAATATTAAAGTGTTAAGTTTATTTTCAAAAACGTTATTGGCTCAAGGGCTGCACGGTAGATCGGTATCTAGAATGCTCGTTTTTATAACGCGCTTTTCCATTGCTTTTGAAGAGATGCAAATGATTTTTCATTATCGAACGCCTATAGGACTGAAAGCGTATGGGAAAATTTTTTTAGTGGTTTTTCCTGTTTTATACGCGCCATCTTTTGCCTTATTAGCTTCAAACTTTTCAGGATTGGCAGTCTATTTTAGTTATCTTATACCCACACTTTATACTATAATTTTGGTAAGCTTAGATAATATTCAAACTCAACTTGAGAATCCATTTGATCAATTTGGTTCTGATGACATTCGGGTTGATGTGGATAAAATTGACCAAATGTTGATACCTTAAAATATTAATAGAAATTAAATGATAAACGATGAAAAAGATATTTGTTAACCCACGTTTTTTAATAGGCTTGATCACATTCTTCGGATCAGTAGTGATGTTATCCGCCCAAAGCCGTATGGATCGGGCGATTCAATCTTCTTTGTTTCAAGAGGATGGAATCCTAGAGTTAACCCTGACGATGGATGTCGAAACAGTTACCAAGGATATTGAAGATAGAGAAGAACATGATGGAACCATCACCTACAAAGGGGCTGATGGGACAGATGTTTCACTCAGCGTAATGCTTAAAACGCGAGGAAAAACAAGAGCCAATCCAGAGGTTTGCAAGTTCCCACCGCTACAATTAAACTTCAAAAAGAAGGGGAATTATGATAATATATTTACTGGGCAAGACAAGCTTAAACTTGTAGCCCATTGTCAATATAATAAAGGCTTTGATGATTATGTTGCTCAAGAGTATTTGACTTACAAGCATTATAATATACTAACAGAGAATAGTTTTAGGGTGAGATTGTTGAGGGTTACCTATGTGGATACTGGTGGAAATAGAGATCCTTTTACTAAGTATGCTTTTTTGATAGAAGAAGATGAAATATTGGCCGAGAGAAGAGGAAAAATTGTATCTGAAAAGTCAGTTAGAAATCAAGATATGTGTGAACACAATGCCTTGGACTTAATGATTTTATTTGAATTTATGATAGGAAATACAGATTGGGGCGTGGGCGCTAAGCACAATATGAAATTGATAGCGGATGATTCGACGAATCGATTACCGATTCCGGTGCCTTATGATTTTGATTATGCAGGTGCAATTATGACTACTTATGCTCAGCCCGCAGAGGCTTTACAAATCACGAGTGTAAGACAACGCCTTTTTAGGGGTCTATGCAGGCAACCGGGCAGTTATGAGAAAATCTTTCAAATTTTTAATGATAAAAAAGAGGATATCTATGCGTTATATCAAAACTCAAGTCATGTCGATGATAGATTCAAAAAGTCTACTTTGAAATATTTTGATCAATTTTATAATATCATCAACGATCCCAAGAAAGCAAAAAGGCAAGTACTAGAAGTTTGTAGGGCGAAGCATAATCATGTTTTTTGATTGAAAATAAATCATCATGATTTTTGTCTTCAATCTATTTGTACCCTTTTACTTTTTAGCATTTTCATTTTTTGTTGATTCTAACTCCAACAATATCCCACAGAAATATCATTTTGATGGAAAATATGGGCTATATGTCTCGATTGAAGGTGATCATTATCAGGTACATTGGCTGACCTCAGCGCCTGAGGAAGGATATTTAATGACCCATGCAGGGAAAGAAGAGCTGGGTTTATATAGCACCCCTAAGTCAATTATTCACAAGGTTCGAATTCCTTTGCTCGACCAACCAATGGATATAGATTTTGGAAGTCCTTCGGGGGGTAATGGACAAATTACGATTGTTCCAACTTATGAAAGAGATGCTTATGAATTCAAAGGGGTAGACTCTGTATATGTTTTAGGAGATACTCATGGCAATTTTGAAGAGGTAGTACAAATCCTTCAAAACTCCAAATTGATAGATGAAAATCATCAATGGATTGGAGAGAGTGCACATTTGGTTTTTTTAGGGGATATATTAGATCGAGGCATGGATGCTTTACGGCTCACCTGGTTTATCTACGAATTGGAGCAGTCAGCGGCCCAGCATGGCGGTCAAATCCATCTTATTTTAGGGAATCATGAAATCATGGTTATGTCAAATGATCTCCGCTATGTTTCGGCAAAAGAGCAACAGGTAGCCAATATGCATCAAGTGAGCTATCAACAGCTTTATCACCCCACTCGGTCGGTCTTAGGGCGCTGGCTTTCAACCAAGCCCGCAGCACTTAAAATTGATGGAGATTTTATTTGCGCATGGGGGCATCATCATGGGGTCATCATTGAAATCATTTAATGATCGGGTTTATGAGTACACTCAAACCCCTCTCTTTTCTCATTTGATGGAACAACCTTTTGATTCAGTGAGCTTTTCCCAAGTTGAGCGTAAGGAGCAAAAAGATTATCTCTATGATTCTTTCGGTCCCTTTTGGTTTAGAGGTTATGTTCAGACAGATACCCTAGGTTCCTATTTGGATGCGATCTTGCTCAATAATAAAGCTAAATTACATGTAGTTGGCCATACCACTGTACCTAGTATAGCTTCTCTTTATAAGGGTAAATTAATAGCGACAAACGTTCCTAAGGCAGGTACAGAAATGCTATTACTGACCAAATCTAAGCGCAGTAAATACCATCGCTTTAGAATTAATTTATTTGGAGAGTTTGTAGTACTTTAACGGCTACTGTCGATCTTTATAATTCAAGTGACTTGGCCAATTATTAGTTTCGGCACGGCAGGAATTTTATCTTTGAACTGCTTTTTCTTGATTTTTATCTTTATTGGCAGCGTAAATTAGATTATCTTCCACATCGTTAACCTTAAATCGCTTGTTTACGTCAAAATCATCTAGCTTATAATAAATGCCAATATACAAAAGTGCTCAGTCAATCTTGCGGTTTAAAAATTCGATCAATAAAGAATTTGCCACCACATTAAACAAAAGAGTTAACGAACATTTTAAGTTATCTGGGAAAGGTAGGAATGCCAATTCAATGATGTTTGTCAAGACCGCTTTCATGTTTTGTTTACTCTTCATTCCCTATTCGTTTGTATACAGTGCAGCCAATGTGTGGGTGATGTTGGGGTGCTATTTTATTACGGGTCTTGGGGTAGCAGGCATTGGCTTATCCGTCATGCATGACGCCAATCATGGGTCTTATTCAAAAAATCCAATGGTCAATAAAATCATAGGCTATAGTTTAAATGTTATTGGAGGAAACGCGACCAATTGGAAAATACAACACAACGTATTTCATCATTCCTATACCAATATAGATACACATGATGAAGACATTCGGCCGAGATTTATCCTAAGGTTTACGCCGCATGCCGAATTAAGGTCTTTTCATAAATACCAACATATTTATGCATGGCTTTTATACGGGCTGATGTCTTTTTCATGGATAGTTTTTAAAGATTTTGCTCAATTGATAGGATATCAAAAATCGGGAATCTTAGCAAAGCATGTTTCTGTGCCTAAGGCTTGGGCTTGGTTAGTGATCAGTAAGTTGTGCTACTATGCTTATATAATAGTACTTCCGATAATATTTACTCCTTTTAGCTTTTTGGAAATATTCGCAGGATTCTTTATTATGCACTACATAGCTGGATTGATTTTAGGATCAGTTTTCCAGCCAGCACATGTCATGGAGGTAAATGAGTACCCCATAGCCGAAGATGATCTGATCGCTGACAATTGGATGGCTCATCAGCTCAAAACAACTTGTAATTTTGCAGGGAATAACAGAATCTTTTCATGGTTCGTAGGAGGCCTTAATTATCAAATAGAGCATCATTTATATCCTAATATATGCCATATACATTATGCGAAATTGGCACCTATCGTTGAGCAAACAGCTAAAGAGTTTGGTATCCCTTATCATAATTATGGCTCGTTTAGAAAAGCCTTAATCAATCATAAGAAAATGTTATTTGCACTTGGTAGGCCGAAATTAGAAGTGGCATAATAAGAAGAGTGATAAATACATTCGAACACCAATCAGTTACATGGTTTGAGATTATTCAAGGGTCATTTCTTTGGTTAGTACCATTTGGTTGATGATCAAAAGAATAAAGGAGATCATGATTCCCAACGAAAAATAAGCCAGCATGGGTAGACCTTCCCAATGTCGCAGGGTAAGTGCTCAAAAAGCCCAAACTCCCACAGCAATGAAGGCTTGGTCGCGGTACCATCGAAATAATCGTATGATAATGATTCCGGTGACAGATAAAATAAGGAGGCACCAATAAAGCTCAGAAATCCCCCACGCGTTCCATTCATAAAATTTGAGGGCCGCCGCAATGTTGAGCACGGTAGCCAGGGTAACCCATCCAAAATAAATACTGAAGACGAAAGATTCCATCCAATAATTAATTTTGAGTCCGTCATTTTTCATAGTACGAATTTGATGATTGATTTGAATAAGTGAAAGCAGCATAATTAGAATGATAATAACTGCTATCCAAAGCCAATCATAAGAGGCGCAAACTAGCCAAAGGCCATTTAAAATCACATTGATGCTATACCAAGTACGTAATGGATACCATTGAGGGGCCTCTTTTTTTTTGATGAACTGATATATAGGGAAAGTGATGAGGCCGGTGTATATAAGGGCCCAAATGGAAAAGGCAAATCCTTTAGGTACAATCAGAGTTCTTGTACTTGTACTGGTAATTCCTATGGGGCGGGGGCCAAAAAAGCCATTAAGGGTCATTATATACAGTAATAGAAGTATAGTGAGGCTGATTAGTGAAATGAGGTGGGTATTTTTATGAGTTAAGATCATTTTCTTTAATAATTAAAATGAGTTAAGCGTACGGTGATATCAAGTCACCTTCGTGAGTTAATGCGTTAGGTAGTATAAGAGACTTGAGACAAATAATCCACTCCAAAGTAGGGTTCTTATCCAGTTTAAGCCGATCAATTGATGTATAAGAGGTAGATTAATTTCATTATTTGAGATTTTACTGTGCAGGGGTACAAAAATCAAAAAAGTCATCATCCAAAGTGCAATAATCATTAAAAATGATCCCAAGGTAAAAATAGAAAAATTATTAAAGAGGTGTACGGTATTAACTATTAATTGTCCAATAATCAAAGGGAGTACGACATAAGTAATTTTTTGCGTATATTTTTTATGCCAAACTTTAAGATTTCCGCTCTCATAAAAAAGAAAACTTGGATAGATGATCAGTTGGACCAACCAAATTAAAACCAATAACCCGAAGTCAAACAGTAGCCGAATTAATAGAATGCTCATTAGGTGAAACGTAAGTTTAATCTCCCCACATTCCAAGCCCAAAAAATCAATAATGGCTGAATGATGATCAACCTCAACCAACCCATCCATGTAGCCACACAGAGTCCACCGTTTACGCAAGATCCGATTTGAATGAAATAAATATGTGAAGGGATGAAACAAATTAGTAATAGGACAATACCTAAAGCTCCTATTTTTTGATATTTAGGGAAAAGGAGGAGTAAAGAGAGCATGATTTCTAAAAGACCACTCACTATATTAATCCAATAAGGGTAGGGTAGATAATCAGGTATTAGTCCATAATAAAAATCCGCATCTATAAAGTGGTTCATTCCAGCCGAGAGGTAGAATAGGAAGCAACTGTATTTTAATATGAGATGTATTTTTATCATAATAACCGTTTCAATGAGATTCTTTATAAATCATTTTCAAAATATAAAAAAAAGGAACCCATCACATGAAATCATTAGTAATTAAGGCATTTATAAACGCAAAAGGAACTTTGTCTTGAAAGTAATTAATGAAAAATCCAAGAGGCCCAAACACTTTCCCTAATAAACCAACAAAAACAATCGGCCAATGTCTATTGGAACATAAGAGGCCAGCCAATAACCAATACCATAAACACCAATGACCATACCCATACCTTACCACACTAGAGGGTGATTGAGCGGCTCCATGCCTACAGGTTAAAAAATTGGTTGGGACTTAATACTATCCATGAACCCCAATAGAGATTATAGAGAGCAGTTAGCTTAATCGTGATTTTCATAGGGTTATTTTTTGGATGTAACCAAGGATTTAATAAAAGGCTCATAACTAGTTAGCTACCTGTATGGGCATTTAAATAAGGAAGAGCCCACCAAACAAATAACATAAAAAAAGCCTGTCAGAACTTGACAGGCTTGCAAAGTATTTTGAGAAAACTACTTAGGAAACTTTGACGTTTACTGCATTCAGACCTTTTTGGCCATCTTGCACATCGTAACTTACTTTGTCACCTTCACGAATTTCTTCTGTTAGACCTGTCTGGTGTACAAACACATCTTTCCCACCTTCATCAGGCGTTATAAATCCAAAACCTTTGGTGTTATTAAAAAATTTTACTGTACCGTTACTCATAATTATTTGTATTAATTTATACAAAAATAGTTATTTTAAAGCAAATGCCATAACTTTTTCTAAAAATCGTATAAAAAATCTTTTAGAAGCCTAAAAAAGTTGATTATTTGACTGATTGGGCCTATCAAAAGTCAGTTTTTTTTCTAAAAATTTCATTTTTAGATCTCTTCTTTATGTCCTCTTTTTTATCTCTATTTCAATTTTTTTTCGATAAAATAAATATTTTATTTAAGCTCCTTGAATTGGTGTGAGATTTATTAATTTACTGATGCTAAATTAGTAATAATTTAAATCATGGTTGATTTGGTTTTTATTTTTTACTCATTCCATAAGTTTAATAAGGAAATAGACCTCTCCATAAAAACGTCTGGTGAGGATCTTAAAGGACTTCATATAGGCTATTTTCTATCTGAATTTCAAGGAAGTTATTTGCTAGTATTTTATATGTAGTGAAGTCAAAAGTTACAATTATGTATTGCAGAATTAAAAAAGGCGTTTGTGCATCACTGATCATCATCCTTATGATGGGATGTGGTAGGATTGAGGTTGCTTTAAAAAAAAATTCAAGACCTAACATTATTTTCATCATGTCTGATGATCACGCATATCAAGCCATAAGTGCCTATCAGGAGAATTTAATATTAACGCCCAATATTGATCGTATCGCGCAACAAGGAATGCTTTTTAACAATGCCTGTGTTACCAATTCAATATGCGCCCCTTCAAGAGCCACCATTTTGACAGGTAAACATACACATTTGAATGGAAAAATAGACAATCGAATGCCTTTTGATACCACCAATATTACGTTCCCATTGCTTTTCCAACAAGCGGGCTATGAGACGGCCATGTTTGGAAAATTACATTTTGGAAATAATCCCATAGGGATTAATGATTTTCTGATTTTACCCGGACAGGGGAATTACATCAATCCTGATTTCATTACTCCAAAGGGAGATACGACTATAATAGGTTACGTTACTGATATTATAACGGATCTTACCCTAAATTGGCTTGACCTAAAAAGAGATCCTGAAAAGCCGTTTATGTTGATGTACTTACACAAAGCACCGCATCGACCTTGGTGGCCACGTGCTGATAAATTCAAAGAATTTAGTAAAAGACATTTTCCAGAACCCACAACCCTTTTTGATGATTATAAAGGGAGGGGTTCAGCCGCAAAGGAAGCTGAAATGAATCTTTTGTCTCACATGAAGTATAGCCATGATGCTAAAATCAGACCCGAAACCCTAGCTGAAATGGGCGGCGTACTACCTGAGATACCGGCGATGAAATGGAACGAAGTTGATGGATTTTCTGGACCTTACAATCGTGCAAATGAAGCTCAAAAGGCTTTATATGATCCTATTATTGATTCAATTAATCTTGCGTTTAAGCAGCATTGGCCCAGCATGTCAAGGGAGGAGAAAATGCGGTGGAAATATCAAAGATACATGCAGGATTATTTAGGAACGATTTCGTCTGTCGATGACAATGTGGGTAGGTTATTAGATTATCTTGAGGAAACCGGACTGGACCAAAATACGATGATTATTTATACTTCAGACCAGGGATTTTATTTAGGAGAGCATGGTTGGTTTGATAAAAGGTTCATATATGATGAATCTTTTAAAACCCCGCTTCTAATCCAATGGCCAGGACATATTGCCTCTGGAAGCACGAATAATGAAATGGTTCAAAACTTAGACTTTGCACAAACTATGTTAGAGGTGGCCAATATCGAAGCGCCAGGGGATATGCAAGGAGAAAGTCTTTTGCCCTTGTTGAAAGGTGAAAATACCTGGACGCGCGAGGCCGTTTATTATCATTATTATGAGTATCCAGCCGTCCATATGGTAAAAAGGCATTATGGTATCGTCTCCAAAACCTATAAGTTGGTGCATTTTTATTATGACGTAGATGAATGGGAGCTTTACGATAGGATGAAGGATCCATCAGAATTAAATAATGTATACGATGATCCAGCGTATGAGAGCATTGTGACCCAGTTAAAAATAGAATTAAAAGAGATGAGAATAAAATATCAAGATTCGGAGGAATTGGATCAAAAATTCATAGAGGTCTACCAAGATAATGGTTGGATAGAATGACTACCCTGTTTAAGTTGCTGAGATACTGAAATATTATTGATTCTAAATTATGAAAAGACATTTAAGAAGCCTTTTGTTAATTTCAATTAGCTGGTGCTTTACCACGTGTTTTTTTGAGAAAAAAATGACCATGAATTTGATTTCTGCTGAGACTTTTGATACTATCATAGATGATCAAGAGGTGAAACTGTATACGCTCAAAAATAAATGGGGGGTGACTACTCAAATCACCAATTATGGGGGCCGCGTGGTCTCCTTGTGGCTGCCCGATAAAACAGGTCATTTTGAGGATGTCGTCTTGGGGTTTAATGATATAGCTGCCTATCAGAAATCTAAAGAAAAATATTTTGGTGCGTTGATTGGCCGGTATGGAAACCGTATTGCAAATGGGCGATTTGTATTAGAGGACAGTACGTATCTTTTGGTAAAAAACAATGGAGAAAATCATTTGCATGGCGGAAATAAAGGCTTTGAATCCATTATTTGGAAAGTGGATTTATTTACAGAGAAGAAACTTTTTTTAAGCTATGTTTCACCACATATGGAGGAGGGTTATCCCGGGAATTTAACTGTGAGAGTTGAGTACCAACTTACAGATGACAATGAGTTAAATATTCAGTATTTTGCACAATCCGATCAAACCACCATCATCAATCTTACGCATCATTCTTTTTTTAACCTAAAAGGAGCGGGCAACGGGAATGTGAATGATCACCTATTGGAAATTAATGCAGATTATTTTACACCCATTGATGATCAGTTGATACCTACAGGAATGATTCAAAAGGTAGTAAATACTCCTTTTGACTTTTTATCACTCACGCAAATTGGGAGTCGGATAGATGCGAAAGATGACCAGTTGACTTATGGCCACGGATATGACCATAATTACGTTTTGAATTCGTCGGATGCAGTAGTGAGTTTTGCCGCGCGAGTGGTTGAACCCGTGTCGAAAAGAACGCTGGAAGTATATACTAACGAGCCAGGATTACAGTTCTATGGAGGTAATTTTTTAGATGGAACGGTGAGGGGTAAAAGGGATAAAAATTATAAATATCGTGGGGCGTTTTGTTTGGAAACCCAACATTTTCCTGATAGTCCTAATAAAATCCAATTCCCTTCAACCTCACTAGAGGCAGGGGAACCCTATTATTCTATCTGCATTTATAAGTTTGGTCTTTTGTGAGACAGCTAAAAAAAACATCTTGGCTGAACGTTTTTTTTAAAATAAAGATTAAAGTAATATGAAAATTGTTTTCTCTTTTTTGTTGATCTCTTTTTTTATGTCGATTGTAACGTCATGTATCGAATCAAGAAAGAATAAAATATTAGTTATTTATGAGGAAAACGGACCATACAGTGCATTGAAAACTGAATGGATACGGTATATAAAAGAAAGTATTTTTGATTTCGAGGTCCTAGATTCTGAGCGTCAAAGGTTGGGAGACTCGTTGTGGCAAAATAGAGCTTTAATTATACTTTCAGATCCTCAAAAACTCAACCCCCAATGGCAATCAGATATTGAACGATATGTTCAAACTGGAGGTGAAATTTTGTTGCCATCTGATACTATCAATTCCTATTTTTGGCCCTGGTTGCACCAAGCGCAAATGAATAACGAGAATGGTTTCGATGGAGGGAAAATTATTTTTTTTAACGATTCAACGAACTTAAGCGCATTATTAAATGAACCCTTAGGAGCTATGAGTATACAACCAGGTCAAGTTAAAACTAAGCAAGCTCCCAATAACAACAGATTTACGAAAATAACTTTAGATGCCGATGTGAATGAGCCCATGGAGCTTTCCGTGTTACCAGGAGGTCGTGTGTTGTTCATCGAACGAGAAGGTAATTTCAAGGTATATGATCCTGAGACGCGCAAGACCAAGCTCTTGCACACCTTTGATATAAGTACTGAGGGAAATTATGAGGATGGGATGCTTGGCTTAACTATTGACCCAAACTATCAGGACAACAACTGGGTATATATTTATTATTCGCCAAAAGGAGGACGTCCAAGACAAAACCTTTCAAGATTTGTTTTGGCTTATCAAGACAGTCTTTTATTACAGAGTGAAAAAGTCATTCTTGAAGTGGCTGTTCAACGTGAAACTTGTTGCCATTCGGGAGGATCTATTTCCTTTGGCCCCAATGGAAATTTATTCTTGAGCACAGGTGACAATACGAGTTCCAAAGAATCAGATGGCTATTCGCCTTTGGACGAAAGAGCAGGAAGAGCCCCATTTGATGCTCAAAAAGGATCCTCCAATACACAGGATCTCAGAGGAAAAATATTAAGAATTACCCCAACAGCCGAAGGATCATATACGATCCCGACAGGTAATTTGTTTTCTTCGGACGGCAGCGTAGGAAGGCCAGAAATTTATGCAATGGGTTGCAGGAATCCTTTCCGCTTTTCGGTGGATCAGAAGACGGGATATATTTATTGGGGAGATGTAGGTCCTGATTCAGGAAAAGATAGCAAACTTGGGCCTCAAAGTTATGATGAATGGAATCAAGCTAAAACTCCAGGAAATTATGGATGGCCTTATTTCGAGGCTGATAATAAAGCGTATCCAATGTTGGATTTTGCCACCAATGAATTGGGGGCACCTCAGGATCCCAATCACCCCTTGAATGAATCACCTAATAATACAGGGTTGAAAGTATTGCCCCCAGCAAGGACACCAATGATTTGGTATCCCTATGGTGTTTCGACAACCTGGCCAATGCTAGGTAAGGGATCGCGAAGTGCCATGGCAGGTCCAGTATATTACGAGCCTAATACTCCTTCCAAAACTGCTTTCCCCGATTATTATGAAGGTAAATTATTTATATATGAATGGGCTAGAAATTGGATAAAAGTGGTGTCTTTTGATGAAGACTGGCATATAACAAAAATTGAGCCTTTTTTGCCCAATGAAAAATTCAACAAACCGATAGATATGGAATTTGATGAACTTGGGAACATGTACGTATTGGAATATGGCGCCAATTACTTTGCCAATAATATTGAAGCTAAACTTGTAAAAATCGAATATAATAGAGGAAACAGATTACCGCACGCTGTCATTCAGGCAACCGAGACTAAGGGATCAGCTCCCTTTAAAGTCGACTTCTTTGCAAGTCAATCCTATGATTATGATCTCAATGATACATTAATTTATGATTGGACTATCAGTGATGGTCGCGAAGCTAGGGGCGAGCATATCAGCTTGACATTTGACTCCGTTGGAATTTATGAAATTGGCTTAAAAGTAACAGATCGTAAAGGAGCAGCAGCGACCTCTTCTTTACCTATCAATGTGGGAAATGAGCCCCCAGAAATCAATTTAATTTTAGAAGGGAATCAATCTTTCTACTTCGGTGAGCGCCAACGAAATTATCAGGTTGAGGTAGCTGATTTGGAAGATGGATCCCTATCTAGCGGTACAATAGATCCACGTGAGGTAAAAATCAATTTTTCTTATCTCTCAGGTGCTCATGATCTGGCACTCCTAGGAGAAGCATTTTATAAAAATGCGGACCTTCCAATAGCCGGGAAACAATTGATTGAGGGGAGTGATTGTAGTTCATGTCACGCGATGGAATCGGCTTCAATTGGACCAAGCTTCAATCAAATTGCTGAAAGATATGAGAAGAGCAGTGATAATATTTCTATGTTGGCTATGAAAATCATTCAAGGGGGCAATGGGAACTGGGGACATAGTTTGATGGCGGCTCATCCAGATTTATCAACCAGTGATGCTGAAAGTATGGTTGAATATATCCTTTCTGTGAAGGATAAAAATAATTTATCGAGCTTGCCAGTAGCAGGGATATTTTTGTTGGATGAGCATCAAAGTAGAACTGATAAAGGGATATATGCTATATCTGTGGGCTATGAAGATCACGGAAATGAAGTGATTCCTGCCATCGAAGCTTCTAAAATTCAGTTTTTGAGAGCTCCTTGCCTTGAGGCTGAGAATTATGATGTTTTCAAAAATGTGGAGCAGCAAAGGCCCAACGGTGGATCTTTTGCTTATGTGAGCAGTTTAAGAACATGGATCATATGTTGGGTTTGATAATATAGACTTGAGCGGAGTGGGCGAAATTGCGTTCAAAATATTGCCTATTTCTGGAGGAAAAATAGCTCTTTATCATGGCGGATTTGATAGAGAGCCTTTGGCCGAACTGTCTATTCCTAGTGCTGAGAAGGGTCCAAGTTGGGTTGAAGAAAACTTTGTTGAATATAATTTCACCATTGATGCAGTAAGTGACGCTTCAGAAGTCCTTTACTTTTTGTTCAGTGATGCTGATAATATGAAGGTTGATATGAACTTGGATCAAATTATTTTTAAGCAGAGATAGTTTTGTACCGTTCCAATAGGTTCTTTGTTCATTGGTATAAAATATGTATGTGATATATTAATTTATATTAATTTCACCGCGTGAAAAAGAGAGGTAGTATAGCATTTTTCTTTGCTCTGACTAGTATTCTTTTTGTTGAATTGGTTGCACAGAACAAGCTGAATTTACAAGAGATTTATCAGCTTAGCATCGGTCCTACAGCCGAAAGGATAAAAATTGATGGATCATTAGATGAAGAGGTTTGGAAAACATCGGCTGTGGCGACTGATTTTTGGGTGAGTTTCCCCATGGATGGGATACGTGCTTCGCCAGAATTAAAAACCCTGGTAAGATTAACTTATGACGATGAATTTATATATGTCGCAGCGGAGTGTATCGGCCCAGGGCCGTACATTATTCAGTCTTTGAAAAGAGATAACCCCTTGTTTTGGAGAGGAGATGCTTTTGGTTTGGTATTTGACCCTGTCAACGAAAGAAGTAATGGTTTTGTTTTTGCAGTAAATCCTGAAGCGGTTCAAAGTGAATCGCTTATTACTGGTCAAACAGGACGTCGAGGCAATAGTGGATCTGTGAGTGGAATCAATGGTGCTTGGGACAACAAATGGTATTCAGAAGTTCAAATTCTAGAGGATAGATGGACCGTTGAAATAGCTATTCCTTTTAAGTCATTAAGGTTTGGCGATAAGCTCGAATGGGGAGTCAATTTTTTAAGAGGAGATGCAAAGAACAACAGTTATCATACTTGGTCGCCCGTGCCTGTCCAATTCAGAGGTGTAGATTTGGGATATACCGGTAAGTTGATTTGGGATAAAGCTCCTGGTAAGACTAAAAAAAACATATCAGCAATTCCTTATTTACTTGGTTTGGGGAAAAAAAATTTTGAAACAAATGCACTATTCGATCAGGTTCAAAGGGTTGGATTAGATGCTAAAGTAGCTGTGACTTCCAGCTTGAATTTGGATTTGACAATAAACCCTGATTTTTCTCAGGTAGACGTGGATGAGCAGCAGACGAATCTTACTACAGTTAATTTACGATTTCCAGAGCGGCGACTCTTTTTTCTAGAAAACAGTGATATATTTAGTGATTTTGGAATCCCACCCATGCGACCTTTTTTTAGTCGAAAAATTGGCTTAGATGAGGATGGGAATACGATTCCTATTCTATACGGAGCTAGATTAAGTGGTAATTTGAATAAAAACTTGAGGATGAGTCTTATGAATAGTCAGACCAAATCTGAAGAGCTTCCAGGCAATAATTATACTTCGTTAGCCGTGCGTCAAAGAGTATTTGAGCGGTCTATTATCAAAGGATATTTTCATAATCGAAAGATGATGACAAATACAACTGTATTGCATGATGATTATAACAGTGTTGGTGGATTGGAGTTTGGTTATCGTTCTCAGAATGGCAAATGGCAGGGATCCGGAGGTTATGGTATAGCTTTTACCGAGGATGATAATGATCAAAATCATTTTTATAGTGCTTCTACTGGATTTGATGGTAAGGCATTTAACTTTTATGCCAATGTCTCGGGCGTGGGGGATGGTTATCAAAATGATTTTGGTTTTATTCCACGTAAAAACCATTACGATGCGATAGATGATACCACCTATATCATTGGATTTGATCATGTTTATTCAAGAATAGGCTATACTTTTTATCCTGATAACAATTCGATCAATCAGCATGGTATAAGATTAAGTTTTGTTGGTGATTGGACGGCCACTTCAAATGAGTTGATAGCTAAAACTTTTGATTTGAGGTATAATTTTTCCTTTGTCAATTCAAGCACATTATTGTTGACCTACAAGCATGAAGATGTCAATTTACTTTATCCTTTTGGTTTCACCGAGGATAACGAACCCCTTCCCAGCGGTATGTATAATTTTAATTATGGAGAGATCAAGTATCAAAGTGATAACAGGCGCATAGTGAATATCCGCTCCGGATTTCGCTATGGAGGCTTTTATAACGGCACTCGGCTCGAAACTTCTATTGCCGCTAATTATCGGGCGCAGCCTTGGGGAAATTTCAGTGTCAATTTCATTTATAATGATTTAAGATTTCCGGGAATTTATGGCCGTCAGCCACTTTTTTTGTTGGGGCCAAAGGCTGAAGTTTCCTTTTCTAGAAATTTATTTTGGACAACTTTTTTCCAATACAATACGCAGCGTGACAATTTCAATATCAATAGCCGTATCCAATGGAGGTACTTACCTATGTCTGATTTATTTATAGTGTACTCAGACAATTATATGGTAGAAAATTTTGGACCTAGGAATCGTACATTAGTTTTAAAGTTGAATTATTGGCTTAATATTTAGGACTCAGTCTTCTTTTTTGAGGAATGGTATTGAGAAAATAATTTATGCTATGTTTGAGTTTTTTTAGTTAAATATGGGATTTAATTCTCTCCGTTTTCTTTATCTTCTTTGTTTTTTACTTCTTTCTAATGTGGTGTTTGCGCAAAACAATGCAGCAACTTACCAATTAAATATTAAAAAGCTGAATGAAATAGTTCGTCTGGACGGGATACTTGATGAGCCTTTCTGGGAAGATATTGAAACAGCTAGTGATTTTTGGATGAACTTTCCAGTGGGAGGCACTCCAGTTGACGATGAAGTTCAGACCTACAGTAAAGATTACCTATGATGATGATTTTATTTATTTAGGAGTTGAATGTTATGGAGAAGGACCATTTTTAGTTCAATCTCTGAAAAGGGACAATGATTCATTTTGGAATGGAGATGCGTTTGCAGTTATTTTAGATCCTGTAAATGAGCGAACAAATGGGTTTATTTTTGGTGTGAATTCCGCAGGTGTTCAAACCGAAGCATTGATTACTGGCGAACCGGCACGACGAGGAGGTCAGATATCCGGATATAATAAGGCTTGGGATAACAAATGGTATACCGAAGCCAGTGTAACTGAAAATGGGTGGACTGCTGAGATGATGATTCCGTTTAAATCATTGCGTTTTGGGGAGAAAGATCGTTGGGGCATTAATTTTGTTAGAGTAGATGCACGAACAATGCGAATCATTCTTGGGCACCTGTACCCATTCAATTTTATGGGACCGATCTAGGTTATTTGGGACAACTGATATGGGATAAACCACCCAGAAACGAAAAAGGAAATATTTCATTGGTTCCTTACCTACTTGGGAATGCTATATAAAGACTATGAGAGTAAAAGTGATTTAAGCCAAAGTTTTGCTTTGGGTATGGATGCTAAAATAGCCATTAATTCTAATCTTAACCTGGACCTAACAGTCAATCCAGATTTTTCTCAAGTAGACGTAGATGAGCAGCAAACCAATTTGACCACAGTTAATTTAAGATTCCCTGAGCGAAGACTTTTTTTTCTGGAAAACAGTGATATTTTTAGTAATTTTGGAACCAATGCTAAACCTTTTTTTAGTCGTAAAATAGGATTAGATGATGATGGAAACACCATTCCAATCCTTTATGGGGCCAGATTAAGTGGTAATTTAAACAAAAATCTTAGGGTAGGTCTGATGAATACACAGACTCAAGAGCAAGAGCTACCTGGTAACAATTATAGTTCATTGGCACTCCATCAGAGAGTATTTAAAAGGTCTGTCTTAAAAGGATATTTTCATAATAGAGTAGGATATGCAGATGGCTCCGTCCAAAGAGATAACTTTAATCGCATTGGAGGACTTGAGTTCAATTATTCTTCTCAGGATAGTAAATGGCGGGCTATCGCGGGCTATGGATTGGCTTTTTCCAATGAAAATCAAAATGACAACCATTTATTCAATTTCTTTGGTGGCTATGGGGGTAGAGTTTTTAATGTATTTTTAAACATCAGTGGACTCGGAGATAATTACATCAATGATTTCAGTTTGATACCGAGACAAAAACATTATGATGCCTTGGAGGATACTACTTATATACTGGGATTCAATCATTGGTGGGCGACCATGGGTTATAAGTTCTATCCGGAAAATACTTTTATCAATCAACATGGTTTCAGTTTGACTACCAATGGAGATCGAACCGCTACCTCTAACGAACTGATTCAAGATAAGCATCAATTGTCTTATAAATTTTTAATGAAAAATACGAGTACTTTAGATCTTACTTACGCACATGAAGGAGTTAATCTTTTATATCCCTTTGGGTTTACAGATAATGAGCCCTTACCGGCACAGCTGTATAGATTTGATTATGGTCAGATTAAGTATGTGACGGATAGGCGCCGTGAAATTAAGTTAACATCCGGTTTCAGATATGGAAGTTTTTACAATGGGACTCGAACAGAATTTTCTTTAGCAGTTGATTATCGTGTGCAGCCATGGGGAAATTTCAGTCTCAATTTTGTTCAAAACGATCTAGAATTTTCTGGAAATTATGGTGCTGAGCAGCTCTTATTGTTTGGCCCCAAGGCAGAAATCAATTTTTCTAAGAATTTCTTTTGGACCACCTTTATGCAGTATAATACCCAAAGTGATAATTTTAATATAAATAGTAGACTTCAATGGCGCTATATGCCCATGTCTGACTTATTTATTGTGTACTCTGATAACTACATGGTAGAATATTTTGGTCCACGTAATCGGGGATTGGTTTTAAAATTAAATTATTGGTTTAATTTATAATTGGATATACCGGTTACTAGAGATAAAGGCCAGTCTAATTGAAAATACTTGAGTTTGATCTGATGTAAATCTTCTCTAAACAATACAGACAAATTAAAGAATATCTTCTATTCATGATATTAAAAGCTATAACCAAAACCCTCACTTTTAGTTTCATTAATAGAAAATGAAGAGAAGGTATTTTATTTTTCAATTTTGAGTTATTTGCGGTCAGAATGATGAGCTTACAAAAAAAGATATCAATTTTATACACTACCTTATTTCTGCATTGTGGCCTTTGTCAAACCTTTGACACTACTCTGGCCAATTTCCAGTATTACCAATATCAAGTACCAGAGGAAAAAGTTTATTTATCAACAGACAAAGAAGTGTTTGTTCAAAATGAAAATTTATGGTTCTCTGTCTTTTTAGTCAATGCGAGGACACATCAAACTAGTTCAATCAGTGAACTAGTCTATGTTGATTTACTAGGGCCGAAGGATGAAATTATTTCCTCCTTAGCAATTGATATGAGGTCTCATTTGGGTAAGGGTAGTTTTTTTTTAGCAGACAGTCTCTTTGGGGGTAATTATACAATAAATGCATACACGCATTATATGCGAAACAGCTCCCCAGAATTTATATTTTCGAAAACGGTAGAATTTTTTAATTTAAAACGAAAAAAAACCATCAAGGAACCTGTCACCGATAAACAAGGAATCCACGTTGATTTTTTTCCAGAGGGAGGATATATTCTGGGTGGAGTGCCTAATGCTATTGCATTTAAGATTATTGATGGTTTCGGAAATGGCTTAACTCATAAGGGGGTGCTGATCGATGCTAAAGGAAATAAGGTAACCGAGTTAAATCCTTTAAATTTTGGATTGGGGAAGTTTCAATTTACTCCAGATAGTGATCAGCAGTATCGTGGATTTTTTCAGATTAATGGTAACGATTATTTTTTTAAACTTCCAAAAGTTAAGGATAAAGGTTATCAGCTAACCGTAAGAAGGGCTTTGACTAAAACTCATATTACGGTCAAGGGATCACCAGGAATGAGCTTTGAAAACACCTATCTATTGATGCACATAAGGGGTAATATCATAAAAGTAGTAAAAGCGAATCCTGGGCAAGAGTTTATTTATAATTCCCTGGTTAATGATCAAGTTTCATCAGGAATTATCCATGTTACTTTTTTTAAAGATCGTGTGCCTTTACTAGAAAGACTATTTTACAACGAAAGAGTGACTGATAAAATAAACATAGAAGCTGACGTAACACCAAATATTAAAAAGAGGAGTAAGGTTAATTTTGATTTGAGTGTTTTAGATCCGACAGGGTTAAAATATTCAGGTTCTTTTTCGGTTTCAGTACAAAAAAAGTCTACTGATAGAAATAAAACTAATATTGAAAATTATTTATGGTTGACTTCAGATTTGAAAGGATATATTGAGTCACCAAATTATTATACAAATGCAGTCAATGCGGATCGATTTGAAATGTTAGATCTACTCATGTTAACACATGGATGGAGAAGATTTGAATGGGGCAACGTATTGAATAGGACGTTGCCTCCTATCTCTTATTTCCCAGAAAAGGGATTTACGTTGGAAGGGAAAATCGTCCGTTGGGAAGATCGATCAAAACCTATTCAAGTTGATTTATCAATGATGTTTCTTGAAAACATCACTTTTCAAGCAAGAACGTCAAGTAATGAAGCTGGTGATTTTTGGTTTGAAGGTTTACAGGTTGAAGATACTTTAAATGCAGTGATTCAGACAATCAATAGTAAAAAAGAGAAAAAGGGTAAATCAGGTAAATTAATTAATTCATTTATTGAACTGAAAAAAAAGACATATCCTAAAATAAGAATAAATCATCAAGCTAAAAAAATCGAAAGCAAGGCATTAAATCGTGATTATTTGGATGATATGTTGGAAATTTCCCAAATCAAATCTTCATTTGATGGAGATGTAATTTTTCTAGATGAAGTAGCTGTCGAATCAACGGAAGATAGATCTTCCAATCCTTTTTATAGAGAATATATGCTTTACCGAGAGCCAGATACACGCTTAGTTATGGATTCTATAAAGAGCGGATATGCAAATATCTTTGATGTAATTAAGGGGAGGCTTACGGGTATACAGTTTAGTAAAGATGAAAGTGGAGAGTATATTGCCTTGATTAGAGGTCCTAACTCAATTTCATTAGATAACAACGCAGTTTTTTTACTTGATGGTCAGCAAATTCCATCCTCGGTGATCAGTACTATCAATCCAAATGATATTTCTCATGTTGATGTATTAAAGGGGGTTCGAGCAACTATCTATGGTACCCCAAATGGTGTAATCGCCTTTTACCGAAAGACGGACAGGTCAGGCGCAGCATTTGGTAATACGATGGGTATTCTAAATGTGAAAATGTATGGATATCATCAGCCAGACGAATTTTATGTACCGAATCATAAAAATCCAACGGAAAAAGAAAAGATTAGACCAGACCGACGTGGTACACAGTATTGGTCTTCAAGCATTTCTCTGAGTCAGAACAAAGCAAACTTTTCTTACTACACCTCAGATGACTCAGGGGACTTTGTCGCTTATATTGAGGGATTGACCGATGAGGGTAGATTGATCCGAACAGAGATCAATTTTGAAGTAAATTAATTCAAGCTTGGTACACCATGGCATTTATATTCATGCCTGCGCCCACAGAAGCAAATATGATTTTATCACCTTTTTCGATCTGATGTCCATTTAATTCGTTTTTTAAGATCAAATCCAGTAGGGTAGGAATTGTGGCCACTGATGAGTTGCCGAGCCAAGAAATTGTCATGGGCATCACATCAACAGGAACAGACAGATCATCCTCAAGCTTGTAGAGTCTATTGAGGATGGCATCGTCCATTTTTCCATTGGCCTGGTGGATGAGCACTTTCTTGATCTCACTGAGAGGTATACCACTGCTATGAAGGCAAGCTTGAATGGCTCCGGGTACATGATTTAATGCATATTGATAAAGTTTACGCCCATACATCTTCAGATAAACACCTTCTTTAGTGCCATTTTCGGGCAAATAAGAGCCTCCCATAAAAAGCATTTCTGAATGCTCTAGGGTGTCAGAGCGTGTTTTATGAGCCAAAATACCTGTTGGTATATTGCTTTTTTGAGAGGTCAATAAAGTGGCCCCGGCCCCATCAGCATATATCATGCTATCTCTATCATGAGGGTCAGAAATTCTCGAGAGTATATCTGCTCCAATGACTAAGATATTATGAGCATCTCCCGACTTGATGTAATAATCTGCTTGTATCATTGCTTGAAGCCAACCAGGACATCCAAAGGGAAGGTCATAAGCAACCGTATTTGGATTTACTATATTTAATTTTCTCTTAACGCGAGCGGCCAGACTGGGTAAAATATCTACTCCCGTATTTCCATGTTTTAATTCGCCAAAATTATGAGCAAAAATGATGTAATCAAGCTCTTCACGGTTGACGTCAGATGATTTTAAGGCATCTTCAGCAGCTAACCAACCAAGATCAGATGTACCCATATTATCGTCTGCATAGCGCCTTTGGCTGATGGTCGTAATTTGCTCAAACTTTTCGATGATGTCAATATTAGATTGAGTAAATGTTTGTCCAGAAGTATCCGTAAAATGATTATCTAAGAAGGCATCGTTATGTATGATTTTGGTCGGAATATATTTACCTGTTCCGCAAATAACACTGTACGTTTTTTCTGACATGTCTATTAAAATGTTGTGTGATTGAAAGGCTTGATTCTTTCGGGATCATACAAATACTAATTTTCTCACTAAATTAGTATAAAAAACCTAATTATTCTCAAAAGTGGCCCTGACCTACGAAAATATATTCTTAAATCATATTAATTCTACTTATAATGGAAATTTCTCTAAGTAATTAGCCACATGGAATCCTAAATTTCTGATCTTTTTGGCTTGTTCAGAATTATTATTTAAGCCTGCATTTGTATGATTTAGGTGAATGAAGTAAATTTTATTTTTTTCTTTTAAAGGCATGGATGAAAACAAATCCATAGTTTCACTGATGAAAGGATGAGGGATTTCTGAAATATCTCTATGATTAATTTCATCACTATCTAAAAAAGTGCCATCAATAAAGGCATAATCTATGAGCGTTATTTTTTCAGTGATATCTTCTTCCCATTCATGCCATTTGTCGATATCGGGTATGAATATCGCTGTTTTATTTGGCCCCTCTATTTGATAACCTACCGTTTCTGAATATTCATCCCGGTGAGGGATCAAAAAGGGTTTAACCTTTATTAGAGAATTTATTGGATGATATACTTGATTGTTTAGGGGTTGAATTTCAATATTTTCTTCATTAATCAACTGATTCCAAGGACCATTTTTTTCTAAAAAAAACTGCATTTTGGGCATGACAAATACCTCTGTCTGATGGCTGTTGAAGGCTTCTTTGCCTAAGTACATTAACCCTGAATAGTGACCTATATGGGCATGGGTTAAAAATATTCCATTGGGAATATCGCCCTTTTGGAAAGGAGCAAACATATGCAATGCTTTGAGCTGCTCCGGAAAGTCTGGCGTGGCTTCAAAAATAAAGCTTTGCTCATTGACCGGATCAACCAAGCCCAAACAAGTTACTTTTCGTTGAGGATCTGGGTTTTCCCAAAGTAGGGCACAACACGATTTGGTACAGCCAATATGGGGAGAACCCCCGTCTTGTACATTGCCAAGAACAACTAGAAAAGGAGTTGGTTGTAGATAAGGATTGATTTCAGGCTTTGCTAGGAAATCCATCAATGGCATGTAGATCAAAGATAAAAAAATAATTATTGACATATTTCAGTGATTTAACTCTATGAAAGTATGAAACTAACTAAAAATAGGGCATAAAAAAAGGGTAGTTAAAAACTACCCTCTCGACATTAGTAAAAAAGAAGAATTTAGTTTAATGTAAACAGCCTATCATAGGCTTTACCATTCGTGTACAGTTGGACGGTGTAATGACCTGGCTTTAGCAGAGAGAGATCATAGGCTTGAACTAGATTTACACTTCCTGATAACTTATTTTCTGATATTATATTCCGATCTTCATCAAGAATTGAAACTGTTAACTTTTCATTGTTTAAGGCAAGTAAACTAATATTGAGTTGGGTATCCTTTAACATTATTTGAGGTTTGAAGGAGGTTGTTTTCATTTGGTTAGCAGCACTTACTTTACCATTGATTTTGGTTAAACTTGTAGTCTCGATTTTATAATCGTCTTCTATTTGGAATTCGTAAGCCCCGTCAGGTAATTCCCTTAGATTTAGGGAGCGTTGAAATAGCTCGGCACTAGCAATATCCTCTTGGTAAAGTACCACTCCTCGTTGATCCAGCAATAAGCATTTCGCATCATACTTAATATCTGATAATTGAATAATAAATGAAGAATTATTTGAAGAAATAATTCTTAAATCAATAAGGTAATCAGCTCGTACAAAGTTGATCGATAACAATAAGCATATAATGGATAATCGAATTTTTAAGTTTTTCATTTTGAAACTGTTTTTAGATAAATTGATAAAGCAAAACTACTAGGTTTATTTAGCATCAGACACATCGAAATTTACTTATATATGTTCTATTTTGTCATTTATATTAATTTAATTATAATTTAAGGTTAATTTAAATGACTTTTGGGTTAATTTTGTATTACAAAAATAATCATAGGCTAATGAAGATTTTATGATTTTTACGAATCCTACTTTTGAGAAGATCAGTACCCCACACGGGGGTTCTATTTTAGTAAGGAAATTTTCTTATTTGCCCCGAGATACTCGACCTTATTGGCACTATCATCCAGAGTTGGAGTTGGTTTATGTACATGGGGGCAGTGGGAAGCGTCATATTGGAAGTCATTTATCTTATTTTCAAGAGGGAGAACTTGTTTTGATTGGCCCCAATCTCCCACATCAGGGATTTACCAATAGACTGAGTGGGCACAGTCGTGAAACCGTAGTCCATTGGCCGGCAGATTTTTTAGGACCTGATTTTTTTGATGTTCCAGAGATGGCACCCATCAAACGGATGTTTGAATTGTCCAGAAAGGGTTTAGCCTTCACAGGAAAGACTAAACTTGTGGTTGGAGCCAAGTTAGAAAGGCTTTATGAGTTAAACCATTTTAAACAAGTTACAGGATTACTGGAAATACTTAATGATTTGGCTTTGTCTGATGAATATGTGATGTTGAATGCCGAGGGCTTTTCGTTGGAGGTAGAAGGGCAAAATAATGATCGCATTAACAAGATTTTTAATCATGTACGTGAGCATTTTCAGGAGTTGATTACTTTGACAGAAATTGCGGATTTAGTGAGCATGACTGAGCCTTCTTTTTGTCGTTATTTTAAAAAATTAACAAGTAAAACCTTTATTCAATTTCTAAATGAATATAGATTGGTTCATGCATCTAAGTTATTGGCAGAAAAAAAGATTAGTATCACTGAAGTTTGCTATGAAAGTGGATTTGGTAATTTTTCTCATTTCAATAAGCAGTTTAAGGTTTTTACGGGTAAAACTCCTTCACAATATAGGGCTGATTTAAAAGAGATCATTCAATAGGATAGGATGATTTCCATTTCAAGACATTTTAAACTGACTTTATGGAAGATAGGATAGGGATGCGATTGGGTCAGTGAACCATATAAAGCGCATGTTAATTTTAGAGATAACCTTCGAACAGGCCAAAATTAATCAAATAGAGTCTTAAATCTTAAGAATACGTTCCAGACCTATCGATTTATTTCTTGGATATGAGTTTTCTTATTGAGTGAAAGGACCTTTTGCGATGCTTGAATAACTTAAGATTATTTTTTATCCGTTTTGACCTACTTAGGATAGTCTTAGATAACTATATTCTTTAATTATTATTGATGTAATCTCATCAAAATACGATATAATTGGGTTATAATTTTGACCAAGTTGTGACTTAATTTTTTTTCTGAAACCTCATGAAAGTCTTCTTAAATATGAGAGTTTTTCGATGAAAAAACTGTGATAGAAGAGTCAAAGTAACTGATTTCCATGACTAAAATCATCAATAGCATGAACAAAAACAGGCATAATTTTAGATCATTTTTAATTATGCTTTCTGTTTGGATAATGACTATTCAATCATTGCAGGCTCAAAGCTATGATCCGGAGTTACCCAATAAGGCATTGAAAATTAAGATCAATTTGAACAGTTTTATATTATTTTCCATTGATCATCATCAGAAAAGAGTTCTTGAGATCAATCGAATTTATATGGGACTAGATGCCTACGTTTTAGATCACATATTCCTGCAACGGTCTAAAGCGGTTAATGTTAAAAAAAGAGTATTGACTTATGCGGTTTGAAAAAGAGCTCAGTGAATGGGAAAATGGACCGAAGTACTACCCCATCTGGGTCAATGCGCCAGCACGAATCAATCTTATTGGTGAACATACTGATTATAACTATGGATTTGTCTTGCCTGCAGCTATCGATAAAGTCGCCTATTTTTTAATTCAATTAAGAGAGGATAATCAATGTAAGGTAGAGGCTAAGGATGTCGGAGATCATTTGATTTTTGATTATCAAGATGACCTAAAACCGTCTGCTAAAAATTGGCAAAACTATTTTTTGGGCGTAATGCATTATATGAAAAGTAGCGCTAAGGTAAAGCAAGGGTTCAACTTGGTGTTCGAGTCCGACATCCCTACAGGTGCTGGGATGTCTTCTTCTGCGGCGCTGGCTTGCGGTTTTGGTATGGCTATAAATGAGGCCTATCAATTGGGTTTGAGCAAGCAAGAAATTGCCGAAATCGCGCAACTTGCAGAGCACCATTTTGTAGGTGTCAAATGTGGAATTATGGATCAGTATGCCTGTATGTTTGGTATGGAGGGTCATGCACTGAAACTTGATTGCAGGACGCTTCAGTATCAATATCAAAAAATTCAATTAGATGATTATCATCTTGTTCTGATCGATTCTAAAGTCAAACATGAGCTCACCTCAACAGAGTACAATAAAAGGAGGGAGGAGTGCGAAAGGGTAGTTTCAACTTTCAAAAAACAGGATTCTGCCATTGCTACTTTGAGAGATGTAACGCCAGAACATCTTGCGAATTTCGGAAAAGCCTTGGATTCGGTTGCTTTTAAGCGATGTGACTATGTGATCAATGAAAATAGAAGAGTGGTTGAGGCTTGCCAGGCACTGCATAAGAATGACCTTCAATTATTTGGGGCATTGATGTATCAATCCCATAAGGGCTTGGCCCATGATTATGAGGTAAGTTGTAAAGAATTAGATTTTTTGGTGGACGCAGCAAGACAATGCGGTCATATTATTGGGTCAAGAATGATGGGAGGAGGTTTTGGTGGCTGTACCTTAAATATCATAGCGAAATCAAATGCTCAGGAAGTGGTCAACTCCATACTCTGTAGCTATAAAGAAAAGATGGGTATGGACGGGGAATCATATTTTATTGAAATCAAAGAGAGTTGTAAAATATTGAATAGAGGAGCCTAAGATTGTTAAAATCATAAATGATTATTTTCGCTTTAAAGGGAAATCTCTCATCTTAGTTTAATTTCGCAGATTGATTGTAATAACTTCATTATGAGTTATCAGAACATATTTGTTATTTATATCAATAAGATAAGTGTCCAAACTTTAAAGTTTGATGGTCTGCTAGGAAACCATCAGAATGTACGTTAGGTTGATGAAATCTTTTAAATCTGGACTATGTACGAGTGATTATTTTATGAAAGTTAGAAATTTGAGGAATATTAATTTTTATTTAAGACTAGCTTTGTACTTTGTTTTTAGCAGCTTTGCTTGAAAAGTAATTGGGTATTAAAATGGATTTGTTTTTAGTCATCTGTGGTGCGTTGATTTCGGTAATGAATCCTTTGGGGACCGTGCCCATTTTTGTGGGGTTAACGCAAGAGCATACGACATCAGAAAGAAATAAGATTGCCTTTTGGGCCTCTTTCAATGTTTTGGTTATATTATTGATCTCTTTTTTCGCAGGTAAATTTATTTTAATATTTTTTGGAATTACCTTAAACTCATTAAAAATTGCAGGGGGATTGATCATTATTTTTTCGGGTTTTTCTTTGTTGACAGGAGCCTTTGCCAAATCTAAAGGTATGAGCAAAGATTCAGTACAAGAAGACATTAATACCCGTCCAGATATTTCATTAACACCTTTGGCACTTCCTATGATTGCCGGGCCAGGTGCTATATCATTACTGATTATGTTTAATCAAGAGCATACAGGATTAGTCAATGTCATGATCATCTTGGCGGCCATCGTTATTTCAACTCTTTTCGTTTTCCTGATACTCAGAAGCTCTTTTGTGATTGTTAAAGCAATGGGCGCCTCAGGGATCAATGCGTTGTCAAGAATCATAGGCTTTATTGTTATCGCTATTGGGGTTGAGTTCATTACGGTTGCGATAACGAGTATCTTTCACATCAAATAGACTTATCTTCTCATCATCCTAGCACGCGTCCTGGGGTAGGTGGGCTAGTTCTTAATCAGTCAAAGGGGGGATTCATAAAACGAAGAATATATGGAGACATTCAATTATTTAATTCTGAATTTTCTTCTGGTGTCAATAATCTTGAACGAATGATAAAACGAACACCCATAGGGATCTCAAGAGAAAAGCTAGCGCCTCTTCCTTCAGTCACATCAACGGTAAGATGGGTATGCTTCCAGTAGTCAAATTGATCTTGATTCATATAATAATTGATACCATTTAACTGACCTAATAGGATATCACTTTCATCCAAATACATTTCTCCTTCTTCAAATACCATAGGTGAAGACCCATCACAACATCCGCCGCTTTGATGAAAAATCAAGTCTCCGTACTTGGCTTTGAGTTGATCTAATATTGAAGTGGCTGCTTCTGTAATGGCCACACGTTTATAATTCATATTTTTAAGTTTAATAAGCGAGGCAGTTTCCTTAGAAAATGCCTCGCTTATACTAGGTTTAAGAATTAAAAGAATCCTAATTTATTTTTGTCATAAGAGATCAGCATGTTCTTGGTCTGACGATAATGATTCATCATCATCAAGTGAGTCTCTCTTCCAAATCCTGATTTTTTATAACCTCCAAATGGGGCATGTGCCGGATAGGCATGATAACAATTAACCCAAACCCGACCTGCCTTGATCGCACGTGGAATTTGATACAATTGGTGCGCATCTCTAGACCAAACACCAGCGCCTAAACCATAAAGGGTATCATTGGCAATTTCTAAGGCTTCTGCTTCATCTTTGAATTTGGTTACCGCCACGACTGGGCCAAAAATTTCCTCTTGAAAAACACGCATTTTGTTGTGTCCTTCCAAAATGGTAGGCTGTATATAGAACCCATTGGCCAAGTCTCCATCTAAATGAGAAGCAGCACCTCCCGAAAGGACCTTAGCGCCTTCTTCTTTGCCTATCTCTAGATAGGAAAGTATCTTTTCATATTGATCATTGGAGGCTTGTGCACCTACCATGGTGTTGACATCATAGGGATTGTCTTGAATGATGGCTTCTGTGCGTTCGATAACTCTTGCCATAAAGGCATCATAGATATCCTCTTGAACTAATAATCGAGAAGGGCAAGTACATACTTCTCCTTGATTAAAGGCGAAGAGTACGGCTCCTTCAATGGCTTTGTCTAAAAAAGCATCATCAGCATCCATGACAGAATTAAAGAAGATATTAGGGGACTTTCCGCCTAACTCCATGGTTACAGGATTTAGATTTTTAGAAGCATATTGCATTATCAACTGACCCGTGGTGGTTTCTCCCGTGAAAGCGATTTTGTCAATACCCGAATGTGAAGCCAATGGTTTGCCTGCCTCAGGCCCAAAGCCGTGAAGAATATTCACAACACCTGGAGGGAAGACATCGGCTATTTTCTCCACGAGTAGTGTAGCTGTAGAGGGTGTTTGTTCTGCTGGTTTTAAGATGACACAGTTGCCAGTCGCCAATGCTGGAGGCAGTTTCCAAGACAACATGAGCAATGGAAAATTCCAAGGGATGATTTGTCCGATAACACCAAGGGGTTCTTTGAGGTTTAAAGAAACGGTATGGATGTCAAGTTCGGACATAGAACTTTCTTCAGCTCTTATGGCTGATGCGAAATAGCGCCAATGATCAACACTCAAAGGAATGTCTGCGTTTAAGGTTTCTCTTATTGGCTTTCCGTTGTCACAGGTTTCTACCAAAGCGAATTCTTCTAAGTTGGCTTCAATGATATCCGCCACTTTATTAAGCAAGCTCGCACGCTCGGCTGCTGAGGTATTGCCCCAGGCTTCTTTGGCCTTATTGGCTGCGATTACTGCATGATCTATATCGTCTTTTTGAGATCTTGGATATTTTGCAATCAGGGTATTGTCGATAGGTGAATTATTTTCAAAATATTCATTCCCAACGGGAGGTACAAATTTCCCACCAATGAAATTTTCGTACTTTTCTTTAAATTTTGGTTTTTTATAGTCCATCTTAAAGCTTTTGATAAAAATTAATCCTACTCTATTATAGATTTTCGGATGCCTCTATACTGATTATTACTGTTAGAGATAATTTATATATCATCACATGTCACAGATCAAGTGCCTATATTTAATTTTACAAAAATTAATGCGGTATATGCCATAGATAGAGAAGTTAGATATCTAATGATAAGTATTGAATTTATTGAAAATATAATCAAAATAAGGGTTTTATTTATCTTTTTTTTTAAAATTCGTAATTATATATCATAATAATACAATTTTAATTAATTAGATAACTTTGAAGTTCAGGACTATTCTTACTCCTCATCGATTCAATACATCATCCAGAAACAATCTAGCCAGTCTGTGATCATATGAAAAATTAAGCCCACTGCGATGATTCTAGTTTTACGCCAGAAAAGAGCTAAAATATAGATTGAGATCGCCCAGTAGCTGTGAAGTAGATGAAATCCTACACTGCAGCGATCGCTCACAAATACATTAGGAAACATGAGTAAATGATCTAAATCAACAGTCATGGTAAGTAAAAGTATGAGCCAAACTTTGGGCCAATGTGTTCTAAAAAAAAACCATGCAATAAGGCCTGGAGCTAAAATATGCAATATGTAATGGACGATGATTTGAAGCAAAATGAATTAATGATTAGATAAGCAATTTATTTTATTGGATGGGGGGAAGAGCATATTGGGAATTTGATGGACGCATTCTTATTTGATTTGATTAAATTTAAATAGAACCAAAGAAATTTAGGATGAAAGCGTTGCTAAATGTATTATTTATTTGTTCCGGATTTTTAATTTTTGCTCAAAAGGGGTTGGATGATTTTTTATCTTATTCATTCCCATCCCATCTCAAGGCAGCCGACCACATAGGTAAGATTGCATGGGTAGTCAATGAGAAGGGCATTCGTAATGTTTATTCGGCTCAAGCTCCGGCATATAAGGCCGTAAAGGAGACTCAGTATTTTTTAGATGACGGGATTGAGATCAGCCAGCTATTATTTTATGGAGCTGATCTTATTTTTGTGCGGGGAAGTGTCCCCAATAGGGAAGGGGAGTTTCCCAATCCTTATTTAGACGTTAAAGGGACTGATCAAGCTATTTTTTTATCTAGTAATAAAAGAGTTCAGAAACTAACGGAAGGTAGTGGACCCTTGCTTAGAGGTGAGGTCATGTGTTTCATTAATAAAGGTCAAATCTATGAATATGATTTTACCGAGAAATTAGCCCGACAACTCTTTATCACTCGGGGACAAATTGGATCCCTTCGATTGTCTCCTGATGAAAATAAATTAGCTTTTATAAGTCATAGAGGTGATCATGCCTTTCTGGGTATTTATGATTTCAACGATCAGAGCATTACGTATCCAGATCCAACCGTAGATATCGATAGTGATCCGGTTTGGTCTCCCGAAAGTAATCAGATCGCTGTATTGCGAAGGCCTTATGATCCACGCTTAATGTTTATTTCTAAGTTAGCGGCACAGCCCTTTTCAATCCGACTCATCAATATTGAGGATGGGAAAAGTAAAACCTTGTGGCAAGCTGATGAAGGTAAGGGGAGCGCATTTTATGGATTATCTAGTGGGCAACAGTTGTTTTGGATGCTGAATAATGAAATTATATTTCCATGGGAAAAAGAAGGCTGGTTACATTTATATGCGGTCTCAACTAAAGAGGGGAAAGCTAAGCTATTAACATCTGGCAATTTTGAAATACAGCATGTGAGTCAATCTCCGGATCGATCCTTTCTTTTATTTTCGAGTAATCGAGGGGATCTCAATCGTCAGCATATAGGAAAATGGAAAGACTCAAAAATAACGCAAATCACGAAGGGGAAGGGAATTGAATGGTCCCCTGTGAGCGATGGGTTGGGAAATAATTTTGCTTTAGGTTCTTCCGGTCTAGAGCCTGCGGCTGTGAAGCGTTTGGAGCAAGGTAAAATAAATACTATTTTTTCTTCTGAAGATTATCCCAGCTCAGATTTAACATTACCTGAGG
Organism: uncultured Cyclobacteriaceae bacterium; assembly: GCA_943788235.1. GTDB lineage: Bacteria > Bacteroidota > Bacteroidia > Cytophagales > Cyclobacteriaceae > UBA4465. Next base: position 851,932 of record CALSPM010000005.1, read on the forward strand.
CAGTAGTATTTTCAGCGGTAGACGATGTCAAAATTCATGGACAGTTGTTTTTACCAAAAGGATTAAAAACCGATCAGAAAAAACCAGCCTTATTATTTTTTCATGGGGGGTCAAGAAGACAAATGTTATTGGGCTTTCATCACCGTGATTATTATCATTATGCTTATGCGCTGAATCAATATTTGGCTTCGAAGGGATATGTTGTGCTGTCGGTCAATTACCGCAGCGGTACGGGTTATGGCTTGAAATTTCGAGAAGCGCTGAATTATGGGGCAGGAGGAAATAGTGAATTTAATGATGTCCTTGCAGCAGGTCTTTTTTTACAAAACCATCCCAATGTAGATGTGACTAAAATAGGTTTATGGGGAGGTTCTTATGGTGGATACCTGACAGCTATGGGGTTAGCAAGAGCCTCAGATATGTTTGCTGCAGGCGTTGACATTCATGGCGTTATGAACTGGAATGTAATCATCAAAAATTTTATGCCGAGTTATGAGGCCTTGGAACATCCTGATTTTGCCAAATTAGCCTACGATTCAAGTCCAATTGCCCATATGGATACCTGGCGTTCTCCCGTTTTACTTATCCATGGGGATGATGATCGAAATGTGCCCTTTAGCGAATCAGTTGATAAAATAAAGGCTCTTCGAGAAGAAAAAGTCTACTATGAGCAATTGGTTTTTCCTGATGAAGTTCACGGATTTTTGTTACATCAGAGCTGGATTGATGCCTGTAAAGCTACGGTCGATTTTTTCGACCGTATGCTGGAATAGTTTTATTCCCAAAAGCCGACTCCTCAAACAATCTTCTCTTTATCCTCAAGTAAGGCTTCATCTAAATCATATCCTTCGACTTGTACGATTTCTTGCTTGGCTTGATCCCAATCTATTCTGCGACCTAGTTTGTAGGACAGACCACCCATATGTGAGGTCATGGCCTCTTCAAATCCTTCTTTTATATTACAACTTGGGGTCCCACCATTTCTAATACAACTGAGCCATTCTCGAATGTGCAAATGGGTAGAATCCACACGTTTACCATCTCTATAAGTCCAAAGAAGTCCTTTGTCAGCGAAATATTTAGCTGTGGCAGAAGTAACTCCATCTACACTTCCTGAGGCGGGGTCATATTGATAGATAGGGACATTAGGATCCATTTCTTCGGATACTATTTTTTCCTTAAATTTGGTGGATTTACCATCCGCATAAATGGTCAAACTGTTCCCTACTTCCATGGTGGCATCATGACCCATGAAAGCGGTTGTTCTACCATATTGGTTACCTAAAGTAGCACTGTAAACCATAGTCATACCCTTTTCTTTTCCTGCCGTTTGACTGGAACCCGTTGAGAAATCAGGAAACTCCATATTTACCTGCATAACATCAGGAACATTTCTACCATCTTTATGGGTATAAATGCCACCTGAGGCGACCACAGAGCTAGGAATTCCCATTTTCAAGATACAATTTACGCGATCATAATCATGGGACATAAGATCTCCGGAAAGGCCGGATCCATAAGCCCACCATTTTCTCCAACGGAAAAAATGTTCAGCATTGAAAGGAACCATAGGGGCACTCCCAATAAACTGTTTCCAATCGACGGTATTGGGATTGGCTTTTTTGTGAATGGGATATTGCCATGCCCCATTATCATCATTACGATTGGTATTGGCTTGAATCAGCGAAACATGGCCAAGTATATTCTTTTTAACTATGTCTTGGGCGGTTAAGAAACTTTGTGTTTGCCTGTGTTGGTGACCAACTTGAAAGACCACGTTTGAGGCTTCAACAACATCTTTGAGCTCGTAAGTCTCTTTGATATTATGGGTCATTGGCTTCTCTACATAGACATGCTTTCCTGCTTGCAAGGCCGCGATGGCAATAGGTGCGTGCCAATGATCAGGCGTGGCAATGATAACGGCATCAACCACATCACTTTCGACTAATTCTTGATGCGTTTTGAATCTTTGAACCTTCACTTCGTCTGTACTGAAAGAGTCTATCGCATCTTGTGCTCGCAAATCAAAAAGATCACAGACGGCCGTGATGTTAACGTTGAGGTGCTCTTGTTCTAAAAAGGAAGCCAAACGGGTGTCCTTAGGATTCTTTTTGGCAGCTTCAGCCATACTTGCGAGCCAACTTTTCTGACCAAAACCTAGTGCTCTGCATAAATGGGGACCTCTGATACCAAAACCGATGATTCCAATTCTAATGGGATCTCCCGCCATAGGACCTGAAGGTGGTGGCGGTGAGGCATTGATATTTAATGTCTTTAGAATAGAATCTCTGGCTTGTGTATTATTAACTCCTTTACTAGCACCGGCCCACCAAACACTCCCTACGATAGGTACACCGGCAATTCCTTTCAGTAGGTCCCTTCGAGACCAATTACTCTTTTTATCTTCTGACATGACTATTTGGTTTTGGGATTTAAAAGATTTTTTTTCAATGAATGAAGTCCAAAATAAGTACCTGTAGGCATTTGATAGAGGACAAAAAGGGCAGCGGCTTCAATGAGGTTTTTATTAATGATCCAATAAGAGCCTTCTGTACCCGCTTGAGAGGAACCTGGTAATGCCGGATGTGCTAGGTAGTACATAAGGAGCAAGAAAATCCCAAAAACCGAACCGATCCGTTCAAAATAACCCAGAAGTAAGGAAAGACCCACCACCATTAGGCAGAAAATATTAAGATTATCCGCTAAATGAATCATACCATCACCCGAGAGCCATTGAAATAGTGGAGTCAATAGTTCAGCGCTTGACAGGTAGGCTTTGGAGGTCCATGCTGGATTATATAGTTTTAAAACGCCTTCATATAAAAAATGCCATCCTATTAGGATGCGTAAAAGGACCAGGCTATTGCGACCCGTTTGGCTGAAATTGATATCTGTTGTCATTTGTAATTACTAAAGTAAAGGTTTCATGCGGGCTTATTAGAAGCAAAGATTTTTAAATTATAAATATAGGAAAATAAGGACGAATTAAAGCTGAATAATCAATTGAAAATGAATTTTTATTAGATTTCATTGAAAATCTTAACAGTGGTCAGTTATGTTAGACGTAAATAAAAGCAAATCTTTTATTTTTATTTTTTGAAAGAAAGATAGAAATATCTTCAGTTACTTATTGGCCCTGTGACATGATCGCATTACCCGTTAAAAAAAATTCAGAAGCAATTAAAGCGGATTTTTTTTAATTTTGGATGGTGATTTTTTTAATTTGAATGATAATATATTTTTGTAATATAGGTGTATGTTCGAGAGGGACTTATCTTCTCACCGATGCTTACATTGCGATTGTACTCATTTCTTATGCTTAATATTTAAGAGATTTTAAATCCACATAGTAATTGAAGAGCCTCATTTTATTTTTATTGGTCTTAATTTTAGGAATAGCGTTTTCTAGTGGAATAATAATTTTTATTTTAGATGAAAGATTACCTGAATCAAAAGAAAGTCAAGAGGCCCTTTGGTTGGCTGAAAAAATGTCAGAATCTATGAATAAAGTAGCATATGATAGCTTGCGTTTTATTTCTTGGCAATATGGATCCCATTACTTTGATTGGAACAAAAAAGAGGATTCGGTAAAAGTCATTTGGGCTGATATTGAAGTAAATGTATCGACCGAAACCCTAGAGGGAATGGCTTATCAAGGGGGCATCATTTTGATAGGTGATCAAAATAAAAAAGCAGTCAATCAGGCCATTCAGTATTTTAATAATGACTCTTTTTGGCTGGTGGCACCCTATAAATTAAATGACCCAGGTGTCATGCTAAGTAGCGTAAAGATCCCGAAAGGATATGGATTATTGGTTACCTATACGCAAGGAGGGTCAACGCCTGGAGATACTTATCTTTGGCTATTAGATGAGAATTATTTTCCAAGAGGTTGGAAAATGTGGGTAAAAATGCTTCCCATAGGGGGTGTAAAAAGTAAATGGATGGGATGGAAAAAAAAAAAGGCGCTTGGTTTCCTGGAAATTTTGAGACACTTAATTGGTACAAAAAGGAGGTTAAAGATTTAGTGGTTTATTGATGGATAAAGTATCGATACATCAAAAAATGATTGTTGTTAAATCGGCAGATATAGATGAACTAAATCATGTGAATAATGTAGTCTACCTCAGTTGGGTACAAGATATTGCCAAAGAACATTGGCAGATCCGTGCTTCTCAGGAAATTATAAATCAATACAAGTGGGTGGTGGTAAATCATAAGATCACTTATAAAAAGCCATTAAAGATTCATCAAAAAGCATTTATAAAAACACAAGTTTTTGACAATGCTAAAGGAGCATTGTGGGGTCGGATGGTTTGGATATATGATGATAGTGAAGTCCTCGTGGCCGAAGCCAACACGCAGTGGTGCTTGGTCGATACTCAATCTTTTAAGCCTAGGCGAATCACCGATGAGATTAAATCTATTTTTTTAGCTTATGAATAAAAGCGTAGTAATTACGGGAGTATCGACAGGGATCGGATATCAGCTTTGTATTGATTTGATTTCCAAAGGCTATATGGTATTTGGAAGTGTCAGGAAGCCAGAAGATGGTCAAAGACTTTCTGATAAATTTGGAGCTACTTTCATTCCGCTATATTTCGATATTACAGATCATGCGGCTATTGAAAAGGCAGCTTTAGAAGTAGAAAAGAGATTGAACGGTTCTACCTTAACAGGACTTTTTAATAATGCTGGATTGGCTGTAGCAGGTCCGCTATTACACCTTTCAGTAGCTGATTTAAGACATCAATTCGAAGTAAATGTTATTGGTCTGATAAAGGTATCTCAGGTGTTTTCAGGTGTTCTAGGGATAAAAAATCAGAGGCCAGGCACGCCTGGTAGAATAGTAATGATCAGTTCTATTAATGGTAAAATTGCCATGCCTTTTATTGGTGCTTATTGCGGATCTAAATTTGCCTTGGAAGGATTGTCTCAAAGTCTTAGAACCGAATTGAATATTTATGGGATCAAGCTTATTGTAGTTGGTCCCGGTCCAATAAAGACCCCTATTTTTGACAAGACGATATTGAAAGCTACCGAGGAGTTTAGCGATACGCCCTATGAAAAGGCCATGAATGCATTTCTGAATAAGTTTGTTTTGAAGACCATTAAGCGAGCGATGACACCTGAAGTCTTGTCTGAGCGGATTATAAAAATATTTGAAAGTGCGTCACCAAAGAGCAATTACATCATCACAAAACATCACTTCTTCAATTATACTTTGCCTAATTGGATCTCTGTGGGATTTCTTAACGCTTTTTTTATCAGAACCTTGGGGTTGAAAAGACAGAAAAAAAACAATTGATTTAAACTAAGGTCACTTCAAATATACTTTTCAAAATCATTTAAGGAAACATAGAATGAAAAATCTAATTTCTTTTTAACCCATTGATTATCAATAATTTTTATAGAAGTTTTCTGTTCATTTATTTGAGGTGGTGGGCTACCTAGCGCTATTGAGGCGCGCGAAAAAAAATCTTTTCGCGAAGGGTGTTCATTGGCGCAGGCGTTAAAAACTTCGTCCCACACTTGATGGACGATGATTTTCTCGATAATACCCAGGCAGTCATTAAGGTGAACGAGATTCACGGTACCGTTTGGATTGCTGAGGACTTTTTTGGCAAACCAATGTCCTGGGTGCCTGCGCTGGTCAAATAGACCTGCAAGTCTGATGATGGTGCTTGGATTCTCAGAATTCCGAATGACATGTTCAATGGCTGAAAAGGGATGTTGTGCATCCAAGGCATTTTTTTCATTGATGGGCTCCTTACTAGGTAAGTATACGGCCGTAGAACTGGTATAAATTACTTTAACTTTAGATGGAAGGGTTTTCATCAAATGTTCGAAAGGCTTTATTTCTTTTAAAGGAATCGCAATCACCAGTACATCTGTTTGTAAAAAGTCAACCCACTGAGGCTCCTCTTCTGCTAGTTTGATGAGGTAGGGGATGATCCCTATGTTCTTCATAACTTTCATTTTCTTTTGGGAAGTGGTCGACCCTTTGATCTGATGTCCCTGTTGGACCAATTGTCTGGCCAAGGGTAAACCCAACCAACCGCAACCTAGGATGCTAATGCAATAATTGGAATGATTCTTTTTAATTGCAGTCAAGTTTTTATTTAATAAAATCGATCGGTTTTTTCATCTCTCCTGGCTAAATCAACTGACTGAGTAATTCCATTCATGGCGATATAGACACCTTTTTTAAGACTGTTTGCCGCTCCAATAGCCGTCCCAATATTTAAAGCAGCATCGCTATTGGTGAATCTTTCGGGCCGCAGGGCACCGGTAAGGATGATTAGTTTTTCGGTTACTTTTTTTTCTAGAAATTGGCCGGTTTCAATTAAAGTATCGGTTCCATGGGTGATGATAAAAATAGAGGATTTATGATTTTGGATTAATGCTACCAACTGATTTCTATCTGCTAGATCAATTTCTAAACTGTCTTTTCTGAAAGCCGTGATAATTTCATATTCAAACGAGGGATTCAGTTTTTCCAAAAGGCGCAGGGTGGCCGGATCACCTATTTCAAAGGCCCATCCGTTTCTTGTTTTTGGATAATCTTTATCAATGGTCCCGCCAGTTTGAATGAAAGTTATGTTCAATGTGCCCAATGGATTTGATTAATCTTTGACACGATTGAAAGCAAAGGCTTTTAGCATCCATTTAGGTAAGGGCTTGCTAACCGTCCTTGCTTTTAAATTCAAGCTCCATCCCATTTTTTTGAGAATGGGAACTTTGTGAGTTTCCACAAATTCGATGAGGGCGCCATCGGGATCTTCAATATATGAAAAGAAGCCAGCAGCTTCACCCATATCAAAAGAAGCCCCATCTTGAGCGGCACTGCTGTCAACCGTAAAAGCACATCCTTTGGCTTCGCAATGCTTTCTTAAAGCGTCTATGCCGTTGACATCAAAACATAAGTGTATGAATCCTAAATCGCCCCAAAATCGGTCTTGGAAAATTTTGATTTTTTCCGCGTGTTGGGATTCAAATAGTTCTATTTCACTGGATCCGAACAATTCTGAAAAGGCGCCTGCTCTTGCTTGAGAATGTGTGAGAATGGCTCGTTTGTATTTCCCTGCTTTTAGGGGCAGTCCTTGTAGATCATCATATACATCCTCGCCTTCATATAGTACCAAGTCGTAGCCTAAAATATCTTGATAAAAAGAGATGGACTTGATTAAGTCTGTACAGCCAATGGTCACACCATAAGTTGATCCTGTATGTTTTTTTTCATTTTTGAACCAGGGTGCCTCTTGCTCTATGATATCAAAAATATTTCCGTTTGGATCACGCAGGTAAAAATGCCAAATTCCTCTAGGATCAATCATTAACTCACCGATCAAATCCAAACCTTCTAATTTAAAGTATTGGTAAGTCTTTTGGATATTTCGAGTACGAATTTTGGCACAAAAAATACCCAAATCACCTAATTCTATTTCTTGCTTCGGTGGTTGAGGAGTTCGTTGGGTATACTGCCATATCTCAAAGCCACCACCGCCTTGTAAATTGAGTGCCAACGCCGCATACCTCTCGCGAGGTTCACCTCCGGTGTAGGGCAGCATATAATGTGCGATAGCAGCATCTTCAAAAACACGAATATCCATACCAAAATATTTACGGTACCATTTCCATGATTTTTTCACATCGGTTACTCCAATGCCTATTTGCTGAATACCACTGATGACCACTGAGTTCATTTTTTTTTTTAAGATTTCGTTGCTACAAAAAAAGGGCTTTAAAATATCTAATACAAATTCGTAAATTATTATCTAATTCGTCTTTGAATACGACCATTTTTTCATAATATAGCACGATAGATGGAGAGTTTTATTGTATCGGCAAGGAAATACAGGCCTTTAGGGTTTGAAGAGGTAGTAGGTCAAAGTCATATTACCACTACTTTAAAGAATGCAATTGAGCACAATCAATTGGCACAAGCATTATTGTTTTGTGGTCCTCGAGGGGTTGGAAAAACTACATGTGCCCGTATTTTATCCCGAATGATCAATGGATTTGAAGCTCAAAATGGGGATGCAAATACGTCCAATTTAAACATTTATGAATTAGATGCGGCATCCAATAATTCAGTGGAGGATATTCGCAATTTAATTGATCAGGTGCGCTATCCCCCTCAGGAAGGTAAATACAAAGTTTATATTATTGATGAGGTACACATGTTGTCTAATCAGGCGTTCAATGCCTTTTTAAAAACACTCGAAGAACCACCCTCATATGCCATCTTCATATTGGCTACCACAGAAAAACACAAAGTTATTCCGACGATCTTGTCAAGATGTCAGATTTATGATTTTAAACGTATTGAAATCGAAGATATTGTTGGCCAATTAAAGAAAATAGCTAAGGAAGAAGGGATTAGTTATGATGATGATGCCTTGCATTTAATTGCACAGAGGTCGGATGGGGCTTTGAGAGATGCGTTGTCTATGTTTGATTTGATTGTCACCTTTTCTTCAGACAAAAAAATCACTTATCAAAAAACGATCACTCATCTACACATTCTTGATCATGATTATTATTTTAAGCTGTCTGATCTTTTTATTGAGCAAAATTTATCCGCAACATTGGTGCTGTTTGATGAAATACTAAAAAAAGGGTTTGATGCGCACAATTTTCTGATCGGTTTGGCTCAACATTTTAGGGATGTATTGGTGTGTCAAAATCCAGCAACCTTAGTCTTGTTAGAAGTTTCGGAGAATGTTAAGAATAAGTTTAAAGATCAAGCTGAACGGTCATCTACTTCATTTTTGCTTTCGGGATTGAATATGATTAACCAATGTGATCAGGGTTATAAACAGAGTAAAAACCAAAGGCTTCACATAGAACTTTGCCTGATGAAGCTGTCCCAACTTGATCGAGCCTTCAAACTTTCAGCATCTGAAAAAGGAGAAAAAAAAAAAGTCCTGACTTAGATGATCGGTCATTATTCCATCAAAAAATTGATTCGAAAGAGCTAGCTGAGGGAAAAAGAGAAAAGCAAGATCAATCGATGCCTAAAGAAGTCTCTGAGACGTCATCTCTCGTTCAAAAGGAGACTCCATCTATTTTCAATAAGAATAAAACTGAGTCATCGATAGCGATTGGTGAAGTCAAGGAAGACAAAAAGACCGAGCCAGTGAGGACAGAGAAATTTGTTGCACCTTACTTAGAATCAGAGTCTGAAAGCTCACCCCCAACACAGAAAGAGACCCCATCCATTTTTAATAAGAATATAACTGAGTCACCCGTAGAGCGTCAAGCGATCAAGGAAGATGATAATACTGATCCAGTGAAGAGAGTGGAATCAGCTGTGTCCTCGTTAGAATTAAAGCCTGACAGCTCACCCCCAACACAGAAAGAAACTCCTTCAATTTTTAAGAAAAAGAAAGATCAGCGATCCAAAGAAGTCAAGGAAAAAATACTGAAAAATGAAGCATTTACAGAAGGAGAACTTCAAGAGGGCTGGAAGAATTTTATTGAATTACGTAAAAAGAAAGTGATAAGTGAAATGGAGCAACTCATTTTGACGCGTAAAATAACTAAAAAAGACATGAATGCTCTTATCGTATTGAATAGCTCTTTAGAGCTTGCGATATTGGATCGAATTGAAGTTGAGTTAGTGAATTTTTTACGGGAAACTTTATCCAATGATCAGTTGATTGTTCATAAGGAGGTTAAAGAAGATCCTAAAAAAGACAAACTTTATACCAGCAAGGACAAATACGATTTTATGGTAAAAGAGCAGCCCTTGCTTCAAAAACTAAAGGATAAGTTGGGGCTAGATTTTGAGTATTAGTTAGGGCAAACTTTGAGCTTGTCTCCGATCATTACTACATCATTGGTGCGCCTGTTGAGTTGCATTAAGTACTTGACAGTCATATTATGTTTAACCGCAATACTATAAAAAGAGTCTCCTGCTTGCACTGTATAAATATTGGATTTGCTCGCTTTAGGTGGTCTTTTTCGAGTCGAAAAAATATATAATTCTTGGCCGATGTTCAAGGTATCATTTTCATTGATTTCATTAAATGTTCTTAGGTCTTTTACTGATACATTATATTTTTTAGCAATAGACCAGAGCGATTCTCCTTCCACCACAGTATGAATATTTTTGACTGTCGATATTTTTTTTTTCACTGTTGTAGAGGTTTGAATGATTTTATCTGACTTTTCTGGTTGCTCTTCAATGTCGATCGTAGCAGTATTCATTTCTTTTTTTTGTTCTTTCTTATGGTATTGAATGGGTGTATTTTTAGGTCTTTTCGCATTGAGCCATAAAACCCTATCAATTTCTATTTTTTCATTTGAGGTTATGCGATTCATGGTCATTAATTTATTTAGTCGTAGGGCATAGTTCTGGGAAATGGACCAAAGGGTTTCTGATTTTTCTACGATATGAAAACCAATTTTCGATTTCGATTTTTTTGACTCGAGATAGTAAATAGTATTCGCTTTTATTGGATCCTGAGGATTGAGGTCATTGTATTTGATAAGCAGTTTGATTGAAATCCCTGCTTCTGCAGCAAGAGAATTAAGGTTATTAGAATTACCTGATAAAATAACCTTTAAGTCATTAAATTTCAGGTTCTTTGAATTGACATCTGAGAGGCCTGGCACCATTTCAAAAGGATATATTTTTTCTTCAATCTTGGTCCTTTCTACAGCTGGTTTAGATTCAATCTCTGCTACGACTTTGGACAACATTTTGTTTTTGACTTTTTGCTGAGTAGGAATTAATACGACATAGGTTTTGTCTTCAGGAATTTCTCCAGTACGGATCCATTTATTGTATGTTTTGATCAAATCCACATCAAGTTCAAATTCCTTGGCTATCCAACTTAGATTTTTATTCGCCCCCTTTTTGAATTCAATCAGAGATAAGTTCTGAGAATGCTTGTCATTGATCCGATCTTGAAAGGCGATTTTATGAGCGATGAACTTCTTCACATACCAATGGGTAGAAGAATTAATTTCTAACCTTCTAGCGCCATAATTTGATTTATTCATGTATTTGCGAGCACCCCCCATCCCTGCTTGATAGGCAGACATGGCATAAATCCAATTGTCTACTAAGAAATTGTGTCTTTTCAGATACGTTGCAGCTCCACGAGATGAAGCGACGATATTTTTTCTTTCGTCTATATGTTTGTCTACGCGTAAACCTACTTCACGCGCTGTGAAATCTTTGAATTGCCAAAAACCAACGGCATCAGCAGAAGATATCGCATCAGAGACCAAGCCACTTTCCTGAATAGCAAGGTATTTAAAATCTTCAGGAACCCCTTCTTCCTTGAAAACGCGTTCTATAACAGGAAAATAAAGCAGCATGCGGTCCACTTTCATTTGATAATACTTAGGACTACTGGTAAGGGAATTGACTTGCTGTTGAATCTCAGCCATCACATTTCTCGACAAAACAAGTTTCATGTTACCAAAATTAACTTCTTTGGTAACCACAGGTGTACCATTGGCTCTAATTGTGAATACATGCAGAAGGCATATTATGAAGAAATTAATTTTCATTTTTTTCTCAGGATCATTAAACCGTCACGAATGGGAAGTAAAAGATTATCAACCCTCGTGTCTTGATGAACAAAATTGTTAAATAATTTCAAAGACTTTGTTTTTTTATCTGTTTCATTTTCATCAACAACTTTTCCGTCCCACAATACATTATCGACAATAATAAAACCTGTGGGCTTTAATTTAGGGAGTACCATTTCATAGTAGGTCAAATAATTCTCTTTATCGGCATCAATGAATACGAGATCCCAGTAGGCTTCAAGTTTGGGAATAATTTTAAGTGCATCACCGGTTTTAGTGATAATTTGATGATTGAACCGTGATTTTGAAAAATGAGCTTTCGTTCTCGAAGCAATTTCTTCATTGACATCAATAGTAGTAATGGTGCCATCTAAGGCCAATCCTTCGGCCAAGCAGAGGGTCGCATAGCCCGTGAAGGTTCCAATTTCAAGAATTTGTTGAGGTCGGAGCATATGGCTTAAAAAGGAGAGGAGTCTTCCTTGAAAATGACCACTGAGCATCCTTGGATTTAAAACGTGAAGATGGGTATCTCTGATAATTTCTTTTAACAAGGGGTCTTCAGTTGAACTATTAGCCTCTACATATTGCTTGATTTTTACCGGAAGGAAATCCATAATTTAAATCTAACTAGATTAATTAATGAGGCATGAAAGTCAATGAACTCATTTGGTCAACTTGTAATGCCTCCTCGGCGATTTCTCTAAGTTCGAGGGCAGTAATAGAGTCAATTTTTTTAAAAACTTCATCCAGAGATGGGATTTTATTTAGGTCCAAAAGACTTTTTGCCATCATCAACATCATGGCATTATTATTTTCTTCAGACATAGCCATCTGCCCTTTGAGTTGCCCTTTGGCAGCACGAAGTTGCCCTTCACTCAGTGTTTGATTTCGAAGTTTCTTTATTTCTTTTAAAACCAGCGCTTTACTCCGTTTGAAATTGGCGGGATCCGTCGCAAAACCAATACTGAAAAGTCCAATGTCCGTGTAAGATAAGAATTGGGCCTCCACTCCGTAAACAAATCCGTGTTTTTCTCGAAGGCTCAAGTTTAATCTTGAGTTCATAGCGGGCCCACCTAGAATATTCGTTAATAAATAAAAAGGAATGCGTTTGGGATCATGCAGGCTGTAAGTAGGCAATCCCATAAGGTGGTGGACTTGTGAGATTTCTCTATTTTTTGACTGATGATGGGCTTGATAAGCATTAAATATAGGCCTTTTTTGGATACCTAATTGGGCTTCTAGAGGAGCTACATGCTTATTAATCAGTCGATCTATTTTTTTTGAGGAAATATTACCTAGACTTGAAAATACGATTTTTTCAAAATTAACATGGGCTTTAATAAATTGAATAAAATTAGCTTTTGAGATGGATTTGACCGATTGCTCCGTTCCTAAAATATTACCTCCCAAAGGGTGCTCATGGAAGATGATTTCGTCAAATTCATCCATAATGGCATCTTCAGGCGTGTCTTGATACATAGACATTTCTTCAAGAATCACTTGGCGTTCCTTTTCAATCTGTTTCTCAGGAAAAGCTGAATTGAATACAATATCAATCAGGAGCTCAACGGCTTTTTCTATGTGAATATCTAAAATAGAGGCATAAAAGCAAATTTTTTCTTTTGTGGTGTATGCATTGAGTTCTCCTCCAAGTGATTCCAATCTATTGATAATATGGAATGATTTTCTTTTATGAGTTCCTTTGAAGGCCATGTGTTCCCAAAAATGGGTAATACCTTTCTGGGTACTGTCTTCATCTCTACTACCAATATCCAGCATGATGCCTACATGGGCAATTTTGGTGTAATTGATTTCTTTATGAATGGTTCTCACCCCGTTGGATAATTCGCTGTAATGATATTCCTGCATCTGTTGATTAAGCCTAAGTATTTTAACTAAAATATTTTATTCTCTTTTTTAGTTCCTTGGAATAATTGTTTTTGGATCATTGGATTGATTAATTTAGCTGATTATGAGACCCAATCGCATACTGATTATTCAAACTGCTTTTATTGGAGACGTGGTTCTTGCCATGCCTTTGATTGCGCAAATGCGCTTGTTTTCCCCAAAAGTAGCTATAGATTTTTTGGTTAGGAAAGGAAATGAAAGCTTACTTGCCGATGACGCAAGAATACAAAATATTTTGATTTGGGACAAAAAGGAAAAAATTAAGAATTTAATTAAATTGATTAGAGAAGTTAGAAAAGTAAACTATGATGTAATCATTAATGTTCAAAGGTTTTATTCTATGGGTTTACTGACCCTATTGGCCCATGCTAAAGTCAAAATAGGATTCGATAAAAATCCCTTTTCTTGGAGTTTTGATCATGCCATTGCCCATTCATTGACGGACCAAGTTCATGAGGTGGATAGAAATTTGGAATTATTGAAGCCCTTAGGTATCCTAGCTAAGTTGAAGCCAGAATTACAGGTGAGTAAAGCTACGTTTGCCTCTGTTGAAAAGTATAAAAAAATACCCTATATTACTGTTGCACCAGCTTCTGTATGGAAAACTAAGCAGTTTCCGGTACATAAGTGGATTGCTTTTATTAAGGCCATTGAATCCCAGTTGGCCATTTATATCATTGGTGGTCCTGATGATAAGAAACTAGGAAATGAGATCCAACAACAAACCCATTCGGGCGTAGTAAATCTATGTGGGACCTTAAATTTACTACAATCGGCTGCCCTGATGGCAGGTGCTTTGATGAACTATATGAATGACTCGGCACCCATGCATTTGGCATCCGCCATCAATGCTCCGACCACGGCGATATTTTGTTCAACCATTCCAGCGTTTGGTTTCGGTCCATTGGCCGATGATCGCGCGGTCATAGAGAGTGATCAAAAATTAGCTTGCCGGCCCTGTGGGATCCATGGATCCAAGGACTGTCCTGAAAAACATTTTGATTGTGCCGAAAAAATTTCAGTTAAATCACTTGTAGCACGTCTCCCTTAGTGTTTTGATTAATGTCAAATAAATTTTAAACCTAGATTCAAGTATCATGAGATATCACAAAATAGATACCCACCTTTTTGTTGAAAATAGACAGCGATTAAGTGAGCGTCTACCCCCTCATTCAGTGGTGATTCTCTTGTCTAACGATCGAATGCCGACGAATGCTGACGGTACCCTACCGTTTAAGCAAAACAGTAATTTATTTTATTTGACGGGTATTGATCAAGAAGATTCAATCTTGGTACTCGCCCCTCATCACCCCAATGAGAAGTTGAGAGCACAACTCTTTCTGACAGAGACCAATGCACATATTGCAGTATGGGAGGGCCACAAATTATCAAAAGAAGAAGGGACTGCCTTGTCGGGTATCGAAGAGATTCATTGGACTTCTAATTTTGAAGCTTCGTTAAAAGAAATTCTTACCGAATGCGATCAAGTATATTTATATCAGAATGAGCATTTGAGAGCCGAAACTAAAGTTCAGACGGCTAATGAGCGCTTTACTAAAAAAGTCAAGAAAGATTATCCGTTGCATCAATTCAACCGTTTGGCACCCTTGTTGTATGACCTAAGAATGATTAAATCTGATGTTGAAATCGATCTAATTAAAGAGGCTTGTCGTATCACAGAATTGGGGTTCCGGGCCATTTTGCCCGTTGTGAAGCCGGATGTTTGGGAATTTGAAGTGGAGGCAGAATATTTGCGCCATTTTTTAAGGAATCGAGCAACGGGATTTGCTTATGAGCCCATTATCGCAGGGGGGACCAATGCCTGTATTTTACATTATACGATGAATGATCAAAAATTAAGTACCGGGGACCTATTACTTATGGATGTAGGGGCAACTTATGGAAATTACAATGCAGATATGACGCGAACCATCCCGGTTGATGGTCAATTTTCAGCAAGGCAGAAACAGATATACAACGCCGTACTTCGTGTCAAAAAGGGAGCAACGAATCTGCTGAGGCCAGGATGTTTGATCTCTGAATATCACCTAAAAGTAGGAGCGATGATGACAGAAGAACTTTTGATTTTAGGCTTATTGACTTCAAAAGAGGTAAAGAGCCAAGATCCAAAATGGCCTGCCTATAAAAAATACTTTATGCATGGGACTTCACATCATTTAGGTTTAGATGTTCATGATGTGGGCATTGTAAACAAAAAAGTAGCAGCGGGGATGGTTTTCACGGTAGAACCAGGCATTTATTTGCCAAAAGAAGGATTTGGCGTCCGGTTGGAAGACGACATTTTGATAGCAGAAAATGGAAATATGAACTTAATGGAAGATATTCCTATCGAAATAGATGAGATAGAAAATTTAATGAACCACTAATTCTTTTAAAATACCTACTTTTACAATTAATATGGAAGCAATGGAATATAATACAGAACGTAAACACTTAATTTTACGAGAATATGGCAGGAATGTACAACGAATGGTCGCTTATCTAGCCACTATTGAGGATCAAGAAAAACGCAATAGTTATGCGGCCACATTGGTTGAGTTGATGAAAAGTATCAATCCCAATGTAAAAGATGTACCTGAATATGATCATAAGGTATGGGATGATTTATTCATTATCTCCGGATTTAAGTTAGACGTGAAAGGGCCTTACGCACCACCGGCTCCCGAGGTCTTGGTCAAAAAGCCAGATAGAGTGGTTTATAAATACAATAAAATAAAGTTCAAGCATTATGGCCGTAGCTTGGAAATTCTCATCGAGAACGCTATGAAGCTTACCGATGAGCAAAAGATTAAAGGGGCCGTGATTGCTATTGGACGTCTCATGAAATCATTTTATCAGACGTGGAATAAGGAGGAAATCAGTGATCAACTCATTATGAAAACTATTGAAAGGCTATCCGATGATCATTTGAAAATGGATCTTGAAGAGGTCACAGAGTTTAAATTATTTGATTCTTCGAGAAAAGAAAATTTCAATCGAAACAGGCCTAGATCCTTTCATCAGAATAAAAATCAGAATAGAAGGCCGAATCCGAATCAGATTAAACGTAGACGCTAATAATGGCATCTTTTCTAGTAGAAGGCGGCACCCGTTTGTTAGGAGAGATCACTCCACAAGGGGCTAAAAATGAAGCGCTCCAAGTAATTTCTGCAGTATTATTAACGAATGAGACGGTTCATATCCACAATGTTCCTGAGATCAGGGATGTAAAAAGCCTTATTGAGTTATTGATTGACTTTGGCGTTGAAGTAGAAAAAACGAATATCAATGCTTACAAATTTACCGCAAGAAATGTCGATTTAGACTATTTAGAAACAGATCAATTTCTCAAGAAAGCAGCTACTTTGAGGGGATCGATCATGTTATTAGGACCCCTTTTAGGTAGGTTTGGGATCGGAAAAATGTCGAAGCCTGGGGGAGACAAAATTGGTAGGCGAAGGGTAGATACCCATTTTGTAGGGTTCGAAAAGTTAGGAGCTACTTTTCATTATGACGGTAGCGCAGGATTTTATACTGTGGATGGGAAGCATCTC
>CALSPM010000006.1 GCA_943788235.1 uncultured Cyclobacteriaceae bacterium
AGGACTCAACCTTTAAAAGAGTTATAAATAAAATCAAAAGGAAATTTTAATTCATGAATAGAAAAAATTGATGGCTTAATATCACTTTTATTTTGACATTTTAACTGTAATTCAAAGCGTACATTATCCATAAAAATCAATTCAGATCCTGATAATTATTTTAATTAAAAAAGCAAAAGAAATCCTCAGATAAATGAATTAATAAAATTCAGTCTAACATAATGCTATCCCAGGTAGTCGTTTATAATAGGGAAATTTCAGAAAAGATGGGGACAAACTTTTTTATATTAAAAGCGACATCTAAGAACTTTATATTTATACTAAATGCGAGAAAAATCCTCCTTAAAATTTCTAATAATATCCTCAACATTTATAACTGATATTATTTCTTTTAAAAGATCGTTTTTCGATTTTGAAATTTATAAGATAAACACGTGTAAATTTGCTTAAAAAATAATTTGAGGTTGTGATAAAATTTTTAGATTTAAAAAGCCAATATATCTCTATTAAGGAAGAAGTTGATTTGGCAATAAGTTCAACAATTGAACAATCAGCATATATTGGGGGTGCTCTTGTTGAGTCTTTTCAGAATTCGTTCGGGGGCTTATCAAGGGGCTAAACATTGTATTGGAGTAGCAAATGGAACAGATGCTTTAGAAATAGCGATTAAATGCTTAGAACTACCAACAAACAGTGAAATAATAGTACCCTCAAATTCCTTTATTTCAACTGCAGAAGCGGTAACGAACAGTGGACATCAGATTATATTTGGGGATATTAATGAAAATACTTACAACTTAAATATTAATGATGTTAAGGATAAAATTACCCCCCCGAACAACAGCTATAATTGCAGTGCATCTTTACGGACAACCATGTGATATGGGTCCATTAAAAGATTTAGCTCAAATTCATGATTTGAAAATCATTGAAGACTGTGCTCAAGCTCATGGAGCTGAATATCATGGGCAACGAGTAGGCACTATTGGTGAAATCGGGACTTTCAGTTTTTATCCGGGTAAAAATCTTGGGGCTTATGGGGATGCAGGAGCGATTGTCACTAATGATAGCTCTTTGGCTCAAAGAGCCAAAATGATAGCTAATCATGGTAGAGTTGCAAAGTATGATCATATAATGGAAGGTAGGAATAGCAGATTAGATGGTTTGCAGGCCGCAATTTTGAGTGTAAAGCTAAAACATTTAGATTCTTGGCTAGAACATCGTATTCAGTTGTCAAAAGCATATTTGAAGGGCTTAAAAAACATTGGTGATATTGTCCTTCCTGTCATTAATAAGGACATTCGACATGTTTTTCATTTGTTTGTCATTAGGACCAAGTATAGAGAAGCCTTAAGGGCGCATTTGACAGCTAAAAATATTGAGACGGGGATTCATTATCCTATTGCATTACCTAAGTTAGAGGCTTATCATTATATGAAACAAGCTGATGCAAAAATGATGGCTAATAGATTAGATAATGAGTTGTTGAGCCTACCTATAGGAGAACATTTATCAAGAGAACAGGTTCAAGAGGTTATTTCTGAGATAGATCAGTTTTTTAAATTAAAAAGTGAAACTATTGCAATTTATAATTTTCACAAAAACTGAGTGGTTAGAACCCCCTAGGCTACGGCACCAAATAGTAAGATTATTGCTCAGTGCGGGGCACACTGTAATTTATTTTGAAAAACCATCTTATCCATGGCACCGAAATAATATAAAAGATTCGGAAATTAATGGCTTAACTTTGAAGAATACAACACAGTTACTTCATCATAAACTAAGACTGAGCTCTATTTTTGGAAAGTTGAATGAAGTATTTGAAAGGGTGAGTATTAAACGGTCTAGTTTTGAGATGATGGGGGAAAACGTAGTAATTAACTTTAATTATGATTATTACTTTTTAAGAAAGATATTTCCAGGATTGAAAATTATTACAATATTGAATGATGATTCTTGGAGCAAAGCAATTTTAGGATCTACGTCATTCTACAAATCATCTTTAAAAAAAACATGTATGATGAGCGATGTGGTTGCTTCCGTATCACCAGCTATTTCAAATCAAATAAACCATTATTGCAGTCCAAAATCATTTTATCCATGGGCAGATAAGTCATATCAGACACCTAAAAAATCAGAAAATAAATACCAATTATTATTTTGGGGTTATATTAATTCTAGATTAGATTTTCAATACTTAAAAGGCCTAATTAATCATTCTAGAGTTATGTCTTTTAAGTTAGAAATCCTTCTTGTGGGACCAATTCCAAAGGAGTTAAACGAGATTAAAAGGATTAAAAAAATCCCAGAGATAAGCTTTCAACCTGCGACGCCTTTGGAAGAGTTATCATTGGATAATGTTTTTGGTGCGATTATACCATACAGAAACGACAATAACCCAGACATTGAACCAATCTTCTTACCAAATAAAGGACTCTCATTATTAGCGAGAGGCTTACCATTAATTATTACTGGTATGCCAAACTTTATCTTCGCACCGTTCGTGTTTCGTTTAGGTCAAACATTTACGAAGGATTTGAAAATTTTGAGCGATGTTCGAGACAATTTTTATAACCTTCAAGAGCCCATTAAAAAATTCGTTAATCAAAACAGTAGTCAAAGTCGATTAGATCAAATTTTAGAATGGGTATAAACTCTCATAGCATTCTGGAATGATTGAAAAGTTTAAGGATTCGAATGTGAAAACAACTTAATGAATAGAAATTAAATGTGTGGGATAATAGGAGGCATAAGCCATAAAAAGTTTAATTCTAAGAATTTATTAAAGACGATAGGACATAGAGGTCCAGATAATAATGGGTTTTTTATCGAGGGGAAAGCGTTTCTTGGGCATACACGCCTATCAATTCAAGATTTGTCAAACAATGGGAGTCAGCCAATGTATTCTAAATGTAAAAACTATGTCATAATATTTAATGGGGAAATATATAATCATAAGGAAATTAGGGCCGAATATCTGCAAGGCCTACATTTTGTTTCTTCAGGGGACACAGAAACTTTATTATTGGCTTACATCAAGTATCGCGAAGGATGTTTAAAATTATTGAACGGAATTTTTTCCTTTGCCGTTTATGATATTTTTAAAAAAGAGTTTTTTATTGCAAGAGATCAGTTTGGAGTGAAGCCTCTCTACTTATATAAGGATAAAAGTCAATTTATTTTTGGTTCTGAAATCAAATCATTTCTAGAATTTGATATTAAAAAATCCATTGATTTTCAAGCTATAGAGAACTATCTGACTTTTCTGTGGTCTCCCGGTGTCGTGACACCATTTAAAAATGTTAAGAAATTATTACCGGGGCATTATATTATATTATCTGGAGAGGATTTTTCGAACATCAAAGAAAAAGTTTATTACGAAAAAATTCCAAATGGAGAATATTTAAATCTCAATGAGAATCAGTTGATCGATCAATTGGATAATCTTCTAACAAAAGCTGTCGAAAGACAGCTTTTATCAGATGTACCAGTCGGTTTTTTTCTGTCAGGTGGGCTAGACTCAACATTACTTGTTGCAATTGCAAAGAAATTACAACCAAAGGCTAAGTTTCCTTGTTTTACTATTGATGTAAGTGGGCAGAGTTCGGGAACTGATGGGTTTATGGATGATCTTAACTATGCAATGAAGGCAGCAGATTACCTAGATGTTGACCTCTCTATTGTCAAAGCTGATATGGATATTGTACGCGATTTTGATAAAATGATCTGGCATTTAGATGAACCACAGGCTGATGCCGCTCCTTTAAATGTTTTGAATATAGCAAGACTTGCTAAAGAGAAAAATATTAAAATATTAATTGGGGGTGCTGCTGGGGATGATATATTCTCTGGATACCGAAGACATATTGCTTTAAATTTTGAATCCCTTATTGAAAAACTACCCCTATTTTTGAGAAAGCTTATTAAACTTGTTTGTAGATACTTACCTGTCAGGGTAACAGTTTTCAGAAGAATAAAAAAAGTTACTGATAATTTTGATAATTTTCAGCAAGACAGACTGATAGGCTATTTTGACTGGATGAAGGCCAGTGAAATAAAAAAACTTTTTAGAAACGACAAGAAATTGGAATTAGCCCTTTACGATTCACACAACTATTTTAAAAAACTACTAAAAAAAGTGAATTTAGATAAAAATCTTCTTCAGAAAATGTTGTTTTTAGAAGTGAAGACGTTTCTCGTGGACCATAATCTTAACTATACAGATAAGATGTCCATGGCAGAAGGAGTTGAAGCACGTGTTCCTTATCTGGATTTAGATGTATTTGAATTTGCTCAAAAAATTCCACCTCCTTTAAAGATGAAAGGGAATGAGACGAAATATATATTAAAAAAAGTAGCAGAAAGATATTTACCAAAAGAGATAATATACAGACCGAAGACAGGATTTGGAGCACCTGTAAGAAAGTGGATCACAGAAGATATGAGTGATATGATAAGGGAAAGACTGTCTGAGGAGAGAATTCGTGAGCAAGGGATATTTGATTTCAAAGCAATTGAGAAAATAATATCTCAAAATAAAAGTGGAAAATTAGATGCTTCTTATAATATTTGGGCAATTTTAGCAGTAACTAGTTGGGTCGAACAATTTGTAAATAATAAATCGCGAAATTGAAACAAATTATACAGTCATTTAAAACCGGTAAAACAGTTTTAGAGGAACTTCCTGTTCCTAAGGTAAAAAGGGGAACGGTTCTAATACAGACAACCCGTTCACTTGTTTCGTTAGGGACAGAAAGAATGTTGGTTGAATTTGGAAAAGCAAATTTAATCTCTAAGGCTCGACAGCAACCGGAAAAGGTAAAGCAAGTACTAGATAAAATAAAAACAGAAGGGTTGCTACCAACTATTGAAACTGTTTTTAATAAACTAGAGCAACCGCTCCCGTTGGGATATTGTAACGTAGGTCGAGTAATTGCAGTAGGAGAGGGTGTTTTTGACTTTAATGTTGGAGATCGAGTAGCGTCAAACGGAAATCATGCGGAATTTGTTTGTGTCCCACAAAATTTAGTGGCACACATTCCTATAGATGTCAGTGATGATGAAGCTTGTTTTACAGTTGTTGGATCAATAGGTTTACAAGGATTACGATTGTTGAATCCGACTATGGGCGAGACTTTTGTAGTAGTTGGGTTGGGGTTAATAGGCCTATTAACTGCACAGTTGTTATTGGCTAATGGATGTAATGTCATTGGTGTTGATCTTGACGATTCGAAACTTTCTTTAGCGAGTGAGATGGGGGATAATTCCATTTAGCGCTAAATCTGGAGATGTCGTAAAATTTGTGGAGTCTACAACTAAAAATATTGGTGCAGATGGAGTAATAATAACGGCATCCGCTACAGGGAATGATATAATTTCGCAGTCTGCTAAAATGAGCAGAAAGCGCGGAAGGATTATTCTGGTAGGGGTTGTAGGATTAGACTATAAGTAGATCTGAATTTTACGAAAAAGAGCTATCATTTCAAGTTTCGTGTTCATATGGCCCGGGCAGGTATGATGAGGGTTACGAACAAAAAGGGAATGATTACCCGCTCCCATTCGTTCGATGGACCGAAAAAAGAAACTTTGAAACAATCTTGCAATCTATTTCAAGTTCCAATTTGCACGTTCAAGAACTCATATCCGACATAGTCCAACTTGAAGATTATCAGCAAGATTTATAATTCTATAAGCTCGAGTAAGTCAATCGCTTCAATATTAAGATATCCTGAGAAAAGCGTAATTAACCGTTCCCGCAATCTTATACTAAACAATAATTCCTTCTCTGCTTCTAAAGGAGTCTTGGGTGTAATAGGAGCGGGAAATTTTACAAAAATGACAATGCTTCCGGCATTAAAAAAATCTAGATGCAGGATTAAAGTACATTGCTAGCGCTGGAGGTGTTACTGGGACTGCTCTGGCGAAAAAATATAATTTTTCATTCTCAACAACAGACTATAAAGAAATAGTAAGTGATAAGGAAGTGGATTTGGTATTGATTACAACAAGGCACGACCAACATGCCGCATTGGTTGTTGAATGTTTGGAGAACAATAAAAATGTATTCGTCGAAAAACCACTAGCCCTTAACGCAAGTCAGTTAGATAAAATTATTGAGGCATACAAAACATCAAATGGGGAAGCATTGACTGTTGGATTTAACAGGCGTTTCTCTCCTCATGCAATTAAAGTAAAAAGCTTGATTGGGAACAGTCCGGTTAGTGTTATTGCGACAATGAATGCCGGGGCTATTCCAGCAAATGTATGGGTACATGACATGAATGTTGGTGGTGGACGTATTATTGGGGAGGCGTGTCATTTCATTGATTTGATAACTTATTTTACGGGTAGTAAAGTTGTAGCTGTTTGTATGAATGCAATGGGTGTAAATCCGAATGAAAATACGGACACGGCAACCATATTACTTGAAATATGAAAATGGGTCGACGGGG
This sequence comes from uncultured Cyclobacteriaceae bacterium, assembly GCA_943788235.1. Classification (GTDB taxonomy): domain Bacteria; phylum Bacteroidota; class Bacteroidia; order Cytophagales; family Cyclobacteriaceae; genus UBA4465. The sequence continues at coordinate 6,453 of CALSPM010000006.1, forward strand.
ACTATTAATTATTTTGCTAATGGGTCAAAAGAATATCCTAAAGAACGAATTGAAATTTATTCACAAGAAAGGACTTTAGTAATTGATAATTTTAGAGTTACAACTGGTTATGGGTTTGAAAATTTCAAAAAACTAAAATCTTCCCTGGATAAGGGACATAGAAAACAATTTGAATTATTGATTAATCAAGCTAAAAGTGGGGGTCCTCCCCTTATTCCATTAGATGAAATTATAAACACCACTAAAGGCAAGTTTTGCGGCTATTGAAAGCTTAAAAAATAGGGTCTTGGGTTCAACTAGACTAAATTATGCTTGTAGACTTCATTGCAGGGGCTAGACCCAATTTCATGAAAATCGCTCCGATGCTTAAGGCCATTTCCCAAGTACCCCTCGTTCAATGTGATCAAGTTATCGACTGATTCATACAGGTCAACATTATGATCGCAACATGAGTGGTACATTTTTTGAACAACTAGGGATACCTGAGCCGAATGTAAATTTAGGGGCGGGTGGGGGCACCCAAGCTGAACAAACCGCCAAAATCATGGTGGGGTATGAGGGCTTATTATTGAAAGAGCCTTGTGATTTATGTATGGTAGTTGGAGATGTAACATCTACGATGGCGTGCTCTATCACCGCCAAAAAGCTAAATATTAGAGTGGCACATGTAGAAGCCGGTATTAGATCAGGTGATATGACTATGCCGGAAGAAATAAATCGAATCCTTACCGATAGTATCAGTGATTATTTCTTTACCACTTCCGAGAATGCCAATCAAAATTTACGTAAGCTAGGCGTTTCTGAGAGCCGTATTTTTTTTGTTGGAAATACTATGATTGACACTTTATTAGCTAATGTTGCCCGTTTTCAAAAGCCGTATTTTTGGGATAAACATTTGTTAATTCCAAAGCAATATTTAGTTTTAACATTACATAGGCCAGCCAATGTTGATCAAGAGGATAATTTAAAATTATTGATTAATACCATTATTCAGAATGCAAACAATTTAAAACTTGTATTCCCTGTTCATCCCCGTACAAGACAAGTACTAGATAAATTAAATATAGTGCATTCCAACCTCATCTTGTCAGACCCTTTACCATATCTAGAATTTAATTATTTAGTGAAAAATTCTCAAGCCGTGATTACTGACTCAGGGGGGATAACGGAGGAAACAACTGTGCTTGGAGTCCCATGTATGACCCTTCGATCTAATACAGAACGTCCAGAAACTATAACTATTGGCACCAATGAGTTATTAGGCACAAATCCTGATGCACTTATACCCGCAATGGAGAAATTAATTTCAGGGAATTGGAAAAAAGGTGAAATTCCCCCATTGTGGGATGGACAAACCTCTGAGCGAATTATAGAAAGAATTCTTAAGCTATAAAAATATCGAGAGAATCCTTACATATTACCGGCTTGGCATAATGAATTTAATTCGTGTAGGTCTCTACAGGTTAATGTTAAAAATAGGAGTTCATCCAGTTCAGAAAATAGATTACCAGTCTTTAAGTGGAGAGTTCTTTAATGAGCCAGAGGCTATATTATTACCAAATTCTCAAGGGATACCTTCTATTGACCAATTGGAAAAAGGGTTTACACCATTTTTTGGTAGGTTTATTTCTTTTGAAGGGAGGATTCCAAATTGGCATAAAAACTATTATAGCAATCAAGAGTCAGCTTTTAAAAATATCGATTGGTGGAAAATTCCAGATTTCGACCCATTATTAGGGGATATTAAAACTGTTTGGGAACTTTCTCGTTTCGACTGGGTAGTTCAGTTGGCAATTGTAGCGACTTCGGGGGAGCATAAAGCAATTGACTTGTTAAACATAAGACTTAATAGTTGGCTTCAAGAAAATCAACCTTATAAGGGCGTAAACTGGAAATGTGGGCAAGAGGCTTCAATCAGGGTAATGCACTTAATTTTAGCAGCAATTATTTTAAATCAATTGAATTCTCCTTCAAAACTTTTGATTAGGTTAATTGAGATGCATATAAAAAGAATTTTACCTACTATTTCATATGCAATTGGACAAAACAATAATCATGGGACATCGGAAGCTGCGGCATTATTTATTGGAGGCCATTTTCTAAAAATACACGGGTTAATTAAATATACAATTAGTGAAGTGATCGGTAGAGAATGGCTGGAGGATAGAGCAAAAATATTATTTTCAAAAGATGGATGTTTTAGTCAATATTCGGTTAACTACCATCGTTTAGCATTAGATACATATAGTTTTTGTGAGTGTTATAGAAAAAAAAATGATTTAGAATTATTTTCTAAAAAGATGTATGATAAAATTAAAAAAGCTACTTTATGGCTTGAAATTTTGACAGATACAAAAAATGGGGATGCTCCAAACATAGGGGCGAATGATGGAGCTAAAATTTTGAGTATGTTTAATTCTGAATATCGAGATTACAGGCCATCTGTTCAGTGGGCAAATCTGGTCTTTAACAATAGAGTAATTTATGATTTAACAGAAAATCAGACTAGTATTTATAATCAACTTGGGATAAAAACGCAATCTGCCATTAAAGATTTTTCAGTAGATGAAGCTCAACTAATGGGGGATGAGGACGGGTTTTTTATATACCGAAAAAAGGGAGTCTTACTAATATTGAAACGCCCTGTTTTTAAATTTAGGCCAAGTCATTCTGATGCTTTGCATGTTGATTTGTGGATAAATGGCGAAAATGTACTTCGGGATGGCGGGAGCTATTCATACAATTCGACTATTGAAAAATCTAGGTATTATTATGGAGTGGCATCACATAACAGTATTCAATTTGATTCAAGAGATCAAATGCCTAAAGTTGGGAGGTTCTTATTTGGATCATGGTTAAAAGAAATTGATTTCCACTATGATAGTTCTGAACATAGCTTTATGATTTCAGCTGCTTATCGTGATTATTTAGGGTCATTTCATAAACGTGAATTATTTGTTTATGGAAATAAAGTAATTGTAAAAGATCAATATTCGGGGATTAAGGAAATGGCCCAATTAAAATGGAGATTAAATCCTGATCAGTTTAACTTTGACTCGATTCTTAGCAAGAAGAATGAGATTAATATTGATCTTAGATCAAGAATAATAACTGGCGATTTTAATCTTTCAACTGAATTTGAATCAAGATTTTACTTTACTGAATCAAGATTGCCAGTCGTATCTAATACTTTAAATCGATCAGGTAATTTTATAACAAATATAACTTGGAAATGAAACTACTTTATTTTCATCAACATTTTTCAACGCCAAAAGGATCTACAGGAACAAGATCTTATGAAATGGCATTACGCTGTTTAAAAGAGGGGCATGAAGTTGTAATGGTATGTGGTAGTTATAGCGATGGTAATACAGGGCTAACAAATCCTTTTAAATGGGGGTGTAGAAGTGGAATTGTTGATGAAATTAAAATTATAGAGTTTAATTTGTCCTACTCAAATAGTGATGGATTTATTAAAAGGTCTTCCCTGTTTTTGTTATTTGCTTTAAGAAGCATTTTTATTGCCCTAACATATAATTATGATATTTTATTTGCAACAACTACTCCATTAACTGCAGGAATCCCCGGTATTTTCGCACGGTGGATTCGTAGAAAAACTTTTGTTTTCGAGGTAAGGGATTTGTGGCCTGAATTACCAAAGGCAATGGGTGTAATTACGAATCCTATTGTTCTAAACCTAATGGTATTTCTGGAGTATGTTTCATATAAATCTGCTCACAGATTAATTGGGTTATCCCCTGGCATATGTGATGGGATTGCATTAAGGGGTATTTCAAATGAAAAAATTATCGAAATTTCTAATGGTTGTGATCTTGAATTATTTTCAAATCAATCAAATGCTTGGCGACCTCCTGAAATTAAGGAAAGTGATTTAATATTAATATATAGTGGGACGCATGGAATTGCCAATGGACTCGACTCTGTGTTAAATGCTGTTAAGATATTAAATGAAAGAGGTATTTCAGGATATCAAATTCTTTTGATTGGTAATGGTCGAGAAAAACAAAGTTTGATGAATATAGCGAATATTCAATCTCTTAAAAGTCACATTGTTTTTATGGACCCTATTTCAAAAGAAAAACTTGTAGGGCTATTAAATGCCAGTGATGTTGGGTTGCAGATTTTGGCTAATGTGCCTGCATTCTATTATGGGACTTCTCCTAATAAATTTTTTGATTATTTAGCTGCTGGACTTCCGGTATTAACTAATTACCCAGGTTGGGTTGCAGATTTGATTGAAATAAACAAATGTGGCTTTAGCTGTGGCGGGGATGATGCCTCTCTATTTGCTGACCAAATTGAAACCATTTTATTAAACAAACAATTGTTGAAAAACATGGGAAGTAATGCCAAAGCACTAGCGGCAAAAGAATTTAATCGAAGTATATTGTCCCAATATTGGGTAGGTTGGGTATTCGATGGGATAAAACTAAATTAAATGAAGAGTCTTATAATTATTGGGGCGAGTGGTCACGGCAGTGTAATGGCTGATATTGCAGTTAAATTGAAGTTTTCTGTTAAATTCTGGGATGATGATTTATCAAAAGAAATATACGGATATAAAGTTGAAAAAAGAGTTAGGGAAGATCCTCTCAATTCAAGTTTAATTATTGGAATTGGTAATAATTCTATTCGGGAAAGCATTTCGAAGCAATATTCGAAAGATAAATTTATATCATTAATTCACCCAATAGCAACAATATCAGATAATACTAAAATCGGTTTTGGCTCTGTTGTAATGGCAGGTGTGTGCATTAATAATGATTCAATTATAGGCGACCATTGTATACTAAATACTGGAGCGGTTGTTGATCATGACTGTAAGCTTGAGAACTATGTTCATGTTTCTCCTAATGTGACACTCTGTGGAAATGTTTCGATTGGTAATTCATCATGGGTAGGAGCAGGAGTTACGATTATTCAAGATATTAAAGTTGGTGAAAATGTAACAATTGGCGCAGGAGCAGTTATAATAGAAGATATCCCAAGTGGGGCTACCGTTGTTGGAAATCCAGGAAAAATAATTAAAATTTGATAGAAAAACATGAAGTCTAAAATCTGGCTTTCTTCTCCTCATATGGGGCACAATGAACTTAACTACGTTAATGGGGCATTTGAAACCAATTGGATTGCCCCACTTGGTCCTCATGTAAATGCTTTTGAGCAAGGGTTGCAAGAGCAGACTACAACAAAACATGCTGCCGCATTGTCATCAGGCACTTCTGCACTTCACCTAGCGTTAATACTTTTGGGAGTTACGCAAGAGGATGATGTGTATTGTCAGTCGATTACATTTTCTGCGTCTGCAAATCCAATTGCTTATCAAGGGGCAAATCCAGTATTTATAGACTCAGAGCCTGATACATGGAACATGGATCCTCAATTATTAAAAACCGCACTTACAGAAGCAAAACAAAATGGGAGGTTACCTAAAGCAATTATCCCAGTTCATTTATATGGTATGCCAGCAAGAATGAGTGAAATCACCTCAATTGCAAATGAGTTCAATATTCCAGTTATTGAAGATGCAGCAGAGGCTTTGGGATCTAATATTCATGGTAAGCCTTGTGGGAGTTTTGGCGATTTTGGTGTTTTGAGTTTTAATGGGAATAAAATTATTACTACTTCAGGCGGAGGGGCATTGGTCTCTAATGATGCGGAAATGATTGAAAAGGCTCGCTTTCTTGCTACTCAGGCCAGAGATGCTACTCCACACTATGAGCATTCACAAATTGGTTATAACTATAGGATGTCGAATGTTTTAGCAGGGATAGGGAGAGGACAATTAGAAGTGTTGAATGACAGAGTTGAGGCAAGAAGAAGAAATTTTGAAAGATATAAGAAGTATTTTTCTAAGTATAATGATGTTGGATTTAATATTAGATTTCAAGAAGCTCCTTCAGGATATCATTCAAATCGCTGGTTATCTTGTATTTTAGTTGATTCTTCATTTAATAATGGACTATCTCGCGAAGAGATAAGACTTGAGTTTGAATTGGAAAATATCGAGGCAAGACCACTTTGGAAGCCGATGCATCAACAACCTGTTTTTTTGAATGCAAAAAGGTATTTAAATGGCGTTTCTGACAAGTTATTCGCGGATGGCCTTTGCTTGCCCAGTGGGTCTAATTTAACCAAAGAAGAGTTTCAGAGAATATTTGAGTGTTTAGATCGTGTTTTTGTCAAGTATCAAAATAGATAGTGTATAAGACTTATTTGAAAAGATTATTCGATTTTGTAGCGGCATTATTCTTATTGCTTCTATTTTCTCCAATTATATTATCTACCTACGCTTTATTACTCGTTGCAAATAGAGGGGGTGCTTTGTTTTTTCAAGTTAGGACCTGGTCATCAAAGTGACCTATTTGTCATTATTAAGTTTAAAACTATGCGAGATGGAGTAGATGCGGAAGGTAATTTATTGCCGGATGAAGTCAGACTAACCTCAATAGGTAAAGTAGTTAGGGCACTTTCGATTGACGAGTTTTTACAACTAATAAATGTTTTGAAGGGGGATATGAGTTTGGTAGGACCACGTCCATTACTAACGCAATATTTGAGTCGTTATACCGCAGAACAAGCGAGGCGTCATAATGTTAGACCAGGGATTACAGGCTGGGCTCAGGTAAATGGGCGGAATACAATTAGTTGGGAAGAGAAATTTAAACTAGATGTAGAATATGTCGACAAGGTTTCATTTTTGTTAGATATGAAAATCTTGTGGATGACGTTTTTGAACGTTGTCCATAGAAAGGACATTAGTGCTGATGGATTCGCGACGATGGGGGAGTTTATGGGTAAAGAATGAGACTAGGATAATAGCAACCAATAATACAACCTTCCCATCAATTCTCTCATTCCCATTTCTGTTTTTGCCAAGCTTTGCCCATTGGGCAAATAATCCATAAAAGTAAGAGAATCAGTCGTCAGCGATTTAAAATCCACCGGATAGGGAACCACCTCAAATCCTTCTTTTTCAAAGAGCATTTGAGCCCTAGGCATATGGAAGGCAGAGGTGACCAGAATGATTTTATTTCCTAAGGCCATTTTCTTTACGGCTACTGGCTTCATCCGCTGTATTGGCCACGAGCTCGCTTACAAAAATGTGATCATAAGGGAATGCCATATTGAATGGCATAATCGGTTAATACCGCACCCTCAGTCCTGCTGGACTTTCCCCAAGGCATTTTGGCACCTGTGAAGATTAAGTTTGGTGCCTTGCCTGCTTTCATGAGCGCAATCCCTCCAAAGAAGCGATCGGGGTCACCCCACTCAACGTATTCCTTGCCATCCATTTCATGGAGAGATAACATTCCACTCAGCACGACAATGGCGTCGGCCTGTTCGATGCTCGCAATGGATTTTCTGTACTGATCGCCCTCGACTAATTTAAAAAAGGCATCAGAAAAGATCGGAGTGGATACTATATATAATAGTGCGATTGCGAAATAGATTAAAGAATTTCTTTTTTTATAGAGCCCTATAACGATCAAGAGGATTACGACCATGATGGGCATTAAGAATAGGGGTAAAATCTTGTGGAGGTAAATCATTTGGTTGCCTATTGCTATTTTGAGGTCTAATTTTGACAATTTAGGATAAAATTGATGGGTTTTAAAGGCCAAACCTTAAAAATATTTAATTACCTAATTTCTTTGGAATTATGCCAATTGAGACTGTTTGGAATCACCCATTTTTCAACTTCACCACCTTAGTAGTATCCAACTGTTCAAATTCGCTGTTGTTACTTACAAATTCAGGCACGAGTTGCTTCATGAGCCCGACCAATTGCATAGAACTATTAGGGGAGGCTATCTTGTTCTCCAATAGTTTAAACTGGTTGATGATCGCTTTTTGATCAATGGTCCGAACTTTGGCGATCATGATTTTTTCATGATAGGTTTTCACACTGTTTTCGCCATCTACTAAGAGTTCTTCGTAAAGTTTCTCTCCAGGACGCAGGCCCGTATATTTAAGTGGGATGTCAATGTTAGGGATATAGCCATAAAGCCGGATCATTTTTTTGGCAAGATCTGATATTTTAACCGGAGCACCCATATCAAAAACGAAAATCTCACCCCCATTGGCCATGCTGCCGGCTTCTAATACCAACTGACAGGCTTCCGGTATGGTCATGAAGTAGCGCACAATATGAGGATGGGTGATGGTGACCGGCCCTCCACGCTCAATTTGTTCTCGGAAGCGCAAGACCACAGAACCATTGGAGCCCAAGACGTTTCCGAATCGTGTGGTAACAAATTTTGTTTCATGAGGATGGGTTGAGAGTGCCTGCACATACATTTCGGCAAGGCGCTTGGAGGCTCCCATGACGTTGGTAGGATTGACCGCCTTGTCCGTTGAGATCATGACAAAGCGTTCCACTTTATATTGAATCGCCAAATCTGCGAGAAGCTGGGTGCCCAGCGCATTTACTTTAATGGCCTCCTCAGGGTTAAACTCCATCATAGGGACATGCTTGTAAGCGGCTGCGTGATAGACTGACGTGAGGTTTGAATTTTTCAAAAAGGGCAGCCATCCTGACTTTATTATTAATATCGGTCAAATAGGGAATACATTGTACGTTGGAATGTTGATCATTCAGTTCCAATTCGATGTCATGCAAAGGGGTTTCGGCTTGGTCACAGAGGATGAGGATGGTGGGCTCGAGTTTATTTAAGAGTCGAACCAGCTCACTCCCGATAGACCCTGCGGCTCCGGTGACTAAAATCCGTTTCCCCTTGATGTCTTGAATCAATTGTTGATTTTCAATTTGGATGGGTTCACGCTCCAATAGATCCTCAATACGAATTTTTTTCATTTGCTTGGCCGAGAAGGCACCATTGGACCATTGGTTATATCTAGGAATGGTGAGCACGTGAATGTCGTGGTTCAAACAAAAATCAACGAGCTCATTTTTTCGTTCAGGGGAAAGCCCAAAGTTGGCAATGATGACTTCATGAATGGCGTGAGAGGCTGCCGTTTCCATGAAGCTAGTAAATGAGGTCACGGGAACACCATCGATGCGCTTATTGTCTTTGCGCTTGTCATCATCAATAAAGGCGATCAATGAAAATCCAATATTTTCGTTCTCTAAGACCCGTTTGGTAGCTTGACCGGTTTGACCGGCACCGTAGATCACCACATTCTTTTTGGTCTTGTCTAAGTTGCGCAGGATATTAAAACCGTATTTCACCAGGACCCGATAACCCAGTAGAAATAAGAAGAAAAAAACCGCATACATCACCATCATGGTATTGAAAGCAGGATCATTGCCGTTGAATGAATTATTTAGGTAGAACTGTATGATGATCAAAAGGGATGACAGCGCCACAGTGGCCATCACCCTTAAAGCATCTTGTAACCCCGTAAATCTGACAATGCCTCTATATGTTTTTATTGACAAGAAAACCAGAATATTGATCAGAAAACTAGAAACCAGAAGACCGAAGGCTCCCTCCCAGTGGATGGCCGTCAGTAGCAGGTTACTTTTGAGTATAAGAGCCGTGAACAAAGCAATCATACCGGCTCCTAAATCGAGGATGAAAATGACCCATCGAGGGACGATTTTAATCCTTTTTATGAGCCTTATTGTCTGATTATAGGTTTTGGTCATATCCGTATTATGTTTTCTATCTACTGCGTCAACGAATTAATAATCAAAGTCAGTGAAGCCAGTGCTGAGGCCAAACCAACTATTTCTGCCACACTGGTTTTAGTAGTTTCTGCCTTTCTAGGAATAATGATTTCAGTTCCGGGTAATACTTTGGGATAAAACCGGAAACCTAAAAAAGTAGTTGTTCTTTGCGAGGATCCATTGGCGTAAATGACATAAGATTTAGATTTTTTGGCAGCACTTGAAAATCCACCAGCACGTCCTATGTATTGACCTAAAGATAAGCCAGAGGAGTATTTGACCTTACTGGGATTGAGCACTTCACCCCGGACTTGTACGGTATTGAATGCCTTGGGTATGCTGATAATGTCTCCTTCTTGAAGGGTCATGTTGGCATCACTATTTGGATTTGAAATAATTGCTGCCAAATCGATACCGATAGACTCGTCCAAATCAAGTTTTTTGAGGGCTTGCTCATAGGCAGCCGTATCATTTTCTAAAATAGAGAGGACTTTATTGCGTTTGATATCCGCTCTATAATTGGTAATGTCTGTTGGTGGATGCGGCATAATCTGACCTTCTTATGAGCATGGCCCCTGCTGTGTAGGCCTCATCACGAAGACCTCCTGCGCGAACAAGAAGGTCATAGATCGTTTCCGATGTTGATTTCAACCCATATTTCCCTGGATACTTGACCTCTCCTTCTATTTCGACCAATTCTTGTAAACCATATCCTGGCGCCCGGCGGATGGTGATCAAGTCGAAGGGCAGCAACTTCATTTTAGATGCTTCAGGATTCAATGTTAAGTTTTCATTGATCTTAAAATTGAAAATTTCAGCAACTGCATTTTCATTATCGAGTGCTCCTCTTCGGGCAACTTCCACATTGGCTCGGGCAGCGGAGGTTTTAAAGCCATCGGCGAGCAGAATGAGATCTTCTACCGTCATATTGGCGATGTAAGGATAATTACCTCCTTTTTGAATTTCTCCTTCGATCCGCACGGTCTCTTCCTCTTTGAGATCTTGGATGGATTGAATCTTGATGAAATCTTCATTTTTTAGGGCGATATCTGAGGTTCCGTTCACGACTTCTCCCACGTTGAAGGGTTCATTGGTCAAGTTCAGGTCGGGGTCCAGTCGGATGATGATTCCGCGCCCAAGAAAAGCATCCCCAGCAAGCCCCCCGGACTGCTCAATTAAGGAAGACAGCATGAGGCCTTCTGTATACTCAAAGGCCCCTGGAAAGTTTACGGCGCCCTCTATTTGAATCCGATTGAGAAAACGATGGCTGATGGGCTGTATTTCGATTTCATCCCCATTCATCAATGAGCTACTGTCATTGAGAGATAAACTTTTGATTGCGCGGAAGTTGCCTGTTTTTCTTCTGACCGTCACGCGATCCGTATAGCCCATGTCTGTGGGACCCCCAGCGTATTCAAAGAGCTGAGCCAGCGATTCACCTGCCATCATATCATAAAAAGCGGGCCGCTTGATCTCTCCATCTAATAAAGACGCGGGTATCATAGGGCTTGACGATCACCACATCCCCATCACTCAGACTGATGTCTTGACCTTCGCCAAAGATGAGCAACTGATAGGCATCTAAGCGCCCATGAAATTTCCCATTTCGGTAAACTTCAATTTTTCGCAGACTGCCTGTTTCTTGGGGACCGCCCGCCAAGTAGAGGGCATTGAACGCACTGCCTAAGGAGGACATCGTATAGGTACCCGGTACCATCACTTCGCCAATCACATTGATACGAATGCTACGTATTTGACCGAGGCTTATTTGTGAATAGGTCGAGGACCCCAACGTTCCATAGAGGGTCTTGAGTTTGGCATTGATTTTTTTCTTGGCTACCCCTATTTCTAGACCATTGAGATAAATGGGGCCTAAGCGTTCGATACGGATGTAGCCATCGGGTGAGATTTGCTCCTGATATGTTTGTTCAGAGTCTCCCCAGAGATCAATAATGATTTCATCACCTGGTCCTAACCGGTAATTGATGGGGGTAGGGATGTTGACGTTGGGCTCAAAACTCAGTTGATTATTTTTGAAATAATCCATACCAAATATTTTTGGGAGGGTATCAGTTTTTTCTCCCATCAGCTCACCGAAAGGATCAAACAAATTTTTTCATCCTCTATGTCTTCTTGTTCATAATTTTGGCGCATTCTAGAGTCGCGCACCTTCATTGTTTTGTCCTTTTTTATCAGCGCCCCCTGCTTTTATTTTGTTGATGCGTGCTCTGAACTTACTGATTTGGGCATCAGACATACCACGGGCCTTGGCGCCCAAGAGCAGTTGATCTTCAGTATAACCGCCTTCCTCTGCTTTTTGAATGAAGGATTTGAGTTGATCATCCGATAATTTATCAATATCTGGGATCTCTTGACTGACGGCAGGGAAGTAAATGACAAGGATGCCAAGGGAGAGGATGAGAAAGATCCTTTTTAGTTTAATGTTCATGGAGTATTCATTATTAAATCGCAAATTTAAAGGCTTTGGCATGAAATTCGAAGGTTTCATGATTTTTTCTTAGGCCAACCTGCACTAAGGGCCAGCCGCATAATGGCTTCTGATGCAGCTGCGCGCAGCTCAAGCGCGATTACTTGTACCGCCAATAAATAAAATACCGCTCTTTCATAAACCCATGATTAATGCGGTCCAAGCGGGCAATATCGAGGGTAAGCTCATTTTGATAGGCCTCAAGGAGGGAACCGAATGTGTCCCATAGGGCGACCCGCTCACTGAGATTGTGTCGTAAATAATGATCGTTTTGAATGTATTTTCTATTTTTAATCCAAAAAGCGGAATCCTTTAAAGTAAGGATACCCAAATCTTGGGTCCATTGGTTTTTGATGCGTTGCTTGAAATCCGCACCAATAATCTTTCCTGCTGATTGAGGAGAAGCAATTGATCGATCAAACGACCCTGATCTAACTCCTCTATAATTTGCGTGGCCTTGGAGACCAATTTGAAATCTAAATCCCCCTGTTCAAAAAGAGTAAAAAGCAGTTGAGGTTCGTCAAAAGCAGTAATCTCAGCGTAAGTAGCCATGGGGATGGCGTGTTTAGGGTCATAGAGTGAATCCTCGGGGGCTAAAATAAATAGGGGGTCTTGGTCCACATCCCAACGACGCAATTGCTGACGATAAATTTGTTTGATTTGCTCATTATGAATGAGGTATTGGTCGGTATATTGCTGTACGGCATGGAGTTCTTGGACGATGTCTTTCAACAAGTCGGCATAGGTCATGCGGGTCTCATATGCTTCCCCTTTGCTTTCTACATAGAAAGAAAAGGTAATGACGATGAAAATACCTATAAATTCAATAAAGTATTTCTTAATTCGATCAAATAAATCACCCCAAGTAAATGTTTTTCCTAGGGTAAAAAGCTTGACGTACCCATGTGTGGGTGGTTTGTTTTTCATAAAGTTTCAAAATGAAGCTTCATTTTGATGAGTAAAGGAATTAAAACCCTCTGGTGCTGCCCAGAGGGGTTGAAAATTTATATTTAGGGTTTAGGAGTGGTCGCTCCCATCACTTGCATCACAGGTCGCATGGACCATTGAATGGGTTCCAATTTGTTTTGTGGTAAACCGCTTAGGGCGGCGCCCCCTGAGAGATGTTTCATTACGTTTTCCAAGTTGTCGTAGGCATCGTAAGTCATCATGCTGGCATAATCTGTGCCTTGGGGGGTTACTTTCAATCCCAATCCCCATCCCACCATGCCTGAGGCGGCCATGTTCTTTTTAAAATGGGGGATTACGATATTTTTGGTTTGTTCCAAAATTAAGTTCAAATTTTCGGGAGAAGCGAAATTAAAGATGACGTATTGGGCCGGGGCAATGGCTGCGATCTCTTGATTCATGGCATAATAATAACGCCGATCCGTTTTCAAATCAGAAAAGCCCTCGTACAAGATGCTCGTTTCGACACCTACCACCGCTTGGGCATGGTCCCACCAGGGGGCTTGACCTACTGCATTTTCAATGTCTTTGTAGACATTGACCCATAGATAGTTGTAGTCGTCAGCTCCTGGATTAAAAGCTTTCATCAAGGCCCAAAATTCTAAATTTCCATTGTTGACCGCATGTTGAGCTATTTTTTTTGAATAGTTGAGTTCTATGTTTTCAAAATGATTGATCTGCGCGGCCGGTACTTTTACAGGATGCAGGACCACAATTTGAGCAATTAAAGTATGGGTAATTACCAAGCTCACGAGATAGATGAGTTTTTTCATGATTGATTTATTTTATGGGTTAAAAATTTAATTGAAATTAAGGCTCATTGTTTTCATGTTAACTAGTAAAAGTTAAGGGGAAGATGTTTCCTTGATAAATGAATGGATTGGGAATATTTATTGGGGAGCACGGTTCGAAATCAAAGATTAATAGTTTGAAATTTCAATAAGCGGAAAATAATTATTACATTTATGTAATAATTAACAAAGCAATGCAATACGACTGGTTTCAAGTAAATTTTTTGGGTTGTTTTTTGAATTTGAATCTGGAATTCAAAACAAAGTTGAACCACAAGCAATACAGTCTTTCCGAACCTTCAGTGACGCCGAGGGTCCTGCATCACTGGCATCAAACAGGCGTGATCACGGATCGCCGAGCCAAAGGGAAGGGTTGGAGTAAGTTCAGTTTTACCGAATTGGTTTGGATCAAGCTCATCATCCGGTTACGAGAATTTGGTCTGAGCCTTGACAAAATAAAAATAGGGAAGGAGGATTTAAGCAAGTATGCTGCAGAGGATGCGGGGTCTACTTTTCCCTTGCTTGATTTTTATCTACTGTATGTCCGTTCTTTTAAGCACCCGGTCAATCTAAGGGTATTTGAAGATGGGCACCTGCGCATAGGTCGAGAGACCGAATTATTTGCCCAAAATAATTATGATCAAAAAGCAAAAGATTTTATTCATATCAATTTCAATACATTGGTCAAGACCGTGCTTCAAAAGGAGGGAGCCACTTATTTATTGGATCCGCGCGCAGAAGTTCAGCAACAATTACAGCGGGCCTTGGCTTCAAACACGATACAAACCAAAAGGATCGTATTTGAGGGTCACGATCGAGTAATCAACAAAGCATTTTTAAATGGATAAGGTTTTGAATGAATGTCATATGTGAATACTGCTTTCACGGCTCCCAACTACAACATTAATAACAAACCTTCCAGATCTAAAGGTCGCGATGACATTTCAAAGTCACCATTGGGCTTCTTGGGCCATTCGGTTTTGGGGCGATCCCAACACAACTTCCAAGCTGTTTCCATCTGGATCTTCCAAATAGATAATTTCTGAAACCCCAAGGTCGACCGCATCAACAAGCGGGTAGGCGGCTGTTTTGAGATTCAGGTAAACGGTAGCTAAATCTTTTCGGGTTGGATATTGGATAGAGGGAATGAAAAATACCCGTACCCTGAGCTTCGGATTGCGGTAAATGCTGAGCAAACCAAGTGATCCAAAGCCAACAAATAATGATGGCCTCCTGCTGAGAGGTAGGCCGCGGTGCCTTCTTCATAGGCCAGGCTTATTTTAAATCCCAAGAGATCAACATAAAAATCCATCGAACGGGCCAGTTCAGTCACTTTGAGATGCACATATTTCCTTTGATCTTCACTAGAAATTTGGTATGGATTCACAATAATTAACGGGTTTATACTTTACAAAACAAATTATTAAAGTAAATTAAAGTTATAATATAATTTTTTCATTTTAAAACCCCTATATATGAGTACCTCTGCATCTCGAAGATCTTTTTTTAAGCAAACTGCGGTATTGTCTGCGGCGGGAATGATCTTACCTGCTTGTGCATCTACGCCCCCAAAACAAGCTCAGATTCCGGACCGCTTAAGGATATTATTTCAAGGAGATTCTATTACCGATGCAAACAGGGATCGATCAAGTATTCAATCCAATGATTTTCTAAAGGGCATGGGCAATGGCTATGCCCTCTTGGCGGCATCAAATTTGTTGATAGATTACCCGACAACAGATTGGCATACCTACAATCGTGGGGTCAGTGGAGATAAGGTTTTTCAGCTTTCAGATCGATGGGAAAAAGATTGTTTGGACCTCCAACCGGATGTATTGAGTATACATATTGGGGTCAATGATTTTTGGCATACCTTGACCCATGGTTACGAGGGGACGGTGGAGACTTATGAAAAAGACTTTTTGAAATTGCTGAGAAAGAACCCAATCCAACTTCCCCAAAGATCAAGCTTATTATTGGAGAGCCTTTTGTCGTGCTCGGTGGAACGGCTCTATTGATACCGAGGCATGGATACCCACTTTTAGAGCGTATCAAAAGGCGGCCGCAGACATCGCTAGGCAAATTGGTGCAGTCTTCATTCCATATCAACAAATTTTTGATGCGGCAGTGGCGGATCAAGGCGTGGCCTATTGGTGTCCCGATGGCGTTCACCCTTCATTGGCGGGATCTGCTCTGATGGCCAAAGCTTGGATCGAAGCCCTTCACAAGGCCTATGTCTAATGAGTTCCTGTTTGCGTGTAAGATTGAGTGAAGGCTTTCAGAGGATCTTTTGTGTGAAAGTCCTCAAGGGAGTCACTGTTCACTGAAGGGGTGCATGTTATCCAGAGGGCACAGCCATTGGTGGTGTTCTTCTCAATTCTTATTGAACATAATTATTAAAAAAAATAATCCCGTACATTTCAACACTAATTCGATTTAAAAGATAAATTAGCGGATTTAAAAGCATTATTATGAGTTTAAACGCTTACATCTTAGCAGTATCAAAAAGTGAATCAGATTTAGAACCCAAACGAATTCAACAATTGGAACTTTTGTCCCGTTATATTTTTAATAAGATATCGCGGGGAGAAACTGCGGCTTTGAATTTTATTTGTACACACAATTCAAGAAGAAGTCATTTAGGCCAAATATGGTTACAAATGGCGGCCGCTTATTATGAAATTGACTTGGTGAAGGCTTACAGCGGAGGAACCGAAGAGACGGCTTTTAATCCGCGATCGGTAGCCGCATTGCAGCGGGCTGGATTTGCTGTAGAGGTAGGAATTGGAGCAAATCCCAAATGTAAAGTCTCAAGTGATCTTGGTAGCTTGTATTTGGTCAGTTTTTCAAAGAAATACGATCATTTAGAAAACCCCAAAAAGGATTTTTGTGCCGTGATGACATGCTCGGAGGCCGATGGGGCATGCCCAGTTATTTTTGGTGCTGATTTGAGAGTGAAGTTGTTGTACAAGGACCCCAAATCGGCTGACGGCACGGATCATGAGCGCACTGCCTACGATGAGCGATGTTTTCAAATTGCTACCGAAATGTTCTATGTTATGAAACAGGTGTTGACGGAGCTGCGAAAAATCAAATAAAGGGTTCCGCAAAACACTCATTTTTAAAATTAAAAATGGAGTAAAATCAGATGTTAGGGACTTCAAAGGGCAATCATTTAACCTCATTTAACATATAAAATGCTCGGCAAGAAGAAAAAGGGTTTTTTGTTATTAAAAGGATTCCTATTTTTGCTGCCAAATGAATCAAGAATAACATGGATACGGAAAAGACAAATCAAGACCTAAAAAAGGAACATCAGCATAAAATTATTCAGGTTATTGAAGAGGTAGGCAAAGTAGTCGTTGGGCAGAAGCACATGGTGAACCGCTTGCTCATTGGTCTTTTCACGCAAAATCACATTTTATTAGAGGGCGTCCCGGGGATCGCCAAGACTCTGACGGTAAATACCTTGGCTAGGGTATTACAACTTGACTTCAAGAGGATTCAATTTACGCCTGACCTTTTACCTGCAGATTTAGTAGGAACGATGATTTACAATCAAAAGAAAGCGGCTTTTGAAGTCAAAAAAGGGCCTATTTTTTCCAATATGATATTAGCGGATGAAGTCAATAGATCTCCAGCAAAAGTACAATCAGCGCTTCTGGAATCCATGCAGGAAAAACAAGTCACCATTGGGGAAGAAACGTATTCACTAGACCGTCCTTTCTTGGTGATGGCGACACAAAATCCCGTAGATCAAGAAGGAACGTACCCTTTACCAGAAGCACAGGTTGATCGATTTATGATGAAGGTCCATGTCAAGTATCCGTCAAAAGAAGAAGAATTAGAGGTCATGCGCAGAATGTCCAATATGTCTTTTAAACCTGAATTGAAGACCATTCTCTCTAAGCAGGATATTTTTGCCATTCAAGAAGAAATCAATGCGGTGAGTTTATCAGAATCTTTAGAAAAGTATATCGTAGAATTGGTTTTGGCCACGAGAGATCCTCAAACCTATCAATTAGATGATATGGCTCACTACATTCAATTTGGAGCTTCTCCAAGAGCATCAATCAACTTGAATCTTGCCGCCAAAGCGATTGCTTTTTTTGATCAGAGAGATTTTGTATTGCCAGAAGATATCAAGGAGGTTGCTGATGATGTGATGAATCATCGAATTTTATTGAATTATGAAGCCGAAGCTGACGGTATCACGACCCATGACATCATTAAAAGCATCCTTTCTAAAGTCCAGATTTCCAAATAAGAACAGTCGCCCCTCCTCGGGGATTCATCGGTTTAACAATGACTTAACATGTTGCCGAAGAGTTTAACGAAAAGGTAACACTCAAACGCCTTGGAGTTAATACTTGACACGCATTTTTGTATTTATAAATGCGTGCAATAAAGCGCTCATAAATCATAAAATTTAACAGAAAACAGACTATAAATGAAAAATTTCATTACAATCCTTACATTCTCGTCCATGCTTTTCTTTTTGGCATGTGATGATGATACAGAAACATTAACGGTAACAGAAACCGTAACTGTAACAGATACAGTTACAGAAATAGAGACAGATACGGTAACGGTAACCGAAGGCGTTGAAGTGTTGATTTCGGGAAATATTATTGCGGATGCTATATGGTCTGCTGATTCCGTATACATATTAGGAGGCAGAATAGCCGTGATTTCGGGAGTGACACTTACCATCGAGGCGGGGACAATTATCAAAGGCCAATATGGAACAGGAGCCAATGCAACGGCGTTAGTAGTAGCAAGAGGAGCTACCTTAAACGCTCAGGGTACGTCTACTTCACCCATCATCTTTACCGCAGTCGCAGATGAAATTCAACCAGGTGAAATACTTTCACCCAACATGCCCTCAGATGCTGGAGGTCTTTGGGGAGGGGTCATTATATTAGGGAATGCACCGGCTTCATTAGGGGATGACGCGTCCGAATCTAATATTGAAGGCATACCAACATCCGATATCAATGGCTTGTACGGGGGCACAGATGCGGCCGATAATTCAGGTACGATCAGCTATATTTCAATTCGTCACGGGGGCTCAAACATCGGTGAAGGTAATGAGATCAATGGTCTGACTTTAGGAGGTGTTGGTTCAGCAACGAGCATTGAGGGCGTT
The DNA here is from genome assembly GCA_943788235.1 of uncultured Cyclobacteriaceae bacterium. Taxonomy (GTDB): domain Bacteria; phylum Bacteroidota; class Bacteroidia; order Cytophagales; family Cyclobacteriaceae; genus UBA4465. The sequence continues at coordinate 25,502 of CALSPM010000006.1, forward strand.
GAAGTGGTTGCCAATGCAGATGATGGAATTGAGTGGTTTGGAGGAACGGTAAATGTTTCTAAAGTTTTGATTTGGAATTCAAATGACGATGGGTTAGACACCGATCAGGATTGGCAAGGAACTTGTTCGGATTACGTAATTGTAACGCCACAAGGAGGTTCAGCCTTTGAGTTAGATGGGCCTGAAGGCACCGCTAAAGTCAATGGAGTGGACGGCTTTCATACCTTCAGCAATGGCGTGGTATATGTAGGTGCTGATGCAGATCATGTCGTAGATTGGGATGGCGCTACCAATGCAGCCTTAGTTGACTTATACATTTATGGATGGGGAGAATATGCTGGGACGGCTATTGAATCCTTTGGAGGTGATGGAGCTGGCGTTTCTTCAGGATGGGAAACCACTTTGAATGAAGGAGATGCTTTAGCAACGGTATTGGGTGCAGATGCTGCTGCAATTACTTCTGAAGTAGCTGCTGGTGCAAGAACCAAAGGTCCTGCGAAGTCTGTTTTTGATACTTGGACTTGGGCAGGATTATCTGGAGCCCTAACCACTATAGGACTTTAATAAGCAAAAGACTCAATGAAATAAAAAGACCGTTGGTATTTCCAACGGTCTTTTTTTGTTAAAAATGGGAGCGGCATTGGGAATGAGCTTTTGATCTTTGATTGAAGCCGTAACGTTTACCGATGAGACCGTTTGCTAGTCAGTGTAAGCAACGTCTCATGCGGGCATTTTTTGGCTAGTATGTTTAACCGTTTTGACAAAGAGATCAATCAAAGAAAAACAGGGGGCTTAGGGTCGATGGATAGGTCTTGAGGTGTAATATTATCTAAAACCACTACTTATATTATCCAATTATTAATTAAATAGGCGCTATTGTTAAGTTAATGTTAACTCATGGTAAACAGGATTTTATCATCTATTGAATCCCCACATTTGCAGTAATATAAATGCTTAACCCCTGGTGGAGTTATTCTTAAGGATGACATCATTTTTTAAAAAAAAAGTAGCATGAAGATTTTTTTTATAGCGAGTTTATCTATTCTGTGGAGTACACTGATTTTCGCACAGCAAGGGACCATTAGAGGTACAGTGATCGAAGAAGAAACCGGTGAGCCACTTTTCTCTGTGACGGTCATCATCGCCGGCACGACCACGGGAGCCATTACGGATTTTGACGGAAACTTTTCTTTCTCAGCCCCTCCTGGAAGGCATGATCTTCAGGCAAGTTTTGTTTCGTTAGAAACGACAATCATCACGGGGATAGAGGTCAAATCTGGAGAAGCAACGGTCATTGAACAAATCAGACTGTATCCTGATGTGGAAGAGTTGGAAGCTGTAGTGGTTACCGCTCAAGTGGCAAAGTCTACCGAGGCAGCCCTGATCACGGTAAAGCGAAAATCACCTAATATGATGGATGGAATTTCATCTGCAAGTTTTCGGAAGATAGGGGATTCCAATGCTGCAGGTGCGATTAAACGGGTTACTGGGGTCAGCGTAGAAGGCGGAAAATATGTATATGTTCGTGGATTGGGTGATCGATATACCAAAACCACATTGAATGGGGTAGATATCCCTGGTTTAGATCCTGATCGCAATAGTTTGCAAATTGATATTTTCCCTACCACGCTGCTGAATAACATGATGATTCTCAAAACGGCTTCAGCCGATAAGCCTGCCGATTTTACGGGAGGATTGGTTAATATCGAAACCAAGGATTTCCCAGAAGATAAGGTTTTCAATGTATCCTTGGGGATTACTTACAATCCCTCCATGCACTTTAAAACGGAGGCATTAACCCACCAGGGAAGTGCTACCGAATGGTTAGGTTTTGACTCAAATGCTAGGGGCCTTCCTAGCCAGATAGATAATGCCGATTTACCGACCCCCTTCGTCAACGAAGCAACAGAACTGTATAGTACTAGTAAACTGTTTTCTCAACAATTATCGGCCCAAGAAGTAACCAATTTTATGAATTACAGCCTAGGTTTATCATTGGGAAATCAAAAGAAATTGGCCAATGATAATTCTGTGGGTTACATTATATCAGCCAATTACAAAAGAGACAATGACTTTTATCAGGATGTGTTGTTTGGAGAGTATCAAAAAAGAGATGCCTCAGAGGCGTATGAAATGGGTGCGGCAACCCTAAGGTCGGGGGCTTATACTACCGAAAATACCTTAATATCGGGATTGGTCGGCATCGCATACAAAACGCAAAACGCAAAATACAAACTTTCTGTTTTGGGTCTTCAAAATGGGGAAAAGAAGACGGCTAAAATTAATACCGTTTCGGATCCTACAGCCGATGATTTTACACCGCGATTGATCTCAGACTATACTGCTTTTAATGATAATTTAGAATATGGTCAAAGAAGTTTGACCAATATCTTACTGAATGGCACACATTATTTTGGAGATACCCAGTGGAAACTGGATTGGAAGCTATCTCCTACCTTCTCAAACATGACAGACCCCGACATTAGACGGGCCGCTTTTTCTGATGACACAGGCGTCAACCGAATCAATCCTGGAGCTGCGGGATCACCCTCAAGGAGGTGGCGATTTCTCGATGAACGCAATGTGGTCGGTAAAGTAGATCTATTAAATACTGGGATGCTGTTGGATAGAGAAGCCAAATATCGTGTGGGGACCAGTTATGTTTTAAAAACACGAAATTATGCTATTCAAGCATTCAATATTACGGGTATTCAGGCATCCACCCGATGGGAAGACAATGCCAGTTTCGATGACATCATTTCGGAGGTCAATTTATACGGATCCTCTGAGGATGGCTTAGGCAATAAAATCTATTATCAACGAGATGGAGGCATCAATCCCAATTCCAATGCGTATGCGTCAAGCAACACGAACTTCGCAGCTTATGCCTCTGCAGAAGTGTCGATTACCGAAGGGCTTAAGACCATTGTAGGTTTAAGAATGGAGCGATTTGAACAGCGATACTCGGGCATGAATCAAACGGCAGCCAGTCAATTGGGGAATGCGACCGATGCGGGAGCCATTGAGTCGCTCACCCAACAAATTAAATCAGGCGAAGTGGAGGGAGCTTATTTACTTGAGAACGATAAAGTACTTAATTCTACCGATTTTTTCCCATCTCTCAATGCCATTTATGGCTTAACGGATGATCAAAATATCCGATTTTCTTTTTCCAAAACGATTGCAAGACCTTCGTTTAAAGAGCTGTCGTATGCCCAGATTTTGGATCCTGTAAGTAATCGGATTTTTAATGGTTCCTTTTTTAAATACAACGATGAGAATGGAAATGTGGTGTGGGATGGGAACCTTAAAGAGACCCATATTAATAACCTTGATTTGAGATGGGAACTCTTTCTCAACAGGGGCCAATTGTTTTCGGTCAGTGCATTTTATAAAACTTTTGATGACCCCATTGAATTGGTTCGTATCGCAAATTCCCAAACAGGGAATGAATTTCAGCCCCGAAATGTGGGTGAGGGACAGTTGCTTGGTGCCGAATTAGAATTCCGTAAGGCTTTGAACTTTGTAGCTCCCTCGCTTTCAGATTTTAGCGTTTATGGCAATTTGACCTTGGTGGATTCGCGTATAGAGATGACCCCTATGGAATATGATTCAAGACGGGTCTATCAAAAATCAGGGGAAACGATTCAAGATACACGTGTGATGGTAGGCCAAGCTCCTTTTGTTATTAATGTTGGTTTACAATACAACAATACAGATAGGCGACTTGATGCGGGACTCTTTTACAATGTAAAAGGTAAGACCTTAACTGTGGTAGGAGAAGGATTCTTTCCGGATATCTATTCGCAGCCATTTCATAGTTTGAACTTTAATTTAAATAAGTCGCTAGGTAAAAAAGAACAGACAACCATTAATTTTAGCGTGAACAACATCCTCAATGACCAACGAGAAGATTTCTTTGAGGCTTACCAGGCACAAGATCAAATTTTCAATCAATTGTCACCAGGAACTGAGATAAGCCTGGGTGTAAAATACGCCTTTTAATAGAAAATGAGTTAAAAAAGATATTCTAAGTATTCTTTTTTTATTCATTGAGTTTGCTTGGACAATCTTGCTGATCCGCAGGGCCGCCAATCAGATACATTTGCAAGTCTTTTATTCGACGCTCCGACAGGCGTAATAATTCTCGGCACTTGCAGGGGTTGAAGACTTCTTTCCCATTATTTTTCCGATAATGCTGATCCCATTTTTTGGGATATATGGCACGTAATCGACGATCTCTATATTGAATCCAATAGATCTGTTCCATATTAAATGCATCAAGAAAAGGGCGATCGCTTTTATGCTTTAATTGAATTCCATTCATTAAAGCCACTATTTTGGCATCTAATTCATCAAATGTTGTACATACATCAACTTCGTTATTTTGTTCGAACGGGCAGCTATTAACAATGAGTATAATTAAAGCAATTAAGATATTTTTCATTCAATATTTAGGTTGATTTATGAAGAAACCAAAATTAAAAGAAACGGAGAGAATTAAATAATAAATGACTGTTTTGAAATATTTAATTTTTATGAACTTTCATCCGAAAGATCATACTAGCATGAGTGGAGCGCAACGGGTTATTAATTACAATATCAATTGTAATTTTTTTAATTTTTCGATCTCATGATTAATGGCTAAAAGATGTTCCAATGTTGTGTTGGCTTCCTTGGTATTGGGGCTATTTTTTGAAATTTGTCGGTATCTTTTTGAAAGCTTATAGGCTTCTGCTGTTTTAGCATCAATGATTTTTTGGTATTGTCCCCAATAAAATTCTTTTTTGAAGGCGAGAATTAAATATTTGGTTTGCTTTTGATAAAGGGCAAGGCTTTGTTCGGGAATATGGGCCGTATCCAGTGCTAGGTGCATTTGGGTGTGTTTTTTCCCGGAGAGGGTCAAAAAAAGGTGGAGATCCATGTTCCCACCGTCTTTGAGGGCAGGGATTTTAATCACATAATAGGTCCCCTTATTGATGAGTTGTCCAAAATGCTTCGTGTATTTCCAAAATCCGAGTTTGACTGCTTCAGGCTCAAAATCAAATTCGGTTTGGTACCCGGTATAGAAAATGGAGTTGATGGAGAGATTAAGAAGGGTTAATTTAGTGTCATAATCTTGACCAATGGAAAAAAAAGGAAAGGAACTGAACAATACGACCTGTATTGTGTGTTTAAACTTAAAATAAATCAAACGATAAAACCTCATGGGGACAAAGATATTGATAACTGGTGGATCAGGTATGATAGGTCAAGCATTAAGCGCAGCGCTGAGTAAAAAAGGCCACCAAGTTTCTCATTTGAGTCGATATCCATCTAAACATACGCCTTACCCTTCTTTCAAATGGGACATCCCCAGAGGATATATTGATCCACATGCTTTGAAGGTCGATGTGATTATTCATCTATCGGGAGAAGGAATCGCAAATAAGAGATGGACTGAAAAGCAAAAACAAAACCTTATTGTGAGCCGCATAGATGCGGCTCAACTTCTTTATGATCAGGTTGTAAAATTAAAAACGCGACCCACAAGGATTATTTCTGCTTCGGCCATTGGCTATTATGGGAGTGATACTCAGAAGGAGGAATGTTTTGAAAACACCCCTGCTGGCGATGACTTCATTGGACAATTCGTATATAAATGGGAGCAAAAAGTGAATCAATTTGAGACGTTAGGGATAGGAGTAAGCTTACTCAGAATTGGAATTGTTTTGTCTAAAGCCGGAGGAGCACTACCTAAACTCACCTTTCCCATCTTGTGGGGGGTTGGTGCGCCTATCGGGTCAGGTAGCCAAAGTATGAGCTGGATTCATTTAGATGACTTGGTAAAGATGTTCGTTTTTGTAGTTGAGCGTCAGGTGCTGGGTATTTATAACGCGGTCACACAAAATACGACCAATGCTTTACTCACCCAAGCCATTGCAAAGCAATTGAAAAGGCCATTATTTTTACCGAATATACCGGAGTTTTTTCTTAAAATTATTTTTGGGAATATGTCAAAAATTATTTTAGGTGGAAATCAGGTAAGTGGGATGAAAATCATTGAGCAGGGATTCGAGTCGGATTACCCAACTCTTGAAGGGGCATTGAGTGATATTTTTAAAAAATAAATAATGAGGAGGATATAATTAGGGCTTATGTGCATCTAAACAAAGGGGAAAAATTCAGGAAATTAAAGTGGAATTAATTTTTTATTGGTAGCTATTTGGATTTGCAAACGACAGAAGTCCGAGTGGTGATTGCTTACTTTCAGCATGAGTATTTGCTTCCTCCTAATTTTTAGTTTTAGATCTACTTAATCGTTAATTTTGCGCCTTAATATTATCAAATAATTTATGGCGACTAAAAAATTGATTGAACAAGAACAAATTGAGGATGGGGTCATAGAAATAATTGGAGCGGGCGAGCACAATTTAAAAGACATCCATTTGACCCTGCCACGAAATAAATTGATCGTCATCACGGGAATCAGTGGGAGTGGAAAATCTTCCCTAGCTTTCGATACCCTTTATGCCGAAGGTCAGCGCCGGTACATGGAAAGCTTTTCCGCTTATGCACGGTCCTTTATTGGCAACATGGAACGCCCAGATGTTGATAAAATCAATGGATTAAGTCCAGTGATTGCCATTGAGCAAAAAACCACCTCTCGAAACCCGAGATCTACTGTTGGCACCACGACCGAAGTATATGATTTCTTGCGATTGTTATTTGCAAGAGCCGGAAAAGCCTATTCCCATGTTACGGGTAAACTTATGATTAAGCAGTCGGAATCCCAAATTCTGGATCAATTGTATCACCATTTCCAGGGGGAGCGACTTACCTTGTTGGCACCGGTTGTTAAAGGAAGAAAAGGTCATTATCGAGAGCTTTTCGAACAGGTTAGAAAAATGGGCTATTCCAAAGTCCGCGTCAACGGCACTATTTTAGATTTGACGCCCAAGATGCAAGTAGATCGATACAAAACTCATGACATTGAAATTGTGATTGATCGCATGGCCATTGATGAAAAAGATCAAAAACGAGTCAACGATTCTATTGGAACGGCTTTGAAGCAAGGCAATGGAGTCATGATGACCTTAGCAGAGACCGAAGAACTATCTTATTTCTCAAAAAACTTAATGGATCCAGAGACCGGTTTGGCCTATGATGAACCTGCTCCTAATACTTTTTCTTTTAATTCTCCTTATGGTGCCTGCGATCAATGTCATGGTTTGGGAGTTATAGAGGAGATTACAGAAACCGCGATCCTTCCCAATCCCTCATTGAGTATCAGTAGGGGAGGAATCTTGCCTTTGGGTATGTACAGAGACATTTGGATTTTTAAGAAGATAGAAGCGATTCTTAAAAAAAATAAAATAAACATCACGACTCCAATTAAAGACATACCTCGACCGATATTGGATGTTTTACTTTACGGAGAACCCGAATCTATTAAAGTAAGTTCTGTTAAATATCCCGGGACGGATTGGACGACTACTTTTGAAGGGATCATCAATTTCTTGAACAAACAGCGAGAAGAAGGGTCGGAAAAAACGCGTCAATGGGTACGAGATTTTACGGATATCAAGACCTGTGATACGTGTCAGGGCTTTCGCTTGAAAAAAGAATCTTTACATTTTAAAATAGCAGACAAGCACATTGGAGAACTCTCAATGATGCACATCAACGAGCTAGATGAGTGGTTCAAAAATGTGGAATCAAAATTAGATGAACGACAAAATATCATAGCCAAGGAGATTTTAAAAGAGATCCGAAAGCGGATTGGGTTTATGTTGAATGTAGGTTTAGATTATTTGGATTTAAATCGTCCTTTGAGGACTTTGTCAGGAGGAGAAGCTCAGCGCATTCGTTTGGCAACCCAAATAGGGACTCAGTTGGTCAGCGTTTTGTATATTTTAGATGAGCCAAGTATCGGACTTCATCAAAGAGATAATACAAAACTCATTAAAGCGCTGCAAGAACTCAGGGATTTGGGAAATACGGTGATCGTAGTTGAGCATGACAAGGAAATGATGTTGGAATCTGATTTCATCGTAGATGTAGGGCCAGGTGCAGGCAGATTTGGAGGACAAATTGTGGCTGCCGCACCACCAATAGAATTTTTGAAAAAGAATACGAAAACGGCAAATTATTTAAATGATAAACTTCGCATTGAAGTACCTAAAATACGTCGAAAGGGTACGGGAGACCAAATTATTTTGAAAGGGGCTTGCGGACATAATCTTAAAAATATCACGTTGAAATTGAGTTTGGGTAAGATGATTTGTATTACTGGCGTTTCGGGAAGCGGTAAATCAAGCTTGATTCATGAAACCCTCTATCCGATATTAAGAAAATATTTTTATAAGTCAAGAAAAGAACCTTTACCCTATGCATCCATAAAAGGGATGGATCACTTAGACAAGGTAATCGAAGTAGATCAATCACCTATCGGTCGTACACCCAGGTCCAATCCAGCGACCTATACTAGTGTTTTCACGGATATCAGGGCTTTGTTTTGCGAATTACCTGAAGCTAAAATCAGAGGATATAAGCCCGGTAGATTTTCCTTTAATGTAAAAGGGGGAAGATGCGAAACTTGTCAAGGGGGCGGTATGAGGGTTATTGAAATGGATTTTCTTCCAGATGTCTTGGTCGCTTGTGAGACGTGCAAGGGGAAAAGGTATAATAGGGAGACCTTGGAGGTTCGTTTTAGAGGTAAATCTATTGCTGATATGCTAGATATGACCGTAGAGGAGGCGGTAACTTTTTTTCAAAGTCAGCCAAAAATATTAAAAAAGATCGAAATGTTGGATCAAGTAGGGTTGGGCTACATCACCTTAGGACAGCATGCAACGACCCTTTCGGGAGGTGAGGCACAGCGGGTCAAGTTGGCCACTGAGTTGTCAAAAAAAGATACGGGTAAGACACTTTATATTTTAGATGAGCCAACGACGGGGTTGCACTTTCAAGATATAGGTCATTTATTAGATGTGCTTAATCGATTGGTAGATAAGGGAAATACTGTTTTGATTGTTGAACACAATATGGACATTATTAAGGTAGCTGACGAAGTCATAGATTTAGGACCTGAAGGAGGAAATAAAGGGGGGCATATTTTAATAACAGGGACCCCTGAGGCATTGACGAAGTGTAAGAACAGTCATACCGCTACTTATTTAAAGAATGAGTTAACTTTAAAGCGTGAGTAAGCGGCAGCTTTATTGGATATTTCAAATAATAGGTTGGTCTCTATATGGGGTCATTCAACTCTTTCTATATAGTGTAGAATTTCAAATTACACTTTCTTTTTTTTCGGGTCAGGTACTGCAAGTGGTTTTTATGGTAGGTGTGACCCACTTATTTAGAAATTATATCATTCGAAATAATTGGATCGATGTCAAATGGGTAGCCTTGATTCCAAGGATCACGATTGCGATGGTAGTTTTTTCGCTCGCTCATTATTTATTTATAATTCTTATTTCGTATTTGTCAGGGAATTTGAATGGAATCCAAGAGTTTAATATACTCTATGTTTTGGCAAGCATGCTACAATCTATGGGTTTATTTGGGATTTGGTCTTTGATTTACCTCTCGTTTCTTTATTTTGAAAGATACAATAGATCATTGAAGTATGAAGCTGCTATAAAAGAGATTGAATTAAATAATTTAAAATCTCAGCTCAATCCCCATTTCATTTTTAATGCCCTTAACAGTATTCGAGCTTTGATCCAGGAAGACCCCTTAAAATCTAAAAAAGCCATCACACAACTATCCAATATTCTCCGAAATGTTTTGAAGGCCCAACCTCAAGAAACCATCGCTTTCAGCGAAGAGTTGGCTACCGTAAAGGATTATTTATCATTAGAAGCCATTAGATACGAAGAACGAATAGAAATCAGTTATGAGATTGATGAACATTCAAATTTTTTTCGCGTGCCCCCGTTGATGCTGCAAACTCTTGTGGAGAATGGGATTAAGCATGGGATTTCTAAACTTAAAAAAGGGGGTAAACTTGAATTGATTACCCAAAGAGTTGCGGAAGGGTTACAGATTCAAATTAGAAATAGCGGAAAATTCACGGCAAAAAAAAAAAAAAGTGGCTATGGTTTGTTAAACACAGAAAAAAGATTGAAATTAATTTATGGTGATCAAGCGTCGCTTAAAATTGTTAACCTAAGTGATCACACGGTCCTTACACAAATTATTATCCCTGAACCTTTATGAGAGCAATAATTATTGACGATGAACGACTGGCCAGAAAAGAGCTAAATAACTTATTGGAAAATTATCCTGAGATTGAAATTGTAGATCAGGCAGTAAATGCGGATGAAGCGTTAGAAAAGATCATACAGTTAGATCCCGAATTAATATTCTTAGATATTCAAATGCCTGGAAAAACGGGGTTTGAGTTACTTGAAGAGCTTGAAAAAGTACCAAAAGTTATATTTACTACTGCTTATGATGAGTTTGCTATAAAAGCTTTTGATGTAAATGCGCTAGACTATCTACTAAAACCGATCCAAGAAGAACGTTTAAAAGATACCATAACCAAGGTTTTGGCAGTCCAGGCAAGCGCTTTAGCCGAGCGAGCACAAGAAGGGTTGAGTGAAATCAAGCAACAATTAGGGATGAATGACCAAGTTTTCGTCAAGGATGGTGACAGATGTTGGTTTATAAGCTTGAAGGAAATTCGTCTTTTTGAATCTGATGGAAACTATATCAAAGTATACTTCAACAATGTTAAGCCCATGATTCATAAAAGCTTGAATGCCTTAGATGAAAAGTTGGATGAAAGAAGCTTTTTTAGAGCGAGCAGAAAGCATATTATTAACCTCAGTTGGATAGAAACTATTGAAACGTGGTTTAATGGGGGATTATTGGTTCAGCTGAAGGGTGGAGAAAAAGTAGAAGTAAGTCGACGACAGGCAGCTCGATTTAAAGAGAAGATGAGTTTATAGAGGGGTCATGACGTAGGATAAAATAGGCGGGCACAGATGTCATCGCTGATAAGAAATCCTTCAAAAGTCAGCTTGAGCTTATTTAAGTCTAATAAAGCGAAACCTTCCGAGCAGAGTTGGTTAATCAATATAAGATGTTCACTTTTAATATCTCTGTGAAATTTTTTTTCAAATTGCTCAAAATCAAGGCCAAAATGAGTCCTTAATCGCGTCATGATGTATTCATTCATTTTTTCCGTTAATGAGAGCGCCTCTACTACCGGATGGACCCTGTCGGTATCCAGTTGTTTTAAATACAGTTGATTGTTGCTGATGTTATGACTTCGCTTATCACCATCAAAAGAATGTGCCCCAGGTCCAATCCCTAGATAAGGGTTTTGAAGCCAATAAGAAGCATTGTGCCGGGAAAAGTACGCATTCCTTGCAAAAGAAGAGATTTCATAATGTTCATATTGATATTTCGTTAATTCCTCATGAACAATTCTATAATTTCTTTCGTAATCAAGATCGGATGGGAAAGACCTTTTTTTTTGGCTCTTCCAATTACTAAAAACGGTTTTTCCCTCTATGATGAGTCCGTAGATAGAAAGATGCGGAAGATCCAAATTCAATAAGGTTTTTAAATCAGCTCTCAATGACTCATCACTGGCCTCTGGAAGCGCAAACATGAGATCGGCAGAGATATTGTCAAACCCAGCTTGGCGCACCCAATCAATGCTTTTTAGAGCTTGATTTGCGCTGTGTGATCTATTTAGGACTTTTAAGACTTTATCATTAAAAGTTTGAACACCAATACTCAATCGATTGACGCCAGCACGCTTCCAAAATTTGGCTTTGTTAGGATCTATGTCATCCGGATTGGCTTCTAAGGTGACTTCAGCGGATGAAGAAACATTATAATAGGTTGTGATCGTTTCTATTAGTATATTGAGTGCCTTTTCTGTTAAAATGGACGGGGTACCTCCACCAAAATAAATCGTGTCAATAGGGCTTTTGGGAGTTGAACCCCTTAACCTCAATTCTTTGGCAAGCCCATCAACCATACGATCCATGGGATCTAATTGTGTACTAAAATGGAAATTGCAATAGTTACAGGCTTTTCGGCAAAAGGGGATATGTATGTAGAGTCCAGACAACTTTTTATAATCAAGCAAAAGTAATTGGATCGTGTTTTAAATCTCTCATTTGTATCTTAAAGATATTAACAAATGCGGTTCTCATCCTTTTTGATTGAATTTGAGAATATTTATTTAGGCTTCAGTTATTGTTTTTATGGCTTGCTTAATGAGGGATTTTGAATAATTTTGACCAATGGCAGGGTTCATTTTACTGATGCATTTAATATTAGCTGACTCATTTTATCTATGAGATGCTTATCATGCTTTCTTTTGACATTTATTTTAGGCTCAATGATGGCCTTTGGGGGTGGGTATTCTGCCATTACTAAGAATATATCAGATCAGTTTGTTTTGATGGATCAAGTGGGGGATACTGTGGACTCAATATCAGGCATGTATGCTCCTGCGCGCCTGGTTTTGCCTAAGGATCTCATCTTTCGTGAGTTATTGCTTCAAAACAGTCAGCCGATGACTATTTGGATAAATGATCGATTGACTGCCTTGGACGTTTATACTTGCACCCTTCCAATAGGTCAAATCTATGCTGAAATTGACCAAGATTCGACTGTGTTAATAGTTAGGGCAACACAGGAAATAAAAGATTTACAGGGATATTTGATCGGTCTGAATGCGGCTTCTCTGTCCAGAGATTTAAATGGTACGAAAAAAGGGAAGATTCAGTATGATTTTTTAATTGTGCAGGTACTGGTTCTGTTGTTAATTATCGGTCTTATGGAGAGAGTCGACCTTTTTTTTCTTTTTAGTTTAATAAAAAATCCCTTCAGTTTGCCTTCTCGAGAATTGGATAGCAGTTTTACATTTAAAGGGAGTTATAAATTAATCTTCAAGGTTAGTTCCTTATCCATCTTTTTGGGGATATCCTATTGGTTTCTTGAAAATTACCAGCCCAACCAAAGTTATCCATTGACAGAGAATTTAAGGTATTGGCTCATTTACTCATTTTATGCTTTGGGGCTGTTGTTGATTAAATACACCGTAGTAAGTTTGTTTGGATATTTATATCAATTAAAATCATTGAGTCATTTTCAATTTTCCGCTTTCGTTAATTTTACATTGGGAATTTGTTTAATTTTTTTGATTTTCGTTAATGTCCGTCTTTGGTTTTCATTCTATGAATCAAGTGCACTGACAGAATTTTGGAATTATTATTTTTTAGGTGCAATCATATTGTTTTTCATCTATTTAGTCTTTTATATGTCGTTGACAAAAGAGGTTAGAAAATTTCACATTATTGCATATCTTTGCAGCACTGAATTTTTGGGTATTTTTTACTTTGCCTTGAATTTCATAAAATAGTTTTAATAATTTTTGTTATTTACCGTTTAGAACGAAAAGAAATTGGAGGATCCTAAAAGAATTACAAAAGTCGGCAGTATCCTGGTTTCTCAACCCAAACCAAGGGGGGATAAATCACCTTATTTTGGACTTGCTGAAAAGTACAATTTAAAGATTGATTTCAGGCCATTCATTCAGATCAATCCGATTGATGTCAAGGAATTCAGAAGGCAAAAAATCAATATTTTAGATTTTAGCGCAGTAATCTTTACCAGCCGAAATGCGGTGGATCATTTTTTTAGGTTGGCTGCGGCAATGAAAGTAGAGACTCCTGCGGATATGAAATATTTCTGTGTTTCAGAACAAACTGCCAACTATTTACAGAAATATATTGTCATAAGAAAGCGTAAGATTTTCTCTGGTCAGCGTACAGCCAAAGATTTGATGGAATTGATAAAGAAGCACAAAACCGAAAAGTTTATCTTCCCCTGCTCAAGTATAAGGAAAAATGACATACCCAACTTCTTGAAAGAGAACGAGTATACCTATGTTGAAGCCATTATTTATGAAACGGCTGCCAGCGACTTGTCAGATTTAGCAGACGTCAATTACGATATCATAGCATTTTTTAGTCCATCGGGCATTCACTCATTGTTAAAAAACTTTCCGGACTTCAAACAGAACAATACAAGAATTGCAGCCTTTGGGCCTACCACGGCAAAAGCGGTTACCGATGCGGGATTATTCCTAGACATTCAAGCCCCGCATCCTAATGCACCTTCGATGACAGGGGCACTCGAACTTTATATAAAGAAAGCGAATTAAATATATAAAAAACAAAGTGCTTCGGTCAATGTTATGGAGAATCGAACAAAATTCTTAAAGTCGGTAAGAAATTGTGACGAGTTACAAATTTTGAGAAGTAAATGAGGGATAGATTTATTTTAACTGCTTTGGGAATATTGGGAAGCATCCTACTTAGCCTGTCTGTTCAGGCCCAAAATGATTTTTTTGTGGGTTATAGTATTATGAATCCGACCTTACATAATCCAGCTTGGGTAGGTAACGAACGAATGGCTCATGTTATTTTGCAAGTGAGAAGTCAATGGACAGGTTATAAAACATCATTTGATGGAAAGGGAGGGGCACCGTCCTCTTTAGTGTTCAATATGTCGGTACCAGTCACCAAGAAGTTCTCTGGCATTGGTGTATCCCTATTGAATGAAACGATCGGCCCGGTTAATAATATGGTCCTAAATTTACCGCTTTCCTATAAAATTGATTTCAATGAATCTGAACTTATTTTGGGTTTAATGCCCGGAATCATTTCTCGATCACAGAATTTCAATGAGTTACGCTTCAATGACTCCAGAGATCCCTTAAATAAAATCGAAACTAATGAGACACAAACTTTATTCAACTTAGCTGTGGGTGCCTTGTATTTATTACCGTGGAATAGTTATGTTGGATTAAGTATTTCTAACCTTACGCAGCCGAAATTCAATTATGGTCTATCAGGGTTCTCCAATAAGTTTTTAACAAACTACACCATCATGTTCGGTACATTCAGGACCTTAAAAAAGGGGTTAGAACTTAGACCAAATTTGGTTGTTAAAACAGATTTGAATACCTTGACCTTTGACTTAGGAGCCCGTTTTCAATATAACACCAGAATGTGGCTGGGCGCTTCTTACAGGTGGTCAGAAGCTTTTGTTGTCATGGGGGGCTATAGTTTGATGGAAAAAAATAGATTAAAATTAGGTTTTGCATTAGATTTAGTTGTTCAAGACAGTCAAGCGAAAAAGGCAACTTCTCAAGAGATTTATATAAGATACGATCTCTTAGATTTTGTTATTGGAGGAAAAAAAAAGATAAAAACACCCAGATTTATAAACTAATATGCTAAAATGCACATTGTTTTCAATATATACTATTGAATTTTTGGTGACTAATTTATATTCAGTTTATATTTAAGGCTGAAATTATCATGCGTAAGATTGCATTTGAAATTTATTATTAT
The DNA here is from genome assembly GCA_943788235.1 of uncultured Cyclobacteriaceae bacterium. Classification (GTDB taxonomy): domain Bacteria; phylum Bacteroidota; class Bacteroidia; order Cytophagales; family Cyclobacteriaceae; genus UBA4465. Next base: position 40,876 of record CALSPM010000006.1, read on the forward strand.
GATTGCAGTTCTAAGAAACCTAGTTATGAGGATTAAAAAAAATACGAAATTACCGACGTTTCAGATACTGGGACTAGCGTTGACGTTTTCTAGTTGTGGTTTGATAGGAGGGTTATCTGGTGGCGGTGCATCAGTCGATCGAGGAGAGGTCTACGGTGTCCCAGATCGGGAAGGTTGGGAAATGACTAGACCCTTTGGTATGATGGCGGTAAGGGCAGGTACCTTTCACATGGGGCAAGCTGATGAAGATGTTGCCCACACCCAAATAAATTTCAATAAACAGATTACGATCAGTGCGTTTTTTATGGATGACACAGAAATAACAAATAACGAATACCGTCAGATGACCGAAAATTTAGCTGAGGCTTCTGATATAGAGTTGCCTGAGGGGGTTACGTTAGAACAAGTGCTTCCCGACACTACGGTATGGGTGAGTGACTTTACACACCACATGGGAGACCCTATGGTAGCTTACTATTGGTCTCATCCCGCTTTTGATGATTATCCTGTTGTTGGAGTTAACTGGAATGCGGCAAAATATTTTTGTGAGTGGAGAACTAACTATTTAAATGCCTACAGAGAAGAGCAGGGCCTACCCTTGATGCCTGAATTCCGACTTCCGTCTGAGGCAGAATGGGAATATGCGGCTAGAGGAGGAAGAGACATGGTTAAATACCCTTGGGGTAATCCGTACGCAAGAAATATGAAGGGATGTTTGCTCGCCAATTTTAAACCAGGTCGCGGAAACTATTATGATGACGGATTCTCTTACGCCGCGCCCACGGCAACTTTTTTTGCCAATGATTATGGGCTCTATGACATGGCAGGTAATGTTGCCGAATGGTGTGAAGATGCTTATAATCCCTCTTCTGTTCCGTTGGTGTGGGATTTAAATCCGACTTATTACGACGATAGAATAGCGGAAAAAGTAACTAGAGGAGGTTCTTGGAAAGATATTGCTTATTTTATTGAAACGGGAACACGACAGTTTGAGCATAAGGATACGGCTCGAGCTTCACTTGGCTTTAGATGTGCCATGTCTTATATCGGAAGATCGACGCAATCATTTAATTTTTAATAATTTAAAAACTAAAACTACAAAAATATGAGCGAGAAAAAAGGAGGCTTTATGGACTTATTGTTTACTACCATCATGCCCAAGGTATATGGTATAGGGGCGGCAGTTGTAATTGTAGGTGCTATGTTTAAAATCCTCCATTTACCAGGTTCTTCTATCATGCTCGGTGTAGGATTGACTGTGGAAGCAGTAATTTTCTTCTTGAGCGCTTTTGAACCACCACACCCTGATCCTGAATGGTCGAAAGTCTACCCCGAACTTGCACTTGATTACGATGGTCCGGCTGCTACACCTCCCCAAAAAAGGGCTGTACCGGCAGTAGCTGCTACAGGTGTTTCAGCACAAATGGATAAAGTCATGGAAGATGCTAAAATAGGGCCAGACCTACTCAAAGGATTGGGTGATGGTATGAGAAATCTTGCTGACACTGCAAGTAAAATGTCAAATCTTAGCGACGCTGCTGTAGCCACCAATGAATATGCTGACAATATGCGATCAGCATCAAAAACGCTCACCGAAATGAATAAATCCTACGGTATGTCCATGCAAGCACTGGGAGCAATGTCAGAAGCATCTAAGGGAGCAAAGGGTTACCAACAGCAAGTACTGACGGTTACGAAAAGCTTGAGTGCTTTGAACGCCTTGTATGAAATGGAACTTCAAGATTCTCAAAGTCATACCAAAGCATTGAACAAATTTTATTCTAATGTTACAGATGCGTTAGAAAGTATGGCAGAAGCAGGCAAAGAGACGGCAGCTTTTCAAGTACAGTTGAATCAATTAACTTCTAACGTTGAGAATTTAAATAAAGTATATGGCGGTATGTTGACCGCCATGAAAAGTTGATACTTATCAATCAATTCAAAATGAACAAACGATAAATTATGTCAGGAGGTAAAGAAACGGGACGTCAAAAAATGGTGGGTATGATGTATTTGGTGCTGACTGCTTTATTGGCGCTAAATGTAAGTAATACTATTATTGATAAATTCGTCTTTATTAATGAAAGCTTGGTAAGTGCAAATAATGAGACCCAAGATAGAAATATCCAAATAATGGAGAGCATTGTTAAAACTGTTGATGAAACAGGCAATCGTGAGGCTGATTTAAAGGTTATGGAAGCGGCTCAATTAGTTCATGAGAAAACGGATGCTTTAATGACAAAAATGGTTGCGCTCAAAGACACAATGGTTGCCATTACTGGGGGCTATATTGAGTATGAACCCAGCTACGTGGGCGATGCAAAACATTTAGCAGGCAAAACAGACTATAGTAAGGTGGGACATTATATGATGCCTGTAGAAGAAGGGGGTCAAGGTAAGGGTCAAGAGGTAAAGGATCAATTAAATGGTTTTGCTGAGGAGATTAAATCTATTATGGACGAATTTGGTGCGCCAGAATCAGAACTTTCTAAATTTAAGCCAATTGCAGTCGACGCGGTTGATGATCCGGTTTACAATAAGGATCCTAATCAGCAGGGAAAAGTGTTTGCACAACTTGCATTTTCCGATTCTCCAACGCCAGCTTGTCTTGCGACTGTTGCCGACTTCCAGTCGAAGATTTTGAGCTATGAAACTCGGGCAATGGCTTTTTTGTCGTCCAAAGTGGGTGCTGGAGATATTGCTTTTGACCAGATTGTGGCTATGGTTAGACCTGAGTCGAAATATGTTGCGGCCGGAACGCCTTACAAAGCAGAAATGTTCATCGCAGCCTCAGCTTCAGCAATTGTGCCGACAATGACTTATAACGGTAAACCGATCAAAGTCGAAAGTGGTGTGGGCCTTGTAGAGTTTACCGCTTCTGCAAAATTTTCAGGAAAAGAAATGCAAAAGCGTCAAACCTTCGAAGCGGCCATCACCATTGATTTACCCGGTGGTGGAGATACCACTTATTCAAGTACTGAAGAGTATTTCGTGATGAAGCCGGTCATTCAGATTCAATCGGCGTCGGTAGGGGCACTTTATTTCAACTGTGGAAATAAGTTAGATGTTCAAGTACCTGCGTTAGGAACTACCTATAATCCGGTATTTTCTGCGAAAGGAGGATCTACGATTAAAGGAGCCACTGCAGGTGCAGTGACGATAGTACCCAACTCAAAAGAAGTGGTTTTGAGTGTTTCTAGTAATGGCAATAGAATTGGTTCAAGAACTTTTGGCGTAAGACCCATCCCAGCGGTTGAAATTAAGGCTTTTTCGGATCGAGGAGAGGTGGACATTTCAAAAGGAATTCCTGCCAAAACACCGAGATTATCTATAAGAGCAATTCCAGATGCAGGATTTAAGGAGTTTTTGCCGGATGATGCTAAATTCCAAGTGTCTCAAATCGTGGCTACATTGGTGAGTGGAGGGATAGGTAGGCAGAGTGTCAAAGGAAGTGGAAAATTAAACTTATCTGCCATTGCTTCTTCGGCGCGTAAGGGAGATATATTGGTATTAGAATTCAAGCAGGTGAAAAGGCAAAATTTTAAAGGGAATGTCGAAAATTTCAATGCATACAATCGAAGTATGTCAATCCCATTAAAATAGATTCAAAAATTAAGAAAGATGAAAAAATTGTTATTTAGTTTTTATGTTTTGGTAATTCTTGTGGAAGTCCAGGCACAACGAGTGGAACCACCAGTGGCGGCAGCTGAGATAATCAAACCAGAGATTGATCCTATTCATATTTTTTGGAAAAAAAACGCTGTTTAGAAGATTAAACCTGTTACAAAGACAAAATGAACCATTTAATTCGAAAAATTCCGAGCTGTCGGCCTTGATGATTCAGGGAGCTAAAGATGGATTGCTCCAGCCCTATATGTCTGATTCATGTTTGCGACCTATGCCTGATGATGAATTCATATCGGCGCTGCAATATGAGATTCAAGGTGGAGGAGATGATTTCGGTTTTGGGGGTGGTTTTGGAGATGAGGCAGAAGAGGAAACTGATGGTGATGGAAAAAATTATAGTGATATTGATCCGACTGAATTTAATAAGATTTACATCAAAGAGGATCTTATTTTTGATCGTATGAGGTCAAGAATGTATTATTATATTAGGTCGCTTACCATAGGGATTCCTGCCAATCCAAATTATGAAATTCAATTTGAAAAAAGGGTAGCTAGTTTTAGATATGATGATGTTGTCAAATTGTTCAGAGGACCTTACAAAGACAAAGCTTACTGGTTTAACGAGCAAAATCCGGGGGCACATGTAAATTTAGCGGATGCATTGGAACTGAGACTCTTCAATGCACCGATAATAGGGGTATCTAATTCTCAGAATTTAGATATCAGACAGATGTTTGCTGACCAAATTGCTCAGGATCCCATGATGGCATTGATATTACAGCAACAAGCCGAGATGGAATTGATGGAGTTCGAGAGTAATTTGTGGGAGAATTAAGTAACATATACATACAATATTATAAAAGGGAGTTATTGGATTCCCTTTTTTTTGTTGAAATAGTTATGCAGCCTTACTGCCAACTTATTGCCTATCGCATTTGTCAGAACAGAGACGGAGGCTTTTCTAATTTGGCTCAGTGTTTTAAATTTTGTAAGCAAAAGGGCCTTATTTTTAGGGCCTATACCTGGTATGCCATCCAGTATTGATGTAATAGAATCATTTGAACGAATGTTACGATGGTGGTTAATTGCAAATCTATGGGCTTCATCTCTGATAAATTGTAACAATTTAAGTGCGGAGGATTTCTTGCTGAGGTAAATAGGAATTGAATCTTCGGGAAAATAAATTTCCTCTAATCTTTTGGCAATTCCGATAATGGGGATTTTCCCGTATATGCCTAGGGTTTTTAGGGAGATACAAGCAGCACTTAGTTGGCCCTTTCCCCCATCTACTACGATGAGATCAGGTAGATCCTTATTCTCTGTTAACAGGCGTTTATATCTGCGGTGTATGATTTCGGTCATTGAAGAGAAGTCATCAGGGCCAATTACGGTTTTGATATTATAATGGCGATATTGCTGTTTCAATGGTTTTCCATTCTTAAAATATACCATACTCGCGGTAGGATGGGTGCCTTGTATGTTGGAGTTGTCAAAGCATTCGATAACTCGAGGAATAGATTTTAACTTCAGATCATCTTGCAATTGCCATAGGGTACGCTCTGAAGCGTCTTGTTGTTTTGTTTTAATTCGCAGATGATTCTGCTTGAACATAAATGCATTCTTTAGAGAAAGATCTAGTAATTTCTTCTTATCACCTATTTGTGGTATAATAATGTTGATGTTGGGCAGCTCAAAAATGAAATTGGAAATGATGGTAGGGCTTTGGCTATTGAACTTTTGTCGGAGAATAGATACTGCGTAAGCCATGATTTCCTCTGTTTTCTCTTTGAGTCGAGATTTAATCAAGACAGTTTCAGATGCTCTTATCGTACCCATTTCAATTTTCATAAAGTTGAGATAACTGTTGTCTTCTCCACTAAGGATGGTGACAATATCAATATCTGTGATACTCGGATTGACAATCAATGATTTAGACTGAAAGGTTTCCAGTAATTGTAACTTAAACTTATATTCAGCTGCCAACTCAAATTTAAGGAGAGTGGCTGAGTGGTTCATATCTTCCTTAAGCCGTATTTTAATAGGGTGAATGATTCCTTTGAGGATGTGCTTGGCCTGATCGATTTCTTTTAAATAATCTTTTTCAGATTGGAGACCTTCACAGGGGCCTAAACAATTTCCGATATGATATTCGAGGCATACTTTGAATTTCAAGTTGTTAATGTTTTTCTCTGAAAGGTTGAGACTACATGATCTGACATGATAAAGTTTACTGATTAGGTCCAAAGCTTTATGCATAGCACGTACGCTGGTGTAAGGTCCGAAATAGGTACCCTTATTAGGGTCTACTTTCCGTGTAGCATATATTTTTGGAAATCGTTCGCGGGTAACGACCAGAAAAGGGAATGTTTTATCGTCCTTTAGTAAGATATTGAATTTAGGTTGATTTTCTTTAATTAGGTTATTTTCTAACAGTAAGGCATCGTATTCAGAATTTACAATTGTGACCTCAATGGTATCGATCTGACTGACTAGTCGTTGTGTTTTTTTATTGAGTAAGTTTTTATTAGTAAAATAGCTAGCTACTCGATTTTTCAAAACCTTAGCTTTACCGACATATAGAAGAGTTCCTGAAGTATGAAAAAATTTATAAACACCCGGTTCTTTGGGTATATGATTGTAAGAAGTTTTATTAAACTGAAAATGTTCCATTTAGAATATATCACCTTCATTGACGATGTCATAATAGGTTGAATCTTTTCCGTAGGTACCCTTATAAATATTACAATCTAATTCAACATTGATTTGTATTGAGGGTGGAGTGAAGAGTGCTCGCTCATAATCGAGCGTTGAGTCTTGATAGGCTTTTAGCATGAAGTTTTGCCAAATGGGTCGGGCAGTACGGGCCCCTTGACCTAAAATCCATTCCCTGAATCTAATACTCCGCTCATCTCCTCCTACCCATGTGCCAGCTACTAGGTCTTTGGTGACACCTACAAACCAACCATCTGAACCATTTTGTGTAGTACCTGTTTTAGCACCTATATCGTTATTCTCTTTCAACCAAGGATCAAGCGATACTCCTGATCCACCACGCTCTTCTATGGCTCCTTTGAGCATATGCAACATCAGATTAGCTGTTTGTTCGTTCAACGCCTCTCGTGTTTCAGGAATGAAATATTGTAGAATATTTCCATTGTTGTCAGCAATTTTAGTTATATATTCAGGTTTAGTAAAATTTCCCTTGTTGACAAAAGTAGCATAGGCACCGACCAGTTCATAAAGAGAAACATCATCTGTACCAAGGCATAATGAGGGTACCGCATTCAGGGGACTGGTAAATCCCAATTTTCGAGCATAATCAACCACATTGCTTGGTCCGACCTTACTCATAATAAAAGCCGTAATGGAGTTTACAGATCGGGCCATTGCTTGTCTGATCGTCATGACTTCTCCGCTGTATTTGCCGGACGAATTATTTGGACGCCAGACAGGGGGAATTTGTCCGGGTACGGTGTAGCTGACAGCAGCATCTACGACCTCATAGCACGGCGAATAGCCATTGTCTATGGCGACGGTATATACCATGGGCTTAAAGGTAGATCCGGGTTGACGCTTGCCTTGCTTTACGTGGTCATATTGAAAATATTTATAATCAATGCCGCCAACCCAAGCTTTGATATGACCAGAATTTGGATCCATCGCTAAAAACCCGGCCTGTAGAAAGCGCTTATAATAACGCATAGAATCGAGTGGGCTTAAAAGGGTGTCTTTTTCTCCATCCCATGAGAAAACTTTGATTTTTTTAGGTTGTTCCAGATAATATTTGATCGAATCAGGGTTACCTGAAAATTTGAGTTGTAAATTCTTGTAAGTGGCCGTTCGTTTGATAGCATTTTCCAAAAAACCTTTGATTTCTTGATTATTTTCATCTATCCAGGGATTTTTATCCTCCCAATGCACTTCGAATAAAGCCTGTAAACGACTCATTTCCTCGGTAACGGCTGTCTCCGCATGTTTTTGTAATCGGCTGTCCAAGGTGGTGTATATTTTTAGTCCATCATTGAAAAGGTCATAATCATTTTCTTTGCACCAATTCATCAGTCTATTCCTGATCACTGAGCGAAAATAGGTGGCCAGTCCTTGGTGCTGATTGTCCACTTTATAATTAAGAAGGAGTGGTTTTTGGACTAATGAGTCGTATAATGATCTTTTAATAATATCATATTTTAAAAGGTTATATAATACCTCCGTTCTTTTAGCTTTGGCATCGTTGGGGTTATAAACAGGATTGTAACGGGTAGGCTTATTGATGGATCCAATGAGGCTGGCTGATTCTTGGTAATCAAGTTCTGAGGGGAGTTTGTTAAAAAAGGTTTTTGCGGCAACCTGTATGCCAAAGGAATTAGAGCCATACTCCACTGTATTTAAATACATGGCGAGAATTTCTTCTTTGGTATACGACTGTTCCAGTTGGAAGGCGATGATCCACTCTTTCAATTTGGTCACAATTTGCCCTAAACTAGAAAAAGAATAAATCGCCCCTTGATTTTGAGAATTGGTACCATATAAATTTTCTGCTAATTGCATGGTCAGCGTACTCCCACCACCTTTAAATTGGAAGGTTAATTTTCCAAAGATCGCTCGAAGCAAAGCTTTAAGATCTATTCCCGAATGCTCTTTAAATCTATAATCTTCGGTTACCAACAAAGTACTGATTAATTCAGGAGAAAGTTCATCGTAAGTAATGGCCGTTCGATTTTTCCTAAAATATTTTCCAAGAGAGACGCCGTCAGCACTTATCAATTCGGATGACAAATCTGTTTTGGGTTTTTCTAAATCGCTTAAACTAGGAAGTCCTCCAAAAAAGCCCAGACTATCATTTTTGACCAGATAAATAAATGTGGGCGCACCTATAAATATGGAACAAAATAAAAGCCAGAGGAAAAGGCTCATGATACGGACGTATTTTTTTTGATTCATGCTAATAATACTTTTCAAAAAATGTAAGGTAGGAGTCTAAGTCTTTAGTCTTATAAAAGATGTCAAAATTTTCTTTGGTCATGATGAGGTTGATCCATTTTTCTTTTTCAGCGGAATCAAACAGATTTACTTCAATTTCAGAACGAAATTTTTGTGCAGCTTCTAGATTACTAAAGGGTGTTACCATTGCAATAGAATAGGTTTTATCGAAAACCATATTACCAGTAATGAGGTTTGAATCTTGAATGCTAAGGTAATCATCTATCAAGGATGAGACAGAGGTTTTGAGATCAATGTCCGATGGATATAAATAAAGAAAATAATGTTCTCGATTAGTATTGTTGATATACTTTGCTTTCGAAGCGCTGAATAGATTAATCTGAAAGGCTTCGGAAACGGTAATAAGTTCTTTCGCATATTCAATTAATTCACTCGTAGGTTGATCCTCGATAAAATTATTTAATTCAAATTGGTATTTATAAATACCATCAGTCTTCCCAAAACAGATGGCTCTTAAGAGTAATAAATAGTCTACAAATGCGTTTTCCATTTCAGATGACAAAGCACTGTCAATCAATGACATAGATTGTTTATAAGCACCATTATTGTAGTGATGATAGGCGGTTTTATAAACTTTTTGTAACGCAATGGTTAACCGGTCATTGTCTTCAATATAATTGGGATTGATTACAAGTTTGGCATAAATAGAATCAGGATAAGACAAAATAAGCTGATCAGCCGCACTGAGACTTGCAAATGAGTCATATTCTTTATTGAGTAAATAAAGTTGATAGAGGACTTCTGCATGGTAGGGACCCTTTGGGAATCTGTTGATGAGCTTATTAAAAGAATATATAGCATTGAGGGGCTCCTTTAGCTTAAAATTATAAATTTTCCCAAGCTCATATAATGCCTTTTCTATTTCATTTAGAAGTTTATTTAATTGGATAGAATCTCTTGGGATAGCACCCAATAAAGAATTTTTTGCTTCGACTCTATCGAACTTGGAATTTTTTTCTTCTGTGTCTTTTGTATTGTCTTTAGAATTACTCTGTGATGCCAAGACCTCAGGATTAGTTGAGGAATTATTACTATTATTTTGTCTTCTCCAATGATCATTTAAACTTCTTTGGCCCCATTTTTGTTTAAATGCTGCCAATCCTTTACTCACAACAAGACTGTTGTAAAAATACCATTCTCCTTGTGTCGATGCCGAAAGGGCTACTTGATTGTCATTGTTGTAAAATTGGACATTATTGGAAGCACGGGCTTCTTTTTTTGCCTGTATTTTGGCTTTTTTGGTTTCAGTTTCTTGATTATCAAGTACTGCATTGACCAAAACATCTAAGGAATCATTGCTAATGAGGGTCAAATTGATCAAGCTATCATTTTTTGAAATGGTATTGATATGGGTGACAAATTCATTAAGAATTTCTTTCCTACTCAATGAAGCTGCATACTCTTTTTCGTCTTTGGGTAAAAGGGTCATTGTACTGTCATAATATACTTTGGCAAGTCTGAAATCCATTTTATTATCGTAATAAATCTGAGCCAATTTCAGGTAAGCATAAGCTTTTTGTCGGGGATCAATGGTATTGTTAGCAATAGACATTTTATAATTCAAAATAGCCAAATCTAAAGCTCCTTTCTTAAATTCATATTCGGCCATTCGAAAATAAATTTTATCTTTATGATCTGCATTTTTACGATCTTTTAAGAGTTTTTTGAAATGCTTTAGGGTCTTTTTTTTGTAAGAAAGATCATCGATAGGCGTCACTTCAACCATGTAGAGTTTTGAGAAAAAGGAAAGTTCATAACTTTTGCTATGTTTCATAGCTTTTCTATAATAACGAAAGGCACTCAGATCATCTCCTACTTTCTGATGGGTTTGACCGGCTATGAACTCTATTCTAGCTCTATCTGGGTTGCGTTTTAGATACTTTGCCGCCATCTTTAAATTTTCGGCTGCGGCTTTATTTTCTTCAATTTTTTGATAGTAATAGGCCCTATTTAAATAGTAGATAAGCATATTATCATCAGATATTTTTTCATTTTCCAGGTAGGCAATAACGGCTTGTGCATTTGGATATTCGTAGGCCTCACAGAAAGTTCTGATGAGTTGAGATAAGGCAAGATGTTGTATGTTTTTGTTTTCGCCGAATTTATTGATCCACTTAAAGGTTTCGATGGCTTCGGGAAATTCGGAACCATAAAGGCGGGCTTTTCCAACGAGAATGTAAGCATCATCTTGCCATTTTGATTCTGGATGTCTTTGGATGGCGATCGAGGCTTTTTCTATGCAATCTAATAAGGTAGCTTCTAATGATCTAGAATCTGTGGTATCAAAAGGGGCAAAAACAGGGAGAGTTCTATTATAGTTCCATTTGTATTTATTAAAAATACCAGCTTCAATTTCTTTGATTTTTTCGCGAGCAATAAAGTAGCCATTATAATGTGCTGTGAGGTCGTGATATCCAGAATTGATGACCCCGTTCGATTGACCCAAAGTGGACACTATTAGGACAAGAACAAATGAGGGAGTCAAAAAATATCGCAAAAGGCTCAAATTACAGGTTGAATTAGAAAACTTGTATCGGGACAAGAAATATTATACAAAGATAAAAGAATGGCTTTTAATATATTTGTATAAAAATAGTCAAAAATTTTGTCTCAAAAACGCACATTTTCTAACTGGTTAACGAATAGATATCTTCTTATCGTACGAAACGAAGAGGATTTCTCAGAAAAAAGAACCTTATTTTCAATTATGGCCGATTGATTTTATTGTTGGCATTCATATTTATTTTATCAATGACCTTGTCTGTTTTAAGTGTAAATACGGTACTTAAACAATGGTTTGATCCTCGTTATGCAGAAATGGAAGCCAATAGGCAGGTTTTGAATTTGACCCTGATGTTGGATTCCTTACAGAATGAAGTTCAAATCAAAAATAATTATATTCAAAACGTGAAGTATATTTTAGAGGGACAAAATTTAGATAGTTTGTTTTCAAGTAATAAAGTACTGTCTACTTCTACGTTGGGAGATATTAATTTGTCGCCTGCGCTGAGTCCGTTGGATTCTCAGTTTAGGGCTGAATATGAGAGTTCAGATCTAGGTTTGGTGTCTCTTAATTTTAATCGATCAGAGGATGAACTACGTGAAATAGTATTTTTTACGCCTTTAGAAGGGATTATCACCAATAACTTTGATCCGAAAGAGGATCATTTTGGGATAGATATTGTTTCTCAAGAAAACGAACCCATCAAGGCCTTGGCAGACGGGATCGTTATTATGGCTTCATGGACGCTAGATGGCGGATACGTTTTGGTTATCCAACACAGCGGTAATTTGATATCTATTTACAAGCATAATTCGGAATTATTAAAAAGTGTTGGTAATTTTGTAGAATCGGGTGAAATTGTGTCCATAATAGGTAATACAGGAGAGCTTACCTCAGGACCCCATTTACATTTTGAGCTTTGGTTCAAAGAACAAGCAGTAAACCCAGAAGATTATGTAAATGTTAGATAAAATATGTGGAATAAGAATAACCAAAAAAATATGGAAGATCCAAGTAATTCAAGTAATATTATCTCTAAAGGCACTATTTTAACAGGAAATCTACAGGCGCATGGAAATGTTAGAGTAGAAGGAAAAATTATTGGGGATGTTACCACACGTGCAAAATTGGCCTTAGGGAGTTCCTCCGTAATTCAGGGGAACATATTAGCCAATAATGCAGAGTTTGCAGGTGCCATAATAGGGAATGTTCAAATCGCCGAGCAACTGACGTTGAAATCTTCGGCCACCATTAAAGGAGATCTAACCGTTAATAAACTGGTTATAGAAATAGGGTCTCAATTTAATGGGAAATGTAGAATGGGGGTTAAGTTCGCGGAAATAGTAATTCAAGAGCCTTCAGATCCTAAGCAATTAAACAGAAAAGAAAAAAAAGAGAAGACAGAAGAAATTGTACCCTTCCTCAAAAAAGCCGAATCCTGATACTAAAACAAGATTTAGGGAGTTTTGCAGGGTTGTCTTTTCAGCTCTTCACCTTCAATTTGACAATTTTTTGGCTAGGTAACTCCATTGATCAGAAATTTGAGCTTCAATGGCCCATTTTTTTAGTCATGGCGATACTATTGAGTGTTTTTGGTTCTTTATGGTATTTGATCAAGAAGACTTCAAAATGAAGTTTTTCTGCCAATCGGTCGCGCTCAGTATCGTTTTTACTATTCTTTGGATATTTGAAGAGCAGTTACCTTTCCCATTGCATCGAGATTCCCCGGGAATTATTGGATTTTTCTTTATTCAATCCATGATTATGTCTTGGCTGTTTGTTAAGGCCCGAAAAAAAGTAGATAAATTCGTAGTCTATTTTTTAGGTGCTACGGTCTTTAGATTGTTGACTGCTGTTCTTTTATTGATATTTTTTTTACTCATTAAGGATCAAAATTTTAAGCTTTTGTCTTTCGAAATAATTGTCCTTTATTTGGTGCACCTTGTATTTGAATTACGCTATGTATGGTTTAACTTGCAGCAAAATTGAGCGGTAAAAAAAAATATGACGAAGGACGGCACGTTAAAAATTTGTAAAAAACTGATTATCTGCGGGTTAATTTGTTTATTTTCAATGAGCAGTCTTCAGAGAGCCTATGCATCCGATGCTTCCGAAGGAGAAGGTTTCAATCCAGGGGATATGATCAATCACCATATAAAAGATGCCCATGGTTGGGAGATTACTCATGGGGTGGTCGTACCGCTCCCGATCATCCTGTATTCTGAGCCTGACGGTTTGATGATTTTTTCGTCCAGTAATTTTTTCAACAATGGACATGAAGAAGTAGCTTACAAAGGTTATTTATTATCACATGAACACATATCAAGAGTGGACGGTCAGCCCGTATATGACTTTTCAATAACTAAAAATGTTTTATTTATTTTTATAGATGCGACTATTATGCTGTTGGTTTTCTTCGCGATTGCTCGTGGATACAAGAAAAATGTAGGTAAGGCTCCAAAGGGGGTTCAATCCCTCTTCGAGCCAGTAATCATATACATCCGAGACGAAGTGGTGAAGCCAAGCATAGGAGATAATTATCAAAAATATTTACCCTACCTTTTGACCCTATTTTTTTTCATTTGGTTTGGAAACTTACTGGGACTCATACCAGGAGCAGCCAACATGACAGGAAACATTGCTATTACGGCCGTATTGGCCCTTGGCACCTTTTTTATTACTAACTTTAGTGGTAAAAGGGCTTATTGGTCACACATTTTTTGGACCCCAGGAGTGCCTTGGTGGTTGAGGCCGATCATATTACCTGTAGAGCTTATAGGTGTCCTTACCAAGCCAGTTTCTTTAATGGTGAGACTTTTTGTTTCGATTACGGCAGGACACATTGTTGTGTTGAGTTTGGTAAGCCTGACTTTCATATTCCATTCTTGGATGGTAGGTTTTGGAAGTACGGTCATTGTTACTTTGATTACGATAATAGAATTGCTTGTAGCTACTATACAAGCATATGTTTTTACGATGTTTACTTCGCTCTACATAGGTATGGCGGTAGAAGAGCATCACTAAAGAAAATGTTCACTTTTTAAATATATAAATATGTTACTTTCAATGTTAATGGATATGCAGTTTGCAGTCATGGGCGCTGGTATCGGTGCGGGTCTTGTCGCTATAGGTGCTGGTATCGGTATCGGTCAAATCGGAGGATCCGCAATGGAAGCCATGGCACGTCAGCCTGAAGCTTTCGGTAAAATCCAAACAGCTATGCTTGTCATTGCAGCTCTAGTTGAGGTTATCGCCTTATTTGGCGTAGTCGTCTGTTTCCTAATTTATACAGCAGGAACCGCCGCGGCTTAACAATTTAAAGGAATTAATCATTCACATTAGGTGTTGATTAATTCCTTATTTTTGAACAAAAAAAATAGAAATATGGACCTTTTAATACCCGATTACGGTTTGTTATTTTGGCAGTTAGTTGTTTTCTCAATTGTACTGACCATATTGGCAGTATTTGTGTGGAAGCCGGTGACTGAGGCACTTCGTACGAGAGAATCCATGATCGAAGATTCCATTAAATCTGCAGAATTGGCACGAGAAGAGATGATGCAGATCAAAGCAGATAATGAAATGGTGTTAAAAGAAGCAAGGGTCCAAAGAGACCAATTACTTAAAGACGCCACCATCGTTGCCAATAAAATAAAAGATGATGCGAAATCAGAAACTTCCAAAATTTCGGAAAAAATGATTTTAGATGCAAAAAGTATCATCGAAAGCGAAAAGAATGCAGCTTTGGCAGAAGTAAAAAACTTAGTCTCTACTTTGTCACTAGATATAGCTGAAAAATTAATTCGCGAAAAGTTAAACAATGACCCATCGCAGCAACAGCTTGTTGAAAAGTTTTTAAAAGAAGTTAAAGTAAATTAATATGTCTGAAAGCAGGATAGCCAAACGTTATGCTACACCATTGCTTAAGTTAGCTGATGAGCAAAAATCAGTGGACATCGTGAAATCAGATATGGAGCAGTTCCTGGCTGTTTGTAAAGGAAGTATGACTTTCCTAAAGATGCTTAAAAGCCCAGTTATTCCTCATCTAAAAAAAGGAGAGATTCTAGTAAAAATATTTGAAGGCAAGGTTTCAAAATTAACCCTAGCGATGTTCAATCTTATCGTGCGTAAAAATAGGGAAAAAATTTTGCCTCAGATTGCTCGAGAATTTATCAATGCATTTAATGAAGCGCGAGGTTTTCAGCCGGCACATGTAATGACGGCCGTAGCCTTAACAACGACATTAAAATCTTCTGTGAAAGAGTTGGTAAAAAATATTTCTAGTAAAAAGCCTTTATTAACCGCGGAAGTTGAGAAAAATATTATTGGGGGTTATATTTTGACCATGGATGATCGTCAGATCGATCAAAGTGTCAAAGGAGCTCTGAATAAATTGAAATTAAAATTTGATCAAGAAAGTAAATAATCATAAAATTAGTCTTTTAGGCTATAAAAATTAGTATTATGGCAGATGTCAGACCCGATGAGGTTTCAGCAATTTTAAGAGAGCAGCTCTCAAATTTCAAGTCAGAAGCAGAGTTAGAAGAAGTAGGCACCGTCCTTCAAGTAGGTGATGGTGTAGCCCGAATCTATGGATTATCTAATGCTCAAGCAGGTGAGTTATTAGAACTAGAGAATGGACTCAATGCATTGGTCTTAAATTTGGAAGAAGATAATGTGGGTGCGGTTTTATTGGGAGAGTCTAGTGGGGTTAAAGAAGGTGATACCGTAAAAAGAACTGGCCGTATTGGTTCTGTGGAAGTAGGTGACGGTGTGATAGGACGTGTAGTTGATACCCTAGGCAAGCCGATTGATGGTAAGGGAGAGATTACAGGAGATCTTTATGAAATGCCGATCGAGAGGAAGGCGCCTGGAGTGATCTTTAGGCAGCCGGTAAGTGAGCCTTTACAAACAGGAATAAAAGCGATTGACGCCATGATCCCTATCGGGAGAGGTCAAAGAGAATTAATTATTGGAGATCGCCAGACAGGTAAGACTGCCGTGGCCATTGATACGATCATTAATCAGAAAGAATTTTATGAGAAAGGTGAGCCTGTATATTGTATATATGTTGCCGTAGGTCAAAAGGCATCAACAGTAGCTGGGATTTATTCTGCGCTCGAGAAGAATGGTGCAATGAATTATACAGTAATTGTCAATGCTTCAGCAGCTGATCCGGCACCAATGCAATTTTTCGCACCATTCACGGGCGCAGCAATAGGTGAGTTTTTTCGTGATACGGGACGACCTGCGTTGGTCATATATGACGATCTTTCCAAGCAAGCTGTTTCTTATCGGGAAGTCTCGCTTTTACTTCGAAGACCTCCAGGTAGAGAAGCGTATCCAGGGGATGTATTTTATTTGCATTCTCGTTTACTAGAACGTGCAGCTAAAGTCATCAATAATGATGAGATCGCGGCCCGAATGAATGATTTGCCAGAATCATTAAAGGGAATTGTAAAAGGAGGGGGATCCTTGACCGCATTGCCTATCATTGAGACGCAGGCAGGTGACGTTTCAGCCTATATACCTACCAATGTGATTTCGATTACAGATGGTCAGATCTTCTTAGAAACCAATTTATTTAATTCGGGTATTCGTCCAGCGATTAATGTGGGAATATCTGTATCACGAGTAGGGGGATCGGCACAAATCAAGTCGATGAAAAAAGTTTCTGGAACATTGAAGCTTGATCAGGCTCAATTTAGAGAGTTGGAGGCGTTTTCAAAGTTTGGTTCTGATTTAGATGCAGCAACCAAACTAGTTATTGATCGAGGAAGAAGAAATCAAGAGGTACTTAAGCAACCACAATACTCACCGGTATCGGTTGAACTTCAAGTAGCCATTTTATATGCTTCAACCAAAGGATTTTTAGATAAAGTTCCTGAACAAAAAATCACAGAGTTTCAGGCAGAATTTACTTCGATCATGCTTGGGAGTCATTCCAAAGCTTTGGCGGATTTGAAATCAGGCAAGCTATCTGACGAGGCGACGGGTGCTATCGAGCAAGTAGCCAGAGACATTGCATCCAAAATCATAGTGTAATATAGGTAAATGGCAAATTTAAAAGAAGTTAAAGGTAGGATTCAATCGGTTACCTCTACGCAGCAAATCACCAAAGCCATGAAAATGGTTGCGGCAGCCAAGTTGCGCAGAGCACAGGATCGGATCATGCAAATGCGCCCCTATGCTGAGAAGTTGGATGGAGTTATGCAGAACGTATCGAGTGCCGTTGATACCCAATCCGTAGATAATCCTTACGGGCAGGAACGTGATGTCAATGCGGTACTTCTGGTCGTGATCAGTTCTGATAGAGGATTGTGTGGTGCGTTTAACAGTAATATTTTTAAGCATACCCGCAGTTTAATTGCCGAAAAATACAGTCATATTGAAGCTTCGGGCAATTTACATATTCTTCCAATAGGTAAAAGAGCTTTTGAATATTATAAGAAAAGGGGTTATTCAATCATAGATAACTATTATGATCTTTTTAACTCACTTGATTTCGATCATGTGCGTGCCGCCGCAGAGTATACCATGAAGTCTTTCGTATCTCAAGAATATGATCAAATAGAGATCATATTCAATGAATTTAAAAATGTGGCCACTCAGATTATACGGAATGAGCAGTTTTTGCCCATTCTTCCTATAGGG
The DNA here is from genome assembly GCA_943788235.1 of uncultured Cyclobacteriaceae bacterium. GTDB lineage: Bacteria > Bacteroidota > Bacteroidia > Cytophagales > Cyclobacteriaceae > UBA4465. The sequence goes on from CALSPM010000006.1 coordinate 58,661, forward strand.
CCTTCAGAGGGAATCAATGCTCTAAACATTGATTTTATCGCTGAGCCAAATGAAGTATTCATTTTCAATGAGATTATTCCCAAGTCTTTGAAAATACAATTTTATAAAGGATTGTTAGAATCCAATGCTTCCGAACATGGAGCTCGGATGACCGCTATGGGGCAAGCTACAGATAATGCAGGTGAGCTCTTGAAGGAACTTAAACTTACTTATAATAGAACGCGGCAAGCGGCGATTACAAAGGAAATATTGGAGATTGTTGGTGGTGCAGAAGCACTTGCAAAAGAATCTTAAAGATTTATTTCTGAACTTCAGGTAAAACTGAGATGATGGAAATTTTAAAATATATAAGATGGCTGTCCCTTGACATTGTGCTGGGTGGGGTCATCTTTCTTAATTTTATAGGAGACGAACTTAATGTGGAGGTCCCCGTCGCAGTATCATTGGCTTTGGCGGTATGTATTTGGCTCATTTATACGCTGGACCATCAGCGTGATGTGAGACATAAATTACATCAAAAGGGCGCGAGGAGAATTTTTCATAAAAAAAATCAAAAGGCAATTATTGTAACCACACTATTTGTAGGCTTATTGGGCTTGACCCTGCTGTTTTATTTACCGCTAGAATTAATCCAATCGGGTTTGTTAGTTGCACTGATGTGCTTGGTATATTTGATCCTATCTGCAGAATTATCAGCTTTTTTAGTCAAAGAAATAATCGTGGCACTCCTCTATGGCGGAGGTGTATTTTTATTTCCTCTCATTCAGATGGACCAATTAGAGGGAATACATGGACTCCTTTGGATGCAACTTGCATTATTGGCTTTTGTCAACATTGTTTTAATTTCGACATTTGAATTGGAGGAAGATCGCTTTAATGAATTTGGGTCTTTGTCTTTGTCAATGGGTAAAAAACGCACGTTCCAATTACTGGGCGGATTACTCATTATTTCAGCACTATCTACTATAATTATCACTTATTATCAACCTTATTTTATGCATTTAGAGATTATATATCTATTTTCTTCTCTGCAACTTGCGATCATCTTATTGCGGCCGGCTTGGTTTGTGTCGGGCGAGCGCTTTCGCATTTATGCCGATGCCATATTTTATTATCCTTTGATCTTTTTATGGTGAAGGAAAATGACTTTGATGGGATTGCGTGGTGTTATGACTTTATGGCAAAACTCATTTTTGGAGAAAGACTATATCAAGCGAGTACACAGTGGTTGGAGTCCCTAAATAAATCAGATACCGTAGTGGTATTAGGGGGAGGATCTGGTAAGATTTTAAAGCAGTTGACGCATGTAGATCGCGTCATATTCATTGAAAAGTCTGCTAAGATGATCAAATTAGCCCAGACTGTCGACTCCTGCTAACGTACAGTTTATTTGTGCAGATTTTTTAGAATATGCGCTGGAGGATGAAAGCACTCACATAGTAATATGTCCTTTTTTTCTCGATGTATTCACCCCTTTTCAATTGGGAGAAGTGCTGGACAAAATAGCGAGGATACTGAAAAAAAAGGGGACTCTTTTTGTTTCAGACTTTCAGTATACTACCTGGTGGAGTAAGCAATTAATCAAATTAATGTATGTCTTTTTTGGAATGAGCACACGCATAGCGGCACGTCAACTGGCACCCTTAAATACATTAATTTTAGCTAAAGAATTTAAAACCAGTGCCCATCTTTTCCGAAAAGATGGGATGATTTTTTCAAAGGGTTATACTAAAATCAATACTGACTAAAGACTAAATAGTAATAGCTTTTGTTTTGAGCAAAGGGAGGCAGTTAAAAATATTATGGCGAGATCAGTTTATGGGCTAATCTATTTTTTTTGTCAGCCAACATTGGGCCTCGTTTTCTTGATTTCTAAACCCTAAGATAAAATAATTTCCACCATCAGTGAGGCCCCATTGGCTTTTGAGTTCCCCAGCGGAGAGCGGATAATTTTTTGTGATGACGTTGGCTTTTCTAGCGGGGAGTAATTTTTTAATGTTTTTTTTATTTAGGGAACTGATTATTTCAAATTGTCTACCAGGGAAATTTTTTATTTTCTTATCTGAGGTATAAAAATGCGTATTAATAGCGATTTTGGAAAGTCCATAGTGATGCCCTATGGTTTTGAACAGACCTGCTTTTAATATGGAAGTATTGGGATCTAAAATAATATTCTTCGGCATGCAGTATTCAATACTCAGGATTTTTTCTTCAGTAAGATTTCCATGTAGGGGTGGATGAAGACTGTCTAGATTAACACAATATAGCGTGGGAGGGGTGTACCTTTCATTATTGAGGATGAAGACGATCTCTTTGCATTCGTTGCGGACACTGATGATGTGTATTTCAGCCACTGACCCAAGGTCGCGGAGGCCCTTTGAAAGGTCAATCATTGGGGAAGCTTTGATCATGATTGATTGTGATTTTTTCCTTAGCTCGGAGAGTAAAGGCTTAATGTTAGGGGTACAATCGTCAAATTGGAATATTTTTTTGTGATCAACGTTTCGTCGTGCTGGATCAAGGTATATAACGTCTGAAGTTTTTATGTGAGCTAAGGCTTCTTTGGCAGACTCATGTTGAATGTTGATGTGACCCGGCCCTAGAAGTTCTTGATTTATCGAAAACCGGTGACATAAATCTTTATTTTGCTCGACGTAACATGAGGTATCAAAATGTGTGGCAAGGGCCATACAGTCAACACCCATGCCACCGGTAAGGTCATGAAGTACGCTGGCCCTCAACCAATCTCCCTTTATACTGAGCGGTTGTGGTAGAGGAGGACTGCTCAACCGATAAGGGGGGTGGGTAATAAATATTCGGTGTTTGGTACCAAAGTGGAAGTTTAGTTTTGCATTTTTTACGAGCGACGAGTTGAGCTATTATCTCTTTTGTCCAGGCTTTAATAAGCTTTGGGGGATTGAGTAGTAAAGTATTGATGTCGGTATATTCATGATTACGTAAAAACTGTTGAATTTCATTCTTGATTAAAAAGTCATAAAATTCACCGTTAAGGGGCATGCTATATCAGTTGATGGGCAACAATATATTCGGCAATTTGCAAAGCATTCGTGGCGGCACCTTTTCTTAAATTATCTGCAACAATCCACATATTGAGACTATTTTTCTGGCTCTCGTCTCTACGAATTCTACCAATGAAAACCTCATCTTTTTGATAGGCACTGATGGGCATGGGGTAGAGATTATTTTTTGGGTCATCTGCTACAATACAGCCAGGCGTTTGGGCAATGAGTTCGCGGACCTCGGTTAGTCTCAAAATCTTTTTCGAATTCAATATTGACGGATTCAGAATGCCCCCCGATGGTAGGTATGCGTACACAGGTAGCGGTCACTTGAATCTGATCATCATTCATAATTTTTTTAGTCTCGAGGGTCATTTTCATTTCCTCTTTGGTATAACCATTAGCTTGGAACATATCGATGTGGGGGAATACATTTTTATCTATGGTATGTGGATATACCATTCTAGGGTTTTTGACACCTGCCCGCTCATCTTCCATTTGATCCACAGCTGCCTTACCTGTACCTGTAATAGATTGATAGGTACTTACGACAATACGTTTGATTCGATAATGTTTATGTAAACACAATAAAGGCAAAACCAATTGAATGGTCGAGCAATTGGGATTTGCGATAATTTTATCTTTTGCCATCAGGACATTTCCATTGACCTCTGGAACCACTAATTTTTTCGTTGGGTCCATTCTCCAAGCGGAGGAATTGTCAATAACTACCGTACCAATTTCAGCAAATTTTGGCGCCCATTCTAGAGAAGTCCCACCCCCTGCAGAAAAAATAGCTATTTCAGGTTTCAATGCAATCGCATCTTCCATACCGATGATGCGATAGGATTGGCCCTTACACTGAACCATTTTACCAATAGATTTAGGCGAGGCCACAGGAATTAAATATTGAAATGGGAAATTTCTCATTTCGAGTAAGCGCAAAACCTCCTGTCCAACCAATCCAGAAGCACCTATAACTGCAATTTTCATATAATTTTATTAATGAATGGGTAACTTATTTTTAAATTTATCTTACTGTTTCTTTGAATTTGATGGGGTGTAATCTCTTAAGAAAAGATAAAATTAAGAACTCAAATTTAGCTATTTTTTCTTTAGCTGCAATCAAATGTAACTTTTGGGATCACAGAAAGCGGTGTCTAGGCCAAAATTAAAATAGTCATGATAACATTTAATTTTTTTGACCTTTCCGGTAGAAAAAATAGGCAGCCATCTGAACTGTAAACTCATATTGTTTTTATAAAGATCTTTCTAATAGTGAATTCCAATCTAACAGCAGATGCGGGAGTATGGAATTTTGAGCAGAGGTGTTTGCTTAAAGAGATGCACAAAGGTCGCGAGAGTGGGCTAGAGGAATGTTCTATTGGCTGCCAGGCGGTTTATTCAATTAAACCATCTTTAGCCCATTTCAAGTTAAAAATAGCTAGGTTCATTCAATTCTTTTTTTAAGCCAAGTAGGCTTTTTCTATCTTAGTAGGTACCAAAAATAATAAAACGATCTTTTTATGAAAGATTTGATTGGGATACTCATGATGTTTTGGATCTTCATAATTAAGGCACAAATCATTAATGATTTGAGGATGGGGATTTGTCAGTAGATTCCTCATGGATCACTTCCAATGAATTTTGCAGGGACTTATGGAAATCTGATGATCTATGATCATCGTGGAAGATTGATTGAACAGCTACTGTAAAACAGTTTATTAGACTATGCTGGTGTAGTGATTTGGGATGGAACAGATGCCGCTGGCCGGCCTGTACAGGTGAAGATTTATTTGATTGTTCTGGAAAACTATGGGTTAAGTAATATTTTCAGACGCATTACCAAACTATCGTCGTGGGTTTTCATCCCTAATAATTATTAATTTTCAGAAAAATTAATTCCATATTTTCAATAATTTCTCCCGAAAGAGTTTAAACTTTATGCATTGACTGTAACCAATCCAATATAATGAGACACCTTTTTTATAAATTCGCAATAGTTAGCAGCCTTTTGGTAGGTGCTTCGGCCTTCTTTTTAGACAATTCTAATATTCTTTGGGTATTTGCTGCTTTAGGGCCACTCATTCTTGTGGGTTTGATGAATTCGATGCAAGAAAAGCATGCTATTTTGAAAAATTTCCCAATTTTGGGATATTTCAGGTACTTGTTTGAATTGATTGCACCAGAAATTCAACAGTATTTCATTGAGCGAAATACCGACGGTAAACCGTTCAGTCGTAATCACCGAGCATTGGTTTATAAAAGAGCTAAAGGGGTCAATGACACCTATCCTTTTGGAACTCAGGCAGAAATTTTAGATGATCACTACGAGGGATTAAGGCATTCTATCTATGCCAAGGAGCCTGTGGAGGAATTCCCAAGGGTAACCGTGGGAAGCAGTCTTTGTAAGCAACCTTACAGTGCTTCTGTTTTAAATATTTCTGCAATGAGCTTTGGTTCGCTAAGTAAAAATGCGATCATAGCCCTTAATAAAGGGGCAAAAAAAGGTAAATTTTATCATAATACAGGCGAAGGAGGGTTGTCGGATTATCATATTGAAACCGGTGGCGATTTAGTTTGGCAATTGGGGACGGGCTATTTTGGATGCCGTACGCAAGAAGGTAAATTTGAGCCAAAAAAGTTCAGAGAAAAGGCCGCAATTCCCAATGTTAAAATGATTGAGATCAAATTGTCTCAAGGAGCCAAACCCGGCCACGGTGGGGTCTTACCTGGAATAAAAAATACACTTGAAATCGCCAGAATGCGAGATATTGAGCCACATAAAACGGTGATTTCTCCCCCTAGTCACAATCATTTTAACGATGCCAAAGGATTGATCCATTTTGTGAAAGAATTGAGAGACTTGTCAGAGGGTAAGCCTATTGGTTTTAAGTTGTGTATCGGTAGAACTGAGGAATTTATAGAGTTATGTGAGGTAATGAAATCAGAAGGAATTTGGCCAGACTTTATCACTGTAGATGGCGCTGAAGGCGGTACCGGTGCAGCCCCACTAGAATTTGCAGATTCGGTTGGTGTTCCTTTAGAGCCGGCATTGATTTTTGTGCAAAGTACCCTTAAAAAATATGGATTGAGGGATGAGATTAAGGTGATCGCCAGCGGTAAAGTACTTACTGCTTTTTCTATATTGAGAATGAAAGCACTTGGGGCAGACATTTGTAATTCTGCACGAGCTTTTATGTTTAGCTTGGGTTGTATTCAAGCGTTAAAGTGTAACAGCAATGATTGTCCTACCGGCGTTGCGACGCAAGACGCACAGTTGGCCAAAGGATTGGCTGTGACGGATAAGTCAGAGCGGGTCTATCGATTCCATCACAATACCGTCGTGGCTGTTTTGGAGTTATTGGGCACCTGTGGGCTCAAGCACACTGAAGAGATCAGTATTGATATGTTCGTTAAAGGAGATGAGATGGTCACCTTATCCAATCGCTATTTCCCAGATTCTCTCCTCAATAGAGTAGATGACATTAAAGATTGATCGCCCGAAGTAGCAGAAGGTTCTTTTAATTTAGTTGAAAAGAGCCTTTTTTAGGTCTGAAAATAATGTTTTTAATTATTCTTGATTTAGTTTAAATTTGTTTTATTTTTTCAGTTTAAATGGAATCAGATGTCAGATAAAAGCAAATATTCCCAGCAGGAACTCAAGGAGTTTGAGGATTTGATACTTCAAAAATTGAAGTTAGCCAAAGAAGAGCTGAACACCTTAATGGGATCGATCAATCACAGTACCGATGAGACGACCGATGGTTCTTATGGAGGCGTTAAGACTCTCGAAGATGGTGCCGAAACAGCTGAAAAAGAGCAGATGAATCAATTGGCCGCTCGCCAGCAAAAGTTCATTAATAATTTAGATAATGCCCTGATCAGGATTAAAAATGGGACTTATGGTATTTGTGTAGATACGGGAAATTTGATTCAAAAAGAAAGATTGATGTCGGTACCTCATACGATGCATTCAATAGCCGCCAAGCTCAAAAAGAGCTAATGGATTTTTTGGCGCAGCACATCGAAGCGCTTATTTTTTGTGCACCAAAACCAATTACGGAGCTCGATATACAGGATTGCCTCAAAGAGATGTTTGATTCCCAAGTTCCCATGGAAGAGGTACATCAGGGGATCTAATAATATAGATCAAAGGTATAAAAGCGAGCAGCATTCCTTTGAATTAGTTGAAAGTGGGGGTGGTTATCAATTCTTAACCAAGCCGGCTTATGAATCGAGTATTGGTATTTTGCTCAAAAGACAGTCTAAAAAAAGGTTGTCGAATTCAGCGCTAGAAACGCTTGCAATTATCGCATACAAACAACCGGTCACACGTTCCGAAATGGAAAATATTAGGGGAGTCAATTGTGATTACAGTGTTACCAGATTGTTGGAAAAAGAATTGATTTTGGTCAAAGGAAAGGCGGAAACGGTCGGTCGTCCCCTTTTGTATGTAACCAGTCCAAAATTCATGGATTATTTTGGTATTAATGATTTGAAAGAATTACCCACCCCAAAGGATTTCTCTATGGATGAGAACACCATAGGCGAAAATCAACAAGGATGAAAAAAAAAATAATTCAAGCTACTGAACTAGTAGAAATTAGACTTAATAAGTTCATTGCAAATGCGGGGATTTGTTCGAGGCGTGATGCTGATCAATTGATCTTAAGTGGTAAAATAACTGTCAATGACCAGGTAGTTCAGGTCTTAGGCACCAAGATAATGCCGACCGATAAGATTGCCTATCTAAAAAAAATCATTCAATCAGAAAAGCTTCAATATGTGTTGTTGAACAAGCCCAAAGATTTTATCACAACCACGCAAGATCCACAAAATAGAAGAACGGTCATGACCCTCATAGAAAAGGCTTGTGTGGAGAGAATTTATCCAGTAGGCCGTTTAGACCGGCATACTACGGGATTGTTGTTGTTTACCAATGATGGTGATTTAGCCAAGAGACTGACCCACCCCAAATATAAAATAAAAAAAATCTATCAACTCGAGTTAGATAAGCCCATTATTGAGGCGCATTACAATGAAATTACGGCGGGTGTTCATCTAGAAGATGGTTTGGCATCCGTAGACCATTTGGCTATTTTGACGGATGATCGTAAAAGGTTAGGCATTGAAATTCATATTGGGAAAAATAGAATTGTCAGAAGAATTTTTGAAAAATATGGATATGAAGTGCTGAAATTAGATCGAGTTATGTTTGGAAACCTGACCAAGCAAAATTTATCGAGAGGTAAATGGCGGCACCTACATCCCAAAGAGATAGGAAATTTAAAGGGTAAGTTCTCCATGTGAACGGATTAATCCGTCATTAGGAGGTGCTCATATGTGGTGTTTCTCATTCCATGCCCACTGAAAACCAGCGCTATGAGGCCTTCTTAGTTCAAAAAGTATATGTTTAAATGTCTTGAAATAAAATTTATGTATGCATGCATAACAAATTAATCAATTATACATAACTTAGTAACAAAAAAACCCACTCATTTGAGTGGGTTTAAGTGGTGCTAGGTGGATTCGAACCACCGACTCACGGATTTTCAGTCCGATGCTCTACCAACTGAGCTATAGCACCTTAAAAAGTGGTTGCAAAAGTAGAAGAATATATGAACGTTGCAAGTAAATTGAATGATTAATCTTATCAAAAAAATATTATGAGCATAATTTCACAAGTTATTTTCACAGTGATCTTAGGAATATTCGTTTTTTTTATTGCAAAGAGGGTCAATTTCATCAGATTAAACATCGCCTTAGGGCGACCACAAAAAGTAGTTGGGAATAAGAGGCAACGATGGAAAAATGTATTATTGATTGCCTTAGGACAAAAGAAGATGTTTAAAAAACCTGTCCCAGCGGTATTGCATTTATTAATATATGTTGGGTTTGTATTGATTAATATTGAAGTATTAGAGATTATTTTAGATGGGTTTTTAGGGAGTCATAGGATCTTTGCGTCGTTATTGTCAGATTTTTATGCCCCCTTGATTTCATTTTTTGAAATTTTAGCAATAGGGGTAATCTTTTCTTGCGTCTTATTCTTGCTCCGTAGAAATGTAATGCAGGTATCACGCTTTCAAAAGCCTGAAATGGAAGGATGGGCTTCTTTAGATGGTAATCTTATCCTGGTCATTGAAATTATCCTTATGGGCGCTATACTTTCCATGAATGCTGCAGACCAGCTTCTGCAAGAGATGGGCAATGTTGCGTATCCTATGACGGGATCATTTTTAGTGAGTTCATGGCTCATGCCGATCTTTGATGGATACGCTCCTAGTACGCTGCTTATCATTGAGAGAATGGCCTGGTGGTTTCATATTGTGGGTATTTTTAGTTTTGCCTTGTATGTAACCTATTCAAAGCATTTGCACATCTTCATGGCCTTCCCCAACACCTACTTTTCTAAGCTGACACCCAAAGGGGCCATGGAACCGATGACTGAAATCACCTCTGAGGTTAAAATGATGTTAGGGATACCTCTTGAAGGGGAGATGCCGCCGCCTGCGGAAGGACTTCAAATTTGGGGCACGTGATGTCAGGGATCTCAGTCGAAAAAATTTAATGGATGCGTATACTTGTACTGAATGCGGGCGTTGTACTGCTGAATGTCCAGCGAATCTTACCGGGAAAAAGTTGAGCCCCAGAAAAATAATGATGGATACTAGAGATCGCATGGAAGAAATTGGAAAGAGTAGGTCGGATGCCAAGGGTCATGATCAAAAGTTCTTATTGGGAGGCTTTATAAGCAAAGAGGAGATCAATGCCTGTACTAGCTGCAATGCGTGCGTAGAGGCTTGTCCAGTCTTGATCAATCCTCTAGATATCATTCTTCAGCTCAGGAGATATGAGGCAATGGAAGCCTCTGGATCACCGGCTTCGTGGAATGCCATGTTTCAGAACGTAGAAACGAATGCTGCCCCATGGAAATTTTCTCCGCAAGATCGTTTCAATTGGGCAGAAGAGTTAAAAAATGATAGATAATTAAAGTTCAAGATGGATATAAAGATACCAACAGTTGCAGCATTGGCTGCCGAAGGAAAGGTTCCTGAAATTTTATTTTGGGTGGGTTGTGCGGGATCATTTGATGAGCGTTATAAAAATGTCACTAAGGCATTTGTCAAAATATTAAATAATGTAGGGGTTAACTTTGCCGTTTTAGGGCCTGAGGAGACTTGTACAGGAGACCCAGCCCGTAGGGCGGGAAATGACTTTCTCTTTCAAATGCAGGCGATGGCCAATATTCAAGTTTTGAATGGTTATGGTATCAAAACAATAGTAACCGCTTGTCCGCATTGTTTCAATACCTTAAAGAATGAATACCCTGAATTGGGGGGAAATTATCAAGTAGTCCATCATTCTACCTATTTGCAACAGCTTATAGATGAAGGGAAAGTTATTCAAAAGGGAGCGCAAGCCGCTTTCAAAGGGAGAAGAATAACTTTTCATGATTCTTGTTATTTGGGGAGAGCCAATAATATTTATGAGGCGCCGCGCCGGGTATTGGAAGCCCTCGATGCGGAATTAGTTGAAATGAAAAGATGTAAAACCAAAGGGCTTTGCTGTGGAGCAGGAGGTGCACAGATGTTTAAAGATGCAGAAAAAGGGAATAAAGAAGTCAATATTGAACGTACCGAAGAAGCATTAGAGACCCAGGCAGACACCATAGCTGTGGCCTGCCCATTTTGTATGACCATGATGAGTGATGGGATAAAAAATAAAGAAAAAAAAGGGTCTGTACAGGTGCAAGATTTGGCAGAACTGATTGCCGAATCTGAGGGCCTCTAATTTATTCAAACTTAAGGCCTAACTTTGTGCTTTGATTTAGCCTTATGAACAATTCCTTTGATCAAATGCCTGATGACGCCCGATTGTGGGTATATCAGTGCAATCGAAAATTTATACCGTCAGAATTAGAAGCTATCAATTCCTTGATACAAGAATTTTTAGCGTCTTGGGTGGCGCATGGAACGGAATTAAAACCTGCTTATGCCCTGTATTATGATCAGATTATTGTCCTTTCGGTGGACGAGTCATCTCATGGTGCAAGTGGTTGTAGTATCGATACGTCTGTTGCTTTTATGAAATCATTAGAACAAACTTATGGCGTTTCTTTGTTGGATCGGACTCAGATCGGATTCATGATTGATCAGGAGATAAGGATAATTAATTTAAGTAAAATAAAAAAAGCCATAGCTTCTGATAAAATTAAGGCAAAAGATATCATCTTAAATAATGCTGTTTCCAGTGTAGCAGAGTTTAAAAAATCATGGCATCAAAGTGTTGATCAGTCTTGGTGCAAAAAATATTTTTTGTAAATTTCCAAAAAACAATTTATCTAAAAAAGGGATCATTTTTTATTTTTTATATTCTGTCAAAATGAGATTTTTTTATAAGTTTTTAATTTTGTTTTTAATGAGTGGTTGTACTTCTCCTGCTACTCAATTAATTAAAGGGGATTATGACGGTATGATCGCCAAATACGGGAAGTATATGAAAACTAATGATGGTGTAACTAACTATCAGATCGCTGAAGCTTATCGACTTTCCAATAGAATCAAAAATGCCGAACCGTTCTACGCTTCAGCTCTAAAGTCAGGGATTGATCAAGATGGTGCTTATTATTACTATGCTCGTTCCTTAAAAGCCAATCAAAAGTATGATGAGGCTCGTGAAGTTTTAAGTGATGCTTTGCCCAAAGTCAAGGACGAGTTGATTTTTCAATTAATCACCTACGAAATAGATGGGCTGGCCTCCTTGGATGACATGTATGGAGCTGAAACTTTTTTTAGAACCAAGAATTTGGAGGAAATTAATACCCCAGGAGCAGAATATGGGCCCATTTTTCAAAACGGGAGGCTTTATTTCACTTCTAATCGGGATGGGGGTAAAATTTATAAAAGCACAGGAACTCCCTTTACCGATATCTATAGTGTGGAGACGAAGGGTGCTAAAGTAGCTGTAAGAACCCTGACCCCACTGGATCCTATCATCAATGACCCCTTGGTCAACGAGGGATCGCTTGCTTTAGCTGCCAATGGGAAGTACTTATTATTCGCAAGAGGCAATTCCGGAAAGGCCAGTGGGACACTTGAGGTCAATATTTTTGCTTCCCGATACCGCAATGGTAAGTGGGGAACCCCTCAGGCTCTGAACCTTAATGACCCCAATGCCTATGATGGTACTCCGGCACTAAACAAGGAAGGAAATACTTTGTATTTTGCCTCTAATAGAACAGGGGGCTTTGGAGGGGCAGATCTTTACTCTGCACAATTAGATCGAAGAGGAAGATGGGTAGATGTGCGAAACTTAGGATCTGAAATCAATACGCCAGGCAATGAGATGTTTCCCTTTATTTCCGAATCAGGGGTCTTGTATTTTTCTTCGGATGGTCATCCTGGCTTTGGTAACCTTGATGTCTTTAAGGCGACGAGGATGGGAGGCTCTATGATTATAGAAAACTTAAGAACCCCGATGAATTCTTCTGCTGATGATTTTGGATTTTATGAATACAATCTTACCCGAGGCTTCTTTTCTTCAAATAGACCGGGCGGGAAAGGGGATGATGACATTTATACTTTTGTTAACGATGATCCTGATTTGAAGATCATCAATTATTTTTTAACGGGGAATACCCTGTCCAAGGATGATGGTGGAGCGGCTATTAAAGTATCAAATACGAAGGTTTCTTTAATTTCAGAAGAGGGTCAAATATTGGATGAATTTTTTACTAGAGAAGATGGTGCGTATAAGTTCCGAGTTTATGCAAAGGAAAATTATAATATTAGGGTTGAAAAGCCTTCTTATTTTACTGCTAGAAAAGCATTTTCTACTGTTGGTAGAAGTATTCGAAGAGATACGCTTACCCAATTTCAGACCGATATTATCTTTGAGTTGGATGTTGAATTAGATCAAATCGTGATTGAGAAAACAATTGTGCTCAATAATATTTATTACGATTTAGATAAAGCCGAAATACGTACAGATGCATCCTTTATGCTCGACAGTTTGGTACTGATTTTGGAGGATAATCCTGAGATTTATATTGAATTAGGCTCTCATACCGATGACAGGAATACGGATGTTTATAATTTAGATTTATCGCAGCGGCGAGCCAAATCAGCAGTTGACTACTTGATTGGTCGTGGCATTCAGTCGAAAAGAGTTTTGGCCAAAGGTTACGGGGAGTCAAAATTAATTATTGAAAATGCGCAAACAGAAGCAGATCATCAGATTAATCGGCGTACCGAATTTAAAGTATTGAAATATGATTTTCAGGAGATTGAAACAGAAGAGGAATCTGTGGATGAATATGAGCGATTCTTTGATAATGATCAGGATAATGAATAGCGATGATCCGGCGGTTCGTTGCTCGGGTCTTATTTTATTTATATGACCTTATTCTTCGCTCATTTTAAATTTTATTTTTCTAATACCTACAGTCGCGTTCTGGGATTGCTTTTTGTTGCCAACAGTTTTGTGTTTGGAAATTGGGTCGCAAGAATACCGGATATAAAAGAAAGTCTAGGGCTGACAGATGCGGCTTTGGGTATGGGACTCCTAGGAGCACCCTTGGGGTCTATCTTGGTCATGCCTTTTACTGGTTGGCTTGTTTCCTTGATAGGTCTTGGACGTTCCTTGTATCTTTTTTCTGCTCTTTTGCTTCTTTCTCCAATTATGTTGGCCAGCATAACTTCATTTAATAGCCTCTTGGCTTGCTTAATATATCTTGGGATTACTGAGGGCTTAATGGGGGTGGTTATCAATGCCGCTGCTAATGGAGTTGAAAGAAAATTAGAAAGGCCTATTATGTCTACCTGTCATGGGATGTGGAGTTTGGGTGCGATGATTGGTGCAGTATTGGGAAGTATCATCGTAGGCCTAAAAATAGCTTTGGCACCTCATTTAATAATAATTTCCATAGGGGTACTGATTCCTCTATTATTGAGCCCTAAGATGATCAAGATATTTGACGCGTTGCCGGTTCCTGAGCTAAAGAAAAGGTTCCAAATGCCTAATATGGCACTTTTAGCCATTTCATTTGCTGCTTTTAGTATTTTTTTAAACGAGGGAGCCATCGCAGACTGGAGTGCGGTTTACCTGCGTGAGACACTGAAAAGTAACCCTTATCTGGTAGGGATGGCTTATGCAGGTTACGCCATGTTAATGGCAGCAGGCAGGTTTACGGGGGATATGCTTATTCCAAAGTTTGGTAAGAAAAAGCTGGTCATAGGTGGGGGACTATTATCAGCCCTCAGTATGTCAGCCCTTTTGATCTTACACGATCCGTGGGCAGCCATTGTGGGATTTTCTCTAGTGGGTTTAGGGTTTTCATGTATTGTTCCCATTTTGTATTCTTCTGCAGCCAATGAACCAGGATACACGGCAGAATCGGCCATTGCGGTAGTATCAACCATAAGCTTTACAGGATTTTTTATAGGGCCTCCGATCATTGGTTTTATCTCAGAGCAGTATGGATTATCTTTAGCTTTGGTATTGGTTGTTGGACTGTCAATAATGATTAGCGCAATAGGGGCCATGATTCAATTTAAGTAGCCATATTTGTAATTTATAAAATATATCATGACTAATAGGTACGCACAACGAGGAGTTTCAGCCGTCAAAGAAGATGTTCACAGGGCGATTGAACATATAGATAAGGGCCTTTTCCCTAAAGCTTTTTGCAAAATAGTCCCTGATGTGCTAACAAGGAATAAGGATTACTGTGCCATTATGCACGCAGATGGGGCAGGAACCAAGTCTTCTCTTGCTTATATGTACTGGAAAGAAACAGGGGATATGTCTGTTTGGAAAGGAATTGCTCAGGATGCGGTGGTCATGAATACGGATGATCTGCTGTGCGTGGGCTGTACTGAAAATATTTTGTTATCAAGCACTATCGGTAGAAACAAAAATAAAATACCCGGAGAGGTAATTGCTGCAATAATCGAGGGGACAGAAGAAGTGCTAGAAATGTTGAGAAATCAAGGGGTTGATATCATTTCAACAGGTGGTGAAACGGCCGATGTCGGAGACTTGGTTCGAACCCTTATTGTGGACAGTACCGTGACGGCAAGAATGGCCAGGAGTAAAGTTATTGATAACGATCACATTGTACCGGGCGATGTTATCGTAGGCCTTTCTTCTTTTGGACAGGCGAGCTATGAGTCAGCCTATAATGGAGGCATGGGAAGCAATGGCCTTACCTCAGCGCGACATGATGTGTTTTCAAAGGTTTACCAATCAAAATATCCTGAAGCTTTTGATCCATCGGTACCGATGGATCTAATTTTCAGTGGATCCAAACGCCTCATAGATCCGGTAAAAAACACGAGTTTGGATGCAGGAAAACTGGTATTGTCTCCAACCCGTACGTATGCTCCCATCATTAAGGCCATTTTAACTGAGCACCATGATCAAATTCATGGAATGATCCATTGTAGTGGAGGTGGCCAAACCAAGATTATGCATTTTGTTGATCAATTAAAAATTATTAAAAATAATCTTTTTGAAGTACCTCCTCTATTTTCTTTAATTCAAAACGAGAGTACTACGAGTTGGCGTGAAATGTATCAGGTGTTTAATATGGGTCATAGATTTGAGCTTTATGTTCCCGAAGAAGTAGTTGATGACCTTATTGAAATTTCAGAATCTTTCAATGTTCAGGCACAAGTGGTGGGACATGTAGAGGCAGCGCCTACCAAGGAGCTGCTTATACAAACGGCTATGGGCTCCTTCGAATACCATTAGCGGATTAATAAAAAGCATCTTCAAGATGGATAATCGTTTCATCTGAGACCAAAATACTGATGATATTAAAGTGGATGTCCTTTTTCTAATGGATTTAGTGAATATAAGCATCGGCAGTTTGGATAATATTTTTCTTTTGTCTTTTAGAAACAAAATCTTCAGGATTTCCGTAACTATCATTTTTCCGATACTTCACTTCAATAAAAACTAATAATTGGTTGGATGAGATACCAATTAAATCTGTTTCACCCCGCTTATAACGATAGTTTTCTTCTATAATCTTTATGCCTACAGTTCTAGATGTTTTTTGGCTAAGGCTTCCCCTAATTTTCCTTTAACTTTGTTTTCCAAAATGAAGATTCTTTATGGCGTATCCATTAAAATTTAAAACCATATATAAAGATAAGATTTGGGGTGGAAATAAGATTAAAAATCTCCTAAATAAAGATTACGGCGACTTGCCTAACTGCGGGGAGACTTGGGAGCTTTCTGCAGTACCTGGAGACATCTCTGTGGTTAGTAATGGTCTTTGGAGAGGCCAGGATCTTAAATCGCTATTAGTACAACACGGGGCTGCCATTATGGGGGTAAAATTATATGAGGAATTTGGTACAGACTTCCCTTTGTTGTTTAAATTTATTGATGCAAATCAGGATCTTTCAATTCAAGTGCATCCAGATGATTCATTGGCCAAAAAACGGCATCAAGGCTTGGGTAAAACTGAAATGTGGTATGTGTTGCAAGCGGATTCAAAAGCCTCACTGATTACCGGTTTTAATCGACCAATGTCTCAAGGGGAGTATTTAAAAAAGTTTGAATCAGGAAATTTAATGGAAATTCTGAATCAAGAGCAAGTAGCCAAAGGGGATGTTTTTTTCTTACCTGCAGGTCGGATACATACCATTGGCAAAGGGTTGTTAATTGCTGAAATACAGCAAACCTCAGATATCACCTATCGAATTCATGATTTCGGCCGTACAGATGATCAAGGAAATGAGCGGGACTTACACATTGAAGAATCATTGGAAGCCATCGATTACACCTATCAATCAAATTATAAAACCAGCTATGATGAGGAATCCAATAAACGGGTCTCATTGGTTACATGTCCTTACTTTGTGACGAACAAACTGAGCTTAACCGATAAAAAAACATTAAAGGCACCTCAAATAGCAGGATTCAAAATATATATGTGTATTGGGGGCTCAGCTAAAATAGTTAATGGTGATGAAGAGACTCTTTTAGTAAAAGGGGAAACGGTTTTGATACCTGCTATGTTATCAACTTATGAAATTAAAGCGGATGCTGAAGTTATACTTTTGGAAACCTATATCGCATAATGCAAAACAAAGTTGTAGAATTTCGGCATTTGGGATTACTTGATTATCAAAAGGCGCTTGATTATCAAGAAAAGCTATTCAAGAAGACCATAGATTTAAAAATTAAAAACAGAAATCAGCCTCCAGATGCCCAAGAAGTTACGCCCAACTATTTGCTTTTCTTGTATCATCCTCACGTTTATACATTAGGTAAAAGTGGGAAAGAGGATCATTTGCTATTAGATAAAGAGGGACTGCTTGAAAAGAAAGCGACCTATCACCGCATCAGCCGAGGAGGGGACATCACTTATCATGGGCCCGGTCAAATTTTAGGATATCCAATCCTAGATTTGGATAATTTTTTTACTGATATTCATAAATATCTTAGGTTTTTGGAGGAGGCGGTGATTAGAACTTTGGCCTCTTATAATATGATAGCTGGGCGAATTGAAGGATTGACGGGAGTTTGGCTGGATGTAAATGACCCTCATAAAGCACGAAAAATATGTGCCTTTGGCGTCAAGTCGAGTAGATGGGTAACCATGCATGGACTGGCTTTAAATGTAAATGTAGATCTTGAGTATTTCAAAAATATTATTCCTTGTGGTATTGATGATAAAGCGGTTACCTCAATGCATCAAGAACTAGGGAGACTTGTACCACTGAATGAAGTCGAAGATAGATTGCGTCAACATATTTCAGAACTTTTTCAAATGCGATGGAAAGAGGATTCTCCTGCAATGGAATAGTTCATTAGGAGTCAATCAAGAAGGATAGTTGATGATCTGATAGCATTATGTTTATCGAATCATTAATTTGACAAACTACACTCTTGTTTACTTCGAAACTCTTTTGACTAATTTTGTATCTGGATGAAAAAAGATATTCTTTATTTACCCGTAGAGCAAGTCGCTATGGCCATTGTTCCATCAGAGGGAACTGACTTATGGCAAGTCTATTTAATCAACAGGAATAAAAACAATTTAGAAACGATTTTAGTTAGTTCTAAAGGGTACAATGGAGATCAACAAACTTCATTATTGCGCCATGCCATTCCCCATTTAGAAATGGGATCTTTGGCCTTAATTGAATCCATAAGTCCTGAGGTTTTTCATTTTACCAATGAATTTTGGATTAGTTTCTACATTGGGACACAAATTTATGATAAGAAATATATCTATTTACCTTCGTCGATCAATGCTTCCAACCTAAGCTACATTGAAGAGCTCAAACTAAAAGGAGTATTGCATTTATGAATTTGGAATTAAAAAACTTATTGATCATTGATATTGAAACGGTGAGTGCAACCTCAACTTTTGAGACACTACCTGAACATTTGCGACATCATTGGGAAAGAAAAGTCCTTCAGTTGCGCAATGATGATGAAAAATCAGCGAGCGATTTGTATTTTGAAAAAGCAGGAATCTTTGCCGAATTTGGAAAAATTATTGTCATCGCCGTGGGGATATTTCATGAAGTTGAGGGGGAGGCTGCCCTACGGGTTACTTCCTTTCAAGATCATGATGAGGCAAAATTGCTATATGCGTTTAAAGTATTTTTAGAGACAAAGTTCAATCAAAAATATTTAAAATTATGTGGCCATAATGGGAAAGAATTTGATTTTCCTTTTCTGTGTCGACGTATGATTGTCAACGAAGTACCCATTCCTCATGCCTTAAATTTATCGGGAAAAAAGCCATGGGAAGTACAGCACATCGATACCATGGACCTCTGGAAGTTTGGGGACAAAAAAAATCATACCTCTTTAGATTTATTGACGTCCTTATTTAATATCGATTCGAGTAGATCAAATATTGATGGTTCTCAAGTCAATAAGGTATATTACAGTGATAATCAGGGTCTCATGGAGATTGTGAATTATTGTCAAGGAGATGTGATTGCCACAGCTCAAGTTTATTTAAAATTGAAAGGTTTGCCCGCGGTCAAGAAAGAGAATATTACGCGTATTGATCAATAACATATGTCTAGAAAAAAGAAATCATCAAGTATTCATGGAAAAATTTCACGAGTCAAAATCAATATCAAGGAAGAGGTCAAATTACATTTTCAAAATAGGGCCAATGAGTCGTTTAGTTTCAGTCAGGTAGTTAAACACTTGAGAATACGGGATGGTAAATCCAAAGAGTTTATAAAGAAATTGCTCTTTAAAATGGAATCCGAAAGGCAATTACGTCGTGGACCTGATGGGCGATGGATTACCGCTATAGAGCCTACCTATTATGAGGGAACGGTTGATCATGTCAATCCTAAGTTTGCCTATATCATGGTGGCATCCCTTCCAGATGACGTTTGGGTAAAATCCAAAGACTTGAATTTTTCCATGCACGGGGATACCGTTACTATTCAGATTATGAGTGCAGCAAAGGCCAGTCAACGACCCGAGGGGCGTGTGATTTCCATAGTTAAGCGGGCCAAATATGAATTTGTAGGGCGACTCGAAGTATCTCAGAAATTTGGGTTTGTGGTATTAGACAGTAGAAATATTTTTTTCGACGTGATGGTATACCCACAAAAATATAAAGAGGCTATTCATAACGATAAGGTTTTAGTAAAGATTGAAAAATGGCCCAATAAGGAAAATAAAAGTCCCCTTGGAAGTATAACCCATGTCTTGGGTCAAGCAGGAGAAAACAATACTGAGATTTATGCGATTATGGCAGAATATGGTCTGCCTTTTGAATTTTCAAAAAAAGTAGAAGCAGCGGCAGCGCTTATTCCTGGAGCTATCTCAAAAGAGGAAATAAACAAGCGAAGAGATTTTAGAAAGGAGGTCACGTTCACTATTGACCCCCACGATGCGAAAGATTTTGACGATGCGTTATCTGTAAAAAAAATGGAGAATGGTCATGTTGAAGTAGGTATTCATATAGCGGATGTTTCGCATTATGTTACACCCGATTCCTTACTTGAAAAAGAAGCTTTTGAACGGGCGACTTCTGTTTATTTAGTGGATAGAACCATACCTATGTTGCCAGAACAATTGTCCAATGGCTTGTGCTCATTGCGACCGAAAGAAGAAAAGTTAACCTTCTCGGCGGTGTTTGAAATCAATGATCAAGGGAAAGTATTTGGTAAATGGTTTGGAAGAACGGTCATCTATTCGGATAGAAGATTTGCTTATGAAGATGCCCAAGAAATTATTGAAGGAAATGCTGGAGATTATCAAGATGAAATATTACTCCTCAATGACCTCGCTGAAAAAATCCGGGAGCAGCGTTTCGTAAACGGTGCAGTAAACTTTGAATCAGTAGAAGTAAATTTCAGATTGGATGAGAAAGGGAAGCCTTTGGAAGTGATACCCAAAGAGCGAAAAGAAGCTCACAAGATGATCGAAGAGTTCATGCTCTTGGCCAATAGGGAGGTGGCTACTTTCATTTTTGATAAGAAAAAAGGAAAAAAACCAGAGGATAGTCTTCCTTTTGTATACCGAGTTCATAATGACCCGGACTCAGAAAAGTTAGATAATTTTTCAAAGTTTGCCAGTAGGTTTGGGCATCAACTTTTGACCCAAGGAAGGATCTCTAAAAATCTAAATAAATTATTGGCAGACATACAAGGCAAGCCAGAACAGCATGTATTGGAGTCCATAGCCATCAGATCCATGGCCAAAGCACGGTACACCACAGATCTTAAGGGTCATTTTGGCTTGGCTTTTGAGCATTACACCCATTTTACTTCCCCCATTCGCAGGTATCCAGATGTAATGGTTCATAGGTTGCTTTGGGATTATTTGGAGGGGAAAAATCCTCCCGATAAAGAGGCCATCGAACAAAAATGCAGGCACTCATCAGAACGAGAAAAAAGGGCTGCTGAGGCTGAAAGGGCATCCATAAAATTCAAGCAGGTTGAATTTATGTCTGGAATGTTGGGAGAAACTTTTGATGGAATTGTATCAGGGGTGACTGAATGGGGCTTATTTGTAGAAATCAGTGCTACCAAATGTGAGGGAATGATTAGAATTGCAGATATAGACCATGATCAGTTTCAATACGATGAAAAGCAATATCGGATCGTCGGCAGACGGACGGGGGAAAGAATATCCTTGGGTGATGAAATCCATGTTAAGGTGGTAAAAACAGACATAGACCGAAGAACGATAGATTTGCTTTGGGTTGAAAAATAACCTATTTTGATAGATTTTATTTATCTTTTTAAGATAGGGCTAATTTAGAACCGTGACGGTTGGGAGCAATAAATTTTTCAGCGCCCTTTTTAATCACAGATTTAGTACACATAAATAAATGGAATCAATAATCACCTTACGAAAATCAATTGATACGCGCTTGGTTCAATTAGAGGTAAAGGCACAGCCTCGGAACCTTTATGAACCGATTGACTACTTATTGGCTTTGGGTGGAAAAAGGTTTAGACCTTTGCTGGTTTTGTTGACTGCACAGCTGCGAGGGACACAGAACCCAAAAGCATTAGATCCAGCCTTAGCGGTCGAAGTGTTTCATAATTTCACCTTGATGCATGATGATATTATGGATGCAGCACCGCTCCGGAGAGGTCAGCCCTCAGTTCATGAAAAGTGGAATCAAAATACCGCCATCTTAAGTGGCGATGCGATGTTCGTAAAAGCCTATCAACTCATCACTAAGATAGATCCCAGTTACTTATTATTGGCCATTGATCGATTTAATGAAACGGCTTTGGAAGTCTGTGAAGGTCAGCAATTGGATATGGATTTTGAGCAGATGGTCGATGTTTCTCAAGCGGATTATTTGGAGATGATTAGGTTGAAAACCGCGGTATTATTGGGATTTAGTATGGAATTAGGAGGATTAATGGGCGGCTTTGGCCGTGAGGATCAAGAGCGACTTTATGAGGTGGGAGAAAACCTAGGGCTCGGCTTCCAGTTGATGGATGATTTGTTAGATATTTATGGAGATCAACAAAAGGTAGGCAAGCAAGTGGGGGGTGACATTATCGCCAATAAAAAAACATTTTTAATGATCAATGCTTTAGATCTTGCAGGAACCGATGCGCGTAGCCAATTGAATGGCTGGATCAGTATGAGAGATGCAGATCCTACGGAGAAAGTAGCGGGTGTCAAAAATATCTTTGATGACTTGGGAATCGCCCAGCTCGTAAAAATCAAAATGGACGCTTATTTTGATGAGGCCTTTAGATTACTTACAACCATTGATTGTGATAAAGAAGGCCTTGATATTTTCAATAATTTTGCTAAAAGCTTGATTAAAAGAGAAGGTTAATAAACATAAAAGCAAATAATTAAATGATGAGTTTAAATTTAATCATTATTGTATTGACGGTATTAGTCAGTATTTATGCCCAGAACAATGCGAATCTTTATGGTCAACTTATGATGAATCCACATGAAGTCATGAAGAGACGCCAATATTGGAGACTGATTACTTCGGGTTTCGTCCACGACGGCTATTCACATTTGGGGTTTAATATGTTTACGCTGTACTTTTTTGGTGGTGCTGTGGAGCAATATTTCGGTTATATATTGGGATCAAATGCGACTGTTGTATTTGTTTTCTTCTATCTGTCTGCCCTTGTTGTTTCGGATCTATCAGGATTTTTTAAAAATAAAAATAGGTCTGGATATAATACCTTAGGAGCCTCTGGAGCAGTTTCAGCTATGGTATTTGCGAGTATCATCTATGCCCCCTTGAACAAAATATGTCTTTTCGCAGTACTTTGTTTTCCTGGATTTATCTGGGGAGTTATTTTTCTCATTTATTCTTTTACCCAAGGGAAAAGCCTATCTCAAAATATCAACCACGAAGCTCATTTGTATGGTGCCCTGTATGGAATTGCTTTCAGTATTTGGATTTATCCTGAGTCAGCCGCCATATTCCTAGAAAAAATTTTAAGCTATAGCCTTTTTTGAGCATAAAAAAACCCTGCCCAAAATGAATGAGCAGGGTCTTTAAATGAGTTTATTTTTAGGCTTCGATAGAAATCAGTTCGACTTCAAATATTAATACAGATCTAGGAGGAATGGGCCCTGACCCTCTTTCTCCATAACCCAATTCGTAAGGAATGGTAAGTTCAATTTTACCTCCTACATTGATGAGTTGTACTCCTTCTGTCCAGCCGGGGATGACACCACTTAAAGGGAAAGAAATAGGCTCACCGCGCTCGACAGAAGAGTCAAAAACAGTTCCATCTATCAATGTACCAGTATAATGTACCGTAACAGTACTTTCAGCGGTGGGAAACTCTCCTGTACCGACCTGTAAAATTTTGTATTGAAGGCCACTGGCTGTAGTTTGGACACCTTCTTTAGTGGCATTTTCTTGAAGAAAAGATACTCCTTCTTCTGCTAGGCTTTCTGTTTTTCTCTCATTGAAGGCCATATATACTTGTTGACATTGCTCCATAGTCAGTTGGCTGGTATCGCTTAGGGCTTCTCTAAATGCCACGGTAACCATGGCTATGTCGATATCTTCTAGCTGTGGCTTAATTTGTTCTGCCAATAAGGCACCAAAGCTGTAGCTTAAGCTATCTTTAAACGTTGTAAGTTGGACTTGCGCAGATGCTGATTTATCCGAACAGTTTGAAAATAGTACTACTATAGCTACTAAAATCGAGATTTTAATTTTTTGCATGATCATAAAATGAAATGCGAATATAATGGGTTTTATTGAATTATTAAAAATGAGGTAAAAATGGATCCTTTAAAAGGCTCAAAATTTATCTAAGCACCTCTTTTTAAAAAAATTAATTGAGCATTAATATGGATTTGATTTAAGATTAAAAATGGTCAATCTAAAAATCTGATTTAATTTGCATCTCAAACGGAGCATTCATGGACCAAAATAAAAAAGAATCATTAAATTTTATTGAGCAGCTCATAGAGGCGGATTTGAAGGAAGGCAATGTTCAAAAGATCTATACGCGTTTTCCTCCTGAGCCCAATGGGTATTTACATATTGGTCATGCCAAATCGATATGTTTAAATTTTGGATTGGCTAAAAAATATGGAGGTCAGTGCAATCTTAGATTTGATGATACCAATCCTGAAAAAGAAGAAACTGAATATGTGGATGCTATCAAAGCAGACATTAAATGGCTAGGTTTTGATTGGGGATCATTTGCCCATCATACTTCAGATTATTTTGAACAGCTATATCAGTTCGCCGTTCGCTTGATTGAAAAAGGGGCTGCTTATGTTGACGAGCTGAGTGCTGTTCAATTCAATGAGCTGAAAGGATCGCCCACTGAACCTGGTAAAGAAAGCCCATTTAGAAATCGACCGATTGAAGAAAGCCTTGAGATTTTTGAAGCCATGAAATCAGGAGGTTTTAAAGATGGGGAAAGGGTACTTCGGGCCAAAATTGATATGAGGAGCCCAAATATGCACATGAGAGATCCTATTTTGTATCGGATTAAGCACATGGAGCACCATCGTACAGGATCAAAATGGTGTATTTATCCTACTTATGATTTTGCACATGGACAGTCGGATAGCATGGAGAAAATTACCCATTCTCTTTGTACCCTCGAGTTTGAGGTACATAGACCTTTATATGATTGGCTCATTAAGCAATTAGAAATTCATCCTTCAAAGCAGACAGAGTTTGCTCGATTAAATTTGAGTTATACAATTGTAAGCAAAAGAAGTCTTCGTGAATTGGTTGAAGGACGGTATGTTGCAGGTTGGGACGACCCTAGGATGCCTACGATTTCGGGTATTCGAAGAAGGGGTTTTACTGCCAAATCGATCAGAAAATTCACAGATACTATTGGAGTGGCGAGGAGAGATGGCATTACCGATGTGGCCTTATTGGAACATGCGGTACGTGAAGATTTAAATAAAACAGCCCATCGCATCTTTGGAATAATAGATCCCGTTAAGTTGACTATTACCAATTGGCCAGAGGGTCATCAGGAGATCATGACGGCTGAAAACAATCCGGAGGACGAAAACTCAGGTACTCGTGAGATGCCATTCACTCGTGAACTCTTCATTGACCGGTCAGACTTTATGGAAAATCCTCCAAGTCCCCGAAAATGGTTCAGATTGGGTCCTGACCGTGAAGTCCGCCTTAAAAAGGGCTACATCATTAAATGTACAGGATTTAAAAATTCTGAAAAAGGGGAAGTCATTGAAATCTATGCTGAATACGATCCCAATACCAAGAGTGGCCAAGATACCAGTGGAAAAAAAGTAAAAGGAACCCTTGGTTGGGTATCAGCTCCACATGCGGTTTCGGCCGAAATACGAATGTATGATCGCTTATTTCTTACTGAAAATCTCGATAAGATAGATGATGACTTTAAAAATCATTTGAATCCAGATTCTTTGACAATCAATACGCAGGCGGTTTTGGAACCTTCTGTTCGGGATGCCCAAGTGGGCGATCAGTTTCAATTTGAACGGATAGGATATTTCAGGGTAGATGAAGACAGCCACTCAGAAAAGCTCATTTTCAATAGGACCCTCACCCTAAGAGACGGTTGGATCAAGAAAAACGATTAAAAAAGAGGGTTTTTATTTGAACGGTTCGTCAATGGTCCGAAGATGGATTAATTTCATTCTCTAAACGTAAATACTATGAAAATAAAAATAGTTCTTTCGGTTATGCTGGTGTTGCAAAGTGTTTTGACCTTTGCTCAATCTTCCATTATTGGTTTTGAAACCGATCAAGTGGGTCAACAAAAAGCTCTTGAAGCTGAATTTGATACAATGCTTTCAGCAGATAACCTAGATCAATGGATGAAATTCATGTCCGCAGAGCCCCATTATCTAGGTACGGAGTATGGACGAAAAAATGCCGAGTGGATGGTTAAGCACTTTAAATCATGGGGCTATGATGCGAAAATTGAGACCTATCAGGTATTATTTCCTTATCCAAAAGTACGTTTGCTTGAGTTGATAGCTCCTGAAAAATACAAGGCGAAGTTGACTGCTGTTCCCGTAGCAGGCGATGCCTACACCGATCAAGGGGATGCCTTGTTGCCAAGTTATAATGCCTTTTCTACTGATGGCGATGTGACGGCGGAGCTCGTATTTGTTAATTACGGCATTCCGGCGGATTATGAGGAGTTAGAGAAAAGGGGGATAGATGTAAAAGGGAAAATTGTCATTGCCAAATATTATGGTTCATGGAGAGGGATCAAGCCCAAATTAGCGGCAGAGAAAGGAGCCATTGGATGCATTATTTATTCAGACCCTAAGGATGATGGGTTTTATGCTGGGGATGTATACCCCAAGGGAGCTTTTAAAAATGCTACAGGCGTACAAAGGGGATCCGTAATGGATATGCCACTGTATCCTGGTGATGTCCTGACCCCTGGTTATGGAGCCACTAAGAATGCCAAAAGACTCGATCGAAAGGATGCCCCTACCATTACAAAAATTCCGGTATTACCCATTTCATATGAAGATGCCCTGCCGTTGTTGGCCGCCCTTGAGGGGCAAGTGCCCCCCCCCTCATGGCGAGGTGCGTTACCTATTACCTATCATATTGGACCTGGACCGGCTAAGGTTCATTTAAAGTTAACTTTTGATTGGCAGTTAAAGCCTGCTCATAATGTGATCGCGACTCTTACGGGTACAGATTTTCCTGATCAATGGATCATCAGAGGAAATCATCACGATGCTTGGGTTCATGGTGCTGCTGATCCTGTGAGTGGTATGGTCGCATTGTTGGAGGAGGCTAGGGCAGTAGGAATGCTGGCAAAAGCAGGAAAAAAACCAAAAAGAACCCTTATCTATTGTGCATGGGATGCTGAAGAGCCCGGTTTGATTGGCTCTACCGAATGGGTGGAGGATCATCTCGAAGAGCTACAACAAAAAACGGTAGCCTACATTAACACCGATGGTAATGGCCGTGGATTTTTGGGTGCAGGGGGATCTCATTCCCTTGAGGCGATGGTACAGGAGGTGGCGAAAGATGTGATAGATCCCCAAAAAGGTGTATCCGTGGCGGAACGACTTGGGGCCAGAGATTTATTGAATGGAGGCGATGGTAATCCTGGATTGTATGCTTTAGGGTCAGGTTCTGATTATACGCCTTTTATCCAGCATGCAGGTATCGCAGCTCTTAATATTGGATTTGGAGGAGAAAATTCAGGAGGAGAATATCATACCATTTACGATACTTATGAGCATTACAAACGATTCAAAGATCCTGACTTGGCCTATGGAATTGCGTTGGCGAAAACAGCGGGACGCATAGTTTTGAGATTGGCTAATGCTGAAGTATTGCCTTTTGAGTTTGGTGCATGGCATACCACCGTACAGGGTTATCTAACAGAAATTAATGCATTGACAACCAACATGCGCGAGGCAGTTGAGCAACACAATGCCTTCATCGATAAAAAAGTATTTTCTTTAACTGCAGATCCGACCCAACCCTTTAAGCATCCCATCAAGAAAGCCATCGTGCCCTACTTAGATTTTTCACCTTTGCACAATGCCTTGGCCCATCTTAAGGTTACTGTAGAGGCCCTCGGAGAAAAGTCACTCGTTTCCTTGACCTCCAAAGGTGCCCTTAATGACAAACTCATGCATGCTGAACAGGTTTTGACTTTTGCCTCAGGTTTACCTAGAAGGGTATGGTACCGGCACCAGATTTATGCACCGGGCTTTTACACGGGATATGGCGTCAAAACGCTTCCAGGCGTAAGAGAGGCGATTGAACAAGAAAATTGGGAGGAATGCCAGTCCCAGGTGACTATTTTGGCAACGACACTTCAAAATTTCGATGCCCACTTGCAGAGCATATTGGTTCTGAATTAATGCCTATACGTCGCGCCAAAACATTTACCCTCAAGCCTGGGGATATTGCCTTAATAGGTATGCCCTTTGACGATCATTCTTCTTTTCTTAAAGGGCCAGCAAAGGCTCCTCCATTGATCATCGAGGCCATCGAGAGTGATTCGGCCAATTATTTTACTGAGGATATGATGGATTTAGCGGATCATTCGGATGTTTGTTGGTTGGGTAATGCCCCGCTCCAGGATTATTTTGATATTGAGTCCATCATTGCTGGGATTTTGAAGCGGGGGGCCATTCCTTTTTCGATGGGAGGCGATCATTCGATTACCTATCCGATTCTGCGGGCAATGGCTGCTTCTTACCCTAGTTTAAGTATTCTACATTTTGATGCCCATGGAGATTTATATGATTCATTGGGAGGGAATAGGCATTCACATGCCAGCTCCTTTGCCCGAATTATGGAAGAGGGTTTGGCGCAAGCATTGACACAGGTAGGAATTCGGACCTTGAATGATCATCAACAAACGCAAGTCAGTAAGTTTGGTGTAAAGGTCATAGACATGAGAAATTGGTCACTGGACATAGATTTAAATTTATTAGGACCCGTTTATTTAAGTTTTGATATGGATGTACTCGATCCTGCCTTTGCGCCTGGAGTTTCTCATCATGAGCCCGGAGGCTTCACTACCCGAGAGGTATTGCTGATGATACAAAAACTTGATTTAAATATTGTGGGCCTTGACCTAGTTGAGTACAATCCTAATCGTGACCTGAATGGGGTTACTGCTATGACGGCGGCAAAAATCATTAAGGAGTTACTGGCAAAGCTGCTTTCATTTCAAAAGTAATTTTCATCTATTAATTTTCATTTCGCAAAACAGTTAAAGGCGATTGCCGGACGATGGTGCGACTGTTGAGCAGGCCAATACATACGGTGAGGACAGTGATACCAAAAAAGAATCCCATAATTTCTAAGAAGTCGGGTACATAGGTAAATTCAAAAATAAAATAACCCAATAGACTGGTAAAAACGACGGCTAAAAAGAGGCCTGCCAATGCTCCTAAGCCCCCCAAAAAGAAATATTCAGCCGCGATAATCTTCCATAATTGAGCTTTGGAGGCCCCCATAGTCCGAAGCAAAATATTTTCGCGCATGCGCTGAAATTTACTCAAGACAATGGCGCTGATCATCACAATGAATCCCGTCCCGATACTAAATAGGGCCATGAATTGAATGACAAAAGCTACTTTTGATAGGAGATCTTCAAGGGTCTTCAAGATGAGTTCTAAGTCAATGATGGATACACTGGGATGTTGTCGTACAATGGCTTGCTGGTAGCGGGCAGAAACATCATTTTGATTAATTCGTGTGATGAGTACATGGAACTGGGGCGCTTGTTCTAAAACTCCAGTGGGAAACAAGACTAAAAAATTGGTTTGCACTCGACGCCAATCTACTTCACGAAAACTGCCTATATAGGTTTTTATCAATGCTCCTTGTACATTAAAAAGCAATTGATCACCAATGTTAAGGCCTAAGTTTTCAGCATATCCATCGGATATGGAAACAAATATAGAATCATTTGGATTTTTTAATTTTCCCTGCCATGTTCCTTGAGAGATCGTTTCTGAACTGATCAATGTATCTCGATAGGTTACGCGATATTCTCGATTAAATGCCCATTTTGGCAGATCGACAGTGGAGTCGGCGTCGGCTTGATCACGCGTCTGATTATTGATTTCTAATAACCGCATGGTGACGACAGGAACTTCTTGCAAGACAGGAAGGTCATATTCTTCAGTCAAGGTCCGAATAGCTTCTTTTTGGTCGGTTTGAATGTCAAAAAGTATAGTATTGGGTCGTTCATTCTTACCACTGATAGATACACGATCTACAAGTAATCCTTGCATGAAATATAGCATCGCTAAAAACGCCGTACTCAAACCCAAAGTCGTCACCAAAATCACCGTTTGATTATTGGGTCGATAGAGGTTTGAAATGCCTTGACGCCATACAAACCCCACCTGCTTGGGCAGGAGTTTTTTAAGTAACGCATTCAGGCCATGGGCAAGGGCGTACAACAAGGCCAATGCTGTCAAAAGAATGGATATATTAATCAAAGCATCCAACGCATCTTTAAGTTGCCAAAACATGATCAGATACATGAAGATTAAAATACTTCCAATGATGGTGAAAAAGGGCCGATCTAATTTGAGTTTTAAAGATTCATATCCAAAACGAATGGCGGAGAGGGGGCTTACTTTTCTCAATCCAATAAGTGACAGTAATCCAAAGAGAATAGAGGTAACCACACCAATAACCAACCCTGCGATAATGCAAGGCCAATAAATGGTTGGCTGAATATCAAAGGGAATAAATGATTTTGCGATTTCTGGCAAGTAAAGATGAATGACGACTCCCAAAAGGCA
Organism: uncultured Cyclobacteriaceae bacterium; assembly: GCA_943788235.1. Lineage (GTDB taxonomy): Bacteria > Bacteroidota > Bacteroidia > Cytophagales > Cyclobacteriaceae > UBA4465. Next base: position 88,912 of record CALSPM010000006.1, read on the forward strand.
GCCAATTGATGCACCGATGAGGCCAAAAAAACCCACTTGAATTAAATAAATATTAATGGCTTCTTTGGCTTGCATACCCATACAGCGTAAGACAGCTACAATTTGTACTTTACTTTTTATGTATACATAAATTGAGCTCGAAACACCCAAACACCCCAATAACAAGGCAGCAAATGCGATCAGTTCCAAAAATGAAGAAAGATCTCTAAAAGCCCTGCCCGTTTGTGCTTTTCTGTCTTCCACATTATCTACGTCATAACCCGCCTGCTCAAGAATATCTCTTGATTCTTCAAAAACATTGGTCGTATCTATATCAGGATGGAATTGAAAATAAGTGATGTAGTTGATTATACTTCCCTTCTGAATTAGACCCGTCTCATCTAAATACTTTAGGGGGATATACACTACTGGTGCAACCGATGAACCGACGTCACTTTGTCCAGGAATTTTCTGTATTTTTCCGACAATTTTAAAGCTGATATTCCCGACTTTAACGGAATCACCCAATTGAACGCCAAATTGAAGCATCAATTTTTCATCTACTAAGGCTTTTTGTGCGATCCGAAAATCTTGTGCGGCCCTGGGGGGCTTTGTTTCTATATCTCCATAATAAGGGTAGTTACCCTCTAAAGCGCGGATTTGTACCAAACGGGTGCCATCTGTACTGGGAAACCGAACCATTGAAGCAAAATAAACTTCATTAGATTCATCTTTACTCAGTCGGGACATTTGGAAAAATAACGAATCAGGTAACTCAGCTTTACCACGAACAGAAACGTCTGCACCCAGCAAGTTTTTTGCTTGGCCGTCGATCTCATCCATGAGATTTTCTCTAAAAGAAGTGATGCCCACCAGCGCAGCAATACCCAATGAGATAGAAGCGATAAATAGTAATAATTTACCACGACTTTTTCTACTATCTCTCCAGGCCATTTTCCACGGCCAAGAGCGATCGTATCTGATTTTTTTTAATGGAGAATTTTTATACACGGTTTAAAGCCTGTCTTAATGAATGATGGTTCCCCCTTTGATTTTTATAATTTGATGGGTCTTTTGAGCAAGCTCTAAGTCATGGGTGACGATGATTAATGTCGTTCCTTTTTCTTTGTTAATTTCAAAAAGTAAGGCCTCAATAGATTTTCCTGTCTCTTCATCTAGGTTTCCTGTGGGCTCATCGGCAAAAAGGATTTCAGGATTGTTTGAAAAGGCTCTGGCAATGGCGACGCGTTGCTGCTCACCTCCAGATAGTTGCGAGGGGTAATGATTTTTACGGGTACCTAAACCGACTCTTTCGAGCAAGGCAATAGATGGTTCCATGGTGTTTTTTACACCTCGAAGCTCTAAGGGAACCTGGACATTTTCAAGGGCCGTTAAGGTAGGAATCAATTGAAAATTTTGGAAAACAAAACCAATATTTTGATTGCGAACTTGGGCCAACTCATCTTCATTAAGCTCATTTAGTGAGATATGGTTCAAGATAATTTCTCCTTCTGTGACACGATCTAACCCGGCACAAAGACCAAGTAATGTCGTTTTCCCGCTACCAGAGGGGCCAATAATTGCTACAGACTCACCTTTGAGGACAGAAAAATTAATATCCTTGAGTACTGTGAGAGCATTGGTTTTAGAGCCATATACTTTAGATAAGCTCTTAACTTTTAGAATTTCAGACATGTCCTACAATAATAAATTAGCGAGGCTTATATAAGAGGTTAAAAAAGGTTAAAGTTCCTTTTTTATTTTAAAAGATCCTTTAGCAGATTCAGATCTTTAAATGCCCCCTTTTGAATATTAATGCTTTGACTTGTCTAATTTACAACTTAATCAAGACGAAATCATGAGATTTTTAATGGGTTTCCTAGTATTTTTATGGGTAGGTTGTCAGGGGCCAAAAAAAGAAAAATCGGGCCTTACTTTGCCCGAAAAAGGGGTTGCAGAATCCTTGCCCCCCTCTCAAAAAAAGGTCATTTTATTTTTTGGGAATAGCATTACTGCGGGTTATCAATTAGATATGAATCAGGCATTTCCGGCCATAATTAAGCAAAAAATAGATTCTTTGGGCTTAAGCTATCAGGTAATTAATGCCGGATTAAGTGGAGAGACCACTGCCAGTGGTAAGAATAGAATAGATTGGGTGCTGCGAACCGTACCCGATATTTTTATTTTGGAATTAGGGGCGAATGATGGTCTTAGGGGGCTCCCATTAAAAGAGACTTCCAAAAATTTACAAATCATCATTAATAAAGTGAAATTAATTAACCCTGAGGTGAAAATCGTCATTACTGGAATGGAAGTTCCTCCAAATTTAGGTGAAGCCTATACCCACCAGTTTCGTAATATTTTCCCAATACTTGCCGAAAATAATGCGGCAGTGCTGATCCCTTTTTTACTTATGGATGTTGCAGGTCGGCCTAGTTTGAACTTACCTGACGGCATTCACCCTACTCCAGAAGGCCACCTTTTAATAGCTGAATTGGTCTGGGAAACGTTGTTGCCACTTTTAGAATTGAATTGATGATCATAGAACAGATCGAATATTTTTTTATTCAAGGCGCTAATTTTGTGTGGGGTTTGCCGCTGCTCATCCTTTTGTTGGGAGGAGGATTTTTCTTCATGATGTATTCAAGGTTGCTCCCTTTTAAATACCTAAGACATGCTTTGGAGGTGTTGACGGGAAAATATGATCAGGACCATGATGTGGGAGAGATCAGTCATTTTCAGGCTTTGGCAAGTCATTTGGCGGCGACCATTGGTATGGGAAATATCAGTGGTGTAGCTGTGGCCATAGCGACAGGCGGCCCAGGGGCCATTTTTTGGATGTGGATCAGTGCTATTTTTGGTATGTCTACTAAATTTTTCACGTGTACTCTGGCGGTTATGTATCGGGGAAAAGACTCCAATGGAGATTTACAGGGGGGTCCCATGTACGTCATTAGCGAGGGAATGGGTGAAAAATGGCGTCCATTAGCCATATTTTTCTGTGTGGTAGGCTTTTTCGGTGCCACACCCATTTTCCAAGCAAATCAAATCATAGCTGCAGCCAATGAGATTGTATTTCAACCCGCTGGAATAGAGGCTTCTTTATCTGGAGACTTGGTTATGGGACTGGTTCTGACTCTTTTAACAGGCATCGTTATTTTTGGTGGGATACAGCGGATCGCTTTTTGGACAGCACGTTTAGTGCCAGCGATGGTCGTACTCTATTTAATCAGTGTAGGCTGCATCCTTTTTTTAAATGCATCAAATATTATTTCTTCCTTATTATTAATCATAGAGGATGCCTTTTCAGCAAATGCTGTATTGGGGGGTGCGGTTGGGGCTATTATTTTGGCTGGGGCACGCCGAGCGGCATTTTCTAATGAGGCAGGTATCGGTACGGCTCCGATGATGCACGGTGCTACCAAAACCGAAGAACCGATCAGGGAGGGACTTGTGGCCATGCTGGGTCCTGCCATCGATACTTTATTGGTTTGCACCTTAACGGGTTTATGTATCCTAACGACCGGAGTTTGGAAATCTAGTGAATTGAGTGGGATTGCCTTGACGGTAGAAGCTTTTCGGACAAGTCTTCCTTTGGTGGGCTCCTATATTTTGGCACTTTGCGTGTTAGTATTTGGATTTACGACCATTGTAGGATTGTCTTATTATGGTCGTAAATGCTTGTCTTTCATCATAGGGGCTAAATACGGATGGTATTTTAATTATTGGTATGTAGGAATCATTATTGTGGGTTCAGTAGCTACATTGGGTGCGGTCGTGAGTTTGGTTGATATGGCTTATGGCTTGATGGCCTTTCCCACTATGATTTCTGCGGTGATATTGGCACCTAAAGTGATGAAAGCGGCTAATATTTATTTTAAAAAGATTGAAAATTAGGTGCTATTTATGTTTTATTCTGTTTTTCGGATCTCAATCACAGGGATTGACTTGAGCATAGTTATTTAAAAAAGGGATAACTCTATATATTTGCAGGGGCCATGAGGTTAAAAAATACATGAGAATAGTTATTGCAGGTGCTGGTGAACTTGGTTTTCACTTAGCCAAATTACTCGCAATAGAAGAGCAAGACATTACACTCATTGATGAGGATGATAGTGTTTTGGATCAAGCAAGAAACCAATTTGATGTGGTCACTGTCGTGGGTAGTGCGACGTCCATTAGTGTCCTCACTGAAGCCAATATTTCTAAAACAGATTTATTGATTTCCGTTACTTCTAATCAAGAAACTAATATCACTGCCGCCATCATTTGTAAAAGATTGGGTGCTAAGAGGACTATTGCTCGAATTTCCAATATTGAATTTTTAAAGAAAAAAGAGCTACTCAACTTGAAAGATGTGGGTATTGATGAGCTCATTTCTCCAGAGTTATTGGCGGCGCGGGAGATCAAGAGATTGTTAAAAAAGACGGCATTAACAGATACTTTCGAATTTGATAAAGGCATTTTGTCGTTAGTGGGGATTACCATTGATGAGGAGTCTCAATTCCTCAATAAAACCCTTACGGAAACGGCCTATATGGCATCAAATCATGATTTTACAACGGTGGCTTTGCTCAGAGATAACGAGACGATTATTCCGCATGGTGAAAATAAATTCAAGAAAGATGACCATGCTTACTTTATTGCTGAGCCGACAGGGCTTGATCAAATTTTACAACTTTCCGGTAAAGTTAAATCTGATGTCAAGCATTTAATGATTTTGGGTGGAAGTAAGATTGGTATCAATGCGGCACGGGAGCTGAAGAAAAAGTACAAAATTAAGCTCATTGAGAAAGACAAAGAAAAATGTTTTCGATTGGCAGCAGGGCTCCCCGATACCATGATCATTAATGGTGATGGACGGGATTTAAAATTACTCAAAGAGGAAGGTATTGATAGCATGGATGCGTTTATTGCGGTAACGGGTAATTCCGAAACCAATATCATTTCATCATTGGTGGCTAAAGATGCCGGTGTTAAGAAAACCATAGCCTTGGTTGAAAACATTGATTATATCCATTTATCTCAAAGTATCGGCGTAGATACGATGATCAACAAAAAACTTATTGCTGCTAATTTTATTTTTAGGCACATACGAAAGGGGGAGGTAGTCAATATTACAAGCGTACACGGAGTAGATGCAGAAGTGCTCGAATTCGAGGTGAAAGAAGGGGCAAAGATTTTGCTTGATGAATTACGCCATTTAGATTTTCCGCGGACAGCGGTAATCGGAGGGGTTATTAGAAAAAATAAGGGTTATACGGTAAGAGGGAACTTTACTTTTGAGGCAGAAGATCGTGTCGTCGTACTATCTAAACCAGAGTGTATCCATGCGGTGGAACATTATTTTAAATAAATTTTGATGTTTAATTATAAATTAATCATTAAAATCATGAGTATTCTTATGGTGCTAAATGGTATTTTCATGTCGATTTGCCTGCCTTTTAGCTGGTATTTTGGAGGGGAAGATTTTATAGCTCTATTAGGATCTGCATTGATTGCCATATCTTTAGGTACGGTTATGTGGCTATTGACACGTCATTCGATTAATAAAGAATTACGTAAACGTGAAGGGTATTTGGTGGTCACTATTGGCTGGTTGGTGATGTCTTTAATTGGAACATTGCCGTATATGCTGAGTGGGGAGATCACAAATTTTACAGATGCATTTTTTGAAACGTTATCCGGATTTTCTACAACCGGAGCGACCATTTTAGAGGATATTGAATCGGTCAGTAAAGGGATCTTGTTATGGAGAAGCATGAGTCAATGGATAGGAGGTATGGGAATCATTGTGCTTACTGTAGCGATATTGCCTATTTTGGGAATAGGGGGTATGCAGCTTTTTGTGGCAGAAGCCCCTGGGATTTCACCGGATAAATTTCAGCCTCGAATCAAAGAAACCGCTAAGAGATTATGGATTATTTATATAGGTTTCACAGGATTAGAAATGATTTTCCTGATGGTAGGAGATATGACTTTTTTTGATGCCTTAAATCACAGTTTAACGACAATGGCTAGTGGAGGGTTTTCAACGAAAAATAGCAGTATTGCCTATTATGATTCGGCGTACATAGATTTTATTATTGTGACGTTCATGTTTTTAGCGGGCACTAATTTTACCATTATATACTTTGGTTTGCATGGTAGGATAAAAAAAGTCTTTCAGAATCAAGAATTCAGGACCTATGGTATTTTTTGTTTGGTTATTACGATATTTTGTACTCTAGGGATCTGGATAAATGGAAATGAAAATTTAATAGATTCTTTTAGATATAGTATTTTTCAGGTCGTTTCGGTCATTACGACTACTGGATTTATCACACAGGATTATACGGCTTGGACACCTTTGTTGACCATGTTTTTTTTCTTTCTTATGTTTGTGGGTGCTTCTGCAGGGTCAACGGCTGGAGGTATCAAAATAATTCGACATTTAACTTTAGTAAAGAATAGTTTTTTGGAATTTAATAGGCAAATTCATCCCTCAGCCGTATTGCCTTTGCGACTCAATGGGAAGAGTGTAAATGGTGAAATTACCTTACAAATTCTTGCTTTTGTCATGTTATATCTGACCATTTTTGCTCTAGGGTCTTTAGGAATGGCTTTATTGGGAGTAGATTTGGTGACCGCCATGGGTGCTGCTGCAACCTGCTTAGGAAACGTTGGACCCGGAATTGGATCCGTAGGGCCTGTTGCCAATTTTGCGCATATGCCTACCGCTGGAAAATGGGTACTTTCTTTGTTGATGTTATTGGGGAGATTAGAGCTTTTTACCGTATTAATACTATTTACCCCATTTTTTTGGAGAAAAACATAGATATGATTTTGTTGGAATATATAATTTGGAGTCCTGATCCCGTCATTTTTAAAATTCCCTTATCCTTTTTGGGTTTACCAGATCGTCCGGTCGTGTGGTATGGGTTATTGTTTGCGATGGGGTTTATTATCGGTCAACAAATTTCTTATAGAATTTTCAAGGCGGAGGGTCATTCTGAGAAGGATGTCGACACTTTGACTACTTTTATGGTTATTGCCACTATATTGGGTGCTAGACTGGGACATTGCCTATTTTATAATCCCAGTTATTATTTGTCAGATCCTATTGAGATTTTGAAAATTTGGGAGGGAGGTTTGGCCAGCCATGGGGGTGCGATTGGAATATTTGTGGCCCTTTGGTTATATGCTAATTATGACATCAAGGCGAAATGGATTTTGATTGTTCCCATAAGTTTTTCTGTAAAAAAGCGAAAAAAAGAAGGTCAAAGTTATTTATGGGTTTTGGATAGGGTGGCTATTGTAGTGGCCATTACCGGAGCACTTATCCGAACTGGGAATTTCATGAATTCAGAAATGGAGGGAGTAAAAACAAAAAGTGACTTCGGTGTTGTTTATGCCAGAGGTACTGAGGGGGTATTGAATTTTGATGAAAAAGTAATTGAAGAAGTAGTCTTTGAGGAGGGGATCTATGATCCCGGAAAACCTGGATATTTACCTTTGAAAGCGGTTCTCAAATTGAAATCAGGTGTTCAAACGGATGAAGCAATGAAACGCTTTATAAATGGCCAACTGGCCTATAGTCTCAACAATTATCAAGAAGTGGTGGAACATGTTGATTTTACTTCGTCAAGAAGAGGCCTCGATTATCAAATCATTGATGAGGCGGGAGTTGAGCAGATAGAAATTAAGGCGATAGGTATCCTTCGGCATACACCACAGTTATATGAAGCCCTGGCTTGTCTCATCATTGCCTTTATTTTATTGGCTCTATGGAATTACAAAAGAGCTACGTTAAATGACGGTTTAATTTTTAGTGTCTTTATGGTACTCCTATGGGGGGACCGGTTCTTCAATGAATTTTTTAAAATGAATCAGGAAGCTTTTGAGGCGAGTTTGCCTATCAATATGGGTCAAATTCTTAGTATACCTTTGATCTTAATAGGTCTGGCGGTATTTCTAAAGACCGTACAAAAGAGAGAAGAGGTTTAAGATTAATTATTTGGGAGAAGAGTTATGTCGGAGTTAATAATACGGGAGCGCTCTATCAATGCTTCTTTTTCAAACTGAGCTATCAAGTTGAATAAGGGCATTTTTTTATCTACCGGTGCATAGTTAATATAATCTTGAACCAGTAAGCCATCCACCCTTCGCTTATTAATGGCAGATCTAAATCGAACGCCGCCGCCATCGGTAATATAATTATAGGCTAAATAATCAACTTCAAAAGTGTTTACATCAATCCAATAGAGATATTCATCTTCAAAATCGTCACCCCCATTTTCTATTTGAAAAGAGACCTTAATTTGATGATAGCTCTTACCTTTGATCTGTTTTATTCCCTGATCTGTTTTTTTAACCGCGAGATCGTTCAATAGATAGGGTAGCTGAAAAAAATAAAGAACTGAATTTATGGATTTACTGTATTTATCTGCCCATTCTTTTGAAACTTCTATGGAGACCCCATTTTTTTTTCGGGAAAAATAGGTACTATTGATCAACATATCTTCTATCAGTGCGGAGCCATCTTTAAAGGATCTTGTATAAGCATAGGAGGTATCCGATCGCCTTGCACTGTATTGCTTATCTCTAAACGAAAAAGATAGGGTGGCATTCTCAAAAAGATGTTGCCCATGTGCTATGATCGCTTGATCAATTACTTCTTGGCCTTTGTGGGGAAGTATTTTTTTTTGAGATGAGGGGGCCTTATTTTCGCAAGACCAAACGAAGAACAATAAAATACCCAAAAGGGCCCAATTTTTTATGATTTGAGTAAGGCTTGGATTTAAGTTTGAAATGCGATTAAGAGAAATCGGTTGATATTTCATAGGAATGGAAAGCAGATGAATAAGCGTCACCTCAATAAATATAGATCACATTATATTTTAAAAAGATGATAAAGTTAGGCTTATACTTTCGCTTATCGACAATAACTACCCTGATATTTTTGATAAGTTGTCAAGGCAATGATGATAGAATAGGGGCGATCATACCGGTGCCATCCTCTTTTACCAATGTCCTCATTAAGTTACCGATCTCTGAGCTAGAAGAAGGGATTAATAAAATTTTGGATCAACAATTATTCGATGGAGGGTTTGCTTTAAATAAAAAAAAGGATAGTTTATTTTTAAAAATTAATCGCAAGAAACGCATTGATATTGAATATTACCAAGGGCGTCTTCATTTGGCTTTACCCTTAAATATCTCGGCGATTATCAAATCTCGTCTCTTGGGCGTTTCGATCAGTAATGCAGCAAAGCCTATCAAATTTCAAGCTAAAGCTGAACTGTCTTTGGGGTTAAATATTGATGAACGATGGGATCTAGAATTTGATTCAAGATGGGAGACGATTACATGGAATGAACCGCCTAATTTTAAAGTTTTGGGCTTGAAAATCGATTTGGCAGAACTGATCGAAAAAGAGATTCAAACACATAAAAGGCCCTTAGAAAAAACCATCAATGAGATGCTCAGGGACCAAATTGATTTAAGAACAGCAGTAGAAAGGCTGTATCGATCGATCCAAAAGCCATTGAAGGTATCAGCAACGGCACTACCTTTTTATTTTACCAATGAGGCCATCAGTTTAAGGGGTGATTTTGTTAAGCTCGAAATTAACGACACCTTATTTTTCCAACTTGAGCATCAATCGATATTACGCATAAACGATGTGCAACTCAGCCATCAGCCGCTGGAAGTTTTACCTCTGAGGACCAATCCTTTGTCTGACCATACCCAGATCAGTTCTTTTGTTGAATTCAGATTGTCCTTTCTGAAAATGGAGCAGGCGATGGATTCGCTTCTTGGTAGGGAAGGAGTTAAATCTGGAAGGGATTGCTGCAAAAGTAAATAGGGTGGAGATCAGCCCCCATGAGGGATTTTTGAAATGGAATTTAACGGTGGAGGGGGATATCAATGGAATTATTTCTTTGTTTGTAGTGCCGAGTATTGATGAAGATTTGGTGATGCAATTTTCAGCTTTTGACTATGAATTACCCAAAATGGAAGGATGGGCAGAGATTACAGACTGGGCAATGCATCGGGCCATTGAAAAATATGTAGTGAGTCAGTCAAGCTATGATATGAGTCCTTTTCTCTATTCGCTAGATGATCGCATTGCTCGGGGATTGAATAAATCAGTCTTATCGAAAAAAATAGCTCTGGATTTAGATTTGAATACATTCACCCCTTATTCGAAGGGGATGAATGAAGACGAGATCCAATTTATATTCCAGATCGAAGGAAGGGCCAGCCTCTCAATAAAGGATAAAGTATTTGTCCAGAGGGAGTAAGGATAAATCATTAGATTTTAAAGGTTAGTCCTTTTTATAGTCCCCTTATTGAAATAAGTTTGTGGCTATTATTATTATGTTTTTCGGGATGTGGCGCAGTCCGGTTAGCGCACCACTTTAGGGTAGTGGGGGCCGCTGGTTCGAATCCAGTCATCCCGACAAAGAACAGGAGAAGCGGATAATACCTAAGGGTGATATCCGCTTTTTTATTAACCCATAGAGTACCTTCATTCCGAGATGATTATTTAAAATACCAGAATCATTAGGCCCTATAATTGAATCAATAGCTGGGTCACCAATGAAGATGGTATCTGGAACCTAAGTCCTTTTTCGAAAAATTAAAATCTTATTTGTAAAAGCCAATGTTACCTATCTCAATCAGGATACCTTGCATCTTTCTTAAAAGATTTTTAATAATTGTGGGAAAAGAATCAAGAGGCCTAGAAAGATAATTTGAATCACTACAAATGGTAGGATCCCTATGTAGAGTTGTTTGGTTTTTATTTCTGGGGGGGCGACGCCTTTGAGATAGAAGAGGGCAAACCCAAAGGGAGGAGTTAAAAAAGAGGTTTGAAGGTTGATGGCCAATAATATACCTACCCACACCAAATCCACACCCATGCTGGAAAATATGGGGGCGACGATGGGAACGACAATGAATATGATCTCAATGAAATCGATAAAAAATCCTGCAATAAAAACCATGATCATGACTAAAATCAAAAAACCATTAGGCCCCAAATTAGATTTAGAGATCATCTCTAAGAAAAGTTTGTCCCCCTCAAGCCCTCTAAAGACCAAAGAAAAGGCCGTGGCCCCAATCAGAATCATGAAAACCATAGAGGTGAGCATGAGCGTTTCTTTGGTAACTGCCCCAAGGATTTTTTTATTCAGTTTTCCTTTATAGGCTGTGAGAATTAAAGCACCCATCGCCCCAATTCCAGCTGCTTCTGTGGGAGAAGCTATACCTCCAATAATCGTTCCCAACACCAGAATGATCAATAGTAAGGGCAATAAAAAAGACTGAATAATCTCTTTTGAAAATCTTTTATTTCGAAAATGAGTAACTTCTTCTTGGGGCATGGCTGGTGCCTGATTTGGGTGTAACTGGGCATAGATGATCACATAAATCATATACATACCAATCAGGCAAAAACCAGGTACGATGGCGGCAAGAAATAAAGCGCCTACCGAAACATTCAATACGCTGGCCAGCAAGACCAACACTACAGAGGGCGGGATGATTTGTCCCAAAGTACCCGAAGCTGCTATCGTTCCCATGGCAAGGGCGGGTGCGTAGCCGCGTTTGAGCATGGTAGGAAGGCTGATCAAGCCCATGGTGACGACCGTGGCACCTACGATTCCTGTAGACGCTGCAAGCAAAGCTCCTACGACGATCACAGATAAAGCCAAACCTCCTTTAAATCTACCAAACAATAAGGCCATCGTCTCTAATAGTTTTTCAGCAATGCCCGATTTTTCCAACATCATACCCATGAAAACGAAGAGGGGAACCCCTAAGAGGACAAAATTCTGCATGGTGCCAAAAATTCTTAAAGAGAGGAGGTAAAAAAAATCAACATCAAATATCCAAACGCCTACAATAACGGCTACACCTCCTAAAGTAAAGGCGACAGGGTAGCCTATAAGAATCAATATAAAAGCAACTATAAAAAAAATAATAGGCAGGTATTCGTACATTATTTCAACAATGTTTTTATCGAATTGAGCATGAGTACGACGCCTTGAAGCATCAATAAACCAAAACCTAGGGGAATGGCTGATTTAATTAAATATCGCGCGGGTAATCCGCCCGGATCTGGACTGGTTTCATTGAGTAAAAATGAACTTTGGACAAAACCGATACTTGTGATCAGAGTGATCCAACAAAAAGGGATCAAGAATATTAATGTGCCAATGAGATTGATCAGAGCCTTTTTTTTGGAGCCAAAGCGTTGATAAAAAAGGTCCACACGAACATGTCTATCTTGATCCAGTGTCCAGGCAGCACCCAACAGAAACATGAGGCCAAATAGATGCCATTCTATTTCAAAAGTTGCTGCAGAGGTGATACTAAAAACATAGCGAAAGAATACATCTGTAACGATGATAAACGTTAAAATGATGGAGCTCCAAGAAATAGTTTTTCCAAGAAAATGAGTTAAATATTGGATCCCACCTATGATTGAATTCATACAGGCTAATCTATCGAAAACTACAGCAATAAAAAATTATTTCATCTCTCCGTTTTCGACATAAAAAATCTTTTATTGTTTATAAAAGTTAATTAAGCCACAGCAAATGATAAAATTGAATTTCATTCACAAGTGATGCGCGCACAATTGGCTAAAGATTTTGATATTTATCCGATATCAGTGCACAGCGATCGAACATTAGAAGAGGTCAAACACCGAAATCTAAGACTTTTTTTTAAATGCTTGATAGAGATTAACCCACAGTAACTCCAGCCATAGGTGCCCATTCTCTTCCTGTATTGGCACCTATGGCTTGTTAAAAAGATAATCTGTGATTTGTGGTTCTTTTTTGAAAGAATCAACTCCCATTATTATAAAAAATAGCCTCTTTTAATTGTGGATTTTACCTTTGGAAGATGGGAATGAGATTTAATTAATATCACGGACCACTTAAATTTATAAATCTGAGAAATTCTTGAAGAGCCTCATAATTTGATACTATTATTTGGATATTATATGTGAAGAAATAAGTAGTTGATTTCAGCGTATTTGAATGAGAAACATTCATACACTAAATTGCTCAAATTGTAAACAAATTTCTTTTAAAGCGTCGTTCTTTAAAATCTTGGTTGGAACAGTATCGGATGTTGATCGTTTGTTAAAGGATTGTACAATGACATTATGAATACTAAAACCGCAATAATTTATTGTTTTTTGTGGCAGCGTATGTCATAATGAGAAAATAAAAGGGGGATTTTTAATCAGTTTAATATCGATGAGCCGTATTGCGCTTTTAACACTTTTTTTTATATCCTATTTGCTTACTTATGGGCAGTCTCAAGCCCAATATAAGATAGGAAATTTGGATCTCGATGGAAAGCTTAACGTTTGGTATGATAGTATAGTTGGCTTGGAGCGTACCTCTTTAATTGATGGTTCCTTTTATCCTTTCCGGACCAAAGCGCTAAAAACGCATGAATATTTTATTAAAAATAAATGGGATTTAGGAACGATAATCTACAAAGGCCAAGTTTTTGAGGTTAATATGCTCTATAATGTTTTTCAAGATCTTTTGATTATTCAAAACACAACCAATGCAGAGACCATGGTCGAACCACTTAAATTATCCCAAAACCTGGTGTCGAGATTTGAAATTAATTCAGCATTATTTGTTCGATTAGAGGGAGATGAAGCGCCTGAAAAAACGGGTTTTTATCAATTATTATCAGATTATCCTCAGCTCAAAGTTTTTGTGAAAAGAATGAAAAGTCAAACTTTTGAAAACGGGGACGAAGGGTTTCCCTCAGTAGCATTCTATGAGCTAGATTACTATTATTTAATGAGGGCCAACAGAAGTATCAGAATAAAAAATAAAAAAGCATTTTTTCAAATGTTTGACCTCACATAAGGTAGAAATTAAAGAATACATAAGGGCAAATAATTTATTGATTAAGCCAGGTAATGATGTTGATATCATGATTTTAACTAAGTTTTGTTCGGAGAAAAATTGGGGATTGTGAGTGGGCGTTTATTCATTTGGATTATGTTGACTTCCTCCTACTGTTTTGCTCAAACAAGTGCAGTAGTTAACGGCAGTTACAACGGCACACCATTGATATGAAGTTCTAGTTGAACTAGAACATGAGCTAGACATAAAATTTTGATTATGATCAAAATTGGATTGATACGGTGTTGATCACTGGAGAGTTCAAGGAACTTTCTTTGGAATCAGCCTTAGATCTCCTTTTTTTAAATCATGATTTTAGTTATCTCATAAATGGCAAAGAAATTATCCTTTCCTATAAAAAACCCATCCTTTCAACTTTTGCGATAAGCGGATTCTTTAATGATAAAATAGTATATGATCCGGTTGATAAGGGCTTGATTTTTGAAAAGGAAATAGGCAATGAGATCAATCAAGCAAATAAAGAAAGCGAAATCTTTGAAATTGGATCAAGAAATAAATTTGAAACTAGCAAAACAGTAACGATTGCGGGATACATCACTCGGAGTGATAATAAAAATCCTGTAGAAGGTGCTTTTGTATACCTACAAGAGCCATTCACAGGTACAACTACAGATAGTTCAGGTTTTTATGCGTTGAATGTGCCTTCAGGAGAGCATGTTTTATTAATCCAATCCATTGAGATGAAAAATACCTATCGTAATATTGTTGCCTTTTCTGAAGGGACAATGAATATTGAGATGGATGTGGACATCATAGCTTTAAATGAGGTGATGGTTATGTCAGATCGAGATAATAATATCCAACAGACCCAAATGGGGGTCACAAGGTTAGGGATTGAAGAAACTAAAAATTTGCCTACCCTTTTGGGGGAAAGGGACATCGTTAAGGCAGCGATAACAACTTCAGGAGTCCAAGCAGTTGGAGAGGGTGCCGCAGGGGTTAATATAAGAGGGGGCAAAGCAGATCAAAATCTTTTTATAATCGATGGGGCTACCGTATATAACACATCACATTTTTTTGGATTTTTTTCTATATTTAATTCAGAGGTTTTAGAAGGCATGGAACTTTTTAAGGGAGGGATTCCAGCTAAATATGGGGGGCGTCTTTCTTCTGTATTTGACATTACGACTAAAGAACCGAATAAAGAAAAGTATTCAGTCAAAGCCGGTCTAGGACCCATCACTTCGAGTCTTTTATTTGAAGGGCCTATTATAAAAGATAAAACATCGCTCATGTTGGGGGGAAGAGCAACTTATTCTGATTTTGTACTCAAACAAATAAGAAACTCTCCGCTGGGCAATCAAAATGCTGTTTTCCATGATTTGATGATTAAATTGGATCATAAAATAGATGAAAAAAATACACTTTCGGCTTCAAGTTATTACAGCTTTGATAGTTTTCAATTGAGTTCTGACTCCTTACTTGGCTATTCTGATTTCAATTATACAAATGCAAACTTTTCGGTAAAATGGATGCGAAAATTCAACGATGACTTTAACGGATCCCTACGGCTTACGGGTAGTCAATATCGCTATGATATTGGTTATGACCAGTTGTCATCGCAGGCATTTGAAATTAATTATGATATCGCCGAATGGGCAGGAACTGTGGATTTCAATTATTATTTAAATGATAAAAATCATTTCAACTTTGGGGGTAGTACAAAAAGATATCAGATCAATCCGGGGATTCGAGAACCCTTGGGAGGACTATCTGATATTGGTTATGATAAGATTAACCCCGAACAAGCCCTCGAGTCAGCAATTTATTTTTCTAATCAATATGATCCTACGAAAAATATTTCACTTTACGCAGGGTTAAGATATTCTTTGTATACTCGGTTAGGTCCTTCAGAATCATATCAATATGCCCTTAATAAGCCCTTAAACAAAGATTTTATTACTGATACGCTTTCATATGAAAACGGAACGTCAATGGCTACCTATCATGGTCCTGAATTGCGATTATCGGGCAGATTTTCTCTTTCAAATCTAAGTTCATTGAAAATGAGCTATAATAGGTCTCGACAATATATTCACATGCTCATTAATTCTGCGTCATTAGCACCTACTGACATTTGGAGATTGTCAGGTAAATATTTGGCGCCCCAAATAGCGGATCAATTTTCAATTGGGTATTACAAAAACATCCTTGGAAATGATGTTCTAGAGTTTTCAGTTGAGGGCTATTATAAATTAATTGAGAATTTAGTTGATTTCAAAGTAGGTGCAGATTTGCAATTCAATAAAAATATTGAGATTGATTTGCTTCAAGGAGAGGGCAAATCTTATGGATTGGAGCTATCCGCAAAAAAGTCTGATGGATGGTTTACAGGCTGGTTTAATTATACATGGTCACGAAGTTTTATCCGTTTAAATGGGAATTTTTCTGAGGAAAGGGTCAATGGAGGGGCTTTTTTCGAGACTAATTATGATAAGCCACATTATTTAAATTTGGTAACTAATTATAAATTTACAAGAAGGTACAGTTTATCCTTAAACTTGATTTACTCAAGTGGAAGGCCGGTTACTTATCCCATTGGGAAGTGGAAATTTAATAATGCTGAAAGTCTGCTCTATTCGAATAGAAATGCTTTTCGTATTCCTGATTATTTCAGAGTTGACATAGGATTTGATGTAGAAGGGACGCACAAAATAAAAAAATTGGGCCACTCGTTCTGGACCTTTTCGATTTATAATGTTTTTGGTAGGGATAACGTGTATTCGATTTTTTTTAAGACCGTTGATGGAGATGTTGAGGGCTACAAAATGACAGTATTTTCAAATCCAATCCCTACAATTACCTTCAATTTCAAAATATGAGGTTAGAGATTAAAAATAAAATTCATTTATTCATTTTAGTTATTACCTTTTCTTGCATAGAACCCTATGAATATGAACTGATTGATGAAGTGGGGCCACCTTTGATCGTGGTAGATGGGTTATTAACCAATGAAGAAAAAACCCACAGTGTGAGGTTATCCTATACCTCTGGATTAGGAATCACAAATCTAACAACCATTAATGAGGCCACTGTAACCATCGAGAACAGTGACGGTGATGTGGTCACATTAACGGAAGGGCAGCCTGGAAATTATGTAACGTCGTCCACCTATCAAGGCATCGTGGGTCAAAGCTATCGATTGAGAATCAAGATAAAAAATGGCCATGAATACCTATCTTCTGAAGAAATATTGAATGAAGCGCCTCCCATTGATACTTTATATGGAAGATATGTGCAATTACCCTCAGAGAAGAGTGCGGAATTATTAAATGGAGTCCAACTATTTATAGAAAGTGATTGGAATGATTATGAAGTAAGTACTTTCAGATATATATGGGAAGAGACCTATGAATGGAGAGTTCCTAATCCTTCAGAATACGTTTATGTACCTAAGACAAGGGAAGCAATATTAAGAGAAGAGACAGATTTAAAAAGTGTGGAGGTATGCTTTAGAGGAGATACTAGTACTGCTTTATTATTAGGATCTGCCTTTTCTTTAAATAACTCCAAACTCACGGAATTCCCTGTTCATTTCATTAATGAGAATGATCAGAATTTATCTTTTAAGACAGCAGTGAAGGTTAAGCAATATGCGTTGTCTAATGCTACTTATCAATATTATAAACGACTCAAGGAAAACAATGAATCTGGAGGCTCACTATTTGACAAACAAAAAGGTAATATTTCTGGAAATATAAAATCGTTAACAGATCCAAAAGAATTGGTGATGGGAAACTTTGACGTTTCAGGAGTATCCTCTAAAATGTCATTTTTTGAACCTAAAACTTTTGTCTCTGATGGATTCAATGTTAATTATTGGCCTAAGAATTGTGGTATGGATATAGATTCTATTTCAGCATTTGCCTTAGAAGGTTATGTTGCTGATGATATAAATGCAAAAAGAGTAATATGGACTTATGATTCGGACTTGCGACTATATTTTATGACATCGGAAAACTGTTCTGACTGTAGAATATTAGGCAATATTGAGGTGCCAGATTTTTGGGAATGAGATCTTTTAGAAACTATATAGCCCTTTCATTACTTTTTTTTCAATTATCTGCTTTTGGTCAAGGTAATATTCAAGAAGAAGTATTGCTTGTAACGAACAAAAATCAATTTTTGACTGGGGAGAATATATATTTTCAAGGGTTTGTTACCAGTTCTAAAACAGGAAAGCTATCAGGTTTGAGTTCTCTACTTTATATTGAACTATTGGATGAGAATCAAAATCCTATATACCAAACCAAGCTGACCTTGGAGCAGGGATTGATAGTAGGAGATTTATTTATTTCTACTTTAATTAAGTCTGGAAATTATGATTTAATTGCGTATACCCGATGGATGAAAAATAGGAAAGACTTTTGTCGAGTTCCGATTAGCATTTATAACCCTTTTGAAATTTATACTCCGCCAATTATTACAAATTTGCAAATGAGATTTTATGCTGAGGGAGGGAAATTAGTTATGGGAGTGAGTAATAAAGTAGTTGTTCGTTATTCAGACCATCAGGAACAAGGAGTCTCGTTTAAAGGGAAATTAGTGGATGACCTAGGTGAGAAACAAGCCGATATCAATTCACTAGATGGGCTGGCTCAATTTTCTTTTACTCCTGAGAAGGGTAGAAGTTATCAAATGATTTATACTGAAGGGGCTGTCTTTAAATTTTTAGACCTCCCCGAGGCTTGTGAAAATTGCAGTACGATTACGATGCAAGAAATGCCGAACTCATATACTTTTAAACTCATAGATAACCATGCCAAGAGTCAATTAGATATAACATTGTTCAGAATACGTGATCGCCACAATATATATATTGAAAAGAGTAATGAGCCCCGAGAGCCAAGTCAATATAAGAAAAGTCAGTTTACCAAACAAATTATTGAGGGCTGAGATCTTAGATAACCAAGGGGCGATAATGGCTGAAAGATTATTTTATAACGGGGGACTTTCTGACCTTTCTGAGCAACAGCTCGTATCTGTGCCTAGAGGCCATATTGAATTTTCTGTTTTAGATTCAAATTTGAGTGTCAGTACGATGATGGTGAATAAAAAATCAGAGCAACCAAGGTCATTACGACTCAATCAAATTAATAGTAAGCTAATATCTCCACCCCTTCAGGCCAAGTGGACAAAATATACCGATATTAATACATGGTTATTGTTTTCAAAGGTCGATTGGCCTAAAACTTCCTCATTAAAATCTTTTGATTACCTACCTGAATATAGAAATGACTTACTGCAGGGGTTTATTAAAGCGAATGGAGATCAGTCAGTTGAAAATCAAATTATTACATTCTCAGTGCCAGGGAAAGAAGAAAGCTTAAGTTTAGCTAAGTCAGACAGTGCAGGGGGATTCTTATTGAATATCGAATATATTGATGGGGACCGAGAGGCTTATATAAGCGTACTTAATGATGATGCTAATCTATTTGAGATCAAAATAGAGGATGAGTTTTATAAGGAATATCCGAAATTAAAGAGTTGGCCTTTGTCTTATGATTCGCTCTTGGTTAAGGAAATTGTGGCCAATAGCATACACTTACAAGTTGAAAATGCTTATCATCATTTAAAAAAAGACCGGGTATTAACTTCGAAAAAAAAAGAAAAGAAAGAAATTAATTTTCGGATCTTTAATGTTGATGATTATACACGATTCCCAACCGTCAGAGATTCTTTTATTGAATATATTCCCGAGATTGGAATCAGTAAATCCGATAATGATTATGATTTTGAAATTCGCTGGCCAGAATCATTAAAAGGCTACAGACCTACAGGGATCTATTTGGTACTCTTTGATGGGGTGGTGGCAAGTCCTCAAGAAGTATTGTCCTACTCCCCGTATAATATAAAAACGATAAAAATTCTTGCAGAACGCTATTATATAGGTCCAGTCAAGCTTGATGGGTTGATTTTTTTTACGACCATGGATGAGGATTTATATGGATTTGAGCCTCATGGATTGAATTATATTTACAAAGGGATGGAAAGTGAAAAACAATATTATACTCCTAATCATAATGATCCTCGAGAGATAAGGATACCCGATCGGAGAACCATGCTTTTATTTGAGACAAAAAGTCATCCAGATTCGAATACTAAATACGAATTATTTACTTCAGATATACCTGGTGAATATGATGTAATGTTAATGGGCCTCTCAGCTTCCGGGGAATTGACTCAGGAGATCCGCACCTTAGTGGTAGAATAATGGGCAATTGCCCCTAAATTTGCATTATGAAGCAAGACGTTCGTAAGTTGACATTCGATAAATTGAAAGATTACATATCGGAAACAGGATTACCGGCGTTTCGTGCAAAACAAATTTGGGAATGGATATGGGTTAAGTCGGCACATACTTTTGAGGAAATGTCCAATCTCTCCCTATTGATGCGCGCACAATTGGCCAAAGATTTTGATATTTT
This sequence comes from uncultured Cyclobacteriaceae bacterium, assembly GCA_943788235.1. Lineage (GTDB taxonomy): Bacteria > Bacteroidota > Bacteroidia > Cytophagales > Cyclobacteriaceae > UBA4465. Next base: position 109,268 of record CALSPM010000006.1, read on the forward strand.
ACCGATCTCAGTGCAGACCGATCAAAAATCGAATGATGGAACTATAAAATTGGCTTTTTCACTTCATGATAAAGCTCTAGTGGAGGGAGTTTTGATTCCAGTAGATGATCGAATGACGGCCTGCGTTTCCTCTCAAGTAGGGTGTTCGTTGAGTTGTAAGTTTTGTGCCACGGGTTATATGGACCGTAAGCGAAATTTAGATCCAGCAGAGATTTATGATCAAGTGGTTGAAATAGACAAGCAAGCCAAAAGGCATTTTGATACGCCTCTAAGTAATATTGTTTTTATGGGGATGGGAGAGCCTTTACTTAATTACAAGAACGTATTACGGAGCATTGAGCGGATTACTGCCACAGATGGACTAAATATGTCGCCTAAGCGAATCACGGTATCCACTGCAGGTATTTCCAAGATGATCATCAAGCTGGCTGACGATCAAGTCAAATTCAACTTGGCCTTGTCTCTGCACGCTGCCAATGACGTAAAAAGGAATCAAATCATGCCTATCAATGAAACCAATACATTGAAGGTGTTGAAGGAATCATTGCTTTATTTTTATCAAAAAACAGGAAATCAAATTACTTTTGAATACATCGTTTTTGATAATTTTAACGACGGTCTCGAGGATGCAGAGGAGTTATGGCATTTTGTTAAATCAATACCTTCCAAAATCAACATTATTGAATACAATCCGATCGCTGAGGCCAAATATCAAAATACAACTGCTGACAAGTTGGAGCAATTTGCAGATTTTTTGAAATCCAAGAAGCTCATCGTCAATATACGAAGGAGTCGAGGTAAAGATATTGATGCTGCCTGCGGACAGCTGGCAAATAAAAAGTAAGTTTATTTTTTACTGGCGTTAAAAAGTTTCTGTTTTTCCTCTTTGGTCAGACTCTCATATCCTTTTTGTGAAATCTTATCCAAAATGGCATCTATTTCATCTTGTTCGGAAGTGTGAGTGGACAGGGGCGATGTATCGTGATTTGCTTCAGCAGCTGCTTTCGCTTTTTTTCTGGGCTTGCTTCTGTGGGTGACTTTAATTTTTGAGGATTGTCTGAAAAAGCTTTTGAAAAAATCAATAATTTGAAGAATCCAACCACCGAGATCCTGGCCTTTTTGTATTTGCTTGATGTACACATAACCCATAGCAGCCCCTGCTAAATGTGCCCATTCGCCTCCTGCATTCGCACCTACGGTTTGTGAAAAAGAAAGAATGATATAAAAAAAGGCAATATATTTAATCTTTACGGGTCCAATCAAAAGTAAATGGAATGTATAATTAGGCAGTAAAGTGGCTGCCGCCGTAATGATGGCATACACCCCAGCTGAAGCGCCAAGCATTCTGGAAATTTGCTGACTTTCATAAAAGGGGAGAGTGTTGTAAATGATCAAATAAAGCAGTCCACCAGCAAGACCACCAAGCACATAAAGTGAAATTACTTTGTCACTGCCTAAATATTCTACGATAAGTTTCCCAAACCAATAGAGGACCAACATATTGAATAAAATATGGAATAAGTCAGCATGTAAAAAAAAGTAGGTAATGATAGACCACGGCTGAAATAAAAATGAATTGAGATCGGAGGGAAGCATCAATAACTCCTCTAGAGACCTATAGATTTCTGCTCCACCACTCACTTTAAGAAAGATGCTCAAGGTCAGCATTACTAAGAAAACAATAACATTTATGATTATGATCTGCGCAATGGCATTGTTGGGCTTGTTCCAAGCATTTTTGAATTCATCAAGCAGATTTTCACTTGTATTCATAATTAGTAAGGTTTAATCGTTTTGTTATTGATCCAAATTCGAATAAGGATGAAGGCGATCAGCATGCCGCTTAAATGCGCCAGGTGCGCCACATTATCACCTTCTGAACGATTTAATTCGGAATAAAGTTCTATGGCTCCGTAAATAAAAACCAAATATTTGGCTCGAATGGGAATAGGTGGAAATAAAAGCATGAGCTGCAAGTTAGGAAATAGCATCGCAAAAGCCATCAATATGCCATAAACTGCCCCTGAGGCACCAACCATTGGAATATTCGTTTTGAGATCAAATATCTGTGAGACGGCACTCATCGTTTGTTTTATGTAATCTGGATCTTGTGGATTATCATAAAAGCCATCTGAGAGCTCGGCCAATCCTTGCAAATTGAATCGACGCGACTTGTGTTCAGAAATGAATAAGCTAAAGTCATCGGGATTTGGATTATCGAGATAGGTCTCCGTATCTGCTTTCAATTGATATTGCTCTATAAAATTAGCACCGCCAAAAAGCAAGCCTGCTCCAATACCACAGGCCAGATAGAAGATGAGGAATTTTTTTTCCCCGAAGGTTTGCTCTAATAACGGCCCAAAAACAAAAACGGCAAACATATTTCCCAATAGATGGCTGAAGTTGGCATGAATCCACATATAGGTGATGAACTGATGTAGCGCGAATTGATCAGAAAAAACTACACGCAATCCCAACCAAGAGGATAATGGCAAATTCAATAAAGATTGCAAAACAAAGATCCCCACATTCGCAATTAAAATGTACTTGACCGTAGGGGTTAATCTTCCAAACATATTTGTTAATTGAAAAGTGAAATCATTTTATCTATACTCAAAACTACAAAAGTTGCCTGACCATCCGGCGTATAATTGGGTTGTTTGCAGGCAAATAATAAGTCAAATATTTTTGAAATTTCTTCATCAGCCAATTTTTCGCTGATTTTTATGGCCGTACGTTTTGCCATAGAACGTGCTAAATTTTCGGTTTTATTGAGCGAAATTTCCGATTGATTCATCTTAAATTGTTCGATCAAATCTTCAAAAAGGTCTTTTTCAGACAGTTTACCAATTTCTGGAGGTGTGCCATTGATGACGATACAGTTTTTACCAAATGGTTCAAATTCAAAACCAAGCATTTGAATTTCATCCTTTAGCGATAGGACCAAATCAAAATCTGCAAGATTGAGAGAAAGTTGACTAGGAAATAAGCAGGACTGTGAAACACCTTGATTTTGACGATAATGTTCAAGATATCGTTCATAAAGAATCCTCTCATGTGCCGCTCTTTGATCAATAAGTACCATACCGCTCTTTACTTGACGCAAGAGGAAGCGGTTATGTATACACAGGGTTTGAGGATTGGGCGAACTATTTTGATGATCCGAATGAGGATCACTGTTTAGCAGCATCCGATCTTGCTGTTGAAGTTCATGTTTCGCTTGTTCCCTACTGATCAGTTCTTCATTATGTGCATTCTCGTACAATAATTGCCAATTTTTTGATGAACTATTGAAGTTTGGGATATTTTTGAATTGGGTATATTTTTTATCTGATTCAGATACCTGATCAGCCCCATTTGGTGGAGAAAATAAGGCAAAATTAACGTCTGTATCGAAGTCTATAGAGGGCGCTACATTTGAAGTGGCCAAAGCTTGGCGTACGGCGGCCACAATTACGCCATACAGTAAACGGTCATCGGTGAATTTGACCTCTGTTTTGGTAGGGTGAACATTTACATCGACGTCTTTGGGATCAATTTCGATAAACAATATATAAAAGGGATGAGCCTCTGGTTTTAAAAGCCCCTCAAAAGCTTTTAAAACGGCATGATTGAGATAATGATTTTTGATGAAACGACGGTTTACAAAAAAGAATTGTTCCCCTCTGGTTTTTTTTGCAAATGTGGGCTTACCTACATAGCCTGAGATCCTAACTGTAGGCGTTTCTTCTTGGCAAGGGATGAGTTGCTGCTGATAATTATTTCCGAAAATTTGGACAATACGTTTGCTGAGTTTGCTGGGCTCTAAGTTGTAAACTTCCTCATTATTGTGGTGTAATGAGAATTTTATATCTGCATGAGCGATTGAAATCCTTTGAAATTCATCATGAATGTGTCGGAATTCTACTGGATTACTTTTTAAAAAGTTTCTACGTGCAGGAAGGTTGAAGAAAAGATTTTTAATGGACAAGCTCGTGCCATTTTGCATGGCTATGGGTTCTTGTTTGCCGAGGTCACTGGCTTCAACCTTGACCAACAGGCCTAACTCAAGATCATCTGTTTTTGTTTTTAATTCGACTTGTGCGACCGCTGCAATAGAGGCGAGTGCCTCGCCTCTAAAACCCATTGATTTTAGTCTAAATAAATCTTTGGCATCTTTTAATTTGGAAGTCGCATGTCTCATAAAGCACATGATGGCATCTTTTTCAGACATTCCCCTGCCGTCGTCCACCACTTGAATAAGGGTTTTTCCAGCTTCCTGTATGTATACCTTAATTTCGTTAGCACCAGCATCTATACTGTTTTCGAGCAGTTCTTTTACGGCCGAGGCAGGCCTTTGAACGACTTCTCCAGCAGCAATTTGATTGGCAATATGATCAGGCAGTACATGGACGATGTCTGGCATTAGTGCTTAGTTGCTTTTTTTTTGAATTTCAAAAATAGGTAGATGGGAATAATAAGCCAAAGGAAGTGTAAAACAGGGTTTCCAAAATAAAGCCAACTCAAAAAAGCCAATCCCAAACCAGCGGCAATGATGATTTGTAGTCCAGAAGTATTCGGCCCAGGACTGGACCGTCTATCGAAGGTGATCTTATGAGCCCTTACCCCAAAATTTTCTTCTCCAGACATCTCTCTTTTAATCATTTCGGTGCGCTCCAGTATTTCCTCTTTGATGGGATCATAGTATCTCGGAGTAATGGTAAACTTTTTATGACCAGGCAATTTAACGAAAGAGGGTAACTTCATTTTGAGTTAACTATTTATGGTTGTTCTTTAACTGGGCCTCTACTTGGGTAGGAGACAAAAATGACATTACAAAGCCACTTTACTTTCGTAAGTAGGAAGATAAAATAATCCTCCAAGCACCTACCCATCAACCTTTTATTTCTATAAATTTATTGAAATGTTTGGAAGTTCGTTTTGAAAAACTTTAAGTTACTGCAAAATTGAAATATTTAGATGAAATAATGAGACAAAATATAGATTTTTGAAATTGTTTATGTTTAGATGCTATCTTGCTTCGTCGATTGACGTATCCATCCTTCAAACCCAAAAATAATTTAGGTAATTTTAGTTAATCTCTATCTCCTAAGTAGGGAAATGAGGACAAAACAAATAAAATCTTGAGCTTTACTAAAGATAAATTTACAGAAATGAAAATTGGAATTGTTTGCTACCCCACTTACGGCGGGAGTGGGGTGATGGCTACGGAGTTAGGAATGGGACTTGCCAAAAAAGGCCATCAGATTCATTTCATCACCTATGCACAGCCCACGAGATTGGATTTTTTGAGTGAAAATCTTTTCTATCATGAGGTATCTGTCAAAGATTATCCTCTATTTGACTATCCCCCTTATGAGATCGCCTTGGCAGCAAGAATGGTGGATGTGGTTGAATATGAAAAATTAGACTTACTACATGTCCATTATGCCATCCCTCATGCATCAGCGGCAATTTTAGCAAGGCAAATATTGGCGTCCAAAGGGGTTACTATTCCCATAGTAACCACCTTACATGGGACAGATATCACCTTGGTGGGTAAAGAGTCAACCTATGCTTCAGTGGTGACTTATGCCATTAATCAATCAGATGTGGTGACGGCAGTTTCAAATTCTCTTAAAAGCGATACTCATGCTCTTTTTGATATTCAAAAAGAGATCAAGGTGATTCCTAATTTTGTGGATATTGATAAGTTTAAAAAGCAGCATAAAGATCATTTTAAAAAGGCGATATGTCCCAATGGAGAAAAACTTATGGTACATGTTTCTAACTTTAGAAAAGTGAAGCGGGTGCAAGACGTGATCACTGTCTTTTGTAAGGTAAGTCAACAGATACCAGTGAAGTTGTTGTTGGTGGGTGACGGTCCCGAGAGATCTACAATGGAACAAATGACCCGTGAGACGTGTAGTATTCAGGACGTACGTTTTCTCGGTAAAATGTCCAACGTTGAAGAAATTTTATCTGTTTGCGATGTATTTATCATGACTTCTGAAAAAGAAAGTTTTGGTTTGGCTGCACTCGAAGCGATGGCCTGCCAAGTACCCTTGATCAGCACGAATGTTGGAGGACTGACCGAATTGAACGAAGATGGAGTTACCGGGTACACGTGCGATGTGGGGGATATTGAGGAGATGGTGGAAAAAGCCCTACATGTGCTGCATGAGGAAAACCTACCAAAATTCAAAGCAGAGGCTTATAAAAAAGCATTATCATTTGAATTATCTCAGATCATGCCCAAGTACGAGGAAGCCTATGAAGCCGCTTGCATCACGAAATAAATTTTAATCTTTCATGCAAAATGAAATTTTTTTAGATAAAAGGATGTTTTTTAAATAAAAAAAGACAATCATGGTTGGATACCGATTCACCGAATATATCCCCGAAAAAGTAGCTAAAAAAGGCTCATTTGAAAGCTTGCGGGATATTTTTTTGCAATTGATGGTCATTACTGGAGGTGATGTCTCAGAAACGATCCATTGGTTGACTAATTTGGACCAAGAACATAATTTAATGCCTGAAGATTATGGTATGGGAAATTTTGTGGAAGATTTAAAAGATCAAGGCTACATTAAAGAGGGTAATGAGGAGGGAACGTTTGAGGCTACCGCCAAATCAGAACAAAAAATTAGAAAAAATGCGCTAGAAGAAATTTTCGGGAAACTCAAAAAAGGATCTAAGGGAGATCATAAAACGCCTTATTTCGGTCAAGGAGATGAGACTACTACAGATTTTAGGGAATTCCAGTTTGGAGATTCGTTGGATCAAATTGCTTTGACCGAAAGTTTGAAAAACGCACAGATCAACAACGGTACCGAAGACTTCAGATTGACCGAAAGAGATCTAGAGATTCAAGATAAGGATTTCAAAGCACAGACGTCAACGGTCTTAATGATTGATATCAGTCATTCCATGATTTTATATGGAGAGGATCGGATCACACCAGCAAAAAAGGTAGCTATGGCTCTGGCGGAGTTAATTACTCAAAAATACCCTAAAGATACCCTTGACATTATTGTATTTGGTAACGATGCGTGGCAAATTGAGATTAAAGATTTACCCTTTTTACAAGTAGGCCCCTATCATACCAATACCATTGCGGGACTGGAATTAGCTATAGATATTCTAAAACGCAAAAAAAATAAAAATAAGCAAATCTTCATGATTACGGATGGCAAACCAACCTGTATGAAGGTAGGCATCAAATACTATAAAAACAGCTTTGGCTTAGATCCCAAAATAATGAATAAAACCTTTAATTTAGCCGCGCAATGCAGAAGAAGCCACTTACCTATTACAACCTTTATGATTGCCTCAGACCCCTATTTGAAGCAGTTTGTACAAGAGTTTACCCAAATCAATAACGGTAATGCCTACTATAGCAGTCTGCAAGGCTTGGGCCATCTTATTTTTGAAGATTATAAAAATAACCGAAGAAAAAATTTCTAATTCATATGACATATTACAATTTACCAGAAAAAAATTTATTAGCCATTAAAACACTGAAAGAACTGAAGGCATCAGGTTACGCACCGATTGGTATTAAAGATGAATTAAGAAAAAATTTATTACGTTCTTTCCAGGAAGGTAAATCAGTTTTTGAGGGCATTTGGGGCTATGAGCATACGGTAATTCCAGATATTGAAAGGGCTATTTTAGCCAGGCATAATATCAATTTTCTTGGACTGCGAGGACAGGCCAAAACCCGAATTGCACGGATGATGGTACTTTTACTTGATGAATGGATTCCTGTGGTACAAGGCTCGGAACTCAATGATGATCCGCTCAGACCGATTTCTCATTACGCCTTGGCTAAGTTAAAAGATGAAGGCGATCAGATGGCCATCTCTTGGCTACACAGAAATGAGCGATACACAGAGAAATTAGCGACCCCTGACGTTTCTATTGCCGATCTCATTGGCGATGTCGATCCCATCAAGGCCGCGAGCTTGAAGCTCTCTTATGCAGATCAAAGGGTCATTCATTACGGTCTCATTCCTAGATCCAATAGATCGATTTTTGTGATCAATGAGCTTCCGGATTTACAAGCCCGTATTCAAGTCGCCCTTTTTAATATCCTTCAGGAAGGAGATATTCAAATAAGAGGTTTTAAGTTGCGATTGACTCTAGATGTTCAATTTGTGTTTACGGCAAATCCAGAGGATTATACCAACAGGGGCAGTATTGTCACACCCTTGAAAGATCGGATTGATAGTCAGATCATCACGCATTATCCAAAAAGTATAAAGATAGGAAAGAAAATAACCCAACAAGAAGCGCAATTGGAGCCAGAGCAGCAGCGTCTGGTGCATTCTTTTGAGTTGGCTAAGGATTTGGTTGAGCAGATTGCTTTTGAAGCTCGGGAGAGTGAGTATGTCGATGCCAAGAGTGGTGTTTCAGCAAGACTGACTATTTCCGCTTATGAAAATTTAATCAGTGCAGCCGAACGAAGAATGTTTAAGAATAGAGCGGAAAAAACAACAGTCCGAGTGGCTGATTTTGTTGGGGTCATTCCAGCCATAACTGGGAAAGTAGAACTGGTCTATGAAGGAGAACAAGAAGGTCCAGGCATCGTAGCAGCTAACTTGATCAGTAAGGCCATAAGAACTCAATTTGTGAATTTCTTTCCGGATCCTGAAGAGATCAGAAAAAGTAAAAAAAGGGATAACCCTTATCAAGTCATTTCGGAATGGTTTGGGAAAGGGAATATGGTTGACTTAATGTTAGATGCTAGTAATGCCGATTACAGCTCTTGCTTGAATAGCGTACCGGGATTGGCCGATTTGGTTAACAAAAAATACAAAAAGGAATCAGAGGCTTATCGATTATTTTTGATGGAGTTGGCACTGCATGGTTTAGCAGAATACAGTGTGCTGAGTAAGCATAACCTTGATGAAGGATTGCAATTCAAAGATTTGATCAGTAGTATGTTTAACATAGAAGATCATACTGCAGAAGATATATAAAATAAAGTAGATATGACATTGAAAGAGGCCCAGCAGCTGATTGCACAGGGTGAGGGCCATCAAATTGAATTTAAGCTAAAGGCGAAACATCCCGATAGAATTATCAGAGAAATTGTTGCTTTTTCAAATTCAAAAGGAGGGCATTTATTTATAGGTGTTGATGACGATGGCAGTATTATTGGACTCAAAGATGCTGAAGAAGCCCTTTATGTCATGGAAAAAGCGATGCAGGAGTTATGTAGGCCTCAAATTGAATATGAATACCAGATCATACCCATAGACGGTAAACGCGCGATCATTCATTATCAATTTGAGTCTGGAAAAAAGAAACCCTATTTTGCCTTTTTAAAACCTTTTCATAAACGAGGTCGTTCCTTTGTACGGCTTGAAGACAGGTCTATTCAAGCCAGTAGAGAATTGAGGCAAATCTTAAAATTTTCCTTAAAGGGTACTGCGACACCTTTTGAGTATGGTGAAAAGGAAAAGATACTCTTAAATTATTTAGGGAACCATGAGGAAATCACTGTCAATACTTTATGTACCGTTGGTAATATTGATAAGCAATTGGCCTCTCAAACCCTGATCAAACTCACGGTAAATAATGTATTGAAGGTCATCCCAGATGAAAAAGAAGATAGATTTATTTTTGTAGCCTAGACTTTGGCAAACAAATTTTCTTATAAGTGAAAATTTATTTTGGTGTTCAGTGGACGTCTAGTTTAGTTCCAGAAAATCATATCGAGGTTCCTTTTTTAGCGCTAAGGCCTATTTCTTTTTTGAAGCTTTAAAAAAAGATTTTAGGAGCGCTTTCTTTGCATCAGCCTAATACAATTAGCCTCTTTTTTTAAATAATTACTTATCTCGTGATTTTAAAATTAGTTAAGTGGTTAGAATTGATTTTTGTGCTCATGATGCCCAAGACAAAAAGGCTAAGATAAAATTTAAACCCTTGTCGGTGAAAGACCAATCATATTATTTTAATAATTTACAAAGCGGGCGCAATCGATTTCGTAAAAATTCTTTTTAATTTTAGTATAAATTATTCTTCTACTAATTATTTTCTATTTAACTTATATTATGATAATTTAAAATTGATATAAACAGCATTCAATCAAATCTCATCATGACTAATAAATTTCTTTTGCGCAGAATGAGCGAGGATGATGATGAACGTGCATTAGAGGAATTATTCAATGCGCATTCGAAATGGCTATACACCGCTGCCTTTAGTATCGTGAAAGATCAAGGTCTTACAGAGGAAATTGTTGAGGACGTTTTTTTTAAACTTTGGCAAAATAGGTACAAATATGCCTCAATAGAAAATTTAGAATCTTTTTTGTTTGTGTGCACCAAAAATCTATCCTACGATCACATTAGAAAGCGAGGAAACAGGCATTTCATTTCACTGGACGAGCAGATGTTGAATCAACATGAAATGGGGCCAGATCAAATTTATGAGCTCAATGAGCTCAATGAGCTCATTGCATTATCTGTTAAAAAATTGCCCCCTAGGTGTAAATCTATTTTTGAATTGGTCAGGAATAGCGGTCATTCATATAAAGAAGCAGCTCAAATTCTTAATTTGACTCCTAAGACCGTAGAAAACCAACTAAGAATAGCGACTAAGAAAATATATCATGATCTCGATAAGTACTTTCAAAGTAGTACAATACAAGTAAGTTAGAACAAGAGATTTAGAAAGAAAAGAGAATCCACTGTGCGAAGTATTTTTTCAACGTTCTGACGTCTTTGGGGGATTGGAATCTTTTTTTCGTTCATTGCGGAGAGGAATCTTTTTTAAGATCCTTTGTATTAGGGTAAAGACCCTTCTGTTTTATTTATGCTTAAACAAAAGATGTATGAAATACTTTAGAAGTTTGATTTTTTTTACTTTTTCGCTCGGCGCTCTGATGTTGATCAGTTGTGGCGATGACGATGATGCTTCAGTCGCTGACGATCCTGTTGAACAAACAGAAGAAGAGAAGCAACTTGAAAGTTTGTCCGCTTCTGCTTGGACAATGTCTAGCATTACATTAGACGGCGCTGATGTGACCACCAATTTCAGTGGCCTAGTACTCACTATCAAATCGGATAAAACGTATTCAACAAATGGAAGTTATGATCCAGTATGGCCCTCTTCGGGTTCATTTACTTTTGGATCAGACTTAAATACTCTGACAAGAGATGACGGAGTGAGTATGACAATTGCCGTAAGTGAAACAAGTTTAACGGTTACCTTCACTTATGCTGACTCGGGTGGACGAATTGATGCGCTCCCGGGTGACTATGTGTTCAAATTTACACCATAAAAATTAAAAAAATTAAAGAAGAAAATATGAAAAGACATATACTTTATTACAATAAACTTGTCAAGCGATACAATAAGTATCGACGAAAAATTGATAATGCCAATAGCATATCCTTTCACAAAAGAAGGATTGATGTTTTTACAAAAAGAATGCGTCAATTGTATGATCGCATAAATGATTTAGGGAGAGCTTTGAAAATCGCAGCTGCCGGTAGCTTTGCTTCACTGGCGTTGGTATTAGCTCCAATGGATTCCAACGCCCAGACGAGCTTTGCACTTGAAACTGACAGGCCTCTGGGTACAGCACACGCCGAAAATTACGCTAAACCCGCCTTTGGTGATATTGACGGTGATGGAGATCTTGACCTAGTCATTGGTGAAAGATATCCTGGATTAGGAGCTTTTGTATATGAAAACGAGGATGGTAAATTCAAAAGGAACAAGGATCACCCAATAGTGGGATTAGTAAAAAACCTTTATGATACTGCTGCTCATGGGACAGATGCCAACGAGGGAAGTGACGGTATGTATTCTGCTCCAGTTTTTGCCGATTTTGATGGTGATGGTGATCATGATCTTTTTGTGGGTGAACAGAAAGGAATTATTCATTATTTTCAAAATGATGGAGGCACCTTCGCTTTAGATACCGCCAATAATCCATTAAAGAATTGGAATAAGGGAGATACTGGAGAAAAATCAAAACCTACTTTTGTAGATTTGGATGACGATGGAGATTTAGACGTGGTCATCGGTAAAGGCAATGGGGAATTAAGATATTTGAAGAATGATGACGGTGTCTTGTCCGAGCAATATTCCTGGCAAGGAAGTAGCCCTTTTAGCTATCAAAAGACAGACAGTGTTGGAAATTTAGTTGAAGATTGGGGTTATCTAGATGTAGGTGATGAAGCAGCCCCTGCTTTTGCTGACCTTGACGGAGATGGCGATTTAGATGCTTATGTTGGGAACAAAGATGGGGCAATAGTGATGTACGTAAACACGGGATCAGCAACTGAACCTTCATTTGCCCAGGATACCACCGTAAATAATCCATTTTCAGATTTATCGAGCTATCACTCCGAAGGTTTTGATAGTCCAACACCAATATTCGTGGATTTGGATGCAGACGGTGACTTGGATATGCCTATGGGATTTTTAAATGGACCATTAACGTATTTTGATAATAATGGAGATGGTACTTTTAAATGGATTCCGGCCAATGAGTTAGGGATAGCAGATATTACCAATTCAAATATAGGTACAGCTATTGCAGATGTAGATGAAGATGGTGATTTAGATGTTGTCATGTCAAAGGGAGATGCTTTGACATACTTTGAAAATGATGGTGCTGGAAAGTTCTCGGAAAAGAATGGCGATGCCAATCCTTTAGATGCTGTAAGTTCAAGTATTGGTGGAGTGGACATTATTGATGGTGCAGACACAGCCAAAGCATCAGCTTTTTCACCTACATGGGTTGATTGGAATGGTGATATGTATGGAGATCTGTTTGTGGGAACTGAAAATGATACCATCATTCATTATTATGAAAATGCTCAAGATGGGACATGGAAAGATGAAACATTTACTTCTAAGAATCCTTTCCTATCTTATAAAACAGTTGACAATGAAACCATCACCTTTATCGATTTAGATGGTGATGGGGATCTTGACAGTTTTGTGGGTAATAAGGACGGAAAGCTCAAATATTTTGAAAACGATGGAGCGGGTGTTCTAGCAGAAGTTGCTGGTCCTTTTGAAAATGAGAATCTCGGTGGAGATAAGATATGGCACGATGCATATGATCTTGATCAAGATGGTGACCTTGATATGTTCATTGGTAAAGATGATAGAGTCGAATATTATATGAATAATGGAGATCAAACTTTTACCAATAGAGGAGATCTAAATCCTTTTGCAGGAATTACAGTGGTTGCAAACCCTTCTCCTGTCTTTGGTGATTTAAATGGAGATGGTGTTCAAGATATGCTCTTGGGTGATCGCTCCGGTAGCTCATGGTTCTTCAAAGGATCAGGTACGGTTAAAGCACCTACAGCAGCTAGTGTTGATGCTCAAACTGCAAATGTTGGGACTGAGTATAGTTTTGATGCGAGTAGTCTATTCACTGATGCCAATGATGACATCATTCAATATAGAGCAAAACAAGCTGATGGATCAGCATTACCCGCATGGTTGATTTTTACGCGTACGACGCAACAACTGACAGGAACGCCGTCAGCCGCCAATATCGGTTCTATAGATGTAGTGATTGAGGCAGTAGACGTAGATAATAATATTGCGGAGGCCAGCTTTACATTAACAATCACTTCTTTAACGGCGATGGACCAAAAGGTAAGTATTTCATTTTATCCAAATCCTACGGCGGACAAAGTCAATGTTAAATCAGAAATAACAGCGTTGAAAAATGTGAGTGTTTATTCACTATCAGGAGTTAATATTAAATCTTTTGAGATGACCTCTAAAGATTTTAGTGTAGATATGACTGATATGCCGAAAGGAGTTTATTTAATTAAAATAAATTCAGTTCAAGGTGAAATAATTCATCCAGTTATTAAAAAGTAGTTTTCTTCTATTTATTTTATTGCTAAAAAGAGATACTCGTGAGTATCTCTTTTTTTTAGTTTTCTAATTTTTTATTCGATAAAAAATTATATTGTTTTAGCATTTAATATATGGACAAAGCGTTTGATCCAAATGGAGTTTTCAATTAAAGAATTACTAAAAAATGATGGACTATAAATTTCAGTACAGTGCTGCTATATCTTTGAAATGGATAAAGGACAATATGATGGAATTGGTATTTCCTGATATCACGAAGCAGGGAGACCGTATCCAGAAGAATTTTAAAGGCGTTGTAGTTTCTAAAAATAATGTGCCGGTAGGCATGATTTTGGGTCTATCTGATATGAATTTAAAAGACTTTAGAATCATGTCATTCAGAGTGAAACCTGACCATGCAAATAATAAATTGGGCTTCAGACTCTTAATAGGACTAGAAGAGAATTTAAAAAAAGAAGGATTTGAGTGCCTAGAATTACAGTTTAGGTCACATTGGAAATCATTGTTTGTACTCGAGAAGTTGTTACAAAAAACGGAATGGAAGCAACCCGAATTTAATATGAGAATATGTCAATCTTTGGTTGAACAGGCATTTCCTGTTTTTCATAGAGGGCATCAGCTACCTAATGATTATACTTTTACCAGTTGGAAATTGGTTTCAGATCAAGAAAAAGAAGACATAAAAGAGCAACATGATCAGAACAGGTGGTATCCAGAGGAAGTGTCTCCATTCATTCTTACAGATATCATCGAACCAGAAGTTAGTCTCGCACTGCGCTTTAAGGGTCAAATTGTGGGTTGGCTGATCATTCATCAAATTAGTACAGAAACATTAGAGTATACGTCTCTTTTTATTGATGAAGCGCACAGAAGTTTTAAGATGGGACATTTACTGATGGGTGAGGGAATTCTTAGCCAGTCAAACCAAAACAAATTTCCTAAATTTTTATTTACTGTGAAGGCAACGAATCGTTTGATGTTAAAATTCATTGATCGTAATGGCCCGTCAAATGGGATGGTTGTTACCGACATATTTAAGGCAGAAAAAAAGTTACTACCTTAACTCAAGTTTACAAATGTTGATCATTTGAGGGATGAACCTTTTATTCTCGTCATATAGACCTAGGATGTTTGGTTTTAATTAGGGTCATGGCGATAAAAAATAATTTTACCTATTTCATTTTTTGTATTATTTTGCTGGCGTGCCAAGATACGCAGAAGAAAAAAATGAGGAGACCCAATATCCTTTTTCTGTTGGCTGATGATTTGGGATATAATGAAATAGGAGCCTATGGGCAAAAAATCATCAAGACACCAGAGCTAGATAAGCTGGCAGAGAGCAGTATGAAGTTTACGAATTTCTATGCTGGAAATGCTGCTTGTTCTCCCTCTAGAGCAGTTTTGTTAACAGGAAAAAACCCAACTAAAGTGGCCATAAGAGGGAATTCAGGCTATTATGGAAATGACAAATGGGAGGGTGTAGCTCTGAATCAAGATGTTTTTACACTAGGAGAAATGCTCAAGGGGCAGGGATACCAAACTGCATTTATCGGTAAATGGCATTTAGACCATCCGGACGATGTAAAGACTTGGGCTTTTGGACATGGATTTGATTATGCAGCTCAAGAACAATGGCCTGCCCGATTCAATCCCATTCGCCCGTTTCTTTCAAATAGGCTTTGGGTGAATGGTGATCAAGAATATATTACTTATGATTATAAAAAATACTCATGTAAAGATGAGTTACGTACGGATTTAGCTTTCGATTTTCTTGAAAATAGGGAAAAAGAAAACCCTTTTTTCCTTTTCATGTCTTACCGTTCGCCGCATAGTTTTGAAGGCCCGATTAGAGATACTTTATTTTATGCTGATCAAGATTGGCCTGATATAGAAAAGGCACATGCCGCTAAAATCACTTTGTTAGATAGACAAATTGGGAGGCTCTTGAGGCAGTTAAAGAAGATCGGAGTATTGGAAAGTACACTGGTTGTATTCACGAGTGATAACGGACCTCATTTTTCGCCTGGGGGTCACGACCATGAGTTTTTTGATAGTAATGGTCCTTTGCGAGGAGGGAAGCGTGATTTATATGACGGGGGTATCCGCGTGCCTATGTTGGTATCGTGGAAGGGTAACGTAAGCCCTGCTACAACGACCGAACATATCTTAGGTTTTCAAGACGTAATGCCCACTTTTGCTGAAATTGTAGGGGCTCCCATTCCTGAGCAAACGGATGGTCTGTCATTTCTACCTCTTTTAGTAGGAGTGCCACAAAAAAAGCATGAATTTTTAAATTGGGAATACCAGATGAGTGGATGGTTTCAGACTCTACCAAAGGGTGGATTTAGACAATCTATTCGCCGTGAAAATTGGAAAGTAGTCCGTTACGGAGTCAATACTGAAACAGAATTGTATAATCTAGATCATGATATTTCAGAGGCTCAAAACTTAGCTAAATCGTATCCTCAAATTGTGGAAGAGATGAATAAAATTTTTGAATCTGAACGAACGGAAACAGCAGGATTTCCTTTCGGGGGGGTCACACAAGATCATAAATCAATGGATATACAAATTAAAAAAAATGAGTAAACCTCCTACTTATAACCATCGAATGATTACTGGGCAGTCAATTTTCTTGTTGCTGTTTGTTTTAATGAGTGCCTGTCATTCCAATCTGAATGAAGTCGTTATTAACTCACCTAATAATATAAATACAGTGAGTATTTTGATTGATGAGGGTAAGTTGCTTTATAAGGTAAATCATGAAAACAAACTGATTATTCTTCCCTCGAGACTGGGGTTTATTTTTAAAGATGGTTTATCCTTTTCAGATGGATTCAAGATCAAAGATGTCCAATTCTCACAAGTGGACGAAACCTGGCAGCAACCTTGGGGTTCGGTAAAGAAGATTAGAAATCATTATGAAGAGGCGATTATTTCCCTTTCATCGTTCAGTGATCCAGAGAATAATATGGATTTGATGATAAGGGCTTATGATGATGGCATTGCGCTGAGATATTATGTTCAGGGTTTGGGAGAGAACAAAGAAGTGGTGATTCAGGATGAATTGACGGAGTTCAATCTTGCTGAAGATGCTCAATCATGGTGGATTAAGGCCTATCAACCCGATAGATATGAGCAATTATATGAATCTACCAAAATATCAGCGATTGATACGGTGCATACCCCTTTGACCATGCGTTTTGAAGAGGGGATACATGTGAGTATTCATGAAGCCGCTTTGACTGATTATTCTTCCATGCAAATTGCTGGAGGTGGAAAGTCAACTCATTTGAATTGTGATTTGGCGCCCTGGTCCAATGGAGATAAGGTACGAACAACAATTCCTTTTATGACGCCGTGGCGAACCATTAAAATAGCCAATACAGCTGCTGATTTGATGGCTTCACATCTCACATTGAATTGTAATCCTACCAATAAAATGGGTGATGTATCCTGGATCAAACCATCAAAATATATAGGCATTTGGTGGGGGATGATTGTGGGTAAGTGGACCTGGGGAGAGGGCCCAAGACATGGAGCAACCACAGCAAGAGGTAAGAAATATATTGATTTTGCTTCTAAGCATGGTTTTGATGAAGTATTAATTGAAGGTATATCCGCAGGCTTCACAGGATTATTTCCAGGAGATACGGTGACCACAAGCTTTACCGAAACAACTTCAGATTTTGATCTTGAGCTCGTGCAGCATTATGCCAAGTCTCAAGGGCTTTCACTTCAATCCTATCAAGAGTCCAGTGCCAGTACGCGAAATTATTTAATTCAAGTTGACACTGCTTTTGCACAATTGAAAGCATTGGGAATACAAAAAGCCAAAATAGGACATGTGGGAGCCATGCTGGATAAGACAGAATACCATTACGGCCAGCATGGAGTTAATTATTATCGGGAAGTATTGAAAAAAGCAGCT
The DNA here is from genome assembly GCA_943788235.1 of uncultured Cyclobacteriaceae bacterium. Taxonomy (GTDB): domain Bacteria; phylum Bacteroidota; class Bacteroidia; order Cytophagales; family Cyclobacteriaceae; genus UBA4465. Next base: position 127,044 of record CALSPM010000006.1, read on the forward strand.
GAATATCAAGTAGCAGTTAATTTCCATGAACCCATAAAAGATACCGGAGAAAGAAGGACTTATCCTAATATGTTGACCCGAGAAGGAGCTAGAGGAATGGAGTACAATGCCTGGGGCAATGGAGGAAACCCTGTGGACCATACTACCATAATTTCATTTACCCGATTATTGGAATCTCCCATGGACTTCACCCCAGGTATTTTTGATTTGATGTATGAGAATTTTGATTTTGATAAGGGCGTTGAGTTTCCGGTGAAAATCACTTTACTTGATCAAGGGAATGCCTACTCGAATATCAGATATAAGGGATCAGAATCCTATTGGCAAAGTAAGCCTATGATGCAAGAATTAATTATTGAAGGAAAAGATACAACCTATCAATGGACTCTTACAGAAATGATGAAACCTGGCGAATGGGAATGGGGAATCAGCGTACATGATATTGCAACTGATAATAATAATACTTGGTTACTCAATATCTTAGGAAAGCCAAATCAAAAAATTCAGGTATCAAAGGAAGGTCAGGTCAAGGGAGATGTACTTATGACGCTTGCTGATCAAGGAATTGCTCCAAAAAATAGAATGAAAGCATCAAAAGAGGATTTGGAAGTAGTTTTTCCAAATGAGTTTGGAAAAACACAAAGAGTGAATACCACCTTAGCAAAACAGTTGGCCTATTATGTGATAATCTATAGCCCCATTCAAATGGCTGCTGATTTTATTGAAAATTATGTGGATGTACCCGCATTTCAATTCATTAAAGATGTGCCCGTCGATTGGGATACTACCGTAGTTATTAATGGGGAAATAGGTGAGTATGTGACCATTGCCCGAAAGGATAGAAACAGCCAAGATTGGTATTTAGGATCGATTACCAATGAAGAAGCCAGGATATTTGATTTAGATCTTTCATTTTTAGATGCCAAAGGAGGATATACAGCTGAAATTTATGCTGACGGGCCGAAAGCCGATTGGGAACTAAATCCATACGACATGAGTATCGGGGAGGAGCCCGTAGGGACTTCCTATGAAATTAAATTGGCACGCGGCGGAGGTCATGCAGTAAGATTTAAACATGAAGATTCAGAGTAGGAGCATGATTTATTTACAGCATCTTTTATTATCCTTTTTTGATGGAAGCCATCAGATCTGCTTATGGAGATATAAATCGATCATGAGTGCATCTATTTCGATCCGTGAAATATCAATCCATCTGAACAAATTCACATGAAAAATTTACTTATGTTCCTTTGTGTAGGTTCTTTAGTATTTTCCTGCGGCCCTGCTACAAAATGGAGGGATTTAAATCATAATGGTACCAAAGATCCCTACGAGAATACAGACCTTTTCTTTGAGGATAGAGCCGCTGATTTAGTGAGTAAAATGACGCTTGATGAGAAGATTTCTCAAATGCAAAGAGAAGCTCCTTCGATAGGAAGACTGGGGATTGCAAAGTATTCTTGGGGTAATGAGGGGCTTCATGGGGTAGCATCATGGATGAGTGGAGAGGGCTTTACTACGACTGTATTTCCACAAAGCATAGGAATTGCCAGTACTTGGAATCCAGGACTAGTAAGTCAAGAGGCTGAGGTAATTTCTGATGAAGCAAGAGCTCTTGCTAACCAACTTGACAACGCTAAATTTTTAAGTTTTTGGTCTCCGATGATTAATATGGCCCGAGATCCAAGATGGGGAAGAACACAAGAAAGCTACGGCGAAGATCCATTTTTAGTAGGTGAAATAAGCAAAGCTTTTATTCAAGGCTTACAGGGTAAGGATCCAAAGTATATCAAGACCGCTGCCTCTATCAAACATTTTATTGCTAATAATGTCGATTATCAGCGGCATTATGGGAGCTCAAATATTAGTGAAAAACTTCTTAGAGACTATTATTTTCCTGCTTTTAAGACCAATGTTTTGGAATCCAATGTCCAGATTGTCATGTCGGCTTACAATGCTCTAAACAATGTCCCTTGTAGTAGTAATGAGTGGTTGCTTCAGGAGATTTTACGTGATGATTGGGGATTTGAGGGTCATGTTGTATCGGATTGTGGCGCCATTTATAATATCCATGCCAACCATTTTTATGTGGATTCTCCTGAGAAAGGTGCTGCAAGTGCAGTTCTTGCAGGAACAGATCTCAATTGCGGTGGGATGTATACCACACATTTAGCTAAGGCAGTTGAGTTAGGCCTACTCACCGAAAAAGATTTAGACAAAGCAGTTAGAAGAATAATGACCACGGCCATGAGATTGGGTATGTTTGATCCCAAAGAGCAGGTTCCTTTTGCCCAAATCACCCCTGATGTAATTGAACAAACCTCAAATCAAGAATTGGCGAAAGAAGCGGCTCTTCAATCGCTAATACTGTTAAAAAATGAAGATAATTTTCTTCCCTTGTCCAAAGAGTTAACTTCTATTGCTGTAATTGGCCCTAATGCCAATGAATGTATTTATGGGAATTATAGTGGGATGCCTTCCAAAGGCATCTCTCCTTTGGAAGGTATCCAAGATATTGTTTCTGAAGAGACGCAGGTAAATTATGCTCAAGGATCAGCTGTACATGATTTTAACCTCCCAGCAATTGAAAACAGTGCTTTTTTCTTGTCTCAGGCGCTACAAAAAAATGGATTAGTAGCAGAGTTTTTTGATAATATGAACTTGGAAGGAGAACCTGTGCTGATACGAATTGACAGTAATCTGGTACATCAATGGTGGGATGAGAGCCAATTCCCATCAGAATTTGTTCCTTTAGATAAGTTTTCTGTGAGGTGGAAGGGGGTTATTGTTCCTCCAAAATCTACTGAATACATGTTCAGTGCTCGAAATACCGTAATGAGCAGTGACGATGACAAAGGAATTCGAATTTATCTGGACAATGAAATTATTTTGGATCAGTGGACCTCTCATGTGGGATGGGAGACGGGAATAACCAAAAAACTAGAGGCTGGGAAAGCGTATGATTTTAGAGTTGAATATATAGACGATATTGATTGGGCAGCAGTAGCCATAGGCTGGAAGCCACTTAAAGACAATTTATTGCAAGAGGCAATAGAAGTAGCTAAAAAATCTGATGCCGTAATTATAGTGCTAGGTTCAAGAAATGATACTGAGGGAGAACACCTTGACAGGCAGTCGCTTGATTTGCTTACAGAACAGGAGAAATTACTCCAGAAAGTTTATGAGGTCAACCCCAACATCGTATTGACTTTAGTCAATGGAAGCCCCATATCGGTAAATTGGGCAGATGAGAATATACCCGCAATTGTAGAGGCTTGGTATCCTGGTCAGGCAGAGGGAGTGGCCATAGCCGAGGTATTATTTGGAGATTACAATCCAGGTGGAAAATTACCGATAACCATTCCCAAAGCAGCCAGTGATCTACCTCCTTTTGAAGATTATGATATTACCAAAGGTAAAACTTATATGTACCAGCGTATCGAACCCCTCTATCCCTTTGGATTTGGGCTTAGTTATTCGGATTTTGAAGTTTCAAATGAATCAATGTTAAAGCAACAACTATCTAAAGATGAAGTGATCGAGATATCTTTTGACCTAAAAAATATGGGTTCTATGCAAGGCAGCGAAGTGGTGCAACTCTACATCCGTAAAAATAATGAAGCATTAGGTAATCCTATAAAAATACTAAAAGCATTTGAGCGCGTTTTTTTAGCCGAAGGAGAAAAGCAAAGAATAACCTTAAGTTTCCCTATCAAGGAACTCGCCCGATATGATCCTGAGTTTGGTACATTTACTGTAGATAACGGATGCTATGATTTTATGGTCGGCAACTCTAGTACTAATTTTTTTTTCAAAAAAACCCTAGAAATTATTGAATAGGAATTTGGCTCAAAAGAGATATTAAAAAAAAGTGTGAAAATATGAAAAATAAAATGAAGAGACTTAATCCATTTTTTATTTTACTTTTTTTCTGTACCAATTTTGGGCATGCACAAACAAGTTATTTCGAAACGTCCACACCTGAGGCCCAAGGAATATCTTCATTAAATATATTGAAGTTTATTGATCGTCTGGAGACAGAGGTTGATGCAGTTCATAGTTTTATGATTATCAGGCATGGTAAATTAGTTTCACAAGGCTGGTGGGATCCCTATCAAGCAGCCTCACCACATACCATGATGTCTTTGAGCAAAAGCTTTGTCTCAACAGCCGTTGGATTTGCAGTTCAAGAGCAGCGCATTTCATTGGACGATTTGGTCATTTCTTTTTTCCCAGATAAAGTACCAGATACGTTGTCTTGGCAATTGAGAGAAATGCGCATTCGAGATTTGTTAACTATGAATACGGGACATCGACGTGAACCTTTGCCTTTTAAGAAAATTGACAATGGTTACGAGGAAGTAACTAGTGACTGGGTTAAGTATTTTTTATCTCATGAAGTTGAATTTATGCCCGGAACTCATTTTTTATATAATTCTATGGCCAGTTATATGCTGTCAGCGATTATTCAAAAAGTGACAGGCGAAAAACTTGTAGATTATTTGGACAGTCGTTTTTTTCAGCCATTGGCTATTAAAAAACCAGATTGGAAAAGGGGTCCCATGGGCATCAATATCGGAGGCTGGGGTTTACGCGTTACCACTGAAGACATCGCCAAGCTAGGCCAATTTTATTTGCAAAAGGGGCAATGGAAAGGGAAACAACTTTTATCCGAAGATTGGATTGACCTTGCGACCAGTAAACAAGTATCCAGTGGGAGTAATCCCAACAATGACTGGACCCAAGGTTATGGATTCCAATTTTGGCGTTCTAGGCATGACAGTTTTCGTGCAGATGGTTCTTTTGGCCAATTTTGTCTGGTATTGCCCGAAAACAATTTAGTCATAACTACGACTGCAGGAGTTTATGATATGGGACAAATCATGAACATCGTTTGGGAGACTTTATTGCCAGGACTTCAAGAGGTGGCCTTGCCAAAGGATACCAAAAACTATCAAATTTTGAATAATAAACTTGACGAGCTCCAACTACCTAAAATTTCAGCTAAAAAGGGCAGTTCAGTATATGGAAAGAAGTCTTCTACTTATCGACTCAATGAAAATCCTTTAGGAGCCAATAGCATTAAATTGAATTTAAAAGGGGTTAATCATAGTATTGAAATAACATATAACGGCAAAAAGCAAATGATTAAAATAGGTTCTGACAAATACCTAAAAAATATGTTGCTCTTGAAACCGCCCTTCACAGAGGGATTGGAGTATCTTGATGGACAAGCATTGAAAGTAGCGGTAAATGGAGCTTGGTCCAATACAAATCAATATTTACTAAGAATGTACTTTTATGAGTCTACCGCTAGTGTGGACTATATATTTAATTTTGATGATAATGAATTTTTTTGGGAAACTAAATTTAACCATATTGGATATACCTCTAAAAAGGGAGTTTTCCCTATCACTGGACAAAAAGTAGAGTAACATGAATTTTGATATAACCATGATCAAGTTTCTTATTAAATATTCAATTTTTGGATTATTGGTCTTCAATCAAAGCCACTCTATAGCGCAAACAGTTCCAAAATGGGAAAACATTAATTATGTGGGAGATGATGATTTGGGTCATCTACTAGATATTTATATTCCTTCTCAAGGAGCGGCCCCCTTTCCGATAGTAATATCAATAGCAGGGAGTGCTTGGACAGATAATAATAATAAGTTTTGGGCTTATAAATATGGTGGACAAGGAGAGGAACTGTTAGAAAATGGATTTGCGGTAGTTTCAATGAATCACAGATCTTCCTATTGTAGTAATTTTCCTGCTCAAATTCATGATGTCAAAGCAGCAGTCAGGTTTATTAGAGGTAACGCAGAAAGATTCAATCTCAATGAAAAATTTATTGGGATCATGGGCTATTCCTCTGGAGGTCATTTGGCTGCCTTAATGGGCACCAGCGGAGGTCTTGATAAAGTAGTTGAAGGAGACAAAGAAATATCAATTGAAGGTCAATTGGGCAGATTTTTAGATGAAAGTAGCCATGTAGATGCGGTAGTAGATTGGTATGGTCCTACAGATTTTATGACCAGCTGTACTGATAAATGGAACGGAGATGAGACCAATCGAATGAGATTTTTAGGAGGAAGTCTTGATAAAAATAAAGACTTAGGAGCATTGACAAATCCAATAAAATATGTGGATGAAAAGGATCCTCCATTTCTTATTATGCATGGTACCCTTGATACGGTAGTTCCTATTTGTCAAAGCGAATTGCTTTATGAAAAGCTCATGTCAAATGGGAATGAAGTAAAATTTATTCCTGTTCGAGGGGGCAATCATGATTATCCAAGTTGGCAATATGATGTGAAATTAGAGACTGCAAATTTTTTCAAAAGCAGGTATTTTATCAAGACAGAAAAAACTGATTGATTATAGTGTTTTTATACTAGCGTATTTGAGTTTTATGCTATCGACTGATTTGATTTTGCTATCAGAGGCAGAAATAATGACGACATTTTTTACGAATTAATCAAAAGACATTAAATGAATTTTTTATGAAAAAAATAAATTTATCACTCATAATTTTAGTGGCCATTGTTATCAGCTTATATATTTTTTTGAAGCCTGAAAAACAATCACTGCCAAATGTTGTGCTTATTTTCACAGACGATCAAGGATATGGAGACTTAAGCAGTTATGGATCTAAGACTATTTATACACCTCATTTGGATGCATTAGCTAAAAGAGGAATGCGATTCACAGACTTCCATGTTGCCTCTTCAGTATGTACTCCTTCAAGGGCAGCCTTACTCACGGGCTGTTACCCAGATCGCGTTGGTTTGCCCCATGTGCTTTTTCCGAATGGAGCGTGGGGGAGTAACCCTAATGTCGGCTTAAATCCTGATGAAGAAACAATAGCGGAGCTCTTAAAACAAAAGGGATATGCCACAGCGATGGCAGGCAAATGGCATTTAGGGCATAAGCAAAAATTCTTACCTCTTCAACATGGTTTTGATAGCTATCTTGGTGTGCCTTATTCTAATGATATGAGTAAAGGAGAACTGCCCTTAGTCAAGGATAATAAAGTAGTAGAAGTAGATATTGATCAATCGTTGTTGACCCAAAGATATACGGAGTTTGGTATTGATTTCATTAAAAGTCAGGCAGGCAAAGCGCCCTTTTTTCTATACTTAGCTCATACCATGCCACATATTCCAATTGCCGCATCAACCAATTATGAAGGAACTTCAAAAGGAGGACTTTATGGTGATGTGATTGAAGAAATAGACGGATCAGTAGGGGAGATTATCCAAGAGCTAAAAGCTCAAGGGCTACTGGAAAACACTTTAGTCATTTTCACTTCTGATAACGGGCCTTGGCTTTCTTATGGCAATCACGGGGGCAGTGCTGGAGTATTGCGTGGGGGAAAATTTGATGCTTGGGAAGGTGGCTTTAGAGTTCCGGCTATTATGTCGTGGCCAGGAGTAATACCGCCTGAAAGCGTAAATAATGATTTAATCCACACAATGGACATTTTACCTACATTGATTGCGATAACAGGTGCTCAGCTTCCTGAAAATAAAATTGATGGGCAAAATGTCTTATCCAGCCTCCAAGGGGGAAAAATGGACAAATTACAACAACGTATTTTTTATTATTTTGGAGGGAGTAAGATCAAAGCTGTTCGTAAAGGAGCGTGGAAGTATGTAGCTGGGCACAAGGGAGGTATCGTTATCGAACGAGGAATAGATGGTATTAATGGGAATACAAAAGAGGTGTATCACGAGGAGGCACTCTATAATTTAATCACTGACATTTCAGAACAGGATAATCTCATAGCTCAATTTCCTGAGCGGGCAGCTAGGTTGAAAAAAGCGGGGGAGACATTTGAATTAAAAATAAAAGCCGAGTCCCGTTCCATCGGCATTGATGAAGAGTAAATATGGGATATCATTCAAAGAGTAATTTCAATTCCTTTTTTGTTTATCTCATAGGTCTTCTATGTTTGATGAATCTGGGATGCAGTCATCAAAAGGGAGAGTTAAGGCTGGCAGATATATTTACCGATCACATGGTGTTGCAGCAAGAGGCAGATGTACCTATTTGGGGCTCGGCCAGGCCCAATACTGCGGTTACCATTGCTATACCGTGGAGTGATCAAGTCCGTACTTACAGTAATGACTCAGGTAAATGGAAAGCGACGATTAGAACACCAAAAACAGATGCAAAACCTCAATGGCTAAAAATCATATCTGTAGATTCAACAATTTTTCTTAGCGATGTATTATTAGGCGAGGTGTGGATAGGGTCAGGACAATCCAATATGGAAATGCCAATGAACGGATGGACAGACCGAGGGGATTCCTTGAATGATTCGCAAAATGAAATTAAGAATGCAAATTATCCCAAAATTAGATTATTGCGCGTAGGCAAAGTACAGACCTATGAGTCAATCCAGCAATTAGATGGAAATTGGGCTATTTGTTCACCGGAAACTGTGTCGAATTTCTCCGCTGTTTTGTATTTTTTTGGCCGAGAGCTGCATGAAAATATAGAAACGCCTATTGGATTGATCGATGCGAGTTGGGACGGTTCTTCGGCCCAAGCTTGGGTTACACCTGATTATTTGGAGAAAATACAAGGCTTTGAAAAAGTAAAAGAGAAATTAACATTGACTGCACGTGAATTTGAGCCCTTTAATGATTGGATAGGTGAGATGACACAAATTCCATTAGATGAATTGATTGGAGCAAAAGTCTTCCGTTTTGAAAGTGAAAAAACAAAACCTTATGCAAACTTAAACTTTGATGATTCTAGATGGGACACAGTTTCTCATAACAATCTCTCAAAAGTATTTGGCGAAGATTATGGAGGCTATGATTTAGAAGGCTATGATATTAATGGTTTGGTCTGGTTCCGTCAAGAATTCCAATTTTTAGGGGATACCCATTCAGATAGTTTAGCCCTATTTTTAGGGCCAATAAAATATTTAAATAGTACTTTTTTAAACGGGAAACTGATTGGAAGAAAAGAGCATTGGGGATCTAATGAAGGTGATGTTGTCTATAAAATATCCTCAAAAGAGCTCAAAAAAGGGAAAAATATATTGACTGTTCGAGTTATCGATGTGTGGGGAAATGCTGGATTCAAAAAAGGAGTAACACCGAATATATTGGATGATCAAAATCAGGAACTAATGGCATTGCAGGATGATTGGAAATATAAGCGCTCTGCCGTACTTTTCAATAATACTTTTTATGTCATTGGCGATGATGAAGAAGTGAGAAAACTATCTCTTCGAATGAATGTGTTTACGCCCGCATCTATGTTTAATGGGATGATTGCTCCATTAATTCCTTTTGCTATTAAAGGAGCTGTATGGTACCAAGGAGAGACCGATGTTTCTAGACCTTTGCTATACCAAAAAATATTCCCAGCTGTTTTTAATAGTTGGCGGTCTCATTGGGGGCAAGGAGATTTTCCTTTTTACTATGCTCAACTGTCATCATATGGTAGTTTTAGCAAAGAGGTTACCAAATTAAGGGAGGCGCAACTTTTTACATTAAGAGAAAAAAATGTGGGGATGGCGGTAACTATTGATATTGGGGATTATGATAAAATACATACCCACAACAAGCAAGACGTAGGAAAACGACTGGCATTATGGGCACGTGCCAAAGACTATAGCGACACGTCTTTGATTTATTCTGGTCCATTATACCAAGAGGTGACTTTTGAAGGGGCTCATGCCATCATTTCCTTTGATCATGTGGGGGGTGGGTTAGATACTAAAAAGAAGCTGCTACATTTTGAAATAGCAGGATCAGACAAGGTATTTTATCCAGCAGAGGCCCACATCGTAAATAATCAAGTGATTGCTGGGGCCGACCAGGTCAAAATACCCGTTTTTGTGCGATATGCTTGGCTTCCTTATATAGAAGCGAATTTGTTTAATTTAGAAGGACTACCTGCGGCACCCTTTAGAAACTACACTAACCATGAAGAATAAGAAGACACTAACACCATTTTATTTACCAATAATTATTTCATTGCTATTGATGATAGGATGTCAAACAAAATCCGAACAACCCATCGAACCAATTGAAAAGATGAATATTTTATGGTTGGTAGCTGAAGATTTGGGACCTTATATTCCTCCCTTTGGAGATTCAACGATTAAAACTCCTCATTTGAGTCGCTTAGCAGCTGAAGGAGTGAGGTATAATAATGTTTTTAGTGTATCAGGCGTATGTTCTCCAAGCCGTGCCGCATTGGCTACTGGAATGTATCCTTCGAGTATCGGAGCACATCATATGCGCACCTTATACCAACAACCAGCAGCCAAAAAAATGGGAATCATTAATTATGAGGTAGTCTTGCCAGCTGAGGTTAAAATGGTCAGTGAAATTTTACGAGAAAACGGATATTATACTTCCAATAACGCAAAAGAGGATTATCAGTTTTTCCCATCTAAAATGGCATGGGATGAATCTAGTATTTATGCACACTGGCGAAATCGACCAAATGGTAAACCATTTTATTCCATGTTTAGCTTCATGGTTACTCACGAATCTAGCATATGGAATCCCGTTGGGAAAATACATGATTTGGAGGTCTTTCCTCCTGCAAGAGAAATGAAAAGTTGGTGGAAGCAATTTGAAAATAAATTCTTGCCCTTGGTCGACGAGAATCTTCCTGTGGTCATTCCACCTTATCTTCCTAATACAGATAAAGTCGTAAATGATGTTAGAAGAATGTATTCAAATATATCTCGTATGGATGATCATGTAGGAAATATATTGACTCAACTGGAGGAAGATGGCTTATTGGAAAATACCATTATCGTATGGTTTACCGATCATGGGGGTCCTTTACCAAGACAAAAAAGGTTATTGTATGATGCAGGCTTACAGGTACCCATGATTGTAAGATATCCCAATAAATTACGCGCCGGTGAAATAGATGGTAGGCTGATCAGTTTTGTGGATTTTGCTCCGACCTTATTATCCATGACTGAGATAAAACCCCCTGAATATATGCAAGGTGAGGCTTTTGAAGGGAAGTTCAAAGTTGCTGACGAAAGAAAATTTATCCATGCAGCCGCAGACAGATTTGATGAGACTTATGATATGATTCGAGCTGTTCGAGATAAGAGGTTCAAATATTTAAAGAATTTCCAACCACAAAAGCCTTATTACTTACCCTTGGCTTACCGTGAAAAGATGGCTAGTATGCAGGAGTTGTTACGTTTAAATTTGATCGATTCATTGAATGAAGGACAAGCCTTGTGGTTTCGTAAAACCAAACCTGATGAGGAACTTTTTGATACGCATGCGGATCCCCATGAATTAAATAATTTAGCAGAGGATTCTCAATTTTCGGGAATATTGAGTGAATTAAGGAGGGAGTGTGAAACATGGATGCATGATGTTTCAGATATGGGACATATCCCTGAACAAGAATTAATCAATACCTTTTGGCCTGATAAAATTCAACCCTTAACAGCTAATCCTTTACTTAAGATTGAAGAAGGGAAATTACAAATAACCTGTCAAACTGAGGGGGCTTCCATAGGCTATAAACGGCTCCAAGATTTGGAAGAGGGGCTGGGTTGGCAGATTTATAAAGCACCATTGGACATAGATCAAGAAGAGCCCATTTTGGTTATTGCGCACCGCATCGGATTTGCTCCAAGCGATACACTTAAATGGAATTAAAAATGAAACTAAAAGAGTGGACAAAGTATTTCTTGTTTTTAGTGTTTTTGCTAGCATTTTTTTCTTGCAATTCGCAAAATACAATCAAAGGAAATGTCCCAAATATTATCCTTATCATGGCAGATGATTGGAGCTACCCTCATGCGGGGTTTTATGGAGATAGTTCTGTGAGGACCCCAACTATGGATCGATTAGCAAAGGAAGGGACAGTATTTGAACAGGCCTTTGTTTCGGCGCCCTCCTGCACTCCTTCAAGGGCTGCGGTACTTTCTGGTCAACATTTTTGGAAATTGGGAGAAGGAGCGAATTTATTTGGAAGATTGCCTGCTGAAGTTCCGCTTTACACTCGCATAATGAAGGATGCTGGCTATGCTGTGGGATTTACAGATAAAGGTTGGGGTCCTGGTTCACACGATCATTTATCTACGAACCCAGCAGGAGCATATTTCGAATCCTTCAAGGATTTTACTCGACAAATAGCCCCCGATCAACCCTTTTGTTTTTGGTTTGGAAGTTATAATCCGCATAGAGGCTATGAGAAAGGTTCCGGAAGACAAATGGGTGTGGATATTTCCAAAATATCGCTACCCAAGGGATATCCAGAAAGTGAGGTGGTTCGATCTGATATGGCAGACTACCTAAAGGAGGTACAGGATTTAGACGACGAAGTCACTCAACTATTCGGTCATTTAAAATCTAAAGGACTCCTTGATAATACCATCATCATCATAACCAGTGACAACGGTATGCCTTTCCCCAGAGCAAAGGGGAATTTATATGATTTGGGCACACGTGTGCCTTTAATCATATGGTCTGGAAAGAATATTAAGCAAGCAGTAGCTCGAAACAATCAACTCATCAGCCTGACCGATTTAGCACCTACGTTTTTAGATTGGGCTGGATTGGAAATTCCAAAAGAGATGACAGGTAAGAGTTTGGTTAAATTACTAAAAGACTCTTCTTATAAACCCAGAGAAGCAGTTTTTTTTGGTCGCGAACGTCATGTACCTGGACAAGAAAATGGAGACTGGGGAGGTTATCCCATGCGGGCTGTTCGAACACAGGAATATCTATTGATCAAAAATTTTTCTCCTGATAGATGGCCTGTAGGAACGCCTAATTATGAAGAAGCTTCTTTTTTTCCTTCTTATTATTCAGATGTAGATGGAGGACCTACTAGAGGATACATGATCCATCATCAGCAAGACGATATAGAACATCAACGATTGTTTGAAAAATCCTTTGGCAAAAGACCGGCCTTCGAATTGTATGATATCAAAAAGGATCCTTATCAGTTAGAAAACATTTTCGATAACCCTACATCTTCAGCCATCAAAAAACAACTTCAAAATTTACTGAGTACTGAATTAATTAAAACCAAAGATCCACGTCAAATCACAAATGGAGAAATTTTTGAACAAAATAATTATGATGGTGGCGCTCCGTTTCCACCAGATTTTGTCAGTCAAGGCAATCGGTATGCGACTTTAAGAATTGATAACTTTCCTTCCAAATGGGTAATTCCAAGATCTATTGAGGTATTATTTCCAGTCAATACTTCTTATATTGACCGATTTCCGGTCATTTATATGCTTGACGGACAGAATATATTTCATCCAAATAATGCAGGGTTTGGTAAGAAGGGATTAGAAAGAGGTTGGGATGTTGATTTTATTTTAGATAGTTTAAATGAAACAGGCTTTAACCAAAGGGCCATTATTGTAGGCGTTTTTAACACGGGCATAAGGCGTCGAGCCGAATACATGCCCCAAGAGCCTCGGGAAGAGGTATTGAGAAGGCTGAATTTAATGGGAGACGATTATTTCAGCAATATTCCTATACATTCTGATAATTATTTGAGATTTATGGTAGAGGAGTTAAAGCCTTATATTGATAGTCATTTTAAAACCTTAGCCGATCGGGAGCATACCTTTATTGCGGGTTCTAGTATGGGAGGCATGATTTCTGCTTATGCCATCAGTAAATACCCAGAAACTTACGGTGGTGCTGCCTGTTTGTCTACACACTGGCTACCCTTGGAAGGAGTATTTGTTGATTATTTTGAAAAAAATCTGCCAGATCCGACAACACATAAGCTCTATTTTGACTTTGGGACAAAAGGCCTTGATGCACGTTATGAGCCTTATCAACAGGAAGTAGATCAAGCAATGTATCGTAAGGGGTACAAAAAGGGTGTAAATTGGATCACTAAAAAAGTTTCTGGAGCAGATCATAGCGGAGCCGCTTGGCGTCGACGGCTTCATGAGCCGTTAATTTTTTTACTATCAAATAATTAACGGATATACAAACTATTGGTAATGGGATCTCTCAAGTGTATGAGCTGTTTGGGTCATACACCAAATAGCGCTAGGATTGAAAGGTGTAATCATTTTTGGGTGATGTAGGGCTTTAAAATGCTGATCCAAAGTGCATACCCTTCCTCATTCAAATGTGTGCCATCATAAGTGAGCAAAGGGCTCATCAACCCATCTTCGGCAGCAAAATGTAAGTAAAGATCAATCAAATGATAAGTCCCATCTGATTGATGCGTTCTCATTGCACTATTCACAATATTTACATTCTTATTGATGAAATCTCTTGCCGTTGGTAAGAGTGTTTGAACGTAAATCTGTGTTTTGGGTATTTTTTTATGGAGCAAGGTCGTAATTTTAAGTAAATTTTCGACTACATAATCTGGTGAGGGGATTTCCTTTTGATAGTGCAGGTTGAATAAGTCATTGATGCCAATCATGACAAAAATGGACGTAGGTTTATATTTGATTAATTCTCCAAGTCTTAAAAGAACCCCATCAGTAACATCTCCAGAAATACCTCTATTTTTCACATTATCAATGCCTAATTTAGCTCCCCAATTTTTACCGCCCTCAGTGATGCTATTACCTATAAAAACGATATCTCCCATTGATAAGGGATGCTCCTTAAATTCTTTGATTCTCTCTTTATAATGATTTTTTGTCCATTCAGTATGATATACTACAACAGTATTTCCTGGTGGATAAAGCAGTTCTAAGGGGGATTGACTTACCGCATATTCAGTATCCATTATGAGAGTCAAAAAAATTAAAAAAGGATAGACTTTTTTATCCATGATATAAGAACATATTGTTTTCTTTCAGCTTAATGACGAATTACAAGAAACTTTCCCTCAATTGTATCTGACATTTTAGAGTTATATCTAAAAAAAGTATCATTTAGGGGAAAAACTCCTTAAACACGTCATGTAAATGAGCAATATGAAAAAATATTTTCATTTATCTTTTTTTCTTCTGACTATTATTTCTTTTAGCTGTGGCTCTCATAAGGGTCCTGGTATTAATAAAGATAATTTACAAAAATATCTTCATGTCCCTTCTCCTTCTTGGCAAGATCAAATCCTCTATTTTATCGTGACCGATCGATTTATGGATGGAGATTCAACCAATAATGATCAAGGTTCAGGTGAGTATAAAAAAGGAGATGGAGCTTATTGGAATGGAGGGGATCTTAAAGGGATTACTCAAAAGATTAATTATATACAAGAGCTAGGTGTAACAGGCGTTTGGATCACACCACCAGTAGCCAATCAATGGCGAAATCCACAACATACAGGAACTGGAAATCATGGATATTGGGCGAGCAGATTAGATCAAGTAGATAAACACATAGGAGATTTAGGGGATTATAAGATGCTGTCGGCGACTTTGCACTCCAAAGGAATGTATCTTATTCAAGACGTCGTAGTAAATCATTTTGGAGATTTTTATACTTATGATGGGCCCTATGACCCTGAGGATGTATCAAAAAACTTTAAGCTGCATGACGTTGAACAGCCCAAGCAATATCCTTTTAATCATAATGATGCTAGAAAAGAGGAAGACCGTGAACTGGGCATTTACCATTTTGCACCAAGCTTCACTGACCATTCAGACACCATTCAAAAAACACAATTTCAATTTGCTGATTTGGATGACCTCAATACGTCCAATCCTTTGGTTCGTGATGCTTTGAGAGAAAATTTTGGCTACTGGATTACAGAGGTAGGAGTTGATGGATTTCGATTTGATACACCTCATATGGTCGAACATGATTTTTGGCATAGTTTTCTTCATGATAAGGAGGGTGATTATCTCGGTATTGATCTGTTAGCGCAACAGTTGGAAAAAAAACATTTTTTAACTGCTGGTGAGGTTGCTTTTTTTCCTAAACCTTTTGATCATTTGGGAACGAAAGAAGCACGAAAATATTTAGGAACTAAGAACAAACCTGAAATGAATTCGATATTAAATTTTCCATTAAACACAGCTATTAACCGAGTTTTTATTGAGAAAAAACCTACCAGTACCCTCTCTTTCAGGATGAAGAGTATTCAAGAAAATTTTCAACGGTCTGATCAGTTGCTTAATTTCATTGATAATCATGATGCACCTCGACTCCTCGCTAAATCTGATCGTCAGACCATGAGACAAGCATTGTTGTTCATCATGACCATTCCAGGAGTTCCTGTAATATATTATGGAACCGAACAAGAGTTAACCGGAATGCGCCAAACTATGTTTAAGGGTGGTGCGGGATCACCCGACCGCGATTATTTTGATACAGAAAGTGACCATTTTAAATTTGTTCAGAGGCTAATAAAATTAAGAAAGACAAATGAAGTATTTCGAAGAGGCCAACTTAAAATAGTAAGAGACAATTCTTATGGTCCTGGCTTATTCGTATACGAAATGAGATTAGATGATGTTTCTGCATTGATTTTCATTAATACTTCAGAAAAACTTCAATTGGTTGATGAATTAAGTGTACCCACATTTAATCCAGGAAATTATGTTTCCAAATACAGTATTGGAGGCCAAAATGAAATTTTATCGGTTTCCAATGATAGAATTATAGATATGATTTTAGATGCAAAAAGTGCACAAGTTTATGTGAATACTGACCATTCACAGGCAAAGTTCGATTTGCATGGCACCATCGGATTAAATAATGATTTTTCAGAAATTTTGACTACCTCAGCCATTCATTTAAGTGGAAAAGCAATGGGAGTCGAAAACATGGGTTTAGTAATAGATGGAGACTATGAGCATTTATTACCCATCACAAATAGGAATCAGAATAGCTGGTTCCACGATTTAAGCTTGAGTAATTTGATGAATGGAAAACACAGGATAACTGCGATTGGTTATGATGATAAGGGATCTTTAATAACCTCGTCTAAACATTTTACTTTGGCCTTACCCACTAAACATTTATTCCATTTTGAGGACGAAATCCAAGATGACTACGGTCCCAATGGGAAATACACTTACCCCAGTCATAGAAGCTTTAGTCACCAACAAGATATAAAGGCTGTGGACGTCTCTCTTACCGGAAATAATTTAAACTTAGAGATTACTATGTCAGAAATCACTCAAATATGGATACCCCCAAATGGATTTGATCATGTGTTATTGAATATTTATATTGATATGCCCGATAAACAGGAAGGAGTGAAATCTTTACCTTTTCAAAATGCTTTTTTTCCTAATGAGGGTGAGTGGGATTATCGATTTGCTTTGGGTGGTTTTGGAATAGAAGCATTTCAAGGTCATCCTCTTACTTCGGGTGCTGAAAGATTAGGAGAATCTATCATGACGCCATTTGTAAATGTTGATTACGAGCAAAATAAAATAAGTGTCACGCTTTCAGCTAAAATGTTGGGGAACCCGACTACATTGAAAAATACTAACCTATACATCAATACCTGGGGCGGAAGCGCCGCCTACCCTAGGACAATAGATAAGACGAGAACAACTTGGTCTTATGGGGGAGGGAATTCAAACGGTCCGAAAATAATGGATGATATTAACATAATCACATTGGAATGAGAACTAAACAATATCACTGGATGACAATCTTTGTCCTTTTTTGCGTTTGTTTTTCGGCTTGCAAGCCATCCGTAGAAGAGATCATTCCACCTAATTTTATCATCATCTTTGCCGATGATCTGGGTTACGGTGATTTGAGTAGTTTTGGACATCCTACCATTCACACACCCAATCTTGATCAAATGGCCCATGAAGGGATGAAACTGACGCAATTCTACGTGGCGGCCTCGATATGTACCCCCAGTCGGGCAGGTTTGCTTACAGGGAAGTTACCAGCAAAAATTGGGATGGCTGGTGCACGTCGGGTTTTGTTTCCAGATTCATACGGAGGTCTTCCAACCACTGAGCCGACCATCTCAAGTATGCTCAATAAAGCTGGTTATGCAACAGCATGTATTGGGAAATGGCATCTAGGCCATAAAAAAAATTTTTTACCCACTCAACATGGGTTTGATTATTATTTCGGTATACCCTATTCCAACGATATGTCACCACCTAATAATAATTGGGATTACGCTAAAGCGGCCTTTCCCCCCTTGCCATTGATGGAAGACACAAAAACCATAGAATTGGAACCAGATCAAAGCCAATTGACGAAAAGATACACAGACAAAGCACTTGCATTTATCGATAAAAATAAAAATAAGCCATTTTTTCTGTACATGCCGCAGACCTTTCCTCATGTGCCTTTGTATGTGGACAGTCTTGATGCAGGAAAAAGCAAAAGGGGTCTTTATGGAGATGTGGTTCAAGTATTAGATAAAAGTGTAGGGGCCATTTTAGACAAACTAAAGAAACTAAATATTCATGAAAACACTTTTGTTATCTTCACCAGTGATAACGGTCCTTGGGGTTGGGTAGGAATTAATGGGGGTTCAGCAGGGCTGCTGAGAGGGAAAAAAGGCTCACCTTGGGAAGGGGGTTTTCGTGTGCCAACCATTGCTTGGATGCCCGGAACTATCGGTGAAAATAAGGTTTTTGATGGGGTAGGGAGTACGCTTGACTTGCTACCTACATTCCTAGGGATGGCAGGGGTTGACTATCAAAAAGGGGAGCTAGATGGGATAGATTTATCAGAGAGTTTTATCAAAGAGAGAGCCCTAGAACATCCCATTTACTATTACCAGCAACAAGAACTGATGGCCTTGCGGACGGGTGCCTGGAAAATTTTTATAAAAAATCCAAATCCCTGGAAAGAGGAATTTACGGATGCTGATATGCCGCTATTGTACAACCTTGACCAAGATCCCTCAGAACAGTTTAATTTGGCTGATAAAAACGTTCGAAAGGTTAATGAAATGATGAATATTGTGAATCTTCATATTGAAAAAACGAAGATGAAGTCCTCTTTAATTGACTCAATAGCGCCAGCATATCAAGTCACCTACGATCAGTATCATTAACATTTTTTCTGTCCTAATAGTAAAAAATTATAGGTGTCTGATAGCCACAAATTTAGCGAGTCTATTCCAGCTAAAAAGAAGCTAATCTGATGTGCTTTTTAAGTAGGCACGCCTGATCAACAGTAAACCTAATAAAACAAAAGGGATACTCAAGAGCTGACCTTGGTTCAAGACAAAATCATTTCCAAAGGCAACATTATTTTCTTTAATGACCTCTTGTAAAATTCTTGATCCAAAAATAAATAATAGAAACAGACCCCAAATCAAGCCATGTGAAGTTTGATCCTTTTTTTTACTCCAAACAAACATAAGTATTAAAAAGGTTAAAAGACACACGACTGCTTCGTAAAGTTGACTAGGATGCCTAACAATCCCATTCATTTTGAAATAACCTTTATATCCTTGGCTTGTTTTTATAACATTCATCCGACCGTCTTCAGTACGGATTAAGGTGGGAATTTTTTGTTTTTTTATCAGCAGAGGCTTTACGTTTTTTATGAGAATATTTGTTGCTTTTTCCAGGCTGGATATGCGTTCATAAAGTTGGATTTCAAGGGTAAGCTTTGGATGGTTTGTATTTAAATTGGCATCTTGATCTATTATTGAAATCGTTTTCACTGCGGGAATACGATTTTTTATTTTCTGAATTTTTGTCCCAACAAAAACAACGCCATAATTGGATCCTGTGGGGGTACCTATGATTTCACTATTCATGAAATTTCCGAATCTAATGAAGATGGATCCCAAAGCAACCACGATGGCCATGCGGTCCACTATTTGCAACCAACTGTGGCCTTGTCGATGATGTTTAGTGATTTGCCATTTGTTTCCTTTAAGTTCAATCTTATAAACATAAAAATAGAGGGCAATTAAGATTCCGACGGCACAACCATGAGAAGAGAGACCCCCTTCCCAAATTTTCAAAATATCGATAGGATTATTTAAATACTTAAAGGGTTCGTAAAAAAGGACATGACCTATTCTTGCACCTATCACGGTGCCCACAATCATATACAGGAGTAAAAAGTCTAAATTATTTTTAAATCTTTTTTCTACTTTGTAAATAGAAATAATCACAAAACGGCTAATAATGAATCCTAAAGCAAATAAAAAGCTATACCAAAAGATGGTAAAAGTGCCAAATCTGAGAAAAATCGGATCGGGATTCCAAATGATGTAGCTAAATAGATTCAAGGGGGCAATTAATTTTTTTATAAAAATCCAAGTTATATATTTCCTAGATAGAAGGAAATCTTTTTTCTCATTCTATTATTTTGGGGGATCGCTTCAAAAAAAACGTTTATTAATTGTAAAGTATAATTTTTATTGTACATGTTCGATAGGTCTCATATTCCCGATATTTTTTTGCGTGTTTTAACATTTGAATCTTCTGAAAAAGATATCAAGGCGCTACAATTATGGATCGAAAAGCAGCCCGAAAATAGAACGAAATTTAATGCCATTCGTACCTTTTGGTATGAAAACTTGCAAGAGAAGTCTCATGATAAAATGTTAAGTAATATAAAATCTAAAATTAAGGAAGATCAATCCCGAATGAATCCTATTTTGAAACCAAGGCACAAAATAAATTTATATGTTACAAGGGCAATTAAAGTAGCAGCATCAGTGTTGCTTTTTGGGTTATTTGCATACCTTTTAAATGTAGTCGTTACGACTGACTCAGTAAAAGATGCGGGCATTCAAGAATTAGTTACAAAAAAGAATCCTTATGGTCAGAAATCAACAATTTTTTTAAGTGATGGGTCTATAATTTACCTGAATTCAGGGAGTAGTGTCAATTATTTGAAGGGATTCAAAAATGATAAAAGAGAAATTCAATTGATTGGGGAAGCTTATTTTGAAGTAGCTCAAGATCTTAATCGTCCCTTCACAGTCATTGCGCATGGAGTTGCGACAACTGCTCTAGGTACTATGTTTAATGTTAATGCTTATTCAGAAAACAAAGTTACTGTGTCTTTAGCAGAGGGCAAGGTGCAAATTGAATTTCACAATGAACATGAAGAGTTTCAGGATCAATATCTAGTGGCTGGAGAGCAAGTGGCATATAATAAAGATTTAAAGACAATTAAAAGAGGAATTTTTAATCCTAAAATAAATGCTTGGAAAGATGGCGTTTTATTTTTTGAAAATGCAAGTCAAAAAGAGGTATTTGAAGCATTAGAGTTATGGTATGGATTAAGTTTCTTGATAAGTGAGCCTTTTAAAGAAGAATGGCGCATAAATGCAAGCTATGATAATCAAAATTTAGATTGGGTTTTGGGATCATTGGGCTATATTCAAGGATTTGATTTCGAAATATTAGATAAAGAAGTATTGATTAAAAATAAATGAAATAAAAATGTTCTCGTTTCAGATTTCTCAAAAAAAGATACTATCTCGAAGAATCTTACAATTTAGTACTCATCTAATATATGGGATTGCCCTTTTCATCTGGCTTTCCCAGGGGATAGTTTTGGCAAAAGGGGATAATAGGGCACAGAATAAAATTTTGAAAGTATTAAGAAAGTAAAAATTAATCTCATTTTAAAAGATGATGATATTAGATCAACCTTTAAAAAAATAGAAAATATAACATCATTTGTATTTGCATATGATGAGAAAGATGTTGCTATGAATAGATCTTTCAATGGCTCTTATGTAAATCAAACTGTTTACACAGTATTGGTCGATATTGCCAAAAAATCTAATTTGAATTTCCGACAGGTTAATCAAAGTATAAATGTTCAAAAGAGTACCTCAGAACAGAAATTAGATCCTGTTATCTCTAAACAAGAGCGGAGTGTATCGGGAATTGTATACGATGAATTGAATGAGGGATTACCAGGTGTCAATGTTGTAATTAATGGGACTTCCTCCGGAACTATTACCGACTATGAAGGGAATTACCGACTAAATATTCCTGATGAAAACATTACTTTAGTGTTTAGCGCCATTGGTTATGATGATCAAGAGATCTTGGTTGGTGCACGATCGGTAATTGATGTTACATTGGGCGTTAATGTAAAAGAGTTGGAGGAGGTTGTAGTGATGGGATATGGCACTCAGATTAAGCGTAAAATGACCAGTTCCGTTTCTAGGGTTAATCTAGAGAAGTTAAATTCTGCTGCCACTAACTCATTTGAGGGGGGGTTACAGGGGATCGTTCCAGGAGTCCAAGTTACCACAAGTAGTGCCCTGGGAGGATCAGCTATTCGGGTACGGATCAGAGGTACTTCGTCGGTAAGCGCAAACAGTGAGCCGCTATATGTGATAGATGGAATTCCCATTGAAAGTGGAGAGATAAGTACTTCTCAGCCCGGTGGAGGTATACAAGAGTGGAACTTGCAGCAGGCAGCCAATACTAATGTATTGGCCAGTTTGAATCCAGCAGATATTGAATCGATGGAGGTTTTAAAAGATGCTGCAGCCGCAGCAATCTATGGCTCTCGAGGAGCTAATGGCGTAGTCTTAATTACTACAAAAAATGGAAAAGCTGGAGAGACTAAGGTTACTGTGTCCGGCTCTTTTGGGTTATCCGAGGCCACCAATAGGATCGGTCTGTTAAACGCCGAGCAATATTTGATCCTAGCCAAGCAAGCGTGGTATAACTCTGGTTTCGATGTGGCTGATTTTTGGAATAACAGTGGTGTATTGGTAGATGGACTTACCCAAGAAGAAGCAGAGCGGACAGACACTGATTGGGTTGATCAAGTGCTACAAGTAGGGCAAGTGGCCGATTATAACGTTTCTATTTCAGGAGGTAGCAAAAAAACCACTTTTTATTTAAGCGCAAATGTTAAAGATCAAACTACTATTTTAAGAGGAAATAAATATCAAAGATTTGGTACACGACTCAATGTTGACCATGAAATAAATGAAAAGCTATCGATTGGTGGGCGTTTAATGCTTACTTATATCAATGATAAGCAAGTTCCTACTAATTGGGCAGGTGGTGTAAGTAACGTTTCAGAAATGCTACCTATTTGGCCAGTGAGAAAAGAAGATGGGTCATATTTTAATGTTTCTGACGAACAACCAGTTGCGGGTGTAGACTTGAGAACAATTAATTTAAAAAGCAATCAAATCTTAGGGAATTGGTACTTCAAGTATAAAATTT
This sequence comes from uncultured Cyclobacteriaceae bacterium, assembly GCA_943788235.1. Classification (GTDB taxonomy): domain Bacteria; phylum Bacteroidota; class Bacteroidia; order Cytophagales; family Cyclobacteriaceae; genus UBA4465. Next base: position 150,097 of record CALSPM010000006.1, read on the forward strand.
TAGATGCCTTAAGTTTTCGATCAGAGCTTGGTAGTAATTTATTGTTCAATGATGATTTTCATTTCAGGGATGGTCAAATTACGAGCCATGGTAGATCTGTAGCCTCCACAGTTAATGGAAAACGAATGGGTTATAATTGGAAGAATATTGTGAATTACACAAAATCTTTTGGTCAGCATAATTTGGATTTATTGGGGGCATCAGAAATGCAATCTTATACGTCTAAATTGAATTCTGTATTTGGAGATACATTTATCAATTCTACCCTTACTAGGCCTCAAGATGCGGCCATTATAAATGCTTCAAATGGCGAATCAACTTATTCTTTTTTGTCTTATATAGGTCGTGCAAATTATGATTTTCAAGATCGTTACTTGCTATCCGTAAGCTTCAGGGCAGATGGCTCTTCTCGATTCGGTCCAGATAATAGATGGGGATATTTCCCTGCAGTCTCATTGGGATGGGTAATAAGTGATGAAAACTTCTTTTCCACGCTGGCTACGACTGTAAATTTTTTCAAAATTCGGTTCAGTTATGGTTTAGTGGGTAATTCTGAAATTGGTGACTACTCATATCTTTCTACTTATGGGACGTCGACTTATGATGCTAATACGGGCCTGGGAATTTCTAATGTTGGGGATGATGAATTGGGATGGGAGACTACTTCTCAACTTAATATAGGAATCACTTTCGAGATTTTAGAAGGAAGAATTAGTGGAGAATTTGACATATATGACAAAACAACCAATGATTTACTTTTGCCTTTTCCAGTATCACAAATGACCGGGGTATCATTGGTGACAAAAAATGCGGGTACGTTGACGAACAAAGGCTATGATTTGATGTTGAGCTCTGTGAATATCAATACAAGTTCATTCAAATGGTCGAGTTCTGTTACCCTAAATTATAATGAAAACTTAGTCACTAGTCTTGGTGATGAACTGATTGAAGATGGGATCTCTGCGAGTGTCGGCTTAGGAGGAATCTCAATTTTTCCAGGTTATCCCGTTGGTGTAAACCAGCTAGTTGAGTGGGCTGGAGTAGATCAAAAAACAGGTGAAGATACTTACAAGGATTTAGAGGGCAATATATTGAGTTACAGCCAAGCAATTGAAGATTATGGTAGCTTTGCAATTTTCGAGCAGGCCAATAGACGGCCCATGGGAAATCCTTGGCCCAAATATACAGGAGGTGTAGAAAACAGATTTAATTTTAAGAAATTCTATGGAAGTTTTCTTTTCACCTTTGCCACCGGTCAAACCTATGAGGATGGCTACATGAAGGCCTTGACACAACCATTCGGTGGAGATAAATTAAATCCACCGAGTCATATGTTGAATTCATGGAGCTCATCAGATGGGAATACATCTAATGTGTCGCAGGTAAATGCAAGCAATGTTTTTTGGGAGGGAACCTCTGAGCACTTGTATAGCACAGATTATTTAAGATTAAGGGATTTGACTATTGGATATAAAATAACTTCGCGCGGCACGGCCGTAAAAGGGGTTGATGTCTCCTTAAAAATGGTCAATGCCCTAACTTTTACCAAAGCGCCCGATTTTTTCTGGGATCCTGAATTTACAGGAGTTGTGCAAAGTCGTCAATCAAATAATATTGGAGCAGGAGGAGCTTTTAAGCAATCTCCGCAGGCAAAATCAATAATTTTGGGTCTGGTTATTAATCTATAATTATGTTTAGGATGAAAAAGTTAGTCATAATATTAGTTTCTACTATTTTTTGTTCATGCGGAGATGATTTTTTAGACAATCCTCCCAATATCGGATTGACTCCAGATAAATTAACTGATTTAGCTTCTGCTCAGGCATTATTATATGGTGCCTATACTCAAATCAGACCATTTGTGAGTCAGTCAGCGTTGTATTCTGCGGGAATGATGCGAGATGTTCTCAATAGGAATAGGGGAGAGTATGATAATTTTTATGGTCATGAAATAAGTACCAATATGACTTCTTGGCAATATACATCGGGTTTTACGGCCCTAGGAACCGTAAATAAAATTTTCGCAGATGACTTGGCTAATACTGCCGCGACGGATGCAGAAAAGGCAGCAATACTTGCAGATGCTCATTTTTTAAGAGCATTGATCTATTTTGATTTAAATAATTACTGGGGAGATCCTATTACAGGTTACACGGTGCCGTTGCTTGAATTACCCTTGAGTATAGACGATAGAGTCTCATGTGCAACAACTTCCGAGCTCAGTTCATTTATAGAAACTGAAATTGAGGCTGCCAGATTTCATTTCCAAGAGGCATCATCTGGGATTTCCAACTATTATGCTGCTACTGCTTTGGCTGCTAGAATTTACTTTTTTCACGAAAAATACGATTCGGCATATGCTCGAGCTAATGAAGTAATTACGAGCGGTCAATATGCATTAGAGTCTGACGTAACTGATGTTTTTACTGCACCAGGGAATTCAAATGAAATCATATTTAAAATCATGTTCAATTCTGTGGATGGCTCAGGAGTCAGTCCTTCTGCACGTATTTTTGAGGCTTATCAAGCCTCACCAACTGTCGGGTTTTATAGTATGAACACCAATGGAGTAGCCGCGGAAATGATTATGGATGAAGACGATGCCCGTTATACGGGTCTTTACTCCTCTGATGATAACTACGTTTACGTTGAAAAGTATACTACGGATCAAATGCATTATCAATACATTCGATTGGCTGAAATGCACTTAACTAGAGCAGAAGCTAATATTATAGTTAATAGCTCTGTCAATCAACAAGATGTTGATGATATTAATGCATTAAGAAATAGGGCGAAACCATCTTCCGCATTAACCTCCATTCCTACAAAAGATCAAGCACTTAATATGCTTTTTGAAGATCGTACTAAGGAATTAGCTTTTGAGTTGGGAGATCATTTTCTCAATACCAAGCGTTTGAAATTTGGAATTATTAGAACTGAGGATGAAGGAGATGGATTCAAAACGTATTCAGAATGGATCGAATTATTATTGTATCCATTCCCCACAAATGAAGTGGATATACATGGTTTAACTAGATCAGGAAATTAATGAAGGTTAAACAAAATTATTATGGCATTAGCTATATTGTGCCTATTTAAATGTGATGAAAAATGGCCTGTTAATGAGGAGCTATTGAATAGTGGGTCAACTGATATCTCAGGCTCCTGGTCAATTTCGAAAGTTGAACAAAATGAAATAGATATCTCAGATAACTATGATTTTAATTCATTTGCAATTGCCTTAAACTATGGTAATGGTTTGCCTGCAGATTTTTCGATAATTACTGAAGCTCCTGTACCGTTTCTAACCTCGCACAGTACAGGATCATGGCATTTTGATAATGAATTATATCCCAGCAAAATATATTTTGTTAATGGAGATACTGCCATTTCGATAATAGATCAACCTCTATTGACTACTGGAAGCGAGGAACTTCATTTAGAGTTTAACTTGGGATGCAGTGATGTTTCATATGTTTATTATCTTACTAAAAACAGCACATTGTGAGAGTCATGAAGCGGTAATCATTAATAAAGTTAGCTCATCGAAAAAAGTTTTGGTCGTCCGGTATGTTATCAAGTGGGGTACTGTTGTCTCTCATTGCGTCTGTTTTTGACTACGATGCTTTGATATTATTTCCTTTGAACAACCCGAGACTGCAGTTGCTGGCGAAACAATATCAATTAAATTAGATATTGAGGTTTTAGAAGATAAGTTCAATCCAGGCAATGTATCTGGTACAATGCCAGTGGTTGGATTTTTAGTCCCAAAATCCTGGAATGCTAGGGCAAACACAGAGATGAGTATTGCAAGCGATGTATATAATAGTACTATGAGTCCAATGATTGAGGGGGCTATTGAAGGTAATGGTGGCAAACCATGGTCAGAAACACTGGAATTTAGCTATGGTACGGGTGAGAATTACGATCCAACCAAAATGGAATGGGTCATGTTTATGGCAGATGATCCCTATGATCATAATCCAGCTTATCTGCCCATTTATGGTACGGTAAATATTGAAACTGTAGTTGGTCCAGATAATATAACAGCTCAGCTAGGATATTTTATAGGAGAAAATGACTTTGGTATTTGGGAGCTTAACGAAAATCAAGATTTTAGATTAGGAAATTGTATTGAAATTACGGGAGGTACAGGGGCACCCATAAATTATTGTGGCCCAGAGCCCGCACCAGGAACAAGTGTTATTAGCCCGGACGTATTTAGCTATAACGATTTATTGAAAATCACTTTTGATGCCTCAATAGGGGCAAATGACGAAGTAACAAGGCTTAGCGGAGCCAGTTTTGTATATTATTGTGCAGAGGCTACATTAAATGATGGGACGATCATATCTGTCTGTGATAAATCTGACAAAACATCATTAAATTTTATCGGTGATGACATTTGGGAAATTACTGTTTGGCCAAAAGATATTTTTGGTTTAAATACTACAAATGAAATTTCGATGATTACTTATAATTTTCAAGATCAAAACGGAAGTAATATAGTTAGAGATTTTTCTACTGGTGAAAACTTTACAATGATTGCATCCTGCCAATAAAGGTACACTAGTTTTATATTCTATCTATGAAATTCTTTTTTCGATACATCACTCTGTTGGTTTCTTTTTCATCAATAGCCCAAACCTTTACCAATCCCATTTTACCTGGCGCTTACCCCGATCCTTCTATTTGTGAGGTAGAGGGAAATTTTTATTTAGTCAATTCCTCCTTTGAGTATTTTCCTGGGTTGCCCATTCACAAGAGCAAGGACTTGGTGAATTGGGAGTTGATAGGTCATGGGCTAGATAGAGAGGACCAGTGCAATGGAACTAATAATCTGGTAGATGTTCAAAGTAATGGGGGCATTCATGCGCCCACCATACGTTATCATGAAGGCATTTTTTATATCATCACGACCAATATTTATAGTCCTGTGAAGGGGCCTACGCAGTTCATTAACTTTATCATCACCGCTGAAGATCCTGCGGGTTCATGGTCCGAACCTCATATCATTGAGGGGGCACCGGGTATAGATCCTGATTTATTTTTTGATGATGATGGGAAGGTATGGTTTGTTGGCACCCATGATAAAGGGGATAAGAATGCCAATGGCATAGGTGAACTATGGGTTCAGGAATTGGATCTTGCCAAATGGCAACTTAAAGGTGAAAGAACCTCCGTTTGGACAGGGGCGTGTGGAGGCTGTTGTTTGGAAGGGCCTCATATGTACAAAAGAGAGGGGACTTATTACCTGATGGCCGCAGAAGGAGGAACTTCTTTTAATCATTCGGTAATGATTGCTGCCAGTGATAAAATTACTGGGCCTTATGATTCCAATCCTAGGAATCCGATTCTTACCTCAAGACATTTGTCTAAGGACAATTGGGTACACAGCACGGGTCATGCCGATCTGGTTATTGTTCCCGATGGACGATGGTTCATGGTCGCTTTGGGTAAGCGAGGGGATGAGCAACGAGAATCTAATATGGGTAGAGAGACCCATTTGATTCCTATTTCATGGGAAAAAGCAACCGTCCGATGGCAACAAGTGAGTGACAATGAATGGGCGCCTGTCACGTATGATTTTCCCGTTGGAGCACCTGAAACCGGTAAGGTGGAGCGGATTAATCCCATGCCTTTTATGCAAACCCGCCAATATCAGAACGATGCCTTCAATGACAATTTTGATGAATCTAACTTAAATTTAGAGTGGAATTTTAGAAGGGTACCCCAAGCCAATACCTTTTCATTGGCTGCCCGATCGGGTCATTTAAGGTTATATGCCAAGCCAGAGGTCATTGACAACAGGGTACAGGCTAGTTTGATGGGTTTTAGACAGCGGGAAAGCGATTTTGAATATACTGCTAGCATCTACTATCAACCCAAAAAAGAGGGCGAAGAGGCAGGCATGAGCCTTTTTCAAAAAGACAATAACTATATCAATTTTACCTTAACCAAAGAACAAGGGCTGATAGTGCTTAAGGTGATCTTAAAAGATCCTAAAGAGGATCCAAGAATCTTGAAGCAAGAAATTTTATCCAATTATGAGGGAGAGATTATGTTAAGAGTGATTTCAAAAGATCATCAATATCAATATCAATATTCTCTTGATCAAGGTCAGAAGTACTTTACATTTATGAGTTCAAAGGGAGATTTAATTTTAAGCCATCGAACGGGCTCATATACCGGTGCTTATTTAGGCTTGTATGCTACAGGCAATGGTAAGGGTACCAAAGCTTTTATGGATGTAGACTGGGTATTTCTATCAGGGATTCCCTAGACCTTAACTTTCTTTAACAATTAAATCTCGCCACCTGACCTTCTGCGACCCTGTTTTCTTTTAAAGTATCCTTCGATATTTTAAATTTGAACTTCTTTGGGGACACGTAAAACTATTCATTTGATACTTTTTGTTTTCCTAGCGCTACATTTGCCGTCGGTATGAATATAGTTAAAGTTATATTGTTAAGTTTTTTGGGCCTGTTGGGGCTTTCATCAACGGCTTACAGCCAAGAGGTGACCGTAAGATTGGGTCCTGATCAATTTGCCATCAATCAACTTTGGACCATTACTATTACGGTGCAAAACGAACGCTTACGTAATTACAGCAACTTTCCAGAAATTCAAGGGTTGGTGAAAAGGGGTACTTCCTCTTCCTCTTCAACAAATTATGTCAATGGTAAAATGAGTTCATCTCAAAGCATCATCCAGAATTATCAAGCCACGAGTGAGGGGAGCGTGGTCGTTCCTGATTTTGACATAACCATTAACAATCAGTCATTTTCAGTGAAGGGTAAAAGCATAACAGTGACCGCTCCTGCCCAACAGCGTCGTTCCAATTTTCAAGACCCATTTCAAGATTTTTTCCAGCAAAAAGCACCATCTGAATTTATAGAAGTTGAGGCGGATGCTTTTCTAGCGTTAACTACGGACAAAAATGAAATTTACCTAGGGGAAGGAATTACCACTACCTTGGCTTTTTACGTAGCGGCCTCTAATCGTGCAGACATGAAATTTTATGATTTAGGTACCCAAATAACAGAAATTATCAAGAAAATAAAACCTGAAAATTCTTGGGAGGAGAATTTCAATATAGACAACATCAATGGGGAACCTATTAAGATAAAAGGCGTTCAATACACGCAGTACAAAATCTATCAGGCCACTTATTTTCCACTGAATTTAGAGCCTATTAATTTTCCCAGTGTCGGACTAAAATTAATTAAATACAACCAAGTCAAAAATCCTTCATTTTTTCGGCAGGAATCGTCAAGAAGATTACGAAACCTTTTACAGTAAACCTAAGACTGTCAAAATAAAAGCGTTGCCACCACATCCTTTAAAAGACCTCGTAAATGTCGGCTCCTACAAATTGAGAGAGGCCATCAGTACCGAAAAATTAACTACCGGACAAAGTTTTAACTATTCTTTTGAAATAAGAGGAGTAGGTAATATCAGTGCCTTAAATATGCCCATTGTAGATCCAAATGAGTGGTTTGAGTTTTATGAGCCCAATACCGTTCAAAATATTCGAAGATCTTCGAATCGAGTAACAGGGAGTAAAAAGTTTGATTATTTTGGTATCCCTAATGAACCAGGCACCTATGACTTAGGAGATTTTATCCAGTGGATCTTTTTTGATCCCGTTCAAGAAAAATATGATACGCTAAGGTCAGAGATACAAATACAAGTACAAGGAGAGAGTAGAAAGAACGAATACATTTCTTCAAATGATTTAGGTTCGTTTTATGATAGGATCGAACTTGAAGACAATGAGTTAGTTTCAATTAAGTCTGGGATGGGCTATCAAATCATTATCAACCTATTTATATTCGCTATATTGGTAGGGGGTATCAGTTTTATTCTTTAAAAAATAATGGGAAGTTCTTTCGGAAAAATATTTAAAATCAGCACTTTTGGCGAATCGCATGGACCGGCTATTGGCGTCAATATTGAGGGGCTACCTGCGGGGATCCATCTTGATGTGGAACAGATTCAATTTGAATTGAGTAGAAGAAAACCTGGCCAATCTAGGATCACCACACAAAGAAAAGAAGCCGATGAGATTGAGATTTTGTCAGGCAGTTTTTGAAGGCGTGAGCACAGGAACACCTATGGCTATGGTAATCAGGAATAAAGATCAAAAAAGCAAAGATTATACCCATATCGCCAATCAGTTCAGACCCAGCCATGCAGATTATACCTTTCAAGAAAAATATGGGGTACGAGATTATCGCGGAGGGGGCAGAAGTTCAGCGCGTGAAACAGCGGCTCGTGTGGCTGCTGGTGCGGTTGCTAAGCAATTTATAGCACAGGCCTGTGGCGGTGAATTTTATGCTTATGTTTCTCAAGTGGGTTCATTAAAATTAGAAAAAGAATATGTACACTTAGATCTTGATCGGATTGATGACCACGCAGTGCGTTGCCCTGATCCTGAAATGGCGGATAAGATGTTTAAGCTCATCGATCAAGTACGCAAAGAACAAGATACCATTGGGGGTATAGTCACTGGGGTAATAAAAAATATCCCGGCAGGACTTGGAGAGCCTGTTTTTGATAAGCTACATGCCTCCTTAGGTAAGGCCATGTTGAGCATTAATGCCGTGAAGGGTTTCGAGTATGGGAGTGGATTTGAGGGAATTAAAATGAAAGGATCGGCACACAATGATGCCTTTTACAAAGAAGGAGATCGAGTGCGTACGAGAACCAATAAATCTGGGGGTATTCAAGGAGGAATCTCCAATGGCGAAGATATTTATTTCAATGTGGCCTTTAAGCCGGTAGCGACCATTATGCAGGACCAAGAAAGTGTAGACAAGGATGGAAATACTGCAACCGTATCGGGAAAAGGACGGCATGATCCTTGTGTAGTACCCCGGGCAGTACCCATTGTAGAAGCTATGTCGGCATTGGTGATAGCAGATTTCTATCTCATCAGCAGAACCAATAAATTAACCCATTAATTATGAAAAAATTACCCATTCATGTTAAAATAGTCATAGGTTTAGTACTAGGAATTGGGTGGGCCTTTCTATCAAGCTCTTATGGGGTGGAATGAATTTACCATTCGTTGGATTGATCCTTTTGGTATGATCTTTATTCGGCTTTTGAAATTTATAGCGGTGCCTTTGGTATTATTTTCGATCATTGGGGGTGTCTCCGGACTGAGAGGATGTATCCAAATTAGGACGCTTGGGATGGAAAACCTTGTTGGCCTACATGACGACTACTTTATTGGCGGTGGGTATTGGATTGACCTTGGTAAATATCGTTAAGCCAGGCACACACATAGATGACGAGCAACGCATCAAGAATAGACTCTCTTATGAGGTTTGGCTGCAAGAGAATGATATTGGTGCTACCCAGGATGGCTTAAATTTTCTTTCTGATCCTAAATACGCGGCTTATCTTTCAGAGGCGCAAGCGGCTGAGCAAGTCACTTCACCAAAGCTAGATTTGGAAAAGAAAATGAAGACCGTAGCGGTTCAAAAGGAAAGTTCTCCTTTAAAATTCATTGTAGAGATGGTACCTGATAATATTTTTGCCTCATTGTCAGGAAATGGATTGATGCTTCAGGTAATTTTCTTTGCCATTTTTTTTGGAATAACCCTGGTCCTTATCCCAGAGGAAGCTTCTGCACCTATCATTAATTTGATCAACGGAATGAATTCGATTTTTTTAAAAATGGTGGATTTGGTCATGAAGGCGGCACCTTTTTTTGTTTTTTGCCTGTTGGCGGGTGTTGTGGCAAAAATGGCAGATTCACCCCAAGAAGTATTTGAGATTTTTAAAGGTCTGGGATCTTATTCGCTTACTTTATTCAGCGGATTGTTTTTATTAACCTTTGTAGTTTATCCCTTGATTGTAAAATCATTGGTTTCTAAAATGAGTTTTAAAGATTTCTTTAAGAACATCAGTCCGGCACAATTCTTAGCCTTTTCTACGAGTTCTAGTGCCGCTACCCTACCCGTAACGATGGAATGCGTCGAAGAAAATGTCGGTGTACCCAAGTCTATTTCAAGCTTTGTTTTACCCATTGGGGCAACGGTAAATATGGATGGAACTTCCATGTTTGAGGGGGTCGCCGTTGTGTTTTTAGCACAACTCCATTTTATTGACCTGACCATAGCTCAGCAACTCACCATTGTATTTACTGCGGCTGCAGCATCTATTGGTTCAGCTGCGGTACCGAGTGCCGGGTTGATCATGATGATCATGGTATTACAATCTGTTGGATTAAATCCGGCATGGGTGGCCATCATATTTCCGGTAGATCGTATTTTAGATATGTGTAGAACGGTCGTGAATGTGACGGGTGACATGGTTGTATCAACCCTGATAGCAAAGTCTGAAGGTGAGTTAGAAAAATATAGCTGAGGCCTATCTTTTTGAAAGGAATTGTTCATTTTGCCAATTATTCAGTCAATGAGGTTTATTTTTGTATTCTAAAGTTAAAAAAATGTCTGAAGCTGTAAAAACACCTATAAATATTTATACTGAGGCGAACCCTAATCCCAACTCCTTAAAGTTTGTGGCCAATTTTATGCTCATGCCCGAGGGCGTAAGTAGAGATTTTCCAGATATAAAAAGTGCAGAAGAAGCCCCTTTGGCGATCAAGCTTTTTGAAAAATCCTATGTGAAGCGTGTTTTTTATATGAGTAATTTCATTACCGTTACCAAAGATGATGAAGCAGATTGGTATGAAATCAAAGGCGAGGTGCTTACCATCATCAAATCTCATTTAGAAGCAGGGTTGCAAATTTTAACGGAAAAAGAGGTCAAAGAGGACCATCATGTAGAAGCATCTGATACTGATTTGGAAGTAAAAATTAAAGGAATATTGGATGAGTACATTCGGCCTGCCGTCGAGATGGATGGGGGTGCGATTACCTTTGATTCATTTTCTGAGGGTAAAGTTAAGGTACTGTTACAAGGATCATGTTCGGGTTGTCCAAGCTCTACATTAACACTAAAATCAGGGATAGAAAATTTGCTGAAGCGGATGGTTCCTGAGGTAGAAGAGGTAGAGGCCGTAGGCGTATAGTGAGGTCGTAATAGGGTGACGGAATTTAAAGTTTACCAATCTAAATACATACATTTAAGAGCTTAGACTTATGTTTAAGCAAAGCCTTTAAACTTTTTACGTTTGACTGATTCCAGGAAATTTGAGTTAGTGCTGAGTCCTGAGATCGCCCTGGATGATCAAAATTTACGTGCTTTTTTGAAGGGCAAGGGTTGGCTCAGTGATGAACAGTATTTCTTGGTGGATCGCCGCTCTATTGATGCCCGAAAATTAAAAGTAAAAGTCAATATCAGCCTAACGATTTCAGCGGTGCCATTGCATCATGAATTTGTTGAGTACGAACCAGCCACAGAAACCGTTTCAAATGCACCAAAAGTCATTATCGTGGGTGCCGGTCCGGCAGGGCTGTTCGCAGCCTTAAAAGCCATTGCCTTAGGATTTCAACCTATAGTCATTGAACGGGGCAAAGATGTGAGAGGACGTCGACGCGATCTTGCTGATGTCAACAAGAATGGAATTGTAAATCCTGAGAGCAATTATTGTTTTGGTGAAGGAGGAGCAGGAACGTATTCGGATGGTAAACTGTATACCCGAGCCACCAAGCGAGGTAACGTGCGCCGTATATTCGAGATACTGGTAGCACATGGTGCTCCTGAGGACATTCTGTTTGAAGCACATCCGCATATTGGAACGAATAAGCTCCCCAAAATTGTTACCGCAATCCGTGAAACTATTGAAGCCTTGGGAGGAACGATTCACTTTAATACCCGAGTGGACAAGTTTATTATCGAAGATGGATCGATGGCGGGTGTGGTTACCCAAGAAGGACAATTACATCGGGGAGTAGGTGTGATCTTAGCCACGGGCCACTCAGCGAGAGACATTTTTAATCTATGTGTAGATCAGGGCATAAAGATAGCAGTCTAAACCTTTTGCTTTGGGCGTACGGGTAGAACATCCACAGGAACAAATTGATCAGATTCAATACCACTCCAAAGAGCGAGGGTTTTTGCCTGCGGCCAGCTATTCAATGGTACATCAGTCCAAATTGGCAGGTAAAGAAAGAGGCGTATTTTCATTTTGTATGTGTCCTGGTGGATTCATAGTTCCAGCTGCAACCTCACCCGATGAGATTGTAGTAAATGGGATGAGCCCATCGAGACGAGACAGTAAATATGCTAATTCAGGTATTGTGGTGGCTATTGAAGACCAAGACTTAAAGGACTTTGATTTTTTGGGGCCTTTGGCGGGGATGGAGTTTCAAGCCAGTGTTGAAAAAAGGGCTTGGCAATCAGTAGGTAAGGGCCAAGTGGCCCCAGCACAAAGGTTAGAGGATTTCATTCGGGGGACTCATTCTCCCTCATTAAATGCATCTTCTTATCAACCAGGTTTGGAATCAGTAGATATGAGTACGATTTTACCTAAAATTATTAACGAGCGCCTGAAACAGGGATTTCGTTCTTTTGGTCGCAAAATGCAGGGATACTTAACCAACGAAGCTCAAATTATTGGGATTGAGAGCAGGACCTCTTCTCCGGTACGCATTCCTCGAGATAAAATGACATGTGAGCACCAAGAGGTCAAAAGATTATTTCCATGTGGTGAGGGGGCTGGTTATGCGGGTGGTATTGTGTCTGCTGCGATGGACGGTGAACGATGTATGGATCATTTGGCTCAGCTCTATCCCAAATAACTTTTTTAAAGTAATAGCCCTAGGGTCTTTGACACCTTGGAGCCATGAAGGGCTTTATAAAAAATTAAAACTACTAGTTCTTGTTTTTTGTAGGTAACAGGTCCTCTTGTTCATGGGGCATTTTGATATTTGATCTTAGTTTTCTTTTTTCCATATTCAAGAGTTGGGTGGGATCAAAGAGACTGGGCTCATCTTCGTAGATGACTCGCCATATTTTCCCTTTTTTAGATTCAGAGATATAGAGTGAGCCATCAGGCCCTTGTGATAAGCCCATAGGCCGGTATTTCGCATCCGACATTTGATGGATAACATCAATGTCTGCAAAACCATCTGCAAAAACTTCCCATTTACCTTTTGGGGCACCATTTTCAAAGGGTATAAAAGCGACTAAGTATCCAGCTTGTGGATAGGGTGCGCGGTTGGTGGATCCGTGTAATGCAACAAATGCACCGTTTTTATATCTTTCAGGGAATTGGTCTCCTGTATAAAAGAGCAAATCGTTTGGTGCCCAATGCGCGGGCAGTGCTAAAATCGGATCTTTATATTTTTGGGTTTCTTTAACCCCATCACCACCATATTCAGGTGCTTGCATACGCTTATTTTTAAATGGATCATAATAACTATAGGGCCATCCGAAGTTATCATGAAGGGCTATCTCCATGAATTCTTCAGCAGGAAGGACCGCATTTTGCCATGGGCTATAATTTGCGGAGTCATGACCGTGCAAATAATCTCTACCATGATTGAGTCCAAACAAACTATTCGTCTGATGGTTCCAAGACATAGCGACCATACTCCTGATACCGGTCGCATAAAGCTCACCATCTGTTTGAATTTGATTTAATTTATTTTCATCGAATCGCCAGATCCCTGCGAGTCCTCGGAGTTCAGGGCATGGAAAATATCCTTTGACTCCTTGCGTTTGATTTTCTGGAACTGTATTCCAATTTTCACACACATTGGTCATCCCACTGAATGTCACGTACATATTACCTTTTTTATCAAAAGCCAATGACTTGGCGTTATGCCATCGTATGGGACCTCGATCGACCAAAATAATTTCGGGCTTACCTTCTGGAATTAATTTAAAGGGGGTCAGTTTTTGTCGATAGATGACAAGTTCAGAGCTGAAGTACAAATACCCATTGTGAATTCGCATTTCGGTTGCGAAAGTACCGTCATTACGATATTTACCAAATCTTTGAACGATATCGGCTTTGCCATCGCCATCGGTATCTCTTAAGGCAATATTTCCTTTATCTCCATTGGGTGTGCGGAGTTTAACATAAATATCACCATTATCGTTAACAGCTAAATGTCGAGTAGGTCCAATGCTGTCAACGACCACGACAGCACCAAAACCGTTTGGTAAAAAAAGGCCACCGTTGTCTTTATCAGTTTTAGGGACTACCCTGTCTTCTTTTTTGGAACAACTGGTTATGAATAAAAAAATAAAAAAGGCCATGCCATATTTAAGGTGTACCATTTAATTTTAATTTTGTTTTGTTATCTTAAGCTAAGATAAGCTTTTCAACTTTTCAAAACATCACTTCATCATGAAGGGGCCTCAAATAAATGGCAACTTCATAGCTAGCCAACTTTATAATATGCAGAGATTATTTGTGTCTTTATTGCTTCTTTTCCCTTTGGTGGGATACACTCAAAATGAGAAGATTATTTGGGAAAATGTAAAACCTATTGAAGCCAATCGGTATGGAGAGGTGAAAGGTTCTCCTTTTCTATTTGAAACTTTCATTGAAGCTAAAATACTGACCAATAATAACCTATTAATCAATAATATTCCTTTGAATTTCAATGGGTATACCCATCAATTTGAAGCCTTCCATGATGATTTAACTTTCATACTAGAAGAAAAATACTTTGAAAGTTTTGAATTTATAACTCAAAAGTATGATCGATACTATGCCAATACGATGTCAGATACTACGGTCTTTATTTATGGATTAAACCCTGAAGTGCCTAATAAATTTTATGTATTAATATATGAGGACCATGATCTTACTATTTTTAAAGACTTTAGAATAGAAAAAAGAGAAAGAGCAGTAGAGACTCCCGGTAAAACTGAATTATTTACTAGTTTTGAACCTTTTTTCACTTATTATGCTTTAATCAATGAAAAAAAGTTGTCCAGGTTCAAATTAAATAAAAAATCAGTGACAGGCTTATTTGAAGAAAGCAAAGAGATGAGTCAATTCATCAAAAGCAATAAGCTTTCCTTGAAGTCTGAAAAAGACTTAAAGGAACTCCTTGAATTCAATAGTTCTATCAATCCATAGGCACCAAAGCGTCATATAGAATAGCTATGGGATGTTTGGCAATCCTGCCCGTGCCATCTTTGATTTGATGGCGACAACTGGTACCAGCCGCCGCGATTTCTACTTCTTGAGGTTGATCTCTGACGGTAGGAAATAAGACCAATTCACCGATTTTCATAGACAGGGCATAATGCTCTTTTTCATACCCAAAAGATCCTGCCATTCCACAGCAACCCGAAGGAATCATGTGTACTTCATGACCCGAGGGAAGACTGAGTATTTTTTTGGTTGGGGTCATAGAAGATAAAGATTTTTGATGACAATGCCCATGTACTTTAATCAATTTTTTATCTTCGTTAAAGCTTGAGGCTTTGATACGCCCTTTATCAATTTCATGACTGATAAATTCTTCAATGGTCATGACATGCTTGGCCAATTTTTTAGCTTTTTCTTGAAGTGCACCGCGGGTCAAAGAGAGGTATTCATCCCTAAAAGATAAAATAGTGGAGGGCTCAATACCCACAAGAGGTACTTCTTCAGTGATGATTTCAGAAAATAAAGCAACGTTTTTTTCAGCCAACTTCTTGGCTTCCTTGAGCATGCCTTTGGACATAAAGCTGCGGCCACTTTCTGGATGGGATATGCGTCTCACCTGATATCCCAATCGATCCAGGAGGAGCATAGTTTTTTGCCCAATTTCTACATCATTATATTCAGTAAACTCATCGCAAAACAAGTATACGATTTTTTTAGACCCATTATTCAGAGGCTTGAAATGGGTCTTAAGCCATTTCTTAAAAGTCAGAGAACCTAAAGCAGGCATAGATCTTTCAAAGGCAAAGCCAGCAATGGCCTTGGCGACCCCCCCAGAAAATTTATTAGAAAAAATCAGCTGATAAGCCCAAGGGATCTTTGAAGCTAAAGACATGGCCATCGTAAAATTACCTATAAGTCGATTTCTTAATGGAATGCCTTTGTCTTGATAGTATTGATATTGCCATTCACCTTTTAGTTTGGCCATATCTACATTTGAAGGGCACTCGGAACTGCAGCCTTTACAAGAGAGGCATAAATCCAAGACTTCTTTTATTTCGGGTCTTGAAAAAGGTTTTACCGTATCTGTTTTACTTAACATTTCACGCAAAATGTTCGCTCTGGCCCGCGTAGTATCTTTTTCGTCCTTGGTAGCTTGATAGCTCGGACACATAGTTCCTCCAGACAGTTCGGTCTTTCTGCAGTCACCCGAGCCATTACAAAGTTCTGTAGCCCTTACGATCCCTTGATTTTCACTAAAATCATACATGGTGTCAAATACGGGTGTTGGCTGATCAGGTACAAAACGAAGATCCGTGTCCATCGGAGGCGCATTCACAATTTTTCCGGGATTAAAAATATTATGGGGATCCCACATGTTTTTAACATCCTTACAGAGTTGATAATTATGCTCCCCAAGCATCTGTGGAATAAATTCACCTCTAAGTCTCCCATCGCCATGTTCACCAGAAAGGGACCCATTGTAGGATTTTACCAAAATGGCAATTTCTTCTGCGATGGTTCTAAATTGTTTTTGCCCTTCCTTAGTTTTGAGGTTCAGAATAGGTCTTAGATGTAACTCGCCCGAACCCGCATGGGCATAATGTACGCTGTATAAATTATGCTTTGACAAAATCTTGTTAAAGTCGGCGATGTATTGCGGTAGTTCTTGGACTTGAACCGCGGTATCCTCAACGACAGGGGCAGCTTTAGCATCACCTACCACATTGGATAAGAGGCCTAACCCTGCTTTGCGTAGTCCCCAAACTTTTGAAATATCCGAACCTTTAATCACTGGGAAAGCATATCCGAGCTGGGCCTCTTTCAAATCAGCAATCAGTGCCAGGGTATTTGCCTCCACTTCTTCCTCTGATTCGGCAATGAGTTCAACGACCAAAATGGCTTTGGGATCTCCTTGTACAAAAAATCTATTTTGCAAATACAGGGTATTTCGTTTGGTTGCCTCAAGGATGTAGTGGTCCATCAATTCGCAAGCGGTGGGATGATAGTTTAAGGCAATTAAATTGGCTTGAAGAGACTCATTAATTGTATGGTTGTGGATACAAATAAGTCGTTTATGATTCGGAGGTATTTTACTCAATTTTATTTTTGCCGCCGTAATAAAGGCCAAGGTACCTTCCGAACCAGCGATCAACGAAGCAAAGTTGAAAGGTTCTTGACTTTCTTTGTTGAAGGGCTTTTGTCGCAATAATAGATCAATCGCATAACCTGTATTTCTTCTTTGTATTTTAGGATCAGGATAGCCAGCCAAGATGTGTTCTTGATTTATTTTGTTCGATAACATTTCCCTGATACCTAGATAGATTTGTGTATGCAGATCTCCGCTGGTATCTAAGCCATTGCAATGAGCCAAAAACCCATGTTCATCAAGGGCTCCAAAATAAGCTTCACTACCATCAGATAAGAGGGTTTTTACTTCAAGTAAATGCTCTCTTACACTTCCATAAACTACGGAATTAGCACCACACGAATTATTACCGATCATACCTCCAATCATCGCCCTATTGGCTGTGGAGGTTTCAGGGGCAAAAAAGAGACCGAAATCTGCTAATTTTTTATTTAGATCATCCCGAACAATGCCAGGCTCTACCCATGCCCAACCCTCTTCTTCATTTATTTCTATGATTTTATTGAACTCTTTGGAGACATCTACGATGATCCCACCACCTACGACTTGGCCTGCCAAAGAAGTCCCTGCTGTTCTTGGAATTAAACTGGTCTGCTGTTGCTGAGCAAATAAGATTAATGTTTTAATGTCTTTCACATTAGCGGGAATAGCCACTCCTTGGGGAATTTCTCTGTAAGCGGAGGCATCTGTGGCGTAAATGCGTCGCGTTGCCTCATCGGTAAGTAGGGTTCCAGTTAATTGTTTTTGCAACGCTTCGAAATTCATTTTTTATTTTTTTGCTTCATCAAAAATAAAGTATGAGATCACGGGGAAATGATCTGAGGGATAATGTTGTTCAATTAACTGCGAAATTATAGCAGTTTTGGTTGAAATGAGTTGTTCATTATGGAAAATAAAGTCGATTCGTCTATTTTCTTCGGGAGCGATATTAAATCCATTAAAAGTAGAAGTACCTCCAAAAAAATGGCGAGTGGAATACCGGCTATCAAGATATTGTTGAGTGATCCATTGAATGGGGGGCTCTTGCTCGAGGGCATTGAAATCACCCATTAAAATGGCAGGATGGTTTTGTTTATTGATCCGTGCCATTTCGTTGAGGATCAATTCCGAAGAGGCCAATCTAGCCGTTATTCCCAAATGATCAAAATGGGTATTGAACACCCAAAACTCATTTTTACCATTACTAAAACAAGCATAAGTACAGATTCTTGGCAATGCGGCATCCCAATCTTTTGACGGAATTTTGGGTGTTTTGGAGAGCCAAAATGTACCCGTTTGTTTAGGTGTTAGAATTTCTTTTTTATAAAAAAGGGCACAATATTCTCCTTTTTTTCCCCCGTCATCTCGGCCCACCCCAAGATATTCATAATCCTTTAAAGCGGTTTTAATATATTTAATTTGGTGCAAAAGGCCTTCTTGAATACCTAAGACGTCGGGTGCATAAAAGCGGATTTGATCTGTTAGTATTTTTTTTCTATAATTCCATTGATCTAGGCCATCATTTGGGCTATCATATCGAATATTATAGGTCATTACTGATAGGTTTTCTTGAGCGAAAATTAGGCATGTAATGCTTTGAAAAAGTAGCCAAAAAACAATTTTTATTAAATGGTTATTTATCATCTTTAAAGGGAGTCGTTTTGAATTATATTTAGGTAATTTAAGTGTAATGGGGAGGAGCCGCAAGACCCTTTTTAAAAATTATTCTTTGGAGGGAAGTTTTTATCATCTGAAGCTATAAAAACCATTTTATCATATCGTTCAGGTATCCTTGCCAGATAAGATTGGAAATTCATATTTTTGTAATATGGTTTGAGTTCTTACCTTTTAATAAAGTGTACAGGTGAGTACAACAAATACCAAGGTTCAGATAATAGGGGATATAACGAAAAAGGGGTATGGTCAAAAGATTAGTATATCAAGTAGTGAGATATTATTGTCGCTTTGTTGTCCGTATATTCTTTGGAAAAGTAGAGATTATTGGTAAGGACAATATTCCAAAGGATCAGCCAGTTATTTATTCTTCCAATCATCAAAATGCATTTATGGATGCTTTGATTATTGGAGGGTTATCACCAAAAACTACTTATTCTGTTACTCGATCGGATGTGTTTAAGAAAAAGTATGAATGGTTTATGGATGCTATTAACATGATTCCTATTTATCGGATTAGAGATGGGTTTAGTCAATTGGCCAAAAACGAAGAAACCTTCAGAAAAATAAATAGGTGTTTGTCTCAAGGACATGCGTTAACGATTTTTTCAGAGGGGAATCATGGCAATGATTTTTTCTTACGTCGCTTATCTAAAGGGAGTTCGAGAATGGCACTTGAGGCACAAGAAAAAATGGGTCATTTAGACCTTCAAATCATACCGATTGGGCTAAATTATTTCCATCATCAAAGACCTTTGCATAAAATTTCTATTGTTTATGGTCAACCTATATTTGTGAAGGATTTCATACCGCTCTATCTTGGGCAAAAAGCCAAAGGGGTCAATCAAATGAAGAAGGCTATTGAGCGGGGTATGCGTGCCTGTCTATTGATTCCCAAAGAGAGTTCGGCCTATCTAGAAGAAAGAGATCGTATTAACCGACATAATGAATCACGTCCATTTGAGCAATTAAGAGAAGGCATCCCATTGGGAGAAGGATTAAAATCATTAGGGAAGCCCAATAAAATTTTATGTGGGGTAGGCAAATGTTTAGGTATTTTTAACTTTGGTCCCTTATGGTTGCTTCAATCTATTTTATCAGATATAAAAGATATTGTTTTTTATGGCTCAATGAAATGGGTCTTAACCATGTTCATCTTCCCCATTTGGTTTTTGCTCGTCTTAGGGGTAAGCTCTTTATTATTCGATGTTCAAGTGGGATTGATAATTACATTACTATCAATTTTAATGCTTTATTTGAGGCAATATCTGATTAAATTGTCTAATCTGCCTCATTAAAGCTTACGACTGTCATAAATCAATACCCCTTTTTCATTCCATTCTCTTAAAATAGTAGGAGGTGTCCCTTTTTGAAAAGGCTCTTTTGGATATTTTATTTCCCGCTTAGATCTTTTATTTTCGTAATATTCTCGCCATAATCCTATTTTTTCATCGAACATATATTCGCCCGTAGAGGCCACATTACCATTGGAATGAAAGGCATAATAAGTGCCTTGTCGGTCTCCAAAATGGATAGGGATCACTTCTCTTAGGTTTTCACGTCTGAGATCATAAAATCTCAATAATGATTGTTGTGTCCATCCTTTCCAATAGATTTCTTTATCTTGTAGGATATCATTTCGATCAAAACGTACCCACCGCATGTGTTTTTTTCCTTTGTAATAAAATCCTTTTTCTATGATCTCATCATTAAGTTTTTTGATATATTTCCCGTGAAGTAAGCCAATTTTTTGACCTTCTTTAATCTTTCTGGAATTAACGATACGCTTTTTTTTTCGATCGAAATAATAAAAATTCTGATCAAATAAACTGGGATTCTCAAAATCTTTGTCTTTTAAAAAATAAAATAACTCCGAAGTAGTATTTCTTCCCCTGGTTGTTTTAACAAAACCTTTTTTTCCTTTAATACCATAATAGACCTTAGGATTTGGCTTTTTTTTCTTTTTGGTCTCAGGGACAAGATCAGGATCTTCCTCTGCTTTGAGATCTTTGAGCGCGATGGTCAAAGGCGTTTCATAAGCCACTTTAAATAGGTCAATGATGGCAGCTTCTTGACCCATTAAAGGGAGTAAGGTGATTAGGCAAAAGCTATAAAGCAGGGGTTTCATGTTGTATTAACACAAAACAGTTTCAAAAAATTGTCATACGCCGCTGGAAGCCATAAAAAAATGGAGACACTGATCGATTGCTTCATGATTGCTTTAATAAAGACATGACCTAGCAATTCCCTTTAGTAAACATTTTAATGCGCGACGAGATCGACACTTCGCTTGATGAAATCAGTCAGTGCTTTGCCGGTCAGCATGCCTTGCGAAAGTAGCGCCAGGTCATAAGCTTGTTTGGCCAAATCAATCTTCTTGTCCTCTTTTTTGGAGGCAATGATTTTTTGGACAATACTGTGATTGGCATTCACGGCAATGGCTAGATTCACGGGCAAATCACCAAACATCATGGGACCACCGCCACCGGCCGCTTGCATATCCTTCATTCTTCGCATAAACTCAGGAAGAGTTATGGTAACTGGTAAATCATCTGTAGCCATGGTTTCTACCGTAACGCTGTTATTTTTATCATCGATGGCTTTTTCAAAGATTTCCTTTATAGCTTTTTCTTCTTTTTCGCTGAGTACAGACGTTTTAGCTTCTCCTTTATCGATGAGCTTATCCACGACATCGGCATCGACTCGCTTGAAGGTAACTTCGAATTTTTGCTCACAATGATTGATGAAATGACTGTCGAGAGCCTCATTTAAAATCAAGACGTCATAACCTCTTTTTTGTGCAGCGTCTATGTAACTGTGTTGTTGATCCTCATTTGAGGCATACAAAACTACTTTTTGTTTGTCCTTATTGACTTGATTAGCATCGATGAAAGTTTTATACTCCTCAAAAGTGAAAAGCTTGGAAGCTGTATTTTTTAGGAGCACAAAGTCCTTCGCTTTATCGTGGAACTTTTCCTCTGAAATCATTCCGTATTTTACGAAAATACCAATGTCATTCCATTTAGCCTCATAACTGGTTCGATCCTCTTTGAACAGTTCGTTGAGTTTATCTGCTACTTTTTTAGTAATATAACCGTTAATTTTTTTGACATTACTATCTGCTTGTAGATAACTTCTGGATACATTTAAAGGAATATCTGGAGAATCAATAACACCGTGTAGCAACTGAAGAAATTCAGGAACTACGTTTTTCACTTCATCGGTGATGAATACTTGTCTCGAATATAATTGAATTTTATTACGTTGAATCTCAAAATCTTTTTTTAGCTTAGGGAAGTACAAAATCCCTGTTAGATTAAAGGGATAGTCTACGTTCAAGTGAATCCAAAATAATGGATCTTCACTCATAGGATACAACTCTTTGTAAAACTTTAGGTAGTCCTCATCTTTGAGCTCATTTGGGCTTTTGGTCCAAATTGGTTCTGAGTCGTTGATGATGTTGTCTTTCTTGACCGACTTGTATTTAGGTTTGTCATCTTTGTCCTTACCATCCGGAATACTCTCCTCTTTGGTGCCAAATTTGATGGGAATGGGTAAAAATTTACCATATTTGTCCAGAACACCTTGTATTCTTGTATCTTCCAAGAATTCTTCGGAATCCTCAGCAATGTGAAGCGTGACCACTGTACCTCGCGTTTTTTTCTTTGAGGATTTGATTTCAAATTCCGTTTCACCATCACAAATCCATTTGGCAGGAACAGAACCTTCCTTAAAAGAGAGAGTTTCTATTTCAACCTGTTTTGAGACCATGAAAGCAGAATAAAACCCCAGCCCAAAATGACCTATAATTTGTTGATCTTCACCTTTATCCTTATATTTTTCAACAAATTCCGTAGCTCCTGAAAAAGCAATTTGATTGATGTACTTTTTAATCTCCTCAGCAGTCATACCGATCCCATTATCTTTAATTGAGATAGTTTTTTTCTTTTTATTTACCTCAACCTCAACTCTGAGCTTGCCGACTTCTTGTTTGTACTCACCTAGAGCGGCTAATCGTTTAATTTTTTGAGAGGCATCGACGGCATTTGAAACCAGCTCTCTTAAGAAAATTTCATGATCTGAATATAAGAACTTCTTAATGATGGGGAAGATGTTCTCTGTATGTATGGAAATGTTACCTTTTTCTTGCATGTTCGTCAACTAAATAAATTCTGAATAATAAAAACATTATCAAATACTATTCCATTTGCGCAGATGGTAATTTAATGTGCCAACTTGGCAGTATTTATGCCAGTAAAGTCAGTGGGTCAGTTTAAACCTTACCGAATACGATTCATACTTTTGACCAATTTTTCATCTTTTCGGATGAATCGATTGGCAGCAAAATTACAAAAGAGGGCAGCCAAAGGGAGGTAAAAACCGAAGAGATAATTTCCTTGCTGCGTAGGGTCAAGAAGCGTTTCTGCCTTGAAAACAAAGTACATCAATGTCCCGAGGGTTATCCCCATTACTAAACTGTTCAATGCCCCCAATTGGATTTGGCGTAAACGGTTTTTGTATTGAAAAATAGAATAAATAGAGAGGGCTGCAGATAGGCTACCCAATAAGGCAATATAAAATGTGTTTTTTAAGATATTTTGTGCAGATCCGGTAATAGGGTCCAGAACTTCATAGGTTAAATGAAAAGCATCGAGGGTAGCTACTTCCGAGGTTTCAATACTTGCTTTTTGCCATAGGGGAAAAAACAGCATAAGTCCCATGGCTATGGCAGCCATTGCAAGGGAAATAGATTGAACGCGTTGAATCATATTAATATTATTTAAGGCAAAAGAATACATCCGATTGTAAAAAGACAAATAGATTAGCTTTATTTTGCGGCATGCGCTTTTTTCTAGAGATTAGCTATGATGGGTCAAAGTACCATGGTTGGCAATACCAGCCCAATGCGATGTCGATTCAAGAAACCATTGAAAAAGCCCTAGGTGATTTGTTGGGAGTAAAAACTCCTATAGTGGGGAGTGGCCGTACCGATGCAGGTGTTCATGCCTCTTGTCAAATAGCACATTTCGATGCTGAAAATGTTGATAATGAAAGACTTAAGTTTAAACTAAATTCTTACTTACCCCGAGAAATAGCGATTCGTAAGATTCATTCAGTTACCCAAGAGGCCCATGCTCGGTTTGATGCGCTATCTAGGAGCTATGCCTACCACATGCATCTCAATAAAAACCCTTTTAAAGTCGGGACTTCTCATTATTTGCATGCGCCTGTAGCCTTAAGTAGCATTGCAGGGGCTTGTGCTGTTCTTGTAAATTGGACGGATTTTGAAGCGTTGAGTAAGGTAAATACGGACGTTAATCATTTTAATTGCCACATACTCAAAGCAGAGTGGAGGGAAGTTGAGGAGGGCTATGTATTTTTGGTTCAATCCAATCGTTTTTTGAGGGGAATGGTGCGAGCTTTGGTGGGGACCTTGCTCGAGGTGGGGACTAAAAAAATAACGATTGATCGTTTTAGCGAGATTTTAGCCGCAAAGAAAAGAGCTAATGCAGGAGTCTCCGTTCCTGCTGCAGGTCTATTTTTATCAAAAGTCGAATATCCAAAAGATATTTATTTAAATTTAGATACGTGAATCAAGAGTCCATTCAAGCAAAAAAAATAGTAGATTTAAAAGTTCTTAAAAAGCTTTTTGCTTTTGCTAAGCCTTATATGCATCAGTTTTGGATGCTGGTCTTTTTGACCATTTCTATGGCTGCCATTGTACCTTTGAGACCCTATGTTATTAGAATCATTATTGACAATCAAATTGCCTTAGGAGATTATGAAGGTTTAGTTTATATGATAGTATTGCTTTTGGGTTTATTGTTGCTTCAATCTATAGTCCAATACTTACATACTTTTCTTTCAGGTGTCTTGGGGCAATTTGTAATTAAGGATATTCGAATTAAACTCTTCAGACATGTTCAATCACTGAGGTTGAAGTTTTTTGATCAAACTCCCATAGGGAGATTGGTGACACGAAATGTTTCAGATATTGAGACCCTCGCGGAAGTATTTAGTCAAGGGTTAGCCGCCATCATTGGAGATTTATTACAGCTTCTGGTCATCTTTGGTTTTATGCTTTACATTGACTGGGAATTGGCTTTGATCAGTCTTTCGATATTGCCCATTTTAATTTTAGCTACTTATATATTCAAAGAGCGGGTCAAAGTTTCATTCAATACCGTGCGCACTGCAGTGAGCAATCTTAATACTTTCGTACAGGAGCATATTACGGGGATGAACATTGTTCAAATATTCAATAGTGAGTCAACAGAGCTTAAAAAGTTTAAAGAAATAAATAAAGAACATCGTACGGCTAACATTAAATCAGTGATGTATTATTCGATTTATTTTCCTGTCGCCGAGATCGTTCAAGCCTCTGGTATTGGATTGGTCGTTTGGTTCGGCGCAGGAGGCGTAATTCAAGAACGGATTGAGGTGGGCGTTTTGATAGCATTCATTATGTACATACAAATGTTTTTTAGGCCGATCAGAATGATTGCAGATCGATTCAACACTTTACAAATGGGTATTATTTGTGCGACACGAATAATAGATTTGCTTGACAATAAAGAAACGACATCCAATACAGGTGCTTTAGAATTAAAGGCACTCAAGGGAACGGTAAAAGTTGAGCAGGTTTGGTTTGCCTACAACGAAGAGGACTGGGTCCTTAAAAACATTTCATTTGAGGTGAAATCTGGTAAAACTTTAGCTTTGGTGGGTGCCACTGGGGCGGGGAAAAGCTCCATTGTAAATTTACTAAACAGATTTTACGAGGTTAATAAAGGCCATATTTACCTAGACGGTCAGGAAATAAATAACTATGAGCTTTCTTTTTTAAGAAAGAATATTGCGGTGGTTTTGCAAGATGTATTTTTATTTTCAGATTCTATTTTCAACAACATTACCCTCAAGAATCCAAAGATTTCCCATGAGCAAGTGTATCAAGCTGCTGATTTGGTAGGTGCCAGTACTTTTATTGAGCGGTTACCTGGGGGTTATGATTATGATGTAATGGAACGCGGAGCTACTTTGTCTGTGGGTCAAAGGCAGTTGATTTCTTTTGTGAGAGCTTTGGTGTATGATCCTAAAATCATCATTTTAGATGAAGCAACCTCTTCGGTTGATTCGGACACAGAATTTTTAATTCAAGGGGCCATAAGTAAGTTAATGAAGGGTAGAACTGCCATTGTTGTGGCTCACAGGTTGTCTACGATCCAAAATGCAGACAACATCATGGTGCTAGATAAAGGAGAGATCAAAGAGCAAGGAACCCATGATGACTTATTAAGTAGGAAAGGCTATTATGCCAAACTGCATGAGATGCAATTTAAAGAGGTGATCCTGTGAAGTGGAACTCAAAAAATACCTATGCGATCATCATCTTTTTTTCAATACTGATCATGACCTTTTGCATTCATTACGTTTATACTTTTTTGGGTGGATACCAGGAGGTTGTAGTTTATCATTTAGGAGCGGACCACCGTTTGGTAGTAGGCCGATCTTTTTCAGGACGCCAGACCTCAAAGACCATTGAGGAATATTATACAGAAAGTCGTGCGATGGTTTTGGACAGCACCTTGAAGGGGATTTTGACCGTAGTCAGTTTTGAAAATTCCAAATTGAATGAGGGCGAAGTGAGTCTTTTTATAGGGGTTATTCTGGCAGAAGAAAGTGCAAAGGTACCTATCGATTATGAACTCAGAGAATTTGATTGCCATCAAAAGTTGGTCGCTTTTTTAAGTATGCATCCCACGGTGATGCCTAATGCGACAGAGGTAGAACTAAAATTAAAACAAAAAGCAGATAGTTTTAATATTGAATTAAGCAATTTTATTTTTGAAATGCATTATCCGGATAATTCAAAGATTATCGAAGCGTGGTCAAAAAATTAGGCTGGATTTTCTTTATCCTGAGACAATTGCTGGTCATAGATGCCTTTGTAGGCCCCATTTTTTTCTAATAGATCCTCATGGGAACCTTGTTCGATAATGGAACCATCTAGGAGCACAATGATCTTACTGGCCAACTTTGCCGAGGATACCCGATGAGAAATAATTAATGAAGTACGTCCTTTCATTATTTTTGCCATCGCTTCAAGAATTGTATTTTCGGTCTTAGTATCCACGGCGGATAGGGCATCATCTAAAATGAGTATTTTGGGTTCTCTTGCTACTGCACGAGCAATAGATACACGCTGTTTTTGGCCTCCTGATAAGGTGATGCCTCTTTCTCCTACTCGTGTATTAAATCCGTTAGGTAAATCAGCAATATTATTGAGTAAATCTGCGTCCTTAGCCGCTTGAATGATTTTTTCTTCATTCATATCTGGATTACCAAAAGCGATATTATTCCGAATACTATCTGAAAACAAAAACACGTCTTGCGGAACAAAGCCGATTTGTGACCTTAAGCATGAAAGATTATATCTCTGAATGGATTGTCCATCTATTTTTAAGGACCCAGAAGTAATATCATACATTCGACAAATTAAGTTGGCGAGGGTACTTTTCCCAGAACCCGTATTGCCGATGATGGCCACAGATTCTCCTTGATTGACCCTGAATGAAATATTTTTTAAGGCATGAATACCGGAATCGGGATAAATAAAATCTACGTTCTTAAATTCAATGGTTCCTTCTAAATTTTTTTCTAAATTTTCTATAGAAATTATATCCGTCTTTGTTTCGAGAAATTCATTAATTCTCTTTTGAGAAGCTGCCGCTTGTTGGATGATACTGGTAATCCAACCCAATGCGGCGACGGGCCATGTTAATAAGTTCACATAAATAACAAACTCAGCAATTACACCCGTACTGATACTTCCATTAAAAACCTCAACGCCACCAATGTAAATAGTGAGAATAACACTCAGTCCAATAAGAGACATGATAAGAGGAAAGAAAACCGCTTGAACAAAAGCGAGTTTTAAGGATTTATTTTTATAGTCTGTACTTTCTTTCTCAAATTGAAGATTGATATCTTCCTCTCGATCGAAAGCTTTTATTACTCGAATGCCAGAAAAGGCTTCTTGAACGAACGTTGATAAATTGGATAAGCTTTCTTGAATTTTTTCTGAACGCTTATGAATGATATTATTGACTAGATAAATACTTAAAGAGAGTATAGGAAGCGGAATTAAGGAATAAATAGTCAGTTTAAAATTAATAGAAAACATAAAAGGGATGACCATTAGGAACAAGGTGAGTAAGGTAATCCCATACATGATGGCGGGTCCGAAATACATGCGAACCTTACTGACATCTTCGGATATTCGGTTCATTAAATCCCCCGTATTGTTTTTTCTGTAAAAGCTTAAGGGTAAACTTTGATAATGCTCAAAAATTTCATTTTTTAGGTCATATTCAATGATTCGAGACATCACAATAATAGTTTGCCTCATGAAAAACATAAAAATGCCTCTCAAAAGTGCAGAGATCAATATTAATATACCTAAGATCCAAATAGATTTTGCAAACAATGCATAAGCATCGGTTTGAAGATCAAAACCATTAAAGAGTTTAAAAAGCTCATAATTACCCTTTAATAGGTCAAATGAATACCTTACCAAAACCGCAGGTATGATGGAAAAATAATTGGCAATGATGATAAATAGCGTACCCAGTATAAGGTGATACTTATATTTAAATAGGTATTTATTCAAATAGGCTAAATCATTCACAGGCTATAAAAGGATTGAAATTCTGAGTGATAATTTGATATAAACAAAGTATTTTTGACTCTTAGTTTATTGTTCTGACTTAAAATGATAGCAAAGTTAGATTAGAATTTCTTTTAATAATGGGAAAAGACTCCATTCAACTGAAAAGTCAAACAATTTTAGATAAAATGTGGGACATGTCACATGAACAACTCACTTTTTGCAGTGATCATGTGTTGGGATTGAAAGCAATTATTTCTATTCACAACACGGTGCTTGGTCCTGCTATGGGAGGGACACGTATGTGGAATTATACCTCAGAGGAAGCTGCCATACAAGATGCTTTAAGGTTGTCTAGAGGAATGACTTTTAAAAATTCGATTGCCGGATTAAATATTGGGGGTGGTAAAGCAGTAATCATCGGAGATGCTAAAAAAATTAAAGGCGAAAAATTGATGCGTCGATTTGGGAAGTTTGTCAATGGTTTGGGGGGGCAATATTGGACGGCTGAAGATGTCAATATGACCACGCAGGACATGGAATACATCCGCATGGAGACGCCTTTTGTAGCAGGTCTTCCAGAAAAAAGTGGTGGATCCGGAGATCCTAGTCCCGTAACCGCATATGGCGTTTTTTGTGGGATGAAGGCTTGTGCTAAAGTAGTTTATGGGACAGATGCCTTGGCAGGCAAAAAAATATTGGTCCAAGGTTTGGGAAATGTAGGTTCCTATTTGATTGAACTACTGGTGAAGGAACAAGCACATATTCTGGTGTCAGACATTTTTGAAGATAAGATTAAAAAGATAACAGAGCGTTTTAAGGTTACTGTGGTGGCGGCGGATGAAGTTTATCAGGCAGACGTAGATATTTATGCACCCTGTGCTTTGGGGGCTACGATTAACAGTCAGACCATACCTAAGATGAGGTGTAAAATTATTGCAGGAGGCGCTAATAATCAATTGGAGGATGAAGCTTTACATGCAAAAATGCTTCAGGATCAAGATATACTTTATGGTCCAGATTTTCTCATCAACTCAGGCGGGATCATTAATGTTTATTTTGAACAGCAAGGAAATTACCATCGGTCTAAAGTTTTAGAAAAGACGGAAGATATTTATAAAATGACCACTGATGTGATTAATTTTGCTGCGATAAATAATATTACGACGCATCAAGCTGCCTTGAATATAGCAACGAAGCGTATCGAAGATTTTAGTAGGCTCAAATCACCTACTTTTTAAATAGATTAAAGTTCTTTAAAATGTTAAATAGGAGGGTTTTAAGAGTTAAGGCCATGCAGTCTTTGTATAGCTATTGCTTAATGAAAGTGTCTGTATGCGATCTGATTGAAGAAGAGTTGGTTGCAAAATACGCTTTAGACCCTGCGATGCATGATTTTTCGGATCGTGAGTTGTTTGAAACCAAACAAAATTTAATTAGGACCTGTTTCAGAAAGAAGTTTGTAGATGAATCGTCGCAGAAGATGGTAGCACTGGATGAGGAAGATCTTCAAGAAGTTGAAAATAGCTATCTAAAATATAAAAATCTGATCACGGCAGAGGTAAAAAGCATCAGAAAGAATATGATGGCCGAGCGTGCTCGACTTAAAAAGTTATATCTAAAAATACTACTACTACCTGTTTCATTTGCCTTTGTGGACAAGCAAGACCAGGATAAAATAAAAAGTAGTCCTGCTAAGTCAGCCCCGAGTGGAAATTTATCTAGTAACGTGTTGATTGCAAAGATCAAAGAGGATCCTAACTTGTACGAAGCGGCAAAAAAAGAGGAAGTTGAATGGGAAACGGAAAGTGATGTTGTGGTGCAGTGGTACAAAAATGTTTTGAGGTTAGATGAATTCATGACACGCTTTCAGGAACTCAAAGAGCCCACCCAAGAACAGCAACGAGAATGTGTACAATACCTATATAAAAAAGTTATTTTTAAAAGTGAGATCATTGGGGACTATTTTGATCAAAATGACTTGAGATGGAATGAAAATAAACTCATCATTAGGAGTATGGTTCTCAAAACATTTAAGCATTTTGATTTTGAAAACCTTCTAAAATTACAACCATTGAGTCACAACGAAGATGAAGATTTTGAGTATTTTGAAACTTTATTTTCCGAAACGATGAGGCGCGATTATGAGTTGGAAATGATCATTTCTCAAAGAGCGAAAAATTGGGATGCCTCTCGAATGGCCATGACTGACTTGGTAATTTTGAAAATGGCTTTAGCAGAAATGATGACCTTTCCGAGCATTCCGATCAAGGTGACCATCAATGAATATATTGAGATATCCAAAAATTACAGTACGCCAAGAAGCAAACAATTTGTGAATGGAATTTTGGATGTTTTGGCAAACGAGTTATCTTCGGAGGGTATTATTAAAAAAAGCGGTAGAGGGTTAATAGATAATAAATAAAAAAATTATGAGTAAAAATTCAGGAAATTCATTTTTTGCCTTTCTATTCGGTATTTTTGCTGGAAGTATTTTGGGGCTTTTATTTGCTCCTGAGAAAGGAACACATACACGCGATCGGCTATCATTCTTGCTAGATAAGTATAAAAAAAGAGTGGAGGAGTTGATGGAAGAGCTTGTAGAGGGCAAAGATTTAAAAGACAATAAGGCCAAGTCAGAAGGAGAAAAAATCATCGATGACACCAAACAAAAGGCCGAAGAGCTGCTTGATGATGTGAATGGTTTAATTGATCAGATAAAAAAATCAGATTGATTAAATAACAAAAGGGCTATTTTAAGCCACTATTTTTATAAATTTGAATAAAATTTCAATATAAATGAAAAAGATAACTAAAATTACATGGATTTTGAGCCTAGCTGTGATGGGTTTCAGTTGTTCGAATAAAGAATTGGAATCACGCCTAGCTAAATTAGAAGGCAAGATGGCCCAATTAGAGACTAAAAATGGAGTAAGAACTACTCCGGCGGTACCGACTTCAGCCAAAGTGCCGGATGTAAAGCCAGATGGCCCACTTCCGACGTTCAAATTTTCAGAAGAAAGTTTTGACTTTGGTACCATTACAGAAGGAGACGTAGTAGATCACGTTTTTTCATTCGTCAATGAGGGCGACGCTCCTTTAATCATTAGCAGTGCCACTGCTTCTTGCGGATGTACCGTGCCTGTATGGCCTAAAGCACCTATTGCTCCTGGAGAACAAGCAGAGATTAAGGTGCAGTTTAACAGTAGAAGTAAGCCAGGTGTTCAGAACAAGACGGTAACCGTTACGGCCAATACTTATCCTAAGGTGACCCGCTTGAAAATTAAAGCGAATGTAAACAAGGCAAATCCATCATAAGCCGATATGTTGGAAATCATATTTTTACAGGCATCAGGAAATAACTATTCTCAATTCATCATGCTGGGAGGTATGGTCGCTATATTTTACTTCTTTTTTATTCGTCCACAGCAAAAAAAGCAAAAGGACACCAAAAAATTTATTGAAGCGGTGAAAAAAGGAGATATGGTAGTGACGTTGGGGGGGATACATGGAAAAGTATTTTCGGTTGATGAGGCTACGATTACCCTTGATGTAGATCGGGGGAATAAGTTGGTGGTTGAGAAATCATCTCTCTCATTGGATACCAGTGTTCAATACATATCCAAGAAATAGCTTAGGTATGATTTGATGATCAACTTCAATAAGTTCACAAATAACTGGAAGGTAGTATTGATCTCCATCATGGGGGCTGCTACCTTTTGGCTTTTTAGGGCACTGAATAAGTCACATAGTGCGCTGATCAGTTATCCAATTGAATTCGTTTTTAATGTAGACAGCACTGTAGTCATGAATTCGCTGCCAACTACGATTAAAATAGATGTCAGCAGTGGCGGCTGGAATTTATTCAGAAGGACGTTGATATTTAGTATTGACCCTATCAAGGTAGAACTAGATAATCCCTCCGAAGTCAATTTTCTGACCAAATCATTTTTGAGCCCAATTGTTGAGGATCAGTTAAAAGGGCTTACTATAAACTATATTGTTACAGATACTTTATTCCTTAGCATTGAACGAAAGATAACGAAGCAGATGATATTAAAGGTAGATAGCTTGAGCTTACCCCTTGAAGAAGATTATCAACTTATGTCTAATATAACCATTCAACCTGACCATGTTGTGTTGACCGGACCTAAATCTATTATTAACTCTTTTGAATCAGATTTCTACATTACCCTAGACGAGAATAATATCGATGAGGATTTTAATGGTAGGGTAGAAGTTCCCATAGTATTTGAAGACCTCATTCAATCTTATCCTAGTGAGGTCAATGTGAGTTTTGAGGTGGATAAGTTTAAAAATGTTAAGATAGGGGTTCCAATTATCTTGCAGAATTTCCCTTCCAATCGAGTGACTACGCTGCTAGATTCTATAGTAGATGTGACCTATAGGGTCAAGGAGTCTTTTAAAGAGGATTTTTCGTCAGAGGATTTTTATGTAGTCTTAGATTATGATTTTTTAAAAACAGATTCTTTGGGTGTACCCGTACTGATCAAGTATCCTGATACCTTGCGAATCGTGAATATAGACTCCCAAAAAGTGAGATTTCGGTACGAAAATGAGGAATAGTCCGTTATTGATAGGTATTACTGGGGGGATCGGGAGTGGTAAGAGCCTGATAAGTAGTATTTTTAATAAACTGGGGCTACCAGTGTATGATGCCGATAGACGAGCCAAATGGCTGATGGCTCATGACCCAAATATTAAGTCTCAACTGATTGAATTATTGGGCTCAGAAAGTTATACTGAGCAAGGATTAAATAGGTCCTTCATTGCACGTAAATCTTTTAATAACGAAAAGATTTTAGCTCGATTAAATGCGATGGTTCATCCAGAAGTAGGCGCTGACTTTACTAGATGGGTAGCATTGCATGATTCCAGTCCAGTTTTATTAAAAGAATCAGCCTTAATTTTTGAAACCTCTTCACACACTGAATTAGACCAAATTATTTTGGTTTTGTCACCAAGTGCACTGAGAATTAAAAGAGTTTTGACTCGTGATTTACATCGAGATAAGAAAGATATTAAAGCGATTATATCTCTCCAGTTGCCAGCGGCAGAAACTAGTTTATTGGCACATTTCATTATCAATAATGATGAAAGAAACTTATTACTTCCCCAGATCTTGAGTATTCATAAAGCGTTGATAGCTCAGGTGAGTTGATTGTAAAGTGCTAATTTTTCAGAAGTCACAAACTATTTGCTCATATTCATGGGGTCTATATGCTTGAGAATGTATGAGATTACCACTAAAATCCTTGGTAATTATGATGTGGAAAGGAGCGGATGCGATAAATATTTCGAATTGAAAGAGGGGTTTTTTCTGATTTGAAATAGATCGAATGGCATCGTACTCAGCAGGATAATGAATAGATTGGTCCCCATAAATGAGTCCAAATTTATTATTTTTTAAATAACGAAATACATTATCAGTGATTTGTGTATAAGTGTTTATTCCTTTTAGGATATTTTTTTGATGATCAGTTATAAGGGACCAGCTGCTATCTGTTTGTACCCAAAATAAGGAATCATTGAGGCTTATTATATTTTGATATTTAAAGTCAATGACCACAACACCCTCACGGTTTATTAATCCTTTAAATGATCTTTTTTTCGTTAAATAATAAGGACCCAACCGCTGAGATACACCTTCGTATTGATCAGAGAGCTCAATGTTATGATTTAAATCAAATCCTTTTATCTTTCCATTTTTTAGTAATTGTGCGAGTTGATTTTTTTGCTCAATAAAATCATATTCAATGGGAATGATCACATTCCCTTTTTGATCCAATACACCTTGCTTACCTTTAAGAGTAATTTTAAAGAGAGAATCTGTTAGTAGATCTATTTGATCAAAACTACCCTTGAACATTAGCTTACCTTCTTTATTGTAGATTTCCCGTGCATTTTTATGGGTTTTGAGTAAATAACGGGCCCTTACTTTTCCTTGACCATCACGAGACAGCAGACTGTTTACGGTAACTTCTTTATTTATAAGAATCGATT
This sequence comes from uncultured Cyclobacteriaceae bacterium, assembly GCA_943788235.1. Taxonomy (GTDB): domain Bacteria; phylum Bacteroidota; class Bacteroidia; order Cytophagales; family Cyclobacteriaceae; genus UBA4465. Next base: position 184,618 of record CALSPM010000006.1, read on the forward strand.
GCTCATTGTGGAAGAGTACATAGGAAGAATCAGAATCACGAATGACCAATGCCAATTCACGTAAGGATTGAATGGAATCTACCTTGATAAATGCATCCTTCGGTTTGATTAAGTACCAATGAATTTTTTTGAGGCCCAACCAGGGCTGATGGTCAATGAGATCTTCAAAAACATTTGTACCCAAATCTTTAATGATTTGCTTATGATATATCTTATAATCTGATATGCCTTGCGTATAATGATAGGTATCACCAACATAAATATCACGGTCTGCTTCCCAAGGTATGAGGAAGTTCATATTACTTTCAAGCAAGGCTTGTTTGGTTTCATGATAAAGTAGTATTAAAGAATCATTGATCAACTCATAGTCATCTGCTAAAAAATTAGGAGTTAGTTGTTTTTTTTCGATGCCTTTTTGAACAAAAGATAGGTGATGAAAGGCGATTTCCTCCCCCACACGAAACGCCCAAAAATTGCCTACCGTATTGATCTCATCATAAGTGAAGGGAGTGAGTATTTTACCCGTATAGGTAGCCAATGCCCAGCCCTCTTCTCTTCTGATCTTGAGCCATCGTCCCCCTACAATTGCGGCGTCTATGAGTTTATCGAACAGTAATTTTCCTGACTTATGGATGATTTTTATTTGTGTGGATTCTTTGATTTTTACAAATCCAAAGCCCAGGTCCTCATAAGTGATCATGGGGCCTGAATAGATGGAAGTACCCGCTCTGTTGATCAGTTGCTTCATTCCGGAGGCACTGCTGACCCCTATAATGTCGCCTTGTAATGTTTGGCAAAGCAGCTCCTGCTTTAAAAGGGAGTGATACTTAGGGTTTAAGATAGGGGTTCCTTCTAAATTCATGAAGCCAATTTTTCCATGTTCTAAGAAAGGCAATAGTGGTTGCGCATTTAATTGAGAAATGACCTGTAGCGAATCTATCTTTTCTTCGAATGCAGGGAAAGCAGAAAGCTTAAAAAATACTTCTGGGCTCATATGGTATAAAATCGATAACAATTCCTCGTTGTGTGGGCTTTGAGGATAGTTTTGTAGATGATCTAAAAAATAATGGGATGTATTAAGGTCTAATGTTCGCTCGAAAATAACATCGATGGCTGCGGTTACATATCGAGAGTTTGGGTACTCATTGATAAATTTTTTAAATTCATTAAGGTCATTATTTGCTGTTTTTTCTTCATAAAGGAGCCGTTCGTAATGGGCTTGTGCACGTTCTGAAAATCTGGATGTGGAATATACCTTTACATAATTTTCATAGGATTTCCAGTTATGAATCTGTGTTACCGAATCAAAAGCTAAGCTATCGATATTATAGAAGAATTCTTCGCTATAAGCGCTTTTGGGATATAACGAAAGAAAATAATGAAAGGCATCCAGCGTATAGCGGGATAAGGTTTTTTCATAGGTTTGATTTTCGATGTCAGTATTGGTTTTCTCGATATCAAGGAGGCTAAATGAATCCATGATAAAAGTTAATTTTATTTTTTCATCTGCCCGTTGAAAATCAACAACCGCCCGTTGGGCATAAATGCGGGCTTGATCTAGGTCATAGTATTCGGGAAGGCTATCGCAAGACAATAGTCGGGCATACATCCACCGACTACCCGGATTAATGGAATCTTTAGAAATTTGACTTTCTAGGAGTTCCTTAGCTTTTGCGACATCCTTTCTTTCAAGTGCTCTGAATACACGCTTGAGATCCTGAGCGTTCACCATGAGATGAGGGATCAGTAGGAATAAAAAGCAAATAATTTTAACAAAATTCATTTCTGGTATAAAATTACATATTTGAGTCAAGTCCTTCGAGGAACCTCATGAAAACCTTTGGTAGTTTAGTAAAACTTACCTTTTATCGTTAGGAACGACGATTAGCAAGTAGTGGAGGAGGTCCTCCCGTGAATGGGTTCCATCTACTAATGGTTTTAGCGCCAAAGCCAGAAGCACGCATAACCAGGCGGTCTCCGTATTTATCTCTAATCTTATCCATGGCTTGATATAGATTGAACATATTTTCAGAATCTTCAAATAGATGAATTTGATGACCCCCACCTACCAGATGACTGAACTTGACGCCTATCAATCGCACCAGAAGCCTTTTTTGATAGAGTTTTTCGTACAATGTCATCACGATGGGTAAAATGACTTGATCTGAAGCGCTATACGGAATTCTTTTTTGTATTGTATAGGTTTGAAAGTCTGAATATCGAAGTTTTATGGTGACACAAGCCGTCAGTTTATTACCCCTACGCAATTGAAAAATAAGATTTTCTGCCATAGCTGTCAGTAAGGACTTTAGCTTACCGATGTCTGTAGTATCTACATTGAAGGTGCGTTCTGTAGATATGGATTTGCGCTCTTGATAAGAGATGACTGGGCTAAGATCTATGCCATGTGCTTTTTTCCAAAGTCCAGTGCCATTTTTACCCAATACTTTGCTGATCATATTGACTGGCATTTCTTGAAGGGTTTGAATTTTTCGAATGCCTAAGTCACATAATATACGATAGGTTTTTTCTCCTACCATAGGGATTTTCCTAATAGACAAGGGGGCTAAAAAGGGCTTTTCATGTCCTTTGAAAATACTGAGTTGGTTATTGGGCTTGGCTTCGCTGGTAGCTATTTTAGAAACCGTCTTATTGGAAGATAATCCAAAGGAGATAGGAAGACCCGTTTCTTTTATGATTTTTTGACGTAATTCAGAAGAAAAATTTTGGCAACTATAAAATTTATCTACGCCAGTCAAATCAATATAGAATTCATCAATTGAACTTTTTTCATAAATAGGCACTGCCTCTCGGATGATGTCCGTGACATTTTGGGAATGTTTGGAATAAGTTTCTGAATTACCTCTTAATACGATGGCCTCAGGACAAAGTCTTTTAGCCATTTTCATGGGCATGGCCGAGTGGATCCCAAAATGTCGAGCCTCATAACTGCAAGAAGCAACGATGCCTCGATCAGAAACACCTCCAATCAAGATAGGTTTACCTATAAGTCGGCTATTGATCAAGCGCTCACAAGAGATAAAAAAAGTATCCAAATCAATGTGCATAATGTTTCGAGGGGCGGTTTCTTGTATCATATTATGTGGTTATTTCTCCTTTTTTTAAATCAGTATATCTAGGATCTTCTACAATAGGCAAAAAATCCATTTGATTTATATTGATATGTATACAATCGAATTCTTCCATAACGACCCCTTTTAGTAGGTAACTACCTCTGCCTCTAAAAGGATATTGAATAGTGCTTTGAGGGAAATGAACGGTATCGATGAAATGACCGGTATGATCTAAAAAATTTCCAAACTGCATAAGGGCGCCAGTGTTTGTTCTTGTTTTCTTGTAGGTAACTAAATACCCGTATACAATGACCTCTTGATGGAGGTAATGCTTTAAATCCTTTGCAGATAATGAAGGCGGAACTTTTGTGACCAGTAATTCAAAAGGATTACAAAGAGGGAATCCAAAATATTCTATTTCATTGAATGCGTGAGCTAAGGGGATTTGCTTGAACATAGGCATTTTGTAGGTCGTTCGTGCTACTTTGAACAGATTGAAAGTCCGTATTTCCATATTTATTTTATTGATCTTCATATGGCTTTCCCAAAGTAATTCGTAGGGATCTCTTTTCCGTAAATCGGAAAGCTTCAATTTTAATGAGAAGAGAGAGTTGTTCCATAGAGAGAGGCACGCGTTCGATAAAATCATCTAAGTCTTTAAAGATGCCTTCCTTTTCTCGATGGGCACAAATTTTTTCTACGGTACTGGCTTCGATAGACTTAACCAAAATAAAGCCAAGAAGGATGTGTTTACCTGAAATAGAGGTAGCTAATTCACCTGTGTTTACACAGGGAGGAGAAATAAGCGCACCGTGCATACGTGCTTCATGAATATAAAGCTCGGTTTGATAAAATCCACCAAAATTATTAAGGGTAGCCACTAAATATTCTAAGGGATAGTAGGCTTTGAGAAATAAGCTCTGATAGCTTTCTACTGCGTATGAGGCCGAGTGACCTTTGGCAAAAGCATAACCTGCAAAACTTTCAATTTGCCTCCAAACTTCATTGACCTCTTCGATAGGATATTTTTCCTTTGCACAGTTCGTAAAAAATTTATCTTTGACCGCTGTAAATTCTGATCGTCCTCTGTATTTTCCTGAGATTCCCCTACGTAGGACATCGGCCTCTCCAAGATCTAGTTTCCCATAATAATGAGCTACTTTAATGACATCTTCTTGATAGACCATGATGCCAAAAGTTTCTGGCATAATTTTTAACATGATGGGGTGGACTTCTTTGATACGCTCAGGAAAGCGGCATCTTAAAATATATTCTTGCATCATGCCTGATCGGGCTACGCCTGGCCTGATGATAGAGCTGGCGGCGACCAATCCCAAATAGCTATCAACTTGTAGTTTTTTGAGGAGTATGCGCATGGCAGGAGATTCTACATAAAAGCAACCTATGACCTTGCCGAGTCGGAGTAGTTTTTTTATTTTCACATCGGTTTTAAAACGCTTAATGTCATGAATATCTATAGGGGATATATTAGGATGGTTTTTTCCGATAATACTTACGGCATCTTTGATTTTTCCTAATCCCCTTTGACTTAGTATATCAAATTTATAGAGTCCGATGTCTTCCGCTGTGACCATATCAAAATGAGTGGTAGCGTAGCCTTTTGGCGGCATGAACGTAGCCGTATAATAATTAATTGGCCTTTCAGAAATCACAATACCCCCCGCATGAATGCCTAGATAATTGGGAAAGCCTTCAATTCTTTTGGCGTAAATAATGACCAATTTCGATAGTTTATCAAAAGTAGGTTCTTGTGTTGAGGCCCCTCTTGAAAGGAGGTCTATTTCATGTTTGGGAAGGCCAAAGACTTTACCGAGTTCACGTACAGATGCACGGTATTGAAAAGTATTGTAGACGGCAATAAGTGCTGTGTGGGGGAATCGTTTAAAAATAAAATCGATGATATCATTTCGATCACGCCAAGAAAAGTCAAGGTCAAAGTCTGGAGGAGTTTTTCGGTAAAAATTGATAAATCGTTCAAAATACAAATCAAGTTCTACCGGATCAACATCTGTAATTCTGAGTAGATAAGCAACGATACTATTGGCACCACTGCCCCGTCCGACATAAAAATAGCCTTTGCTTCGTGCGTAGTTGATGATTTCCCAATTTATAAGAAAATAGGAGATAAAGTTTTTTTGATAAATGACATTTAATTCTTTTTTTATTCGATTGAGAATGATTTCATTGGGATTGGGATATCGATAGTGAAGTCCCTGTTCACAGAGTGTTTTGAGTAATTCAAAATCTCTTTTTTCATCCCCCGAAAATGTTTCTTGATTTTTGGAATGTATGTGTTCGAAATCAAAGGAGATGATGCATCGAGCGAGTAGCTGATAGGTGTTTTCAATGAGTTTGGGCCATGTAGCAAATTTGCGTTTAAGTAGTCTTTCATTGATGTATAAGTCAGTGGCTTGCCCTTGTACATTTGCTGAGAGTTTGCTCAGTAAGGTATTTTGATCAATGGCTCTGAGTAGTCGATGTGTATTAAAGTCTTTTTTATCTCTAAAAGAGCAGGTATGAAGGATAAGAATTTTATCGATATTGAATGATGTTCTGCTGTATTCAAGTTCAGGGATGTGCTCTGAATTGACGCCCAAGAATTCATTTTTTTTTAATTTAAAATGGCGGCATTTAATGTAGGGGTAAATCACAACCGTATCTTTTAAGGTCTTTGCCCGCTCAGGGATATCACATATCTGTGTGGAGGTAAAGTGGGATAGATATGCATTTATTTGTTGAAATCCATTATTGTTTTGAGCCAAAATGATGAATTTTTGTATACCGTTATTTCTAAAATCCACACCTAATACGGGCTTTATATTGTATTTAGGTGCCATTCGGACGAAATCCAGAGAAGCAGAGGTATTGTTAATATCGGTAAGTGCCAATGTTTTAATACCCTGTTTTTGGGCCATCTTGAGGATAGATTCAGGAGCGACGGTTCCGTATCGAAGGCTAAAATAGCTATGGTTGTTGATAAACATTTACTAATAAATTTAGTAAATGCTAATTTAAATAGTTTGAAATATTTAGAGCCTAATTTTCAGTTTTTTTATTAAAAAGAATCAGTAAAGTCAAATAAATATTAAGAGGTAAGTAAGGGATGCTTTTAAGAAAGATCGGATGCTTTAAGGAGAGAATGGCTAGGGCTTGAATAAATCCGGATGTTCTTTATCATAAGGAGTGATCTCTTGTAGAAAGCGGGCCAAGGATAAAATACTTACCTCATCGAAATGATTCCCCAAGAGTGTGATGGATCCTGGATTTTCATCGGCATAGGAGCCATTGGGAATCACCACACATGGATGACCTGTGAGATTGGTCATTAATAATTGCTGACTGAATGAGGGACCCACTAATACATCGATATCAGACATTAATTCGTTGAATTGCAAGGTAAGTTCATATCTCAACCTATTGGCCTGAATATAAGCTACGGCTGGAATCAATTGAGCCGCTCTAAATACATTGGGCCACGCGTTATCTATTTGTCTGACCATCAGGCTATCTTGATTTGATTGGGTAAGAAAGTCAAAGGCAGCAGCTGCTTCTGCTTGTAAGATAAAACCCAAAGCCTCTGTGGGTATATTTTCTGGTAATTTTTTTTCGACTAGATCGTATCCTTGAGATTTCAATAATGACAAAGTATTTTGATCATTTTCTGAATAAAAATCAGGATTTTGATCATGAGTAAGCACCCCAATATGAAGATTTTTTATAGTTGAATCATAATGATAATTAAAGGGAGCATCTTTTACAGAGAGATCTTTGCCATCTGTTCCTCTGATGGATTCAAATACCAATGCACAGTCTAAGGCATTTCTGCAAATGGGTCCTAATTTATCCATGGTCCAACTGAGTGCCATGGCTCCGTCTTTGCTGACGCGGCCAAAAGTGGGACGCAGTCCCGTAGCACCACATCGAGTAGATGGAGAAATAATAGAACCTCGAGTTTCACTTCCAATCGCAAAAGGGACCAATCCGGCTACTGTTGCGGATGTTGATCCTGCTGAAGATCCACTGCTACCTTGCTCAAGATCCCAAGGATTTCTGGTTTTACCACCATACCACACATCACCCCAGGCCAGGGCACCTAACGTTAATTTGGCTACCAATACTGCGCCTGCAGCTTCTAATCGATTAATTATTTCAGCATTTCCAGAAAAAATTTGTGACTTAAAAGGAGTAGCACCCCAAGTTGTATTATATCCAGCCACGTTTAATAAATCCTTGGCACCGTAGGGGATGCCGTGAAGGGGTCCTCGATAGATGCCTTGACCGATTTCAAGATCTGCTCGCTGGGCTTGACTGAGTGCCAACGAATCCGTTATGGTGATGACACATTGCAAGGTGTCGCCATATTTTTTTAGTCGATTGAGAAATAATTGGGTTAATTCTACAGAAGTGATTTGCCTATTTTTAATCAGGTAAGCTAATTTGTTTACAGGATAAAAAGCCAATTCATTTTTATCTTTTGGAAGAGAGACAGACGTGGGAAGACGCCAATCTATGGTAGATTGTTTGACTGGGATTCGAGAATGATTTACCGGTGGGATCCAAATTAAGCCTAAGGGTATATTATTTGAAATATTCTGTCTTCGTAAGGCATTAAATTGTAAAAGATGTGCGGCTACCGCAGGTTTCATTTGTGAAAGTTCTGCCGAATCAAAGTTTAAACCGATGAAGGTTGAAGTAATTCTGAGACTGTCTTGACTCTTGACGGATGAATGGAAAAAACCGCATAAGAGAAACAAAAAAACATTCCTTAGTTTAAAGAAATTTTTACTTCTCATATCATTTTTGAATAAAAAGGCTTTTCTGTGATTTGGGTCCAAGGGATAATTTTTTTTTGAAATTCCAAAAAGGCCAAGTAGATTTTTTTACTTTGTGGATCTTGTTCCGTTAATTCGGTAATGGTTTCAACGGTTTTTTCTCTAAGATTGTCCATCACGGCATCAGGATAAGGTCTCATACTCACCGTGGGTTCTGCTTGAATCTTTGGCAAATAGGAGGCGTTCATCGTATCAAATTTAATGGGAACGATTCGATTCAAACGAAGACATGCTGTTCTAATGATTTCTTGTAAATCTGTTGGAAGGGCTTCGAATTTTGACTTATTGACCAGCATTTCCAATACGGTACCTAATTCATGCCAACCTGGGTAATAATAATATTTAGCCACATTATGGAATCCCATCAGGTAATCATGATACGGACCAATCCATTCAGTAGCATCGATTACGCCTCTTTCCAAATTGGTATATATTTCTCCACCAGCCATGAGCATAGGCGTACCGCCTGCTTTCGCCAATACCTTTCCCCCCAAGCCAGGCATCCGCATTTTAAGGCCTTTTAAATCGTTGATGCTATTGATTTCTCTATTGAACCACCCACCCATTTGGCAACCTGTATTTCCTGCACTGATGGGGAGTAAATCGAAAGGTGCATAGAGCTCTTCCCATAATTTTTGACCTCCATTGCAAAGAATCCAGGTATCCATGAGCTGGGCATTTACACCAAAGGGGATGGTTGAGAGGAATTGACCTGCAGGAAGCTTACCCGCCCAATAATAGGCGGATCCATGATTCATTTCTACTGCCCCATTGCTTACCGCATCGAAGCCTTCGAGCGCTGGAATCAATTCACCACCCCCATATACGTTTATTTCCAGTCGGCCTCCAGACATTTTTTTAACCCATTGTGCAAGTTCATTACATCCCTCACCTAATATAGGAAAATTAGGAGACCAAGTAGTGGCCATCTTCCATCGATAAGTATCGTTGAAGTTGATGTAGGGGCCTTTTTGAATATTTTGAGTGGCATCCGTTTGACAACTGACCAGACTGAAAGTACTGGCTGCCGCTACGGATTGAATAGATTTTTTGAGAAAAGTTCTCCGTTTTTTATTGATTTTTTTCAAGGTATATTAATTTAACGGGATAAAACGAGGGTAATGATTAAAACACAAATTATCTATCTTTTCTCAATAATTAATAAAACAGACATATAAAATGGGCTAATGGTTAATTCAATCAATTTCCCAAGTGAACGACCAAATTAGGACATTTTGTCCTTTTTTCCATTTTATTGATGGAGACATCAGTCAAATTGACCCAAAACATTAAATGGTATCGAATTTGTGAATTCAATACAAGAAGTACTTAGAACCTACCCAGTATGAATTTTAACAATTATACTATAAAATCTCGGGAAGCTTTAAACAAAGCTACGGAGATTGCTACGACCCGAGGTCAGCAAATGATTGAAACGGGTCATTTATTACAGGCGATTTTAGCATCTGATGAAAACTTGATTTCATTTTTATTTAAAAAAATAGGAGTCAATCGATCTATAATTGAATTAAAACTAGACGAAATTGTCTACAAATATCCTTTAGTGAGTGGAGGACAAGCTTATTTATCAAATCAAGCAGCACAAGCCTTAAAAAATGCAGAGGCCTGTTTAACGGATTTGGAAGATGAATATGTAGCTGTAGAGCACATTGTACTAGGAATACTTAAGGGCACAGATCCAACAGCTCAACTGCTCAAAGATTCAGGCTTCGACCATAAAATTATTTCAGCCGCTATTGTTGAGCTCAGGGGAGGACAAAGGACCCGTGACGCGCATGCTGAATCTAAATATCGCGTATTGGATCGGTATGCTATTAATATCAATGCGCTGGCCTTAAAAGGTAAAGTTGATCCGGTGATTGGACGGGATGAAGAAATCAGGAGGGTGCTGCAAATTTTGGCTAGAAGAACCAAAAATAATCCCATTCTTTTGGGTGAATCAGGCGTTGGTAAAACTGCGATCGTAGAGGGATTAGCACAAAGAATCGTATCAGGGGATGTACCTGAGAGTCTTAAGTCCAAGGTGATTGTTTCCCTTGATATGGGCTTATTGATTGCCGGAGCAAAATTTAAAGGAGAATTTGAAGAGCGACTCAGAACAGTGATTAAGGAAGTAACCGATAGCGACGGCGAGATCATCCTATTTATTGATGAAATTCATGTACTTATCGGGGCAGGGGGAGGAAATGAAGGGGCCATGGATGCAGCCAATTTATTGAAACCAGCGCTTGCGCGGGGTTCATTACACGCAATAGGGGCCACCACCTTGAATGAATATCAAAAATACATCGAGCGAGACAAAGCTTTGGAAAGAAGATTTCAATCGGTTCAAGTGGCTGAACCCAACCTTCAAGATGCCATATCCATACTCCGAGGGATTAAGGACAAATATGAATTACATCATGGGGTGCAAATCAAAGATGAGGCCATTATTTTAGCGGTTGAGCTATCCAGCAGGTACATAACTGATCGATTTTTACCCGACAAAGCCATTGATTTAATTGATGAGGCGGCTTCTAAACTGAGAATAGAAATCGATTCCTTTCCTGAGGAATTAGACGAGCAGAATAGAAGAATTAGGCAGCTTGAAATTGAGCGAGAAGCCATTAGAAGAGAAAACGATCAAGCCAAAGCATTGGACTTGAGTCGTGCCATTGCAGATTTGGAAGGTAGGCGTAACGAATTAAAAGCTAAATGGGAGAATGAGAAAGGAATCATTCATGGCATTAGAAAACAAAAAGAGGTGATTGAAAATCTTAAAATTCAAGCAGATCAAATGGAGCGTAGAGGCGAATTAGGTTGCGTAGCTGAGATTCGATACGGTAAGATCATTGAGGCTGAAAAACAGTTGAAGGGTCATCAAACTCAGCTTTTGGAGATGCAAAAAGGAGATTTCTTATTAAAAGAAGAAGTAGAAGGAGCAGATATTTCAGAAGTAGTGGCCAAATGGACGGGGATTCCTTTGGCTAAGATGCTACAAAGTGAAAGAGTTAAATTATTGCATCTTGAAGAGGAAATAAGTAAGAGAATAGCGGGTCAGTCCGAAGCCATTGCTGCCGTTGCGGATGCAGTAAGAAGAAGCAGAGCAGGCCTGCAAGATCCTAAGCGACCTATTGGATCTTTTATATTTTTAGGGACTTCGGGTGTAGGTAAGACAGAACTTGCCAAAGCATTGGCAGATTATTTATTCAATGATAACAGTTGTATGATTAGAATTGACCTGTCTGAATATCAAGAAAGCCATGCCGTCAGCAGACTGATTGGGGCACCGCCGGGCTATGTAGGTTATGATGAAGGGGGACAACTTACCGAAGCGGTAAGAAGAAAGCCCTACAGCGTCATCCTTTTGGATGAAATTGAAAAAGCCCATTCTGATGTATTCAACATATTATTACAGGTGTTAGATGATGGTATTTTGACAGACAATAAAGGGCGAACTGCTAATTTCAAAAATACCATCATTATCATGACGACCAACGTAGGGGCTCATTTAATTCAAGAAAACTTCGAGCGACTGGAAGCATGGAATTTTGAAGAAATTATAGCGGATACAAAGCGACAGATATTAGATTTAACCAAAGTGTTTTTTCGCCCCGAATTTCTCAATCGAGTAGATGAAACCATCATGTTTCGGCCCTTGACTAAAGAAAACCTGAGACAAATTGTAGGTATTCAGTTCAAATTGATCCAAAAGAGACTGGAGGAGAACGGAATTAAGATTGAGGCAGATGAAAAAGTATTGCTGCACTTGGCTGAAAAAGTATTTGATCCACAACTTGGTGCACGTCCATTGAAACGAACATTACAAAATGCCTTATTAAATCCATTATCAAGAGAAGTCCTGCAAGGGAATTTGAGTAGAGAGTCGATCATTGGAGTGACTCTCAATGAGGACCAAAATATTGAGTTTATTAATTTAGATGATGTATCTGTCAATTGATTTAGGTTTATATTATGTCTTATTGGAGCGTAAATGGCAGATTTATTCAGTTTTAATGTATTTGGTGAAATCTATTAGCAGAAATTAATGTTAAAGGAGCATGAGAATATCTTTAATGGGATGCCGATCCGGTTGGATTAAAATCCTATTTATCCTTGCTATTTCTTGTAGTCAACAGCTACTTTACGGTCAGGAAAAAAGGCCCTTAAAAAATAATGTTGATCGAAAGATTAAAATCAATTTTGGAATAGGGATTGCGGGACAATTTTTATTGTTTCATAAGAAGGATGATCGCGTGGTCGATTATTATTCCTCCGAAGCACATATGAATAAAACCTATTCTGCGATGGGTCTGAGTCCAGAAATTGCGATTGAACTTTCAAATTTTTTTAGCTTAACCTATACGCCCACCTTTCGATATGGATATTTAAGAGAAATTTCTTTTGACCAAAAAATCAAGACATTTTATCACGATCACCAATGGGCCATTTTTAATAGGCTCAATGAACGCAATCAGTTCGGAGTAGGATTGTCTATTTTTAACACAAGTAAAGGCTTTGTTGGTAGGCTGATAGAAGTTTATGAAGATGGAAATTTTTTTCAAGATGACTATATGGATTTACAGTTTATGGCCTTTGCTTTAATCTATAAACGCTCTTTGTATTTCGATCAACTAGATTATGAACTGAAAGCTCTGATCGTTCCTAACGCGGGGATTTCTTTCATTCCCGCAGTGAAGCAGTCTTTTATCTTTGGTTTTGCTTTAAGGTACAGTCTTCAAAAAAAAATCAATCCAAGGCAGCCAGTACTTTACTGATGTGGGGTGCAATAAATAATTGTTGATCATTCACAACTACCACAGGGATACTGATTCCTTCAGTATGACCAGAAGCTTTTACTCTTGCTACCATTTCAAGGGCATATTGATCACTTACATCAATATCATGAAAAGTATACTCTAACCCAATAGAGTCTAATTTTGACTTAAAATTAACGCAATGTGGGCATTGACGACTGCCGTAAACTACGATTGATTTTTGTATAACTTGAGTAATAATTTTTTCGTTGGCGGAGGTATTTTCCGGTGCGGAACTGCATTGGACCAATGTACCATTTAAGATTATTGTTAAAACTATGGATAAGATTTTCATATTATTGAGATTTTTTAAATTAAAGTGTTGAGTCTTAAATAAAACCGATGCCTTCTTTCAGTAGTTTGTTTTAGGTAATCAAATTAAAACTATATAAGAAGGGTGCTCGGTGCGCTTCTCCAGTTATTTTTTTATGACGTTCAAAAATACCTAATTTCAACATTTTTTTTGAAAATTTCTACGATCTAATTTTTTAATTAAAACAGACTCATATAGAGATTGTAAATCGGTCATGGTAAAAAATTTGGGTAAGTAAAGACAAGTAATTTAATTGGATACGAATATGGTTAAATGCTTTATGAATGATTTCTTTATGATCGGCATAAAAGGGTGGTAGATTATTTAGGTCTACCCATTTATATTGATCGCTCATTGGGTCAGGTTGAGGTATGACAGATTTTATATTTAGCAATGCAAAATAGCAGGTGGCGATGAATCTTTGACCCAACTAAGCCAGGAGTTTTCTATTTTGATCGCCGATGAGTTCCTGAAGGGAATCTAAATTTTGTCTACCCAGTTTTCCAAAGGTATGAAATTGACTTAAAAAAACATCTTCAAAGCTCACGCATTGTTTTAATATTGATTTGGCAGTCTCATCTAAATTTTAATTTTTCAGAATAAAGCCTCCGGTAAGGGGCCACAGGTTTATTCCTTTTAATTTCAGAATTTATACTTTGATTTTTTGATCCTCAAAACCGAAAACTACGTAATTTATGCAGTGGCCTGGAATATAATGATCTACATCTGTGGATATTTGATTTAATTGGTCAGTAATTAGGTTCATAAATGACAAGTTTCGGACTTCAGAAATTCAAAATGTAAAGCAAAAGCCAGCTTACGGTAAGCATTGAAGGCATGGTAGTTTTACATTTTTCATAATAAATACAAATTTTATAGAGGACAAGATTATTAAAATTTAAGTTTTGTCAGAAATATGTATCTTAAATAGATTTCGATTAGGGCCAAGTTTTTAGTAATTCATCTTTATGCTGGACGATATTTTTTAGGGCGATGTCAATTTCTCTTTTATGTGTTCTAAAAACGAGGACACACAACCGAATAACAAATCGGTTTTCAATCATCGTACTGGATAGAAAAATCTTACCCTCTTGCTGAATATTTTGAATTAACTCTTTGTTAAAGTCATTATTCTCACCCCTATCCATAGGGTACCAAAAGGTAGTAATGGTGAGTTCAGGAGGGCCACTCGATTGAAATCCAAACGTTAATATTTGTTTATAAAAATATTTTGAAAGAATTAATTTTTCATTTAAAGCAGCTCTAAAAGGAGCGAGACCATGGATTTTCAGGGGTAACCACATCCTTAATCCTCTAAAGGGTCTGGTCAATTCGATGGATACATCGGCAGGAGATGTATTCATATCAATGGGTTCGAAATCTTGAAAATAAGCCGCCGTATCATTGAAAGTCTTTTTCATACCCGCTCCATTTTTGATCAAGATAACCCCTGAGCCGTAAGGGAGGAAGAGACTCTTATGAGGGTCTAAGACTATTGAATCTGCAGCTTCAATACCCTTTAATAATTTTTTTCCTGTTGAAGTTAATAAAAAAAACCCTCCATAAGCCGCATCAACATGGTACCAAATTTTATTTTTTAGAGCAATGGATCCAATGGCTTCAAGAGGGTCAACGGCGCCTGTATCCGTAGTCCCAGCTGACGCCACAATCATCCATGGGATACATCCATTAAGTTGGTCTTGCTTAATTTGTTTCTCTAATTGAGCGGGGATCATCCGGTAGCCATTATCAAGTTCTATATAACGGAGAATAACCTCTCCTAAACCTGCCATTTTTAATGCTTTAGTCACACAGTGATGGGTTTGTTTACCCAAATAAATTACGCAATGGGCATGATCTTTGGCTTTTAGCTGAGTGACTTCGCGTGCGGTAATTATGGCAGTTAAATTAGCAATACTTCCACCTGAAGTTAGATTTCCACAAGCTGTTTTTGGATAGCTAACTAAGGAGAAAAGCCATGAAATGATTTGGTTTTCTAAGCGTACCGCACCAGGATTTGCAAAAAAAACACCTGAATATAAATTGGTTATGTCCGACCAATAATCTGCCAAGGCGGAGGTATAAACACCACCACCAGGAATATAAGCCATATCAAAGCCTGAAGCGGCATTAATTCCATCATGATCTATTTGACGCGAGGTAAGCCTAACGACTTGAGAAGGGTCAGATCCTTCCTCGATAAAGTCCTCATCCCATGAAGTATTACTTTTATCTGGATTGGAGTAGGCCTTTTCATTAGGTAATTTCTCAAGAAATTTTTCAGTATGCTGGATGATGAGCGTCCTAATGTATCGACGTTCCTCCCTATTGGGATCTAGCTGCTTGGCAATTTTTTCTAAAGCGTCAAGGGATTTCATCATTAGTGGAATTAAGAGGGAGGTTCAACAAGATCGATAAGATTGCCATATAAATCAGCAAATACGGCGACTTTACCATGGGGGGTTATTTTTGCATTTTTAATAATTTTGATGTTCTGTTTCTGGAGATGAGCATAATCACGATCAAAATTATCGGTATGTAAAAATAAAATTACTCGACCACCAGTCTGATCACCTATCCGAGCCTTTTGAGCATCATTTTTTGCCTTGGCAAAGAGTAAGGAACAATCTGATCGGCCCGGTGGGCGTACTCTGACCCATCTCTTTGAAGTGGATAATTGGATATCATCAATTAAT
This sequence comes from uncultured Cyclobacteriaceae bacterium, assembly GCA_943788235.1. Lineage (GTDB taxonomy): Bacteria > Bacteroidota > Bacteroidia > Cytophagales > Cyclobacteriaceae > UBA4465. The sequence goes on from CALSPM010000006.1 coordinate 200,371, forward strand.
CTAAAATTAAGTTTTTTTGTATAAAAGGCAATCGCTTCATCATAGTCTCTTACGAGGAGTGTAATATGGGCAAAGGATTGGTTCATGAGCTTAAAGTTCATGAATTTTTCATAAATGAGTTACCATCAAATAATTTATATTTCTTGAATAGGCCATCCATGTAGCTTTAAAGAATCAAATTTGATTCATCTTCTCACAGTATTAGCTACTACAGAAAAAGATAGGAACCACTTCCAATGGTTCCATTAATTCATGCAAAAGGGGATCATTCGTTTTTTAAGTCGCAAAAAGAAGATTTAGGATCTAAATCTAGCGATGATGAGGGCAATTTATGGATCAAGCGCCTCAGCTGTCTTTGGAGTTAAAAATTCTTCCCAGGTTAATTCTACTTTTTTTAAAGTCTCATTAAGCAAATACCACATGATGACTATAAGAATAATCATCATAGGGAGTGCAATAATGGGTAAACTTAATAAGTTCATCATTCCGAGCTCCTGATTAAAGGCTTCTGTACCGGGATCACTCACAACAATCCATGTGGCCAAGTAAAAATTAAGAAAAGAGGAAATAAAAAAAGTACCTCCTAAAAGGAGTGAACTAAATTTGAATCTTGTATTAAACCATTCGTTTTCAGAGGGCGTGAGTTTTTCTCTCAGTCCCTCAATATTTAAAGTTTCTTCAAAAAACAATTTAAGTAATGGATACTTTGTGTAAGTAGAGATAACCACAGCAACGCCAATAACACCAGGGATAAAGGCTTCTTTTACGGCCAACCAACTGGCAGAAAACTGAAATATACCTATGCCACCAGTAAGTAATACGCTAATGAGTCCCAAGACAGAAAAAAAGTTAATTTTCTTATTAAAATACAATTCTGAAAGTCCATAAAATATGGGAAAACTTAAGGCAATTAATAAACCATAAAATGAGCCTAGTGTACTTTCTGAACTGAACTTAGTCAATATAATCGTGGGGATGATGAGGTTACAGATCAGATTAAAAAAGGAAGAGCTTGATTTAGTCATTTTGTTATTTGATACTAATTAATTCTATTAAGTAATATTTTAGATAGCTCCTTATAAGTAACCAAGAGGTCTAAAATAATCATGATTTCAGGTTCTAATATAAAATAAGGCACTAGATAATTAAAAAGGAAAATGAGAGATATAATTTATCGTAATCATTAAACTTTGGGAGTCTGTCATGATTTAAACAATAGATCATTTAGAATGCAGATCCAGGGCGTTCAAAATTTCGAATTTTTTTAAAAGTTAACACAGGAAATTTCTCAATTAAAGCATCAACTCCAATTTCTATTGCATGGGGTTTCCAATCGCTGTGATAACTGGAGGGAACGATTTGCCTTAATGGGATACCTTGGCTCAATAAGACATAAGCGACTATTTGAATATCTTCTAGTGAAACATCTTCTCCAAATCGAAGAACATTAGCGACCTCCTTTGAATTATTAGTATATTTATTATGTATTTCAAAGCCCAGTTGAGTTAATGTCACGGATTGTTTAACCTTATCCTTACGATTGTAGTATTGAACAACAACATCAGATCGTAATTGGTTGGATCGAAGGTTATTAATTTTGCTGTTTTTATAATTGTCAAATAAATAATCAAAGAATATCGAATCCGCAGGAGTCATCAATATTTTCTGCTGTTTGGGTTGCTCTGTTCGCTTCTCTTCAATAGGAGTCATGGGTAAGGGAGTTTCCTTAAAAGCAACATTGAGTGTATCAATTACTTTTTTCCCCTTTCCTTCCTCTTTTTTTTCTTTGATTACCAGCGTGTCATAGCGGATGTAATTCGTTGGCAAATAAGTGGGTTCATTGTAGGCGACTAACGTTTCCTCGGGAGGTTGAGGGTCGCCCATGAAATCAATACCAAATAGGGCCGCAAAGCCTATAAAGACTATCAATAAATAAAGAAGTGACCGATCAGGAAATTTTTGATTCATTAAACTGTTTACTACAAGATAAAATTACGCATTATATAATTAATAGAAAAAAGTCAAGGTTTCCTGCGCCTTGACTTTTTTCTATTATCAGTTTATGCTATTAAGATTTACTCTTTAAAGTTAAATCTAAGGCTACTGGAGTAGCAATAAATAGCGATGAATATGTACCAATAATTATACCGACTAAAAGCGCAAATGAGAAGCCTTTAAGTACTTCTCCACCAAATAAGAAAAGAATGATCACAACAATTAACGTAGTTAATGAAGTAATGAAAGTTCTACTGATGGTATTGCTTAAAGATTCATTAAATACTTGATAGATTTCAGAACCTGACTTGATGCCCAAATTTTCCCGGATTCTATCAAAGACTACTACCGTATCATTGATTGAATATCCAATAATGGTAAGTATGGCAGCAACAAAAACTTGATCTACCTCAAACGAAATACCCAAGAGATTTGCGATGGCAAAGGATGAGATAACGAATAAAGCATCATGAAAAAGGGCTACAATAGCACCAATACCAAACTGCCATTTCCTAAATCTCACCAAAATGTAAAGGAAAATACAAATCAATGCAATCACTGCAGATTTATAAGATGAGTTTTTGATATCATCTGCGATAGTGGCACCTACTTTAGAAGAGCTACCAATTGAAAAATGGGTGGCATCGACTGCTGCATCATTGGCAATGTAGGTTTGACCTGTAGTAGCTTCTAGTCCTGAAATCAAGGTTGATTTAACAATTTCATCCGCAAGGTCTGTATCGTCATCCGTTAAATAGCTGGTCGTGATTTTGATAATTTTATCTGATCCAAAAGTCTTTACTTCAGTTCCTTGTCCATCAAAACTTTCAGTGAGATGAGTCTTGAGCATGGACGTTTCCATAGCTTGATCAAAGGAGACAACATAAGACCGACCTCCTTTAAAATCTACCCCCATAGATAGGCCATTAAAGATCATGGCAAGTACCCCTACACTAATGAAAGTACCACTGAAAATATAAGCTATTTTTCTTTTGCTTAGAAAATCAAAATGAAAATGAGTCAAACTGTTCATTGATATTTTATTTGCAAAGCTGATGTTAGATTGATCTCCTTTTTTAGAAAACCATTCAATGACTACCCGCGTAATGAATACGGCAGAAAAGAAAGAGCAAATAATACCAATGATCAGCGTAATGGCAAAACCTTTGACAGGTCCTTGTCCGAGCGTATAAAGAATGAATCCCACAATCATGGTAGTGACGTTGGCATCTATGATGGAAGAATAGGCTTTCTTATAACCCGAGCTAATGGCCTGTTTTAACCCGGACCCTAATCGTAATTCTTCCTTGATTCTTTCAAAGATTAATACGTTTGCATCGATTGACATACCGATGGTCAATACAATTCCTGCAACACCAGGCAAGGTCAATGAGGCATTTAATTGAGCCAAAATACCTAGAATGAAAAAGACATTCAAAAACAAGGCAAGATTGGCAATTAATCCACCTTTTGAATAATAAAAAACCATGAACACTATAACAATGGCCAAACCAGCCAGCATTGAATTGATGCCCTGTGCACGAGCGGATTTACCAAGCGTTGGTCCGATGACGACATCTTCGACAATCGTAGTGGGTGCAGGTAGGGCACCTGCCTTAAGAATATTTGCCAAATCTTGAGCCTCATCGATAGTAAAATTACCTGAGATGGATGAATTTCCATTCGGGATTTCTCCTTGAACGGTAGGTGCTGAGTACACAAAATCATCCAATACAATGGCAATTCTTTTACCTATATTATTACCTGTGAGACGCTTCCAAGCTTTCGCACCGATAGCATCCATTTGCATTGAAACAGCAGGCCTTGATCTCTCATCGAGATCCTGACGGGCGTCTATAATAGACTCGCCGGTCAGTGGAGCTTTGCCGTTTCTTGATTTTTTGATGGCATACAGTTCAAGAAGTTCAACGGGATCGAGGGCATCTTGCGTATCAATTTTTTTGACAAGCCACAGAAATTTAACTGTCGAGGGAATGACAGCCAGAACACTAGGATGTTGAAGAATTCTATTGATTTTAGAGGTATCCTTTATTTTATAAACCAGACCATATTGGGCTTGCAGTAAGCTGAAGATAGGAGATACCTGATTATTTTTGATTGTATCTAAAGAAGCAAGGGCCGTGTCAGCTTCTTGATTTAAAGCGGTGGCGGGATCAGCGGTATTACTTGCCGTAGTATCATCATTATCCGATAATAAGGTGGAAAGATCCTCCAAAGCGGAAGGGTCAACGGCTTGTGAGTCATCATCAAGCGTTGCAGTAAAAGCAATTTCTTTTACTGCAATATCGTTTATGCTTTGTAGGATAGGAGTTAGTTCATTGATTTCATAAACCTCCCAAAACTCTAATTTTGCGACGCCCTGGAGTAGCTTTCTCACACGCTCTGGATTATCGACACCAGGCAATTCTATTTGGATTCTTCCCGAACCTTGTAATTTTTGAATGTTAGGTTGAGAAGTTCCAAATCTATCAATTCGGGTTCTTAGTATATTGAATGACCGATCGATGGCACCATCGATTTCTGTACCAATGATTTCCAAAACTTCGTCATCTGTAGAATTCAAATTGATACGTCCTCTATTGGAGGCGTTAGAAAAAATGTAAGCCAATGTTTTTTCAGATTCTAATTGTTTGTAGCGAACATAAAATTCATCTAAAAAGTTGAGCTGTGTACCTCGAATATTTTTTTCAGCTGTATTGATGGCCTCTAAATAATTTGGATCTTGGTTGTTATCACTCAATCCCTTGAGGATATCAACTGGAGAAACTTCTAGTGTTACATGCATGCCCCCTTGCAAATCAAGTCCAAGATTTAGTTCTGTTTCCTTGATGTCTTGATAGGTGTAATCTTGACCCAAAAGCGAGTAAATAGGGGTATTCCAAACCGAATCTAAATACCGTTGTTTTTCTGTGAAATTCACAGTCCCCGAAGGATCTGTAGCTTGGTCAGTGGCTTCTTGTTGGACGCCTTGAGCTACGAACGTAAAAGAGAGGTAGTAAATACACAAAAGAGATATAATAACTGTCAAAAAGACTATAAAACCTTTATTTTTCATAATTGTTAAGTATTAAAAAAAGTAATTGAAGAATTTAAATTTGAATAGGTGAGTGTTCTATACAGTACCCTAAGGGGCATTAGGGGAAATAATACGCTGGACTAGGACCAGAAAATGCTTAGAAAGGAAAAGGTCAAATTGGTTTAATAATAGACTGACACATTTGCATTCTTCAAGGCCTAAAAAAAGATGGATAAATTCATTAGAAAATTTAAAATTGAGGGCCGCTGTAGGAGATTGATTTGCTGTATATACTGAAATGGCTAGCGTACTTATATCATTGTCTTGATTGTCTGAAGACGCGCAAGGGGCCATGACCCTTTGTTCCATCTGCGGCACAAAAGCCATAGAAGAGGTCAATGACAGAACCATCACCGCAACAATGGCAGTCTTATAGATCCATATGTTATATGCTCTTTTCATAATACTGGACAAAGTTAAGAAATTTATTGTCTAGATACTATTTTTAAATGTTGCTTGATCTCATCACAAATTAAAGCGAGGGATTTATCAAATCCGTATTGATCTGAAATGAGCAAGTTTGCCTCATTTTTCAAGGGTAAAATATACTTTTTATAAGCGGGCAGGGCATGTTTTTCAAATTGATACATGACCTCATTTAATCCATATCCTCTATGATGTGAATCCCGGGCTATTCTTCTTTTGAGCATCACACCCTCTGGAGCCTCTAAAAAAACTTTGAGATCTAATAATTTTGATAATTGGGGATAATAAAAGGTAAATAAACCTTCAACTATAATAACAGGAGAGGGTTGAATGATCAGTGTTTTGGCTGCAACTTCTTTTTGATTGAATTGATACTCCTTCATTTCAATGGATTTCCCTGATGTTAGTTTGATGAGGTCAGAACAGAGTCGATGATGATCAATAGCCTCAGGGAGGTCAAAGTTTTTAACACCTTGGTCGTCTTTGACTTGAGCGTCCAAAGGCAAATAATAATTATCTAAAGAAACCTGACTTATTTGATGTTTCGAAAAATGCTGAGTTAATTGATTGGCAAAGAAGGTTTTCCCCGAACCACTCCCACCAGAAACACCTATGATCAGTTGAGGGATCATCTTAATGCCAAATGCGCAAGTAATTTTTTAATAGCGATACCTCTATGAGAGATTTCGTTTTTTTGAGACAATGACATTTGAGCAAAAGTTTCCTTAAAGCCATTTGGTTGAAAGATGGGATCATAACCAAATCCTTCAATACCTTCTTTTTCCAAGACTATTTCTCCGTGAACGACCCCTTCAAAAACAAATTTTATACCGTTTTCATCCAAATAAGTTATGATGGTTTTAAATTGAGCCTTCCTGTTTTTTTGATCGATGAGATTGGCCAATAATAAATCGATGTTGTCTATACTATTTCCCGTTCCAGCATATCGCGCAGAAAATACGCCAGGTTCGTTGTTGAGGACAGATACTTCCAAACCTGTATCATCCGAAAAACAAGCTTTTTGATATTTGTTAAAAATATAATTAGCCTTTATGAGCGAGTTTGCCTCTAGAGTACTACCTGTTTCTGGAATTTCCTTTTCATTGAGATCAACTAAGCCTTGGATCTTGTAGCTAGGTCCCAATGCATCACGGATTTCACTTAATTTATGCGGATTGTATGTAGCAAAAATAAGTTCCATTAACGGACATAAAGAGGGGAAATTTCATATCTGAGGACGGAATAGGGCGAGATGATATTAGAAGGATCACTTGAAGCGCCAAAGCCTAAGGCAGACGGCAACAATATCACAACTTGACCTCCAGTTTTAATGTTGACGAGTGCTGCCGATATGGCTTCAGACAAACCATTGCCTTGAAGAGTGACAAATAAGGAGGTATACTCTAGTGTCCAACCTGAAGAGGTATAAGTAAAAGTTAAAGGATTAAAAACCGGATAAATGTAATATTCAGAGGAATCCGGAATAATGGTTGATTTAAAAACTACTCCGTCTGCGTCGTATGCGGTGTAATTTATGGTAACGAGATCATTATAATTTATACTGTCGCCCTCTCCAATACTTTGGATCGCATACCTCGCTCCTGAAGCCGTTGTAAAAACTGGATAAAGGCCATTTTCCTTTATGTAGTTATCTATAGTTAGGCTGTCGGATTCCCATATTTCTTGATAATTAATGGTTTCAATAGCTTCATATTCCTCACAAGAAATGAAGACTGAGATTAAAGAAATGAGGCAAAGTGTCAACAGGGATTCAATCCATCGATAAGTTTTGGCAGCGTTCATATTATTAGATTTAGACATGAATGAGTTAAAAATTATTGACTTTTATGTTATCGACACGTAATTCTTTGCGGTGATTATTTTTCCTTTCCACCTTCGGTCAGCAAATTAATGCAACGTCTCGGATTAGATGATCAATTGTTTCGTTTTTATTTAATTAAAATACGTATTATGAAGTGCATTTTAAGCGGTTGTCAAATAAGTATTTTTTTGGAAAAAGCATATTTATTAAACCTGAGTTGATCTATATTTTTCTTTAAAATCAAGGGTCACCAATTCAAATTTTTCAACGGTATCTTCCAGAGAAAGGTATGAAATACCTCCTGAAGCATTTTTATGACCTCCCCCTTCGAAGTGATCGCTTGCAAATTTATTTACGGCAAAATCCCCGGCAGATCGAAAAGATAATTTAACTTCTCCAGGACCTTCTTTGATAATGGTAGCCATGACAATTCCCTTGATGGATAGGGCATAGTTTACCAAACCCTCAGTATCTCCTTTTTCTAAATCGAACTGCTGAATATCTTTTTCTGAGATTGAGAAATACGCAATGTTTTTTTTCTGATCAACGATGAGCTTTTCAAGCAGTGAAAAACCAATAAATCGTAATCGGTTGATGGTATTGGTATCGTAAATGGAACGACTTACTTGATTAATATTTGCCCCCAAATCAATTAATTCTGCTACCGTTCGATGTACTTTAGAGGTAGTGTTGCCATGCCTAAATGAGCCAGTGTCAGTCATAATACCCGCATAGAGACAGTTTGCTATATCTGCAGTGATGGCTTTTTTTCCGTCAACTGATAGGATAAAATCATAAATTAATTCGGCAGTTGCTGCTGCAGAAGTATCCCAAAGTCGGTAGTCATCAAAATCCTCAGGATCTAGATGATGATCGATCATGACTTTTAACGCGGGCGACGAGGCTACCGCATCCGCGAGACCTTTGATTCTTTTGAGCCCTGAAAAGTCCAAACAAAATATCAAGGCACAGGATTGAATCATCTCAAGAATTAAATCATCATCTGCTGAGTTGAACTCAAGAACCTGATCGTTGCCTGGGAGCCAAGAAATAAAATTAGGATAATCTGTGGGTGTGATTACCTGAACCTCATGACCCCTTGCCTTTAGAAAATGAAGAAGCCCAAGAGAGGATCCAAGGGCATCAGCATCAGGACTTGCGTGCGTGGTGATGATGATTTTATGGAAATCTTCTAAAATGGGAATTAAATCAGTAATGGGCTTCATTAATTATTTTTTTATCAATTTTAAAGAAGCAAAAATCATAAGAATTAAGGTTAAACACAAAACTTTTAATTTGAGTAGACTATTTGTTTAAAATACCTACTTTTGTCACTCTAAAAAACTTATACTTTGTATTAAGGAAAAATGGGAGCGACAAAGACCTTTACAATCATCAAACCTGACGCGGTAGCAGCCGGTAACTCCGGGGCAATTATAAAGATAATTGAAGCGCACGGATTCGTAGTTAGCGCAATGAAATTGACGCAGCTCACAGCCGCTCAAGCGGGGCAGTTTTACGAAATTCATAAAGATCGACCTTTCTATAATGACTTGATAGTTTACATGTCTGGAGGGCCCATTATTCCCATGATATTGGAGAAAGAAAATGCGGTAGAAGATTTTCGAGCACTCATAGGGGCGACCAATCCAGTCGAAGCAGCTGAAGAAACCATACGCAAACTATTTGCTACTTCTATTTCGGCAAATGCCATTCACGGATCTGACTCAAATGAAAATGCGTTGATTGAGGGAGATTTCTTTTTTTCAAATTTAGAAAAAATGAAATAAATCAAAAAGAAGCAGCCTTGAACGAAGTAGGGCTGTGGCTTTTAAGGACTACTCATCTTGGGCTCCATCCAAAAGTTATTAAAACCTTCACCGAGGTGCAGTATTATTTTTTTGAGTTGAAGTAATTCTAAGACGGCCAAAAAGTTAAAAATTGCGAGAATTTTTTCCGGTTTTTCGGCCAACAATTCTTCAAAGGAGATCCGCTGATTTTTACTTACATAAAGCTTTTGAATCAAGACTTCTTTTTGACTTTCAATGGTGTAGGGATAAGGAATAACCTCGTGGGTAGGTTTATTTTTTTGTAGTTCATAGCGATTCACAACTTTGTGAAATACTTTCATCAGCTTGTAAAGACCTAAATCTTGAACTTCGGCATCAACATTTACTAAAGCGGCAATTTTTTTAATCTCTATCGCTAGATTGCCACGGTTTTCTCTTTGGAAACGCGTGGCTTCTAAGTTAGAGAGTTGCTCAAGAACAGATTTATATTTTTTATATTCCAAAAGGTGTTTGACCAATTCCTCTCGAGGATCAATTTCATTGCCTGATTCATCTAAAACAGGTCTGGGAATTAACATTTTTGCTTTGATGCGCATCAGGGTAGCCGCTACCAAAATAAATTCACTGGCCACCTCAACATTCATTTTTTTCATTTGATGCAGATAATCAAGAAAATCACGGACAATGGTTGCAATTGGAATGTCGTAAATATCTAATTCATCACGTTCAATAAAAAAAAGAAGAAGATCAAAGGGTCCTTCGAAAAGAGGGAGTTTAATTTCAAATTTTGTGCGTGGATCGTCAATTATGGAATCAGTCATCAGCTTAAGCAAAGATGCATGATTTGGAGAACCAAAAAAAGATTATTTTTGTAAATAACTAAAGAGTTCATTAGATTGTAAATAAGACTTTTGTCAATAAGATAATCACCCATGCAAATCAAACAGGGCCCCCTTTTATCAAACGTAGATCATCCTGCAGATTTACGGAAATTAGAGACACAACAACTGCCTCAATTTAGTGAGGAATTGAGGAATTACATTGTTGATCATGTCGCTACCTATGGTGGACATTTTGGAGCCAGTTTGGGTGTGGTTGAATTGACAGTAGCCCTACATTATGTATTTAATACTCCAATAGATCAGCTGGTATGGGATGTGGGACATCAGGCTTATGGGCACAAAATATTAACGGGAAGAAAATCCCATTTCTATTCTAATCGTGTCTATGGTGGATTGTCTGGATTCCCTAAACGAGATGAAAGTAAATTTGATGCCTTTGGGGTCGGGCATTCTTCAACGAGTATATCCGCAGCGCTAGGGATGTCCATAGCCAATCAGGCAGAAGGAAAGGATCGACAGCATATTGCGGTTATAGGAGATGGAGCCATGACCGGAGGAATGGCTTTTGAGGCCATGAACCATGCAGGTGTCTCTAACTCTAATCTCATTATTGTATTGAATGATAATTGCATGTCCATCGATCCCAATGTGGGGGCTTTGAAAGAGTATCTTACGGACATTAGTACTTCTCAGATTTACAATAAAGTTCGTGATGAGACATGGAAAATTTTAGGAAAAGTCAGTAAGTTTGGTCCCAATGCGCAGGAGCTCGTAGCCGGTGTAGAAAACAGCATAAAGACTTTTCTACTCAAAGAAAGTAATCTATTTGAGTCTTTCAATCTCAGATATTTTGGACCGGTAGATGGGCATGATGTGAACCATTTGGTGCATGTCTTCAATGATCTCAAACAGATCCCAGGTCCAAAAATTTTACATTGTATCACGAAGAAAGGTAAAGGGTACGACGCGGCAGAAAAGAATCAAACCAAATGGCACGCTCCGGGTACTTTTGACAAAATTTCGGGACAGATTCATAAAACTTCTTCCTTGAACCCACAGCCCCCCAAATATCAAGATGTATTTGGCCATACTCTAGTAGAATTGGCAGATGAGAATTCAAAAATCATGGGAATTACCCCTGCCATGCCTTCAGGATCCTCTATGAATATTATGATGGAGGCATATCCTGAGCGGTCATTTGATGTGGGTATTGCCGAGCAGCACGCCGTTACCTTTTCTGCGGGTTTAGCCACACAAGGTTCGATACCCTTTTGTAATATTTATTCAACATTCATGCAGCGAGCATATGATCAGGTGATTCACGATGTTTGTGTTCAAAATTTACATGTGATATTTTGTCTAGATCGAGCAGGTTTTGCTGGAGCAGATGGTCCTACGCATCACGGTGCCTATGATATCGCCTTCATGAGGTGCATACCTAACCTGATAGTTTCTGCACCCATGGATGAATCTGAACTTAGAAATTTGATGTATACTGCCATGCAGAAAGGACGTCCTTTTTGTATCCGGTACCCAAGGGGTAAAGGGGTTTTAGTCGATTGGAAAACTCCTTTTGCTAAAATTGAAGTGGGAAAGGGTCGTAGGATAAAAGAGGGAAGAGATATTGCCCTACTTACTTTTGGTACGGTAGGAAATTATGCACTGACGGCTCATAAAGAATTGGAGAAAATAGGTGTGACTGCCGCTTTGTACGATATGCGTTTCGTCAAGCCCTTAGATACAGATTTATTGCATGAAGTATTTAAATCGTATGATCATGTGATCACGATTGAAGATGGTTGTCTTATGGGTGGGTTTGGAAGCGCAGTAGCTGAGTTTATGGTGGACCATGGTTATAAAGCAAAACTAGAGAGATTGGGAATTCCCGATCGAATTGTAGAGCATGGAACTCAGCTAGAATTACATAAAGATTGTGGATTTGACCCTCAAGGTATTTATCAAGCAGCGGTAAAAATATTGGAGATCGAAATTGCCTAAAAATCTTGAACGGATCCGTTCAATCAAAAACTTGCCCTAAAAGAATGACAAACTTTTCAACTTCTTCAAAGGAGTTGTACAAAGGCACAGGAGCCACTCTAATCACGTTGGGTTCACGCCAGTCCAGGACTACCCCATTTTTTGTAAGGTGGTCGAAGGCCAATCTTCCTTGATCGTAAAAATAGAGCGATAATTGACAACCTCGTTCTGATTCGTTTTTTGGAGTCAAAATGTTGATATGCGGCTTGATCGCCTCATTATTTACTAGCAAATATTCCAAATACCTCGTTAACAAAATACTTTTCTTGCGAAGTTCGTGAATATTGGCTTTTTCAAAAATATCCAGAGAAGCCAAATGAGCTACAGAGGAAATAATATTGGCATTGCTGAGCATCCAGCCGTCGATCCCAGGTATAGGATCAAAATCATTTTCCATTTTGAAACGAATGGTTTCGTTTTGTCCCCACCAACCTGCTAATCTTGGGAAATCAGGATTATTCCCATGTTTTTCATGTATGAATACTCCTGAAACATTTCCTGGTCCAGAGTTCAAATATTTGTAGCTGCACCAAGCCGCAAAATCAACTTGATCTTCATGGAGGGTCATGGGAATATTCCCCACGGCATGTGCAAGATCAAATCCGGCATAGGCACCGACTTTATGGGCCGCATGTGTAATAGATTTTAGGTCCAAAAATTGGCCACTATAATACTGAATACCGGGTAGCATCACCAACGCCAGCGCGTCTCCAGTAGTTAAAATGGAATGGCAAATTTTTTCAGTAGAGAAATAACCATTTTCATCAGGGCTAATTTCGATGAGGTGGTCCTCTGGCGAGATACCTTTTTGCTTCATATGAGAGGTAACTGCGAAATAATCTGAGGGGAAGGCTCCTTTTTCGATGATCACCTTTTTCCTCGTCCTTTTGGGTTGATAAAAAGAAGCCAGCAGAAGATGCAAATTTGTGGTCAAGTTATTCATAGCGACCACTTCATGAGTTTTGGCTCCCACTAGATGGGACATAGCTGTTTTACCCTTGTGATGGTGTGAAACCCATGGATCTTCATTAAAATGACCTTCAACCCCTTTTTGTGCCCATTTTTTTAGCTCATGGTCAATTTTGGAGGAAGTGATTTTAGGCTGTAATCCCAAAGAATTACCACAGAAATAAATGACCTCCGAATTATTTTTTTTTGGGATGTAAAATTCCTTTCGAAATTCCTTTAAAGGGTCTTGTTGATCAAGAATTATTGCGTTTACCGGGTTCTTTTCAAAATACTCTTATTGCGTTCAAGTGTTTACTTTAATTAATCTGTGGCGGATACTTTTGGATTAAGCTTTGCGATTCTGTGAGATTTCCGTGATTTTTGACCGCAGTATCCACAACTTAGAAATTTGATCAATTCACCTTCTTCATTGAGGGTTGCGGGCTGTGTAATCTCTTCTTTTGAGACCTTCAGCGTTTGATAATTACATTTATCACATTTTAACGCATGAAGCCTACCATTGTATTTTTCAATTTTTGTAAATTTAGTTTTTTCATCAATCCAAACATCATAATCTACTGAATAGGCATTTTCTTCCGCCTGCATGCCCTCATCTAAATAGACATCTTCTTCTTCTTCACTTAATAACTTCATGACATTACCCTCAGCGGAAATTCTTGGTGAATATCTTAATTTTTTCAGTCTCTTTTCAATGTAGAAAGGGAAATAAAACTTAAGCATATTTTGAACAATTACTCCTATGATGATGCCCATCATGGAGCTTAAGAAAAGTCGTACAAAAAACCAAAGCCACGTAGTAGGGTAGAATAACGTATTGAGCAGTAGGGTTGCTCCGATGGCAAAAAGCAAAAAGCAAAACCACAAACGTTTGATTTCATTCTTATTAATGTAATCGTATCGAGATTTTTTATCAGTCGTGAATAAAAGCTTTAAGTAGTGACTCAAAACGAGTGAAAGTCCAGCTGCAATCAATAAGATGGCGGTATAACTACCATACATGTTCCAGATTGAGAGAATGTGGTCAGGCATTAAAGGCATCATGGCAAACAATCAGTTAAAGGGCTTATATTCTTAACAAGCATAAATTTATTAACTTATTTCAAAGAAAACATTCTAGTATTCAAGAAATAGTTACTGTGGGCAGGTATTTTTTAAAAATAAAAATTTTACGAATTAGCAGAAAGGTGGGCTTAAAGCTATTTTGGTTTGAATTATTCTAAAAAAAGATTAACTTTTAACCATGAAATTATTTTATAAAATTGGGGTTATTTTTATAGCCCTTTCATTTGCTTGCGCTGGAGAGGGGTCAAAAAAAAGCCAAGATAATGAAGCGCTAGAACTCCGAGAGCAGGCACATCGATTAAGTAAAAAACTCATCATTACCGATGGACATATTGATTTACCCTATCGCATGGCTAATAAAGGATTCATGTCGCATAATTCGGTTGAAAATGTATCTATTAAAACTATGGGAGATTTTGATTATCCCAAAGCCAAGATGGGAGGACTAGACGCTCCTTTTATGTCGATATACGTTCCTGCAGCACTTCAAAAATCAGGAGGGGCTAAAGCTTTTGCAGATTCTCTTATAGACATGGTAGGTAGATTGCCGGAAGCCTTCCCAAATTTATTTGCCTTGGCAGGAACACCAAGTGAAGTAATAGAAAATTTTGAAAAGGCCCTTATTTCACTCCCTTTAGGTATGGAAAATGGTGCGCCTATTGAATCGGATTTGGCCAATGTGAAATATTTTTTTGATCGCGGCATCCGGTACATTACGTTGACACACTCTCTAGATAATGAAATTTGTGATTCTTCATATGATATCAGCGAAGATACTTGGGATGGATTGAGTCCATTTGGGGAACAAGTAGTACAGGAAATGAATAAATGGGGCATCATGATTGATGTTTCTCATATTTCAGATAAGGCATTTTATGATGTAATGAATTTGACCCATGCCCCTGTCATTGCATCTCACAGTTCTTGTAGAAAGTTTACACCAGGCTTTATGCGCAATATGAATGATGATATGATTAAGCTTTTAGCCGAAAAAGAAGGTGTCATCCAAATTAATTTTGGTTCTTCATTTTTATCAAAAACCTCTCAGGATCAATTTTCCGAAATCAAGACCTCTTTAGATGAATATAGAGCGGCTGAAGGCTTGTCAGAAAATGATTCAACTTATGTCGCCTATGCGGCTCAATATTTAATCGATATGGACCCTTTTGAGGAAATCAAAACCGTTGCGGATCACATTGATCACGTGGTAGCCATTGCTGGAATTGATTATGTGGGATTGGGTTCAGATTTTGATGGTGTCGGAAACTCCTTGCCTAAAGGACTGAAAGATGTCTCGATGTATCCTAACCTAATTTATGAGTTATTAATGCGCGGGTATAGCGATGAAGATATCGAAAAAATTTGCTCCCAAAATGTATTTCGTGTGTGGGAAGAAACCTTGAGAGTTGCGTCAAAAATTCAAACCCTTTAGTTTTTCTTCAGAGAACGAATAAAGGACGACCAAGCAAAGGGGTTTAAATAATTATTGGCGGCAGGCTGATATTGATACCGATTATAATTCATTTGTTCATTCATGGCATTGCGGAAATTGGCATTGCCACTGTTGACTTGATTGCGATACATTTCTCGCATAACTCTCACTGTTCATCCAGACATTGAGGTTACTTTGATCAAACTCATTAGGTAACCGTGTAGCCAAAATACCTGCCTTAAAAGTAGCTTCCGAGGGGTAGGGAAAGATGGCTACATCTTCCAAGTAAAAAATATCTTCATTTAGATAGACAACCAACTTCAAACTATTGGGTTCCTTATGAGAAGGAATAATGTAGTAGGTTTTATCAAAGCCTACTGCAGAGAATATAATACTGTCCCCTTCCAAGACAGGCATCGAAAAAAATCCATATGGATTGGTGGTCGTTCCACGTCCTCCTTGAGGGACATACACGTGAACCCCCGGAACAATAGATGCACTATCATTCGCAAAGATGACTCCAGTAAATTGGATCACCTTTGGTGTAATTTCCCTGATTTGACCATAAGTCAAAGAATAAAGGGCAAGACAGAGAACAAGGAGGACGCTTATTTTTTTCAAGAATGAAAAAGTAATAAATTCATACGAACTAAACGCAAAAAGTTGACTTTTGTGATAACTTAGTCAAAAAATATTAATTTTGAAGCTTAAAAAATTCAGTCTTTTAATAGGAACTCAGATATTTAAGTCCTTTTCAGAGGAGGCAAGGGTTCGAATCATTCAATTACTGCTCGAAGCAAAAAGCCTCACCATTTCGGATTTGGTCTCTATTCTAGACTTTACCCAGACAAAGACCTCAAGGCATGTCGCTTATTTAAAGAATGCGGGTCTGGTTAAGTCGCATAAATTAGATCAATGGGTGGTTTACAGTCTCAAAGAGGAAGTGATAGAAATCGTGAGTAAGATGATGGTCTTTCTTCAAAAAGATCCGCAATTATTGAGAGATCTTGAGCTCTATGCTATTATGGATTCCAATAGAGAATTGGCCACGTATAGGGCCAAGGCGAAAGAACTGAGAGCGTGAAGAAGCTATTTTTTGATTTAGATCATACTTTGTGGGATTACGAAACCAATGCGCGAGCCACATTGCTTGATATGTATCGTGCTTTCGAACTTGACCGATTTTTCAGTGATGAAGCCCATTTTACCCAAATATTTAAGCAACAGAATGACCAGTTATGGCATCGCTATAACGTGGGGGAAATAGATAAGTTTGAAATCCGAAATCATCGGTTTAGTTACATTATGAATGCCGTGAAAAATACAGATCTTATCTTAGCTCAAAAATTATCAAATCAATTCATCATTGAATGTCCTCGGAAGAAGGTATTGATGCCCAATGCACATAAAGTACTTGATAGACTATCAAAAGAGTTTGAATTAGGGATTATTACCAACGGTTTTGATGATACTCAGAATATCAAATTGAAATACAGTGAGATTGATCATTACTTTAAGTGGGTGGTGACCTCTGAGTCTTCAGGTCATCGAAAGCCAGCTAAGGAGATTTTTGATTTTACACTTGATTACTGTGGAGGAATCCAAGGGGATATGGTCATCATTGGGGATAACCTGCAAACAGATATATTAGGAGCTGATCATGCAGGATGGAGGTCTGTTTGGTACAATCCCCAAAAAGAATCCAAAGCACCCTCGCAATGGCAAGTTCATGACTTGATTGAACTTCCGGCACTCTTCCTGTAAATCGTTGATGATTGCTTATATTTGAACTATTGAAAGTAAACAAATAAACAATGTCGTTCGGAAATTTCAAAATACCCCAACCTATAAATGAACCTGTGCTTAATTACATTGAGGGTTCCTCTGAAAAGCAGGCAGTTAAGGAAGCTTTAAAACAAGCAAAATCTCAGGAAATAGATGTGCCTATGTATATCGGATCTGAGAAAATCAGGACCGGAAAAAAAGTTAAAATGAGTCCTCCTCATGATCATCAACATGTCTTAGGACATTTCCACGAGGGGGATGCCAGCCATGTTCATGACGCTATTGAAGCGGCGTTGGCAGCTAAGGAATCTTGGGCGAAGTTGAGCTGGGAGCATCGGGCGGCCATATTTCTAAAGGCAGCGGATTTGATAGCAGGACCTTACCGAGCTAAAATTAATGCAGCAACCATGCTAGGCCAATCCAAAAATATTTACCAAGCCGAAATAGATGCTGCTTGCGAGTATATAGACTTCTTGAAGTTCAATGCCACTTATATGGAAGAAATTTATAGTCAGCAGCCTAAATCTTCTGCTGGTGTCTGGAACCGCATGGAGTATCGACCCCTCGAAGGATTTGTGTTTGCAGTAACACCATTCAATTTCACATCCATTGCAGGTAATTTATGTACTGCTCCAGCAATGATGGGAAATACCATTTTGTGGAAACCTGCTTATGCACAGATTTATTCCGCTCAAGTCATCATGGAAGTCTTTCAAGCTGCAGGATTGCCCGATGGAGTGATTAACATGATCTACGTCGATGGCCCCGTTGCCGGAGAAGTGGTATTCAACCATCCAGAATTTGCAGGATTACATTTTACAGGAAGTACACAAGTATTTAAAAATCTTTGGAAAACCATTGGACAAAATATAGATATTTATAATAGTTATCCACGAATTGTTGGCGAGACGGGAGGTAAGGATTTTATTATGGTCCATGCTTCAGCTGATGTGCAAGAAGTTTCAACAGCTATCGTCAGAGGAGCCTTTGAATATCAAGGGCAAAAATGTAGTGCAGCTTCACGCGTATACATTCCAGATAACCTTTGGAGGGAGGTTCAAGAGCATTTAATAAATACTTTGAAGGGTATTAAAATGGGCTCTCCAGAAAACTTCATGCATTTTATCAATGCGGTGATTGATAAGAAATCCTTTGAAAAAATTACTCAATACATTGATCGTGTGAAAGCATCTAGTGATGCTGAAATCATAGCGGGGGGTAATTATGACGGTGCTAAGGGTTATTTTATTGAACCAACCGTGATCTTATCCAAGAATCCACATTACGAGACGATGTGTGAAGAAATATTTGGACCTGTAGTTTCTGTCTATGTGTATCCTCAAGATGAATTTGAAGCTACCCTTACGCTCGTCGATCAAAGTTCAGCCTATGCTTTGACGGGAGCAATATTTAGCAAAGACAGATATGCTATCGAGCGGTCTTCAGATATTTTACAGTATGCGGCTGGTAATTTTTACATCAATGATAAGCCTACCGGAGCCGTAGTGGGGCAGCAGCCATTTGGTGGAGGGAGAGGCTCTGGAACCAATGATAAAGCTGGAGCTCAAATGAATTTATTGAGATGGGTAAGTGCGCGCACGATAAAAGAAACATTTATGGGAGTGACTGATTATAATTATCCTTTTTTAGATGCTGAATAGGTTAGTTCTGAATTAACACAAAAGGGTTAGAATTATAGCCTTACTAATATTTTGAGTTCTATTTTCCTTTAATTAGAGTAAGGAGTATACTTTTCTAAATACAAACAACGTTATTACATGAGTAATTTTTTTTGTAAATTGAACCCATAAATAAAGAAAATGAAAAAAGTTGGGAGAAATGATGTTTGTCCCTGTGGGAGTGGCAAGAAGTACAAAAATTGCCACGGAATCAAGACGATGGTCAGTAGGCCGGGAAACAAAACTTTTTGGATGATTGGAGTATTGATTGTCCTTTTTATATCCGCAATCTACGGATTGTTCAACAAAAGCGAAGAGAATGGTAGTATGCGACCTGAGGGGCAGGCTCCCGCAGGTAAAGTATGGTCAGCAGCACATGGCCATTGGCATGACGCCTAATTACGCAAAGGTCATGGGAAAGTCAATAGCCTAGATTTTTTTAATAGGACATATTTTGAAACAATACCAGTGAATGTTAGGATTTTCCCATTTAAGAGTCCTTTTAAATGTTCTCATGTCAATAAGTCAGAAGAGATATTTTAGTTTTCCGTTATGTTCGAATGGTCTAAAGAATCAGTAAAAGAATAGTATGAGAGGTTTTTTAATAATTTTTGTGAGCTTGATACCTGTTTTTTGTTTTTCTCAAATAGATCATTGGGAGAGCGTAGTCCTGCCGGGGGATAACTGGTATTATACGGTACCAAGTAGTCAACCGAATGCTTTATGGAATCGGCTAGATTTTGACGATTCAAATTGGAGTCAAGGGATCTCTGGATTTGGTTACGGAGATGATGATGATGCTACTTTAGTTCCTGAAAATACTATTTCAGTTTACTTGAGAAAAACTTTTGAGATCATTGATCTTAAAGCGATCGAAGGGTTGCGATTGGATATTGATTATGATGATGGCTTTGTAGCGTATCTCAATGGCAAAGAAATGGCAAGAGATTTGGTTTCGGGAGTTACCCCAAGCTTTGATCAGTTAAGTGATGGGCACCATAATGCGTTATTACCTAGCGGTCAAAAACCAGAATATTTTGATATCGATGTCGATTTTTTGATGGAGGGAACCAATATCATTGCTGTGCAAGTACACAATCAGTCAAGTACTTCATCAGATATGACGGCTTTACCAGTGCTTTCATTGGGAATCAATACTACGGAATATATTTATCGAAGTACACCGAGTTGGTTTTCAGCGCCTATTTATGTGGATTTTCAATCATCTAATTTGCCCATTGTAGTTCTAGAAACCGTGAATAATCTATCGATTCCTTCAGAACCTAAAATCGCAGCAAACATGATTATTGTGGATAAGGGCGTAGATTCAAGAAATGATATTTCGGATGTAAATAACCCGGATTACTTAGATTTTAAAGGGGCTATAAAGATAGAGGTTCGTGGTTCCTCATCTTCTATATTACCTAAAAAGCAATATGCGTTGACTACTTATGATAGCCTGGGTCAGAAAGAGGACGTGAGTATCTTAGGAATGCCCAAAGATAATGATTGGATTTTAAATGGGATTGCCTATGACTCTTCGCTGATCAGAGATTATTTAAGTTATCAACTGTCCAATCAAATAGGTCAATATGCCTCGAGAGGTCAATATTGTGAAGTGATGCTGAATGGGAATTATGAAGGAATCTATCTTTTTCAAGAGAAATTAAAGGCTGATAATAACCGGATTAATATTAAGAAAATCCAACCAGAGGACCTTTCATTACCCAATCTTACTGGAGGTTATATCACTAAGACAGATAAAATTGAGGGGGCAGATTTGGAAGCTTGGAGTATGCCCAATTATGGTGGATGGGGGAGCAGCTTTGTCCATGAATACCCAAAATCTACAGAGATAAACTCCGTACAGCACGAATATATCAAAGGAGTGTTTGAGCGTCTTGCAAATACATCTAGCAATAAAAACAGTTCTGTTGAAGACGGCTATCCATCTGTGATAGATGTTCCTTCATTTATCGATTTCATGATTTTAAATGAGTTTTCAGCTAATGTCGACGGTTATCAATTCAGTACATTTTTTCATAAAGACCGTAATGGGAAATTACGAGCAGGACCGATTTGGGATTTCAATTTAACTTATGGCAATGATCTTTTTATGTGGGGGTATGATCGAAGTTTCACTTACGGATGGCAGTTTGATGATGGGGAAAATATGGGGGCAAAATTTTGGAAAGATTTGTTTGATGACCCGGTTTATAGATGTTATTTAAATAAAAGGTGGCAAGAACTTACTGATCCAGGGATGCCACTAAATACACTGAAAGTAATGGACTTTATCAATGAAACGGTACTTCATATTTCAGAAGCGGCAGATCGACAAGAAGCTTTATGGGGGACCACGGGTATATTTGATCAGCAAGTCAGCGACCTGAAGAGCTTTATCAGTGATAGGAATACTTGGCTATCCGGTCAATTGACATCAACGACGTCTTGTGCATCGGTAACGCAGCCGGCACTTGTGATCACTAAAATTAATTATCACCCTTCGGCTGAAGAGAATGAAGATTCAAGAGATTATGAGTTCATTGAAATCACCAATGTGAGTGATGCATCTGTCGATCTTACGGGTCTTTATTTGGGAGAGTTAGGGCTTACCTATCAATTTCCAAAAGGCATATTTATGCCCCCCCAGAGCACTTTATATTTAGCTAGTGAGACAAATTCTTTTGAAGAAAGGTATGGATTTATTCCTTTCGATGAATTTACTAGGAGTTTATCGAATCAAAGTGAAAAAGTTCAATTGCTGGACGGCTATGGAAATATAATAGATGAGGTTTTGTATTCAGATGAGGCTCCCTGGCCTATCGAAGCAGATGGTGCAGGGGCTTATTTATCTTTAAAGAACGTTAACTTAGATAATAATGAGGGGGCCAATTGGGAAGGCCAATTAATTTTACCCGCTTATGAGAATATTTTAGGTAGCATTAATACCCTACAGCCTTTGGTGTGCGTCTTTCCTAACCCGGTTCAGGAAGTTTTGCACATCACTGCTATTGGGAGGATTAAAGTGGTTAATGTTTGGAATATTGAAGGTAAATGTGTCGGGCAATACAAGTTTAATGTTAACAAAGCTGTGATGGTATTAAACAGTTATCAAGCGGGAATCTATTATCTCGAAATTTATTCTGAAAAAGGGAGATTCTTTAGAAAATTAATTAAAAATTGATTGAATTTTTAATTCAGGATTATAAAATAATCACACTTAAATTAAGAGGGAGGATTTCCAAATAATTTGAAGAATTCACATAATAACAACAAAAAACTCATATCACTACTGTGGTATGAGTTTTTTGCATAATAAATTTTATAATGATATTAATTAAATAAAAGGTTTAGTTGTTATCATTTTCGGATAAACACTACAAAACTTTTTATTTGTTTGTTTAGAAGTGAAAAAACTTAAGTTAATTATTAAGTCGTATGTATGTGCTTCTAATCTTACTTTCTAATCTTCTTACTTCTTTTACCTGATCTTGATGCTCTTTTTTTCCTTGGCATTTCTTTCGAAGCGACAAAAGACGTTCCTTCATTTAGTTCTAGATCAGTTAAAATCGCATTTCCGCTATCACTTAATGAGAAATCACTAGGTGATGCTTGAATCATTGAGAACATGAAGAGTGATATAAAAGTGGCTATAATTTTTTTCATAGTTTCTATTATTTGTTTCAATTTTACTATTATTTTAATTAAAGATAATGAAAAAAGAATTGCTTTCTGTCATTTCCTTTAATTTTTTATCCAAAATCATGATTGACTATTTGTTTTTGTAGATAGATTAAAAAAAGTTCTCGAGCTCAAAGTACACAATTAAGGATAACTTAAAAACTTTTAAGAGCACATAAAAAAAGCCTACATAAAAAATGGCAAAGAGGCTTTTTTCCATTATTGTGCGGGACTTGTGGTCGATAAAATTTGACCTAAAACAATAAGTTCCCATCCGTCGGGCATGATTCCATTGAGGTTGGTTTGAGGCCAATCTCCTAAACCATCAATATCATTGGCTAATACTTTACATGCCGGCTTTAGTAGCAAACGCATTCCAGGTCATAATATTAGTGTTCTGTTTGGCATTGACAGAGAGGAATTTAGTACCTACACCCCATGCTTTCAAACTTGTTTTGCTCATTTTTTTTATGATAAGCTATCCATGCCTTCTCGCCTTTCAAATATCCTTCTAGATTTTTGGTTTACTAAGGTTTAAAAAAAGGTTGAAAATTTAATGGTTTAGCAACGTGTCTTATTGTGCAGAGTTTGCGATCATCTGAAAAATAGGCATCATCATAAAACCATCGGGATTGTGATCCTTCATTTTAGATTTTTTGAGCAGATCTGCTGGAAGCTTGTACCCAATTCGATATTTCATTAGCTCTTCTAGCGTATTAAACATATCCCATGTAGATACTTTGGCCCAATTGGCACCTAATGGAGCTAGTTTTCTACCTACGCCCCAATTGACCATGCCCATACTATCCATAGTTTTTTCGAAATAGGGTTTCCATAAGGTTAAATTTTCTTGGATGAAGCCGTCAACATTTTCTGGACGGGCAAAATTAAATTGAATAAAACCTCCAAGTCCTTTGGCAATACTGCCTTCATCTAGATAGATATGTCTTGAATCACTTGTCCAAGTATGGGTTGCACTCAGGGCACCGACAAGGGCTTGTTCTTCTGTACTAAGTACATTAGCGGCATGATTCCACCAGCTATTTTTTTCACTAAGCATCGCCTCAATATTGGTATTTGCCTGAACGAATACATAGTTGAATCTCTCTTCATCGTCAATATTGTCCATGGTCACATGCTTCAGAAATGCCCAAAAGGTGATATCCCCTTTTTCAGCAGCTTGCTTGGCCACTTTTTGCATGTACATAGATTGAACTTTTTCAAAGTCGGCTGTATTGCCTTCTATTCTTACAAAATGCATTGAATACACGCCATACTCTTGTGCTTTAATCATGTAGATACTTAAGGCGAGCATGATTGAAATAAATAATTTTTTCATTTTTATGTTGGTTTAAAGGTTCAAATATCAAAGATATATTAATTGGTGATATTCAAAGATTATTTCTAAAATTAATGTATTACTAAAAAGGCCTAGACTGCTCTCAAATTTGAGTGAATTATTTAATCAGTATTCTTTTTTTTAAAGTCGATTGGATTAAATGGATCTGATTATTTGGCAATATTTTTTACCTGCTCTCTATGCTATTGTAATTAATCAGTCTATTGAGAGTAGTCTTTTCTTAAGCGAGACCCTATTATTTCACATTCAGATTTTATTTATTATCTTGTTAATTTTATCTTAATGAAGGAATTATCAGTTTAATTTGCTGCTAATGAAAGCGAAGTATAAAACTCTTGGGCTTAAAAAAGGAGCTTCTCAAGAAGAGATTCAAGAAGCTTATGATCGGTTAAGTAAAGAGTTGGATCCTATTACCAACAATAATGAAACCTTTTTTGTAGAGCAGTTTGCTAAAGTGAAGGTAGCTTACTCAGCTTTGATGACTAAAAAAAAGTACGATGAGGAGGAAATACCGGTAAAAGAGCTGAATTGGTTTCTAAAACTCTTCACCATCGGTGATAAGTTTAGTTTTCGAGATTTCTTCGATCGGGCCAAAAAAATGTTCATTGAGTTTATGGCCATTTTTTTTGGTGTATTTCTGTCTTTAGCAGTAGATCAAAAAAGAGAGAACAGTAATCACCGTGATGACAATATCAACAATATGAAGAAATTGAAAGTTGAATTACAGGATATTCTTTTGTACATCGATGAACATGTTGGTAATTTATCAATTTATCATGAATTTTTCATGAATCAATATTATTCATGGGAGGAAGATTCTGATTCTGTTTTTTTGATCATGTATGGTGAGGGGGAAGACGCTTTCGCCATCGCTCCATTGAGTCTTTATGAGGAAGTTATGCCGTTTGATCCACCAGAGGTTACATACAACTCAGTTCAGCTCGACGGAACCTTTCGATTTTTAGATGATACTTTAGAGCATGAATTAACTAAGATTTATTCGGGGAGCGATTTGTTTTTTATTAAAGAGAATGCTTATAAGGTTGATCAGAGCATAGTCGATGATTTTGTGGCACGAATTTCAAATAAGTGGGTGTCAGATATTGGAAGTACTGAGACTCAATACAATGAATTTTGGTTTGATAATAGAGAGTACATTCAAAAAGATTACTACATGAAAAACAATCTTCGCCGAAGACTTAAGAACTTTGACAATGTGACGGGACAATTAGCTGAGCACAGGGCTCGCGTTGAAGGAGCACAACATTTATTAGATTCAATCTTGACTGCGAAAGAGAAAGAGATTGAAATTATTTATTGGGTGGTTGATTTGGATTTTCTTAAACTGGAGTAAAGCTTATTTTGATGAATATATTGTCTGTTGATTTTTCTTCATTTATTTGTGGCTGACCTGAGCAGACCCTTATCATATTTCTTTCTCTTTATTGAATATTTAGCCCATTATATGAAGCCGAAAATCAATCTAATTAGTCCCATTTTTCAGCAAGAAACCAGATGAGAGTCAATGATTTTTGATCTCATTTAATTCAGGTATTCATATTTAATTTCACAATAAAAGTCACCTTACCGACATTATTTTTCTGAGAACGGCACGATCGCGAAGGTTCCTGATACCCATCATGGATTGATAATTCTTATCTGCGTCGACGGCAGGCATTGATGATGCTTTGATATAATCCGAATATTTGGCATACCAATCTATGGTCAGGTAATTCCAATGCAAGTCAGTGCCATACTTATCAATTCTTTTTTGTAAAGTCCAACCCGTTCTAAATTTTTCATCAGCCATGTTCGCCGTAGCTAAATCTATTTCCATATTTTCGAAAGTCTTGAATTTTCCTTCCTTGACCTTCATAAAATTCATCACCATAAATTCATCAGGGCCAATATTGGTATTTGAAATATTTTTAATGGAAGTAATGATATAATCCCCAATAATATCTCGACTTTTAATATTCTCCTCATAGAAGTTTTCAAGATCCCCATCGGTCATATCAGGAAAGACTTTCTGCATATTTACGCCCGAGTAAAGACTGTCCATCTTAGATAGTTCTACCAAGGTGACAATGACATGACTGAAAGGTGTTTGGCGAGAGTTGACGACTTGCCATAAATCCCAACCATTGATGATTCCATCTTCAATACGTTGCTTGTGGAGGCGGGCAAATTTTTGTGTTAGATTTTCCCGATAATTACTTCCTTCTTTGGCTTTGATGAAGGTAAGTCTCAGGTACGTGTTATTATCTTGTCCCCATACATTTAGGCAGAAGCAGATGGATAAAGTAAGTATTAAATATTTCATCGAAAGAATCTTTTGATTTCAATATATTACATCTTTTGGGATCGATCAAGGGTTTTAGCAAAAATTGGACGTATGTCGAAGTAAGGATTTTCAAAATGAATCTTTAATACAAGGATTCAAGAAGTCTTTTCAAAGATTTAGGTGGGAGTAATGTCTGGCCCTTTTTCATATGCGGATCAGCATAAAAAGGGTGCTTGATCGCCACTCTTTTATATATATAAATTACTGATTTGAAACTGAATCTTAGAGTTCAATCAGATGCTAAGACCCATTATTTTTGGAGTACCCTTATCTCATCGTATCTATCGTTGGTATAGGTTTCGAGTACCTCTGCGATGTCTCTTCTCCAGCTACCCATACCATTGATTTCTTCATAACTGGCAGCAAAATTTTCAGGAAGGCCATTACTCTTTTCAAATCGGATAAATGATTTAAAAGGATAAACCAATGAGATATCCTCTCCATTTTCAGAGCGGAAAGGGCTGACATAAACCCGGCGTACTATAGATGCATTTGTGGCCACCATCGCCTCCTTAATTTTGGTAATGGCCTCCAGTATTTTTGCCATACTATTGGCTTTATTGTTCAATTTGAAGGCTCTGATCAAAAGATAATCTGAACTGCCAAATTCGGCTGGAGTACAACTGGCCTCCCAGTGAAGTTTTGCATGCTTAATCTTTTCATCGGTGATGTAGCTTTGGATACTTTTACCCCAGTCTGCCATGTGCGCGGTATCAGGTTGTTGATCTAAATCGACATAGGTGATAGGCCCATCTAACCAAACAAATTTTCCGGAATTAGGTCCCGTCAAGATACTGTAGAGACTGGCTGCGCTTTTGCCTCCCGTATGATATTTTGCATTATGGAATTTTACACCTGAGATTAATTTACCCTCTAATTTTTATTAGGGGTCAGGATTATGTTTTCATAGATCATGGTTTCCTGTACCATCAAAGAGGGTGAAAACATTAAAAATAGTATTAAAAGTCTCATAACCTAGTTATTTTAGTGGTTTATTAAATAAGTTCTTCTTTGTAGTCTTATTTACATTAAATGTACTGTTTCTCATCAGATTTACTTGCCGTCAATAGGCTCAAAGAATAATATATTCCTCTTTTGATATTTAGAAACGTCAATAAACAAGATCGAAAGGTATTGAAAATTTTTCAGATTAGGCCGTTCCTCTTTCTAAATACTCTTTGAGATGGATGCCGTTGTCGGTGATATCTCTGGTATATATCCAGGCAATAGTACCTGTATGAAGTGCAATCTGATGGAGCTCGTAGTCAATCTGATGGTTTTCAAATTGATCGATCTCAATAAGGGTTTGCTGATTTATTTCGAATACATCGACTACGATGTGGTGTTCTTCACCGTTTTAGGGAAGGATGCAGGGATAATCGAAAATAATTAAACGATACTTTTTCGTATCGTATAAGTGCCTAAGAAGGATGATTTTTGTAGAAAATGATATAATTGCCATAGCCTTTTCTCAGGGTGCCATAGACGGCCAATTTTATTGTTTGAGGGGTTGAAGATTGAAGTGTTATTTTAATTGAATGCGGCTCAATAGGATTCATAATCAATGATTAAGCAGTTCTGTTTTGTTAAAAATACATGGATTATTTGATAATCTATAATTTTGTAGCGCTGCCGTTAATGAACCGTTTCAATAAGGCATTGAGTACCTCTAAACGTATATGAGCTCCCTGGCGTTTTACCCAGCATGGCTTGTCCGATGGGAGATGAGGTCGAAAGAGCAAAAACTTTTACATCGGCTATGTCCAGGACCCCAAAGTTGGCAGAGAAATAATAAAAATTATTTGATTCTTTGACCAAGGCTCCAAGGCCTACTTTATTGATGGATTTACCGAGGTTGATCAAGTCCAAAGCTTTTTTTAGCTTATAGGCTTCCATGAGTTGAATGCCTAATTTTTCTTTTTCAAGCACAATCATGGAGCGTCCGGTTTCATATTTGTCTCCCGCCGAACTTTTGGTGTCTTGATTGGACGCCTCTTGAAGGCCTACCAATTCTGATTTTAAGCTTTCAATTTTTATTAAAGCGAGATATAAGCATTTTTGATGGACCTTTAATTTTAGCTCGGCTCCGTCCATCATAATTAAAAGTCAAATTTAATTCCTTGTGCCAAGGGAAGTTCTTTTGAATAATTAATCGTATTGGTTTGCCTTCGCATGTAGGCTTTCCAAGCATCAGAACCGGACTCTCTTCCTCCACCTGTTTCTTTTTCACCGCCGAATGCGCCTCCTATTTCTGCACCCGAAGTACCAATGTTTACATTGGCGATCCCACAATCTGAGCCTGCATGAGACAAGAAAAGTTCAGATTCACGCAAGTTATTGGTCATGATGGCGGACGATAGGCCTTGAGGTACATTATTTTGAATTTGAATGGCCTCATCTAGATTTTTGTATTTAGTCAAATACAAGATAGGGGCAAAGGTTTCTTCACGGACCATTTGATGATGTGGCGCCATCTCATAAATACAGGGTTTTACATAGCAGCCTGATTCATAACCAGTACCGGTCAAAACACCGCCCTCTACCACAACTTTCCCACCTTCAGCGACGATCTTCACGCGTGCGGTTTCATAAGCTTTTACCGCATCTTGATCTATGAGTGGGCCCATGTGATATTGTTCATCAAGGGGATTGCCAATGGTAATTTGTTGATAAGCATGGGTTAATTTTGATTTCATAGCTTCAAATTGACTCTCATGGATGAGTAGTCTTCGGGTGGAGGTACATCGTTGTCCTGCAGTACCGACGGCACCAAAAACAGCACCAGGAATGGCGATTTCAAGGTCTGCGTTTTCAGTGATGATCATGGCATTATTACCCCCCAGTTCTAAAATTGATTTTCCCAATCGAGCACCCACAGCAGCGGCTACAGATTTTCCCATTCGGGTTGATCCTGTAGCTGATATCAATGCGATACGAGGATCTTCAGCCATGGTTTCTCCTATTGCGGCGTCGCCGATGACCAAGCCACAGATACCTGCTGGAACTTCATTGGCTTCGAATATTTTTTGCATTATTTTTTGACAAGCGATGGCTGTTAAAGGCACTTTTTCTGAGGGCTTCCAAACGCAAACATCTCCACAAACCCAGGCTAGCATGCTGTTCCAGGCCCAAACAGCTACCGGAAAATTAAAGGCTGAAATAATACCTACTACCCCTAAAGGATGCCACTGTTCATACATTCTGTGTGCGGGTCGTTCGGAATGAATGGTCAAGCCATAGAGCTGGCGAGACAATCCCACTGCAAAGTCACAGATATCTATCATTTCTTGTACCTCACCTAAACCCTCTTGAAGTGACTTACCCATTTCATAAGAAACCAATTTACCCAGAGCTTCTTTTTGTTCTCTTAAGGCATTTCCAATTTGCCGAACAATTTCACCACGTTGAGGGGCAGGAGTCTGTCTCCATGTCAAAAAAGCATCTTGAGCGGCTGTGACCACTTGATGGTACTCTGTTAAAGTAGCTAAATTGACCTTGCCGATTACGGCTGCATCTACAGGCGAAACAGAGTTGATAGAGGTGCCTTGCGTTGGAATCCATTGTGCGCCTATGGCCGCTCCGTAATTTTCTTTTTCAATTTGCAGTTCCGAGAGAAAGGAGTTGTTTATAAGGGTCATATTTTCGGGGTTTAAGATATGTGTACAAATTAAAGGAATCTCTCCTCTAGAACATAAAAAATCCGATTCTAATTAGAATCGGATTTAGTTTAATAGAGGAACGAGTTACCAAGCAATGCCATAATACACTTTTTCGCCATTAGGATAGTATCCTGTGATCAGTATGCCATCTCCTTTTACAGTATCCAAATAAATTTTTAACTCTTCTATATTTTTGATAACCCTTTTATCAATCATAGTGATGATAAAGCCAGGTTGAATACCTGCATTTTCCCATTTCCCTGGCCCAATTTCTTTGAATCTAATGCCGCCACTGAGCTTGAGTTTATCAAGCTCTTTTTCAGATAAATCCTCAAAAGAAGCACCTCCTAAGGTCAGGCGGTTAACTGCCTTGACCACCTCCATGGTACCTAGGCTGTTTTGTAATACTACAGATACGTCACGGGTTTTTTGATCACGAATGTATTTGATCCAAACTTCATCTCCTGGACGATTCAATGCGACTTGCTCTTGCAATTCTGAGGTGTTACTCACAGGTTTCTCATTCACAGCGATGATCACATCTCCAGATTCTAAACCCGCAAGATTCGCAGCGGACTGATTTCCAACCGAAGCAATATATACGCCTCGATTGACCCCTAATTTTTCTTCCTCGGCCAATTTAGCATTCACATCGCCAATTCTGATCCCCAACAAGGCGCGTTGTACGGTTCCATATTCTACCAAATCAACATATACTTTTTTGACTAAACTGACGGGCACGGCAAAGGAATAACCCGCATAAGATCCTGTTGGGGACATGATCGCCGTATTGATACCCACAAGTTCCCCCTTTAAATTGACTAGGGCTCCGCCGCTATTCCCAGGATTGACGGCGGCATCCGTTTGAATAAAGGATTCGATACTTAAGTCATTGGCATTTTTTCTAAGGATATCTATATTTCTGGCCTTTGCGCTGACAATACCTGCTGTGACGGTGCTATTGAAGGTATAAGGATTACCCACAGCAAGGACCCATTCTCCGATATTGATGAGATCTGAGTTTCCCCACTGCATGGCTATGAGTTCGGTTTGATCAATTTTTATGACCGCCAAATCGGTGGTTGGATCAATGCCCACCACAGATGCTTTGAAGGTACGGTTGTCATTTAGCAAGACATTAATTTCTTCGGCGCCATCGACGACATGATTGTTAGTTACAATATATCCATCAGACGATACAATAACACCCGATCCTGAACCGGAGCGTTGTCTTTTTTCTCTAGGCACCTCCTCGTCCAAATAATCTCTAAAAAAATGGTACAGTGGGTTTTGTTCCATATTATAGTTTGCCGCAACTTTGGTACTGATGTGAACGACTGCAGGTGTTGATTTTCTGGCAGCGGTCACAAAATTGAGACCCTCAGGGACTGCAAAAGATGTTGTATCAAGCAGATAACTGGTCAAAGCAGCAGGACGATCTGTTTTTTCGTTGACGGCAGGAATTACAATAGGCTCTGGATTGGGTTGCATGAGCATAAAACCACCGAGTGCCAAAAATCCCCCCATGAAGGACGAGGCTATCATCGCGAAGAATAATTTTTTTCTAGCCATGTTTTTAAAATTTAGGTTCAAATTTAAAAGTAATGAAAATATAATGCTAAATCATTAACGTAAAAAATGAATCATCTGATCCCTTCCTTAACATGATTTAACAAAAAAAACAAAAAATAGGGTCGGTACAAGTTCCAAAACCTATTCTGACCCTATGATAAAATTGCATTAATTGATTGCGATTGATTTCTTGACCATTTTCTTCTCATCCTTTGGGATGTCAATAGTTAAGATCCCATGGATATGATGTGCTTCAATTTTGTCTTTATTGATGTCCTCTGGCAAAGTAAATGATCTGCTGAACGTACCAAAATGACTTTCAATACTATTGAATTTTTTGCCTTCATCGCTCTTTTCAATGTTACGTTCGCCACTTACGATGATTTGATTTTTTTCTATGGCGATATCGATTTGCTCTTTGGGTATTCCAGGGAGCTGTAGCTGGATCTCAAATGATTTGTCAGTTTCTGCGATATCTACCTTGGGTGTAAATTTTTTAACCATACGACCACCAGAAAAGTCATCATTAAAAAACTGATCGATAAGATGATTGAAAGAAGTAGATCTGTAAACTTCTGGATTGTATTTTAATATTTCCATTTTAGTAATATTTATTGTGTTTAACATTTTGAATATCATTCTTCAGAATTTATGCCATTCTATTTTTTTTAATCAACAGCTGTATTTTTATGACATATTGTCATAATAAGTTCATTTTTAATCCATAAATATGACATATTGCCATATTTATGAATATCATAATAGAATTGAAATGACTAGAAAAATTTTTTAAGGCAAAGGCTTTGCATAATTAGATACTCACAATACATTTGCAGTCCTTTCGAAAATCTCATGAATGATGTAATGTGTATGAAAGGAAATCATTCCTCCTTAGCTCAGTTGGTTAGAGCATCTGACTGTTAATCAGAGGGTCCTAGGTTCGAGCCCTAGAGGGGGAGCCATATTAGACAGGAGGTCATTTTTGACCTCCTTTTTATTTTTATTCCTCCGTAAAACCTTGCTGGCCAACATAATAGACTTTATTTCTGGAGTGAAAATGTTGTTGCAACTCTCAAAATCGAATTTTTCGAATTTTTCAGTAAAGATGCAACCAAGAATCTTCTTTTTGGTTTTTCCATCTGCCTTATCCCAATAATGACTTAGGTTTTCAATCATTGGGAGAGTTTTATTCAAATACACTTTAAATGGACTCTTCGTGGACTTCAACCGTTCCAACTTAACCTGTTTATCACTTAACTCAGACTCGATTCTACTCTTCATTTCGTTGTAATCAGAAGAGGTGATATCTCCGTCAAGAAATAAGTTTTGCAAGTTGGTTTGTCGCGTCACAAACTTTTCAATCTCAGCCTGAATTCTTTTAATTTCGGTTTTTCTTGTTACATCGTCTCGGTCAATTAGTGACTCGAGTTGAGATTTATAAACTTTTACCATACCAGCAGTGAATGAAATTGTATCTAATAACTTTTTTATTTGTTCATGTGCCCAATCCACTCTATATCTTTGGCAACGTGGTTTGGTACACAGATAGTAATGATACCAGTTTTTGTTACCACTTTGACACTTATATGCGGTGATGGTTCTACCGTGTTCGGAACATTTCATAAACCCTTTCAATGGGTATAAATCAGTTTTATCAGACTTAAAATCGAAATTTCTAACCCTACCATCTAAGTAGTCATTAGCCCTCTTAAAAAGGTCGTCTGAAACAATTGGTGGGTGTAATCCTATAACAATCTGCTCCCCTTCTTTTTTGTACTCTTTTACCCTGATTTTTCCTGTATAAACAACATTCCTAATGATATTATAAAATGTTTGTTTGGTGATATTGAAGGATTTACCCTTGTAAGGATATTTCTGTTCATTGATATATTTTCTAACTTCATTAGCAGAATAAACCCCGAGCACCATCCGTTCAAAACATTCTTTTATATATGGTGCAGCTTCATTTGGTTCAAGAGTTGATTTACCTTCAACACGACAATTACTGTATCCTCTTGGAGCAGAACCTGTCCAGCAACCTTCTATTCTTGCTCTTCTTGATCCTTCAATGGTTCTGATTGAATTTTTATCATTCTCTACTTCTGGAAGGGTTAAATATATACTGAGAAGGACCTTAGAATCAGGACTTGATAGGTCGATGGGTTGTTCTACAGTAGAAATTAGTACTCCTAATTTATCTAAAGTCTTTATCTCTTTTAGAGCCAAATATTGATTTCTTGACCAACGATCCCACCTTAAACATAAGATCTGATCAACCTTACCTTTATTCTTTTTGAGGTACGATATAATTTTGTTCCATTCGGGTCGATTAAAATCTTTACCAGAGTAGTCTTCAGTATAAACATCTACAATTGGATAGTTATTGATCGAACAGAATTGTTTTAATACAGTCTCTTGATGTTGTAAAGAGAACCCTCGATCTGCCTGATCATCAGTTGATACCCTTTTATAGATTATTGTTCTCATTATACCGCTTCTTTATAGGTTTCGTATTCAATAATTGCTAATTTCTCCAATAATAACTGGATACGCGCTATATCTTCGTTAGAAATACCATTCAGCTCTAACGAGATTATTTTTTTAGACTCTGTCTTATTCATTGCCTTAAAATGATTTTGATGTTTTAGTTTTTTTGTTTTTTGAACTAATTGATTCAGCTATATCTGCTGCTGCTTCATCCAATGATGGAAAAGGATCCTCTAATTCTTTGAATTTGATTCCAGGAGTTAATCCCGTTTGTTTACTTATTGAATCAGTTAACAGATATTGAACTCCATACCTATTTTCTTTTTGACACAATACACTATCGTGGATGGTGATATAGGGGATAT
Organism: uncultured Cyclobacteriaceae bacterium; assembly: GCA_943788235.1. Taxonomy (GTDB): domain Bacteria; phylum Bacteroidota; class Bacteroidia; order Cytophagales; family Cyclobacteriaceae; genus UBA4465. The sequence continues at coordinate 234,778 of CALSPM010000006.1, forward strand.
TATTTTTACTCAATTCCAGACAACCATGCCTCAAAAACAGATAGGACTCACATCTTTGAATTAGATATGAGAATGGATTTTTCAAGTGTTTTGTATTGGAAATGAACTGAACAAGTTTACTTACTTCGTTAAATTGTTTTTCCAAATGTTTGATGAGTTCTACATTGACTCTTCTGTTCTTGTCAGAAAAATTAATGTAGAGTTGAAATTGATCTTTTACCTTCTCACGAGTCATCCCAATATTCTTTCCTATTGACTCATAAATGTCTTTTTGAAGTTCAATGACCGATATGTATACCGTCAGCAAAAAGTGAACTAATAAGGGTTAAATTATAAGAGAGTGTTTTAAACAGAGTAAACACTTAAATTTAACTACAATGGGAAAGAAGAGAAATGCAAGTTCATTAATAAGTGAACTAAAAAGGAAGACACGCAAGGCGTATAATTCAGAGGAAAAGATCAGAATTGTAATTGAGGGTATTCGAGGTGAGTTGAGTATTGCTGAACTCTGTCGTAGGGAAGGCATTCATCAAGCAAACTATTACAAGTGGAGTAAGGATTTCATGGAAGCGGGCAAGCACAGGTTAAATGGTGATACCATGCGAGAAGCCAATACCTCAGAGGTTCAAGAATTAAAAGGTGAGAACGCCTCTTTAAAGGAACTGGTAGCAGATCTTTCACTAGAAGTGAGAGACTTGAAAAAAAACATTGGCTCACCCGAGTAAAGAGGAAGAAGTACATGCATTACAGTCAAAACGAAAAGATGGAGATCATCCGTCTTGTAGAGCAAAGTGATCTTGGTGTTATCAGGACGCTCAGGCAACTAAAAGTGAATAAAACTACCTTTTACAAATGGTATAATGGCTACCAACAGCATGGATATGATGGATTGGCTCGAAGGTCTGGTAATAGGAAAGAAGTTTGGAATAAGATCAACTTAGCTGACAGAGATAAAGTGGTTGAGATTGCTTTAGAACGCCCTGAGTTATCATCTAGAGAGCTGGCATGGCATATCATAGATAAATACAGTTATTATATCAGTGAGTCGAGTGTGTATAGGATATTAAAGCTCAATGGTCTTATCACAACTCCTTCATTCAGGATTATGAGTGCCTCTGATAGTTTTCAAGATAAAACCACTTCAGTAAATCAGATGTGGCAAACAGACTTCACCTATTTTAAAATAGTTGGATGGGGATGGTATTACTTATCAACCATATTGGATGATTACAGTCGTTTTATTGTCAACTGGAAGTTATGTGCCACTATGAAGGCAGAGGATGTAAAACAGACCTTGGATGAGGCCTTATTAGTCGCACAAACCCATGCTCCTCCAAAGTTACTATCTGATAATGGATCGTGTTACCTATCTATTGAATTAGC
>CALSPM010000007.1 GCA_943788235.1 uncultured Cyclobacteriaceae bacterium
TCCAATTACTGAAAATCCGGAAGGAAAAGCTAGAAGAAGAATTCAACACGTATACGGGTCGAGAAAAATGGCAAACGACCAAGAACCATTTTGGCAATGCGATTGGAGAACTTAAAAAGGCAGTAGAAGCTCTTTTGAATAAAAATGAGAAAAATTAGAAGGCTTCTTTTATAGAAAAATAAAGAGCAGATTGTCCTTTATTGGTAAAGCCTAAATCAAGACGGATATTTAAGGATTGCTCCTTCAAGGCCTGAAATCGCCCACCAATGCCATAATTAATTTTTAGATGCTCCACATTGAGCTCTTTAAGATGGTCAAAAACATCACCAACTCCAGCAAAAAAAACTCCCCCCAATCGCCAAAATAAATGTTGTCTTCCTTCAATTTGGCCATAAAAAGAATGTTGAGCTGTATATAAATTAGTATTATCAATACCTCGCAAATAATCTTTGCCTCCCAGTTTAGACAATTTATAAAACGGAATATTACCTTGATTAAATTGTGCTGAGAGTTGAAAGGCGAGAATACGTTGTTTACTAAAAAATGTTTGATATTGACGATAATCGAAAAAGAAATGTTGATATTGATAATCGCTCCCTATTATTGCGCCATACCATCGAGCACCTACTTGTATGAATTTCCCCTTACGGGGATAGAGGAGGTGGTCTCTATCATCAAAGGTCAATCCAATACCAGCTCCTGCGGAACGTCCTCCCCTTATGCCTTGCGGGTTCTCTTGATTAAGCATTCCGTTAGGTATTAGATCTTTTAAAATACTATAATCAAAATCAAATAAGACACCTGCAAATAGGGTGGAAGTTATTCCTTTCATCACATAACCTTGGGTACTCATAAATTGACGTTTGTACAACTCCTTAATCTTGGGATTGTTTGCGTTGCCTATCCTAAAAAAATAGTCAGGATAGTCAGAATACTTAATTTCGGCATTTACTCGCCCATTTTTTTGTGTAAAAAAACTACCCTCAAGTCCTAAAATCATTTGATTATTTAAAGTGTAAGCAATTTTAGGACTGATTAAATTAGGGGTATAATTGTTAGGATTACTTTTATTTTTAACGATCATGAGTGCAAAGGCACCAAATGAAAGATTTGTTTCAGGCGTATAGGATATAGCTGGATAAATGCCTAGGTCAATATGATCTTGGAGGGAATCTATTTCCTGTCCCAGAATGAGTATTGGAAACAGCAATAAAAGCCAAATCAAGCGGAGATGCATTATTATAAAGATAAAATTATGTTAAGGCGACTTTCTTTTAGATTCAAAGGTATTTATTGAAAATAGGTTCTCTAAGATATTTTTTAGATGACCTGCTTCATTTTTTTATTTTAGCAGCAGGATTGCCAAAAACAGTTTCTTTTTTTGCCACATCTGCGATGACTACAGACCCAGCACCTATCCTAGCTCCGGCACCGATGGTGATGCCGGCCACGATTACAACTCCCGCACCAATAAAAGCTTTTTTCTCAATAATCACCCCCGCATTGACGATAGATCCTGCACCTATTTGGACAAAATCGTCTATGACTACATCCTGCTCGATAATCACTCCTGAGTGGATGATACAATGTTGACCAATCACACTTCCAGATCCAATGATGCTCCCGGCATTAATGAAATTCCCATGACCCATATCGGCTGATTTAGCCACAAGAGCATTATTGTGAATCGCATTTACAGGCATCACTTTTCTCGACTCAATAAGCATTTTAGTCAAATTAGTGCGTATTTTATAATCGTCAAATGCAATAAAAGCTTCGCATTTTTGACCAATCAACTTAGTGAATCCATGATCATCCATCAGTCCTAATACGGGTACATCATTGATGGTTTGTTCATGCGTTGATTTATCATCATCCAAAAACCCATAGACCGTTACCTCATTACTTTGAAATATTTCAAGGGCACTTTTCGCAATTCCTTTGGCGCCAAATATGATTACAGGTTTTTCCATTTTTCTTAATTTATGTGCGTCAAAGCTAATGACTACTTGACTCTAATGAAAGCGAGAAAATATTTGATGGTTATATAGGGAGAGTAAAAAAAATAAGGGGGCTTCTTTGAGATTATCTTTTGATTATCGCAAGTGAGTGATCGATTAGGGATATTCGCTATAAAAAAAAATTAAAGCTACCAATTTTTATATTTCAGCATGGCTGCAGCCATTTTTTTTTGTAATTCAGCAGCAGCCAAACCCGCATGATGCGCGAAATCAACTGTACTGTCGGCATAAATAATGCTTCTGGCTGAATTGATAAGTAGGCCTCCAGAATCGTTCAAAGCATATTTGCAAACCATGTCTAAGTCACCACCCTGCGCACCCACACCTGGTATTAATAAAAAATGATCGGGGATGATCTTCCTTATGTGGGTTAAGGTATCCACTCTGGTAGCGCCCACGACGTACATTAAGTTTTGATCAGAACCCCATTGAGAACTGATTTCTATTACTTTCTCATAAACTTTTTGTCCGCCACTGTTTTCGATCATTAATTCTTGAAAATCCAGCGCACCGATATTTGAGGTTGAAGCCAATAGGATGGCCCACTTATCCTTATGATTTAAAAAGGGAGTTATAGAATCTTGACCCATGTAGGGAGATAAGGTAATGGCATCAAATGACATTTTTTTGAAAAAGGCCTCTGCATATTTATTAGAGGTATTGCCGATATCTCCTCTTTTGGCATCAGCAATGGTAAATACTTCTTGGGGGATATATTCTATCGTTTTTTTTAAGGCTTGCCAACCATAAATGCCCAAAGATTCATAAAATGCCACATTGGGCTTATAGGCAATCGCATAAGGGAGGGTAGCATCAATAATGGCTTTATTGAATTCAAAAATGGGGTCTTCGGTTTCTAGAAGATGTTTGGGAATTTTTTCTATATCAGGATCCAAACCGACACAAAGGAAAGATTTTTTACTTTTAATGCAGTCAAATAGTTGTCTCTTCTCCATAGGCTAATAGTTAAATTTATCTAAAATCTATGAGCTCTACCTCAGGATATTTTGTAAGATCAAAAGTGAAAAAATCATCAGTAAGATCTGACCGATCTATGAGTTTAGTAATGGTATAATTATATTGATTTCCTGACTCTTCAAAAATTCTAAAACTCTTTAAGTCATATTCATTGGAAATAACCATACGGATTTTATAAAAAGCTTCTACTCCCCTTTCAATAGGCTCTAAGTCAATTACCCAATTTCCTTGAGCATCTGGGATGTTCAATCCATATTTATATCCTTTTCGATAGAGATCCCAGATATTGGTCAAGGAGATATCTTGTTCTTCTTTATCGTATGTACTGACGGTTACTTCCATAATTTCTTCACTGTAAGACCAAAGGTCTTGGCCATCATTGAAAATGATTTGCCCTGCAATTTCAAGTTTATACTTAGCTCCCTTGACATAAACGGTACCTGAAATAGATTCATCGATGGTGGATACTTCATTGATGAGATTTTGCTGAAAAGTGGACATGAAGGCTGATTTGGATTTATATTTCTTACTCATGCTTTCAAGTATTAATTCTGCCTCGGGATCAAATTGGGCAGAGCTATTGAATGTCACTACAAAAGCAATCAATCCTAAACTTAGTTTTTTCATATTATCAGTACTTAGTCTTGCTAATAAATTTATTCCTTATTTAACTCAGTTAATTTTTGTTCTAAACTATATTCATCGCTGATCAATACTTCTCGTGCTTTGCTTCCTTCAAAAGGCCCCACAATTCCAGCGGCTTCCAATTGATCAATGATGCGACCCGCTCGGTTGTATCCTAACTTCATTTTTCTTTGGATTAGAGAGGTACTTCCTTGCTGATGTGACACAATAAGTCTTGCGGCATCATCAAACATGGCATCTTTATCTGAAAGATCAATAGTGCCACTGGAGCTGTTTTCTTCTCCTAGATATTCAGGGAGCATATAAGCTGAGCTATATCCCTGTTGCTCACCTATAAAATCACATATATTTTCTACTTCAGGCGTATCTAGGAAGGCACATTGTAAACGAATCATGTCGGATCCCAAAGAGAGTAGCATATCACCCATACCGACAAGTTGTTCTGCACCACCTGTATCTAATATGGTCCTGGAATCAATTTTTGAAGTTACCCTGAATGAAAGTCTTGCGGGAAAATTAGCTTTAATAATTCCAGTAATCACGTTTACAGAGGGTCTTTGAGTGGCCACAATAAGGTGAATACCAATGGCTCTGGCCAACTGAGCCAGTCTGGCGATCGGCATTTCTACTTCTTTTCCTGCGGTCATCATAAGGTCTGCAAGCTCATCGATGACCAAAACGATGTAGGGCAAATATTTATGTCCTTTTTTTGGATTGAGTCGTCGATTAATAAACTTTTTATTATATTCCTTAAGATTTCGGCAACCGGCATCTTTAAGTAAATCATATCGAGCGTCCATTTCGATACATAAAGAATTGAGGGTATTGACTACCTTCGTTGTATCAGTAATAATGGCTTCATCCGTTTCTGGTAATTTTGCTAAAAAATGTTTTTCAATTTTATTGAATAAGGTCAATTCTACTTTTTTAGGATCCACCAAGACAAACTTCAGTTGAGAAGGATGCTTTTTGTAAATGAGCGAGGCCAATATGATATTTAATCCCACTGATTTTCCTTGCCCTGTTGCACCAGCCATAAGTAAGTGGGGCATTTTGGATAGATCGGTAACAAAGACTTCATTTGAGATGGTTTTACCCAATACAATGGGTAATTCATAATCAGACTTCAAGAATTTTTCTGTAGTAATAACCGATTTGGCACTGACCATTTCGCGATTTTTATTGGGCACTTCAATACCAATGGTTCCTTTTCCCGGGATCGGTGCGATAATGCGTATGCCTAAAGCGGAAAGACTGAGCGCAATATCGTCTTCGAGATTTTTTATTTTAGAGATTTTGACGCCTGCCTCTGGAACAATTTCATAGAGGGTTACGGTAGGACCTATGGTCGCTTTAATACTTGAAATGGCTATTTTAAAATTGATGAGTGTGCTGAGGATATTGTCTTTATTAGACTCTAATTCTTCTTTGCTAACCTTTACGTCTTTTACTGGATATTCTGTCAATAAATCAACCGTAGGATATTGATATCTTGGTAAATCTAAGGTAGGATCATAGTTTTCAGATTGATCAGCTACTTTCTCTTCTATCTGTGTTGCGTTCACCTCTAGTGCTAAGGACTCTGATTTGACTGCTTCAATTTCAGTTTTTTCTGGTTCAACGATAAGATCAAGAGCCGTCGCATTCAAGGATTCTTTTTTAGGTTGATCGTCAACGCTTAATTCTATTTCATTGGCTCCATTAGAAATTATTTTTTCAATTACTTCTACTTCCCTTTCAGAGCCATTTTCGGCTTCTATTTCGTCTTCGAGTGCTACTTCTTCTTTCACTTTAGCAATGACAGATTTCATATCCTCATCGGTTTTCACCTCCGTATTTTCTTGATTTTTCAAAGTATTTGTAAACGAAAGCCAAAACGGTTGTAAGCCACCATTCCAACTTGATAACTTATGAAGATGGGTAATATTGAAGAAATAGACATTAAAAATTACTAATAACAATAAAATCAGGAATCCAGAGCCCCAACCAAGCAGACTGTTCATGAGCCAAGCCAATTCATAGCCAATCCCACCGCAAAGGAAGCCGAATACTCCAGGATCGCTGAGATTCAAAACGATGTAACCGGACAGAAGGGTCAGCCAGATTAAATAGAAGACCGTAAAAATGAAAGATTTTTGAATTTTGAATATTTCATGATACCCCAAAACAGTTATGCTTAAATTGAGGAGAAAAAAGGGAACAAGAAATGCCCCTAGGCCAAACCAGTTGAAAATAAAATAATGGGCTGCCAGTGCCCCCATTATTCCAAATAAATTGGCTACGTCTTCTCCCGAGTCTTTTAGTTTGGTGTCTAAAAAAGCGGATACTACACTTTGATCAGCGGGTCCATGGCTGAGATATGACAAGAAGGCCAACAACAAAAACATCCCAGTAAACAAGAGGGTAATGCCCAAAATAATTTTAATCTTCTTATCTGAAAAAAATGAAATTTTCAGTTTGAAGGATTTCTTCTCTCTGGGTTTAGACTTAAAGCTATTACTACGCATAGATCAATTTAGAAACAAAAATAAGGCATTTAGCTGTTATGCCCTATCGTGGTCAGTGCTTCATTTATTTTTTTAATCAAGGTGGGACCTTTAAATATAAATCCAGAATAAATCTGAATCAGATTTGCTCCGGCATCTATCTTTTCTAATGCTTTGCTCATATTGCCTACACCCCCAACTCCGATGATAGGTATTTTTTTATTTTTTGATCGTAGGAATTTAATTACTTCAGTGGATCGATCAGCTAAGGGTAAGCCACTTAATCCACCAGCGCCCATGTTTTTGATCACTTCTGGGTTTTCCTTCAAAGGTTCTCTTGAAAGGGTGGTATTGGTCGCAATAAGACCATCCAATTGGGTTTCATCACAAATGGTTAAAATGTCTATGAGCTGATCATGACTTAAATCTGGTGCTATTTTAAGGAGTAGTGGTTTAGGTATTTTTTTTATTTTGTTTCTCTCTTGTACAGATTTTATAAGCGCAGTTAATGGTTTTTTATCTTGTAATTCACGCAAATTAGGTGTGTTGGGTGAACTTACGTTGATGACAAAATAGTCAACATGGTCAAATAAGGCATCAAAGCAGGCGATGTAATCTGCGGAGGCTTTCTCGTTGGGCGTATTTTTGTTCTTCCCAATATTACCTCCTACGATCAAATTTTTTGGCCGATTTTTTAATTGTTCAACCACGGACTTTACGCCTTTATTATTAAAACCCATTCGATTGATGATGGCCTGATCCGCAATGAGTCTAAATAATCTTGGCTTTGGATTCCCTGCTTGGGGTAGAGGCGTTACGGTTCCAATTTCGATGAAGCCAAATCCAAAACAAGATAATTCATGTAAATAATCGGCATTTTTATCAAATCCAGCAGCCAAACCCACAGGATTTGGGAATGTAATTCCCCATAATGTTTGCTCGATTTTTTTTGAGCTTATTGTGAAGAGATTTCTCATAATATTTTTGACTCCTGGAATTTTGACGCCTATTTGAAGCAAGTACATTGTTAATGAATGTGCTTTTTCAGCAGATAGAAGGAATAAGGCTTTTTTGAGGAGTGCGTACATTAACTTCTGGGATGAAATTCTTTTATCATTTGTTTTAAATAATCACGATCCAAATGTGTGTAAATTTCGGTAGTCGTAATAGATTCATGTCCTAACATTTCTTGAACCGCTCTTAGGTCGGCACCGCCCTCTATGAGATGTGTAGCAAAGGAATGGCGAAAGGTATGCGGACTGATGTTTTTGCGAATCCCAGCGCGCAGGGCTAAATTTTTAATAAGGGTAAAAATACTCACTCTTGATATTCTACTACCCCACTTATTTAAAAACAAGTAGTCCTCATGGCCAGGTTTTATTTGCATATGATTACGAACCTCATACTGATAGGATTTGATAAATTTCAAGGCACTTTTTCCTATGGGAGTTAAACGCTCTTTGTTTCCCTTCCCCAAAATACGAAGAAACCCAACGTCATCATAAATATTACTAATTTTTAAGTTGACTAATTCGGAAACTCGTAATCCAGCACTGTAAAGAGTTTCAGCCATGGCACGGTCTCGGGGTCCGCTGGCTTTACTCATATCAATGGCCTCAAATAATTGATCAATCTCATGAATACTTAAGGTGTCTGGAAGTTTTCTGCCTAATCTTGGAAGTTCGAGTAGTTCTGAAGGATCGGTCGATATAAAGTTTTCATAAGAAAGGTATTTGTAAAATCCTTTGATGCCTGAAACTATTCTTGCTTGTGAGTAGGGAGAAAGACCTAATTCATGGATAAATTTAATGAAATCTAATAAATCAATGGGCTTGACTTGCAATGGATCATGAATTTTTTTACTCATATCCAAAAACTCCATTAATTTTGTAACGTCTCTCGTGTAGGCATCAATAGAATTTGTTGCTAAAGCTCTTTCTAGCTTTAGGTAATTCTTGAACTGTGTGATATGGAGATTCCAACTCATTAGAAGGCAAAAGTAATCAGGACATGCAAATAGCTATCATTAACGGACCAAATTTAAATTTACTAGGCAAAAGAGAAACAGACATTTATGGCCATGAAGATTTTGATACTTTCTTTGCCCAACTCAAATCCAAATATGATCAGGTAGATTTGAGCTACTATCAGTCAAATGCGGAGGGTGAAATTGTTTCTAAAATTCAAGAATTAGGATTTGAGGTAGATGGAATCATAATTAATCCTGCGGCCTATTCTCATACCTCTATTGCCATAAGAGATGCGATATCCTCTATCAAAGCACCTGTAATGGAAGTACACATATCTAATGTTTACGCCCGTGAAGCTTTCAGAAATCACAGTCATGTCAGTGCCGTCGCGGTTGGAGTCATTAGCGGTTTGGGACTCAAAGGCTATACATTGGCACTGGACTATTTCTGCCATCAATGAAACAGACTTCATTTTATCCTGGACCTTCCACGATTCATCCGAGTATTCCGAGTTTGGTGAAGGATGCTTACGATACAGGTATATTGTCTGCCAATCATAGGAGTTCTGATTTCATGGAATTGTCATTTGCTGCCAAATCACAACTGAGATCTCAGTTGAATGTGCCAGATGACTATGATGTTATTTTTATTTCCTCCGCTACCGAAGCCTGGGAAATATTACCCCAATCCCTCACGAGCAAGACCAGTCAACATTTTTTTAATGGTACATTTGGATTGAAATGGGCCTTTACAACCGAAAATTTAGGTATTGAAGTCATCAAATCGCCTTTTAATGTTAATGAATCTTTGCCTATTGATCAAATCAATTCTTTAGCCGATTGGCTTTGTGTCACAGCTTGTGAGACCTCTAATGGGACAATGGTAGATCAGAACGTTTTGCAAGAACTGTTTTCACGACGTTTGCCTCATCAGTTGATTGCGGTAGATGCGACCTCCGCATTAGGAGGGGTCATTTTGAATTTTCAATTAGCAGATTATTGGTTTGCTTCTTGCCAAAAATGCTTGGGGCTGCCTGCAGGATTAGGCTTATTGATCGTTTCTCCTGCAGCCATTGAGCGCGGGCGTCTATTGGGAGAACGGTCACATTACAATAGCTTTTTAAACCTGGTTGAGCATGCCCGCAAGGAGCAAACCCATTATACTCCAAACGTACTGAATATTTATTTACTTTGGAGAACACTGGCTGCAGGACCCTCTATAGTAGTTACTGATAGACGATTACGAGATCGAATGGTTGGCTTGAATTCAATCATTGAGTCCAATGGAGCTTTGGATTGGTTGGTTTCCAATGTTTCTTTGAGATCTCCTACAGTGATCACTTTAAAAACCTCAGATCCAATGGAATTAAAGGAAAGGGCATTATCCCAAAAGATGATTTTGGGTAACGGTTACGGGGCGTGGAAAGAGAATACGGTGAGAATAGCCAATTTCCCTGCAATGGGAGACATTCAGTTCCAGATATTTATGGAGTGGATTTCCAATTTATAAGCGGTAGTCATGTCTTGGGTATGAAGATTATGTCCCAATCTACTATTAAATGAGCGTTTTAATTATGATTCGTATTTACACAGATGGTGCTGCCAAAGGAAATCCAGGAAATGGCGGTTATGGTGCAATTTTGGATTATCAAGGGCAGCGTAAAGAGTTGGCTCAAGGATTTCGTATGACCACCAATAATAGGATGGAACTATTGGCTGTGATCGTAGGACTGGAAGCGATTAAAAAACCTGGCTGGGAAGTTGAAGTCATCTCTGATTCAAAATATGTGGTAGATGCGGTTGAAAAAGGCTGGCTGAAAAACTGGGTAAAAAAGGCGTTTAAGGGCAAAAAGAATATTGATTTATGGAAACGCTATCTAGATGCGGCTAAAACGCATAAGGTTAGATTTAAATGGATCAAAGGTCATGCTGGACATCTTGAAAATGAGCGTTGTGATTACCTAGCGGTAAGTGCAGCAGAAGGCGATCATTTGTTAATTGATCACGCATTTGAGGAAACAATAAATGCCCAATGATTATTTTCAATTTAAACAATTCAAGATAAATCAAGCCAGAAGTGGCATGAAGGTGACGACCGAAGCATGTCTATTTGGAGCACTGATTGAAGGGTCTAAAAGTCAAAGCATATTGGATATTGGTCTGACACAGGTCTTTTAGGACTGATGCTTGCTCAAAGATCGACTGCGGAGGTTAGCTGTGTTGAAATTGAGCGATCTGCTTCGCTAGATATGGAGCAAAACATCAAGCAAAGTCCCTGGTCCGACAGAATCAAAGGATATCATGAAGACATTCAATATTTTTTAGTTAGAAGGTCAAGGGTATACGATACCATTATTTCCAACCCACCTTTTTATCAAGGTCATCTTCCGGCGGAGCATCCCCAACGCCGACAAGCCCTTCATCAGTCTTCTTTGACCTATAAAATATTGGTCAACGTGGTCAAATCAGCCTTGTCTCCATCCGGTATTTTTTGGGTGATTTATCCCTTCTATGAAAGCCGAGTCTTTCATTCGTATGCAAAAGAGTTGGGCGTATAATCGGAGGAGTTATATCAACATATACAAAAAGGACGGGCAAAAGAACATATTCAGGCAGATTTCTTGTTTCGGTAAAAAATCAGAAAAGTGTCTCGTAAAGGAAATAAATATAAGAAATAACAAAGGAGATTATAGTCAGGATTTCATAAAACTGTTAGAGCCTTACTATCTCTATTTATAACTACAACAATTATTTTTTAAAAGGTTCACGAGGATCATGTCGCAGATGTATCTCTTTCAAAAAACTTTAAACCGTGACGAGACAATTTATCAAGGACGGGCTCATATATTTTTTTTATGGTGGGAACTTGTACACCTGTGACTTTGATTTTATCTTCCATCAATAATTTTGCAGTTACCCCCAAGGGTAAACCTACTGTGTTACTCATAGCAGTATGTACTTGATCTTTACCTTCGACAACTAAATGGGATTGAATTTGCTTAATTTTATTGTTTTCGAGGTAATCAAACTTATGCCACATGACAATCAGATCTCTTTCGGAGTCATCTAAGGTCCATTTCTTTTTCAAAATATGCTCTAGTATTTGCGCGGGTGTTCCTTCTTGAAGACCAATCAATTGATCATCAAAAATCCCAATCCACTTGAGCTTATACATTTCCACAGATTCCATACCGATATTGAGGTAATGCGCTAGTTTAAGTTCTATGGAATCATTGGGATTATATTGCAAAAAAGTATTTATGAACTGTCTGTGGGTCATATCTTCCAATCCAAATAAGGTATAACTGTCGTCAGTAGCTCCTATTTGTACGAAGGCATCCCATGCCTTACAAAATCCGGGTCGCCTGAGGGTTCCTCTGTAAAGGGTGTTGATGCCATTTAATTTATACACATCTAAATATTTCAGTGAGTCGCGATTGGCATACCCTTCAAAATAACCATACTCAGGAATATGGATAACCTCTGTTCTTTGAAATAATTTTTGATAAGGAATATATTTCAATCTGCCTTCTTGAATAAATTTAACGATCCCAGTACCGGCAAGAACCACATTACGAGGATTCCAGGTAAATTTGTATTGCCATGGATTGTCCACTTTTTGATCATCTGCCAAAAGTCCCCCTGTAAAAGTTTCAAAAGCGGTTAATGTATGTCCAGAGGATTTTATTCTATCTAAAATTCGCATTGCTGACATATGATCAATGCCTGGATCGAGTCCCATTTCCATAATGCAGCAAACTCCTTTGGATTCAAATGATGGAGAAAGTTTTTGAATTTCATCTGAAACATAGGAAGCCGTGAGCATGGATATTCCCAAATCGGCACAAATCACTGCAACGGGCAAATGCAAAGTTGGGGGAAGCATACTGATGACCAAATCGGCAGTTTTTAATTGATCTCTTGCGACTGCAGTATCTAGGATGTCGAAAGAAATGATTTTTGCTGAAGGGAATTTTTGTTCTGCAATTCGGGGTTCTTTTTCTCCTATGATGATGTTAAAAGATGTTTTTTCCATCATTAGATACTCAATCAATACGGTTGAGGATCGTCCTGCGCCTAACACGAAAATATTTTTCATTTAATGAAGAATTTTGGAGTTTATTTTTGTTGTTTATTTACTAGAGTAGAAGAGGCTTGCGCCAAAGGTAGAACGACCATATCTCCAATGTTAACATGTTTAGGTCGGCTGAGCATGAAAGCAATGCACTCGGCGATGTCCTGAGCTTGAAGAGGATCATAGCCGACATATGTTTGCTTGGCTTTTTCAAGATCTCCTTTAAAGCGAACCTCTGAAAATTCTGTTTCAACCAATCCAGGTTTGATTTCGGAGACTTTGATACCATGTGTATTTAAATCCATTCGCATCCCTTTGGTCAAAGCATCTACGGCAAATTTTGAAGCATTATATACATTTCCACGTGGATATACGTCGGTACCGGCGATAGAGCCTAAGTTAATGATATGTCCTGCTTGTGCTTTGATCATTTTGGGGATAACGGCGCGCGAAACATACAGTAAGCCTTTGACATTGATGTCAATCATGGCATCCCAATCTTGGGTATCGCCTTCATGGATGAAACTCAAGCCATGTGCATTACCGGCATTATTGATTAATACGGAAATTTTTTGCCATTTAGTAGGTAGCGAATCAATGAAATGGGATACCGCTAACTGGTCCCGTACATCGAAAGAACCGATTAATATGTCGGTTTTATGACTTAATACTTTAGATAGTGCTTTTAAGCGAGAAATACGGCGGCCACAAATTATGAGACGGTATTGGTCTGCGATTTGTTGCGCTATCGCTTTCCCAATCCCACTAGAGGCTCCCGTAATTAGGGCGATCGATTTCATATTTTTTGTATCATCGTTATGATAGGTAAATTACCAAATTTACCCGTGATAACTAATATTTGCCTTTTCTTCTTTTAAGATAAGTTGGTCCACCTTCAAAAGTGATGAAGGCGGTGATATTATGGGTCGTCAATTTACTTAAGGCAGCATCAAAATCATTGGATGTATTGGGTAATAAATTGCGAAAGCCAAAAGAATAGCGAATTTCAGGAGTGAATTTGAAGAGTTCATAAAAAATATCAAAACCCATACCTATATCAAATGTAGTGTTAAAGTTTTTAAGCTCTAATTTCTGCCTTGTTCTCACTCCATCTCCTCTGCCTGCGGCTTCAAATTGAAAATTGGGTCCTGCAATCAAATACATATTTGAATTATCCCGCCTTGCCGATTTATATTTGAAAAGGAGGGGTATTTCGAGCATTGTAGCATCTTTAAATTCGAGGAGGTCATCTTGGCCATCAACATATCTGTAGGTAAGGTCATATTCATAAAAAGCAACGGTAGGAGTTATTCTAAAACTCAGATATTGAAAAACATAAAAATCAACGACAAAACCTAATTTGAAACCAAAATGCTTTCCAGGGGCTATAGAGTGCAAGCTATCCATACGCGGGCTAACAAAATCATCATTGTATTTGATGCGATAATCCGAACTATGAATACCGATTAAAAAACCATAATGAACATTTTGCTCATCATAGTCCCAAAGATTGTCATAATTTAAATTTTGTCCTTGAAGTCCAACGAAACTGCAAAGGCTTAAAATTATTATTATTTGGAGCCGGAGTAAATAGAACTTATCCCTAGTGTGAGTGGCGTACATTGGTTTTTCTGAAATCCTATTTTATTTAATATGCTTAAAAAATCATCACCATCAGGAAAAGATTCTACAGAATCGGGCAGATAAGAATAGGCTGCTTGGTTCTTTGAAATTAATTTTCCTATTTTGGGTAAAATCCATTGAAAATAAAACTGGTAAATTTGTTTAAATGGGAATGATTTTGGTTTAGAGAATTCCAAGATGACCACCTTTCCTTCAGGTTTGAGTACCCGAAGCATATCTGATAATCCCTTTTCTAGGTTTTCAAAGTTTCTTACACCAAAAGAAACGATGACGGCGTCAAAAAAATTGTCTTCAAAAGGTAAAACTTCAGAATCTCCACTTAAAAGTTCGATTTTATCTGTTAGATTTTTTTTAATGAGTTTTTCTCTACCTACAGAAAGCATACCCTCGCTGATATCGACACCTATAATTTTTTCAGGATTAAGAGAAAGCGCTTCGATAGCAAAGTCGCCTGTTCCTGTTGCAATATCAAGAATTAATTTAGGTTGATGCTTTTTAAGTAATCGGACGGCCCGCTTTCTCCAAAGAATGTCTATTCCAAGGCTGAGAAAATGGTTTAGAAAATCATATTTGCCGCTTATGCTGTTAAACATGGCTGCAATCTGTTCTTTCTTAGTTGTGTTCTTATCTTTGTAGGGGAGTACGTTCATTTATTACAATATTAACTGATGCTCAGCTTGTTTTTATATTTCAAACTTTTTTTTTAATGAATTCCATCAAATCTGCTAATTTTGTCAAGAGTAGTCCCGCACTTTCTGAATGCCCGGAACCTAAACTACCTGAATATGCATTTATTGGCCGCTCTAATGTCGGGAAGTCCTCCCTAATTAACTGTCTGACTAACAGAAAAAAACTGGCCAAAGTTTCCGTTAAGCCGGGGAAAACTCAACTGATTAATCATTTTTTGATAGATAATAGTTGGTATTTGGTTGATCTTCCAGGTTATGGTTGGGCTAAAGTATCCAAAACTGAAAAAGCCAAATGGAAATTGATGATCAATGAATATTTACAGCTGCGTGAAAATTTACATTGTGTTTTTTTACTCATTGATGCTAGGCATGAGCCTCAGGCGATTGATCTTGAATTTATGAGGTGGCTTGGCGAAAGTGAAATTCCTTTTGTGATTGTTTTTACAAAGACCGATAAGTTGGGTAAGGTCAACCTTCAAAAAAGCCTAGATCATTATCGGGAAGTTTTAAGACTAGAATGGGATGAGTTACCGGTTCAGTTCCAAACTTCATCCATTTCCGGAGAAGGGAAAGATCAAATACTTGAATATGTCAGACAAATTAATGGTAGATAATTTTAATTGGGTGAGCCGATTACTTTCTTTACTTTTGCTTAAAAAAATTGTAGAATATGAAGTTTACTGAAATTGCAGCTTTATCAGGCAAAGGGGGTTTGTTTAAGGTTATTAATCCCACTAGAACAGGGGTCATTTTGGAATCACTTAATGCATCGAAAAAGCGAATGATCGCAGGGGCAAGTGCCAAATTATCTGTACTTTCAGAAATTTCGATTTATGTTTTGGATGAAACAGAATCCGTTCCTTTGTTAGAGGTTTTTAGGGTCATCCACAAAACTTACGCTGGAGAAATAGGGTTGGATAAAAAGTCTGATCCTGAAGAACTTAAATCTTTTTTCAAAAGTATTTTACCTAATTACGATGTAGATAGAGTTTATATATCGGATATCAAAAAAGTGATTACCTGGTACCAAGGTTTGTTAAGTTTGGAGCTTGGTCACCTCATGGAAGAGGATGCTCTTGAGGCGAACACTAAAGAAGAAGCCAAACCCCAAGGGGCCGGTGTTCTTGAAAAAGACAAAGTCAAGAAAAAGAATGAAAATAGCACTAAAGCAACAAAAAAGGTTAGGAAAGATCAAGAATCAGCATCCTAAATGCGCTAATTTCCCCATAAATTTTAGATTGATACGATTGCGGTGAGAAGCTTTAACATTCATGAAATAGCCAGTGATTTGATCTTGAATTTTTAAATTAAAGTCATCGTGGTGATAAGAAAGAGCTGAATAAGGGATAAACCATCCAATGGCTTCTAGTTTATACCTAAATCTAAGTCCAATGCCCTTAGGGCGTAATTCAATATTACAATATTTGGTGCTGTGGCGTTGTTTGAGGTATGGCTCAAAGATTTGGTGACAGTCATTGATAATCAACTTTTGAGAACCTGATCCCCCCATTTTCAAGCTTTCCCAGAATGTGTAAGAGAGGCCAACGTAATCATTGATATCTCGTTCTTGACTTTTACTTTGATAAGATATATTCAAAATCATTAAACAAATGTAGGAAGTCTTTGTGTATCAAAATCAGAGAATCTTTACTTTTTCTCGGGATTCTCATCATTGCATTTTTGGTAGTATGGATTTCTTCGAAAGCTCAAATTTATTTCTTAACTTAAACCATGGATAATAGAAAATTAAAAGGAATTGAACCCAATAATGATTGGGTTAAAATAAAGACGATTGATATGCATACGGGAGGGGAGCCTGTACGTGTGATATTGGAGGGATATCCGTTATTGAAGGAAGCGACTGTACTTGATTATAGAAATTATTTCAAAAAAAATCTAGACCATCTCCGCCAATCATTAATGCTTGAGCCCAGGGGACATGCGGATATGTATGGAGTTGTAGTGGTTCCAAGTAAAAGGGCAGATTTTGGAGTTGTATTTATGCATAATGAAGGCTATAGCACCATGTGTGGTCATGCGACGATTGCCATTACCAAGCTGGCTATAGATTCAGGCTGGATTACAAAGGTTGAGCCTCAAACAAAGCTATTAATAGAATCACCTTGCGGTATATTGACGGCTTATGCAGAAGTCGTAGATCAGCAAGTCGTTTCGGTAAAATTTGAGAATGTGCCTTCCTTCGTGGTTGCCTTAGATCAAGTCTTGGAGATCCCAGGTTTGGGATCGGTACGGTATGATTTGGCCTATGGGGGTGCTTTCTATGCCTTTGTCAATGCCATAGACTTAGGTTTAAAATGTGATCCGTCTCACTATCAAAAATTAATTGAGGCAGGTATGGCGATTAAGCAAGGCATTGTAACCAGTGGTGTGGCTTTGGCTCATCCTTATGAAGATGATTTAAGTTTTCTTTATGGGACAATTTTTATTGCGTCTTCTCAGCACGGTCAAGTGGATAGTTGCAATGTTTGTGTTTTTGCAAATGGGCAATTGGATCGCAGTCCCACTGGGTCAGGCGTTTCGGCAAGGCTGGCCATTCACCACGCGCGCAATGAATGGGCCGAGAACCATTGGATGACCATTGAAAGCATCTTAGGCAGCCAATTTAAATGTCAAATTAAGGAATCGATAACGTTTTCAAATCATCAAGCAATCATTCCCATCGTACAAGGACAGGCCTTTTATACTGGAAGACATGAGTTCTGGTTGGATCCCAAGGATTCTCTGGTTGCTGGTTTCGAGCTGAGGTAGCTGCAGTGAAGTAAGCATGATGGGAGTTTACAGCTCTTGAATTTCAAGAATTAATTAAAATACAGCTTATCATAAAGGCTGAATTGTAAATGTTCTTTTTCATTTAGATCAATAATCAATTTTCTTTCTATATTGGGTTATATTTAATTTCTCATTTATGATTTTAGCAACCATTGATTGGATCATCATTAGTATATTTTTTCATCATTGTTTTAGGTATTGGCTGGTGGGCCTCACGCACGGCTGGAGACAGTGCAGAAGAGTTTTTCTTGGGGGGCAGAGACATGCCATGGTGGTTACTGGGTGTTTCGATGGTAGCCTGTACCTTTTCGGCAGATACTCCTAACTTGGTTACGGGATTCGTAAGAGAAAGTGGCGTTGCTAAAAACTGGGCATGGTGGGCTTTTCTCATAACGGGTATGGTGACGGTATTTATTTATGCACGGTTGTGGCGTAAATCCAATATTAACACTGATTTAGAATTTTATGAGATTAGATATGGAGGGAAATTGGCCTCCTTTTTAAGAGGTTTTAGGGCACTTTATTTAGGAATTTTCTTCAACTGCCTTATTATGGGTTCAGTTACTCTGGCAGCAATAAAAATTGGAGGAGTCATGCTGGGGTTGGAACCTTGGGTCGTAGTTATTGGAGCGTCTATTGTAGTGGTGATGTATACAGCGCTGGGAGGTATTAAGGGAGTAGTTTGGGCGGATTTCTTCCAATATGGGATTGCTATGTTTGGAGCTGTTTATGCTGCATATGTTGCAGTAAATCAACCGGAAATAATAGAAATAGGCGGGTTAAGCGGATTGATCAATGACCCGAGAATTGCAGATAAGATTAGTTTTTTTCCTGATTTTTCTGATCCAACTGTTTGGGTTCCTTTATTACTCATTCCATTAGCTGTACAGTGGTGGGCGGTTTGGTATCCGGGCGCAGAACCTGGAGGTGGGGGCTATATAGCCCAAAGAATGTTGTCTGCAAAGAATGAAAAAAAATGCAGTAGGAGCTACGTTATTTTTCAATTTTGCACATTATGCTTTACGCCCTTGGCCCTGGATCATTGTCGCGTTGGCTTCATTAATCATCTATCCGGAACTTTCTGATATTCAGGCTGAGTTCCCCGGAATTGATCCTAAATATTTGAAAGATGACATCGCCTATCCAGCCATGTTGACCAAGTTGGGACCTGGTTGGTTGGGTTTAGTAGTAGCTTCAATCATTGCGGCTTATATGTCTACCATTGGGACCCATTTGAATTGGGGATCTTCTTATGTCGTTAATGATTTTTATAAAAGATTTGTGAAGCCTGATGCCACAGAGCGTCAAATGGTAACTATGGGTAGAATCACTACGGTTTTATTAATGGTCTTCGCAGGAACTTTATCGTTGACGATCTTGGATAATGCTACCGAAGCCTTCAATATACTATTATTAACGGGTGCTGGTTCAGGGGCTGTTTACATCATGCGCTGGTTTTGGTGGAGGATTAATGCAATTACTGAAATTGTCACCATGGTGGTAGCTACAATTATTGCCCTAATTTTGGTTTTATTGGTAGAGGATCAACAAGTGGAAACCGCCATTTTGGATGGATTTACTGTTAAGCTTTTAATCACGGTAGGGATTGTTACGATTTCTTGGATCGTAACGACCTTAATCACTCAACCAGAGAAGGAAAGAGGTATTGAGGGCTTTTTATAAATTGACGGTGCCTGGAGGACCTGGTTGGAAGAAAGTGGTAGATGCGGCCATTGCAGATGGAGACCCTTGCGATGACGGTCATGGCGTCACTTGGCAAATGCCTAAGCAAATACTTTTGGTATTCATTGGGTGCATCACGATTTACACATCGCTGTTTGGGATAGGAGGTTTGGTTTATGGCAACATTATCTTGGGTGTCGGTTTATTGACACTGTCGTCGATTTGTGCCTATTTATTGTTTCGAATCATGTCAAAACTCAATCTTGATTAAGAAAAAAAATTAAGTTTAGGGCCAAAAAAGGGATTTTTTAAATTTATTTATTGTACAAAAATACATTTAATAAATTATATGTATTTTTGTACAATAAATATAGAGGATATTTATGAAAAGAAAGTCACTTGGGGAACTTGAGGAATTAATTTTGTTGGTCATTGGTGCGATTCAATCAACCGTATATGCCCAAGCCATTCAAGATGAAATACTTTTTCATGCGAAACGAAGAATTGATATCACGGCGATTCATTCAGTATTGAGACGATTGGAGACCAAAGGATTCATTCATTCTGAGTTAGGGGGGATTTCAAAAGATAGGGGTGGAAGAAGTAAACGATTTGTCAAATTAACTCTTGAGGGAAGAGCTCTATTAGATGAGACGATCTTAATTCGAATGGAATTTTATAAGCGATTACTCAAGAATAGTCAGCCTTGAATGATTTCAATGCATGCTTTATTTCTTCAAATGGGCATATTTTGTATTTCAATGGTATCAACTAATGCTTAGTCACCATCGTCTTAATATATTTGCACTTTCACAACCTTAATAAAGAAAAATGAAACCAAGTTTAGTAATATTGGCTGCGGGCCTAGGAAGTCGATATGGTGGGATTAAGCAGCTAGATGGATTTGGACCCAACGGAGAAAGAATCATAGATTATACGGTACATGATGCTCTTGAAGCAAGATTTGGTAAAATCATCTTTGTCATAAGAAAAGAAATAGATATTGAATTCAGAGCAGCCATACTTGAAAAATGGCAAGGTAGAGGTGATTTTGAGGTAGTTTATCAAAGTTTAGATGCGATACCAAAATCATACACAGTTCCTGAAGGTAGGGTGAAGCCTTGGGGTACGGCGCATGCTGTTTGGATGGCAGCGCCGATTATTAATGAACCTTTTGGGATTGTCAATGCAGATGACTTTTATGGTAGAAATTCTTTAAAATCATTGGCAATGCATTTAGAAAGCCTTAATGATCATGAGCTTACCGGTTGTATGGTGGGTTATGAATTAGAGAAAACGATAACAGACAATGGTACCGTTTCTAGAGGCGTTTGTGAAATAGATGAGCAACAATATTTAAAAGACATTACTGAAAGAACAGCTATAGCGCGTGCCGCTGACGGAAATATATATTATGAAGAAGAGGGAAGAGCGTATTTACCTCAATAGACAGGCTACCGTCTCAATGAATTTGATGGGTTTCACCTCTTCCATATTTACAGAGATAGCCGCTGGTTTTGATGCTACCTATCAAGCTAGCAAAACCAACCTTAAGGCAGAGTACTACATCCCTTTGGTCTTAAGCAGCTTGATTGAACAAGGAATTGAAATTCCCGTTCTTAGGACCGATGACCACTGGTTTGGCGTCACCTACAGTGAGGACAAAGCATGGGTCAAATCGCAACTCAAGCAATTGGTTGCAGATCAAATTTATCCAGACAATCTCTTCAATAATGCGTGAAATTATTAATCTATTTCGCTTTGAGGGAGATTTAATAAGTTATGATAGATTTGGAAGAGGTCATATTAATGATACTTATAAGGTAGTCACGACTGATCAAGAATATTTATTCCAAAAAATTAATCATAAAATATTTAAGGATGTGTCCGGCATGATGGGGAACATTCAGAGAATTACGGAGCATCTACCTTTAGCCTATGATCGTTTAGGGATTACCTCACAAGAAACTTTGCAGCTTATTCAGACCCATCGCTTAGAAAATTATGTTCATCATGAAGAGGGTTATTATAGAATGTTTGACTTTAAATCTCATTTGAAGTCGCTTGATGTACCCGAGTCGGAGGAGCAAATTTTTGAAGGTGCCAAATCCTATGGTTTTTTTCTTAGGGCCTTAAATGATTTTAATCCTTCCGATTTGTCGGTGACCCTGGCGGATTTTCATAATTTGGACTGTAGAATACGCAATTTCAAAGAAGCAATGGCGAAAATTAAAAATGTAAAAAGTCATCCTGCAGCTGATCAAATCGCCATGGTGACTTTGTTTACCCAACAGCTGCTACCTGTTTGGAATTTAGATGCCCTATCTTTAGTAAGGAAACGAGTGACCCATAATGATACCAAATTCAATAACGTGTTGCTAAATCAGCTGAATAAAGGTTGTTGCGTAATTGATTTGGATACCATCATGCCAGGTATTGTTCATTATGATTTCGGTGATGGCATCCGTTCTAGCGCCTGCACTGCTGCTGAAGATGAATCAGATTTACAATGGGTATCCTTAGATCGCAATCGATTTTTCGCTTTTAAAGAAGGTTATTTAGAGGGGGTCAAAGATGAATTAGAGGCTACTGAAATACAGTTTCTACCCTTGAGCGGAGCCTATATGGCCTTCATTATGGGATTGAGATTTTTGACGGATTATATGGAAGGCAATACATATTATAAAATTGACCATCCGAATCATAACTTGGATCGATGTAAAAATCAATTTAAATTATCTCAAGATATCTTACATCAATTGAATGATTTGAAATGAATTTCATATATTTATGAAATATACTTCATCTCTAAACATAGTCGAATTAACCATTGCTATTTTGGTAATGAGTACCTCAGGTGTACTAGGGAAACAGATTGACCTACCTGTAATTTTGATCATTTGGTCTCGTTGCCTTTTAGGTGCAATGGCTCTTTTTTTGATACGTTTCATCTTCAATAATTCATTTCATATATCAAGATCAGATCGAACTAAAATGATACTCCCTACCTTGTTGATGGGTATCCATTGGTTGGCTTATTTTTATGCACTTAAATCATCTAATGTTGCCATCGGCATGCTTACTCTTTTCACCTATCCCTTAATGACTTCCATTTTTGAACCGATTTTGTTAAAAGACCGAATGGTCAAACGGCATTTACCTTTAACGTTGATTACTTTGGTAGGGATTTATTTTTTGGTGCCAAATTTTGACTTCAGCGATAACCTTACGGTAGGTGTTTTATTCGGCTTATTAGCAGCTCTGTCTTATGCGATCAGAAATATATGGATACGTAAGCACATTAATGTGATTAGTGGTTCATTGTCTATGGCTTATCAACTTTTGGCTTTAAGCATAGTTCTTATTCCTTTTTTATTCTTTTATCCTCTTGAACAAGATCAATATTTTTTTAAAAATACGGCAAACTTAATTATTTTAGGTTTCATTACCACGGCAGTGGGACATACGTTATTTGTAAGAAGTTTCAAATATTTTTCAGTCACTTCAGTAAGTATTATGAGTAACTTTACCCCTGTATTAGGGATTGGATGGGGCATGCTTTTTTTGGATGAGATACCAAAGAAGGATATTTATATAGGTGGCGCTATCATTTTATTGGTAACGTTAGTAGAAATATTTTTTCATACCAAAATTGACGGCAAACATAGTGATTAGATGAATGCTTAATTAAACCTTGTGTGAATGAAAATCAGTGGCTTTACTTTCAGTAAAAACGGGAATAAATTATATTATCCTATCATCGAGTCGATCCTATCTATTATTGGTTTAGTGGATGAATTCGTTGTCGTGCTTGGGGACAGTGAGGTAGATGATACCACTGAGTTACAAATAAGGGCGCTAAATAATGCTAAAATTAAAATTATTAAAACTGTTTGGGACCTAGCAAAATTCCCTGGTGGTACTATTTATGCCCATCAAACTAATTTGGCCAAAAATGCATGTACTGGAGATTGGTTATTTTATTTGCAAGGAGATGAGGTTATACATGAGAGGTATTTAGATAAAATAAAAGCCACCTGTGAGCAGCAATATGAGCGATCTGAGGTGGAGGGTATTCTCTTCGGTTACAAACATTTTTGGGGTGATTATAAGCACTATCATACCTCAAGATGTTGGTATCCATTTGAAACTCGAATTATCAGAAATCAATCAGATATTTATTCATGGGGAGATGCTCAGACTTTTCGAAGAATTCCTGACTTTGATGGTTTTTCCTACAGAAAGAGAGAAGATACTTTTAGGTTGCATGTCGTGAAAGCAGATGCTGAAATATATCATTATGGTTGGGTACGTCCTCCCCGTTTGATGCGTAAAAAACAGCAACATGCAAATCATTATTATCGCAACCAGAGGAATCAAAAAGTTTCTTTCGATTATGGTCCTCTTGGAAGGTTATCCTTGTTTAACGACACACATCCTGCCGTTTTGAATGATTGGATAGCTAAGTTTGATTGGGCCGATGAACTTAATTACACAAAAAAATACAGCACAATGCAACCCCTGCATCGTCATGATTTTTTAAAAAATAGGATCATCACCCAACTAGAGTTATTCCTTTTCGGTGAAAAAACATTCAGTCGGAAGAATTATATTTTACTTAAAAAATGACTGACTGTTTATGCAGTGCTGTCTTGAAATGTTAGAGATTTAAAAAACTCAATATTCCTGAATTCTACTGTTTTTGCTTCCCTTCAGCATCTAATTTAATCAATTCATAATCTAATTTTTTAAGAGGGGCCAAATTCCTCGCACCATCGCCTACGATGACCACATAAAATTGACTCAGATCTAGATATTTTTTTGCAAGTGCATTGAGTTCTTTTTTAGTTATATCTGTTATCAATTTACTCTGATTATCAATAAAAGAATTGCCCAGGTCGTAATGAACAATACGCCTTAAAAAAGATGATTTTTGCCATGGCGTTTCATAATCCAAAACTTCTCTTTGTCCGATTGAATTTTTCATAAATTGAAGCTCATCATCAGTGATACCTTTTTCGCGATAACCTTCAATTTCTTGAATGATTTCATAAATGGCACTGTCTGTTGCTTGCGCCAACACACCTGAATAGACAGAAAATGAGCCAGGTTCATCAGAGGACGAAAAATAACTTCTTGCACCATAGGTCCATCCTTTGTCTTCTCTTAGATTAAGATTAATTCTACTATTAAACGAACCCCCTAAGGTGTAGTTCATTAAGTATGATTTGAAATAATCTCCCGTTGGACTGTAGATCAAGTCTGTTACATAACCTGCCCTAATTTGAGATTGGGGAGCCTCTGGTTTATCTACAAAATAAATTTTCAATTTCTCCGGAGTCGAGGTTTTGGGTAGTTTTGGAATTTGAACATTTTTATTTTCCCAATCATGAAGAAAGCTGAGTTTTTCTAATAATTCTGTTTTATTTTGATTGTTTATCGCACCTACGACCACTAACTCTGAGAGATTAGGAGAGTAATAATTATTGTAAAAATTAACGACATCATCTAATTTTATATTGGCTATAGTTTCCTCGGATCCATATGAAGGGATAGAATAGATGTGATTTTCCCCATAAATCAACTGATAATAAATATTATCTGCAATACTCGAAGGATCCTCCTGACCTGCTTTGATACTCTCAAGTTGTTGTTTGAAAATGCGATCAAAATCTTTTTGTTTAAAGGCGGGATGGAGTAATATTTCTTCCGCCAATTGTAGGGTTTCTTCAATGTTCTTATTGAGGGTATTGATGGTCATGTAAGTACCGTCGTCGTCTGATCTCACATAAATGCTACTTCCTAATTTGCGCAACTCTTCTTGAATTTCTTCAGAAGAATATTTTTCTGTGGACTCATTGAGCATACTAGCGGTAAGTGATGCCAATCCACTTTTTGAGGGATCATACGCATCTAGTCTGTGACCTCCGTTGAGCGTTAACAATAAAGTAGTTGTGGGAATCTCATTATTTGCAGTACCAATGATTTGTAAACCATTCTCGAATGAGGCCTGCCAGTATTCTGGCACTTTCAACGTAGGTCTTGGACCCGCAGCAGGTTGAATACTCCTATCAAAAATGTCTTCGGCTTTTTGATAGGTTAGGTTGCTATAATCAGCTTTTTCGAAGTCATTTATGGTATCCAAGCTTTTAAAGAAATTATCGGCTTTGGCTGGTAGTACCTCTTCATCTGGCAAGTAACTCATAATAACACTGGATTTTTCTTTGATGTATTTATTGAAAACAAGCATCACGTCTGCTGCTGAAATGTCCAGATATCTTTGCAAATCTTGATTGATTAAATTTGGATTTCCAAACATGAATTGATAATTGGCCAATTGTGATACTTTTCCACTTACGCTTGCCAAGCCATTGATAACGTCAGATTCACGACCTGCTTTGAATTTGATTAAATCTCTTTCATTCACTCCTGCTGCTTCAAATTCGTCAAGTGTATTGCGTATTTCCAATTCAAATTCGGATAGTGTTTGTCCAGAGTAAGGAAGAACAATCAGAGAGAATTCTCCAGCATGTTCAGCAGCAGGGTGTGAAGCGGAAGCTTGAATCGCTTTTTCTGTTTCCACAAATTTTTTGAATAAGTAGGAGCTTTGACCGATGCCTAGAATGTCGGCAAGGCCATCTAATGCAGCTTCATCTGGATGCATGTGTGGTACGGTAGGGTAAGTCATCATGATCGCTGGAAAGCGGATATTATTGTCTATATGTGAAATGTATCGATCCGAATTAATCTCTGGTAAGGGCAACTTCATTTTTTCTACTTCCGGTCCGCGTGGTATGGAGCCGAAATATTTTTCTACCATTGTAAGGACTTCTTTTGGATTAATATCACCGCCAATGGTTATGGCAGCATTATTAGGACCATACCAACGCAGAAAAAAATTCTTTAAATCATTTAAAGAAGCTCTATCAAGATCTTCAAGATACCCAATGGTACTCCAAGAATAGGGGTGCCCGTGTGGATAAAGAGCAGCAATGGTTTTTTCATTCCACATACCATACGGTCTATTTAAATAATTTTGTCCTTTTTCGTTTTTAACGGTCGCACGTTGAATTTCAAATTTTTCTTGAGTGACCGCATCTAGGAAAAAACCCATGCGATCTGCTTCCAACCAAAGCATAGATTCTAGTTGATTATTTGGGACTGTTTGATAATAATTGGTACGATCACGGTTAGTTGAACCATTTAAATTACCTCCAGATTCTGTCACAATTTTGAAATGCGCCTCATCGGCCACATTATCGGATCCTTGAAACATCATATGTTCAAAAAAGTGGGCAAATCCTGATTTTTTAATTTCCTCTCTCGCTGATCCTACATGATAGGTGATGTCTATGTGTATCAAAGGATCGGAATGATCCTCATGAAGGATTAAAGTCAAACCGTTGGATAATTCATACTTCTCGTAAGGGATGACTATGTCGCTATCGGATTTATCAACTTTTTCAATGAGCTTAGTCTGCCCAAAGCCAGTCGAAATCATGATTACTTGAAATAGTATTATTGATAAAAGAATCCTCATTTTTTGTCTTTTTGAATTAAAATTAGATTTTGATGCTTGTTTAATCGTAGATTTTATCTTGAGCTTTATAGAATTCTCGAGCATCTGTTAATACCCAAAAAAAATTCAAATATAGAACAAAAACCTACTGATACATTTACTTATCACCCAAAATAGTCAAATTAAACTTATCGATGGAAGGGTCAGTGTGAGCTTCACGCATGATCGCTTCCATCTCGGCTACCCGCTTGGGGTATTGATCACTTATATCGGTTTCTTCACGTGGGTCCTTACTTAAATCATAGAGGGCTGTGTTGATATTATCTTGGTGCAGATCTTTACGAATGGCTTTCCACTGATTTTTACGTACCGCTTGTTGTCCACCATAGGCTGGGAACTCCCAATAGAGATAATCATGTTCTGATTGCTTTTTACCTTGAAGTGTGGGTAGAAAACTAATTCCATCACGTTGTTTAGTATCTTTATATTCTACTATTTCCGCCAATGTGGGAAAGACATCCCAAAAGGCAGATATATGCGTAGTTATCATATTGGCCGCAATTTGATTAGGCCAAGTGGCAATCATGGGAACGCGAATGCCCCCTTCGTGTGTAAATCCTTTTCCCCAACCTCTTCCCGTATTGAAAGGGCCAGCGCTATGGAAGTGATGTGGATCTACGCCACCAATATCATAAGTGGGCCCGTTGTCACTAGTGAAAATTATCAATGTGTTTTCATACAATCCAAGGGTTTTAAGTTTATGAACTAGCTCCCCCACTTGTTGATCGAGCAAATTAATCATGGCAGCGTAGGTGGCTCTTGGATATTGATTGGGAAAGTAACTCTTGCCTCCTGTATAGGGTAATTCGGCTCCTATTATTTCACGGTATTTGGTTTGATATTTTTTTGGTATTTGTAACGGCAAATGTGGTAAGGGCGATGCATAATAAAGAAAAAATTGATTTTCTTTATTTTTATCAATGAAATTAAGAGCCTGCTCATGCATCAAGGAAGGTGCATACTCTCTTTGCTCAAAGGCTCTATAGGATTTGGAATCATAGGTATCAGCTAAAGAATCTAATGCCATGCCTGGCGAAATTAGTTCATTATTCAGCCCTATTTTTTGTTCATTTTCCCATAAATGTTTGGGATATAAATTGTGCGCTTGTCTTTGGCAATTATATCCATAAAAATAGTCAAATCCCTGTTTGTTTGGGGTACCATCGGTTCCGGGAGCACCCAAGCCCCATTTACCGACTAGGCCTGTGATGTATCCATTTTTTTGTAACATTTCTGCTAAAGTAAAAGTAGTATCTGGAATGGGTCTTTGACCCTCCAATGAAGCATTAGCAACGGCTGTGGCATAATTCCAAACATCTCCCCGTTCAGCCCATTCATCGTTTCCTCTTATGTAAGCATGTCCTGAATGTAGCCCGGTGAGCAACATGTATCTACTGGGTGCACAAACTGGTGAGCCACTGTAATGTTGAGTAAACCTCATACCATCACGTGCAAGTGCATCAATATGGGGTGTTTGGATAATTTTTTGTCCATATATCCCCAGTTCTCCATATCCTAAATCGTCGGCAAGGATATAGATAATATTAGGTTCAGTCGAATTTACTTCGACTGAATGGCACTGAAATAAGGTTGTAATCAGTAATAATATGAGAGGTAAGAATAAATTTTTCATCCGATCAGAAGAGTATTATTTTTTTTAAAAATTCATGCTGCCTAAAGGATAATTTCATACTTTGTATCTAGTTTAATAGGGATATAAGGAATTATCATCTTGTCCCCCCGCCAAAAGGTACGTCATTAAATCTACAACTTCTTGCTCATTGAGGCGATTTAATAAAGCAGGAAACATTTGAGACTGTAGGGAGCGTTTTTTTTCTTTTATTGAGGAGAGATGAATTTTGGTCACCTTTTCAGGGGTTAAAGGGTTTAGCATGACCAATAGAGAATCGCTCGTTTCTTCTACTATTTTAGCGAACCAACGATCGCCATTATTTAGATGAATTTCACTCATCATATATTGATCCGATATTTCAGCATCCGGATTGATGATGGCATGGGCCATGTCTTTGACCGTAAATCTTGAGGCTAATTGGGTTAGATCTGGGCCAATGTTATTCCCCTTGTTTTGAACGCGGTGGCAAGCTTGACATAATGCAGCTTCAAACATATGCCGTCCGTTGATATAATTTGGAATGATTTTTTTATTTTTCATTACATCTTCAACATCTCCAACTTTCCAATTTTTTCCGGGCCCTTTGGGTACAGGAAGGTTAGCTAATACATTTTGCCCATATTGGCCTATCTGATAGCCCGATATTTTTTCAAATTTTGGTCGTTCGATTTTTGGTAAATGGTCAAGTGCATTGGAGAGTATTTTCAGTAAATATCCACGGTAACTATTGCCACCCTCTCGATCCCAGAATTCATTGAACCCATTGAAGTATTCGTTGCGTAAATCAGCAGTCCATCCAAATTTGTAATGAGAAAGTGCCGACATGAGGGCTATTTTATAACTGCTGGGCGTTCTATTTCGCATGGCTTTGACCGAGGGGCCGTACATCTCACTTCTTTCTGCAAGGCTGTCTGGAATAAGTATTTTTAAACGCTCCTCATCTATTTCGGACCAGAGGGTCATTATTTTCTTAACCCAAATTGAATTTTGACTTTTATTGAAAAGAGCAGCTAATTCTTCATTGATAAATTGATTTTTTGATGGAAAAATAGGTAACCATTGGTTTTCTAAAGGAGCTGTATTGAGTTCATTGTTTCGGATGATTAAAAGCGCCTCTGCTCTGAGTATACTCAGCTGTTCAGATGGAGTGAGTTGTTTGGTTTTTACCTCACTCAGCAGGTGAAAAAGTTGTCGTTGTAGTAGGTGGTTGTTGGATCTAGCAACTGCCAAAGCATATGCTACTTTTTTAGCAAATTCAGTATTTGGCTGTATGTGTGATGCCCATATTTTAACGCCATGATTCTCCAAGGCAATTCTGGCACTGTGAGCGATATAGCGTTCACTGTTTCCGATATTTTCCCAAATTAAATCATAATCAGCGACTAAACTGGTATCGTGATAGCTATCCAGTAATCTTCTTAATTTAAGTGCTTTAGTTTGCGTTTCTTTTTCTTCTTTTTGATCACTTCTATCTGACCAAACTCGATAAAGTCCAGAGGCTAGTCTTCGGCCACCAGTGGTAAAATACATTGCTCCATCAGCCCCAAAGGTTATATCAGTAAGTGGGAGGGGAACCCCATTAAGAAATTCTAATGACTTGGCTGTATAGCTGGCTCCTGATGATTCTAATTCGATGTGATACATGGTTCCGAAACTCCAGTCGCAAACGAATAAACCCTTATTGTATGGAGGAGGAAAATGACTTGCTGCTGCAGAGACGACTCCTGTCGGACTTCCTTGTCCGACATCTAGTATACCGGGCAAATTATCTGGATAATATTTTGGCCATTTGGCTGAGCCCGTTCTCCAGCCAAATTCTGAACCTGACGTTACATGGCATACTCGAACAGGACGGTACCAAGGAAGACCTAGATCCCACTCCATGTCAGAGTCAAAAGTGAATAATTCGCCTACTTCATTGAAGGCGATGTCATAGGCATTGCGATAACCCGAGGAATAGATTTCCCAAAAGCTGCCTGAACTATCTGTTCTTGCAATCCATCCACCTGGCGCTTGACGATCGGTCGCGTGACCGTTGGGATCCTTCATAGTCTCTGTTAATCTGTCCTCAGCCCAGGGGTTGTATGCTCTAGAAGTATAACCGTTTGGTAAATTGGTGTGATTACCAGCAATTACATAAATCAAATTATCAGGACCAAGTTGAATTCCGTGAGGTCCATGTTCGCCCCATCCATCTAATTGCTGTAAAAAAAGTGCCGAATCGAGTTGACCATCTTGGCTGCTATCAAACAATCTGTACAAGCCGCTGTTTTGAATATTGCGATCATTCATCATTACATATAGACTGTTGTGAGACCAGAGTAATCCTTGGGCTTTACCCAAATGTTTGAAATCGAGCGGAGTCACTTGAATAGAGTCTTTACTACCTATTTCTGGCATGTTCAACCAATATATTTTACCGTATTGATCGGAGGAAATAAATAAATCTTCTTTTACGTGAGTTAAAGATACCCAGGACCCCAGACTATCCGCACTAGGGGCAAGTAGTTTTTCTATTTTGAATCCTTCAGGGACCTCGATATGGGTAAGATTATTGTATGGATCTTGACAAGAACAAAAAATGATCAGGCATAAAATTAATTGAATTTTTTTCACAAGGTTCTCAATTATATTCAAGAAATATTTACGAGGGAATATTTAAAAAATTTATATTTAACAGTAATTAATTCTTCATTCGCACTATTAATTAACTTTAATATCGCTATAATTAATCAAAAATTCAACAAAACTGATATGAACATAAAAAACAGATTATTCTACGGGAGCTGTTTTGCCTCTAATCACAACAGCACTTTCCTTTAGTATTCGAGCAGGAATTCTACCCCAGTTGGGACAAGAATTAAACTTAACAGCGGAAGAGTTGGGGTATATCAATTCAATGTGGTTTCTGGGATTTCCCATATCTATGGTCATTGGTGGCTTAATATATCATAAGGTGGGTGGTGCCAAAATTATGCAATTTGCATTTTTTGCGCATGGAGTAGGTATTTTACTAACCATTTATTCTGGAAGTTATTTGGGTTTGCTTATTTCTACCCTGTTGATAGGCTTGGGTAATGGATGCACTGAGGCCGCTTGTAACCCTATGATTGCAGATGTTTATGAAGGTAGCTTGATGAGTAAAATGATGAATCGTTTTCATATGTGGTTTCCAGGTGGTATTGTAATAGGGAGTCTTTTATCGCAATTTATGACTGGAATGGAACTCAGTTGGGAAATGCAGATATGGGCAATAATGATTCCTACCCTGATCTATGCTTATCTCTTCTTTGGTCAGTCCTGGCCTCAGGCGAAAGTCAAGGAAGCGGCAACCATATCTGGTAATTTTAGTGCCATGCTCAGTCCTTTATTTATTTTCATGATGGTGTGTATGGCATTGACAGCGATCACAGAATTTGGTCCCCAACAATGGGTCGGCTTGATTTTAGCTAAAAGTGGTGCACAACCTATGATTATTTTAGCATTAGTTACAGGCTTGATGGCAGTGGCCCGATTTTTTGGAGGTGAGATTGTCCATAGATTTGATCAGACAGGTGTGCTTTTAGGTTCTGCTGTTTTGGCGACTATTGGGGTATATCTTTTCAGTACTCAAACTGGGGTCATGTCCTATGTTGCGGCTGTATTTTTTGCTTTGGGCGTAGCCTATTTTTGGCCTAACATGATCGGATTTATAGCGGATAAAATACCAAAAAGTGGTGCTCTTGGTATGTCTATCATAGGTGCAGTAGGTATGTTTTCTACTTCAATTTTTCAGCCTATTATAGGGAAATGGATTGATTCGGATAAAACAGCTACGGCTGCCTTAGGGTTGACAGGAGATGAATTAGAATTGGTGGCTGGTCAAGCTACCTTAGGAACCATGGTCGTACTTCCTGCTTCATTAATTGTGCTGTTTACCCTACTGTTCTTTTGGGTAAAGAAATTAAATCTTCAAACAGCATAGAAAATATTTCGTTCACGAAAAATAATATTTATCTATTTGAAAAGTATTCGAAAGAAGTCTTTTCATGTTTTATTTATATTACATCAAGGCTTGTTTCCAGTCATTGATGAGATCATCGATATGCTCAATTCCTAAGGAAAGTCGAAGTAGATTTATAGGTGTTTGACTTTCGGTGCCTTCTACGGATTTTCGATGCTCTACCAGGCTTTCGACTCCGCCCAAACTGGTAGCTTGTATAAAAAGTTTGAGCCTATTGGTGATGGAAAGTGTTTGAGTTTCATCTCCATTGATCAGTAAAGAAAGCATACCTCCGAAACCCCCTTTCATTTGTTGTGCTGCAATTTCATGATTGGGATGATTTTTTAAGCCGGGATAAAGTACCCGCTGAATCTTTGGATGTTCGACTAACCAATCTGCTAATTTTTGTGCATTCTCCGTTTGTTTAGTGACCCTAAGATGCAACGTTTGTATGCCTCTGAAAATAAGCCAACAGTCAAATGGGGATGGGATGGCACCCATCTGTACTTGAATAGATTGGATTCGAGTTGCTAAGTCTCCAAACGCTTTGAGAATGATACAGCCTCCTAAAACATCACTATGTCCTCCCAAATACTTAGTAGTTGAGTGGACGACGATGTCAGCGCCAAGGTCTAAAGGATTTTGGAGGACGGGAGTGGGCCAAGTATTGTCGACGGCAATCAATGCTTGATGGGCATGGGCCAATTTACTCAAGCTTTGAATATCTGATATTTTGAGTAGCGGATTAGATGGGGATTCAACCCAAATAAGACGGGTGCTTTGGGTTAAGGCACTCGAAACGGCCTCTATGTCTGACATATCGACAAAACTATAGGAGAGACCCCACCTTGAGAATACCTCTTTCATGAGGAGATTTATGTTAAAATAAATATCATCGGGTAGTATGACGTGATCACCCGTTTTTAAACTTTGAAATACGGCACTAATGGCAGCCATACCTGATCCAAAAGCAAAACCAGCCGTACCGTTTTCCAGGGATGCAATGCTTTTTTCTAGGGTTCTTCTATTGGGATTATCATCTCTACTGTATTTGTACCCCTCTTGATATTGGCCTTCTTGATCTCGTTCAAAAGTGGAAGATAAGTAGATAGGTGGGCTTACAGCATGTACTTCACTCTTGATATTTTGCGTACTTTTTAAGGCACGTGTCTCAAATTTCAAAAGTTGATTTTTTTTGGTCACGATATTATTTAAGTCAATATAGTAAAAAGAGATTGATTCTCTATTCTATAATCAATTACCTGCTACCAATCATTAAGCGCTGACCAGCATTTGTTGCAGTGGCTCTAAAGCTTATTAAAGTTAATTATTTCGGATGACTTCACAAAGAATCAAAGAACTGACAACACACCTCGAATGTTCCAATTAATGCTTATTTGGTTATTGGTACGCAATCTAAAGTTGCTCCAATTATCCTCCATACCACTGTACTCCCAATCTCCATTTACGAAGGCCGGTCCAGCATCACAACCAATGACCCTTTGTGTTTCCGCTAGGGTATATCTAAGACTGATCCAAAGATCAGAATCATCTATTATTAAACCCTCAGTTAAATCATATGTATTCCAACTACTTGCACGGCTATCCGTGATCAGCGCTTCGTACAAAAGGCTTTGAGGTTCATTACTTGCTCGCTCATTTTTATAAATTCTTAAGGTCAAATCATTAGGGACATGAGAGATGTAAAATTGGACAGATTCGAGGTTACGGCCACGATAAGTCAACAAGTCACTACTTTCAAAACGAATACTGGACTCATGCAGGCCTTCAGGAATTTGAGGAGCTGAGATATTGACCCCATCATAGTGGATGAGCGCTTCACCCTCCAAGGTAACTTCAACCGTTTCCTCATCACAGGACAAAGTAAAAGAAGCAGTAATGACAAGAATGATATAGATTCTAATCTTAAACATTAATTATGCAAGATCAATAATCATGCCTAGTGATTATTATTGGTCATTGTTTTTTTTGAGAGCCAGGAATTGAGTGAGGTTTTCTTTGGCTTGAAGGTCATCTGGATATCTTGCATCAGAGGATGATGCGGTGGGGAATTCGGGGATATGCAAAGTTTGTGTTGGAAACGCAAAATTGACTTTTAAAGCATTTCCTAACTTTAAAATTTCTAATAAAATCTCGTGCCTTGCTTTCAATTCGCTCGACCAGTCGGGAACTTCGAAAAATATGTAAAACATAATATTGAGTGAATGCGCTCCCATATCATTGAAAAAAATATTATTATGTTCCGGATTTGTGTCTGGATGTTGATTGACGATTTCTTTTAGCCCGTCTATAAAAATCTCAATCAATCTAGGTGGCGTATCATAATTGAGGCTTAATGTGGTATAAAACCTTCGATAGACCCTCAAGCCATGATTATTAATGGTGGCATCTGCCAATTTCCCATTGGGTACAGTGACCAACGAATTTGAAAAGGTTCGAATTCTTGTAGACCTAAGTCCCACTTCTTCGACAGTCCCATCAACTCCATCAGTGGTAATCCAGTGACCAATTTGAAAAGGCTTATCAATAAAAATCATCACAGATCCAAAGAAGTTCTTGATGGTATCTTGTGCCGCCAAAGCAAAGGCCAAGCCACCTATGGATAAACCTGTCAACAAGGGTAAAATAGAAATATTTAAGCTTGACAGAATGGCCAATGTCCCAAAAGTCAACACAAAAACGCGCAATGATTTTCTTATGATGGGAACCAGCTGATCATCCATCGTATTTTTGGTCTGAGCCGCCTTCATTTCTAGGTAGAGTCCAATGAATTTGATTAACCTAAAGGAGGTAATGGTGAAGAGTAAGGGAATGGCTGCTTTTATCGAAGTAGCTAAATAAAAAGAAAATGAAGCAGGTAGTTGAAGTATGGGGAAAACGAAGGAGAGCAGTAAGATAATGATGAGAAAGCTCAAGGGCTTAATCAGAGAAGTCATTTC
Source organism: uncultured Cyclobacteriaceae bacterium (assembly GCA_943788235.1). Classification (GTDB taxonomy): domain Bacteria; phylum Bacteroidota; class Bacteroidia; order Cytophagales; family Cyclobacteriaceae; genus UBA4465. Next base: position 35,135 of record CALSPM010000007.1, read on the forward strand.
TTCTGCTGAAATTTTTTTAACCTTTAATTTTTTTATAATCTGATCAGCAGTTTTCTCGATAAATTTACTTAATAATTTATGAATAACGACGGCCATGAATATGAAAAAAAGTCCAGCTAAATATTGATTTACGGTCAATCCAAAATATTGATTAGCATGAGAAGAATCCATTATTTCAAGTAGGATACCTCCGCCAAAGGCAAAAAGGTTCTCATGGAGTTGAAGCACATTTACGACACTTTCTTTTGGAAAAATCCAAAGGCCATTTATTTTCTTTAGGTACAATAAAGGATAATTTTCATTCAGTTTATAAATATGAAGTTGGGTGGTACTGTCTATGTAATTGGGATCTTTTGAAATTTCCTCTAATTTTATGGAGATACCTTCGCCTTTGATCAGCTGAATCAATTTTTTGGGAAAATCTGTCGAATCATTACTTGCTAATTCGGCACATTTTTTGATAAGGGAGGGATTAAAATGAGCTGATTGAGAATAAAAATTAAAAGATTTAATGGTTTGATAGGGTGTACTCAAATCAAACATTACAGTGTCCTCTGTCAAGGACTGTGATTGTCCAATCCCAATGATCATAAAGCCAAAAAACAAAATAAAAAATATTTTTTTCATCTAATTATGATTTAAGAGGGTACCTATACTGTTACCTTTTTAAATTTGCTTTACAAACTTAGCAAAAATGACTCAGTCAAATCCTTTTTTTAGCCCCTTTGAAACTCCTTTTCAAATGGTACCTTTTAATTTAATAAAAAACAGCCATTATCTACCCGCCATTGAGCAAGGTATCCTTGAAGCAAGAATTGAAATTACAGAAATTACTGAGCATTTGGATTTACCTACGTTTGAAAATACAATTGAGGCACTTGAGGAATCAGGAGTGCTTTTAGATCAGGTTTCCAATGTACTGTTCAATTTAAATTCTGCAGAAACTTCCGATGAATTACAAAAGATTACACAGGAGGTGTCGACCTTGCTTACTTCTTTTAACAACGAGGTGAAACTGAATAAAAAACTATTTAAACGAGTAAAATTTGTTTATAATTTAAATGAATTCCGTTCAGCAGAGGAGCGCATGCTTTTGGAAAAAACATATAAATCCTTTGTGCGAAATGGAGCAGGACTTGACCCAAAGAGTCAAGATAGATATAAAGAGATTACGGTAGCGCTGTCAAGTTTGGCTCTTAAATTTGGTGAAAATGTGTTAGCGGAAACTAATAATTATGAATTGGTTCTCAACAATGAAGAAGACCTTTCGGGTTTGCCTCAAGATTTGATAGATTGGGCGAAGGGGCTGGCCATTGAAACACAGCGGCCAGATAATTGGATATTTACTTTACAAGCGCCCTCGTTCATTCCTTTTATGGAAAATGCAGACCATCGAGGGTTTCGCAAGCAATTATTTATTGCCTACATGCAAAAGGCATTTAAAAAAGGAGCCAATGATAATCGAGATTTGGTTTTGAATATAGTAAAGCTCAGAGCTGAGATGGCGGAACTTTTAGGCTATCAAAGTTATTCTAGTTATGTTCTCGAAGAGCGAATGGCAGAAAACCCGATAAGGGTACAGGACTTTCTAGATGATTTATTGTTAAAATCAAAAGAGAAGGCGATTCAAGAAGTCGATGAAGTAAAGACTTTCATGGGCACCCTTGGTATTGACCATGAACTAGAGCGTTGGGATTGGGCCTATTATTCAGAGAAGTTAAGGAAAAATAAATTCAATTTTGATGATGAGTTGCTCAAGCCTTACTTTAAGCTTGAAAATGTGATTGATGGAGTTTTTAAAACGGCTGAGAAATTATTCAGACTGACTTTTAAGCTCAATGCTCAAATTCCTGTTTATCATGAAGAGGTCAAGGCTTACGAAGTTTGGGAAGATCAAGAATTAAAGGCTATTTTTCTGGCAGATTATTTTCCAAGGTCAGGAAAACGTCCAGGTGCATGGATGACTTCTTATCGAGGTCAGAAAAAAGTAAATGGCCAACGAACAATCCCACAGGTCAGTATTGTTTGTAATTTCACACCTTCTGCGGATAACCGTCCTTCACTTTTAAAATTTGACGAGGTTAAAACTTTATTTCATGAGTTTGGGCATGCCTTACATGGAATGCTCGCAAATACTACGTACGAGAGTTTATCTGGAACTAGTGTGCCTTGGGATTTTGTGGAATTACCTTCTCAAATATTGGAAAATTGGTGTTATGAACCAGAATGTTTGCGTCTCTTTGCCCATCATTATGAAACGGGAGAGGTAATTCCTTCAGCGTATATTGATCGGATTAAGTCTGCCACCACTTTTCATGAGGCATATGCAACGATGAGACAGTTGAGCTTCGCGATTTTAGACTTATCACTGCACAATCAAAACTATGTAGCTGCTCAGAACATAGATTCTATTGAGGATTTAGAAAAAGATATATTAGAATCAACCAATCTTTTCCCTGATATTCCAAATACCAACATGAGCGTTCAATTTGCTCATATTTTTGCTGGGGGATATGCTTCAGGATATTACAGTTATAAATGGGCAGAGGTACTAGATGCTGATGCCTTCGAGTGCTTTAAGAAAGAAGGTATTTTCGACTTTAAGACAGCTGAATCCTTTAAGAATTGTATTTTGAGTCAAGGGGGAACCCAACGACCGATGGAGCTTTATAAGAAGTTTAGGGGAGCTGAGCCTACTGTAGACGCATTGTTGAGGCGAGCTGGCTTGCTGGTTGCACCTTCAAAATGAAGTGGTTATATCATTGACTGCTAGGGGGCTATTCTAGTTGGCAATGGTCCAGCTTGACGGGGTTTCCATGCTCTATGATATTCGTTAGGGCTTGGTATATGCGTGGAGTGTTTTTCCATTGATGAGATAGATTTTTTTTGGAGTAGATTCACCTAGGTTATGCATTTCGATGGGATTTGAGCTTTGGAGAGGGGCGAGGGAAAGTAAATTTCCCTTTAGATCAAAGAGGTGCATGTATCGATCTTCGATATGATTAAAAGCGATATAATCACCTTGGTTATCGTTATTGAAAAGTTGAATCAGTATTTTTTTATCAAGAGGGTGATTTTTCTCGAAGTAGATTTCGTCTTGATCATTGACTAAAGTGATCTTATCGCTAGTTGCTTTGGCGATCACATATTTTTTATTTTTTGAGTCTTTAATAAGGGTAAATTGGGTATCAGTTGCTGGCTTATATAATTGTTTTTTGTGGAGGAGTTCGCCCTTAAGATTCATCTGAAATAGGGTGCCATTTTCAGTGATCAGGGTCCAATGAGATGATTTGAAATTACTACCAATGCGCAGGTGGTAGTCACTTTCTGTATTGAGATTTAATTTTAGGGGGAATCCTTTATAAACCTTAGCCCGTCTGCTGAGTAAAAAGATTTCACCATTGGCTAGTACAACCGGAAACACATCAGTGCCACCGATCCTGAAATGACGCATGGATCCAATAATATCCTTTTCAAAATGATAAGGATTCCATCCTTCCAGAGGAGTTCCAGACTTATCCGTGAGGAAGACATCGCCCTGCTGTGTGGTAATTGAAAACCGATAGTTTCTTTTTTGATCGTAATCTACGATTTCTAAACTTTTGAGATGAGGTGCTAAGTATTTCGGAAAGTCCGCTACATTTTGGCCCTTTCTATCTATTACATATAGAGAATCATTGGTTATAAAGGCATATTGTAGCTTTTTGTTTTTATAAAAGTCTATTTGATGTATCGTACCTATTATGGGCAGGAAAAGAGGGCGTTGCCAGCCTATTTGAAAATCTGAATCAACAAGATAAATTACTTTTTCATTGTCTTGAACAATTATTTCATTATTTTCATTTCTATGGTCTGTGACCAAATAAGGCTTTGAAATTAAGTGATGATCAAATTCAACTGTATTTGTTTTTATTAACGGGCTGTTTATTCCCGAAGATGGGCTGTCCTTTTCAATGAAAATACTCGTAAAATATTTATCATCAATACTTGAAAATTGGATTGCAAGATGCCTAAAACTTTTGAAAATCATTTCAGACACCATAAAATCATTTTGCCATTGTGGCTGCATTGCAGGATATAAATGGTCCCAAGATTCTGCACCGTTGACAATAATAGTATGGGGAGAAGACTTGTTGATTTTTTTAAGAAACTTTTTCTCACTTAAGGTTTTGCCCCAAGTGTTTTCATTTAAAATATCGGATAAAAATTCTTTTAGCACGGGAAGATTTGGACTCATCAACACATAGTTTTCAAATGAACTATAATAGCCTTCTGGGAGATTTTTTGCGATATCGCCAAATAATAAAGCAGCCAAATTTTTAACAGGAAGTTGACGAATGATATGTTGATTGTACTGTTCAACAAAAAAGTGATCTGAGCGTTGGTTAGGTATTTGTTTGGCTATCGCATCTAAATAGGAAATGAGACCCTCACTATTTTTACATTCGATGACAAGGATAGGAACTTTCTGTCCATTTCTGAGTTGGATGGCACGACTTATTTCTTGATCTAAAAATTTCAGAGCATCCCGAGGAATTACAGATAGGTCAGAATAGGACGTTTTTTGATCATGGAGATCCGCATTTTTTTGTTGATCTCTCCACAAATGAGGATCTTGAAAACTAAAATGGTGAAGGATCGAAGTACCGTTGCTGATAACATCTGACATATCTAATGGCGCACCGGTGATGCCTTTGATCATTTGCAAGGTTGTGTTACTATCGGCAAACGAAAAGCCACTTAAACTGATGTGATCGTCATCGATATTGAGGTCTAAAACAGCAGATGTTAAAAACTTTTTATCGAGATCGTTTGCGGCAAAGGCCTGAGACCCCCTAAGGAAACTCTCGTAATTAAGATAGATATTCCCTTCATCTTGTTTGATTTTTGTTATCTGGTGATGTTCAGCAAAGACCTCTCTAAAGGACTTATAATTTTCATCTTCGAAGGTTCTTATGGCATCCTCAATAAGATAGGCAGTAAAGCTGGCAATGAAATAATGATCATAAATTAGATAAGTTAATCGACCAGCTGTGTAAGATAAGGAAACCTCATTCAATTCGAAACCTAAATAAGTTCGAGGTTGCTTTTTTATTGTCTTAGAAACAAGAGGAGTGATCAATTTTGACACAACATCAGTAGTGTCCACGTCATTCATTGCGACTAAGTAAAGAAAGTCAAATTCATTTTTGCCGGTATTGTGAAGACTAATGATCCCAGAAGTTTGATCAAGAAAAGAGTAAAACGAGTTTGACCCTGTTAATTGCTCTATTTTTGCGATGTGATCAGGAAGCTTTCCTAAGCTAGGGATACGGATAAGTGATTGGAATGACTCAATGTCTTTTAATCTGAGAAGTGTCCCACCCAGATCATTACTTTCGTAGACAAGCCCTGAATTTTCTGGAACAAAGTCCCATAATTCGGCAGAACTCTCTTGATTCCAAATGGGCCATATAAAGTAGCCCGAAAAGAATAAAAATAAGACTCCAAATACGATAATCAAGTTTTTCATAGCCACCCGATAAGTAAAGTATTCAACTAAAGGTTAAAATCCGTCTAAGATCAGAAAACAAAAAAACATTTCGTCTGTACCAAGTTTTTTGGAGTAACTTATGGCTATTAAGATTTTAAATTGGACCCAATGAATTCACGATTCATCCGAGCAATATTGGTGATACTGATGCCTTTGGGACATTCAGCTTCACAAGCACCTGTATTGGTACAGGCCCCAAATCCTTCTTCATCCATTTGAGAAACCATGTTTGTTACGCGCATTTCACGTTCTACTTGTCCTTGAGGCAATAAGGCATATTGTGAAACTTTTGCAGCAACAAAAAGCATGGCTGAAGCATTTTTGCATGCCGCGACGCAGGCCCCGCAGCCAATACAGGAGGCAGCGTCAAAAGCATGATCTGCATTTCCTTTGTTGATGGGAGTCGCATTTGCATCTTGTGTATTTCCAGAAGTATTTACGGAGATAAAAGCACCAGCATGTTGTACGCGATCAAAGGCTGATCGATCTATGATCAAATCCTTAACGATCGGAAATGCTTTGGCGCGAAAGGGTTCAATGACAATACTGTCCCCATTTTTGAATTTTCTCATGTGAAGTTGGCACGTAGTGATACCTCCGTCGGGACCATGGGGACGGCCGTTGATCTGGAGGGAACAAGATCCACAGATACCCTCCCTACAGTCATGATCAAAACTCACAGGCTCATCACCTTTCTCGGTAAGCTCTTTATTCAGTACATCAAGCATTTCTAAGAATGACATATCGGAGGAGACCTCACTGATATCGTAATCAACAATCTTACCTTTGGCAGCGGCATTTTTCTGCCGCCATATTTTTAGTTTTAAGTCCATCTCCTATGAATTTTACTAGCTCTTACTTGTAACTTCTTTCTTTTACTTCAATATATTTATAATCAAGCATTTCTTTGTGAAGATTCGCATCTCTCGGAGCGCCATTATGCTCCCAAGCAGCCACATACTGAAAGGCTTTGTCTCTTTTGGCTTCTCCTTCTGGTGTTTGGTGTTCTTCTCTGAAATGACCTCCACAAGATTCTTTCCTATTGAGCGCATCTTTTGCAAAAAGTTCTCCTAATTCCAAAAAGTCTGCAACCCTACCCGCTTTTGCTAATTCTTCATTAAAACCCTCTAGGTCTCCGGGCACTTTTACTTCCTTGTAAAACTCATCCCTGATGGCTTGAATTTCTTCGACGGCTTCTTTGAGATCTTTTCCATTTCTGGACATACCTACTTTATCCCACATAATTTTACCCAGTTTTTTGTGAAAATAATCAACGGGTTTCGAGCCTTTGTTATTGATGAATCGTTCAAGTTGCTCTTGTACGCCCTTTTCAGCAGCGGCAAATTCTGGTGTGTCCACAGGAATGGCTCCGGTACGGATATCCTTGGCGAGGTAATTTCCAATGGTATAAGGAAGAACAAAATATCCATCCGCTAAACCTTGCATCAATGCTGAGGCACCAAGGCGATTGGCGCCATGTTCGGAAAAGTTGGCTTCTCCAATCGCGTAGCAACCAGGAATAGTAGTCATCAAATCATAGTCAACCCAGACGCCGCCCATTGTATAGTGCACCGCAGGATAAATCATCATAGGGGTTTCATAAGGATTTTCATCAACTATTTTTTCATACATTTGGAAAAGGTTGCCATATTTAGTGGCAATAATTTCTCTCCCCAATTCAAGAACTAGGGCTTCGTTGGTTGCATCTTGGTGCGTAACCAAAGCTTTTTCTTTTCCATATCTTATCACGGCCGCAGCAAAATCTAAATAGACTGCTTCGCCGGTAGCATTTACACCAAACCCAGCATCACATCTTTCTTTGGCAGCTCTTGAGGCTACATCTCTCGGCACGAGATTACCGAAGGCCGGATAGCGACGTTCCAAAAAATAATCTCTATCTGCCTCTGCGATTGCCGTTGGCTTCAGTGTTCCTGATCGAATTGCTTTTACATCTTTTTCCTTAGCAGGTACCCAAATTCGTCCATCATTTCTTAAAGATTCTGACATTAAAGTCAACTTCGACTGGTGATCTCCGGATACCGGGATACAAGTAGGGTGTATTTGAGTGAAGCAAGGATTGGCAAACCAAGCGCCTTTTCTATGAATTTTCCAGGCTGCCGAGACATTACTACCCATGGCATTGGTGGATAAATAGAAGACATTACCATAACCTCCTGAGGCGATCACTACGGCATGAGCCGAGTGTCTTTCAAGTTCACCTGTGATCAAGTTTTTGGCAATGATTCCCCTTGCTTTACCATCTACGATTACCAAATCCATCATCTCGTGACGGTTGTACATCTTTATTTTACCCCTCGCTATCTGTCTGTTCATTGCCGAGTAGGCACCTAATAGCAATTGTTGACCGGTTTGACCTTTGGCATAAAAAGTTCGAGAGACCAAAACGCCACCAAAAGAACGATTGTCCAATAAACCCCCATAATCTCTGGCAAAAGGGACACCCTGTGCAACACACTGATCAATGATATTACCGGATACTTCTGCTAAGCGATAAACATTTTCTTCTCTGGCCCTGTAGTCACCCCCCTTGACCGTATCGTAGAACAGGCGATAATCTGAGTCACCGTCTCCCATATAATTTTTTGAGGCATTAATGCCGCCCTGTGCGGCGATAGAATGTGCCCTGCGTGGAGAATCTTGAAAACAAAAGGCTTTGACATTATAACCTAATTCGGCTAAAGAGGCTGCGGCTGAACCTCCGGCCAATCCTGTACCGACTACAATAATATCTATAAGCCGTTTATTGGCTGGGTTGACCAGATCTATTTTGTTTTTATATGAAGTCCATTTGTCCTCAATAGGACCCTCTGGTGTTTCTGCAGGAAAATTTGCTCCTATTTTCATTTCAGTATTACTTAATGTGTTTTAGTTCAAAAATCAGCGTTATATATGATTATTGAGCATTTGGATGTAATGTTTTAAGTGATGGAAAAGTGCAATAAATACAAAGGCCAGTGGGACTGCTACTGAAAAAGCCCAAGCCATCTTTTTAATACCGGGTGTAAACTTATTGTTGACACCCAAAGATTGAAATGCTGATTGAAAACCATGCAATAAATGCATCATCAATAAAATAAAAGAGATAGCATAAAAACCAACTCGCATTGGATCTTCAAATTTATGTACCAATTCAGCAAAGTATCTATGTTTGTCTGGGGCTTGCAAATCAATATATTTATATTTGATTTCAGGAATCCAGAAGTCATAAAAATGGAGTCCCAAGAAAGCCAAAATGACTAGTCCTGAATAGATCATATTTCTAGAAATCCAACTGGAATTTCCTTTTTCCTTTTTCATTTCATATTTGATAGGCCTGGCACTCTTATTTTGAAATTCGAGCACAAATCCCATGGTGAAATGGAATAAAACGCCGAAGATGAGAATCGGCTGCATAACAAACTGTATAATGGGGTTGGTACCCATAAAGTGCGAAGCTTCATTGTACATTTCTGCACTTACCACTGATAACAAATTGATGGCCACGTGTAAAAGCAGAAAAGAGATAAGGAAAAAGGCAGATAGTGACATGGCCACTTTTTTTCCAATTGAACTCGATAAAAAAATCATTGTGTTCATTTAATTTTAAGGTTCATCACGTCAAAACCAAAGTTATGTTTAGATTGGTTCTCTTCCAATGATCTAGGCTAATTTGATTTCACTTTACCAGGTAATTGCAGATAAAATGATATTTTCGCCTTTTTTCAACTTAATTATACCGTTTTTGGCCTTATTCTTGTACTAAATCTCGTGGGAAAAAACATTTTCATTTCGATGGCTATGATGTTGAGGATAGATTTATTATAATTTGGTTATTTAAAGGCGTTTATTTTAGAGTAAATGATAGAATTAGCATTAATTAACTATGAATTTTGTTAAATTTTTAATAACTTTTTTTTTAATACATTTTTTTTGCTTGGAGGTGGTCAATGCCTCGCACATCAGAGCGGGAGAAGTGATCGCCCGAAGGATCAGTAATTTGACTTTCGAATATGAATTTACTTTCATTGGATATAGGGATACCGATACAGGTATTGACTTTGGCGGAGGCGACTTTGATTTTGGCGATGGTACAGTAATTTCAGGAGATTTTGACGTGTTAGAAACCCAAATAACGGCCAATATTGTGCGTGCAGAGTTTACGTTGGTCCATACGTATCAAGCACCCAATAGCTACATTGTGAGTTATTCTGAGGACAACAGAAATGGAGGCATTTCCAATATGGAAAATTCTCTAAATACTCCATTTTACACCGAAACGCTCATCATTATAGATCCTTTTTTCGGAGTCAATAACACGCCTGTACTGACCGTTCCTCCTATTGATGAAGGGATTCCAGGTGCTCGATTCATTCACAATGCAGGAGCTTTTGATATTGATGGAGATAGTCTTGCCTATTATTTGGTGATCCCCAAAATGGAAAAAAACTCAGAAGTGGTCCTTTACAGACCGCTGAATCATCCGGATTTTTATACCAATTTTGGTCAAGCCAGTGAAAATTTAACACCTCCTACTTTGGATTTAGATGTGGTTTACGGGGATCTTATTTGGGATGCTCCAGGAGGTATTTTTAATTTAGAATCATCAGATTGCCCAAATGGGGTATCTGAATGTGCAGAATATAATGTTGCTTTTAGGATTGAGGAGTGGAGGCAGATAGGGGGGGAATGGTATCGTTTAGGTTATGTCACTAGAGACATGCAGATCATTGTTTATGAGGGAGATAATGAAAAACCTAAATTAGAAATCCCAGATCCTATTTGTGTGACCGCTGGAGATCAGGTACTGCAGTCCATAGTGGGTATAGATCCAGACGGACATCAGGTGAAAATAGAAGCCTTTGGAGGACCATTTGAAATCAACTCACCGGCAACCTATGAAAGTCCCAATTCTCTTCCTGCCACCTTTCAAGACACGCCAGGAAAATTAAATTTTGAATGGAATACTTTTTGTGGCCATATCAGAGAAAGAGCCTATGAAGTGCAATTCAAAGTGGCAGATAATCCGATCGAGAATAATATTAAAGTAGGTCCGACGTTGACCGAGTTCGGTACTTGGGAAATCACCATAGTGGGGCCTGCCCCGCAAGGCTTGGCTCTAGTGCCTGAATCGGGAAGGGCAATTGAACTTGCTTGGGATAATTATGTCTGTAGTAATGCCAATGAAATAGAAATTTGGAGGCGTGTGGGAGATTTTGATTTAAGAATAGATGATTGCGAAGTAGGCATGCCTCTCTATTCCGGCTATGGTTTAATAGCAAAAATACCTGCCTCAGAAACGATATTCATTGATGAAAGGCTGGCTCCGGGAGCCAACTATTGCTATCGAATCGTAGCGCAATTCCCAAACCCGGGTCGTGGGACCAGTTATGTCTCTGAGGAAGTATGTTTGACACTAGAGACGGATGCACCGGTAATTACCCATGTCGATGTACTGGAAACCTCTGAAGATGGGCGGATTAAAATAGATTGGACACCGCCCTATGAGATTGATGCAGCAACGTTTCCCTCACCCTACACGTATTCGCTTTATAGAGCTGCAGGATTCTACTTAAAAGATGAAGTATTGGTTGCTGAAAAAATATCAGATACTTTGTTTGTCGATCAGCTGGATCTCAATACTGCAGGCTACGCCTATGCCTATCGGATTGCCTTATTTGATGCCAATAATGTATTTGTAGATTCTTCTGCGGTGGCTTCTTCGGTCAAATTAAATGCAAAGCCTCTTTTGAGTGCTGTCGAGCTTTCATGGCAAGCGAATGTCCCTTGGTCAAACAATATTTTGGCCTATCCTTATCATTACGTTTACCGAGACCGTGTGAATACGAGTGATCCTGATTTAATGATCCTAATAGACTCGGTTAAAATATCAGAAAATGGTTTTGAGTATTTGGATGACGGTCGTTTCAACAATACGGTACTGGATGATGAATTGATTTATTGCTATGCCCTTACTACTTATGGGGGATATGACAATCCGATATTACCCGCTCCTTTGGTCAATAATTCACAAGTTGTTTGTGCACAGCCCAATGACAACATAGCCCCTTGTGCTCCCTTGGGAGTTTCAGTCTCTAATCTTTATGATTGCGTGTCTGGCGATGATACGGCTGATTGTTTGGAGGTGACTTATGAAAATATGATTTCATGGGTAGTGAATGAGAGCACACAATGCGATGATGATGTGATCTATTTTCAGAGTTTATTTCAGTCCTACGGGCTTGGACCAAGATTTTTATTTGCTCGATAGTACGCTAGAAACTAGCTATCAGCACCTAATATTAGATTCTTTTAAAGGTTGTTATCGTATCACGGCGGTGGATCGGTCATTGAATGAAAGCGATTTTTCAAATACGAGTTGCATCGACAATTGTCCTCAGTTTAATCTGCCCAATGCTTTTTCCCCCAATGGCGATGGTTTCAATGATACCTTTACGCCGCTCTACAATACGGGAAGATCGGATTTAGGTTTCGAGAACTCTAATTGTCCGCGCTTCATATTAGCAGTCTCCTTCAAGGTTTTCGATCGAACGGGCAAAGAAGTTTTTGACCTTCAGTTCGAAAAAGAGCCTTCGATATTTATCCATTGGGATGGGAAAAACAACGCGGGCTCACCGCTGGCCGCAGGCGTATATTTTTATGTCTCAGAAGTAACCTTTGATGTATTGCCGGGTGGCCAACAGAAAAAGACGTATAAAGGATGGATTCAACTACTAAAATAGATCCGCCGGTCTTGTTGTTCGACGGAGTATGTAATCTTTGCATCGGGGCAGTGAACTTCATCATTGATCAAGACGCACTCAACCACTATAAATTTGCATCCTTGCAATCTCAGTTTGCCCAAAAAATATTATTAAGAAACAATCTACCTGCAGCGAGCTTGGAGATGAATACTCTTTACTTGTTTGTGGACCATCAAGTGTTTCAAAAGAGTACCGCGGTATTTAAAGTTGCCGAGTCCTTTTCATGGAAATGGAGATGGATTTATGTTTTTGGTTTTTTACCTTCTGTCATTACTGATTACTTTTATGATTTGATTGCTAAAAACAGATATTTATGGTTTGGGCGACAGAAAAAATGCAAAATACCGACTCCAGAACTTGCACAAAGGTTTTTGGATTGATCCATCCTTGCTAGATTTGCACCAAATTAAAGTTTAAAGATAACCTATGCGCGCATTTATATTTCCCGGACAAGGGGCACAGTATTCTGGAATGGGCAAAGAATTGTTTGCGACAAATTCCGCAGCAAAAAGATATTTTTTACAAGCCAATGAAATACTGGGCTTTGAGATTACCCAAATCATGTTTGAGGGGACACCAGAAGATTTAAAACAAACCAAAGTAACTCAGCCAGCTGTATTTTTACATAGTATCATCAATGCGTTGAGTAAGAATGATTTTTCACCAGAAATGACCGCAGGTCATTCTTTAGGAGAATTTTCAGCCTTGGTGGCAAATGGAGTGCTTGATTTTGAGGATGGATTGAGATTGGTCGCGCAGCGATCATTAGCCATGCAAAAGGCCTGCGAACAAGAACCTTCAACGATGGCCGCCATTATTGGACTTGTCGATGAGAAAGTCGAAGAGATTTGTGCTGAAACTCAAGGTATTGTGGTTGCAGCCAATTACAATTGTCCGGGTCAATTGGTGATCTCGGGTCAAATAGCCGCAGTTAATTTGGCTTGTGAAGGTATGAAAGCGGCGGGTGCCAAGCGGGTATTACCTCTTCCGGTTAGCGGAGCGTTTCATTCACCTTTAATGGAACCGGCTCGTACTGAGTTGGCAGAAGCCATTGCAGCTACTGAATTTAAGCTTCCAAGATGTCCGATTTACCAAAACGTGGATGCGAGAGGCAACACAAATGTTTTAGAGATTAAGTCTAACCTCATAGCGCAATTGACTTCTCCGGTAAAATGGACCCAATGTGTAGAACAGATGATTAAAGATGGAGCGACTTCTTTTTATGAATCAGGTCCAGGTAATGTTTTACAAGGACTGATTAAAAAAGTAAATCGAGAAATGCAGGTAAATAGTTTTTAATGAGATATTCTTTAAAAAAATATGGTTTTTATCTGGCGACCTTTTTGCTGTTAGTATGGATTGTAGCTCCTTTGGAAAGTTGTAAAAACAATCCGGGTCAACAGCGCTACAAAGGCAAAATGAAGCCAGGCAAATCTAACTGCCCTGTCAAGGATTGCTGATGGGAGATATTGTCATAGCGATCGATGGTTTTTCAGGGACAGGAAAAAGTTCAACTGCCAAAGAGGTAGCCAGTGCTTTGGGCTATACCTATATTGACTCGGGTGCGATGTACCGATGTGTTGCTCGCCATTTCATAGATTATCAAATTGATTTTGAAGACGAAGAAAAAGTGATTAATTCATTAGATAAGATTTTAATCTCCTTCCGTTTCAATAAGGCCCTGAATGCTTCAGAGATTTTGTTAAATGGTCAAATCATGGATCATCAAATCAGGCTTCCAGAAATTAATGAAATTGTGAGTCAAATTTCGGCCCAGCCCTTGATTAGAAAAAAATTAGTCAGCAGGCAACAAGCTCTGGGGCAGCATAAAAGTATGGTAATGGATGGGAGAGATATCGGTACGGTGGTGTTTCCTGATGCCGCCCTTAAAATATTTATGATCGCTGATTTAGATATCAGATCCAAACGTCGACAGAAGGAAGTTGAGGAGCAAGGAATTCAAGTTACTTTGGAAGAGATTAAAAAAAACCTTGACTCAAGGGATCATTTAGATACTACGAGAATAGATAGTCCATTGATAAAGGCGGCAGATGCAATTACATTGGATAGTAGCTATCTTACCTTTGATGATCAAGTGAAAAAAATCATAGACTTAGCCAACAAAATTATTTATGAAGGTTGAAATAGACATTAATTCAGGTTATTGTTTCGGTGTTGAATTTGCCATTCAGATGGCTGAGGATGAAATGGATCATGGAGGGACTTTATATTGCTTGGGAGATATTGTACACAACAGTATGGAAGTGGTTCGTCTGGGGGAGAAAGGCCTAAAAATAATTAATCATGAAGATCTAAAGAAAATTCATGATGCAAAAGTATTAATAAGGGCACATGGCGAGCCTCCCGAGACCTATAAATTGGCTTTAACCAATAACATTGAGTTGATTGACGCGTCTTGTCCGGTTGTACTCAAGCTTCAAAACAGAGTGAAAAATTCTTTTGATCAAGCCAAAGAAAAAAATGGGCAAGTCGTTATTTACGGTAAGCCAGGGCATGCTGAAGTGATCGGTTTGATTGGTCAAACTAATGATGAGGCGATTGTGGTGATGGAGGAAAAAGATCTAGAGTCCATAGATTGGTCCAGGCCGATTATTTTGTACAGTCAAACCACAAAAAGTACTAAGGGCTTTTATCACATGAAGTCACTCATTGAGGGTCGTGTAATGCAAGAAAAAGGGCAACTCATTGAAGGTGAATTTGAGGCAAATGATAGTATTTGTCGACAGGTATCTAATAGAGAGCCTCAATTAGAAAAATTCTCTAAACAACACGATGTAATTCTTTTTGTATCTGGTAAAAAAAGTTCGAATGGAAAGGCACTTTATCAAGTTTGCCTTAAACAAAATCCGCGCAGTTATTTTATTGAAAATGAGCATGAAATCAAGGAAGAATGGCTGAAAAATACCGATCATGTCGGAATTTGTGGAGCGACTTCCACTCCGAATTGGTTGATGGAGCAAGTGTCCAATTATTTATTGCGTTGAGCGGATTGGACTTATTATTTTTTATTAATTGATTAAAAGTATTTAGTTGACTTGTTACCTTATTTTTTTAAAGATTTATTATTAATTTTGACGAAATATTGAAGAAGGTCATAAAGTGATATCCATGCCTCAAACATTTTATCTAAAAAAAGGGTTTAACATTCCCCTGGTCGGCCGTGCTCTTCTAGAAGAGCACGAGATCAGTCAGCCTAATTCTTTTGCTGTTAAACCCAGTGATTTTAAAGGCTTAGTACAGCCAAAGCTACTCGTATCAGTTGGTGAAAATGTGAAGGCAGGGGATCCACTTTTTTTTGACAAAGTAAGGGAGGAGGTGCTGTTTGTGGCACCTGTGAGTGGGGAAATCAGTGAGATCATAAGAGGTGAAAGAAGGAAAATTATTGAAATCCGTATTTTAGCTGATAAAGAGATTGAGTACAAGACTTTTAAGAAATACACAAAAACAGAAATTAATAATTTGACGAGAGCGGAAGCAATAGCTGCTTTAACTGTCGGTGGCATTTGGCCCTCGTTTATTCAACGACCTTTTGGAGTATTGGCCAATCCATCGGATGAACCTTCTGCTATTTACATTTCGGCATTCGATTCAAATCCTTGTGCCCCAGATATGGCTTATTTATTGCGCGGTAAAGAAGGGGTATTTCAGTTGGGAATTGCTATTTTAAGCAAGTTAGCCAAAGGAAATATACACGTGAATTTAGATGCTTCTGAAATACCGAGTGTTTTCAGTGGTTTGGAGCAGGTGAACATAAATAAATTTTCAGGCCCGCACCCAGCTGGAAATGTTGGCGTACAAATACATCACATCAAGCCTATTGGTAAAAATGATAAGGTTTGGACTATTGACCCGCTGTCAGTTGCGCGCACAGGAACTTTATTTATGGAGGGTATTTATGATGCTTCAAAGTTGATTGCTATTACGGGCTCCGAAATAATTCACCCACATTATGTCAAAACTTATTCAGGCGCCTGTTTGGATAAACTAGTGGTTGAAAATTTTAAAAAAACGAATGCCAGATTTATTTCGGGAAATGTACTGAGCGGCGAACATGTAGGTGTTCGTGGTTATTTGGGCCATTTCCACAATCAAATATCGGTTATTCCAGAAGGAGATGAAGAGGAATTTCTGGGTTGGATGTTGCCAAGCTTTGAGAAGTTAAGTTTTCACAAAGCTTTTGGTTTGTTCTCTTTTTTAATCCCCAAAAAAGAGAAGGTATTAGATACCAATACCAATGGTGAACAAAGAAATTTTACGATCTCCGGTGCTTTCGAAAAAATATTACCCATGGATATTCTACCTACTTATTTATTCAAGTCGATCATTTCAAATGATTACGATGAAATGGAAGCATTAGGAATATATGAAGTCATTGAAGAAGATGTTGCCTTGTGTGAATACATAGATGTGTCCAAAAATGACATTCAGGCCATTGTAAGAGAAGGAATTGAACTCATTCGAAATAGCTGATAATGAAATTATTACAAAATCTATTTGATAGCATTAAACCTCATGTTGAGAAGGGTGCTAAATATGAAAAGTTACATACCCTATACGAGGGACATAGAACGATTTTTTTTAAGCCGAGTCTTACTACAGGCCTTACAGGCGTTCAGGTCAAGGATGCTGCAGATTTAAAGCGAGTCATGTTTACTGTGATCGTTGCTTTAATTCCATGTTTGTTATTTGGTATGTGGAACGTGGGTCATCAACATTTTCTCGCCACGGGAGTGGCTGATGCTACTTTCATAAGTAAATTTTTGCTAGGAGCAGGACAAGTTTTGCCGATCTTAATCGTTTCTTATGGCGTAGGACTGGGAGTAGAGTTCACATTTTGTGTAATAAGAAATCACCCCATTGAAGAGGGTTTTTTGGTGACAGGAATTTTAATTCCGTTGGTAATGCCTGCAACCATTCCTTTGTGGCAAGTAGCTATGGCGACCGTGTTTGGCGTTATTATCGCTAAAGAAGTGTTTGGAGGTACCGGAATGAATATACTCAATGTCGCATTAACCTCTCGTGCATTCCTTTATTTCGCATACCCTTCTCAAATATCTGGAGATATGGTCTGGACTTATTTAGGAGATCAAGTGCCTGTTGATGGCTTTTCGGGAGCCACTCTGTTATCCTATGGATCTGCAGCAGCAGCGAATGGTACAGAGATGATGGCGGGCTTAGGTGGGCATTGGTACGCAGGAATGTTTGATTTTTGGAATTTATTTTTGGGAATCATACCCGGAAGCATTGGTGAAACTTCAGTCCTTATGTGCTTAATTGGTGCCGCCATATTAGTTTTCACGGGTGTGGGCAGCTGGAAGATTATTTTATCTGTATTTGGAGGTGCCTGGGTGATGGGAATGATATTTAATTTGACTGGTGCGAACAGTTTTATGTTGATGCCTGCACATTATCATCTTGTGGTTGGAGGATTGGCCTTTGGAGCAGTTTTTATGGCTACTGATCCGGTATCTGCTGCGCAAACAGAGACAGGTAAATGGATTTATGGATTTATGATTGGTATGCTTGCGGTAATCATAAGAATTTCTAATCCGGCTTATCCTGAAGGCATTATGTTGGCGATACTCTTTATGAATGTATTCGCTCCCTTAATTGATTATTACGTAGTAGAAGCTCACAAAAAAAGAAGATTAAAACGTGCAACGATCTAATATTTACATCCTAGTTTTTTCCGCAGTCATGACGGTTTTAATTGGTGGGGCTATGTCTCTGACCTCGGTCCTCTTAAAACCTGCTCAAGACAAACAAGTCGAGTTAGACACTAAAAAGAAAATTTTGGGTGCTGTAATGGATATTTCAACTTTCGATAAACCTGAAGAGATCCTGAATCTATATAAAGCCCGTGTTAAATCTGTCGTGGTAGATATTGAAGGTGAAATCATTGCCACAGATGACAAAGGTAATCCGTTGATTGCTGAAAAGGTAAATGCACAAAAAAATCATAAAATAGATAGAGAAGAGCGATTGTACCCCATTTATATGATATTAAATGAATTGGATCCCAATGTCGTTGAAGCCTATGTTTTTCCTATGTTTGGCTTGGGGCTTTGGGATTGGATCTCTGGTTATGTTGCATTGGAATCGGATCTCAATACGGTAAAGGGAGTTGCTTTTGATCACAAAGGAGAAACTCCTGGATTGGGTGCTCGAATTACTGAGGAAAAGGTGAGAAATCGTTATAAGGAGAACAAAAAAATATTTAGTGATGCGGGTAATTTAGAATCTATTACTATGGTAAAGGGAGAAGGGATTACAGGTCTTAGCATGCACGAGGTTGACGGCCTCTCTGGGGCGACCATAACTGCCAAAGGGGTCAATAAAATGTTGAAAGAATATTTGGGTTGTTATCAAAGTTTTATTTTGAATACGAGGGGTCTAAATGGAATTGCAATTAACTAGAAAACGACTAATGAGATTAATATGAGTGCTGAAGCTACGGTAGTAGAAAAAGAACTAAAGGTAGAAAAGAAATCTGCTGAACCTTTTTTATCGAAAAGGAGGAAGAATATTGTTACTGATCCATTGTCGGATGACAATCCTATTACGATCCAAGTATTGGGTATTTGCTCCGCTTTGGCGGTTACCGTGAAGTTAGAGCCTACTTTGGTGATGTCAATCGCGGTAGTATTTGTTATCGTATTTGCTAATTTAATCATTTCATTGATGCGAAACCTGATTCCTGGCAGGATCAGAATTATTGTTCAATTGGCCGTAGTAGCGACTTTAGTGACATTGGTGAGTGAATTTTTAAAAGCTTACAGCTACGATATGTATAAAGTTTTGGGTGCTTATGTTGGGCTGATCATTACCAATTGTATCGTGATGGGCCGGCTCGAAGCTTTTGCTATGGCCAACAAGCCCTACGATTCCATTTTGGATGGTTTAGGCTCAGGATTTGGCTATGCATGGATCATATTAACGGTTGCATTTTTCAGAGAATTATTAGGTTCAGGTTCCATCTTTGACTTCAAAATTTTTGAAGCCATAGGCTGGGCGACGTTCCCAACTAATGGTCTGATGGTTGACTCAATAGGTGCGTTTGTCGTGTTAGGCATTCTCATTTGGATTCAAAGGTCAAAGTCAGGATACGTAGAACATTAATAGAACAGAGCATAATGGAAGTTTTTAATATAGCACTTAGGGGTATTTTTATAGACAACATGATCTTTGCCTATTATTTAGGTATGTGCTCATTTTTGGCAGTATCTAAAAAAGTAGAAACCGCTTTTGGTCTGGGGTTAGCGGTAGTTTTTGTACTCACATTAACAGTACCCGTTAATTGGTTGCTTCAAGAATATGTGCTTAAAGAAGGGGCCTTGACATGGATAGATGGAAGCTTTGAGTCTATTGACTTGACTTTTCTTCAATTCATTATGTTTATTGCTGTAATTGCATCTATGGTGCAATTGGTGGAGATGATTATTGAAAAACTTTCGCCTGCTCTTTATGGATCATTGGGTATTTTTTTACCCTTAATAGCTGTTAACTGTGCTATTTTGGGTTCTTCATTGTTTATGGTTCAGAAAGATTACAACATCATTGAGGCTACGTCATACGGCTTCGGATCTGGTTTTGGATTTTTCCTGGCCATCATAGCCCTGGCAGCGATCCGAGAAAAATTAAAATACTCCATGGTTCCTTCTGGACTCAAAGGCTTGGGAATTACCATGCTGATTACAGGTCTTATGGGCTTGGCCTTTAAGGCTTTTATTGGTATTGCCATATAACTTTAAGGAAGTAATTTCAGTTTTTTTTCTATTTTGTAATGGGGTGTCCTGTGCAGATTTATTTATAATTTGGGGTGAGTAACTTATATATCAGCCATTATTATTTGAGCGGTAGGCACTTTATCCAAGCTATTTTTTTGTCGTTTACCAAGTATTTATCGCGAGGAAGATAAGGTAAAAAAGTATCCCACTGAACAATCAGTCATTTGGCAGAGAGAATTTTTTATTCAAAATTCAGTTATTACGAACGTTCCAATTTGATTAGTTTTAGAAATAGACACTTGATCAAAAGGAGTAACTTATTAAGTATAGCATTCCTTAAAACACTTATTTTCTTTTTTTTAAATCAATTAAAGCTTTTTTCTCTCTTTTTTTAGATAAAATTAAAAATTAATATTATTCTTGCATTGTAAAAAATGATTTCAAACATTTACATCGCACCTAGTTGTCTTTTAAGGCCGATTTCTCCGGCTAGGCGTTAGCCTATATATCAAAATGACCTCCTACGCGGAACGGTCGACCCTCATACACCTTTTTATTATTTTATTATTTATTTAATCAAGCAATGGATTCAATTGTAATTCAAATCGCTTCATCATATCATGTGGAATATGCCCATGACATATCTTACTTGATAGAAGAGAGTGCCAAAAAAAGGGGAACCGGTATTGCCAAACGTTCACCCAGTTACATCATACAGAAAATAAATGAGCGCAAGGCCATTATTGCGGTCACTCGCCAGGGAGAGCTCGTCGGATTTTGCTATATAGAAAGCTGGGGTAACACCAAATATGTAGCCAATTCTGGACTCGTCATCCATCATAAATTTCGGAACCAAGGCGTGGCTAAAAAAATCAAAAAGCTCGCTTTTCACCATTCCATAAAAATGTTTCCTGAAGCTAAACTCTTTGGATTGACCACGTCATTGCCGGTAATGAAAATAAATTCAGAATTGGGTTATGAGCCTGTCACCTTCAGTGAATTGACCGATGATGATGCGTTTTGGAAAGGCTGTCAGAGTTGTGTCAACTATGAGATTTTACAAACAAAGAACCGCAGTAACTGTCTCTGCACAGGGATGTTATATAATCCAGCCGTTAACAAGGAAAAGAAAAAATATTTCTGGAATAAGTCGAAATGGCTCAGTAGATGGGCAACTATTAAGAATAAGATGGGCGATAATAAACTATCAATATGAAGAAAAAAGTACTACTCGCCTTCAGCGGCGGTTTAGATACCTCTTATTGTGCCTTGTATTTGGTCAAAGAGCGTGGCTTTGAGGTGGTAGCAGCCACAATAAATACGGGAGGATTTGATGAGATAGCTGCGAATCAATTGCAGGAAAAAGCCTTTTCATTGGGTGCTTCGGACTATAAATTCATTGACGAGACTGCGCATTTTTATAAGCAGGGGATAAAGTATTTAATTTTTGGAAATGTATTAAAAAACAATACTTACCCTCTTTCTGTGAGCGCAGAGCGAGTTTTCCAAGCGATGGCATTAGCTTATTTGGCTATAGAAATGGGGGTAGATGCCATTGCACATGGAAGTACAGGGGCTGGAAATGATCAGATTAGATTTGACCTTATTTTTAAAACGATGTGCCCTCAAATTGAGATCATCACACCTATTAGAGATTTGGCATTGTCTCGCGAAAAAGAAATTTCTTATTTGCAGCAGCATGGCGTGGAGGGTGTTTGGGAAAAAGCACGGTACTCAATTAATGAAGGATTATGGGGAACTTCTATTGGAGGTATGGAGACCCTTACCTCAAATGGGGTGTTACCTGAAGAAGCATTTCCAAATCAACTCCAAGAGGTCGATGCTGAGGTGATTGAGATAAGATTTGAAAAGGGTGAACCGGTTGGCCTGAATGGTACGATTATGACTCCCATTGACGTAATTAAGCGTTTAAATGAGTGGGGCGGTAAGTATGCCATTGGTCGGGATGTGCATGTAGGAGATACGATCATAGGTATCAAAGGACGTGTAGGATTTGAGGCGGCTGGGCCATTAATGCTCATCAAAGGGCATCACTTACTTGAGAAACATACCTTATCGAAGCAGCAATTGTTTATTAAGGATCAAATGGCTGCTTTTTATGGAAGTCTGATGCACGAAGGTCAATACCTAGACCCTGTGATGAGAAATATGGAGGCCTTTCTTTCTTCATCACAAAAAAATGTAACCGGTACTGTTGAAATACGCTTAGCACCGTATAGATTTCAATTATTGGGTATTCAGTCTGATTTTGATTTAATGCAGTCTGCCGTAGCCAACTATGGTGAGACAAATAAGGCCTGGTCTGCGGCAGAAGTCAAAGGCTTTACGAAAATTTTTTCTAATCAAACTAAATTATGCTACGGCTTAAAAGATGCATAAATTAAATATAGGAATCGTAGGTGCGGCAGGTTATACCGCAGGGGAGTTGATCAGGATATTATGTAATCATCCCAATGTTGACCAAATTATTGCACAAAGCGCAAGTCAAAAAGGTAAAAAAATCTCATCCATTCATACTGACTTGGTTGGTGATGTTGAATCTGAGTTTCAAGAAAAGCTAGAGGCTCAAGAACTAGATGTAGTTTTCCTTTGCAAAGGACACGGACAATCTCAAACTTATTTGGCGGCTCATACTGAACTGTATTCAATCAAGATCATAGATTTAAGTCAAGATTTTAGAATCTCTGGATCCCATGAATTTGTCTATGGCTTACCTGAAATGTCTCGAAAATGGATACGAAAAGCGAATTACATCGCTAATCCAGGCTGCTTTGCGACTGCCATCCAATTAGGTTTACTGCCTGCTATGGCCGCATCCGTAGTTCATGGGGATATTCATGTATCAGGACTTACCGGATCAACAGGTGCCGGTCAAGCCAAAACTGCAACTTCTCATTATTCTTGGAGGAATGGTAATGCCAGCGTTTACAAGGCGTTTGAGCATCAACATCTTCGGGAAATAGGCCAATCTTGCGATCAGTTAAATCCTTCATTTTCTGGCTGTATGAACTTCATACCCTATCGCGGGGCCTTTACTCGAGGTATCATCACCAGCACTTATTTCAATTCAGATGAAAGTGAAGCCACCCTCAAATCTATTTATAAAGATTATTATGAAGGACACCCTTTCACCCATGTGATCGATCATAATCCTGATTTAAAGATGGTGACCAACACCAATAAAGCATTGGTTCATGTTTCCAAAACTGATAATCAAGTACTTATTATTACGGTTATAGATAATTTATTAAAAGGGGCTTCAGGGCAGGCCATTCAAAACATGAACCTAATTTTTGATTTAGATGAAGCTACAGGTTTGGCTTTAAAAAGCAATATATTTTAATCATGACAAAAGTAAACAAAATAGCCATACTTGGAGCAGGTAATTTAGGTATTTCCATCGCTACCGGGATTGTTGAAAAGAAACTGAAATTGCCATCAGATATTTTTTTAACCAGAAGACATACCGGCCTTCTCGATAAGTATCGAGACTTAGGATACAAGGTTTCTAGTGATAATAAGGAGGCAGTTGAACAATCTGAAATTATTTTTCTCTGTGTTCAGCCCAAACAAATTGACGCATTGATTGAAGTAATTAAACCTATTTTGAGAAAGGATCATATTCTGGTATCAGTGATTATGGGTGTTTCTTTAGATCTCTTGAGAGAAAAGATTTCAGGTGTAGTTCAGCTCGTTCGGGCTATGCCCAATACGGCGGTAGCGATTGGTCAATCTATGACTTGTTTGGCTACACAAGGAACGGATACGGTATTGAAGAAGGTCGATCCGCTCTTTCAAACTTTAGGGTTGACTTTATTGATTGAAGAATGCCTGATGCAAGCCGCGACCGTATTGGGAGCCAGTGGAATTGCTTTTTTTATGAGTTATTTACGTGCCGCGACGCAGGCCGGCGTACAAATGGGCTTTGATACCGAGGAAGCTCAAAAAATAGCAGTTCAAACCGCCAAGGGGGCTGCCTCTCTAATCTTAGCGCATAACAGTCATCCAGAAGTTGAAATAGATAAGGTAACTACGCCGCAAGGGTGTACGATAGAAGGGTTGAATGAGATGGAGCATCAAGGATTCAGTTCTTCCTTAATTAAAGGAGTGATGACTTCATTCAATAAAATAAATCATATGAAATCATGAAGATGTTTGATGTTTATCCACGCTATGACATTGAACCGGTGCGCGGACTGGGTTCCTGGATCTGGGACCAAGAAGGTCAGAAATATTTAGATTTTTATGGAGGACATGCCGTTATATCCATTGGGCACAGCCATCCTCATTATATTGATCGTGTTCAGCATCAATTGCGACAGCTTGGATTTTATTCTAATTCTGTTCAAATGCCTATTCAAGACGAATTAAGTCAAAAATTAGGGGAAATGTCTGGATATACGGATCATGAGTTGTTTTTATGTAATTCTGGAGCTGAGGCCATAGAAAATGCATTGAAGGTTGCTTCATTTCATACCAAGAGATCCAAAATAATTGTATTTCAAAATGCTTTTCATGGAAGAACCTCTTTAGCCGTAACCGCAACTGATACCACCAAATTGATAGCACCTATCAATCAAAACGACCGCTTTATCAGAGTCAAATTAAATGATTTGAAAGCGGTAGCCCAGTGTCTGGACGCATCGGTGGCAGCAGTACTGATTGAGGGGATTCAGGGAGTAGGGGGCATACAAGTGCCCGATGATGCTTTTTTAAAGGAGTTGAAGTTGTTATGTAAGAAAAATGGGTCCTTACTAATTGTAGATGAAATCCAAAGTGGTTATGGTCGCACAGGCAAATTCTTTGCTCATCAATATGCTCAAGTTGAGCCAGACCTGATTACCATTGCCAAAGGTATGGGAAATGGATTTCCGATAGGGGGTGTCCTGATGCATCAAGATATCAAGGCATGGTCTGGGATGCTCGGAACCACTTTTGGAGGCAATCATTTGGCCTGTGCCGCCGGCCTAGCTGTTCTCGAGGTCATTGATTCGGAGGAATTAATTAATCAGGCCAATTTTATGGGGGACTTGCTTTGGAAAGCATTGGAATCATTAGAAAACTTGGTTCAAATAAGAGGTAGAGGATTGATGATAGGACTGGATTTGGCAGAAGATTCTAAACCTTTCAGGCATAGTTTATTGAAAGAGCAATACGTTTTTGTAGGATCAGCTGCGCAATCAAATACTGTCAGGCTTTTACCCTCCCTTGGGGTGAGTCAGGATGAATTAGTTGTTTTTTTAGAAGCATTTAAAAAAGTAGGGTATGCCTAATCATTTTTGTTCAGCTGAGGATTGTCCAGATCTCGTGGGGTGGATTGGTGAAGCCTTAATACTTAAGGAAACACCCCATAAAGACAAATTACTGGGAACTAATAAAACGCTCGGGCTTATTTTTTTCAATGCCAGCTTACGTACCCGTTTAAGTACCATCAAAGCTGCTCAAAACTTGGGTATGGAAACGATCACTTTCAACATAAATAAGGAGGGATGGCAAATAGAAACAGCTCAAGGTGTAGTTATGGATGGAGATCTTGCCGAGCACATCACTGAGGCGGCCGCAGTCATGGGAGGGTATTGTGATATTTTGGGTGTTCGAGCTTTTCCAACACTATTAGATAGAAAGGAAGATTATTCAGAAAAATGTCTTTTAGGTTTTCAAGAATATGCAGGCGTCCCGATCATCAATCTCGAATCTGCCGCCTTACATCCCTTACAGTCTTTTGCAGATTTGATGACCATAGAACAGCATAAAAAAAAAAAACGACCTAAGGTTGTAATGACTTGGGCACCTCATATCAAAGCACTACCACAGGCAGTGCCCAATTCTTTTTCCCAATGGATGCAGCATTACGATGCGGACTTTCATATTGCTCATCCTGAGGGTATGGAATTAGATGCTCAATTCACCAAAAATGCAATATTGAGCTATGATCAAGATGAAGCCTTTAAAGAAGCAGACTTTATCTATGTAAAAAATTGGTCATCCTATCATGATTATGGTGAACCCCTAAAAAATCAGCAAGGATGGATGGTAACTTTAGAAAAATTACAACGTACCCATCAAGCTAAATTAATGCATTGTTTGCCTGTTCGTAGAAATGTAGTGATCGCAGATAATGCCATGGATAGCGAGTATTCGATTATCCAAGACCAAGCCTATAATCGAATATTTGCAGCTCAACTCGTATTGAAAAAATTACTAACAAAATCATGAGGAAAAAACTCTATATCGTTAAAATAGGGGGCAATGTCATTAATGATTCCATAAAATTGAAGCAATTTTTAATGGCATTCAAAGTCCTTGAAGGCCTTAAAATACTTATTCACGGAGGAGGAGCAAAAGCCACGCAATGGGGAAAAAAACTCTCATTAAATATCCAAATGATTGAAGGAAGACGTGTGACAAATGATGAAATGATCGATGTGGTAACCATGGTCTATTCTGGCCTGCTTAATAAAAAAATAGTAGCTGCGCTTCAGTCAGAAAATTGTGACGCTTTGGGTTTGAGCGGTGTAGATGCCAATCTCATTCTTTCAAAAAAAAGGCCCTTACAGGGAGGTATTGATTATGGCTGGGTTGGAGATCCCCTATTTGTCAATACGGCACGCATCTCTTCGTTTATAGATTTGGGACTGGTACCTGTTTTGGCACCCATTACCCATGAGGGCCAAGGGAATTTATTGAATACCAATGCAGATACCATTGCCAATGTAGTGGCCACCGCAATGGTGAAAAAGTATGAAGTGCATTTGATCTATGCATTCGAGCTTCCGGGCGTCATGAAAGATGTCCAAAAGCCAGATTCTTTGATCCACCGAATAGATCATGCCTACTTTACTGAATTAAAGTCAAAAGGTTTGGTCAGTCAGGGAATGATTCCTAAACTGGATAATGCCTTTCAAGCTCTTGCGCAAGGTGTAACGCAAGTATGTATTATTAGATTCGATAAAGTCAATTTATTAACTCAAGAACATGAATATACTTCCATTATCTAACGAACAATTGGAGGATTATTATCAATCTGCGCTGGCCTTAATTAAGGTATTGATCTGCACGCCTAGCTTGAGTAAAGAAGAGACGCAGACCGCTGCTCTTTTGTCTGACAAGTTGGAGGCTCAGGGTATTTCTTTTGAGCGTAAGCATCATAATTTATGGATGAGAAATAAATATTTTCATGCGGATAAACCCACTTTACTACTCAATTCCCATCATGATACCGTTAAACCCAATGAGAGTTATACTTTGAATCCCTTTGATCCTTCGGTTAAGGAGGGAAAGCTATCGGGTTTGGGAAGCAATGATGCGGGCGCTTCCTTGGTCGCGTTGTTACATACTTTTATCCATTTTTATGAGATTGATTTGCCCATCAATGTGGTTTTTGCAGCGACGGCAGAAGAAGAAATATCAGGAGAAAATGGATTAAGATCTATTTTAGCAGATTTGGGGCGAATCGATTATGCTCTTGTAGGGGAACCTACTGAAATGAAAATGGCCATAGCTGAAAAAGGGTTGATGGTTTTGGATGTATACGTAAAAGGGGTAGCAGGGCATGCGGCACGTGATGTAGGAGAGAATGCTATTTATAAGGCAATGCAGGATGTAGCATGGTTTAAAAACCATGTTTTCGATAGAAAATCATCCACACTAGGTCCGGTCAAGATGGCGGTTACCATGATTGAGGCAGGTTATCAGCATAATTTAATACCCGATACCTGTCATTTTGTGGTAGATGTAAGAACAACAGATGTCTATACCCATTCTGAAATTCTTACTTTCATTAATCAGAAAACTTCAAGCTTGGTACGACCCAGATCCACCCATTTAAATCCTTCGGGCTTGTCAAATGACCATATTCTGATTCAGGCGGCAACGAGACTGGGCATTGATCAATTTGGGTCACCTACCCTTTCGGATCAATGTTTGATGCCTTTTCCGAGTGCTAAAATGGGGCCAGGCCTGTCTGAAAGATCTCATTCTGCTGATGAATTTATTTACTTAGATGAAATAAAGCAGGGCATCAAAGGCTATATTGACTTAATCACAACACTTTCCAAAATCACACCAAAATGAAATTGTGGCATAAAGAAGAAACTATTGATAAAATTTTTGAACGCTTTACCGTGGGCAAAGATCCTGAGTTGGATGTTTATTTAGCTAAATATGATATCATCGGTTCTAGGGCGCATGTAAAGATGCTGGGACAAATAGGGCTTTTAAAATCAGAGGAGATCATTGCTATTGGCTTGGGTCTCAATAACATTGATCAAATGATTGATTCAGGTACTTTTGAAATCAGTGAAGGCGTAGAGGATTGTCATTCTCAAATTGAAATATTGCTCACTGAAGAGTTAGGGGAGATAGGAAAAAAAATACACAGTGGGAGATCACGAAATGATCAAGTTCTTACTGCGCTGAAACTTTTTGCTAAATCAGAACTTGAAGAAATAGCTACCTTGATCAAAGATCTTTTTGAACTTTTGATGGCTATGAGCGAGCGTTATAAGAAGGTTTTGATGCCAGGTTATACGCATATGCAAATTGCGATGCCTTCTTCATTTGGCCTGTGGTTTGCGGCCTATGCTGAAAGCCTTCTTGATGATCTATTGCAGCTCAAGTCAAGTTATCAATTGGTGGATAAAAACCCCTTAGGATCGGCAGCAGGCTATGGCTCCTCTTTTCCATTAAATCGATTATCTACTACTGAGGAAATGGGTTTTGGAGGCATCAATGTGAATGCAATATACGCCCAAATGACACGAGGTAAAATGGAAAAAAGTGTAGGATTTTCGGTCAATAGTATTGCTGCTACATTGTCAAAATTCGCCATGGATGTTTGTCTGTATTCTGGACAAAATTTTAATTTTTTAAAAGTAGATAAAAAATATACTACGGGATCCAGTATTATGCCGCACAAATCCAATCCAGATGGTTTTGAGTTGGTTCGTGCCAAGTGTAACTTGTTACAGGCACTTCCCTATGAGCTTAATATGATACTCTTAAATCTCCCATCAGGCTATCATCGAGATTTACAAGTTTTGAAAGAGCGATTTATGCCTGCTTTGTTCTCATTAAAAGATTGCCTTAAAATTACTACGGCCATGACGACTCAATTGTCTATCGGGACAGAGGTGATCAATGACCCTAAATATGATTTAATCTTCAGTGTTGAAGAAGTGAACAGAAGGGTGACAGCTGGAGTGCCCTTCAGAGACGCTTATCATGACGTGTCAGCGTCGATAAAGCAAGGTGATTTACATATCAATCGAAAGATCGATCAAACGCATATCGGAAGTATAGGGAATCTAGGAAATGACTTAATTAAGGAATCTTTTAAAAAAGCCTATGCTTTTTTTGAATGAATGGTCTGATATTCGAATTAATGCACAGGGTTATCTAATTTTAAGCCATGTCTACAGCAAGGCCTTTTCAAATTTATAAATCCTCTGCAGGATCAGGTAAAACACATCAATTGACATTGGAGTTTCTCAAGTTGGCCTTGAGGGATAAAATGGCCTTCAAAGACATCTTGGGAGTGACCTTCACCAATAAAGCGATGAGTGAGATGAAGTCACGAATTGTGAAAGTATTGGAGGTGCTGAGTCTTGGTAAAGATCATGCAATGAAGTCCGATTTGATGGCAGCTTTACACCTTTCAGCATCAGATCTTAAAAAACGTTCTGAAGAAGTTTTATCAAGCATATTACATCAGTATGGAAGATTTTCCATTGTCACCATTGATAGTTTTTTTTATCAGGTAATCAGGTCTTTTGCACAGGAAATGAGCTTGCAAGGGTCATTTAATGTTGATTTGAACCAGGGACAAGTCATCAAAAAAGTAGTGGATCAATTGCTGCTTGACATAGGAAATCCCCAACAAAAAGAGCTTAAGAAATGGCTGATTGAATTTGCGGAAAGCAAAGTAGAGGAGGGTAATCGCTGGGATTTTAGGGCAGATATTGAAAAATTGGGAGGGCAAATTCTGACGGATAATTTTAAGAGACATTCGGAAGTTATTTTAAAATTAAGTGACGATCCGAAGTACTTTCCTCATGTAAAAAAAGTCCTCTATAATTCCTCAAATGCCTATCGTGTTAATTGTCAGAGGTTAGCTGATTTAGGTATTAAGCATCTAGATGAAATAGGAGGATTGTCTTATCTCAAGGGCAAAAGAGGAGGGCCTGCAGGCTTGTTCTATAAAATCGCGAATCAAGAATTTGAAGTAAGTACTCCACGTAAGGCGGCCATGGGAAATTTGGAAGCGTGGTTGACAATAGAGTACAGAACATCGGGAGATTTAATTTCTTTTTTAGAGGGAAAATTATGGCCTGTTTATGATGAATTGGTTGAGTATATGGTATCCAATGAACTACTATATTTTTCAACGCTAGAGGCTCGGAGGTATTTGTATACCTTTGGTATTTTGTCAAAGATCAATAAAGAATTGATTAAATTTCGAGAAGAAAATGACTTGGTATTGATCGCTGATTTGCCTGATTTTCTTAATAAAATCATTAACGAAAGTGATACGCCTTATATCTATGAAAAAGTAGGTGAGCGATATGCGCATTACCTCATTGATGAATTTCAAGATACTTCTGGATTTCAATGGGATAATTTTAAACCTTTGGTTAAGAACGGAACAGATCAAGGTTATTTTAGTATGGTTGTTGGGGATATTAAACAATCTATTTACCGATGGAGAGGAGGTAACTGGCGATTGTTGAAAAATCAGGTCAAGCAGGACATTGGTATCGAGGCTTCCCAAGACCATCAGCTAGATGCTAATTGGAGAAGTGGGAAAAATATCGTTGATTTTAATAATAAATTATTCAGCACCATGCCAGTCCTGGCAAGGCGCTATTTTTCGGATTTGCTCTTGACTCATGAGGCATTCATCGAAAATGCACTTAACGCGTATGACAGAGTCACTCAAAAAGTCATGCTTACCGACGATGAATCATATATTAATATAACTTATTTCGAAGCCGACGATGCAAACACATGGAGTGAAGTAGCCTTGAAAAAAACAATTGAAGTTATTGAAGAACTTCAACATAAGGGCTATCAACTCAGAGATATTGCCATTTTGGTGAGAACCAAAAAAGAGGGAAAAGTGATCGTAGATGGATTTATGGAGTACAGTAGCTCTGAAGCATCGATAAAGGGCTTAAACTATGATATAGTAAGTTCAGAGGCCTTATATTTATCAAGTAGTGAGGTGGTGAACTTAATCATTAGCCTGATGAGATGGGTACATCAAAATCAAGATAAAATAGCGCTTTGGGAATGGTTCACTAGTTATTGGTCTATAAAAAATGAAAGACCGAAGCAGGAAGCATTTGATAAGGTTGATCAATGGCAAGCCCATATGCCTACTCAGTTCTTGCTGCATTTACCCCAATTTAAAACTTTGGGCTTGTATGAGCTGATTGAATCGTTTATTGCGTTATTGGCATTGAATGATCGTTCAGAGCAATATACTTATCTCCAAGGGCTCCAAGATGCGGTTTTAGATTTCACCAAAAATGCGAAGGGAGATTTACCGTCTTTTTTGATTTGGTGGGACGAGGAAGGACAAAACAGAGCCGTAAAAATAACGGATGAAAATGATGCCATTAAGGTACTTACGATCCACAAAGCCAAAGGATTAGAATATCCCGTGGTCATACTTCCTTTTTTGAATTGGCCTTTTGAAAAAAAGGGAAAAGAGGAAATTATTTGGGTGGATGGTGCCCCGTTAAATGATGTGGTCCAGATGCCTATCATACCTATCAAACATTCAAGAAGTTTGCTTAAAACCTATTGGTCTGATGTATATGCGGCGGAACACATCAATGGTTTTATTGATAATATGAATGTCCTTTATGTCGCCTTAACACGGCCTACGCATGCACTTTATGTGTTTGCTGAACAAAAAGTAAAAAATGATTTGAAGGACATGGGTTCCTTTGTGAAAAATATTTTGATGACCTTTCCTGGTGGGGAAGAAAACCCTCAAAATTTCACTTTTGGGGTGCTGCCTGACGGAATAAAAAAAGCCAAAATACAGGTTGAATTTAGCTTAAACGAATATCCCAGTTCTTCTTGGCGTGAGAAGGCGCTTTTGCAAACAAGGGGAGTTTCAATGATTAAAGAGGCATCTTTAGATGCCCAACAAAGGGGGATTGATATTCATGATGCTTTCAGTCACATCCATCAAGTGGGAGATGAATTAAGGATTGACGATTTAGAGTTAAGAAGGCTTTTAGAATTGATCCTCTATCACAAAGAAGTAGTAGGCTTTTTTGAGCAAACAGATGAAGTTATTTTAGAGCACCCTATGTTATTGCCAGGAGGAGAGGTGAGAAGAATCGATAGATTGGTGAATAAGGGAGGTTACTGGCATGTCATTGATTTCAAAACAGGTCAGCCTCGCGCAAAGGATCAAAATCAGATAAAAGAATATATTCAGATTTTATCTCGAATGGGATTCAAAGAGTTAAAGGGCTATTTGATATATCTAGACCCCATAAGCGTAGCAAGAATTTAATGACTAAAACGAATTGAAGCTTAACTTTTTCGACAAATAATTTTAACTTTGGATTCAAAAAAGTTTATGACAAAAGTAAAAGCAAACGACGTTATTAAAGTCCATTACACCGGTAAGCTCACAAATGGTGAAGTCTTTGATTCTTCAGTTGGTAAGGATCCTATTGAATTTACAGTGGCATCGGGTCAAATGATCAAGGGATTTGATGATGCCGTTGACGGTATGGCCTTGAATGAGAAAAAGACGGTAGAAATTCCTGCGGCAGATGCTTATGGAGAGCACAATCAGGATATGGTGCAGACGGTTCCTAAAGAAAATTTACCATCTGAAATAGTCCCAGAAATAGGACAGCAGCTTTCAGCGACTGCTGATAATGGTCAACAAATTCCGGTTACTATTGTTGAGGTAAACAAAAAAGATATTAAAATTGATGCCAATCATGCACTCGCAGGAAAGGATTTAATTTTTGAAATTGAGGTCGTTGAAATAGCCTGATTTAATTCGAAGCAGCACAATATTTTTTTAAAAAATTAGCCGCTCACGCTTTGCTGAATTTAACTTATTTTCTAGCTCTTGAAGCTAGAAAATAAGTTAAATATTACTTGACCCATTGACCCTCTTTTAGAATGAGTATTTAAGTACGCTTTTTTCTAGATGAAAACGTGAAAACGTGTAAATATCTCTCTTTGATTTACCACCGCCCCCCACCATTCTTCTTTATTTAAATAAAGATCACTTTTTTCACCATTTTTTTCACTGAAAATGATTTTGTAAGCGAATAAGTCGCTGCTAGAGATGTCATTGACTCGGTGATTATTATTTTTTTTAATTTAAAAAATACTGCATAAGCCCTTTTAATCCCTATTTTAGGGTTATTTTAACAGGTAAATTAATAGATTATTTTTTTTGAAAAAAAAGTGGGAGAAAGTGGGAAATAGTGGTTGTAAATGTCGAATTATTTTATAGATTTGTGGTGGTGGTTTATTTTTTTAATAACTCTTATGGCTTTTTTTACAAGCGAATTTGAGTGCAAGTTGGATACCAAGGGTAGATTAGTCTTACCTGCAAAGATTAAGTCTAATCTTCCCGAGGTCTCTACTTCAGAACTCGTCCTACGAAAAGGTTTTGAATCTAATCTGATTCTCTACCCGATGCTCGAGTATAGGAAAATACATCAAAAAATTTCAAGTTTAAGTGAGTTTAATCCTGAGCAGCGAAAGCTGAAAAGGATGTTTTTTAGGAGTATTGCTCAAGTAGAATTGGACAATGCAGCTAGAATTTTGATTCCCAAAACGATGTTATTGCATGCCAAAGTCAATCGGGAGGCTCTTTTGATTGGAATGGGCAATTATATTGAAATATGGGATCCTGATATTTTTGATTTAAATCAAAAGACGGATGTCACTGAATTTTCGAATTTAGCAGAAAAATACCTTGATGAATAAGTGAATAAATGAGTTATCATGTACCCGTTTTACTTAAACAGAGTGTTGAAGGGTTAAATATCCAGGCCGGAGGAATTTATGTAGACGTGACTTTTGGAGGTGGGGGACACGCCCGATCCATCTTTGAACGGATGGAGCAAGGTACTTTAATTGCCTTCGACCAAGATCCAGATGCGTCTAGAAATACCACTTCATTTGAGTCTGACGCACAGCGTTCTTTCATTTTTGTGCCTTCCAATTTTAGACATCTCAAAAGGTATTTAAAATTTCATAAAATAGACAAAGTAGACGGTATTTTAGCAGATTTAGGGGTTTCGTCTCACCAATTTGATCAGCAAAGTAGGGGGTTTTCTACGAGAGTTGATGGAGAACTTGATATGCGCATGGATCAAGTCTCCGCTATCACAGCGGCTAAAGTGGTAAATGAATACACCGAAGACGATCTTATCCAATTATTATCAAGGTATGGAGAGATAAGAAATGCCAAAAGATTGGCTGCCGAAATCATAAGCGCTAGAGCCATCGCGCCGATCTATAGGACGGCGGCACTCAGGTCAATTGCAATGAAATCTGCGCCGAATGGGAAGCATGCGAAATATTCAGCACAGCTTTTTCAAGCAATTCGAATCGAAGTTAATGATGAAATAAGCGCATTAAAAGAATTTTTAATACAATCTAAAGATGTTTTGAAGGTTGGTGGCAGACTTGTGATTATCAGTTACCACTCCCTTGAGGACAGGTTGGCTAAATTTTTAATTAATACAGGTAGTCTTGATGGGCTGGTAGAAAAAGATTTTTTTGGAAATGTAATCAGGCCCTTTGAGCCTATTAAAGGGAGGTTGATCACCCCAGCAGAACATGAAATTGCTTTAAATAATAGGGCCAGGAGTGCCAAGTTAAGAATTGGGATAAAAAATTAATATGGCTATTAACACCTATAAACCTAAGGATCAAAGTAAGCGAGGTATTTTAACTCTGTTAGAAAGATTTTTACATATTGATGGGAGCATCAAGGAGGTGATCCATGTGCGTTTTATATCTCAGATTATTTTCGTCTCGGTACTGTGCTTGATATATATCGGCAACCGACATTATGCTGAAAAAATAGTTCGAAACATCAGTCAATTAGAGCGTGAAGTAGAAGATTTAAGAGCGGATTATACGACCCTTAAATCAGATTATATGTTTGCAAGCAAGCAAGCCGAGATTTCAAGACGTGTAGCGCGCCTTGGCCTTTATGAAAGTAAAAATTCACCACAAAAGATTTTAATGCCAAAGTGAAAGTAAAAACTAACATATTGTTAAGGGTGCGTATTGCTTATTTAGCGGTGGCATTATTTACTATCGCTGCGGTTTATAGGCTGGTTATCATTCAATATGTCGAGTCTGAACAATGGAGAGGCTTAGGCCAAACTAATGGACTCAAAGTAATGAAGATCAACGCGACTCGAGGTAATATATATGCGGATGATGGTAGTTTATTAGCTACCTCTTTACCCTTTTATAAAGTGGCTTTTGATCCTTCGCTGGCGACCCATGATCTATTTGATAGCCAAATAGATTCCTTGTCCTATTTATTATCTCAGCATTTTAGAAACTTAAGTTCCAGGCAGTACAAAGCGAAGATTATGGAGCAAAGAAAAATAGGAAGGCGCTACATGATAATCAATCAAAATTTAATTGATTATCAAGAAAAAAAGAAAATGGAAAAATGGCCCATATTTAGAAAGGGTAGACTCTCAGGGGGGATCATTTTTGAAAAAGTTGAAAAGAGATTTTTGCCTTTCAGCCAACTAGGCGGCCGTACCATTGGAACGGTCAATGGAGAAGATAGAGGAGTAGTAGGTCTTGAGTATAGCTTTAATAAGGAATTATCAGGAAGAGATGGAGAAGCCCTTTACCAGAAAATGGTTGGTGGGGGATGGAAACCGGTTTACGATGGGACAGAGTTAAGACCGATTGAGGGGATGGATATTCAAACTACCATCAATGTAAATATTCAAGACATCGCTGAAAACGCATTGCTCGGGGCTCTCGAAAAAAATCAGGCAGATTATGGCTCAGTAGTAGTTATGGAGGTGCATACGGGTCAGATAAAGGCTATTTCTAATCTCAGTAGAAATTCGAAAGGCAATTACTATGAATCTTATAATTATGCCGTAGGAAGTCAAGGTTCTAGAGAACCGGGATCCACCTTTAAATTGGCCAGTATGATTGCGTTATTGGAAAATTCCAAATTGCAGCTTCATGATTCTATTGATACCGAAAATGGGTCCTTCAAGTTTTTCAATGAAACGATGAGAGATCACAAAAAAGGTGGATTTGGTACCCTGTCGATTCAAGAAGCATTTGAAAAATCATCGAATATTGGCATTGCCAAGTTAATCCAGAATCATTTTGGTAAAAATCCACAAAAATTCATCGACCAATTGAGAGCTATGGGGCTTTATGAACCTTTGGACTTTCAGATGTATGGCGAGGGAGCATCTTACATCAAGTCACCAAAAGATTCAACTTGGAGTGGTACTTCATTACCTTGGATGTCACATGGTTATGAGCTTAAAATGACTCCACTTCATACCCTTACCCTCTTTAATTCGATTGCCAATGAAGGTAAAATGGTACAGCCCATCATTGTTAAATATATCAAGCGTGCAGATCAAGTCATTCAAGAATTTGAGGCAAAGATTTTGAAAGAGAAGATATGCTCTGAAAGTACTTTGAGAGATGTTAAAATTATGCTTCAAGGAGTAGTAGAACGGGGTACTGCTAAAAACATTTATACTCCGAAGTACAATATTGCGGGTAAAACAGGTACTGCAAAAAATGTCAAAAACGGATTATATACTAACGAGTATTATACTTCATTCGTAGGCTATTTTCCTGCTGAAAAGCCTAAATATAGCTGTATCGTCGTGATAGATAAGCCTAAAGGATATCAAATATATGGGGGAGATGTTTCAGCACCCGTCTTCAGGAAGATAGCCGATAAAATCTATTCCAATGAAATAGAACTACAAGATGTGGAACCCATTGAAGATCTTCATATGGTGGGTATTTTTCCTTTGATTAAATCTGGCAATCAACGGGACTTAATACAAATAAGTAATAAACTAGGTATTTCAAATCATTCAGAGTCACCCAATGCAGAATGGGTAAAGACTCAAATCATCAATAATTCTGTATTATGGAAAGAGAATAATGTAACACCACAACAGGTACCCAACGTGGTGGGCATGACATTGAAAGATGCCTATTTCGTTCTAGAGAATGCTGGTTTGAAAGTACAAACACAAGGTTTTGGAAGAGTCAAAACACAATCCATTGAACCTAATTCTAAATTAAGGTTGAATCAAAAAATAGAACTGAAACTTGGCTAAGCTTAAAGACATACTTTATGGCGTAAAGCTGAAGGCTATTTCTGGAAATAGGGATAGAGAAATTAATGGTCTGACTTTCGATTCTCGAAAGGTTCGTCCAGGAGACTTATTTGTCGCTATTCGAGGGCTGAACAGTGATGGTCACGATCATCTTGAACAAGCAGTAGCCCAAGGAGCCGTAGCCTTACTCATTGAAAAAAAATCTCAAAGTAATTTCAGTGATGATATTGCTGTAATTGAAACAGATAATTGCGCAAAGGAACTGGGAGTGATCGCTGATAATTTTTATGATCATCCCTCTAAAAAATTGAAACTTATTGGTATCACTGGGACGAATGGTAAGACAACTTCTGCTACGTTATTACATTCATTATTCAGCGCTTTAGGTTACCAAGTAGGGCTTTTGTCTACGGTAGAGAACATCATTGGTAAGACCATTATCCCTTCTCATTTCACCACTCCAGATGTTATTACTATCAATGAGCTGTTAGTGGAAATGATTGCAAAAGGATGTCAATATGTTTTCATGGAGGTTAGTTCCCATGCATTGGTTCAAGAACGGATTTCAGGACTCTCCTTCTCGGGAGGCATATTTACCAATTTGTCACATGATCATTTGGACTATCATCAATCTTTTGATGAATATATAAAGGCAAAAAAAATCTTATTTGATCATTTGAATGAGGATGCTTTTGCGCTCATAAATGCAGATGATAAGCGAGGCAAAATTATGGTTCAAAACACTAAAAGTCGTGTGTATAAATACGGCATGAAGGGTTATGGAGATTTTACTGCCAAATTAATCAACAATACCTTTCAAGGATTGGAACTTGACATTAGTGGTCAAAATATCTGGTTTCAACTGATTGGATCGTTCAATGCTTACAATTTATTGACGGCCTATGCTGTGGCAACAATATTAGGGGAAGCGGCACAAGAGGTCTTGATTCAATTATCTCAGAGCAGCAGTGCAAGAGGAAGGTTTGAATATGTAAGCAATGATCACGATATAATGGCGATTGTAGATTATGCACATACCCCGGACGCCTTAAGTAATGTGCTTTCAACCATCGATAACCTAAGAACAAAGAATGAGCAACTAATTACGGTCGTAGGATGTGGCGGAAATAGAGACCAAGAGAAAAGACCGAAAATGGCTCGTATAGCTGCAAGCTATAGTGATAAAGTCATTCTAACCAGTGACAATCCAAGATTTGAAAGTCCAGAGATTATTTTAGATGATATGATGAAAGGAATTTCCCCCATTTATTATAAGAAAGTCATGAGGATCACAGATCGACGAGAAGCCATTCGTGTGGCTTGTAATCTTGCCGGTAAAACAGATGTGATTTTAGTGGCTGGCAAAGGACATGAAGAGTATCAAGACATTCAAGGGGAAAAAGTATATTTTGATGATAAAGAAATATTAATGGAAATGCTTAAAAAATCATAATGCTGTATCATTTCTTTGACTATATCGATCAGGAATTTGACCTATTTGGGGTAGGGGTTTTCCAATATATCTCTTTTAGAGCAGGTTTGGCTGTGCTGATCTCTTTATTGATCACCATTACTTTTGGCCAAAGATTGATTAACCTATTGAAAGCTTTTCAGTTGGGTGAATCCATTAGGGACTTAGGCTTAGGTGGTCAAATGGAAAAACAAGGTACGCCGACGATGGGAGGTATTATCATTCTTCTGGGTATCATCATACCTACACTCCTTTTTGCTGATCTGACCAATATTTATATTCTTCTATTAATTATATCTGCTATCTGGATGGGTAGTATTGGGTTTATTGATGATTTTCTTAAAATTAAAAAGAAAAACAAAGAGGGTTTACGGGGTAAATTTAAAATTATAGGTCAGGTAGCTTTAGGTCTCCTTGTGGGAGGCACGATGGTATTTCATCCAGACATTGTCGTTAGAGAATTTAATAGCAACGATATAAGTCTGTATAACGATATCAAATCATCAGCAACGACCATTCCGTTCTTTAAAAATAATGAGTTTCAGTATTCATGGTTATTGCCTGATTTCCTTTATGAATATGCCTGGGTCGTTTATGTATCGATGGTGACATTTATTGTGACAGCGGTCTCCAATGGGGTAAACATAACGGATGGAATTGATGGTTTAGCAGCGGGAACAACAGCAATTATTGCTCTGTCGCTAGCCATTCTAGCCTATTTATCAGGAAATGTAATTTTTTCAAATTATCTCAATATCATGTATATCCCAAATTCAGGGGAGCTGGTTATTTTCTGTGCGGCCCTAGTAGGAGCCTGCATTGGTTTTTTGTGGTACAACGCGTTTCCGGCCCAAGTTTTCATGGGCGATACCGGTAGCTTGGCGTTGGGTGGTATCGTTGCCGTATTGGCCTTGGCCGTTAGAAAAGAGCTTTTGATTCCCTTATTATGTGGAATATTTTTTATTGAACTGCTTTCGGTCATTATACAAGTGGGTTATTTTAAATACACCAAAAGTAAGTTTGGTGAGGGTCAGCGTATCTTTTTGATGTCACCGATTCACCATCATTTTCAAAAGAAAGGGCTGCATGAATCCAAAATTGTAACCAGATTTTGGACGGTAGGTATTCTTTTAGCCGTCCTCACATTAGCTACCTTAAAACTGAGATAAAAGATAAATGAAGGAAAAAATAGTCATATTAGGATCTGGAGAAAGCGGGGTAGGCGCTGCGATCTTAGCCGTGCAGAAGCATTATGACGTTTTTATTTCAGACCTGGGCATCATTCCTTCAACTACGAAGCAAAAGCTTGATGAATTAGGGGTGGTATTTGAAGAAAAAAAGCACTCGTTTGATTTAATTAAAAAGGCAGATACCGTAGTTAAAAGTCCAGGCATACCCGATAATACTCCATTAATTATGGATTTGATAGCCCAAGGGGTAGTTGTCATTTCTGAAATTGAATTTGCCTTCAGGCACATAGCCCCGAATGCCAAAATAATAGGGATTACCGGTACCAACGGGAAGACGACTACGACTTTATTGACCTATCATTTATTAAAAGAAGCAGGCTTGGACGT
The DNA here is from genome assembly GCA_943788235.1 of uncultured Cyclobacteriaceae bacterium. Taxonomy (GTDB): domain Bacteria; phylum Bacteroidota; class Bacteroidia; order Cytophagales; family Cyclobacteriaceae; genus UBA4465. Next base: position 75,603 of record CALSPM010000007.1, read on the forward strand.
AGCGTTAGCGGGGAATGTAGGCTACAGTCTGGCCAAAAGAGTTTCTGAAAAGGATTATGATATTTATGTGATTGAAATCAGCTCTTTTCAGCTAGATGGCATCATTCAATTTAAACCGGATATTTCTGTATTACTGAATATAACTTCAGATCATTTAGATAGATATCATCATGATTTCAATAAATATGTCGCCTCTAAATTTCGTATGGTTGAGAATGTCACCGCAGCATCTTACTTCATTTATTGTGCAGACAGTAGTGCCGTAAATGAGGAAGTCAATGAACGAAACATAGCTGCGAGTTTATTTGCCGTATCTGCGAAACCTCATTCAAAAAAAGGGGCATTTATAGATAAAGGTCATCTGATTTTCAATTGTGAAGATCATGAAAAGGATAGGATACCCTTGACGGACATTCCATTGATTGGCAGGCATAATATGATTAACGCCATGTCATCTGCCTTGTGTGCATTGATGTTAGAGATTCCCATCAAGAAAGTTTTGAAAGGTATGAAATCCTTTAAAAATGCACCACATAGATTGGAAATGGTGGCAGAGATTGACCAAGTCAAATTCATCAATGATTCTAAGGCGACCAATGTAGATGCGGTCTACTACGCTTTGGAAGGTATAAAAGAGCCTATTATTTGGATTGCTGGTGGTATAGATAAAGGAAATGACTATTCAATTTTAGATCAATGTGTGGCGCAAAAAGTCAAAGGGATTGTTTGTTTGGGTATAGATAATACCAAAATCAAAAATCATTTTAGCGGTAAAGTCCCCTTTATGAGTCAAGCCAGCTCAACAAGAGAAGCCATTCAAAGTGCTTGGGAGATCGCAAGTGCAGGAGATGTTGTGTTGTTGTCTCCTGCTTGCGCCAGTTTTGACTTGTTCACCAGTTATGAGGACCGTGGTGATCAATTTAAGGAGGCGGTAGGGTCATTAAATTTAAAATTGGCCAGCATATGAAGAAAGTCAAGGAATGGGCATATGAAAACTTGAAGGGTGACTCAATCATTTGGCTCATCGTTTTATTGCTATCTGTTTTTAGCGTCTTGGTGGTTTACAGTGCCACGGGGAGTTTAGCCTATAAATACGTTGGTGGAAATACGGAATATTATTTATTGAAACATGGTGCACTGGTTTTTTTGAGCCTTTTTGCGATGTGGGGAGTACATAAAATTGATTATCGCTATTATGCTAAAATCTCTAAACTCTCGCTTTGGGTATCGGTTTTTTTATTGGTCATCACGTGGTTATTTGGAGCCAATATCAATGAAGCTTCTCGTTGGTTGACTATACCGATTATCAACCAAGCTTTTCAGCCTTCTGATTTAGCCAAATTGGCTTTGATTGTGACCTTGGCAAGTATGCTTTCTAAGCGACAACAGAATATCCAAGATTTTCAAAGGGCCATTATTCCCATGCTGATTTGGATCGGACTTATTTGTGGTTTGATTGCCATGACTAATATCTCTAGTGCCGTATTGCTTTTTAGTACTTGCATGGTGGTGCTATTTATCGGACGCGTACCATTAAAATTCATTGCAATGTTACTTATCATTGGCGGATTGGCCGGGATGATTGCTTTTCAATTTGGACAACGAGGGGGTACAGCGGTAAGCAGAGTAGAGGTCTTTTTTGGAGATGAAATACCTTACCAAGCCCAACAGGGCTATGCGGCCATTGCCACTGGGGGATTGTTTGGGAAAGGACCGGGGCAAAGTGATCAAAGGAATTTTTTACCTTCTGCCTATTCGGATTTTATTTATGCGATTATAATAGAAGAATATGGTTTTGTTGGAGGGATAATTGTCATTTTCTTATACCTAGGCTTATTATATCGAGGGATGAAAGCGACTGCACATTCTGAGACAGCCTATGGAGGTTTATTGGTTTCGGGGCTCGTTTTCTCTATTATTTTTCAAGCGATGATCAATATTGGTGTAACCTTAGGTCTTGGTCCCATAACTGGTGTCACCTTGCCTTTGCTAAGTATGGGCGGAACGTCACAATTATTCTTTGGTATTGCCATTGGTATGATTTTGAGTGTCACCCAAGGTGAGTTGTCCTCCTTTCCAATAGGTGTTAAGGGCAATCAATTAAAGAATCTAGAAAGAGTGGCATGATGGGGAACGTACATAAAACATATCGTATTATGATCAGCGGCGGAGGAACCGGAGGCCATGTTTATCCCGCCATATCGATTGCACAAGCATTGAAAACCATGCATTCAGATGTCGAAATACTTTTTGTGGGTGCCCAAGGAAAAATGGAGATGAAAAAGGTACCTGAAGCAGGCTTTGAAATTGTAGGGCTTTGGATCAATGGATTACAAAGAAGTATAAGTCTGAAGAATTTGATGTTTCCGATCAAACTGCTCTTAAGTTTAATAAAATCTTTTCAGCTGATCAGGAGTTTTAGGCCAGATGTGGTGGTAGGCGTGGGCGGTTATGCCAGTGGTCCCTTATTATATATGGCGACATTAAATAAGATTCCCACGCTCATTCAAGAACAAAACTCATATGCAGGTCTCACAAATAAGTGGCTCTCAAAATCGGTCTCAACCATCTGCGTAGCTTATGAAGGAATGGATAAGTTCTTTCCAAAAGATAAAATAGTACTTACAGGGAATCCTGTGCGCAAGGATATTTTTCAAGACAGCACACAATCCAAAGAAGCTTATGCATTCTTTAAATTGAATCCCAACAAAAAAACCTTATTGGTCATAGGTGGAAGCTTGGGGGCCAAAACAGTCAATGAAAGTATTCTGTCGGGCCTCGAGCAACTTTGGACTGCGGATACCCAATTGATATGGCAGACGGGAGGTTTTTATTATACCCAAATCATGAGTGAAATGAAAACGTCATGGGATGAGCGTTTGAGAATGTATGATTTCATCAAGGAAATGCAATATGCTTATACAATTGCAGATGTCGTGGTCAGCCGGGCGGGTGCTCTTTCAATTTCTGAATTGATGTTGAGCGCAAAACCCAGTATCTTGATACCCTCACCTAACGTGGCAGAGGATCATCAGAAATTAAATGCCCAAAAGCTGATTTCAGGTAGGGCTGCCCTAATGGTGCCGGACGCATTGGCGGGTACAATGTTGGTCAAAACGGCATTATCCTTACTTTCAGATGAGGAACAACAAAAAGAATTAGGTAAAAATATATCTGCCATGGGCCGGCCCAATGCGGCTAGAGACATTGCAAAAAAGGTAATCGAATTAGCCGCATGAATCTGACTCAATTACATAGCGTATATTTTTTAGGGATTGGAGGCATAGGTATGTCGGCCCTTGCAAAATGGTTCAAACATCGAGGCTTGTCAGTGGGGGGATATGACAGATTATCAACGCCACTTACGCGTTCTTTGGAAGCGCTAGATATCGAGGTGCATTATGAAGACCAAATAAGTCAAGTCTCTGAAAAGTATAGAGAGGACCCACAGACCTTAGTGGTTTATACTCCAGCCATGTCAGCATCCTCACAGCTACTGAAGTTTTTTAAAGTAGGAAGATTCCAAATAAAAAAGAGATCTGAAGTTTTGGGAATGATTACCCGGGATCATTTCTCCATCGCAATTGCTGGAACCCATGGAAAGACAACCACTTCATCCATGGTGGCGCATGTGATGCAGAGCAGTACAAAAGATTGTTCTGCATTTGTAGGGGGAATAATGACTAATTATGACTCCAATTTACTGATCGGTGCCCAGGCGGGTGTTGTTGTGGTTGAAGCAGATGAATTTGATCGGTCTTTTTTGCAATTGAGTCCTGATTTTACCGTTGTTACCTCCTTGGATCCAGATCATTTGGATATCTATGGAGATGCTTCTGAGATGACCAAGAGTTATTTGGCGTTTATTCATAAGACCCACTTAGAAGGGGAGATTCTTTTACACAAAGATGTGTCGTCAAAGTTAGGTACTAATTTGTTGAGGAAACACCGCACTTATGGTCTTGAAGGCGCACAAATTACAGCCAAGAATATCAGGGTTGAGGCAAGTAAATTTGTATTTGATTATGTAGGAGCTGTTGAAATTAAGAACCTTCATTTAGCCTTGCCAGGGTTTCACAATGTTGAGAACGCACTGGCAGCAATTACTGCAGCATTAGATCGTGGTGTTAGACCCGATTTTATTAAAGAGGCTATTGAGAGCTATCGGGGTGTGAAAAGAAGATTTGAATTCATATTGGATCGCCCTGATTTAGTTTATATTGACGATTACGCCCACCATCCCAATGAAATTGATGCTTTACTCAAGTCAGCTAAGAAACTCTACCCTGAGAAGAAAATTACGGTAGTATTTCAGCCTCACTTATTTACAAGGACTCGAGATTTTCATCAAGAATTTGCTGAAAAACTATCTCTTGCCGATGAAATCATTCTGCTTGATATTTATCCTGCACGTGAGCAGCCCATACCCGGTGTGGATGCCTATTTAATCTTAGATCGCATCACACAGGTAAATAAAAAAATCGTCAGTTTAGATGATTTTCCAATGACATTAGAGGGCTTGCAAGTAGAAGTATTGTTAACTGTAGGAGCAGGGAGTATAGACACCTTGGTGCCCATTATAAAAGCTTTTTATACCTGATATGAATACTTATTTTAAAAACATATTGATTTATTCGTTGGGCAGCTTGATGTTGATTTCATTGATCAGCTTTCGGGCGTTGAGGCTTTCTGAACGCAAGGTGAGTAGAATTGAGATTGAAATCATGAACAATCAAGATTTTTATCTCATTGATCAATTTGAAATTCAAGCGTTATTAGACAAAGAGCAGTCGGTTGTATTAGGAACCAATTTCGACCAAGTTGATATTAAGTTGTTGGAAAGACAAGTGGAGGAAAATCCCTTCGTGGCTGAAATTGATATTTTCATGAGCGTTACTGGGGTTTTGGGAGCTAAAGTATCTCAGGCGCAACCTATAGGACGTTTGATGAGTTCTAGCGGTCCTGATCAATACATAGATGTGACGGGTAAGTTATTGCCCATGAATTCAGATTATACCGCTCGGGTTCCGCTCATTTCTTTTGCTGAATATCCACAATGGAAGTCAAATCTAGGAGAAAATGATTTGGGTAAGCAATTAATGGAGTTCCTAATTTTCATCAACAAAGACGAACTGTGGAAGGCTCAAATCGCACAGCTCGCCGTGAGTGAGGAAAATGAATTGACCCTTTTGCCACAAATGACCAAGCAATTAATCCTATTTGGGCCTATGGATGAGATTGAAGAAAAATTTAAAAAATTAAAGCTTTTTTATAAAGAGGTGCTACCCAAGAAAGGGTGGAACACCTATAGTTCGATAAACTTAAAATACAAGAATCAAATTGTGTGTAAGTAAATAAATTGATGAATAATGGATAACGACCAAATAATTGTAGGCCTTGATATTGGCACAACTAAAATCTGTGCGATTGTGGGCAGAAAAAACGAGTTCGGAAAATTGGAAATTCTGGGTATGGGTAAAGCCATTTCAGACGGTGTCATTCGGGGGATTGTCACCAATATCGATAAAACAGTAAAGGCGATTGAATCTGCGATAGAGGAGGCCAGTGCGCAATCAGAAATAGAGATCAACGTAGTCAACGTGGGCATTGCGGGTCAACATATCAAAAGTGCGGTACATCATGGATCTATCACTAGAGACACCAATGATGAAATTACCGTTGAAGATGTCAGCCGACTGGCCAATGATATGTATCGGATTGTAATTCCGCCGGGTAGTGAAATCATTCATGTCATGCCTCAAGATTATTTAGTAGATTATGAAGAAGGCATCAAGGATCCTGTCGGTATGTCTGGGGTTAAGTTGGAGGCTGATTTTCACATCATTACGGCACAAACCAATGCCATCAATAACATCAATAAATGCATCAAGCGAGCAGGATTGAAAATTGAAAACCTAATTCTTGAACCTTTGGCTTCTAGCCTCGCGGTACTGAGTGAAGAAGAAAAAGAGGCCGGCGTGTGTTTGGTGGATATAGGTGGAGGGACTACAGATATTGCTGTTTTTTATGACAATATTATCAGGCACACAGCAGTGATCCCTTTTGGAGGCAATATTGTTACTTCCGACATCAAGCAGGGGTGTATGGTGATGCACAATCAAGCCGAATTATTAAAAACAAAATTTGGCAGAGCGATTTCAGACGAGGCCAATCCCAATGAAATCGTCGCCATTCCCGGCTTTAGGAACAGACCTGCCAAAGAGATTTCTGTCAAAAACCTGGCTCATATTATTGAAGCGAGAATGGAAGAAATCATTGAAATGGTTCATACTGAAATTATCTCCTCAGGCTATCATAAAAAATTAGCGGCAGGGATCGTAGTGACTGGCGGCGGTTCACAATTAAATAATTTAAAACAATTATTTGAATACATGACTGGCCTTGATACTCGGGTAGGTTATCCCAATGAGCATTTGGGAAAAAGTAAGGTTGAAGACGCAAAAAGCCCCATGTATGCCACCTCAGTAGGCTTAGTATTGACGGGTTTCAAAGCATTGGACATCAGAGAATCAAATTATAAAGAGACGACTGGCCTTTCGGAGCGAAAGGTAAAAGATAAAAAGAATTCAAATTTTTTCGGGAACATGTTGGAACGGACTAAGGAATTGCTCTTAGACGACATCAACGATAAACAGGAATATTAGAAAAAAAAAGGGAACAATTAAACAGAACAATCATGGCAGAAAACACATATGCATTCGATATGCCCACCCATCACAAATCTATTATTAAGGTTATTGGTGTAGGGGGTGGCGGCAGTAACGCTGTTAATTACATGTTTAATCAAGGAATTAAAGATGTAGAATTTGTAGTTTGTAATACAGATAGTCAAGCACTTCAAATGAGCCCAGTACCTAATAAGCTCCAAATAGGGATTAACTTGACAAGTGGATTAGGGGCGGGTGCCAACCCTGAGAAGGGAAAAAATGCCGCCATAGAAAGTAAAGAGGAGATTAGAGAACTTCTTGGAGACGATACCAGAATGATTTTCATCACTGCAGGAATGGGAGGAGGAACCGGAACAGGTGCGGCGCCCGTGATTGCATCTGTAGCTCAAGAGATGGGTATCTTGACCGTGGGTATAGTGACTTCACCCTTTGGATTCGAAGGGAGAAAAAAAACGAAACAAGCCAATGAAGGAATTGATGCACTGAAGGAATACTGTGATACGGTCTTGGTTATTCTCAATGACAAGATCAAAGAGATATATGGTAATTTATCTATTCGAGAGGCTTTTGGACAAGCAGATAATGTCTTGACAACTGCCTCAAAAGGGATCGCTGAAATTATTACAGTTTCTGGATATGTCAATGTTGATTTTGAGGATGTTAAAACTGTGATGAAAGGAGCTGGAGCCGCTGTTATGGGTAGTTCTGAAACGACTGGAGAGAATAGGGCTAGAAGAGCGGCTGAAGCAGCCATTAATTCTCCATTACTTAATAATCATACCATTGCAGGAGCGCAAAAAATATTATTAAGTATTGTTTCTGGAGAAGAAGCGGAATTACAAATGGATGAGCTCACTGAGATTACAGATTATATGCAGGATATGTCAGGAGAGGATGCTGAAGTTATTTTTGGTCATGGAGTAGACCCTACCTTAGGTGAAAAAATCCGTGTGACCATTATCGCTACTGGTTTTGCGGTTGCACCAAACGAAGTAGTAGCCAAAGCAGCCTTGAATGATGATAATTCTCTTGATCCCAATAATGAAGATGAAAGCCAGGCTGATTCAAACGAGGATCAAACAAATAAAGTATATGACTTAGACGCTTCCGAAGGTATCAATCAAATCAGTCTTTTTGGTAATGATCTTGAAGAGAATACCGAAAATTCAGAAGATTATGATTTGAAATCAATCATACCTACCCCCACATTTGATGATCCGATATCAGAGGAGACGCAGGATCCATTACAATATGATTTTGAGCTACCAGAGAGTAGGGATGAGGATCATGGGGCATTTACTTTTGAACTTGAATCTGATTCAGAAGAGGAGTACAAAGACGATTACCCCTTAGAAGAGTTGACTGATAACAGTCATTTATCTTCCAAAAAATCACAGATGATGGAAGCGCGCCGAAAGAGGGAGGAGGCCATAATGAATGAAAAGCAACATCAACCCATTTCCAATGAAGGATTGAAGGAAAAATGGGAGGTACCTGCTTTTGAGCGTAAGCGTGTTAAGCTCCAAAAAGTACCCCACTCGATGGAGCGAAATATCTCCAAATTAAGTTTGAATGAAGACAACCAAATCATAGGTAATAATAAATTCTTACATGATAATGTAGATTAAGAATAGGGAAAATAATAGTTATGAATTTTGTTGACAGAGGGGAGTTTTTTACTAAAGACAAATGAGAGATTAACTAAAATGAAATGTAAAGTGTTGACAGGAAAGAATACCTAAAATAATAGGCTTTTTTTGGAGTATATGATGACTCAATTGATGTCTATGATGGTAGTATATTATAATAGAATATCTATCAGATAGAATGGGAATTAGGTAGTTGGATTTGGGTTAATGTATTTAAAAAAATCATAAAACAAATAATGGCATAAGGTATAGAATTAAAGCACGTTAACTCATCAATATTAAAATTAGCTATAAATGTTACATTCATATCTTTTTTTGATATTAAGAAATAGGAATTAGGGGTTACTTTTTGTACCTAAGAGGCATATATTTTTATCTAGAAAGACATTTTTGCGACAAAAAAGTAAAAAAGAACCCTTTTTCAGTCTGATTTAACTTGTAATGGAAGCTTTTTTGTCATTTTTTGGCGATTTTTGTATGTTTTTTAACAACCAGTACCAAATTGATTAGAAGGTTCTTTTCCTTAATCACAAGTTTTTCCTTTAAAACTTGCTCACTTTCCTTTAATAAATGGAAGAACACCACCTTGTTTTTTTATAATTTTTTTAGGAAGAGTAACGGAATCAAGTACACTTTATTTTTTATATTATTAGAATCATTTGGAGGATCATCCATCTCCGCCTTTGCAGGTGCCGATCTGATGAGCAAAGTCTATAAAGAACCAATAAACTTGGTATCGACAACTGTTGATATCGTCCCTACAATATCTGCTCCTACTATTGTTTTAAGTAGTAGTGTTTCGAATTTGAAGGCAGGAGAAACAGCCACCATTACCTTTACACTCTCCGAGTCATCCAATGACTTTGTTTTGGGAGATATTACCGTCTCTGGAGGGGCACTTAGTTCTTTTATAGGATCAGGTAAAAATTATACAGTCGTATTCACCCCATCTCCTAACAGCACATCAAATGGCGTGATCAGTGTGGCCAGTAGTAAATTCTCTGATGTTGGTGGCGATTTCAATGCAGATGGTGGTGATTCTAATAATACGGCTACTATTACTGTTGACACTATTGTTCCAACGATTACGGGTGTTAGCGCAACTACAAATAATGGATCTTACAAAGAAAGTGATGTAATTGCTATTACGGTAGGATTTAGTGATGTGGTTAATGTCACAGGTATTCCTCAGCTTACCTTAGAGACCGGAGGTAGTGATGCGGTGGTTAATTACAGCAGTGGAACGGGTAATAATACATTAACTTTTAATTATACGATTGGTTCAGGAGAGACATCGAGTAAGCTGGATTATGAGGCCACCAATTCATTGGAATTACCAGCATCCAATCCTGGTACTCCAGTATATGAAAATACCGGTGGGGTTGGGGTTAGAGCAGCCATCAGAGGAGATTATGCATATTTGGCAGATAATGGTACAGGTCTTGCCATTATAAACATATCAGATCCAACAAATCCTGGTACTCCCTCATATGTAAATACGACAGGTTATGCACGATATGTAGTTATCAGCGGTAATTATGCTTATGTTGCTGATGAGGCCTCTGGTCTAGCTATTATAAATATTTCAGACCCAACCAATCCTGGTACTCCTACATACGTAAGTACTAGTTTAAAAGTATGGGCACTAGCCATCAGTGGTAATTATGCTTATCTAGCTGTAAGTGCTGATGGTTTAGCTATTATAGACATATCAGATCCAACAAATCCTGGCGCTCCGGTATATGAAAATACCACTGGATATGCTTATGGCGTAGCTATCAGTGGTAGTCATGCTTATGTGGCGGTAAGTAGTTCAGGTCTTGCTGTTATAGATATATCAGATCCAACAAATCCTGGCGCTCCGATATATGAAAATACCAATGGGTCTGCAAACAAAGTAGCGATCAAAGGTAATTATGCCTATGTGGCAGATGGAGGCTCAGGTCTCGCTATTATAGATATATCAGACCCAACAAACCCTGGCACTCCGGTATATGAAAATACGACTGACGCACGGGGAATAGCTATAAGTGGTGATTACGCTTATGTCGCTGATTTCGGTTCGGGTCTCGCTGTTATAGATATATCTGATCCAACAGACCCCGGCACTCCTGTATATGAAAGTATGAGTCAAAATGCATTAGGAGTCACTATTAGTGGTAATTATGCTTATGTGGGTGCTTCTACAGCAGGTCTAGCCATTATTCCCACTAACGTGAACACTATCTCTGATGTATCAGGAAATGCAGCGACGTTGACTTTGGCGAGTCCCGGAGCAACTAATTCTTTGGGAGTTAATAAAGATTTGATTGTTGACTTTAACAGAGAGTGCTGGAGGATCTCCCACCATAACTGGTAGCTATAGTTCTAATGATCAGACTTCGGTTACTCTGACTTTGAGCGGAGTCACTGCTAATAATACGTCATTGACGATCTCACCAAACTATGATGATGCCACGGGAACGATTGTAGACAATTCAGGTAATGAAATGAGTTTTTCTGAGACCGTAGCAGGAACTGATGGAGCGCGTCCTGCTATGATCTCTGCAGTCACCGGGGATTCTAATACTGACGGTTCTGTAGACCAAATGGTTGTCACTTTTAGTGAGCAAGTAGACCTAACTAGTGTAGATAATAATAATTTTACTTTAACAGAAAGTGCTGGAGGATCTCCCACCATAACTGGTAGCTATAGTTCTAGTGATCAGACTACGGTTACTTTAATATTAACAGGGGTTACTGCTAATAATACATCATTGACGATTTCACCAAATTATGATGATGATACGGGAACAATTATAGACAATGTAGGTAATGAGATGAGTTTTTCTGAGACCGTATCAGGAACAGATGGAGCTGCCCCCGTTTTCAGCTCTATCACTCCTACCGAAAACAGTAGTATAAAAGTTGCAGATGTTGGTTATAGATTGTCTGAAACTATTGCCAATGGCTCTGTTACTTACAGAAGAACGGGTGGGAGTGCGGATGGATCTTCTCCACATGCAGTGAGTCTCTCAGGTTCAGAATTGAGTTTAGGAGTAAGGAGTTTGGCAGCTTTAACGAATGCTCCAACACTTACAAGTGGTTCAACCTACATGCTTGAATTTAACGGAACAGATTTAGTAGGGAATTTAGGTAGCGAATTAACAGTGACCGGTATCGTTTTTGATGGAGCTGCTCCAACGTTCGTAAAAGCCTGGCAGTACGATACAGATGGCAATGGTAACATAGATGAGATCGTAGTGGAGTTGAGTGAAGATCGGTTTCTGGATGCCAGTGTTGTGCTATGGAGACTTTGCTTTAGGAAGTAGTGGAACTGTGGATGGCTTCAGTAGTTCCAGTAGTGGTTCTAGGTCGAATACTAAGGATGCGGCTGACAATGATAAGTACCTCACTTTAGAGGTGAGTGTAACGGGTACGGCAGATGTGACGGTGGCTTATACCGATAATAATACAGGCAATGATTTATCAGACTTGTCAGGCAACCAGGCTGCGAGCGCTTCTTCGATCAGCACAGATGATCAGGC
>CALSPM010000008.1 GCA_943788235.1 uncultured Cyclobacteriaceae bacterium
GCATCTTTACCAAAAAAGAGGAAATAAATTACTCTTATTAAATCAATCATTTTGAAATAATTATTTTTTGTGGTCTCATTAAATTACTATTTGACCTTATTAAATAAATCCCTTCTGGTAATCTCCTCAAATCTACTTGTCCAATGTCGCTACGAAAATTGAGAACCTTTTTTCCGGATAAATTGAACATTTCAAGTACCTCCACTTCTTTAATATCTGATACTCTTACATACATAATGTCTTGAGCAGGATTTGGATGAAAAGCGAAAGGTACGGATTGCTCCGGCAAATCAATATTAAGAACTTCTTCCTCATAAGTCCAATTGAACTGAGATGCTGCCGTGTTGTTATTACCTGCTGCATCTACAAAAGTGGCAGCTACTACACCAATAGTGGAAGCCCCATCAGATGATGCAGTGAAATCAGCCGTATAAATTAAAGCACTGGTAGCGGAAAAATCACTAATAATTCCTCCAGTAACGGTGATATCATCGACTGTAAAGTCATCAGTTTCCTCACTGCTCGTAAAGGTTAAAGTCAATGTAGCATCACTGGATGTCGTACCTTGTGTAACCGGACCCTCACTATTCGTGGCGGTGATCTCCATGGTAGGTGAAGTAATATCATAGGTCCAATTGAATTGAGATACTATCTCGTTAATATTACCTGCTGCATCTTCAAAAGTGCCTGCTGCTACGCCAATAGTGGTAGCCCCATCAGCTGATGGGGTAAAAGTAGTCCTGTAAATTGAAGCACTAGTAGCGGAAAAGTCACTAATAATTCCTCCAGTGACGGTAATATCATCGACTGCGAAATCTTCGGTTTCCTCGCTGCTGGTAAAAATAATAGTCAAAGCAGAGTCATTAGATATAGTATTTTGAGCTATGACTCCCTCAGTATTGGTGGCGGTGATTTCCATGATAGGTAAAGTACCATCATAAGTCCAATTAAACTGAGATGCTGCCGTATTGTTATTGCCTGCTTCATCTGTAAAAGTACCTGCTGCAACATCAATGCTAGTAGCCCCATCAGATAATGGGGTAAAAGTAGCTGTATAAACTGAAGTACTTGTTGCAGAAAAGTCACTAATAATTCCTCCGACTACAGTAATATCTTCAGCTAAAAAATCCACAGTACCTTGACTACTGGTAAAAGTTAGTACTAAAGAATCATCATTAGATACTACACCATTAGCTATAGCCTCTAGTACTGTTTGCAGCGGTAATATTCATAGTAAGATTGATTATCAGGACAATCATTCCATTTAACCGTGCTTCCCCCATAGAACTGAAATTCAGTTTCCCCCAACACTTGTAAACTTCGAAAATAATGATCTGTTGTAAAAACTGAACCTGCCTCAGCCAAAACGTTACAATCAGTAGCCACTCCACTAAAACCTTCATAATCCGTACCAGTAACAAAAGCTACCCCAGTCAAAAATATAAATTTATAATCGCCTCTTCCCATACTAATGGTATCGATCCAAATACCATCATCATCTATATCTGTCATTGCATTGCAATTTGTACAATAATTGTCCCATTCACCATAAACATAAGGTGGCGTTTGAGCGCCTGCATAATTGGAAAGATCTAGAGAAAATATTACGTCAACCGGATCATATCTCTCATCTCCACCACTAACATTGAAATTAACTATCCCACTCGCCTCGCTGATACCTGTAATTTCGATTCCTGAGGCGACTAAGTTATAAGTTTTTGAATTGGGTGAACTAGCATCTGTGAATGAAGTGTTTTCGGCGCTTCCCGGAAAAAGATCTCCATCATCAGAGGCACCATCTTCAATGTACAAATGACCTAATCCATCAGCTTGTTCCAAATCTACTAATCTATGACTTTCATCAGCATTATCGGAATTATCACTTACTCTCCGGTTATCATCAATATGCCAAATGGCTAAGCCACTCCCCTTCAGATAAGTATCTTGACCACTTTGCTGCCTATTTTCGAGCAAAAAATATTCTCCTGGTACTGCCGTATTGACCTTGTAAACAACCATACTCGTTGTTGATGCTGCCAACGCATAGGAACCACTTGATATCTTTTCTGGTGTGATCCAGCCCAAAGTAACTCGACTCCAAGCAGACATAAATCCAGGAACTTTTTCATCACCCAACCAGGTCGCACCAGCCATCAATCCCCAACTACCTACACCTGCCGAACTGTAATCGATATCATATAAATCAGGTAAATTCAATCCATGACCGAATTCATGACAGAAAACACCTATTCCAACCATACCCCCTGTGCCACTATTAGACCATACACGTCGTTCTGGATTTACCATGTAATCATTAATGATGGTGCCATCATAAGTCCTGTAATAATCACTACCTAATGAAGATCGGTGACTCCAAATATAATCTTCTAGGCTCCCTTCTTCAGCACCTTGCCCTGCATGAACTAAAATAATCCCATCGATATAACCGTCCTCATCATTGTCATAGATAGAAAAATCAACACCGGCAGCCTCTGCTGCATCGACTGCCTCACGGACCAATCCTCTTGTCCTTTCGTAACCATTTTTTTTGCCATAATATTCATAAGCACTATCCGCTCTATACCATCCGACCACATCTGCATTCACATCTAGTTTATTACCTGATACTTTAAGATAGTAATCTCTAAAACTACCGGTATCATTGTAATCTTCCTTATTCATGAAATTCTCAAATTCCGCGACAGTATGTGTTGCAGTTAAGTCGGGATAATCAATTAATAAAACCAATACTTTGTGAGTCCCTTGTGTCGGAAAAGCTAAATTAATTTCTGAATTATTGGACGCAGATGTGCCCGTTATACGGGCACTTGATAATTCTTCGGCAGTAACGGTTGGCCTGAGATGCTTATCCTGCTTATCAAGAAAATTTTGCTTATCCACATTATTCTTATCCTCTTGAACTAAAAAACCAGAGGGAAGCAATCGATTGTTGTCCTTTTTTGCATATTCATAAAGCCCATCTATATTTTTTACTATACTGTACCCATCCAAAGTTTCGGTCCAGGAGTTCTTCATACTGCCCTTACCTATAATACTAATTTTGGTACCGTCAGGCTGGGTGATATCAATCGCATAGGGTGAGGCAGGACAATCTGAAACAGGAATTTGTGCCTTAATTTCAGATATAAATACAAAAGAAAGTAACGCGAAAATGGTGAGGAAGGTTTTCATAAAAGCAGATTTTTAAGATTTAGATTAAAAAAATCGATCAATTATTTTGTAAAATACTAACATTATTGGTGTCATTTCAATTATACTTATTTTTTATTGAAACTTACACCCATTTAAGGATTAGATATGACTTAGAAAATAAATAACTTTATACAAGTATCTATTTTTATAATTAGTGGCATGAGATGATTATCTCTAGATTAGTCTTCCATGATTCATCCTTTTAAAAGTTAAAATTATTTTCCATGAAAAAGCACTTTATACATTCCCTTTGTTTTTTATTGATTTTATCACCTATTTTAGCTCAAAAAATCAGCAAAGATAAAAAAGCGATCATCGTTGCATTAGACCAAAAAGAAGCTTTTTACCAAAAGACCGCGTTAACCATATGGAATTATGCAGAGATAGGTTATCAAGAATATAAAAGCTCTCAACTCCTTCAAGATATACTAAAAAATGAAAGTTTCGCCCTCGAAGTGGGTGTAGCAGGGCTACCTACAGGGTTTGTCGCTTCTTATGGTTCAGGAAAACCGGTCATCAGTATGTTGGCTGAATTTGACGCGCTTCCTGGAGTATCTCAAGAAGCAGTTCCTTTTAGAAAAGAAAGATCAGACGGCCATTTATCTGGACATGCTTGTGGTCATCATCTGTTCGGTACAGGTATTGTTTCGGCAGCGATAGAAGTAAAAAATTGGATGCTAAATAATAAAATAAAGGGTACACTTCGCATCCATGGTACCCCTGCAGAAGAAGGCGGGTCTGGCAAAGTTTACATGGCCCGTGAAGGTCTATTTGATGATGTGGATATGTCGATGTATTGGCATGCCGGCAATCAAAACTCCGTTCGAGTGGCATCAAACCTCGCCATTGCCTCGGTTAAGTATCGATTCAAAGGCATATCGACGCATGCCGCAGGAGCACCGGAACGAGGAAGAAGCGCTTTAGATGCCGTAGAAGTCATGAATTATATGATGAATATGATGCGTGAACACATACCCTCAGCTAGTCGAGTACATTATGTCATTACCAAGGGAGGAGAAGCTCCAAATGTTGTACCTGCCCATGCTGAAGTCTATTATTTTTTTAGACATCCTGACATGCGTGTGGTCAAAGATCTTTTGGAAAGGTCCATAAAGGCAGCTGAGGGCGCTGCGATGGGTACAGGTACTTCTATGACTTATGAAATGACCGGTGGCTCTTTCAATATTCTACCCAATAAAATACTATCTGAAGTCGTCCATGCTAATCTGGAAATGGTGGGTGGCGTGGACTATACCGAAGAAGAGCATATTTTTGCTGAAACATTGATGAATACCTTTAATTCAGAGGGTCTCTTCCCGGAGATGGCAGCTTCAGTAACGCCCTTCTCCGTTTCAGAAATTGCAGGAAATTATTCTACCGATGCAGGTGATGTAAGCTGGATTGTTCCACTCGTAAGTATGTCTGCAGCTACTTGGCCCCCAGGCACACCCGGACATAGCTGGCAAGCAGTAGCGGCAGGCGGAACTTCTATGGGTATCAAAGGAATGACGGTAGCAGCCAAAACTATGGCCATGACGGCTATAGACCTCTTCGAAAATCCAGCGATCATTGAAAAAGCTAAATTGGAATTATATAAAAGGCGAGGTACTCAATTTAAATATGAGCCCATGATTGGCGATCGTGCACCAGCATTAGATTATGCTGGGAAACATTAAAAAAACTAATCCCTTTTTTATCGATAGTTCTTCTCGTAACATAAACCTTCAAAAGAACCTCCTTCAGATACCCAAGATCAAGAGAACTATTTAAATAGAATACACCAAAATGGCTTATCTTAAAAATAATACCTTTTGAAAGCCTCAATAGCTTCATATTCTGCTAAGCCCAATTGATGGTACCTCTTGGCTGTTTCTTGATTTCGATCAGCTGCACGCTGCCAAAATTCTCTTTCATCACTTCCTGGAAAAACAGCTGTGTCTTTTTGTGATTGATGCTTGAAAATGGCTTTCTTTTTTCTGAGCACCTCACTCGGGCTTAAAGGAACAGCCATTTCTATTTCTTCTACCGACCATTCTTGCCATGCTCCTCTATACAACCATAACCAACAATTTCTCATAAAAGATGATTTCTTAAGCGATTCTATGGACTTAAAGATAGCATCTAAGCAAACTCGGTGAGTTCCATGAGGATCTGAAAGGTCTCCCGCAGCATATATTTGATCTGGTTTGATGGCTGTGATCAACTCTGTTATGATCTCAATATCGGCATCACCAATTGGTTTTTTTTCTATGGCTCCAGTTTCATAAAAGGGCATATCAAGGAAATGGACATGCTCATCTGGAATGCCCACATATCTACAAGCGGCTTTCGCCTCGCCTCTACGAATCAATGATTTAATATTTTGTACAATATCAGTATCAATTTCTCCAGACTTTTTATCACTTATGGCTTGAAGAACCTTTTTATACAAGGAGTTGGTCTTTGCTGGTTGATCTTCATAATTATTCTTTAGATCTACATAAAAATCTGCAAAACGAACAACTTCTTCATCAAAGACGGCAATATTTCCAGAGGTTTGATAAGCGACATGAACCTCATGTCCTTGATCAACCAAGCGTAAAAATGTTCCTCCCATAGAAATGACATCATCATCAGGATGTGGACTGAAAATAATGACCTTCTTTTTGGCAGGAAGCGCTCTTTCAGGTCTGTAAGTGTCATCTACGTCTGGTTTACCCCCGGGCCAACCCGTTATCGTATGCTGGAGCTCATTAAATATCTTAATGTTTATATTATACGCCGTATCGTT
Source organism: uncultured Cyclobacteriaceae bacterium (assembly GCA_943788235.1). Classification (GTDB taxonomy): domain Bacteria; phylum Bacteroidota; class Bacteroidia; order Cytophagales; family Cyclobacteriaceae; genus UBA4465. Next base: position 5,984 of record CALSPM010000008.1, read on the forward strand.
TTCTATAATTAAATCACCCATCCCATGATCACCGTAATCTCGAGCAGTCAATTTCAAAATAGGCTTTGTTAACGTTTCACACAACCAGATCACCGCTCGTTTCGTTAATTCAGGGTTCCAATCGATAACACCTAGCGTCCATGGGATTTTTTTTCGCGATAATTCAGATCCTGCTGCTGCATCTAAAATAAAGGATGTACTCGGATGAAATTGTAAATAGCTGGCAGGAACGTTGTCTGATGGTGAGTTTTCAATCGCTTGAGCTACAATGCCAGCCTTGGTCTCACCCCAGGCCATAATGATGATACGTCGGGCTTTCATAATCGTCCCTACGCCCGTCGTAATTGCTTTAATGGGTACATTTTCTTCACCAAAAAAATCACTAGCTGCATCCATTCGAGTAATCGAATCTAAGTTTACCAATCGTGTCATCGATTGAGATGAAGATCCCGGTTCGTTAAATCCGATATGACCCGTCCGTCCTATACCCAAAATTTGAATATCCAAACCACCATAATTGTCTATTTTCTCCTCATAACTGAAGCAAAAATCAACGACTGCTGTTTTGCTAAGTGTACCCTCCGGTATATGAATATTTTCAGATTTTATATCAATATGATCAAAAAGCTGTTCATGCATGAACTTCACATAGCTCTGCAAAGCATTGGGATTCATAGGATAATATTCATCTAAATTAAAAGTAATCACATTTTCAAAGCTTAAACCTTCTTCTTTATGCAGCCTGATTAACTCTTTGTAAACACTTTTAGGAGAAGATCCTGTTGCCAATCCCAATACACAAAACTCATCCAGAGATTGCTTTTCTCTTATCATGTCAGCTATTTCAACCGCTATGGCTGTGGAGGCAGAAAATGAAGTTTCATACAACTGTGTATGAATTTTCTCTTTTTTGGTGAAAGGTGATGCCTCCCATTTTTCTTTGGTCAAAACCTTGTTACTCATTGATTTCAAATAAAGGTGAATAATTTTTTTTTAATTTAGGCTTCATTTAATTGCCATATCAAGACAGAAGCGCCTAAAATAGCCCCCTCATGATCATCAAATTTCGATTTTTCAATCGTTATCTGATCGGGATAAACATTCAATAGATGCAAATAGAATAATTGACGCGTAGGTGCCAACAGCAGCTGATCTGCATGCGTAAGCCCTCCTGCCAAATAAATATGTTGAGGATTGAATAAAGCCACCATATTGGCCAATGCCTTACCGAGCATTTCACCTGTTAAAATCAAGGCTCTTTTGGCAATTTCGTCTCCAGACAATGCCAATTCAGTAATCATTTTAGCATTTAAATGCGACATGGGTAGCTCTAACAAAGAGCCTTTGTAGCTATTAAATTCAGCTATTAAGGAGGTCACTGTCCGAATCATACCCGTTGCAGAGACATAAGTCTCAAGACATCCTTTTCTACCACAAGAACAAGATCTTCCAGAATCCTTTACTATTACATGCCCTAATTCTCCAGCAAAACCTTCCTTACCCTTCAACAAACTTCCATTACAACAGATACCTGCTCCAACACCCGTGCCCAGGGTTACCACAAAAAAATCTGACAATAACGCATCATCAAAATACTGATGGGCAAGAACTAAGAGATTGGCATCATTGGTTAGCTTGACCGGAACCGAAAATGTCTCACTCAGTGCTTTGATGATATCTAAAGAACCGTCCCAGTTCAAATTGGCAGCGTAGGTAATCGTTTGGTTTTGCTCGTTGACGCTTGGTGCTCCCATTCCTATCCCCAAAAATCCACTCATGTCGTCGCTGATCATTGAATTGATCACGCCTATCAAATGTTCAAGAAAAGCAGTAGCATTCCCATAGTCGGCGGTCCTCAACATCTGATTTTTTAAGACGTCCCCCGATGCACTTATTTGACCAATCCGCGTATGGGTTCCTCCCACATCAATACCAATCACATATTTATTCAACATTTATTTTCTTTATTAAGCATGAAAGATTTTGTAAACGCGGATTTCATAGAGCACATAGTTATAAAATCTTATCAAAAACAAGTCAAAAAATAAAAACTTAATTAAATAAATTATACCAACAACCTTATTTATATTACAAACAACATATTATTAATATAACTTTATATTTTAATCATTTGTATATGATAAATAGCATAATTCTTGGAAAGAATAAAATAAAAAAGACCTACCTCATCCATTTGATCGATCAATATTCAGATTTAGACATTATAGAAAATACAGACTCATTAAAGAATTTACAAAATAGCATCCAAAACCATTCCATTAATCTCATTTTTTTGTTTGATGATTTTGATGAAATTGACGTATTTGACTTAATCAATTGCTTGCATACAGAAATTGGAGTTGTTATGATTTCCAAAATACCAGAATTAGCGGCAAAATGCTATGCATTTCGCAATATTATAGACTTTTTGACACTCCCTCTTGACGCCGCAAGGTTCATGAAATCTATTGCTAAAATTTATTACACTCAGCCATTGAACTCGACCTTAACAGCCGAGGTATCTCAGAAAGATCACCTATTTGTAAAGACAAATAAAAAACTTAAGCGAATCAACTATAGTGATGTATTATTTATAGAGGGATTGAAGGATTATATTTTAATAAAGACTTTGTATGACGAATATATTGTCCATGCAAATATTGGAAGTTTTACCAACCATTTACCCCGAGATAGATTTATGAGAATACATAAAAGCTATACAATAGCCATAAGTCATATTAAAACGATTACCTCAAATAAAATGGAAATTGGACCTCATCTTATCCCTATGGGACGTTCCTATCAAGAAAAAACCTTTTCTATCTTAAATATAAAAAAATAAAAAATATTCAATGAAAACGGTGTCATCAACTCATAATTGCAAATTGCAGTCCATAAAAAAATCCATTCAAATATATTGAATGACTTTTCTATGCTTTTAATTCGGAATCATTTTTTGACTGTTTCAACGATCGCCTTAAAAGCTTTTGCATTGTTCATAGCCAAATCAGCAAGTACTTTTCTATTGATTTCTATACTCTTCTTCTTAAGTAATCCCATAAATTTAGAATAACTCAAATCATATTGTCTTGCACCCGCATTGATACGCTGTATCCACAAGGCTCTAAATTCTCTCTTTTTAACTTTTCTATCTCGATAAGCATATTGCCATCCTTTTTCTATGGCGTTCTTTGCTACCGTCCAGACATTTTTTCTTCTGCCAAAATAACCTTTGGCATACTTCATCATTTTTGTTCTTCTTGCCTTTGAAGCTACATGATTAACTGATCTCATTTTATCTATTCATTTTTAACAATTGGTGGTAACATACACTTAAAACCAATCATTGGGTTATACATTTAAACCTATCAGATATGCAACATTAATTTTACGTTGTTTTCATCTGCTTTATGAACCAAACCTGCTTGTGTAAGATTGCGTTTTTGCTTGGTTTCTTTTTTAGTCAAAATATGACTCTTGAAAGCGTGCTTACGTTTAATTTTTCCTGAACCGGTCAGTTTAAATCTCTTTTTTGCACTTGAATTTGTTTTTACTTTAGGCATTATCTAATCGTTTACTTCTGCTTGGGTGATAACATTAAAAACATTCTTTTTCCCTCTAACTTAGGGAATTGTTCAACTTTTGCTGATTCTTCAAGAGATTGGGCGAATTTCAGTAGGAGTATTTCACCCCGCTCTTTAAAGACAATTGACCTTCCTACAAAGTGAACATAGGCTTTAACCTTTGATCCCTCATGTAGAAACTTTTTAGCATGATTTAGCTTAAAACCAAAATCATGATCGTCTGTATTAGGCCCAAATCTAATTTCCTTTATCACCGTTTTCTGGGCCTTAGATTTGATTTCTTTTTGCTTCTTTTTTTGCTCGTACTTAAACTTAGAATAATCAGTTATTTTACAAACAGGAGGATCGGCTTTAGGTGATATTTCAACTAAATCTAAACTTTGCTCCTTGGCTAAATTTAGAGCAACATTTAATGGGTAAACATCTACTTTGACATTTTCTCCTACTACTCTCACCATTGATGCTGATATTTTATCGTTGACCTTGTAAGGTTCTTCAGCACGACCTCTATAAGGTCTTTTTGTTATTTGTCTACTAATTGCTTTGTTTTTACTGGTTGAACATCTAAAAAATAATTCGCAAATATCATCAAATTAAATATGTATTAAAAAACTTCTACTCAAAAAAGCGAAAAATTTATCAAAAAACGGCTTTTGAACGAAGAATAAAAACTGAAGGTTTGCGCTAATTCTCCAGGTTTTGAAGAGTCTTTAGATTTCTATCTTCTCTTTAAACATCTCTAAAAACTCATTTAAACGAAAAGATCCTAAATCACCTACTCCATGAGCTCTCACTGAAAAAGTACTTTCTGTGGACTCTTTATCTCCCACAATCAGCATGAAAGGTATTTTCTTCACCTCAGCATCCCTGATTTTTTTCCCTATCTTTTCATCTCGTCGATCTGTAAAGCCTTTTATATCGTGTTCTTGCAACTCTAGAAATACTTTTTCCGCATACTCATGATATTTTTCGGAAATAGGTAGCAGCGCAAACTGCTCAGGTGCTAACCAGAGGGGTAAATTTCCTGCGGTATTTTCAATGAGAATGGCGATAAACCTCTCAAGTGAACCGAAGGGAGCTCTGTGAATCATCACTGGACGATGTTTCTGATTATCAGCCCCAACATATTCTAATTCAAAACGCTCTGGCAACGTATAATCTACCTGAATTGTACCTAATTGCCACTTTCTACCGATGGCATCTTTCACCATAAAATCTAATTTTGGACCATAAAAAGCGGCTTCTCCGGTTTCTATAACGGTATCCAGTCCCTTTTCTTTGGCTACATCTTGTATCGCTGTTTCGGCTATGTTCCAATTCTCATCTGTACCGATGTATTTTTCTGGAGTTGATGGATCCCTTAAAGATACTTGCGCAGTAAACTCAGGAAAACCCAAGGCCTTCAAAACATATAAGGTTAAATCGATGACCTTTGAAAACTCTTCTTTTACTTGATCTGGTCTACAAAAAATATGAGCATCATCCTGTGTAAAGCCTCTAACTCTGGTCAACCCATGAAGCTCTCCGCTTTGCTCATACCGATACACGGTTCCAAACTCAGCAAAACGTACAGGAAGCTCTTTGTATGACCTTGGCTGGGACTTATAAATCTCACAATGATGAGGGCAATTCATAGGCTTCAACAAAAACTCTTCATCCTCCGAGGGAGTGCGAATAGGTTGGAAAGAATCTTTACCGTATTTATCATAATGACCAGATGTGACATAAAGCTCTTTGGTACCTATATGTGGTGTAATGACAGGATCATATCCAGCCTTCACTTGCGCCTTTTTGAGGAAGCTCTCCAACCTTTCACGTAATACCGCACCTTTGGGTAACCAAAGTGGAAGTCCTTTGCCTACTTTTTGAGAAAATGTAAAAAAGCCTAACTCTTGCCCAATTTTCCTATGATCTCTTTTTTTGGCTTCTTCCAAAAGGGCTAAATATTCTTTGAGTTCTTTTTGCTTGGGAAACGAAATACCATAGAGTCGCGTAAGTTGTTTCCTTTTTTCATCTCCACGCCAATACGCCCCCGCAATATTTAAAATTTTGACCGCTTTGATAAAACCTGAATTTGGAATGTGGGGGCCCTTACATAAATCAGTGAAATTACCTTGAGTGTAAAAAGTTATCTCACCATCTTTTAAATTTTCAATCAGTTCAAGTTTATATTCATCACCTTTTGCTTCAAAATAGTCTATCGCATCTTGTTTTGAAATTGATTTTCTTAAAAATTCATTTTTCTGACGGGCCAATTCCAACATTTTTTCTTCGATAAGAAATAATTGCTCCCCGTCAAACACCATTTCACCGAAATCAACATCATAATAAAAGCCACTGTCGATGGCAGGTCCAATACCTAATTTCACTCCTGGATACAAAGACTCCAAAGCCTCAGCCATCAAATGAGCAGAAGAATGCCACATCGTCGCTTTTCCATCAAGATCCTTCCATGTCAATAATTCAAGAGAGATATCGGTATTGATTAACGTCGAAGCGTCCACAGTCGTACCATTCAATTTGGCAGCCAATACATTACGAGCCAAACCTTCACTGATCTCAAGAGCCACATCCATGGGCGTAACTGGGCGAGCATATTCTTTCTCGCTTCCATCCGGTAGTGTAACTGTGATAGGTTGTGTACTCATGAATTTTTTTAAATTGATGCTATTTCTTTTGAATTAGCGCTGCTTCAAACACCAGTAATATTTTGGCAAATATGCAATGATTTATATTTTAAATAATTTTTTTTCGGCATTAATTCTTTTTCAACTCAAAAGCACATTATTATGTTTTTTGAGTGATTTGACCTTATTGAGGTTAAAAATGGTCCGTGGCTTTCTGAAAACCCACAAATAATCCTTCACCTAAACTTTGAAGATTAAAGGAATTAATTGCCTATCTCTTGAGTAACTGATTTGGGCTAATACGCTTCGTTTGGGAGCAAAATAGGAAATATTCCTTCTCAATTCTTAATCAACTGAATAATAGTAAAGCATGTGGAGCACCAAACAGGGTGAAAAAAGGTTAAAAGACTCAATTCTAAAAAATAATATTTAAAAGACTTAGCGTTTTCCTTTCAGCTCATCTTTCAACCCTATGACATTTTTTTGAATATCTAAAACAATGTCTGTCAACTTATCGATCGAAATCTCTTCGGAAGCCTCCGGATCGGGGAAATCTATACTAATAAAAGCCCTCGCTTCCCAAATCTCTTCCACATCTTCAGGAGCAATTTCATAGGCAGAGTAAGCCTGATTATCAGAGACTAAGTATAATTTATCTCGATCATTCAAGTAATTAAATATTCGCTTGTATACTATACCTTCATTCAGGGTAATGAGCACATAGGTTTTTCCATTTTTAATGTCAGTAACAGAATCAATATACTTCCCTACAACAATACTGCCTGGAGTTAAGGGAAGCATTGAATCACCCTCAATTTCAAAGGCCCTATACGTCGCATTTTTTGCCAACATAGGCAATTGGAATTTGGGCAATTCTGAAATGAATTCAGGATCTGAAAAACCATTCAAGTAGCCGGCTGAAGCTTTCTGATGGATTAATTCAATATTTTCATTCTCTTGCTTATCCATCGTAATGGGTAAAATCTTAATCTTTTCCTTTTGAAATTTAATTGACTTTAAGGTTGTTTGATCTCCAACAATAAGGCCATCCACAGTTACGTTCAATACTTTGGATATTTTAGACAAATTTTGCAATCGCGGCTCTGCTCTACCTTCTTCATAAGCCCCCACTAAAGAACGCTTGATTCCTAATTCCTTTGCAAACTGCTCTTGGGTGTATCCCGCTTTTTTTCTTAAAAATTTTAGATTTTCGGCTATGGACATATCACATGGGTTTAGGTGTATCCTTAAAAATGTTACTGATTAAATATGACGAAATTTAAATCTAAATCTAACTCTGAAGATTTACCTATGGAATAAAGATGGGTCTGTCTAAAATCCTTTTGGCTTTGAATAAGGCATAATTTATTTCTTATTCTCAAAACAACTTCTTTCAAGGTAGAAGCCGCATCTACCAAAACGTATCCGTAAAAAGATTTTTTTTGTTTTAGACGTGCAAAAAACTTCACTTGAAAATTACCTGAAATTAACCTCTTAGACTCTATTTTGAGATCATAATGATTGTTCATTATTAGAAACGTCCTGACATCATCTACTTCCATGATATTATTTTACTATTAATATTAGCAATAATAGTAAAAATATTAGTAATAACAAGTAATTTTATAAAAACATTCATAGAAAGGCTCTTTGGGCTTCAATGAAAATATTTTCATTAATAAAAGGCTAAAATTAAAATTCAAAATCCCCGATGCGCTTAATTTGCAATTATCAATACATATTATATGAAAAAAACTGCGATTGTCATAGGAACGGGTATTGCAGGTCTTGCAACGATTTTGAGACTGTTACAAAAAGGTTATCGGGTGAAAGCTTTTGAAAGCAATGACTATGTGGGTGGCAAAATCACTAGTTTTCACAATAAAGGTTACCGATGGGATATGGGGCCTTCACTATTCACCATGCCCCAATACGTCAATGAATTATTTGAATTGTTTGGAGAAAACCCCAAAGACCATTTTAATTATACTAGAAAGAAGGTCCTCTGCAATTATTTTTGGGAGGATGGTACTACCCTTTCCGCAAAATCGGATCCATCATTGTTTGTTAATGAAGTCAGTCAGACTTTTAACGTTGATCCTATGATTATTGCAGAATATTTGAAAAAGTCTAAACTCAAATATGATCTTACGGCACCCATATTTCTTGAAAAATCACTGCATCGTTGGGCTACTTATTTTTCCTTTGCTACGCTCAAGGCTTTATTTAATAGTGTTCACCTAAATTTATTTGAGTCCCTTAATCATCATCAACCAACGAAAATTAAGACACAAGAAACTGATCCAGTTTTTTAATCGATTTGCAACTTATAATGGCTCCTCACCTTATAAGACCCCAGGCATTATGTCCATGATTCCTCATTTAGAAATGGACTTAGGTACCTATTTTCCGAAAGGGGGTATGCATGAGATCAGTCAAAGCCTCTACCGTTTATGCCAATCTAAAGGAGCCGAATTTCAGTTATCCAATGCGGTAACAGAAATTCTTCATGACGGAAGCAAAATCACGGGTGTTGTGGCCGGGTCACAGAAACATGAAGGTGATTTGATTGTGTGCAATATGGATATCTACGCCACCTATCAACGGCTACTTAAAGACGTCATCAAACCCAAAAAAACCCTTGCTCAAGAGTGCTCAAGCTCAGCCTTAATATTTTATTGGGGCATCAAAAAGACTTTTGAACCCCTCGATCTTCATAATATTTTGTTCAGCGAATCCTATGAAGAAGAATTCAAGCATATTTTTGAAAGGAAAACCCTGATTGATGATCCTACCATTTACATCAATATCTCAAGTAAGGAAGAAAAAAAAGATGCACCCGAAGGCTGCGAAAACTGGTTTGTAATGATTAATTGCCCAGGCAATTTCAATCAAGACTGGGAGCAAATAAGAAAGAAAGCTCGCGAAAATATCATTGAGAAAATAAATCGAACGCTCAATGTACATATTGAAGATTATATTGAATTAGAAGAAATTTTGGACCCGATCAAAATAGAATCAAAAACAAGTTCACATAATGGGGCCCTTTATGGTGCTTCAAGTAATAATAAATTTGCGGCCTTTTTGCGGCATCCTAATTTCTCAAAGGAGCTAAAAAATTTATATTTCTGCGGCGGGTCCGTGCATCCCGGAGGAGGTATTCCTTTGTCCTTATTATCTGCTAAAATTGTGGGTGAACAGATTGCTAGCCTCAAATGACCCTGATCAAAAAACGTTTGCCTTCAAGGAGTACCCTTTTTATATGTGCCCTTTACATTATTCATCTCTCAGCTCTCATAGGTGTGTATTTGGGATACATCCAATGGTTCCTGAGTAAAACGTGGGCCATACTTTTCTTAATCTTTCTGGTTCATATGGGATGGTCTACCCAAAAAAAGTATCAAAATATCTTGGCCCATTCCAGCCATTTTTTTTATTGGATTTATGGCCGAATGGTTAGGTGTCAAGTTTGGTTTTCTATTTGGAGATTATAGTTATGGTGCTAATTTGGGCATGAAGCTAGATGATGTCCCCATAATAATGGGGATTAATTGGGTCATTTTGTCTTTAGCAACACGCGGCATTATCCAAAGATTTTTTAAACTTCCTGTCATGAAAATATTGGTTTCTTCGGTACTCATGGTTAGCCTTGATGTTCTGTTAGAGCCCCTCGCACCACGACTTGACTATTGGTCTTTCGATACGATGGTCGCACCCCTCAGTAATTATATGGGATGGCTTGTTTATTCAATACTGATGCAAAGCCTGTTGGAACTTGTCCAATTCAAAGGGTCATTTTAATATTTCCGTACACATTTTAATCATACAGTTGTTCTTTTTTGGGAGCCTCTATTTCCTTTTATTTAACTCTTGAAATACGTTAATATCTGATTTAGGAAAACAAAAAAAAGCCGCCTGCACCCCTACAAACGACCTTCAAATAAAACAACATTATCCTATCAAATGTGCTGTAGGAGAAGGAATCGAACCTTCACGAAGTGGTTAGACACATACGAGCTCCATATGTGCTTTATACCGAACCTTCACCCCCGAGATAGGAGGGCATGTCTGCCAGTTTCATCATCCTACAATAAATCTCTACCGTCTTCAATAACTGAAGTAATAGAAGACAAATTTAGATATTATTCACGTTATGTTAAAAATAATTTAATAGATTTGGATAAAATTTATATCGAAGACCTATTTTTAGTACTAATATTAAATAATTAATAAAAAAAAACTGTAAAAATGAGTAAAAATTACGAAATTGATAACGTAGATCTCAAAATACTTAATATTTTGATGGAAGATGCCAAAATACCTTACACAGAAGTAGCAAAAAGAGTTTTTGTGTCTGGAGGTACGGTACACGTTAGAATGAAAAAACTAGAGGAAATGGGAATTGTGACCGGCACAACACTTAAAATGGATTACTCAAAATTGGGATTTGATGTGACCTGCTTTATGGGTATTTATCTGCTTAAAAGTTCTCTTTACGATTCTGTAGTGAATAACCTAAAAGAAATCCCAGAGATCGTAAAAGTTCACTATACAACCGGTAACTACAATATTTTTATAAAGATACATTGCAAGGATACCCGACACCTTAAAGATGTCTTACATGATAAGATTCAAAAAGTTGAAGGAATCGAACGTACTGAAACTTTAATAAGTTTGGAGGAAAGCCTGAATAGACATTTGTCTTTTTCACGAGAATAAATTAAACTTCTCTTAAGGGAAGATTTGCCATCGATTTTAGTTTTTGGAACAAAGAGAAATTAAACATTCAAATAATAGTCCTCGATAATTATGGTTAATAAATCAAATTTTTTCTCCTTATTTAGAATGTGTATGGATAAGTGATTAAATTTGTGACTAAATGAGAAGAAAGATAGATGAACACAGATGATCAGATTTTAGAAGAATTTACCTCCAAAGAATATGAGCATGGTTGGTCTGTTGATTTTGAAGCAGACGAAGCTCCATTAGGTCCTCAATGAAGATATTGTAAAATTTATATCACACAAAAAGAATGAGCCCGAATGGCTGCTTAACTGGAGACTTAAGTCTTTTAGGCATTGGTCCAAGTTGACAGAGCCTGAATGGTCCAATGTTCATTATCCGAAAATAGATTATCAAGCTATAAAATATTATTCAGCTCCAAAAAAAGGAGGTAAAGTAAAAAATCTAGATGAACTTGATCCTGAAATGATCAAAACGTTCGAGCGTTTAGGTATTTCATTGAACGAACAAAAACGTTTATCAGGAATTGCAGTGGACGCTGTAATCGATTCGGTGTCCGTAGCTACCACGTTTAAAGAAACACTTTCGGAATTAGGAATAATTTTTTGCTCATTTAGTGAAGCGGTACTTGAACATCCGGAACTCATCAAAAAATATTTAGGTTCAGTAGTCCCTGCGGCCGATAATTACTACGCTGCGCTCAACTCTGCTGTGTTTTCGGATGGCTCTTTCTGTTACATACCTAAAGGCGTTAGATGCCCTATGGAGCTTTCTACTTATTTCAGAATCAATGCGGCCAATACGGGACAATTTGAAAGAACGTTGATTGTTGCTGAGGACGATAGCTATGTGAGCTACCTCGAAGGATGTACCGCACCCATGCGAGATGACAACCAGTTGCATGCAGCTGTAGTAGAAATTTATGCCGCGAAGAATGCCGAGGTAAAATATTCTACCGTTCAAAACTGGTATCCAGGGAATAAAGAAGGTGTAGGCGGTATTTACAATTTTGTCACCAAAAGAGGAATTTGTGCTGGAAATCATGCTAAAATTTCGTGGACTCAAGTTGAAACAGGATCTGCTGTCACGTGGAAATATCCCTCTTGTATATTGAAGGGTGATTTTTCCATAGGGGAATTTTATTCCGTTGCAGTCACTAACAACTATCAGCAAGCTGATACGGGAACTAAAATGATCCATTTGGGAAAGCATACCAAATCAAGAATCGTATCCAAAGGAATCTCGGCAGGAAAGTCTCAAAACTCTTACAGAGGTCACGTCAATATTTCAAAAAGAGCGACCCATTCAAGAAATTTTTCTCAGTGCGATTCATTACTAATGGGAAATCAATGTGGTGCGCATACCTTTCCTTACATTGATGTTGAAAATAGTAGTTCTCAAATTGAGCATGAAGCTACTACCTCTAAAATTGGTGAAGATCAAATCTTTTACTGTAAGCAAAGAGGACTCGACGAAGAAAGCTCTGTTGCCTTAATTGTGAATGGATTTGCCAAGGAAGTAATGAACAACCTACCCATGGAATTTGCCGTGGAAGCACAGAAATTATTGGCACTTACCCTTGAGGGGAGTGTAGGATAAAAATAAATATCAAGGCAGTAGAACAAATCAAATGATATCCATAAAAAACCTCCACGCAAATATTGAGGGTAAAGAGATCCTCAAAGGCATTAACTTAGAAGTCAAAGCCGGAGAAGTACATGCAATAATGGGTCCCAATGGGTCTGGAAAAAGCACCTTGGCCTCCGTATTAGCAGGAAGAGATGGTTATGAAATCACGGAAGGTAGTGTCGTTTTTGAAAGCAAAAACCTCCTTGGTTTAGACGCTGAAGAACGTGCAAGGGAAGGTATCTTTTTAGCCTTTCAATATCCCGTTGAAATCCCGGGCGTTAGTACTACAAACTTCTTAAAAACTGCGATGAATCAAATTCGTCAACATCGTGGTGAAAAAAGC
>CALSPM010000009.1 GCA_943788235.1 uncultured Cyclobacteriaceae bacterium
TCAGTGCGGAGCCATCTTTAAAGGATCTTGTATAAGCATAGGAGGTATCCGATCGCCTTGCACTGTATTGCTTATCTCTAAACGAAAAAGATAGGGTGGCATTCTCAAAAAGATGTTGCCCATGTGCTATGATCGCTTGATCAATTACTTCTTGGCCTTTGTGGGGAAGTATTTTTTTTTGAGATGAGGGGGCCTTATTTTCGCAAGACCAAACGAAGAACAATAAAATACCCAAAAGGGCCCAATTTTTTATGATTTGAGTAAGGCTTGGATTTAAGTTTGAAATGCGATTAAGAGAAATCGGTTGATATTTCATAGGAATGGAAAGCAGATGAATAAGCGTCACCTCAATAAATATAGATCACATTATATTTTAAAAAGATGATAAAGTTAGGCTTATACTTTCGTTTATCGACAATAACTACCCTGATATTTTTGATAAGTTGTCAAGGCAATGATGATAGAATAGGGGCGATCATACCGGTGCCATCCTCTTTTACCAATGTCCTCATTAAGTTACCGATCTCTGAGCTAGAAGAAGGGATTAATAAAATTTTGGATCAACAATTATTCGATGGAGGGTTTGCTTTAAATAAAAAAAAGGATAGTTTATTTTTAAAAATTAATCGCAAGAAACGCATTGATATTGAATATTACCAAGGGCGTCTTCATTTGGCTTTACCCTTAAATATCTCGGCGATTATCAAATCTCATCTCTTGGGCGTTTCGATCAGTAATGCAGCAAAGCCTATCAAATTTCAAGCTAAAGCTGAACTGTCTTTGGGGTTAAATATTGATGAACGATGGGATCTAGAATTTGATTCAAGATGGGAGACGATTACATGGAATGAACCGCCTAATTTTAAAGTATTGGGCTTGAAAATTGATTTGGCAGAACTGATCGAAAAAGAGATTCAAACACATAAAAGGCCCTTAGAAAAAACCATCAATGAGATGCTCAGGGACCAAATTGATTTAAGAACAGCAGTAGAAAGGCTGTATCGATCGATCCAAAAGCAATTGAAGATATCAGCAACGGCACTACCTTTTTATTTTACCAATGAGGCCATAAGTTTAAGGGGCGATTTTGTTAAGACTGAAATTAAGGACACCTTATTTTTTCAATTTGAACACCAATCGATATTACGCATAAACGATGTGCAACTCAGCCCTCAGCCGCTGGGAGTTTTACCTCTGAGGACCAATCCTTTGTCTGACCATACCCAGATCAGTTCTTTTGTTGAATTCAGACTGTCCTTTCTGAAAATGGAGCAGGCATTGGATTCGTTCTTGGTAGGGAAGGAGTTAAATCTGGAAGGGATTGCTGCAAAAATAAATAGGGCGGAGATCAGCCCCCATGAGGGATTTTTGAAATGGAATTTAACGGTGGAGGGGGATATCAATGGAATTATTTCTTTATTTGTAGTGCCGAGTATTGATGAAGATTTGGTGATGCAATTTTCAGCTTTTGGCTATGAATTACCCAAAATGGAAGGATGGGCAGAGATTACAGACTGGGCAATGCATCGGGCCATTGAAAAATATGTAGTGAATCAGTCAAGCTATGATATGAGTCCTTTTCTCTATTCGCTAGATGATCGCATTGCTCGGGGATTGAATAAATCAGTCTTATCGAAAAAAATAACTCTAGATTTAGATTTGAATACATTCACCCCTTATTCGAAGGGGATGAATGAAGACGAGATCCAATTTATATTCCAGATCGAAGGAAGGGCCAGCCTCTCAATAAAGAATAAAGTATTTGTCCAGAGGGAGTAAGGATAAATCATTAGATTTTAAAGGTTAGTCCTTTTTATAGTCCCCTTATTGAAATAAGTTTGTGGCTATTATTATATGTTTTTCGGGATGTGGCGCAGTCCGGTTAGCGCACCACTTTAGGGTAGTGGGGGCCGCTGGTTCGAATCCAGTCATCCCGACAAAATTGGAATCGATCTATACTAAAAACCTGTTAATCACAAGATTAACAGGTTTTTATGTTTTTAGAGGGAATAAAAAAACAATTATATCCAAAGGACACGTCAACAATTCGGTTAACAAATTAATTTTTAAAAGTGTTGACCGAATTGTTAAAATTCCTCGGGATAGGCTAAATAAATGGATCTTTACGTGATTTGACTTTCGTCTGATAACAACATTTAATGTTAATAAAAAGACGAAATTATGAAAATATATTCTTCATTCAGTATTCTGTTTTGGGTAAACTTATCCAGAACAAAGAACCGTGAGGCATCCCTTTACGTACGGATTACCGAAAACGGAAAAATGGCTGCCATCAGTTTAAATCGCAAAGTTTTAGTAACTGACTGGGATAGTGAAAGAAATAGGGTAAAGGACACTGGGCAAAAATCACGTATCCTTAATACTTATTCTAGACGAAACTTATAATTAGTTATTTCAAGCCTTAAAGTTAGAATATAAGCAGATAACTGCGCGGTCGATTAAAGCAAGGTTTCTTGGCTTGGATTCAATCAACCGTTCGGTCTTGGATATCATTAGCTATCATAATCAGGATATGCAGGGCAAAATGAAATGGGGAATTCAAAAGAATTATTTTACTACATAGCGCTATATTTCTAGGGTTCTCTCAAAAGCTTACAAGAGTCCAGATATACAGTTGAGGGAACTAGATTATGACTTTATCATAAAGTTTGAGAAGTTTTTGAGAGGCTATATTCCACAAGATCATCAAAGGCCCATAGGAAACAATACAGTTATGAAGCATATAGAACGCTTTAGAAAACTGATTAACCTATCACGTAAATTGGGATGAATGGAACGCAACCCTTTCATTAATTTGAAACGAAACGGATTAAGATTGAACGAGGCTTTTTAAGTATATTAGAACTTCAGAAAATAGAGAAAAAGAATTTCACTATTCCAAGATTACAATTGGTAAGAGATTTGTTTGTCTTTAGATGCTACTCTAGTCTGAGTTATATCGACGCGATCAACCTGAGTAGAGACAATATTCGCATTGGTATGGAGTAATGGATTTATTATCATCGAGAAAAAACAACTAAGCCTATTCATATTCCCTTATTGCCTAAGGCTTTGGATATTATTGAGAAGTATAAAGACAATTAAAAAGCGATTTCTCAAGGCAGAATATTTCCCAAAATATCGAACCAAAAATTGGATTCCTATTTCAAGGAAATAGCAGACGTATGCGGTATAGGAAAGAATTTCACTTTTCATATTGTCAGGCATAGTTGTTGCCACAACGGTCACCCTATGCGAAAGCATTTTAATACTATTGAACGCAACTGACTTAAAAAAACCTATTAGAACACTATCCTTAATAAATCAAAATATGAAATTTTCAATAATTAAATCTAAAATCCACAATATTCAAGGGAACAAAGTAATTCTTGATTTTGACTTAGCTGTCCTTTATGAAGTGGAAACTAGGGTACTAAAATAAGCCGTTATACCTAATCTTAAACGATTTCTGGAAGACTTTATGTTTCAATTGTCTAAGGAGGTCTGGAAAGAGCTTATCACAATTTGTGATAAGCTACCCGAGAAGGTTAAATATAGCCTAAAGACTCCTTTCGCTTTTACGGAACAAGGTGGAGCAATGATTTCTAGTGTTCTTAATAGTGACAAAGCCATTGATGTAAACATTTCTATAATACGAGCCTTTATCCTACTTAGACAGCATCTAACCGACCATGGTCATTTAAAGGATGAAATAGCGCAACTCGAAAAGGAGATGGACTTAAAATTTAAGGATATTCATCAGGCAATGAATTACTTACTACAAAATAATAAAGTGCAAGTTGAAGAAGAAAAGAGGGAGCGTATTGGATATAAATCAAATTTAATATTTTGAAAACATATAGTAAATATCTATTTTGTTCAAATGAATATCAATATCAAGGTAGAATTCATATAAAAGGATAGTTAGTTTTACTGAAACTCTAAACGCTGGTATACATGTTGCAAGCCATAATGACAAAGCCTGGAGAAATTCAGTTCAATGAAATAGATACCCCTATTCCACTATCCAATGAGGTATTATTGAAAATTAGGAAAATTGGTGTTTGTGGTTCCGATATACATGTTTACCATGGCTTACACCCTTATACTTCTTTTCCCGTTGTACAAGGTCATGAAGTTTCGGGAGAAATTGTTTCCTGTGGTCAAAATGCTTCAAAATATGATTTAGGGCAATTGGTGACCTTTATGCCTCAAATAACATGTGATGCATGCTATCAATGTAAACATGGAGATTACCATATTTGCGAAAACCTTAAAGTAATGGGGTTTCAGACCGGTGGTGCCGCACAGGAATATTTTATAGTCCCAGAGGAAAATATAATTCCACTTTCAAAAAATATTACACCAGAAATTGGTGCCATGATAGAGCCTATTTCTGTGGCAGTACATGCCATACGAAGGTCTGCCATAAATATTAAGGGAAAAAACGTATTGGTGTTGGGAGCAGGACCAATTGGTAACCTCACCGCCCAGGTAGCGAATGCTTTAGGCGCAACGGTTATGATTACTGATGTTAGTGACTATAGGTTAGAAAAGGCCAAAGAATGTGGTATTGGCACCACGGTGAACCCTATGAATCAGGATTTAACATCGGAAATTCAAAAGACTTTTGGAGAAGGAAAAGCAGATTTAATATTGGAGTGTGTTGGTATTCAGCAAACCATAAACGATGCTATTGAGAATGCCAGGAAAGGAACAGCTATTATTATAGTAGGTGTTTTTGGCAAAAAACCAACTGTGGATATGGGGTTGATCCAAGATAGGGAGTTAAGCCTTGTCGGTACATTAATGTATAAAAAAGAAGATTATTTAGATGCCGTGGCTTTGTGCGAAAATAAAGAATTGTGTTTGGAGCCAATGATAACGGACCGTTTTGAGTTTTCGGACTATTTATCGGCATACCACTATATTGAAAAGGCAAAAGACAAAACATTAAAAGTAATGATCAACTTATAATCAAGCATATAAATGGATTTACAATTAAAAGATAAAAGAGTATTGATTACTGGTGGCAGTAAAGGTATAGGTCTTGCTGTAGCAAAGGCATTTGCAGCCGAAGGAGCGCATTTGGTACTATGCGCAAGAACCTTAGCTCCTTTAGTGAAAGCGGGTAAAGAGATTGAAAAAGAGTATAATATAGAGGTCGATTGCCAACAAACCGATGTTGTTGATGCTACAAGTGTTACGGCACTGATAGAGCACATAAAAACAACCTACGGCACACTTGATATTTTTGTGAATAATGCAGGGCAAGGAAGTGAAGAAACCATTGCCGAAGCACCAGATGAACGTTGGCAATATTATTGGGACTTACATGTAATGGCCGCGGTACGTATTACGCGTGGCATTATCCCACTTATGAATAGTGGAGGCGCTATGCTTTTTAATTCTTCAATTTGTGCAAAGCAACCCTTAGGTTATGAACCAATATACAATACGACCAAAGCGGCATTATCCATGTTTTCTAAATGCTTGTCTAGCGAGCTCATACCAAAAGATATTAGGGTAAACACTATAAATCCAGGGCTTGTTCTAACACCGGATTGGTACAATACAGCCACTAGTTTAGGAGAAAAAGAGGGGATTACCGCAGATCAATATTTAGATAGATTGGCAAAAAAATTAACACCAATAGGTCGTTTTGGGACTCCAGGAGAAATAGCTAATTTCTTTGTATTTCTGTGTTCCCCCATGGCTAGTTATTCTGTTGGATCTACCTATTATGTAGATGGTGGTTGGTTAAAAGTGGTACAATAATGAAAAACCTAGTTTGCTTCTTGCTTGTATTTGTTTGTACCATTTCCAGTTGCAAGAAAGAAAAGAAAAATAATTTTAAAGGAACCATAGGTTTAACCGTGTTATCTTTAGACAACCCCTATTTTAAAGCCTTAGCTGATGCCGCACAGGAAGAAGCAGCTAAAAACGGTTATAATGTATTGGTCACTAGTGGAGATTTTGACCCTTCCAAGCAGCGAAATCAGATAAATGATTTTATAATTAAAGAGGTTGATGCCATTATTCTAACGCCTGTAGATTCTAAATCGAGTGGTATCGTCGTTCGTAAATGTAATGAGATGGATATTCCAGTATTTACGGCGGATATGACCACAACAGACAGTCTGGCCGATGTAGTGTCTTATATTGCTACTGATAATTTTAGTGGAGGAAAACAGGCCGCAGATGCACTGATTGAGGCCTTAGAAGGAAAAAGAAAGAAAGTGCTCATACTGGATTTTCCTGCTGCAGAATCTTGCCTTAATAGGGTAGCAGGTTTTAAAGAGCGTATTGAGGAATACAATACTGATAATTCGTTGGAGCAAATAGAGATTGTTGCCCAATTGCCTTGTAATGCACAAAGAGACCAGGGGTTTAAAGCAACTTCAGATGCGATTCAGACCTATCCAGACCTAACGGGAATTTTTGCAATCAATGACCCCGGAGCATTAGGAGCCGTAGGAGCCTTGGAAAAAGCCAATAAATTAGAACAGGTAGCTGTGATAGGTTTTGATGGGCAGCCCGAAGGGAAAGAAGCCATTAGAGATGGTAAAATGTATGCAGATCCAATTCAGTTTCCGAGAAAAATAGGACGGGAAACGGTCAAGGCTATTATGCAATACTTAAATGGATATGAAGTTCCTTCAGTACTTTTAATAGAAACCTCTCTTTATAAGCAGGCAGATGGGCTAGCGGATAAAGAAATAAAAGAATACCATTAAAAGATGGCGTTACTAGAATTATCTTCGATTCAAAAGAGTTTTCCAGGTGTAAAGGCCTTGGATAATGTTTCTTTTTCTATTGAAAAGGGCGAAGTTATTGCACTTTTAGGAGAGAATGGTGCCGGCAAAAGCACCTTGATAAAGATCCTAGGAGGCGTACATCAGCAAGATAAAGGCTGCGTTACATTCCAAAATAAAGAAGTAGTTATTCAAAATCCTACCCACGCTAAGAAACTGGGTATCGGAATCATTTTTCAAGAGCTTAATATTGTTCAATCTTTAAGTGTGTTAGACAATCTTTTTTTAGGAAGTGAGACTGGTTTAGGGATGAAAAAAACAGCCAGAGAAAAAGAAAAAGCTATTGAAGTTTTACAAGTTTTGGGAGTAACATTTCAAGTAAATGAGTTGTGCAGTCAGCTTAGTATTGCCCAACAACAAATGGTTGAAATTGCCAAAGCTTTGTTGTTAGATACTGAGCTTTTGATCATGGACGAACCAACAGCCTCATTAACCGCACAGGATGTTAAAAATTTATATGGTGTGGTACAAGACCTTACCAAGAAAGGAATCGCGGTAATTTATGTAAGCCACAAATTAGAAGAGATAGAATTTTTGGCAGATAAAATTGTTTTTTTACGTGACGGAAAACATATTACTACACGAAATAAAAAGGATGTTTCTAGAAATAAAATGATCGAGATTATGGTGGGGCGCAAGTTGAAAGATGAGTTTCCAACCCATGCTACTGCCGTGGGCAGTGTAATGCTACAAGCAACGAAACTAAGTCGTGGCCAAAAAGTAAGAAAAGCTTCTTTTGAGCTCCGAAGTGGCGAAATACTTGGTATTGCCGGACTAATGGGTTCTGGAAGAACGGAGCTAGTGCGGCTCATTGCCGGTGCGGATAAGCCAACTAGTGGTGAAATTCAACGGAATGGAAAAATAGCCTATATATCAAGTCCCATAGATGGTATAAACTACGGCATAGGTTTGGTGCCAGAAGATAGAAAAAATCAGGGGTTAGTGCTCCAACATACTGTTTACGAGAATTTTTCACTTATTAATTTAAAGGAAAATGCAAAAAAAGGCTGGGTAAACAATCTGCGTTTAAAAGAACACCTAGCAAGTTTTAAAGAAAATATGTCTATTAAGTATACGGCACCAGATGTGCCGATAAAGAATTTAAGCGGTGGAAACCAACAGAAAATAGTAATCGCCAAATGGTTAGAGAAAGACTGCTCTATTTTTATTTTTGATGAGCCCACAAGAGGAATAGACGTTGGTGCAAAATTTGAAATTTATGAACTTATGGTAATGCTTTTGGAAAGGGGCAAATCAATCATCATGGTAAGTTCGGAATTGCCGGAATTATTGGGTATGTCTAATCGAATTTTGGTCATGAATAATGGCAGCCTTGTTGGGCAGTTAGAGAATGTTTCAGATGTAACCCAGGAAGATATAATGCACTTGTGCGTATAAAGAAAAAGAAAATGAATAAAACAATATTTTCATTTGGCTCGTATGGTATTTTTCTAGTTTTGGTAGGGTTAATAATATTGTTCAGTGTATTAACGATAGAGAAGCAGCAACTCGTTGGAGAGGATGCCGGAACTGCATTGGCTGCGCAAGTAGATAATGCTAAGGATACGGATAGGATATTGCTAATAACATCGGTTAGTAAGGCAGAAAAAGCTTTGATTACAGGTTTCGAAAATTCGGTTTCCAAAGAACTGCAGTTAGAAGTGCTTTCGCAAACTCCACCAGCAGTGAGAAAAAGAATCGTTTCCTTAATAGAAGCCAATGAAATTCCTGAACATATCGTGCTTTCAAATAAGGCAAAGAAATGGTTATTGTTTCAGCAAATGCAAACAAATTTCCCAGAATTAAAGAATGCTAAGGTGGCGACCATAAGAGCAAGTAGTGGGTCTAATTTTTTAAAGAAGGAAAATCTATTGAACGTGGCAGACCAAATTGCTGTAATCGCCATTATTGCTATAGGAATGACAATGGTAATTATTACAAGTGGGATAGATTTATCTGTGGGTAGTTTAATTGCACTGTCCGCTGTAATTGTAACCACATTAATTGCCTCCTATATGGGTGCTGAAGATGCGAGCACATCATCTGTTGTTATTGCTGGGCTGGTGGCTATTGTAGTTTGTGGTATTCTAGGAGTGTTATCTGGCGTTTTTACAACCTATTTTAATATTCCTTCTTTTATTGTAACCTTATCTATGATGCTTATTGCCAGTGGCATAGCGTATACTATCTCCGAGGGGCAATCCATTTATCAAATACCAGAAAGTTTTGTTTGGCTGGGTAGGGCCAGAGTATTTGGCATTCCTATTTCGGTACTTTTAATGGTTGCGCTTTACTTTATTGCAAATATTATCATGACTAAAACTGTTTTTGGAAGGTATGTATATGCTATTGGAGGTAATTTAAGAGCGGCTCAATTATCCGGTGTGCCAATAAAGAAAATAACGATTATCGTATTTGCCATTTGTGGACTTTTAGCAGGCGTTGGAGGTATCATTTTAGCATCTCAATTAAACAGTGGTTCTCCTACCTATGGCACTTCTTACGAACTTTATGTTATTGCAGCAGTCGTAATTGGAGGAAGCAGTCTTATGGGAGGTGAGGGTAAAATATGGGGAACGCTCATTGGTGCTTTTGTTATAGGTGTCATACAGAATGGCATGAATTTAATTGGTATAGAAAGTTACCTACAAAAAATTATTTTAGGGCTCCTTATTTTGGTGGCTTTAGTAATTGAAAAATATAAGAAAACATAAAGATAACCTAGGGTTGGCCACGTACAAATAAGCTGCGGATGTAGAACTACGGTGCTTGCGCTAACAATTGTCTTTGCCTGTACTTGCGCAGGTTTATTGGCCTTTGAATATTGCATTTCGAATGAACGTATCTCAGAAAAATATATCAATTCCTTTAATGGAACTTATTTTATATTTTTAAAAAATATATTTCCTCTTGTTCTGAAGTAAATCCATTTTGAATAATTTCTTTTTTAAACTTTCTGAGGAAATTATGGCATAAAGCTATAGACCGGTTTGAACGTTCTAATATGGTGGTTGCAGTTTCTTTGATTGCATTTAATTCATCTTGCAATTGTTGGAGTAGTAGAAGTTTGTTCATCCCTTTTCATTTTAGCAATTTGAATAATTAAAACTGCAAATATGAAGGTCGTTATCTTACTATTAATGTTCTGGTAAATGACAATCTACAGACAGCTTTTTAATTTTATAACCTTAAATCTAGAATGAATTTATTTTTCTAAAGATTTGATCCATCTTCTCCGATTTTTTTAATCACAAATTATATCTTTAATTTATCAGAAAGTAAAGCATTTTACTTTAAGGGCATTTATGTAATCGTCAACAATTCGGTTAACAGTTTAATTTTAGTGATTTTAACTGATTGATATTTAAATATTTATAGGGTATGGGTGTAACTCTGTCATCCAGACCAAGAATAGGAGAAGCGGGTATTATCTAAGGGTGATATCCGCTTTTTTTATTTACTCATAGAGCTCAATCATTCCGTGATAATTATTTAAAATACCCAGAATTATTAGGCCTCAGAATTGAATCAATAGCTGGGTCACCAATGAAGATGGTATCTGGAACCTAAGTCCTTTTTCGAAAAATTAAAGTCTTATTTGTAAAAGCCAATGTTACATATCTCAATCAGGATATCTTGCATCTTTCTTAAAAGATTTTTAATAATTGTGGGAAAAGAATCAAGAGGCATAGAAAAATAATTTGAATAACTACAAATGGTAGGATCCCTATGTAGAGTTGTTTGGTTTTTATTTCGGGAGGGGCGACGCCTTTGAGGTAGAAGAGGGCAAACCCAAACGGAGGAGTTAAAAAAGAGGTTTGAAGGTTGATGGCCAATAATATACCTACCCACACCAAATCCACACCCATGCTGGTAAATATGGGAGCAACGATGGGAACGACAATGAATATGATCTCAATGAAGTCGATAAAAAATCCTGCAATAAAAACCATGATCATGACTAAAATCAAAAACCCATTAGGCCCCAAATTAGATTTAGAAATTATCTCTAAGAAAAGTTTGTCCCCCTCAAGCCCTCTAAAGACCAAAGAAAAGGCTGTGGCCCCGATTAGAATCATGAAAACCATTGAGGTGAGCATGAGCGTTTCTTTGGTAACTGCCCCAAGGATTTTTTTATTCAGTTTTCCTTTATAGGCTGTGAGAATTAAAGCACCCATCGCCCCAATTCCAGCAGCTTCGGTGGGAGAAGCGATACCTCCAATAATCGTTCCCAACACCAGTACGATTAATAGTAAGGGCAATAAAAAAGACTGAATAATCTCTTTTGAAAATCCTTTATTTCGAAAATGAGCAACTTCTTCGGGGGGCATGGCCGGTGCCTGATTTGGGTATAGCTGGGCATAGATGATCACATAAGTCATATACATGCCAATCAGGCAAAAACCAGGTACGATGGCGGCAAGAAATAAAGCGCCTACCGAAACATTCAATACACTTGCCAGCAAGACCAACACTACAGAGGGTGGGATGATTTGTCCCAAAGTACCTGAAGCTGCGATCGTTCCCATGGCAAGGGTGGGCGCATAGCCGTGTTTGAGCATGGTAGGAAGGCTGATCAAGCCCATAGTGACAACCGTGGCACCCACGATACCTGTAGACGCTGCAAGCAAAGCCCCTACGACGATCACAGATAAAGCCAAACCTCCTTTAAATCTATCAAACAATAAGGCCATCGTCTCTAAGAGTTTTTCAGCAATGCCCGATTTTTCCAACATCATACCCATGAAAACGAAGAGGGGAACCCCTAAGAGGACAAAATTCTGCATGGTGCCAAAAATTCTTAAAGAGAGGAGGTAAAAAAAATCAACATCAAATACCCAAACGCCCACAATAACGGCTACACCTCCTAAAGTAAAGGCGACAGGGTAGCCTATAAGAATCAATATAAAAGCAACTATAAAAAAAATAATAGGCAGGTATTCGTACATTATTTTAACAATGTTTTTATCGAATTGAGCATGAGTACGACGCCTTGAAGCATCAATAAACAAAAACCTAGGGGAATGGCTGATTTAATTAAATATCGCGCGGGTAATCCGCCAGGATCTGGACTGGTTTCATTGAGTAAAAATGAACTTTGGACAAAATCTATACTTGTGATCAGAGTGACCCAACAAAAAGGAATTAGGAAAATCAATGTGCCAATGAGATTGATCAGAGCCTTAGTTTTTGGACCAAAGCGTTGATAGAAAAGGTCTACACGAACATGTTTATCCTGATCAAGTGTCCAGGCAGCACCCAATAGAAACATAAGGCCAAATAGATGCCATTCTATCTCAAAAGTTGCTGCAGAGGTGATACTAAAAACATAGCGAAAGAATACATCTATAACGATGATAAAAGTCAAAATGAGGGAGCTCCAAGAAATGGTTTTTCCAAGGAAACGGGTTAAATATTGGATCCCATCTGTGATTGAATTCATTCCGGCTAATCTATCGAAAACTACAGCAATAAAAAATTATTCTTTACCTCTGGTTTTCATGTAAAAAGTTTTTGGGGGTTGAGAAAAATAGTTAATCAAGACAAAAATTTAAATTATAGCTAAATTTATAAAAATAAGGGGGGCTTTCAAAAGAATTTCAATTCGCTCAAATCATATTTATTTTATGTTAGCCTCATGACGGATCGGTTTTATTATATATTACACGCGTTTCCTTATGAGCCACTTTATTAGAAGATCTTTTGTAGACAAAAATTAATTTTTAAATAATAATTAAGCTCTTACTTTTTTTCATGAAGTTTTTTAAAGCTCTTTTTATTTTCATTCTTAATTTATTTACCTCATTGGATAATGTAATAATATAGCATCAGTACACTGGATCTTGATGATCATATGACACTTTGGTATGATTCGATGATTGGCCAGGACAATACCATATTAATTGAGGGTAGCTTATATCCTTTCCAGAATAAGTCACTCCATTCACACGAATACTTCATAGAAAAAAACTGGCAGCTTGGAAAGATTACATATAAAGGTTAAACTTTTGAAGTCAATATGTTATATAACACCTTTCACGATCTATTGCTTATTCAAAATGCAACCAATAGTTTAACCAAGATGGAACCACTGAAATTGGCTCAGTACCTTATTTCGAACTGGAGGATAGGATGTTTAAGAGATTAGAAGGAATTGAAGCACCGGATACACCCGGGTTTTATCAAGTATTGTTTGAAACTCCGGAGATCAAGATTTTGCTGAGAAGGGCGAAAAACAAAGTTATTGGCACTACACTTGAAGGGAATTCAGGGGTTCCTTATTATCCTTTGGCTTGTTAAAAAGACAATCTGTGTTTTGTGGTTCTTTTTTGAAAGAATCCACCTCCATTATTATAAAAAATGGACTCATTTAATTTTGAACCTTATCTTTTAAAGATGGGAATGAGATTTAATTAATATCACGGACCACTTAAATTTATAAATCTGAGAAATTCTTGAAGAGCCTCATAATTTGAAACTATTATTGGATATTATATGTGAAGAAATAAGTGGTTGATTTCAGCGTATTTGAATGAGAAACATTCATACACTAAATTGCTCAAATTGTAAACAAATTTCTTTTAAAGCGTCGATCTTTAAAAATCTTGGATGGAAATTGGATGTTGATCGTTTGTTAAAGGATTGTATACATTATATACTAAAAAAGTAATAATTATTGTTTTTTGTGGCAGCGTATTCATAAAAAGAAAATAAAAGGGGGATTTTTAATCAATTTAATATCGATGAGCCGTATTGCGCTTTTAACACTTTTTTTTATATCCTATTTGCTTACTTATGGGCAGTCTCAAGCCCAATATAAGATAGGAAATTTGGATCTCGATGGAAAGCTTAACGTTTGGTATGATAGTATAGTTGGCTTGGAGCGTACCTCTTTAATTGATGGTTCCTTTTATCCTTTCCGGACCAAAGCGCTAAAAACGCATGAATATTTTATTAAAAATAAATGGGATTTAGGAACGATAATCTACAAAGGCCAAGTTTTTGAGGTTAATATGCTCTATAATGTTTTTCAAGATCTTTTGATTATTCAAAACACAACCAATGCAGAAACCATGGTCGAACCACTTAAATTATCGCAAAACCTGGTGTCGAGATTTGAAATTAATTCAGCATTATTTGTTCGATTAGAGGGAGATGAAGCGCCTGAAAAAACGGGTTTTTATCAATTATTATCAGATTATCCTCAGCTCAAAGTTTTTGTGAAAAGAATGAAAAGTCAAACTTTTGAAAACGGGGACGAAGGGTTTCCCTCAGTAGCATTCTATGAGCTAGATTACTATTATTTAATGAGGGCCAACAGAAGTATCAGAATAAAAAATAAAAAAGCATTTTTTCAAATGTTTGACCTACATAAGGTAGAAATTAAAGAATACATAAGGGCAAATAATTTATTGATTAAGCCAGGTAATGATGTTGATATCATGATTTTAACTAAGTTTTGTTCGGAGAAAAATTGGGGATTGTGAGTGGGCGTTTATTCATTTGGATTATGTTGACTTCCTCCTACTGTTTTGCTCAAAAAAGTGCAGTAGTTAACGGCAGTTACAACGGCACACCATTATA
Organism: uncultured Cyclobacteriaceae bacterium; assembly: GCA_943788235.1. GTDB lineage: Bacteria > Bacteroidota > Bacteroidia > Cytophagales > Cyclobacteriaceae > UBA4465. Next base: position 14,400 of record CALSPM010000009.1, read on the forward strand.
TGAAGTTCTAGTTGAACTAGAACATGAGCTAGACATAAAATTTTATTATGATCAAAATTGGATTGATACGGTGTTGATCAGTGGAGAATTCAAGGAACTTTCTTTGGAATCAGCCTTAGATTTCCTTTTATTAAATCATGATTTTAGTTATCTCATAAATGGCAAAGAAATTATCCTTTCCTATAAAAAACCTATCCTTTCAACTTTTGCGATAAGCGGATTC
>CALSPM010000010.1 GCA_943788235.1 uncultured Cyclobacteriaceae bacterium
TCATTCACTTTGGGTAGCTCTTATGGTGTGAGTAATGTGGTTACAGGTGCTACAGGTGATGATAAGTTTTTAAGAATAAACCTTACAGAAAAGTTGGTTGTAGATAGTAATGTCAAGCCTACTATTACGATGAATGCGAGTAAGATAGCAGATCCATCTAATAATATGACAGCGCAAAGTGCTTTTACTCCTATTGATGCGGCAAAGCCAGTTATTACTAATGCGCGCTGGCAAGACGCACAAGCCGATGGTTTGATAGATCGTTTAGCATTAACCTTTAGTGAAGTTGTAAACATTGTAGATGGTAATGCTGGTGATGGTTTTGGAGCGATTTTGTAAATGATGGTGGAGCGGTAACGATAGACAATGCTAATTATGCAGCGAGTGGGGTTACTAAACTTAATTTAAATTTCGTTGGTGATCAAAGTGATAAAACTTCAGGGGCATCTGGATTGAGTGCAACTTATGAGGATTCAGGTGCAAATTCAATTAAAGATTTATCTGGAAATGAGATTACTGATGGGGCAACTGCTTTTGATTATACAGAGAGGATGCTGACTTGTTTGGATAATCAATACATTACTGTACAAAACCCTATATTGATTAGTGAATCAAGTGCTGCAGATTTTGTAGATGCAGGAACATTGATTTTTACCTTAAGTTCAAATTTTGCTTTTGAGCCAGTTGGTGATGCAAGGAGTATTATTACTGATGGTTTGATTTCTGGATCTGATGATATAGCTATTACAGCGGCAGTGATAACTTCTTCCACGATTACTATAACCTACACCAATGATGGAAATGCAAGTGGTGTTGATAAAATTACCATTGGAACGGGGTTAAATATTAAGTATACGGGATCAGATGTGACTGCTTTTGGTACACTGACAAGAACAGGAGGTACAGCACAAATCAATGGTGTAAGTACTTTTGGATTCAATATTTTAGATTTGGAGGTGGAATCTGTGGATCCTTTAACTACCATTACCAGTGGATCTCCAACAGATGGGCAAGTCTTATTAATTGATTTGGATATATGTAAGGGAGGATTGTTTGATACCAATTATTCTTCTTTAGCTAATGCTACGGCAAATTTCAGTATTAAAGTTGACTCAGATCCTTCATCGGGCGATGCTGCTGCAAATACAATTAAATGGTATAGTAGTGCTGATCCTAATGCCTCGCCATCTACGCAAGTATTAAATACAACTTCTTTCGATGGTAGCGGAGACGCAACAGTTGGTTTTGGAGATTTGACACACTTAAATGCTAATAATGCAGGTAATCAAAATATTTGGATAACTCAAACCAATACGCGAGGCTGTGAGAGTGCGCCGATTCAGGTGGTGGCTACAATTTATGATTCTCCAGATGCGGAAGCGATTGCGGGTTTTGATTTCGATGATGCCACTTACACAGCCCAAGCTTCAGTAAATAATAGTACCAGCAACAGTACTGCCTTGGTAGTTGATAACAACATCGCTACTATAACTGTTGGAGATGTAGTAACTGGTACAGGAGTTTCGGGAATGGTTACTGTCGTTTCTCTGAGTAATCAAAATAATTTGGTACTGTCAAGTAATCAAAGTTTGACTAATGATGTTGTTTTAACTTTTACGAAGTCGAAAACGGCTAAGCCAAGTGTATGTAGCGCAGATGAAATAACCTTGGGGAATACTAGTAATGGTGCGTTGAGTGACTACACATTTAGTTGGAGTAATAGTAATGCAAGCTACACTTCGAATGATTTTAATCCAACTACTACAGCCCCTGTTAATGTATCTTCAATTTCAAATTTATCAACTTATACTACCCAGGACTTTTATTATTACCTGGATGTATCAGATGCTAATGGCTGTAAAGCTCCTGTTAATAGTAGTTTACCGGGATCACCAAGTACTAACAGACAAGCAGCTGTTAAAGTTGTTGTGGATCGCCCTGTATTCGCAGATATATTTTCTAAAAATGGATTGACTTTCTCTGAAACGCAAGTAGCAGGACAGCCTATTTACGGAGATTTTGGAACTATCACGGAGGCTAATCCTTTGGTAAAGACTACCGCAAGGGTAAATGGGGCAATATCGGGTACCAAAAATTTAGTTGTTGATGGTAATTCTTCGCGTACTATAGTAGTGGGGGATATAGTAACTGGTGCTGGAATTTCAGGAAATGTTAAGGTCACCTCCTTGACTAGCCAAAATAATTTAGTTCTATCTTCAGTTCAAACGCTCATTGATGATGTAACCTTGACTTTTACGGCTGATGTTTCTTTAGTCACTAACTATAATTCCCAACCTTATTCTAACCGAGGAACTGATTATGGTACCTATTCAGGTAGTTTCACGGGTGAAGGTTTGGGCGTACAATACACAACTAGCACTGCTTTAGATTCTGTATCTTTTACCCCCTATGTTGTTGGATTAACCTCAGGAGCCGGTACGATACTTACCTATACCCTAACGGAAAATTTTACCGGTTGTTCAGTCGCTGTGGCAGAGACGATTAAGGTTGTGGAAGCTCAGGGTCAGGTTTTGGATGAAACAGAATTCCCTAAAACTAGCAGTTTATATTTTAATAAATGTATTGATGATATTTCTACACCTACGGCCTCTGTGAATGGGGCAATCAATAGTAGTACCAACTTAGTAGTGGATGGGCAAACAGGAATTATTACAGTAGGTGATATTGTAAGTGGAACTGGTATCTCTGGGAATGTTAAAGTCGTTTCAGTAACTGATCAAAATAATTTGGTTTTATCTTCAGCACAGAATCTTTCGGACAATGTTGTATTAACATTTACAAAATCTGATTTTCTACTAGTATCTGTTAATGGGACTACGAACAATACTACTAATTTGGTAGTTGATGGGCAGACGGGTACTATTGCTGTAGGAGACATAGTCACTGGGACTGGAATTGTTGGAACGGTCACGGTCGCATCTTTAACAAACCAAAATAATTTAATTTTATCTTCCGCGCAGAGTTTGACAAATAATGTAGTATTAACTTTTACTAAAGGGGATTTTTCATTGGTTCCTTTTGGGCTTGGATCTGGCTTTACTTTTGTCTCATTTAGTGGACCGGGAGTTACCTCAACAATTAGTGCTACGGCGTCCGTAAATGGAGGACCAACAGGAACTACGGCTTTGATAGTAGATACGAACGTAGGTACTATTAATGTTGGTGATGTAATCTCAGGTGCAGGCATTTCCGGTGTAGTCACAGTTGCTGCGGTAACTAATCAAAATAATTTAGTTCTTTCCTCTTCCCAAAGTATTACTAATAATGTAGCATTGACTTTCACTAATGCGTCTAGTTTTAAAATGAATATGAATGCAGCGTTTAACGCTACAGCTGCTTCAAATTATCTTGTGGTAAATGCAAATGGAACCCATACTGCTTTTATTTCAAGAACCATTATTGACAATACTACTCAAAATACTTTTGTAGATGGTACTGCAGAAATTATCATTACCCCATTACCGGTTATTACTTTGTTAACAACTAGTGATAATCCTTTGGAGTTTTATTATTGTGATGTGGATGCAGATAACAATAATCAATCTGTTGACTTTAACATGACCTTGTTCAGTGCAGGAGCACCCGCACCAACCAAAAATGACATCAATCCTTTGGCCTATACATTAGAGGTTATTGGCCCTGCTTCTGCAGATAATTTTGGTAGAACTTCAACCTTTACAGTTTCAAGTGACGGAAGTACTACAGCCAATATTAATTTTGCCACAATTATTTCGGATGGAACGATAGGATTGACTTCTACCGACGCTAGTAATAATCGTGATGAAATTAAATATAGATTGACTGTTTCCTCAATAGATGCTAATGATCCTTTGAATACTTCGGGTCCAACCAACACTAATTTTGGGTGTGATAATACGGCTACTCATGAGTTTACTGTGTTCAAGCGGCAGGGCAAGCCTGAATTAGATCTTTCCAATCAATCTGTGAACAATAAGTTGGTCAATGAGATTTCTGCCGATAATTATTTGGTTGAGTATTGTTATGGTGAAACGATTCAAAATGTGAAGGTCGTGGCAGAGAATGCTGCTTTGACCACTACCATTAATTGGTATCGAGATGAACCTGGCACCAGCGCTGCTAAAGATGTGTCGATCACCCCACCGGATGATAGGAATATAGCACCATTTATCTTATTTGGTACCAATACACCAGCTGTGGGTACTTATGTATTTAATTTCACTCAAACCAGTAACATCATCAGTGGCACATATGCGGGTTGTGAGAGTGATTATTCGACGTTGACTATTGTGATACATGATATACCCAATGCACCACGACTGAATTTGTCAGCTTCATCAAAAGGTGATGAGCAAACTATTGGGGGTACCTCAGGGGGCTATTATGCTTATGAGTATTGTGAGGGAGAAACTATTGAGAATTTAAATATATTAGTTGGAGGCATCTCAGATAGCTTTACAGCTAATCCTACCTTGAAGGATAATCCTTGGATATTTGGTTCTGGAGGGAGCTTCATGGGTTCTGATATTAGGATAAACGCAGGTGGAACTATCCAGTCTGAAGCTTTGAACCGCGTCAATAAAATTTCTTTTAAAGCCAAATCTTCTACTGGAGCATCCACTACTTTGGAAGTTAGATATTTTAGCAATAGTTCGGCTTCAGAATTTGAAACTTTAGGAACCATTATTACCTCGAATACGAATTATTCGACTTACACCTACACAATCGAGGAGTTCAATGATCCCTCGGTGACTTCAAAAAATTCGATAATCAAATTTGTTGCAACTAATGCAGCCGCACGCATAGATGATTTTGTAGCCTCACCCATTATTGATAATGTATCTTTTTATGAATGGTTTAGGAATGATAGCACATTAATTGATGGAATGAGATCTCCTGGAACTGTTCAGGATAATAGCAGTCAAGGAGCTATTGGTGCACAAGGAAATGTGACTGCCAATGCAGCAGAATTATTTTCATCGATCGGTGCGGGAAGTGATAATACTCCAGCTGCAGGGATCTATACTTTTTATGTAGCCCGAAGGGAAGATCATAACGCTGCCCAAACGCAAATTTTTGAAGGGTGTCAAAGTGCTTTAACACGTATTGATATTTTTGTATACGGCATTCCTGGTAAGCCAACAGGTATGCTCACGGATATTAATGTAAGTAGTGGTGAATTGCCTTATAATGTCCAGAATATTGCCTTCAGATACGATAGGTAGTCCCGGATTGACCAATGTTCAATATCGTTGGTACCGAAATGCTACCGATCCCAAAAAGGATGCAACAGAAATGTTTGATCAAACAAATAATTCCGCGACAACTTCTTTTGGTGAAATTGCAACTCCAGGAGAAGGTTTCATAGGTACTGGTAGCAACGGGTATTATCAAGCAGATAATACCTACAATACGAATATTTATCTGAGTCAAGTAACGAATCTTCTTAATCGAATAACGGGTAGTTCTGAGACTACTTTTGAGGGTTGTGAAAGTGAGATTTCCGATCGCGCTTCTATAGCCATCACTATATATCCAGTAGCTGATTACCCATTACTTGGGGCCATAGATTATCAAGAAAATAAAACTTTTTATGATGATAATAATGATAATATTGGGGAATCTTTGGAGCTTTCCTATCAATCTGTATTGTTAAATGGTAGTGAAGAATTTTATGCCAAAACGTTTTATTCGGATGCAAATAATAGTCAAAAGTTCACTTGGTACTTTTCAGATATTAATTCAACTAGAAACACGTCGAGCATTATTTCAACTTCTGATGCCAACGGAGATACGATCAATGCATCTGAGATGTTTATAGGGGGTATCAGTACAAATGAAATACGTTATTATCTACTTACACAAACTACTGATATTGAACCAAGTAATGTTTATGAAGGATCAGAAAGCGACGGAGTATTGCTAAAGATCAATATCTTTGATGTGCCTAATTCTCCTGCTGAGGCCTCTTCAGCCAATGCTTCAGATCCTGGAGTAGTGAATTATTATTATTGTGAAGGAGATACAATCGATGCTATAAATGTTATCTCTTATGACGAAAGTTACCCTAATGATATTTTATTCCATTGGTATGCTTCAGAAGAAGATGCTTTGTCTCAAGACTCAACCAAGAGATTAACAACTGCAAATGCAAAAGGAGCACAAATATTACCCAGTGAGATGAGTAATGATGATGTCGCAAATGACAATACTACGCCTTTAAATATGTCTGGACTAGCTCAGTCAGGGACTTATACTTTTTATGTAACTCAGTCTAGTAACAAGAAAATGACCCCAAGCAATGGATTTTTTGGAGATCCATTTTTTGGAAGCGAGGGTGAACCTTTGGAATTTACTATATACGTTAGAGATGCTCCTGTGCCTCCCGCCGTTTTGGATCAGACATTGTTTATTTGTGAGGGTGCTACTGTTCCGACCTTCTCTGTTGCTTCATTTGATAGTAAAAATACCTACAAATGGTCTGATAGTTTGAATGTACAATTAGCTGCGGGTCAAAATTTAACCCCTCAAAATACTAATAATTCAACTCCTGGATTTTATAAATATAATGTCACGCAAATCACAGATATTAATCTAAATAATCAAGGTTTTACAGGATGTGAATCTACTGCTTCGGATGTGATTTTGAGAATTAGTGAGATCCCCGGAAACCCTGTAACTACGGGGGTTTATGATTCTATCAACGATTATTATGTTTATGAAATTTGTGAAGGGGAGGATATTCCGGATTTTGTGATTGATAACTCTGCGTTCAGTACACAGTCTACAGAAAGTTTAGCATGGATTTGGTATGATCAGGATAACAGGCGTTTAAATACTAATTCAAGTGATAGTTTTAATGTCAAGAATTACCTCGACTTATCTTCACTTCAAACTGATTTATCAAATGATTTTAAGTTTAGAGTCACAGTTACCGCAGATATTAATAATGCTGAAAATTTTGATGGATGCGGTAGTAATTACACTGATATTATATTGAGAATCAATGGATTGCCAAGTGTGAGATTTGATAATATCAGTAATAATGATACTTACTGTGTTACAGATGATGAAATTATTTTTAGTGGTGGATCATCAGAAGGAATTGATGGAGTTGGTCGATATTCAGTTTTCAATGACTTTAATCAATTAGGAAGTGGTTTAGAAGTAGGGAATAACTACGCAAAGTTGATATTAGATTCTCTTCATTTAATAGATGATGATTTAATCGAGCCTTTAAACGTATCAGATCGATCGCTTGTGGGTGGAAAATCAACAAAGCGTAATATTTATTTTCAGTTTACGGATATAAAAGGATGTAGCAATACAGATTCAGTAACGAATATTGTAATTAATCCTGCTCCTGCCATTGACTTTAAGATTGATAATCAGATCATAGATGCCACATTCAATACGTGTTTGAACGAAGATATTGACGTATTTGAAGAAAGAAGTTTTGAATTACTTGGAATTAATTCAGAAACAGGAGCAGGTATTGGTGGAGGAGGTATTGAATCAAATTTTGAAATTTATGATAACAATAGAATTCCATTATCCGCAGGTATCAGTGATGACTCTGAGGCTGCAGCTCAGTTTACACCAAAGGATGCCCGCAAAAATTTAAGTTTAACTGATAGCGACTTACAAGATTATGATCCTTCAAGTACTTATATTGTAATTTTTGAACATACCGATGATTATGGTTGTACCAATACTGTTGAGCACGATATTTTGGTTGATCCTAAGCCTCAATTTGGGACGAGTGGAGATGGCTTTTGTACTTACCAATAAGGCTTGTGTATCTGATTTATTAGAAGTTAATGTTACTCTTGGTAACATGGTTGATAGTTTAGCTACTTTTCAATGGACCATTAAAAATGATATTGTTCCTAACCAAAATACAAATAGTGTTTCAGTGGCCTCTGATGATTATAATTTAGGCTCTGATGGTGTTCAGATTACGGTCAAGGCTACATCTAATATTACTGGATGCGCTTGGCAGCAAACTGAATCAAAATCAATCGGAATCATACCTGATCCAGAATTTAGATGGAAAAATATTACCGAGGGGAACAATACTTTGTTTGCGTTTAGAGAAAGAAAATTAGAGTTATATGACTTTGCGTGGCAAGAACTCCAAGAATTTAATTTTACTATTGAAAGAGAGGATGGTACTGAGTTTTTTGAGGAAGTTAGAGTAGGGATTGATTCAACTATCTTAGATTCGGTTCAGGTAGTATTTGATGAGGGAGGAATTTATCGAGCAAAGCTTCGTCTTATTTCAACGGCTAATTGCTTCGACAGCTTGATTAGAGAGTTTAATATTTTGGATAAGATTCAGGTGATCGATAGTAAAACTCATACTTTTGATGAGGGACCTGAGTCATGGCATACAGATTCTATCAGTGTAGATGGTTTTTATGATGGTATTAACTATGACATCGAAAATGATAAAATTGCCTTGACTGAAGCTTCGTTAAGGTTTTCAACTTGGCAAAAAGCAACTCCTATTGGGGCTACTATAAATTTGGATCCTACGGTTTCTGATGTACCGGTTGAGGTTTCAGGATTTTCGTGGATTACCAATCCTTCAGGTAGTTACGCTGGTGGTGGCGCAGAGGGTTCTATAGCGGAGCATTCGTGGGTATATTCTCCTGCTTATGATATTTCACTTTTAGAAAGGCCTACCCTCAGTTTCAATTATAGTTCTGATTTGCTGGTCACTGATGGTGTGGTTTTACAATATTCTTCTGATGACGGGGCTAGTTGGTCACCCCTTGGATTTTATAAATTTCTTATTGAGAATCAGGATGAAAATTATACTACTTTGAGCTCGGGCCTCAATTGGTATACTTTCGAGGGTATTCCAGGTAATCCTGGTAATTGGGATGAAGCTCAAAAAACGGCCTATAATCCTGGGTTTTATGGTTGGAATACAAGTACAGAAGGAGCTTGGAAATTAGCGGTACATAAAATAGATATTAGGGATGATGAGGGTAATTATATCATTCCCAAAGAAAACTGGTCTGAAATAAGGTTTAGATTTGCGTTGGGTTCTATGACTGGACAGAAAGTAAATCAAAATGGACAAGACCTTGAGGGTTTTGCCTTTGATAATTTCAGCATTTACGACAGGAAACGCATTGTTTTGGTCGAGACATTTGGCTCTATGTTGCAATCAGAAAGTAAGACTGCTAGTGAAGAGGTGCATAATCGTATTGGTCAAATGGCTAAAGGAAGCCTTTGGATAAATTATATAACCAATATTTATAATGAAGGTATTGGTCTAGATGAGGATATCCTTTACACAAGAAACAAAATTGATCCGGATGCTAGAAGATCCTATTATAGTATCAATGAGATACCGGCCAGTGTACTAAACGGTGAGACTATTAATACTACCTCAGAAGAGAATATTTTGGGATGGGATAAAAGTCAGTTAGATCAAAAAGAATTAAATAAGCCAGATTTCAAGATTGAGTTATCTGAGAGCTCAGTTGAGGGAAGTTCCATGTTGTCCTTCACAGCTGAATTTACGTCTTTAATTGATTTACCAAATCCAGAGACTGAGCTTTCGATTAGATTTTTTATAGTTGAAAAGCTCTTCGTTCCCGAAAACGACTTTGGAGTGTATTCAACTACAGATACCATTCGAAACGTACTGTTGAAAATCTTACCAAATGCTTCAGGAATTGTTAAAAATCAATCATTTAAAGTTGATGACACATTTACCGAGTCCGTTCAGTGGATACCGGTAGGGTTCAATGATTCTACTCAGCTTAGAGTTATTGTAATGATCCAAAATGAGGTGACCAAGGATATTTATCAAGCAGCTTATAAGGATTTGGAAAATCCCAGCAATATACTTGGTATAGAAGAGGAGATGATCCTTGGGACAGAGTTTAGTTTATTTCCTAATCCGGCAGATCGCATATTTAGATTGCTATTTGAGAGGCCGCTACGCGCAGAGACCGATTGGATTGTGTTTGACCAGAATGGCATTCAACGTTTGACGGGTTGGATAAGGAAGAATGAGGAAGAACTCGTGATCAATGTGAGTCATTTACCAGCAGGCGTCTATTTCATACAGTTATTTCATAATAAATATCTTTGGAAGCCTAGAAGATTCATCATCATACATCATTAATCTCTCAATAGTGAATTGAGGCAGTTGTTTTATGCCCTTTGGTTGGACTTACTGGTGAATGAAAAATCCTACAGTTTTTCTAGATATTTTTAAGTTGAGAACTAGGGCTGTCTATGATTGAATGAATACATGAAGAGTTTTTATAGAACTGACCTCACTCATATGTTGATATAAGTTTCTATGGTCTTTAAAACATGTTGGGGTTCCAAAAAGGAAATATTCTTGAGTAAACCATCATTAGATACATCTTAAAAAAATCAATTAGTGTAGCTATGTAAACTCTATTAAAGCTTAACCTTTATTCTTTAATTAAATGGTGCACATGTCTATCTAATCGATCGATGCGATGGGTTAGGTGTTTTACGTATTTTTTAAGTTCTAATTCTACCACATAGACTTTACTGTCATATGATTCATCACCATTGTCTTTTTTGTAATCTTTTTTATGTTTTTCTAATTCAGATTGAGCAACACATTCTTCTTTTAAATGACTTATAAATTGTTTCACCCCATAATGCTTTTCAAATGATTCAAGTTCATGAATGAGATGTTTCATATGTGCATGCTTCTGTTTTGAGGCTTCGATAGCCATGTCATAAAGGAGTGAATCATAATGGTGCATACTTTCAAGCATTTCTGTGATTGAGTGTCTGTAAGCTGAGGAGCGACAAAACTTTCTCAAACCTTGGTAGGTTTTCAATTCTAGAGATTCGACATCCCAAAGTAAGGTAAGTTCATCGAGATGCTCAACAACGGTTAAGGTATCTGCCTCTGAAGCCTTCGTATGTTCTTGGGCCTTAGATAAATTCAAAATAAAGGCACACGTTGATAAAAGAAAGACTAACTTTTTCATGGTTAAAACAACTATTTTTTTCGTAAATATAGTTAAGGAACATCAATAAATGATGTTCCGATATTTCTGATTATTGGATTTTTATGAAAATTCAACAAAAATCTGATTCTTGTGCAAATCAAACTATATTTTAATTGTTAGTTAAGTAATTTCAAGGCGCTTGTGATTGCGAAGTTGGGCAAAAGGGTATTGACCCTTAGCCCCTCTTGAGAAATGATAAGGCCAGTTTTATTTTACCATAGTTTATTTTCTCGTCTAGGGCCTGAAAAAGAAGTTTAATTTCTTCTGTTTTCTTCAATTTATACCAGACACTAGTGATTTTATTGATTTCTTCTGAAGATACGAATTGGCTGATATTTATCGGCTCATGGTTGAGATATAAATGATTGATGTGATCATAAATGGTGTTTTCACTTAAAGATCGCTCTGTTGCGATTTCGGCTCACCGTATGATGGGTCTTGAGCATGCCTAGGGTTTTTAAATAAGTTTCTCCCTTTACAGAAAGTGGCACCTATTTTTTTTTGATTGAATGCCCTGATGGCTTCAAGGAAATGAGCACCATAATGCCTTATTTTATGTTTTCCTACTCCTGAAATATCTTGCAGGTCTTTTTCGAAGAGGGGTTTTACGCGACTCATCTCTTTCAAGGTATTGTCGTTGAAAATGGCGTAGGCAGGTAGATTGGCCTCTTTAGCTAATCTGAGCCGAAGTGCTTTTAATACCTCAAAAAGGCCGGTCTCATAATGCTCTTTTTTGTTTACGGCAGGTATTTTTGCTTCGCGATCAATGGTTGCCGTTAAGGATACCGTAGCGCCTTTATAAAGTACGTCAGATCCAAGTGGCGTAATGGTGAGCTTGTTATAATGGGTAAAGTCTATCTCAAAATAACCTTGATTGATGAGTTGACCTATAAACTGAATCAGATCTTCTCTTTTGAGGTCTGTAATACTTCCAAAGGTTTTGATCTGATCGTAGCCTTTGCGGCGTATTTCTGATGATTGCGATCCTCTCAAGACATCGACTAAGGCATTGATGGCCACTCCCTCATTAAGTCTTTTTGCCGCGGATAAGGCTTTCTGGGCGATGATGGTGCCATCGAAAAACTTGGGAGGATGGAGACAATTGTCACAATGTCCGCACGGGGTTCTCCGATGTTCACCAAAATAACTCAATATAAAATTGGTCCTGCAGCTGCTGGCCTGACCAAACTCAATCATTCTATTGAGTTTGGTTCTTTGAATCATTTTGAAGTCTTCACTAGCGGTACTTTGATCAATAAATTGTCTGAGTATTTTGGCATCAGCTAAGCTAAAAAAGAGCAAGGTGCTTGCTGCATTTCCATCTCTACCGGCACGGCCAATCTCTTGATAATAGCTCTCGATGTTTTTGGGGAGGTTGTAGTGGATGACATATCGGATATTTGATTTATCGATCCCCATACCAAAAGCGATGGTGGCGCAGATGACCGTTAATTCATCAGATTGAAAAGCTTGTTGCACTTTTTGACGACTTTCACCTGACATTCCTGCATGGTAAAAGCCACTTTTAATACCCTTTTCTTGTAATTTTTTGGCTATTTTTTCTGTAGATTTTTTACTGAGGCAATAGATGATACCGGAGTCTCCAGCGTGTGCGCCTACATAATCGATGATGGTTTCGATTCTGTTTTGCCCTGGCTGCACATTGATATTGATATTAGTTCTCTCAAAACTTGATAAAAAAGTTTTTGCAGATTTAAGACCTAGTTTTTGAGCAATATCTTGTCTTGTCGCTTTGTCCGCTGTTGCCGTTAAAGCAATGTGGGGTACGTTACTTTTATTAATGAGATGAACCAGCTCAGTATATTCAGGCCTAAAATCATTGCCCCAGACCGAAACACAATGGGCCTCATCAATGGCGATCAATGAGATCTTTTGAAGATCTATCTGTTCTTGAAAATCCTTACTTACCGCTTTTTCTGGAGAGACATACAGGAGTTTTAAGGTTCCGTCTTTAAAATCGTTAAGAATTTCTTTGGTGGCGGTGTCGTTTTGATTGCTGTGCAAGGCTGCAGCAGCGATACCCGCAGTTGTCAGGACAGCCACTTGATCTTGCATTAGTGCAATAAGAGGTGAGACTACGATCACAGTTCCTTTAAGCATCAGTGCGGGGAGCTGATAGCAGATCGATTTGCCCGCTCCTGTCGGCATAATCACTAAGCTGTCATGACCCTCAAGGGTACGCTCGATGATGTCCTGCTGATGTCCCCTGAAGGTATCATACCCAAAATATTCTTTGAGTAATTTCAAAGGCAATTCAGCTGTGTTCATAGTATCTATTGATCCATCAATTCTAAATTGTTATTTATGCCCAGCTCAGTGGCAGGGATTCCTTTGAGCATCCATTTGGGCATAGGAGCATCTTTGAGATAGTAATCGAAATATTGTGCCATTCTGATATTAAAGTCTATTCTGTTTTGGAGTTTAAGCGGCCAATGGGGCTCCCCTTGATAATTCAAAAGCCAAGAGGGTTTGTTGAGTCTTCTCAAGGAGACAAAAAATTCAATCCCTTGATACCAAGGGACATGACCATCGGCGTCATTATGCATGATCAAAATAGGGGTATTTATTTTATCAACAAAAAATATGGGAGAATTTTCAATGTATCTCAACGGATATTCCCATAAAGTCCCACCAATACGACTTTGAGTGCGTTCATATTGAAACATCCTGCTTAAGCCTGTCCACCATCTGATGCCTCCATAAGCACTGATCATGTTGGGTACGGGTGCACCGGCTTCTGCGCATTTGAATAAATCTGTTTTTGTCACGATATGAGCAATTTGATAGCCCCCCCAACTATGTCCTTGGATGCCGATGTGATCGGGATCTACAAATCCTTGATCAATGAGAGAGGTTACCCCTGGAATTACACTGTTATAAGCACTCTCACCCGGATATCCTGTCCGGTAATGAATATTTGGATTGAAGATAAGATAACCCCTTGATGCATAAAAGCTGTAATTAATGGTAGATCTACCTGGATTAGGGGCATGGTGTCTATATAAGTTGTCTGAACTTTGCTCGTAGAAGTTGACGATCATGGGATATTTTTTGGAGGGGTCAAAGTTCTCAGGTTTGATGAGTAATCCTTCAAGTGGTTGGCCGTCCAGAGAAGTCCAGTGGTAGAGTTCAGCGGTTCCCCAATTATAGGTATTCTGCTGAGGATTTGCCTGGCTGATGGTATTTATTTTTTTGAAGGAACGGGTACTTTTAACATCTGGAAAAGTACTGAAGTTTGCTTGGGTAAAGATCAGTTCTTTTCCTTCTTGGGCTTGCTGTATACTGCGATATTGAGAGGGACCTGAGCTCAGCATCTTCAACCGTGCACCGGGGCTGTATTTTAAGGAATATATTCCTTCTGTTTTATCCACTTCATTGAAGGCATGAAGGAGCAATGTTTGATTTTTTTCAATGAATCGTTCCTCCTTTTTTAATTTTATGTATCTGTATTTTTGTTGATTTTTACGACCCTCAGGAGTAATGCGTATGGATTTGAGTATGCCTTCAGGATCAACTTCCCAGATATCATATCGATCATAGATCAACATTTTTTTATCATCTTGACTCCAGCTCATCAGGCCGTAGGCACGTGGCATATTGGGCGTATCATGCTCCTCATTAAAAAAATCAACTGCTGTATGATCAGTGATTTTGTTGATTCGATCCTTCAAAAACGAATAAGTAAACCATGCGGAATCCATCGGATCATACCAATAGGCATAATTGCCTAAGGGTGACATTTTAGGTCGGGCATGAATTTTTTCAGCAATTTTTTCTGAAGTTCCTGTAGTCGTGCGGAGGGCATAGATATCGGCAGGACTTGGAGATCCTTCCCAAGAAATAGATTTAAGATAAGGTTTTTCATTATAGCCGATCAGATGAACACCATTGCCTTCATCACTTTTATCAACATGGGGGATATTTTCAGTACCCAAAGTCATGAATTTTTTGGAAGTCAAATCATAAGCACTCAAAAAAGAGGCCTTTTGATCTTTTTCCTTCTCAATTTCTTGTTGCGTGTAAAGCCTCTCATCTCTGTACGTCCATACCTCAACTTTTACAATTTCATATTCGAGTAGGGAGGTATCCGCCTGCAGGACAGGCAATGATTTTCCAAAATAGAGTAGCGATCCGTTTTTAGAAAACTCAAGGGGAGTATGCTCGCTGACCAAATAGGTTTTTTCAAGATACTCATCCCTAGCCGTAAGAATAGTCTCGGCCGTATCATCGCCTATGGACCATAAGTGAAGGTTAAAATATCTATTTAATGATTGGGTCGTATCAAGATCTGAAACAAAGCTTAAGTGCTGCCCGGCTTCATCCCATTTCAGGGATTTAAAAATCCCTTTTGATACATAGATCGACTGAATAGACTGCTTTTGCGTATCAAAGACATATACGCCGGATTGAAATTCAGCATCATCTCCAGAGGAGGTAAATGCAATTTTTCCCCCTTTTTCAGATAAGGTGTATTCCTTCACAAAAGGGTATTTATAACGGGCGGTATCGATGAGGTTTCCGATGATGAGTTCATAACCCGTCTTCTTACTGATTTTTTTTGCTTTTTTCAGTGAAGTATCTTGAGGGGTTTTGTGCTGATAAACCAGCCAATCAGACCATTTTTCTGGGATTTTATAGGAGATGAGATGTGGGATTTTAGATAACGTCTCTGTATTTACATTATAAATACCGAGTGTATCAAGGGGAAGATCTTCTTCTTTGGTTTTGATACGTTTGAGTTGATTGACGTCATCTATAGCGGGTTGTATATTGAAAAAGAGATGGGTGCCATCAAAACTGAATTTAGGGTTTGTACCTCTGGGATAGGAGCGTGCTTCTGCGCCTTCAAAGTCTAATAATTTGACGAGGGGATCAGAAATGCTGTTTTTTTCTAGGGCATAAGTAATCCATTTCCCATCATTACTGATGGATTGTTTTTTAATAAACTGCCAAGTGTCATAAGCGGTATGATCCAGTATTTTTTTCTGCGCTTTGAGTTCTGTGATAAGGGCAAGAGTGATGAAAATCAAACCTAGGCTAAATCGTTGTGCGTTCATATTGAATAATTTTTTGAGAAGCTTAATCTAACCATTTGATCCCAATATAGGTAACAAGTCTATATCAATGGTTGAGGAGTGTGATGAGCTGAGGGTTTCAATAAGGTCAGGTCTCTACGATGCTTCATGGGAGGTAGTTATTGTGAATATTCATTATATTGCCTTTAGGCTAAACTGAAGTATATGAAGGCGTTGTATTTGATTTTTGTGACAGTTATTATTTGGAGTTGTCAACCCAAATCTCGACAATTTGATTTAATCATAAGAAATGCCATGATCTATGATGGATCTGGGAATACCCCTTATGCGGGAGATTTGGCAGTTTCTGGGGATACGATTGCTGCGATGGGGGATTTATCTAGAGATCTAGGGAACGTTGAATTTGATGCAAAAGATCTGTCCGTGGCACCGGGTTTCATTAACATGTTAAGCTGGGCCAATGAGACCTTGATCGAGGATGGCAGGTCTCAGAGTGACCTCAGGCAGGGAGTAACTCTTGAAGTTTTGGGTGAAGGTTCCAGCATGGGGCCTTGGAGTAATCAAATGATCGAAGAAGAGGAATCAGCCCAAGGGAACATTAAATATGACGTTGAGTGGCAAACATTGGGAGGCTATATGGAGTATATGGAATCTCGGGGAGTGGCGACGAACCTTGCCTCTTTTGTTGGAAATGCAACGTTGAGAAGGTATGTCATGGGCTATGATCAGCGCACGGCGACATCTGAAGAAATGGAAGAAATGACTAATTTGTTGGATCGAGAGATGGCCATGGGAGCCATGGGTATCTCCTCTTCTTTACTTTATGCACCCAGTCGCTATGCCAATACGGCAGAATTGATTGCCCTTTCCAAAACAGCCGCTAAACATGGGGGTATGTATATTTCCCATATCCGGGATGAAGGGAAGTACTTGTTAGAATCCATCGAAGAGCTCATCACGATAGCCAAGGAAGCGGATATTGCTGCTGAGATCTATCATTTAAAAGCTTCTGGCAAGGCCTATTGGCCCAAATTAGATACTGCCTTTGACTTGATCGAGTCGGCTCGAGCGGAAGGATTGAAGATCACGGCAGATATTTATACCTACCCCGCCTCATCTACTGGATTACATGTCCAATTGCCTGAGTGGGTGAGGGAAGGGGGCATACCTAAAACTATAGAAAGATTGGCTGATAAATCCCTACGCAAGAAGATTTTAAAAGATATTAAGTTTGAATACGGGCCAGATAAAATTTTATTTGTTGGCTTTAAGAACCCTGATCTACGTGTGTACATAGGTAAGCGATTGGATGAAGTCGCTGAGATTTTAAATAAAACTCCCGCCGAAGCTATGGTAGACTTGATCGTAGAAGATGACAGTCGGATACAGGTAGTATATTTTTCTATGTCAGAAGAAAATATAGCTAAAAAGATGGCCAAACCTTGGGTCAGTTTTTGTTCAGATGCCGGTTCTTTCACCAATGAAGGAATATTTTTGAAGCAAAGCACCCATCCC
Organism: uncultured Cyclobacteriaceae bacterium; assembly: GCA_943788235.1. Lineage (GTDB taxonomy): Bacteria > Bacteroidota > Bacteroidia > Cytophagales > Cyclobacteriaceae > UBA4465. Next base: position 17,594 of record CALSPM010000010.1, read on the forward strand.
CGTGCCTATGGCTCTTTTATTCGGGTTTTAGGGAAATATGCTCGAGATGAAAAAGTCATTACCCTCGCAGAGGGCATCAGAAGGTTGACTTCCTTTCCTGCAGCCAATTTAAAAATCCAAAAAAGAGGAGCGCTCCAAGTGGGAAATTTCGCGGACCTTGTCGTCTTTGATCCAGCAGAAGTACATGACCAAGCGACCTTTGAAGATCCTCATCAGTATGCGTTGGGTGTAAGTCAAGTCTGGGTCAACGGGATTCAAGTAATCGAAAACAGTGAACCTACCGGGGCCAAACCGGGCAGATTTGTCAGAGGTCCTGGATGGCAGCCTGAAGCAAACGATTAAGACAAAACCTTTTTTAGGGCATCGTTGAACTGGATGACTTCCTCCAGAGTACCCGTACTGATGCGACACCAGTCATCAAAAGGAGGAAACGGTCTTCCCACCATGATCCCTTTGGCAAGCATTTGTTGTTGCAGCTTTTCAATATTTCTTCCTGATTTGAAGAAAATAAAATTGGTATTTGAAGGGGCATACTCTAGGTTGAGATCATCCAATCCCTCTAAAATTATTTTTTTAGCCTCCCCGGTTTTGTTCAAGCTGAAATCATAAAATTCTTGATCATCAAGAGCATTTTTTGCTGCTTCAATCGCCAGAACATTGGTAAAGGCCATGATGTTTTTTCTAAGACCGGCTGCAATTTCTGGTTTGGCAACCATATAGCCGATACGGAGGCCAGCCAGTCCGTAAACTTTTGAAAATGTTTTTGAAACAATGATATTTTTACCTTTTTTGACTAGGGAGACCATCGAAGGATAGTTTTTATCTTCAATAAAATCGCAATAAGCCTCATCACTAAAGATAGTGACCTTATCGGATACGGTATTGCAAAAATCCAATACGCGATCAGCCGGCAATAAGGTAGAGGTAGGATTGTTTGGGTTGCAGAGGAAGATCAGTTTCGTTTTACTTGAGATTCTTTTTTCCATCTCATCTAAATCATGCATCATGTTTTTGTTTACGGGCACCCAGTTGACGGATCCTCCCCATTGGGCTGCGTAGGTCATTAGGGCGAGAAAAGTAGGTTGTGCTGCAATGATCTCACCCCCGTTCATGCCATAAGTGAGACCCACCACTTTCAAGCCTTCGGTAGATCCACCCGCCAAAACAATGTGATCTTTGGAAACACCCTCTTTAGCGGCAATTTTTTCTATAAGTTCTCCGCTATAACTGAAGGGATACCGGCAGGCCTGATCAAAATTTGCAATCATGGCTTGCCGTACTTTTTCAGAGGGGCCATAAGGATTTTCATTAGAACTGAGCTTTATATTCCCTGTTAGAGGTCTTGGCCTGAATTTTTTAATTTCTTTGGCGCTCAATTGATGAAGGGGCGCGATACCGCCGATTACCGCTAATGAACTCATCAGCCCTGCTCCTTTGAGCCAACTTCTTCTTGAAAGATCTGTCATGATTTTAACTTAAAATGAGATCAATAAATTTAAAAAGTTATTTCATTAAACTGCAGTAAAAACTTATTTTTCTTAGTGGAGCGGTTTTGCAGGAAAAAACAATGATTACCTTTCGGAGAACGCAAAGCAAAGGGAAAGAATTTATAAAATTAACAGATTCCTCATTTAAGAAATCTCGTAAGTCGCCGAACATTTTCGGGTTTCTTCAATGGTGCATTTGATCAATTGACAGCCGGTTCCCTTCAGTTGTTGGGGTCCCACCACCTCACACAAGTACTGAGCCATATTTTCAGCCGTTGGATTGAAAGGACAGCTTACGATGTCTTCTGAAGCTATTTTCTGTAGAGGAATCCGCAGTTCATCTGCTTCATACATGAGAAAGCGATGGTCCCAATGCGTTTCAAGCCAATCACATAACTGGGCTTTGATGATACTAAAATCAATGATCCGACCAATGTCATCTAGCCTTTCGGCAGTAACTGTAAAATGAACTCTGAAGTTATGGCCATGAAGATGACTACATTTGTTCTCATGTCCTACTACGCGATGTCCGGAGCTGATGTCGTGGTACCTACTGATTGATATCATTTTATTAAAATATGCTGCAAAATTAACACCTTATTTTGAGTCTTTTGTGCTTAAGTGGAAGTGATTGCATGAGATTTCATTTTAAGACTTTTTATGAGACTTCCGATGCGAGGGACTCGGTATTTTTTACTACTCAAACCTATCGTGAAGGAGCCCAATGCAAGCTACTTACTTAATTTAGGACTAAAAAGTGACTCCTTTGGCCATCATGGAAGCAGCAATCATCATGACGACTAAACCAATAACCTCTAATATCAGAAGCGTTCTGAGGATATTATAGGTTTGGATTGTCAGTCTGGGGGCCGTCTCGGATTTAAGCAATGGGTTCCATTGAAAGAACTTGATGGAGGGGTATATGGACAGGAGCCCGACCCCAGTAAAAGCGGTTAATTTGATCCAGAAAAAGGGATTATTCAAATAATAATCGGGACCTTTTTCAAAATAATAAACCCTAATAAACCCTATCAATACAACCAAGAGGGCACTCAGTCCATAAATCATATCGGCCCTTTGAATATTTTTTGCAGTGGTAAGCGAGGGGGTTTGGGTCAAAAAAACTAACTCATATAATACCATGGCACAAACACCAAAAGCAGCTAAAAAATGCAAAAAAGAACCTACTATACTCCAAACCATGGCCTAAAACTAGTCGATAATTTGATAAAGCCCCTGCTCATGGACGGGTCTATTCTGCCAAAGGAATTTTAGCGAGCTTTGTCTAAAAGTATTTTAACTTGGTCCTTGAGACAACATTTGAAGCGATGAAGTATATAGAAGTATTCGATCAGGACGGATTAAGGGCCATGAAAATCAGTGAGCAGGAGGCCCCCCAAAATACAGATTTTGAGGTTAAGATTGCCGTTCACGCAGCAGGAGTCAATAGAGCGGATATTTTGCAGCGCCTTGGAAAATACCCAGCACCCGCAGGTATTTCTCCAATATTGGGTTTAGAAGTAGCTGGAGAAATCGTAGCGATCGGCCGTCAAGTGCAAGGGTTTCAAAAAGGTGACCGCGTCATGGCATTGCTCGCTGGTGGGGGTTATGCCCAATTTGCGGTAGTAGATTATAGACTACTCATGCCGATCCCAAAGCACTTGGATTATATTCAAGCAGCGGGAATACCTGAAGTTTTTCTAACTGCTTATCAGACCTTATTTACTTTAGGTGCGCTTCGTCCAAAGGAGCAAGTTTTGATTCACGCCGGAGCCAGCGGGGTAGGAACGGCTGCCATTCAATTGGCCCATGCTTGGGGAGCCCAAGTATCGGTTACGGTAGGGACTGATGAGAAAGTCAAGTTTTGCCAAAAACTAGGGGCTCACAGAGCTTATAATTATAAGACCCAACCATGGTCAACATTGGTATGGGAGGATACCGAGGGAAAGGGGGCAGATGTGATACTGGATTGCGTAGGAGGGGATTATGTGGTAAAAAACATTGATTGTGCAGCGCTTGAGGCGCGTATTGTATTGATTGGATATATGGCAAACGCTCGGGCCCAAGACATAAACTTGGCCAAGATCTTACAAAAAAGGATTATGCTCAAAGGATCGACTTTACGCGCGAGGTCTTTGGCTTATAAAAGGGAGTTGATCCACTCATTTAATAAAGATTTTAAAGCCGCCTGGGCTGCCGAAGAATTAAAGCCCGTCATCGATAAAGTCTTACCTTGGCAGCTGGCAGATCAAGCCCATCAAAGGATGGAGCAAAATCTAAATATGGGTAAAATCATTTTGACCATCTCCTAATTTTACCTTTCATAAAATAGTATCCGAGAAAGTTTGTTTGAGTAGTTAGTTTTATCTTACATTATTAATTTAAACTATATATGAAAACACTTATCCATTTTTTAATCGCCATGCTATTTGTGGGCTCAACGGCTCATGCCCAGCTCCTGGACTCAGCCGTTTTAGATGAGCTGAAATTCAGAAATATAGGACCTGCTTTCACTTCAGGTAGGATCGCGGACATCGCCATTGATTCCAAAAATCAAAACATCATGTATGCAGCCGTAGGCTCTGGCGGAGTATGGAAGACGACTAATGCAGGAGTTACTTGGGCACCTATTTTTGATGATCAAAAAAGTTATTCGATCGGATGTGTAACCATTGACCCCAATAATCATAATCGAATTTGGGTAGGAACAGGTGAAAACATTGGAGGTAGACATGTTGGATTTGGAGATGGTATTTACCTGAGCTTAGATGCAGGTAAAACTTGGAAAAACATGGGTTTGATTCATTCTGAGCATATTTCTAAAATCATTGTACATCCCACCAATTCTAAAATCATTTGGGTTGCTGCACAGGGTCCACTTTGGAGTAGCGGTGGAGAGCGAGGTTTATACCAATCTAAGGATGGTGGAAAGACTTGGTCCAAAAAACTAGGAGGGAATGAATGGACGGGTGTAACCGATATCGTGATGGATCCAAATAATCCTGACTTACTTTATGCGGCGACTTGGCAAAGACATCGAACGGTGGCTGCTTTATTAGATGGGGGACCTGGTTCGGGTATTCATAGAAGTTTTGATGGGGGAACTACTTGGGAAAAATTAAGTGCTGGCTTACCTGAATCTAATATAGGGAAGTCTGGACTGGCCATTTCTCCATTCAATACCAATACCATCTATGCAGCGATCGAAACAGATCGTAAAAAAGGGGGGCTTTATATTTCTCACGATCAAGGAAGCAGTTGGAGTAAACAATCTAGTATGGTAAGTGGAGGTACGGGACCTCATTATTATCAAGAATTATATGCTGATCCTCATAAGGAAGGGCGTATCTATTTGGTGAGTTATCGAACTTTTGTTTCCAATGATCATGGTAAAACCTATGGTTTCATGAACGAAAAAGACAAGCATGTAGATACCCATGCCTTGGCTTGGCGTATGTCAGATCCTGATTACCTTATTGCGGGTACCGATGGGGGGATTTATGAATCTTTCGATCAAGCCCAAACCTGGCGCTTTATGCCCAATTTACCTTTGACCCAATACTATAAGTTGGCCGTCGACGATGCAGCGCCATTTTATAATATCTATGGAGGTACTCAAGACAATGGATCTCATGGTGGCCCTTCAAGAACCATGTTTACCACGGGTATTCGCAGTGCAGATTGGAGAAATGTGTTAGGAGCTGATGGCCATCAATCTGCGATTGAGCCTGGAAATCCTGACATTACTTATGGTGAATACCAGCAAGGTGTATCTTTTAGGATCGATCATAAAAATGGAGAAACCGTTTTTGTACAACCACAACCACGTGCAGGTGAGCCACATGAGCGATTCAATTGGGATGCACCCATCTTAGTCAGTAGTTTTGATCCAAAGCGTATTTATGTGGCTTCTTACCGTGTTTGGAAGTCTGAAAATCGAGGCGACGCATGGGAGCCTATCTCCTCAGATTTGACACGAAATGAAGAAAGGATGTCTTTACCCATTATGGGAAAACAACAAAGTTGGGATAATGCTTGGGACATTGGAGCCATGTCTAGCTACAATACGATTACCTCATTGGCCGAATCCCCCTTGCAAGAAGGGGTACTTTATGCTGGCACTGATGATGGCATCATTCAGGTCACTACCGACGGAGGAACTCGTTGGACACGTATCGCATTGGGTACCATCAAAGGTGTTCCAGCGACCGCTTTTGTAAACGATATCAGGGCAGATCTTTTTGACCCTCAAACGGTATATGCTGCACTTGATAATCATAAGTATGGTGATTTTAAACCCTATCTGATCGTCAGCCATGATTTGGGCCGCTCTTGGAAATTGATTTCGCAGGGGCTACCTGAGAGATTATTGATTTGGAGAATCGTTCAGGATCATGTAAAAAAGGAACTCTTGTTTGCCGCTACCGAATTTGGTATCTACTTCACTATAGATGCTGGGATGCATTGGAACGCATTGAAAGGGGGACTCCCCACCATTGCCTTTAGAGACATTGCTATTCAAAGACGTGAAAATGACTTGGTGGGGGCTTCATTTGGTAGAGGGTTTTTCGTACTGGACGATTACAGTCCACTAAGGACTTTAACTAAAAATAATTTAGAAAAAGAAGCCCATTTATTTCAACCTAAGAAAGCTTGGTGGTATGTGCAGAAAAGGGGTATTTATGGTCAAGGTGCTTCTGATTATAAGGCACCGAACCCTGAATATGGTGCCACTTTCACCTATTATTTAAAAGAAATGTTTCAGTCTGATAAGGAATTGAGGACTTCGGTAGAAGAAAAAAAAATAGACGCAAATTTGGGTATTCCTTTCCCAGGATGGCGGGCACTGGAACTTGAAAATAGAGCCCAAGGACCACAGGTTATTTTGACCGTGCGCGATGCTGCAGGGACGATTGTCAATACCTTACCTGCCAAGAATAAAAAAGGAATGAATAGGGTCAGTTGGAATTTGACCTATGCTTCGAAGTCACCGATTAAGCTCAATGCACGGGCTTCAAAAACCAAAGGCTATACAAGTGGTTTTATGGTGATGCCAGCCACTTATAATGTTACTTTGTCAAAGGTGATCAAAGGAGTAGTTACCGACCTGTCTGAACCTGTCAATTTTGAGGTAGTTCCTTTGATGTCTCCTTCCTTAAAAGGTGCTTCTTTTGAGCTCATTGATCAGTTTAGGAGTGATTATGAGTCTTTCGTAGCCGATTTAACAAAACAAGATTTGGTTTTATCACAATCACTTAAGTTGGTGGGGGCCTTGCAAAATGCCATAAAAAGAGCGGATAAAAGAGATGCTGCTTTGATCAAAAACTTATATGAGGTCCATCAATCTCTTTTAGATATCTCATTGCAGATGAATGGGGAAACCGTCAAAAGTGAAGTGGGTGAAAAATCTAATCCTACGCCCAAGGATGGCTTAATGATTGGGTATATGGCTTTGTCGACAACCTATGGACCTACACAGAATCATATGGATGCCCTTAGCAGAGCCCAAAATCAATTGAAAGAATTGGCCAATACATTGATGCCCATATCAAAGCAAACACTTCCAGATTTGATTGCGCAATTTAAAAAGCTAGGTGGTCCTTGGGTGGAGGGTATATCCGATACAGAATAAGGCCAATGACATAAACAGGGAGATTAAATGAATGATTTATTTGCCAATTTAGGAGACCGAGGCACAAGGATATTTAAATTTATGAGTGCGGTGATCTTGATCGGCGCTTTCTTGAATTATAATTATCATTATTTTCCTAGTAACTATATTTTCATAGGTATGTTTGGCCTTTATGGTGTATTATGGCTTTGGAATGTGATCCGTCCTGAGAAATAGTCCTCTTTTAAAAGGGTAAAAAGGTTTTTACTTGCTGTTTCAAGAGGGTGACATAAAGCTCATTAGTGAATTGACCATCTTTAAAATTAGCTTCTATTTTAGCTAATTTAGGTTTTTGTGCCAAAACGTTCATACCACAATAATGCAATATATCGGTGAGATGACTGAGGGCCAATGCCCCACCTTGAGAACCTGAAGACAAGCTCAAAAGGGCACATTTTTTATTTTTCAGTGAATGTGGGTAATCTAGGGCGTCGATGAAAGTTTTCAAGACCCCTGGAAATGAGCCGTTATATTCTGGGACAATGAAAACCATTTTTTGGCTTTCATTCAATTTTGTTTTAAGAGTATTGAAGGCCTCACTTTTCCCTGCATTATCGTAAAGAGCCACGTTCATGAAATCTTTTGGAAGCTCTTTTAAGTCCAGTACATAACTATTGGCCCCCGCTTCTTTGAGTAAATTCTGATAATAAATAGCTATTTTTTTACTTACAGACTGGCCTCTATTGGTACCACAAATAATACTGATCATTGATTAATATATTTTATGTTGATATTAAGAATAAAAAGTCTCAATATTGCAATTCGTTAAAGATTAGATTGCAAATCTATTTGAACAAATTGAATGATAGTCTTATTATCTCGTTATAATTTACATTTATGTCACTAGAAGTAATCAATCTTGTGAAGAGATACGATACCCAACAGGCTGTAGATCAAATTTCTTTTGTTGCACCCACGGGTAAAATTACAGGTTTTTTGGGTCCCAATGGAGCGGGAAAGTCGACCACCTTAAGGATTGCTACAGGTTTTATAAGACCTACGTCGGGGGATATCTTGATGAATGATATTTCAGTGACTGGTGATCCCATGAGCGTAAAAAAAACAGTGGGTTATTTGCCGGAACACAACCCATTGTATTTGGAGATGTATGTGAGAGAATACCTCGATTTTATAGGGAAAGCCTATGGAATGGACCGTAAAAGTCGGTACCAACGGATCCATGAGCTCTTAGACCTCTGCGGTTTAACCATTGAAAAGCACAAAAAACTCAAAATGCTTTCAAAAGGCTACCGGCAACGGGTAGGATTGGCCAAAGCCTTGATGTCAGATCCCAGTGTATTGATTCTTGATGAACCGACTACGGGACTAGATCCCAATCAAATTATTGAGATCAGAAATGTAATTAAGACCATTTCACATGAAAAAACAGTGATTTTGTCTACGCATATTATGCAAGAAGTTGAAGCGTTATGTGATAAATTGGTCATCATCCATCGTGGGAAACTGGTAGCGGATGATAGTTTGACTCATCTACAGCTCAGATCTTCAAATCAACTAGGCCTCAGTGTACAATTTGATGGACCCATTGATTCTGATCTTTTCAGATCGCTCAAGGGGATCATTTCATTGGAAGTCAAATCGGATCATCAGCTGATCATTACTTCGGCAAGTGAGCGGCTAAGACAAGAGGTATTGGCCGTTATTACTGAGCATAATTTACCATTAATAACCATTAAAAACGTAGGGGGCTCCTTAGAAGAAATTTTTCAAAAATTAACCACTGAGGAGGGTGAAGCGGGGTTATGATTGCCGTGATGATGAAAGAAATTAATGAGTTTTTATATTCGATCATTGCTTATTTGGTCATCGGAGTATTTTTGATCGGAGTGAGTATCGTTTTATGGGTATTGCCGGAAACCAGTTTATTGGATTATGGCTATGCCAGTATGGAACCTTTGTTTAGTATAGGACCTTATTTATTCATGTTTTTAATCCCGGCTATTACCATGAAATCATTCGCCGAAGAAAAACGAAGTGGTACCATTGAGTTGCTGTATACCTTACCTTTTACCTCACGGGCGATTGTATTGGGTAAATTTTTGGCCGCAAGTTTATTGGTATTTTTCTCTCTACTCCCTACTATGGTTTATTATTATTCCATTTATCGATTAGGAAATCCACCTGGAAATTTAGATACTTCAGGTATTGTCGGAGCTTATTTCGGTTTGTTTTTTTTAGGATCTGTATTTGCCTCTATTGGTATTTTTAGTTCTTCAATTACAGAAAATCAAATTGTAGCATTTGTAGTAGGCGCCTTGCTTTGTTTTATCAGTTACGAGGGATTTACCACCTTAGCGCATATTGACCTTTGGGTTTCATGGGCGTATTATATCGAATATTTTGGCATCATATTTCATTATAACGCCATGAGTAAGGGTGTTATCGATCTTTCGAACCTCACTTACTTTGTGGGATTTATTATAATCATGCTTTTAGCCACCCATTATTCACTTGAGGCACGAAAATAATGAACAGTAGAAGCCTTTATCAATTCCTTGTATTTTTTGTAGGTGTATGCGCTGTTTTTTTGGCCAATCAGCTCGCCCATAGGTACCATTTTCGTTGGGATTTGACAGAAGAAAAAAGATACACCCTGCACCCTTCCACGATCAATGGTTTAGAGCAATTGACCGAGGTCATTGACATTGAGGTTTTTTTGGAAGGTGAACTGCCGGCCAATTTTAGAAGGTTAAAAATGGCCGTAAGAGAGACCTTAGAGCAGTTTGCTTATTATGGAGGGGATCGTATTCAGTTTCGCTTTTCAGATCCAGCTTTGACCGTAGGAACGAAAGCGAGAAATGAATATTACCGAAATCTGATGAATAAAGGCATTCAGCCATCAAATGTATCTTATACAAAAAATGGGCAAAAGACGGAGAAACTCATATTTCCAGGGGCATTGATTACTTATCAAGGCCGTGAATTGGGCATTCCACTTCTCAAAGGGAATACTACCTTATCCATTGAGGATATGCTCAATCAATCTATCGAGGGTGTTGAGTATGAATTGTCCGCGGGGATTAAACAAATCCAGTCGAGTAATCAAAGAAAAATAGGATTGATTACAGGACATGGGGAACCCGATGCGACAGACCTGGCAGGGATGACTAATGCGATTCTTTCCAAATATGATTTGTTTAAAATAGACTTGCCTAGCAGGAAAAGTTTATTGATAGGATACGATGTGATTATGATTACCAAGCCCGTTCGTGCATTTGGTGAAGTTGAGAAATATTACCTGGATCAATATGTTATGAACGGAGGTAATTTATTGGTATTCTTGGATGCGTTGTCGGTAGATATGAGTCAAGCCAGTGGTTCGGGCACCTTGGCCTTTCCTATTGAGACCCATTTGCAAGATTTATTTTTCCGGTATGGGGTGCGGATCAATGGGAATTACGTTGCTGATGTGAACTGTGGTTATACGCCGGTTTATACAGGATCGGTGGGGGAGCAGCCACGGATCGAAATGTTACCTTGGCCTTATTCGCCCATCATTAGTAACTATGGAAAACACGTAACGGTCAAAAATCTAGATGCGACTTGGTTTAGAGGAGTGGCTACATTAGACACTGTAAAGGCGGAAGGTATCCGTAAGACACCCTTATTCATCACCAGTGAAAATACAAAAGTATTTTCGCCGCCTGTTCAAGTAAGTTACAATGATCTCCAAGATAAGTTGAGACCTGAGTTTTTCACTTCAGGTCCCAAAGTATTGGGTTATTTATTGGAGGGGTCATTTACCTCCTTATATGCCAACAGGTTTGCACCGCGTGGGGCAGTCCAAAATCTCAGGAAGGAAAAAGGAGATCCTGCTAAAATCATGATTATTTCAGATGGTGATTTTGTTAGAAATGATTATTCACTAGATAACAAAAAACCCCTGCCCATGGGTAAGGATGCCTACACAGAAAAGGCCTACGCCAATGAAGCTTTTTTGTACAATGCATTGGATTACATGTTGGATGACTATGGACTGATGCTATCCAGAAATAAAAAAGTTAAAATCCGCCCCCTTAACAAAACGGCACTTATTCAAGAGGGTACTTATTGGCGTTGGTTGAATACATTGGGACCCTTGGTGGTTTTATTTGTACTGGGGGTGGTCATTCATATTTTGAGACATAAAAGATTTTCGAAGATATGAGGGTCAGAAACATCGTATTGCTTGGAATATCCCTACTTCTGATTATTTTAAACCTGTGGTTGTTTAATTTAAAACCTGCTTTAGTAAGTGTTAGCTTTGATCCCGATTTATTCATTATCAGAGATACCACACAGATAGAAAAATTTCAATTCCACTCTAAAATATTGGATCATTATTTTTCTCGTCAAGAAGGGTGGAAATTAAATAATAAATTCCCGTCCGATCCCAATTTACGAAAAATGCTTTTTACGGTTTCCAATAGAGTTAAAGTCTCGCGGGCATTGACAGGTAATGAAAAAGAGGAACTATTGAAGAGAAATGAGGAAATGGGCACTTCAGTAACACTAACGGTAGATGGGAACGAGCGGTCTTATTCGGTGGTGGGAAATGCAAATAAAACGAAAACGTACTTCATTGAAAATCAAGAAGTTTATCAAGTAGATATTCCAGGTTATCAAGATTTTCTAGCCAGCATCTATGAGCTTAAGCGTGATCAATGGAGGGATCGATTAGTCTTTAATGGCAATTGGCGGACCATTCAAAATATGGAAGTTATTTATCCTGAAAAATCAGATAAAAATTTGCTGATTCGTTTTAAGGAGACGTTTTACGAGGTGGATGGCTTAACCGAAATAGATTCGAGTGCTGTGGTGGCTTATTTGAATCAATTTGAATACATGCAGGCAAATGAACGCATCAGTGTTGGGTTTTCACCAGCTTATGATAGCCTGGCTCAAACACCGCCAGAAATAATTATTTCACTTTCGGACATTAAATATAAATTACCAATAGAAATCCGGATTTTTCCACAATTGCCCGGCCAAAACATCCGACTTATTATGGATCAGGATGATGAATTGATGGTTTTTGAATCAAAAAGAATCCTCCCTTATTTTAAATCTAGGCTTGACTTTGCGTTCTAAATGGGTAAAATGATTTTGATGTCAATAAATGTGTATAAATTTGAGTTAAAATTTTAGTACTACAACAAGTAATATAAATGAAATTCATAGTTAATTCTTCCTATCTACTTAAGCAGCTCAATGGCATTAATGGTGTGATTACTACTAATCCAGTAGTTCCAATTTTGGAAAATTTTCTTTTTGAAATTGCAGGAGGTACCTTGACCATCACCGCGTCAGATCTTCAAACATCTATGATTACCGAGTTGGAGGTTGAGGCAAAAGAAGATGGCAGTATTGCGATACCTGCAAAAATTTTACTGGAGACGCTTCGAAATTTACCAGAGCAACCTGTAAATTTTACTATAGAAGAAAGTAGCTATAGTATTGAAATCAGTTCGGACAATGGACGTTATAAATTGTCAGGAGAAAATGCCACTGACTTCCCTCGGGTGCCTACGGTATCAGATGGTTACTCTGTTAATATTTCTTCCGATGTACTGGGGATGGCCATTAGTAATACTATTTATGCTGCGAGCAATGATGAGTTGAGGCCTTCTATGACGGGTGTTTTTCTTAAACTAGATGAGACGAATGCAACTTTTGTGGCAACAGATTCACATCGTTTGATCAGATATCGCCGGGTTGATATTGTCAGCGACATGTCACATAGTATGATTATTCCCCGTAAGGCTTTAACTTTATTGAAGGCTACGCTGCCCTCCGAGGTTACCAATGTGGCGATGGAATTCAATACGTCCAATGCATTTTTTGACTTCAATAGGATTAAAATGATTTGTCGACTCATTGATGAACGCTATCCAGATTATGAAAATGTGATTCCGGCCGATAATGAGAATAACGTTACCATAGGCAAAGCAGAATTATTGAGTTCATTGAAACGAATTGCGATTTATGCCAACAAAACAACGCATCAAGTAAGGTTGAAAATCACAGGAAGTGAATTGATGATTTCTTCAGAAGATTTAGATTTTTCCAATGAAGCAAATGAACGTTTGGTTTGCGAACATGATGGTGAAGACATCGAAATAGGTTTTAATGCTAAGTTTTTAATTGAAATGCTGGGTAATATATCTTCTGATCAGCTCACATTTAAGCTGAGTGCGCCCAATAGAGCAGGGCTGATTGAACCTTCAAACAAAAATGAAAATGAGGATATTTTAATGCTCGTGATGCCTGTCATGTTAAACAATTACGTTTGATAATAAAAGAGAACCAGTATTTTTAGTATCAATAAAGGGCTTCACGATCACCATTAGCATGCCCCTATTCTCACCAGCCTAGGAATCAAATTAAGATTGAGTTACAAATGGGTTCTATTTAGGTCTTGTTCTCTGAGAGTTAAAAATAATATTGATGTGATTAAAAAAAAGACAAAGATTTTTAATAGATATCAACCCACTATTTACCTTAATAAGGTCCTTACTGAGCAGCTTGACGGAGAATTTTGGTCAAGAAACACTTGTCATGATTGCTTATTTGATCGAGATGGGTTTACCAGCAGCCTTCCAACCGCTCATGCCTTTAGATAATTCATAGACTTGCGTAAATCCCATTTCTGCCATTAAGATACGAGTTTTATTACTTCTTCCACCTGCTGCACAATAAATTAGCATAGGCTGGTTATGATCAAGTTTTTCAAAGGCGAATTTCATTTGATCAACTTGATTGAAATCGATATTGGTGGCACCATCAATATGTCCATTTTTATATTCATCAGGCGTTCTGACATCTATCAGGAAGGCATTATTAAGCGTATTTAATTTGGCTTCAAAAGTATCGACATCCACGCGTTTAATTGTCGTTTGCTGTTGATCGGGAGGGGTACAACGCAGACTACAAACTAGTATTAACAGGAAATTTACACTTCGTAAAACTTTCATAAGCATCTTTTTTTCCTTAAAATAATCATTCTCAACAATAAAAAGATAAATGGAATGGATTTTACCTATTTTTTCTTTTTGGCTGTAGGCTTTCGACCCCTACCTTTTTTGGCAGGTGCCGCATCAGCCAGTTCCTTGCATTCTTGAAAAGTGAGTGATTCAGGTGCCTTTTCTTTGGGTATTTTCACATTTTTTTTGCCAAACTTGATGTAGGGTCCAAATTTCCCATTAATGACAAAGACGTTTTCATCTTCATCAAATGTTTTGATGTACTTGTTGGCATCTTCTTCCCGTTTTTCTAAGATCAAGATAATGGCAGCCTCTTGCTCTATAGTGAGTGGATCTTGTTCGGGCTTCAAGGAAATAAATTTGCCGGAATGCTTGATGTAAGGTCCGTACCTACCCACGTTGACTTGAATTTCAGCTTCTTCGAATACACCTATGATTCGAGGCAATTTGAAAAGCTCGAGGGCATCGTCAAGGGTTATTTTATCTAGAAATTGTCCTTTTCGGAGGCTGGCAAATTTGGGTTTTTCTTCATCATCAAGATCTCCCAATTGGACGTAAGCACCAAATTTGCCCAGTCGGGCACTGATGGGTTTACCCGTGACAGGATCCTCACCAATCAGGCGGTTTCTGTTACTAATATCAGATCTTTTGAGTTGATCAGATTCTTCCACTCGCGCATGAAAAGGTGCATAAAAGGCCTTAATCATTTTAGTCCAATTAGTTTCCCCCTTGGCGATGTCATCAAACTCTTGTTCGACATTGGCTGTAAACTTAACATCAATGATTGTTGGGAAATGCTCCACTAAAAAATCATTTACAATCAAGGCGGTATTAGTAGGGAACAGTTTATTTTTTTCAGCACCCGTGATCTCAACTTTAGTTTCACTTTGAATTTCCTGATTAGACAAGATCAACTCTCGATAGGATCTTTCACGTCCGTCCCTATTTTCCTTCTCTATATAATTTCTTTTTATGATGGTTGAAATGGTAGGTGCGTAAGTTGAAGGTCTACCTATTCCCATTTCTTCTAATTTCTTCACTAAACTTGCTTCGGTATAACGTGGTTGGGCCCGCGCAAAAACCTCTCTTCCCACTAGTCTTTGAAGCATCAGTTGCTGACCTACATGTAAAGGAGGAAGCATGTCTTTTTGATCGTCGTCCTCGCCCTCATCCTTTGATTCTAGATAAACCTTTAAAAAGCCCTCAAATTTAATAACCTCGCCTGAGGCAACCAGGTTTTCTTTTGTCGTTGAGATGCCAATGGTAGCAGTGGTTTTTTCAAGTCGTGCATCGGACATTTGGGAGGCGATGGCACGTTTCCAAATGAGTTCATACAACCGATTGCCTGCCGAATCTGCTCTAGCATTCTGTTGGGTGAAATTCGTAGGTCTGATCGCTTCGTGGGCCTCCTGGGCACTTTGATTCTTAGTTTTGAATTTCCTGATTTCACTAA
Organism: uncultured Cyclobacteriaceae bacterium; assembly: GCA_943788235.1. Taxonomy (GTDB): domain Bacteria; phylum Bacteroidota; class Bacteroidia; order Cytophagales; family Cyclobacteriaceae; genus UBA4465. The sequence goes on from CALSPM010000010.1 coordinate 33,188, forward strand.
ACTCTTTGCCATAAGAGTCTAAAATCATAATTTTAGCACCTTCCGTAGCGTCATTAGAAAGATTCAATGAATCGGTTCTCATATAGGAGATTTTACCGGATTCATATAATTTTTGGGCGACTTGCATGGTCATAGAAACTGGAAATCCCAATTTTCGTGCAGCCTCTTGTTGCAATGTAGAGGTAGTAAAAGGGGGTGAGGGAGATTTTTTTGCAGGTTTAGTGACTAGATTTTCGATTGAAAAGTCAGCTGATTTACATTTTTCAAGAAAACTTTGGGCTTCTCCTTCAGTTTTAAATTTTTTGGGCAGTTCTGCTTTTAAAACTTTGCCCTCACCGAGATCAAAAAATGCCGTGATTTTAAAGAAAGATGTACTTGAAAAATCATCGATTTCACGCTCCCGTTCAACGACCAGTCGGACCGAGACCGACTGTACCCGTCCAGCTGAAAGTCCATATTTAATTTTTTTCCATAAAACGGGAGATAATTCATATCCTACCAGGCGGTCAAGTACCCTTCGGGCTTGCTGGGCATCCACTAAATTCTGATCGATTGCCCTGGGATTATCGATGGCATTTTTGATGGCATTTTTTGTGATTTCTCTAAAAACAATTCGCCTCGTATTTTGATCATTGAGGTTAAGAGCTTGACTTAAGTGCCACGAAATGGCCTCTCCTTCGCGGTCATCATCCGAAGCTAAGTAAACCATATCCGATTTTTTTACGGACTTCATTAAGTCCTTGATGATATCTTTCTTGTCAGCGGTTACTGCATAGGTTGGCTCGAAATTGTTTTCAACATCTATGGAAAGATCATCTTTTGGAAGATCTCTAATATGGCCATAGGAAGACTTTACTTCAAAATCTTTCCCTAAATATCCAGCGATAGTTTTTGCTTTGGCCGGTGACTCTACTATTACAAGTTTCTTTCCCATTCTTTTACGAATTAAGCCTCAAAGATGAATATTTTTTTGAATATTCAATGACATCTTTTGAGTTCTCACTTTTTTTTTTGTAATATATTGTAGAAATATTCAAATTTGATTCATGGAAAGATCTTTATTCTTGGCACGTCACGCAGTAGCCTTAACCACTTCATCAAAGGATAACTTTAACCGTAAACTCTCAGCGCTGGGTTTACGTCAAAGTCGGCGTATGGGGGCTTGGCTCTTACAAAATAATTTATCTCTAGAGGGTATTTTTGCCAGTAGTTCCCATCGTACTAAAAGCACCACACAACATATTTGTACCGCCTTAAATATTAAAGATGGGATTTATTTTGACACAGGTTATTACCAAGCATCAAGAAGAGTGATGGTTGAGAAGCTTTGCCAGATTCCGAATAACCTAAAAAAAATATTAATAGTAGCTCATAATCCGGGAGTCACTCAGTTACTGCATTTTCTTTGTCCGACTAAAACAGAGCATTTAGATCCTGCGGATATTGTGCACATTGAGTTTAATGGAATAGAGTGGAATGAAATCACCGAGGATTCAGGTATTTTTATCAGGAGAGTGTCTTTTAGGGATTAGAAATGATATAATTGATTTTCAACCACTTATTAAATAGTATTAATTTTTTTTTATTTTGAATGTCACTTTTTGTGTGACTGTTCATTCATCTTAATATAGCAATAGGTTTGTAAATTCGCTAGACTTTATGAAAATACTCATTGTACCTAATCCCTTTAAAAATGCGTTAAGTGCCGAAGCCGCTGGCCAAGCCATTAAAGAAGGTATTCGCGCTTATGATCCGAATGCCGAAGTAGAAATGATTCCTATGGCCGATGGAGGGGATGGTTCGCTCAAATTATTGATTGAGCCATTCGGAGCAGACCTCATGAGCTCAGCAGTGCTTGATCCTTTAGGCAGAAAGATTCATGCCCAATGGGGTATCAATCTTGAAAACCGGACGGCGATCATAGAATTAGCAGAAGCAAGTGGAATCAGACTTTTGAAGTCGAACGAACTAGATCCTTTCAAGGCCCATACTTTTGGTACAGGGGAGCTCATCAATGACGCCCTAGCTAAGGGTGCTCAAACGATTTATTTAACAGTTGGAGGTTCTGCAACCCTAGATGGGGGCTTTGGTATCCTCAAAGCATTGGGTACTGATTTTCTAGATAAATCAGGTCATGCGGTAGCTGTCCGTCAATTATCAGATCTTAGTTTGGTAGCTGCACTCAACTTTGATAGACTCAGGAGAAACCTACATCAAGTAAACATCGAAGTATTGGTAGATGTTGAAAACACACTTTGTGGAAATGAAGGTGCGGTCCGCATCTATGGTCCTCAAAAAGGGGTTCAACCGCATCAAATACCGGTATTTGAAAATATCATTCAACATTGGGGTAATTTGTTAATGGCTGCCTCAAATCAAAATATTTTTGAGCTGGTGGGAGGAGGAGCTAGCGGTGGCGTGCCGGCTGCTATGGCTGCTTGCCACACACAAGTCACCTTACATATGGGTGCATCATTTTTGATCAATTTGCTCAAAATACCGGAAAAGATACGAGATGTAGATTTTATTTTGACTTGTGAGGGGGAAATCGATAATCAAACAAGTTATGGCAAAGGACCAGGTGTCATCGCAAAATTGGCACATGATCAAAAGGTGGCCTGCATTGGTCTTTGCGGCCAGTTGGGGGCTGATTATGACGCTAAAACATCATTTTTTCATGCTGTCTTTCCTATCAATAAAAGGTTGCTTTCCCCCGCGCTAGCTGTGGAGCGAACGGCATCCAATCTGCGTTACCTAGCAGGTCAGATATATGCTTTAATGCTTTTAAAGCCCCCGGAGGTAACTGATGAAGGCATCACTTGAGTATTTAGCCATACCTCTTTGACTGATGACAATTTGTCCCTTGGTATTGATGACATAAGTAGTAGGGATGGTAGTGGACTCATAAACTTTCGGCAGGCGGCTTTTGGGGAAGTAAATGGGAAAATCAAAATCTTTTCGCTTTGCAAAGGTCTTGGCTTTTTTGCGATCTTCATCTACAGATATGATGGCAAAATAAACTTCTTTATTTACCGATTGATAGAGCTTATTGATGTCAGGCATTTCTGCAATACAAGGCGGACACCAAGTAGCCCAAAAGTTTAAAAAGATCGGTTTGCCTTTCCAATCTGCTAGGTCGAGGGTATTCCCATCTAAGTCCTCAAGTACTAAGTCATAATCAGCCAATATGTTCGCTTCATTTTCTGAAGGTTGGAAGATTCCGGTACTTAGAACAATACGCTGAAGAGTCCCAATGACTTCTGTGTGGTATCCCGTAAAATAAAGTCCTCCTCCAATCAGAAAGAAGACAGCCCATTCAATGACTTCTTTTTTTATGTTCTTTGCCATAAGAATTTAATTCAATCCATCTTCTTTCTTGTTACCTACCATAAATTAGATTCAATTTTCTAAATTTGATTCAATTTACATAGAGGTACAAGGATATAGGGTGCGATACTGTTTTTAATCAACTCTTATAAATTAGAAGAACCTAGGTAGATTAGGATGTAAAACTTTAGATTTTTTCAATAAATGAGATGCTTAAAAGGAATTATTTTTTAATTAAGATAAAATATTTTCATAAACTGATGTTGATTTTGGCACTGGGAAGCGTCTTGAGCTGCGAAGAAGATGGATTCCCAGTGGACTTGTATGATTATCAAGTAGAACGTTTATTACATGGGGGAACAGAGAAAATGTGGCATACCGATGAGGAAGGTGTCATGGGTTATTTATTGTTCGAATCGCTGGATGATTCGGTCAACGTCATGAGCATTACTATGGATTTTTCTGATACCCTTTCATTGGGTTTGATGAGAGCCTCGGTAAAGGCTTTGCTTTTTTCTGATAGCTTGTTATTTGCCGATGGTAATTTTTGGCTGATAGAAGAAGTTTCTGCCCATTCGCTGTTATTCAAAGAAGCAGTTTTAGATTTGGGTAGACAGTATACTTGGTATGAAACAGAATGACTTTTTTTTGCTGATTTGGAAGGTTTATGCTCTAATAATGATGAATGAGATTTACGGCAATGGCAGACATAATACCTGCCGTCTCTGTCCTTAGTATTTTTTCACCTAGACTTATCGGTTGGTAACCTTTCTCTAATGCGTTGCCCAATTCATGTGATGTAAAATCCCCTTCTGGACCGATGAGAATGATTTGACGAGACTGCGGCACCAAATAAGTGGTTAAATGGGCTAGACCGGGTTGAACGGTGGCGATATAGCGAGTATCTTCTCGGGGATGTTGCATAAACGTATCGAAACTTACCAATGGATGTATTATCGTCTTAAACCCTCCTTTAGACTGCTTTAGGGCACTGATCGTTTTTTTTTCTAATCGATCCAACTTTAATTTAGAGCGTTCTGTATTTTTTGTGTGAATGAAACTGATTTCATCGACACCCAATTCGCAAGCTTTTTCTACAAACCATTCCATTCTCTCGGTTTGCTTGGGGGGTGCAATGGCGAGATGTTGATGAAAAGATTTTTGAATGATTCTATCATTTGATAGAATTTCAAAATGGCATTCTTTACGATGTGTGCTGATTATGCCCACCTTGGCAATCAGGCCTTTCCCATTGGTGATATGTACTTGATCGCCTACTTGATGTCTGAGGACCTGTAAGCAATGTCTGGACTCTTCTTCATTCAACGAATGGACGCCTAAATGTAAGTCTGGTTCATAAAATAAATGCAATGGGTTCTTCTTTTAAATCTCAAATGTTTAATGATAAAAGGTCATGAAGAATGGATAGTTTTAATCAAATTCAAATCATCATGCTCAATTTTTTTTCTATATTAAAGATTCTCATTCATATTCCCACTGTTTAGTTCCAATACTTTCTTTATTGAGCACTATTCTGATCTATCAATGTTATTAAAATTAATCTAATTTTTATGTATTAGTGAATTACAAAGAACTGATGAGAACAAAATTATATAATATTTAATCAAGAATCGACGAGATGCTAAGGAGTGTAGATTCATTTTTTGATCTGGGTATTTATGGGGCATCTTTAGCCTAAATATTCATATTAACAAAAAGTAAAATATATATTTTAACTGATCCCAAAATATAGATATATTTACTTAAATAACAGAAAAATCCATGGCTCAATTACGCTTTAAAGCGCTTGAAAAAGTACAAAATCGCAAAAAAATAAAAGTATCATCTCCATCAAATAAGATTTCAAATTATTTTGAAACCTTGATTTTCGGAATGGATCAGATGAAGGGTACGCTGTCTCCCAGTGTTTTTAATAAAGTAAGATTTGCTATTGAGAATCGGAAGAAAATAGATGAGGAGACCGCAGAGGCGGTTGCAGCAGCAGTCAGGATTTGGTCGATGAATAAAGGGATCACGCATTTCACCCATTGGTTTCAGCCATTGACGGGGGCTACGGCAGAAAAGCATGATGCTTTTTATGATCCTCAAAAGGGAATTGAAAACTTGAAAGGTTCTGAATTAGTACAACAAGAACCCGATGCTTCTTCCTTTCCTAGTGGGGGCATTAGGAGTACCTTTGAGGCCAGAGGTTATACAGCTTGGGATCCCTCATCACCTATTTTCATCTATGGATCGACGCTTTGTATTCCTACCATATTCGTGTCTTATACAGGGGAGGCATTGGATTATAAGGCGCCTCTCTTAAAGGCTTTGGAGGCCGTCGATCATGCGGCAACCCAAGTATGCAAGATATTTGATCGAAATGTGAACAATGTTCAAGCGTCTTTAGGATGGGAGCAAGAATATTTTGTTGTGGATAAGGCTCTTTATGATGCCCGACCCGATCTTTTATTGGCAGGAAGAACTGTATTTGGACACAATCCGGCAAGAGGTCAGCAATTGGATGATCATTATTTTGGAGCGATACCTCCACGGATTTATGATTTCATGAAAGATGTGGAAATTCATGCACATCAGGTGGGTATTCCCCTCCGTACCAGGCATAATGAGGTGGCGCCCTCTCAATTTGAGGCTGCCCCCATGTACGGTCCGGTCAATGTGGCTACAGATCAAAATCAACTCCTTAAAGACTTGATGGATCGGGTAGCAGATCATCACGGATTGAAGGTATTGTTCCACGAGAAGCCCTTTGCAGGATTAAATGGAAGCGGAAAGCACAATAATTGGTCTTTGATGACCGATACTGGCGTGAACTTGTTCCAACCAACCAGTAGCGCGCGCGAAAATTTGATGTTTTTAGTTTTTTTAATCGCTACGATCAAAGCAGTACATGATCATGCAGATTTATTGCGTGCGGCAATTGCCTCTGCTGGCAATGATTATCGATTGGGCGCCAATGAAGCGCCTCCGGCTATTATTTCTGTCTTTTTGGGGTCCACATTGTCTGGCGTGCTTGATGAACTGGAACGTAACGGAAACATTAAAATAGAAAAAGGTGATAATTTGTATATGAAACTGGGTATTGACCAAATCCCAGAGATCATTTTGGATAATACGGATCGAAACAGGACGTCTCCTTTTGCTTTTACAGGAAATAAATTCGAGTTTAGAGCAGTGGGAGGCGATTCCAATGTATCTAATTCTATGACGGTACTCAATGTAATTGTTGCCGATCAGTTATTAGATTTTCATGGGAAATTAGTCAAGAAAATTGATGCGGGAGATGAAAAAAGATTGGCAGCCATTGAAATTTTAAGAGATTATATTAAGTTGTCTAAAAAAATTAGATTTGAAGGCGATGGTTACAGTGTGGACTGGGAAAAGGAAGCAAAAAAGAGAGGCCTCTCCAATGCACGAGATACGCCAAGAGCGTTAGATTTTTTAATCACAGAAAAGTCAAAAAGTTTATTTAAGCGACATGGGGTGCTCAACAAGATTGAAATACATGCGAGACATGAGATCATGCTTGAAAATTACATCATGAAAGTTCAGATAGAGGCACGTGTCATCGGTGATTTGGCATTGAATCATATCATACCTATTGCCATTATTTATCAAAATAAGCTGATTCAAAATGCCAATGGCCTCAAGGGGTTAAAGATCAATGCGGAGGATATCATTGAGACTATTCAAGATCTATCTAACCATATCAACATGATTAAAAAGCTCACCAATGAAATGGTGGAGGAAAGAAAAAAGGTCAATAAAATGGAGGATTCTAGAACGCGAGCCATCGCCTATTGTGATCAAGTAAAAGCTAAATACTTTGATCAAATAAGATATTCAGTAGATAAGTTGGAGTTATTGGTTGATGATGAAGATTGGCCGTTGGTTAAATATAGAGAGCTGCTGTTTTTGCGTTAATTTTCAAGGTTTAGAATAGTAAAATTTAAACCTAATATTTCAGACTGTTCAATAATCGACCGTATTTGGAGTACTCTTTCCAAAGACTTATTTTCTCAGAATTGAGATAGGATCCTGTAGTAGAGATTTTTCCATTGTAATGATAAAATGACCACAAGCCTTGTCTCAAACCACGTTCCATTTTTCCTTCAAAGGCAAGCGTATTATTGATGTGATAACCTTTGTATAGTTCACTGAAACGTCCATTTTTGAGATTAGCTTTTAGTTTTATTTCTCCTTCTGGATAGTACTCAAAATAGGTACCATCGCCATTTTTAAGATTTCCTTTGAATAATAATTCTCCTTTGATCGAATAATAATCAGAAACTTCTAAGAGTTTTCCTTGTCGCCAGGTCTGTTCCTGCTTGAGCTGGTCATTGGGATAAAAAAATCCCCATAATCCATCTTTCTCACCATTAAGATAACTACCAACACTTTCTAGACTGCCGTTTATGTAATAATAAATCCATTGACCTGTTTTTAAATCATGCTCAAAGAATCCCTCATAGTCAATGGCTCCTTTTTCGGTAAAGTACTTCCAAATGCCTGATTTTTCATTGCGAAAATAAGTACCAATAGAATAAAGTTGATTACTTTCATAAAAATTGAGCCAAATCCCCGTTTTAAGTCCCAATTCATAAGTTCCTTTTGCACTTTTGGTTCCGTCAGGATAATACTCTTGATAGTTGCCGTCAAGCAATCCCTTTTCATACTTAAGGACTTTACTTATGGCTCCATTGGTGTGGTAATACGTCCATTGATCAGATTTAACACCATAGGTGTAGTACTCTAATCTACTGACTTCTTGATTTGGATAATAATAGGTTTGTGGGCCATGTTGCAAATTTAATTTGAAATTCTGGGTGTAACTGATTTCCCCAAAAGGAAAATATTCAGTCCAGATGCTGTCTTTTTTCCCTTGTTTATAAAAGCCAACCAGTGCTGGACGAAAAAACTCGTAATATTCAATATAAATGCCATCCAGCAAGCCAAGAGAGAAATTACTTTCACTCAAAGTACGACCTTCTTTGTCATATAAGTATTCTAAGCCTTCCTTTTTTCCATTTTCATAAAAACTGTTGGATTTAATCATACCTTGTGCATTCCAAAAAAGCCACTGTCCTGACATTTTTCCAGAGATTACTTCTCCAGAAAAGGCGAGTACATTATTTTTGAAATGACCTCGTACGGGTCCATCGGCCATAGTGTCCAGTTGTAGCATGATCTTCTTGAGACCGCTACTTTGGGAATAGGACTGAAAGGAAAGTAAATAAAATATTACGGCGGATAATAACCCTCTCATATATCTAAATGGATGTCCAATTTTAAGGAATATCCAAATCTATTGCTTTCATTTTTTGTATTCAAAAAGTATTAACTATTTCAAGGAGTCTTTAATTGAACGGTTACCAGCGAATCAAAGCAGATGCCCAGGTAAATCCGCTGCCAAACGCAGCAAGACACACTATTTTATCCTCTGTGATGAGCCCTTCTTGCCATGCTTCACTTAAAGCGATGGGTATCGAAGCAGCTGTGGTATTTCCGTAATGCATGATATTACTAAAAACCTGATCGTCAGTTAAGCTCATTTGTTTTTGGATAAATTGACTGATCCTGAGATTGGCTTGATGTGGGATCAAGATACCAATGTCTTCAGGTTTGAGTTCATTGGCATTCAAGGCTTCCATGATTACTTCTGAAAATCGCACTATAGCATGTTTAAACACAAAATTACCATTCATGTAAGGGTAATAACTGGTATCTTCGGGATCGTTATTTTCGATAATCTCGGGGACCCATCGACCCGTACTGGGACCTATCAAGGCCAGTTCTTCGGCATGTAAACCCTCGGCATGCAAGTGCGTTGATAAAATACCTGTTTCCAAATTTTCTGATCTCTGCAAAACTACAGCACCGGCACCATCACCAAAAATAACACTCACGCCACGACCTCGGATACTTTTTTCGAGCCCTCCAGAATGAAGTTCGGACCCAATCACTAAGATGTTCTTGTACATACCCGTCTTTATAAACTGATCAGCTACCGAAAGACCGTATATGAATCCTGAGCATTGATTTCGGACGTCTAGGGCGCCGATTTCCTTTATACCTAATTCCTTTTGAACCATCACGCCAGGACCTGGAAAATAATAATCTGGACTGAGGGTAGCAAAGACAATGAAATCTATGTCATCAGGTGTTAAATCTGCATTTTTTATCGCTTTTCGGGCAGCTTTAGTTCCCATTGAAGAAGTGGTATTGCCGTCTCCGGGAACCACCCAACGCCTTTCCTTAATTCCTGTACGTTCTTGAATCCATTCGTCTGTCGTCTCCATAACAGATTCAAGGGACTTATTGGATACGATATTTTCTGGTAAAAAGTGACCAATACCAGCTATTTTAGATCTGAACATAGAAGTATATTAATACGTTTCATTTACAAAGATAGTTAAAGGTGTTAAATTGTTCAAAAAATGGACATTGAAAGCGTCTTTTGCATACTGTTTATATTTTGTAAATAGGTAACCAACCGAATTAAATGCCATTTTATGATTTGAGAGTTACTCATCAAACCAAAAAGGCAAAATACGATGTTAGTCAACTAAATTGTATATTTTGTGCTCAATCTTTCATACGATCAGAATTTATCCTAAGAGAAAGTTCAATAAATAGATATTCTTTAAATAAAGCATTAACAATAGTTTAAAATACGATGTACTTTTGCCGTAAGTAATGAATTTAATTTTTTATTTAATCACCAAGGTAGGGTATAGCTTCTCCAAAGCGGTATCCTAGTGTAATGTTTAATTTTAATTATTCTCAGATGAAAAAAAATATAAAAACCGCAGTTCAAAATTTGAAACTACAGATTACTCTAATCGTAATGATAATGTTTTGTATGAGTTGTCAAGAAACTATGCTAACAAAAGAATTCACAAGTGATTTGGAGTTGATCATAGCTATTCAAAATGTAGAAAATAAAGTAATTATATCAATGAACTCCTTGCCGGAGGAATCTAAAATTGCTATAAGTACCACTTATCGTGGCAACTATATTTCCAAAAGTGAATTAGCTCCAGAGTTGGGTTACCAGGTTGATTTGAGAAAGCATAAGGGAAGACAGGTTGCCAACAAATCTGTTGCTTATTTTGATATTGATGGTAGAATGTTGATTGCAGACGAAGACATTAAAGCTAAGAAAGGGGGAAGAGGTGGAAAAAAAGGAATGGGCAATAGAGGAGCCTTAGAAGATTGCTTTGATTTTGTTTATCCCTTTACTCTATTAATGCCAGATGTTTTGGAGATTGAAATTGCTGATATAGAAGGATGGGATTTAGTTAAAGCGTGGTATGAGGTAAATCCAGAGGAAGAGGAGAGACCTATATTCGTTTTTCCGTTGAATATTTTGGTTGAAGAAAGTGAAATGACGATCAACGATGAGGATGAGTTTAAAGCTATTGCTGAGGGATGTAAAAATAGCAAAGATGGAAAGAGAGTAGATTGCTTTGAGGTAGTTTATCCTTTTACCCTGACAATGCCTGACAGTGCACTAATTACCTTAGAGAGTGATGATGATAGAGCTTTCGTTAAAGCTTGGCATGACGCTCATCCTGAGGTTAAAGAGAAGGGCATATTTGTATTTCCCATCAGCTTAGAATATCCCGATGGTGCCAAGGTTGAAATTGATACCAAAGAAGACTTTGAAGAGATAAAAAAGGATTGTTAAGAGAACGTAGGGATGGATCATATGAGGCCCTTCTAATGACGAGGAATTAGGATATTTAAATTAAATGCGACGTGTATGAGCCATATTGTTTAAATATAGCTTGCTTGGAGAAAGATAAATTTAAAAAATGCTTTGATCGTTGGTTTAATGAATTGCGTAATTGCATCACTTATCGTTGTGGAGATTCTGAGTTGGGGAAAGACATCGTTCAAGAGGCTTTTTTAAGAGCGTTGTTATCAAGTTGCTGGCATCACAATATTATTAGCGAATGGTTGATGAAAGAGATGAAATGAAAAAATTAGAATTTATTTAAAGGTTCATTAACCGCTAATAATTTGCGATCAAAAAATTCCAGCAATCTCACGGAGTCATATTTCTTCATCGCGTTAATTAACCCTAACTCCATACGCAAATGGCTTCATTTTCTTCAAAAAAGGCTGAATATCTTATTCTAGGCGATATGATTTTATTATTGGAACAAGGTGTAATTACCGAGTTGATCTGAAGGTTGACTGCGTTTGATCAAACTTGGCGAGTCCTTTTCTAAGTTAGCGATTAATGAACTGACCGGATGTGCGGTAAGTTGCCATAGATGCGTTGCTTTGATGATTTCTTCAATTTCGGGAGCTGTGGTGCCTGCATTCATCCACGAGATAATATCTTTTTCACCTAAGCACAAAGGCATGTTTTCCTGATAAGGGGTCATCCGATCATCGGAGTGCTGAGTGATCATGATAAAGGTATGATTCGCTTCTTCACTGAAATCATCTTTTTCTTCCCAAATCCCAGCAATAGCAAGGGGTTTTTTATCGGTACGAGAAATGTGATAAGGGATGGCTCTCTTTTTGGCAAAAGGTTTCCAAACATAAAATCCATCGATAGGGATCAGACATCTATGTAATTTTAGACTTTTTTGATGAGACGCTTTTTTTGACAAGGTTTCTGTATCGAGATTGAATAATTTAGGACTCATTTTGTTGTTATTTGCCCAATTTGATATTAATCCCCATTTAAAATATTGAAAATGAGATGTATTGTCTTGTGTAATGACGGGTAGGACTTGGGTCGGCGCGGCATTGTAGCGAGGTATAAACTCATCTTTGAAAGCGGCACTAAAATGTTTTTCTAAAACCTTGTGATGGGTTGAAAGGGTGTAACGATCTATCATATTTTACAAACGTAATTTAGCCTAACTTTTAAAATAATTGACAGTAAATGTCTCAGACCAACAAGTTTTTGCAATAAAATTAGGATAGCCACAATGCCCCCCATTAGGGGTGATTTGATAGGAAACGTGATCTGAATGAGCCATAATCGATTTATTTAATATTTTTGGCGTTAAAAAGGGATCATTCATTGCATTCAGTATTTTGGTAGGAATTTGAATTTTTTCTAGAAAATTTTTGGCACTACATTTTTCATAGTAATCTTCGGCATGTTTAAATCCATGAATGGGCGCAGTAATTAAGTCATCAAAATCATAAATAGTATGAATGTTTTCTAGTTTTTTGAGATTGAAGAGCTCTGGGTACTGGGCATGCTTAGCACGTGCTTTCTTTTTTAGAGACCTCATGAATCTCCGTTGATAAAGGTAGTTTTTGGGTGTATTCAAATGAAGTGATCCAGATTTCAAATCCAGAGGGGCAGCAATTACACAAGCTTTTTTCACATTCTTATAAGCGCCTTGTTCACCCAAAAATTTGAGGGTCAGGTTGGCCCCAAGACTGAACCCGATCAGGTAAATTTCCTGATAGTCTTTTTCGGCATGATTGACGACTGCTAAGAGGTCTTCTGTTGCACCACTATGATACATTTTGGGCAGGTTATTGATTTGCTCCGAGCACCCTCTGTAGTTCCAGGCGAGGACGTCAAAACCTTCAGAAAAATGGGCATTAGCCATACCCTTGACATAGGCTCGATTTGCATTTCCTTCCAATCCATGTGAAATAATGACCAATTTTTTACTTTTTTGTTTCATCCAAAACAAGTCTAAAAAATCTTGATCTTGGGTTATAATTCTTTCATGAATATAAAGAGTTAAAAGCGTAATTTTTCTAAATAAAGCAGGATATACAGTTTGGAGGTGGCCATTAAAAAGTAATTTAGGAGGTATATAAGGTTTCTTTTCCATAAAGTTCATTTTGTGTGGGTGTAAAATTCCTTAGTATTCTTTAACTGATACTCAAATAATCTCTTTGCTTGCTTGATTAAAATCTGACTTGGGTTAACTTTGAACTTTAAAATTATAGAATTGATTTATTAGAAATGGCAGAAGTAATAAAAATGCCCAAAATGAGTGACACCATGACTGAGGGTGTTATTTCCGCATGGTTGAAAAAAGAAGGAGATGTGATTGTCTCTGGAGATGTCCTCGCCGAAGTCGAGACAGATAAAGCGACTATGGAATTGGAGTCATATGAAGATGGAATACTTTTGCACATCGGCGTTCCCGAAAAGGCTACTGTGGCTGTGGATGCTATCATAGCCATTATAGGAGCCAAAAGCGAAGACATTCAATCCCTCATTTCTGAGCCTTCCCAACCGGTTTCTGAGCCAGTAAATAGCCCAACCGGAGATACTGAGCCCGCCAAAGTGGTTGCCGTGGATCCTTCTAGTATTAAGGCAACGGTTTTGAAGATGCCCAAAATGAGTGATACCATGACAGAAGGTATCATCTCTCAATGGTTGATGAAGGTAGGTGATCAAGTCAGTTCAGGAGATATTTTGGCTGAGGTTGAGACAGATAAAGCAACCATGGAACTAGAATCTTATGATGATGGTATCTTATTGTATACAGCAGTATCAGCGGGCAGTGCTGTGGAGGTAGATGGTATCATTGCCATCATAGGTGAAGAAAATGCTGATTTTGAGACTTTATTGCAACTAGAAAATAAGGTAGTACCGAAAGCTGAAACAGTAGTTGCTGCCGCAGCGGAAGTCCCAGCTCCCATTGAAATACCAAGTGCCTCTGTCACCCCTAAAGCTACCTCTAGTGAGCGAGTGTTGGCCTCTCCATTGGCTAAAAAAATGGCTCAAGACAAAGGAATTGATTTGAGCACCCTACTCGGATCTGGAGATGGTGGGAGGATTGTCAAAAAAGATGTGGAAACTTTCAAGCCAGCGATCGTGAAGACGGCCCCAGTAGCAGTGACTCCTGAAAATTATGTGAAGCCGGTAGTCATCGGTGTCGAAGCTTCTGAGGACATAGTCTTGACACAGATGAGAAAAGTCATTGCTTCACGCCTTTCTGCAAGCAAATTTAGTGCTCCACATTTCTACCTAACCATGGAAATCAACATGGATAAAGCTATGGCTGCTAGGGTAAGTATGAATGAAGTGTCTCCAGTAAAGATTTCTTTCAATGACATTGTACTTAAATCGGTTGCCAGTGCCATCAGGCAGCATCCTGACGTAAATGTAAGTTGGTTAGAGGATAAAATGCAGAAGCATCAGCACATTCATATTGGGGTAGCTGTTGCCATACCGGATGGTTTGGTTGTACCTGTAGTAAAGTTTGCAGATAATAAGTCTTTGGCCCACATCTCATCAGAAGTAAAAGACTTAGCGCAACGTGCAGTTGCTAAGAAATTAGCACCAGAAGAGTTTACCGGTAATACGTTTAGTATTTCCAATTTAGGCATGTTTGGTGTGGAAGAATTCACAGCAATTATTAATCCTCCCAATGCATGTATTCTAGCCATAGGAAGTATCAAAGAGGCCGTGATAGTTAAAAATGGCGTCATGAATCCAGGACATACCATGAAGGTAACTTTATCTTGCGATCACCGGGCTGTAGATGGGGCTGTGGGAGCCGCTTTTCTAAAAAGTCTGAAAGGCCTGCTTGAGGACCCCGTACGCATTTTGATATAAATTAGATGGGCAATAGACGGAATTTTTTTTATACAATGATATTATGGCTCAATTAAAAATAAAATCTACGACGGTACTGGCCGTTTATCATAAAGGTCAAATGGCCCTGGGAGCAGATGGACAGGCGACTATGGGTGCTACGGTTGCCAAGAGTCATGTAAAAAAAATAAGAAAGCTGACTGAAGGGACCATCATTACGGGATTTGCAGGTTCAACGGCTGATGCCTTCACCTTATTGGATCGTTTTGATGAAAAGCTGAGTGCATTTTCTGGTAATTTGAAGCGGGCTGCGGTCGAATTGGCCAAGGATTGGCGTAGGGATAAATATTTACGGCAGTTAGAGGCCATGATGATTGTCGCGAACAAAAACGAAATGCTGGTCATCTCTGGAACTGGAGATGTTTTAGATCCAGATAAAGATGTAGCTTCCATTGGTAGTGGGAGTCAATACGCAAAATCGGCAGCTTTAGCACTTAAAAAACATGCAGATCATCTTACCGCAGAGGAGATGGTTCGGGAAAGTTTGACCATCGCTGCAGACATTTGTATCTATACCAATCATAATTTAGTTGTCGAAGTGTTGTAAATTTACAGTCTTTAGATAGAAAACCTTAATGGTCAACATATACCATAATACCAGATGTGGAAAAAGTCGTACAGCTTTGAAGGTGTTATTGGAGGCGGGTTTGGAAGTCGAAGTTATCGAATATCTCAAAACACCCCTTGATAAAAGTCAACTACAAGTACTGGTCACTGCATTAGATATTATGCCCTATGATTTAATCCGAAGAGGAGAAAAGATATTCAAAGAGCATTACAAAGCCTCGCATCCTGATAACATAGACTGGCTTCAGGCTATGGTGGATCATCCCGTTTTGATGGAGCGCCCCATCATTGAAAAGAAAGGCTTGACGGTCGTTGGCCGCAGTCCTGAATCAATACAAAAAATACTCGATTATTAAATCCTTCGGCGCATGATAAAATACACCGATGGATTTTTCTTTCATATCTCGTATTTATTGAGGTGTAGAAATCACTTCTAATCCATTTAAAGCTTGATTCAGATCAGGGATGGATTGGGCACATAAATTTTTCATTTCTATTAAAATCCGATCAAGGTCTGCGGCTAGTTCATTGTAGACTTGATGAGCTTGATCTGTTGGGGGGTAATCACCCCGCTGCTGATCCGCCAATAAGAAAGCCAACCGATTGTTGACTTTGATACCATAATTTAATGGATCTTGATTGCTTTTGTTTTTGGTTTGATGAATGGTACCTTCAATAACGGTCAACTGATCTATAAAATCCGTCATTTTATCTAGTAAGATTGGATCCTTAATCTTGGATTTTACAAAATTAATTTCTTGCCCGATTTTTTCAATATCGAGCATGGCCTGATGGGCCTGACTCACCTTATCTCTCACTTGAATTAAAAAATCAAATTGAGTTTGATAATCTGATGGGGTATTGGACATACGAGGGTCTCCTAAAACTATCAAATTTTGTTGGAGGGTATCACCATCTACGATCAGCCGAGTCAAATAGGTGCCGGGCATCGCTTTGGGTCCTAGATTAGGGGAAGAATAGAGTACCATACCTGGAAAAGCTAAAAAGCCAGGATAGCGCAGGTTCCATACGAATTTATTTCCACCAGCTTTTACATCAAGTTTTGAAGACTTTTCTTTTGATTGATTAGAATAAGATTGGATCAAGGATCCGTCTGCTTCTAAAATTTCAATTCGTACGTCTGCTTTTTCATCTTCGATAAAGAAATTGAGTAAAGCCCCATTGGGATGATTACTACCTTCTATTTTGGTATTGACACGTCTGCCACTTTGCGCCATTCTATAGGCAGGCTTGGGAGCATAGAGGTGATGTTTTTTGTTCAAAATTTCATCATTTATTTGTCTGACAGGGCCCAAATCATCAATCATCCAAAAGGAACGTCCATGTGTAGCTGCGATTAAATATTCCTCACGAACATGTAAATCTCGAATGGCTACAATAGGAAGATTCAACCTAAAGTTTTCCCAATGAGCACCATCATCATATGAAATATAGAGGCCCCATTCTGTACCTGCATACAAGAGGCCTGGACGTACTAAATCCGCTCTGATGGTTCGCGTATAATCATTTTTCTCAATACCTGAAGTAATAACGGTCCATGTTTGCCCATAATCTCTGGATTTGTAGAGATATGGGGTGTAATCACCAAATTTATAAGCAGTTGCTGCCACATATACGCCGCCGGGATAATGTGGGTCTACATCAATACAGTTAATCATGTTGTTTTTTGGAGACATTGGAGGGGTGATATCAGTCCATTTTCTACCCCCATCGCGGGTAATGTGGACCAAACCGTCATCACTTCCCGTATAAATTACGCCTACTTCTTGTTTGCTCTCCGTGATTGCAAAAAGGTTACCATAAAATTCTACACCGGTGTTGTCTTGGGTAATAGGACCCCCAGATGATTTTAAGGTATGCGGTTCATTTCGAGTAAGGTCAGGACTGATTACGCGCCAGCTCTGCCCTTCATTTACGCTTTCATGTAAGTAATTGGATCCGGCATAGAGTTTGTTGGGATCATTGGGACTGAACATGACTGGATAGTTCCAATTGAAGCGGTATTTCATTACTTCCACGCCTGATCCGGCGGGATTGTAGGGCCAAATATTAGTGGATCTCGATTGACCCGTAATGTGATCTTTTCGGTTCATATAGCCTTTATAGGTACCTCCGTATACAATATCTGGATTTTTTGGATCTGGTGCCAAATGCGCACTTTCGCCGCCTGCTGTAGGTTCCCAATCTCGTTCGGTGATGGCGTTCGCACTGCTTCTGTGGGAGATCCTGATGGCTGAATTATCTTGTTGTGCGCCGAGTATTTTGAAAGGGAAACTATTATCGGTCGTAACGCGGTAAAATTGGGCAGTGGGTTGATTGTGGTAAGTCGTCCAATTGAGGCCACCGTCCACTGATACTTGGGCACCTCCATCATCGGCAATGATCATGCGTTGATTGTCCTGGGGGTCAATCCAAAGGTCATGGTGATCACCATGCGGTGAATTGAAACCCTCCCAAGTTTTACCTCCGTCATTGGATCGGTGATAACTTGTATTCATGACATAGAGGCGCTCTTCATTTTGTGTATCTGCGTAGATGCGGGAATAATACCATGCGCGTTGTCTTAATGCATTTTTTGAGCTGATATAGGTCCATTTTTCGCCTCCATCATCCGATCGATAGACGCCACCTTTAGCATTTTCTATGATGACCCATATTTTGTTAGAGTTCAATGGGGAAACCGCTACACCTGAAATACCCCAAATCCCCTTAGGTAAGCCCGGCTTATTTGTTAATTCTTTCCAATGATCCCCTCCGTCTATACTTTGCCAGAGTTTACTACCGGGTCCTCCACTGTCCATACGATAGCCATTGCGCTTTATTTCCCATGTATTGGCATAAAGAATTCTTGAATTATTAGGATCTAAAATCAAATCTACGGCACCGGCCTTATCTGATTCAAACAATATCTTTTCCCAGGTCTCCCCACCATTTTTAGATCTGAAAACACCACGTTGGGCATTGGGTTTCCAAAGATTTCCCATGGCAGCGACATAGACCATATTCGGGTTAGTTGGATGAATACGAATGCGGCCGATGTGCTCGCTTTGCTTGAGTCCAATGGATTGCCAGGTCTTGCCCGCATCGGTACTTTTCCATAGTCCTCTTCCTGAGGAGACGTTTCCTCTGACCGTTTCCTCTCCTTCACCAACATATATGACATTTGGATCGGATTCACTAACCGCAATAGCACCAATAGATCCACCATAGAATCCATCCGAAATATTTTCCCAAGTTTGACCTCCATCTGTAGTTTTCCAAACTCCGCCCCCCGCGGTACCCATATAATATAGATTGCGATGACCAACGACGCCCGTTACGGTAGCCGACCGTCCTCCACGAAAAGGGCCCACCATTCTCCATTCCAGTCCACCGAGTTTGTTCACTGGAATTTCGTGATGAATGGTTTTTGTTTTTGATTGCTTTTTTTGCGCCCACAATGAAGGACTCAGGATCAGGTTGAAAATAAACGTGAGGAGCACGAGGTAATTGGATCTTTTTTTCATAATATTTTTTTAGAGTGAACTTAATTTAAGAAATTTTTAAAATAGAGCTTTCTAATTTAGGATGAAAGGTTGTATGGGTAGCCTTTCGGTAATGATAATATAGAATTAAGTATGAATGTAAGACTGTTTTTAGAGATCTATGAGATTAATTTTGGTTGGGTTCTATAAGTTGATACTCGATTTTTCTAACAAATAGGTAATCAGATCAAATAGGTGAAAGGCGGACGGGTACTTATGGTTAACTAGATGTGTACACCATGGATCATAAGGTGAAAAGGGTATAAACCCTCTGGGGGCTATTTTGGAAATGAGTATAAGACTATCTAGAGGTCCGAACTAGAGTTATTATAAGACGCCTAAAAGAGTATAAGAGCATGAAGAAAAGCAAAAGAGAAAAATCATTTCAAAGGATCGTTCATATAACCTAGAGACAGTCCCAATAGTGCCTTAACTCCCGTGATCATGGATGAATCGGTGACATAAAAGTCTGGCGTATGATGTGGAGCCGCTAAACTTGGATCCGATCCTTTTGGACATCCTCCGATGAAAAAGAAAAAAGAAGGTACCTTTTGTGCAAAGAACGAGAAATCTTCAGCTCCGGTAATGGCGCGTTGTAACTGAACATGTTCAGGCCCAAGACTGCGGTTCAGCCAGTTGACTGCTTTGGTAGTTAGGGTAGGATCATTGAAAGTAACGGGAACTCCGCGTTCAATCTCGACCGTTACTTGGGCATCCATGCTTTCTCCAATTTTTGTAGCTGTTCGGATCAAATCAGCATGAATTTTATCTTGCATTTGTGGATCCAAGGTACGTATAGTACCGATCATTTCAGCACTTTCAGGTATGATGTTATTGCGTATGCCTGAATTGATCATTCCTACCGTGATGACGGCACCTTCTTTGGTGAGTTCGGTTTGTCGACTGATAATAGTTTGAATGCCATTGATGATTTGTGCAGAGGTTACGATGGGATCTATCGAAGCCCAAGGTTGTGACCCGTGAGATTGTTTTCCATTAACCTGAATAACAAAACGATCCGCTGCAGCTAAAATACCACCGGGTTTGTAGGTAAGTATCCCCTCGGGAGTATCGGCAGATATATGCAGACCAAAGGCAACTTCTACTTTTGGATTCATCATGACCCCTTCTTTGATCATGAGTTTAGCGCCGCCTTCTTCTCCTGGAGGGGCACCTTCTTCAGCGGGTTGAAAAATAAATTTAACGGTTCCTTTGATGTCTTTTTTCAGACCGCTGAGGACTTCAGCGACACCCATTAATATGGCTACATGCGTATCGTGACCACAGGCATGCATTACACCCGTTGCTTTATCATTATATATTGAGGTCGCCTTTGAGGCCCATGGGAGCTCCACCCTTTCCGTCACAGGAAGACCATCCATATCTGCCCTCAAGGCAATCACTGGCCCTGGCTGGTCTCCCACCAAAATACCTACGACGCCCGTTTTGGCTACTCCTTCCTCGATCTCGAGACCTAAATCTTTTAAATGCTGGGCTACTTTGGCAGCTGTTTTAAATTCTAAGTTTGATAACTCTGGATGCTCATGAATATCATGACGCCACTCAATGACTTTAGGCATTATTTTTTCTGCGTCGAGATGGGCCTTTTTCGTGAGTTTTGCAGATTGACTGAACGCCATTGACACAAGACAATAAATGATTAGGGTGAGAACAAGTTTAATTTTCATGGGGAACAAGTTAAGTAAGTGAAATTTGATTGACCTGAAATTTAAAAGAAAGGGCTATCAAAGTGATAGCCCAATTCATTTACCAAAATTATATGAAGAAAAAATGAGCGGTTATTTTTTTCAAAATAAGCTCACATTAAATCTATTAAAAAATCCCCATTTAACCAACTAATTTTATGAAAAATTTTAATTAGCCTATTGAATCAATAAAAAGCGCAACAAATAATGTGCTTTAAATCAAGGCATTTCCAGGTAGATAAAATCAACTAGTATAAGCAAGTTAGATCTTTCATGACCAACAATGGCTTACAGTACCTCTTTAACCCTTTGAGCGGCGTCTTTAAGTAAGATGGCAGAGGTCACTTTCAATCCAGAAGATTCAATAATTTGCGCCCCTTCTTCAGCATTGGTCCCTTGAAGTCTGACAATGATAGGTACCTCAATAATACCAATCTTTTTGTAGGCTTCCACCACGCCATTCGCGACACGGTCACATCGAACGATACCACCAAAAATGTTGACTAGGATGGCTTTGACATTGGGATCTTTCAAGATAATTCTAAACCCAGCTTCTACTGTTTCGGCATTGGCCCCACCTCCCACATCAAGAAAATTGGCAGGTTCACCTCCGGAAAGTTTAATCATGTCCATAGTCGCCATGGCAAGTCCAGCACCATTGACCATACAACCCACATTTCCATCCAACTTCACATAATTGAGGCCATGTGTCGCCGCAGCTACTTCCAACGGATCTTCTTCTGATAAGTCCCTAAGTTGTAAGATCTCTTTTTGCCGAAAAAGAGCATTGTCATCAATATCTACTTTGGCATCTACCGCCAATATTTTATCGTCTGAGGTTTTCAGCACAGGATTGATTTCAAACATTGCCGAATCAGTCTGTTCAAAGGCGATATAAAGAGCCTTAATGAACTTCACCATTTCTTTTAGTGCCATACCTGTGAGACCCATAGCAAAAGTGACTTTTTGAGCTTGAAAATGCCGCAGGCCAACGGCAGGATCTATCCATTCTTTAATAATCTTCTCTGGGGTATGTTCAGCAACGGTTTCGATATCCATCCCCCCTTCGGTGGAGGCCATGATCACATTTTGGCCCTTCGCGCGATCCAGAAGGATCGATAGATAATATTCTTTGAGTTCAGAAGCGCCAGGATAGTAGACATCTTCTGCAATCAGTATTTTGTTGACTTTCTTACCTTCGGATCCTGTTTGGTGAGTAACTAATGTGCCTCCTAGAATTGCCTCACTTTTGGGTGCCACTTGGTCTATGCTTTTGGCTAAAATTACCCCATGGGATCCGGTCTCATTGATGGTGCCTTTCCCTCTGCCTCCGGCATGGATTTGTGCTTTGATTACAAACCATTCAGAGCCCGTTTCTTTTTGAATGGCATGTGCCGCTGCCACCGCTTCATCGACCGTACTTGCGACTTTTCCGCGCTGGATGGTTACGCCGTAGCGCGCTAAAATTTCTTTTGCTTGATATTCGTGGATATTCATGGAACAATTTTTTAAATTCTAAAAAGAGGAAAGCACAATTATTTTCTTGATTATTTTGCGAATCTAATTCATAGTTCGGGTTTAATCAAGTTCATTAAAACAAATGACACCTATATTTGTAGCCATGCTTTATGCTAAAGACATCTATAAGACCTATGGTGCACTCGAAGTGCTGAAAGGAATCGACTTGGAAGTAGCCGAGAAAGAGGTGATATCCATTGTCGGCGCTTCTGGAGCAGGCAAAAGTACATTGCTTCATATTTTAGCGAGCTTGGATCAGCCCGATCAAGGATCTGTCAGCTTAAAGGGGCAAGCCCTATTTTCACTTTCATCCAATAAGTTGGCTAAATTTCGTAATGATCATATTGGTCTTATTTTTCAATTTCACAACCTACTGCCTGAGTTTACGGCCCTCGAAAATGTATGTATTCCTGGCTTTATTGGTAATCGTAACGAGGCGGCAGTTTTAAAATCGGGAATGGAGCTCTTAGATCGTTTGGGGATCATAGAAAGAGCTTCGCACAAACCTTCGGAATTGTCTGGCGGGGAGCAACACCGCGTAGCCGTGGCACGCGCCCTGATCAATCAACCGGCGATCATTTTTGCAGATGAACCTTCAGGTAACTTAGATTCTGCCAATGCGCGAGCCTTGCATAAGTTGTTCTTTGAACTCAGGGATGACTTGGGCCATACTTTTGTTATTGTCACGCACAATGAAGAACTTGCCGATATGGCTGATCGAAAACTTGTGATGCGCGATGGAAGAATGGCTTAAAGGCCAAATTTCATTTTCAAGGTGATTATGTGATTTCTGGGCAAACCAGGATAATAGTATCGCGGGCTACCACTACCAAAGGCACGGGCATTGATTTGATGCATGGAGGCATATACTTCGTCAAAGAGGTTTTTGATGCGATAGCTCAGGTCTAGATCGAGTTTTGTGAAGATCGTGGGCTGCCATCCTATCTGAAAACTGGTGATTTGATAGGCAGTCGAATAGCGGCTGTTGTCATCGGTCAGGGGCATACGATCAATGTATTGGTAACTTAACTGTGTATAGAGGCGGTCCTTAAAATTTCCTTGAAAACAAAGGCTCAATTGATTGGATGGAATTCCAGTTAATGCATTGCCGTCGTAGCGAAGCAGTTCACCATTAATTTCTTCTTCAAATTCTTCAAACCTATAGGCTGCATGGTTATAATTTAAATTCTGATGGAGTGTGAAATTAAGTGTCTCAATGAGTCGACTTTTGAGACTGAGTTCAATACCTCTATGCCGTGTGCTGCCGGCATTGATACCTGTGTATTGATCCTCGGCCGTTCTTCGAGAGACTAGGAGATCACGAATATTCATTTGATAGATAGAGAAGGAATAGTTCATTTTTTTGCCCCATGAGTGCCCCTTGAGGCCCCATTCGAAGTTCCAACCAGTTTCTGGTTTTATATCGGAATTGATGGTCCCCTTAGGTGTTAATGTTTCCTCCAAACTTGGCGGTGAAAAACCGTGACTCATAAGGGCAAAATGAGTGAGTCCAGGCCGAAAGGTTTGTGAAATACCTATTCTGGGCGAATAGCGCGCCTGAAATTGGTAATTTCCACTTTGATCTACACTGTCCAAGTCATAGGCATCGGCATAGTCATAAAAGGTTTGATTAAGGTTCAATCCGAGGTCTATATTTAGGGAAGCTAACGGCTTTAAATTAACCTCCAAAAATACGTTATAGTACCGTCTGATTTCTTCATTGTCTGATAAGTATGCTCCCTGAACACTTCCCGTATTAGGAAAATCGGCATACAGATTTTCAGCTGTTTTCCAATGATAGGCATCTTGATAGGTCTCCAGTCCAGCCATGACTTGATGTTGAGTTTTGGTGATTTTTTTGATCAGTCGAGCACGAAGGCCAACCCCATATATTTGATCTTCCAAGATATTGAAGGGTCTGGCTTCAAAGCTTTGGTTAAAGGAACCAAACAGACTAATGTGTTGGGTCCATTCACGGTGATAGGTATGCGTCCATGAACTCCCTAAAAGAAATTTATCATAATCTTCAAATCCTTGAGATTGGCCCCAAGTGAAAGCGGCTTTGGTGGGTTCATTTCGATAATCTGCTTCGCTCAATGAACTCGGTATACCGGCATATTGATTCACATAATACATCAGAAAGTTGAAGGTATTTTTGATTGTGTTAAGGCTCGAGGTGGCCAAGAGTGTATTTCTTTTGAAGGTATTGTTATCACGATAGCCATCACTTTGCTGACGATTGAATGACAGGTGAATATTTCTTTGGTTTTGATCGAGGGCATAGGTCAGACTGTTTCTTAAAAGTCCAAAACTACCGACGGTGGCTGCTGTTGAAAGGAACTGTGATGCCAAGGGTATTTTTTTCGGATGGAGGATCAAGGTTCCGCCGAGCCCACTTCCATAAATACTGGCATTGGGTCCTTTGAGAATTTCAATCGTCCCAATGGTATTGAGATCAATGTCTTCAATGGTGGTTTCGCCACTGCCGTTGGTGAGGGGAATGTCTTGGTAATAAGCTCTGATCTTTTTTGTGGAAAAAGCGGCACGCGAACCTACGCCACGCATAGTGATTTTATTGGTGTTCAAAGCTCCCGATTGCATAAAAACTCCTGGTACTTGATTGAAGAGTGCGGTCATCAAAGTGGGATCGCTAGTACTTATTTCTTTTGAGGATAGTTGAGTGATGGCACCTGGATAGATTTGATTCCTTTGGGGGATCCCAAAATCATTGACCGTAATGGCGTTGAGTAGGACGGGAGCGGAAGCCAATAATATGACTAAGGGAGTATCTAAAGCCAGTATTTGGAGATCTTGATAGCCCATACTTTGAATCAAAATTTCACGACCTGGATGATAATAAAAAACACCTTGATCATTGGTTTGAACCGTATCCCTACTGAAAATATAGGCTCCTTTAATGGGTTGTCGATCGATTTGATCTAACAAGAGGCCTTGACGTTGTGCATAAAGTTGAATACCCGTAAAAATGAGTAAAAAGGTAAGGATACTTTTTTTCATGGTGTAAAGTTAACGTGAGGAAAATCACATTTTGATTTTTTATGCAGTAAAATGGATTTGTTATATCAGGCACAATTACACCAATCGTATTAGATTTTTTTAACCTTAAACTTCTGGCTAATTCATTTGGCTCATATTTAAATTTTTTGGCAGCGTCAATAATAATTTTTGTGGTTTTTTCACTGATGCGATATTTCTTGGAATGACCATTTAAAGCACGGGAAACGGTCGATATTGAAAAATTTAAATGCTTAGAAATTTGGGTGAGAGTAGAATCGTTGTTTTTTTTCATGCTAAGATTTCACAATCTAAATTATTTTCAAGTCTCATTATCCAATATTATAAATATTTATTCTGAATTTGAATTCTTTGATAAATCAAAATACCTTTTAATTTAAAATGAACGATTTAATAAATGTTTTTAAAAAAATAATTTTCATTTTTTTAGTTATAATTTCCAGGATAAGCAAATAAGGCTTTAGAAAAATAGAACTAAAAATTTTAATTTCAGAGGCTCTTATTTCTGGTGATAATTAGATTTAAGTGATACTAAGTATGAGTTTTTAATCTATTAGATTACAATAAGATACAAATGAAAATTCCCTTGGGTGTTCGTTATATGTTGCTGGCGACATTGGCCTTTAGCTTAATGAAAGTTTTTGTGAAGTATATTCCCCATATTCCGGCCATTGAGATTGTTTTTTTTCGTGCCGTAATATCCCTGACCTTGAGTTTAGCTTATTTACTCCCCAAAAAAATTCCCATTTTTGGTAATAAAAGATCGCTATTGACTGCGCGTGGTGCGGTAGGTGCCACCGCCTTGATTCTCAATTATTATTTACTTCATGAAATTCCGTTAGCGGCGGCTTCTACCTTGACGAACTTAACTCCTATTTTCACGACCCTTATTGGGGTTTATTTGGTGAAAGAAAAAATTCACCCAGCTCAGATTGCTTTTTTTGTATTGAGCTTCGTAGGCATCCTGATCATCCAAGGTTTTGATGCGCGGATCTCTGGGACCCATTTATTTCTGGGTATTTTAGCTTCCTTTTTTAGTGGCGTGGCCTATAATCTGGTGAGAAAATTAAGTGCAACAGAACATCCATTGGTGATCATGTTTTACTTCCCCCTAGTGGTACTTCCCATATCCTTGATAGGTTCCTTGTGGTTATGGGTACAACCGGAAGGTTGGGCTTGGTTTTATTTATTAATGGTAGGCATTACCACACAGATGGCTCAATATTTCATGACTAAATCCTATCAACAGGCCAAAGTTTCTAAGGTAGCTATTTTTGATTACTTAGGGGTAGTGTATGCCTTGATCTTTGGGTTTATGCTTTTTAATGAGTATTTCAATCTACTGACCTACATAGGGATTCTCTTGGTGTTGATTGGTATTGCTTTAAATTTTCAATTCAAATTGAAGGAACGTTGAATTTAAATGGGACTTTATTTTATTTTGTATTAAATAAGTAAAAAAATGGGAAGAGCATTTGAGTACAGAAGGGCCGCAAAGGAAAAGCGTTGGGATAAGATGTCCAAGGTCTTTCCTAAACTAGCTAAAGCCATCCAGATGGCAGCAAGAGAAGGTGGGGGCGAGCCTGAGATGAACAGCAAACTGCGGGCTGCGATTCAAAATGCCAAGGCTGAAAATATGCCTAAAGATAATATTGACAATGCCATTAAACGCGCCATTGGTAAAGATGCAGAGGCTATTGACGAGGTTACCTTTGAAGGGAAAGGGCCACATGGTGTTTTGGTATTTATCGAATGTGCGACGGATAACAATAATAGAACCGTAGCTAATATTAAGTCCTATTTCAGTAAGGCAGGGGGGGGCTTTACCCCGTCGGGTTCATTGGAGTTTATGTTTGCGCGTAAAGCCGTATTTGAGTTTGAAAAAGCAGCAGAAATTGATTTAGAAATGTTAGAGCTCGAGCTCATTGATGCTGGACTTGAAGAAATTGAGGAACACGATGGTCAGGTCTATGTGACGGGAGATTATACGGCTTTTGGTAGCCTATCAAGTGCATTGGAGGATCTTGATGTAGCCGTAAATAAATCTTCGTTAGAACGAATTCCCACCACACCGGTATCTTTTTCAGAGGATCAGATGGTTGAAATTGAAAAAATGCTCGATAAAATCGAAGAAGATGACGATGTTCAAGCCGTTTACACCAATATTGCCTGATGCATGCAGCTGAATATTTTTGGAATTGGTTTTTGAAGCACCAGTCTCGTTACTTGACTCTTGGAGAAATTAAGTCTGAGTTGCGAGATGCAGCGGTCGATGAAATGCAGTTTGAGTTGAACAAGTTTTGTGATCAGATTTTCTTTGAAATCGGAGGAGATGAAGGAGATCATCGCGGTGCACTAATCATCAGTGCGGCAGGGGATCCGGATTTTTTTCCGCAGGTAAGGGAACTTGTAGCCGCCGCACCTTCCATGGAGGATTGGGAGGTTATTGCTTTCAAACCTGCACAATTGGGTCCGGTAGTCATTAATTATGAGGATCAATCATTTGATCCTCAAGAGGTCATTATGATCCCTTTGCTGCATGATGCGTATCCAGATTCGGTCGGGATCCAAGTGTGCTTTGATGATTTTAATGAGGAGATCGAAGAGCATTATATGGGTGCCACTTTTTTGATGTTGGAGGCTTTGATTGGGGAGGAAGCGGCCATCAACGATATTGAATATTTGGAGGTATGTAAAGTATCTGAGGATATCGATAACATTGAGCATTTGATGCTTTCAGATATTGAAGATCATATTATTGAGATCAAGACGGAAGGTCTCGATGAAAACTCCCATTGAATCAATACGAGCTTATCTGGCTCAAGCATAAAATAAAATAGACAAAAGAAGCCGCAACTCTCTAGTTTGCGACTTTTTTTATAAGTTGTTTTATGATTTTGAAGCCATGTATTCGACCAATTCAATTACTTTCGATGAGTAACCCCATTCGTTGTCATACCATGAAACCACCTTGACAAAGGTAGGAGATAATTGAATGCCCGCACCAGCATCAAAAATAGAAGTTCTGGCATCTCCTAAAAAGTCATTGGACACTACAGCATCTTCGGTATAGCCTAAAACTCCTTTCATGGTTCCCTCTGAAGCCGTTTTCATGACCGCACATATTTTTTCATAACTGGTGGGTTTCTCAAGATTTACCGTTAAGTCAACTGCGGAGACATCAGCTGTAGGTACCCTAAAAGACATACCAGTTAATTTTCCATTTAAAGTAGGAATGACTTTACCCACCGCCTTAGCAGCTCCTGTGGAAGAAGGAATGATATTTTGATAAGCACCACGTCCACCGCGCCAGTCTTTCATGGAAGGACCATCTACCGTTTTTTGGGTAGCAGTAGCTGCATGCACTGTTGTCATAAGGCCTTCCTTAATACCAAAATTATCATTGAGTACTTTTGCGATAGGTGCCAGACAATTGGTAGTACAAGAGGCGTTAGACACAAACTGCATATCTGGATGATAATCGGTGTGATTGACTCCTATGACAAACATTGGTGTATCGTCCTTAGATGGCGCAGACATAACTACTTTTTTGGCACCTGCATTGATATGACCTTTGGCCGCTTCTTTGCTTAAGAAAAGTCCTGTAGATTCGATCACATAATCTACTCCTATTTCTCCCCATTTTAAGTCAGCAGGATTGCGTTCAGCAGTTACACGAATGGCTTTGCCGTTAACAACTAACTTACCCTCTTCAACGGATACTTCCCCTTTGAAGTTACCATGCGTAGAATCATATTTTAGCATATAAGCCATATATTCCACATCAATGAGGTCATTGATTCCAACTACTTCTGTATTTTCGTTCTGTGCTGCTACACGGAAGACGAGTCGGCCGATTCGGCCAAATCCATTTATTGCGATTTTTGTTTTAGACATTTTTATAACTTTAACCCAGTATGCATTTTCAGTGCGCAAAGTTATCATTAGTTGACGTCCATACAAACTACCCTTCAAGTATTTTATGATTTTGAAGACAACTTCTTTGTCGAGTAATTGATTTTGAATAAAATTGATTTTCAATTAATGGCTTATTTGAATAATAACATAGGCTAAAATCGGTTATGCGGGCTTTTTAACTTTATTTGGTGACAGGTCCCACATCATAATGAGTCATGGTAAAATAAGTTCATGAATAACTCGATGAAGTGGTTCTTTGATGTCTTTATTGGCTTCATGATTGAATTTTTTAAAATTCAATTAAAAAAATGAATGCTTATTTGCAAATAATGATGAGAACTCTATCTTTGCCACTCGAAAAATCAGAAGACGTTCAAAAAAACTTTGATATTTGGTCGATTTGTAGAAAATGGTCCGTTCGTCTAGGGGTTAGGACGCCAGGTTTTCATCCTGGTAACAGGGGTTCGATTCCCCTACGGACTACGATTAAAGCCTTTTACAGTGTGTAAAAGGCTTTTTTTATGTATAGCGTACACAAGAGCGTACACAAAATCTCCTAAACCTAAAATACTATGGAGGCTATAGCAACAATACAACACTTCGCAGTTGACACTGCGTTTATCACTGCAATCAAGAGAAATTCACGTGCTTTAAATACCAGAATACTAGAGGCGGCACACTTAAAAGAGTTTCAAGAAATCACAGCTTACTACGCATTACCAATACCTAGAGATCTGGCATTAGCCTATATTTTTAGATTGGTATCAAGAGGTGCTAAGTTCTCAACTATAAAGAGAAAGGTGGATTCTCTGCATTATGCTCATAGGGGAATGATCTCGCCTTTCAGTACATCTGATTTTAAAGAAACTCTGCAAGGGCTAAAAAATACGCTGAATGATCGTAATCATCATCAAGTGAGTCACTAAGCACAGTAAGCCCATATCAAAAGATCATCTTATTAGAGTGAGTGATGAGCTCACTAGATTAGGTACTAAAAAGGCACTTAGAGATAAAACAATTGTTACACTTGGTTGGATGGCTGCACTTCGTGTATCAGAGATCCAAAACCTACGAGTAAATGACTTTGTAAAAGAGGAGGGTGGCTATATTCTTAAACTGTATAAATCAAAGAATCTTAAAGCTGGAGAGGTGGGAGAGAAGTGGCTTCCCAAAGAGTAAGTCCTCCATATGTCCTACTCATGCCTTAGAGCGTTATCTTGAGCGGTTTCCACGGCAAGCTAATGAGCATTTGTTTCGATCATTTAGAAGGGGAGATGTAGAATCTGAGGAGGTCATCACCAGAAGGTCGTTACAAAAGTTAGTGAACTTACTTTTTGGTGAGGATATACAGCGCATAGCCTGCGCAGTGGTTTCTGCTCTTCAGCCTTTGAGTCAGGTGCTACTTACTCTCAAGTAATGCAGCAATCACTGCATAAATCTGTAGAGGGCTTAAAAGCTTATGATCAGAGCGATAAGAGGAAGAACAATGCGGTGAATGGGTTGGTTTGATTATTTTGTCAGCCATCTCTAGAAGTTTATGAATAGACATTGATTTTCATTGCCAACAAGACTTTGACAAGATCAGACAAAATTATCTTCAAATTTAAATTTACGATTTTTATTCAACTTGAAAATAAGTGTAAGTAACTAGTAGTATTGGAGTTAACGTAATTAACTCGTGATTGCAAAGTTTCAACTTATTGATAATTCAATCTTCGAATAAAAAGTAATTCTACTTACTAATTTTAAATGGTCTAAGTTAGCAACTTATTTTTTTTAACAATATCGTTATGTAGCAATTAAATGAAATTAACCATCCTAATAATCACTTTTTATTTCAGCATATCACTACACGCTCAACAAGGCTTTTCTACTACAGGAGGAGAGGCCTCAGGCACAGCAGGAAGCTCCAGCTTTTCAGTGGGTCAAATGGCATATTCTACTTATGCAGGCAGCAATGGCTCAGTAGTTCAAGGCGTACAACAAACCTATGATATCACTCGCGCTACTTGGAGTAGAAATCGCAGCCATCAAACTAGAGCTAGTAGCTTATCCCAATCCTACCCAAGAGATACTCACCCTGAAGATCGATAATTACAAGAACGAATCATTGACCTACCAGCTCTACGATTTACAGGGCAAATTATGGGACAGTCAATCCTTGCAGGGAGCTCAAACTCAACTAGATATGAAAGACCTAGCAGGTAGGTAGCTATCTATTGAGTATCCAAGACGAGAAAACATTGATCAAAACCTTTAGAATTATTAAAAATTAATCTACCATGAACAAAATCTATTTATTCCTTGTAGCCATACTATTGACCAATGTGGTGTGGGCACAAGTTCCACAAAAGATGAGCTACCAAGCGGTAGTCAGAGATGCAGCCAATGCGTTGAAGATAAATCAAAAGGTAGGTATACAGATCAGCCTACTGCAAGGATCCGTATCAGGTGATGCGGTCTTTGTAGAAACCCAAGCACCTACTACTAATGACAATGGTTTGTTCAGCATTGAAATAGGTGCTGGAACTGTGATTTCAGGTTCACTGACTACTATTGATTGGAGTAAGGGGCCTTATTTCATCCATACCGAAACCGATCCCACAGGAGGCACGAACTACACGATCACAGGCACCAGTCAGCTACTGAGTGTTCCCTATGCTTTACATGCTCAAACAGCAGAAAGCATCACAGGTGAAATTACAGTGACTGAAACTGATCCCTTATTCATCGCCTCAGTAGCATCAAGTATCACGGCTACAGATACGGCTAAATGGAGCCGTTCAACCCCAGAAACAGGCGCACAACTAGACTCTGCAGGTATTGCTTCGATGGGTTATGTGGCAGGACCTCGTGCCGATCTTACCAAGCTGGCACCATTGGCATCACCAACCTTCACAGGTACCGTATCAGGGATCGACAAGACAATGGTAGGTTTGACCGACGTAGAAAATACCAGTGATGCTGATAAGGGAATATCAACAGCCGCACAGGTAGCGCTAGATTTGAAAGAATCAGCTGCCAATAAATCAACCGATGGTACGCTGGCTACCAATTCAGATGACTTATTCCCTACCGAAAAAGCGGTCAAGACCTATGTAGATGCAATAGCTGCTTCAGGAGTAGCTGATGCAAGTGCCACAGCCGCAGGAAAAATACAATTGGCTGGAGACCTTGCAGGTACTGCTACGGCGCCTACTGTGCCTGGTTTAGCCCTAAAAGCACCTTTAGCAGATCCAACCTTCACAGGTACGGTATCAGGTATTGACAAGACGATGGTAGGTTTGACGAATGTGAATAATACGAGCGATGCAAAAAAGCCAGTTTCCACGGCCACACAGACGGCATTAGATTTAAAAGCCCCGCTAAAAGATCCAACCTTCACAGGTACGGTATCAGGTATTGACAAGACGATGGTAGGTTTGACGAATGTGAATAATACGAGCGATGCAAAAAAGCCAGTTTCCACGGCCACACAGACGGCATTAGATTTAAAAGCCCCGCTAAAAGATCCAACCTTTAAAGGCACCGCAACTGCAACCACCTTTTCGGGAGATATAAATGGTACGATCAACACGGCTACCACCGCAACTACACAAAGCTCGGGAGATAACTCTACAAAGGTAGCCACAACGGCATTTGTGACTGCATCAGTACTAAAACCAGGTACCGCTACAGGTCAAATAACCTACTGGAATGGCACTGCATGGGTGGTAGTTGCACCAGGTACCAGTTTACCAGGGAATCAGGCTCAGACGTTAGTGTTTTGTAACGGTGTGCCTACTTGGGGGACTTGTCCAGCGGTAGTGCCCACTTTAAGCAGCACTACTTCAATCTCTTCGATAAAACCGACTACTGCAAGTAGTGGTGGAGTGATCAGTAATGATGGGGGAGCCAGTGTCACAGCAAGAGGAGTGGTTTGGGGTCCGAGTAAGGGTCCCACCATATCGGGAAGTAAAACGAGTAATGGTACAGGGACAGGCACCTTTACAAGTAGTCTGACAAGTTTGACTCCAGGTAAGACTTACTATGTGCGTGCTTATGCGACCAATAGTGCAGGTACGGCTTATGGAGCTGAGGTTAGTTTTAAAACAGTCGCTGTAGTGCCCACTTTAAGCAGCACTACTTCAATCTCTTCGATAACAGCGACTACTGCAAGTAGTGGTGGAGTGATCAGTAATGATGGGGGAGCCAGTGTAACAGCAAGAGGAGTGGTTTGGGGTACGAGTAAGGGTCCCACCATATCGGGAAGTAAAACGAGTAATGGTACAGGGACAGGCACCTTTACAAGTAGTCTGACAAGTTTGACTCCAGGTAAGACTTACTATGTGCGTGCTTATGCGACCAATAGTGCAGGTACGGCTTATGGAGCTGAGGTTAGTTTTAAAACAGTCGCTGTAGTGCCCACTTTAAGCAGCACTACTTCAATCTCTTCGATAACAGCGACTACTGCAAGTAGTGGTGGAGTGATCAGTAATGATGGGGGAGCCAGTGTAACAGCAAGAGGAGTGGTTTGGGGTACGAGTACGGGTCCCACCATATCGGGAAGTAAAACGAGTAATGGTACAGGGACAGGCACCTTTACAAGTAGTCTGACAAATTTGACTTCAGAAACGACTTATTATGCGCGTGCTTATGCGACCAATAGTGTAGGTACGGCTTATGGAGCTGAGGTTAGTTTTAGAACCACTGCCACTGTAGTGCCCACTTTAAGCAGCACTACTTCAATCTCTTCGATAGCTGAGTTTTCCGCGAGCAGTGGGGGCACGATCAGTAATGATGGGGGAGCCAGTGTCACAGCAAGAGGAGTGGTTTGGGGTCCGAGTAAGGGTCCCACCATATCGGGAAGTAAAACGAGTAATGGTACAGGGACAGGCACCTTTACAAGTAGTCTGACAAATTTGACTTCAGAAACGACTTATTATGCGCGTGCTTATGCGACCAATAGTGTAGGTACGGCTTATGGAGCTGAGGTTAGTTTTAGAACCACTGCCATTTCCGTTGGCACAAAGTATAAGGGAGGTATCGTAGCATATATCTTAAAAAGTGGCGATCCTGGATATGTCTCCGGAGAATTCCATGGCCTGATTGCGGCAGTCAATGATGAGTCATCGGATAGGAGCTGGCGCACTAAAATAGTGTTCGTAGGAGCTACTGGTACGGAGCTAGGCAAGGGGCTTGGCAATACCAATAAGATTATCAGCACGCACGGGGGTACTGCAGGAAGTTATATTTATGCTGCTGGTATATGTGCCGATTACAGTGTTACAGAGGGTGGGGTTAAATATGATGATTGGTATTTACCCAGTAAAGATGAGCTAAATAAGATGTATTTAAACAAAGGTAAAATTGGCGGTTTTAGTGGCTACTATTGGAGTTCGACGGGGTACGGTAGGGAAGATGCGTGGTTGCAGAGTTTCATTAATGGAGTCCAGGCCAGCAACTCCGGTAGCTTTTCACTCAGGGTTCGCGCTGTCCGGTCTTTTTAACCATTTAACTATTTAACTATTTATTGCCGCGAAGCGGTTGATTTTAGTTTTGGAGGGTTGGTTCTCGTGGATCTAGCTGTGCAATAAGGCAGAAAATTTACGCGATACCACCTTACATTAAAGACCTTTAAACACTAAAGAATAGGTACACATAACACCAATGATGTGAACCTATTTTATACCCTTAAAGTAACACCCTTCATTGCTGATTGTGTCTGAGGGAGTGAGATCAATTGAATCATTTTTTTAGCATTTGGGAAACAGCATAAGTTGGCACTGCTCCTGTGGTGCTACGGTTTGAGGGAAGGCAATAATAGTGACAAGCCAGAGGTGCTGTTCTTATTTGGGTTTCATTGGTCGGAGTTGCTCGACAACGCTCTCTAATGCTGTGACATAAATGTAAACTTGCTCTAATTGCAGCGGAATAATTTAACAGGTTTTATGCTTGGGATGCTGTGCAGATGGTGTGGTGGTGACGATTAGCTATTTGGTGGAATTACCTTGTTAATACCTTTGTTTACCTCTGGAGCGAGAACTTAGAACGGCTGAATACAGCAGGATAAGGATTGATACAGAGGTACACAAAAAAATTAAGAATTACAATTACTCCAAATTGGTGAGCGACTGCGCCGCAACGCTGTGCAGCGCCCAATATAAATCTGCTTCACTTATGCCACTCCAAGTAGGGCTTGTTGCATTTATGGCGCTGCATTTGATAGTGGTGTCGTAGTAGCTTCGGCGATGAGACACAAGTAAGGGCAGTGGCGAGGGGTTGGCGGTATTATTGCACTCACTTAAAGCGGAGTACTACAGGAGCGGTATCAAGGAAGGTTGTCTACCTCAGGATAGTACAAATCATTTAATTAATTGAAGGGAAGCTCAGACACAATCAGCAATGAAGGGTGTTACCTCAAGGGTATAAAATAGGTTCACATCATTGGTGTTATGTGTACCTATTCTTTAGTGTTTAAAGGTCTTTAATGTGAGGTGAGTACCGCGTAAATTTTCCTCCTAACTGAGTTTTATTCCGCAATATTTAGATAATTAGTCATCATCCCTTCTACAAGGATGCCAAAGACTATGTTGGAAGAAACGATTTTAAGGGTGAGAAATAAGCACAACTTTTTGTTTTTTGTATTCCTTACTGTTCTTCAGTCCATAATAAATATGAGCAAGACTAAAAAGAGCTAAAGAAACAATAATGACTAAAAAGATTATAGCTATATGCTTTTGCTTCATTTTTAAAGCTAATAACTTTTTTACATCCTTAGTGAATTATTCTCACCAGAAGGTATTGCTCTAGTCCAATTTAATTTTGTGTAATGGATTTAAGCTACGCACAAGTCAAGCAGGAGGAAGCTGCGACATTGATGATCCTGAGTGTGAGGCTTGTGGGTCATAAAAAAAGGTCCTGAAGCTATATTTCATGGACCTTTTCCTAATTTATTAAATAATTGAGATAGCCTTGCGACAAATCAATAAAACTAGTTTGGGGCTTTGGCACTGTAGGTATTAATCAATTTCCCCTTATAAATTTGGTACCAATCAATATACGTATTTCCATCGCTCCCAGTAAATTGAGCATTGACCCACTCACCGTATTCATTGTCAGGCTTTGGATCTATTGATGACGTTGGTTTTACAGCAAAAGCATAAACCGTATTCCATCCCCAATCTTTTCCAGCTGCTTTAATATCTTGATAATCCTTTTTAGTCCACTCAATAAATGATTTTGCATCAACTCCCGATGGTCCATTAGCACTTTTCCAAGTTAATTTTTCACTTAGTAGTGATTCTAATGTTTGATAGTCTCTTTCTAACCAAGCTTTATCAATGTTGTTAAAAATATCTACTGTTTTTTGGGATCCAAGCATTATTTTTTGACCCTCAAAAGGACCGAATCCGTTACTATTTTTTTTTTGAGCTACGGTGAAAGTCATTGATAGGAAAAGAATCAAGGTAAAGTATAAGTATTTCATTTTTTTGATTATTTAGGTTGATAAATATTTTGAGATAGTAATTTAACAATTTTCTGAGCATATAAAAAAACTCCTGAGACATCACACCTCAGGAGTTTAAAAAGCCTTTTTTAATCTCAAATTAAAAGGTGGAGTAAACTAAAGTAAGTTCCTCTGCGGGCAACATATGTCGAGAATTTTCAAGCCCTTCCCATAACTTTCTTGATAAGAAATCTTGCTCAGGTAGTTGTTGATTATTCTCCATATCCGTGAAAAAATTAAATGCTAGATGGGTAAAATCAATCTCTTTTATAGCTTCATTTTTTTCAGTGATTTCGAATAGCCCCCAAAACTTTCTATACCCATCAAGTATTTGCTGTTGAGCTACAGGTTTCCACAATGAATTCTCATAATCGACAAAGTCTTTATTTTTTTCTGTCATGTAGTGAAAATAAGCCTTATCTCCTATTTCCCATTCTAAGCCTAGCCATCCCGTTGAAGCTACTCCTTTATATTTCATTTGTCTAATCTCCTTGATAATACCATCATTTGAAAGCATATTATCTACAGCCTTTTTACTTTTATTTTTAAAAGACTTATAAATATCCTCCCAAGGCATATCTTTTGGATTTTCAATCTGTTCTTTAGTCCACCTGCTAAAAACGTAATAGTGTGCCCAATTTTCGTCATCTTTTCTCGGAGTTCGTTTCCAAACTGACCATTGTACGAAAATCCCATTATCGACCATGACTTGTGAAGCTATTTGCCAATTTTTTTCCATTTCTAAATATGCAGCTTCCTGACCGTCCTCTAAAACGTAAGCTCGCATCATATGTGTTTGTCCATGTACAGACAACGTTCCTATCACTAAAAGAAAGAATAGTATATTTTTCATTTTTTTATTTGGTTAGTAAAAATTTAAACCACAATATAAAAAAAACTTCTGAGACACCAATCCCATGAGTTTTATACACAAATTCTAAAAGCTCATGACCAAAACTTATTGTCGAAACGAAAATTGGACATTCCTTTTATGCCTTTATTTAAAACAAAGGATCACCCTCACCTAACACTTCATGAAATACTTCCCTTTCTAACACCTCAAAATAAGCCTCAAACTCCTCCAATATCACCTCTTTAGAGAAACACTCACAAGTACTATTAATCTCCTTTAAAACGGCTGTATGCATCCCAGATTTGAGCCATGTTTAGACAAGCTTTAGAGCTATTGTGAAGACGTATAGGTATAGAATTATAATTCCTGTTTAGCGGGAAAAGAGTAGCTTAATATATTTTTAATTCAGAAATCAAACCAACCCATTCACGGCATTGTTATTCCTCTTATCGCTCTGATCATAAGCTTTTACTTTGTATTCTTAATTGTATACCGTCAGCAAAAAGTGAACTAATAAGGGTTAAATTATAAGAGAGTGTTTTAAACAGAGTAAACACTTAAATTTAACTACAATGGGAAAGAAGAGAAATGCAAGTTCATTAATTAGTGAACTAAAAAGGAAGACACGCAAGGCATATAATTCAGAAGAAAAGATCAGAATTGTAATTGAGGGTATTCGAGGTGAGTTGAGTATTGCTGAACTCTGTCGTAGGGAAGGCATTCATCAAGCAAACTATTACAAGTGGAGTAAGGATTTCATGGAAGCTGGCAAGCACAGGTTAAATGGTGATACCATGCGAGAAGCCAATACCTCAGAGGTTCAAGAATTAAAAGGGGAGAACGCCTCTTTAAAGGAACTTGTGGCAGATCTTTCACTAGAAGTGAGAGACTTGAAAAAAAACATTGGCTCACCCGAGTAAAGAGGAAGAAGTACATGCATTACAGTCAAAACGAAAAGATGGAGATCATCCGTCTTGTAGAGCAAAGTGATCTTGGTGTTATCAGAACTCTCAGGCAACTAAAAGTGAATAAAACTACCTTTTACAAATGGTATAATGGCTACCAACAGCATGGATATGATGGCTTGGCTCGAAGGTCTGGTAATAGGAAAGAAGTTTGGAATAAGATCAACTTAGCTGACAGAGATAAAGTGGTTGAGATTGCTTTAGAACGCCCTGAGTTATCATCTAGAGAGCTGGCATGGCATATCATAGATAAATACAGTTATTATATCAGTGAGTCGAGTGTGTATAGGATATTAAAGCTCAATGGTCTTATCACAACTCCTTCATTCAGGATTATGAGTGCCTCTGATAGTTTTCAAGATAAAACCACTTCAGTAAATCAGATGTGGCAAACAGACTTCACCTATTTTAAAATAGTTGGATGGGGATGGTATTACTTATCAACCATATTGGATGATTACAGTCGTTTTATTGTCAACTGGAAGTTGTGTGCCACTATGAAGGCAGAGGATGTAAAACAGACCTTGGATGAGGCTTTATTAGTCGCACAAACCCATGCTCCTCCAAAGTTACTATCTGATAATGGATCGTGTTACCTATCTATTGAATTAGCAGAATATTTAAATGATCGAAACATGAAACATGTACGAGGTCGACCGCTTCATCCACAAACTCAGGGTAAAATTGAACGAT
The DNA here is from genome assembly GCA_943788235.1 of uncultured Cyclobacteriaceae bacterium. Taxonomy (GTDB): domain Bacteria; phylum Bacteroidota; class Bacteroidia; order Cytophagales; family Cyclobacteriaceae; genus UBA4465. The sequence continues at coordinate 72,425 of CALSPM010000010.1, forward strand.
ATCACAGATCAATGAAAAATGTAGTGAAACTGGATAATTATTACAGCCCAGGGCAGCTAGAGTCTAAAATGAAGCAATTTGTTCAGTATTACAACTATGAAAGATACCATGAGTCCATCAATAACCTTACTCCTTCTGAGGTCTATTATGGAACTGGAGAACGAAAACTTAGGCATAGGGAAAAAATCAAACAACAAACTTTAATTGAACGAAAAAAGCAGAATCAAATTAATTATTTAAATTAGTATCAACACTCGCTTAATTTATATCTGAAAAAGTCCACTTTTATTTGACGACATACATCAATGTTTGAATTGAAACATTGATAAAATCAAAACTAATAAATATTTTATACCCTCAGTGATTTCTTCTCATCCGAAGTTATGCTCCAAAGGCTTTGACAGGAGAATCTAGTGGTAGAAAACCAAGAAAGAGGAAGGTATTTTACTAGTGTATACAGTGTGGATGTCAAGGAGTGCAATTAGTAAAATTAGGTTTAGGTTCTGTCCAAGCGGTTGTATTTTCAAATACTTGAGGACAAAAGACGACATTTTCGACATTCCAGCTACTTAAATCTTGATTAAAAGCTGTGGCATTTCTAAACATTCTTTTAACATCACCAACACTACTTACATCCCACGAACTAATATCAGTGTTAAAGTCATACGCACTTTCAAACATTGCTCTCATTTGTAAAACATTACTTACATCCCATGAGTCAATATTTATAGCAGGAATATCCCTCCCATCATCTCCCACATACCAATACGAAAACATATTTTGCATATTGTATACGCTACTTACGTTCCAACCTTCAATACCTCCATAATATGGAGCACCATAAAATAGATAAGCCATATTAGTAACATTGCTGACATCCCACGCACTAAGATCTTGATTAAACCTTTCAGCGGTTCCATAGCAGCATTCCTCAAAGGAGGTGGTACCATTTAACATCTGGAACATAGTCGTCACATTACTGACATCCCAACTACTAATATTGCCAAATAATAATCCTGTTTCAGCGAACATAGAGGTCATATCTGTAATATTACTTGTAACCACATAAGTTACATCCTCTTGATTTATTACCATTTCTTTAAGTAAATCCCTATCAACAACTAAATAATTTGCACCATTGAAACCATAAATCTCACCAATTATGGCATCTTCAGTGGCTTTCATTGTAACTCCATTTTCATCTAGATAAATCTCATTTGAATTTGAACAACCATTTTCATCTGCTGTAGCATCGCTTGGTGTTTCCGCACAATTATCTACACTATCTCCAACTCCATCTCCATCAGCATCGTGAAACTCATAATTTGCTGTCACCGTTTGATCATGGTTAGCATTGTTAATGTCACAGGATTAGAACTTCCCTGCAAAATCACCTGTCCAACCTGTGAAGGTATAATCAACATTAGCTGTGGCTGTAAGCTCAACCGTTGTACCTGCATCATATGTCCCCCCCTTGAGGAGAAACGGCACCTCCTCCACTTGAAGGAGAAGCATTGTGATCGCTTAATGTTGCTTTTGAAGCAGCCTACCATCCGCAACGGGATCATCACTATCACCACAATTGGTAAACAACACAAGTGAACAAAGAATACTTAAGAAGAGGAGGTGTTTGAAGTTTTTCATAATGATTGATAGTCATGAAAGCTAAAATAAATGAATTCCAAGATCATCCACAAAAAAAAAATAGATGCATTACATTAATGGTAATTTTTAAACTAGCGAACACCTATCTCCACCCTTAGTGAATTATTCTCATCCAGAAGGTATTGCTCTAGTCCAATTTAATTTTGTGTAATGGATTTAAGCTACGCACAAGTAAAGAGGCTCTATAAGAAAAAAAAGTATAAGTTCTCTGTAGGTGTGTATCAGTGGATTCAACTGGGTATGTGTTTGCCGATATGAAGTTGAAAGGGGAGTTGCTCTGTTGGTGATTCAAATTGTGGGGCTTGTGGGAGTTAAACTAAGATTGATGTTTCTGAATTGATTTTAAATTCCCCACTCGCAGTATCTTTTCCATTTTACGACCTCTTGCCAATTCATCAATCAGCTTTTCCATACGTCTGCATTGTTTATACAGCTCAAATTCATCCTCTATTTCTTCAATTCGATAACCACAAACGACTCCTTTAATCAAGTGTGCGTTAGGATGTATTTTAGCTTTTTGAAAAAATACTTCTAAAAGTTACTTTCTCTTCAATGAGTGCTTGTAATGCATCGTTATCAAAACCAGTTAACCATTCTATTACTTGGTTAAGTTCTTCTTTGGTTCTTCCATTCTTCTCCAACCTATTTAAGTAAAGTGGATAAATGGATGCAAATATCATATTAGCGACTTTTTCATCTTTTTCGGCTGTGACTTTCATTTTTTTTTGACTTTGAGTTGATTAATGCTAACGTCCTACTAAAAAGAGAATACGTCTAAGTATGAGAAGCGTTGAAGTTGCTATTTAGGGCTCCCTTTTTCAATGGCTCAGTTCGCAGTCTTATTTTAGTCATTGTTACCTGCTTTTGAATTTTTCGAAAGATAACTTTATCCAAAACAAATGCCAATTCAAGTTTAAATGCGGCTGTTCCATCTTCAGTTATGAAGAAGATCATTGGAAATCTCATTTCTTCAATACAATCCATATCCTCCATGATATATGAGTTTTCAGAGACTTTAATCATATTATATGTTCCTCCATATTCGATATTCGCAATTAAATCGTCATCTTGGTACTGTATCGTCATCTTCATTTTTTCAACTTCTGGATCGAAATTACAGGGAGCTTCATAAGTCCCAAGAAAGTGTACTGCTATCGAATCGAACTCTGTACTTGTTGATACTGAGGGTTCCATTTTTTCAAGATCAGGCTTAGATTTAGGTTCGGACGTACGTGCAGCAAGGATTTTATCTAATAGCTGCAGTTGATCGTTTTCTGCAAAATTATGACGTTTGTAGGTGTTAACCAGATTTACCACCACTAGATCAGCTGTTGGTATAATTCTTAATCTTTGCCCATTCAAACCAGAAGCATAATACATTTCTAAAGATTTGAATCTATCATCACTTATCCACCATAAATAACCATAATCACTCCCGTTACCTACTGCTCCCTTCTCAAGTTTTGAATGTGCTCTGGTGCTTTCTTCTATCCAATTTGATGAAATGAGTTGATTATTTTCCCATTTGCCTTTATTGAGATACAATAGTCCAATGCGTCCTAAGTCCTGTGCACTCATTCGAAATGGGTGAGCTGGGTGTTGAGAAATTGCTTCTTTATGATCATAAACATCCATCAATCTAAAATCTTGCAGATCGAGTGGCTTAGCTATTTTCTCGTTGAAATACTCTTCAATTGGAACTCCTGTTTGTTGTTCTATTATAGTTTCGTTTACATTGAAATCCCAATTATTGTAATGCCACTTTTGTCCAGGTTTTGCTGAGCCTCGCTTCGGTGAATTTTTATTAATATCGTAGGCTGCTGGGAAATAAATGCCTGACCTTGATTGAATCAAGTCAATAACCTTAGCACTCTTCTCCTGAGTCGTTAGTGGTGTTTGTTCAGTTATATTCAAGTCTTCAAGAGTTGAATTCAAATCAACGAGTTCCTCGTCAATGGCAAACCCGTACATTATATTGTCTAGACTTTTTCTAGCAGAATGTAAGAGAAATCGCCTTTCTGTTTCACCCCATGAGACTAAAATAGCACCATTATAAATGACCAATAATGCAGAAGATTGGGATTGTTCCCAAAAAAGTTTGGCTTTCTTTAACTTTTCGATTGACCAACCAGCTTCTTCTGGTATTTTATATTTTTCCCAGTATTGTTCAGGAAAATATGAAACTGTGTCTTTGTCCCAGGCTAGCCATTGGACAGAAGAATAATCCACTTCACTCGAGCAAGAAAAAAGTAACAGCAGAAGGTTCAGTCTTACTAGGCTTTTCATTTGTACTAAGTTAGAAAAATTTAAATCGTCAGAGGGATTTTGTATGTTTTTCAAATGGTCCGAAGTTACGTGCGTATAAATTTTGAGTAGTCTTGATATCACTATGACATTCCCTACCAACCTTAATGAGTAACACTCAGTTGGGGGATAAAGTCATTAAAAGAAAACCACTAAAAATCGATAGATGACTAAGGAAGAGGAAATAGTATAGTTAGAATATCAATTAACTGGTGATATGTTTATAGATCTTAAGGATGAGATCCATAGACTAAAACTAGAATGCGTAGGAGGAAGTTGCTCCATCGATGATCCTGAGTGTGAGGCCTGTGGGTCTTAAATCACCAATCTTCTTCTTCTTTTGCAAGAGGATTTTCTAAGTAAGCTGCCAAATCATCAGCAAGTTCAGAGTCCTAAGGTATCAGTATCGTATAAACTCCACTCATTTTGTCTAATTCATAGGCTACATTTTGAATTCTAATTTCTTTGTACTCCGTATAATTACAACAAGTACCACTCAACCTTTGAGCATTAACATAAAGTTCAAAAATACTTTCTGATGATATTTGAATAGCATAATTTACGGTTTCAGTTTCCCAACCAATCGTGTTTATTTGAACGATGTTATACTCATCCTCATCAATAAATGAGAAATCAATGTGGCTTTGATCATCAAGATTTATGATTAATATGTCCTTCGGGTCAAATGTCTGATTAGTAAATAGATTTTCTCTAGATGATTCATCTACTAATTCAAACAGAAATGGAGAAGGGGGTGTGAAACACAAAATGTCTTCACACTCTTGATTACAGGATTGTGTAAGAATCAACAAGATGAGCATCCAAATTTTAATTCCAGTACGCAAGCTATTATCTTTCATATCTAATCACATTTAATTTTCAATGCATTAAGTAATCCTTTAAAGTAACAAACTCGTTTTCTACCAATCTAACACTTTTATGAGTAGGTACAAAAAAACTCCTAGAGTCACCACACCTCAGGAGTTAGATACACAAATCATTCATATGACAATCACCGCTACTAAAACGGTTACAGTCTTGACCAAAACTTGCTGTCGAATTAAAACGATAGACATTCCTTTATGCCCTTATTTAAAATCAACTAGTCCTCACCCCAACATCTCATGAAATACCCCCATCTCTAACACTTCAAAATAAGCCTCAAACTCCTCCAATATCACCTCTTTAGAGAAACACTCACAAGTACTATTAATCTCCTTTAAAACGGCTGTATGCATCCCAGATTTAAGTACTCCAACTCTGTAGTAATCCTTAGCCTTATCACTTACTTTCAGCTTGCCATGCGCTCGCTTTTTATGCGTTCCTTTGACTAGGATAAAGTCATGATCTCCTTGAGTCGATAAAGCCTGAATCTTCTAGTTCTTTCATAGCGAGAACGACAATATTACCAAAGGTGTTAAGACCAGATCTCCGCTCCAGTCCAATGCCATTAGCAATGTCTGATTCATCTGCTTGAAGAAAGCCAGCGGTACTGCAATGTGCTTCTAGGAAACAGTAGATCAACTTGGCTTCTTTGGATAGCTGTTTGAAGGTGTGGTCGTTTCATTTAAGGGTGAGAAGTAGGCTTATTGCTAACCAAAACAAGAGTGGAATAACATAAATGTACAAAACACACTTACAACTAAGATTTCGATAAAGAATGCTTTTCGAAAGGGGTTTTTAAAAGGATTCATATTTCAAATTAAAACTAATAAAACTTTTTCAACCTTAGTGAATTATTCTCACCAGAAGGAGACATTCCTAGTTACAAAATGTAATGAAGGCTTTGACAGGAGAATCAAGTGGTGGAAAATCAAGAAAGATAAAGGTATTTTATTAGTGTAACGCTTCATCCCCCTTCTACAAAGATGCCAAAGACTATGTTTGAAGAAATGATTTTAAGGGTGAGAAATAGCTAAAGACTCCACTTTTGTTTGATTACACACTTTTGAATTTTTCATCTACTTCAAAATCGTATTTGAAACTATGAAATTAAGAATTAATTCAGAACCTAAACTACCACTTAATTTAGTTAGGTTTTTTTGTTTCTCCAAGGACAATTAGTTTCTGTTTAAACGACTCCTTTTTTGTGTCCAAAATATAGTAGGACCATGTTGGTAAGTCCTAATATAATTACAGGTAATGGGGCTGTGGGATTCCCTTGAGTTAAACTGATTAAATCAGGAAGTGCAAAAAAGCCAGAAAATACAAATAAGAGAAATGAAACTCGTTTCAATACTTCTAAATCTTTAAATGTAGTTGCACCAATGCAAATAAAACTAAATCCTAATGCGAGTAAACCAACGACAAGTGCGAATTGATCAAACATAACTATGGCATCAGAAGAAGGACTTTCTCCAAAAACATCACCAATTAACATCAATTTAAATTCCTTAGATAACATACTGATATACAATGGAAGTGCTTGAAGAAATGTTGCCACTGCAGCAATCCAAAAGATAATTTTTATTTTCATAATTTGTGCTTTTACGATTTACATATAGTTATTACCTGTATGT
>CALSPM010000011.1 GCA_943788235.1 uncultured Cyclobacteriaceae bacterium
AATGGGTCGAGTTTTTTATTGGCTACAACGAAGAAATATACTTATTACGTTAACTCCCATTCCACTAATTACTTATACATATAAGATAATTTGGATCAGCAGAATCAATATGAGGTTCTAAGCAATTATTTATGATAATAAATCAGAGATGAGATACGCTTTCGTGCTTTATATTTCTTCGTCTGTGCGTTGGCTCAGACACACTCTTTGACAAGCTTCGGATTGTGCGATTGGCTTGGCAATATATGTGGCTGTTAAGCGCTAGCATTATTCTAATTCAATATTTAATTCATCTAATCTATGGCTTTTTTCCACCCATATAATAACACACCTGCTTGAATTACCAGTAGTACACCGATAAATGGAGGGGGTCCACCACCTTGAAAAATTTCATTATATAAAGCCACAAGTAATATGCAACCATGAAAGGCAGCAAAAGCAGCAAAAACTTTCCTGTTAATTTCGTTCTCAAGTCGAAATGACCTAAAAACGAGTAACAATAGACCAGTCCCAATCATGTGTGCGGCAGTAACATCAACAACGCTTTGCACGAAAAAAATCAGATAAGATCCCGTTTCGGAATGCAAGTCGCCTTTAAAAAAGGGTTCCAAGAAACCCACAGGGTCTAAAAAAATGCCTAATAAAAGTCCAACTCCATTGATGAATTGAATTAGGATACAAACGAGGTAAACATAAGATGATTTCATATTTCATATTTTATTTTCAAAGATAAAATCCCCATAATTTGTTTACTTGTATGAGTGTCTCATTCTATTAAAACAAATTCGGGTATTAAACCTTTTTTAGAATTCTTGTATTCGGAGGGACTTAATCCGGTAAATCGCTTAAAGATTCTTGTTAAATGAGATGAATCATAAAATTCAAGGCCGTAAGCGATTTCTGTAAGGGAGAGTTTATCATGGTTGATTGCATACATAGCCTTACGAAACTTCTTATGAAGTTTGTATTCATCATACGTGACTCCAAGCCAGTCCTTGCAGAGCCTGTGGAAATGAGATCTGGAATAATAGATTTTATCTAAATTCATTTCTGTTTCTAAGAAGGATGAATAACAACCTATGTGAAGTATTTTGACATTGTCAATTAAATTTTGGGTCTTTTTAAAGTGCTTTGAAGTATATAATCGGTTATATAAGAACTTCTCCAGGTAGTGGGCTCGTTGTTGAAATGTTTCGAGATTGGTCAATTCATCTCTTAATTGATTTAAATTCCCTAATGCTGTTGGCTCAATGTGCAAGTCCTTGATTTCTTTTGCTGGGATTTCTAAAATAGCCAAAGCAGCCACAGGGTTCATTACCACGTTGATGGCATTAAGCCTCCTATATTTAGCTTGAACGGGAAGGGTTTGGCTCGAAAATGCCATCACAAACTGATTCGAATCATTTGGTAAAAACTGACTTTTATGTGCGTCAATATGAAAGCTCTCAAATTCGCTACCCTCCATTAGGAACATTAATTCCACTTTTGAGTTGGGTAATGCCATAAAATGACAGGGAGTTTCTGATTTATGCTGACCGATCATGTCTACTAGGCCAGTTAAAGACTTAGGAATATGAATATTTATTTCGGAGTTATTATCTGCCATTGATTAGTGGATTTTTTTTGTTAATGACCCTTGCAAATATCTGTAATTCGGTGTACTACGATAAAAGCACGATTCAGCTCGATTGTCTGTCCAGTTGATCCATATGTTTCTTATTTCAGGTCACTTCTTGTTAAGATTCTGACTGTCTTTTTTTGCATTATGTACAACGAAGAAATATACATATTACGTTTATTTCCCTTTTGTGCGAAGTTAGAAAAATTTTAAATCGTCAGAGGACTTTATATATTTTTCAAATTTACCGAAGTTATGTGCGTATAAATTTGATTAATCTTGATATCGCTTCGGCATTCCTTTATGCCCTGATCTAAAATCAAACAGTATCCCTCACCTCAACACCTCATGAAATACCTCCCCTTCTAACACCTCAAAATAAGCCTCAAACTCCTCTAATATCACCTTCTTAGAGAAACACTCACAAGTATTATTAATCTCCTTTAAAACGGCTGTATGCATACCCGATTTCAGGATTCCAACCCTATAGTAATCCTTAGCCTTATCACTGACCTTAAGCTTTCCATGCGCTCGCTTTTTATGCGTTCCTTTGATTAAGATAAAGTCATAATCTCCTAGTGCGATAAAGCCTGAATCTTCTAGTTCTCTCATAGCGAGAACAACAACATTACCGCAGGGATTAAGACCCGATCTCCGCTCCAGTCCAATGCCATTAGCGATGTCTGATTCATCTGCTTGAAGAAAACCTGCAGTACTGCAATGTGCTTCTAGGAAACAGTAGATTAATTTGGCTTCTTTGGATAGCTTTTTGAAGGTGTGGTCGTTCCATTTAAGAGTATCTAATCTCATGTAATTTGTTTCTTACAAAGTTATAGAGGAGGTGTTTGATGTGTTTCATAGTTTAATCCCAATAACATTCATATATACCGTAGCCTTCTTTGTCTACCCAATATTGCAAATCAGCTTCTGTATAATAAGTATTTCTGTCTGGATCATTTATATCCCCATATTTGTTCTCGTCTCCTATGCAACCAAAAGGAATTTCTTCTACTTCAGCTCCTATCGATCGATTCGTACAAGTGACACATTTTTTCTCATCCTCCTCTTCACCACAATTGGTAAACAACACAAGTGAACAAAGTATACTTAAAAAGAGGAGGTATTTGATGTTTTTCATTACGCTTGATTTTGGTTATTTAAAGTTACTAATGTGTTACACTTTCAGTGAATTCTTCAAATACTATGATATCTCCTCAAATTTTGAGCTAGAAATACATTGAAAAAATTATTTAATATACTTTTGCCTTTCCCCAATACTCATAACTTGCAATTTTCCATCCTGGAATAAACATTTGATCCATTTGATCCATTTTAAAACCGTTATTAAATATAATTTCTGGAATATCTCTATTAAGATGGCACCCACCACCAAATTTACTCCAAATAGAATCTAACCTATTTTGCCATTTTGCCACTTTTTTATCTGGAGCTTTTCCATGTTCACAGAATATAAAAATCCCTTTGGGATTTATTACTCTTCTTATTTCTTCCATTGCAGAATTATAATCTGGTATTGTGCATAAAGAATATGTTGACACTACACAATCAAAAAAATTATCCTCAAATGGTAAGGATTCTGCGCCCGTTTTAATAAATTCAAATTGAAGTTTATCAAGGTTAAAATTATTTTTAGACCACATTTCCTCTGAAGGATCAATTCCTATAATTTCATCTACCTTATCGGTATTATAAAATGGTAAATTTAAACCAGATCCCACTCCAATCTCAAGTACTCGACCATGAGCTAGAGGTATTACTTTTTCCCTCTGTTTCATTTTTGGTGAAACTTTACAAGCAGAGTTTACTAGTGCAGGTAATAAAATTTTATCATACAAATTCATGTTTATTTGATTTATAGTTAATGGTAATATTAAATAAGGAGTTTGAAGTGATTCTTGATGGTTTGGTTTGGTTATCTAAAGTTACTAATTATTCTCCAACCTCGGTAAATTATTCTCACCAGAAGGTATTGCCCTCGTCCAATTTAATTTTGTGTAATGGATTTAAGCTACGCAAGTCAAGAGGCTGCATAATAAGAAAAAATATAAATTCTCTTTAGGTGTGTATCAGTATTTCAACTGGACATGTGTTTGCCAATATGAAGTTTAGGAATACATTAACTCAAGTTGGAATGCGTAGGAAGAGAGCTGCTCCATTGATGAACCTGAGTATGAGGCTTGTGGGTCTTAAAAAAGCTCCGAGAATTACCATAAGTCTCGGAGCTCATAAATACCTTAAAATATTTTCAATTTGTAAATATGAATAGCGTTAATTATTCTTTATTCATTCGTATAAGCAGCAAGAACCCGAAGTGTGTAATTTGATGGAGATATGGCTCCACCATTAGTTTTTGACCATTCAGCCCATTCTTTTCCATAATTATCATCTAATACTTTTTGACTGATAAGATCACTAAAATCGGTGGTACCAATGGCTACCCAGTGTGAAATATTTTCACCTCCTCCTATGTCATAAGTCCCAAATGCAACGGGTCTATTTCCTCTTGTTTTTGAAGTTTGCTTCACTAACTTGTCATGAGCTAGTTTAAATGCCATAGGATCATCCAATTTCAAATCATATATTTGAACGTAAGGATAATCAATCCATGAACCACCTTCAATGCTTAGAAATCTACCTGCATATGAGGTTCCCCATTCTTCAATAAAGTGGTTTAGTTTTTCAAAAAACAATTCCCATTCAGGGTCATTCTGATCGCCTTCTACTCTTCCGATTTTACCCACTTCTCCAAAGAGGATAACCCTATGTGACCATGGATTATCTCCATGAGCAATTCTTTCAATTTGAATACCACCTGACTTAAACTTAGCATCTCCCCAATTCTCTTCGGCGAGCTGGGCAATTGATTCCTCCATACCTTCTTTGGCATTGAAGTTCCAAAGTTGAAATGTGGTTTGAGCAAATAAAGAGTTAACCGAGATTATAGATATTATTATTAGTAATTTTTTCATTTTTAAATTATTTAGTTGGTAAAATTTTAAAAATTAAATATAAAAAAAAATCCGATAATTACCACAATCCAGGAGTTTTTCACACAAATTTAAAAAGCCCTTAACCAAAACTTATTGTCGAATTAAAATGGGATATTTCTTTATGCCTTGATTTAAAATCAACGATCACCCTCACCTTAACACCTCATGAAATACCTCCCTTTCTAACACCTGAAAATAAGCCTCAAACTCCTCCAATATCACCTTCCTAGAGAAACACTCACAAGTACTGTTAATTTCCTTCAAAACGGCTGTATGCATCCCAGATTCGAGTACTATATAGTAAGCTTTAAAGCTATTGTGAAGACGTATAGGCATAGAATTATAATTCCTATTTAGCGGGAAAAGAGTAGCTTAATATATTTTTAATTCAGAAATCAAACCAACCCATTCACTGCATTATTCTTCCTCTTATCGCTCTGATCATAAGCTTTTAAACCCTCCACAGACTTATGTAGTGATTGCTGCATCACTTGTGAGTAAGTAGAGATTAGAGAATATAGTCCTTAAATTTTTCTCTATGTTTTTTTAGTAATTCTTTGTCAGGATAATATTTTTTTCTTGGTGGCAACATAATTTTCTTGCCTCTAAAAGGATTTAAGTACTTCTTTAAATTGATATCCTCAATATTATATGAAACAATAACTCTGTAATTATCGTCGATAGAAATTAAACCAGTATCAAAACATTTATGTAGAATCAATGATAAAAGTAAACCATTTTTCTCGTTACCTCTATTTTTTTCATCATTGAGTAGAGAAGTGATGTTTGCAAAAGTTGATGGTTCTGTCTCTAATAAATCACCAATACCAATGAAGGTGAAATTATCGTGCCTTGACTTCGAAACATCATCTATATCAGCACAGTTAGAAGAGACTATATAACCGTCTGCTTTTGGACAATAGGCAAATAAATTAGCAATTTTATCTGAAGACCAACTTAGCTTACTGCTTTCATCGTTTTTAAACTTACACTGAACTGCGATATATTCTTCTGAAGAGGATTTGAGTAGCAAATCTATCCCGTATTCTACCTTTCCTAAATCTAGCTTTTCTTTTACTTTTAATGGGATGTCATCGTAAAGCCAAACGTTGTCATACTGTCCAATATGTTCAGGTGCGGTTAGGAAGTAATACTTTGTAAAAACTTCAAAAATCTTTCCTGCAGAGGTATCTTCCTTGTGAATGTTATATTTCGATAATTCCGTTTTTAAATCAGGCCATTGGGTTTTGCCTTTGATTATTTCAGCTAAGATATTTTTGTACTTATCCATTTAATTACTTAAAACTAAATAAAAGTATTTACCTCAGCTTAAATAAGCCTTCAAAGAGCCTTTGTGGGTGTGTCAGAGTGTTAATAAATATCTTAATTGATGTTTAGCAGACCTATTGATTGTTGTTCTTCCAAATACGTTTTCCAAACAGAATAACTAAACCTATAGTGATAAATACTAATCCTATTGAATCATCTATGGAACTATAGTTTATATAATCTAGTGTAACCATAATTAACCCAATCAAAATGAGAATGAAATGTTCGTATTCTCGTAGTTTTTTCATATCTCAAGATAATTTAAAGAATAACGTACCTCCAATTAAATAAGGCTTTCTAAGAGCCTTTATGGGTGTGTCAGAGTGTTGTATAGATGTTTTAATTAACTCCTTTGAGGAGGCTTATTCGGTACAGTTAGTGAAGTTAGGTTTGGGTTCTGTCCAAGCGGTTGTGACATTACTAAAATTTTGGCAATCCGTCACATTACTCACATCCCAACTACTAATATCTTGATTGAAAACTTTTGCAGCAGTAAACATACGGTTCATATTCGTAACACTACTTACATCCCAAGAACTAATGTCTTGATTGAAAACTTGAGCACCATAAAACATAAAACTCATATCTGTTACATTACTGACATTCCAACTACTAATATCTTGATTGAAAGATATTCCAGAATTAAACATATAGGACATATCTGTTACATTACTTACATCCCAAGAACTAATGTCTTGGTTGAAAGAGTCTGTAGAAAACATCCCGCTCATATTTGTAACACTACTCACATCCCAAGAACTAATGTCTTGGTTGAAGGTACCATTTTGAAATGTATCAAACATCTCTTCCATAGTCGTCACATTACTCACATCCCAAGAGCCAATGTCTTGATTGAAAGCTAAAACTTCGTCAAACATAAAACTCATATTTATAACACTACTAACATCCCAAGAGCCAATGTCTTGATTGAAAGCTTGAGCATATTTAAACATTTCTTCCATAGTCGTCACATTACTCACATCCCAAGAGCCAATGTCTTGATTGAAAGTGGTATCATAAATATCAAATGCGATCATCTGTGTCATATCCGTGACATTGGTTGTAACTACTTTTGTAACATCTTCACCTGCTGTTACCATAGCTTTTAATACAGTTTCATCTACTATCAAATAGCTAACACCATTTAACTCGTAACTTTCGCCAACAACTGCATATTCAGTGGCTTTAATCGTGATACCATTTTCATCTAGATATAAGAAGGTTACAGCACATCCATTCTCATCAACAGTAGTACCCTCGGGAGTATCCGCACAAGTATCTAAATCGTCGCTGATACCATCACCATCAGTATCTTTTTGTGAATCAGAACAACCATTTTCATCTACTATTGCACCCTCAACTGTATCATCGCAAATATCTAAATCATCAGTTATGCCATCCTTATCAGTATCTGTGCTAACGGCAATTTTTTCAAAGTTACCAGTATAGCTTTTATCTGAATCCAATATTACACTTAACGGATTATCAGTACTTGTTGAACTTCCTGTCCAATTAACAAAAGCATAACCGATGTGAGGAGTTGCCCTTATTTCTACTAGCACCATTTTCTCCAAATGAGGCCCAATTAGAGATTACAGTTCCTCCCTCTGAACCAAATAAATTAAATGTGTATTTAACAGAATCTGCTGTTCCATCATTTGTATCAGCAGCAACGAGATCATCACTATCATCCACAATTGATGAATATTATAAGTGAACTAAGAATACCTAAGAAGAGGAGGTGTTTGATGTTTTTCATAATGTCTAATAAAATCAGCGCAAAAGAACTAAATTTTTTAAGTAATAAAAAATGTTTCTAAATTATTGGGTGTATGTCGTCAAATAAAAGTGGACTTTTTCAGATATAAATTAAGCGAGTGTTGATACTAATTTAAATAATTAATTTGATTCTGCTTTTTTCGTTCAATTAAAGTTTGTTGTTTGATTTTTTCCCTATGCCTAAGTTTTCGTTCTCCAGTTCCATAATAGACCTCAGAAGGAGTAAGGTTATTGATGGACTCATGGTATCTTTCATAGTTGTAATACTGAACAAATTGCTTCATTTTAGACTCTAGCTGCCCTGGGCTGTAATAATTATCCAGTTTCACTACATTTTTCATTGATCTGTGATATCGTTCAATTTTACCCTGAGTTTGTGGATGAAGCGGTCGACCTCGTACATGTTTCATGTTTCGATCATTTAAATATTCTGCTAATTCAATAGATAGGTAACACGATCCATTATCAGATAGTAACTTTGGAGGAGCATGGGTTTGTGCGACTAATAAAGCCTCATCCAAGGTCTGTTTTACATCCTCTGCCTTCATAGTGGCACACAACTTCCAGTTGACAATAAAACGACTGTAATCATCCAATATGGTTGATAAGTAATACCATCCCCATCCAACTATTTTAAAATAGGTGAAGTCTGTTTGCCACATCTGATTTACTGAAGTGGTTTTATCTTGAAAACTATCAGAGGCACTCATAATCCTGAATGAAGGAGTTGTGATAAGACCATTGAGCTTTAATATCCTATACACACTCGACTCACTGATATAATAACTGTATTTATCTATGATATGCCATGCCAGCTCTCTAGATGATAACTCAGGGCGTTCTAAAGCAATCTCAACCACTTTATCTCTGTCAGCTAAGTTGATCTTATTCCAAACTTCTTTCCTATTACCAGACCTTCGAGCCAAGCCATCATATCCATGCTGTTGGTAGCCATTATACCATTTGTAAAAGGTAGTTTTATTCACTTTTAGTTGCCTGAGAGTTCTGATAACACCAAGATCACTTTGCTCTACAAGACGGATGATCTCCATCTTTTCGTTTTGACTGTAATGCATGTACTTCTTCCTCTTTACTCGGGTGAGCCAATGTTTTTTTTCAAGTCTCTCACTTCTAGTGAAAGATCTGCCACAAGTTCCTTTAAAGAGGCGTTCTCCCCTTTTAATTCTTGAACCTCTGAGGTATTGGCTTCTCGCATGGTATCACCATTTAACCTGTGCTTGCCAGCTTCCATGAAATCCTTACTCCACTTGTAATAGTTTGCTTGATGAATGCCTTCCCTACGACAGAGTTCAGCAATACTCAACTCACCTCGAATACCCTCAATTACAATTCTGATCTTTTCTTCTGAATTATATGCCTTGCGTGTCTTCCTTTTTAGTTCACTAATTAATGAACTTGCATTTCTCTTCTTTCCCATTGTAGTTAAATTTAAGTGTTTACTCTGTTTAAAACACTCTCTTATAATTTAACCCTTATTAGTTCACTTTTTGCTGACGGTATACAGGTTCTCCTTGATAACCAAACGTATATAGAAGTTCGAAGCTTCCTAATACTATTACGGATATAAATAGTATTCTTAATATTGTATTTTTAACAATGGTTGTCATTTTTTGAACAGTCTAAATTTATAGTTGAATCCGACTATCTTATCTACAGGATTAAAGTTAACCCCAAAAACCTTATTATGGTTCTGAAAATCAAGACCAATGGTTGGATTAT
>CALSPM010000012.1 GCA_943788235.1 uncultured Cyclobacteriaceae bacterium
TTTTTTCAACACCTATTTTTATGAAAAAAAGGATTGGGCTTGACTGCTATAAATTTTTAAGGGCATAAAACAAAAGTTACTCTCGAATTAAATCAATAGTCATCATCGATGACCGAACAATAAGAGGTGTACCATAAGCCTTTTATCATTGGCTTAATTTAACCCCTTTGAGATGAAGAATTTTATGGCGGCTTCAACGAACGCATTAATCTTCCTATATCGCAATGCCCATCACCAAAAATGCTTTAAAAAAGAACCTTAACTGAGATTTCAGGAATTAAAAGAATTATTATGCGCTTAATCGAATGGCTCAAATGACAAGAAAATACATCCGGTCCTTGAGGCCTCAACATTGAATTATTATTAACTTCTCAAACAAGATCCTAATAGATCTCCTAAAGCAGTACAATTCACACCCACTTCTCTCGATTCAACGAAACTGAATAGGTTCTAAATCCCATCAACAAGACTCCCTAAATTTATAATTTGCTACATATGAATCACCTCGCCATAGGCATCAGCCGCAGCCTCCATTATGGCTTCTGACATCGTCGGATGGGGGTGTACAGATTTTATAATCTCATGCCCTGTAGTTTCCAGCTTTCTGGCGACCACCGCTTCACCAATCATCTCGGTGACATTCGCACCAATCATGTGTGCACCGAGCCATTCCCCATATTTTGCATCAAATATAACTTTTACAAACCCCTCGGTAGCACCAGAAGCTTTTGCTTTTCCTGACGCAGAAAAAGGAAACTTACCTACTTTAATTTCATATCCCTTGGCAAGGGCTTCTTTTTCAGTCATCCCCACAGAAGAAATTTCAGGAGAACAATAAGTACATCCTGGGATATTTCCATAATCTAAGGGTTGCGGAGATTGCCCGGAGATTTTTTCAACACAAATAATACCTTCTGCTGACGCTACATGTGCCAATGCTTGCCCCTGAACAATATCTCCAATGGCATAAACTCCTGGGACGTTGGTGGCATAATATTCATCAACCACTACTTTGCCCTTTTCGGTCTTGATTCCTTGACTTTCGATCCCCAGACCTTCCAAATTAGTTGACACGCCTACTGCTGATAATACGATGTCACATTCTAGAATCTCTTCCCCTTTTTTGGTATTAACACTTACTTTACATCCCTTCCCTTTTATATCTACTTTGGTGACCTCTGATTGAGTCATGATTTTGATACCCTTTCTTTTTAAAGCTTCGTGCCAATGTTGCGGAAATATCTACATCTTCTACCGGTACGATATTGGGTAAATACTCAACTATGGTAACTTCCGTTCCTAGGGCATTGTAGAAATAGGCAAATTCGACACCAATAGCTCCAGTGCCTACAATAACCATTTTTTTAGGCTGTTCAGACAGCGTCATGGCTTCTCTGTACCCAATCACTTTCTTACCATCCATCGGTAGGTTAGGTAGTTCTCTTGCCCGTCCGCCTGTAGCCAGAATTATATTTTTAGCCTCATAATTGGTTGTATTTCCGGCAGCATCTGTCACCTTTACCTGCTTGCCTCTAGAAAGTGTTCCATGACCCTTTATGACTTCTATTTTATTTTTTTTGAAAAGAAACTCAATTCCTTTACTATTTGAATCCGCCACTTCACGACTTCTATTGACCATTCCTTTAAAATCAGCAGTTGATTCCTTAACGGATATCCCATAGTCAGCTGCATGATTGATATATTCAAAAACTTGAGCACTTTTCAACAGTGCTTTAGTGGGTATACACCCCCAGTTGAGACAAACACCTCCTAATTCTGCCTTTTCCACTATCCCAACTTTCATACCGAGCTGGGATGCTCTAATTGCTGCTACGTAACCTCCCGGACCACTTCCGATTACGATTAGATCATATTGTGAAGCCATATAATTTTTTTAAATACTAATAAATGCTTTAATTCGTTTCGTTTGCAAATCTAAGTGTTAACAATTAAAATGTCTAAGATGAGCGATTATAGTCGTATATTAATTCTGTTATTTAATTTAGCATAAATTATAAATTTAACATGAAAGCATTAGAAGGAAAAATAGCATTGATTACCGGTGGTTCAAAAGGAATAGGAAGGGCCATCGCCCATACATTTGCTGCACAAGGGGCATATGTAGCTTTTACCTACTTGTCCAGTGTGGAGCAAGGGGAAAGCTTAGTTGCAGAACTAAAAGCCAAAGGTGTAGATGCCAAAGGCTATAGATCAGATGCCTCCAACTATGAGGCGGCCCAAGAATTAATTGCTGATGTGGTCCGCGATTTTGGAAAGTTAGATATCTTGATCAATAATGCAGGAATCACCCGAGACAATCTATTGATGAGAATGTCCGAATCACAGTGGGATGAAATCATGGAAATTAATTTAAAATCCTGTTTTAATACTGTAAAAGCAGCATTCAGGCCCCTAATGAAACAAAGAAGCGGATCAATCATCAATATGTCTTCAGTCGTCGGTATTAAAGGAAATATGGGTCAGGCAAATTATGCCGCTTCAAAGGCGGGCATCATAGGTTTTTCAAAATCTGTTGCCCTTGAGTTGGGTTCTCGAGGCATTCGCTGTAATGTAGTTGCTCCAGGTTTTATTGAGACAGAAATGACCGCAGGATTAGATGAAAAAGTAGTCCAAACTTGGCGTGATGCCATTCCATTAAAACGTGGAGGAAGTCCAGAAGATGTCGCAAACGCTTGTGTCTTTCTCGCCTCAGATTCCTCAACTTATATTACGGGACAAGTATTGCAAGTAAATGGTGGATTACTTACTTGAGTCATTCCCTTTTATTATATCCACTCTACTTCCTTATCAGCAGGTTTTAAGTTTATGAGAGATCCTTCGTTTGTATTTTTAGCCAATGCATGGTGGCTCTTACCCGCGGCAATACTCATTGCGGGCATTACTTATTTGATGTATGCGAAGAAAAACCCCTGGGCAACTTATGTCTCTAGACTCCTTGGGGCGCTGCGCATTATAGCCAAGCTCATAATATTTTTAATTTTATTAAATCCTTTGATCAACCACCTGACCCAGGTCATCGAAAAACCCATCATCGCCTTGGTTATTGATCATTCACTATCTATGATGCAGCATGAAGACTCCATAAATATGAATCAATTACTTGTGGAAATAGACGAAAAAATAAGTGCACTTAATTTTGAGCCGTGGGTATTTAATTTAGAGGCGCGTACCGAAGATCCCCATACGCTTTGATGCGTCGTCTACTAATTTAAACCAAGCACTTAATGTAGCTTTTGAAAGCTTAGAGACACGAAACCTCGCGGCCGTACTGTTGATCTCAGATGGTTTGTACAATCAGGGACTCTCTCCTTCTTACAGACAATCTTTGATTCCCATTCATAGCCTAGGACTGGGCGATACCACAACCAGAAAAGACATTGCGATCAAAGAGGTCCGCAGTAATCAAGTCGTCTACCAAGGGAATCGATTTCCCATCGAAGTATATATCGACGCCACAGGTTACACTGGCATGAAAAAGACCGTCATTTTATCTGATGATGATGGAATCATCAGTAAACAAAATCTCGTTCTATCCTCGCAAATGAAGGTTACTTTTGAAATGGATGCCGATAAATTTGGCCTCAGCATTTACGCATAAAGATACTTCCAGAAGCCGACGAAATAAATACGGTAAATAATGAAAAAGATCTTTTTATTGAGATCGTCAAAGGAAAAGAGAAAATACTATTGGTAGCACCCGCTCCCCATCCCGATATCAGGGCCATTCGGATGGCTCTCGCCGAGAGTGAAAACTACCAAACTCAAATATATATCCCAGGATTAACAAAAACACTACCCCTGATACCTTCGATGTCATCATTCATCATCAAGCTTTTTCTGACAATTTTCCTACACTTAACTATTCTGGTAGTCCGACCTTTTTATATATCCTCAGTAAAAAATCAAACCTAAATCGGCTCTATTCCAAAACCAATATCACTATTGAACAATCAGGAAATCAACAAGATATTATTAAGCCCGTTTATAACCCTAACTTCACAAAATTTGAACTCGATCGATCCTATTTGGATAAGTTTAATAATTATCCAACCTTGAAGGTGCCTTATGGATCTTATGACTTGGGTACTCATGAAATTTTGCTTCAGCAAAGGGTGGGTAATCTCACTATAGACAAGCCTGTTTTATCTTTTTTTGATAATGGCAGCTCAAAATATGGTATTTTTTATGGAACAGGCATCTGGAATTGGCGATTACAAGAACTCGCCATGTCAAATAATGCTTCACTTTTTGATCAAATCATTCTTAAATCCATTCAATACCTCAGTGTACAATCAGATAAACGCAAATTCATATTTGAACCTATTACGCCCTTTTTTCAAAGTGGTGATCTTATTCAATTTACCTCGGAGTCCTACAACGACATCTATGAACCTATAGCAGGCAATCCTATAACGCTGAAGGTGTTTCAGGGAAAAAGATAGATCGGAAAGTATCTTTAATTTTATAGGTAGCGATGCTAATAAAACCTTGAGTATTGGTACACTTGGCAAAGGAATCTATTTTTATGAAGCCCTCTCGGCATCTAATGGAAAAAATTTATCCTCAAAAGGACAATTCATTATTAAAGATGCCCAATTGGAGCGAGTTACATTTACAGCTAATCATGACGTTCTCAAAGATCTATCTGACCATACAGGGGGACGATTTTATAAAAAAAATGAGCTTGATTCACTAATCAGAGATCTTCAAGATTCACAGGCAAAAAGCATACTTCACAGCATTCAAGACTTCACCAAACTAATTGATCTCAAGTGGCTTTTATTCGTAATTATAACCCTTTTCAGCCTTGAATGGTTTTTTAGAAAATATCTAGGCAGTTATTGAGCTACCTAGATATTCAGCACTTTTCTATTGCTCTTTATTTTCTTTAGTTTTCTTTTTCTTAAGCTTGAAAGAAAGCTCCTCAGACTTTTTGTCCCAACTGGCTTGAATGACATCTCCCTCGCTGATCTCTCCTTTTAAGATCTCTTCGGCTACTGGATCCTCAAGGTATTTTTGAATCGCTCTGTTGAGCGGACGCGCACCAAATTGAGGATCATAACCTTTGTCAGATAAGAAATCCTTGGCACTTTCGGTTACCGTCACTTGATAACCTAAATCACTTATTCTTTTAAATAACTTACCCAAAGAAATATCTATTATTTTATGAATGTGCTCCTTTTCAAGTGAGTTAAAAATAATGACATCATCGAGCCTATTTAAAAATTCAGGACTGAAGGTCTTTTTCAAGGCATTTTGAATAGTGGACTTGATCACTTCAGCTTTATTGTCTTTTCTAGATTGCGTCGCAAAACCTATCCCTGCACCAAAATCTTTAAGATCTCTGACTCCAATATTAGAAGTCATGATCACAATCGTATTGCGGAAATCTACTTTTCTGCCCAGTCCATCTGTAAGCACACCATCATCTAATACCTGCAACAGAATATTAAATACATCCGGGTGTGCTTTTTCTATTTCATCCAAAAGAACAACTGAATAAGGTTTTCGTCGTACTTTTTCAGTCAATTGTCCTCCCTCTTCGTATCCGACGTATCCCGGAGGTGCTCCAACCAACCTGCTTACAGAAAATTTCTCCATGTATTCACTCATGTCGATCCGTACCAATGAATCCTCTTTGTCAAAGAGATACTTAGACAAGACTTTAGCCATTTCAGTCTTACCTACTCCAGTGGGTCCAAGAAAGACAAAAGAACCAATCGGTTTTTTTGGATCTTTAAGACCCACCCGTGTTCTTTGAATCGCTTTGGTCAGTTTGGTAACTGCTTCATCTTGACCAATCACATTTTGACCAAGTTCTTCGTTCATGTTACGAAGCTTTTCTCCTTCTTTTTGGGCTACTCTATTCGTCGGAACTCCCGTCATCATACCGATGACTTCAGCCACACTTTCTTCATTGACCTGGTAACGTTTGCTTTTAGATTCTTTTTCCCATTGGTCTTTTTCAATCTTGAGCTCAGCCAATAACTTTTTCTCTTTATCTCTTAACTGAGCCGCCTCTTCATATTTTTGGCTTTTGACTACGTTATTTTTGTCTTCCTTAACCACTTCTATTTGCGTCTCTAGGGAAACGATGGTTTCAGGAACATTGATGTTGTTTATGTGTACACGCGCACCCGTTTCATCAAGCACATCAATCGCTTTGTCAGGTAAAAAACGATCGCTTATGTATCGATCTGACAAGGTCACACAGGCCTTAATTGCCTCTTCGCTGTAGGTGACATTATGATGCTCCTCATATTTACTTTTAATATTTTCTAAAATTTGTATGGTTTCATCAGGCGTCGTCGCATCCACCATTACCATTTGGAATCTTCTTGCTAAAGCTCCATCTTTTTCGATATATTGACGGTATTCGTCTAAAGTAGTAGCACCTACACATTGAATCTCTCCACGTGCTAGGGCCGGTTTGAACATATTGGAGGCATCTAATGATCCCGAAGCCCCTCCCGCTCCTACAATCGTATGTAACTCATCAATGAATATGATCACGTCTGGAGATTTCTCTATTTCAGTCATGACAGCTTTCATTCTTTCCTCGAACTGTCCTCTATACTTTGTGCCAGCAACCAATGAAGCCAGATCCAAAGTAACAACTCGTTTTCCAAATAATACTCGAGATACTTTTTTCTGAACGATCCTCAAGGCCAAGCCCTCAGCTATGGCAGTTTTACCAACACCTGGCTCCCCTATTAATATGGGATTATTTTTCTTTCTACGACTGAGAATTTGAGCCACGCGTTCGATTTCCTTCTCTCGACCTACTATGGGATCCATTTTGTCTTCTTCAGCCAATTTTGTTAAATCTCTTCCGAAATTGTCTAACACGGGAGTCTTGGTTTTTTCACCCCCCTTGGCTCGGAGATTCTCCTCTTCCGCTTCCTGGAGTAGCACCCGCCCCGAACATTTTCCCTCCATCATCGTCGGGATCATCGGTATCCGATTCAGCCATGGGATTCTCCGTTTGATATTCTAGCATTTCTTTAACCACATCGTAGCCTACCTCAAACTTATCAAGAATTTGTGTAGCTAGATTATCCTCATCTCTAAGAATTGAGAGTAATAAATGTTCCGTTCCAATCAGATGACTTTTAAAAATTTTAGCCTCTAAATAAGTGATCTTTAATACCTTCTCTGATTGACGTGTCAATGGAATATTTGCTAAGTTCTTGACATTACTTGTGGTCGTCCCTTTGGTCGCTTGCTCAACCGAATTTCTTAACTCATCTAAAGAAACACCTAATTTCTTAAGTAAACCTATGGCGACTCCTTCTCCCTCACGAATCATACCCAGCAGTAGATGCTCTGTCCCAATATAATCATGACCTAGTCTAAGGGCCTCTTCTCTACTCAATGAAATAACTTCTTTTACTCTATTTGAAAACTTAGCTTCCATAATCTGCTTTTTTTGCGAATCTCTATGATTGTAAAAATAAACTCAAATTTGCTTTAAACCGAGCGTATTCTATTTTTAAACAAATATTTATCGGTATTACTCCTTCTTTTAGTCATTTGTGGACTGTTGTAAAATATTTAAGGCATTGGGGCCTTCACACATTAACAAATCTATGATAGACAAGATTGTTTACAAAATTACTGCCAAAGTTTTGAATATAGGATATAGGCCTATAAAAGCTCCTTGATTCCGTAGACTTTTTGGCGGAAATTATATTTCTGAGGTCCAAAACATCTTTTTGAACCTCCTGCTCATAAATAATAGTGAAATTAAATGACCTGTCAATTTGTAAGATATCAAGACAAACTGTCATCATTGACATTGACAAGTCCAAAAGATACTCAGGCTTTGAAACCCAAATTTGATCAAATAAATCATAAAAATAATCAAAAAAAGGAGTCTTCCCATAGGCCGCCTGAACTGCCTTTCGGTGATCTTTTACCCAATTTTGATGATAATCAATGGTGACATCACGGAACATTGTTTTCTTATGATAATGTACGGGAACCGTTAACATTTGAATTCCATTTGGGCCCATAATATAACATCGATTGCGATAGGTCTGTTTCATAAAAGAATCACTGACTTCTAAAGTGACTCTTTTTGAATTAATAAGTCTGGTGAAGAATTCTAAGTTTGCCAGATAATGCAGTTCAATACATAAAGCTGATCTTCTCATGCTCAGAGGAATTTATATAGCTCACCCTTCCCCTCCCTAATTATTTCTAGCTCCTCTCCTGAATAATCTATGATAGTACTGGCTTGATTGTCGCCATAACCCCCATTAATAATTAAGTCCACCTGA
Organism: uncultured Cyclobacteriaceae bacterium; assembly: GCA_943788235.1. Taxonomy (GTDB): domain Bacteria; phylum Bacteroidota; class Bacteroidia; order Cytophagales; family Cyclobacteriaceae; genus UBA4465. Next base: position 8,304 of record CALSPM010000012.1, read on the forward strand.
TTTTTATAGTGCTCATAAATCAATTCGGGATCAGTGGCATATTCTAATATTTTATCATCGTCATGCAATGAAGTAGTGACGATGGGATTCCCTAGCTCTTGAACTATCTCTCGCGGAATACGATTATTAGGAACTCTTATTCCCACTTTCTTCTTTTTTACTTTCAAGATTCTGGGCACTTTACTTGATGCATTTAAAATGAAGGTGTAGGGTCCTGGCAATATTTTTTTCATCAATTTGAACACAGGAGTGGAAACATTTTTTGCATAAACAGATAAATGACTTAAATCATAACAAACAAAAGCCAAATCCATCTTTTTATCATTTATATTTTTGATTCTTCTGACCTTATCAACTGCTTTTTGATTAAAAATATCACATCCTAAACCATAAATAGTATCCGAAGGATATATGATTAATCCCCCGCTGCGGAGTACATTTACAACCTGAGTAATCTTTCGGGGATCAGGGTTTTCTTCATAAAGACGAATGAATGATGCAGCCATTTGGCTGTAATTATAATCGTTTCAATTTAAAAATGAGCTATAATGTTTTCTATCACTACTTTTGCCTACTATGAAAAATAAAAATTTCCTTGCCGTTGGGTTGATAATCGGAAGTATGCTTGTTTCTTCTTTCAGTTTTTATTTTTGGCAAGTCGTTTATACCCCAAATTTTTTGATAGATAAAAAGGACCTTGTTTTTAATATTCCTACGGGAGCTAATTTTAAATATGTCCAAAACTCATTGTATGATCTAGGTATTGTCAATGATTTGGTATCTTTTAGTTTTTTGTCAAAATTGAAGCGTTACGATCAATCTATCAAACCTGGATCTTATCTGCTTCAAGCGAATATGTCCAATAAAGATGCGATAAATATGCTCCGATCTGGGGATCAAGTTCCGATCAAATTAACCTATTCAAATGCCCGAAATCTAGAGGTTCTAGCGGCAAAAATCGCATCCTACTTAGAATTTGATTCGGCAACTATGATGTCAAACCTGTCAAATAGTGATGTGGCATCATCTTATGGATTCACCAAAGAAACTTTTATGTGTATGTTTCTGCCCAATACGTATGAAGTATACATTACCGACCAACCGATTGTGGTTCTCGACCGGATTTATTCAGCCTACAAAATATTTTGGAATCCAGAGCGCATGGCCAAGGCCGAGGAGCTAAATCTAACCCCAGAAGAAGTCATTGTCTTGGCTTCAATCGTTGATGCGGAAACTAATCAAATGGATGAAGCCCCCACGGTAGCCGGCGTTTATATCAATCGACTCAATAAAAATATTAAATTGCAGGCAGATCCAACCTTGATTTTTGCCTTGGGGGACTACACTATCAAAAGGGTACTTTATGAACACATGCAGGTAAATTCTCCTTACAATACCTACAAATATTCAGGATTACCTCCAGGGCCCATAAACCTCCCTTCGATTGCAGCCATTGAAGCAGTATTAAATTATGAAAAGAGTGACTATTTATACTTTTGTGCAAATCCAGACTTTACAGGAAATCATAAATTTGCCCGTACCTTATCACAACACAATAAAAATGCCCGATTGCTGCATCTAGCACTGAATAAGAAAAAAATTTATAAATAATGTTTCAACATGAAGTAAAGCTTAGAGTAAGATACGCCGATACAGACCAAATGGGTTTTGTTTATTATGGCAATTATGCCACTTTTTACGAAGTTGCACGGGTAGAATCTTTCAGAAACTTAGGCTTTTCTTATAAAAATTTGGAAAGCAGTGGTGTAGGGATGCCCGTACTGCATATGCAATCCTCGTATCATGCGCCCGCCAGATATGATGACTTATTAAAAATCATCATTAGAATTCCTGAAATGCCCCGCGCACGCATTCTTTATGAATATGAAATTTATAATGAAAAAGCACAACTACTTAATACTGGAGAAACGACATTGGCCTTTATTAACATAACCAATGGAAGGCCTGTGAAGATACCTGAAAATCTCAAAGCATTGATCAGCACGTACTTCAAAAACTGATCACACTTTTTCCTCTTTGACCATACGATCTATCTCAAGCATTTCGTCCCTCAATCTGGCCGCTTCCACAAAATCCAAGTCCTGCGCAGCTTTTTCCATTTTCTTTCGGGTCTCAATGCTGAATTTCTTAAGTTGATTCAAATCCATATAGGCCACTACAGGATCAGCAGCTAGGGGAGATACGATGTCGTTTTGATAAGATTTAGGCCCCTTCTTACTGTCTGCAGCCGAAGTCTGACTCATGATAGCCTCGCGATCTTTTAATATCGTTTGAGGTGTGATGTTGTGCTTGTCATTAAATGCTTTCTGAATGATCCTTCGTCGCGCGGTTTCATTTATCGCTCGTTGCATAGATCCAGTCATCTTATCGCCATACATGATGACCAGGCCATGATCGTTTCGCGCGGCACGACCGATCGTTTGAATCAAGGATCTTTCGTTTCTTAGAAAACCTTCTTTATCAGCATCCATAATGGCTACCAAAGAAACTTCGGGGAGATCTAATCCTTCTCTGAGTAAATTCACCCCCACCAAAACATCAAATATTCCTAGGCGCAATTCTCTTAATACTTCAACACGATCTAAGGTGGCCACCTCACTGTGAATATATTTGGTCTTTACTCCCATTTGAGATAAGTATTTGGAGAGTTCCTCCGCCATACGCTTAGTAATAGTGGTCACTAAAACACGATCTCCCATTTGTATACGCTTTGAAATTTCTTCCATCAAATCGTCCACTTGATGTTGGGTAGGTCTTACCTCAATCACCGGATCCAATAATCCAGTGGGCCTGATTAATTGCTCCACTATTACCCCATCGGATGCGAGCAATTCGTAGTCAGAGGGTGTAGCACTGACATAAATAGTTTGACCTATGAGGCCTTCGAATTCAGCAAAGGTCAAAGGCCGATTATCTAGTGCGGAAGGTAGCCTAAACCCATAATCTACTAAGTTAGCTTTGCGGCTTCTGTCGCCCCCCCACATGGCACGTACTTGGGGGATGGATACGTGACTCTCATCGATGAACATTAAAAAATCATCAGGAAAATAATCAATTAAACAAAAAGGTCTTGATCCGCGCTTTCTTCGATCAAAATACCTCGAATAATTTTCTACCCCAGAACAATAACCAATCTCTCTGATCATCTCAAGATCAAATTCCGTCCGCTCCTTGATTCTTTTGGCCTCTAAAAAACGTCGGTCATCTTCAAAGAACTGTACCTGCTCAACCATGTCATCTTGTATTTCCTTGATGGCCTGTTTGAGATGATCCTTACCCGTTACAAAAAGATTCGCTGGAAATATAGCAATCAATTTTTCATCTGAAATCTTAGTCCCGGACAGGGGATCAATTCTTTGAATCGATTCCACCTCATCTCCCCAAAAAATGAAGCGATAAGCAAAGTCAGCATAAGCCACAAATATATCTACGGTATCTCCTTTCACTCTGAAAGTACCTCGCTTAAATTCCGTTTCTGTTCTGCTGTAGAGTATATCTACCAATTTCAGTAAAAATACATTTCGCGGAATTTCATCCCCTTGTTGGATATGCATGACGTGTTTGCCGAATTCTTCAGGATTACCAATCCCATAAATACATGAAACAGAGGCGATGACAATGACATCTCTCCTACCTGACAATAAAGCTGAAGAGGCACTCAATCTTAATTTTTCTATCTCATCATTGATAGATAAATCTTTTTCTATGTACACATTTGTAGTGGGTATGTAAGCCTCCGGTTGGTAGTAATCATAATAAGAAATAAAATACTCTACCGCGTTTTCTGGAAAGAAACTCTTAAACTCACCATACAACTGAGCCGCTAGAGTTTTATTGTGGCAGAGGATCAAACTGGGTCGCCCTGTTTGCGCGATGACGTTAGCCATCGTAAAGGTTTTACCTGACCCCGTTACTCCCAAAAGTATCTGATTTGATTCTTGAGACTCCACGCCTTGAACCAGTTTTTTTATGGCCAGAGGTTGGTCTCCTTTGGGTTCAAAATTGGAGATTAGTTTAAATTTCATTAATATTTATTCCAAATTTCCCATGATTTTTCAGCCTGCAACTTTAACATTTCTAAACCGTTTTTGGTTCGCGCTTTGTTCTGTCTTCCTTGTCTCAGGAAAAAAGTCTCCTCAGGATTATATATCAAATCAAAACAGTAATGATTTTGATGGATCCTATCATAAGGAATCGGCGGCCCTTCCTCAATATTAGGAGACATCCCTTTTGGCGTGGTATTGATGAGCAAATGATGTCGATCGATAATCGATAGCCCATGATACAATTGCGGGTAAGTCAGGTCCCCTTTTGTGACCTCACGGGATACAATTTTAAAAGGAATATTGAGTGCCTGCAAGCCTGCCTGAACTGCCAGACTAGAGCCCCCCGAACCGAAAATCAAAGCCTCCACTTCTACCCCCATCAACCAGGCTTCTAAAGATTGTTTGAAACCAAAAACATCAGAATTATACCCTATAAGTTTGTTACCCTTTTTTTTGATCACGTTGACTGCTTTCACTACCGCTGCTGAGTCATCTATTTCATCTAAAAATGGCATAATCTCAATTTTATAAGGAATGGTAATATTGACCCCTTCCAAATCTGGATGGCGATCCCAAATATCAGGAAAACTACTGAGGCTTTCTAATTCAAAAACATGATATGTATGGGAGTGAGAAATATTGAGACCTTCAAACTTTTCCGAAAAATACTTCTGCGAAAAAGAATGACCCAAAGGATAACCTACAAGTCCGTAACGCTTCATATCAAATTATCTAAAGTACTGTACTAAGGTAGAATTTCTTGAACTCATAAATAGAATCTAATGAAATTAGCCTTTTGCTCCCAGTCGTTCGATTCCAAAAACCACGGTAAATCCTAACAACATCAGTACCATTCCTATGAGCAAGTCGGCATCGAAACTTGGAAAGTACCAATCATAACCTATTGCTTTTTGTCTCGCTTCAATCGTAATGTAATTGGTCGTTTTCCAAGGCCAAATAATCAAGAGAGACCCCGCTACGAAACCTGTCAATAAGCTAATGGTTACTTCTTTAAAATGATCGAATAAATAACTTAATAATCTTGAAAAGATCACCAAACCCAATAAACATCCCAAAGCAAAAGGAATCAAAAATTTAAAATGGAAATGACTGATAGATTGGAGCATCAAAACGTAATTACCCATCAGCAATAAAATATAAGAACCCGATAGCCCTGGCAAAATCATGCTAGAAATGGCGACCACTCCACATAAAATCACATAGAGCCAATGATCATTTGCAGCCGCTGGCGTTAGAAATGCAATGGAAATAGCCATGATAAACCCAATCAAAAATGTGGTTAAAATACCCAAAGAAAATTTACTTATTTGTCTCGCAACACCCAAAGTAGAAGCCACAATCAATCCAAAGAAAAAGGCTAAAGTAAATACTTCATAAAATTGTAATGCATACTCTAATAGGTGCGCCAAACTAAAAATACTCACAGCAATTCCTGAAAAAAGTATGGACAAAAACTTGAGGTCTATTTTTTCAGTCACTTGACGAATCTGCCCTTGCATTAATGAGCTCAATAGGGACAAGTCAAAAGATTTTAAGGCCTTTATTAACCTTTCATAAATACCCGAAATGAAGGCTATTGTTCCCCCAGAAACTCCCGGAATTACATTTGCGGCACCCATGGCGACTCCCTTCAGAAAAAGCCCTGCTGCATTTTTCACAAACCTAAGAAGTTAAATGATCATGAAACGTATCACCCCGTAAACCCAGTCGTATCGTTTCTAGCGGAATGATTTCATTGGTCGCAATATTTCCGAGATTAACATTGGTTCCACACAACTTAATAAACCAAACTTGCTGGGATTTTTGAGGTGCTTCCCATAAAATTTTGTCTTTGGGTATTTGAGTTAAAATTTCTTCAACCAAACCTTGTCTTACCTCACCAGAATCTCTAAACAGCCCGACATTTCCACTTTCTCTCGCTTCTCCGATAACCTTCCATGCACCGGCCTCCAACTCTGTTCGCATCTGATCAATCCACTTGTATGGTGGGATGATTTTTGCCGCATCTTTGGAACCTACTTCACTCAGCACGGTGTAATTTTTTGATATCCTCTGAATATAATCACATTTATCGTCATGGTCCATGGTGATCGAACCATCGCTTACTTCAACATGTTCCAAATTATATTTATCTACGACTCTCATGTAATCATCAAATTGATCTCTGATCACAAAGGCTTCAAAAAGCGTGCCTCCAAGATAACAGGGTATTCCAGCATTTTGATATAACTTAATTTTATGATCAAGTTGGGAGGTGACATAAGAAGTGGCCCAACCCAACTTCACAATGTCTATGAAATCTCCCGATGAATCAATCATATCTTCTGCTTCTCGTAACGAAAGTCCCTTATCCATCACCATGGTATATCCTGATTCACGTGGTTTTTCTGTGCGATCAGGGATGTTCTTTAAAAAGTAGTTCATTTTTGAAAATAAAATTAAATGCGAAAATACTTTATTTTAAAGTCTAATTCACTTATTGGTCGTCTTTTCTATACTGATCTATGATTTTAAAAAGTGCTTTTTGCGTCGTTAAGTCTTCAAAAAAAACATAAACCTCCGCATGTCCATCGTAGTTCAAAATGAGCGCCTGCTCTAAAAAGACCATGGCTTCTTTGTACCTTCCATAGGCCAGTAAATAAACGGCCTTTCGATATAAATAGGTAGACTCATCAGGCGTTTCTGATAAGCCCCTATCTATGACGCTCAATGCCCGATTGTAATCTCCTTGATCATAATAAATACGAGACCAGTCCAGCCAAACGGCAGGCTTTACGGATTCCAATTGACTTAATTGCTCATAGGTCTCAATCGCTGACACACTGTTTCCTAAACTGTATTCTGATGCCGCCAATGAATTTAAATAAGCTTCATTGAGCGGATCTATTTTTATGGCTTTTTTAAAAAAATGAGTGGCCTCGAGCCAATTTTCTTTGAACGCCAAACAAGTCCCTACTCCAAACCATGCCTCGTGATACAGCTGATCAATTTTGGATGCTTTTGTATAATAACGAATGCCTATCTCATACTGACCCATTTTCTCATAGGAGGCTCCCATGTGGCAATAAAGCTCAGGTCCAGGTCCTTCGTATTCCAAGGTTAACAAATAAGAGGCTATGGCTTTATCATATTTTTCGAGGTTCATATAGGTATTTCCCATATTAAAATGGGCACTACTGAAAGTCTCGTCAATGGCCACAGCAAACTCATATGCGTCAATGGCTTTATCAAATTGTTTCAGCTTATTATATACAATGCCCATATTATACCAGGCGTATTCAGAATAGGGATCTGTATCAATAAACTTTTGATAGTAGGGGATACTTTTTTGCAACAAACCCATAATTTCTAGACAATAGGTCAATTCATAGAGCACACTCTCATTGTTTAGATTAAATTCCATGGCCTCTTTATAGGCTTCTGAGGCCTTTTCGAAATCTTCTAATCCTTGATAAGCCAAACCTATGTGATACAAAATCTCATCCCGTTCCTCCGACATCGGAAGAATTTTTCTAAAACAGGCTACTGAGGATAAGTATTCTCCCGATATGGTATGCAATGAACCTTTCTGCATCAATAGATCCACATCATTGGGTGCATAGATTAAGGCATGGTCTATGCAAGAAATGGCATCAGTCAGCCTACCCATTCTGGTTAAAATTTCAGCCTTATCTGCAATTAAATCAGTAGAATACGCATATTGCTCTAGTCCCAAGTCACAAGCCTTCAATGCCCCCTTCATTTTATCTGATTCCAGATAAAAATTGGTGATGGCCAAGAAATCATCCTCATCAAAATATTGATTATCACCCGTTTTTAAATGTGCTTCAAATCTTTTGACTAATTCTTTTTCTTCTTTTTTTCTGTGATGTTCCATCATGCTTGTCTTAAGAATGAATTATAGCTAAAATTAACCCAAATACTGTCACCACTAAAATGATGCCAGTAAAAGTTATCCACTAATCGGGTAGAAAGAAACTTTATTTACTAACATATAAGTCGCCCCTTCAGTAGATTAATAGACACAATGGCAGATTTTTTTAAGCTCTAACAGACCTTTATGAGCTTAAAGTCTGATCAGATCATTTAAAATACTTTTCAAAAGGATATTCATGACCTTTCCGCTTTGAGATCCCAAAATATGATGGAGTTCCGAAATAATAAAATCTAATTCAGAAATATATGACTCAATCCTAAGGAATTAGAAGATAATTGAAGAATTTCGTATTTTTAAGAAAATATGGGTGATTACTACCAAACGAAAAAAGAGACAGAATTAGGTGTATTGATTGCGGTAGTTGAAAAGCAAACCCCCGATAAACTCGTCAAAGAGCATTTAGACGAACTGGCATTTCTCGCCAAAACCCTAGATATTAACATACGCCAAACATTTGCTCAAAAAATTGAACGACCCGACAAAAGGACTTACGTAGGAAGTGGTAAACTCAAAGAAATACAGTCTTTTATCAAAATGGAAAAAATAGACCTCCTTATTTTTGATGATGAGCTATCTCCTTCACAGCTCAGAAATATCGAAAATGAGGTAAAAATTAAGGTTTATGATCGCAGTTTGCTGATTTTAGATATTTTCCTTCGAAGGGCCCAAACGGCTCAGGCAAAAATTCAAGTGGAACTGGCTCGATTTCAATATTTATTACCTCGCTTAACGCGAATGTGGACGCATTTGGAAAGACAAAGAGGAGGGAGAGGCACGCGAGGAGGCGCTGGAGAAAAAGAAATTGAAACTGATAAAAGATTGGTGCGCGATCGCATTACACTTCTGAAAAAACAGTTAACCAAAGTAGAACTTCAAGCAAGTACCCGAAGAAAATCCAGAACTGGGATTGTCCGAATTGCTTTGGTTGGATATACCAATGCCGGCAAATCCTCCTTGATGAATTTACTGGGGAAAGAATCTGTATATGCCAAAGATGAACTCTTTGCCACAGTAGACTCTACGGTAAGAAAAGTCGTCATTAATAATCTGCCTTTTTTACTTTCTGATACCGTAGGTTTTATTCGAAAACTCCCACATGACTTGATCGCTTCCTTTAGATCCACTCTGGCCGAGGTCAGGGAGGCAGACTTATTATTACACATTATAGATGTTTCTAGCCCCGCGTACGAAGATCAAATTAAGGTAGTAGAACAAACGCTGGTGGAACTTGGTGGAAATCAGATCAGGAGAATCAATGTTTACAATAAAATTGATCAATTAACTGAAGAGACTCCCCATCCAGAAAATGATACTAAACAAAAATCTATCAAGATCTCTGCTAAAACCAAGCAAAATTTGCCCGCTTTAAAAAATCTGATTTTTGAAGAGGCCTTGATAGAGCATCTTAAGATATATCCCAACTATATACAACCACAATCCTTTTAGATTACACTAAGATGTCTATTTTTGCGCAATTGATATTTTTGGTCCCGTAGTTCAACGGATAGAATAGGAGTTTCCTAAACTCTAGATGCAAGTTCGATTCTTGCCGGGATCACTTTTTATATTACCAAAGAAGACAAGACATGGTTTCAACTGGCCAAAATCAATCTTCATACAAAAGAATGGGCATCACCGAAATCGTATCTCTCACGCAATAATTATCTCTTTTAATGCACTTATCACCCGGTCATATTCAATGGGCAAGTAGAAATGATGTGGCACCCTGATTTCACACTACGCTTGAGGATTTATGTATTTGAAATTTCTAACTAAATCAGATAAATAAACCCCACAGTCAATGGATACCTTTTTTGGGTTTTTAATTTATAAAGAGAAATCTGATATTAAAGTCCCAGTTGCCCATGCAACTTTGCTTAAAATTCGAAATCTCTTACATTAGTGATCTATTAGAATCCCGCTGAAATGAAACTTTCAAAAAATAATTATTTAAAAGCTAGAGATTTCATATTGACGAATGCCAGAATGATAGAAAGGCGTTTATTTGAATTCTATTTTGAAAATGGAAATAAAGAAGGTGTTTTTCATGCCGTTTATGCCTATCGAAATTGTGATGGTGGCTTTGGGCATGGCATGGAACCTGATACGGCATCCCCTGAAAGTCAACCCCTGTTTAGTGTAATGGCCCTAGAAACTTTAGATGAAGTGGGTTTTCTAAGTGCAGAATTGATATGCAAAGACTTTATGCCCTATTTTGAAAGTATCACCACCGAAAAAGGAGGAATACCCTGGATGTTAAAGCCTAAAACAGAATATCCATGCGGCAACCATTTTAATACAGTTAAAGAATGGGCTGCTTTGAGCACTACTGCCCCGCTGCTGGGGATTTTAGAAAAATATAAAATCGATACCCCTTGGATGAAGAAAGCAGAACAATTTGTTTGGGATGAGATCCACCGGATAAAGGAAAAACATATTTTCTGCTATTTGTGTGTACCGAGAAGACTAAGCTTTTTACAACATACTAAAAATAGAAATAAAGCAACACGCGCTATCAAGGATTTAAAAAATTGGATCTTGACTGATGGAGTGATTTGTAAAGATACATCTGATGATGGTTGGGGACTTTATGGAAAACCTCATAGTTTAAATTATGCCCCCTCTTCAAAGAGTATGCTTTATTCTTTGTTTACCAAAGAGACCATTGAATCTGATATAAAAGAGCTCATTAATAGGCAAAAAAATGATGGGAGATGGGATACTTGGTATGGAATAAGTGAAGGAACAAAATTAGAGTGGGCAGGAATACAAACATTATGGACGTTAAAGATTTTGAAGAATTATGATCGTATTGAAAGCTAAATAAATGCAATGGAAGCAGCGTTTAAAAGCAAAGCTTACAATTATATATTCAGGTATTACAGGATGCCATCTTGAATTAAATGAGGGAGAAGATACTAATCAAACTGTATTTCATGACTCTGTGTCTTCGATAACAATAAGAAAAGTAACCTATTCTCAATGGGTGGATAAATTAAATTCCGAATAAGAGTGATTCAAAATGTAAACTTTATTCACCATTACTTCATGAAAGCTGAGATTTTACCCTATCCCAAAGGGACTGAACAACACCCAAAGGCACAGCACAGCCATAATTAATACAATAGATAACCCTACATCAGACGTCCATTTAAAAGAAAAATTTGAACTACGCTTTTGAAACGTCACCAAAATAAGATCAGCAGCAGATTGAGGCTTGGTGGCCTTACTTACAGCCATCAGTACCCCCGAACAAAAAAGAAATAAAAACAAAGCGAAGTGTAAGAAATTGATTTCTAAAAAATAGGCAGCCCAGCTTCCGGGTAGGGTTACTAAACTACCGTTACCTGACATAAATTCCATTATTAACCGAGTCACTCCAATGCCAAAACCTACCCACAAAGTCACAATGGCACCACGCGCATTGATCCAAGGATAGATAAGCCCTAACAAGAATACCGCCGCTATGGGCGGGGAAATGTACGCTTGAATACTTTGTAAATAATGGAAAATCCCACCCCCCATCAATGCTTTCATAAAAGGAATCCAACCTAAACTTAGAATCACCAAAATGATCGTGGAGCTACGCCCAAAACGAACCAACTGTTTCTCTGTGGCTGTCGGCTTGAATTTTTGATAAAAATCAATAGTCAATAGCGTCGAACTCGAATTAAATGCCGAAGACAATGAACTCATCAATGCGGCCAATAATCCCGCAATTGCCAACCCTTTCAATCCCTGGGGTAATAATTGGGTAATCATTGCAGGTAGTGCTTGATCCGCATTACCCATTGAAAAAACAATGATCCCTTTTTGCAATAAGGCGTAAGCCACCACACCTGGTAAAAAGAATATGAAAACAGGTAATAACTTTAAATATCCTGCAAATAAAGCCCCTTTACGTGCATTACTGATGTCTTTCGCTGATAAGGCTCGTTGGACTATGTACTGATCCGTACACCAATACCAAATCCCCAAAATCGGTGCTCCAAATAGCATGCCTGTCCAAGGATATTGGGTATCACTCATCGGTCGCCAAAGATTAAAAAACCTATCGACCGGAGGATTTGTTCCTGATTGAGAGGCTATAGAAAGGGTATTGATGAGCTCATCCCATCCTCCGATCTGATGCAATCCAAAAATAGTCACTACTGCGGTCCCCACCAACAATACAAATGCTTGGACCATGTCGGTATAGATGACCGCCTTCAAACCACCCAGGACCGTATAAAGCCCCGTGGCCACTACGGTAATGATGGCCCCCGTCCAAAATGGAATATTCAGCACCTCAAAAACCAGTGCCCCTGCAAAAATAATGAGCGAAATTTTAGTAATGATATACGCCAATATAGAAACTATTGACAAGTAATTTCTACACGCTTGAGAATATCGCTTCTCCAAAAACTCAGGCATGGTATAAACTCCGGTGCGCATGTAAAAAGGCACAAAAACCCATCCAAAAAGTATCAAAACCAACGCTGCTAATATTTCAAAATTGGCCATGGGCATGTTGGCACGTGCGCCTGCTCCACTGACACCTAAAATAATCTCTGACCCTATGTTTGATGCAAATAAAGAAGCCCCTATAACTACCCAAGACTGATCTTTGCCAGCCAAAAAATAATCGACAGAAGAAAATTCTTTATCCTCCTTCCCTTTTGATGCCCATCGAGCGATCCAAAGAATAATGGCGAAATAACATGCGATAATTGAATAATCTAAGACCTCCATTTTTTTAGTTTTTTGTAATAGAAAAAATTTATTATTTTTTCTATTACGCAAATTATTTTTTTAATGTTTTAAGGAAGGGCCCAGTAGTCAACCACAAAGACTTTTTCCAAAAAAGGTTGAAGGCTCGCTACGAAGGCCTGATGATCGGGGTGCGGCGTATAGACGAGATCTCGATCTTCCTCAGATTCAAAAGAAACCAGGTAGCAATGTGTAAAGCCCTGATGAAAATCTTCAGGACTGTCATTGATCCCCCATTCAAAATCTTTTATTACAGAAATAGTCGATTGAAGTGCGTTAAAAGCCTTATTTAATTTTTGAACCTCCTTCTCAGGTGCGGTATCCTTAAATTTAAATAAAACCATATGGCGCAATACCTTAGGGGACGGCTTTTCTTGTTGATCCATTGTATCTGATTTGCTAGGCCCAGAACAAGCGTGGTTCAAGGTCCCAATTAAGAATAAAAAAAAAGACAAAGTATAGATTCTGTATTTCATATTAAAATTTCTTATCTAGTGATGGTTAAATTTATCTTTCATAATATACCTCCCATACTCCCACCGTCAACCTTGATCACCGCACCGTTGGTAGCCGAGGAAAGTGGACTTGAAAAATAGGTAATCGTATCGGCAATTTCTTTTACCTCAGCAAACCGCTGTAATAAGGAACTCTTTCGAGCGTCATTAAAAAAAGCTTTGGATACCGTTGCCTTTGTTTTATTTTCTTTGGCGGCAACAGTTGCCAAAAATTCTTCGGCCCCTTTTGTCAAAGTTGATCCCGGCACAATGGTATTCACAGTAACCCCAGAACCTGAGGTGAGCTGTGAGATACCTCTTGAAAGGCTGAGCAAAGCCGCTTTGGTCGTACTGTAAGCGATCAAATCTTCTGGAACCAGCGTGGCACATTCGCTTGAGATAAATAATATGCGTCCCCAATCTCGATGCAACATTTTCGGAAGAACATACTTAGACAAACGGACACCACTCATCAAATTCACTTCAATCTGACGATACCAATCCTCATCACTCGTTTTAGTAAATGAGGCTGATGAATAAATACCCACATTATTGATGAGTATATCAACCTCGGAAAGTTGCCCGAGTAAGGCTTTAATTTGATCAGGATATAAAAAATCCGCAGCAACCCCTTTGACTTCGACTTCATTAAATTCTTTTCGGAGTTTCTCCACGGCCGTTGACACCCCAACCGCTCCTCTACCATTGAGAATCACATGCACCCCCTCTTGAGCCAAGGCCCGGGCTGTCGCCCACCCAATGCCGGAGGTTGACCCCGTGATGAAAGCCGTTTTACCTTGTAGTTTTAAGTTCATTCCTTTTTAAATCTGGATTTAGAGATTTACCATTCTTTTAACCCTAATAATTTTTGTCCCAAAGTTGACAATCTTGCCGTCTCATATTTGGTCTGCTCCCACTTTCTTGGGTCTCCAGGAAAAGCATACCCTTCAGGAGCCCTACGGTTTTTCCAAGAATCAATGCGCCATGCTTTTAAACTTTCATTGGACTCTTGGGCAGGCATCATTGAAATATATTGAGCCATTCTTACACTCCTCTCAGATTTGTTCGGGCGAATACCATGGGGCTGTGTACTATTAAAAATAAGTAAATCCCCTGCTTCCAACAACACTTTTACTAGTTTATCTTCAAGCTCGGTAATATCGGGTTTAAAATGATCTCGGTCTGACGGCTGACTTAACTTCCAACGATCGTAATTTTTGTACAACCAAGGAATGCATTGAAATCCACCCATATTTTCATCTAACTGATCTGCCAGCGCTAAGACCCCTTGGACATTTTGTGGCTTAGTTTCTGGGTCATAATCCCAATGAATAAACCCCTTATATTCATGTCCGGGACGCATGGGAACATTTAAATTGGCTCTATCTATGGTGCTCCATAATTTTTCCGTGCCCCAAATATCAACAAAGGCATCATAAACCTTTTGAGTTTGGCGATTATCCCAAAGTGTTTGGTGGTTATAGGCTTCCACCATACCCGTTCCCGCCAATTCTTTCATTTGCATTTCGGCACGAGGCGGCGTATACCAAGAAGTTTGGTCCTGAGGATCTTTTTCTTCAAATTCCCAAAGAAAAGCAGCTGTACTTTGAACTTGCTCACGATGAACAGCATTTTTAATGACTACATAACCGTTTTCTTTCCAGAATTTCCACTGATCCATGGACAGCACTCTGAGCTCTTTTGGGTGGGCTTGTGTGCGCAATTTTACATTACTGCTTTTGGCAGTAGATGGATTTCCAGGTATGTCTTTATGTGCATTGTTTGCATCCATGGTAGGCCTCATTGTTTGTTGTTCCTTTTTCATAAATGGACAAATTTTAATGATCTCGTATACAAATCTGACCCATTAATTTATTAAAAAACGGACCGTATTTGACTTATTATTGAACAATATTGATATTTTTGTAATTAATGTTCGAGTAATTTGTTTATATTGTATTAAATGAAAGTTCAACTTGAAAACATACACAGCCAGAACAAGCGATCTTTTACCTTGATGTTTGATCCTAAGTTAAGTGATGTATTCTTTTGGCATTTTCATCCCGAATACGAACTGGTGTATATCGAGGCAGAATCTGGTTCTCGCCATGTTGGGGATCATATATCCACATTTAAAAACCATAATTTGGTCTTGATCGGCTCCAATATTCCACACCTAAATTTCGATTACGGTATAAAAACTTCCTATCGCAAGGTCGTCGTTCATTTCCAAAAAAGATTTATTGAGGATCATATTAATGAGCTCACAGAACTCATAGATATTAAAAACCTTTTCGAAAAATCTCAGCATGGATTGTCCTTCCAAGGCAACCTCATTAAAGAGCTAGGTCAAAAATTATTCCTTTTACAAAATCTCAATCCCCTCAATCAATATTTGAGTCTCATGGAAATCCTGAATGACCTCACAAAATATCCTCAGATTGAGTGGTTACATGACCAACCTGTTCTTCATAAATACAGCCATAAAGAACAAGATAGATTGAGGTCAATTTATGCTTTTGTTGATCAATATTATGAGCGCAAAATATCCCTGAGTGAAATAGCTGAAATTAGCAACATGAGTATTGAAGCTTTTTGCAGATACTTCAAAAAAACGACGCATCAAACGTTCACCCAGTTCCTCAATAGTTACCGAATCAGTCAATCTAAACGCCATTTAATCGCTGGAAAAAGTATTGGTAATGCCTGTTATGCTTCTGGATTTGAGAGCTTATCCTATTACCACCGTGTGTTTAAAAAAATCACCAAAGAAAGCCCCAGTGATTTTAAAAAAAGACATGTAAACCCGCATTGATTCAACCTGCGGTATTGAGTGTAGGGGATCACTCCTCACCGAGACAAATGCCTAGATATTGTCAACAACCACTTTATATTTAGGATCTTCCAGGACATTAACTTCTATCAACTTGTCCGCATTTTTAAGTAATTTTTGGCAGTCATTGCTCAAGAATTTCAAATGTACTTTTTTGCCCACCTTCAGGTAACGTTCCGTAATTTTATTCAATGCTTCTATGGCAGACATATCCACAATGCGACTTTCCTTAAAATCAATGATCACTTCATCAGGGTCGTCGAATATTTCAAACTTCTCATTGAATGCCGTCACTGAACCAAAAAATAGGGGTCCAAAAATTTCATAATGCTTCACTCCATTTTCATCGATGAACTTTCTGGCACGAATACGCTTGGCATTGTCCCAAGCAAAGACCAAAGCGGCAATGATCACACCCACCACAACAGCCAAAGCTAGATTGTGAAGAAAAATAGTGACCAAAGTAACCGTAACCATGACAAAAATATCAGATTTAGGCATTTTATTAAAGGTCCGCAAACTTGCCCATTCGAAGGTACCAATGGCTACCATAATCATCAAGCCGGTCAATGCTGCCATGGGCAACTGCTCGATAAGTGCTGCGCCAAACATAACAATGACCAAAAGCCCTATCGCCGCTACGATTCCTGACAATCTGGCCCGGGCACCCGAGGAAATATTGATTAGGCTTTGTCCCAGCATGGCACAACCTCCCATTCCTGAGAAGACACCCGATAACATGTTGGCCATCCCTTGTGCAATGGCTTCCTTATTTCCACGGCCCCGTGTTTCTGTAATTTCATCAATGATGTTGAGGGTCAATAAGCTTTCAATCAGTCCTACGCCCGCAACGATTACTGAATAAGGTAAAATCAGCATAAACGTTGCCATGTTCAATGGAATATTGGGAATATGAAAGGGTGGAAAATCACCCTGTATGGAAGCCATATCACCCACTGTTTTGGTGTCAATGCCAAAACCCCATACAATCCCAAAAATAACCAATATGGCCGTCAATGAAGCCGGAATCACTTTGGTCAACTTGGGTAAGCCCCAAATGATCAACATCGTCAGAGCCACTAGACCTAATAAAATATATAAAGAGGTTCCGGTGAGCCACGCACCTGAGACATCTTTGAATTGTTCTAGTTGGGACATGAAAATAATGATGGCCAGGCCATTGACAAATCCAAAAATAACCGGATGGGGGACCAAGCGCATCAATTTACCCAATTTAAAAAAACCTGCTAAGGCTTGAATAATGCCTGCCAAGATGACGGCGGCAAATACATATTCCTTGCCATGAGAGATGGCCAAGGAAACGATAACCACCGCTACGGCGCCCGTTGCACCGGAAATCATACCTGGCCTGCCTCCAAAGACGGCAGCAACGATCCCCATCACAAATGCGGAATATAAACCCGTCAAAGGGGACAAGCCCGCAATTAAAGCAAACGCGACGGCTTCAGGAACCAACGCCAAGGCAACCGTCAAACCAGACAATACTTCTGTTTGGTAATTCACTTTTTGAGTGAAGTCGAACAAATTCAAATATTTTTTCATATGTAACAGTCAGATGAACTTATATGCGTTCAGCCTAATTTTTTAAATGGAATTAAAAAGATGGGGTAAGAATCGGATGAGTAATGAAAAAATAAAAAGATCAACCTTAATTCCGGAATTCAAATAGAAAATAAGTTTTCATTCTTACTTTTTTATATTTTAAGGCGGCAAAAATGACATTAATTAAAGACTATAACAAAAAGAATGTATTTAAATTAGGCCCTTTTGAAATTTATCTTTAAAAAAAACGATTTCAGCGCTAATAATATTAGATTAATGACACTTATTTTTATTTTAAAAAATTTTAATTGGAAATTGTAATGACCTCTTTTGAGTAAAAAAGACTTTTCATATGTTTGTCTAGTCATCCAAAAGATGATGCCTTACTTCTCAAAAAAATCAATGAATGTAAATTCAACCCTACATTTTAATGTATTTCTGACATCTTTGTCAAGCACAGTATTTCAAAATAATAAATGAGATGAAAAAAACGGCAAAAAATAAATTTACTGATCTATCAAATCTAGCTTATGCATAAATTAATTATCAAAGACCTTTCCAAAACTTATGCCAATGGAGTCAAAGCCCTAGACGGCGTATCTATTGAAATAGAAAATGGTTTATTTGGCCTCTTAGGGCCCAACGGTGCTGGAAAATCCTCCCTCATGCGCACCCTTGCTACACTTCAGGAAGCTGACAGTGGCTCCGCAAAACTCAATGACATTGATATTTTTAAACAACCCCATGAACTCCGACAAGTACTGGGGTATTTGCCTCAAGAATTTGGTGTTTATCCGCGCATCAGTGCAGAACAATTGCTCAACCATTTGGCAATTCTAAAAGGTATCACCAAGACTTCAGAACGGAAAGAAGTGGTAAAATATTTATTGAATAAAGTCAATCTTTATGATCAAAGGAAAAAAAGTGTCAAAGGATTTTCAGGAGGTATGAAACAGCGCGTGGGCATTGCCCAAACTTTATTGGGTAATCCCAAACTCATTATCGTCGATGAACCTACCGCAGGTTTAGATCCAGGAGAAAGAAATCGATTTTATAATTTATTGGCGGATGTGGGTAAAGAAGTCATTGTGATTCTTTCCACCCATATTGTGGATGATGTACGTGAACTTTGTACCAAAATGGCCATCATGAATGAAGGGCGTATCGTTTATCATGGCTCCCCTGATGACGCCATGAATGCCTTACAAGGAAAAGTGTACCAAAAAATAGTAAGCAGAGAGACCTTAGATACTTACGCCGAGCAATACCAAATTATATCCAATAAAATGGTGGGTGGAAAACCACTCATACATGTCTATAGTGATACCGATCCGCAAAATGATTTTGAACAAGTCAAACCCAATCTTGAGGATGTTTTCTTTTCGAAAATCAATACATCTCATCAACTTGTTTAATCATTAAAACCTCACTTTTATGTTCAAGCATTTCTTTTTATTTGAAATAAAAAATGCATTAAAGCAGCCGATGATCTATATCTTTTTAGGTCTGCTAGCACTCCTGACCTTTGGAGCCACCGCAAGTGATAATATCCAAATCGGAGGTTCTGTGGGAAATGTGCTTAGAAATGCGCCCCATGTGATCACGGTATATACTACCGTAATGACCATTTTTGGCTTATTGATGGCTGCCGCTTTTTACAATAATGCGGCCTTGAGGGATTTTAGTAATGAATTCAATGAAATTTTGTTCAGTACTCCTCTAAAGAAATCAAGTTATTTCTTCGGGAGATTTTGTGGGGCCCTCCTACTGTCCACGATTCCCTTGCTGGGTGTTTTTCTTGGCGCTGCGCTGGGTTCTATAGCGGCCCCACTGTTTGGTTGGATTGATGCCGATCGTTTTGGCAGCTTTTATCTGGAAACCTTTACCAACAATTATTTTCTTTTTATCCTGCCCAATATGTTCATCGCAGGATCTGTCATCTTCGCTTTGGCCAATATCTGGAAAAGTACGGTGATTTCTTTTGTCGGTGCTTTGGCCATCATCATGGGCTACATTATCTCTGGTAATTTAATTTCTGACATTGACAACGAAACATTAGGTGCCCTTTCGGACACCTTTGGTATTCGCGCTTATTCTATTTATTCAAAATATTATACCCCTATTGAAAAAAACACCTTGAGTCCTGGTTTTAGTGGTCTCCTTTTGTGGAATCGTCTGATATGGATTTCTTTCGGGGGCATCATACTGTTGGCTTCTTATCTCAATTTCTCCTTCCAAGAAAAAAACAAACGGATCAAAAAGCAGGAGAAATCAACAGAAAAATCAACAGAAAAATTCATCCTCCCAGTCCTAGAAATTGACTTTGGACGATCCAGCGTGTGGTTGCAGTTTAAGAGTTTTTTCCTGATGAACTTCTTAAGTATAGTAAAAAATGTCACCTTCAGAATTCTCTTTCTTTTCAGTGCCATACTTCTCATTACTGGTCTTATTGGAGGTTTCGAGTATTATGGCCTTCAATCCTATCCCTTAACCTATAAATTAATTGATGACATTGATGGGAATGCCAGTCTTTTTGTGATCATTATCTTGGTCTTCTTTAGTGGTGAACTGATTTGGCGGGACCGAAATAGTAAAATTCATGAAGTCATTGACGCAACCCCACATACCTCCTTAATCAGCCTAGCAGCCAAAACTTTATCCTTGATCAGCCTTACCGTCTTACTGCAGCTCTTTTTCATTTTTTGTGGCGTTGTATATCAGTTGGTCAATGGCTATTTTCGGATCGAATTGGAAGTCTATTTCCTAGATTTCTTTTATGCCAATTTCTTGGCCTATGCCATTTGGAGTGGAGTCATGATCACCATCCAAGTCTTGGTCAACAATAAATATATTGGCTATTTTGTCTCCATTTCCGTGATCTTCATTTGGAGCATTGTCTTAGAAATATTTGATGTCTCCAGTTTCATGCTTACGATCGCAGCAGGACCCTCAACTTTATACTCTGACATGAACGCCTTTGGACCCGGCCTCTATGGTGCCATGATGTTTAATCTCTATTGGATTTTATTTTCAATTTTGTGCTTATTGATTGCAGGAGCCTTATGGAATAGAGGGCTGCGCAGTTCCTTAAAAGACCGATTAAATATTGCAAAAAAACAAGTGCCTAGAAATTACAAACCGCTCATTTTTGGTACCGCCTTTGTCTGGCTTGTAGTCACTGGTTTTGTTTTCTATAACACTCAAATATTAAACCCTTATAAAACTAGCGATGAATATGAGCAGATGGCTGCTGACTATGAAAAGCAATATAAAAAATACCAAAATGTGCCGCTCCCCAAAATTGTAGATGCCAAATATAGCATTGACTTATTCCCCTATGAACGTAATGTCGATGTGAAAGCCGTCTTTAAAATCGTCAACGAAACTCAGGTACAAATTGATTCGATCCACTTCAATATTGATAAAGATTGGTCTCCTGCTTTTGATCTCCCAAATGCTGAGATCGTTTTTGAGGATAAGGAAATGGGCTATCTAATATTGGGTTTTGATGAACCGATGCTTCCCGGAGATACGATCGAAATGATCGTAACCAGTCAATATATTTCTAAGGGCTTTAAAAATGGCAGAGGTAGTACCAGTATTATCAATAATGGTACTTTTTTAAATAATTTTGAAATACTTCCCTCATTGGGCTATGATGAGGGGCAAGAACTTTCGGAAAAAAATACGCGCAAAAAATATGATTTAAAACCTAAAATCAGAATGCCTAAACTCGAAGCAAATTGTGGTGCCAACTGCATGCGTAACTACTTGTCTCAAGGCGCCTCGGATTATATCAATTTTGAAACCACCATATCTACAGCTAGTGATCAGATTGCCATAGCACCCGGATCGCTGACCAAATACTGGGAAGAAAAGGGGCGTAATTATTATCAGTACAAAGTGGATCATCCTTCTCAACATTTTATGTCATTCATCTCGGCAAAATATGAAGTCGCTAAAAGGAAGTGGCAAGGCATAGACATTGAAATTTATTATGACGCTAAGCATCATGTGAATATTGAAATGATGTTGGATGCGGTAGAAAGGTCTTTGGCTTACTACACTGAAAATTTTGGACCATATATGCACAAACAATGCCGCATTATAGAATTTCCAAGGTATGCTACTTTTGCACAAGCCTTCCCCGGAACCATGCCTTATTCTGAGGCTTTTGGCTTTGTTGTGAACCTCGAAGACGAAACAGAAAATAATGTAATAGATGCCGTTATTTCACACGAAATGGCGCACCAGTGGTGGGCACATCAAATCGTAGGTGCGAACATGCAAGGAGCGACGATGTTCAGTGAAAGTTTTGCGGAATATTCGGCATTGATGACCATGAAAAGTATTTCCAAAACGCCCATGAAAATGCGCGAATTCTTAAAATACGATCATAATAGATACTTAAGAGGACGGGGCGGTGAAATTGAAGCCGAACAACCCTTATATAAGGTTGAAAATCAGAGCTATATTCATTACGGAAAAGGCGCTGTCATCTTGTATGCCTTGCAAGACTACATTGGTGAGGAAAAAGTCAATCGGGCGATGCAAGGGTTTTTGGAGGAGTACAAATATCAACCTCCACCCTATCCAACCTCGTTGGACTTCATGAAATATTTAGAGAAAGAAGTACCCGACTCTTTACAATATCTGATAACCGATTGGTTTAAAGAAATCACTTTATATGACAATCGCATGACATCAGCCGTTTATGCCCCTTTAGAAAATGGAAAGTTTGAGGTCACGCTAGAAATTGAGTCATATAAAATGCGTGCCGATAGTCTCGGGAATGAAACTAAAATAGCCATCCATGATTGGATAGATATTGGGGTATTTACCGATGAAGAGGAGGAACAATTACTTTATCAAAAAAGGGTATTGATTGACCAAGAACACATGAATTTCACGTTCGAAGTGGACTCATTACCGATGAGAGCGGCTATTGACCCTAGGATGCTCCTCATTGATCGAATTTATGATGATAATATTAAAGACATTAAAATGAGTGAATTGTAATCTGCCTTTTGTCATAAAGTAAGCGTTTAATCTTTTGACTCATCGTAAAAATAGGATTTAACATGAGAAATACCCTTCATCTTGTTTTGATACTTTACCTATTTAGTTGTCAATCAAGCACCCCGAAACGCGAGGAATCTGTCGATGAAAACATCCGGTTGAATCAAATTGGGTATCATCCAAAATCAAATAAGCAATTTATGCTCGCAGATACAACCGCGACGCAATTTCAATTGCTTAATAACCAGCAGGAAACAGTTTACACGGATCGCATAATGTCCAATGGCACTTGGGCGCCCTCTGGTGAAGGGGTATATCTGGGTGATTTCAGTAGTTTTGAGGTTCCCGGCACCTATCAGGTCGTCGTGAGTGAACGCGTGTCTTACACCTTTGAAATCAAGGCCAATCTCTACCAAGAGGCCTGGCACATCAGCTTACAGCTGAAGAAAAGTATTTAATAGGTGCCGAGCAAATCACAGATTATGTTTTTGAAAAAAATGCAACGGGCTATCGCTTTTTAACAGGTTTTGGCTCAAAAAGAGTGAGGTTTCTCCATCACCGGCCGAGTGGCGCTGATCAGATACTGAAGCCCATTCCTGGTTTTATTGTTGGCGGCCCTAATGGCGATCGTCAAGATCAGCAGGAGGTGACCTATACCTCTACATTTCCAGCAAAGGCATACCAAGATGTACAGCCCAGTTATGCCTCTAATGAAGTCTGCCTCAATTGGAATACTCCCGCAGTATTTGTACTAGGTTATATACATCCAGTCTGCAATTGATCTCCTTTGAAAAGAGGAATCCCTTGCCAATGGATTCAATCAATGACCTGGGGGCGCGTGTAGGGCTGGAATTGTAATAAGAACCGTAAGAGATCAGATTCTAGCGTATTGAGTAGACTCACTACTCGTAGATAAGTCTATATTGAATTTTAGAATATCAAGATGACTATTTTTTTTAGCAAATAGTATCCTAAAATTAGCAGATTTCCAACGCATTCCACAGGAGATATTCAGCCTTATCTAGCATGTTATTAAATCTATTACCAACTTCAAAACCGTTATTGATTTGTATTATACTTGTATTTTTATTTTTTTCAGTTCATTTATTATCTCAAATAAAAATCATGCGCAGTACATCTTAACAATACAAATTGATGTTTTAAACATCATGAAAAGTGAAGTAAATAATACTTATTCTATGCTTTTTTGGTCTCCATCAGAAGTCCAAAAATGAAAACTTCAACATCAAAGCAATAATAAATTTTGAAACAACCATTCTAAATTCAACTTATCATGCCAATTTGGAAATGTCAGTTAAGGATTCGCAAAAAAAGAAAAAATAGTGCCCAAGAAGAAAAGGATAGATTCTAGTATTCATGGTTCCTTTGATTACGTATGCCTTAACTATAAAATGAGTGTTATCTATTCCCTTTTTTGAATGCTAAAAGTTCCTTTATCTTTGCACTTACTCAATAGATATTTCCAGAATGAATAGAATTTTAGCTTTTGCGTTTGTTTCCTTATTAATTGCCTGTAAGCCAACCTCTCAAAATAAATATGAATTACTGAACAAGGATGCTGCGTTCAGAGCTGAAATTAGCACCCGAACGGGAGGTTCTTTTGTCGAGTTGAGCGAAGGCTATACCTACTACCAAGAAGCCAATAAAAATTCACAAAAATCAACCGTGATACTTGTGCATGGCTTTTCTGTCCCCTCTTATATATGGGAGACGACGTATGAGGCTTTGATTGAAAAGGAATTTCACGTGGTGGTCCTCGATCTTTATGGAAGAGGGTTTTCAGACAATCCAGATACCGATTATACAGATCGCTTAATGGCCAATCAAGTATTGGAACTCATCAATCACCTCCATATTACCCAAGCCCATTTGGTGGGCTTATCGAATGGTGGACGGATCATTTCCCAAGCTGCTGTTCTACAACCTCAGCTGGTTCAATCACTGATTTATGTTTCTTCCAATAGCTTTGAAGATATTGAGGTAACAAAAGATGTTTCGGTTTCAACTGATGAAATCGCTGAATTCATTTCGCGCTATCCAGCCATTGCCTTGGGACAATTAGATGATTTCTTTGACCCTACCCAATTCCCAAATTGGCCCGAAAAATATACTGCTTTACAACAATATAAAGGGTTTGCACAAGCGTTGATTTCTACTCGAAAAAATCATACCACAATGGACGTCATTCATCAAAAAATCAATGATCTCAATCTTCCAGTCTATACCATATGGGGCGTTGCGGATCAGGTAGTCTTATATGATGAGTTTAAAGATAAACTTCAAAGATTACTCCCCAATAGACAAGAATTTTTCATTGAGCAATCGGCGCATTTACCGCAAATGGAAAATGAAATCGCTTTTGAAGAGCTGCTTATAA
Source organism: uncultured Cyclobacteriaceae bacterium (assembly GCA_943788235.1). Lineage (GTDB taxonomy): Bacteria > Bacteroidota > Bacteroidia > Cytophagales > Cyclobacteriaceae > UBA4465. The sequence goes on from CALSPM010000012.1 coordinate 33,385, forward strand.
CTGAAATCTTGGTACAAGATGAAGTCCCGGTCATTGTTGAGTAAATGAGGCTTCATTTCACCGAACGTCCCCATTAGCATCCGTTCATCTCATTCTACACTGTTTAAGTAACCCAGTTCAAGTAAATTATTCTTGGATCAGCTTATCTTAAAACACTATGAAAACATTACACCCCTATTCTTTACTCCTCTTTGGCTGCTTATTATGGTCATGTAAATCCTCAACTGAAAATACAGAAAAAATAAATATTCCTGGACTGAAGGCCCCCGTTGAGATTCTCAGGGATCAATGGGGCATCAATCATATCTATGCAGAAAATCAAGAAGACTTATTTTTTGCCCAAGGCTATGCTGCAGCTAAAGACCGGCTCTTTCAATTTGAAATTTGGAGAAGGCAAGCTACGGGTACTACTGCTGAAATGTTAGGGCCAAGAGCATTAAAAAGAGATATTGGCGCGCGTTTGTTTAAATACAGAGGTAATATGCAGGACGAAATGAATCATTATCATGAGGATGGTGTAGCGATCATCGAAGCTTATACCCATGGCGTAAATGCTTACATCGATGAGGTTTTAAAACAGCCTGAAGAACTACCCATAGAATTTAAATTACTGGGTCTAGTCCCACAAAAATGGACTCCCGAGGTGGTTATCTCTCGACATCAAGGTTTACTAGGTAATATAACTCAAGAACTAAATATAGGTCGTGCCGTGGCTGCCATAGGACCTAGCGCTGTTAAAAACCTCATGTGGTTTCACCCAAAAGATCCCAATATCACCCTTGATCCAAGTATTACGGAGGAAGTGCTTTCTTTAGATATTTTGGAGCTCTATGAAGCTTATCGAGCAGGTATTAAATTTGATGCCGCAGACCTACTCCCTAAATACGCGAGTAAAGTAAGTTTATTAGAGGAACCAAAAAACGAAACTATTCCAGATGATTCACATAGCATAGGTAGTAATAACTGGGTAATCAGTGGCAGTAAAATGAAAGACGGGAATACCTACATGGCCAACGATCCACATCGTAAAGTTGCGGTACCCTCCCTTCGTTATATGGTTCATTTAAGTGCCCCTGGTTGGGAGGTAATAGGAGGTGGCGAACCTGAAATACCGGGGATATCAATAGGTCATAATACTTTTGGCGCTTGGGGGTTGACGGTTTACCGCACCGATGGGGAAGATTTATATATCTATGACCTCAATCCAGACAATTATCGGCAATATCTTTATAATAATGAATGGATCGATATGCGTTCAATTACCGAAACCATCCAGGTCAAGAATCAAGCCGATGTAGAGGTTCAGCTTGATTATAGCCTCCATGGGCCGATAACCTTAATCGATACCCTAGGTTTGAAAGCTTATGCCGTTAAGTGTGCCTGGCTAGAACCGGGAGGGTCTCCTTATTTAGCCAGTTTAAGAATGGATCAGTCCAAAAGTTGGGAAGAATTTCGAGCCGCCTGCAATTACAGTCATATTCCCGGTGAAAACATGATCTGGGCAGATAAAGCAGGAAACATTGGATGGCAAGCAGTAGGTATTGCACCTATTAGAAATAACTTCAGTGGCCTAGTACCTGTACCTGGGAATGGAACCTATGAATGGGATGGCTATCTGCCTATCATCGAAAAGCCCAATACCTTCAACCCTGCAAAAGGATTTATCGCTACCGCCAATCAAAATGTGACTCCAGAAAATTATACTCACTGGAATGCTGTTGGTTATACCTGGTCAGACCCCTTTCGCGGTAATCGCATCGATGAGGTTCTTTCCCCCCATGATTCATTGACCCTAGAAGATCTGACATCTCTTCAAGTTGATTATCTCTCGCTTCCCGCCAGAGCCCTCACTCCCATGCTATTAAAAATACCTTTCCAGGGACGTAATAATAAGGCAAAATCTAGGCTAGAGGGTTGGGATTATCGACTGAATGCCCCTTCCATTGAAGCTGCCATATATACGGCGTTTGAAAGGGAACTTGAACGGCTCGCATATGAACATTTGGTTCCTACAGAAGTGCAGTCCTTTATCACAAGAATCAATTTAACCAAGCTTATTGGCTGGCTTAGCGAACCGAGCTCAGAGATCTTTGGATCAATTCCGGAGAAAACCCGTACAGCATTACTTACCAAGGCATTCCAACGAGGCGTTGAAAGCCTTACTCAAAAATTAGGTTCAGACATGACCCAGTGGCAATATGGGCAAGCAAAATTAAAGCATACTTACCTTGAGCATGCTTTGGGTAAATGGGTAGATGAGAAAACTCAAAAACTTCTTAATTTAGGTCCGCTACCAAGGGGTGGAAATGCCTATACACCCGGTTCCACAGGCGCTGATTATCAACAGAGAAGTGGCGCCTCATTTAGGATGATCGTCAATACAGGAGATTGGGATGCCGCCATTGCCACAAACGGTCCCGGTCAGTCAGGAAATCCAGCGAGCCCCTTTTATAACAATTTGTTTGAACCTTGGACCCAAGACCGGTACTTTCCCCTCTATTTTGACCGGTCCAAAATAGAAGCTGTAACCGTTCACACGAACATGCTCATGCCTGATCCGAAATGACTCTTTTAATGGCCCAGTGTACTAAGAATAAACACGCAGGAGGGTTCCTGATAAAGAGGTATTATAAATCAAAATCCCTTTGGATCCGTTGCTGTTCAATCCTTTTCCCTCTAGATCAAAAATAGCCCCATGCTCGGTACAATAAAAATCATTATTGGAGGATCTATAGGTTACTTTTTCTTTTCCTTCATGACTACAAATTTGAGTAACTGCTACAAACGTCCCTTCGGAAACAGCAGCAATAACTACCTTATTTATACGCACATACCCCCCTACAGCATTCAAAGCATTATAAGCCGATTCATCTAAATCCAAAGTAAAATTTACTTCTCCACCTATATAATCATCGTCTTCATCATCGCAACTTGAAAGGCTTCCCAAGCAATAGGTAGCCATAATCGCTCCGGTACCTAAACCTAATTTTGATAAAAACTGCTTCCGATTGATGACTTCTTGTTTCTTCATGAAATGGGTTTAATAAAGAATAATTACGGCTTAAGTTCAGTTAAATGGATTTCAATATCCACAGCTATGATTTCTGCAATTTTTTGAAATAATAAAGAAGGTATTTCAATATCATGATCTTCCAAGGCCACATCAAATTTTCCTTGCACCTTAATCCCTTTTTTCTCATCTGATATATCAATCACTATCGTTCGCTCCTGTGCAATGCCATGAATCATCAGTTCTCCCTGCGCCTCAAAAATGGTGTTTTCTATTTTCCCCAATTCGAACTTACGGTTTAATTTTCCTTTAAACATTGCTGTAGGGAATTTCTCCGACTCTAAATAATTTTCATTGAAATGCTCCTGCATCAGTTGATTTGGGAACTCAAAGGAGGTAATAGGTATTCTTAAAAAAAAAGCCCCATCTTCCAAATTTAAAATAGCCTGACTCGCCGTGTTCACTGCTGCAATATCTTCTAACAATCCATCAGAGAAAAAACTAATGGTAGAGCTCTTAATACCCATTTTCTGGGCTTCAAGACTGTAGCTTGCAAAAATGAACATTATAATGAGCAGATAAAGGCTCCCTTTTTTTTTCATATTAAATCTAGTGTTTGAGTACAAATTCCCGGGTAATATTAAAACCAAAATGAATGCCTCCTGCTGACCACTGATCATTGGTTTCAGTTAAGAATCCCATTTCTACCATTGGTAATGAATTGGTAAACTGCAACTGAAAAACATGTCCGCCAGTCTCAATATCCACACCTACCGAAAAGCTATCATAAAAATCATTGATATTGGCAGCGTCATCATTGAACTGGATTCTGTAACTGTACTCAGCATTAATCGATACTCTTTTTGAAACCTTGATCCTTCCACCTGCCGCCAATACGGGTATATCTGACTGATCTGTGGCGGTCGTCACTAAATTATAATGCACCCAACTGGGTACCAACTCTAATGATAAACGATCACTGAACTTTCTAGCCAAGACCAGCTGATGGACATACGTTAATCTTGACCGAAAATAATTTTCTCTAGTTTCATCTGCAAAACGTAAAGAATTAATTGCAATAGAACTGACGCCTACCATACTTAATGGAAATCCATTGTTTTTTTGACTGACTATTGAATACTTAACAAATCCATCATAAATTTTTTTATAGGAATTACGGCCTAAACCTATAGCTAGACGATCACTCAGTCCATAATCTAAACCAATTCTTATGGTGCTTTGGTCTAATCCCCACAATTCATAAGCTCCTCCATTGAGTCGCCCAAACCTATGTGAAATCCGCATTTCCAAATTCCCTGCTGCCACACGTTCATTGGTGTGGAGATTGATCACTTTTCCAGACTTAAAGGTAGCCATCACTTCCTGTGGGGGTAAGGGAGCGAGCTCATCCAATAAAGATTCCAAATCCTCTTGGGCGTCTGCCACACAAAAAAAGAACATACCCAATAAATAAATATAAATTCTACTAGTCATTTGATGCGCCATTGTCTATCCATGTTTGAACCTTTGCAATATCGCATGCAGGTAATTTTGCCCCTGATTTCGGCATGGCCTGATAGCCAGATTCATGATTGATGCTACCCATCAGCTTGCCATTATCCACATATTTGGAAAGCAAGGCATAATCATCCAAAACAATATTAGCCCCTATTGAAGCCGCTGAAGAGGTGCTGTGGCAAACAGTACAATGCGTATTCAGCAGTGCTTTCACTTCTATACCATAGGTAATCTCAGTCAAGTCACAGGTCTCTATTAAACTCCCATATAAGTCTTCTTCGTTTTCGTAGTAGCAAGAAGTGCACCATAAAAAAGAAAGTATCACTACAATTTTCGGTTTAAAATATTTCCCAATCACCGTCATTTATTTATCCTTGATGTTATTAAAATATGAACTTTCATGCAAAGCATTAAATTATTGAGTCCCTAATAATATTTGAAATAAAAGGATACACTCATTAATATGAAAAGCTCCGCTTTTGATATTCCTTGATCGAGATGCCATCTGTATGTAGAATTCACTCTGGGCGCCCTAACTTCAGCAAATCTAACTCATTACCTTCTATGTAAAGTTAAATGATTTGCCTCTCTTTAGTTAAGTACATATATTTTATATCGGTTTAGTTGCTTATAAAGTATTCATCTTTATATAATACGAAGTTCGTAATCTTGCATTCTGCCGAATATCCTCCCAAAAAAGGTTTACATCTCCACGATGAAAATCTTTTGCTTTTCTACTAATAAGTCCCAATGGGAATTTTATGTGATCTATAAATATTGCTCCATCCACCAAATGCGTCTTAAAGGCATGCTGATAAACCTTGTTATTGGTAAATAGAAATCCTTTATGATCCTTCTTCGCTCCAACCACTGATAGGTCCCAAGTAATTGGATTAATGACCGCCCTACCCTGATACCACTTTCGGTATCTCTCAGTTTGATACTCTTTTTTAAGGGTATTCCAGGTTAAAAACCCTCCCGTCTCATGCGGCTCGATCATCAAAGAAATACTTTTAAATGTATCTTTATCAATACCTATACCCGGAAGGTAAGCTGCGATCAATTTGTCTTGTAAGGGTTGCTTATCAAAAAAATCTTTCAGCAGCATTTTCAAATGAAAAGATCCTTGACTATGTCCTGCCAATATAATGGCATTGCCCCTATTATGATGTTTCAAATAAAACTGAAAAGAAGCCTTAACGTCTTCATATGCCATTCTTAATGCTACCTCCCCTCCCACTTCCAAATTACTGAAGGACCTTATATGGGCCTGCCTATAAAAAGGGACATATACATTTCCTAACTCGGCCCATGCGGAGGCTTGATATTTAACTACATAATTAATCACCCCTCCTTTATGACGTGGGTCTTCGATCTCATAATTCCATCGAAAATCATTAGGATCGGTCAATAATGTAGGATAGACATAAAAAATATCGACACTTTTGAAAGGTGCTGCCTCAATAAAAGGCGCCCAAGGTTTTAAGGTATCACTGGGAAGAACTGCCCAATTTCCTTCATTTTCATAATCCAATGCCCTATTTAATTGTCCAAAGGAACATTGAACAAACATTGACCCTATCAATACTAGAATAAGTCTCATCCCTATTATTATTGAAGTTTTTTAAACATAATTTTATGAAAAAGCAATAAGATAAAACTTGTTATTCAAAACAGAAAAATAATAAAACATATCCTTAATGTCATACCAACGTAAGGGTATTTGAGTTTAATAGTTAAAAATAGGCCTTAACACTTGCCATCATTTGCTGAAGTTTCATACTCATTTCATGGGGCATAATGACCGATTGTTTTCTCCCCAAAAGCAAATCTTCGTTCATACTGTACGTCTCATAATGGTAGCCAAAAGAATCTCTGAGCCCCTCATAATGATCAATGATATGGTCCCCTTCATATAAAAAGCATTCGGATGCCCTCCAGAAATCTGGTAGGGCAATATAGCCCTTTTCACCGATGATATAAGCCCAATTATTCAACTTAGCTCTAAATGAAGCACACAAATTCGCGAGGGAGCCGTCACCGTACTCAAAGAGCATCGTTACTTCCGAATCAACTCCTGTTTTGGCTTTTTGCACGACGACCTTGACCTCCTCTGGTAAAGCATCGATCATCAATGCCGTCACTGCGATGGGATAAATTCCCATATCTAGTAAAACTCCGCCCGCTAAATGAGGATTGTACATGCGGCTCATGGGATCATATTGAGTCGGGTATCCAAAATCAGCTTTTATTTGTAATATTTTTCCTATTCTGCCAGATTTCACCCATTCTTGGCTTCTGATGATTGCCGGAAGAAAATAAGTCCACATGGCCTCCATTAAATAGCCCGAACTCGCCTTTGCTATTTGAATGAGTTCAACCAGCTCGCTAGGATTGATGGCTATTGGCTTTTCACACATCACTGCTTTTCCTGCTTGTAATGCGGCTTTAGCGTTTTCAAAATGGAAATTATGAGGCGTTGCGATATAAACGGCATCTACATCATCATCATCATACAGACTCTGATAGCCTTCATAGGCTTTGGCTATACTGTATGTATCTGCAAAAGCCTGAGCGCGTCCTTTGTCCCGTGAAGCTACGGCGATCAATTCTCCGTTGTCGACCCAGCGAAAATCGTTCGCAAACTGATGTGCTATGATTCCAGGACCTACAATACCCCATTTTATTTTCTTGTTTATCATCTCTTCCGATAAAGTAACTTATAATTTGCTCAAAATAAATTAAATTAGAGATTATATGTATGTTGAATCTTGATTGAGATTGCTCTTGCTTAATGAGACAAGTACTATGTCTCACTTCCGCATGCTTTGATCCATTTAAAAGAGAAGATTATGAAATTTTTTAACTCCGTTATATTTTCATTTTTAATTACCGTCCAAGTATTTTCTCAAGCGCTAGATCCTAAAGTATTTGAATCCACTCAATTTCGATTCATCGGACCAGAAGGAAACAGAGCCATTGCAATTGCCGGAGAACCTGGTAATCCTATGGTTTCCTACATTGGTGCGGCCTCTGGTGGCTTATGGAAAACGCAAGATGGTGGGGTCAAGTGGGCTCCAATGACTGATTCGCTCAACGTTTCCTCTATTGGATCGATTGCTATTGCTCCTTCTGATCCAAATCAGGTTTGGATAGGTACCGGTGAAACCTTTGTGATCCGACCTGCCCATGCCATGGGAGATGGCATTTACCAATCGATCAATGCGGGCAAAAGTTGGCAACATATGGGCCTTGAGAAAACAGGAAGAATTGGTCGGGTTGTCGTACATCCCAACCATCCTGAAATTATTTATGCTGCGGCACTGGGTCACACCTATGGCCCGCAAAAAGAACGAGGGGTATATCGATCCAAAAATGGTGGTAAAGACTGGGAACAAATTCTCTTTGTTGATGCCGGTACTGGTGCTGCTGATTTAGCCATTGATCCTGAAGATCCAAACATCTTATATGCTGCCATGTGGTCAGTGAATATCAATACTTGGGGTCTCAACAGTGGGGGTCCAGGTGGGGGGATCTACAAAAGTACTGATGGCGGAGATTCTTGGGTAGCCCTGGCCACTCAGGGATTGCCCGGAGGTAAAAATCGCCCAGTAGGAAAAACGGCAATTGCGGTATCCCATAGCAATCCAAATACCGTTTATGCCCTTTTTGAAATAAATAGTCCCGAGTTATGGCGTTCAGATAATAAAGGGGCTACCTGGCGGCTAATGAATCAAGATCATACAATGAATGAGCGTGCTCCTTATTATACTAGAATAGTCGTAGCGCCGGATAATTCTGAGGAAATTTATTTTTTAAGTGTCCGATTTAGTAAATCTGAAGATGGGGGCAAAACATTAATGAAAAACCCACCTCGAGGGGGGGGAGATAATCATGACATGTGGATCGATCCATTGCTTCCAGCAAGAATGATGGTGGCCCATGATGGTTGCGCCAGTGTCAGTCTCAATAGAGGCTCCTCTTTCCAGCGTATCGTTTTACCTATCGCTCAAATGTATCATGTCTCTACTGATGATCAAATACCTTATTATGTCTACGGAAATAGACAAGATGGTTGGTCTTACCGTGGCCCAAGCAACAGTCAACAAGGCTATATTCCCGTGGGCTTGTGGCGTGGAGTAGGTGGCTGTGAAAGTGGCTTTGCGAAACCGGATCCATTTGACAATAACATCATTTGGTCGGGGTGCTATGATGGCGGGTTAGAACGTTATGACCTGACGACAGGATATGCACGAGAAGTCCGTGTTTGGCCCGAAGCAGGTTATGGGTGGACGCCTGCTGATCTGAAATATCGATGGCATTGGAATTTTCCCCTCAGTTTTTCACCACATATCAAGCATCGGGTCTACGTGGGTAGCCAATTTGTACATAAGACGGATGATGGTGGCCAAAGTTGGCAAGTCATCAGTCCTGATTTGACCTTAAACCAAAAGGATCATCAGCAAAATTCAGGAGGCATTGCCGTCGATAACCTTATGACTTTTGACGGAGCGACCCTATTTGCCATCGAAGAGTCGCCCCTTGAAGCGGGCCTAATTTGGACGGGCAGCAATGATGGACAAATTCAACTCAGCCGAAATGGAGGAAAAAACTGGCAAAATGTTACTCAAAATATTCCAAACTTACCTCCATGGAGCACGGTGAGCAGCATTCACCCTTCTAAATACAAAAAGGGAACTGCATATATCGCCATTGATTTACATCAAATGGGCGACTTTGGCACCTATCTCTATAAGACTTCTGATTATGGTATGCATTGGGAATCCATTGTGGGGAATGTCCCTCAATCCGTACACAGCTTTGCACATGTATTGAAAGAAGATCCAAAAAAGGAAGGTATGCTCTATTTAGGACTAGACAATAGTCTACTCATAAGTATTGATGATGGTTTACATTGGATGCCCCTAAAAAACAATCTGCCTCCTGCGCCCATTTATTGGCTCGAAGTTCAGGAGAATTTTGATGATTTGGTCGTTAGCACCTATGGCCGTGGGTATTATATCTTGGATGATCTCTCTGCTCTTCGCCAATTTAATCCAGCTCTAAAGGAATCTCCGCAAGTATTTGACCCCCGAAAGAGTTACCGACTGAACAATAAAGAGAGCATTAAAACCGATGGTTACAGCTTTAATTCTGGACGGAACCCTGCTTACGGAACTCCCATCAATTATTATCTTCCCGATACCCTCACAAAAAAGGTTTCGATCGAGATCCGAGATGAAAAAAATCAAATCATTCGAACTTTAAAAGGATCAAATGAAATCGGAGTAAACAGGGTCATGTGGGATTTAAGATACGAGCCAACCTACAAACCTCAACTGCGTACCCGGCCCACCGGCAGGCCTTGGGTCCAGCTCAACGGTGAGGGCTGGAGACCTCTAGTTACTTGGGATTTGGACTTATGGAGTGGTCAATATGGCCCTAGGGTAGTTCCTGGTAAGTACAAAGCGGTAATTACCATCGATGACGCCTCCTTTGAAAAAGATTTGGTCGTTTTGAAAGATCCGCTGGCACAGGGCTCCTTGGCAGATCTAGAAGCGCAAGTACAATTCTCCCTGGCCTTACGGGAGGCGATGAATGTTGCCGTTACGATGATCAACAAAATTGAATACATCAGGAGTGAGTTGTTGCTTCTTAAAACTTCGCTTAAAAAGAATTCTGAACTTAAACAAGTAGATCGATTGATGGGTATTGCCACCCAAATTGCGGGTTCACTTTACGACATCCACCTCACCGGTGCACGAGAAGATGCCTTTAGATCTCCCATGAAATTGTATGGCCGCTTGAGTGCCTTGGCCAGTGAAATTAACTCCAGTGGCATTGATTTTAAACCTACGGATCAACAAGGAGCGGTCTATGAAGTTTTGAACCAAAGACTTCAAAAGACCAAAGGAGCATTTGACGAACTGATCAACCATGATATCGCTGCATTCAATAAGCAGCTCAATGATTTAGATATGCACATCGATATCGAGAAAAAAATGGAAAAAAGCAATTAATCTTGCCTGATCAAAATATTTTGCATATCATAGGCTGAAATATATCAAATATTTTAAATGAATAAAGCATCAAAAAAAAAGGCACTAAAAGATAAAAACAGATTAACACCTGTTAAGATCACTAATTCGGACTTTGATGAAATCAAATCAGCTCAAGATCTTGAAAATTTTTTAAAAGCCCAAGGTGCCCATTTTAAGATTCCAGATCCAGAAAAGGATTACGAATACCAATTAAAGAAACTCCAAGTCGAATTGGTTAAATTACAGAGCTGGGTAATCAAAAATCAAAAGCGGGTCATTGTGATCTTTGAGGGCCGAGATACCTCCGGTAAAGGGGGTGCCATCAAGCGATTCACAGAACATTTGAATCCAAGGGCCATGCGGGTAATCGCGATGCCCAAGCCAACAGAATTAGAAAAAAAACAATGGTATTTTCGGAAATACATCCAAGAATTGCCTGAAGCAGGAGAAATTGTCTTTTTTGACCGAAGCTGGTACAATAGGGCCGTAGTAGAGCCGGTCATGGAATTTTGCTCCCCCGCGGAATATGATCGATTTATGCGTCAAGTTTCTGAGTTTGAGCATATGCTATTTGAAGACGGAATTTCATTAGTTAAATTATGGTATTCTATAACCAAAGAAGAACAACTTAAAAGGTTCTCGGAAAGAAAAGACAATCCCTTGAAAAGATGGAAATTCAGCCCCGTAGATGAAATGGGTCAGCAACTATGGGATAAATATACGTACTATAAAGAGCAGATGTTCAGCAAAACACATACTTCCTTTAGTCCTTGGATCATCGTCAAGACCAATGATAAAAAAACCGCCCGCCTCGAAAGTATCAGGTATCTATTGTCCTCCTTTGAATATGATGATAAATTAGAGGCCTCCACTCGGGTATTACCTGATCCCAATGTCATCATGAGGTTTCATCAATCATTCCAGCACATTGATTAATATGGAAAAAACAAATTTCAGCAGTCAGGAGTTAAAGCTACTCAGCACTAAAAAAGCATTAAAAATGATGCTCAAATCGGGAGATAAGTTCTCCCCCGAAAGGACTTTAAAAACACTCAAGTATGAAAAAGAACTTGAAAGTCTACAAAATGAGCTCATTGAGTTACAAAATTGGGTGATCACACAAAAGCAAAGAGTTTGTATCCTGTTTGAAGGCCGAGATGCCGCAGGCAAAGGCGGTGCCATTAGACGTATTACGCATCATTTAAATCCCCGTTTTTATACGGTCAATGCGCTACCTAAGCCCAGTGAAAAAGAGATGGGACAATGGTATTTTCAGCGCTACATAAATAAGCTTCCCAATCCTTCTGAGATCGTCTTTTTTGATCGAAGTTGGTACAATAGAGCGGTGGTCGAACCCGTCAACGGATTTTGTACAACCCAAGAGTATGAACACTTTTTGAACGAAGTGAATGGTTTTGAGGAAATGCTGGTCAATGATGGTATTATTTTAATCAAATTATACATTTCTATTACCAAGGATGAACAGCAATTGAGATTCAATGAAATGCAAAGTAATCCTTTGAAACGCTGGAAAGTAACTGCAGTCGATTTAAAAGCACAAGATCTTTGGGATCAATACACCCTTTATAAGCAACGCATGTTCGAAAAAACGAATACAGAAAAAAATCCTTGGATAATCATCGAAGCCAATAAAAAAGCCAAGGCACGGAGTCAAATAATAAAAACAATTTTGAGTAAAGTTCCCTATCAAACTCCATGAAGTTAACATTTATACTAGGGGTGATACTAGGGTGGCTATTCTATCCCTGCTTGGGTCAAAACATTGAATACAATGTATCCTTCGAAAAGGTTGTTCACCATATAGCCGATATTGAGGTGGTTTTTAAAGACATTGGGAAGGAGCCTCTCGTCACAAGAATGAGCCGCAGCTCCCCAGGTAGATATGCTTTACATGAATTTGCCAAAAATGTGTACGATGTCAGTGCTTCAGATCAAAATGGAAATGACCTGAATATTCAAAAAAAAGATCCCTACCAATGGGAAGTCATTAATCATAAAGGTTACGTAAAGATTCATTATAAATTGTTTGCCAATAGAGGTGATGGTACTTACAGTCAAATTGACGAAACCCATGGCCACTTAAACAGTCCCGCCACCTTCATGTATGCCCCTGATTTTAAGGCCCGACCACATCAAATCACATTCAATCTACCTCCCAATTTAGATTGGCGTGTGGCGACCCAGCTAAAGCATATAGGTGATGGTGTTTATCGTGCCCCCGATCTTGATTACTTGATGGACAGTCCCATAGAACTGAGCAATTATCAACTGAAGGAATTTGTCTTAAAGCACGATCGCAAGAAGTATAAAATTCAATTTGTGCTTCACGGTGAAGCTGAGGCTGAGGATTTTAATGATTATTTTGAAAAGGTTCAAAAGATCGTTCGCGAAGAAGTTAGGGTCTTTGGCGACCTTCCAGATTTTGATTTTAAGAGATATACTTTTTTAGCTTGCTATGCACCCAATGTAAATGGAGACGGTATGGAGCATCGCAATTCTACGATATTAACAGAAAGTCAAGACCTTAACTCCAAACCACTCAATCATATTGCTACGGCTGCCCATGAATTTTTTCATTCTTGGAATGTTGAACGCATACGCCCAAAATCCTTAGACCCTTTTGATTTTGAGGAAGCCAATATGTCAGATGCGCTCTGGTTTGCTGAGGGGTTTACCAATTATTATACAAACCTTATTTTATGCCGAACCGGATTAATCAGTGAAGAAAATTACTTAAAGCGAGTCGAAATAGAACTCAATGCTGTTTGGAATGCGCCTGGTATAAACCACCGCTCTCCTATCGAAATGAGTTATCAAGCGCCGTTTGTCGATGCCGCGCGCAGTGTGGATCCTGTAAACAGGGAAAATACTTTCGTGTCCTATTATACCTATGGAAGTGTTTTGGGTTTAGCGCTTGATCTTGCGCTTAGAAATATGAACAATGACTTGACTTTGGATGGATATATGCAGCTGATTTGGCAGAAATATGGTATCCCAACACAGGCTTATGAATTGTCAGATCTAAGAACGACTTTAGCTCAATATGCCAGTGCTGATTTTGCTGATTTTTTCTTTGAATCCTTCATTTATAATGCCCAGCAACCCAACTATCAAAAAGGATTTGAAAATGTCGGCATCTCCTACGAAATCCAAAATTCAACAACCCCTTTTTTCGGAGCAATGGTCTCAACCATTGGGGAAAAATTCACCCTAGTAAGTAATCCTTTAGAAGGTACTTCTAGCTATCAAGCTGGGCTTTCCTATGGAGATGTTATTCTCGAGATAGGTGGTGAAAAAATGGGCTCTGAAACCTCCTTTGATGCATTTATTCGCTCCCATTACCTTCCCGGTCAGGCAACTAACTTGGTCATTGAAAGACATGGAAAAACCAAATTGGTACATTTAGAATTTAAGCCTTATCCTCAAATAATTCTAAAACTTCTACCCCATGCACCCGCTAAATCACAATTCCTTCGGCGAAAATGGTTAGACTCAAAAATATCAAAATGAATCCACTTGCGCTAGAGATAATAAAGACGTCCTGTTGTTATTTCAAAGAAAATAATCTGAAAGTAATCAAATGCTTGGATACCTTAGATGAATCTGCTCTATGGCATCGTCCCAATGAAGTCTCAAATGCCATTGGAAATCAGGTATTGCATCTTTGCGGCAATATCCATCAATATGTCATTTCCTCATTAGGCAATCAAAAAGATATTAGGAACCGACCTATGGAATTCTCTGAAAGGAATGGCCATTCTAAGAAAGAATTAATTTCTTTAATCAACCAAACGGTAGCTGCCGCGCTAGACATCATTGCGTCGATTGATGAAACCACCCTCCTAAAGGTTCGCCCCGTTCAAACGTACTCCTTTAGCGGGGTTCAGGTATTGATTCATGCCACTGAACATTTTTCCTACCATACCGGACAAATTGCCTTTTGGACCAAGTATCTTACAAATAAAGATCTAGGATTTTATGCCCATCAAGATCTCAATCGAAAAGATCGTTGAGACGCATGAAATCCGTACTCCTCGTCTAACCATAAGAATCAGTTACCAATGGCTTCCAAAGAAGAATGAAGTGCTCTTGATTTATAAATCGACGCATTCAAATTTTAGTAAGCACCAATTGATCATATAAAATTGGTTTATTATCCCAATTATTTCAGAATATGTTTTTTCTCATCTCAATGCACTTTAAATTGAATGCTTATTGATTTTTTTATTTAAAAAAAACTATGATTACTTGGAATGACGTTATAAAATTTGCCTCAAAAGGAAATCCAGAGCCCGAACGAAGGGTGGAAAAATCTGATCATGAATGGAAAGATTTGCTCACGGTTGAACAATATAAAATAACCCGACTTAAGGGTACCGAACCTGCAGGCACAGGTGCCCTCTGTCATGCCCATGAGGCAGGCGTATATAGCTGTTCATGCTGCGATACTGAATTATTCGATTCCACCATCAAATTTGAATCAGGATCAGGATGGCCCAGCTTTACCCAACCTATTGATATTGCCTCAGTAAAATATGTGAAAGACGACTCTTTTGGCATGATTCGTGTAGAAGTTATGTGTAACGTCTGCGATGGGCATTTAGGTCATGTTTTTCCGGATGGGCCGGAGCCAAGTGGTTTACGGTATTGTATAAATTCTGAGTCTATTAAATTAATTAAAGATTGATATGAGTGTGGAGATCATAACGATAGGTGGGGGCTGTTTTTGGTGTATTGAAGCGGTAATGCAGCGCGTCAAAGGGGTTACCAAAGTTGAATCTGGGTACAGCGGAGGGCTGGCCCCCGGGTATCCGACTTATAGAGAAGTTTGTTCTGGTCTTACTGGTCATGCAGAGGTAGTAAGAGTCACCTTCGAAAACGAAGAGATTTCGTTGCGCGATTTACTGACCATTTTTATGACCTTACATGATCCTACTCAATTGAATGGGCAAGGTGCTGACCTGGGCACACAATATAGATCAGTTATCTATTATCAATCCGATGATCAGCGCGCTACCGCTGATGCTGTTTTTATTGAATTAAAAGATTATTTCGATGCTCCCCTCGTTACCGAAATATCCCCTGCCCTACCTTTCTATTTGGCAGAAGCAGATCACCATGACTATTACAATCAAAATAGCCAAGCGGGTTATTGCAGAGCCGTCATTCAACCTAAATTAACTAAACTCCGAAGCAAGTATGTAGATAGATTCGTAGAATGAATAAAGTAGTCACTTTAATTGTTTTGGGCATCCTACTTTCCACATCCCTCGAGGCCCAAATATTAACCGTTAAAGACTTGGCCAATGCCCGTCCGATTACTAACGTTACCATTGAAAGCGCCCTTTCACTGATTATAAAAACGGATACTGCGGGAAAAGCCGATATAGGTGCATTTAAACAAGAGGACGAAATTTGGTTCATTCACCCCAATTATATGGTTCGCCGATTCAGTTATGCAAAATTGGTTGAGATGAACTTTATCGTAACCCTAGCCGAAAACTCTTATTCGCTGGGAGAAATTGTCGTTTCAGCCAATAAGTTCAACGAAAAACTGAGTGAAGTCGGACAATCCATCCGAGTGGTAAATGCAAAAGAAATCTCTTTTTTAAACCAACAAACGACACCTGATCTCTTACAAAGCTCAGGAAATGTATTTGTGCAAAAAAGTCAAATGGGTGGGGGAAGTCCCGTCATCAGAGGGTTTGAAACCAATAAAGTTTTGATGGTTGTTGATGGGGTTCGCATGAACAATGCCATCTATAGGGGTGGACACCTTCAAAATTCATTGACCTTAGATAATAACGTCCTAGAAAGATTGGAAATTATTTTAGGCCCTGGTTCAGTCATCTATGGTAGTGATGCGCTCGGTGGAGTCATGCATTTTTACAGTAAGAATCCCAAGCTATCTGACAATGATACTTTGGAGATCCAGACGCAGCTCCTTGCCCGGTATGCAAGTGCCAATAGTGAGAAAACTACCCATTTGGATTTCTACTTTGGATTGAAAAAATTCGCTGCACTCAGCAGTCTGTCTTTCTCTGATTTTGGTGACTTAAGGCAAGGGGGGCGTCGCGACCCACAATATCCAGATTTTGGTAAGCGATTGTTTTATGTAGACAGAATCAATGATGTAGATGTCGTCTTACAAAACTCAAATCCAAATATTCAAAAACAATCCGGCTACAAACAATATAATTTCCTACAAAAATTTCTTTATCGGAAAAATGATGTGGTGAATCATGTCCTGAACTTTCAGTATTCTACTTCTTCAGATATTCCAAGATATGATCGGCTGACACAAATAAAAAATGATGCACCTCAATATGCGGAATGGTTCTATGGCCCACAAGAAAGATTCTTCAGCTCCTATCAATTAGACCTCACGCAGAATCAAAAGTGGTTTGATCAAGCAAAAATTATTTTAGGATATCAATTCATTGAAGAAAGTCGACATACCCGATCCTTTAATAATTCCTTTTTGAAAAATAGAAATGAGCAACTCAATATTTACACACTCAACGCTGACTTCGAGAAAAAGAAATTGAAAAATACTTTCAGATATGGATTTGATTTTTGGCATAATAAAGTGCGTTCTACCGCCCATCAACAAAATATTATAACCCTTGATCAGATCCCTTTAGATACCCGCTATCCTGATGGAGGGTCAACTATGGAGAGCTATGCTTTCTACTTTACCCATTCCTACAAATTAAATGATCAATGGATCTTGAATGAGGGACTGCGCATCAACTATATTGGACTGGAAGCTAATTTCGATGATAAAACTTTTTTTCCTTTTGACTTTGATCAGGTAACTCAAGCCCATACCGCCCTCAATGGGAATTTAAGCTTGGTTTATAATTCGAAAAATAATTGGCGGGTCATGCTCGCTGGATCTTCCGGATTTAGAGCCCCAAATATCGATGATCTCAGTAAAGTATTCGATTCATCTCCCGGAAATGTTGTTGTTCCCAATCCTGAGCTAGCCCCTGAATATACCTACAATCTGGAGCTTGGTATTTCTAAACGATGGTTAGGGAAAATCCATTTGGGTTTAAATACTTATTACACTTGGTATCAAAATGCCATTACCATGCAAAAAATAACCGTTGCAAACAATAAGAGCAGCGCATTCGAATCTTTAGTCCTATATGATGAGGTACTCAGTGAGACGTATCATAATGCCAACGTCAAAAAAGCCTTTATTTATGGATTCAGTGGATTATTAAATATTGACCTTACCCCTCATCTGAAATTTAGTAATTCCATGACCTACACGTATGGCCGAATACTCAATAACCTAGGGCGCTCACCCTTGGGTCATATCTCACCCCTATTTGGGCGATCCAGTATTGATTTGCAAATTAAAAAAATCAAAGCCTCCTTTTTCATGGTCTTTAATGGTGATAAAAAATCTAAAGATTATAACCTTTCCGGTGAAGATAATGAGTTGTTTTCAGTGGATCCAATTAATGGATTTATGCCTAAATGGATGACTTTGAATTTAAATACTTCCTACTCATTCAGCGAAAAAATACAATTTCAACTGAGCTTTAATAATATCTTAGATACAAACTACCGTCAATTTGCTTCCAACATCAGTGCAGGAGGTAGGAATATTTCTTTGACCCTTAGAGGTTCCTTTTAAAATAGAAAAGAAAGACACTAATAGGGACTTCGGCTGCTATATCAGTTAGCAAAACCCTTATAAATTAGATAATTCCCAACCTTTTCTATAAGGCTTGGTTACAAATTGATTGGCCTCTTCTAGGTTGGTGATTTTCATATTAACCCCATCCCAATATAATTTTTTTCTTCCAAAATATTCTTCTCTTCCCGACGCGTTCTCTCTTCTCAACTGATGGCTTCGAATAGCTAAATTACCCATTAGCACTGTTTCAGTGAAGGGCCCTGCGTAATCAAAAGAAGACGTGAGCGCCTTGTGTTCAATAGAGCCATGACCAGTCTTACAGGCTTCCGTCCACGCTTGGTTATGATTCAAATCCAAATTTCCCTGAACGCTCGTATCGAAAAGTAAGGGTTCTTGGCCTTTTTTAAATAATGTGGGATGGTTACCGTAAGTATCACAGGTAATTACTCCGTTCGAACCCATCATATAAACCCCATTGGTTTTAGGCACAAAAGTTGCCGCAAGTTCCTCCGGAATGGCAGGCTGAAGTCCTCCATCCATCCATTCAAATACCACTCCATTGGGATTGTTTTTGTCCGCAGGGAAATCAATGGCCACTTTAGCCGCCAAAGGGCAAGCCTCGGGCGTATATTCTGGCCTCCACATTTCTTTGTACACATCCACAACACTACATTGAACTCCAGAAGGATATCCTAACTGTAGGGCTTTATAAGGTGCATCAAACAAATGGCAGCCCATATCTCCCAATGAACCTGTTCCATATTCCCAAAAACCCCTCCAATTAAAAGGATGTAATCCCGGGGTAAAGGGTCTTTTGGTTGCGGGGCCCAACCATAAATCCCAGTCCAATTTTTCGGGTTTTTCATTTTCATTGGCCAATGGCATCTGGATGCCTTGAGGCCAAACTGGTCGATTCGTCCAAACTTGAACTTTTTCAATCCTTCCAATTTCTTGATCTTGGACCCATTGTTTCAATCGGATCACTCCTTGATTGGATCCTCCTTGATTACCCATTTGGGTCACAATCTTATATTTTTCTGCGATTTGAGTAAGTAAACGTGCCTCTGAGATGGTATGTGTTAACGGTTTTTGCACATATACATGCTTACCACGAAGCATCGCATTTTGCGCAATTAAGGCGTGCGTATGATCTGGGGTGCCAATGGTGACTGCATCAATGTCCAATTCCTTGTCAAGCATCACTCGATAATCATAATAGAAGGATGCCTTGCTATGATCCTTGATCGCTTGGGTGGCTCTCTCAGGATCCACATCGCAAAGAGCGACAATTCGATTCTTGCCACCGTTGAAAGCGTTTTTTAAATCGGAGCCTCCTTTTCCACCGGAGCCGATCGCAGCAATGGCTAGCTGGTCACTTGGCGCTGTAAATCCAGGTCCTCCAAGGACATGCCTAGGTACTATAAAAAAACCCGCAGCTGCGAGGGTACTTTTCACAACAAAGTCCCTTCTTGATTTTTTGAATGCCATATTAATTCGGATTTTTATCTATATCCGTACAATCTAACCCATTATTGTTTGACCTAAACATCTCTATCAAAAAAAAATATAAGCGGTTAATACCTGATTTAAATAACGCTTGAGTATTCTTCAACACTTTCAAATGCGCTCGACCGATACTTGATGTGGGGGATGAATCGTGAAACTAAACGACCAATGCTTTATAATACAAACCTGTAAGTGGCCTTGATTAAAAAAGTGTTGTTGAGTTGCTGATCAAAGATCTGATGGCGCAGACTCTGGCCCAGCTCACTCATCGGATCATCTAACCCCGTAATTCCTTGAGACCAGACAAAATACAGTTCAGATCCAGGCACATACTCCCATCTGACCACTAAATTGGATCTGAATTGCACATATGAAAAATCAGGATTCTCAAATGAAAAATCAGCCGTCCCATCTTCATCCTGGTCAATAGAGAAAATACCATCACTGATGCTGATCTGCTGCTCCGAATAAAGCTGAATACGCTCATCTAATTTTTCAGCACTTGCCTCTTTTACATAATTAAAATCATCATAAACACCCCTTGAGATGAACGGCTGTCCATAATATTGCAGTGTTAGATTTGGATTGATATTGTAATTAACCCTTAAAGAGGTGGACCACGTCACCTGATCGATGGCTGCCAAGATATAAAAGTTCTTATTGAGAAAATTTCCTTGGGTTACATACTGGGTCTTATTTGGGGCGTTTCTGTAGGAGGTTTCTAAAGATAGTCTCAAAGCATTAGTAGGCTGATATCCCATTGAGATGGAATAGCGGGTAAATGAAAAATTATCTTCCTTAGCTTGACTTTTCCCCATCCTTACATTCACGTTATATTTTTTCCTTCGATCACTTCCTGCTGATAGAAAAATGCCGTTTTCTTCAGAAAAACGCCATCTTGGGCCTCCACGCAAATAGGTATTGATATTGATCAGCGGTTTGTGAATCATGCGTATATTGGCCTCCCAATTATTCTTAAAATTCACGTTGCCATTGAGGTCAAATTGTAATCGATTCAAATTCCCCTCAAAATCATACGTCGTAAATTGGCCAAAGCCTACAGAAGCACCTCTATACCAGTCGGTTGGTGTTAAAAATTGGCCTTTTACATCCAAATATTGACGAATTTCATCTGCTTGACGTAAAAACCCAACATCATTGAGTTCTAGTTCTGGGGAACGCCAAATGAATCCCCCACTGTACAGCCATACGCCTGTTGCTTTACCTATTTCCAATTTACCTCCTGAACCTGTCAGCATTGTACGACTCGTATCTACTGCTACATGTGAAGCATCTGAGCGGTTAAAAAGATGGGTAATATCAGATTGGGTAGCAGTAATGGCTTCTTTAGATCCCTGAACATTGCTAGCTACAAAATTTCCTGTGAGATAGTATTTCCTATCCTGCCAATTGTGCTTAAAATCTACACCTCCTGAATAGGCTGCCTCGCGTAAATATTGAAAATTGGCTCCCAAGTCCCGATGGGTGGCTGTGATCATGGCACCGACATAAGACATCCTATTATTAAAATCTTTTTGTGCACGTCCCACCAAGTAATTGGTCATGGGCTCAACCCGTTGTTTAGATTCCTCGCCATTGTCAATGATTTTGGCAAACATGTTATCCGTGACCGTCTCTAATAATCCCAAAGACCATCCGTTTTTGGTTTTTCCAGAAAGCCTTGCCGCTCCTAAAATAGTCGTATTATTAGGTTGATCTACATAGGCACCCGCAGCCACTGACGCGGATCCCTGAGGATTTCTTCCTATCCGCCTACTGTAAAATAAATTATCGGAACCATTGGCAAATTGGAAATCAAAAATATTTTTGTTTTCTACAAAAAAAGGACGCCTTTCGTTAAAAAATATTTGAAACCCATCCAATGCAATGGCTCCTGGATCTGCTTCCACCTGACCAAAATCTGGATTGACAGTCAAATCAAGAGTCAAATCGTTGGTTACTCCAATTTTAGCATCAATACCTACATTAAAACCTAAGTCTTTTCCTTCCCTAAATGGATTGCCCGCCTCACCTGCATAGGTATCATATTGAGCAACCACAAAAGGTTGTATTTCCAACTGATGCTGGCTCTTTAAGTGCTTAAGTCCTTTAAGCGTTCCTGATTCACTGATCCAACCCGCACTGTTTTGTGGGATCCTATCCCATACTGACCTTTCTTGTTCTCTAAATAAATTTCTTGCTACTTGCAATCCCCATAATTGCTCCGCTGATTTTCCAAATTTCAATTGGCTGAACGGGATTTTCATTTCTGCATTCCACCCTTCTTGGTCAACAGTAGTGGCTACATACCAAATAGGATTCCAACTGTCATCACCATTATTTCCATTTTCTGTAGCAAAGGCATCCCCCTTTACGCCAGATGCACTCACGGTAAAAACAAAAGCCGTTCTTTTGTCAAAATAACTATCAAAAGCAATGGCTACCCAATCCCCCTGCGTATTGTCTCTTCTGGACAGCCGTTTTACAATCTGATCCGGTAAAGAATCCAAGCATTGGATGGCGACGTACAAAAAATTATCGTCATAAACCAACTTAAATTGAGTGGATTGGGCAGGAGCTGTATTCTCATCAGGGTCTGCCTCTACAAAATTCCCTTCCCAAGCAACTTTATCCCAAAGCGGTTCATTGAATCGACCGTCAATTTCTGGGACTTCTGTTCCCTTTATGGCATGGGTAACATAGCTTCTTTTATCCTGAACGACCTCTTGTGCAGCAACCGTAAATACTGGAAAAAATATACTAAATAATACTACTTTTTGAATCTTCTTCATTTCAATCCCCTCCTTAACTGTATGACTGAACGAAATGAAACAAAAAAGGTTACCTAAAGTTCAACAATTTTAAATGATCATGAACCCCTTTTATTTCTCATAAAATTAAAAGCATCACATTCCATATGATTTAATATGATCATATTAAACCCTATCCTTCTCATTTATCACATCTCCCAACCCGATCTGTAGACCCTCCCGACAAATTGATTGGCCTCCTCTAGGTTGGTGATTCGAGTGTTTTCTCCATCCCAAATCAATTTTTTACGTGCATAGAAAGACATTTTTCCTTCCGCATTTTCTCGTCGAAGCATATAACTTCGGATGGCCAAATTCCCCATTAATACGGTCTCGGTCATGGGTCCTGCATAATCAAAAGAGGAAGTCAGGGCTTGATGCTCACTGCTTTGATAACCTGCCTTACAAGCCTCTACCCATTTGCGCTGATGCCCGTATTCCGGCTCATCGCTCGGTGCTAACTCTGGACCAAATTCAGTCGTGCCATCGTTTAAATAAAGTTTGGGCATCAATGGTGAGCTGTCATTAATATTGGTAGAGATGATGCCTTTTTCTCCAATCATCAAAACGCCATTTGCGCTTCCGGGGCCCCCAATATCATGATTGGCAGGAATGATTTCTGGATGTGATGGCCTGATACCCCCATCACTCCAAGTCATTTCAATCGGTGATTTACTCTTCTCTGTTGCATCAAAATGCAACGTAGTAAAAGATGAAGGTGGACATCCTTCAGGAAAGTAATCTGGCGTCCACATACGAGAATAAACCGTTCCGACGCTGCACTCGGCATCCTTGGGATATTTCAAACCCAGTGTTCTGTAGGGAATATCTATCAAATGACACCCCACATCTCCCAAGGCCCCGGTACCATAATCCCACCAACCCCTCCAATTGAATGGATGCATGTTAGGTGTGTAAGGTTTATCCGGTGCAGGACCGAGCCATAAATCCCAATTCAAATCTGCAGGCTTGGCTGAAGGATCTGCCGCAGGCATTTTTATCCCTTGAGGCCATACCGGACGATTGGTCCAAATTTGGACTTTTGAAATCTTGCCTATGACGTCCGAATCCACCCAACCCTGAACGGTCTGTAACAAGGGATTAGATCCTCCTTGATTACCCATTTGAGTAACCACTTTTTGTTTTCTGGCCATTTCGGTCAGTATACGGGCTTCTCTTATGTTATGCGTAATTGGTTTTTGAACATATACATGTTTGCCGCGCTCCATGGCATAAATAGCGGCCACACCATGGACGTGATCAGGTGTAGAAATCGTGACGGCATCTAGGTCTTTTTCCTTGTCTAACATCTCCCTAAAGTCAGCATAACGTTTGGCTTTTGGAAATTTTTTGGCCGTTGCTGCTGCACTTCCAGAAAAATCTACATCACACAAAGCACCCACTCTTGCATTGCCATTACGAGATGCATTTGAAATATCACTCGCCCCTTTACCTCCCGATCCAATCGCCGCAATATTGAGTTGGTCGCTGGGTGCTGTGAAGCCCTTACCACCCAAAACATGGCGAGGAAGGATGGTAATGGCGGATAAGGCCAGACCACTTTTAACAAAAGATCTTCTGGACTTCAACTTAACGTTCTTTCTTTTCATAATATTTCTTTTTCTCAATTTCAAGATAAGAAATAAATTAGTTGTAAAAAAAACAAATAAGAATCGTATGAATTAAAAGTTCATTATTTGACGGCAAGACCTTTTAAAAAATTAACTTTTCATTTTCCATTCTGGATAGGTTCGGTATCGGGCATCATTTTATTCAATACGAAATACACAGGACAGAATTTAGTAAAAGGACTTACGATTTGCAGTCCAGCCACCGCTATGGCGATCCAGCCAAAACTTAAATTAATATAATTGGCCAATAAAACACTGCTGAGATAGAGAATCCCAACTATTCCGTCGTGTAACCTGATTTTTGATCTATTTTTATCCATGATTATTGTTGATTAGTTCAAAACAATAATAATCAACATTATTGTATAAATTTTGCATCATATGTTACATAGCAGTCATTAAATTAAAATAATTTTACCTCTTCCTAGGATAATCACTTTTTCTTGTTCCATTTTTTTCAAAACTCTAGAAATCACCACTCTTGTCGTACCAAATTCATTTGCAATGACTTGATGGGTAATGGGTATTTCATTGGTATTTAAGATGCTGCACTTATTTTTAAAAAAGGCTTTCAAACGACCTTCAATTTTAATTAAACTAGCTTCTTTTAATTTATCCAAAAGAATTTCATAGTTATGAATATATGTTTTCACTACAAACTTCTGCCAAGAGGGGTACTTAAATTGCCAACTGTTCATGATTTCTCGGGGGATCAATAGCAGTGATGAATCTAATTCTGCCACTGCAAAAACCTTGCTTTTATGATCTGAAAAAATGGTGAAATAGGAAAACATGCAAGCTTCTTTTTCCTTGATATAGTACAAGGTCATTTCTCGATCTTTTTCATAATCCTTATGAAAAACCCTAATAGACCCTTTCATCAGGAAGGGAATATGATTCATTGCATCACCCTCCTTTACAATCGAAGTCCCCTTGAAAACACTTATTTCTTGGGCATGCCCTGCTATTTCTTCTAGGAGTGGTTGCTCTAAGGGTAAGTCAACTAAATTTTTCATCAACCTGTTTTTTTTGTTATTTTATATGTACAAACCATTAAACATAAACTAAAGAATTAAAAAATTAACGCTGATTAACAAAAAAAGTTACAGCATTCTTTTCAAGAATAAAAAAATTATAGATCTCAAATAAATCAGAGTAAAACTATTTATACCAAAAAAATATTTCTCCTGAATCTCTCAACCCTGAGGGTTATGCTCTATTTTTCATTCCTTTTTTCGAGCTCAAAGTGGGTATAAATGCTCGATCTCTCATTCATTAAATTCACTAGTTTAATAAGTTAAATGATAAAGTGCTTATCTTAAGCCATAATGCGTATTTTAATTTATCTTTTCTTTTTTTTCATTTGTATCCATCAGTTGTTTTCTCAAAAACATTCGGAATTTAGTGAGCAAATATTATTTAAGAATGGTCAAGAGGGTTATGCTTGTTATCGAATACCTGCCATTATCCATTTCCAAAGCAAAAAACTTCTAGCCTTCGCCGAGGGGCGTGTGGATGGATGCAATGATTTTGGAAACGTAGATATTGTGATGAAGTCCAGTGATGATAGTGGATTCAATTGGTCCAAGCAACAAATACTCATCAATAATAGATCATCACAAGTAGGCAATCCTGCCCCAGTCGTAGACCTTCATGATCCACTCTTTCCCTCAGGTAGAATTTTCTTGTTTTTCAATACGGGCACCCAATCAGAGCAAGATATTAGAAACGGAAATGGAGAAAGAGGGGTTTGGTTTATCACCTCTGAAGATTTTGGTATGAATTGGTCCCCACCAACAGAAATCACCCAACAAGTTCATTTTAATAAGCATACACCTAATTATGAGAAAGATTGGCGTACCCATGCCAATACGCCAGGGCATGCAATCCAGTTTAATGAAGGGGTATTTAAGGGTAGAATATACGTGCCAGCCAACCACTCGACAGGAAATCCTCAACCTGGATTTAATGAGTATAACGCTTATGGCTATTTCAGCGATGATCACGGAAAAAGTTGGCAAGTAAGTGAAGATGTCCCTATTGCCTCATCAAATGAGGCAATAGGGACCGTACTTCCAAATGGTGAGTTAATGCTCAATATTCGTCAACAAAATGGAACCACTAAAAGAAGACTGATTGCAAGAAGTAATGATGGGGGTCAAAGCTGGGGCAGCGTCTATTTTGATCCTGAATTAATCACTCCAGTTTGCCAATCAAGCTTGTTCCTGTTTCAAAATGCCGCACATACCTTACTCCTTTACAGTGGGCCAAATAGTACAGAGGAAAGGATTCGCATGACCCTAAAAGCAAGTGAGAATAATGGGGCTACCTGGCCCATAAAAAAAGAAATTTACGCAGGTATCTCAGCCTATTCTGACCTTACCCAAATCAATGATTCACAGATAGGGCTTCTTTTCGAAAAAGAAAATAAAACAATTAATTTTGCGCTTTTTTCAATAGATTGGCTCCTCAATTAAAAATGAATGCGCAATAAAAAAATCATGACTCACCGATTAAAATAGTGAAAAATGATGATCATCCACTCTTGAGAAGCATCACTAAGATTAACTATTTTTTTAAGACTTTCTATAAAATATCATCCATAATTGTATTAATCTATGGTACTACCTCATATAACCCCATCTAAAGCCTCCGGTGTTTCTGGGGCAGAAATTTCTTGGTTTGCTCCTATTTGCGATGGCGATGATGATTTTTTAGGCACTCGAAATGACCGATATAAAAGCAACTGGGAAAATACCGCAGCCATTGTTCAACAAGCAGATGTCTTAGGATATCGTAATATTTTATGCCCCTCCTCCTATCAGGTAGGTCAAGATACTTTGAGTTTTGCAGCAGCCATAGCCCCGAAAACCCAACAAATCAACTTATTGACCGCCATCAGATGTGGTGAAGTTCATCCCCCGATGCTCGCCCGGGCCATTGCTACCCTTGATCACATTCTGCAAGGTCGTTTGACCTTAAATATCATTTCCTCTAATCTCCCCGGGACTAAGCTAGATTCAGAAGCACGTTATCAGCGCTCAAGAGAAGTCATCACCATCTTAAAACAAGCCTGGAACGAAGATTTTATTGATTTTCATGGTGATTTTTATGACTTACGTCTTCCTACTGCCCCCGTCAAGCCTTATCAACAGAAGGGTGGACCCATGCTTTATTTTGGCGGCTATTCTCCTGCAGGCATAGATCTTTGTGCCCAGCACTGTGACGTCTATCTTATGTGGCCTGAAATTAGGGAAAAACTTAAAGCTCAAATGGAAACCCTCTCAGCCAAAGCAGCGGCCTATCATCGGACATTGGATTTCGGACTTCGAGTCCATGTTATCGTACGAGAAACTGAAGAAGAGGCACGGCAATACGCTGATCTATTGATTTCCAAGCTCGATATCCAAAAAGGAACTGAAATTAGGGAAAGGGCCCAAGATGCAAACTCTTTGGGCGTATCCAAACAAAGCGAAATGCGGGCCACAGCTACGGCAGATCATTTCGTTGAACCTCATTTGTGGACTGGAGTTGGACTTGCAAGATCAGGTTGTGGGGCCGCCCTAGTAGGAAATCCCCAACAAGTTCTTGATAAAATTAATGACTACATGAGTATGGGCATACGCTCCTTCATCTTTTCTGGTTACCCGCATCATCAAGAAGCCCAATATTTCGCAAAATGGGTGCTGCCTCATTTAAAAACCATCTCTCTGCCCGAGATATATGGAAGAATTCCCCGAGATCCTCCAAACACACCTTTAGGCAAAGGACCCAGATTCTAATATTATGTTGGATTTTATTATTGTATTATGCTATTTCGCTTTGATCTTGATCACGGCTTTAAACGGTTCAAAAATTAAAATAGTAGATGCAGATGCTTATTTTTTAAGTTCTAGAAATTTAAGATGGCCCTCTATTGCCATTTCTACCATCGCGACCAATGTCCAAGGTTATCAATTTTTAGGCATGATGGGCTCGGCTTATCTCTATGGTTTAGCTCAGGCCAATTTGGAAATCAACGCCATTCAAGGTCTTTTGATTGCCGCATTCGTCTTTATTCCGATGTTTTTAAGACACAGAATCACCACCGTTACTGAATTCATCACTATGAACCTTGGTAACCATGCTGGATTGTTTTATTCGATAGCTAACCTAAGTTTATTTTCTACCATTACTTTGGGTGCTGCCTTGTTTTGGGGTGCTTACGCTGCCGATCAAGTATTTGGAGAACAACTTGCCGTACTGCATGAGGACCGCATGATGCGTATTGCCCTCTTAATAGTGATCTTAGGTGTCTTCTCGGCTATCTATACTTATCTAGGAGGCCTAAATGCAGTAGTCAAAACAGATATCATTCAGTTCATTATTTTATTATTTGGTGGCTTATTTGTACTGATCGTAAGCGTTCGCGCACTGGGTGGCTGGGAGGAGCTTTATGTACAAACGAGTCACCGGATGCACCTACATTTACCTGCCGACCATCCGACCCTGCCTTGGACCCATCTATTTGGCTTATTTTTTTTAAATATTAATTATTGGTGTGCAAATCAGACCATCATACAGCGTTCACTGGCTGCCAAAAATCTAAAAGAGGCACAAAAAGGATTATTAGTCGGCGGGGTATTAAAATACCTCATGGCACTCATTATAGTAGTCCCCGGTATTGCCCTCTATGGCATCTTAGGTGAGGGCCTGAGTGATCCAGATATGTCATTCCCTTATTTGGTCAATCGCTATGTGCCCATAGGACTCCGAGGTATCATCCTTTGTGGCCTATTTGCTTCATTAATGAGTACGGTGGATTCAACTTTTCATTCGATTGCTACCTTATGGTCGGTCGACATCTATTCAAATTATATTAATAAAACCCCTTCTGATTATCAAAAAATTCGTGCGGGGCGGCAGGCTATTATTGTCAGCTTCATCAGCTCACTTACCATGGGTATGATATTGCTCTACCTGAAATTTGAGAATCCAAGTGCCGCCTTTACCCATACATTGAATAATCTTAGATACTATATCAATTGTGGAATTACAGTGATGATTTGTGCAGCTGCATTATTGCTCATTCCGAATAAAAAAAAGGTCTTGCTGGCTTTTTTAATTACCCTCCCTTCAAATTTATTCCTGCAATATTTACTGCCTGACATGAATTATTTTTTACGGGCATTTTGGGTTATTTTTATCAGTTTATTGATCGCAACTGAAGGTAAAATCAGTAACTTTTCATCTTATAAAGTCTTATTTCAGTCCAGTTCCATCTCATTGAGTAGGCTTGGCTGGACTCTCTTAGGAAGTCTTATTTTAACCCATATTCTTTTTCATTGAGGATCACGCTAAGCTTATGGTATTTAACTTTATGAGTAAACGACAATTTGATAATTTAGTATAATGAACGAAAAGTTAAAAAAAGACTTAGATGAAATAGCCAGTATCCTAAATGAGGTGAAAAATCAAGGGCTCTCATATCTCGAGCATTTGCCGCACTGTCCTACCTCGAATACGTATGAAATAACCCCTGATACGCAGCTTCCCTTGGATGGATGGGGCACAAAAAATACACTCAAATACTTCAATGATACCTTTAAGAAAATCATGGTTTCTTCTTCGGGTCCTAAATATTGGGGCTTCGTCACCGGAGGCACGACTCCGGCATCTATTGCCGGAGATTGGCTTACCACCATTTACGACCAAAATGCCTTTAAGGCCAGTGGTCAAGGGGATGTTTCCGCCCAAATTGAAGTGGAGACCATTCGATTACTCCTTGAGTTATTTGATTTACCTAAAAAATTATCAGGGGGTTTCGTCTCAGGAGCAACCATGTCTAATGTGACTTGTTTGGCTGCTGCAAGACAGTGGATAGGTAAACAGCAAGGGGAAGATTATGCCAAAGAAGGCATCAATAGACCCATTCATGTTTTAGCTGCCATACCCCATTCATCTGTTTTAAAGGCCATGTCTTTATTGGGATTAGGTAGTGTTAATATAACGACCATTAAAACAAACTATGGTCATCGGGAATCGATGGATTTGCAAGATTTTGAAAAACAAATCCTCCAATTATCTGGTGCTCCATTTATTTTAATTTCTAGTGCTGGTACGGTGAATACAGGGGACTTTGATGACTTTGAAGGCATCGCTAATCTCAAGAAAAAATTTAATTTTTGGTGGCACATAGATGCGGCATTTGGCGGCTTTGCTTCCTGTAGCAAAAGTCATCAACATTTGGTTTATGGTTGGGAATACGCAGATAGTTACACCATCGATTGTCACAAATGGCTCAATGTCCCCTATGAAAATGCAATTTTTTTTATAAAAGAATCCCATAAAATTTTTCAGATTGAAACCTTCCAAAACTCAAATGCTCCTTATTTAGAAAATCAATCAGGTACTGTAGATTATTTAAATCTTTTGCCCGAAAACTCAAGAAGATTGAAAGCGCTGCCCGTATGGTTTGCCTTACTTGCTTACGGGAAATCGGGCATCCAAGAAATGGTAGATGATAGTATTGAACATGCGCGATTTTTTGGAGACTGGATCGAGAAACATAGCCATTTTAAATTATTAGCACCTATCCGACTCAATACGGTTTGCTTTACCCTAAACGACTACAGTGATGAGCGGGTCACTAGGTTTTTATCTATACTCAATAAGACGGGCAAGGTATTCATGTCTCCTACCCTTTACCGAGAAAAAAAAGGGATTCGCGCGGCTTTCGTAAATTGGCGAACGACTTCTGAGGATGTCTCTTACGTTATGGAATTGATACATAGTCTTATTAAAAAAGTGTAATTTCCTATGACTGAACTCAATTAATTTTGCCACTCACAAAATTGTTCTTGCCCTGGTTAAATTAATTAATCAATTTAGTTGTTTAAACTTATTAATGAAGAGGGTCTGAGTTATCGCTTCAAAAAGAATCAATAAAATAATATCCTTTCTTCAAAGGTTAACTATAATAAGAACTTCAGAAAAATGAGAACATCTATTTTAATCATTTGCTGTCTAATATTCACATATGACCTACAGTCGCAAGTACTAGACTCAATTTTTAATTATGTGAAATACAGAAGTATTGGCCCTTTCAGAGGTGGTCGCGCCAATGCAGGAACGGGTGTCATCGGCGATCCTTTAACCTATTACATGGGCACTACCGGAGGGGGCGTCTGGAAGACCTCCGATGCGGGTCAGCATTGGATTAATTGTTCTGATGGGTTTTTCAAAATGGGCTCTGTCGGAGCTATAGCGGTCTCAGAAAGCCACACCAATGTCGTTTATGTGGGAATGGGAGAACACGCACCCAGGGGGGTAATGACCTCTCATGGTGATGGCGTGTACAAATCAACAGATGCCGGTAAAACCTGGATCCATATGGGCCTCAAGGAAACGCAGCATATTGCACGTATAGTCGTTCACCCTCGAGATCCTAATATTTTATGGGTAGCCGCGCAAGGAGCACTCAATGGACCTAATGAGGATCGTGGTATTTTTAAATCAACAAATGGGGGTAAATCATGGACGCGCACCCTTTTTGTAAATAATTTGACGGGTGCCAGTGAATTATCCCTTAACTACCATAATCCTGATATATTGTATGCTGCCATGTGGGAGCATATGCGGACCCCATGGCAAGTCATTAGTGGCGGTGAAGGTAGCGGATTATATAAATCTTCGGATGGTGGTGATACATGGAAAAAAATTCATCAAGGATTGCCAGAAGAGAAAGGAAAAATGGCGATTGCTGTATCTCGGGCAAATTCGGATTGGGTTTATGCCCTCATAGAAAGTGATTCTCAGCAAGAAAAAGGAGGCTTATTTGTTTCTAAAAATGCAGGTAAAAATTGGACCCGAATAAGCGGGGATCACCGCCTCTTACAGCGGGCTTGGTATTACATTGAGATCGCTTTGGACCCGAAGGATGAAAATGTCGTTTACGTGTTAAGTGCAGGCACGTATAGATCCATAAATGGAGGCAAGGATTGGGCAAGAATACGCAGTCATCACGGAGATTATCATGACCTTTGGATCAACCCCCTGAATAATAAAAACATGCTCCTCACCAATGATGGAGGATCTGAAATTTCATTTGATAAGGGGACGCATTGGTCCCGGATTGACAACATGCCAACGGCTCAATTTTATCGAGTCACTACTGATAATATGTTTCCCTACAATATTTATGGCGGTCAACAAGATAACTCTTCAGTCAAAATCGCGAGCATTGGTCTGGGGTCTTCGGGTATTACTGAATCTGATTGGACCAGTTCTGCAGGCGGTGAGAGTGCTTTTTTGGCTTTTGATCCCGACAATCCTGTGAAAGTCATGGGTGGGAGTTATTTAGGCTCTATTGAACTACTAGATACCAAAGCCAAAACTGGAACAAATGTTAAGATAGAGCCTAATTTATATTTGGGCCTCGCGGCTCGGGACATGAAGTATTTATTCAATTGGAATGCTCCTATAATAAAGTCCGTACATGAGCCCAATACTTATTTTCATGGAGCCCAATATTTACTAAGAACTAGAGATGAGGGGATTTCTTGGGAGGTTATTTCGCCGGACCTGACCGCCAATATAGATGCGAAGCAAGGCAAAGGAGGCGGACCTTATACCGTTGAAGCCGTCGGTGCAGAAAATTATGGTACATTGACTTATGTTGTAGAGTCTAAACATGAAAAAGGAGTAATCTACACGGGTAGTAATGACGGAAGGGTTAATCTCACAAAAGACAATGGTATTACTTGGAACAATGTGACTCCAAAAGGATTTCCCGAAACGTTAATCAATGCCATTGAAGTTTCACCCCATGATCCCGGTACGGTATATTTAGCTACCACGCGCTATAAGTTTAATGACTATACGCCTGGTTTGTACAAGAGCACAAACTATGGAAAAACATGGAAACTCATCACTTCAGGAATCCCACAAGGGGCCTATACCAAGGTAGTACGTGAAGACGAAAAACGTAAAGATTTATTATTTGCAGGCACCGTCACGGGCATGTATGCATCATGGGATGGGGGCCTTAATTGGTCGCCTTTACAGCTGAATTTACCCATTACACCGATTACCGATATCGCCATCAGTCATGGCAACATCGTTGTCGCCACACAAGGAAGATCTTTTTGGATTTTAGATGATTTAACGATCCTTCGCCAATATGATGGAACCTCCCGCCAAGGTAAATTTTATGCTCCTGCCCCCACGTATATTACCAATTGGTACAGTGGGCTCAATTCGAATAAAAGTAAAGGGGTAGATCTACTAAAAGGTGTAAATCCTGCCAGTGGTATGGTACTTTATTATGACTTACCTTCCTTAAGCAAAGAAATTGAACTTACCTTGACCATCAAAGATGCTCAAGGTAATATGGTCAATACCTTTTCATCTAGCGTTGATAAAAGTTACCTCACCTATGAAGGAAATCCTCCAAAAAAACCCACTTTATCTAAAAATGCAGGACTCAATAGGTTTGTTTGGAACATGCATTATCCTTTGCTACCTGGAGTACCCAAGGTCTATATTGAAGGTGGCTATTCAGGTCATCAGGCCATTCCGGGTACTTATCA
Organism: uncultured Cyclobacteriaceae bacterium; assembly: GCA_943788235.1. Taxonomy (GTDB): domain Bacteria; phylum Bacteroidota; class Bacteroidia; order Cytophagales; family Cyclobacteriaceae; genus UBA4465. The sequence continues at coordinate 67,145 of CALSPM010000012.1, forward strand.
ATTGACCCTAACCTATGATGATAATCATTTTGAAACTCCAGCGATCATTCAAGCGAATCCTTTGTATGATCTGAGTGGAGCACAATACCGCGCATACCATGAATTCATGAGCTCTGCCGCTGCCACCTACAGAGAAATGACCAATATGACCAATCTTCTCAATGAAATCAATACAAAGCTCAAAAGTTTGCTTGCGAAAATGAATCCAACAAATCATAATGAACTGATCGCTATGGGTAATTCCTTAAGCGAAGACTTAACCTTATGGGATGGTATGATGGTACAGAGATTATCCAAGGCCTATGATGATGTTGAAAACTTCGAAAATGGATTTACAGCACATTATCTTAATTTAATCAGTGAATCAAATAGTCCTATTCCAAAAATTACACAAGGGAGTGAATCACGTAAAGTTGAATTGGATGCCGAATGGGCCATTCATAAGCAACATGCTGAAAGTTTACTTAAGGGGCAGGTGCAGGTTTTCAATACCGCATGTCAAGCACAAAGTGTTGGGGTCTTGTTTGTCGAATAGAAGCTAAAAAAAGTGGTGAGAAAGAGTCTTAAAACTCTCGAGCATATTTTGAAGTAGTTTTCATATTAATTATTCTGAGTATTATTATTCTCAAATGACGCTACCCTCATTTTGATTATTTTTTAAAAAGCTAGTTACGCTGACATATTAAAAAAAACGCTACGGTCTACTTGAAATTTTAAAACTGAAGTATTTAACTCACCACAGAGGTATTGTGCCTAATGAGTGTCGTTATTTCGGTAATCTCAGTGGCCACCCCATTCGATCGTTCTGCATGTTCCAGAATCAAATCTGCTGATGCTGCATGATAAATACAATAAATAGCATCTCCAGCTACGTAACTTTGCTCTTGTTGGATCTCCTTACCTTCTGCTCGCATCTCTATAAGGACCGCTTCAGACGCCTTCCCTGCCTTGTCTAACTCATGCTTAGGTGCTCCTGAAACTCCCGTCATGGCTCTTTTTATAATGAATTTCTTCATGATTATTTATATAGTTAGAGGAGTAACAAATGTACATTGCATTTCAAAATTAGACAACTCGGCCAATCAAAATAATGTAGTATTTATCATTCACCACCACCTCCATCACCTCCACCTCCGTCGCCTCCTGACGCATCTCCTCCTACACTACCGTAATCACCTATAAAACCGACTCCCGAATCAGGTGTTGCAATGGTATTGATATTCATTTGAAATTCATCAACCAAGATAGTGATACTTCGGATATCCAATCCCTTTGGGGATTCTACTTCCATTAACTGACCATTTTTCTGATTAACTTCAAGCACCTTTTTTTTTGAATAAAGATATAATTTTTCCCCTATCAATGCCAATTTAGGTGGCCTCCATTTAAAAGTTGTAGATATGATAAAATGCTCTTTTCCGGTCTTAAGAGATAAAGCTTCTAACTTAGACCCCTTCAGACTAAAAACATATTGATCTGTTATCAGAACACTGGTAAATACTTTTTTTATCGTCCATAAAATTTCTCCTGTATCAAACTTCAATAATGAGGTGTATTGACCTATACCCCATTTTGAGATAATAGTAACAAAAATTAAGTTATCAATTCGGGTTATTCCTGTAATCGTTTTTTCTAAGTTCACTGCCCAAATAATTTTAGAGGTGAGCGTATCAAATCTTGATAAACTCATTTTTTCTGCGAGCAGAATATTGTTTTTAGTTTTCATAGTTGGGTAATTATTTATACTCAAGTTATAGAAAAATACAATTTTTTTCAATTTCCCATCGAATGTCTTGAGGAAACCTACTCTTCATACTGCCCTCAGCCTAACCCAACCACAAACCTCTTAAAAGGCTTATTTAAGCGTATCGTGGGCATTTCTTATTTGATATATAACGTAATTATGACGTAATGGGAAATAAAAAAAGAGCCACATTCCTGTAACTCTCTGATTTTCAATGCTCCCCCTATTATTCAAAGTTGCAACGAGATTAATTGTTTTTACTCGTTTTTCCAATAAGATTAGCATCAATAAGTTCTAATGACTTAACCATATTTTCTGATCTTACTTTATACTTTAAAAAGTGAGAGGTCTTAATATGTGACAAATAAGAAGCGTAATCGCGATAGGTCTCAATCAGAGTAAATAAATGAGGATTGTCTTTTTCGTTTACTACACGATACTCTAAAACTCCACTCTCTAATAAAACGGCAGTATTCATTTGCTCATTCAAAATAGCAGTATATTCTGACAATGTAGTAGGAAAGATTTCAATTTTAACTAAACGGACAAATAAGTCATTAGAATCTTGAGAATAATAAGAAGTGTTAGTCGATTTGGTACATGAGACAAACAGAAGCGCGGAAAAGATGTAAATAATATTTTTCAACTGCTGTAAAAATACAAAAACGGTTACACTATAAAAGTATAACCGTTTTATCATTATATATTGCTCCCCCTATCATTCAAAGCTGCAGCATAAAATCAATCTTTTTTCGTCCTCCCAATAAGATTAGCATCAATTAGTTCAAGTGATTTAACCATATCTTGAGAGCTGTTTTATACTTAAGAAAATGCGGCGTTTTAATATGAGAAAGATATGAGTCATAACCTCGATAGATCTCAATTAATGTGAAGCGATGAGTATTTTCTTTTTCATTGACCACTCTATATTCAAGCACTCCTTCTTCGAGTTTTACCGCGGTATTCATCTGCTGGTTGAGTAATTCTGTATACTGAGCTAAAGCGTCGGGCTCAATTTCAATTTTTACTAATCGAACAAACAACTGGTCTGCCTCTTGAGAATAAATAACACTTATTGTATTTAATGAAATTAATATGGATAAAATAAGTTTCATAATCGGATTTTGAATCACATAAAAAAAAATCGCTACATAATAACGGTTTTATCATTCTAAGTTGCTCTCCCTATTATTCAAAGTTACAACCTGAATTTTGGTTTTAGTGAATTAATTTAATGGGTTTGAATCAAGAGAAATATAATTCTAATTAGTTAACTCAAAAATGAGAGACTGATAAGGTTTTAATTTTAGCACATCATCCTCTTTAATTAGCTGAAAGTAATTGTTCAATAATGGAGTACCTATTGGTGATAAGGTTTTTAGATCAAAATTTGTTTCAGTTTCCTTAAAATTTAAAACTACCAAAAATCTCTTCCCTTTATAACTTCTGGTATAGGCGTATACGTCTGGGTGTGATTGTTGCACCAATTCGTAGGCTCCGTATATTAATGCTTTATTAGACTTTCTTAAATTTGTAAGTTGTCTAAAATGGTTTAAAACCGAGCTTTTAGTAGAATTTTGTTGAGCAACGTTAATGAATTTACTGTTAGGATTTCTGCGCATCCAAGAAGTTCCGCTACTAAATCCTGCTTTTTCTGTACTGTCCCATTGCATAGGCGTTCTACCATTCTCCCTTGATAATTTTTGAAGACCTGCCATATAAGCATCCATATCTCCTCCTTGAGACTTAGTTCTTTCATATCCGCCCAAGGCAGCCACATCTTGATAGTCTTCTATACCTCCCATATCTATGTTTGTCATACCCAGCTCGTCTCCATAGTAAGCGTATGGTGTCCCTCTCATGGTCATAATAAAGGTGTTTAGCATTTTAGTAGAAACAGATCTAAATTTTGGACTATCATTACCCCACCTGCTCACCATACGAGCCTGGTCATGATTGGAAAGAAAAACTGATAGCCATCCTTTTTCAGAAAATTCAAGATCCCAACTACTAAACACTTCTTTCACTGTAGAGAGTTCATAACCATCAATGTTAGGAATGTCAACTCCATCAAATGCATAAGCCATTTGAAGTTCATTTCTATCTGCGTCTACCAATTCATGTGCCTCTTTAAAATTTCTTCCAGCACCCTCAGAGACCGTTAGAACGTCATATTTACTGAAAACAGCCTCATTCATTCCTCTTAGACACTCATGAACTCCTTCCTGCATAGCATAATACTGAATAAAATCTTTTTCATAACCTTCAGGAAAGGCCGGGAAACTAATGTCTTTGGCCGCAAACTGAAAGGCGTCTAAACGAAAACCGTCTACGCCTTTCTCTGCCCAAAAAATCATAATGTCATTGACTTCTTTTCTCACTTTTGGGTTGGACCAATTTAGATCTGGCTGCTTAGGAGAAAAATAATGTAAGTAATAGGCGTTGGTGAGAGAATCATATTTCCAAGCGTTTCCAGCGGCGTCAAACAAGCTATATCTGTAATTTGGTGCCTTTTTCTGCTGGCCACCAATGGTAATAATCTCTGTAAGGATTGCCCCTAGAAGATCTTGATTGTTTAAACCATTCGTGCTCGTCGGAGGAATGGTTTACCACAATATCCATAATAAGCTTCAAGTCTCGCTTGTGCATTTCACTAAGAAGCTGATCAAAATCTGCCATAGTCCCAAAATCTGCCATGATATTTCTGTAATCACTAACGTCATAGCCGTTGTCGTCATTGGGAGAGCTGTAAATGGGGTTTAACCAAACAGCTGTCACTCCTAAGCTTTTTACATAGTCTAGAGATTTAACAATGCCCTGTAAATCTCCTATTCCGTCTCCATTAGTATCTTTAAAACTCCTTGGATAAATCTGATACACTATAGCTTCTTTCCACCAAGTCTCTGCAGGGTCAGTTATTAAACTTTGATTAATATTGATTTCATGCTTACAGCTTAAAATCGATAAAAAAACTATAATTGTAATAAAAAATCTCATGCTGACTTAATTTTGCATATAAATATAGAATAAGTAATTAGTCTCAAAATTCATATATTAATCAAAATATTGATTCTTATATTTACAAGAAAATAAAGAGTAGAATCGAATCTGAGTTAAGTCTGAAACAGATTAAGTTGGATCGGTTGAAGTCTACCAAGAGTCCTTTCAAGGAATATCTAAGTAAAACTCTTCCAATGATTGAAAACCTAAGCCAGTATTGGGATAAGGCGGATGGGAAGACTAAGAAGATCCTTGGTTGCATCTTCAAAGAAAAGTTCGAAGATTTCAATTTTGAAAGATGCAACCACATTTTCACTCCCGAAATTGAGTCTATTATGTTGGCCAGTAAGGTTTTACGGAAGAATAAAAATAAAAAGGAGGTCAAAAATGACCTCCTGTCTATGATGGCTCCTCCTCTTGGGCTCGAACCAAGGACCCTCTGATTAACAGTCAGATGCTCTAACCAACTGAGCTAAGGAGGAATGATTTCCTTTCATACACATTACATCATTCATGAGATTTTCGAAAGGACTGCAAATGTATTGTGAGTATCTAATTATGCAAAGCCTTTGCCTTAAAAAATTTTTCTAGTCATTTCAATTCTATTATGATATTCATAAATATGGCAATATGTCATATTTATGGATTAAAAATGAACTTATTATGACAATATGTCATAAAAATACAGCTGTTGATTAAAAAAAATAGAATGGCATAAATTCTGAAGAATGATATTCAAAATGTTAAACACAATAAATATTACTAAAATGGAAATATTAAAATACAATCCAGAAGTTTACAGATCTACTTCTTTCAATCATCTTATCGATCAGTTTTTTAATGATGACTTTTCTGGTGGTCGTATGGTTAAAAAATTTACACCCAAGGTAGATATCGCAGAAACTGACAAATCATTTGAGATCCAGCTACAGCTCCCTGGAATACCCAAAGAGCAAATCGATATCGCCATAGAAAAAAATCAAATCATCGTAAGTGGCGAACGTAACATTGAAAAGAGCGATGAAGGCAAAAAATTCAATAGTATTGAAAGTCATTTTGGTACGTTCAGCAGATCATTTACTTTGCCAGAGGACATCAATAAAGACAAAATTGAAGCACATCATATCCATGGGATCTTAACTATTGACATCCCAAAGGATGAGAAGAAAATGGTCAAGAAATCAATCGCAATCAATTAATGCAATTTTATCATAGGGTCAGAATAGGTTTTGGAACTTGTACCGACCCTATTTTTTGTTTTTTTTGTTAAATCATGTTAAGGAAGGGATCAGATGATTCATTTTTTACGTTAATGATTTAGCATTATATTTTCATTACTTTTAAATTTGAACCTAAATTTTAAAAACATGGCTAGAAAAAAATTATTCTTCGCGATGATAGCCTCGTCCTTCATGGGGGGATTTTTGGCACTCGGTGGTTTTATGCTCATGCAACCCAATCCAGAGCCTATTGTAATTCCTGCCGTCAACGAAAAAACAGATCGTCCTGCTGCTTTGACCAGTTATCTGCTTGATACAACATCTTTTGCAGTCCCTGAGGGTCTCAATTTTGTGACCGCTGCCAGAAAATCAACACCTGCAGTCGTTCACATCAGTACCAAAGTTGCGGCAAACTATAATATGGAACAAAACCCACTGTACCATTTTTTTAGAGATTATTTGGACGAGGAGGTGCCTAGAGAAAAAAGACAACGCTCCGGTTCAGGATCGGGTGTTATTGTATCGTCTGATGGATATATTGTAACTAACAATCATGTCGTCGATGGCGCCGAAGAAATTAATGTCTTGCTAAATGACAACCGTACCTTCAAAGCATCTGTGGTGGGCATTGATCCAACCACCGATTTGGCGGTCATAAAAATTGATCAAACCGAACTCATAGCCATGCAGTGGGGAAACTCAGATCTCATCAATATCGGAGAATGGGTCCTTGCTGTGGGTAATCCTTATACCTTCAATAGCACCGTCACAGCAGGTATTGTCAGCGCAAAGGCCAGAAATATAGATATCCTTAGAAAAAATGCCAATGACTTAAGTATCGAATCCTTTATTCAAACGGATGCCGCCGTCAATCCTGGGAATAGCGGCGGAGCCCTAGTCAATTTAAAGGGGGAACTTGTGGGTATCAATACGGCGATCATGTCCCCAACAGGATCTTATGCGGGTTATTCCTTTGCCGTGCCCGTCAGTTTAGTCAAAAAAGTATATGTTGATTTGGTAGAATATGGAACCGTACAACGCGCCTTGTTGGGGATCAGAATTGGCGATGTGAATGCTAAATTGGCCGAGGAAGAAAAATTAGGGGTCAATCGAGGCGTATATATTGCTTCGGTTGGAAATCAGTCCGCTGCGAATCTTGCGGGTTTAGAATCTGGAGATGTGATCATCGCTGTGAATGAGAAACCTGTGAGTAACACCTCAGAATTGCAAGAGCAAGTCGCATTGAATCGTCCAGGAGATGAAGTTTGGATCAAATACATTCGTGATCAAAAAACCCGTGACGTATCTGTAGTATTACAAAACAGCCTAGGTACCATGGAGGTGGTCAAGGCAGTTAACCGCCTGACCTTAGGAGGTGCTTCTTTTGAGGATTTATCTGAAAAAGAGCTTGATAAACTCAAGCTCAGTGGCGGCATTAGATTCAAAGAAATTGGGCCAGGGAAATGGGAAAATGCAGGTATTCAACCTGGCTTTATCATCACTATGATTGATAAAAGGGTTATCAAAAATATAGAAGAGTTAAAAATTTATTTGGATACTGTAAAAGGAGATGGCATACTGATCACAGGATACTATCCTAATGGCGAAAAAGTGTATTATGGCATTGCTTGGTAACTCGTTCCTCTATTAAACTAAATCCGATTCTAATTAGAATCGGATTTTTTATGTTCTAGAGGAGAGATTCCTTTAATTTGTACACATATCTTAAACCCCGAAAATATGACCCTTATAAACAACTCCTTTCTCTCGGAACTGCAAATTGAAAAAGAAAATTACGGAGCGGCCATAGGCGCACAATGGATTCCAACGCAAGGCACCTCTATCAACTCTGTTTCGCCTGTAGATGCAGCCGTAATCGGCAAGGTCAATTTAGCTACTTTAACAGAGTACCATCAAGTGGTCACAGCCGCTCAAGATGCTTTTTTGACATGGAGACAGACTCCTGCCCCTCAACGTGGTGAAATTGTTCGGCAAATTGGAAATGCCTTAAGAGAACAAAAAGAAGCTCTGGGTAAATTGGTTTCTTATGAAATGGGTAAGTCACTTCAAGAGGGT
>CALSPM010000013.1 GCA_943788235.1 uncultured Cyclobacteriaceae bacterium
CAATTTCTGTTTTTGTAGTCACGGAAATTGAGATTCAGGGTAGTTTAGACGTTGCATTACCTATTTTGATGGCCATCTTTGTGTTGGCGGGTTGCCTTCAATTAGTTTTTGGATTATTGAAGTTAGGAGAGAATATTCAGTACATACCCTTCTCAGTGATTAGTGGATTTATGAGTGGTGTGGGTCTGATTATTATCGTCCTTCAGATTCCCAACACTTTTGGTGTACCATCTGGAATATATACTTCTATAATTTCAAAAATACTCAATATACTTTATTTTTTCGACCATGCTAATTGGCTAGCTTTTGCCTTTGTAGTTGCTACTTTAAGTATTATTTATATTTTTCCTAAAATCACCAAAAAAATTCCAAGTAGTTTAGTGGCCTTACTGAGCTTGACAGGATTGGCATATATTTTTGAATTGGATATTGATAAACTCGGTGCTTTCAGTATGAATTTGAGTCATTTAAATATCATTTCTTTAGATCAGTTAGGTCATATAGAGACCCTTCTCAGAATACTGATTGCCGCCGTCTCCTTGGCATTTATTGGATCTGTTAATACATTATTAACCTCTGTGGTAGCTGATAAAATGACTAACTCAGTACATGATAGTAATCAAGAATTAATGGGGCAAGGTATAGGTAATTTGCTTGCTGGTTTTCTGGGAGGATTTACGGGGAGTGGTGCTACAGCCTGTGCAGTGGCTAATATTCAAGCAGGAGGACGAAACCGTATCTCAGGGATGGCCACAGCTTGTTTTTTACTGATATTCCTTATTTGGGGTGCTGATTTCATTGCTGAGATTCCATTAGCATTAATCTCTGGTATTATGATTTCTATTGGCTATGAATTATTAGATAAGGTTACGCTTAAAAAGTTGATTATTATTCCTAGAATAGATGCTGTCGTTATGGTGGTTGTGATGGGTTTATCTGTATTCTATGATTTGCTATTTTCAGTAAGTTTAGGATTGATTATTTCAGCCATTTATTTTATGAAGAAAATGGCAGATCAAGTAGAGGATGACTCAAATAAGTCCAAATTGGAGTTGATGATTTATGAACTCATAGATACTTTTGACAATGCTGAAGATTTTAAGGATAAAGTTTTTATAAAGACCATCAAAGGGCCTTTATTTTTCGGTTTCTCTACACGGTTTTTAAAGACCATACGTGCTATTTCCCCTAAGGTTGAGGTAGTTGTTTTTAATATGTCTTTGGTGCCTTATATGGATTATTCTGGAATTCGCACATTTAAAGATGCGATACTATATCTCAAGTCAAAAAATGTAAAAATATCTTTTTGTGAGTTAAATAAAAACAATTTTAGTCTTCTAAAAGAACTTGACATTATTCCCAGCCAAGTGCCTGTAAAATATATTTTTGATTCTATTGAGAGTTGTGTCATGTGGTTGGATGAGCCAGGGAACATTGATGGATCTATCCAAGATGATTCACAGGTTTATTTTCCAAGTGCTTTTACTCCCAATGATGATGGTATCAGGGATGAATGGTGTATCATGAATGTTGAAAAATTTCCAAAATGCCATATACAAATTATGGATTCAGAGGCAACTCTTGTTTTTGAATCTCATGGATATCAACAACCTTGGGATGGAATTTTAAATGATGAGTTGCTGCCAACGGGAGCCTATACCTACGTATGTCAATTAGATCCCAATGATCCTGAAGAGATAAAAGGGACTGTTAATCTTATTCGTTGATGCCTTCAACGAAATAAATCGATGGAGCCAAATCATTTAATAAACAACTTAATATTAGAATTAGATAAGGAGTTGAGCACCACTGAAGTGGGTCGTCTTAGGTCTAAAATTCTTGATGCGATAAACTATTATTTTGATAAATATTATCCCTACTCTAAACATCTGAACATAGAAGATATTAGTCTTGATTTGGGTACGATGGATCGTAAGAATTTTCAGGAAGAATTTATTGTAAGACTCTCATATCTTTTAGATACTGAATTAGCAAAGTTACTTCACCAAGAGAACATAGATGAGCTCATTGATCAACAAAATATTTTAAATGATTTAGAGTTATTTGTATATTTCCTTAAGACAGGGGTAATGATTTCAGGTTTGGATTCTCTAACAAGCCTTTTCCAAAGATTGATAAAAAATGACTTATACTCTTTAAGATTTAATCTAAAAAAAGTACTCAGTGATGAGACCATTAAAGAAAGATTTTTTCATCAAATAAAGGAGGATCAGCTGGATGAATATTGGTTGGGTGTTGAACCTATCATTTATTTAGAAATCAGGCGATTTAATTATACAATACAAGAGATCATCTGGAAAAAAAAGCAATTTAAATCTTTTCAAAAAGAGTTTAATGATTCCTTAAGAAGAATAACGTTTGATTTTATGGTCAATGACTATAGATCCATAAGCCTAAAGGATTACATTAAATTTCTACAGTTAAAATTTAGAAAAGCCCAAGATCTGGATGAAGAGGTTAAAACCCTTGTATCTGAACAGATGTTAGAATTGCTGAAAGGGAATGAACTTGATAATTCATTTAAACCCACAATTAGTATCAAGCGTTTGATTGAAGAGCTAACTACTTATATCATTAAGGAACGAACTCCAGCGCTATCAGTAGCCAAGAAACAAACCATAAGGAAAGTGTTTTTTCGAAGAGAAATTGAGGAAATTGTTTTAAAATTCACGAAATCCAGTTTTACTATTAAAAAATTCATACGCTCTTCGGAGCGAATCTATAAAGTATTAAGTCATCAGCAAATTGAATTATTTTTCCAAATGCTTCAGCGTGAAAATAAATTTTCCTTTCAAAAAGAGCTCATTGAGCTATCCGCGATTATTCAGTTGATTCGACCTATTTTTCCTATCACCCTTTATTATATGGGTTTATTGTGGATGGGTGATGTTATGATGGAAATTAAGCAGCAGTTTAAAAAACGGCCTGCATTGTTATTTACGCTGATCGATCAGGTCTCTATAAGAACAGGCTATGGAAAAGATTATATCATCGATAAAATGATGAAATCTGAGGGTTCTGAAATGGCCAAAGCTGTATTGATAAAGCATAGAAAAGAGGTTGCGAATCTCTATAAGAAAAATTCAAGCGATTCAGGTCTCATCGATACTTATTTATACTATTTAAAATCGGGAATTTGGGAGTTAGGAGATCAATCTCCTGATGAGGTATTGATCATGCTTTTGAAAGACCATTTAGAACTATTCATTCTAGCTCTTAAAAAAGAGCAAGGTCATAAATTGATGTGGCTAAGATTGATTCATGGCCATGAACTTCGCTCAGTTGAGAAAGTGATTATGGCTTTTATTCAGAGTATTCAAAAAAAGAAAAAATTTGAAAAATTCATAAAATCTATCGATCAATATGATACCGGTATATCGTTTAAAAAACATATTTATGAACGTTTGATTACAGATCCTGCATGGTTTGATAATTTATTATTTTCAGATAAGGGGTTCAATATGAATCGAATTAAAGAGGAAATCGATTCATTTTTCAGTCAAGAACAGGATATCAAGGATTTATCCTTGGTTCATTTAATTAAATATATAAATGAAGGAACATTAGAATTTGACTATTCTTTGATAGAAAATCTAAAGATGGCTAAAAGACTTCGAAAAAAAGATCTGATAGCGTTATCAATGATCATTTCATTTGATACGAATAATTATCAAAATAAGCTAAAATTAAAACGAATTTTTGAAATTTTTTCGTTGACTCAAATAGACATACTTTTTGTTATTTTTGCTCGGCAAGAAATCAAAAAGAGAAAGGCCTTTGAAAACTTCCATTATCTTAAAATCTTGCTGCAAACCTTATTTTCTGAAAATATTTATCATTATGGATATCAACAAATAGCTGATTTTATAAATCATTTTTCTATTTCCGATCCACAATTAAACAGATCATTATATGAGTTGCTTGAAAGAGTAGCATTAAAAAAAGATATAGTCTTTACTGAGTTACTTTCAACTATTATCACACACCTAGACTCTGGTGAATATTCTAAATTAATTGCCTTACGAAGACAACTCATCCAATCTCAAACTATAATGGAAACGGCAAAGGAAAAAAGTCATAAAATTACAGATGATCTTCTTTTGCTATTAAATTATTTGGAGTTCGGAGTTTGGCTTTCGGTTGAGTTAGATCCGATTTCATCTCTTAAAAAGCTATTAGAGAATAATTTTGATAGGTTGACTATTCAATTTAAAAAGAGAATTAGTCATCAAATTTTTTGGCTGCGATTACTTTATCAATTTGATTTCGATATTGTTTTAGAAATTATTCTGAGAGTTTTTAAGGATACAGATGGATTTATATCGCTACAAAAATATTTATCTGAATTGAATCAAAGCGATCAGGATTTCAAATTCAAGCTACTTGAAACATTTATTTTAGTTAAAATAGATGTGGATAAAGCTGAAAGTTTTGACGAATTATTCCAATATCAAGTGGCTTTATTTCGAAAAAATGATGCTGAAATGGATGCGATGGAGTTAGAAAAGATTGACCTTGATGGGGGAAATATATTCAATGATTTTAATTTATTATTGACTGTTTTTTTTGACAATCCAACAGAAAGTCAAGCAGATTTGGTATGGTTGAGACTTAATAGTGAGGTGGGGCATGATGTGATTTTAAATAATCTTTTTATCAATGGCCAATATCCTTGGACTCTTTGGGAAATATTATTCAAAAAGGGGTCAAAAGTTGATTTGATAAGGTTATTGAACCTTTCATTGTTGGCTGATGTTAAAAACCCTTGGGAAATTAAACTCGTCCATTTTTTTGGTACTCGTAACAGATTTTCATTCTTTAAAAAAAGTAATGTTTTAGAATTTTTCAAAGCTCTTCATTCCAAAGATTTTTATGAATTGAAAAATCAGGTTATGTGGGCATGGGCCACATTATTGAAGAAAAAGCCAAATGAAACGGGTGCTTGGTTAGAAGATGAATCATTTAATCAATTCGTCGGTTCATCAAATGGTTATGATCTAATTTCCAAGGATGGGCAGTTCAATCTTCAGGTGAAAGATTTGACTGAGCTTGAGAATGACTTATTACTTTTATTGTCTGGTCAAATGGGTGGATTGGTAGAGGAAGTGAGATTAAAGATAAGTGACTGGATTATGAATATTGTACCAGTAGCGACTACTGAAATTGAATTAAAAGAGCTGCTTTATTTAAAGTTATTATCTTTTGCCATTCCGCGTAAGGATATCGATTTGAATCTGTTGATCAGAAAATTTTCACCTAAGATGAGATTATCTGTCTTCATCCAGATTATTAATTTCAATATTGTAGAAATCAATCAAAGATTACATCAGCAAAGACTACTTTATTTTTTTCTTGAAGGTTTACTTGAGGACCAAAGTTTATCAGCTCAATTTTTTCTAAATATTGACAAGAAAAAGTTGTCTAAATTTTTATCATTACTATCCAGTCAAACCCTAGCAAAGTTGATGCTTTTGTTTGATGACAAGAAGGATGATGAGGCTTTGTTTCTAACTGCGGTACGGAAATTTAAGGCGACGCCTTCAAAATTAGATCTCCAGCTCTCAACTGAGGCTAAAGATTTGACTTTATTGCGGGTTGTGATTGAAGAAGGGGGTATCAGTGGAACGCCTTTCAAACGTTGGTCATCCTTTGAGACGTTTTTTGAGAATCTCTTGGTTAAAGGAGTATTGACGGCCCAATTTTTTAAAGAGATTGAATCGCGTACGTTAAATAAATATTATAAATTATTATCCTCCGATCTCCTCATCTCTATCGAGAGCCTTTTTGGTCCAGATACTCCTATGCTTTCTCCTTTACACTTGCTGATAAGCTCGGATGAGGGAGTAACATTAGAAAAAGAGTTTTTGAATTTGAATGATATTGGCGATCTAGCGCTAGTTAGCTCATTTGATTTGTATCCACATCGGACTTTTGGAATATTATTAGAAAAAGTTATTGAATTGGGATTTAAAGAGGCCGAAACTCCTTATTTGAATTTCCAGGAATTTGAATTTCAATTTAGAAATCAATTATCTGCACAAAGTACGATTTGGCATATACTTACTTGTCGCAGTATTGGGAAACTGAAAATCTTTTTAAGAGTTCTCAAACAACAAACGTTGGCCGAGTTAATTAAATTAATAGACTATAAGTTTGGTGGGATTCCATTTATTGAGATCATGAACTCTATTAAAAAAGCCAATCAAAAATCGATGCTTGAACTGGAAATTTTAATGGTAATTTTCGGTTTATTGTATGATCATTACGATCAAGAATCTCTTTTGAAATTTTTGGATGATCAGATTAATTTTTTCATCATTCCCGATGAGGTTGAAGTTTTTCTATTGGCTCCAAAAAAGAATGAGATTACCCTCTCTTATGTTGATGCATTTATAATCTTTTTAAAAGATCGTAATAAGCTTAACGAAGCGATTTCCATTTATGAAGCAGAGGAGGCATTCAATAAGATACTCCATTTTAAGAGGGAATTTTTTTATATCACGATTAAGGAGAGATAGAGATGTTGAACAAGTATTGATCAGTTTATTTCAACGTTTGCCAGAAAAATTAATTCCTCAATACTTTAATCAAATGATGCCTGACTATGCTGGACAATGGGAGCCTTTATGGCAAAGTATGGTATTCTCAGTTTCAAAAACCGTTTTCACCTCTAAATTGATTTTATTAGGCTTAAGAAATATTCAAAAAATAGAATTCAACATATTGCGCGGTTTATTACTGGCGCAGTTGAGTCCTAGAAAAGCGGTAGCTCCTCCAAAATTGACCTTGTCAAAAGCTGGAAAAGCAGATCTTGACCAACTAAAGTCCCTATCATATGCCAGTATTAAAGACGATTATTTAGCTCATTTTGATATATATGATTTTGTTGAAGCGGTAATTACGACGGGAACATTTCCAAATTGGTCAGCCGCTTACTCAGTAGAAAGGTTTTATGAAATACTGGTTAAATTAGCTAAAGTAGATGGGTATCATTTTAAATTAAATATTGATGCGCTCATCAAAAAGTCTGCAGATCTTGATTTTTTGATCTCATTTTTAGGTGAAAAAAGATTCCTCTCTCTGTTTAAAATCATAAGGCCTTCAGTCCATGAGCAGGCTCAAAAAATCGCGAAGCAATTTGAGCAGGCCTTCGCCGCAGTTGTAAAGAAATCAGTACTTACCAATTATTTTGTCCTGATTATTCTGAGGCATCAACACGAATACCCTACAGCCAATGATGAACTATTTTGGGATGAACTATTGGACCAATGGTCACTAAGTATGCAGATGAGTAAAATTGAATTAATAGACCTTGCAGGAAGTCAAGAATCACAGAAACTATCAGCTTATTTGGAATCAACTAAAATTAATACGATTACCCATGCGAATAAAAAGTTGGCTTGGCAAGGGGATATAGATTTTTTGTTGCATCTCATCCTTTATAATGAATATCCATGGTGGTCTATCGAGTTTGATCATCAAGGATTTTCTAAATCAGAAAATTTGGTTCGGCTAACTAATCAGATGCTTAACGAGCATCCAAAATCGTTTATTGAAGCCGTATCTATGCTTAAAAGGCCTGATGGGGTTTTTGAAAAGATTATTCCAATAATGAAACCTCAGGTTATTGATAGAATATTACTCATTTTATCTCCACAACATGGTGCCTTTGTTGTTAATTTCAATATTTTAATCAAGAGATGGGGTTATTTAAAAGCAAAAGATGAATGGATTACTTTTCTTTTTAGATATTTCTCTCATCTTGAAAGCTTCGATTATGATCGATTTATACATTCTTCGGTGACCTTTATAACAAAGAAAACTTCCTTTATTTTCCCAAAAGTAAAGGAACAATTACTAAAAATTACCAGCGATGCATTGTATGAGGGAGAAATAAAATTTCTTCCATTTATGAAGTTATTTAATGATTTAAATTTAAATAACGAAGTGATGTCTATTCCAAATACTTATTCGGTTCGACATCATCCTAGTAAAGATTTCATTGCTATAACGACTTACTATATTACTACTGGATCTTTACCCGCTGATTATGCTTTTTTGATTAAATCATATTTGACTTTTGTACGTAAAATTGAAAGTTATTTAAATACAGGGCATGAGGATTTAAGGGTAGCCATTATTTCTGTGATGGAAAATAGCGAGGTGAGAACGAGAGTAATTAGAAATGAAAAAGAAGATCTTTTATTTTTGATTACTAGAGCATTATTCCCAAAGCATACTAAATCGTTAATGGAATATAAATCTGATATTATCAAACTATTTACTCAGATTTGGCCTTCCGTCCAACCAAAGATGATCAATGAGTTGTTTTATCAGACCATATATCAATCCGTATTGAATGCTAAGTTCATGAATCTTAACGCACTTGATTTAGTGCATTTATTTTTACAGCAATTTAAAAAAGTAAATCAAATCTCTTTTGATTTTGACATGAAACGCCTACGCTTATTTGAATATATCAGATAAGCTGAGAGAAATGATTACCTCATTTAATACACTAGATATTCCAAAAGAGAATAATTCAGAAGTACAACTTTTACCTATCGCATTGGACCTGACTGATGAGATTGAATCGGTCAAATTAGAGCATCGTATTGAAATAAAGAACGCAGGAATCGTTATTGTTTGGCCTTATTTGGATCGATTTTTTCAAATGTTAGAGATGACTGAAAAAGGGTCATTTAAAACTGAGGGAGATGCCGTAAGAGCAACACATCTTATTCAATATTTGGTAACAGGCTCTAATGAAACACCTGAACACGAGCTACTTCTAAATAAAATTTTATGTGGAATCAAGTTAGTAACGCCAGTACCTTTACAAATTGAATTGACAGATAAAGAAAAGGAAACTTCAGACTTAATGCTCAAGGGAGTCATGCAAAACTGGGAAAAATTAAAATCCTCTTCAATAGATGCCTTGAGAGAAGGTTTTTTTGTGAGACGAGGATTTATAGAAGAGAAAGATGATTTCTGGGAATTAGAGGTTGATAAAAAGACCATAGATATTCTTTTAAAGAGTCTCCCTTGGGGATTTGGCACTGTTAAACTACCTTGGATGTCGAAAAGAATGATTGTAAATTGGACTTAATTTTAAATAATAGTTTAGCAACGTTAGGTAGAGAGCTGGAATGGCTAGAAGAGATCATATCCTATAGATTGAAAGACTATTTTGAACAAGTAGTAGGAGGTGAATTGCCGTTTATACCTGAGCTAGAAAAGGATGATTCTTACTATGCCCAATTCACGCGTCATCATGGACTAGGTGAAATTGATCGTTTGGTAATGATCATCGCTTTGGCACCCCATTTAAAACCCTCTATTTTTGATATATTTTTCACTAAAAATAAACAGTATGATAAGTATTATGCTGAATTTGGCGGTGTTAAAGGAGAGAA
The DNA here is from genome assembly GCA_943788235.1 of uncultured Cyclobacteriaceae bacterium. Classification (GTDB taxonomy): domain Bacteria; phylum Bacteroidota; class Bacteroidia; order Cytophagales; family Cyclobacteriaceae; genus UBA4465. The sequence goes on from CALSPM010000013.1 coordinate 9,438, forward strand.
GCATAATGGTTTTTTGCCGACAGGAGAAACGGCGGCATTTATTATCGCTGGATCAGACTTAACACGTAGGTTTGATTTATATAAATGCTTTGAAGAGGAACATGTTTTGGCTCAACAAAATACCATCTCGATAGGATTTACGAATGAACACGAACCTATTTGGAGTGGAGAATTGATTGTAAGTAAAGAGTTTTTGTCGAATTTGACATTAAATGAGCCTTACAAAGCAAGATTTTCACCTATATTTCCCGCTCAACTTTTGACTACAAGATTGGAATGGAGCGATGCCATTTTTGAGCCCAAATTATTGAAAGATATTGATCATATAAAGACATGGATCAATAATGAAAAAGAAATCATGCGGAATGCTGATTTGCGAAAATATATAAAAAAAGGCTATCGGGCCCTTTTTTATGGTCCACCTGGTACCGGTAAATCGATGACTGCAGCACTGCTTGGAAAAAGTGAAAATCTAGATGTTTATCGGGTAGATTTATCCTCTGTAGTTTCAAAATTTATAGGTGAAACAGAAAAAAACTTAGCTAATATTTTCAAAATTGCAGAGAATAAAAGGTGGGTTTTATTCTTTGATGAAGCTGATGCTTTGTTCAGTAAGCGGATGAGTACACAGAGCAGTAATGATATGTTTGCAAATCAACAGGTCTCTTATTTGCTTCAACGGATTGAGGATTTTGATGGGATTGCTATTTTGGCCTCAAATTTTAAAGACAATATTGATGTTGCTTTCCTCAGGAGATTTCAAAGTATTGTTTATTTTCCCAAACCAGATCAATCCATGATGGTTAAGTTGTGGAAAAAATATTTTTCGATGTATGATATTGAAAATATTGATTTTGACAAAATAGCTAATAATTTTGAAATCTCTGGGGGGAGTATATTGAATGTTTTGAGATATTGTGCGATTCAAGCAGCTAACAGGAGTAATGGTGAAGTTTTGGAAAAAGACGTTATTAATGCAATTAAAAAAGAATACGAGAAAGAAGGTCAAACAATCTAGAGGTGTCTATATGTTTTCTCTTATTTTTTTTGATAAGTCACGTAATTAAAGCTGTAGAGATGGTGTTCATCTGAAGCGTGATGTGATCGCAGTGTTTCTTTAAAAATTTGTTTATCAAAAACAGGGAAGTAGGCATGACCGTCTACAGAAGCATCGACTTCAGTTAGATAAATGGTATCGACATAGGGTAGTGCTAATTGGTAAATTTCCCCTCCACCAATAATAAATAATTCTTGTTCACCCTGGATTTCAGCATATTCGATAGCCTTTTCAAGTGAATGAAAAATGAGCGTGTTTTCAGCTTGATAGTTATTGTTTTTTGTAATGATGAGATTGATTCTATTTGGAAGAGGTCTAAATTTTGGAGGTAAAGATTCATAATTCTTACGTCCCATGAGTACGTGATGTCCTTTTGTCTTAGTTTGAAAGAACTTGAAGTCATCAGGCAAATGCCAAGGCAAGTCATTGTTTATACCAATTACTCGGTTGGTACTCATGGCGGCGATCATTGATATCTTCATTTGTTATAGTTTTTGATCTATTAATTAGTTCATGCGGTAACCTCTCAAGAATTCTTCGACGGGCATTCTTTTTTTCCCCTGAATTTGTAATGAAGTAATGGCTAAATCAGAGGTTTGGGTACCAAAATGCAAATATTTTTTTCCGTCACTCTTAAATTCTCCAGAAACAAGATGGTTCGTAGTTATTTTATTTACATGAAATATTTTCAGTATTTCATTGTTGAATTTACACCAAGCAGTCGGATGGGGTGACATGCCACGGATGAAATTAACGATACCATCAGCTTCTTGGGCCCAATTTATTTCACAGTCTTGCCTGAATATCTTAGGTGCTAAGGGACCTGCGTTCTCATCATTCTGAGGTATCGTCTCTATGGATCCTTTTTCAATCAGGGCAACCGTTCTTAAGATGAGCGATGCCCCTTTCAGCATCAATTTGCCATAAAGTGTACCAAAGTCATCCTCCTCTTGAATCACTTCTTTTTCTTGTAGTATTATTTTTCCAGTATCAATTTTTTTATCTAAAAAGAAGGTGGTAACTCCAGTTTCAGATTCTCCATTTATTAAAGCCCAGTTAATAGGAGCTGCTCCTCTATATTGAGGGAGTAAAGAAGCATGCAGATTAAAGGTACCTCTTTTAGGCATCGACCAAATAACTTCGGGTAGCATTCTAAAAGCGACCACTATTTGTAAATCGGCTTTGAGTGATAATAGTTCCTTGATAAACGATTCCTCTTTTAGATTATCTGGTTGCAGGACTTTTAATTCGTTCAAGAGAGCAAATACTTTTACCGCGGAGACGCCCATTTTTTTTCCTCGTCCTCTATGTCTATCCGGGGCAGTAACTACACCTACAATCTCTTGATTTGAGTTAACCAATGCCTCGAGAGAGGCAACGGCAAACTCAGGCGTACCCATAAATACAATTCTCATACTCATTGATTTTTCTAGTTTATGTCGGTCACATTATTTACTGACGAAATTGATCTTTTCCCTGAGTAAAGCGATCAACAATAACTTCCGAAGATCTATTATTGAAAGAATAGATTATTCGGGCAGTCTTGGGAGGAGGTGCACTTTTATTCGAGATTGGCTTGGACATTTTTTGATTTCGGTTGCTTATGGACTTTTTTATACTTTTTGATGCTGCTATTTCCCAAAGATTTTCGGTACGGTTTATCTGGAATTTTAAGCTTTTCCCATCTATAAAAACAGAGTCTATCTTTAAATTCTCACATTCCTGACTTAAAAATTTAATTGAATAATCAGTTCCACCCACATTGGGTATGCCTCCAAACCAATTAAACCAACTTGCTGATTCAAGAGTCACTTCACACTTTTCATTTTTAGCACAGGTGGTTGCTAAAAGATTGAAAACCACCATTAAGATTAAATATTTCATTAAAAGAAGAAATCTAGGTCTATTTTTTTCTTATGATCCAAAGTTAATAAGCACATTTTAAGTTTGGCAGTAAAATTAATGGATTAATGCTCTATTATTGTAAATTAATGTTAGTGAAAAAGTAACTCATAGGATGAAATCATACATTGTTTGGCACAAATAAAAGATAAAGTACCAAAGAGGTATCAAAGTATTTTACCGCTATTTTATTTTTTTCTTCCTCCGATTTTCTCTTACCCTTTGGGGTGAATAAATCCAATTTTGGAATCGATTAAAATATGTAATTATAGTCGTGATCAAACTTGTTTTAAAGTCCGTGGAAATACATCTTTTCTTGGGATTTTTCAACTCCCACTTTTCGACATTCTATCGAGCAAAACTTCTGTCTACTAGTGTTCACTTCAAAGGTATTTAGACAATTGGTTCAAGCACAACTTTTGACTTTAGGAATCCTGTAATTTTGTCTTTGACATCTTTCACTACAGAATATTTTTTTGGATGGTACACAAAGAATAGTATCAAGGCATCTAGTGGTGTAGCAAATATCTCAGTTGATAATTTTGGAAAGAAAAAAGAGCTAAACTACAAGACTAGTAAGTATCAAAAGCAGAAAAAAGAGAGAAATCAAAAGCATATGAATCAAGCTATGAAAGGTGCTTTTGCAACAATGGGAGTGAAGGGAATAATTCCCTTTTAAGAGGATGCCAAAGATTATGTTGGAAAAAATGATTTTTAGTGTAAGTAGTAGGCTTATTCCCCACAGTTAGTGAAGTTAGGTTTAGGAAATATCCAAGCAGGACTTTCTGCACTGAAAGCATAGCATTTTTTAACACTCTTTACTTGCCAAGAGCTAAGATCTTGATTAAATGTGAGAGCATCAATAAACATTCCATGCATATTCGTCACGTTACTCACATCCCAAGAACTAATATCCTGATTGAAATTCGTTCCATAAAATGTCTCATACATATTTGTGACATTACTCACATCCCAAGAACTGATATCTTGATTAAAATATTCCGCTCCAATAAACATCAGAGACATATCTGTCACATTGCTTACATCCCAAGCACTAATGTTTTGATTAAAAGATTGAGCCCAAGAAAATATACCCCTCATACTACTCACATTGCTCACATCCCAAGAACTGATATCTTGATTGAAAGAAGACTTTTTATAAAACAAGAAATTGAGAGTTGTAATTTTAGTAGTTACCACTTTAGTAATATCCTCTCCTTTTCTTACCATTCCAAATAGTAAATTATTATCTACTACCAAATAGCTGATCCCATCTAAGTCATAGTAAGCTCCAATTTCAGCACTTTTAGTTGCTTTAATAGTAATTCTATTTTCATCTCGGTAAATAGCATCATCATTAAGTGGATCAATATCACATCTTACGAAGCTAGGATTATTTTCTGTACGTAATGGGGTCTTTTGGTTGAAATATAAGCATTGTGTGAGGTGGTCAACATTCCAATCACTTAGATTTTGATTGAATACTTCCGCTCCAGAAAACATTTGATTCATATTTAAAACCTTACTCACATCCCACTGAGTAATATCTTGATTAAAAGAAGTTGCCCTATAAAACATTAGAGACATATCTGTCACATTGCTTACATCCCAATGCATCAAACTTTTATTGAAAGAAGTAGCACCTGCAAACATCCCTTTCATATCTGTCACATTACTCACATCCCAAGAACTAATATCTCTATTGAAAAATTCTGCATTAGCAAACAAATCACTCATATCTTTCACGTAAGTAGTAACTACTTTTGTAATATCATCATCATTAGCAACCATTTCGTACAGCATAGTTGAATCGACCACTAAATATATTTTCTCATTTAGTACATAAGATTTACCTACGATGAGATGGACATTTTCTTTAGCCTTTACGGTTAGCCCATTTTCGGCTAAATAGATAAGAGATTTGACAGGAGCATTACGCTGATTTTCACCGCAATTGGTTAACAAGGCAGTTAAAAAAAGAACGCTTATGAGATAGACGTATTTAGTGCTTTTCATGGCAGCGATTAATTTAAGGCCATAGCTAAGTTAAAAAAAATAACTAACTCTAAGAAATAATGTGTGCATTGTATTACACATATTTTTGAACTAGCGGAAACCATCTTCAGTAAATTATTAAAGAAGAAATGATTCAAATATCCATATATGATGTCATGCTAGCAATAACAGAGATTACCCTTTTTGGAATTTTACAATAGAGTGCCGAGAAAGATTTGCTAGATGTCAAGGATGAAAAAATTAAGTTTGCCTCTTGATGTAAAAATTGTGGAATAAGAACAACGATAATATCATTGCTCACTTTTTTGTTACAGTCTTCCTCCTCGTCATAGTCATAAAAAAAACAACGAACTTACTTATCGAATACTTTGATATTCCATCTGGAATGGATACGTTAGATGCTAGTGGTTTAATTGATTTCTCAGGCAGCTTAATTTCAGATATCCTCAATAAAATGATAAAAGTAGTTAAGAGATGAATAAAACTACCATCATCATCCTAATGGCTCTTGCTCTTGAGATAATGACCATTATAGCAACCAAAAATAAGTACGAATTAATTATAACTACAATTACTGAAATCCATTCGGATACCTTATATGTAGAACTGCCAAGCAATACTATTTTTCTGTCTGAAGTGCGATATAATAAGTAAACCAATTCACGATACTATCTATGTTCATGAAGGAGATTCAATAACCAACTATGGTGGAGATTTTTTTTGTAGACAGTGTCTTTACAGTGCTGTGTAATATAGATTTCAAGGAAATGATTTAGGGATTCAACTTTGGATACGTTAAGAATACCCCTCTCAAGAGCTCATTACCAATACTGTCAATGAGTATAATATAATTGAATATAAGGTTCTATGGGTTATATTGGACATGAATATGATGTACAATCCAACCATTGGTTTAGATTTTCAGAACCATAATAAGTTTTTTGGAGTTAACTTTGATCCAGCTATTAAAGTGATTGAATTCAATTATAAATTGAGACTATTCAAAACGGAGAAATGAACCAATAAAAGATAGCCCAACTTGAAGCTCAATTAACTGGAAATATGTTCACTGATATGGATATTAAGGATCAAATCCACAAATTGAGGCTAGAAGAAGCTGGAGGGAGCTGTGATATTGATGATCATGAGTGTGAGGCTTGTGGGTCTTAAATAAGAATCTTGAATATAGAACTTAAAAAGTAGACTAAAATTGATATTACAGTAAGACAGAAAAAGAAAGCTACGTTTTTTTATATCCTATCTGCATTCTTAGATATATTTTTTTAGTATTCAACTTTGCTCTGAGGTTTAGGGGACACCTCGTATTCGTAAGCGAATACTGATTTGGGAATTTCTTTTTCCTTTACATCATTATCCGTTTACTCATATTAACTTTCTATTAATTTTATATAGCGTAAAAAAACTTCGTCCTCCTTTTCAAGGAGAGCAGTTAGTTGTAAAGTTAATAATTTATTTTCAGGTACTGACTTATATCCAATATAACAATTGGCCTTACAATGAATCGCCACATGATTGATTAGATAATTACTACTTCGGTCTATCAATAGGGCATAATCAGATTTCATATTAAAAAATTGCTGAATCCAAGCAGTTTTCGGCTTTCCAAAAAATGAAAAATCAGTATTTCTAACGATTTTCATACCTTTTTTAACGAAATACTTGCCAATTAAGGTGACGCCAATACATTCCACATTCTTGCCTAACACTTCAAAAGAATGGATTAGTGCTTCAAGATCACATGTTTTTTTTTCATCCAAATTGATGATGATTACAATATTTTTTATTTTATTAAATCCTTCAACTTGGACTGAATGTTTTTTTATTCGGACTTTAGATAGCCATTCAATAATTAGTTTTTGGAATATCATTTGGTAATTAAGTTTAAAAATTCCGTTTCGCTCAATGAGGGGGTACTCCAAGGATTCTTCCCTTCATTATTATGAACTACAAAAGCAACGAACATAAAAATGATAATCATTGGGATAATTATTATTAAAAATGTTTGAGTGTTACTCATCACACTAAAATAACACTTTTCTATGCAGGCACAAAAAAAATCCTGAGACATCACACTCCAGGAGTTTAATACACAAATTATTCATATAACAATATCGAATTCTAAAAGTGCTACAGTCTTGAGAAAAACTTTTTGTCGAATTAAAACAATGGGCATTCCTTTTGTGCCCTTTGGTTATACATGGTTTAAAAATTAGCCATTATAGCTAGTAACATAAGAACTTGATAATAGTGCGTTTTCTTGTTTCGGACTTGAAGATCTCATCCTCGTGATATCCCATTTGTCTCTTTATTTCGTTTACCTTATTTTGATCTCTATTAATTTGTGAGTTTAACTTCTTAATGCCATTCATAACTCCATCCGTTTTTTAGTAGCTGAGATTGACATATCCTGGATCAAATTATACCTTTCACTCCGTAGCCTCCTCTAGTAAGCCTTCTTCTTGTTTCAAATCCTCAATCATCGAGTCCTGTCCATCTAGTTGAAATCTCCGCTTTCTTGTGGATAGATGAACCAATACCCCTTATTGAGGTATTTCGTGATGTACTCATTAGAGGCATAGCTATCCAATTGGCTAACCCTAGGTACATCTGACTTTTTGGTTACAATCTCACAACGATCATTGGTGATTGGGTTGGTACTGTAAACTGGCCTCCAATAGTTATAATCCTCCATGCCCACAGGTTTCTTTTCGAAATCAATGAATTCATCATTGATTAGAGCAACTTCTTAGGCTTACTATCGTACGCTCGTGCGTAGCAGGACATACTCATTGTTGTTGGGCTTAGCCTCTTTGATTTTTATATAGTTTTCCATAGAATTTAATTTTGAGTTTTAGGAGTTTATTTTTAGCTAGATCATAGCGTATATTAGCCATAGTAATCTTGACATTTATATTGTTGCCTTATCATACCAGAATCAGTCCTTAGAGTGTCATAACGATGCTTTCGAGTGCTATCACATTTTGGACAGGTTATGTCATCTGTATCTAAGGTTAGATTTGGATGTCCTTTGCCCATATATCTATGGAGTTTTAGATAAATCCGTTCGAGGAGCAAAAAATCTTACTCACAATATTTTATCATAAGCTGAAGTGCTTTTGGATTATCAGATTATATTTGTCATGGTTTTTGGGCATTTCCTTTAATATTCCTTTAAGTTAAACTCCTTTTTCTACAGTCTTGAGTTGCATTGCCCAAGGATGACAATTCATAAGATTAATTTTAATCTGGTTAAGGTTGATTCTACCCATAATGGTGATTATACACTTTGGATAGAGGGATAGTAATTTCTTGTAAATGCTACGTTCAAAGTTGTGTCCCTTTCTTCTAGCCTTTGCATCACTATTGGCTGATAGATTTCCTCTCGCTTTTTTCTTAATCATTGTTATTAATATTTCGTATTTGGAGGTAGTTGAGTCAGTAATCAAACCATTTGGCTCTAAGCATGTAATCAGTTGTTTTTACGGGCCTGGACATACTTTTCAGATACTCGTTTTTCTTCATAATCCAAGTCTTCCCTATCCCTCGTATAAATCCATTCGTAATTAATCATATGACTATTTAAAGTACCTTATTTAGTATTTTAATATCGTAAATTCTAAATTGTTTTATATTTTTTTGAGAGTTGTTTTTTTGATCTTTAAACTATGAAAATACTTTGCCTAGCTAGCTTATTATGTACTGGATTCTCATCCTTAGCTCAAATAAAGTCTTTAGATGATCTTTGGGGTATATTCCAAGGAAACATTTATTAGAGTTTATCTCGAAAATGGATATATGAAAAATTATTATTCGGATGATAAAAAATTGCTTTATAAATATGTAAAAGATGAAGCTAGGTATACTATTAACGATACTATAACTCATACCGAAGAATGGATATCCCCTATCGATGGTGAGACTGATGAAGGCCATGACCTTAAATATAAAAAAGGAGAATGGAAGTTTTGGGAGAAGGATCTCAATAAGAAAAGAAAAAATGGTCACTCATACTATTACAAGATCTTAGCCGAAGTAAAAAGTGAATATACTCTTTTTGAAATTGAGTAGGGGAATGTACTTATATATGATTGTCCTGCGGAAATTTGATTTACGGATGGTGTTAACCATAAGGGGAAATTAGCATTTTTCATAGCTGATGATGGAATTATTCAGCATTTTTTTCCTGACTAACCCTTTCTAAAAACTAAATTTCCATCCAGTGCTCCACTCTCATCAAGTTCGTAAATGAGTAGAGACCAATTGACGATTCTTCTAATTTCAAAATTAGGGTGGAAAACACTTTTTAAGATTTTTTTTTATGGCGAAAGGTTTTGGTCCTGCACCAATTTCTTAATTTTGGATAGCTTGTTTATGTAGTAATTGTCTTTCATCGCTACATTCATATTCTCACTAATGAGAACTCGTTTCACACTATAAATTCGTGATTTCATTAGTTAAAAGATAAATTCTTTGAAATGAAATTGTTGTACAGAATAGTACTAATAAGAGAAACAAGAACGAAAAAAAGCTCACTTAATAATGCTTAAATGAGGGTTTTCTTTGCTTCGATAGCTAATGAGCTTTCTAACTTTTCTTAAGCTGTGCATTCTCTCTTTTAAGCTTCTCAATTTCTTTTCTCAATTCTTCCATAGCATCATTTGATATTTCGCTAATATTAGGATCTTCTATATACTGAGGACCAACACCATCTAAAAGCCAATCATAGCTTAATACTTTATTATTATCATTGACTCTTTCTTTTAACCTGGATAAAAACCAAGTTGTAGGATTTTGTCTCTTCTCTTTACCAGCCATAGCACTAATCATTGACCTATTCACATCTAAATGGCTACCAAAAGCAGTTTTGCTCATACCTTGTCCTTCTCGGATGCTATCAATCCTATCGCAAAGCTCCCTATCAATCCTATTGACTTTGGTAGGTTTTTTTGCAGGCATTTCAGGTAGTGGGAGATTGGGTTGTTCAATGAACATCTCACCAACACCATCTAAAAGCCAATCATAGCTGAGCTTATTGTTGAGATCTACTGCGCATTTTTCCTTTAACTTTTTAATAAAGAAAATAGGAGGATTTTGCCTGAAGGATTCTACATTGGTTATGATGCCTCTGTTCTCACCCATAGTGGTTTCGGCAAAATAACCTTGAGATTCCTTTGGATTCCTGGACATTCTTAACTCACGCACTCTTTTACATAAGGCTTTATTTATATCGGATCTGAGTCTACTTCCAGTTGCGTAAGTTGTAGCGAACTTTGATCTTAGAATGATTTTGAAATTTGCATCAGTTCCATTCTTTAGTAACTGATCAATACTTTTTTGTGAATGGCATAAATCTTCTGCTCCAGTACTTGCTGCCGTTGGCTTAACCTTGTACCAATTAGACTCAGTGATATAGTCTGTTTTTTGTTTGGGTGACCATTCATTTAGCCAATTTCCAAAACCGTGCATGAGCCATTCCATATTAAGAAATGGCAAAGCTTTTTCGATATCCTCTAAAAATTTTGGTGTCATTACCTTATTTCCACCACTAGCTCTGAAAGCAGAAACTCCTGATTTTGAGTAGTAATTTTTCTTTAGAAATTTAATGTCAATTTCTATGGCAAGAATAGGATCAGTAGTATTGAGAGCCGCTATTAACTCATCGAGTCTCACTTGGGCAGTTTGCTTTCTACTGGTTGTTGCGTTTTCCATTATTTTACCGTTCTTAATCAAAAGTATTTCTAATGGTTGTAAAATACAAATTAGTTAGTTTTATTATTTATTAATTATAGCCTCTCTTTTATCGGAAGCTATAATTGTATAGGGTGAATTATACAGCAATTTATTTTTCAGATTCGTCATCTTTATTTTTGAGATACCTTGCTATTTTCTCAGTATCACTCATCATTCTAACGACAACGTGAAGCGAAAATTTAAAATGATTCAGCATACGCATGGCAAATGAATACCTAAATCTATGTGGTGATATTGTCGCATCTTCATTATAGCCAATATGAAGTCCTAATCTATTGTTTAGGTAGTTGTAAAAACTCACATAGGAATTATATTTGATACTATCATCGGTAATTATATTATTTGTAACAAATGGTTTCCATGGTAATGATCCCATTTCGATAATCTATTCTTCCACTTTTAGAGTAACTGGAATTGTATATTTTTCCTTTGTCTTTACTCTGCGGCCAGCTAATACTGGACCAGTAATAGATCTTTGAATTTGCAAGACATCTCCCTTTCCAAGTTCAGCAAATGCTAATCCTGTAATAGCTAAAATTAAACTGATTAACCGATATTTGTCATTTTTAATAATTCTTTCTTCTGCAGATAGCTTATTCCCATGAGTTTTCCTTCCTCTAAAATCCACTTCATTTGTGACAGGATCATCAGGTAATTGGTACCTCAATTTTTTAATTTTATCGATCTATTTTCAATCTAATTCACTTTCCAAGGCTTTCTCTTAACGCTCATGTTTATTTTTTGTCTTTGTGATTTTGCTAAATGGCTTCATGATTATTCCATCTACATCATCTTTGTTCTCGAGGTGGAACCTCTCATATAAAGATCTAACTCTGGAAATGCATTGGTTAGCAGATGACTCTTTATAATTACAATTCTTTTTTGTTTTAGAATATATTTTTTGTTCAATTAGTCATCCATAATACGTTTTTACGATCCTTTTTGTAATTTTTTGAGGATGATTCTGAATCACACCAAAATCAAGATTTTTCTTTTCTTTCATCTATTTTTTAAACTTAATAAGGCAGATCTGTAGATCACGTAATGGCATATGTTACATCATCTTTTTTCTCTATTAATTTTTCATCAAGTACTCCTAAAATTGTCATTGGAATATCATTATTTTCTACTCTATTATATACAGCTTTTCTATGATTAGCATTCTTGAAAAAGCGAGTACCATAAGATTCAATTTCTCTCCTAATAAAGAGTAACTCATGGATCTCATTAGTGAAGTTTTTTCTTTCAAACATTCCACTTTTCCAATCCTTTTCAGGAGTTTCACATTTTATTCTAGTTGACAATTTTGCTACTGTTCCTTTGAAGGCAATTGTAGCGTAAACGGCTTTTTTTTTACCTCTTTTTTTAGAGATACTTTTTTTAAGTAATAAGTGACAGTTATTTTTGTTTCAAGTTTAGTTTTCATTTTTGTTAAGTTTAAATTGAACAAAAAATTGGGTATCAAAAACTAGATGAGAATCAAAAACACAGTATTTTATTACTAAAAATAAGTAGAAGCGTAAATAATTTAGCATTCTATATGTCAAAATAAACACAAAATTGGTAATAAAATACTAA
>CALSPM010000014.1 GCA_943788235.1 uncultured Cyclobacteriaceae bacterium
GTGACTGGATAGATTCTTTGGATCATCCAGTATATGTTGATGTTTCGGCTGAGGCGGGAATTGAAGTAGAGGGTTTTGGATTAGGCGTTGGTGTTTCCGATTTTAATCTTGATGGATGGCCAGATTTGTACATTTCTAATGATTTTATATCCAATGATATTCTCTATATGAATCAGGGAAATGGAACTTTTGTCAATGAAATTAATAAGGCCTTGAAGCATCAATCTTTTAATGGTATGGGTAATGATGTGGCAGATTTTAATAACGATGAATTGCCAGATATCCTAGTGGCTGATATGTTGCCTAAAACCAGAAAATCAAGGGTGATGATGGCAAATAATTTGAGTACTTATTTACAATCTGCTGCAGTTTCCATGGGTTATGAATTACAATATCCTCGAAATACGTTGCAGCTCAATCAGGGATTCGCCGGCGGCGTGAGCACTTTTAGTGAATTGGGGCAATTTGCTGGAATAAGCAGTACTGATTGGAGTTGGGCCCCTTTGTTTGTCGATTTGAATTTGGATGGTTTTAAGGATGTTTTTATGAGCAATGGTTACTTGAAGGATATTACTAATCAAGATTTCATAGCCTATAGAAAAAATCGAATAACCTTCAGCGCGCAAAAAAAGATTGATAGTCTTTATCTCGCCCTAATGAAGGAGCTATCAGCTGTGGAGGTTAATAATCTAATTTTTTGGAATAAGAGGGATTCAACTTTTCAAGAATCTGGAATAGAGACTTTTGTAGGAGTCTCTTCGGGTGCTGCCTATGGAGACCTCGATTTGGATGGAGACCTTGATTTAGTGACCAATAATTCCAATGCCAAAGCAAGTGTTTTTGAAAATAGTATCTCCGGAAATTCAATCAGTATAAAATTGAAAGGTCCCAAATACAATCATAGAGGAATAGGGAGCGTAATTACTGCGTACGTTGATGTTAAAGTCCAGAAATTTGAATATTACCTCAGTAGAGGTTATCTGTCAACAGTAGGAGAAACTATGATCATCGGGTTAGGTGCGGCTAAGGTTGCAGATTCCTTACGGGTGGATTGGTATGATGGTACGATATCATGGCAGTATGGGTTGCAATCGGGGGGGAGCTACGAGATCAGGTATGATGAAAGCATGCCTAGAAAACGAGACTTAGAGGAGGAAAATCTTCTTTTTGTAGAAGCTCAATCCATCATGGTAGCACATCAAGAATTAGATTACTATGATTTTGATAGTCATCCCTTGCTTCCTTGGAAATATTCTAACACGGGACCTGGGCTAGCCATGTCTAGTAGAGATGATTTTGGGCATATGCTTTTTTATATGACTGGTTCACAAGGATTTAATGGCAAATTTTTTGATTTTTTTGGAAGGAATGATGAAAGCATTAGAGCAAGGGCTTTTGTAGAAGAAACAGATGCTATTTTTTTTGATTGTGATAATGATGGAGATGAGGATCTTTATGTACTCTCTGGTGGAATCGAAAATTTGAATAGAGAAGGAGCTTATCAAGACGAACTCTTAATTAATGATAATGGATCTTTCACAAGTTCCATTAATCGCATCGAACAAACTAAAGATCCAGGCTCCAAAATTCTGACTATTGATTTTGATCGGGATGGAGATCTTGATTTGTTCAGAGCAGGTCAAACTAATTTCAAGGCCTATGGAAGACCAATAAATAGTTGGCTGTATAGGAATGATCAAGGTGTTTTTAGTTCGGTAGTAGGTCCTGATTTTGATGACTTGAAATCTTTGGGGATGGTGACCGATATGGAAGTAGTAGATATGAACCATGATGATTGGCCTGATATAGTAGTGGTAGGAGAATGGATGGAAGTCACGATTCTGTATAATGACCTGGGTAAAGGATTTAAGAAAAGAAGTATAACGGGATCAAGTGGTATTTGGAGAAGTTTGGTTTCGGGCGATTTTGATAATGATGGGGATATTGACTTAGTTGTAGGTAATTTGGGTTTAAATACAGGATTGAATGTTTCGCAAGAGTATCCTTTGGGCCTTATAGGCTATTGTCTAAGAAGGGATGCTTCTTGTCTTGGTATTCCGACTGCTTTTTTCGCATTAGGGGAGGGCAAGTTCGAGAGTTTCCCCCTTTACGGCAGGTTGATTATGTTGAAAGCATTGAAAAACCTACAAGTAGTTTGTCCTTCTTATCAAACTTACGCCCATTTCACGACTCAAGATTTGATGGAGTTAGAACAAGATAATATTTTGTATCAAACTCAAATTCAAACCTTAAGTTCGAGTTATTTTGAAAATAAAGGATCAGGCAATTTCATAATTAAGCCTCTTCCCAAAGCATTTCAATGGTCAAGTGTCGAGGCCCTGCTTGTTTTTGATTTTGATGATGATGGTTATTTAGATTTGATGGCAGCTGGAAATAATTCAGGTATGAATGTAGCTCTAGGTAATTTGGATGCGTCTAAAGGAATTTTAGCCTTGGGGAATGGAGGAGGTGACTTTAAAACTCTGTCCACCCATTTATTGGGAAATTTTCTTTCTGGAGAAGTTCGAAACATAAAAAAGGTGAGGGTCGGAGAGGTACATCATTTCCTTTCCACTCATAATAATGGTAATTTGGATATATTTAAAATTAATCCCTTATTTAAATGGTGAAAAGATCTGTGATTTTGGTATTTCTATGGATAGTTATATCGCCTACTGGCATATGCGAGGTCGTTATGCCTAAAATTTTTAGTAATCATATGGTCTTACAAAGAGATCAGCCCATAACTCTATGGGGTTGGGGTACTCCTTTGGAATTGATATCGATCCATTTAGGTACATCGATGGAGCAAGTTAAGGTAGGTAAAAACGGGAAATGGACTCTTGATTTGGATCCAATGTCAGTAGGGGGACCCTATATTTTGACTGTAAAAGATAGAGAAAGCGAGTTGATTTTCGAGGATATTTTAATTGGGGATCTATGGATTTGCTCCGGCCAATCAAATATGGAGTGGACCAATAATCAGTTTAACTATGAAGAGACTGACACAACTTTTTTAAAGACCAACATGAGGTTATTTAAGGTATCTATTGATATGGATTATTTACCTAAAGAAGACCTCCTGGGAGGAGCATGGCAATTGTTAGATGCGGAGACTATGGATAATTTTTCTGCGCTAAGCTATTATTTTGGAAAAAATCTATCGAACGAAATAGACGTTCCAATAGGATTAATTAATGTCAGTTTAGGATCGAGTTCAATTGAAGCATGGATGTCGAATAATGCATTGGTAAAGTTTCCTCAATTTCGAGAGGAGGTCAATACAATAGTATCTAAAAATAGATCATTTGAGGAGCTCAGGCTTGATTTTGAAAAGGGCAAAGAAAAATGGTCCAAAAAACATTATTTGAAAGATATAGGACTCGATATGCAGTGGTTTGCAAAAGAATTGGATGATAGTGATTGGCTGGAGATGAAAGTTTCAGGATTTTGGGAAGAATTAGATACCTCTTTAGTAGATCATGACGGTGCTGTTTGGTTTCGAAAGACTTTTGATCTTCCTCAAGGATATGATCGTCCAAGATTCAGCATTAAGTTGAATCAGATAGATGATTATGATATGGTATGGGTTAATGGTAAAAAGATAGGAGAAACGTATGGGCGTCATAATTTTCGAAATTATAGTGTGGAAACCAATCTATTACAGCCGAAGGGCAATGTGATCGCAGTCAGAGTTTTCGATATAGGTGGAAATGGGGGCTTTTCTACCAGCGCTTTTTGGGGTAACCCAATAATTTGGGGAGACTGGAAGTACAAAAAGGGGTCGGCTATTGATGCCGATAATTTTAAAGCTCCGTTGACAGTTAACGCGAGTCCTTTTTCATCCCCAGGGGTTCTATACAATGGCAATATTGCCCCACTTACCAAGCTCAAAATAAAAGGGATATTTTGGTATCAAGGGGAAAGCAATGTGGATCGGGCTCATGAATATCAATCTCTTTTCCCTGAATTGATTGTCGATTGGAGAAATCATTTTGGAGATGTTAAGTTGCCTTTTTTATATGTACAATTGCCCAACTATACGATAGAAGCTTCCGAACCCGTGGATCAATCTTGGTCCGAAATGCGAATGGCGCAGGACCAGGCATTGAAGTTATTGCATGTAGGAAGAGTGGTCACCATTGATATAGGGGATGCTGAGGACATTCATCCTAAGAATAAGATAGAAGTCGGGCGAAGATCAGCAATAGTTGCTTTGAATATCGCCTATGGTAGACACTTTATGTCATCGCCTTTGTATAAAAGTCATCGTATTGAGGACCGTCGTATATTTGTGAGTATTAATCAGGCAGTGGAAGATCTCGTGGTTAGAGACAAATATGGTTACATTCGTGGATTTGCTATTGCAGGTGCGGATCAAAAATTTTATTGGGCCAAGGCAACTATTTCAAATGGAGAGATAGAGGTATTTTGTGAAAAAGTAGAGAAACCCGTAGCTATTAGGTATGCGTGGTCGTCAAATCCTGGGACTTTAAATCTTTTTAATAAAGAAGGTTGGCCATTGGCTCCTTTCAAAACAGATAATTGGAAGGGTATCACAGAGGGCAATAGGTATCACTCTAAAGATGCTCGATTTTGAAAAATATCATTATTTTTATTTTTGCTTTTCTCTTAATGTCATGTGAAGATGAGTCACCTAATTTCACTATTTCACAAGATAAAAATTTAATAGATACGGGTATTTATGATTCGGATTCGGTGAACGTATCTAATCAAGGGGATGTCATAAATGAACTTGAAGACATCCCAGAGGTAGGAATAATGTCTCCACTGATACGAGACGAATTAATTCTTGAATCCTTGTCTTGCAGCGATATTCTTGTGTCCAGTACATGTTGGGAGGATGTAAAAACTTCAAAAAGTTGCAGATGGGATCAAATCTACACACGGTATGAAAATGGATGGACAGGTGCCGATGCTACTTATTCCGTGCTTTTGCCTGATGGGCGTGTACTGTGGATGTTTGGGGATACATTTATCGGTACAGTAAATGAAGACCGAACTAGGAATCAAACTAAAATGGTCAATAATACTTTTGTTTTAACAAGTGAAAATGAATTCATTACTCTCTTCGGAGGTACCAGAACTAATCCTAAGGCGTTAATTGTACCCAATGAAACAGATGATTGGTATTGGCCTTTTGATGCTACGATCTATAATGGTGAATTACATATGCTACTGGCTCATATGCAACGTGTGGGAGAGGGTATGTGGGGATTTGCCTATAAACAAGTAGACTTAGCTATTTTTTCTTTACCTGACTTAACACTTAAATCGCTTACAATGAAAATACCCTCGCCTGAAATTTCTTATGGATCGACGTTGATGGAAGATATAGACTACACCTATATCTACGGAATAACTACCGTTGGTTATAATAAATATGCCCATGTTGCTCGTGCTCCTGGTGGTGATTTACGTGCAATTTGGGAATTTTATAACGGATCAGAATGGGTTTCAGAACCTTCAACGTATCGAATACATGATGGAGTTTCGGATCAATTCAGTGTTTTTAAAAAGAACGATAAATATTACTTATTGACCCACCAGATTATATTTGGTAAGGAAATACAGTTATTTGAATCTGATTTCCCAATGGGTCCTTGGCACAGTAAAAAAATAGTATATTGTACACCTGAGACAGCCGGTGATGTATTTACTTACAATGCATTCGTGCATCCAGAATTATCAATCAATGATGAATTAATTATCTCTTATAATATTAATAGTTTTGATTTTTGGTCTCTTTTTGATAATGCGGATTTATATCGCCCAAAGTTTATCAAGGTCGAAAATTGGCAATAAATGAATCCATTTGATGAGAATTTTTATTAAAATTATTAGGATTATAGCTATATCAGTTCCAAAAAATGGAATGGGGTTATTATTTATAATAGGATTATTGACCGCTTGTGGTCCGCGGTCAAAGGAAATAGTTAAAACGGATTTGAATATTTCTTATTCCGTCGAATCAGCACCTGAATGGACCCAATTATTTTACAGAAAGGAGGGCTGGTTTGGCGCAGATGGAATTTTCACCATTCCCCTTACAGGTAGAGATCGGCAGGGTAATTTGGGAAATGATTCTACATTAATCTTCTTTAGTGACACCTATATTGGTAGAGTTGTTGGCAATCGACCTGATCAAAGTTCTGTAATGGTAAATAATTCAGTCGCTTATTTGAAAGGAAATCAACCCATAGCAGATAGTCTTGATTTTTTCATTTATCGCAGTTCAACTGGGCAGCCAAGTTCCCTTTTTGTTCCAAGTAATGAGTATCCTCCCCAGGATGATTTTTTTTGGTTGGGCGATGGTTTCGTAAATCAAGAATTGTCTAATACTCTTTATGTATTTGCTTATCATATTGAGCGTACGGGAGAACATGTATATGATTTTATTGAACCTAACGTCTCACTTATGGCTTTAGGGAATCGATCAATTCCGCCATATGTGGATCAACGTCAATTGACTACTCCGTTGCATGTTAAAATTGATAGTCTTGGGGAAGGAAATTTGGGTTCGGGTATTCTGGTAAATACCACATGGGCCGGCGCACCAAATCCGGATGGTTATATATATGTCTATGGCTGTATTGGTGCAAAAAAAAGCTTGGTCGTCGCCCGAGTCAAACCCAAGGACTTTGAAAATTTCAAGGAATGGCGTTATTGGAATGGAGAATACTGGGATGTGCGTTCGGAGACTATGGAGCAAGTTGTTGATGCGGCCTCTAATGAACTGAGCGTCACGCCACTACCAGATGGTAGGTTTGTCCTTATTTTTCAGGTATTGGGATTGTCTGATAAAATAGGCATGCGGATTGGAGCATCACCCGTGGGGCCTTTTTCAGAAATTCACGAAATCTATGAAACACCTGAAATGAAAAATGGACTCTGGTGTTATAACGCTAAAGCACATTTTAATTTGTCCGGCCCCAATGAACTTTTAATTAGTTATAATACCATCACGCCAAATTTCTGGATTGATATTAAGGAAGATGCTCATATTTATAGACCGAGGTTTATTAAAATAAAATTTGATCTTTAACTTGATGAAGTGCTTTGTTTACTTAATTATTCTTTTTCTATTCAGCCTATGTAAACCTGCTGCAGTCTCAACCGGACCAAGCCAGGCCCCTAATATCATCTTCATTTTAGCAGACGATCTTGGTTATGGAGATGTTGAAATCTTAAACAAACATTCAAAAATCCCCACTCCTAATCTTAATAAGCTGGCCCAACAAGGCATGATTTTTACTCAGGCCCATGCGCCTTCAGCGGTATGTACACCTACCCGATATAGTATATTAACCGGTAATTATAGCTGGAGGTCAACTAAAAAGTCAGGAGTGGCGTGGTTGTGGGATCCCCCTTTAATTCATAAGGAGGATTATACTTTAGGAGAAATGCTTCAAAGTAAGGGCTACCATACTGCATGTATTGGTAAATGGCATTTAGGGTGGCATTGGCCCACCAAGGAGGGTCATTTACCTCAAGCGGATGGGAGGAATATTGATTATGAGCAAGCCATCACTGGAGGTCCTATCGAACTTGGATTTAATTATTATTTTGGGGATGATGTACCGAGTTTTCCACCACATGGCTTTATTGAAAATGATAAAGTGACGGTATTACCTACAGGATGGTGGGAAGCGGGCAAAGTAGGTGCCCCAGGGGCAATGGTACCTGACTGGCGTTATGAAAATTTATTACCGACAATTTCTGAAAAAGCCATTAAGTATGTAGCAGATCGTACTATTAACCATCCAAAGAATCCTTTTTTTTTATTTTTTTCGCTTTCTGCTCCGCATACACCTATTGCACCTTCCAAGCTTTTTTTGGGAAGTTCTGGAGCGGGTAAATATGGAGATTTTGTAGTAGAGATAGATCATTACATAGGAGCATTACTTGATACTTTGGATCAATTAGGCGTCTCAGATCAGACCTTGGTCATTTTTACAAGCGACAATGGTCCGACCAATATGAATGGCAATAATTATGTTGGTGAGATAGGCTCAGTACTTACACATGGTCACAACTCAGCTGGTATTTTTAGAGGTTTGAAATCCGATTCTTGGGAGGCAGGACATCGAGAACCATTTTTTGCACGATGGCCCGGAGTAATCCCTGAAGTATCGACATCCGATGCGCTGATTTCCTTAACTGATGTGTTTTCAACTTTGGCTTCGATTGTTGGGTTTGATCCAAATGATTCAATGGCTGTTGATAGCTTTGATATTTTCCCCCTTTTAAAGGGGTCATCGACAAATATTCGTGAAAATTTAATTGTTCAATCAGGCAATGGAATCTTATCTTTAATTGAAGGAGATTGGAAGATAATTACCTCATCTGGTGGGGGGGGTATGTGGTCTCAGAAAGGGGTCCTTGCCGTACGAGACACTCTTAAGGATAAATGGCAAAATGTCCAACTTTATAACTTAAGTGAGGATCCAGCTGAGGCTTATAATAGGGCTGATATTGAAATAAAAAGAGTCAATAAGATGATGCATAAGCTTTCGAATCAAATACGGGATGGTCGTTCTACAGCAGGTACTCAACGCGCCAATCAGGGAGTGCAAGTTTGGGAAACGATCAAATGGATAGAATCGATTCCTTGAAATAGGTTATTGACGGTTATTTCTATTTAATCTATAAATCTTTGGTTCATATCAGTATAGGCATCAATGCGCCGATCTCTGAAGAAGGGCCAAATCCTTCTAACTGCTTCTGTCCTATTTTGGTCGGTCTCCACAACCTGATTTACCATTTCATTTGGATCTGCTTTCCAAAGTACTTCTCCTTGAGGCCCAGTAACGAAGCTAGTTCCCCAAAAATCAATGCCTTTTGTTTGATGGCTCAGGTCTTCTTCAAATCCAACACGATTAACTGAAATCACTGGGATACCGTTGGCTATGGCATGGGCACGTTGAGAAGTCATCCAAGCGTCATGCTGCCGAGATTTTTCGGTATGGGTATCCTTTGGATCATAACCAATCGCAGTGGGATAAATTAACAGATTTGCTCCAGCCATTGCCATCAATCGCGCGGCTTCTGGAAACCATTGATCCCAGCAAATTAAAACACCTAGTTTACCTAAAGAAGTTGTGATCGGCTTGAAACCTAGATCTCCTGGGGTAAAATAAAATTTTTCGTAATAGCCGGGGTCATTTGGAATATGCATTTTCCTATACCTACCTGCTTCTTGACCATCTTTATCAAAAACGACAGCGGTATTATGGAATAGTCCAGCACTTCGCTTTTCAAATAGAGAGGTGACCAAAACGATATTTAATAACTTTGCAATTTTAGCGAACTTATTATAGGTAGGACCCGGTAAAGTTTCGGCTAAGTCAAAGTTGCCGATCGCTTCCTGCTGACAAAAATATCTACTGACATGTAGCTCTGGTAGTACCACCACTTGTGCACCTTTTGAGGCACATTGGTGGATGCCCTCAATACTCATTTCGATATTGGTCTTTTTTGAAGTACTGCATTTTTGCTGAACAATGCCAACTTTAATTTTAGTCATGGTATCAAGATTAAAATAATAAAGGATCAAATGTAATTTTTAAATATGAGTCATTTTATTTATTCCAGCATGATTTTTACAGCGGAGGGATATTGCATGGAAATGCAATGTAGGGATCCATTTTGCTGAATGAGTGGGAGGCAATCAACTCCGATGACTTTACGTTTTGGAAAAATATTTTGAATGTTGTCTAAGGCTTCTTGATCTTGTTTTACCCCATAGGAAGGAACCAAGACGCCATCATTTACAAGTAGGAAATTGGCATAAGTAGCGGGTAATCTATTACCTTCCTGATCATAGCAGGCATCGGGCATAGGAAGAGCGACGAGCTTATACTTTTTGCCTGACAGGTCTTTAAATTCTTTCAACTCATCTTCCATGCGTTTCAATGTTTGGTAATGAAAGTCATGTGAATCCTTACATTTTACATAAGCAATTGTATCAACGGAGCAAAAGCGAGCCAGGGTATCTATGTGTGCATCAGTATCATCTCCAATAAGTGCGCCATGATTTAACCAAAGTATTTTTTTTAATCCCAGTTCTTGCAGAAGGAATTGTTCAATTTGACTTTGAGTCATATCCGAGTTTCTGGTAGTAGATAGCAAACATTGTGTGGTGGTAAGGAGTATGCCCCTGCCATCTGATTCTATGGACCCACCTTCCAAAATGAAATTTTTAGAGGCTATGGGCAGGGCCTTGAATAGGGTATCAGAGAGTGCAAGGTTGATTTTATTATCTAGGGCAGATTCAAATTTATTTCCCCAGCCATTGAAATTGAAATCTAATAATTTGGGTTGATCTCCTTCTAGTATCGTGATGGCACCATGATCCCTCGTCCAGCTGTCATTGGAAGCTACCTTCACAAAATGAATAGGAAATTTGGTGTGATTTATGAATAAAATTTGGGTTTTTTTGATATTTTCACAACCTACTATTGCAAGATTAAATTCAGCTACTTTTTCAATAATATTGACAAAGCAGGTAATGATTTTTTCATAATTATTGTCCCAGTCACTGTTTTTATGAGGAAAAGTGAATTGAATAAAACTTTGGCGCTCCCATTCTGCTGGTAATCTTCTTTTTTGGCCCATAGTCATCTATTTCTCAGAATGAGTGATTGATTTTAGTACTAGTTAATGCTCTAAAATTAATCCTTTTTTGTATTTCCAATACAGGTAGTAATTGAATAATAATTTAGTAGCGTATAAAACATGAACTCTATGTTTCGAATATTCAGAGGCGTCTGCCAATTTTTCTCTTTATTTCTCCATATTTGTTTCATATTTGAATGAGTAATAAGACTAATTTTAAACAAAAAACTGAACATGAAAAATAAAATCCAACTGACGATGGCTACCATATTAATGCTTGCAACAGCAGCGATAGCTCAAAAAAAAAATAATGGTAAAATCTTCGATGAGCATCCAGGAATTGAGCTCATGCATAAATTCACCGAGGCTTATGTGGCTGGAGATAAAGCAACTCTTGAGGCCCTTCTTACCGATGACTTCAATGGGTATAATGGCTTGACAACCAACAAAGACGCTAAGGGCAAAGATAAGCAAGGACTTATTGCAGAATCTACTTATTGGAGTAATCAGCTCAAAGGCTTTAAGATTACCAAGCGAGGAAAATCTTATCCTGATGCGTTGGAGTATAAGGAGTCAGGTACTTGGATAGATACTTGGGATGTTTTTTATGGGATAGACAAAGAGACAGGATTCAAAATAGAAACTCCTGTAGACAGATCTTTTGTTTTAAGTAAAGATGGGAGTCAAATCCGGATGTTGATTTTCCGTGCGAATACAGCAATTTTTGAAAAGTATTGGGATACATTTAGTACCACTGAGAATGGGACCATTTATAAAGATCATGCCTATATAAATACGGTAAGGACCATGATTTCGGCTTTTGAGCTGGGAGATTTAGATTTAGTTTATGAGCAATTTGACGATAATGCACAATTCAGTGACATCAATGCGCCAAGAGGCGAAAGTCATTCGAAATCAGAAGAACGTACTCAAGTAGAAAATTTATTGACCTCATTCGAAATTATAAGTATGGATGAATATGGATATCCTGATTATTTGTCTTACAATGGGGATGGATCCACGGTTTTATCTTGGTGGAATTTTCGTTTTAAAAACAAGAATACCGGCGCAGAAGTTGTTATTTTCATGCACCTGAGCCACAACTTCAATAAGGAAGGAAAGATTACCGGTCAGGTGGCTTATTATAATGGTAACCTATTAAACTAATATTAAGCCCCTATTTCTTGATTTGAAAAAGGGGCTTTTAATTTTATTCCAATCTAAAAAATTTAGAAGGTCCGATATGAACCATCTAAATAAGTATTGGCTTTTAACTCAGAAAATTTGGCTTTTTGGCTATCCCAGTGCAGAGTTTCATTGGGGAATCTGCCTGCAATGACCCCAAGCAGTATGGTTTCAGTCAGTTTCGCTGAGTAAGAAAACGGAGCACTGGTCTTTGCTTTCCCTAGACAAGCATCGACAAATTGGTGATAGTGCTTTTTACCTTCTGTGTCATAATCTCTGATGGGCGCACCCAGCTGAAAGCTATCAATTAATTCTTGATCAAGTTCCACATAGACCCCATCTACAATTAGTCTAGGTAACTCCATAAAATGAGGTAACAATAGTTTGCCTTTTTCTCCCATAAACATGGCCCCTTGATCAGGTAGTGCGGCACCATCGGGTAATTCCAAATCACTGTGCATTTCTGGGGCACCAGGTCCATCATACCATACCCATTTTAAGGTTTCGGTCGTATACTGTGTTTGTGTAAATTCATAAGTTACGGTATTGGCTTCAGGATACCAAAAACCGGTAGTTGGGCGGCAATTGTTTGTGATGGTTAGAGGAACATCTAACGCCAATGCATTGTAAGGGGTATCAAAAATATGTACTCCCATATCACCTAGGGTGCCGCATCCATAATCTAATAATTTTCGCCACATTCCTGGATGATATATGTCTTTTTTGAAAGGTCTTTCCTTTGATGTACCAAGCCATAAATTCCAATCGAGATGTTCGGGCACCGGATCACTATCTGTTGGTGCGGGCCCATCAAAACCCCAAACTTTATCAGTCCAAGCCCTTACCGTACTCACTTTTCCAATAATTCCTGATTGAATGAGTAAGGTTGCTAATTTATAATCGTAAAAGGAATGTACCTGAATACCCATTTGGGTCACAAGGTTTTTATCACCTGCTATTTGATTCATCGCTCGAGCCTCAGTCACGTGATGCGTAAGCGGCTTTTGGCAATACACAGGTTTGTCATGGTTCATGGCCATCAAAGAAGCTGGAGCATGGGTATGATCCGGTGTGGAGACAATTACTGCATCGATTTGATCTTTCATTTCTTTGAAAAGATCTCGATAGTCAGCGAAAAGCTTGGCTTTGGGATGACGTTTAGATGCAGCAGATAAATTATTTGAATCAACATCACATAAGGCCACTACATCGACCATTTCATGTGAAGAGATTGCTTGTAAATCTTGAGCACCCATATTTCCTACTCCTATGTGTGCCGTCCTTAGTTTCTTTTGATCAGAGGAATTCCAATTACATCCCTTTAACAGCGTAAGGGTGGATAATGCCGCTGCATTTTTTAAAAATTCTCGTTTATTCATTTTTATATATTTATGGGATTAAAGTTTTTTTATTTTAATATTCTTAAACCAAATAGGACTGTCGTGGTCTTGGAAGCCAATATATCCAGACTTAAATTTACCATAATTGGGACTATCTTTCCATTTACCCTTACTTTTCCGATCATACCAATCCTCACTCCAAGGAACAAAAGAGAGTAATTTTACACCGTTGAGCCAATGCTCTACTCTTTCGGGAGTAAAAATAATTTTTGTGGTATTCCATTCACCCGCCGGTTTAATAATTTTTTTTGTGGTGTCTGGAGTATGCATGGCATAGTCGGCACCTGTTTTTTGCCATTCTTTGAGGATCACATTATTGTTATAGTCACTCCATTTTAAATCATCAATAAGCTGATATTCAGGTGCTATAATGTCTTCATACTCTTCAGTTACATGATAAAAAATGCCACTGTTACCCCCTTCTGTTATTTTCCATTCAAGATAAAGTTCAAAATTTTCAAATTCTTCCAAGGCATAGATAATAGATTTTCCTCCCTCATAATTTGCCTCATTCTTTAATTTTGTATCTAAAAAGAGTGAACCTTCCATTATGCTCCATCCAGACGGTAATTCAGCCTCATTAAATGCCCGCCAACCGTCTAGACTTGTACCGTCAAATAAATAGATCCATTCGGAGTGATTTTTTTTTTGGCATCCAATAAGCGTACATAAGGATAGTGCACTGATCCAAAGAATTTTTTTCAAATTTTTCATCAATTTTTAATTAGATTTTTATATTTAAAAATTAGTAGTTCCATTTAATGGGGATGAGCGCGACAGAAAGGGCATCGCAAAAAACTGTATATTTGATTAACACATCATTTATATCCAATTTAAAAAAAATCTACCAGCTTCAGGTATGTTTTAATGTTCATTTTGTTAGTGTCAATCATGGTTGAGAAAGTTTTTTTTGTTTGTGAAATTAACAGATAATTTTAAAATCAACGATTTGAAAGGAATAGATGGACCGAATTTATTTAGGGATGACTGAAATTATTCATTTTAGTGGCTAAATTTATGATGAGATGCAAAGGATTTAAATCAATTTTTTTCCAACTGCTTTTTTTATGCAGTTGTGTGACTACTGGAGACATGACTACAGATAATCAAGATCAAAATACAATATTGCTCGATCAGGCTACTCCATCCTTTTCTTATCTTGCGCTAGGAGATAGTTACACCATTGGAGAAAGTGTTGAGTCATCTGTTAGGTGGCCCAATCAACTCATAGATTCACTTCAAGGGCAGGAAATTTATTTGGATTCAGCTACTATCATAGCCCAGACGGGTTGGCGTACAGATGAGCTTAAAGTAGCCTTGGCGACTCATGATAAGTTTGATTATGATTTGGTTTCCTTACTCATTGGGGTCAATGATCAATACCAAGGAAAAACAGCTGCCAGTTATGAGCCAGTATTTGAGGAATTGCTCAGATTAGCCATTGAGAGAGTTGGTGGAGATAAAGAAAGAGTATTTGTTTTATCGATCCCCAATTATGGATATACTCCTTTCGGTGCTTTGAATAAGGAAGGAATCACGACTGAAATAGCTGAGTTTAACGAGATCAACAAAAGGATTACAAATGACAAAGGAATTTGGTATTTTGATATTACCACTATTTCAGAACAAGGGTTGTCAGATACTACTTTGGTAGCAGTAGATCAATTGCATCCGTCGGCACAACAATATGCATTGTGGGTCGCCGAAATTCTAAGTGATCAATTATTCATTGATTCACTCCGAGAAGTTTTGTAGCCCAAAGCCTTCCTATTCGATTACTTGATGCTGGTCAATAGATGAAAATCATGAGAAATAGTAGTTTCAACTGATATAAAGGATCCTATGGATTAATTAAAAGGGTAATATTTTCTTCCCTATTCTAGTCCTAATACCTATTTATGATTTTCAAAATTAAATATGGATCTACAGGGCTCCTTTTCTTGTTTTAGGATTATCCGTGGACAGAACCCAGGTAGTTTGTGCTCTTTTAAATTAAGTAACTCAGTGGAGGATTAAAAAAAAGATTATAATGTTAAGTAAACTTAACATTTAAATGCCTATAATTGTAAAGCAAGCTTAACATTATTAAAATGAAACTTAAAATACTTAGAATGATGGCAATGATTACAGGATTAATTGGAACAACTTTATTTAATAGATTTTTAGAAGGAGGTGCTTTATTTATGTCGCTCATTCTGATTTGTTTGTTATTATCAATTTACTTTATGTTCAAAAGTTTTTTAAGCCTCAATACGGATAAAGAGACTTCAAAAAAGATGTTGAAACACATTGGAGATAGTGGAACCTTAGGCTTATCTTTAGGTGTTTTAGGAGCGTTTATAGGATTAATAACAGCTTTTGAAGTCATTGAAGCAACGGGAGGAGCAGCTCCTTCAATTATTGCAGGCGGACTTAAAGTAGCTATTCTATCTCCTATATTTGGCCTTTTTACTTTTTCATTTGCAAAATTGTCGATTTTGGTATTAAGATTAATTCAACAATAAAAAATTTGAAATGCCTTTATCCAAAAAAGAAACTTCAATTCTTATTGAGGTTGTATTTTCAATAGTACTTGGCTTCATTTTCCTGCCATTTTTTTACGAAAATCAAAATGATAATTTGATTTTAATTAATAATTTAATTGGGAAAATTACACGGGTAATCATTTTTTCGGTGCTTTATTTCTCGATTGCTTATGCGGTGCTTGAACTAATTTTTAAAACCAAAATAACAGTAGATGAACGAGATGTTATGATCAACTCCAAATCATACAAATTGGGTTATCTTCTCTATGAGTTATCTCTGTTTGTTTTTATTGGAATGCTTTTAACCAATTCAATATTACAAAATGCGGGAGGGATCATTTTTTTAATTATTTCCCTACTTTTATTTGTGTCAATTGTTAAGTCTATCTATCAGTTATACTTATACAGAACCTCTTAAGATGGTTTTAAAAAATAATTTAAAAGAGTTTAGACACAAAAAAAACCTCACTCAAGATGATCTTGGTAAAAGTGTAGGTGTGAGCCGGCAAACTATAATTTCCATTGAAAGATATCGGTATAAGCCAAGTTTAGAGTTAGCCATGAATATGTCTAATGTGCTGAATGTGAAAATTGAAAAACTCTTTTATTTTGACTAAGTAATCAGTGATTTAAAGTATAATCTTGAAAATTGATAATTCTATTTTTACATAGTAGAAAAGTTAACAGCATTACTTTTATTGGAAATTCTAATTCCAAAAGCATATTCACAACGCACTATTGAGTCGATTCATAGATCATATGAATAGGCATTGGTAATCTCATAGGCCAAGGCTTTTTTCTTTTGACAAGTTTCAATATTTCGCGGATTGTCCTGCTGCGGGAGTACTCCGCTTTATGAAATCCCTAATGTCATCATTGGCCTTGATTAAATCTTCTTTACGCAAGTACATCATGTGACCTGATCGGTAACCTTTAAATCTAAAACGATCTTTTAGCTTACCACTTGGATCTATTTGCCACATGGTATATTTCGCATCGAAATATTGGGTTGCACCATCGTAAAAGCCCGATTGAATCATTACATTTAAGTAGGGGTTTTCGGCCATGGCTTTTCTCAGATTTTCTCCTGTTTGATTATTGGATCTATCCCAGGGATGTACCGGACCAAACATATTATACTTGAGGTCAGTTTGATAATTGAGTACATTCTTGTAGTAATAGTTTACAGCGGGTGTAAATGAATGCAACCATGAGGTCAACTCTGCATTGTAATCAGGACGAGTGCCGGCATTCATACGATCAATACCTTTATATCTAGAATCCAAACGTCCCACGGTATGGCCTTCTGAGCGGAGTAATTCCTTCCAGAAAAACCGGGCAGGTACTGCAAGATTATGATCTAAAATACTCTGTTTTGAGAGTCCTGAGTAGAGCGCCATTTGTTGAGCCACGGATTCCTTGTCTTCTGCAGGGATAAAGCCTCCTTTGGCCAAGGTGGGTATTAATTTATCAATCGTGTAGGCCTCTACCTCTGGCAATATTTCGTCTAAATCTTTTTTTTGTAAATCTGGAGGAAGTTTCCCGTGATACCATGCCGTAGCTGCAAAATAGGGTAATTCATTGGCTGCATCTACGGGCCCAGTTCGATCAATACCAATATCGGTAGGTGAAACCAAGATGACTCCATTCAAATACATCCATTGTTGCTCTTGGAGCTCTAGGGCCAAACCAGAAACGCGTGTAGTACCATAACTTTCACCGATCAAGTATTTTGGAGACTCCCATCTATTGGCCCTTGAAACAAAGGTATTGAGCCATTCAGCTAAATACTTAATATCGGCATTTACGCCAAAGAAAGTTGCTCGTTTGGTTTCAGGATCAGTGATTCTGGAAAATCCCGTGTTAATGGGGTTGACAAACACAATATCAGCAACATCTAAGATGGAATACGGATTGGTTTTGATTCCATAGGGTTGTACTGGAAATCCTTCGTCGTCAATTTTAAGGATGGAGGGCCCAGTATAGGCCAAGTGCATCCAAACAGAACCCGATCCGGGTCCACCATTAAATGAAATAACCAAAGGGCGCATAGGCGTTCGATCTATGTCGGTTCGTTCATAATAGGTATAATGTACGGCAGCAATAGTTCCACCGTCCTCATCCCAAACGGGTTGCGTTCCTGTGGTGGCTTGAAAAGTTATTTTTTTGCCTTTAATAATTGTTTGATGTTGGGAGGTGACCACTTTATCAATTTCAATAGATCTATCTTGTCCCGAAAGGTATCCTCCCCATAGGAGGCCGATTGAAAAGAGTATATATTTCATAATTATGTAGTCAAATCTTAATTTGAAAAAGTTTCATTCTCATAAATTTATAAAATCTAATAGTAATTCATCTTAAAGATCTATGAAAGAATGATAGGGTAGATGAACGGTTTGTATTTGATTTCTTTAAAATGATAATACTTAAAAAGGGCAGCTGGGGGGATTTAAAATCCTCTTGGTGAGAATACCAAAACTAGTAAAATTCAAAATTATTCATAAGTTTCACGAACATAATTACTGATCTTCTGATACAATGCTTGAGCTGCAAACTCATTAGCGGGTTGCATTATTTCGTTTTGGGTAGGAAAACGGAGTTCAGTTATTGGCATCTCATTAGGAATAGCCCTTTTGTCTCCTTGAAATGATGACATCCAAATGTAGTTCCACTCGTATTCCCCATTCACCTCACCCATATCTAGTAATTTACCCGTTGCTACATCAAAAATTTTATAGGTTGCTGATAAAACTGCGTTCGAAAATTTTTGATTCAATTGTGCTGTGGCTGAAACATCACCTTTTATCGAACGTGTGCGTTCTTTACCATTATTATTGATATATTTTTCTTCTCCAATGATGACCCTTTCTGTGAATTCTTGAAGATAAGGCTGTGCCATTTGTCGATCGACCTCTGCCCGATCGATACTTCCCACACATAAAACATCTGCGCCAAGTAATCTTCCAAAATTAGGCGCATCTGAAGGTTTCATAATTTCAGATTCCCTCAAGCCATTTTCTAACATGAGGGCATTCATTTGCGTTCGATCTAAAACCTCAAAGAATTCAAATTGCTTGGCATCAGTAATAAATTTTTTTAATACAATATTGACAATGAGATCACCCAATTGGCTAAAGTCTCCTCCTGATTTAAATGTAGTAAACCCCATTCTCGTAACAGCTAACTTTTTTAAATCGGCATATTTTTTCTCAGCATCTAGGTAATTGGGTATGTATTCGTAAGCCCATTTAAAATGTTTGGCAGCTTCTTTATTAGATTTTTTTTGATTTCTTTTAGCCAAATGGATACCTTTTTCATAATGCATTTTTGCAGCCATTTGAAGACTTTCTTCAAACAATATTTTGGAGGCATTTATTTGATTTTCATAGGTTTCAATCTGTATGATTACGTCGGTATCTCTTCTTTTAACCGCTTTGAACTTATCAGGATGTAGATCATTCAAAACATCACAATATCGATTCATGACTCGGTATATGTTGAGTATGTCAGCACGCTGAGTTACGGTCTGATCACTGACAAACGAGATTGATTTCTTTTGCAAAGCAGTTATTTTTTGTAAATTTTTGTTGATTGCGTTGGTGTAATGGCTTATTAAAAAATTTTGCGCCTTAGAAACCTGCTTTTTATTTTCTGCTTTTTGCAAGGCTTGAGTAGTATGAACAAGTCCATCGTTATAAGTCCCTTTTTTAAAAGATTTCTTGGCTGCTTTATTAGAAATTTTGGCACTTTTTCCTTCAGTGATATCAATAGAATTCAACGAATAATTAGGCTGTCCTTTCAACTTTAAAAACAAGAACATCCCTGTGAAAAGGACTAATAACATCTTTGATATTTTCATTTATTAAGTGGAATTTGAATTTAGGCGTTTATTTGTTAGCTGATAAAGGTAGATTAATTATTTATTAATTTAGGAGGGCATTTCCTTTATGAGGTACCATCAGTTGAAATTGCATCTTTTTAAATTGAAAATGTATGGTTGAGTGGGTATCTATTGTTGTGTAATAATTTGTGAAATGGATGTTTTATTTAATGAAATTTCCTTGGCTGACAAACCTTTTAATTCATGAGGGAAAACCAACCAATTATGCGTTGTTCTCAAATAAAAATCAGGTTGAATAGATGTGAGATTTCGTGTAGGCTTGTACCAAGGGCAAGCAATCTTACATCTTTGTGGCCGTAGATCGATATTTTTATTTGCTAATTCTCTTAATAATTCAGCGAGACTGCGTCCCGTATCCAATACATCATCGACGATGAGTATTTTTTCACCCAATTTGATAGTGTCAAGAAGGTCTGACAATCCTTTAATACGGATTTGCTTTTTTTGCTGATCTATATCGGTATAGGATGATATTTTGACAGGATGGTGTTGACTTTCAACTCCCAGGTAATCAAAATATTCATGTAGAGCAATAGCGATAGGGCTCCCTCCTCGCCAAATACCTATGATATGATCTGGACGATAGCCAAAATCAAAAACTTTCTTAGCCAACAAGAAGGAATCTTGCAATAGGTCTTCAGCCGAAATATAATGTTTCTTCACAATTAAATTATTTAAAGAGCGACCTGGTATACGTCATAAAAAAATAAACTTGGCCATGAATAAGATGGCGATGAGGTATAGTGCCAGAGAGCATTGATCTTTCCTTCCTGACGCTATTTTAATGGCAACGTAACTCATAAACCCTATGCCCAAGCCATCAGCAATAGAATAACTCAAAGGCATCATGATGGTCGTTAGTGTGGCAGGTATGTGTTCTGTCAGATCTGTCCAGTCCAAATCTTTCAATGATTGTATCATGGTGATGCCCACGAACAACAATGCAGCATTTGTGGCAAAGGACGGGATGCTTTGCGCAAGAGGAGCAAAAAGTAAGCAGAGGATAAAAAGCCCAGAAGTTACCACTGCTGTGAGGCCCGTCCTTCCACCTGCTTTAATGCCTGCGGCACTTTCAATATAACTTGTTGTGGATGATGTGCCTAGGGCGGCACCGGCCACAGTAGCTGTAGAATCTGCTAATAATGCTTGCTGAAGCCTGGGGAGTTTACCGGCTGAATTAATTAAATTTGCCTGGGTTCCTACCCCTATTAATGTTCCGGCAGTATCAAAAATATCTACCAAGAGTAAAGTCAAAATCACGGTGATCATGGATCCGCTCAAAGCTGCTGAAAGATCCATTTTCATCAAAACAGGGGTGATA